>NZ_CP195037.1:1227500-4297227 GCF_051164845.1 Shewanella sp. HL-SH4
CGTTCAATCTGAGCCATGATCAAACTCTTCAATTAAAGTTTTTTGAATCTTGCGATTCGGCTCAATGAATTCTGATTGCTTTATCAACCGAAGTTAACAAAGTCTTTTTGTACATATTTCTATGAACATTCATCGTTGCATTGAGTTTAAATTTTTTGATTGCTCTTCCTAAGAAGAAGCAATTTCGAATAACTCAATACCTGTGAATGTCCACACAGATTTCTTGTTTAAGTTGTTAAAGAGCGTTGATGTTAATTTTTCAAACATCGCCGTTGGACGCTAGGTCGTTGGCTTGGGCTGCGTATTCTACAGACCCTGTTGTCAGCGTCAAGTGTTTTTTCAAACTTTCTTTTCGCTGTTGATTTGATGATGAAACCGAAGTTTTTATCCTTTCAAATCAACCTAACTCGCTACTTTGCTTTCGCGCTGTGCCGTGTCAGTGGATGCGCATTATAGGGAGATTCTGAGGCAGTGCAAGGGCTTTTAATAATTTTTTTATCAAAACGGCATTGACGGGGTGTTTTTTGGACGAAACGCGCAAAAAAGTGACTATTACATCTCATTTTGCATCAATAAAGTTCGATAAAGCAATGTTAGCGGCGAGCGAATACGCCTCTAAAAATGAAAATACCTTCTTATATATGATTAAGAAGGTATAGTTTACTCTGAATAATGTGTTTTTTTAGTTTGTACTAAGTGATTTTGTCACTAGTTGGTTTATTTGCAGTAGATACTTTAGTTACGGGTTATTAACCCAGCTGGAATAAAAGGATTAGCAGTGAGTAAATCCCCTTATCTTTTGCGTCTTAATCTAATGCACTCTTATACACTCACCATAAATAGTAAATATAAGTTGGTTTTTACTTTTAGATAACATATTTTTGTTCTATCAAAGATACTTTTATATTTCAGCTTTAACCTTTGGATGCTTACATGAAACAATTACTTTTATTAGTTACCTGCCTGCTTATGTTCTCATCAAGTATTGCCGCGACTATTTATACCTGGACAGATAGTAGTGGTGTTGTCCATTACAGTCAGCAAGCACCAAAGGGAGTTGAGGCTCAGCGCATTACTAGTGATGATCTAGAACCTCAGAAAATTGGTACGGCAACTCCAAAACGAAAGGCCGTTGAAGTAGAGCCTGAGTCTGATTTAGCTCAATCGGCAAAATTAATTAAAGAGAAAGACGCTAAGCAAGCCGAATCAATCTGTGAGAGTGCTAAACACAGCATGGATTTACTTGGCTCATATAATCGGCTCACTAAAAAAGATCCTAAAACCGGTGAAGTTGTTGCTATGACAGAAGAGGATAAGCAAGCGGCTAGAACTGAGAATGAACAAAGAGTGAAGCTTTTTTGCAATTAACAACTCACTGCAGTGAAATTTAATCTAAATTTAAAAAAGGGAGCTAAATGCTCCCTTTCTTTATGTGCCTAGTAAAAGATGAAGTTACTGCACAAACACCAACTTGCCCTGCTCAACATTAGCTTGAATGACTTTACCCGGAATTAAATCCCCACGGAGTAGCTTTTGCGCTAAAGGGTTTTCCACTTCTTGCTGTAAAGCTCGCTTTAATGGCCTTGCACCATAAACTGGATCGAAACCTACTTCAGCAATTAACGATAGCGCTTCATCAGATACTTGCAGATCAAACTCTTTTTCAGCTAAACGTTTGCGTAGCAGTTCAAGCTGAATGCTGGCAATGTGTTTAATATTGCTAGCATCAAGTGGATGAAACACTACCGATTCATCTACCCGATTTAAAAACTCAGGTCTGAAATTCTGTATCACTACATCCATAACGCTTTGTTTCATTTCCTCATAAGTCACACGACCGAAACTTTCTTGAATACGATCTGATCCTAGATTCGAGGTCATAATAATCACAGTATTTTTAAAATCAACTGTACGACCTTGCCCATCGGTTAAGCGACCGTCATCTAACACTTGCAGTAAAATGTTAAATACGTCTGGATGGGCTTTCTCAACTTCATCTAATAAAATGACCGAATAAGGTTTGCGACGCACAGCTTCAGTTAAGTAGCCACCTTCTTCATAGCCTACATATCCTGGAGGGGCACCAACTAAGCGAGAAACCGTGTGCTTTTCCATAAACTCTGACATATCTATGCGCACTAAAGCCGACTCGGTATCAAATAAAAACTTAGCTAACGATTTACACAACTCTGTTTTACCAACACCTGTCGGGCCTAGAAACAAGAATGATCCTATGGGACGTTGGGGATCGGCAAGTCCTGCTCGGCTTCGACGAATAGCATTGGACACAGCATCAACGGCTTCATTCTGCCCAATCACTCGCTCATGCAGTGCATCTTCCATATGCAATAACTTCTCGCGCTCCCCTTCAAGCATTTTTGACACAGGAATACCGGTTGATTTTGATAACACTTCAGCAATTTCAACATCGGTGACTTTATTCCTAAGCAATGTCATGTCTTGCATCTCTGCTTGAGAGGCTAAATCTAATTGCTTCTCTAGCTCTGGGATACGACCATATTGTAGCTCAGACATACGGGTTAAATCCCCAGCCCTTCGAGCAACATCCATATCCATTCTGGCCTGTTCTAAATCGGCTTTGATATGCTGAGTACCGGCCAATGCGGCTTTTTCGGTATGCCAAATCTCATTAAGCTCTGATGCTCTCAATTCAACATCTTTTAGTTCAACCTGCAAATGATCTAAGCGTTTTCGACTTGCATCATCGGTTTCTTTGGCTAACGCTTGCTCTTCTAGCTTTAACTGGATAGCTCGGCGCTCTAATCTATCTAAAGATTCGGGTTTAGAATCAATCTGCATGCGAATGCTTGAAGCAGCTTCATCAATTAAATCGATGGCTTTATCAGGTAATTTACGATCCGAAATATATCGATGAGACATAGTTGCAGCGGCAACAATGGCTGGGTCGGTAATTTCAACATGGTGGTGAAGTTCATAGCGCTCTTTCAAACCACGTAAAATGGCAATTGTGTCTTCTACGCTAGGCTCGTCCACCAGCACTTTTTGAAAACGACGCTCAAGTGCGGCATCTTTCTCTATGTATTGGCGATACTCATCTAAGGTTGTGGCACCCACACAATGTAAATCACCACGGGCTAATGCGGGCTTTAACATGTTGCCAGCATCCATTGCGCCTTCACCTTTACCCGCGCCGACCATAGTATGTAATTCATCTATAAACAGAATCACTTGGCCTTCTTCTTGGGATAACTCATTCAGAACTGCTTTTAAGCGCTCTTCAAATTCGCCTCGATATTTAGCCCCTGCAATTAACGACCCCATGTCTAAAGACAATACCCGTTTGTTTTTAATACCTTCTGGGACTTCACCATTAACAATTCGTTGAGCAAGCCCTTCAACGATGGCAGTTTTACCGACACCAGGCTCACCAATTAATACTGGGTTATTTTTACTACGGCGCTGTAATACCTGAATCGTGCGGCGAATTTCATCGTCACGACCAATAACAGGGTCTAACTTGCCTTGTTCTGCCCGCTCGGTTAAGTCGACGGTGTACTTTTTCAACGCTTGGCGTTGATCTTCTGCATTAGGATCATCCACTTTTTGACCGCCGCGAATTTGTTGGATGGTATTTTCCATTAACTCTTTGGTGGCGCCAGCATCTTTAAGCGCTTTAGCTAACGCGTCATTACCTTCAAGTGCTGCAAGAATGAATAATTCAGATGAGATATATTTGTCTTTGCGTTTCTGAGCCAGCTTGTCACACAAATTAAGCAGGCGAATAAGGCCTTGCGACAACTGTACATCACCGCCAGTTCCATCAACTTGTGGTAAGCGCTCTAATTCTTGGCTTAAGGTTGAACGTAATGCACTGACACGCATGCCCGCTTGAGTCAGTAATGGATGAATTGAGCCAGAATCTTGATTAAGTAGAGCCATCATTAAATGGATAGGTTCAATAAATTGATGATCCCGTCCTAATGCTAATGATTGCGCATCAGAAATAGCAATTTGAAACTTATTCGTCATACGGTCGAGTCTCATATAACCTCCTACATCTAATACAAAAAGTAGATATCCGCTGGGATATGCTGTTATCTAAAATATGGGGGCATAGTAGTGAGATTTCAAGCTAACAAAGTATGATGAGGTATAAAAAGGTGGATTATTTTTTATACAAAATAACAAAAAGCGGTGAGATTAAGATTTTAGCCAAATCAATGAGGCCATACGGCCAGTGTCCTTATCTCGACGATAAGAAAAGTAGTCGTTGTTTAATACGGTACATTCATCAGCACTATAGACGGTTTCGATACCTAGCTGAAGTAAACGCACTTTTGCTAAACCAACCATATCAGCCAAATATTTATCAGTTGTATTCACTCTAGGGATGAAACAGTCTGCAATGGCCTTTTCAAGTTCAACATCAGTAGTATCAATAGCTGCGCTAGCCATAAATGCGCTGCGCACTTCTGCTCCTACTTCAAACTGACTGGGTCCAATACAGGGGCCTAGACAGGCAATTAACTCACATGCAGGTACTGAAAAATGCTTTACAGCCTGCTCAATAACCCCAGCACATAAACCGCGCCAGCCAGCATGCACAGCTGCAACCTGTCGACCTTGTTTATCGCACAGTAATACGGGTAAACAATCTGCCGTCATTACCGCACAAACTTGGCCATACCGGTCACTATAACTGCCATCGGCTAACGGAACACTAATGCTATTAATTAATTGAGATATAGACACCACCTCAACACCATGCACTTGCTCTAACCACAAAGGTTCGCAAGGTAACGCAAGTGAAGATAAAAGTAGACGCCGATTAGCCAATACCGTTTGAGGATTATCTCCTACATGTAATCCTAGGTTTAGACTGTCATAGGGGCCACAACTACTCCCACCATGACGGTCAGTAAACGCAATAGCGACATTTTTAGGTAAAGGCCAATTGGGTCTCAGCATTTATATATACACAATTATAAATACACTATTGGATTTAATTCGGTATCAATGCGCATTGCTTGAGTCAAAAGCAACATATCTTCAGGTATTGGCGCTTTCCAACTCATGATTTCACAGGTGATAGGGTGCGCAAGCTCTAAACGAATTGCGTGTAATGCTTGGCGTTTAAAGTTTTTCAATATATCAAAAAACTCTGGGCTAGCGGCTTTAGGCGGACGAGGACGACCACCATAAACAGGATCGCCAACCAACACATGACCAATATAATCCATGTGAACTCGAATTTGATGAGTACGACCTGATTCAAGACGTAAACGTAACCGAGTGTGGGCACGGAATTTTTCCGCAACACGATAATGCGTTACTGAAGGGCGACCACCATTAACTACCGCCATTTGTACGCGTTTAGTAGGATGACGATCGATAGGCTCATCTACAGTGCCACCCGCTGTCATAGTACCAATTACAATGGCTTCGTATTCACGCACAATTTCACGGGCTTGTAGCGCGGCAACTAAATGCGTTTGCGCTTCAACTGTTTTAGCAACAACCATCAAGCCAGTCGTATCTTTATCGAGGCGATGAATAATACCAGCACGTGGTACATGCTCAATATCAGGACAATGATGCAATAATGCATTCATCAAAGTACCATCGGCATTACCCGCACCTGGGTGCACGACAAGACCAGCAGGTTTATTGACCACTATGATGTGATCATCTTCATAAACAATGTTTAAAGCGATGTTCTGCGCTTGAGCGCGAACTTCTTCTTCAAGCTTGGCGTTGATTTCGATCAGTTGTGATTCAAAAATCTTTTCCCGCGGCTTGTCGACTATGATACCGTCTACGGTAACTGCACCGGATAAAATCCATTCTTTGATGCGTGTGCGCGAGTAATCAGGAAAAATAATCGCCAATGCTTGGTCAATTCTTTGTCCTGTTTGTGTTGCTGTTATCTCGCTTTTTAGATTAATCTCTTGTGTCATAGGAACCGTAACCCTTTTCTGGGGTCCAAAGTGAATGTAGTATCTGTTACAATCGGATGTTTTCTATTTTACCGTGAAATGGAAAAATTCTTAACCACAACTTATAAAAGAATTAAATTAAAGTATGTATAAATTAGCCAAAGGCGCCGCCCTAGTATTACTTTCAGTCGCTATTACCGCTTGTAGTAGCAGTCCCGAAGATGACGAGTTTGCCAATAAAGCCTCTCCTGACGTACTTTATTCTCAAGCTAGAACCTCAATGGAATTAGGAAACTATTCTAAAGCAGTTCGAACGCTAGAAGCTTTAGACTCGCGTTATCCTTTTGGCCCACATAAAACTCAAGTTCAATTAGATCTGATCTTTGCTTATTACAAAATGGATGATGTTGCTTCAGGTGTCGCCAATATCGACCGTTTTTTACGCCTGAATCCGACTCATCCTAATATTGATTACGTGTATTATATGCGTGGTTTAACAAATATGCAGGCAGATAGTTATTTATTTCACGATATGATGAATATTGACCGTACTGATCGTGATCCTCAAAACGCTCAAGATGCCTTTAAAGACTTCGATCGCTTGATAAAAAGTTACCCTGAAAGCAAGTATGCTGCTGACGCTCAAAAGCGTATGCAATACTTGAAAAACCGTTTAGCGCGCTATTCTATCAACGTTGCAAGATATTACATAAAAATGAATGCTTGGAGTGCTGCTGCAGTTCGCGCTCAAACCGTGTTAGAAAAATTCCCTGGTACACCAGAGGCTGAGTCTGCGCTTGAAATTATGGCTACCGCCTATGACGAACTTGGTCAAGACAAGTTAAAACAAAACACGTTAACTGTGATGAAAGCCAATTTTCCTAATAACGAATTAGTTAATTAATTATTACTCAATTAAGTCAAGTCATTTAAAACGGCCTCTTTATGAGGCTGTTTTTTTAACCATGTTGATAAGTTGATAAATAAATACGCCATAAAGATATCAGTAAAATGACTCATGATTAATGAATATTTTTACAGCACTGACCGCTGATTGATTAGTCTAAACGCTGCTTAATTCAGCATTGAAGTTGAAAAATAACTTTTTTTATAAAAAACGGTTGACTCAAACACTAGAAAACCTTAAATTGCACCCCGTTGCCCGAATAGCTCAGTCGGTAGAGCAGAGGATTGAAAATCCTCGTGTCCCTGGTTCGATTCCGGGTTCGGGCACCATATTTAAATTGGTGGCATCAAGCGACTAATAAAGTGATTAACAAAAAAGCCTCGCAATGCGATGCTTTTTTGTATGTGAAATTTATAACTTACTGAATCAAATTGCTTTGATTGGCTATTGCAAGCAAAGCATATAATCTAAAATACTTACATAGGTTCAATATACTCAACCATAAGCTGAACCGTTTGATTACCTCTAAACTCATTCACATCTAACTTATAAACTACTCGAGCCTGTTTAATCGTCGCGTCGGGCCAGGTTTGCATATCAACATTAAACGCAATGCCATCTAACATTAATTGACCGCACTCTGTTTCAAGTAATAACTTAAGATGTTTTTCACCCACAATACGTTGCTGCACAACATTGAAGCAACCATCAAATAGCGGCTCTTCAAATGATTGGCCCCAAGGGCCAGCATTACGCAGCATAAAGGCAGTATCTAAGGTCATGTTAGCGGCAGCTAATTCGCCATCTGACATTAACTCTCCAGTTAGCTGCTCATAATCTAAAATATCTCTAACGACATCATCAAAAGCTTGTTTAAATGTCTCTAGCGCGTCAGCTCTTAAAGACAAGCCTGCTGCCATTGCATGGCCACCAAACTTGATAATAATACCTGGATGTAATGAATTAATCCGCTCTAGTAAGTCCCGCATGTGCAGGCCTTTTATTGAGCGAGCAGAACCTTTAATTTCACCGTTACCCGCCAGCGCAAAAGCGATCACAGGTCTATGGTATCTATCTTTTATACGTGAAGCTAAAATGCCGATAACGCCTTGATGCCAGTCTGGTTGAAACAAAGCTAACCCCCAAGGCAGCGTCGCTTCATCCAGTGCTATAACTTGTAAGCTTTTCAAGGCTTCTTGCTGCATACCGGCTTCAATATAACGCCTATCTTGATTCAAGCCATCTAGCTCAGCCGCCATTCGTCTTGCAAGCATGATATCGTCACACAATAAGGTTTCGACACCTAACGCCATTTCATCAAGGCGACCGGCAGCATTTAGCCTTGGGCCAACCGCAAAACCAAAATCGGCAGCAACAATCTTACTCGGGTCACGCTTAGCAACTTCTAGCAATGCGGTAATACCTGGGCGGCAACGCCCTGCGCGTACACGTTGTAAGCCGGCTTGAACTAAAATACGATTGTTGGGGTCTAGCGACACCACGTCGGCTACAGTGCCTAGTGCGACTATATCAAGTAGTTCAGCTAAATTAGGTTCTATAATACCTTGCACCGCATACCAATTGCGGCTGCGAAGCTCTGCACGAATTGCTGTCATTAAATAAAAAGCGACCCCAACTCCTGCAATTGATTTACTGGCGAATTGGCAATCAGGTTGATTCGGATTAACAATGGCATCAGCTTCGGGTAAGATTTTGCCCGCAAGATGATGATCGGTCACGACCACTTGCATGCCGTAAGCTTTGGCAGCTTTTACGCCATCTATAGACGAGATACCATTATCAACCGTGATAAGTAGTTGCGCCTTTTTACTGTGGGCAACAGCGACAATTTCAGGACTCAAACCATAACCGTAGTCAAAACGATTAGGGATTAAATAATCCACTTGAGTCGCGCCCATCATTCTCAAAGCAAGTAAACAAACACAAGTAGACGTGGCGCCATCGGCATCAAAGTCACCCACGATTAATATTTGCTGCTGAGCATGCATCGCATCGGCTACTAATTTAGCGGCAACATCTAACCCTTTCATAGTATTAGGACGCAGTAATTTAGCTAACACTAGCTCACAATCATCTTGCCCCACACCGCGTCGAGCATATAACTGTCTCAATAAGGGAGGTAAAGTAGCGGGAAGATGTGAATCATCAACTTGAAGACGACGAGTGATTTTATGAGACAAAACAAACCCTAATGCAGTGACATGTGAAAAAAGCGATAAATAAAAAGGTGAGCTATTGCTCACCTTAGTCAGTTGACTATCGAGATTCTAAGGTTTTCAATAAGTCATTTGGAGGCTGATAACCTGGCACCATACTACCGTCTGCAAGTATCATCGCTGGCGTACCGTTAACGCCAAATGAACGTCCAAGATCAAATTGTTTGCTAATATCAATATCACACGATGCCGCTTTAATATTCTTACCTTCTTTAGCATCTGTCATTGCTTGCAATGGATCTTTAGCACACCATACAGCTTGCATTTCATCGGCGTTGGCAGAAGGTATACCTGCGCGAGGATAAGCTAAGTAACGGATCGTAATGCCTAAGTCATTATATTCACTCATTTGATTGTGCAGTTTACGGCAATAGCCGCAGTCTACATCAGTGAATACCGTGACCACATGCTTTTCATTTTTAGCTTTATAAACCAACATGTCTTTCTCAAGTGGTTTAAGCATATCTATGCGAGGCCCGGCTAAAGCAGCCTCAGTTAAGTTGTTCATGCGGTTATTTAGGTCATACATATTGCCATGGATCAATTTAGATCCATCTTCAGTAATATAGAGCACACCACGATCGGTTAACGCTTGCACAATACCCTTTATCGGCGATGCTTGAAGACTCATCACCTCAACACCTAACATGTCTGATATTTTTTGTTTTAACTCACTATTTTCAGTATCAGTTGTGGCTGCTGCATAGCTCATTACAGGAACAACTAAACTGGCGACAAGAATTAAGGCTTTAGATAACTTCATAATTATTCCTAATTTACACGGGATTAAATGACTAGACCCGACTTTGATTGCAAAACTTACAGATTTAGTACGATTAACGCAACTATGCTAAAAGCTTTTTAATGTAACGAAAGGCTACCCAATAGATTAACCTCGCGGATGATGCTGTTGATGAAGCTGCTGTAGGCGAGCTTTAGCAACATGAGTGTAAATTTGAGTCGTGGATAAATCACTGTGGCCTAAGAGTAATTGTACAACTCGTAAATCAGCGCCGTGATTCAGTAAATGAGTCGCAAAGGCATGGCGTAAAGTATGTGGTGATAAGTGTACCCTTATCCCTGCTCGCGCACTGTATAACTTAATGCGATGCCAGAAAGTTTGTCGAGTCATCATCTGCGCACGCCTCGACGGAAATAACACATCAGATTGCTTCATATGCAAAAGTGTTGGCCTAGCGGTTTTTAAATATAATTCGACTTCACTAATGGCTAATTCACCTAGCGGAACTAAACGCTCTTTACCGCCCTTACCCATCACCCTAACGACTCCTTGGCGCAAACTTATTTGCTCCATTGTTAAACTCACTAATTCGGTCACCCTCAGCCCTGTTGCATATAATAATTCAAGCATCGCTTTGTCACGGCATTCGATTGGATCATCGATATCGGGCTCGGATAGTAAAGCATCTACTTGCGCTTCAGATAATGCATCAGGCAATTTGCGTGGCAGTTTAGGTGACTCAATTAACGCTGTAGGATCGACATCAATCAACTTATTCACAATTAAATAACCGTAAAAGCGTCGTAAGCTACTCATCAATCTTGCGGTACTGGTTTTAGCATATTGTTGCTCAAATCGATATGCGAGATACGCTTTTAATAGCAATGAATCGGCATCAACAAGGCAAGACTTTTGACTTAATACAAAACGTTCGAAATGCGCTACATCAGTTCGATACGATGCTAACGTATTATCGCTTAAGCCTTTTGTTGACCATATATCGTCAATGAATTGTTCGATTAGGGGGTGCGGAGAGTATTGATTTGATTTCACGTAAGACTCTATTTAACACGCTAGATATGCTGGCTATAGGTTAGCATATCTAGCGGTCAAATATTAGCAATCCTTACTGATAAGCAATTAGCTGATAAGCATTTATGCCGCAGAGGTTGTTTGATCACTTTTAGGTAAAAACAAACATACCGCAGAAACGATGGCGGTTGGCAGTACCCAAGCCATGCCTTCTGCATGTAACGGTAAGAAATTAAACATCGACATATCAAAGCCACCGGTTTTTAATCCATCTAATACGCCAAAAGCTAGCGCAACGCTTAGAATTAATCGTTGTGACAACTCAGGTCGAGCAAATTGTGGCGTAATAAAAGTCACTAATACCAATGCAATGGCCACTGGATAAATCGTCATCAATACAGGAATACTAATTATAATTAATTGTGATAAACCCACGTTAGCAACAGTGGCACACACCACACTGAAAATAATCACAAAACGTTGGTATGATACTGACGGTAGAAGCTCATTGAAAAACTCAGAACACGCAGTTACCAGACCGATCGCGGTAGTCAAACACGCCAAACCAACGACTGTAGACAGCATAACAATACCTAACATGCCGAAGTTGTGGTCAACATAATTAGTTAAAATGACACCACCGTTTGATGCTCCCTTAGCTAAATCACCTGCTGAAGCACCTAGAAAGAATAGTGATATATACACAAATGCCAATCCAGATGCGGCAATAATGGCGGCGCGGATAAGATACTTGGTTTGATCTGCAACATTATTAACGCCTTTTTTACGCAGTAAATCGATAATAAGCATACCAAACATCAGTGATGCCAAGGTATCCATAGTGTTATAACCTTCAATAATCCCCTTTGATAAAGGACTTGCCAGATATTCCGCTGAAGGAGAGCCTACCGTTGAGCCTGAGATAAACATCACACTCATTGCTAAAGCAACCAACAAGGTCAGTAAAATAGGCGTAAGTACTTTGCCGACGTTATCCAAAAGTTTGCCAGGATAAAGTGACATAAACATCACAATCGTGAAAAACACTAAGGTAAATATCAGCTGGGCTATATTGATTGCTTGACCCGCTATCATCACCACCGCATCAGGGTCTGCTATAAACGGACGTGCGCCTATTTCAAAGGCGACCAAACTGGTTCGAGGCGCCGCAAATGCAGGCCCTATAATAATATAAATAGCAATTGCCAGTGCTGTAGCGGCAAACGGTGGCAAATAGGCCATAATTTTACCATTGGATTTAGCTACAGCAATCAATCCAATCAGTGGCATTCCCACCGCGGTTAATAAAAAGCCAACCATAGCCAGTGACATGTTCTCACCCGCTAAAAAACCCGCAAAAGGCGGGAATATAAGATTACCTGCACCCAAGAAGAATGCGAAAGCCATAAACCCTAGGCCAAAGGTATCGATGATCGATAATTTAGTTGTTTGCACGTTAACATCTCTTTTTGTTGTATTTGTTCTTTAACCAACTTAAGTGATCAAATTCATTTTAGCTACTGCTAATAATGAACACGTCACAGATCGTAAAATTATATTTACAGCCTAAGCTATCTAAATACATTAAATTTAGTGCGAAAAATAATCATTGTTGATCTGTTTATATAACCCTTAGTTAGTGTTTGAATGAATCAAGCCATTACAAGCGGTTTTACCTTGAAAGAGCAGCCTGAACTAATAGCAAAGATGCTAATAATACGCAATAGAGACTGAGTATATTCAGTTATTTAGATTTCAAGCCTGAAACAATTACCAAAAGCCCTAAACATAACTAGCACAGCCTTTAATAAGCGATAACATAAATTAACAAACCGATAATTAAGACCTTATATTTATATTATGGCCGCTACCACATTGACTGAGGGTTAAACACCAGTAGAAGTAATACTGCATGTTTAAAATAAGCCATCATCAATCAATTAACACGCTGGTATAATTTGTTATAATCAACCTTTAGTTCGCTCGCACTGTAGCCCTTAATGCCATTCACATTTAAACAATTTCATATCGATGATAGCCATTGCGGCATGAGTGTAAGCACTGACGGGGTGCTGTTAGGTGCTTGGGCGGGCTTAACTAACGCAACACGTATTATTGATATTGGCGCAGGAAGTGGCTTATTGAGCTTAATGGCTGCACAAAGAACATCGACACAAACTCACATTACTGCAATAGAGTTAGATACATCTGCAGCTCAAGATTGCTTCAATAATATCGCCCAAAGCCAATGGGCTAAAAAAATTGAATTGATACAATCCAGCATTCAAGATTTTTGCTTACATCAGCAAAAAATAGCCGCAAGCAGTCGCCAATACTTTGATCATATTATTTGCAACCCTCCCTACTTTACCAATGGCCCGCAAACTCAGGATCGTGCCCGCGCAACGGCAAGACACACTAATCAACTGGATTTTACAGACTTAGTACAATCCATTTACGCTTTATTAGCCAAAGATGGCGTGGCCAGTATCATTATTCCGGTTCAGAGTGAAGCGATGTTCAAACCAGCATTATCTGGCACTGGCTTAGAAATAACTCAACGTATTGAAGTCAGCAGCGTTACAGGAAAACCACCTAATCGGCTATTGCTGGCGATTAAACATCCTGCTTCCGAACAACAATATGTTACCGGCTCGATCGATATACGTGATAAACAAGGTCAGTATTCGGTAGCAATGACAGATTTATGCAAGGATTTTTACTTAAAACTTTAGCCTGTGTGATTCGTCAGCTATAATAGACGGCTACTTTTAAGCGAGACCCACGTGCATGTTATTTGAAGATTTCGATTTAGACCCAAGGTTATTAGATTCACTGAAAGCCATGGGCCACAAAAGCCCCACGACAGTTCAACAACAAGCTATTCCTATGGCGATGGAGCAACGGGATATTCTTGCGCGTGCGCCAACAGGGACAGGTAAAACAGCAAGTTTCTTATTGCCAGCCTTACAGCATCTGATTGATTTCCCTCGTCGTTTCGAAGGACAAGCCCGCATCATGGTGTTAACACCTACCCGTGAGCTAGCCAGTCAAATTCATCGTTATGCATGTCATCTCGCAACTGACTTAGATTTAGATATTGCCATTATTACTGGTGGCGTTCCTTATGGGCCGCAAGAAGAAGCCCTTGCAGGTAATATCGATATATTAATCGCCACACCAGGCCGATTGATGGAATACCTAGACAAAAGAAAATTCGATGCTACTGAGGTCGATATTCTAGTGATTGATGAAGCCGACCGCATGTTAGACATGGGATTCTCTTCAGTGGTGCAAGCCATTGCGATTGAAGCACAAGGTCGTAAACAAAACATGTTGTTCTCTGCCACTTTAGAAGGCAGCGGGGTTGAGCGTTTCGCACGTGATCTATTGAAAGATCCTGTCACCATAGATGTAGAAGCACCTCGCAGCGAAAAAGCTAAAATTCATCAGTGGGCGCATTTAGCTGACGATAAAGATCATAAATTTGCCCTACTGTGTAACATCTTAAGACAAGAGCAAGTTAAGCGAACAATCGTATTTGTTAAAACCCGTGAAGCGGTGGCTAGCCTTGAAGGATTATTATTAAAGGCCAATATACCTTGCGCGTTTATGCGTGGCGACATGGAACAAAAGAAACGTTTTCAAGCCCTAGGACGTTTTACAAAAGGTGAAGTCAATGTGCTATTGGCTACCGATGTGGCAGCCCGTGGTATTGACGTTGATGATATTACTCATGTAATTAACTTTGACATGCCACGTTCAGCTGACACTTATGTGCACCGTATTGGTCGCACAGGGCGCGCTGGCGCTAAAGGTACTGCTATTTCATTAATGGAAGCACATGATGTACGAATTGTCGGTAAAATTGAGCGCTACATTGAGCAAACGTTAAAACGCCGTGTCATTGAAGAGCTTCGTCCTAAACATAAAGAAGCTAAAGTGCCGGGTAAGAAAAAAGCTAATGCCAAGGACCCTAAAAAATTCTCTAAGAAGTCAAAAAAGAAAAAATAATTAATATTGGTAGGTAATCTGCTTACTGGAATATTTCAATATAAATAAAAAACGAACCTAAACAGGTTCGTTTTTTATTGCCTGTATTATATTTAGGTTGATATTTAAAAAATTCATCGCCCGCACATGCTAATTTATTTATCAAATCGCCCCAAGATGTTAACAACCGCAACATCCTGCTACAGCTAATTTACATAAACCAGTTTAGCTGAATCATAAAATCTGCTAATTTAGACAGATTACTGATAAGAATAAAAAAATGTACAAATATTGCCTAAAAACACCGCATATTGTGCAAAATACATTCATCAGCATCATTTCAGCATGGATACGCAAAAAGAATGAAAACTATTTTAAGAAGACTGACCCCCCTTTTTATCTTGATCGTGGCAATTGGATTTGCACAGCTACTAATGCAAACCCAGGAAGCTCCTGAACAAAAAGACGAAGCAGAAATTCTCACTATTATTGATGTGATGACAGTAAAGCAACAAACGGTTTCATTAAACCTACCTTCGTATGGTGTGGTTAATCCCAAATATAAAACTCAGCTCGTAACAGAAGTACAAGGGCGACTACAAAATATATCTGCCGAGTTTGTTGCGGGCGGCATAGTTAAAAAAGGCGATCAATTAGCGTTAATTGAACCTTCTGATTATGAAGCTGACTTGATGCAAGCAGAAGCCAATGTGGCACAGGCTACTGCAATGCTAAACGAAGAAATGGCCCGTGGCCAAGTGGCTAAAATAGAATTTAAAGATTTCGATAACGGCGTTGCCCCAGAATTAGGCTTACGTATCCCGCAGCTTAAAAAAGAACAAGCAAATGTAAAGTCGTCTAAAGCTGCACTGGCCCGTGCGCAACGTAATCTTGAACGTACCATTATTCGCGCACCGTTTGACGGCATTATTAAAGCACGTCATGTTGACCTAGGCCAATACGTCACGTTAGGCACTAATTTAGGCGAGCTATACGATACCAGTACCGCAGAGATTCGTTTACCGCTGACCAATAATGACTTGGCTTACTTAGAGTCAATTGACAACCCAGACACCGAAGTCACCTTAAGCGCTTCTCTAGCGGGTCAAAACATGACCTGGAATGGCAATATTATCCGCAGCGAAAATGTCATCGATGAACAAAATCGTATGGTTTATCTCGTTGCTGAAGTGATTGACCCTTATCTTATAAAGTCAAAAAATAATAAACAGTTACCATTGAAATACGGCAGCTTTGTCACCGCAGTCATTAAAGGCCGCAGCGTAAGCGGTATTGTGCAGCTTCCACGTCATGTATTACGTAATGACCAAGTCGCCATTGTCAGTGATGATAATATCATTGAGATGCGCAGTGTTAACCTAGTCAGAACCGACATTGACAGTGTCTATATTAAAGACAGCTTTACCGATGGAGAGCGCATCTCAATGACCAATGTCGCCAACCTATCTAATGGTCAAAAAGTAAAAATATTAGATGAGGACGATAAGTTAACCCCCACAGATGATGTATCTGATGATGAGCTAACCCCTGCAGGAGAGCTGTGATGCAGAGCCATTCAGGAATCATATCTTGGTTTGCTCGCAATAACGTTGCAGCAAACTTACTCATGCTAGTACTGATTATCGGTGGATTATTCAGTGCCGTAATAATTAATAAAGAAATTTTCCCCAGCTTTTCACTTAATCTTATCAATATTACTGTGGCCTACCCAGGTGCTGCCCCACAAGAAATTGAAGAAGGGATCAACATCAAAATTGAGGAAGCTATTCAAGACATTTCTGGGATTAAAAAAACCACCTCGGTGGCTAGCGATAGTATAGGGTCTGTCACCATTGAAGTTGAGGATGGTTTCGATGTTCAGCAAGTGCTTGATGAAGCTAAACTGCGTATTGATGCTATTGCCACCTTTCCTGATAACATTGAAAAGCCTAATATTTTTCAAATAAAGCCTGAAAACAATGTAATTTGGGTGTCGGTTTATGGCGATATGTCAGCCCATGACATGAAGGAGATGGCTAAATCAATTCGTGAAGACCTCACCGATTTACCCGGCGTAACACGGGCTAAGCTAACAGGTGTAAGAGATTACGAAATTGGCATTGAAGTGTCTGAAGATAAGCTACGCGAATATGGTTTAAGTTTTAGCCAAGTGGCGCAAGCGGTCCAAAATGCCTCTATTGATCTACCCGGCGGCTCTATTCGTGCTCAAGATGGTGACATATTATTGCGCACCAAAGGCCAAGCCTATACTGGCGAAGACTTTGCTAAAATTGTGGTATTAACCCGCACCGACGGCAGCCGTATTATGCTGCCTCAAGTGGCGAATATTAAAGATGGCTTTGAAGAAAGATTAGAATACACCCGTTTTAATGGCAAGCCAGCGGCAATTATTGAAGTCACCAGTATTGATGATCAAGACGCGTTAGCGATATCTACACAGGTAAAAGCCTACATAGCCGAGCGTCAAAGCACCCTGCCCGCTAATATACAAGTAGATACTTGGGGGGACTTAACTCACTATCTTCAAGGCCGCTTAAACATGATGTTATCTAACATGTTTTACGGTGCACTGTTGGTATTTATTATTCTTGCCCTGTTTCTTGACCTTAAATTAGCTTTTTGGGTGATGATGGGGTTACCTGTGTGCTTCTTAGGGGCAATGTTGTTAATGCCAGCGGTTGGCATGTCGATTAACATGTTGACCTTATTTGCTTTTATCTTGGTACTGGGGATTGTCGTCGATGATGCCATTGTGATCGGTGAAAGTGCCTACAGTGAAGTTGAAGAAAACGGTCATTCTTTACACAACGTGATAACAGGTGTGCACAAAGTTGCTATGCCTGCCACCTTTGGGGTACTGACCACCATTGCCGCTTTCACGCCAATGATTTTGGTATCAGGTCCGATGGGGATTATTTGGAAGTCTATCGGCATGATTGTTATTTTGTGTTTAGCCTTCTCACTCATTGAATCAAAATTCATCTTGCCAGCACATTTGGCACACATGAAAGTCAAAAAGAAAACCGCGCCGACTAATGTATTTTCGCGTTTTAAAGTTGGCTTAAATGACAAGCTACAATTCTTTATTCACCATAAATATCGACACTTTTTAGAAGCCTGCATTAGGCAACGCTACAATGTTGTTGCAGTCTTTGTCGGGGTATTAATTCTCTCTATCGCTTTGGTTGCTAGCGGGAAAGTGCGTTGGGTATTTTTTCCTGATATTCCATCTGACTTTATTCAAGTTCTACTAGAAATGGATGAAGGTAGCTCTGAACTCAATACCTTAGCCACGGTCCAGCAGGTAGAAGATGCTTTATATCGAATGAATGATGTTATGGAGCAAGAATATGGCACAGGTGTAGTTAAACACAGTTTTGTGTCGTTAAGCTCACGTACTTCAGCGTTTATTTTTACTGAGTTAACTAAAGGTGAAGACCGGGACGTTGATGGCGTATCTATTGCCGAAGAGTGGCGCAAACAGTTACCTGAATTACTGTCGGTTAAAAAACTCAATATTAATGCCAGCACTAATGAGACCGGTGGAGATTTATCCTTTAGATTAACCTCAACCGATTTAGATCAACTGGCCCTAGCCTCTAAAGAAATTAAAGATAAGCTGGCAACCTATGAAGGTGTATATGATATTTCAGACAACTTTTCGTCGGGCAGCCAGGAAATTCGTCTTAATATTCTGCCAGAAGCACAGGCACAGGGGTTAACTCTGTCTGACTTAGCGCGCCAAGTGCGTTACGGCTTTTATGGTTACGAAGCACAACGTATTTTGCGTAATAAAGAAGAAGTTAAAGTGATGATCCGCTACCCACTGGAGCAGCGACGCACCGTGGGGCATCTTGAAAATATGATGATCCGCACCAGTAACGGCCAAACGGTACCATTTTCAAGTGTAGCCGCAATAGAGTTAGGCGACTCTTATGCATCTATTACCCGTGTAGATGGTCGTCGTGCAATTACCATTAGCGCTAATGCAAATACCAACAAAGTAGAGCCTAGTAAAGTTGTTGATGAGGTACAGTCTGAATTTATTCCCTACTTATCAGCAAAATACCCCCATGTATCGGCCTCATTAGATGGCAGCAGTCTGGATGAGCAAAATGCCATGTTAGGCTTAATACAGGGCTTTTTCTTCGCCATGTTCACTATTTATGCCTTAATGGCTATTCCACTTAAATCATATACTCAACCTTTAATCATTATGTCAGTCATCCCCTTTGGGATGATTGGCGCGTTAGTCGGCCATTACATGCTGGGATTATCAATGAGTGTATTGAGTTTATGTGGCATCGTGGCGTTGGCTGGTGTGGTAGTCAATGATTCGTTAATCCTAGTGGATTTTGTGAATAAATCCCGCGAAGAAGGCAAGTCGATTATGCAATCAGCAATCGACTCAGGTTGTTATCGATTCAGAGCAATTATTCTTACCTCGTTAACCACCTTTGTTGGCCTTGTTCCAATTATTATGGAAAAAAGCTTACAAGCTAAAATTGTTATTCCTATGGCAACCTCATTAGCTTTTGGTATTTTGTTTTCCACCGTGGTGACGCTAATTTTAGTGCCCGTTCTGTATATTATTTTGGATGACATTAAACGTGGGCTGAAACGCTTTTATTTATGGTGGTGGCGACCTAAAACCACAGATGCGGATTATTATTAATCTGTAGCCAGTATCGATTATGAATCGTTATAGTTTTCAAACAAAAACAGCGCTTATTTAGCGCTGTTTTTGTTTGTCTAATCTGAGATCTGTCCAGCATTCATTTATTAATGCATGGGTTAACATAAAGCAACATTCACAACTTCAGCATGCAATGTCGCAAACTCAACCTACAGACCATACGACGACTCACAACACCTTGGTTTATGATATTCGCCAAAGTCGCTATATCAATTTAACCAGTCGTTGCACCTTACGTTGCAAATTTTGCCCGAAACATAATGGTAGTAAGCAAGTTGCTCAATATGATTTAACCTTAAGCAAAACCGTTACTGCTGACGATATATTGCCATTATTGGGACAGGTAGATAAGTTTGAAGAGTATGTGTTCTGCGGATATGGAGAACCGACACTGAATTTAGACGCCCTGCTGACGATAGCGAAAGAATTGCAAAGTCGTGGCGCCCAAGTCAGGCTTAATACCGACGGATTAGGTAACCTATTTCATCGTCGCAATATTTTACCTGAACTGGCCACGTGTATTGATGTGATGTCGATATCACTCAATGCAGACACAGAGCAGGCCTATGTTGAACATTGCCAACCCAAATTAACACACGCTTATAGTGCTGTGCGTGAGTTCATCACCTTAGCCCCACAATATATCCAATCAGTATCGGTCAGCGCAATAAACGGGCTAGCTGGTGTTGATATTGAGAAGTGCCGAACAATTGCGTTTGATGCTAATTGTCACTTTACCGAACGCCAACTTGATATCGTGGGTTAGCATGATTTAATTAACTAATTCATGCTAATATTAGCGTCCACTTCACTTTAGTGTAGTTTGGCTACTTATACAGACAAAGTTGGCGCAATGTTTAAAAGAAAAACAACAATTTCAGGTATTACATCCCTCATTGCTTCAGTCCAAGATATTCATTGGTCTCGCACCCAAATTTTATCACTTTTTAGTCAGGTTATTTTATTGCTGATTGGGCTGATTATTATCAGTAGTACCATCATTGATATGGGTGAGCGCAGACTACAGGAAGACTGGGCTGGCCAACGATATAGCGAATTACAAACAGTAGCCTCACTCGCCACTGACAAAATGGGTTTTTTACAATTTAGAACCCAAACATTTGCTAATGGAGAGTTGCTTCGTCAATACCTTTCTAGCCCGAATGAAGAACAAAAACAAAAACTTTTTCAAAGCTGGAACTCTCTAACACAAAACATTCCTGAATTACTTGGCTTGGCATTGTACGACCCGCAAGGAAAACTTAAATTTTCCACATCAAATAATTTAGAAAACTTAACCCTACCCCAAAAATTATTGAAAGGGAAAAGCACCATGGGAGGTGCTGAAATATACTCCTCTGATATGGCATTTACCCCGATTGATGGCAAACTCGAACCCTATATATATCAACTTGCATGGTTAGAAAACCTTGATCAATCTATCAATGGTTATCTAGTCACATTTAACTCTGTTACCCGATTATTAGATACCATAAAACCGGCTTTTTTTAATCCTAACTCGCCGTTATTGTTATTAGATAGTCAGAGTTTTTTATATGCTGGCGCAAATCAGCCTAGTCCATTAAATAATATGCCTGATACCTTAGGAGCAAGTTTAAAACAAACCAACCCTGAGCTGTGGCAATCTATGGCGATGAACAATTTCGGCCAATTTCATAGTAAAGACTCTACATTTGTTTACTTGAAGGTGGAGCTTACCGGGCAAAGTGAATCAAAAAAAGAATATTTCTTTTTATCTTATATTCGTCACCAGGATATCGCTGCACGTTTTGATCCCTGGAAAATGGTACTTATCGTTGCCAGCATTGTGATCGGGTTATTAGGCATAGGAGTAATTGTTTTTCGCCAGCGTTATTTAATGGAAAATAAGGCCAGAAATAATAGTATTCGCTTGTCGAATGGATTATTTAATACCGAGTTAAGTTACGCTATCGTCAATGATAGTGGCCGAATTCTGGGAATTAACAACAGTGCTGCAAACTCATTAAATTATCAACTAAATACCTTAACCGATCGCAGTTTACAGCGAGTGATCAATCTTTCTGACGACAAATTTGAAGCGCTGAAAACAATTTTACGTACCGACCAGTATTGGTCTGGCTGTGTCAGTTTAGAAGATGATAACCATCAGGTTAATATCCACATACACCGCCAAGCACTATCGCAAAAGGAACATTACTGGATTGTGGTATTTAATGACATCAGTGAATTAGTTGCTAGTCGTCAACAGGCTTTCCTCAATCAATTGCTCAGCGAAAACGCAATAGCAACCACATTAACTAACGCTGAGGGAAAAGTAATTAACTGCAACCATAGCTTTGATAATTTAATGCAGCTGCGCGGCGAACACCAGGTTGATATTAAGACACTGCTGGGCAGCGAAATTAGTGATATTTGGAGTAATATTCTTACCCAGGTGACCCTGCAAGGTGAGTGGCAAGGTCATGTAACGCCATTTGATCAAAGCCGTTTTATTGAAAACTTAAAAATTACCGTCATGGGCCATATGTCTCTTGAAGGGGATATTGAATACCTTATCTTTACTGTCGAAACCAATGCCACGGGTCCTGTGATCAATCACAATATGATCACCCCAAAAAGCAGTATGGTGATGCGGTTAGTTGATTTAGAAAACTACTTCAACAATACCAGTGAAAACATTAAAGCCAGCTCAAGCTTACTGGTCATGGATATCAATCCAGAAGGTATTTTTAGTAACATGGGCGACATCAGTCAGCTTGAAAAGCGCCAGCAAGATATTGAGGTTCAAATGTTGATAGACTTACCGGCAAACTATCAATTAGCTCACTGGCAATTGGGTAAGTTAGTGCTATTTTTACCGCACACTGATGCCACCCGAACCCATTTATTTGCTATTGAGATGCTTAAAAAGCTCGCAACAAAACACTTAGATGAAGGTATAAATATTGGTATCGCAGGCTATTGTGCTCCTCAAAGCCTTGAGCAATACCTCATCAATGCAGATGTGGCATTAAAGCGCGCTAAGCAATCAGGTGACCAAAATATTTGCCAAGCCTTTACCCGGACCTTTGATTATGAAAGCAAGTCACCTCTGGAATAAGCACACTATTCCTGTTCAATACTAAATGGATTCACATTGTCAGGTAATTTGCTTTCAGTTATTTCAATAATACTTGAGCGGTTCATGGTCACTTTAAAGCGAGCGTACTCAGGCGCTTCTTTGCCATCTTTGAGCACCGCAACTAAATTGAGTTGATAACGGCGCTCTACAGATGCATGACTCACCTTCCCCTCTGATTCATGGTAAATTTTTGCGTTGCCGCGCTCAAGGTATCTAGCAAAGGGAATTAAGCTGAAATTTACTTGCTCTTGAATTTGCGAATATCCTGCCTCAAAGGGTTTATTGGTGACTTTAGTCGCAATACGGTAGTGCAATGTTGTCGTGTCGACCTTATTTTGGCTATGACGTTGTTTCATAATTTCGGCGACATGTTTTGGAATATCTTGCGGGCGAATAAACTCCAACCAAACTAACTGCTTAGCAACGATTGCTTGCGTAGTGGTATCACGCAATATTCGACTCCAACGCGGTCGTCCGCGCTGAATAAGGCGCCACATGGCATTGCGAATATCTTCTTTAAATATCTCACGAAAACCATATATCACTGCCAAAGTCAGTAATAAGGTCATCGTTAGACCATTGAAGAATCCTTGAGCCTTAAAAATAAGCGCTGACACAACAAGCATAACTAACCCTGTGGCTAATCCAGTCACAAACTTCTTTAACCCGATCCCTAAAGGCTTTAATTCTTCTTTTAATACTACCCCTTGCTGAATAAGCCTACGAAGCAGTAACATTTTATTAGAAATACGATTCGCATCTTGCTTAGTTTGAGTCGAGTTATAACGCTTTTCTACTTCACGATATTGATTTTCGCTGCGACACAGTAAAATAACTTTCTCTGTAATGTCATTATATTCAGCACTACGAGGTCGAGATGCTAAAGTTTTGAGTAATTGTTGCTCACAAAACCAGGACAAATAATTATCGGCGTGCTCAAAGTATGACTTCCATTTTTCTTCACTGGGTTCATTACGGCGGAATTTTTTTAGTAACTGCGCGACGAGTTCGCACAAATCATTTAAGACGGGATAAAATTCATTTGCCTCTGACTTTTGACGTAACTCTTTAGCATCGGTTTCAATCGCAACAGCAAATTGATAAGCAAATAGATTAAGATATAAACGAAACTCTTCCAAAGTACGTTTATTCAAACTGGCAAAACGAGATTGGACTAGCGGTAAATGCAGCCCTTTGGAGTAATATGAGCGTCGGCCAACTATACCGCTATGATAATATTCCTCCTCATTTAAGGTATTACTACCGATCGACATTTCATTAGGTAAAAAAAAGTACAAATCAAAAGTTCGTTGAACGCCTGTGCCCATTTGATGGCTAAATTTAACCGAAAGCGCTTCTTCTTGTTTAACTTTTACCTTTGCCACTGATCCACTCTACTCGCATATTCGATGCTAATAATCTTACTATAGATTAGTTAAATTTCTTACAATCTTAATTTAATTTAATCAGTTACAACCAAGATTAAAGTGTAACAGTCTGAAAATTAAGTCACTAATTTGTTAGATACAATAATTTAAATTCCATCGTTTAAGTTGGATAGTTTACATACAATAAACCATCTTTTAAAAGATATTTGGGGTATAAATTAGCTATAAAGCTCAAATCTTCGCCATGATACTGACAAGAGGTGAAAAACTGAAATATAGATAAGCACACACAATGATGATCAATATTAGCATCAAAAAATATAACCTATAGGGCATGGTTTTATAGGGCAAACCTAATAAACTAGATGCACGAACTAAATTCCTTTTATACAGTACGGCTCCTTGTCCTGGAATGTATTCGAGTAAGCAAGCTTGGTCTTTACCTAAAAAATGGACTAATGATTCAATCGTTTTTGAGACACTTACGTGGGTCATAGACGATGATGCGAGCTGACTTATTGGAACGACCTGGCCTCGATGCAGAACTAGCTGTTCAAGCACCCAAAATTCTTGATCATTTAAAGGCCAGCTGAGGTCTCTTGAGGGATCAACGAATAATTTATTGGGCCGATCAAACCAACAACTCCCGATTTGCATGCCTTACTCTCGCTAGGTTCTAAAGGGTGATCTAGCCTCACATGTTAAGTGCTTACCTAGCATGTGAATGCCTTTACAACGTCGAAGTCATTCAACATTCTTTGCCATATTGTGCACCTAACTAGCGATTAAAATCGTGAACCTGAGCGCGAATCGAACATATTAAAGTAATAATATCGATTTTATAAAACGGGGATAGCAATGAAATCAAGAGAAATACTTTAAATTCAAGCTAGAATGCAAAAATATAGCTGGTAAATACCAGCTATATTGAGGTAAAAACACTCAAACAGAAAGATTAAAAGGCATATAACAAGGTCATATTAGTTTCTGTATCAGTGCTTTCTTTACCTTCAAGCGGATCGCTATTATAACGCACAATAACGGCGAACTTCATTGCTAGTGCGCCAACAATGTTTGCGGTTAATGATGTTTCTGAGCGCGCATCTAATTTTTCACCCCAGTCGGCAACAAAACGTTGTTGGAATTTAGATGAATCACTGATTTTAGTTTGATAATTTAACACGGCGTGAGCAACAACGCTGTCTTCAGAATCATAGCCTTCAGCCAGTGCCGTTTCTTCATCTAAACCTTGATAAATATAACCGGGACCAATTTCAGCTTGTAGAGATGTATCTGCAGTATCAATAAGGCGATGACCATAACCTGAAGAGGTTGTTGAGGTAAAATCATAACCAGTAAAAGGATCGACTTCATAATTGGTGTTGGCGAAAATATAGCTACGCTCATTAATTTGATAGTTACCTTGAGCACCGACAAAATAACGTTTTGCAGTGACATCACCGGTATCTTCTTTATAAAGCCCCTCGAATAAGTATTGGTTTTCCCAATTATCTAGCTCATGCTTCAAATCTAAACGTGCTTTAAAAGAAGATGTATCTGTGTTGCCTGTCGTTAAGGTTGCCCCTAATTCAGCTTCCCCACCAAATGTGTCATCACCTTCAACAAAATCAGCACCAGCTTGAGCTGTGAATGGTATTGCAAATGTTATTGCAGCAGCTAAAAGCATTTTTCTCATATTATTAGATCCTTTTCTGTACGTTAATCCTCTCAAAATCGGACGCATATTAACACTTTGATAATAAAATTGAAAAACTGACTGAACGGTATGCCTTACTAAATATTGATTAATCATGCTCTAGTACTAGACTTTTTGATTGCCAGCGTCCACTGCGCCAGCGCCATAACATGGCTAATCCACGCACCCACTCATCAACCGCCAAAGCGGCCCATATACCAACTAAGCCATACTCTAAATGAATACCGAGCCAATATGCCCCAGGAACCGCAATACACCACATAGAGAAAACACCAACAAAAAACGGAAATTTGGCATCACCACTGGCGCGTAATGCATTAATCACCACTAAATTAAATGTGCGTCCAGGCTCCATAAACAAGGTGAGAATAAATAACGGTGCCACTAATTGCAGCACATCGGTTTCATCGGTAAACAATGCCACAAGATCTTGGCCCCAAATAGCGGCTAATGCGGCCACTGAAGTGGTGACTATTAACCCCAACTTCAAAGCACGATACATTTGTTTTTCAGCAGCTTTAATAGCTTTAGCTCCCACTAAGTGACCGATAATGATTTCATTACCAATACCTATGGATAATCCAAACAACAAAATAAACATACAGATTTGAAAGTATAACGACTGTGCGGCTAATGCTTTATCGCCCATCAAACCAACAAATGAGGTCACCACTAAAAACTGCAACATCCAGGACAAATTCTCTCCCGCTGCGGGCAAACCAATGTGAAACACTTTTTTAAGCATTGTCCATTTTGGTTTAATAATTGAAGGGACATGCAGGCTAATTCCGGTATAACGTACAAAAAGAACCAACATGATGCATACACCGATAATACGCCCCGTGACAGTGCTAATTGCCACACCGGCCACGCCCATTTCAGGTAAGCCAAACCAGCCATAGAGTAGGAGTAAATTACCGACAAATGTGATGATATTAATCGCTAATGTTACCCACATAGCTTGCAAAGTATGACCATGGGCGCGCATTGCTCCAGCAATACACATCGCCATAGCTTCAGGAATTAAACATAAGCCGACAATTTGTAAATATAACTTACCGTCTGCAAGTAAGTGCTCGGGTAAATTCATTAAATAAAGAATAGAGCTGGCACCTGCAACAACGCCAAACGCCGCAACCACTCCCACACCTAGGTTAAAACCGATAGCCGAGTAAACAACATCACGGGCAGCAGCTTTATTTTTAGCACCAAGATATTGGGTTATCACCACACTTGCACCAATACTGACAAAGCTAAATAAGGTAATGGCTAGTTGAAACACCATATTGCCAACAGACAAGGCTGCAACACCTTGATACGAAACATGACTGATCATAAATGTGTTTAACGCTGCGGTTAAAAAGTGCAGTGCAAAATCAATAAATAATGGCCAGGTTAAGCTAAATAATGATAACGGTTTATCTGTCGCGGTTTGCATAATTGCGGTTTCACTAATGTTTGTGATTAATAATGAACAAGAGAGTAGGTCGATATTTAAATTCGACTCGGATTAACAGATTACAATTACAGTATGACGAAAATGCATCAACTAACAAAAAACTATAAATGCTATCAAACAAAAAGCCCGCCGAAACCTAAGTCTGACGGGCTTTAACGCGGCTATAAATTAGACTATTTTTGGGTCTAACTCGCCAGATTGATAAGCTTTATACATAGCCTGTAACGACTTAGGCTTAATTTTAGATGCCATACCAGCACAACCAAACGCTTCATAGCGCGTAGTACAAATGTCTGCCATAGCTTCCATTGATGCTTTTAAGAATTTACGTGGATCAAATTCTGCTGGATTTTCAGCTAAGAATTTACGAACTGCACCAGTAGATGCTAAACGCAAATCGGTATCAATATTCACTTTACGTACGCCATGCTTAATCCCTTCAACGATTTCCTCTAAAGGTACGCCGTAAGTTTCAGGGATCTGACCGCCATACTGATTGATAATCTTTAACCACTCTTGTGGTACTGAAGATGAACCATGCATTACTAGGTGAGTATTAGGAATACGGGCATGGATTTCTTTAATGCGATCTATTCGTAAAACATCACCTGTAGGCTTACGACTAAACTTGTAAGCACCATGGCTAGTACCAATTGCAATAGCCAATGCATCAACGTGAGTATCTGCAACAAAACGCGCAGCTTCTTCTGGGGTTGTTAGCATTTGGTCCATAGTCAGAATACCTGCAGCGCCGATACCATCTTCTTCGCCAGCTTCGCCTGTTTCTAAACTGCCTAAACAACCAATTTCGCCTTCAACAGACACACCACATGCGTGTGCGAAAGCAACAGTGCGACGAGTCACATCCACGTTATATTCATATGAAGCTGGTGTTTTACCATCGGCCATTAACGAGCCGTCCATCATAACTGACGACATACCTAATTGAATAGAACGCTGACAAATATCAGGGTCAGTACCATGGTCTTGGTGAATACACACTGGAATATCTGGATATTGCTCAAGCGCTGCAGCCATTAAATACTTTAAAAATTGTGGACGAGCATATTTACGCGCACCCGCAGAGGCTTGCACAATAACAGGGCTGTCTGTTGCTTCAGCCGCTTGCATAATTGCACGCATTTGCTCAAGGTTGTTTACGTTAAAAGCAGGTACGCCATAACCATGTTCAGCCGCATGGTCTAGCATTTGTCGTAGAGAGATAAGAGCCATTTTTGTTCTCCAATTATAGGGTGATTACTCACCTAGGTCGCTATTTTTTGGATGGATTTTTATATTCCTCAAGCTAACAATTGTTAGGTCTGTTAACTTAAGGAACGGTTTTTTATAATAATTATTATTTTTATCGCTTAACGCTTATTCTGCGCCGCGTTGTTCAAGCATTTCTACAGCAGGAAGCTTTTTGCCTTCTAAAAACTCTAAAAAAGCACCGCCGCCGGTCGAAATGTATGAAACTTTATCTGCAATATTGTATTTATCCACTGCCGCTAAGGTGTCACCACCGCCAGCAATAGAGAAGGCTTTTGAATTTGCAATGGCCTGGGCGATACGCTCAGTGCCTTTACCAAATTGGTCAAACTCAAATACGCCAACAGGACCATTCCACACAATCGTGCCAGCTTGTTCAATAATCTTTGCCAAAGCTTCTGCACTATCTGGACCGATATCAAAAATCATGTCGGTGTCACTCACATCGCTCACAGACTTTAGTGTCGCTTCAGCCGTTGGGCTGAATTGGCTGGCAACAACAACATCTGTAGGGACAGGAATGTCAGCACCGCGACTCTTGGCATTAGCGACTAAACGCTTAGCTTCATCAAGTAAGTCTGCCTCATATAATGATTTGCCAACATTATGACCCGCTGCAGCAATAAAGGTATTGGCAATGCCGCCGCCCACTACGAGTTGATCAACAATACCGGACAAGCTTTCTAGCACAGTTAACTTAGTAGAGACTTTAGAGCCACCAACAATGGCCACTAACGGACGTGCTGGGTTATCCATTGCTTTAGCTAAAGCATCTAACTCTTGGGCCAATAATGGGCCAGCACAAGCGATAGGAGCAAACAGACCAACACCATGGGTTGATGCCTGGGCGCGATGTGCGGTGCCAAAAGCATCCATAACGTACACATCACATAATGCTGCCATTTGCTTCGCGAGTGCTTGATCGTTTTTGCCTTCGCCAACGTTAAAACGCACGTTTTCAAATACAACCACTTCACCCGCTTTAGCGTCAACACCGTTAAGGTAGTCATCAGCTAAACGAACTGGGCAATCCAGTGCGTTAACTAAATAATCGACAACAGGTTGCATCGAAAACTCAGCATTAAATTCGCCTTCAGTTGGACGACCAAGGTGAGACATCACCATCACAGCAGCGCCTTTTTCAAGTGCCAGTTTGATTGTTGGTAATGCAGCACGCAAGCGTGCGTCACTTGTTACAACACCGTCTTTAACGGGTACGTTTAAATCTTCACGAATAAGCACGCGCTTATTTTGCAGATCTAAATCCACCATATTGATAATAGCCATAATTAGCCTTTCCTTATAAATGTAAAAATTAAAAAACAAATCTGTTGTTCACCGCCGATGCATGATCCACGGTTAAAAAATCATTCAAGCACTTTGATTTAGTTATTTAGTTATTTTTAACATAAATCATCAGGATTATTTTTTTGACTGCCTAGCTTGGATCATCGCCAAGCTTGTGTCGAGCATGCGATTAGCAAAACCCCACTCGTTGTCACACCATAAGAGTAATTTTACCAAATGCCCGGCGCTGACACGGGTTTGGGTGCCATCAACAATACTCGACCGCGGGTCATGGTTAAAATCACATGACACTAATGGCTCTTCTGTATATCCCAAAATACCATTAAAACTGCCATTTGAGGCCAAGGCTAACACCTGATTAATTTGGGCGATATCCACTTTCTTCTCAAGAGTAACGGAAAGGTCAATTGCAGTAACATTAATTGTCGGTACGCGTACCGATATAGCCTCAAACATATCTTTCATGTGGGGCAATATACGCTCAATACCGCGTGCTAACTTGGTATCCACTGGAATAATTGACTGACTGGCGGCGCGGGTGCGGCGTAAATCATCATGATATGCATCAATCACTTGCTGGTCATTCATCGCCGAATGGATCGTGGTAATTGCGCCACTTTTAACCGTAAAATGCCTATCTAACACATCGATAACCGGCACAATACAATTGGTTGTACAGGACGCATTGGACACGACTGTATGCTCAGGGCGCAGTAAATCATGATTCACCCCATAGACTATAGTGCCATCAACATCGGGAGAAGAAGGATGAGAAATAAGGACTTGTTTAGCACCTGCTTGAATATGCACTTCACATTCTTGACGATCATTTAAGCTACCCGTCGCTTCATAAACAATATCGATATCCAGTTCAGCCCAAGGTAGTTGACTTGGGTCAGACTGATTAAGCAATAGAATGGCATCATCACCAATAATAAGATGATTGTCTTTTAAGCTGACCTGATGTTTAAAACGACCATGGGTTGTATCGTATTGGGTAAGATGACGAATAGCGTCGGGTTTTGCGAGTTCGTTAATCGCAACTATTTGAATTTGGTCACGCTTCCCTGATTCATATAACGCCCTCAGAATGGAGCGACCAATACGACCATAACCATTTATTGCAACTCGAATCATTCCATTCCCAGCATAAAGAGAGAGATTATTAAGGCAGAAAAATAAAAAACGGCCAACACATAAAGTGTCGGCCGCCATATTATACACAATTAAGCACTTAACATATAAGCGCTAATTTGAGTCAATCGTGGATCATGTTTTTAAGCCAGTGCTTTGACTTTGCTAACCACATTATCAACGGTGAAGCCAAAGTGCTTCAATAAGTCGCCACCCGGTGCTGACTCGCCGAAGGTTGTCATGCCGACAACATCGCCATCAAAGCCAACATACTTATGCCAGAAATCAACGTGAGCCGCTTCAATTGCTACGCGTTTAGTCACAGAGCGAGGTAATACAGACTCTTTGTAAGCTGCATCTTGCTTGTCAAACACATTGGTCGACGGCATAGACACTACGCGTACTTTGATGCCATCGACAGTTAATGCTGCAGCAGAATCGACCGCTAACTGCACTTCTGAACCGGTAGCAATTAAGATAACGTCCGCAGCGCCTTCACAATCAAGCAGCACATAACCACCTTTAGCGACATTGGCTAATTGCTCAGCGCTACGCGCTTGAGCCTTAAGACCTTGACGGCTAAAAATTAAAGACGTTGGCGATTTGCGAGTTTCAATTGCAGACTTCCAAGATACCGCTGTTTCAGCAGCATCACATGGACGCCATACAGTCATGTTAGGTGTCATACGTAAGTTAGCTAATTGCTCAACAGGTTGGTGAGTAGGGCCATCTTCACCTTGACCTATTGAGTCATGGGTATAAACGAAAATGTTCTGGATACCCATTAACGCAGACATACGTACCGCATTACGTGCGTATTCCATAAACATCATGAAAGTTGCGCCGTAATTGATGAAGCCGCCGTGTAATGAGGCGCCATTCATAATGCCGCTCATACCAAACTCACGCACACCGTAATAGATGTAGTTACCGGCTGCATCGTCTTGAATGCCTTTTGAACCTGACCATAGCGTAAGGTTTGAACCCGCTAAGTCAGCACTGCCACCAAGTAACTCAGGTAACATAGCACCAAAGAAACCAATAGTATTTTGTGATGCTTTACGACTTGCAATGCCTTCAGCTTTATCTTGGCATTCTTGAATAAATGCTTGTGCTTTTGCTTCAAAGTCTGCCGGTAAATCACCTTTTAATACACGACGTTCAAACTCAGCCGCTAACGCTGGGTGAGCCACTTTGTATTCAGCAAATTTGTCATTCCATAATGACTCATTAGCCACACCTTTATGCTTAGCATCCCAACCAGCATAAACATCTGATGGAATGTCAAAAGGAGCATGTGGCCAGTTTAAGAATTCGCGAGCCGCTGCAATTTCTGCATCACCTAATGGTGCGCCGTGACAATCATGGCTACCCGATTTATTCGGTGAACCAAAACCAATAATTGTTTTACAACAGATCATTGTAGGCTTATCAGTTACAGACTTAGCTTGTTCAATTGCGGCGCGGATTGCATCAGGATTATGACCGTCAACATCAGCAATAACATGCCAACCGTATGCTTCAAAACGCTTAGGCGTATCGTCAGTAAACCAACCTTCAACGTGACCATCGATAGAAATACCGTTGTCATCCCAGAATGTAATTAGTTTACCTAAACCTAATGTGCCAGCTAATGAACAGGCTTCATGTGAAATGCCTTCCATTAAACAACCGTCGCCTAAGAAACAGTAAGTGAAGTGATCAACGATATCGTGGCCATCACGGTTAAACTGTGCTGCTAAGGTTTTTTCAGCAATCGCCATACCAACGGCATTACTGATACCTGCACCTAATGGACCCGTGGTGGTTTCAACACCAGGGGTATAACCATATTCAGGGTGACCAGGCGTTTTAGAGTGCAACTGACGGAAATTTTTAAGCTCTTCAATTGGAAGCTCATAACCCGAAAGATGTAATAGAGAGTAAATAAGCATTGAGCCATGGCCATTGGATAAAATAAAGCGATCACGGTCAGCCCAGTTAGGGTTGGTTGGATTATGCTTTAGGAAATCATTCCATAATACTTCAGCAATATCTGCCATACCCATTGGTGCGCCTGGGTGTCCAGAATTGGCTTTTTGAACGGCATCCATACTTAACGCACGAATTGCGTTTGCGAGTTCTTTACGAGATGACATGCTCTCTCCTGCTTGTTTAATGAGGTCTAGCGGGCAATTGTGGAGTCATATTTTCCCCTACTAGGCGGCGCGACGCAAATTAATATTTTTCGTGTGTATCAATTCAAACTTCAGATTGGCTAATAAAGCGCAATAATTGCTATAAACCTACCTAATTTAGCAGCTTAAATAGTGGCATTAAGCTTCCATCAAAGCGGACATTATTGGTTCAGGCAATTTATTTATTGGGTTTATATTGTCTAATTATGTATACAGTAACGTTAAAACCTCACGATTAAAATGTCACTTAAACCTTAAATTTCATCACGTTAATTACACAGAATAGCAAACAGCTTATCTTGCTGTTTAACATTTTCATAAAACATTGCACAATTCTACGCTTTAATTCGTATAGTGGGGTGTTATCAAAATCAATTTCGACTAGAATAGACGTCTAGACGTATATAAATTTATATTTTTTATCAGCAAACGATGAGATTTCCGACTATGGCAAAGCACTTGTTCACTTCTGAATCAGTTTCAGAAGGTCATCCAGATAAAATCGCCGATCAGATTTCTGATGCGGTATTAGACGCAATACTTGAGCAAGACCCAAAAGCTCGTGTTGCGTGTGAAACCTATGTCAAAACAGGCATGGTATTAGTGGGTGGCGAAGTGACCACTTCTGCTTGGGTTGATATCGAAGAAATTGCTCGTAAAACAGTGCGTGACATTGGTTATACTCATTCTGATATGGGTTTTGACGCTGATTCCTGTGCAGTTTTGAATGCAATTGGTAAGCAATCTCCTGATATTAACCAAGGTGTTGACCGAAGCGATCCTGCTGAGCAAGGTGCTGGCGACCAAGGATTAATGTTTGGTTATGCGAGTAACGAAACTGATGTGTTAATGCCTGCACCTATTACTTATGCGCACAAATTAGTTAAACGCCAATCAGAAGTACGTAAAGACGGCACCTTACCTTGGTTACGTCCTGATGCAAAAAGCCAAATTACCTTTGCTTATAACGATGGCAAAATTGTCGGTATTGATGCGGTTGTGTTATCAACCCAACATAAAGAAGAAGTTAAACAGGCTGATTTAATTGAAGCTGTGATGGAAACCATCATCAAACCAGTATTGCCTTCACACTGGTTAACTAAAGATACTAAATACTTTATTAACCCTACTGGTCGTTTTGTTATTGGTGGTCCTGTTGGCGATTGTGGTTTAACCGGTCGTAAAATCATCGTAGATACCTATGGCGGCATGGCTCGTCATGGTGGCGGCGCTTTTTCGGGTAAAGATCCTTCAAAAGTTGACCGTAGTGCGGCTTATGCTGCGCGTTATGTGGCTAAAAACATCGTCGCTGCTGGGTTAGCTGATCGCTGTGAGTTACAAGTGTCTTATGCAATTGGTGTTGCAGAGCCGACTTCAATTAGCATTGAAACATTTGGCACAGGTAAAGTATCAGAAGAGCTACTGATCAAGTTAGTGCGTCAACATTTCGAGTTACGTCCATATGGCTTAACTGCAATGTTAGATTTGGCTCGCCCTATCTACCAAAAGACTGCGGCTTATGGCCACTTTGGCCGCAGTGAGTTCCCGTGGGAAGCAACTGATAAAGCTGAAATTTTACGTGCTGATGCAGGTTTCTAACTAAAGACTGATTAGCGTGAATTAAAAAACCGCCATTTAGGCGGTTTTTTATTGTCTGTAATTTTAAACTGACGAACCGTTAAAATTAGACGCTAAAAAAGCTGGGTTCAACAGTGATCAAAATGGGCACTTTCTACACACATAAAACCGATTTGCTGCATAGTCATTACCGGTACCGTGATTGCATTCACGACCACAATATTATTGTCTTGTGCATCGGTGGGATCCATTAAGCTCAATCCCACTTCATATTGATTTATCTTGCCACAATCAATCCAGCAATAATCCATATCACGGCAGTTATCTGCACAGCCATTAACAATATCAACTTGATTATCGGTTAACCCTAACCACTTTACAGCATAACGCGGTGTTGATTGAACCGCGCCCTTGGTGATTAACATTATCTCAGCGGCTTGGTATTTATATTGATGTTGCGCTAGCACAGCGACAACTAATTTGGCGTTATCGAATGCACTCAAACGCAATCCAAGATAAGGCGCAAACAACTCATCAAATTTAGGCGGTATATTCAGCATTTTTATCTCAATAAATCACTCGAACTAACAAGTAAAAATCACGCTGTTGAAAACTAAAGAAATCGACAACTTGCATATCGGCATATTGAGTATGGGCACTGAAGGAACGGCTATTATCTTCAGCAATATAGGCAACTAAATATCTAACCTTGCTGCTCACCGCCTCGGCAATATGATTAACTAAGTGAGCAAAAATGCCTTGGCCACGATACTGTTCAGCTATCCATATTGGTCCATATTGACAACTATTGGTTTGAGTAAGCGCTAATTTAACACCATCACGTTCAATATCTAATTGCGGCAGCTTTTGAATTATTTTTTGGTACAGTGCTTGTTTAGCAAAGAAGTCCCATTTAGCAGCAATAACGTAACCGACAATCTGCTGGTTATCTAGCGCCAGCATGATCCAATGTTGATTGATTAATAAAGTCACTTGCGCAGCCGTTAAAGCCTGCCCTTGAAGACTGGGATCAAACTGGCCTAGCTCAGCATTAACATGGGTGCGTTCTAGCTCGACTAACTGCGAGACATCCGCGAGATTGGCTTTGCGATATAGAATCACTCTTTTTCCTGCGGCTTGTCGGATGGGGAATTTTCAGATTTAGGTGCTTCAGCTTTATCACTTTCAACTGACGGAGGCTTAGCTAAAGCAGTATCTTGTTTTTTAGCCCATTCGATGACTAATGCTACAGGATAGGGCGTCATCATTGTTAAACCTAGGCCAATAAGGCTCGCCACCATCAACATTCCCTGAGCACGCTGGCTAGATTCGGTAAAAATCAGTAAATAGCTGCCCGCAAATAACAGTAATGACCCTAAGTAATGAAGCCCTTTTAACCATTTAATCATATCGATTTCTCACTAATAGGCCGATGACGTGTTATCACTTTGACACAGTATCAAGTAGAATAGCTTCAATTGAAGCAATCCAGGCAAATACAGTAAACATGATAAAGCATTTTTTAGGCGCCGCAGCAGTTATTTTTTCATTAAGCGCATGCCAAAGTTATTCAGATATTGATAACACCACAACACTTGTTGGCCAGTGGCATATTGAATCCGTGCTGTCAGAACCAACTATTGATTACAGTCCTGCAAAATTAGTTTTTTCTGACAACGGTCAGTTAACAGGCAACACTAGTTGTAATCCATTTATGGGCCAATATTCACTTAAAAATGATTTGCTGACGCTTTCACCCGCGGGCTCAACCCGCAAAGCTTGTATCGAAGCACTCATGGTACAAGAACAAAGAGTGATGCAAGCACTACCTTTAGTTTATAGCGCCAAGCTTAATCAAAATAAGTTACGTTTAGTCAATAAAAGCGGCCAAACCATTATGGTGCTAAGCAAATTAAACAAATAGCTTAACCTTCCCAACTTGTGACTAAGTAAACTATTTACTACACTTCACACAGTGCTTTAAATTGAATTTATATTCACAAAAAATGGATTTTTCTTGACTCATGATTCATTTCTATTCAAAATGTAGCGTTTTTTTGAATAACAACTATAAGAAGAAAATACAATATGCCAACCAATAAAAATCAGGATGATCTGGTCAGAACATTTAAAGCAATCTTAAAAGAAGAACGCTTTGGCAGCCAAAGTGAAATCGTTAATGCGCTTCAGGCTGAAGGATTTGGCAATATTAACCAATCTAAAGTATCGCGAATGCTGAGCAAATTTGGCGCAGTAAGAACCCGTAATGCCAAACAAGAAATGGTTTATTGCTTACCTGCTGAATTAGGCGTGCCAACAGCAGGCAGCCCGCTGAAGAATTTGGTACTTGATGTTGACCATAACCAAGCAATGATAGTGGTACGTACCAGCCCTGGTGCCGCCCAGTTAATTGCACGGTTATTAGACTCAATAGGCAAACCTGAGGGTATTCTAGGCACTATTGCCGGTGACGATACTATCTTTATTAGCCCTTCAAGCATCAAAACAATTGATGATACGCTTGAAACGGTTAAGTCTCTGTTTAACTTCACTGAGTAACTGCTTAGTTATACTAAAAAGCAGCTGTTGGCTATCATTGAATCCCGAAATATCAATGCTTGCCACTAAATACCCAATAAAAAAGCAATGCTTTGGCATTGCTTTTTTATTGGGTATTTTTGTTAACAGCGACGGCTAATAATCATTATTAATGACAGCCGCTACTCATCTACCGTAGACATTACTCTTCTTCCCACTGGGTGAGAAAATCCAGTGAAGGTGCAAAAAAAGATGACCCGGTTAATGCTTTAGTAAACAGCATTAAATGGTCATGGTTACCATGCCCATCACCATAAATCATGCTACGTAGCATTTGCTCAAAGTTATCAGGTGTCTTGCAGCTAGAGATAAACATAAGTCCCTGCTCTTTAACTGAGCCGTATGGCATACTTTGACGTAAAATTTCCATAGTATTGCCATCAGCATCTTTTAAATTAACCCGTTTGGTATGGCTGGTTAACGGCTTATCGGCTGATTCATATTCAATATCATCTTGTTTAGTCCGGCCGAAAATATCTTCTTGCTTCTTAACAGGCAAACGTTGCCACTTACTTAAATTGTGAGCAAATTTCTGAACATGGATATAGCTACCTGACTTAAATTCAGGATCTTCCTCTGCCACCAAAGCCACCTGTTGACGATGACGACCTTTAGGATTTTCAGTACCATCAACAAAGCCAGTTAAATCTCGGCTATCCATAAAACGGAAACCGCGCTCCTCATCAACCAGCTCAACCAAATCTTCAAACATTTGGTTAATTTCATTGGCTACCAGGTGCAAAATATCGAAACGATCACAGCGAATATGAACAAATAAATCATATTCGATAGCCGGTGCATCACGATTCCCCTCATTCATTGCTGGGAAAGGTTTTAACAGTGCGGGGCGGGCCTGCGGATAATATGTATCCCAAAAATTAGCCCCAATACCAACAAAGCCATTAAAGGCACTATCAGCATATTGATCTGTTAGCTCATAGATATATTGCGCTACATTAGCAATCGAAGGACGCAGTTTATCTTCAACGCCGTCGTTGGCATTAAACATCAAATAAATACTATGTAAATTACCTTCAGCACATATCCCTAATTGCTCGCGCGGCATAACCTGATTATCCATATTGAAACAAACCACCTAGATTGTTATCGGAAAGAAAGACTTAAACTGAACGATTTAATTCAGTGTTCAATCAATTGAAACTCTTATAATCATCATAAAATAATTTTTCAATAACACAAATCAAAAAATAACCAAGGGGTGCGTTGGTGCAAATAAATTAACTTTTTGCCCTGGCGATAACTGTAACATTTGGCTTTTGACTTCCAAACAATGCTCTTCAACTTTGACCCAATAATGACAAACCGTTCCTAAAAACCTTCTATCTATGATAGTGGCGACGCCATTATCATCAGCAACCAGTTCAACTTGTTGCGGTCTAAGTAATAAGTGCCCTTGATAATCTACAGGATAATTTATAGCCGCACTACTTTGGAGTAAACCAATGGGTGATGATACTTGCTGACTATTTGTTACCTTTATTGGTAAATAATTTCCAGCACCTAAAAACTCAGCAACATAACGGTCTGTAGGGTAAGCATAAAGATCTTCAGCCAAACCGTGTTGAATAATAGCGCCCTGCTTAAATAAAGCTAATTTATCAGCAAATACAAATGCTTCATCTTTACTATGGGTGACAAATACAGCACTGACATTACGTTGCTTCAAAATGCTTCTTATTTCAAGCATCATCTCATTACGTACTTGAGCATCTATGTTAGAAAAAGGTTCATCAAGCAAGAGTAACTGGGGTTCATAGGCCAGCGCGCGTGCAATGGATACACGTTGTTGCTGCCCGCCTGACAACTCATGGGGGTAACGTTGACCTAAGCCGGTTAACTTAACGAGTTCAAGCATTTCATCTAGCCTGGCTTGTCGCGCTGCTTTGTTAAGGCCTTTCACCCCAAATAGAATGTTATCGGCCACATTGAGGTGAGGAAACAAGGCATAATCTTGAAAAATCATCCCTACCCCGCGCTGTTCACTAGGAATAAATATTCCATCACCGGTAAGGGTATTGCCATTGATTTGAATTGTGCCCTGACTAATCGGCTGCAAACCTGCAATAGCGCGAAGCAAGGTGGTTTTACCACAGCCACTGGGACCCAGCAAGGCGACTATTTCACCTTGTTGCAGGGTAAGATTAAGCCCATTTAAAATCACCTGTCCTTGGTAATCACTGGAGACATTTTCGATGGTGAGAGTCGACATATTAGCCAGTATGCTCCAATGAACGGTTAAGATAAATCAACGGAATAAGTCCAACAAATACAATTACAATAGCTGCAAGAGCGCCATGCTCGAGCTTTTCATCAGACACAAATTGGAAGACATAGGTCGCTAGATTTTCAAAGCCAATTGGCCTTAATAATAGCGCTGCAGGCAACTCTTTCATACTTTCAATGAATACCAGTAGCGCACCAGCCAATAAGCCCTTGCGCAATAGTGGCAAATGAACACGCATTAGTAGCTGTTTAGGCTTTTGGCCCATAGTAATACTGGCCATATCTAACGATGGTGATATGCGCTTATAACTACTCTCAAGGCTACCAATTGCTATCGCTAAAAAACGCACCGTGAATGCAAATACAAGCGCAAAAACACTACCCGTAAAAAACAAACCAGGGCCGCGAGCGCCAAACCAGTCATAAATATCATTAACCGCAAAATCTAAATAGGTCAAAGGCACTAGCACACCAATCGCTAAAACTGTGCCAGGTAAGGCGTAACCAGTGCTACTTAAGCGTGATGGTAGGGAGTCCGATTGCCTAGGACTCACTCGACGTACAAACATCAATATTAAAGCTAATAATAAACATATTAAGCTAACGAGTACCGCAATGTACAAACTATTCCAGCTATATTGCCAAAAACGATCATCCCAACTTTGGTCAAAATAATCGATGGCATAAGCGCTCAAAATTATAAAGGGTAGTAAAAATGCAAATAATAATAGTGCACTACAGTATGCCCAAGCTGCAAAAGATTTAATCCCTTTCAGTCGATATCTATCATTGTCACTCAGCGCTGATTGCTTTTGAAATAACTCTTGCTTGCGCCGGGCAAATCGCTCAACGCCAACCACAGTGAAAATCACTAATAACATAATCGCTGACAATTTGGCTGCCGCAGTTAAACTGCCATAGCCCAGCCAAGTGTCATATACCGCCGTGGTTAATGTTGGCACAGCAAAATAGCTTACGGTGGCGTAGTCGGCAGCGGTTTCCATTGCAACCAGTGCCACACCTACCGCCAACGCTGGACGCGACATAGGTAATGCGACCCGCCAAAAGCTGCGCCAAGGGTTAGAGCCCATAATCCGTGATGCATGTAATAAACTAGAAGACTGCTCCATAAAAGCAGTACGAGCCAATAAATAGATATAAGGGAACAGCACTAACGATAACATGATCGCTGCACCACCTAGACTTCGAATAGCAGGAAAATAGTAATCGTGTGGAGAACTCCACTGAAAAAAATCTCTTAGGACACGTTGTACAGGACCTGCATAGTCCAGCATATCAGTATAAACATAGGCGACTATATAGGCTGGCATAGCCAAAGGTAATAGCAATAACCATTGAAAATATCGACGCCCAGGAAACTCACAACGGGCAACAAACCATGCTGCAGGGACGGCAATGACTAGCGAGCCAATACCCACCAGCAGCATAAGCAATAAGCTATTAGCAATATAGGTTGGAAGTACGGTATCAAACAGATGCTTAAAAACGGCTTCATCTGGAAATGTGGCTTGCACTATTAATGCAATAAGCGGCAGTGTGATCACCGCCGCTATTAAGTAACCAGTAAGCGACCAGCTTCTGGATAAACCTAAAATCATAACAACTATCCAGTTAAATCAATACGGTGCAATCCTCGACACCGTATTGAGTGACAATGCAAAAACTGGCGTAATATCAATATTGATATTAAAGGTCGAATTTTACTTCATCAAGTAGCTTCACTGCAGCTTGATGATTTTCAGCCAATTTATAAATAGGAAGTGAATCTGCTTTAAATTCGCCCCATGATGCCACAAGTTTTGATGGCTTCACATCAGCTTTAACCGGATATTCCATGTTAACGTCCGCATAGGCTTGCTGAGCAACATTAGAGGTTAAAAACTCCATTAATTTTATTGCATTATCTTTGCTTGGCGCAAACTTAGCTAGCGCCATACCAGATACGTTGATGTGTGCACCTCTGTTAGCCTGATTAGGGAAGTTTATCTCAACGGCTTCAGCCCAGCTTTTTTGATTCTCGTCCATCATCATATTGCCATAGTAATAACTATTACCAATAGCAACATCACACATTCCCTCTTTAACCGCTAACACTTGGTCGCGATCATTACCCTGGGGTTTGCGCGCTAGGTTAGCTTTGACGCCTGAAAGCCAGGTTTTAGTTTCTGCTTCGCCATGATGTGCGATCATAGAGGCAACCAAAGCGACATTGTATGGGTGCTTACCACTACGAGTACAAATTTTACCTTTGTATTCCGGTTTAGCTAGGTCTTCATAATCGATATCAATCTTGCCGGTGCGCTCTTTTGAAGAATACACATTACGTACGCGCATAGTTAGTGCATACCAATCATTCGTAGGTGAACGATAAACCTCAGGAATATTGCTATTAATCACATCATTATTAACTGGAGAGACAAGATCTTTTTCAACTAATTCCATTAAACGAGAAAAGTCAGAGGTTAATACAACATCAACTGGAGACAAACGGCCTTCACGTTCAATCCGTTCTGCAATACCATCTTTAGCAAATACAACATTGACCTGAATACCAGTACTTTGAGTAAACTGCTCTAGGATAGGTTCAACCAAAAATGCTTGTCGATATGAATATACAGTTAACGCCTCATCCGCCATTGCAGAACTGGCTAAACATGCTAAACCTAAAATCGCAGTGCCTTGTACCATTTTCATTTCCACATTCTCCTTGGTTGATTTAAACTGCCAAAAGCAACTAACAATGATAATAGTTATCAATCGCGACAAGGGTAAATGATCAGCTCAAAAGGAGCAAGCGCATTTTATTAAATTTGTATTGATATTGACTTAGATCTCGCTCAGTACTGCAAGCATATAACACTGTGGCTTATTACCAGTACTTCTCTACTGTTATTTGCCCAGGAGCCCTTCTTAGGTTTTTAGTTAACCCTAATTCTAATAGTGCGGTTTGTGCATCAGAAATCATCCCAGGATTACCACAAATCATCACTTGAGAGTCTTCTGCATTAATCGTTAATGACGCTTTTTGTTGTAACAGACCATTATTAATCGCATCGGGAATGCGACACATTAACGCATCTTCGTAGGATTCACGGGTAACAATAGGAATAAAGTGAAATTGTTGAGAATATTTTGCTTGTAGCTGCTTAATAGATTCTAAATACGCTAAATCCGAGGCTAAGCGTACACCATAGACCAAAACAACTTTTTCAAATCGCTGCCAGGGCTCGTCAGTTAACAACATTGAAATAAAGGGACCAACAGCGGTGCCAGTAGAAATTAACCACAAATGCTTACCTTGCAGTGCACCATGGGGAATTTCATCTAGGGTCATGAATCCGGTCGCCTTGGGTGTCACTTCAATTGTGTCACCGGGGTTAAGTGATTGCAGATCGGGTGACAATTGACCATTTTCAACAGCTACAGCTAATATTTCGACATAATCGCTGCCTGGTGGGTTAACCACTGAATATGCCCGAGCAATACGTTTTTCATCTCGGATTTGGCTTAACTTAATAAACTGCCCTGCGATATAAGGTTCAACAGGCGCTTTAATCTTTAAGGAAAAAAGCTTTTCATTCCAATCAATTCGCTCAATTACTTCACCAGTTACCCACATAACACACCCTTATTCTTTTGCGTCTTTAGTAGAAGGTAACATGTCTAACTTAAACTTAGCTAATCCACTTTGAATATGCTCATAGGTGCTATCCACACCAGCGACAATATCGCCTTGAAGCACTTTCAAACCTGACAATATGGCTTTGGCTTGTCCAAAGCCGTCATCTATCGCCTTAGATATCTTATCCATAAAGCTATTAAGCTGAGTCTCGAAATCATCTTCGGGGTTTTGTTGCTGATATAAGCCAAAAAAACCTGTGGCAAATTGTACTATTCGATCTGCTGTGGCTGTAGGCGAGTAATCAACTTCAACCTCCATTGATTTGGAGGGTTTATTTTCACCCAAGACTAAATCAAGCTCAGCATCTATGGCATCAATGGCACTGCGATATAACAATGCCAGTGATTGATCTCCGGAAGATAACGTCACTTTCTCCTGTGCCGCCAGTATTTGCCCATTCATTAATCGCTTAGTTATTTGACTAACAGACATATTGGCTTGCTTAACCTCTGACTGCACACCCTGATTACTGACGTTATCAACAGCCTGTTTATCTTTCTCTGTATTTTTTGACAATGATGTAAACTGGGTCATATTTCTATTGGGTTTAATTTCCATGAAGCCTGCTCCATTTTTGAAATCTATATCTCTTTATCGACGAATAAAAATTAACCTAAAGTGATATTTTTAAAAATCACCCTTACACTCAACATTAGCATCAGATACTTTATTTAACGGCATAGATTAACGTTTCGATTACTGCATCGAATGAATATTGTTAAGCTTTAGACTATTCATTTAGTTGTTTTGACTAGTCATAAACTCGTTATTTCAGCTAGATTGATCTTATTCTTGATACTCAGTATAAGTTTCAACGGTAGTAGGTAATCTTCAACTATATTGACTAATCAATCTGTTGAGACAAATTTAACTCGCTTAATTTAAGGATAATACATGCAATTGCAACCGTGGATTTTATGGGGGATAGATCTGTTCGCAGGCCTGTTTCTAATGCTATTTTGGGCCGTTATCATTGGTGTAGTGTATATGTACATCGCTGATAAACTTCAGACAAAACAAGCTATTAGGCATAATTATCCCGTTATTGGTCGATTTCGTTATTTATTTGAGAAACAAGGTGAGTTTTTTAGACAATACTTTTTTGCTAACGACCGCGAAGAGTTACCTTTTAATCGCGCTGAACGCAGCTGGGTATATCGAGCAGCAAAAAACGTAGAGCGCACCATTGCTTTTGGCTCTACTCAGCCATTAGATAAACAGGGCAGTATTTTATTTCTCAACTCAGCATTTCCTATCAGTGATCACATTCATGTTGCACCAGCCACAGTAACGGTTGGCGAGCAATGTGATGTGCCCTATACCACAGACAAAATTTGCCACATTTCAGCCATGAGCTTTGGTGCATTATCAAGACCTGCAATAACCGCATTATCCCACGGTGCAGCAAAAGCAGGCTGCTGGTTAAATACTGGTGAAGGGGGATTAAGCCCACATCATCTTAAAGGTAATTGTGACTTAGTATTTCAAATTGGCACCGCAAAATATGGCGTACGTAATGCAGAAGGTCACCTTGATAACGAAAAATTGAAACAAGTAGCAGCTAACCCACAAGTTAAAATGTTTGAAATTAAACTCAGCCAAGGTGCTAAACCAGGTAAAGGCGGTATACTTCCAGGCCTAAAAGTCACTGAAGAAATAGCTAATATTAGGGGGATTCCCATTGGAGAGGACTCTATCAGCCCTAACGGTCATATTGAAATTACCTGCGTAGCAGATATTTTAGACATGGTTGCCCAAGTGAGAAATGCAACAGGGAAACCAACTGGTATCAAAGCGGTTATAGGCGATATCACCTGGATTGAAGATATGTGTGAAGAAATTGCTCTAAGGGGGTTTGAGCATGCACCAGACTTTTTCACCTTAGACAGCGCAGATGGTGGAACAGGTGCCGCGCCTCAAGCTCTAATGGACAATGTTGGCTTACCACTGCGAGAAAGCCTGCCAAGGTTAGTCGACTTACTTATTCAAAAAGGGCTACGTCAGCGGATAAAAATTATTGCGACTGGAAAGTTAGTCATGCCATCTTATGTTGCATGGGCACTCGCTACAGGTGCAGATTTTATCGCATCAGCCAGAGGTAACATGTTTGCGTTGGGCTGTATTCAATCACTACAATGCAATAAAGATACTTGTCCGACAGGTATCACCACCCACGATAAGCGATTGCAGCGAGGACTCGACCCCAAAGATAAATCGACTCGTGTAGCCAACTACAATCATTTCTTACATTATGATTTAACAATGATAGCTCACTCCTGCGGTGTTAACGATGCGAGACAATTGACGCGAAAACATGCACACATTGTAATTTCTAGTGGTGTTTCCGTTTCTCTAGATAAACATTATAAGCATCTGATTAATTAAGCTATTCGAATACAGTCCCAAAGTATTACTTTAAAGCTTTTTGATTATCAGTTAGACTAGAAGGTGATGCATAGATCACATTACAGAGGTAAAGTGTAAGATGCATCACCTATAGTGACTAGCTGATAGTGACTAGCTGATAGCGACTACCAGATAGTGACTAAAAGTCGATAAAAATGCTTTAAAGGATACAATCTTGAATTTAAAGAACGTTCAAACTGCAATGAAAGGAAAAACAGCAAGTTACAGCTGTAAAAATTGCGATCGTCTGACTGAAATTGAAGGCGAGATGGTGTGTTTTGAACAAGGTAAAATTATTAGGCTTGTTCCATTAACAGAGCCCGATACCTTAATAAAACTGGTTTGTATTGGTTGGCAAAAAAAATAGCTCTATTGATAACTCCTAAGCACTATTGGTAACTACTAAATATTTCAGCACTCACTCTCCAACTAAAGCCTTAAGTCGAGCTTCTCTAAATACAAACCTATATCAGCAAATCCTTATTTTCAGATTGCTTAATAATTTTCTTGTCCATTTCATTAATAGACTGCTTCGCTAATGTTACCCCACGTGTTGTCACTCTTAATCCTGCACACAATTCATTATAAACACGGTTAATTTCATCATCTGATAATTCACGCGCTTTTAACATAGCAACAATAGCAAACCAATCTGTACTCACTTGGTGTTGAGTACCTTCTAAGGCTGCGATTAAAAGAATATTCTGCATCAGCCACCTCCATATGTTATTAGCGTTTTAACACTAGCATTTTAACACTAGCATTTAAAAAAAAGCACTTGAGACATGCTGTCAAACCATCCAAATCTAGTGTGCGGCTTTTTAATAAACAAACCATAATCCTGGTAAATAGTTGAGTTAATTATACTCAAACACTATTAATAAACACTAGTTATACCTAGTTTCTTGCAACAGGTTAACAATTCAACTTAACCTCACTCGGGTTGTCAAATACGTTCAATTTGCTAAACCTAACACGTTTAACCTATTTCATAGCAAACTTGTTAATTGTTTTGAACACAAGGCACATTATCACCTAAATAGCTGGTTTTCCGTAAGTTAATACAACGCAAAAACAAATGTAAGCCAATGATTAATACCGTTTACATAATGGAAAGAGGCTGTTTAAGTTTGTTCATTCTGAATAGTCCATAAGTGTGCATACAAGCCTTTGTTGTTGATCAATTCCGCGTGGGTGCCTGTTTCAACTATTTGCCCTTTGCTTAATACGACTATCATATCAGCATCGATAATTGTTGATAAACGATGTGCTACCACTAGACTTGTATGTCCTTTAGCTGCATCACGTAGAGCGTTTAAAATGGCTTTTTCAGAGCGGCTATCCAAAGATGATGTTGCTTCATCGAATACTAAAAAGGGCGCAGATTTTAATACTGCGCGTGCAATAGAGACCCGTTGTTTTTCCCCACCAGATAACTTTAATCCACGCTCACCAACTTTGGTTTGCCATTGCTTAGGGAGCACATTAATAAACTCACTCAAATGAGCGAGTTCAGCGGCTTGCTCTATTTCAACTTGGGTTGCATTGGGTCTACCGTAGCGAATATTTTCAAATAAAGAATCATTAAATAACACTGTATCTTGGGGAACAATCGCAATAGCGCGCCTTAATGCTTGTTGAGTCATATCGCGAATATCAACATCATTTATGGTAATACGGCCATTATTAACATCGTAAAAGCGGAACAGTAATTTAATCAAGGTCGATTTACCGGCCCCACTGTCACCAACCACAGCCACTTTTTTACCTAAAGGAACTTCAAAACTAACATTATTTAATATTTGCCTTTCATCATATTGAAAACTGACATTCTCAAACTTAATCTTACCTAGCTCTGGGGGTTGATCACTGGCGTGCTCCCTATCAACTACGGTAGGTTGTTTATCCAAAATATCAAACATACGTTCAATATTGGCCAGTGCACCTCTGATCTCTCTGTAAACAAAGCCTAAAAAATTAAGTGGAATAAATAGCTGCATCATAAAGGCATTAATCAGTACAAAATCACCAATTGTCATGGTTTTTTCAGTCACCTCGACAGCAGCAAGCCACATCATGGCTGTCATCGCAATCGCTATAATCGACGCCTGTCCAGCATTTAGGGCAAATAATGATAAACGGTTGTTTCGCTTTGCCACTTCCCATTCAGAAAGAGCAGAGTCATAACGCGCGGCCTCATGGGCTTCATTATTGAAATATTTAACTGTTTCATAATTCAATAAACTATCAATAGCACGGGTGTTAGATAAAGAATCTGCCCTAGCGGCTTCTCGTACAAATTCAGTACGCCACTCAGTCGCCATAACCGAATAGCCAATATAAGCCACTACAGAAACAAGTGTTATTAACGCAAAGCTAATCCCATATTGGGAGAAAAAAATACCAATCACTAAGGTGATTTCCAGCAAGGTCGGTACAATATTAAATACCATAAAACGCATTAAAAAGCTTACACCGCTTGTACCGCGTTCAATATCCCTGGATAAACCACCGGTTCTACGATCTAAATGAAAATCTAAATCTAATCGATGCAAATGTTCAAATACAGCCAAACCTAATCGCCGCATGGCTCTTTCTGTTACTCGGCCGAAAAGCGTGTCACGAATTTCACCGATCACCACGTTGAGGAATCTGATTGCACCATATGCGAGCACTAATGCGATTGGAGCGGCGACAATGACATTTGCAGCTGAAGTATTACTATCAAGCGTATCGACTAACTCTTTTAAAATAAACGGTAAACCCACGCTGGCCAACTTCGCCACAACCAAGCAGGTCATAGCTAAAAAAATACGCCCCTTAAATTCTAATAAATAAGGCCAAAGCATACCTAATACTGTCCAATTAAGTTTCCCTACAGGTCCTTCAAAATAAGCGGATGGCCGCATAAATAGCTCCAATTAATCAAGGGCGATAAATATTGAGATAGAGACGATTTCCTCTGTGGGCATGGTAACACCGCACTCACAGCAATGATGTTAACAAATGCAAAATTCGTCATATAAGAATAATCTGCATAATTTAAAATATTCAGAAACAATCTCAAACGAAAGCAGCATGACACTATTAAATCGATTAAAGCAGTACTTTTAACCTACTAAATTAAATTAAAGCACTCCAAAAATACTAGTTAATTGAAAATAAATTGCCTTTTAGCGGTTTTTGACTCGAATAAGAGTTATTTCTAAGATCAGAATTTGTTACTCTTTAACCGTACTAGGTTACCCAAAAGAATTAGCACCATAAGCTAATGGCGTAATCGTTAATTGAATATGATTGGTAGGAAGCTTTATGCTAGACAGTGAGAATATAAAATACCCTCCACTACAGTTAATTCAAACATGGGTTTGGATGATGATAGAGTCAAATAACCCTGAATTACAAGACAAAGGGCGTAACAATCTCATTTTAGCATTTGGAACACTTGCCAAAGCAAATGAGTATTTGACACAAAGCATTAAAAAATAAGGCGCGTAAGGCGCCATATTTATTAAGCCTTAAATTAAATCCTCTTTTTAGCCTCTTCGTTTTATTACGCTGTTGCTAAGCGTGGCTAAAAGCGCTTCGGTATCTTGCCACCCTATACATGCGTCGGTGACACTTTGACCGTAACATGCAACTTTGCCATCAACGATATCCTGGCGTCCTTCAACTAGATGGCTTTCAACCATCACACCAAAAATACCATGATTACCTGCAGCAATCTGAGCTGCGACATCTTCAGCAACTAGCATCTGACGTTTATAATCCTTAGCACTATTGGCATGGCTAAAGTCGATCATAATATTGTCAGCTAATTGAGAAGAGATAAGTTGTGATTGGATTTTACTGACATCTTCTGCGCTGTAGTTAGGCTTTTTACCTCCGCGTAAAATGATATGACAATCAGGATTTCCTTTGGTAGATACAATAGCAGAATGACCAAACTTGGTAACAGATAAAAAATGATGCGGGGCATTAGCTGCTCCAATCGCATCTATGGCCACTTTTATGGTGCCATCAGTACCATTTTTAAAACCGACTGGGCATGACAATCCTGATGCCAGCTCACGATGAACTTGAGATTCTGTAGTACGTGCGCCAATAGCGCCCCAACACATCATATCAGCCACATATTGCGGGGTAATCATATCTAAATATTCACCAGCTGTGGGAATACCAAGATCATTTAAGTCAACCAGCAGTTTACGTGCAGTGCGCAGCCCATCATTTAATTTAAAGCTGTTATCCATAAAAGGATCATTAATGAGACCTTTCCAACCAACGGTTGTCCGTGGTTTTTCAAAATACACTCGCATAACCACTTCAAGGTCATCGGCATATTTTTCGCGCATAATAGCTAAACGTTGGCCGTATTCAAGTGCAGCTTTAGTGTCATGGATTGAACAGGGCCCTATCACCACGAGTAAGCGGTCATCTTTTCTAGCCAAGATATTATGAATACTATTGCGCGCAGTAAATACCGTTTCAGATGCATTTTCAGATGCCGGAAATCGCTCTAAAATGGCTATAGGAGGAAGTAACTCTTTGACTTCATTGATGCGCACATCATCATTTTGATAATACATATAATACAACTCCGGCTTGCAGGCTAAATTTCAATCGTTTTGCAAAAAATTGTCCCAAATGAATGGTATTTACATAAACATGACATTAAAATTTACCCACTATCCATCAACAAATCAATAAACTATTCAAATATAAAAATATTGTTTTTATACCATTGTTTATATTAAAGATATAATTTACTTCATCTCATTTTTAGATTTGTTAATCTCATCAAAAAATAACACCATAAAATATCTTCTGCAGGATCATAATGAGCTTGTTATACTCCAGTTACATCTGAATAATAGTTACTCAATAAACTTTACAGGTAACGATGCAGTTTTATAAGGTGAAATAATTTGAGATTACTAAGTCGCGCCCTTAAACCGCGCAGTAAACTAAGCCATTTGGGGTCATTAATCTGTCTGTGTACTCTCATGCAAATTTCTCCCACACTTTGCTCAACTGAATTGACCTATACTGGTGAAGACCTTACTGATGTTAGCTTGGCTGGTGTCGATGCGGCTGAACCTAGATCAAACAATATACCAATTACTTTTACAACCAGTAGCAGTATTGAACCTTACTTTTTTGTCGATCAAAAAGGCGGGCTACAATATCACTTATTAGCTTCAGCATTACAGATGAGCCACCTTAAGTTAGGGAGTATTACTTACGCAACTAACCTACGGGCATTGAGATTAGTAAAAACCAAACAAGTCGATTGTATTATTAATGCACCAGCTACTGATGATGGCTTATTTCTGACTCAAAGTTTAATCGAATATCAAAATAGCCTGTTTTATTTAACCAAGAACAAACTCAAAATCGACACCATTAGCGATCTCAAAAAATACTCTTTGATCAGTTTCCAAAATGCCAGTCAATATTTGGGGGATGAATTTATCGAAGTATCAAAACAACACCAAGATTATACTGAAATTGCTAGTCAACAAAGTCAGGTGCTAATGTTATTTGGCGAGCATACGCAAATGGTTATTTTAGAGCAGCGTATTTTTGATTATTACCGTCATAAAATTCAACACAAAATCAAACACCCTTACGAAGTTACTCAGGTAATCCTGTTCGACTCTGCTCCTCGCTATATTGCTTGTCATGATCAACAAACTGCCATTTTAGTTGATGAGGCAATAGCCCAACTAAAACAGAGTAACCTTTATCAGCAAATATTACTTGATGCAGAGCAAGGTACATATAACACTCAGTATGTTGAACACTAACATCCTGATCTAAAGCGACTCAATACAACTTGAGCACAGCTTTTTTATGCTCAAGTTATATTCTTACCAACTTTTCATTGCCTGCAGCTTATTTTGATATCGACGTTTATCATCGATATCCCCCGTTAATGCCAATGCTTTTTGCATATTCTTTTGCGCTAAACCTCGCTCACCCGTTGCCCAATAGGTCTTTGATAGACCGAAGTAGAACTCATGCCGATAATCTGCCTTTTCGAGTGCTCTTTTATACCAGACCACCGCCTCTTGGTAATGCTGCTCAAAATAGGCTTGCTGCGCCATATCATAATAATAAAATGGGTTGTTGATTCTCTGTAACTCTAAAATTTTATGTACAGCCGCCCATTCATCTAACCTATCTTGCTCACCCAGAATCAAGGCTAAATTAAATAAAGTCGTCATGTCTTGATTATCGACCGACAACGCAGCTTGATATGCTTGTTCAGCTTTTTTATCGTCGCCCTTATGTCGATATATCACTGCGAGTGTATTGATACTGGCTACAAACCTAGGATCCATTCTAATCGCTTGTTTAATCAAGGCATAAGCTAAGTCATACTGTTGCTCCACCAATGCTTCTGCGGCAATATTGTTGTAATACATTGCGGTCAAGGTTTGCTTATTGACTCGTTTTTGACCAAAACCACGTACTGCCCTTTCAGGTAGAAAATCAACTAATATCTTGCTGTCACGAAATGAAACAGTATTAGCATCAGTAGCGGCGACTAAGAATAAATTCACATGGCCATTTACAAGATAAAATCCGCCTCGCCTATCCCAAACAGGCTCAACATCAATATCTTGAAATTCTACAGGTATATTAAACACATCCGCTAATGCGGCTGATAATACCACCAGCGACATACAGTTGCCCTGCCGATTAATGGCCGTTTCACTGGCAGGGCGTGTGTAATGGTCTCGGTATTCAAAGCCGCCATTTTGCGCTCCAATATATTGGGCCAGCCACTGGTGAATAGGCATTTTTCGATGTTGAGTGGCATTGTCTCTTGAATAAACTTGCTTTATTTGGGCGACATAAGAAGAAGGTAAGCTATAAATTTGCTCAGGTGAGATGATCTCAGTTGTGGTAAATAGCTCGTCATGAAATAGTGATTCCACATCAATGGGCTCTACTGAAACAGACGTGGACTGACAGCCAGACAGTGGCCAAAAAAGTGCAAACATTACCAATATAGGTAACACTCTTTGCTTAAGTTGATGTAAGCCAGTAATAGGATTGACGTACTTTTGAAAGGTAATAGACCACATAACCCAACCCTCTTAATCGAAATACGAATAAGATAAGTTTAGTCAAGTAAACCCTTTTCAGCCAAAAAGACGTAAATTTAACAACGGGCATCCACCAGTTCAACTCAGATTAACAGAGTACTATTTAGGTTGTGCTGGATGCTTAGGCGGATCTATTTTAATAAATAACTCTTTATTTTGATAGTCATACGGACGATAAGCAAAGCCATTACAGCTAAAATATCGATACGGCAAAGCAAATGGAATACAGCCCACTGGCAGGGCCTGTAAAATTTCAATTTGCTGCTGCATTCTGAGCGCCTCTTGCCATTCGAACTCTTTAGCAATTTGATCGCGAACGGCAAAAGCATCAAATTGTTCAGATGACTTTCTTACTACAACTTGCCCTGCACTAAGTGAATAACTGACCATAGAACTTATCGCGATTACCGTAAAAGTCATAAAGTGATTGAAGGTATTCATAGGCCGTCTCAAATGATGTCATAAACAATAAATCTAGCACATAAAAAAACAGAGCCCTAAAGGACTCTGCTTAAATATTACGACGCTTGTAAAATTAGCTACCGTTTTTTACGCTAACAAACTCAGGATAAGCGTCAATACCACAGTCAGATGCATCCATACCGACATACTCTTCCTCTTCACTAACACGAATACCCATAGTCACTTTGAGAACAAACCAGACTAAAAGTGACGCTGTGAATACCCAGCCAAAGATAACTGCTGCACCGAATAACTGCGATCCAAAACTTGCATCAGCATTTGATAATGGCACTAGCATCAGCCCTAATAGACCTGCTACACCATGAACTGAGATTGCGCCCACTGGATCGTCAATTTTGATACGGTCAAAACCAATAATCGAGAAAATAACCACACCACCAGCAACTAAGCCAATGACACCAGCCATAACAAGTGAAGGCGATAATGGATCTGCCGTAATTGCCACAAGACCTGCTAAAGCACCGTTTAATATCATAGTTAAATCAGCTTTACCCCACACCACTTTACACACAATCAAGGCGGCTATAGCACCGAATGCAGCGGCGGAGTTAGTGTTAACGAAAACCTTAGCCACGGCTGACGCATTTTCAGCATCAGACACCAATAACTGTGAGCCACCGTTAAAGCCAAACCAGCCCATCCACAGAATAAACATACCTAAAGTAGCCATTGGTAAGTTAGATCCTGGAATTGGATTAACCTGGCCGTTAGCACCATATTTACCTTTACGAGCACCCAGTAATAATACACCTGCAACAGCCGCTGCTGCACCCGCCATGTGTACTATGCCACTGCCCGCAAAATCAACAAAACCAGCTTTTGATAAAAATCCACCGCCCCAAGTCCAATAGCCTTCAACAGGATAAATAATCGTCGTCATAAACACTGAAAATGCCAGGAAAGCCCATAACTTCATGCGCTCTGCAACCGCACCCGATACAATCGACATCGCGGTAGCAACAAACACAACTTGAAAGAAAAAGTCAGACTCTAGTGCGTGGTCAGCATCAGCAGCTTGCGAACCAATTAATGCTCCAAACGAAGGAATAATACCGCCTTCAGTATTGTCGACATACATGATGTTATATCCAACAAGTAAGTAGGTTACACAAGCGATTGCATATAAACATACGTTTTTAGTTAAAATTTCAGTGGTATTTTTTGAACGAACTAAGCCAGCTTCTAACATGGCAAATCCTGCTGCCATCCACATCACTAATGCACCAGAGATCAAAAAATAGAAGGTATCTAATGCAAAGCGTAACTCGCTAACAGTTAGTCCTAATTTTGCTAATTCTTCCATTATCATTGCCCCTTATAATGCTTCGTTATCAACTTCACCGGTACGAATACGCACGGCTTGTTCTAAATTAGTTACAAAAATCTTACCGTCACCAATTTTGCCGGTATGCGCTGCAGTGGTAATAGCCTCAATTAACATATCTAGGTTTTCTTCTTTAGTGGCTATTTCTAATTTTACTTTAGGTAAAAAATCCACTTGATATTCAGCACCACGATAAAGCTCAGTGTGACCTTTTTGACGACCAAAACCTTTCACCTCAGTAACTGTCATACCCTCAATGCCCATACCAGCTATTGCTTCACGGACATCATCCAATTTAAATGGTTTGATGATTGCGCTGACGAGTTTCATCCCGACCTCCAAAAATTAATAAAATATGAATTTGTTATATATTTGTTGATAAAACAGATTCAATCATCAGGCCAGTTTTTTAAGTTAATGTTTTAAATAGAAATAGAGTAAATTTTCAATAAAAATAGCGACAATTTAGCACCATAATGGTGCACTAAAAACTAGGCCGCTTAATATTGGTGCAGCTCTACGATGAAATGAGCGAAGAAAAGATTAGTGTTAGCCAAGTGATAAACCGCATAAAAAAAGCCCTCTTTCGAGGGCTTTACTAAAGCATTTAGCTAATTCAAGTTAACTCTTCAAAGTTGCCTCGAGTAAACTTACAACTTACTTATAAGTCGCTTCGCGTTTTTTTGCTTCTTCTTGCCATTTAGGCACTAGATTTTTCTTGAATGCTTCTTTTTCTGCATTCATTGTTTTCATGTCCATGCCTAATGCTGCTTGCGCTTTTGCTTTAGTCGACGTGTCAGGATAAGCAATGGGTTGCTTAACACCTTTAGCCGCCAATAGATGAGCAAGCTTAATACGTGCATTAGCCGCTTTATCAACCGCGGTGCCTAAAATACGTAACGCTTCATCAGCTGCGTGAGCCGCTACACCATGTGATGCAGTTGCATAGTCCCAACGCCACTGTGAATGACGGATATCCATAAGAATAGGCTTCATTTCAGCTTCAGTTGCACCCGCATCCCAAGCCGCTTTTGCTTCAAAGTGAGCTTTAACTAATTGTGCTTCAGCACTGGCTTTAAGTTCACCTACTTTTTGCTTGCGTTCATTAGTTAAATTAACCATGAACTCTTTGCTTTGGCTATGGCAGGTAGCACAGGTTTCATCAAAACGGTCAAACGGATTACCCACTTTGTGATCGGTAAACTTACCTTTACCATTTGCTTTAGCCACTTTAGGCATATGACAATCTGTACAGGTTACGTTGTTTTTTCCGTGCACACCTGCTTTCCAAGTTTCATAACCTGGATGCTGTGCTTTAAGCATAGGAGTTCGAGATACAGCATGGGTCCAATCAGAGAACTCCATATTGTCGTAGTAAACTTCCATTTGCTCAACAGTAGTTCCCATATCCCACGGGAACTTCACAAAACCTGGTTTATCCGCTGTTTTCTCGAAGTAGTACTCTACATGGCACTGCGCACAAACCATAGATTGCTTATCTTTACGTGATGCTTTATCAAAAGGTGTGCCAATTGCACCTAATGCACGATCGACATATGGACGAGAGATGCGTAATTTAGGCGATCCTTTTTCATGACAGTCACTACAACCGATTGTGTTAACAATTTCAGGTCCGCCTTTAGCCCATTTGCCCGCAAAATAGCCATCTTCGCCTTGCTCTTCGATTACACGGGGAACATCTGGACTTTTACAACTCCAACATGCCATCGGCATTGGGCCGTCTTCAGCATTTTTAGGGGCGCCAGTACGTAATGTGTTAGTGACGTCAGTGACCGCATAATGGTGACCGCGTGGCGCATTATAATCTTTTGCGAAACCGTAACCTGCCCATAAAACCACTAAGCTAGGTACTTCTTCCAACATATCAACAATTTCTTTACTTTCGCTAGTATCATGCCAAGACTGATACTGAGCAGAATACTTATCTTTATATACTTCACTGCGGGGTTCAGTCTTATCACTTGCTATTGCACCAGCAGCTAAAAAGCTGGTCGCAATGACTGCACTTAATACAGTATTTGTTATGTTCATCTTCATCACCTTCACTCCGTGTTACTTTATAATTAATTTATAACCACGATCTTTCCAAGGTCAAAATTAGCTATTTAAGCCTTAATTAAGAATACCCCTTTCGGGGTATAGAGATAGAAGTATGCGCCAGATCAATATGTGAACGTGTTGTATCTCACATTTTTTCAATTCTGTTAATGTATTAAAGCGCTAGCTAATGTAGAACTCTCTTTTTACCTGAGTTTCAGTGGTGTTTTAAGTAGATAAACATGTCACACTAATTCAGCTGAAAAACGTCATAAAATGGATCGAAAATGTTAAAACGCGGTAGTTTAACCTCTACGATACTGGGAGTAATGTTAGTGCTAATCTTACTTTCTTCAAGTTTAGCTGTGTACTCAATTATTAATTTATCATTCAGCATTGGTGATGCCCGAGCAATCAATGCCTCAGGTTCATTACGTATGCAAAGTTATCGACTATTGCTATCTGCCAACACAGAAAATGACCAAGTCAACGCCAAAATTGAAGAGTTTGAAAACACTCTCAACTCAAATGAACTGCAAAATTCCCTCGCATGGTACAGCCCAAAAACCTTATCAAAACAGTACTTACTAGTGATAGATAAATGGCAGTTAATGAGAACCTATGCAGAAACTGGTGAAACCAAGCTTTATAGTGAAGCGTTAACCGATTTTGTTGATACCGTCGATACTCTGGTATTAGAAATCGAACGTTTTTCCGCCGATAAATTGAGGTTACTGGTCCTGAGTCAAGTTATTGGGTTGACATTAATGTTAATCGTTGCCGCTATTGCCGTTATGTTTACCCGCAGGCGAGTGGTAAAACCGCTGCAATTATTAATGGATAGTGCAATTACTATTTCACAAGGTAATTTCGATGTCGATATGCCTAAAACGGATTACATAGAGCTAACGGCATTAAGTAATGCACTGAAAAAAACGGCCTCAGAATTATCAAATTTATATCAAGATCTTGAACAACAGGTATCTGATAAGACCTTAGCGCTAACACGTGCCAACAATGAACTCTATTTCTTATATGATAACTTGATTATGTTGCATTCAGACCGGCTTGACTACAAAGCACTAAAGTCAGCGTTAGATCAACTTCAAACATATGAAAAATTAGACTTTTTAAGATTAGTCATTGAACATGAAGACCAATCTCAAGACGTTATTGAGGCCAGTAAAGGTTGGCCTTCGACACCTCAAAATAGCGTGTGTTTTCCGCTACAATTAGAGCAAACCCGCCAGGGCTATTTAGAAGTCATTTCCACACATAAGCTCAATACACCCTTATTTATTAATTTTGCGGTGATGCTAGCACGATCAATTACTATCCATAATGCGACAGAACAAAGGCAACAACTCGCGCTAATGGAAGAGCGCGCTGTTATTGCCCGTGAGTTACATGATTCTTTAGGGCAGTTATTATCATTTTTAAAAATCCAGGTTAGCTTGTTACGTAAAAAATTACCTGACAATTGCCGTAATGAAGCAGTAGAGCTTCAAATAACTGAAATTAACGATGGCGTCAGCTTTGCCTATGCCCAACTGCGAGAATTATTATCGACTTTTCGCTTAACCATTAAAGAGCCTAATTTAAACCACGCCTTAGAAGTGATGCTTGATCAGCTAAGGCCCCAAACAGATATTCAGTTGAGTTTACAATATGCATTGTCAGCGCATTTACTTGAAGCAAAACAACATATTCATATTTTACATTTAACCCGTGAGGCCACGTTAAATGCAATTAAACACGCCAAAGCAAAACATATCGTGATAGATTGTCACTTAACATCATCAGCAATAATTAACATCACTATTTCAGATGACGGCATGGGTGTGTCACATTTAAAAGAGCGTGATCAACACTTTGGCATTGGTATAATGCATGAGCGTGCCAGCAAATTAAATGGCCAACTGTCCTTTAGTGCTAACACTACTGGCGGCACCACAGTAACACTTAGTTTTCCACCACAGCAGGAGCCTTTAAATGGGTAAGCCATATTCAGTACTCGTTGTCGACGATCACCCCTTACTTCGTCGTGGTATTTGCCAACTCATTACCTCTGATGGAGATTTTACTCTATTCGGTGAAGTCGGTACCGGCTTAGATGCGTTAACTGCATTAAGCGCTAATGAGCCGGACATTATATTGCTAGACTTAAACATGAAGGGCATGTCGGGGTTAGATACCTTAAATGCCATGCGTCAGGAAGGGGTAACCGCTCGCATTGTAATTCTAACGGTGTCAGATGCGAAACAAGATGTTATTCGTCTGCTTCGTGCTGGTGCTGATGGATATTTATTAAAAGACACTGAGCCAGAGTTACTGTTAGAGCAGCTTAAAAAGGCCATGTCAGGCCACCGCGTGATCAGCGCAGAAGTTGAGGCCTATCTATACGAATTGAAGACCGCACCGGATGATAATGGATGGATTGAAAGCCTCACCCCACGAGAACTGCAAATTTTACAGGAATTGGCCGAAGGCAAAAGTAATAGAGTGATTTCAGAAGATTTACATATCAGCGAAGGCACTGTAAAAGTGCATGTTAAAAACTTATTGCGCAAAGCAAATGCTAAATCACGTACAGAGATGGCGGTAAGGTACCTAAACCAATAAGCTACTGTAATAATTTGATTTATGACTAATTCACGATAACTAAAATCAATACAAAGGCGATAGCTGATGCTTCTGTATAATATAATGCCTTATCCGATGAAAAGGCGCGCTTGAAAAGCGCGCTTAAATAACATTTGTACCTTGTAACCTATCTGCAGCAAACACCAATTAAATCTGAAAAATTTATTCTTGAATAAATACCAACCAGCTTTTAAGCGCTTTTTCAAAGTCTTCTAGGCCACAATACCCCTCTGATTCAGCATTATACAATGTCATACCGTCCTCAAGATTATGCTCTTCGTCAAAATCAATCGCGTTAACAAAAATACGGACCTGCTCAATGTCGGCATCAAGGGTTAAATCATTACCAATGTCCCGCCATTGGGTGTTAACCCCAGCGATTAATTGGGCAATGTGAGTCAGCACTTGCTGAGCACGTGTCACATCAGCGCCTAACTCTTCGGCAAACCAGCGACCAAACACTTCATGATCCATGCTGAAGCTGGCAAATACAGTGTCATCTAGACGATTACGTCGAAATTCGAATTCCATTTTATACTCTTAATTATGCTCAGGCTTTTAATAATTATTGGCCATAACTCATTTTGCTATAACCTATTTTAAACCATAAATGATATTTTGCTGTAAATGACAGTACGATACCTATTGGGCGCTGCCAGTATATATCGTAAAGTAGCCCTAATTCATCAGAATTGATTATCAAATACAATTCGTTAAGGAAATGCCTTATGCACAAAGGATTTATTTATCGTTTACTGCTAACTGGCCCAAATGCAGGTCAAACGCTATCAGAAGAGCAGTTAGCCAGTTGGAAGCCCGAAGATGGTTTGCTTTGGGTGCATTTAAAATATAAATCAACCGATGCCCGTCATTGGTTGAACAATCAAAACTTAGAAAAAGCCGAAAGAGATACCTTACTGGCGTCTGACACTCGCCCTAGGGTAGTGCATTCAGCTAATGGTATTTTATTAACATTACGTGGAGTGAACCTCAACCCTAACTCAGATCCTGAGGACATGGTTTCAATACGTATTTATATTGAAGAACATCGGATTATTTCTACTTGTGAGCGCCAATTACAATCAATTACAGAAGTGGCTGACAGTATTCAGTTAGCCAAAGGGCCTGTTGATAGTGCCGGGTTTATTTTATCAGTTGTCGATCACCTTACGCTGCGCCAAGTGGGTTACATTAACAAACTTGAAGAACTGATGGATGAATTAGAAGAGCGAGTTGTAACAGACACCAATAAGTCATTACGCATAGATATTGCTGAGTTACGCCGTCAAACCGTAGTGTTAAGAAGATACCTTGCACCACAACGTGAAGCATTAGGAAAAATCCTGCATGAAAACAGCCTGCTACTTGACCAGCAAGATAAAATTCGTTTGCGGGAAACTCAGGATAACCTGATAAGAGTGATAGAAGACTTAGATGCCATACGCGATCGTGCCAGCTTCACTCAAGAGGAACTTCAATCAAGACAAGCCGAGCAGCTCAATCAACGTTTGTATTTCTTATCACTTATTTCTGCGATCTTTTTACCACTGGGGTTTTTAACCGGTTTACTCGGGGTGAATATCGGCGGCATTCCAGGAGCAGAATCAAGTTGGGCATTTGCCGCATTTTGTGGTGGATTAATAGCCTTAATCGCGATGCAAATGTACTTGTTTTATCGCTTAAAATGGATTTAATACGCTATCTCAATCATGAAATACTGTGTAAATATACCTATCTAGAATACATAAAAAAATGGGCGCTAATTAGCGCCCATTTTTGATATTAATTATTAACGATTAGCTAATAAGTTATTTTGCAGCCGCTTCAGCAGGTGCCTTTTCAATTGAAATTAATTCAACTTCAAACACTAATGTCGAGTTAGCTGGAATAGTACCAGTATCACGATCGCCATAAGCTAATTCAGCTGGAATAACAAACTTGTATTTAGCACCAACAGACATTAACTGAACGCCTTCGGTCCAACCTGGAATTACGCGGTTAAGCGGGAATTTTGCAGGCTCGCCACGAGTGTATGAGCTATCAAACTCAGTACCGTCGGTTAATGTGCCACGATAATGCACTTCTACTGTATCTTCAGCAGCAGGCTTATCGCCTTCACCTGCAGTTAATACTTCATACTGTAATCCAGATTCTGTCGTTACAACGCCTTCTTTAGCTTGGTTGTCACTTAGAAACTTCTGGCCTTCTTCAATCGCTTTAGCCGCTAAGGTTTCAGCTTGCTCTAAACGCTTGTCATTTAATTTTTTGTCTAGACCTTGTAAAACCGTTTGCATTTCTTCTTCGGTCAAGTCAGTAGTATCAACTAAACCATCGCTGAAACCTTGGATGATCAAAGTACGATCAACAGCAAAGCCAAGCTCTTCTTGTTCTTTGATATGGCCAGACATGTACTTACCGATAGATGCACCTACACTGTAAGCTTCTTTTTGAGCTTCAGTTGTAAGCTCAACTTTTTTCGCTACAGCTTCTTCCTGGTTACATGCAGTTAGACCAACAACGGCTAATGCAACTAACGATAATTTATAAATTGATTTCATTAAAGCTTCCTCAGCATCCTTAAGTGGTTACAATAAGCACATCATTGTCTGTAATGAGACAATTAGGCTAATGTTAGTGAGCCACTTTATACTAACTATTTCTGATATACCATTGGGTTGAGTCCTTATGGACAAATTTTTAAGGAGCAAGTTCATGTTACGCGTTTTACTGCTGTTTTTTTGCTCTATTTTACTCATTGCTTGCCAACCTAAGGCTGATAATACCGTGGTACTCACCTCAGATGCGAGTTACCACGCCACCTTATCAAAAGATGGTCAATATGCATTAATTAGTACAGCCAATAATGGCGTACAGTTCTGGTCTCTCGCTGATAAAGCAATCAAGTATCAATGGGTACATGGTGCAAGTAATAGCAGCAATGTATTTGACACTGCCATTTCAACTAACAATGCCTACGCCGCCACCTTATCCAGTGACTCTGTAGCAATATGGAATATCGATAATGGCCACTCTGTCGGCTGGTGGACATTACCTGCTTACGCTCAAAGTGTCGCTATTGCTAACAATGGTCATGCGTTAATCGGTTTGGCTGATGGCTCTGTCATGTCGCTTCAACCTGATAATCAGGGATTAATCCAGTTTTTAGGCCATCAGGAAAAAGTGAACAGTGTGTCTATTTCTGATGATGGATTAGTTGCCTTAAGTGGTGGCAATGATGGACAAATCCTTTTATGGCAAGCACAAACAGGCCAGCCTTTACAGCAATGGCAATTAGATTCAAGAATTACTAAAGTTTTACTCAGTGGTGATGGCACCCTAAGCTTTGCCGGTGATATCACTGGCAATGCAGCAATTTGGCAATCAAACTCAGGCAAAAAAATCAGTGCACTGTTAATTGAACGTCGCCAAATGAATGTGTCTAGCGCACGCTTTGTTAACCAAAATACTCAGCTGCTAACCGGTACTCCGTCTAAAGAAATATTTTTATGGCAAGTCAACTCTGGTGAACGCCAGCAAAGATGGCAAGTTGAGGTGACTAAAAACAGCCAAAATAGAGGCGCTGTAGTATACTCTGTCGCCCAGCCCAGCACTGGCAAAGTGATGAGTGTTAGCAGCCAAGGTTTATTAGAAGCCTGGGATTTATAAATATTATTGTCGAGGTTTGAATGGAACAGTTATTAACCAAAATTGATGATTTAGAAACTAAGATGGCGTTTCAAGAAATTACTTTGGAAGAATTGAATCAAGAAGTGATTAAGTTAAATGATATTGTGTCGCGCCAGCAACATCAAATTATGCTAATGGTTAATAAATTACATGCGATTGAACCCAGTAATATGGCCAGTCACGCAGATGAAACACCACCGCCGCATTACTAATGCGGTTAATTAGCTGGAACGCTAAATCTAATACTGACTCACATTAACGAATATTATCTGCAAAGGATGTTTATGCCTGATGCTATTTTGTTGCCAATAGCTGTTACGGGGGAAAATATTTTGACCTTAACAGCTGAAAAAGTGACCCTATTTGATCAGTCTATTCAATTATTAGCCGCCAATATGCTGGCAACCATGACGGCTGCAAACGGAGTAGGCATTGCCGCACCACAGGTTTTTAGCACTGTGGCGATGTTTATTATGGCCTCCAGGCCTAATGAACGTTATCCCACCGCGCCAACTATGACCCCTATTGTGGTAATTAACCCGACTATATTGGCCGCCTCTGAGTTAATGGAATCTGCCGATGAAGGTTGTCTATCTATACCAGGGCAGCGAATTAATATTTGGCGTCATGCGGATATTAAAGTGCAATATCAACAACTAAATGGTAATTTGGTGACTCAAAATTTAACTGGGTTTATTGCGCGCATTTTTCAGCATGAATTTGACCATCTTCAGGGCATTACCTTGCTTGAGCGAAGCCTAATGAGCGAACAAACTAAGCAAAATGCGTATATTTAAATCTACGTTAGCGTTTAAAATTTTCAATGGGTCACTTAACAGTAAGGATAATGAATGAAACTGAATGCTTTCTTGATACCACGTTCAACCATTATCAGTATCTTGATGTGTTTGACTCTATCAGGCTGTGCGTTCAACAGTATATTCATTAATTATCCATCACAAATAATCCCTTACAAACAACAAATCAACAGCCCTATCCCATCACTTGACCTTGATGATATTGCTAATGAAATCGACTCTAATGACGGCTTACTATATGCACAGGAATCTGGACGTTTAGCGCAAATCAATGGCAGTTTTGAACAAAGTAAACACTATTACCAACAAGCGATAGAAGCTTATAAAGCCTTTGATGATAAAGCTAAAATCAGCGTCACTGACATGGGCTCCAAAGCCAGTAGTTTATTATTAAACGATAATGCTATTCCCTATCGCGGCCCAGGCTATGAACGGATTATGCTGCACCAGTACCAAGCCTTAAACTACCTGTTTTCAGGTGATTCACAGGGCGCAATGGTAGAATTAAGACGCAGTAATGAATTGCAAAGCAGTGAGCAAGCTCGCTACCAAAAGTCACAAAAATCAGTCCAGGCGATGGCAAACGGCACAATAGACGCTGAAGTAAACAAGTTAGGCCAATCAGCCGGAACAGTAACCAGCTCATTTTTAAATGCATACAGTTATTACACCACAGGTTTGCTTTACGAATTACTCGGTGAGCCCAACGACGCCTTCATTGATTACCGTAAAGCAGCTCAAATATCACCTAATAATAAATACTTACAACAGGATTTAGTTAGGCTGGCTAAGCAACTTTCGATGCCACAATATGACGATTTTTCACGCCGTTGGGGCGATGCAGTTTTAGCCACCCCAAAACAAGGCCAAGTGGTGTTTTTAATTGAGCGTGGTTTTGTGCCTGAAAAGCAAAGTCTGACAGTACCCTTTACCATCGATGGTAACTGGCAAACCGTGTCACTGGCGACATATCAACCTGCGATGAATAATAGCGCACCGGTCTCTATTCAGGGGCTTGGCAGCGTCCTTAAAGCTGAAACCATAGCCAATATCGACGCGCTGGCAATTAATGCGTTAAAAGAAGACTTGCCCGCAGCATTGGTGAGACAGGCGCTAAGGGTTTATGCTAAAGCTGAAATGGCACAAAGCGTACGCAGTGAAAGTAAGCGCCGTAACGACCAAATTGATGCTGGCGTGATTGCAATGCAAATTTTTAATGTTATTACAGAACAAGCTGATCGCAGAAGCTGGTTAACCCTGCCTAATAACGCGCAAATTGCTCGGCAATATGTTGACCCAGGCGAATATGAAATTAGCCTAGATAATACACAAAAGACTAAAATTGAGATTAAATCAGATAAAACTACATTAATTTGGGTTATAGATACTGGTACTCGTACCCGTTTTTATTCGATAATCCTGTAATTGCACCACCAACTTATGGAATTGATTATGAAACCAATGAAACTAATATTTGTTCTTGCCGCAGTGTTGGGGCTAGCCGCTTGTCAATCCAAAGTGGAATATGGCGACGCTACAGAAGTCGAAACCGTTAACGAAAACTTCGGCTCTACTGATTTACAAGCTATTGCGGCTAAAATGGTTGATAGCATGATGACCTTCCCACCGGTTGTGGTGATGACTCAAAATAACCGTCCAATTATTTTTGTCGACAAAATTAAAAACAAAACCTCTGAACATATCGATACTGAGTCAGTTACCGACACCATCAGTAACAAGTTACTTCGCTCTGGTAAGTTTCGTTTTATTGACATGACCAAGGTAGATGCCGTTCGCAAACAGCTCGATTATCAAAACAATGCGGGTATGGTTGACCCAACTACAGCGATTAAGTTTGGTCGCCAGATTGGTGCGCAATTTATGCTTTATGGCAACTTATCTAGCATAGTTAAGCAAGATGGCAGCACCAAAGATGTGTACTACAAAATGACCATGCGTTTAATGGACTTGGAAACAGGTTTAATTGAATGGTCTGATGAAAAAGAAATTCGTAAAACTAAGTCTAAGTCTTTCTTAGGTATGTAAAATTTAATTTATATATTATTAAAGCCGACATTCATGTCGGCTTTCTTATATCTGCAACAACTTTTGCTGTGCAACGTTAGGAAAACCATTAAGTGAAATTGCGACACGCCTTTATAGTAAAACTACTCGGTATTTGTGTATCAGCCACGGCAATAACCGGCTGTATGAATACATCGTCAACAACCGCCAGTCTTCGGGACGGCACGCCTTTTATTAGTGAGTATCAAGCCAGTGAACGCGCTCGGGTGATCAGCAATGTTGACTATCAGCTGACCTTTTTTCTAAGTGAACAAAGTCAATTTCGCGCCATATCCACTGTTAATTTCGAATTAAATGGCACAGCAAAAAACCTGACCTTAGATTTAAACCAAGCGAATATCATCTCTATGATAGTTAATGGTTCAAAAATCTACCCTAAATACAATGGCAGCTATATCACTTTAAGCCCGTCGCTGCTGCAATCAGGACAAAATACTATTGCCATTGAGTTTACTCGCGAACACAGCACTAATGGTGAGGGGTTACATCGCTTTGTTGACCCGGTAGATGGCAAAGTCTATTTGTACTCGCATTTTGAACCGGCTGCAGCGCAGCAGATGTTCGCCGTATTTGACCAACCCGATTTAAAAGCCAGTTTCCAGCTTAACGTTCATGCCCCTAAAGATTGGCAAGTGATAAGTGCAATGCGCGAAAGCAGCATTAGCGCACAAGGTAATGATAATGTATGGGTATTTCCCGCATCACCCAAGTTAAGCCCATATAACTTTTCACTACATGCTGGCCCATATCATGTATGGCAAGATGATACAGGCCCGTACCCGATGCGATTATTCTCTCGTCAGTCGGTCACTGAGCAAGTCACTCCACAAGACTGGTTTACCTATACCAAACAAGGGTTATACTTTTTTGATCGTTATTTTGGCATCCCTTACCCATTCAAAAAGTACGATCAAGTCCTAGTACCTGACTTTTTATATGGTGCAATGGAAAATGCTGCAGCGATAACCTTTTCAGAAGATAGATTCTTATTTAACGCTAAAATGACCGCCTCGCAAAAAGAGCGCCTCGCAGGCGTTATCATGCATGAAATGGCACACCAATGGTTTGGTGATTTAGTCACCATGAAATGGTGGAATGGATTATGGTTAAATGAAAGTTTTGCTGCCTTTATGGGCACACTTGCCACAGCAGAAGCGACTGAATTCACTCATGCCTGGCGTACCTTTTATGCATCAGGCAAGCAACGCGCTTATGAGTTAGATTCACTGGTTACCACCCACCCGATTGAAGTGCCTGTAGCCACAACTCAAAATGCCTTTGATAATATCGATGCGATTACCTACCAAAAAGGCGCATCAACGTTAAATCAATTAAGTCATTTACTCGGTAAAGAAACCTTCCGCCAAGGGGTTAAGCAGTACCTTACCGAATTCAGTTATCAAAATGCCCAACTAGATGACTTTATCGGTAGCTTAGCTAAAGCCAGTAACCGTGATCTAAGTCAGTGGACTCAAGAATGGTTATACAAAGCAGGCGTTAACAGCATTAAAGCTGAATACACCTGTGCCAACGGCATGATTAGCGACTTCCAACTGGCTCAGCGCGCCGTAAGCGATGAGTTTCCAACATTACGCGAACAAAAAGTTAAAATTGGCTTATTTTATCAACGCCAACATGGCGTTGAAGAACATCAAACCGCTGTGGTCACCTACAAAGGTGCACGCACTGACGTCAGCGAATTGGTAGGCGCATATTGTCCTGATTTAGTCTATCCAAACCTAGATGACTGGGGCTTTGTAAAAGTTGATTTAGACCAACGATCGATGAATACTGCCAAACAAGCACTCAATAAAGTGCACGATCCTCTATTGCGTTCAATGTTATGGCAAAGCATGTGGGATAGTGTTTTAGATGGTCAGGCCCCGTTAAATGATTTCATTAATGTAGCATTAATTAATGCGCCACTTGAGCAAGATTATACCATTTTAGGTCAAGTGATTAGTAACTTACTGCGCGCCAAAGAAATGCTCGATTTAATGGCTCCCGCCAATAAACAGTATGCAGATAAAGTCAGCCGAGCACTCAGTCAGATGAGCTTACGCATGACAATGGAGCATCATAAAAATAGTGATTTCCAACGTCGTTGGTTCTCCGCATACGTTAGTTTATCAACCCAGTCAGATCCGTTAAAGCACTTGCAGCAACTGTTAACCGGCACCGCTAAAGTAAAAGGCTTAGGGTTAGATCAAGATTTACGTTGGGATATCATTAGACAACTTAATCGCTTTGATTACGGCAACGCCTATGCATTACTCCAACGTGAAAAAATGACCGACACATCTGATTCAGGTGAAAAGGCCGCCCTTGCTGCTGAGGTTATTCGCCCACAAGCACACCTTAAGCGCCAATGGCTAAATACCATTGAACATAGCCAAGCCATGCCGTTTTCTAAACTGCGGGTAGCCATGTTTAACTTGTATCCTGCCGAGCAAAATTTACTCAGTGCCGCTACGGCAGAGCAGCGATTAGCGAATTTAATTGAGTTAGATAAAAAAGGCCCGGTATTTATGCGCAGTTATACTCAAGCGTTAATTCCACGTGCCTGCTCAATTGATAATATTACTATGATAGATCAAGTGCTTAATACTGAAACAGGCTTATCAAAACTGACCCGCCGCGCCTTATTAGAGACCCGTCAAAATGAGTATCGTTGCATCAATATTAAGCAATTAGTCAAACCTCAGTAACTCAAGCTTGTTAATAACAAAGCTTATCAATGAAAATGGCCAGCAATTTTGCTGGCCATTTTCATTTTGTACTAAGCCACTAACGTAAGCTAAAGGTCATCATTACAGGAGCATGATCTGTACTGTCGCTGTCGCGTTCATAATCCGGTCGCACTAAATGACGATCAAATGTTTGGTATTGCTCAATGTGGGCTAAATTTTTCAATTGTTTAGGATCAAACTCACTCGAGACTAAAATATAATCTAAAACTGAGCCTTCACTGCCGTAATAGTGAGTTGCTGGGCGTGATATCGGCAGCTGAATATCAGTATCTTTTACTGATTCAAATTCATCTAAGGCTAAGCTAGCATTTGATTTAGTCGTCGCTTTAAATAATTCATAACTGTCGTAAATTCGAAATTGATTCAGCTCAGCGAGTAATTGTTGCTCGCTCAAACCGGCAAGTTTTTTATCATCAATATCATTACGATACACGCGTAAATTTTGATGAAATGCGGCAAGTAAATCACTGTGTAATTTATCGTTAAAATCCCCCATCAACACAAAGGGCGTGTGTTTTTGATGTTTGCGGATCAACATCTGATGGCACAGAAATGTCGCTTCATTGCCACGCTGAATACTTGACGCCCAACGCCCTAACACTTGTCTTGATATAAAATCGGCGGCGCCCGAAGCACCACTATCAGCTAGGTCATCCTTATCAAAGCCACTTCGCTTGGATTTTAAATGGATCACATAACAATCACAGGGGCCAAACTGCGGCAACTCTACCGTGGCACGCAGTGGCAAGCGGCTAAAATTAAATTGTGACAGACCTAATGCCTGACAAGCTGCCTGATCAACCTCAACATTGGCCATCTCAGTAATTGGATAACGTGATGCTAATGCCACTACCGGATGACGATAAACATAGTCACTTTGCACTTCTGGTTCATCTAATACTGCAAAGTAGTCATAGCCTAATTGCTGGCATAAAGCTTTTAAAGCATCGGGGCTAAAAACCTCTTGAAAACCAATAATATCTGGTTGGTTTTGTTGAATAAAATCACTGATCCAGGCGCATTTTTTACGCCATTGTTCAGTGGAGTAAATATTTTCAAAATCATAGTAGGCATTAGGTGGCGCAATAAAGTTAAATAGATTTATCGATGCGACACTATATTGAATTAAGGCAGCAGGGGAAGATAACAAATTAGTTGAGTTCTTTAGTTCCATAATGGCAAACATCATAGGCGTAAACCCTGAATGTCTCAATAACTTAAAAATACATATATAATATTAAATTTAAAATCATATACTTAAATAAATAAAGCAAATTAAATCGCCTTAATTGTTATTTTTTTGTGAACCAATAAAAAAATCACCCCGTATAGAAAATTCGTCATCTAACCCTATGAGGAATTACAAAATGAAACGGATTTATCCCTTTGCGTTGTGCGTGTCACTTGTTGGACTAACAGCTTGTTCTGATGATGATAACGACGTCGTCGAAGTCACACCACCAGAACCAGTTGCCACATCACATGTGCGTGTAATCCATGCCGGTAGCGACGCACCCAAGGTTAATGTCACTGCCAATGGCGCTGAGTTACTTGCCGATGTGGACTACGCTATGTCCAGTGGTTTACTTGAAGTGACCTCTGCTACCTATAACATTGATGTTGACGCAATTCTTGCTGACGGCACGACAACAACAGTATTAGAAGCAGAATTAGTTGCAGCAGATATGATCGAATACACAGCAGTTGCATTAGGCAAAGTTGCTGATGGCAGCCTTGCAGTAAAACTTATTCAAAACCCAATGGCCGATATTGCCACTGGTTATGCTCGGGTACAGGTGCTTCATGCTACACCTTCTGTAGGTTTAGTTGATGTTTATGTAACAGCTCCTGATGCAGATATTAGCAATGTATCGCCAACGCTATCAGCTAATTACATGGACGCTAGCCCACAGCTTGAAGTTGCAGCAGGTGACTATCAAATTAGAATCACAGCGGCTGGCATGAAAGATGTCGCATATGACTCAGGCACAGTTGCCTTAGGCGATATGCAAGATTACTTTATTAGCGCGATCCCAAATACCTGGTCAGGTTCATCTCCTGTTGCATTGCATGTTGCGTTAACTGAAGGCCAAGCAATACTTAATGATGTTAACAGTGGTGCAGACCTGCGTGTCGTACATGCTGTAGCGGATGCACCTGCCGTTGATGTATTTTTAGATGGCGCAACAACACCCGCTGTTGATATGTTAGCGTTTGGTGAGATAGCGGGTTACTTGAATGTACCCGAAGGCGCGCATACAGTAACAGTTGCCGCTGATGCTGATAACGCTGTAGTGGTAATAGATAATGCAGCTGTAGATTTAGCCTTAGGCATGAGCTATAGCACTTTAGCGATTGGCTCGCTAACCAGCAACGCTATTGAACCATTGGTATTAATGGACTCAACACGTCGAGTGGCAACTGAAGCTAAACTCACAGTAACCCACGCAGCCTATTCTGCGCCTGAGGTCGATATCTACCTGACCGCATCGGCAGACATTAGTGAAGCGACTCCAGCCCTAGAAGATGTTCCATTTAAAGCATCATCAGGCAGCATCAGTGTTGTTCCAGGTACTTACACTATTAGTGTCACTGTAGCTAATACTAAAGATGTCGCTATTGGTCCATTAGAAGTAACATTAGATGCCTCTGGTGTTTATGGCGTTGCCGCAGTTGATAATATTGGTGGAGGTGCACCATTTGGAGTGATCCTTTTAGATGACTTCACCGTAATGTAATTTGTTATACCCATTTAATCTCCGTAAACCCTTTACGGCTTATCTTTAACCCGGATAAGCCGTTTTTTTATAATGGGGCATATTCAATGTTCAAATTATTAACTATATTGATATTCGTACTAGGATGTTTTGCAAGTCAATTAGCTATAGGGAAAACTAAGGTGGAATTACAATTTGCCGATAGCCATCATATTAAGTCTATGAACATTAACAATGACACTGTAATGGGTGGGTTATCATCTAGCCATGTGAATAAGTCGAAACAGTCCGTTGATTTTTCCGGCTTAGTCTCATTAGACAATAACGGCGGATTTGCTTCAGTTGAGTTCGTCTTATTAACGGAACTTGAACAGGCAAGCGTGTGTAAGTTAATTGTTAAAGGTGATGGTAAGCGTTATCAACTGCGCTTTAAAACGGCTGACTTACAATATGGTGAAGCGTATATTGCCGAATTTACTACCCAGAAAGATCAAATAAGTGAGCATGTTTTTAAGGTCGATGACTTTCGAATTGGCTTTAGAGGACGAACAGTTCACAATGGTCCCGCATTAAACTTGGCAAAGATAAACAGAGTCGGCATTTTGATCGCGGATAAACAGCAAGGCCAATTTGATATCGCTTTACACTCAATTTCATTTCAATAAATTAGGAGCATGCAGCAAATGATCCAAGGCATTATCTTTGATCTCGACGGTACTCTTGTAGAATCTAGCCTAGATTTCAGCCTTATTCGGCAACAAATAGGCTGCCCTGATGATATTGATGTATTGAAACATGTGGAGTCGCTGGGCAGTAAAGAGCTTCAAGACAAAGCTAACCAAATCATTATTGAACATGAAAACCAAGATGCCCGAACCGCTAAGGCATTGGCTGGCATGGCTGTACTGCTTAGTTTTATTGAAAGACAACAAATCCCCTGTGCCATTGTCACCCGCAATAGCAAGGCGGCGAGTGAACTAAAGCTCACCCAAAACAAAATTAATATCGACACAGTACTAACTCGCGAATGCTATCCCGCCAAACCCGCCCCTGATGCACTTATCGCTATTGCGACACAATGGCAAATTGAGCCCAAGCATATTATGTATGTAGGTGATTATTTATATGATATTCAAGCGGCCAATAATGCCGGTATGATTGCCTGCTTTATCAATCATGGTATTGAAGCACATTACCAACATTTATCCGATATTATCGTTAAAAGTCTCGATGAGTTATTAACCATTATTAAGCAATATCGCTTAAAAAAAACGCCTTAATAGGCGTTTCATTTATGGTTATTTTGAGTGCTAATTACATAAAGTCGCATATCTCAGCTAACGATTTTTTATCTAAAGCATGGGTCGGTACTGTCGCATCTTCTGCAGGATAACCAGCAACAATTAACATATAAGGTCGTTCATTATCATTATCGCGACCGCATACTTTAGATAAAAAACTCATCGGTTTAGGCGTATGAGTCAGCGTACCTAATCCAGCATGATGTAACGCTTGAATTAAAAAACCTGTCGCTATACCCACTGATTCGTGAACATAATAATTACTCTTTTGTTCGCCTTCTTCCTGCTTACGCTTTTGGCTAAACACCGCGATCAACCAAGGCGCATGTTCTAAATAAGGTTTACTGGCATTAGTACCTAAAGGCTTTAATGCATCTAACCACTCCTCACCTGCACGTCCAGCATAAAATGCTTGCTCTAATGCTTCTGCCTGCTGGCGAATTTGCGCTTTTATCTCAGGGCTTTGAATGGCGACAAAATGCCAAGGCTGGTGATTAGCGCCATTAGGCGCCGTGCCTGCGGCTAAAATACATTGTTCAATGATTGCTTTGGGCACCGCGCGATTTGAAAATTTTCGAATTGAATGCCTGCGCTTAACTTCATGATAATTTTTTTCAGCCCGATGAAGCATCTCATCCTGCGAATATTCTATAAAGTCGCTCAGTGACAAATGATCGTCTGACATTATCGTTCCTTGAGTCATGATAAAGATTGTTTTATTAACAATAAGACTATGCCACATCTATATCATAAAAAGAAAATTGTCATTTTCAACGCGATCCATGTATTGCAACTCATCCATTAGCTGGATACAGTGCTGTAATGATTTTTATAAGGATGTAACACAATGATAGCAGCCATCATAGGTGCAACCGGATTGGTCGGAAAGTCTTTACTCGAGTTGTTATTAGATAGCGATAAATATCAAAAAGTATATGTTTTAGGGCGTTCACAACCGCACATAACCGCGCATCACTTTGGTGAAGAAAAGCTACACTATATTGCCTGCGAATTAGATGAATTGCATGAACTGAGTTTACCTGAGCCTATCGATCATGGTTTTTGCTGTTTAGGCACCACCATAAAACAAGCAGGAAGCCAGCAAGCGTTTATCGAAGTGGATAAATTAGGTGTATTGGCTTTTGCTAAACTGCTTAAGCGCCAATCACACCCAACGCTAGTGCTTCAGGTCATGAGTGCATTAGATGCAAATCCAAAATCTAGCGTGTTTTATAACCGTGTCAAAGGTGAAATGGAACAGGAGCTATGCCAATTACATTTACCCCATGTACAAATTTTTCAGCCTAGTTTACTCATTGGCAAACGCGCAGACAGTCGGACACTGGAACAGATTGGTCAGTGGTTATTTAACTTAACTGGCTTTTTGTTTATCGGCCCACTTAAAAAATATAAACCTATCAATGCACTACAAGTTGCACAGGTCATGGTCAATTCAGTACAACAGGCATCTAAGTCGGTTAGTATTATTAATAACCATGACATGCATAATCAGCATTAAGGCTATCTATAATCAATATCGAAGCTATCTATAATAAATTTGAAGCCATACATAATAAATTTGAAGCTGTACATAATAAACAGTGAAAACGAATAATTTGCTCAAGATTGTCTATACTGTTACGAAAGCAAAAAATATAAAGTAAAACATGAACACTCAATAACTTTGGAGATAGCAATGAGCGATAAATTACTCACCCTTGAAGAAGTCTGTAAAATTTTAGATAAAAGCCCTGCAACGATTAAGCGCTATGCCAGAGAAAATTTGTTATCGAGTCATCAAGATGGTGATGAACTGACGTTTCCAGAGGGAGAAGTGATGCGTTATTTAGACTTCTCAAAACGCCTAGGCTAGTTTTTACCCTAACGTTTAGACTTACTATCACGCTAAATATCAGGCAAAGAGATAAACCAATCACTAAAAAAGGGAAAGCAATGCTTTCCCTTTTTGTTATCTAAACTGAGTTAACTTAATCACCAAAGTCATCCAGTAAAATATTTTCAGATTCAACCCCTAAACTTCCAAGCATACTAATGACAGAAGAGTTCATAATTGGCGGACCGCACATATAGAACTCACAATCTTCCGGGGCTTTGTGATTTTTAAGATAATTTTCAAATAACACATTATGAATAAAGCCTGTGTAACCGGTCCAATTATCCGCGGGGAGTGGTTCAGATAACGCCACATGCCATTCAAAATTATCATTTTCAGCCGCTAACATATCAAAATCTTCCTGGTAGAAAATTTCACGTTTAGAGCGAGCGCCGTACCAAAAAGTCATTTTACGATCGGTTTTAACCCGTTTTAATTGATTAAAAATATGCGATCGCATTGGCGCCATCCCCGCACCACCGCCGACAAATACCATTTCAGCATCAGTTTCTTTAACGAAAAACTCACCAAATGGGCCAGAAATAATCACCTTGTCACCGGCTTTTAAATTAAAAATATACGATGACATTTTACCCGGTGGTAAACCTTCCGACGGTGGCGTAGCAATACGCACATTGAGCATTATACGGCCTTTCTCATCGGGGTAATTCGCCATTGAATAAGCGCGTAATACCTCTTCATCAACCTTTGATACTAGCTTGAATAAATCGTATTTATCCCAGTCATCACGGTATTCGGCAGGAATATCAAAATCGGCATAGCGAACTTCATGCGCTGGCGCTTCAATTTGAATATAACCGCCCGCTTTAAATAGGACTTCTTCGCCGTCAGGTATTTTAAGTAATAGCTCTTTAATAAAGGTCGCTTGGTTATTGTTAGAGATAACATCACATTGCCACTTTTTAACACCAAAGATTTCTTCATCGACCTCAAGTTCCATATCACTGCGCACAGCAACTTGGCAGGCTAAACGACAGCCTTCTTTGGCTTCTTTTTTAGTAATATGGTCAAGTTCAGTGGCCAGAATATCACCGCCACCCGACTTCACTTTTACCCGACATTGACCACATGTTCCACCACCGCCGCATGCTGATGGAATAAAAATCTGATTACCTGCTAATGCGGCAAGTAATTTATCACCCGCAGGCGTGCGCACGGTTTTAGACGCATCATCATTAATACTAATGGTTACTGCGCCTGTGTTCACTAACTTACTTTTGGCGACTAAAATCACCATGACTAACAGGCTTACTACTATGGTAAACATGCCAATACCAATTGCCATTTCCATTAAATGCACCTTCTTATTAATCTGTCATTCTGCTGTGAGGAATTCATACTCTGCTTCCCAATGCCTTACAGCGTAATGCCAGCGAAAGACATAAAACCTAATGCCATCAAACCTGTGGTAATAAAGGTAATCCCAATACCTTGCAAACCTTCAGGAATAGCGTTGAACTTCATCCGCTCACGCAGCCCAGCTAATAGCACAATTGCCACCGCCCAACCCACCGAGCTGCCCGCGGCAAACACGATTGATTCAGTTAAGTTGTAATCACGGTTAGCCATAAAGATAACCCCGGCAAAAATGGCACAGTTGACCGTTAGCAAAGGCAAGAAAATCCCTAGGCTTTGATACAGGGTGGGAATGTATCTTTCTAAGAACATTTCCAAAATTTGCACCAATGCGGCTATCACACCAATAAAGGTAATGAGCTGTAAATAGCTGATATCTAAGTCAGCCATTCCAGCCCAGGCTAACGCGCCAGGGGCCAGTACATTGACATAAATCAGTTGATTAATCGGCACAGCCAACATCATCACCACGATAACGGCAATACCTAGGCCAAATGAGGTGGACACTTTCTTCGATACCGCTAAAAACGTACACATACCTAAGAAGAATGACAGCGCCATATTGTCGATAAAGGCTGCTTGGATAAATAAATTAATATAGTGTTCCATGATTATCCTCGCTTACGTTGAACAACGTTAATCGCCCAAATCATCACGCCAATTAAGAAAAATGCACTGGGTGGTAAAGTGAACATTTCGTTAGGTAAATACCAACCACCGTTCGCTACTGTGGTCAATATTTCATGACCAAACAATGAACCACGTCCTAACAGTTCGCGCACAAAGGCAACACCAAGCAGAATAACGCCGTAGCCAATGGCATTACCTACCGCATCGACAAACGCAAGATGCGGTGGGTACTTCATCGCAAATGCTTCAGCACGGCCCATAATGATACAGTTGGTAATGATTAAGCTGACAAATACCGATAACTGTTTCGACAGCTCATAAGCGACATCTTGCAGCACCATATCAACGATGATCACTAATGACGCGATAACGGTCATTTGAGCGATAATTCGCACACTGTTGGGAATAAAGTTGCGAATGGTTGAAATAATCACATTGGAAAAAACCAACACAAACGTTACCGCTAAAGTCATCACCAATGCAGTTTGCATTGAGTTACTGACCGCCAACGCTGAACATACCCCTAACACCTGCATGGCTACTGGGTTATTGGCAAAAATCGGCGAAGTTAATATGTCTTTTGTTGAAGTTGACCGACTCATTTACTTCTCCTCCGCTTTAGCAAAACGGTGAAGAAATGTTTGGTATCCTTCAACGCCAAACCAAAACTCAACCGCTTTTTGTATGCCAACACCAGTACGTGTTGCACCAGAAACACCATCAACACCATGTACATCACCGGCTTTGGCGCCGCCTTTGACAACCTTAATCGCTATCTTGCCTTTGGCGTCAAACAGCTTCTTACCTTGCCATAGCGATGTCCAATCTGGATCAGTTACAAAATCGGCAATACCGGGTGTTTCACCGTGTTCATAAAACACAATATTCTTAATGGTATTAAGATCAGGTTCGACCGCTAAATAGCCATACATCATCGACCACAAACCTTTACCGTAAATAGGCATGACAATGCTGGTTAACTCGCCTTGGGCATCGAACACCTCAAAAATACGTATTTGATCGGCACGGCTTTTAATTTTGGCGGTATCTTTTTTCGGCTTACTAGAGGTTTCTGGATTAATCGCCGCCATGCGGCTATCAAAATCTAACAGATTCTCCTGTTCGATATACTCACCGCTTTCTAAGTCGACCAATTTAGGCTGCACACGCGTTGTAAACAACTCTCTAAAGTCGGCAGAACTATTGGCAATACCAGCCGCGTTTAATACAAACTGCTTCACTTCATCACGTTTTTTAACTAACTTTCTTTCTTTTAAAATTTCGGCAGTGCCGGTGATCATAAAAGAACACACTAAACTCAAACTAATAATGAAAACCATGGTTCCCATCACCGAATCTTTTTTAAAGGCCATGGCGTTTTAGTCTCCGTTTGATGTTGGCTCTCGCCACCAGATAATCGAATAACGGTGCCCATAAGTTGGCAAATAAAATGGCTAACATAATGCCCTCTGGTAACTTGACGTTGAGCACTCGGATCAATACCGTCATAAAGCCAATCAGAGCACCATAAGCGTATTTGGCATTGCGGGTATAAGAGGCCGTTACTGGGTCGGTAGCCATAAACATCATCCCCATCGCAAAACCGCCAGTGACCAGATGCCATGTCCACGGCATAGTAGCCATGGCATTTTTAGCCGGGCCAAAGAGGTTAAATATAATTGCGGTGGCAATCATACCAAACATCACCCCAGCAACCACTCGCCAGTCAGCCACACGGGTCATCAGCAAAATGCCGCCACCCAGTAATATCGCTAAGGCACTGGTTTCACCAATCGATCCCACAGTGAAGCCAAAGAAAGCATCCCACCATAGCGGATCACTTAATGCCCCAATCCAACTTACATCAGCAAAGCTGAGTTTATTGGCCGCAGCAAGCCCTAAGGTTGTCGCCCCTGAATAGCCATCTACCGCAACAAACTGACTTATTGCAGCCACTTCTGTTGGATAGGCGAAATAAATAAACGCATAACCTGCTAAGGCCGGGTTTAAGAAGTTATATCCCATGCCGCCAAACATCTCTTTGGCAACAATAACCCCAAAACTGATGCCTATCGCCATAATCCACAGCGGGGTAGAAACAGGCAGGATAAGTGAAAATAGTAACGCGGTGATAAAGAAGCCTTCATGCAGCTCTTGACCACGCATTCTGGAGAATATGACTTCCCAGAACAGGTTAACGGTCAACGCAGTAAGATAAAAAGGCACGTAAAAACTCGCGCCATAGGCAAATAAACTTAATATGCCAGACTCAGCAGTTAGGCCTGAAAATAGCATATTGAAAATGGCTAAATGCCAAGTATCAGGTGCACTAGCACCTTCAATAATAGCCAGTTGGGCTTGTAGGCCAATGTTGTACATACCAAAAAATAATGCTGGCAATAAACACATGCCAACAATATGCATGGTACGTTTTACATCAATGGCGTCACGTACATGAACCTGCCCCTTGGTGCTACGACCGTGGGCAATCCATAAAGAGCGTAAGTACTTGCGCATCGAATCGCCGTGCTCATAATACTTGTCTTGGGTCGACGGTTTCTTAATAGGCTTACTCATTAACCTTCCCTCTCGATAATATCTAGGCAAGCACGTAATTCTTTACCAAAGTCATACTTTCCAGGACAAACAAAGGTACATAACGCGAGATCTTCTTCATCTAACTCCAACGCACCTAAAAGCTGTGCTTCATCGGTATCACGTACCACTAAATCACGAATAAGTAAGGTGGGGAGAATATCTAAAGGCATCACACGGGCAAGCTGGCCAAACGCCATCATCGCGCGGGCTGAACCACCAGCATGGGTGGTAAAATCGAACAATTTTTTGGTACGACTAAAGCCCGACATCATGATGCCAGTGAGACTAAATTTGCCTTGATCGTTTCGCACCCAGGGCAGTAATTCATGTTTGTCATCTTCAGACAGCGCACAAATCTGGTTATGAAAACGACCTAGATAATCGTAGCTACCCTCTGCAGTGTGGCCATTTAGCACGCTGCCAGACACTATGCGTGAACGAACATCCTTAATTTTACCCGCCACAATCGGACTTAATTGAGCACCTAATTGGGTGCGAACCAAACGCGGTTCAAGCACATTAGGGCCCGAAAAAGCCACCACTCGGTCGGTATACAGTTCACCATTTAAAAATAACTTACCGAAGGCAATAACGTCTTGATAGCCCAAATGCCACACAGGGCGCTCTATGCTTGCTGGCAGAATAAAATGAATGTGAGTACCCACTAACCCAGTAGGATGAACACCATTAAATTGATGAATAGACACCTTAGACAATTTAATGGTGATATCGTGATTCAATAAGGGCGCGTTATCATCCTGGCACAGGTACACTTTGCCTTCGGTTAAATAGGTAAGCACTTGCAAACCGGCAACAAAAGCCTCCGTTTGCTCAGAAATAATAATACGAGGGTCAGCGGCAAGCGGGTTACTGTCCATTGCAGTAACAAAAATACCCGCAGGTTGGCTGTCTAATTGCGGTACCCGCGAAAATGGCCGGGTACGTAATGCGGTCCACAGGCCACTATCGACAAGGTTATCAACCACAAGTTGGCGATTTAGCTGATTAAAGTCATCATAACGCGCAAAGCTTTTAGCTTGTTGCTGTTCATCACACTCAATTACAACCGCCTGTAAAACGCGTTTTTCGCCACGATGGATTGCGCTAACCTTGCCGCTAGCAGGTGCTGTAAATTTTAGCCCAGGGGTTTTCTTGTCTTCAAACAGCGCTTGCCCTTTAATAACATTGTCACCCACCTCAACTAACATGGTCGGTTTTAAGCCAACATATTCTTCACCTAATAAAGCCACTGTTGTGACTTTTTCACCGTCAAACACTTGTTGAATAGGCAGACCCATAATAGGTACATCCAAGCCGCGTTTAATGGTTATTATCTGGTTTGAAACCCCTGCCATTATCATCACCATCAATAAAAATTCGATGAGCAATTTTAAATCTTTGTAAACGCTAATGTATGAAGCAAGATCACACTAATGAGGTATTCGGTAATTTTAAAACATGATATCCGGTAGCTATTGTGAAGCAGATCACTACAAGGAGGGCTAAGCACAAACAAATGTTATTTTTACTACAAAAATAACATTTGATGTTAGCGCTTAAGTAAGAGCTTAAGTAAGCGCTTGAAACTAGGCATGACTAAAATGACATAAAAAGCCTATATATAAGTTAGCTAGCATGCTTAAAAAATGCTAAAAACACATACTCCAATAAAACATATATAAATTTATATATATCAAATTATGTATATAAGATAATATTCCATAAGACACTTTAAAACCAAATCAGATATTCAATGTCTTACCAATATTTAGGTCGAGCAACTGAAAATATCAATCTCTTTATATGAATAAAAACTAAGGCTAACAATGATTTACCCAACTCAATTTTTTAAATGTTTAGCCGACGAGACGCGACTGCGTTGCCTAATGCTTATTCAACATGAAGGAGAATTATGTGTTTGCGAGTTGACCGAAGCATTACAAGAAATTCAACCCAAAATTTCACGAAATCTAGCTCAACTACGTAAATGTGGTCTCCTAATCGATCGCCGTCAAGGTCAATGGGTGTTTTACCGTATTAATGCTGATTTACCCACATGGAGCCAGTTAGTATTAAGCGAAACAACTCTCCACAATGCACTGTTTCTAGAAGAAAACCTCAGTAATCTATGCCGAATGGGCGGACGCCCTGAACGTCTAAAAGCTTGCTGTTAATCGCTAAATAAAATGAATTGACCCAAACAAACGTTCACCATACAAAGATCAACTAACCCTAATACAAACCGCCAATACCTCATTAAAATAGTAAGTTTAAAGGATACTCACATGACAATTAAAATCGGAATTAATGGCTTTGGCCGCATGGGACGTTTAGCGCTTAGAGCAGCTTGGAACTGGGATGATGTTGAATTTGTCCAAATCAATGATCCCGCCGGAGACACTGCTACTTTAGCCCATTTACTCACATTTGACTCAGTTCACGGTCGTTGGCAACACGAGGCCAATGCCGAAGCGGATGATATGGTGATAAACGGTAAACGCATTGCCTGTACCCGCAACAAAACCATCAGCGAAACCGATTGGTCAAAATGTGATGTCGTCATTGAAGCCTCAGGTAAAATGAAAACCAAAGAAGTACTGCAAGCTTATTTAGATCAAGGTGTAAAGCGCGTTGTAGTGACCGCCCCAGTGAAAGAAGACGGTGTATTAAACATCGTAATGGGCGTAAATCATCAGCTTTATGACAAGGCGATTCATTCAATTGTCACTGCCGCTTCTTGCACCACTAACTGCTTAGCGCCTATTGTAAAAGTCATTCATGAAAACATAGGTATAGTGCATGGTTCTATGACCACGATTCACGACATTACCAACACCCAAACGATTCTCGATGCGCCGCATAAAGATCTTCGCCGTGCACGAGCCTGTGGCTTAAGTCTTATTCCTACCACCACAGGTTCAGCAACTGCGATTACCCATATTTTCCCTGAACTAAAGGGCAAGCTTAACGGTCATGCAGTGCGTATTCCGCTAGCCAATGCCTCATTAACCGATTGTGTGTTTGAGGTCAGTCGCCCAACCACAGAAGCAGAAGTGAATAGCTTATTTAAAACCGCAGCCGAAGGGCCTTTAAAAGATATTCTAGGCTATGAAGAACGCCCTTTAGTGTCGGTCGATTATAAAACCGATCCACGTTCGAGCATCATTGACGCGCTATCAACCATGATCATTAATGGCACTCAGGTTAAACTTTATGCCTGGTATGATAACGAATGGGGTTATGCAAATCGCGCTGCTGAACTAGCCCGTATGGTCGGCCAAATGGATAAAGCATCAGCTTAAATAGGGAGAACTCAATGGGACTTTTGACTGAATCGCGCTGCTGAACTCGCCCGTATGGTCGGCCAAATGGATAAAGCATCAGCTTAAATAGAGAGAACTCAATGGGACTTTTGGCTGAATCGTGCCGCTGAAATCGCCCGTATGGTTGGCCAAATGGATAAAGCTTAAGCTTATATAAAGAGAACATAATGGGATTTTTGACAGGACTGTCGCCAGAAATTCGCCAATACTTGGTCGTTACTGGCAACTATTGGGCATTCACGTTGACCGATGGCGCCCTTCGTATGTTAGTGGTGCTGTATTTTCATGGTTTGGGTTATAGCCCGCTAAATATTGCGATGCTGTTCCTTTTTTATGAAATTTTTGGGGTAGTCACTAACTTAATTGGCGGCTGGTTAGGTGCTCGATTGGGCTTAAACAAGACCATGAATATTGGCCTTTTTATGCAAATAGTTGCCCTTGGCATGCTATTAGTTCCCGCTGCAGCGCTAACCATACCCTGGGTCATGGCGGCACAAGCTTTGTCTGGCATAGCCAAAGATCTCAATAAAATGAGCGCGAAAAGTAGCATCAAATTATTGGTGCCTACTGATGCACAGGGGCAACTGTATAAGTGGGTTGCCATATTGACCGGATCAAAAAATGCCTTAAAGGGAGCGGGCTTCTTTTTAGGCGGCGCCTTACTGACACTATTGGGTTTTCAGTATGCGATTCTTTGCATGGCTGTTGGGTTATTGCTGGTGTGGATTTTCAGTCTATTTAACTTGAAGCGTGACTTAGGTAAAGCCAAAAACAAGCCTAAGTTCACTGAAATATTCTCAAAAAGTCAGGCGGTAAATACCCTTTCAGCGGCGCGACTGTTTTTATTTGGTGCTCGCGATGTGTGGTTTGTGGTCGCCTTACCCGTTTACCTGGCGTCAACCTTCGGCTGGGATCACTGGTATGTCGGCGGCTTTCTTGCTCTTTGGGTCATAGCTTATGGTGTAGTACAAGCTTTTGCACCCCGATTAACCGGTAAAAACCAAGGAAAAGTCCCCGATGGACGCAGCGCCTTAGGTTGGGCGGTTTTGCTCAGTGTGGTGCCAGCTTGTATTGCACTGGCTATAAGTTATGACTTTCATGCTGCCAATATACTTGTGGGCGGATTAATGCTTTTTGGCGCATTATTTGCCATCAACTCCTCGCTACACAGTTATTTGATTGTCAGCTATGCCAGCGAAGATGGCGTGTCTTTAGATGTCGGCTTTTATTATATGGCCAATGCGATGGGACGTTTAATCGGTACAGTGCTGTCTGGTTGGGTTTATCAATTATATGGTATGGCCGCTTGTCTGTGGATATCAGCTGTTTTTATTGCACTAGCCGCGCTTATTTCAGTCAAACTGCCAAGGCATCAGCAAGCGTAAATCATTTGCGGGGTAAGGCGAGATGAGATAATGCGTTATTTCATCTAACCTTAATAAACGTCTAATGCAGCTATTGCCATCCTGACGCATAGAGTTCAAAACACAACAATATCGACAACAATATCGATTAGCCCACACGGATATGCTCAGTAATACCGTTTCAGCTCGTATCTTTAAATGAATTTATTTGATATATATTGGTGTAAGCAGAGTGGCACTATAATTTATTTCAGGAGGGAGTGTGGGGAGATCATTTGTATTATTTGTTGCTTTTAGTCTATTACCCATATTTTCTATCTATGGAAAAGAATTGAAACTTGCCGTGGTGCCTAAATTTCATAGTGTTTTTTTTGATCAAAGCAAAGCTGGCTGTGTAGATGCTGCGGCTCAAATAAAAGGCGTGGAATGCATATATCGGGGACCAGATATAAGTAATGTTAGGATGCAAGATCAGGTAATAAATCAACTGATTGATGAAGGTATAGACGGTATTGCTGTCGCCGTTACACAATCTAAATATCTCGTTACAAATAGCCTTAAGAGAGCTAAAGAAGCAGGTATTCCGGTTATTACCTATGACTCTGATATTGATGTTTCAGTCAACGAGGACCCTAATAGTTTACGCCTAGCGTATATAGGCACTGACAATTTTGAATTGGGTAAGTCATTAGGTGAAGAGTTAAAAAAACTTCGCCCCAATGGGGGAACGCTAATAATGCAATCTGGGCGACCCGATTCTCCCAATCTGAATTTAAGACTGATGGGTGTCCGTTCCGCATTATCGGGAAAAAAATACGACGCACCTCCTGGAGAATTGCTTAATAACGATTCCGGATGGACAGAGGTTAGAGAGCCTTTCTTTAATTTTGATCAATTGGATCAATCTGTTAATCAAATGGAGTCTGTAATGAAAGGTAAGCCTGTAAAAGCAGACTCTTTTATTGCTGTTGGTGGTTGGCCGCAAAATGACCAAGCACTTTATCGTAAAATGATTGCCCCGTACCAGGAAAAAATTAATAACAACAAGGTCATCATTGTTATTACTGATACATCATCTGAACAATTAACTATGTTGGAAGATCATCTTGTTCATATCAATATTGGTCAAAAACCCTATGAAATGGGAAGACAAGCCATTTTGACACTGTATAAAATTGTAACAGAACAAAAATATCAGAAAACCATTTACACACCTATCACTGTTTGCACACCAGAGAACGCTGATACATGTACCAAGATTACGGGATTGTAATCATAGCTTATAATCTAGCCCCACTAAATGTCTAAGCTGATATCACTTTGGTGAGTGTAACTAGTCCAATACTTCATGGGTACTTATTGCCTGCCGCAGGAATGTTCAGGATGAAAGGAATGTCGTGATCACATGGATGTGAAAGAACGACCTTATGTGCAGATAATCCAGCGAGACGCCAGCTCTTGATTTTAAAATCAGCATCCATGTGGGCTTAACCAAAACATCCATGTTTTGGATACTTGCTGGCTCATCTGCACCTGAATTTTTGTTTCTTCGATTTAGCTTAATTGATGGCTGTGGCAAAAGCTAAATCAGAACCAGAGTTAACTCATTTTCGAACTGAAGCGAGTTAGAGCTTATTTTTACAAAATTTAACCCTGACCCGACTAAATTAATCTGTCTATTCGAGAGTAATTCACTGAAACTAAACATTAAATTTTTTCATTAAAAAATATCTTGCTGGACTACCAGAAAATTCAGGAATGACACCTGCAAGTTCAAAACCTATTTTTTGATAAAAAATAGGTGCTTGAATTGATAAGGTATCCGATTGTGCTATTAGGCATCCTCTGTTTTTAGCTTCTAATTCAGCCATGAGCATCAACTCACGTCCTAAGCCTGCACCTCTATGCTTTTTAGCAACCCATACAACATCAATTAAAAAATTTCTGTATATGGTTCTACCTGATATGCCACCAATAAGTTGATCACATTCATCTCTAGCGGTCAGCATCAACGGCTGTGCTACTTCATTTCCTATTTGCTCATGAATATGTTCTCTAACACCTTCAATCAGCGCGTTAAAAATTGTTGGTTCTTGCTCATTTATCACTTGAAATTTCATTAACATACCTTAGCATTAATCTATAACTCGTCATTGATTTTTGGTTAAAACTGGATTGGTGGTTTTTAATGAAGAATGTTGCTTCAGTAACCTGCCAAATCCTGCCAAATTCCGGTAAGTGAAATGAGTTCTTCAGGTGGTGTTGCTGCTGCTCGCCAATAATGCCGACCATCGCCGGTGCGCTTTAACAGCTTATGGTTACACAATTCTCGCCTAATAAGCGCGAAATCAGCAAATCCAAGAAAACGCTTAATTACGCTATTAACGTCCTGTTCACTGTAGGATTGTTGGTACTGAAAACGGCACCAAAAAAACCATAAACTTTGATCTTGAAGGGCGCGTTTAGCTGGCCACGCTCTAAGGATGTAATTTGAGTCCATGAAAGGTTGTAGCTTTCGCGGAATCATAATATCAAGTTGTTTGGGTTTGTTTAATGTGGCCACATTATTTGTCGTTAACGCAGCATCACGCAAATGTTGGAAATTGGCATATCCTGCCGACTGGGCAAGAATATTGAGCATTTCAAGGTGTGAAGGAAACCTTTCACAATTTTTAAATTGATTACGCAGATATTTAGCCAGCGTCGAAATATCTTCACAGCTAAAAGGGATGATTTGTTTCGTCATAGTGATACCCGTTTATGGGTGCCCACAGTTAAGTTGTCTATTTGCAATGCAAACAGAGTCACGATCGCCGACCTACGACATAGGCACACAATATACAAAGTACCTTTATATTTAACGTTTCAGCAGGTTTAGCTCTACGATTTTTCGTAGCGGCGATGCCTAGGTGAACTGCCGACCAGCCCGTATTATTAATTAACAAGATCAATATGACAAGTTTTTAATGTGACTTAAAAGCGGCTACAAAACGAGAAAAATAATAAAAACATGACAGAGATTTTAAAAGCTTTCGATCTAGAAATCGTTCTCTTAAATAGCATATCCTGCCAGTGAATCAGACTAGGCAAGTCTGATTCACAGTAACGATTTTTGAAACCCCTCATGGTCAGGTGTTTCTTTTTGGTACCCATTACTTTTTGTATCTCAAATTATCAGGCAACAAAGGGCTGATCTTCGAGCCGTGGCACACTTTGGGGCAAAACCAAGTCAGTATTTTGAAATAATCTTATGTCACTCACTCTTTAAAACTTGCCAATTAAGTCAATGCTCGAAAGGTTCATTATGGTAGTTTGCGAGCCGACCATCCGACCCAGGGATGGGTCGGTTGAGCTACAAGGACGTACTTGCGCGTGTCGGTGAGTTAATATCATGCTGAACCTACATAGATAAACTTCACGATACATGCTTTGCTATAACCAAAGCGCCATGTTCATAGTAGCTGCTGGCCATACACACAAGCTGACATGGGAGGGGTAAATCAAGTCATTGTTTTAAAATAACTTTATGTCACTCACTCTTTAAAACTTGCCGATTAAGTAAATGCTCGAAAGGTTCATTATGGTGGTTTGCAAGCCGACCATCCGCCCCTGGGATGGGTCGGTTGAGCTACAGAACTTTTTATTTCAAAAGAATGCTGCGTGTCGGTGAGTTAATATCATGCTGAACCTACATAGATAAACTTCACGATGCATTCTTTGCTATGGTATAGCTCCATGATCATAGAGACCATATGCATAATCCCACTTTAACTCACAAAGCTGTTAAGGCTTCAGCCCTCTTTACCAATGTTCAGCTGTTAAGGCTTCAGCCCTCTTTACCAATGTTCAGCCGTTAACATCAACACCCGTCAGGCTCAACAATTGCCCATCTATAAGCTGATAACAGGCATTCATTTGACTTAACGCTGTAGTTCTGTGACTTATCATCAACACGGTTTTATGCTCAGCAAAGGCAAATAAAGTTGCGAGTATTTCTCGTTCGGTGCGCTTATCTAATCCTTCTGTTGGTTCATCTAACAGCAATAGTGGTGCATCACGCAGTAACGCGCGGGCAACACCGATTCGGCGTTGCTCGCCGCCAGATAATTGCCTGCCGCCTTCGCCCATCCACATGTCTAACGGGTTATCACCCTGTAATAAATGACTTAAGCCCACTTGTGACAACACATGAATTAACTTTTCATCGTGGGCTTTACGTTTTTCACCAGCAACATAAGGTAATGCCAACACTAAGTTGTCACGCAATTTACCGCTAAACAAATGCACTCGCTGGCTGACGACCGACATTGATGCGCGTAAATTCGCTTCACTATAATTTTCAAGCGGCTGGCCATCTAAGGTAATACTGCCCGAGTCTGCTTGCCATTCGCGGGTGATCATATGCAATAAACTGGATTTACCACAGCCGGTTTTACCGACAATAGCCACTTTATGTCCAGCTGGAATATGTAAATTCAGCCCTTTTAAAACCGCCTGATTAGCGTGATAAGCAAAATGTAAGTTGCTGATAACCAATGCGCCTGTTTTAGCCTTAATTGCTTCATTAATAGCATCATTGCTGCCAAATTGAATAGCTGGAACTTGCTCAGTTATTGCCGTCACCCGCGTGGCCGCTAACACTGTGCTAGATAAATGTTGAAACGCGCCTGCTATTGGCATCATCATTTCTAAACAGGCAATGGTAGCAAATATGATCAAGGCAAATAATGGCCCTGGCGGCACGGCATCACCCACGCCATTCGCGGCTAAATACAGCATCAACAATACCGCGAAACCGTTGGTTAAAATTAATATCGCCTGACTTAACCCAGTAATTTTTGCCATCGCAATTTGGCTGTTAAAAAAGATCTGTTGCTGTTGATACACTTTGGTTAAGTAACGTGAATTAGCCGCAAATAAGCTTAATTCAGCCTGACCTTGAATCACATCCAGTAGCTGTACTCTAAAGCTTTGTTTCGTTTCGATTAACTGCTGACCAGGGGCTTTACCTAATTGATAAAAAATACTCGGCAATATCAATAATACTAAAAGCAAAAAGCCGCACAGCGCTAACGCTAAACTAGCATCAAACCAGGCGATAAACGCATACAGGGCAGCAATCATCAATAATGATGCGCTAATCGGTGTAATAAGGCGCAAATAAAGATGATCTAGAGTGTCGATATCGGCCACTAAACGATTTAATAAATCACCTCGGCGTAGACCTGTTAAATTAGCGGCGCTAAGAGGTAATAGCTTTTGCCAAGCCCACACTCTCAGTTCAGTTAGTAACTTAAAGGTGGCTTCATGGGTGGCTAAGCGCTCACCATATCGGCTTGCGGTGCGGGCGATAGAGAAAAATCGCACGCCGCCTGCTGGGGTGAAAAAGTTAAAAACCTGCGCCGTGGCAACGGTGAGTCCTGCGACTGCGGTGGCGGATAAAAACCACCCCGACAATGACAATAAACCCACACCCGCTAACAAGGTAATAAAACTGAGTAATAAGCCCACTAGCATCATTAACCATTGGCGCTTAAATAAGTGTACAAAAGGCAGTAGCACTTTCATTAACTGACCTCCTGTTGCAGTAATTGATAAAAGCTACCTTGGGCTGCCATTAATGTTTGATAGTCCCCCTGTTCCACCAGCTGGCCTTTATCGATGACGATAATGTTATCGACTTGGGTTAAGTCATTTAACTTATGCGTCACCATTAAGGTGGTTTTTGCCTTTGTCGCTTGAGATAAAGCGGCCATTACCGCTTCAGCACTTTGTTCATCTAAGCTGGCTGTCGGCTCATCAAGTATAAACACACTGGCTTGTTGGCTCAGCGCTCTGGCCAAGGCGATTCGCTGGGCTTGCCCTACTGATACGCCAGATGATTGATCGCTTATTACCGTATGCAGCCCCTGGGGATGCTGAGTGACAAAATCAGCAATTTGAGCTTGTTCAAGTAATAGCATAATGTCTTGGTCACTTAGCTCGGGACTGCCTAATGCGACGTTTTCAGCAATTGTGCCGTGAAATAACAGCGGGTCTTGCCCTAACCAAGCAAGGTGTTTTCGCCAATGGGCAAGGCTGATTGAGTCAAAGGCTTGGTCATTAATCAGTAACTCGCCTTCATAGGGTAAAAAGCCTAACAAGGCTTGCAGCAAACTGGTTTTACCCGCGCCGCTAACACCCACAATAGCCACGTGTTGCCCTGCGATAACATTGAATGAAACAGGCCCAAGTAAACATTGGCCATCCATGCTCATCACTCTTAGATCTGTCGCTCTGATGCTAACCTGGTTAAGATCAGGCGTTTGATTGCCATCAGTGTGAACATGAGAAAGGGAATAATCTAATAACTCAACTAAGGATTCTGCAGCGCCAATAGCTTGCGCTTTAGCGTGATAATGGGTGCCTAAATCGCGCAGAGGCTGAAAAAACTCAGGTGCTAACATAAGCACAAACATGCCGGTAAATAAGCTGATCCCTAAGCCATAATGACCAAAATTTAAATGGCCTAAATAACTAAAACCAAAATACACCGCCAATACTGCGATAGATAATGCCGCAAAAAACTCTAACACCGCTGAGCTTAAAAATGCCAATCGCAACACCGACATGGTACGACTTCTAAAGTCTTCTGATGCTTGATGGATTTGCTTAATTTCGGCTTCACCGCGGTAAAATAATTTTAAGGTACTCAAACCTTTGTAAGCGATCCATAAAATGACCACTTAATCGACTTAAGGCGCTGAAGTTTTTGCGATTGGCATCCGCAGCCCCCATGCCGACTAAAATCATAAACATTGGAATAAGTGGCGCTGTAGTCAAAAGCACCACACCTGCAGCCCAGTTTAAGGGAAATACCAGCACTAAAATAAACACAGGAATAAACCCTGCCAACAGCATTTGTGGCACATATTTACTATAAAAATCATGTAAATCTTCCACTTGCTCAAGCACAATACTTGCCCATGCACCGGCTGGCTTACCTTTAATAAATGCCGGCCCTAGGGCAACCAGTTTGTTCAATACTGCTTGCCTGATATCTTGGCGGAGTAATCTTCCTGCCTCAAAGCTGAATCGTTCGCGCCAGTAAACTAAAGCCGCGCGGGTGAGTAATAATATGGCTAAACCGATAAAAAATGGCCCTAATTGAGCAACGGCTAACTCAGTCATGATCACCCCATGTAAAATTTTAGCAATACAATAAGCTTGGCCTATTATGGCTACGCCATTTAACAGTCCGAGTAAGGTCGCTAACTTAAGGTATATACCACAGGCAGATTGCTGACTTTTAAGCCATTTGGCTAATGACTTTTCTAACGACTTATCCATGACACTCCAACAACAATTCTTGATGCGCTAAAGGCTAGCTTAAAGGCACAACATTCAGAATATAGAATAATAAAAATAGATAATGGTTTTAAAATGCAGTATCGCAGCTGTTATCTACCTAATACAATGAGTCGGCTGATAATGTTAACTGGTGCACATTTTAGGTATTGATGAGATGAATCCTGCTCGGTAAATGGCTTCACAATGAAGGATTAATTGCGCCGTACCTGACCAATACATGCCAAAGCAGTTTCAATTCTTGCACTTTTTTCGCATGGCTTGAACGCTCACTCCAGCTTGTAGGTTGCTTGCATAATGTATAGGCGGCTTGTCCCAAAATGGCGGCATCAATCATATTATCTTGGGCAATGCTTTGCGCCAACATAGGCATATTGGCCCCCCGAAAATCACTGGGTACCTCTTCTACCGATAACTGATATCCGCCATGCCATAACAGTTGAATATCATGCCCATCACATAAGGTTTGTAGCAAATCACCCACGTGTGAATCTTTAAAGCTGGGGTCGGCAACCAATATCTCGATATCATTATCTAGAGATACATCACCGTGGATTTGTGCCTCAATGTAATGATCAAGATTACAACTTGGCGTGCGTGTAAATCGCCCTTGGATGGCATTGGCTAAATCTGTGGTTAAATAGTCAATCAATTTAGCGGGCTTAAGCCCTTGAATACCTAACGCGTAATGGCGCTCAAAACTTTCACTTAATAATGCCGCTAACACACCATCGAAACAATTTATGGTGCCCTTCTCTTTTGGCAATCGATAAGAGTCCATATAGCTAAATGTACTGCGTGTTAACACTTGTGGGGTGGTCAGAAAGTAGCAACTGCCAAAGCGTGGAGCAGGCCCTAATGAGCACAAGCCTAAGTCGAGTGCACCATATTTAGGCCGATGTTTGATGCCGGAATAACATTGACCGAATAACTGGTTTTCCCAATAATCACGTGGCCCACCTAACTCTGGCGATAATTGTCCATTAGAGATATGGGTTTCAAACTGGCTTTTATAAACACCGTCTTTTATCAGGCCTTCAACCACTCTTAAGCCACGGCTATCGACTCTATCGGGATGAAAATGCAACGCAACTCGGCCATGCTGATTTAGCTTTCGCATTGCAAGTTGCAGTGAAACCATAGAGATATTTGACATCAACAGTACATTTTTGATCAACGCATGAGCGGGATCGCGTAACACTAAGGCAATCTTTTCAATGTGTGATAATGCGGCCTGTTTTGGGGTCATGAACTGCCTTATAAGACAAAAATGAAGACGAAAAGTAGGTAGTAAACTAACGACAGATTAGCATAAAAGCTAAATCAAGGGTGATAGTGATATAGCTAATAACCGTTATACAATGCACCAAGCAATTCATTGTATGCAATATTTCTTTGTTTGGCACTGAAGATTAAGACTTTTTCACGATTCCGCTAGACGTGTTTAGATAGCACTCATATTGCTTTTCAGGTAAGATGCACGCCCGCCGATATTGGCTACCTTAATATATTTAACCGCCTCGGCTGTTAACTGAGATGTAATCTATGAGTTTTGAAAACCTAGGACTAAGTGCTGCTATTTTAAAAGCGGTTGCCAAACAAGGTTATGACACCCCATCCCCTATTCAAGCCCAAGCCATTCCTGCAGTATTAAACGGTCTAGATGTTATGGCTGCAGCGCAAACAGGTACAGGTAAAACAGCGGGATTTACTCTTCCTATTCTAGAATTATTATCCCAAGGCACGCCAGTTAAACGCGGTCATGTGCGTACTTTAATATTAACGCCTACCCGTGAACTTGCTGCGCAGGTTCAAGACAGTGTCGCGACCTATGGTAAACATTTACCACTTAAATCGGCTGTAGTATTTGGCGGCGTGTCTATTCAGCCACAATTAGCATCACTTAAAAATGGTGTTGATATTCTAGTAGCAACACCTGGGCGTTTATTAGACTTATATCAGCAACGCGCGATCAACTTTGATCACCTTGAGATTTTAGTCCTTGATGAAGCCGATCGCATGTTAGACATGGGTTTTATTCGTGACATTCGTAAAATTTTGTCATTCTTGCCAGCTAAAAGACAAAACTTAATGTTTTCAGCGACATTCTCTGTCGAGATCCGCGAGCTAGCAAAAGGCTTAGTAAACAACCCTGTTGAAATTTCTGTTACCCCACGTAACAGTACTGCAAATAGCGTTGAGCAAAGCATTTACACTGTCGATAAAACGCGTAAGTCAGCAGCGTTAATCGAACTGATCAAAATCAATAACTGGAATCAGGTACTGGTATTTTCTCGCACTAAGCACGGCGCGAACCGTTTAGCGAAAAGCTTAGAGTCAGCGAATATTTCAGCTGTGGCGATTCACGGTAATAAAAGCCAAACCGCACGTACTAAAGCCTTAGCGGACTTTAAGCGTGGTGCTGCCCAAGTTATGGTTGCAACTGACATTGCTGCCCGTGGTATTGATATCGACCAACTGCCTTTTGTAGTGAATTTTGACTTACCGCAAGTGCCTGAAGACTATGTTCACCGTATTGGTCGTACCGGCCGTGCTGGTGCATCAGGTGAAGCTGTGTCTTTGGTCAGTGATGAAGAAGGTAAATTATTACGTGATATCGAAAAACTGATTCAACGCCAACTTCCCCGTAAGGTGTTAATCGGCTTTGAGGCGAATTTTACCTTACCTGAAACCCAATTAACGGGTTCTTCAACAGGGCAAAAATCTAGCGCGAGTCGCACTAAAACCTCGAGTTCAGGACAGGATAAAAAAATCCACCAAAGACGTCAGGGTAATAATGAGCAGAAGAAAAGTTCTGATGGTACTTCTGCAAACGGCGCAGCTGCAAAGAATCGTCCGCCTAGACGCCAAAAACCATTAGTTGATTTAGGGGCTAAATTTGCTAACCGAGCACAAACACCTAAACCAAGTGACAATGACTCAGGCGAGCGCAAAGCGCCAGCTAAAGCAAGTCAACCTAAGCCGCAATCGCAGCCTAGACAAACGAAGCCTAGCGAAGCTAAATCTAGCCCTGCATCAACCAGTAAAGTTGATCCTTATGCTAATGCAAAGATTAAGTTCCAAACAAAAGATTGATACTGAGTTAACGCACTTGATGAGCAGTTAAAGAGCTATTGATTAGCTGTCAGTGAAAAATCGATATGAAAATGGAGGCTTATTGGCCTCCTTTTTTATATCTGCCGTTTAGGCACAACTCATTATTTATCTGTAGATGTTGATGTTGATGTTGATGTTGAAATCGTAACTCTTTCTTGATTAGACAACCGTACTTCTATCCCTTCTATCGTGGTAATTTTACGGGCATGAATGTCTTTTTTGCGCACTTGGTACTGGGTGGACATTGCCTCAATAGGTGAAGATATTTGTACCGTTACAATTTGATTATCGTCATACCGACCCCAGCCCCAGAATGCCGCAGTCGACAACATACACACAGTGATCAAACCGTACATAACCATTTTATTAAATATAGGGTGCGGTGAATGCTCCGTTACTGCCTGGGTGGTTTTACTGATAGATGATTTCCCGCGGCGCAGATAAAAAGACGCTCCTATAACAATCAGTAACGTAATAATGATTTTGATGAACACACACATCTCCAACAACAAATAGAGTGCTATTGTACGTCAATTTAATTAAGAAACTGTTACTCGCCTCGTTAAATGCAATCAATAATCTGCTATTTATTGCGCTTAACGAGAAACTGGCCAATTACTATAAAATAAAGTCTATAGTAGTACGTCGAGTAATATGGAGATTCATATGTTAGAGATTGCCTTAATTTATTTAGCTGCAGCTTTGTTTTCAGTCACTATAGCGAAACGAGTCGGGTTAGGTTCTGTGCTGGGTTACCTTATTGCTGGAATGCTTATCGGACCTTATTTACTCGGCTTAGTCGGTGACCAAACAGACGTTATGCACTTTGCTGAGTTTGGTGTAGTGATGATGCTATTTTTAGTCGGCTTAGAATTACAACCATCAAGGCTTTGGAAATTAAGACACTCAATATTGGGTCTAGGGGGCTTACAGGTCAGCATCACCACTGTGATTATTTTTAGCGGCTGCTTGTTTGTCTTTGAATTACCCTGGCAAAGCGCATTGGCAATCGGCTTAATGCTAGCGCTATCTTCTACCGCAATTGTATTGCAAACCTTATCAGAAAAAGGCTGGATACAGCAGGAAGCTGGCCAAAATAGTTTCTCTGTATTACTGTTTCAAGATATCGCGGTTATCCCTATTCTTGCGCTATTACCCTTACTGGCGTTTACCGACTTTCCCACCACAACAGCACATAATAACCTCACTGCCAGCCTGCCTGCTTACATGCAAGTGGCGGTCTCAATTACGGTGATTATCGGGATTATTTTGGCGGGTAAGTACATATCTGCGCCATTGTTTAGATACATTGCAGACACCCGATTACGGGAGTTATTCACAGTATTTGCACTATTTCTGGTTATCTCAATTGCCTTTATTATGCAAAGTATTGGCCTTTCACCGGCACTGGGTACATTTTTGGCGGGAGTGGTATTAGCGGAAAGCGAGTTTAGACATGAATTAGAAGCGGATATAGAACCCTTTAAAGGCTTATTACTGGGGTTATTTTTTATTACGGTGGGCGCATCAATAAACTTCCCATTGTTGTTTGAACAGTTGGCTTTGGTATTGATGTTAGTCATAGGTTTGATAACCATTAAAGCCAGTGTGCTATTTATGTTAGCCAAACTGTTTAAGATGCAAACCAAGCAAAAGTGGTTATTTGCCTTAGCCTTAGCTCAAGGTGGCGAGTTTGCCTTTGTATTGTTATCACTGACAAACTCACTACAAATACTGACGCCTGAGCAAAGTGAAATGACCACCTTAGTCGTTGCTATCTCTATGCTGATGGCCCCTTTATTATTGATTTTTTATGACAAAGTCATCAACAAGCACACCACTACAACTCAAGCTGATTTTGATAAACCAGCCGATATAGAAGCGACCCAACAGGTGATCATCGCAGGCTATGGTCGTTTTGGTCAAATTGTCGGACGTTTATTGTCAGCACAGGGTTACCATATTTCCGTACTAGACCACAGCCCAAGCCAAATAGAAGTGTTAAGACGCTTTGGCAACAAGGTATTTTATGGTGATGCCGCAAGACAAGACTTACTTGAAGCCTCTGGGGCCAAAAATGCCAAAATGCTCGTTATCGCAGTCGATAATGCCGATAAAATTATTGAAATAGCCACATTAGCCCGTAAACATTATCCCCATTTAAAAATTGTCGCCCGCGCAGTTGATAGGCGCCACGCCTATGAGCTCATTCGTATCGGTGTTAGTCACTTTAAACGGGAAACCTTTGACTCGGCACTCAATCTAGGTGTCGATGCGTTAACACTGCTAGGTCACAGTCAGGCTGATTCAGAACGCGCTGGGCAGTTATTTTCTAAACACGATAATGAATCATTAACCCTACTCGCTGACTTATGGGGTGATGACCACAGCTATGGCGTGGCGGTGAAACAACGCAGCGAAGATTTACGTCAAGTGCTGGCTAAAGATAAACAGCAGCAGGACAAATTGAACACTTGCCATGGTGAGGATTGTTAAACGCCTTAAATCAACCTATTACAGACACTAAATGAGTGATAATTTGAACAGAGCTTACTTAATAGAACAAAATAATGACGCTCAACTGCTCACAATTAAACCACTGTCTTTATTGATAATTCAATGGTCATAAATAGCTATAGACGTCTTTATGACACTTCAACTGCAACAAATGATAATAATTTGTTAAAAAATTTGAATTAATGAGCCTAGTTAGGTTATCTTGTGCGCTGCGAAAGAAGTGTGCATGCGCTCATTTTGCCTCAAGCATTTGGAAAAAGTGTCTACATAAAAATGTCACGGAAGATATTAATACAGTAATTCATTGTAATTAAATAATTTATACTTATTTTTCTTTTTCCTTATGTGCAAAATACACTTCTAAAAACACTATTGCTGGCATCTTTGTTACCGACAAATAAAATAGCAATATATGTTAACGAATATAACGATAAATAGAATAACAATAAAAAAACTATCATTATCGATTGAAGATTTGCAAGGATGAAGACCCATGAACGAAGCTAGTAAACCTAGCCAACAGAACCCCCTAATCGAAGAAATTAAAAATCGCGTTCTAGAAGTAGACGCACTTCGTCATGGGACACAACACCCTGATAATATCGAATTACCACTCGATTATATTGAAGCCTTGGATGAGGTGACGTCAATCGATCGTGAGGAAATTGAAGATATCGCTCGTGATGTCATCGCCAAGCATAAAAATATCACCCGTGTACAGCCTCAAAAAAGACAGAAAAATAAACAGCGTGATCTTAATCAATGGTTAATTAATATTTCGCTATTACTCATCATCAGTGTCACAGTGAAAGTGGTGTTTTTAAATGATGGCAGCCCAAAAGATCCTAGTGAAAAAACCTTTGCCACCACAATAGCTTCTACTGATTTTACTGCCTTACAACAAGATGCGACAAACACCTTTAGTAGCATGATTGATTCAGCGCAAGCATTACTTCCTAGTGCAGAAGACTTACCTGATCTCCCTTTCAGTATTGAAGATATCGACTTGGCTGCAATTGAAGAGTCAGCATCACAAACATTTTCTTCTATTTTACAATCAGCAAAGGATTTATTACCCCAAGAAGATATTCAAACAGCAAATAACGATAAAGTCGTACAAGCTGACGATGAAATAATTATTGCAGAGCAAAACCTTACTGAAGCGGCCCCTGTTTCAGAAACAGGAGTCACAGAAACAAGAGCTTCAGAAACAAAAGAATCAGAAACACCAGAAAACCTTGTCGCTAACAATAATATTGATGCGACATCTGATACAAAATCAGACTCAGATTCAACATCTATAACGTCAAGTAAAGCCACTCTTGCGATAGCACAAGCCGCTATAGCTGAAGCAGCTATAAAAAAGGAACAGGCCGTAGCACTAGCGGCGTTAAAAGTGACTAATAAAGTCATTGAAAATGCTATGACCAAGGGAACAACTGTTGAAGAAGAGCTAGAAAAAGCGGCTTTATCGAATATCGACAGCATCAATGCTAGTACTAATACTAGCGCTGTTACACAAATAACAACAGCCATAGAAGACGTTACTAATGCGCCGTTCACTGCGGAAATAGCCAGTGTAATAGCAACCGAAAAACCCGCGATACAACAGCCTATTATAGAACAATCTATTGAAGAAAAGCCTCCTGTAGATAATCCTGTAGCCAAAAGCAGTACCGCTAACGGCAATAACACTGAAGTTGAGGTTATTGCTAATATTACAGACACATCAGACAAAGCAGATGAAGCACTCGCTTTAGCCTCAAAAGTTGAAAGTGGTGATAAAGTAGAAACGATAAGCAAAGAGCAGAAAGTAGCAGCCAAGACTATAGAATCGACTGCTAAAACTACAGTTACCGATGCAACTGAAATAGCACAGAATGACAGCAGTATTGATGCAACAAATGTCGAAGCTGAAGATATAGAGACATTAGCAACAGAAACCATGGCAACTATGCCGATGGTAATGGCTGACACAGGGCTAATGAAAGCATTAGATCAGGCGTTTAATCAACTTAGCAACATTAAGGCGCCACCTCGGCCTGAACTCGCCATCAAAGCAACAAACATTGAAGCGCCTACAGATGCAACAACTGTTGATGCTGAAAGTCTTGATATCGCCGATACAAATAGTGTCGCCACTGACAAAGTTAATATTGCAGCAGCTAACATCTCTACCAGAGACGAGCTGACAACTGTTGCTGACGAGCAGGTAGCTACAGAATCAGAAAAAGCAACCACACAGTCACAAGTAGCTAATAGTATATTACCGAGTGAGACCCAATTAATCCCCCAAGAGACAGCAGCGCTTATTGAGCAACCTAAAGACACAAAAGCTATAGATACTAAGGCGATAGATACCAAGGCTTTAGATTCTAAGGCTTTAGAATCGAAGGAAAGAGATACTCAAGCAATGAATGACTCACAAGTGACCTCAGCGGTGCCAGTTGAGCTTGTCGTAGAAGCAAAAAAACCAGTGCCAACCAAAGTTGCTTCCGACAAAAAACAGCTCGTTGAAGAATCTCACACAGACCTTGCCCTAACATCCGTTAATCCAAGCCCTGCGGTATCAACTTTGAACGAAAAACCTATATCAACAGAGCCAGAGGTTACTCAACTAGCCCTAGCAGACGCAGATATAGAATCAGTCGATGACAATACTGCAACTGAAATAGCCCAAAACACGCCATCAAATAAGGCATCACAGGTGTTGCGGGTAACATTAGGTGCCGATGATGCAATAGATGAAGTGACACAAAAATTAATTGCAGCTCAACAAGCGCCTTCAAATATAAATGCGATAGCCAAGCAAGCGGTTACACAGATATCTCAACCTAAGGTAAATGACGCCGAGATAGCGGTCATAACGGCACAATCTAAATCAGTGGTATCTGAGCAAGCCGCATCAAAACCTGATGAAATAGTGGTACAGACGGTATCAACTGCTACTAAAGCACCTATAACAGCTGTACCTATAGCTGCAGCACCTGCGATAAATACAGATGCTAGGTTTGTGGCAACTAAGCAGGACGCACAAAGTAACTATAATGGCCTTAACCTTAAGCTACAGCTAAACTCTATTGTTGATTTAAGCCAGCTGGCTAAAATGTCGGTATCACAGTTTTATAGCGACAAATCAAGACTACCAAAACCATCAGATAAGATTGATTTACCTATTAATGACCTTAAAGCACATCCGTTAATAAGTGATATTTTTCTATCAGAGCAAAGCGATGTTGTTGTAAAACTGGCGAAATATTATGGCGAAGACTCACAACTGACTTTTACTCCTAGCATTGGCAATAATGATGATGGATTGATTAACTGGAAGTGTAATGCCAATATCGACCCATCATTGTTGGTCGGCCCTGGTGAATCACCTTGTAGCTTAACCAAAAGTGCCGCTGCACCCGCGTCTAATACCAAGCTTTAAACGACAAGTAAGTTTACGCATAAAAAGCATAAGCTCGCGCTTATGCTTTTTAGTTTATGCGCTAAAGTTAGGCTGCATTATTGGTATTTTAAAAGACCAAAACATACTCGCTTCTCGGTACATTGCGGCTCACTAAGGCAAGTAATCTGCTAATGATTATCCATACTGTCACATTGATATCCTTGACGCATAGAGTCAAAACGGCAACGAAGTCCACACTGCCAAGGTGCATTATCAAACTTTTCAGATTGCTGTACAGCATAGTCTTTACACATTTGATAATCATCAAAGCCATCCTCCATTTGATATTTAGCCGATTGGTATCCATTTTTATAGATAAAAGCGGTCCAAGTTTCAGGGCTTGTTTGCTGATGGCTTTGGTTAATACTCACCACAACCACTGAAGCTGCAATAAATAATATAACAACCACAATAATAGCAGGCCAATGACTGTCAGACTTTACCTTGCTAGATCCCGCGCTTTTCACATCAATATCCTTAACGCCGCCAATACAGCGCTCAGCCGTGTAATACGGGCCTGTGTATGTGTGGCGATAGGTTCGGCAATATTAGGTTTTATACTCATGCAACCTATTATGCTTTCGTTTGGTAATGCTTACCGTTAAGTCGCTCAATAATTTGGGTTGCCGTTAAATCATGTACCACATTAATCACCGTCGACGCGGCATCGGTAATCGCCCCAAGCACCACTAAAATAGGGATAACTTCAAGTGGTAGGCCTAAAGTGGTCACAATAAAAATTTCACCTAAAAATGCTCCACCAGGTACGCCACCAATAATAAATGCCGACAAAACAGCAATCAAAACAGTAATCATAAAGACATCGGCACTGAAATCTAAGCCCAATAATGAATAAATAAACACTATCTTTAATGCGGTGATCATAGCTGCACCGCCTTTATTTAAATTAACTAATAAAGGCAAACTAATTTCAGCTATCTGCTCATTCAAACCCATCTTATTTGCACTGCGAATTGTCACAGGCAAGGTGGCTAACGATGAACTGGTACCTAACGCAGTGACTGCGGGTTCTAACATGTTCTGCCAAAAGCGCTTTATGCCTTCAACACCGCCACCCAGCCATGCATAAAATGTCGAACCCACGGTTAAATAGAAAGCTGTCGCAATAAAAAACAGCCCTACAGCACGTGCAAATGTGCCCATTAATGCTGCATCTTGGCTTGCCATCGTTGCCGCAAAGTACGCCCCTAACCCTATCGGGGCGGCGTACATAATGATCGCAATAATCTTCATGATGACAGTATTAAGGTTATCTAGTAAGTCAGCCACTTTACGGCCATCCTCGCCTGACTGCCCTATGGCAATACCACTGATAACCGACATAATGATGAGCGCCAATATATTGGATTTAGACAACAAGCCAACAAAGTCATTGGTTGTTAATAGGCTGACAAAGTCCATACTGCCGCCAGTATTATCTACTGTTTCAGCTAATGCTAATGTCACCCCTTGTGCGGGATCAAATGCAGAGGCAAGTAGAATGATACCGATTGCGGGGATCATCGCCATCACAATGGAAACAGCCATAATAGAAATCAGAATTGCGCCTAACTTTTTTAAATCCGTCATGCGCGCAATAGAAGACATCACACTTACCGCCACCAGCGGCACTATGATCATAAAGAGTAAATTAAGAAAAATTTGCCCAATAGGTTTTAATTTCAGTGCAAAATCAGGCAGCCATAACCCTAGTGCGCCACCCATCATCAAAGCGGTTAATAATATTATTGAAGATTGATAAGCACGAAACGTGTTCCACATATTGTTTCCAAGTGAGTGATTATAATCGACTCAAGTTAAGTAAAATTTAACCCATGCACAATGCTAAATGCCCTATGCAAAATACACACTAACACCCTGATTTTATCAATTGCCTTTATACATTTTCTGATAATTAGGCATATATTCGAGCCAAAATGGCGGCGTACCTATATGCTCTTGTACGGCCTTAATAAACTCACTAATTAGCATAGTCGGTTTACGATGTGGATATATAGCATAAATGCCAGTATCTACTGTAGATAAGCCATATTCTGTCAGAAGTGGCACCAATTTAGATTCAAATATTGGTTTATCTAAATTAAATAAATCAATCATCGCATACCCTAATCCATCAGTGACGGCATTAATTAATGTGCGTACATCGCTGACATGGTAATTACCTTGCATCGTATACACCTTATAGCTATCGCTATCTGGCGGTGTGCTAAGTAACATTTGATCCAAGCACACATTACCATTGTTATAAATAACCGCAGGCAAACGAATTAAAGCCTCTGGTGTTGCAGGTTGTCCGTGCTCTGCAATAAAAGCTTCTGAGGCCACAATGGCAAAGTGCGTTTTAGCGATTTTTTTAGCAACCAGATTAGAATCGGTTAACTTACCTAACCGAAATGCCACATCGAAGTGTTCAGAAATAATATCGGCCCGTTTGTCATCTAACGACAAAGTCACTTTTACGTTTGGATATTGCTTCATAAATTGACTGATAACAGGTTGCAGATATTGCTGACCAAAGTTAATCGACGAGGTAATACGAATATTACCCCTAGGTTCAGATTGATAGGAGTCGGCAATATTTTGAATTTGAGTTAATGTCTCCATGAGTACCTGAGCTTGTTCAAGTATATCTTCCCCTGCCGATGTTAATGAAAAAGACCGAGTTGAGCGATTAAGTAACTGTACCCCTAAGTCCGCCTCCAGCTTTTTGATTTGCTTAGACAGTAACGAATTGTCCATATCATGAAGGGATGCGGCCTTACTAAACGAGCCTTGCTGCACTACATCTAAAAATAACCCAAGCCTTTTAGTTAATGAAGCCATTTAACCGCCTACAATAATAAGTGGGTGAGATTAAGGGATGAAAAAATCTACCATCACGCAAATAAAAACATAAAAAAACCAGTCGTTATTCAACTGGTTTTTAACACGCTAATCAAGTCACTATTGTGATAATTATCGTTAATTGATTATTCTAGCTAAGCTATCGCTAAATTCACCTACTTAGTTTCAGCTAGCTTGGCGGCAATATAAGTGTCAATCACTCGCTCAAGTAAATCCAGTGGCATGGCGCCATTCTTTAACACTGCATCATGAAACTCACGTAGGTCAAATTTATCCCCTAAGCTGTCTTTCGACTTTTGACGCAGCTCGAGAATTTTCATCATACCCACTTTGTAAGATGTCGCCTGCCCCGGCATGACAATGTATCGCTCAATTTCAGACACCACATCGCGTTCGGCGCGGCCTGTATTATTAGCCATATATTCAATAGCCTGCTCACGGGTCCACTTTTTAGCGTGTAATCCGGTATCGACAACTAATCTTACCGCTCGCAGTAACTCATCGGTTAAACGGCCAATATTATCCGCCGGTGTTTTTTGAAAACCTTGCTCATAGGCTAAACGTTCAGCATACAGTGCCCAACCTTCAATATAGGCGGTAAAAGGAGCAAAGCGGCGAATAAGCGGCATACCTTCCAGTTCCATCGCTATCGCTACTTGAAAATGATGCCCCGGGATACCTTCATGGTAAGCCAAAGTTCTCATCCCGTATTTAGGTGTCGTTTTGACATCATACAAGTTAGCGAAGAAGCGTCCTGGGCGAGTTCCATCTAAAGATGGACCTTGATAATACGCACCTGGTGCTGTTTTCTCTTTAAATTCAGGAATACGCACTACTTCCATACCCGCTTTAGGACGAATGTTAAATGTATCGCCTAGCCCCTGGTCAATTTCATCTAAAATGGTTTGATAGTCTTTTAGAATTTGCGCACGGCCTTCATCTGAGTCTTCATAATAAAACTCAGGTCGGGCAGAAAACTCATTCATTGCGGCCAAATAGCCATTGGAAACATCAACGCCTTCGCCTTCAAAAATAGTCATCATTTCGAGATGAATGCGCGCCACTTCAGACAAACCTAAGTCATGGATATAGTCGGCGCTGTAGTCTGTTGTGGTAAAAAATCGCAATGCCAAATTATAGGCTTTATCTCCATCCGGTAAGCGCCAGTAACCATCATCAGTGCCCGCTTTAGTTTTTAAGTCATCAAAGTAATCAATAAACAAGCCATAGGCCGGGTAAACTGAATCACGAATAGCAACATCAGTTTGCGTTAGAATAGTTTGTTTGTCTTGTTCGCTAAACGCCTCAACTTTATCCATTTTAGTTTGTAATGAGGTATACAAAATATTCTCTGTCGCAGGCGTTGCAACAAAACCACGCATCTCATCTAACACGCGGTCAATCACAAATCTGGGTGGAATAATCCCCATCTGTTCACGTTTTTTAAGCCCAATTAAATACTGGCCAAATTTACGATTAACTTCGCCTAATCGCGATAAGTAATTTTGCGCATCTTCTGGGGTATTAACTTGATGAGTCGACTCCATAAAACTGGGAAAACCACTTTGAATACCAAACATCTGGTTAGCTGGGTAATTATGATATTGATACTGTTCAAACTCATCCAACATATCCAGTAAATATAAAGCCACTTGTTTAGATATCTGTTGATTCTCATCTAAATCAGCATCTTGGTATTGCATCAATCCTTTACGAAATTCGGCTAGCTCATCAAACATGGCTTGATCTTTAGCAGGGTCGACATTATCTAGATGAGCGTTATGGCCTGTTATACCAACGGATTCGAGAAAGCCTAAGGAGGTTAATGTTTCAGGGTTTTCAAAGGCCATTTTAACCATTGCACGGTCCAAATAAGCTCTAAACAAAAACGGTTTTTCTGCATACCATTCATGTGCAGCAAACCCGCCACCCAATGTCACCAGACCTAAGGTCCCTACACCAATCCATTTTAATGACTTTTTAATCATATCCCTGCCTTTTGAAATATCACATACCAAATTTATTATGGTTATCATTACACTTATAATGACAGCCAAAATGTTAACGATAAGTTAACACGCAATAAGTTAGCTTGCTGGATTTTATGCAATTTATGTCATTTAAAAAGTAACAGAGTGTTATATCGCTATAATTGACTTAACCGACTATCAATAACAAACCAACAAGACTCAAAACAATCTAAAACCAACTCGATAACAAAAATAGCAAAAATAGCAAAAATAACGTAATTGAATATTCAAAATTGAAAAACATAAACTATTATCGATTTTATATTTCCACAACAAGGGACTTCACGTAGTATTTGCCTAATAGCCAAAGTTACTTGATTGCATACTGAATAGCATTAGCAACAAACAAAGTAAATACCCAAACTGAGTAACCAAAAGTAGCGACTAAAGATGAAGAAACAAAATGAATATCAACATTCACAAGCTGATGCAGAAGCTGAAACGCTTTCACTCGAGAGCTTGCTTGCATCTGTAGAACAAACTGAAAACCTTGCCAACGACGCATTAAATCCAACCCATGAAGAAATTGAAAAAGCCAATGATCGCCGCGACTATATTGTTTATCTCACTATTAAAGGAGTCAATGTTACTTCTATGGAGATAATCGCAAATATTGCGAGGAAGTTTGATTGTGATCCTAACCAAATTATTGAAGATATACATTCTTTAACTGACAAAGACACCTGGAAACAACATAAAAAACGTTTGAAAGACAGAGTTAACGGTCAAATTAATCGCAGATCAGCGCTCACCGTTGCTAGAAAAAACGATATTTCAAATAAAATGCTACAGTCATTCTCTTTTAATGCTGAAACATTACTTCACTTATCAAGTCAGTTTGAATGCCGTCCGGTACATATTGTCGATGATATTCGCCACTTCAAAAAGTTTTCTACTCAAAAACAGTTTTTTATTGACCAGCGAAGTAAAGCACCGATGATCCGTGCCCTGACACGTTTTGCGCGTTTTAATATTCAATATTAGTTTATCAATGGTAAGTTAATAATATATTGCCAACCTTATGCCCCCTCATTTTCCCTCTTGCAAGTATTCTTAAGCTCAAATTAATAGACAAGGTCTACATTATAAACTTTGCTAACAATTGATAAGTTGACATTTTGGGTCAGTCTTAGAAAATCAAGCAGACTTTATAACGACAATTCTATAAGAAAAAGCCCAGAAAGGAAGACGACAACAATGAGAAAATCCTTAATTGCCATCGCATTAGCAGGTACATTTTTAACTGCATGTGGCACATCAGACCCTAAGCAAACTAACAGCGCTATTGTAAAAGCCACACCTGCAGCAAAGGCTGAGTTAGGTGAATTTGGCATTGATTTAACCGCCCGCAACGAAGCGATTAAGCCTGGCGATGACTTTTTTATGTATGCCAGTGGCACTTGGTATGACAACTTCGAAATGCCTGCAGATAAAACCCGCTATGGCGCATTCAGCCTATTGGCAGAACGCAGTGAAGATCAGGTTAAAGCGATTATCGATGATATTACCAGTCGCCAAAATTTAACTCCTGAAGAGCAATTAATTGCCAATTTTTACAATGCTTACATGGATACAGACACCATCAATAAACTTGGCGTATCACCTATCCAGGCAACACTTGATCAAATTAATGCCATTAAAAACACTGATGATTTAACAAAAGTGTTTGGTAATGCTTGGCTTAGCGATGCTGACTCACCTATATCTGGCGGCATGTGGTTTAACAGACTTGACCCTGATCAATATGAATTCACTATTGGCGCAAGCGGTTTAGGACTTCCCGACCGCTCATATTATTTAGAGGACACTGAACGCTTTAACCACATTCGCAGTGCTTATGTGAGTCATATTGCTGAAATGCTTGCATTTGCAGGTATTAAAGATGGCCAAGCCCGTGCAGAAGCCATTTTGGCATTGGAAACACAAATTGCCCAAGGTCAGTGGCCGCGTGAAAAACGTCGCGATCGTGATCTGACACTTAATCAAATCAAACGTGCTGATTTAGCAAAAGAGTATCCAGACTTTAATTGGGATCTTTTCTTTGAACAGACGGGTTACAGTATTCCACAACTCAATGTGGCTCAGCCAGAGCCCATTAAGGCTATGATTGCCTTAATTAATCAGCAGCCAATTAATGTGTGGCAGGATTATTTAACCTACCATACCCTAAGCAATAACGCCGGTTTGCTCGCAGAAGAGCTGTTTAACGCTAACTTTGCTTTTTATGGCAAAGAGCTAGATGGCCAAGAAGAGCCTCGTCCACGCTGGAAACGTGCCGTTGATGAAATGTCAGCCACTGAATCACTGGGGTTCGCTATTGGTAAAGTGTATGTTGAACGGTATTTCCCTGAATCATCAAAAGCAAAGATGGCCGATTTAGTTGAAAACCTCCGTACAGCGCTAGGGCAACGTATTGATGGTTTAGATTGGATGAGTGGCGACACAAAAGTCAATGCCCACGCTAAACTGGCGGCATTTAAGCCTAAAATTGGCTATCCGGATGTATGGCAAACATTTGATGGTTTAACCCTTTCAAACCAAGATTTAGTAGGCAATATCCATAAACTACGTCAATATTTTCATGCTGATAGCGTAGCGACCGAACTTGAAAAAACAGATCGCAATCGTTGGGGTATGACACCGCAATATGTTAATGCTTACTACAACAGTTCATTTAATGAAATTGTGTTCCCTGCCGCTATTTTACAACCGCCATTTTTTGACCCTAATGCAGACCCAGCAGTTAACTATGGCAGTATTGGTGCGGTGATAGGTCATGAGATGGGCCACGGGTTTGATGACCAAGGCTCTAAATCAGATGCCAATGGTATTCAACGTAACTGGTGGACAGATTCTGATCGCGCTGCATTTGAAGCAAAAGCTGATCAACTCGCCGCACAATACAGTCTATACGAGCCAATTACGGGTCATTTTGTCAATGGTCGCAATAGCCTAGGTGAAAACATTGGCGATGTAGGTGGCTTGGCAATGGCTTACCACGCTTACCAGTTAAGCTTAAATGGTAAAGAAGCTCCGGTTATTAATGGCGTCACGGGCGATCAACGTTTCTTCCTTGCATGGGCACAAGTGTGGAAAGAAAAGCGTACCGAACAAAGTATGTTAAGCCAACTGAAAGCTGGCACCCATGCACCGGGTCATTACCGTGCATTAGCGCCTCGTAACCACGACGCTTGGTACAAAGCGTTTGATGTTAAACCTGGCGACAAGCTATATTTACCAGAAGATCAACGCGTACGTATTTGGTAGTAGATATGGGTATAGGTTGGTATAGTTTCGTGCCCGCTTGTTAAAGTATTCAACTAATCAGTAGCGACATAATTAAAATGCCAGTCAGCGAGTTGACTGGTATTTTTTTATTTAACCTCAGCTTCTAAGGGAGAAATTAAACTTTAGATGTTATCCATTGACGTCAACCACAATTCGACCTCTGATTTTACCCGCCATTAAATCTTCGGCTGCTTGTATTACTCCGTTCAGATTGATCTCTGTTGAAATATTATCAAACATAGCCTGTTCACTCGGATTAGCGAAAATCTCACCTAAACGCTGCCAGGCTTCTTCTCTATCACTAATAGGGCGCATAACACTGTCAATACCAGCCAATGTCACTCCTCGTAGAATAAATGGCATAACGGTTGCAGGCAGATCCATACCTTGAGCTAAACCACAGGCAGCAACAGTGCCACCGTATTTTATACTCGCGCAAATATTGGCCAGAGTGTGACTACCAACAGAATCAACCGCTCCCGCCCAACGCTCTTTGGCTAAGGGACGCCCTGGTTCAGAGAGTAATTGACGATCAATAACCTCTTTGGCCCCTAAGCCTTTTAGATAATCAACTTGATCAGCACGCCCTGTGGAGGCAACTACCTGGTAACCTAGCTTGGCTAAAATGGCGATAGCAAAACTGCCGACGCCGCCATTAGCGCCGGTAACTAATATTTCACCTTTATCAGGAGTCACACCATTTTTTTCTAATGCTATGACACATAGCATGGCGGTATATCCCGCTGTGCCAATGGCCATTGTTTGGCGAGCAGAAAACACTTTAGGCAGCTTAATAAGCCAGTCACTTTTTAATCGCGCTTTTTGGGCAAGTCCACCACAATGTACTTCACCCACACCAAAACCATTTAATAAAACGGTATCGCCGACGACAAACTTATTACTATCAGATTGTGCCACTACGCCGACTAAATCAATCCCTGGCACCATAGGAAACTGTCTTACAACTGGGCCTTTACCCGTAATCGCTAAACCATCTTTATAGTTTAATGTACTGTATTGCACGCTAACAGTGACGTCACCTGCTGGTAAAACGGACTCATCAATATCTTTTACTGCTGCGCGATAACCTTGCTCGTCTTTCTCAATTAACATGCCACGAAACATAAAACCTCCAATTAGACCGATCGTCTATTTAAATGTAAAAAATTTTATAAAACCAATTCATGTTTCTATTAATACCTACTTACGGCTCATGACAAGCAAGTCTAGATAATTGTATTTAATGGAAACTTTTCATAAAAAAATCATAATAATCTTGTAAAGGTTGTGTATTTTGGACTAGCTTTGCTCGGCTGACAGCCCCTTCCCAACCGACCCAAAAAATTTCAGCTAACTTGTCGCAATTAATAGACTGACTAATCTCATTATTAACTTGTGCGAGGGTAAAACACAGGGACAATCGCTGCTGCCAACTCGCAAAAACAGTAATCAATTGCTGACGATAGCTCTCTGGCAGTAAATCGACTTCTTGACCTAAATTGCCAATCAAACACCCACGCTTAAAATGGTACTTTTCCATACCAAGCTTAGCTTTATCAACAAATAAACTGAGCCGGTGAAGTGCGGGTAAAGACTCATCGGACAAACACTTATCTAATTGATACATAAAATAGGCAGCGTAGTTTTCAATCACAATTTGGCCGAAAACTTCTTTGCTGGAAAAATAGTGGTAGAACGACCCCTTAGGCACGCCCACTCTTTTTAAAATAAGATCAATACCCGAGCCAGCAAAACCGGTTTCAGTCAATTGCTCTAGGCCGCTAAGGATTAATGCCGCTTTAGTATCTTGATTGTCACGGTTGGCTTTGGGAGGACGACCACGACGAGGCTTTACTGTTTCTATGTTCATCACCAATAATAGACCGATCGTCTCATTAAATACCAGACATAAATATTCTGAATGTGATTAGCAATACAATTCCTCGCTTAAGGTCAACAATTTGATAGCAGATTTAATGACTCAACACCACTCACCAACTTAGCGCATCTGACCCACCACAATAAAACACGGACTAAATAAGCTTTTTTAGTCCGTGTCAGGTTATGTTAATTACAATACGGTAAAGATATCTTTTATCGGTAAACGTGATTTAGGCAGACCATGATTATAATCCTCGCCCTCTTTGTGATATCCAATGGCTAATGCCACCTCAACCACATAACCGTTTAATTCTTGCTTAAACTCTTCACCAATAAGCTCAGAGTCAACACCCTCCATAGGAGTTGAATCTATCCCTAAACGCCCTAATACATGCAGAGTATTGCCTAAGGCAATATAGGTTTGAGCCTTAGTCCATTCGCCATTAAAGCCAGCGTCATTAGTATTAGCTTCAGCAAAGGCAAAGGCACCATTAAGCATATTGTCATACATGTCTGCCGGCAAATGACCTGAGGACACTTCAACATCAACAACCTTGCGATAATCATCTTTGGTGTAAGCAGGATTGTGAGCAAATAGAATAATATGTGATGCTTCAGTTGCATGCGGCTGATTGAATTGATACTTGTTTGCAAAAGTATTATGCAAACGCTGCTTTGCCGCATCACTTTCAATAATAATGAACTTCCAAGGCTGCGAGTTAATTGAAGACGCGGATAAACGCATAGCTTGTTGTAGCACTGCAATATTTTCAGCAGAGATACGTTTATTTGAATCGTATTTTTTTACGGTATAACGACGTTCTAAATCTTGAATAATTGGGTGAGACATGGATGATTTCCTCATAGTGCTAGGTCAATGAGGAGAATAATAAAGGATTTAACACTGGTTTATTAGTACCGTTAAATCCAATATTAATGGACAATTTATACCTTAATAAAATGTCCATATCACTTGAAAACTAGTACGAAATCGCATCTGAAATTGGAATGTAGTGCATTATTTGTCACCTAAAGTATTTATAGCAAAGCGCCTGATAATTGAACGAACTGCTGTAACGGAATCATGTAAATCATGACTCATTTGTAAAGATGTTTCCGATGACTCCTTGGTCGCTTCTGAAGCATCAGCTATTTCAATAATTTGCTGATTAATATGCTCTGCTACCGCACTTTGCTCCTCAACTGCTGAAGACATATCCATTGATAATTGAGTTATTAGCTCAACAGAATCACTGGTAGAAATCAGTTTCAACCTTGTTTTTTCAACAATTTCAACGCCTTGGGCAGCGGCTTGTTCACCTTTACCTGAAACTTCAAGTGCGTTTTCAGCTCGTTGAGAAAGTATTTTTACAATATCGTGAATTTTATCTGTAGATTCACGGGTTTTTGAAGCTAATGCGCGTACTTCATCAGCTACTACACTGAACCCTCGGCCTTGTTCTCCAGCTCTAGCCGCTTCAATCGCTGCGTTTAAGGCAAGTAAATTAGTTTGATCAGCAATATTAGAAATTAAGCTCGCGGCTTGGCTGATTTCATTAGTTGAATCAACAAGCTCTTTAACCGTTTTAGCAATGTCTGTAACGGATATATTTAAATTATCTATCGATGCTTTGGCGGAATTGGCTAACTCAGCACCTTCTTGAACCGTGACCTGAGCTTGTTTTGCACTTGATGCATTGCGCTCGACATTCCCCGCAACCTCTTGAATTGCGGTAGACATTTGAGTAATTGCCGAAGCAATTTGTTGAGTTGAATGACTTTGTAACGCCACGGCTTTTGCGGTGGTTTTAGCTTGCGCTTGTGTTTTATCTGCAATAACATCTAAAGAACGAGCCGAATCCTCAATTCGAGTGAGTGCGGTTCGACAACGGGCGATTTCAGAACCTAACGCAAGCTTTGCTCTTGCCTTTCCCCCGATGTCATCAAAAAAAGTCATCGCTACGAGTAAGTCGTTAAATGAATCAGGACTTAAGGTATACAGTTCACGCCAATCGGACTCATTACGATAATAAGTCCAAATACACGATATCAGCATAGTCACTAGAATTAAAATACATTCAATTCCACCTCCCATGACAGCCGCAACAACACTCAATAGCATTAATGGTAACCAAACAGGTGTTAAAGACTTAATCAGTTGAAACGCATTGGCAATTATCTTTCTAGGAGGTAAATTATTTCTTAATCTGGCATACATGGTCTCTGCGCGTGCAATTTCAGATGGAAGAGCACTCACTCTGACTGATTCATACCCAACGACTTTATTGTTCTCGAACACTGGGGTTACAAACGCACTGACCCAATAATGATCACCATTCTTACGTCTATTTTTTACCAGTCCCATCCACACTTTTCCACTAGAAATGCAGGACCACATTTCTTTAAACACCGCGCTAGGCATATCGGGGTGTCGAATAAGATTATGCGGTTTTCCAATCAACTCTTCACGTGTAAAACCGCTTACTTCAACAAATTCATCATTACAATAGGTAATATGGCCGCGGGCATCTGTACCAGAAATCAATCTGAAATGAGGCTTAAAAACGTGCAGCTTTTGTGTTATGGGTTGATTGTCACGCATATTACATCCTTGATATTTAGTCTCAAATACACTCTATGTCAGTAAAATATAGTCTAAATGGCTAATATTGAAATCTTCAGACCAACTTAGTGAATGTTAATTAAAAATCTTATTGCCTGTATTTATAGCAATCGTCGCAAAAATAACTTTATGCATTACAGGCTTGAAACCATACTGACAAATATTTAGTCGCTTCGTGGTCAACTCTCTGATCTAAAGCTCAATCATAATATCGATTAATTGTGCATTATCTTCATCCGAGTCAAAGGTCGCAAATAGCAATTTTGTGCCTTTAGTTACCATCACACTGTCAAAATTATCTTCTGCATTTGGATAAAACTTTAAAAAATCAGACTTCAAAACTGGAATGTTATAACGTGCAAGCACAAGGTTAAAATCCTGTTTACTTTGCTCTTTAATAATAGATTCCGTCACTCTGATTCTGTTAACAATCCCCTTATCATTGACACCAAAAAGTAGATTTTCATTAGCAATAACCCAAACACCGTCAGCATTTAAGTTAACTTGGTTACTCCGCTGTTGATCGTCTAGCTGGTACATATCTTCGGTATTCATAGTAAAAAAATGGCTAACTTCAATAGAGTCTGTCGCGGTAAAATTAATATTTGCAGACTTTTTTTATTACCTGATGGCAATATTGTAAAACCATTCAATAGAAGCTCAGCGTCCTTATATAGATCGACTTTAAAGCTTTCAAAGTCTAAAAATAGTTGGGATGTGTCGCTATACACAATGGTCTCATCACCGTACTGAACCAAATCGAGATTTTGGTTAACACTTTGATATGTGTCTCTATAATTGACATCGTTAATAAACCAATTATCAATATCATAGTTTTCACTAAACGCGATGAGATTTGTGCCATGGCTATTTAGAATAGCTTCATTTTTAGCAATACCTATCACTTTATTACTCTTTACATAAAACCATAGACTTCTGCCATAACCCAATATTTGGGTACCATCATGGTCTAATAATCTAATACTTTCAGGCCCCATTTGAGCTTTTAATATTGATAGCGGATCGCCTAACATAACGCCATAAGCACCATTGACAGACACGCTTGCGCTAGGCGGCTTATGTTTATCGGCACTGATCATTAAAGATTTACTATTTGGTACTGCCAACACTACTGAAGTATCGGATAATAGAACTCTCATACCATTACTACCAAAGGGAGTCCGCTTAGTCGTAAGCTCCTTGTTATCACAAAGTGTAATGTTTTTTGCTTCTATATTGACGTTGATTTTATAATTGTCGTATTTATCTTCATCACTATTACCGGCCACTTTTTTAACAAAATCTAAGGTGAATAGTTGCTCAATAATAATGGCTTCAGCACCTGATTTTTTGCCATTTTGCTGAGCCACTAACAATGCATTTTTTATTGATTGCTCTCTAAAATCATCAGCATTTAGCTTAGTAGTTACATCATCATTTTCATCATTTATAAAAGTTAACTGCTGATGATATTCACTTAAAATGATCGGTTCACACTTGGGTAAATAATCAAGAATAGCTGGCAGCTCGCTTGCGAACGCGATATTAGACAGGCATGTGGACAAAATTGCATAGCGTAGTGGTTTAAACATAAATCATCCTTGAGAGTGTTTTTAGATCAACTATTTCATTTTAAAGTATGACCTTTTACTAACATTAGACCTAATATGTAGTACGTTTAAATATCGATAACGATTAAACATTTGAAATATTAGTAAAAATTTTTATTAATGTTAAAGAACAAATTTATAGATAATCACATAAAATATCAATGTTAAAAAAACATAACATAATATGAAAATCCATTGAAATATGGCGTGGTTTAATCCTGTTATAAAGGACCTAATGCGTGAACATTAAATTTGTTATTTATGGATTAGTGACACTTATGGTCATTACTGATGTTTTTGCCGATGAAGCAGTAGCCGTTTTTAAATGGCCGAAACCATATAAAGCTGCCGTGAGCCTTTCATATGATGATGCGTTGAATAGCCAGTTAATAAATGCAGTCCCTGCGCTAGATAAATATGGCTTTAAAGCGTCATTCTACCTTACGCTTTCAAACCCAAGCTTGACCACCAACATCGAACAATGGCGTCAAGTCGCTACCAATGGTCATGAACTGGGCAATCACACCCTGTACCATCCTTGTCGTAAATCCATATCTGGGCGAGATTGGGTGATGCCATATCATGATTTAGATACCAAGGTAATCAGTCATATACGTCAAGAAGTGTTGTTAGCCAATACGCTGCTTCACGCTATCGATAATAAAAACAGTCGCACTTTCACTCCACCATGTGGTGATTTTAATGTATCTGATGGCAATTATATTAACGCGATTAGAGACTCTTTTATCGCGATTAAAGGATATAACCCTCAATACGACCCCAAGTTTGATCTATTACTGATGCCAGAAAATGTCAGTGGTGAAACCCTGATCGCATTCGTTAATGAAGTCCAATCCCAAGGTGGGCTAGCTAACATTGTGTTTCATGGTATTGAAGGCGACTATTTAACGGTAAGTGATAAAGCCCATAATGAATTACTGCAATATTTAGCAGAAAACAAAGATAGGCTATGGGTTGATACCTACTCTACTATTATGAATTACGTCAAAACTGAACATGGTTTCTAATTATCAGCCAAAAAAGCAAGGTGTATTAGCTTGAATGGTTTCAGATGCGATTTGGCCGAGTAATTGTTGAGTCGGTTCATCAACGTCTATATCAGCAATGTAAGGCAATAGGTCTGCTGAGTTTCCAGTTATCACCTCATAGAAAACTAACGCTGTAAATAAATTGCCCATTAATGACGCGTGGTTACCATCTGAACTATGTAATCTAAGGCTTGGCGATATCATCAATACTCTATCCCAAGCTAGTCCAATAGGGGCAACACAAGATTTTTGTACTGCGGCTATGCTGGAATGAAGCTGGTGAACCTGTCTACCTTCTTTGCTCCTTCCTAGTTGCGGATGTTCAGGAAAAAGAATTGGGGTAATTGATTCATTTTTTGCTTTTTCAATCCAAATCTGAGTTTCTAAAGTTGAGTAACTCACCGTTCCTGATTGTGAGTATTTTTGCCCCTGTAAAATAAGGTGCGTCCACCGCTGCGTTGTTAATAAGTCATTGCGCCTCTGTTGGCTTCCCTTATCATCTAAAAAACCTCCCCCAGCATTAACAACTGTAACTTGTGCTTTATTATTGCCAACCTTGATAATTTTGTTGATCAAATCCGCTTGATTTGACACATGACTATTGCCAAATAATAGGATTTTATATTCATTTGAAAAACGATTATCAGGGACAGGTAAATTACTCTTTGGTGACCCAAGGTCACCCTTTTGCTGATTATTGTCCGAGACATTAGCAATATAAGACGATGCGCCATCACATGCTGATAAACTTATAAATAAAATAATCGCAATGTATATAGGAAAAACAGTTTTTGAGTACATAGTGTCTCCGTAAAAATCAAATATGTTATTAACTATATAAAATAGTTAATTAAATATTGGGGCGTAAATTTGCTTTAACACTTCAGAATCATAAACGGCTTCATGCGGTACATTATTGATTTGCGAAAAACTAACAGGTTTTAAACAGGCTTGCCAAACAGAAGTTTCGGTGCCACTGCTCGTATTATTAACTGCTGGATGTTCGATTGAAGTAACGACATCATTGCAACCATTTATTTGTCGCCAATGGGCTAATGTATCCGTTACAGATTGAATATCACCATTAGTTCGCCCCGAAATGGGTACGTCAGAATCCTGCGGGCTATGAAAGTGATGCAGCGTAACAGCTGTAGATGTTGTACATTGGTCAAAGTCTCCCCTAAATTGACCTGCCAGCGAGACAACCGCAGTAATTTGCTCAGGTATTGCACATGCAAGCTTATAAGCCATAAACCCACCTGCCGAATAACCAAAAATATACACTTTATCGCTTGTGATATTATTCTCTGCTCGAAGTTGGACAAGTAAGCTACTGATAAAATCTGTATCTATAGCTCCGCCGTTGTCACTGTTTTTGCTATCCCACCCCCAAAAGTTATGACTACCTTGGGGAGATACTGATAATAATTGCCATTCATTTGTTAAACTCTTTGCATCAAAAATACCCGCCACTTTCTGTGGTGTTCCCGGTGCACCGTGTAGAAATAAGGCGATACCTTTTATTTCAGCATTAGGTTTATAGATCACAACATCACGATCATTGACCGTCATACAACTAGCATCGATTGGTAATGAAGTACCGGCACAAGTAGTTGCTTGTGGTGGCTTTACTATTGGAATATCAGGGCTGTCACTGCCGCCTCCACATCCTACTAATAAACTCAATATTGCTAAGCACGCTGCAGGTAACGTCATTATTGATTGGGCCAAATGTCGTGAAAAACTCATTTTTTGGGTATGATACTTAATGCTATTCGATATATTCTTCATGATAATCCTTTCATCGTTTTTGTGGTTTAAGTGTGCCACTACCTTGATTAGGAACAATAAAGAAGTAAGAATGGTTTGATAATGAAATGATAATGATCAGCTAAATAATAAGGATATAGATGCATTATGCATTTGGTAGTATTACCGTTGACCTTGAAAAAGTAGAAATACAGAAAAATAACGTTCACTTAGTTTGCGAACCACGCATTTTTGAATTGCTAGTATTTTTTTGCAACCATCCTCAAGAAGCCATATCCAGAGAACAACTAATTACACAGGTTTGGGGCGGAAGAGTTGTCAGTGATGCAGCGGTAAATCGTGCGATTGGTGAACTTCGAAAGCTCATCGAAGACACTCCTTCATCTCCAATATGGATAAAAACGGTCAGTAAAGTCGGTTATATATTCACCGCGAGCCCTACCTTATTAACACCTCATAATTTAAGTGACGCAGTAAATACCAAAACAGACTCCAGTAATCAGGCTCAAATACTCCCTCAGCCTAAATCAACTGACATTAAAATTAATAAATTTGCCGCATTATTTACTGCATTCAATTCAACGGCATTAGGCATTATCATCTTACTTGTCATCGTAGGAGTAAGTTTTTATCAATCTAGTCAATCAAGCATCCAACAACCATTACTTCAAATTCTAGATAGGCAGCCGAAAACTGCCCTTCAGGGCAGCGCATTTAATCCATCATTTGATCCGCACACTCAAGGTTTGGTTTTTCTGTATAGAGCCAGTGCTGACGATTATGCCCAACTGTTTATGCAACAAGCCGACAGCACACCGATAGCAATGACCCATGATAGCTATTACTACACTGATGTAATCTATGCTGCCGATGGTTTTATCTATGCATCCCGGTTAAATAATTTACAACAAAGGGAATGTGAAATTGTTAAATTGGACCCAGCCACCAAACAGTTAGATTTAGTATTAAATTGTGGTCAAAGAGTCGTCACTCAATTAGCTTTTGATCAACATAGCAAAAGACTAATTTATCAATATCGCCCAAGCATATCTGAGCCTTATGCCATTTATGCATATCAATTAGATACAGGCAGAAAGCAACAATTAACCCACCCAAAACAAATAGGCAATAATTTAGGAGACTATTTGTTCTCCTTGTCTACAAAAAATCAAATTTTAGCGGTAGTTGAGTACAGCGATAATGGTACCGATAATCTTAAGTTAATAGATCTTAACGATAATAGTACTATTGCCAAGGTTCCCTTTATCAATAGTATATATGGCTTAGTTTGGCGATCAGACCAGCATTTGCTGGCATCTAATAGTGAAGGGTTGTTTGAGTTTGATATCAATACATCAATATTAACCACGGTAGAAAAAAGTGATCAATTTGGAAGGCTGGCTGCCGGAGATGATTTAAGTTCAATTATTACAGAAAGAAGCCAAACAACGATGAACATCTTCAGACATTCACTGCAAGACTCGTCATCCGTTGCACTAACCGCAAGCTCATGGATCAGTCAGCAGCCTACTTTAGGTAATAAAAGTAACATCCTAGCATTTAAATCTAATCGTACCAGTAAAGAAAAAGTCTATATTCAATTGGAAAACCAAGCGGCTTATACTGCCGAGTTTGATGGCGATATAGAACATATTAGCGCAATGTCTTGGTCAGCTGATGATCAGGACCTGATTGCCAGTATCAATAATCACTTATATCGCTATTCTGTAAAAAACCGAAATTGGCAACAACTCGCTAAGCAATTTTCACAGGTACACCACGTAGCCTATTCACAGCAGTCAATATTATTTAGTGCTGAAGTTAATAACCAATGGAATATCTGGCAGCTTTCGTCTGAAACGGGTGAAATTTCTCAACTCACGACAAAAGGAGGTTATAGCGCCCAAAGTAATGGGCAGCAGTTGTACTTCACTAAATTCAATCATTCAGGGTTATATCAATTAGATTTACACACAGGTAGTGAAACACTATTAATTAATGACTTTCCGATTGCTGGGTGGAGACATTGGCAATTACGTGATAGTAAAATTTATTATTTGCTAGATAAAAAGTATAAGGAATTAAATCTGAAAAATTCAGAGACACAAATACTTTTTGAATTTACAGGACGCATGCCTAATAACTGCAATATGGCTTATAAGCACAATTTTTTTGCATGTGACCAAATAGAGTTAAGTCAAAGTAACATTTGGCAACTTCAGCTGTCGGAGTAATTTAACGGACCGCTTTAAGAAACTGATAAAATGAGTTTGTCTGCAGTAGTTACCAGTTGCTGCTAACTTGTGCTTTCACTCTAGTGCAACTATATATAAAATAGCTTTATTGGATTATTTAGTGTGGGAAGCATATGAAAACAACTGTAGTTTTTGCCTTTTTTTTGCTTATTCCCTCAACATCCCTTAGTGCTAAAATACCGTCAGAAATCACTTTAGCGACAACAAATTGGCCGCCATATACTTCCGGAAGCTCGCCTGATAAGCCAGGTATTGTGTATGAATATATAACCGAGATCCTAGCCAAGAATGGTATCACCTTACGCATTGAACGCTATCCTTGGTCGCGGGCAATCAAAATGGCAAATGATAATAATGATATTCACGGTTTACTAACAGCAGTATATGAAGAAGCCCCCAAGTTACTGTTTACACGTACTCCAGTTATGAACTACAAAGTAAACTTCTACACGGCTATAGATAATCACTGGCTGTATCAAGATCAACGCTCACTCAACTCAATGCCTTCTCCTTTGTGCATTATTTTAGGTTACGGCTACGGATCGCCAATAGATGAGTTTATTCACGATGAAGCAAATAAAACCAGACTCCATATTTTAACGGGTGGGAATGCACAGCAAAGACTGGTTAAAATGCTTGAATACAAGCGTGTGGCCGTGATTATTGAAGATGAGTTAGTAATTGAAAGCTATACAAAAAAATCTACTAATATTCGCTTTGCTGGCACCTTAAGTGACTCGCCTTTTTATGTTGCGTTTAACCCTAATCTAAGCTGGAGTAACGATATTGTCGCATTGCTTAATCAAGAATTAGCCGACCCTGAAAATTTACAAAGATTACAGCAGTTAGTTAGCGACTACACCAGCAAGCAACAATAAAACCACTACCAAAAACATTAATAATCTGCTTTATATAATCCAATAAAAGCCTTCATTGCGGCGCTGTTAGCTAATATTCTTTGATCAAAATTTTGCTGACCTGGTGTTTCAGTACATGCACCAAATTTAGCCCCAAGCTTGACTAAAAAAGACTCAAATGATGAGTCAAAATGATTAAATATCATCCCATTTGTTACTGGACAATCATCAATATAACCATCTTGGGCTAGCGCAAAATATTGTGCTAGCGCATCTCGTAAACTAAAACTGAAAGTTCCAGGCGAGCAATTTGATTCAAATGAATATAAATAAGTAGCACTGAGCAACACATCTTCGTGACATGTCAGCACACCGTCTCGACTTAACTTTGCTAATAAACCAGCATGCTGGAGTAATAATTTACCTTCTACAGAGGTATATTGATTTGACCTAGGTTGCTGCTGTTCAAGCACAAATCCTCTGTTGGGATTTTCACCAAATAGATTGAACCTTTGTCCGTTACTAAACCCGCTTGGATTAACTAAGGGTAACAAACTCAAGTTAAGATGTTCTAAGATGTCATCAGGAAGTTGTTGTAAAAAGTGGAGCATTCCCCATGGACCAGCTGCCTCTTCGCCATGAAAGCCTGCGCAAATTAACACTGAAGGTAAATCATTCTTTAGCGTACTTGATTGATACAGACAAATAGGCAAATCATCTACCGATCCTAAAGTCATTTGATTAAAGCGTAAACGCGTTATTTCAGTTGCGAGTTTAGCACTCAATAGATAAACATCATTACTCTGACAATTGTATATGTCGCAAGCCCAGAAATAGGCTTGATTCATAGTATTAGTCATACAAAACCCCTGAAAAAACACTTAAAATATAATAGCAATGACGTATTCTATCGTAGCGGTTAATAATAGAATAGTCATCGGTCAAGAGGCCCCGCTAAACTCTATTTTTTACAGGCATAAAACAGTATGACCAGCATTGATATGTGTCATAGGTCATACTTTCAGCTAACACATCAATTTGCTTATCACTTCAGTGTTTTCAGATAAACACTTTGGTTAACATCATTTTTTATTATTTGAGTCATATCTATGTCGTCAACAGGTACATCATTACAGCCAGCTCAACAAGATTTAAGCTTGTTAGAGCAGCCTGTTGCAAAACTTTTTTGGCGCTATTCAATACCGACTATAGCGTCAATGTTAATTACCGGTATTTATGTTGCCATCGATGGTATGTTTGTTGGCCACTATTTGGGTGAGACAGGATTAGCAGGGATGATGTTAGCTTACCCTGTCGGTGCCATTTTATATGCTGTAGGGGCCTTAATAGGAATGGGCAGCGCAGCCCTTGTATCAATGAACCTTGGTAAGGGTAATATTATCAAGGCTCGGCATATTTTGGGTAATGCATTCAGTTTATGCTTACTGGCTGGATTATTTTTTGCCGTTTGTGGGAGCCTGTTTGCTAAGGACATCTTGATTGCACTAGGAGCCGAAGGTGAGGTATTACACAGTGCCCATGACTATTTATTCTGGTACTTTGCCCTGAGCCATTTTCCTATTATGTCTTTAGCTTTTACAGCACTATTACGTAACGATGGTAGACCACATTTTGTCACCTGTGTTCTTATTACTGGTGGCATATTAAATACCTTTTTAGATTGGTTATTTATAGTGGTATATCCCTTTGGCCTAGCAGGTGCGGCGATAGCCACCATGTTAAGTCAAGCCGTAACTGGCTTATTGTGCTTACAGCATTTTTTTGGCACTAAAACGCAATTAAAAATCAATTGGTCGCAAATGCGGCTTCGAGCAGAGCATTGCATCGATATTACTAAGACGGGTTTTCCGAGCTTTTTAATGAATTTGTACTTATCGATAGTACTCACTCTTCACAATACCGCCTTACTCTGGGTAGGCGCCCCTTTACATGTTGCGGTTTATGGCGTCATTAGTTATACCGAGGCAATCTTCTATTTGGTTTTTGAAGGGATTGCTTTTGGCACCCAGCCTATCTTTAGCTTTAATGCTGGCGCAGGTCGCTACGACAGGGTCAAAGAGGCTCGCCACATTGCATTTAGTATGACTTTACTGGTCGCCGTTATTGGGCTTATTTTAATTTACACTCGCCCACAGTGGATGGTGTATCTTTTTGCCGGGAATAACCCTGAATTAACCCCTGTGGCGATTGAAGGGTTACGATGGTATTTTTGGGGACTGCCTATGGAAGGATTATTACTTGTTGGAGCGAGTTTTTTCCAAGCTATTGGTGCTACCAAAGAGTCTGCTATTTTAACGGGGTTAAAATTAATATTAATTGCCGCGGTAATTTACCTTTTTGCATGGGCATTCGGTGTTTTCGGTGTATGGATTTCACTCGCGAGTTGCAGCGTGGTACTGACGATATGGATGTTATTTGCCATTAAACGAGTCGACAAATATAGAATGGGAGCTTAGAGAAATATATTTCAGCATCCTTAACAATATTTAAGTAATGCTTATTAAAAACAGTGCTTACAAGCAAAAAAAAAGCTTTAGACCATAACACATTAAATAAGTTGCAGAAAAGTTAAACTAAAGTTGCACTAATAAAAAACTGTCCTAACCTTAATAGTGAATATAACCTCACTGTTAAGGTTTTTCTATGAAAAAGAAGATAGCAATTGTCATCAGTTCACTATTTCTGGCATCGCCAGCTGTAGCTGAAGTGAATATTTCAGGCTTTGCTTCGGTCGTCGGTGGTCAAGTGCTCGAAGGCTCCGGCGTTGAAGAGTTTGATTTAGGCCCCTCATTTCTAGCAGATTACCCTTTAGTGGGTGTCTATGAAGAAGAAATCAGTTTTAACCCAGATACATTAATTGGTATTCAATTCAGTGCCGATTTGATGGAAGGCTTATCAGCAACAGCTCAAGTAGTATCAAGAGGCGCTAATGATTTTTCTGCCGATTTTGAATGGGCTTATGTATCGTATGATGTAAACGATAACTGGACATTACAAGGGGGTAAAAAGCGTCTTCCCCTCTATTATTACAGTGATTTTTTTGATGTCGGTTATGCGTATACTTGGATTAGACCGCCTGCAGACAACTATACTTGGCAAATATTTAACTACAATGGGGTTAGTGCACTTTACAACTATTTAGTTGGTGATTGGACCGTGTCTGGTCAAGTTTATTATGGTAAAGAGGAAAGTGACCCAAATAAACTGTTATCTGAGTTTTTCTTTTTAGAAAGTACCCGTGAAATTTGGAAAGATATTGGCGGTATCGTTGTTCAATTTAATCGCGATTGGTTAGATATTCGCTTAACCCATATGCAATACACTAATGAACGCTATATTGATGATGTGCAACAAGAGTGGGATGGCAGCACAGAGCGAAAAGGTAAGTTTTATGGGTTATCGGTCAATATCGATTATGAAAACTTTATCTTATTAACTGAATTAAATCGTCTGTCTTTACAGGGTGACGATCTAGATACTTACTTAATCACCCTTGGTTACAGAATTAGCGATTTTACCCCTTACGTTTCTTATTCTGACTTTAATGATGGTGTTGGTGGCGAAGTTCATAATACGACATCATTTGGCGTTCGTTGGGATTTTCATCCTTCTGCTGCCCTTAAAGTGCAATATGATGACGTAGAAGATAATGGCGGGCCGGGCTTGAAAGTTGCCGGTGATGCTAAAGCGGTTTCTGTTGGTATTGACTTAGTATTCTAGGAGAGAGATATGAATAAATTACTATGCTCAATCCTGTTGAGCTTAATATCACTGCAAGCATCCGCGGCAATTGCGGTTATTGTTCACCCGAGTAACGCTGACAGTATCGATCAAAAATATATCGAAAACATCTATCTTGGTAAAGTAAAGTCGTTCCCCAGTGGAGAGCAAGTTGTCCCAATTAATATGGATGCGTCACAGGCGGCTAAAGAGACATTTGACTCTGCTGTATTAAGTAAGTCAGCAAGTCAGCTAAAAGCTTATTGGTCGAAGAAAATGTTTACTGGTAAAGGGACACCACCCAAAGAAGTATCCAGTACCGAGGACATGATCAAATTGATCTCTTCAAACCCAAGTATGATTGGTTATATAGACAGCGGCTCAGTGAATGACACAGTAAAAGTGGTTGCCGAGTTTTAGGCCTGTCAATATTTTAGGGTCAGGCGGCGATATTTACACGGTTAAGATAAGCTAAAAAAATGCCAACGGTAACTTAAACGTTATCGCTGGCATTTTTATTTCTTCATGCTTAAATATTTCTTTATGCTTATAACTTTTGCTGACGCGCTTGATGAAGCTTCTTGTAGCTTTCAATCAGCCTTAAATGCGGCTCGATCCCTTCTAAATTGATACTGGTTTTAGTTAAACCATAAAAACGTACCTTGCCCGAGACAGACCCAACCACATTCTCCATTACCTCAGCACCAAACATTCTATTAAAGTTACCGATAAAGTGTTCTAGCGCTAAGTCTTCATCTAAGGTCACTTCAAGCACGGCATTGACTGCTTGATAGAATAAGCGGCGTTGTACAGTATTGTCATTAAACTGCAAAAACTCCTCGACTAATTCCAGGGCATCTTCATGCTGTCCTAGTGCCAAGTAAATCATTATTTTGAGTTCAATAATGGTTAGCTGCCCCCAAACCGTATTCTCATCAAAAACGATACCAATTAAGGTACCAATATCTGTCTGGTTATCAAGCTGGCTTTCTTCTAAACGATTAACTAACTTGCCTAGGGCTTTAGTGCTTAACGAGTGCAGGTTTAAAATATCCTCACGATAAGCAAGCGACTTATTGGTGTTGTCCCATATTAAGTCATCCACTGGGTACACTTCGGAATATTCCGGCACTAATATACGGCAAGCTGAAGCGCCTAATTCAGTAAATTCAGCGATATACACTTCTTTACCCATAGCGTCTAAAATACCGAACAGTCCACTCGCTTCTTCTTCACTGGTGCCGGAGAAATCCCATTCACAGAACTCATAGTCATACTTGCTGCTAAAGAAGCGCCAAGATATTACCCCTGTTGAATCAATAAAGTGCTCAACAAAGTTTTCAGGTTCAGTCACTGCCATACTATTAAATGTTGGTTTTGGCACATCGTTTAAGCCTTCAAAACTGCGCCCTTGTAACAGCTCAGTTAAGCTGCGTTCTAGCGCCACTTCAAAACTTGGGTGTGCTCCAAACGAGGCGAATACGCCGCCAGTTCTTGGATTCATTAAGGTCACACACATCACAGGGAATTGGCCACCTAATGACGCATCTTTCACCACAATAGGGAAGCCTTGTTCTTCCAAGCCTTTAATGCCCGCTAGAATGCTAGGGTACTTTTCAAGTACCGACATTGGCACATCTGGTAGCACTATTTCTTGTTCAATGATTTGACGCTTTACTGCACGCTCAAAAATTTCAGATAAACACTGCACATGGGCTTCTTGTAGGTTATTACCCGCGCTCATGCCATTACTTAAAAACAAATTTTCGATTAGATTAGACGGGAAATATACCGTTTCACCATCAGACTGACGCGTATAAGGAATAGCACAAATACCGCGAGCAATATTGCCTGAATTGGTATCAATTAGGTGCGAGCCATTTAGCTCTTCATCTGGATTATAAATATCTAAACAATACTCATCTAATAGGCCGGTTGGTAGTGAGTCATCCTCTTCTAAAGCAAACCATTTCTCATTCGGATAATGGACAAATTCGCTATTGGCGATCTCAACACCATAGAATTGATCATTGTAGAAAAAGTTATTGTTTAAACGCTCAATAAACTCGCCCAAGGCTGAACACAGTGCGCTTTCTTTGGTGGCGCCTTTACCATTGGTAAAACACATAGGTGATGCTGCATCACGAATATGTAAAGACCATACATTTGGCACTATGTTACGCCACGATGAAATTTCAATTTTCATCCCAAGGTCAGCTAACATGGTGGTCATGTTTTGAATAGTTTGTTCAAGGGGTAAGTCTTTACCTAAAATAAAGGTACTGGAATCGCCTTCAACTTGCCCCATCAACATTGCATTGGCATCGGCATCGAGATTTTCAACGGTTTCAATTTTAAATTCTGGACCTGTTTGCACCACTTTCTTCACGGTACAGCGATCAATAGAGCGCAAAATCCCTTCGCGATCTTTATCAGAAATATCAGCAGGTAGCTCTACTTGAATTTGGAAAATTTGGTTATAGCGATCTTCAGGATCAACAATATTGTTTTGCGACAATCTGATATTTTCAGTCGATATATCACGCGCTTTACAGTACACCTTAATAAAATAGGCGGCACATAAGGCAGACGAGGCAAGGAAGTAATCAAAGGGACTCGGCGCAGAACCATCACCCTTGTAGCGAATAGGTTGATCAGCCGTGACGGTAAAGTCATCGAACTTGGCTTCTAGTCTTAAATTGTCGAGAAAATTTACTTTGATTTCCATTGAATACGCCTACAGTCATTCACGGCCAAACGGCCAAATTATCTAATTAAGGTGAATTATCGGTGTTTTTGGCCCAATAGTCTTGGGTTTATTCAACAAAAAGTTTGAATTAAGCTGATAACAGCAAAGCATAATGGGAAAGATCAAAATAGAGCTGCAACATACTATGGGACGTTAATACTTTTATTTTTGCTTTTCTGACTCTCTCATCACCAAAAGAAACGTAAGGTACATTTTAGTGGGCAATGACAGCACCATGCCAAAGGCAACGCACATGGCGCTGATAATAATGCCTTTTACGCCCATGGCTTCAACGGTTTCACTGAAGTTGTGCAGATAAATACCCGTCAGAATTAAGCTAATTCCTATCGTTATACTGGTTTTTAGTAACAAGATAAGCCTAGCATCAGTCACTTTTATCTCTTAATTTTAAGGATTACGTATAACTAATATAGTGCCCTTAAATGACCAATGCCACCGTGATTCAGATCATGCCAGTAACTTTCTAACTTAGCTTAATAACTTGACTTAAACTCTGTATTTGATGGATGGCTAATCACCATCAACGGATAGCAGGGATAAATCTTGATCGGGTTTAGCATAACTTAAACGACTTAATCGCTTGGTAGTGTGATAACCATCAAGCCCTGATACAGCAACGGTTTCCAGTGACTCTATATCAATATAGCCATCGGCTTTTAACGCTTGTTCAACAAATAAAACGTGGCTGATTTCACCAATCACTAAAATGGTGTTATTAATGGCGAGCGGGATAATCTCACGCACTTGCAAAGAAAACTTCAGCCGACTTTGTGCCACAAATGGCGCAGCAACATCGTTAATGTATTCAGCGGTTAAGCCCACTTGTTCAAATTCAGACACACCAACATCATAACGGGCGGAAGTTTGATGAGCCTGCTTATAAATCTGTGCCGAAACCTGATTAATAGTATAAACCCCAGTTTGTTTAATGTTGTCTAAGGTATCTCTAGGCACACCATCGGGGCGGATAATCATTCCCATTAATGCGGGATCTGCACCAATATGAAACGCTGAGCTAATCATAGATAAATTAGTTATGCCCTTTGCGTCTTGAGTGCCTACTAAATTGGCACTCTTAAAGCCCGATAAGCTGTTAATAAAACGTGCTCTAAAACGTGGTTCTAGCGCGGTTATATCTTCAGAAGTTAAGTGTTTCATTAATGGTTTATCCTAAAATTAACAGGCAGATAGTATCTATTATGTCTTATAGCGCTGATAAATTAGCCAATAAATGTTCCGCATGATCTAAAATAATCTGGCGATCTTCCGCTGGTTTTTTTAACCAATTGCCGTAGACCATTTTAGTGCGTGGATTAGCGCTAAAGTCATTTTGATGCCGGCTCATAAAGTGCCAATATAATGAGTTCAACGGACAAGCATTGGCGCCGTGCGCCTTAGTGACTTGATAGACACAGTCACCGCAGTAATCACTCATTTTATTGATGTAGTTACCACTGGCCGCATAGGCTTTCGAGCCTACAATACCGCCATCAGCAAATTGACTCATGCCTCTGGTATTGGGCATTTCAACCCACTCAATAGCATCGATATAAATGCCTAAATACCAAGCATCGACCTCATCGGGTTGAATGCCTGCGATTAAACAAAAGTTGCCTGTGACCATCAAGCGTTGAATATGATGTGCATGGGCATATTCAAGCGATTGCTTAATTGCGTGATGCTGGCAATTCATTTTAGTATTGCCGGTCCAAAACCAATCGGGTAGCGCCCTTGATGCGCCAAGTGCATTTAGCTTGGAATAGTTCGGCATATTGGCCCAGTAAATCCCCCTCACAAACTCGCGCCAACCGATTATTTGCCTCACAAAGCCTTCTATTTGCGCTAGAGTTATTTCGCCATTAGACGACTCAAAATGTGCAATAGCGGTATTAACAACGCATTGGGGACTGATCATTTTAGTATTAAGGGCGAAGGACAACCGTGAATGATAAAGGGTCCACTGCTTAGATTCGCCCAAAGTATCTAATTTAGCCGTCATTGCATCTTGAAACTGTCCGAATCTGACTAAGCAAAAGCGGCAAAAATGATCTAAAAGAGATAATGCTTGTTGCCGGTTGACTGGCCACAACAAGGTGGTATTCACTTCACCTAGGGTATGAATGTTATGCCGTTGAATTCGCTCCCATATTGATGTGACATCATTACTAAATAACAAGGGTTCAGGTACAGAAACAAAGTCTTTGGGTTTTAATTTTTGACGATTTTGCTGATCGAAATTCCATTGGCCTCCAGTAGGTTCAGTCCCTTGCATCATCACATTAAATCGTAGTCGCATTTTACGGTAAAAGTGTTCTAGCCGATGTTTTTTATCCTGCTGAAAATAGTCAGACAACTCAGCATCCGTTAAATAAAAATGCTCGGTCTCATAAGATGTTGCTGTGATAGTTAACCCTTGAGTAAAAGTATCAAGTTGCTTGCGTAAGCGGTATTCATCAGCAAGTTGATATTCAAATTCTGTAACACTGTAACGCTGAAATAAGGCCGTCAGTAATGCTGGTAAGTCTTGATATTGTGCAGTGTCATCTAAGGTTAGGTGCAATACACGATGGCCCGCCTGCTCAAGCGCTACAGCAAACTGCGACATAGCGGCAAAGAAGGCTGATATTTTTTGGGCATGATGCTGGGTATAACTGGCTTCTTGGTGCAGCTCGGCAATAACATACAAGGTATGTTGATCTTTTTCACGAAACCAAGAATGCGAGGCATTAAGTTGGTCGCCTAAAATTAACCGCAACCTTTTTGCTGACTTCATCTCTCACTCCGGTTCACTGTCTGAATGGCCATTATTTGATCTATTCTGGTGTTAATACTACTGGGCTTATCGGGGCGCAAATTAGCATGTTCAACATCGCTACCCTCAGTTAGGTTTGGGAGTATAGCTTTACGTTCACCAGCGCAGCGTTTAGAACAATATTTAACGTTTTGCCAATCCTTTTGCCATTTTTTACGCCAGTTAAATGGACGTAAACACACCAAACATATCTTAGACGGAAGCTGGGATTTTTTCATCTAATCTGGCCTCACATGACGTTGCAAAAGTCGATAAGCTTCCCGCTTAACCTCAGGCTTAGTGCGCCACTGCCAAAGTAAACTTTGGGCCGCTTTATAGGTTTCACCTAAGTCGACTATCGGTGCAGGATAATCTGTACCTATGTTAACTTGATACATCATTTGCTCCATGGCAGATAACTGCCAAGGTGAATGAATTAAAGGTGCAGGTATTTCGGCAAGTTCTGGCACCCAACGTTTAACAAATTCACCTTGAGGATCTTTTTCCAGCCCTTGCTTAACAGGACTATAAATCCGAATAGTATTAATACCGGTCACCCCAGCTTGCATCTGAAATTGGCTGTAATGTATACCTGGCTCGAAATCTAAGAATAACCGCGCTAAATGTTTAACCCCTAAACGCCAATCTATTTGCAGGTGATGAGTTAAAAAACTGACTAACATGGCGCGCATTCTAAAATTAATATAACCGGTATGATGCAAGCAGCGCATATAAGCATCAACCATAGGCACGCCAGTTTGACCTTGCTCCCATGCAAGCAGCTTATTATCAGCATCATCACCGTGAGCACGTGGTAGGTTGGTATAACCTCGATTTACTGGACGAAATTCCATCTCAGATTCACTTTCAAACTTCTGAATAAAATGACAATGCCAATGTAATCTCGAACTCAGTGCCACTAAGCTTCGCCGCCAGCCTTTGGTATGCCAATGACTAAGCAGATGATGATAAACTTGACGCAGACTGATATTACCCCAAGCAAGATAACTGGATAAACGTGAGCAATGCTGCTGGCTCAGTTCCGGGCTAGACAAACTATAGGCATAAGACTGACCACGACCTTGAAAAAATGATTCAAGCGTTTGCCATGCCATGCTTTCGCCCCCAAGTTGAAAGTCACCTTTGTCCTGGTTAAAGTGTTGCGCAACATCAGCCAGCGAATGGCAAGCAAACGGCTCTATTAGCCAGTTTACTGTGGCTAAGTTTATCGACTCAAATTGATAACGCATCACCTGTTGCCAGTACTTATCCCAATGTTGACGATTAGGTAAACCGCGAATAACCGCCGCATAGGGCGTTTCATACCAAGCAATATCTTCTATATCGCACCAATGTTTAATATCAATATCACGATCAAAGGTCACCTTTAGACCCACTTCTTGATGGGAAAATAACTGCGTAATACCATACTTATGGTGCAAATCAGACAAAGTTTGTATGGCTGGATCTGCACTGCACAGTAAACTGCCTTGGGGCAACTTGGTTTGCATATCAGTCAGAGATTCAATAATAAATTGCCAGTGCCTTGACGAATAATGTGGGTCATTCACTAAAATTGGCTCAAAGCAATAAACCAGCAGCACCGGTAAGCCGCTATTAATTGCATTAACTAAAGGCTGATGATCAGATAGTCTTAAATCTCGTTTTAACCATACAACGGCTATAGACATTAACTTTCCTCTGAAGACATTTCAGCAGACATTGGCCAATCTGCAGCATCAACTGAATCTAAATGACACACTCCCTGCTCGCCCTGCCATTTTTGAATAAATACATTGTCCGGATCATATGTTTTACTTTGTTTGGCGATATTAAAATGACGACCACCTCTTGGATCTGCACCCACGCCGGCAATGTATTGCCAATTACCCCAGTTTGAAGCGACATCATAATCGATAAGCTGTTTTTCAAAATATGCCGCGCCATAGCGCCAATCAACGCCTAACTCGTTGACCAGGCAACTGGCGACAATTTGCCTGCCCCGGTTGGACATATATCCAGTGGCATTGAGTTGCTTCATACAGGCATTAACTAACGGATACGGTGTTGTGCCATGGCACCACTTTTGAAAACGTTCAGGAAAGTAACTGGTTAAAGGCGCGGTTTGTTTGCCTCCTTTGAAGTTAAATAATTGCGTTTCTAGCCTCAAGGCTAACCAATGGAAATATTCTCGCCAAAGTAATTCAAAGCCTATCCAATAGGTAGAATCATTAGCACCATGTTGATCTTCATATTGACGGACAGCAGTCCAAATTTGGCGAGCAGAAAGATTACCATGGGCTAAAAAAGGGCTAAATTTAGTCGAATTATCAAAACCATCCAGCTCATTACGCGTCACCTTATATGTGCTGGGTAAATCGCTACTGAAGTAGTGATGTAAATGCTTGAGCGCACTTAGCTCGCCACCTAACATCAATGACTTTTGTTGATGCTGACTTGCCAAAACTAAAGGCAATCCCATTTGGTGTTGATCAAACAAAGCTGTGTCAATAATGAATGGATTAGGCAGTGTATCTAACCAAGTTTGGCAAGATTGAGACACTTCAAGACGGTATTTTTCCAACTTGCGCCTGAACTGCGAGAAACTCGAAAACTCAGTATCGAATTCATTCATTTGCTCATAACTGAATAAGCTATCACTCCACTCTGACACAAACTTCACTTGTGTTAGCTTTTGCTTTAGTCGCTGCCAAAGTTTGATTTCATTCCAACCGACATTATCTGAATAACCGACTAAGTTAATTTTGTTTGATTGCACAATATGAGAAATCACCACATCAGGTTTGCCATAACAAACATGCAGTTGGTGACCCAAAAGGCTAAGTTGACTGCAAAGATCGTCAAGCGACTGCAGTATAAAATCAAGTCGATGCTGGCCGATAGAAGTTTGCTGGTAGTTATTCGCTTTCAATAACATAGGGTCAAACACATACACAAAAGCGATTTCAGTGCTTTGACGGATCAAGGCACTCAAAGCAAGGTTATCTTTTAATCTTAAGTCGTTGGTAAAACAAAACAAGCCGCGATATGAAGACAAGTCATACTCACAATGTCAGTGAAACATGATTGTTGTACGAGCTAAATTAAAAAAAAGTTTAGTCTTGTGAGTCTATATGGTGTCAGTTTCTATTGATTAATGTGCTGAAAATTAATATCTATCCAAGGCTGCGTTAATCCGCTCATTAAAAAAGGCCATCAATTTTAGTTGATGGCCTTTAAAGTATTCAATTTGAGCGATTAACGCTTAGGCTTTCTAGACGGGCTAGGTTTACCTTTGCCGTTTTGTGCCTGACCTTTAGTTTGCCCCCTTGGCGCTCCTTTTGCCTGACCTTTATGTTTTGTGCTGCGATTATGCTGCATGAAGTGTTCTGGCCCTTCAATTTTATCGCGCAATGATTCGGTTTTAGGCTTAGGTTTTGGCTTTTTCTTGGCCACAGATTTTTTATCTTCTGATGATGAGTCTTTTATCATATCAAACAACACATCGAGTTCTTGCTTATCTAAATCGCGCCACTCACCGATAGGTAATCCCTTAAGGCTAACATTCATGATTTGTTGGCGTTCAAGCTTAGTCACTTCAAAACCAAAATGCTCACACATACGTCGAATTTGACGGTTTAATCCCTGTACAAGTACAATTTTAAAAGCATAAGGTGCAACTTGTTCAACTTTACACTTTTTCGTTACTACACCAAGAATAGGTACACCTGCAGCCATACCTTTAATAAAGCTATCGGTAATCGGTTTATTAACCGTAACCACATACTCTTTGTCGTGATTATTACCTGCTCGGAGGATTTTATTAACCAAGTCACCGTTATTCGTCAAAAAGATTAACCCTTGCGAGTCTTTATCTAACCGACCAATAGGAAAAATACGTGTTGAATGATTAACAAAATCAACAATATTGTCGCGTTCAGTTCCTTCTGTAGTACTAACAATGCCCACTGGTTTATTCAGCGCAATAAATACCAGGTCTTCTGCATCCTTAGGTTCGATATCGTGACCATTAACCTTAACTTTATCGCCAGCGTTAACATGATCGCCTACCTGGGCACGCTTACCGTTAATAAATACATTACCTTGCTCAATATAACGGTCGGCATCACGTCTTGAGCAAATGCCACTTTCGCTGATGTATTTATTTAGGCGGATAGCTGAATCTGTCACTTTAGAATTCCTATGGGTAAAATTTGTCAATCAATGCCGTTATATGGTCATGATGTCAACACAGTAAAAATCAACATTACAGAGGTATCAATATAAGGATCAATACAAGGCTTAACGTCGATGCTGAGTTTATCAATTTTTAGATGCCTTGCATAAGCCTGAATACACAATAATGAGGAAATTGAAGTTGCAACAAATACCTGAGGCTATTCGCCCTAAAAGTAACCGGTAAATGTGAGCTACATAGGGGCATCAAATGATTTATGCCATCACAACAAGCGATAACTTAAGGAAACGTCGTAATTGAACAGTGGTAATAATGTGGGGGAGTATTAATAGGTTTAAAATAGACTTGCTGAAATAGAATAGTTAACAATAAATAGGCTTAAAATAGGATGTACTGGCAGTAGATTTGCCGGAGAAAGTCTTACTTAATATCAAATTTTAGGCAAAAAAAAGCGCAAACAGCCGCTAGACTATTTGCGCTATCTTACTAAAGTAAGAACTTACTCAGCAGTAACGTTAGCTGCTTGAGGACCTTTTTGGCCTTGTTCTACTTCGAAAGATACTTTTTGGCCTTCAGCTAAAGTTTTGAAACCATCTGAAGTGATTGAACGGAAGTGAACGAAAACGTCCGCGCCGCCGTTATCAGGAGTAATAAAGCCAAAACCTTTATCTTCGTTAAACCATTTTACTAAACCAGTTGTTTTAGACATTTTGTGTCCCTTATATAATAATTAATAAATCTATCGCGAAAATGCGATGCACTGAAGCTTGAATTATTGAATGTGACTATAAAGCTAAGGGAAACACTGTGGATAACAACGATAAAACGAAGAGATCTAAAGCTTTTCTTTTACTTAATATTCATTAATAACTCTGTTTGCCAGAGCAGGCTACATAATACCTCAGTTTTGATTATTGTAAAGACTTAATTAGTGCAAATTTATAAATACACCGTCTTTATTTTAAGGCAATACAATCAAACTGCTGCAATACAATGATGACCAACTCTCTCGCCTAAACATTCTAGTACAGAGAATTCGGTCTTTCCATTTCTTTGTTGAACTATTTTTAAGGGAACAACCCTTGTTTTAACAATGTGCCTCAAACTGAAAGACTGAAGAAGCTCTGATTGGCCATATAATTCATGGAATTGGTGAAATTTGTCTTACTAGAGTGCAGATATAGCTATCCATTACGGATACTTATTATAGGAATACAAAAATAGCGGATAAAAAAGTAGGCCATAGAAAAGTAGCGAATAAAAAAGCGCTACTTTTTGTTTATATTAATTAACTAAGTTGATTAAACCTGCGCAAGTTTAGCAACCAACTAGATCAATCAGTTGCTAAGTTAAAAGGCCTTTTAACTAAAAATTAGTTACCCCAAGGATTTTTAGGGTCTTGCGATGGCGCTGGTCGATTGCTACTAGAACGTTTGTTCTGTGCGTAAGCGTCTTGGGTTCTTGGCTTATCTTTACCATATTTAGGGCGACTATTATTTCGCTTCATCTCTTGATAATCCGATGTCGCTTTGTCACGCATCTCAGCAACTAATTCCACGGTTAGCTCTTGAGGTTTACGCGGCATAATGCCATCAAAAAATCCGCGTTCTCGAGGTTTTAACTCAAACTGCGCCGCACTGCCTTTAGGCATACGTTTAAAACGATAAAGGTAAAAGTTTTCTACGCGTTCCCTAGCCCATTCAGTCTTTTTTAAAAACTTCACAGCGGCTTCCATACTTGGGTTAGTATGAAAACACTCTAAACGCAGTGCTGCGTAAAGGATTTTCCAATCGTAAAAGTCAACTAGCTCTGTCACCATGGTTTCTAATTTTAAACCATGTAGTGGGTTATTCTGTTGTAATTCAATCATAAAGAGTTCCAATAACCGAATTTTCGGTTTTTTTGTAGCAAAAACGACAACGGTATCAATATCAATCTATTCAATATGAGCCGCCGAATACGCCTATGATAGCAAATAATCATATCACTCAGCCATCATCCTTATCTCAGCGAACCACTAATATAAAAATAGCTTAGATATCAAATCTAAGCTATTGCAATCATATGAGTAAAACCCTTATCAGAGTAACCCCCATATTAAGCGGCCCAAAAGAGGCCTATGCTGTGTGGTAATGCTCTAAAATTTTACCTAAACTTTCTGATGCTTTAGATAAATCTTTAACACTATTTGACGACTGCTTTGCCAGGTCTTTAATTGTATTGGCTTTTTGACGGATATCACTTAGCTCCGATGCAATATCATTTGCGACTGCACTTTGCTGCTGCGATGATGCGGCAATCTGGAAGCTCATATCGATGACGACTTGAGAAGATTCGTTAATTGAACTGACATCGGTACCAATAAGACTCACAAGCTCGCTACTGGTTTGCGCTTGCTTAACAGTATTCTGAGTAATACGGTCCATATTGTTGGTTTCTGATTGTAAGTTTTCAATCATAGTATGAATTTCTACCGTTGCAGCCTGAGTTCTACTGGCTAGGGTACGCACTTCATCTGCCACTACCGCAAAACCACGACCCATCTCGCCTGCGCGCGCAGCTTCAATAGCAGCGTTTAACGCCAGTAAGTTAGTTTGCTGGGAAATAGCATTAATAGTAGTGATGACATCATTAATATTAACCGCGTTTGTTTTTAGCGTATTAACTGACTCAGAGGTTTGCTCAATAAGCACTGATAATTGCTCAATCTCACTAATCGCTTTTTGGACTCGCTCAAAACTTTGACTAATAGATTTTGAGTTTTGCTCAACTTGACTGACTGATTTCTGCGAGATGCTAGACACCTCGGCAGCAGAAGCTGTCATTTCCTCCATTGCCGTAGCAACCGAATCAAGAGATGAATACTGGTGATCAATTTGCAATTCGCTTTCATGGTTTACATTGGCAAACGAATTTGAAGTACTGTTTAATGTTTTAGCATTCGCTTTAACTGTAGTGACCAACTCACTCAAAGTATCCATGGCTTTATCAAGTGCACAACCAATGGTACCAAACTCATCCCGGCCAGGATGGAAACCTAATCGAGAGGTAAGATTACCCTTGCCAATGTTTTCGGTCGTATTCCAAAGCACCCACAGCGCCCCGCCAATAAAGGTCGCATTCCAGTAAATAATTAACCCGAAAGGCAATAGCCATAACAGGGTTAAAAACGCACTCGTTAACGCATCACTTTTAGCTGCGGCTTCTTGATTGGCTACAGACTCAGTCAAAGCGTAATTCTCACCAGATGTTGCACGCATAACAGCAGTGATAGAGTCTCGGTTACGGCTTGACTGAGATAAGCCTGTAGTTTGAATATTTAATTTATCTAACTTATCTGTTTGTTCAGCACCATCAGTCGCTTGCAAAATACCTTTTAATTGGCTTTCAAGCATAAATTGTGACTGCTGCTCTATTTGGTTGATATTGTCTTGATAACGAAAAGTCGCTAGGCTGATTATTGCAAGTGCAAAGACACCAAATATGACCCAAAATTTGTCATTAATAGACATTTTAATAAATATTTTATCAATACTACGAAAATCAACTTCTTTCATACTTCAGTCCAACTCTTTAGTGATGACGGCATTTATGCAATCTTAGATTAAAAATGTACAAATGACAGCAAGGATAAATATAATATCTACATAGGACAAAAAACATGGCATTTGAGGTACATCATAAACATATCTTTTAGTATAAATAAACGTCACATTGACTTTGATGTAGAAAAACCCTCGTTTGGGCATTCCATCCTACGCATATTTACGGTATAAGGACGCAATGAAAATCCCAAAAAGAATCCAACCTCTGGTTGAAGAAGGCTTGGTGGACGAAGTCCTCAGTCAATTAATGAGTGGCAAAGAAGCTACTGTTTATGTCGTGCGTTGCGGCGAGGATATTCGCTGCGCCAAAGTTTATAAAGATGTAGACAAGCGAAGCTTTAAACAAGCGGTGCAATATCAAGAAGGCCGTAAAGTTCGCAATAGTCGCCGCGCTAGAGCGATGGAAAAGGGATCGAAATTTGGCCGCGACCAACAAGAAGAAGCCTGGCAGAATGCCGAGGTCGATGCACTGTATAAGCTAGCGGATGCAGGCGTACGTGTGCCTAAGCCTTATGGCTGCTATTCAGGCGTATTGTTGATGGAATTAGTCACAGATGATGACGGCATGGTTGCACCACGCCTGAACGACGTTGAAATGACTACCGAGGATGCCATTCGCGATCATGCCAGCATGATTGAATATACTAAGTTAATGTTATGTGCCGGTTTAGTTCATGGTGATTTATCTGAATTTAATGTTCTTGTTGATAGCAATGGACCTGTCATTATTGACCTACCTCAAGCTGTTGATGCGGCCGCCAATAATAATGCAGAATGGATGTTTGCCCGCGATGTGAACAACATGACCAATTATTATAGTCAGTTCGCTCCAGAGCTTGCCGTGACTAAGTATGCCAAAGAAATGTGGGCATTATTTGAAGCGGGTGAGTTAACGCCACAGTCAAAACTGACTGGCGAATTCCAAGAAAGTGAACATATTGCCGATGTGGGTGCCATTCTTGAGGAAATTAATGCTGCTAGGGAAGAAGAACAAGAACGTTTACAGCGAATTGTAGACGCAAATTCTGACCAAGACTAGTTTGTAGAATCGATGATATAAAATGTTCATGGTGCTTTACTGTTCACTAGTGGAGTTGTTCTACTCCACTTAATTTAGCCTTAGCCGCATATGATGACTTAACTTCTCTCTATTTTTTGACGTGAGCTAACTCTTAAAAATAATTTCTCAGCAAATCAATATTATTCTAATTTAATCATCTTTGGCGCTAGCGATGAGCGGGATAGCAGGCTAGGATGAAGTAAGTTTAGTAAAATATTAATTTCTACGTAAGAGAATTCATTCCACGCTCAATACCAAAGCAAAACAGTGGCCAATATGATATTGAAAAATACATTGTTATTTACTCTGCTATTCTGTTGCCAGTCTTACATTGTTTGGGGGCAAAATGCAGAATCAATTTGTTCTGAACCGATAAAAGTCGGCTTTAATGATTGGGCACCCTACTCTTGGGTTGATGCCTCAGGTAATGCTGTCGGACTCGATATCGACATGCTTACTCTTGTTGCTAATAATCTTGGCTGCCAAGTAAACTTTATCCACATGCCGATTAAGCGTGCTCACCAAATGTTAAAGGCTGGCACCTTAGACATGATGATGGGAGCCAGCTACACAAAAGAGCGAGAGAAGTATGCCTTTTTTAGCCAATCATACAGAGATGAAGAAATAAGATTGTTTACCAAGGCAGATACCTTACCTCAAATTAGTATAGAAAAATGGCAGGATATTTTTAGTCAGAAGTTAACGCTGTTAGTGCCTACCTATGGCTGGTATGGGAAGGACTATTTACAGTCAAAAGCAGAATTACAAAATCAGGGCTTATTAGTTATTAGCCAGGATGCGGCACAATCGGTAAGGATGCTCGCCTATAAAAGAGGCGATATTCTGATCGGCGACTCCATTTCTTTACCTTACATAGCGAATCAATCAGAGAATCTTGCGCTAGAACCATTACCTCTTCTTGTAGACAGCAATAAAATTCATTTCATGTTAAGTAAACAAACAAAAAGCTCTGGCTTATTACAGGAAATAAACAATGCCATCTCAACCCTATCAAACCGCGGGGCATTAGCAAAGGTGGTTAACAAATGGCAGAATATTTCTGTGGCACAAACTCCAAAAACATCTACTGAAGAACCAATCCAAGCACCTGCTGTTATAGACAATCATGGTGCTTTCAATTATACGGGCCAAGGGCAGCTAAGCCGTTAGTGATTGATGACTAACACTGCTGCTTTAGGCTAGCGTTTTCCACTTAATCGCGCTGAAGTTATTACTTTAGAATAACAAAGTTAGCGTTAGATTATGTGTTTCCAGAGAAAACTTAATATAAATCAGCATTAAAACGGGCAACTCTTGCTTCAGCTACAGTGCAATCGGTGATCTGCATTAATTCACTTAAGGTGATATTGGGGCTTTGGATGATTAAACGTTTAAGCTTGTTTTCTAACGATTCTAACTTGTCAGCATGACCTAGTAAGCCTGTATCAATTTTTTGGATTAAATAACCAAACGCCTCAGTCTGCTCTGTTTTTAATCGCATTGAAAATGATTGCACCTGAATCGCCGAACCTATTATCAGCCAGTTCCTCGAACGACGCACACGTTTAAGCTCACAACCAGATTGCAAGGCTATAGCTTTAGCATGCTTAACATTGTTTCCCTCTATTCGATGAATAAGTGAAGGCAGTGAAATAGTGATCGGTTCATCCATTGATATTTTTACCAAGATAATGTTTATCGTTAACTGAATACAGAGGAACACAGTAACAAGTCGCCGCACCTAAAAATATAAAGCAATATTTTCAGATACTTAAATCAAAAACCACACTCTGAATTTTACATGAAAAAGATCACGCTTTTTGTTAGAAATATATTTTCAATTTGCTCTGCCAAACTGATTACTTTTTGTAGCCTTCTGATAGAATGCGCCGCGTCACATAAGTGTCATTTTGGAGTTGTTGCATGAGCGTTTCTCCCTTACCAATTGGCAATACATTGCGTTGGTTCAGTTTAATAGCATCACTGTATTTACTATTGCTTGCTGTCGCAATGATAAGTACAGGTTTTAAATTAGCAAGCGGTGAACAAGCAATGGCATTGTTTGAGTTTGCTTCACACCCTGTAACCGGATTAATGGTCGGTTTAATTGCCACCGCGTTAATCCAATCATCAAGTACTACTACCAGTATTATTGTCGGCTTAGTGGCTGGCGGTTTACCTCTACAAATCGCTATTCCCATGATCATGGGAGCAAATATAGGCACCACCTTAACCAATACCTTAGTTAGCTTAGGACACTTACGTTGTCAGCATGAATTTCGTCGTGCCTTTGCAGGCGCAACCGTACATGACTTTTTCAATTTACTCGCGGTGTGTATCTTCTTACCATTAGAAATTATGTTTGGCTTACTGGAAAAGTTAAGTGGCTGGATAGTCGCCCCCTTTGCCGCAATGGGCAGTTCTGGCGGCATTGGTTTCGATTTTATCAAACCGATGACAAAGCCTGTAACCGAATTTATTTCCAGCCAACTACAGTTTGAAAACCCAATCATTAATGGCACGATTGTCATTGGATTGGGTATATTCATTTTGTTTTTTGCGGTGTTATTTATGGGGCAGCAACTGAAAACCTTAATGGTTGGACGCGCAGAAACAATCTTAAAAACGGCATTGGGTCGCGGACCTGGTCATGGCATTGCAGCAGGTACAGCTGTGACAGTGCTGGTGCAGTCGTCATCCACCACCACAAGCTTAATTGTACCGTTAATAGGTAACAATATTATTACCCTTAAAGAAGCTTATCCCTTCACGCTAGGCGCAAATATTGGTACTTGTATTACTGCGCTCTTAGCTGCAATGGCAGTCTCTGGAGATCACGCAATATTGGGATTACAAATCGCACTTGTGCATTTGTGTTTTAACGTATTAGGCGTACTCGTGCTTTACGGCATTCCTTTGTTCCGTAACTGGCCGATTAATTGTGCTGAATGGTTAGCTGAAAAAGCCCAACAGAATAAGTTAACGGTAGTGGCTTATATCGCTACAGTCTTCTTTATTATTCCTGCGGCTTTGATTACGATAACCAACTGATGATCGTTTAGGTAAAATAAACTGATTAAAAAAGTGGGGTTCAGACAAAATCTGAACCCCATTTTTTATTTAACCCGATCAGAGATTATTTAGTCTGACACTCAAGTAGCAGTTGCTGAAAATGGCCACCTAAATCTTGGGTAGCAAATTGCTCACTGGCCATAGCCATTTGCTGCATACTGGCTATCGCACCCGTTACCCCTTGCTGCTCAATTAATGCCTTAGCGTAAGACGCGGCATCAGCTCCCTTTTGAAGCAAACCCGCAACTTGCTCAAAGCTAACATCTTGCTCAAGTAATTTTTGTACCGAGCCAATAAGCTCAGCAACCTGAGCAGACTCAGCCAAAGCACCTTCCACACTGACTAACTCACCAAGCGGATCTTGACTTAATTTGGCAGCAACACATGCTGACACGCTCCCCGTTTCAGCGCTCTTAATCACCGCATCAATGCCTTCGCTTCGAACAGCCTCTATGGCGGATTTTAGCTGTTCATCTTTCGCTAACCAAAGCGCTTCTGCTTGTTGTTTTTCATCAGCACCGAAAAAGCCACAACCAGACAATACAACTCCCGTAGCCAAACAACTGCCTATGACTAAAACACGTGTTTTCGATAAAAAAGCCTGCGACATTATTACTCCTGCGAATCAAATATGATTTATTACGGTTAATGCCATGACTGTATAGGTCAGACGTTAAACCAGCATGAATAATCACAAGATATCCATTAGTCTTATCAACAGAGTTTATCATTGGACAATAAACACTGATTCAATGATTGAATAATGCCAACAAACTATTTAGGATCAACTTATCAACCGCCAACAAGAATGACCTTAATGACCACCGAGCTTTATTTTATCTACGACTCGCACTGCCCTTGGAGCTATGCAGCTACACCTTTGGTCAATGCATTGCAAGCAGCCTACCCTGAAATGATTGTTCACTTATTGCACAGTGCGCATTACATAGGCCAAGACAGTGCTGGCGAAGAACAGATGGAAGCCGCTGCACGGATCAGTGGACTTAAGTTTGGCAGAGATCATATCCGCTATGTAAATAGCCCTAAGAACTCAGTGAAAACCGCAAACCTAATGGGATGGGTACAAAGCAAACAAGCCAGCAAACAATTAGATGTGTTAAATGCTATACAAAGGGCACATTTCATTGAAGGCAACCCGTTAGATAACAAACACGATTTCAATGCCATTGTCGAAAAATTTAAACTATCGCCATCAAATAAAGTGTTTAAAGATGAGCTGAGTATAGAAGCAGAACACGTGCTAGAAGGTATTGAAGAAATTCAACAAGTCATCGGTACTGCAGGCTTCCCTGTTATGGTCATGACCGTCAATGACAACGCTATTTTTATCGACCACTCACAATATCTAAGCAGTCCTCACGCTGTGGTTGCTGCGGTTGAAAAAGAAATCGCTGCAATTAAATAGTGAGCAATTAACTAGCCTAAAGTGAATCTAACTCGGCAATAGATTAATATCTGTAGTGTAAATAGATAATAAAAAGCCACGGTTTATAACCGTGGCTTTTTATTGTTTAGTTGTCCCGTCCTGAGATAAGTTGACACATTGGAGACTTATCTATGAAACCTTCAGTATCAATCAATATAAAACGTACTCAACGAGATTACACATTAGGCTTTAAATTAGCGGTTGTTAGTCAAGTAGAAAAAGGCGAGCTAACGTATAAGCAAGCTCAAGACCACTATGGCATTCAAGGGAGAAGTACCGTCCTAACATGGTTACGAAAACATGGTAGATTAGATTGGTCCCAGCCGATTGAGCATTCACCTATGTCCAAATCTACAGAAACACCCGCCCAGAAAATCAAACGATTAGAGAAACAAGTCTCCAATCTCGAAATGAAAAATATGATTTATGGCGATATGGTCGACTTACTTAAAAATGAGTACGGAATTGATTTAGAAAAAAAGTACTTAGCCGAACGCTCTGGCTTGCCAAAGAAAAAGGCACTGTAAAGCTAGCGACAGCGAGTCGGCAGTTTAACCTATCAAGACAAGCTGTTTATCAATGGAAGCAGCGCTTAGCAGCAAGAGCTGAGATATTAAAACCGGTGATGACGATGGTTATGTATTGGCGTCAGTTCATGCCCAGAGTGGGTACGCGTAAGCTTTATCAACTCATCAAGCCACAGTTACTTGAACAAGGCATAAAGCTAGGTAGAGACGGTCTATTTCGGTATTTGAAACAACACAATATGTTAGTAAAGCCTAGGAAGAATTACACCAAGACAACCCATAGCCATCATTGGTTGAGAAAACACCCAAACTTACTCAAAGACAGAGTGGTGAAGGGAGTTGAAGAGGTGTTTGTCAGTGACATAACCTACGTAAAATCAGACGAAGGAACTCACTATTTATCATTAGTCACAGATGCATATTCAAGAAAAATAATGGGTTATGAATTAAGTGATGAAATGAAAGCCAGTGATGTCGTTAAAGCATTGGAGATGACGATAAAGAATCGTCAGACAACCAATGATGTCATTCATCATTCAGATAGAGGGATACAGTACTGCTCAGCAGAATATCAACATAAATTGGCTGCGAATGCGATAAGGCCATCGATGACAGATGGGTATGATTGTTATCAGAATGCGTTAGCTGAGCGAGTGAATGGTATTTTGAAGCAAGAGTTTTTACTTTACCGCTGTCGAACGATGAAGGAGCTGGCAATACTCATCAAAGAATCGATTAGGACTTATAACGAGTTAAGACCGCACCTTAGTTTAGGAATGAAAACCCCAAACGAAGTGCATGAAAAAGCCAGTCGGGAGTTCCAACTGGCTTAATAAAAACCGTCAACCTATTTTAGGACTAGACAAGTTTCTAATAACACCTTTATTCAATGCGTTAACTAACATTCTATATTTGAGAAGACAGTAACCAAATCGCCAAAGCAAAAAATATCACGCCCATAAACTTGTTCTGATATGTACGAAACTTTTCATTATTCAGCAAGGGTTTACCTAAACTTCCCACTAAAGCCACCAGCAACAAATTAAACAACAATCCCATCACATTAAGCAATAGCCCTAATGCCAGCATTTGCTCGCCTGAACTGGCACTAAGCTGAGTAGAGACAAACTGCGGTAAAAACAAAACAAAAAACAGCAGTGCTTTAGGATTAAGAAGGTTACTGGTAACTGCGCGACGATAAAGCAATTTAGCTAAGTTATTTTGCTGCTCTATTTCAGGGGCCTCTGTTGCGAGACTGCGCATACAGTCCCAGCCCATTTTAAGTAAATAAGCCCCACCCAGTAAACGCAATAACTCTAATGCTATTGGATTCATAGCAACCAATGCAGACACACCCATGGCCGCAAGCAAGGTTAAAATAAGCCCAGAAGTTGCATTGCCTAAGCTGGCATATACACCCACTTTGCGGCCATAGCTGAGGCTAGAGCTGGCGATTAATAGCATATCAGGACCCGGTATTAATAGAAGAGCGATAACAGTGGTTAAATAAACAGGCAGTAAAGCTAGGTCAATCATCATAACGGCACAAATATTAGGTCAGCAGCAAAAGAAGGGGCGGATTCTACAGCTAACCAACATGAATTAAAATCATCTTGGGCTAAAAGTAAAAGTTACCCTGGCAGAGTTACATTACAAGTAACGGTATAGCTGACGATATAAACAACCGAATGAAAAGATAGTGACTATAATATTACTAGCGTTAATTCGTGATGCTAAAGCGAAAGTAACATCCGGTTCAGTGAGCTCGTAAAGGGTATTCCTAATGGAAAAGCAAACGTTATTAATTTCACAAAAAGCGACCTACCTTAGTGTGGGTTTATTAGTCACAGCAATTGTACTTATTTACGTGGTAATGCAGACATTAGCATTACCGGTTATTCAAAAAGAGGTTGAAAAGAAAGAGCTATTACGTATTTCGGCCAGTGTTAATGAAGTAAGAATTGAACTCAGTAAAGGCGCTGTGTTGACCCAAAGCTTAGCCTCGTTAGCAGCAACTTTACCCTTAGATGAACAACAATTTTCGCTGCTATTCCCCCAAATAATTGACCAGTTTGGCAATGCCAATGTCGCTGGCGGAGGCATTTGGCCAGAACCTAACGCTTTTAGCTCAGGTGTGGCATTAAAATCTTTTTTTTGGGCACGAAATGCTTCAGGGCAATTAGACAAAATTGATGATTACAATAAACCCAGTGGTCCTGGCTATCATAATGAAGCCTGGTATATTGCGGGCCGTTCACTTAATACTGGACAATGCGGTTGGTCTGAAGCTTATGAAGATCCGGTCAGTGGCACCGCCATGGTCACCTGCACTGTCGCAATTAATCGAGCAGGACAGTTTTGGGGAGTGGCAACCGTTGATTTAATGCTAGCGGGTTTAGATCAGCTGTTTAAGCGCCAAAACCAAGAATCGGGCGGGTTCAACTTTGTACTTGGTCAAGACAATCAAATTATCAGCTTTCCAAATATTCGCTCAACATCCCTTGATATGAAAAAACTCAATGATGTTGTCGCCCAAGATAGCAGCTTGCAACCGCTATTAAGCGCAATCAACAGCGGTCAAACCATCATTCAACTGCCAGAGGGCGTTGTTGAAGGCAGTGGCTCTATGTTGGCGATAATGGATATGGCAGAAGAAGGCATGAAGATTGGCATAGTGCTACCTGACCCTATCATCCAAAAACCAATCAGCGATTTAAGCTTAAGCTTATACGCGACGCTTATTCCAATGCTGCTTTTTTTTGTCGGGATTCTGATTTTGAATGCTAACAAAGTGATGCAATGGGTGAATGAGACCACTGCGCAAATTCGCATGTTAATCAGTGGTGGTTCTGCTGCAACGCTCAAAATTGACAGGCATGATGAAATAGGTAATTTAAAACAAGCCGTTAACCAATACAGCGAACATCTTAAGGGCTTACTTGGACAGATAGCAAACGAAGCTGTGGAGGCCAAAGCCCGAGCCAAACAGCTAAATGATATGTCCTCTATGCTAAAGCAACGCGCTGAGTCACAACTAACAGAAAACCACATGCTTGCCGCTGCCATCACAGAAATGTCAGCCAGCGCAGCCGAGGTAGCACGAAACACCAAATCAACCTCAGAAACCGTCGACGAATCCCAAGGTCTGGTTCAACGACGTATGGATGATGTTAAAGAAAATAGTAAAGCCAACCAGGCATTGTCAGAAGTACTTCAACAAACTGCCAATATTATTAATCGTCTTGCGTCGGACTCTCAACAAATGGGTACTATGTTAGATGTGATTAAAAGTATTTCAGAGCAAACGAATTTGTTGGCATTAAATGCCGCCATTGAAGCCGCTAGAGCGGGCGAACAGGGGCGCGGATTTGCGGTTGTTGCAGATGAAGTAAGAACCCTAGCAGGCCGTTCTCAAGAATCCGCCAGCAAGATAGAAGCCATGATAGCTCAGTTACAAACATCGGCTAGCCAGGGGGTGAATATTATTGTCAGTTCACAGTCTTTATCGAGTGAGTCTTTGACTCGATCAGAGAAAGTTATTGCTGGATTTAATGAAATTATCGAAGTGTTTAGCGGCATAAGTCGAAGCACTTCGCAAATAGCGGTAGCAGCCAGTGAGCAGTCAAACGTGTCGGGCGAAATTAACCAGCTTGCCGAAAACATTAGAGTCAGTAATGACTTAAATGCCAAGGATGCGCTTGAATTAGCCAATGTCAGTAGCTCGTCATCAGAGTTGTCAAATCGTCTGTATGATTTGAGTAAAGGCTATGCTTAGTGATCAGGCAGTAAGCTACAGGACTATTGGGCATATATAGCGTTGTCACCACAATATGAGTGACATAGCCAAAAATAGCCAAACTCAAAAAGCGAACTCTTTAAGAGTTCGCTTTTTTCTAGCATTTAACAATCTCTAAAATGTAAACATCACTGAAAAGTAACAGACGCTGGAATGTAATAATCGCTTGAATGAAGCAATGCCAAGGCCATTAATACCGTTAACGGTATCCTTGAGAGTAAAGATCAGTTGAGTAATTCATGCTCTTTAGGCAATTGCTTACTGATCCATAATATTAATTTATGCTTGCGATTCGGACCATCATCTTTATCTTCGGCCAAGGCTTGAATCAGGTTGTCTTCAACCAATAATCGATAAATACATTCCACTTTATCTTTGGGTGAAATACCTTTTCCAAAATCAGCAAAACCCCGTTTTTGCGCATAGCCCATGCCTATTTCCATTGCAAGTTTTAGCAGTTTTGTATCGTGTTTACCCGCTTTCATCTATCGCCCTTATCGTGCGTATTCATCATTATTAAGCTACGCGAATATCCATAAAATACCACTAAAATTTATGACTTAGATGCCTAAATATCTCGCAAATATCACTATTGATGGCATAGATTTTAAAAATTAATCTTAGTTAATATCATAACCCTATGCGGCAAGCCGAAGGCTTGGTATTGTATTGAGGTTATTATTTTATGTTTTTACGGCCACTATTCAACGCTACGATCATATTTTGAATAGGCGTAAAACACCTCAATCGGGCAAAGACCCAAGGATATTTCAATGCGTAAAACCCTTATAACAACAGCAGTCAGTGCTGCACTGATGCTTAGCGCCTGTTCAGAGCAATCAGCAGACACTTCAATGACCAGCAAAACGACCGCAGAGGCATCAACAACAATGACAAAAACGCCTGCCACTGCCGACAACGTGCTATTAACGCCAAGCCCTTTACAATATATGGCGCCGCAATTTGATAAATTAAAGGCGAGTGACTACTTACCTGCATTTGAACAGGGCATGTTAGAGCACAAAGCAGAAATCGCCGCGATAACCAATAACACTGAAGCCGCCTCGTTTGACAACACCATTGTCGCGTTAGAAAAAACCGGTGCTATTTTAGACCGTACTCAACGCGCCTTTTTCAATCTTACCGGGTTAATTTCTGACGACAATTTCATCAGCGTTGAAGAACAAATTGTTCCTAAGCTAACGGCACACCAGGACAATATTTATCTTGATGAAAAGCTTTTTGCCCGCATTCAAACTATTTATAAAAACAAAGCGACATTAACCGGTGAAGATTTACGCTTAGTAGAAGTTTACTACGATCGTTTTGTGCGTTCAGGCGCTGAATTGTCTGATGCAGACAAAAGCACAATGCGTCAGTTAAACGGTGAATTAGCCAAGTTTGAAACGAGCTTCTCACAAAACGTGTTGAAATCATTCACAGATGACGTGATCTTGGTTGAAGATAAAGCGCAACTTGACGGTTTATCCGATAACGACATCGCATCACTAGCCTCTGCGGCAAAAGCTGCCGGTAAAACGGGTTACATGATCACCTTAGTGAACACCACCACTCAGCCACTTTTATCTAGCCTTAAAAACCGCGATTTACGTAAAAAGCTGTGGCAAACCTCTGCTTATCGCGCCATGGAAACTAACGCGCCGTTAAACATTAAAATAGCTCAACTACGTGCACAAAAAGCGCAACTATTAGGTTACCCAACATGGGCGGCTTACTCACTAGGCGATCAAATGGCCAAAAACCCAGAAGCGGTTTACGGCATACTTGACGACCTAGCACCAAAAGCACTGGTTAAAGCAAAAATTGAAGCTGCTGATATTCAAGCTGAAATTGTTAAAGATGGTAAAGACTTTACCCTTGAGCCATGGGACTGGGCTTACTATGCAGAGAAAGTACGTACCGCTAAATATGACCTAGACGACGGCCAGGTTAAGCCTTATTTTGAAATGAACACTGTACTAAATGACGGCTTGTTCTTTGCGATGAATAAGCTTTATGGCATCACAGTTAAACCGCGCGCTGATTTACCTGTGTGGCATAAAGATGTGACTGCATATGAAATATTTAACCAAGACGGTAGCTCAATTGGCCTGTTCTATTTAGACCCATATGCACGCCAAGGTAAGCGTGGTGGAGCCTGGATGGATGAATTGGTTAGCCAATCATTCTTAAAAAATACTAAGCCAGTGGTCTATAACGTGCTGAATATTCCTAAGCCTGCCGAAGGTCAGCCAACACTGATGACATTTGACGAAGTAAGCACCATGTTCCATGAATTTGGACATGCTATTCACGGCTTATACTCACAGGTTAAATATCCAAGTTTAGCGGGTACTTTAACCGCACGTGACTTTGTTGAGTTTCCATCGCAAGCCAACGAAGACTGGAGTATTGAGCCACAAGTGCTAGCAAACTACGCTAAGCATTATCAAACTGGCGAGCCTATTCCGGCTGAACTTCTTGCAAAAGTTTTAAAGTCACATACCTTTAACCAAGGTTTTGGTACGGTTGAATACTTATCTGCGGCGCTGCTTGATATGGAATGGCACTCAATTGCTGCAGGAACTGAAATTAGTGATGTTGCCGCTTTTGAAAAACAAGCGCTAGCAAAACACGGTTTAGATTACACGCCAGTAGCACCACGCTATAAAACCACCTACTTTAGCCACAGTTTCGGCGGCGGTTATTCAGCGGGTTATTACGCTTACTTATGGACTGAAGTGTTTGCCGCTGACGCGTTCTCGCACATGATGTCAGAAGGTGGTTTAACCCTAGAAAATGGCCAGAAATATCGTGACGCTGTGCTGTCAAAAGGTAATAGCCAGGATCTAATGCAAAGCTATATCGACTTTGCAGGCAAAAAACCTTCAACTGATGCGCTATTAAAGCGTCGTGGTTTAGTTAACTAATCTCTGGTTTTGATAACTTAACGTCAGTAACTAGTAACCTTAATAATCGACCTCAGAATGATATCTGGGGTCGATTTTTTATATCTGAATATCCGACAACTTAACGCTGGCATGCACTCGCTTTAGGTTTAGCTTTAGCGCTTCGCCCAATAAAAAGCCGCTCGCAATTAAGCGAACGGCTTGTCTATTTTCAAGCACTTGCTACAAATTACTTAGCGGCTTTAGTATTCACTTTCGAGCCAATCTCAATGCCTTTAGCATTGATATCAATCGTCATTTGCATACTCATATTGTAATCTTTCATCATAGACAACTCTTCCGGCACTTCTTCGCCGCTTTGCTCTATCATGGTCATCATTGGCGATAACATTTTCTCGTAATCAACCGCTAAGTTAAGCAAACCATTTGAAGTTAATGCTTGTTTACCTAAGGTATCCGCTAACTTTTGCGCTTCATCACCGGCAAACAAGACTAAATGCTGACCTTTAACAGCCATTTTTGCTTGTACACCAAACTCAGGTGGCAACATTAACAGTGAAGTCACATCAACCGCTTCACCGTCAGCCTTTAAATCAACCTGAGCTAAAGGTGGGTACATAGGTTTAACCATATCAAGCAACAGGGTTGGTTTTTCAGCTGACATAGTCACTAACGCGTCTAACTTGTCAAAAGCGGGTGAACCATTAGTATCTTTTAACGTATAATCGATTACCGTTAAGCTTAACCCTTTAACGCCATTAGCCATGCCGGTCATCATACCAATCATGGCAGGATTGAACTCTTCTAATGCATATTGGCTTTCAGCTAAAGGCTGACATTGATAGCTTGGTGTTTTTAAATCTTTCCAAACTGCATTTAAAGACGGTGCTAACTGAGCCACATCAATCCCTAAACCAAATGACATAATATGGTCGGCAGCATCAGCACCAAAATCAGGAATAAAGCCACGCATTTTAGATAATGCATCCAGTATCACTGCATTTTTGCTTTCAATCACAAAACGCGCATCAAATGTACTTTGTTCACGCGATACAGAGTAAGACTTAAATCCCATTACCGAACGTGGCCAGTTATTAGCAATGCCCATGAGCTCAGTTTGACACTGTTCGCTGTGAAGTTCGGCAAATGGGTCTTCATCCTGAAGCGCTGCCAATTTAGTAATTTGCTTAGCCAACATGTTGCCATCGGTAGAGGTGATACCTTTTACTAACTCAACATGGTTGATAAAGCTAATACTGTCTTGCATAAAGCCATGTTGCTTGGCGATATCTTGTAGCATAGTGGTGGCAGAAATTGGGTTATCAACTTTTTTGGCACCTAACGCAGTTTGCAACAATTCAACTTGGTTAAATGAGGTGTTTAACGTTACCGTTAACCAGCCTTTATCTTCAGCAAAGATAATATCCACTGTCTCATCAGAGTCTTCACCGGTTAATCGATAAGCACGGTATTCAAGCTCTGCGGTAATGCCGACAGTATGCGTTAAGCCACTTTCTTGCTCAGCACGATCTAATTCAGCCCAAAACGCTTTCGCATCAGCCAATTGAAGCTTCATCACTGGCAAAGCACCTAGCGTATAAAAATAACTTTGCATCTCATCAGGTAAACCATAATGCGCTATCAGCTTGTCAGGCTCGGTCATCAATGTCAGATATTGCTTATAAAGACTTAAGAAAAACTTCTCATGCGGCTCAGAAAAATCACTTAATTCACCAAGCTGCTCAACCGAATAACCTTGAGCGCTTCCCGCAGAGCTATACAGATAATCTTTAAAGGGAAAAGGGCTTAACTGCCCTGAAAACGCTAACGTATCTGCTGGAATATAATCCAGCATAGGATTTGCCACTACTGAGTTAGATTGTTGGCTAAAATAATACCCACCCGCACCAACCGCTAATACAGCAACTGCAACAGCCATTTTATTCATTTATAAACTCCAATTTATTCACTATTTAACTCTTCCATGAGAGTCACGAGGATTATCTGTTGGTCAAAAGTACCTATTTCCAACTTTCAAAGACATAGGTAAACGATTCAATAATTTAACATTAATTCGACCTTAACGCATTAGCTTAGGCCTGTATTTAATTATGATTATCATTTTAAATACAGGCCTCAACTCGAGTTGAAAGGTGTAATCAATAAGCTAAATTTGACGCCTTTAGCTTAACCTGCAGGATTTAAAGATTGAGTGGAAAAAGATTATGTCAAAAACGCTAACTTGGTTTTGCGCCAAGGTTTGTTTGGAAATATGCAGCTTCGCTCATAGCAAGGAATATACGTGAAGTTTATTGATGTAGGTTCAGCATGGCATTTACTCACCGACACGCGCAAGTACGTCCTTGTAGCTCAACCGACCCATCCCTGGGTCGGATGGTCGGCTCGCAAATCACCATAATGAACCTTTCGAGCATTTAGTTAATTGGCAAGTTTTAAAGAGTGAGTGGCATAAGATTTTTCAAAAAACACTGCCTCACTTTTTGCACCAAAGTGTGAGAACATCTTACTCAACCTGAAAGGTACTTTTACTTCAAAGGGATTGTTGATTTTGTTGTTTTTGATCCAACTGATAACCATAACCCAAAATATTTTTTCGAGGTAGATAGTAACTATCATTGCAATGTAGATGCAAGACGCAGGGACAAACTAAAAAATAACATCTTTGATGCTGCAAACATTCCGCTTCACAGAGTCCGTGCTGATACCGATTCCCTGACCACTGCACATGACTTTAAGGTTGTAATCAGAAAACATATTAGATAGAGGACAACATTTCAGATTAGCTCGGGATTTTGTCCAACTATGCCTATAAAGTTAGAAGCTAAAACTAGAGATATTCGAAACTGTCCATCACTAAGTAAACATGTTTATGTATAGTTTTGACTCGGCTAGATTTACACTTAATCACTGTCAGACCGTAGCTACTTGTGAAGGGCATTTACATAGCTTTGCAGTAAGAGAAATGGTGGGAGGTTCTATCCCACCATTTATTGAGCATGTTTTATATGCTCGCAAATAGTTCGTAATCAATGTAGAACAGTTACTTACTACATGGTCTAGGAATTTCATCTTCATCAACAATTAACGGACAGTCTGTTATTGTTATAAACCCCATCCGATGTGGGATTGCAAAATTAAAATTATTTATAAATGCATCAATACTAGTAGCCCTATTAAGTGAAGATACCTGGATGATTAATCTCCTTAATTTGTCCGCACTAAAAGGCACTGTGTTATTATCTTGATCGACAGCTTTTGTCACTACAACTTTCAAGCTCGTTGGCTCATTATTTAATTTGATTAACAATTCTAAATACCCCCCAGATTCTAGGTTTATTCTGAACGTCTCAGGAATCCCCGTCTCAATTAATCCAAATGTCTTTACAATCGCGGTTAGAGTCAATTGAACAGTTAAAATTTCACCATTGAGGTGGCTATTTAGAAAATCGTCTACATTGTTCTCACAGAAAGCACAATTAGTAAATTGCCAAGCATCAGATATTACGGAACTAGGTATGGTTAAGGTGCTGCCAGCGCTTAAAAGTTGACTCCTCGATGCTTTTAGGTCGGATAAAGGCCCTAATATTTCAATTGGGGTATTTATTTTCTCACCAAAAGGTAGGTATGTACTGGGTAAAGGAGGTGGTATTTGAACAAGTTGTAAATGTACTCGATAACTTTCCGCATCGTTATTGAGTATGTTAATTAAATGTACATCTTTACGTACGTTATTTTGTGCCTCTGAAACAGAAATGTTATTTTTTGCCCAAGTTAACGCTATGGATTTCATTTCCTCTGATGAACAGTCATAACATTCAACATAGTTATTTGCGTAACTACTCGTACTAAACATTATGAATGCCATAATGCATATTTTAGTGATTAAAGTGTAAAACTTCATAATTTACCTCAACGCTAATGATTATCGTTATCGATTGTATTCATGTAAAATAACGAAGTAAACTATGTAGATTGTAAATTATTCTCTTTACAGAACTCACTGCAGTGGCTCAGTAGTTTTGACCAGGCATTTGTAGGTAATTGTAATACTAGAAGTTATCTGAAAACTAAACTTTGTCCTATCTTTGTAACACGGAAATGTCCAAAAACGAGTTAACTCTTGTTCTGATTTAGCTTTTACTACAATCACAAATGAAGCTAAATCGAAGAGACAAAAATTCAGGTGCAGATGAGTCAGCGAGTATTCAAAACATGGATGTTTTGGTGAAGCCCACATGGACGTGCTTGCGGCGTCTCGCTGGATCATTTGCACTTGAAGTCAAAATTTAGTCCGGTCAGGGTAAACTTTTATAAAATTAAACCTTCCAGTCGGCTACCCAAATACCGTAAAGGTGAACCATGAGTGTTTGCGAGACGACCGTCCGCCCCATGGGCGGGGCGGAAGATCTATAGGGATCGCTCTTGTTTAAATCAAAAGCTGCGCGTGTCGGTGAGTCAATGCCATGGTAAGCCTGTAAAAATAATTTAAGCCAAGCGCACTTTTCGCCCAGAAATGAAGTAACTCTTGTGTGATATAGGATCAAAAAAACAGCTAGGGTGAATAATATAAAGCCCCAACAAGCAATGCTTGTTGGGGCTTAAATTTGATTGCTTATTACGCTAACAAGTCAATCAATGTGCTCGAGGATGCGAGCGAAGCTTTTGGAGGTACTTGGACTGCAAAAACAATCCTAAAAAGTGTCAACAAAAAACTATCTACGGGAATGAGTAAATGTAGACGAGTATTGCGTACTCTGCCTAACTTTTTAAACAAAATTTAACTCTTTTTAGGGAGTATTTTAAAATTCAAATACTTACTCAATTTACTCACGACAACTTACTCAACCTAAAAACGGTCACAGTAACATAATCGAAAAGCTATATTTCGTAATGCAATCCACATTCACGCTTCATACCATTAAAACGGGTTTCTTCTTCAGTCATCCCAAGCTCTAATGGCTTACTTGAATGGGTATCACCAACCGACACATACCCTTGTTCCCATAATGGGTGATACGGTAAAGCGTGGGCGGTTAAATACTCATGCACATCTTTGTTAGTCCATTCAATAATCGGCAGTAATTTATAACGATTACCGTGAATGGCTAAAATAGGCAATGCTTCACGCGTACCTGCTTGTGTGCGGCGTAAACCCGCAAACCAAGTGCCCACATTAAGTTCAGCTAAAGCACGTTGCATAGGTTCAACTTTATTGATGCGATTATATTGCTCAAGTCCGGCTAAATCTTGCTCCCACAACTTACCAAAGCGCGCCTCTTGCCATGCTGCGGTTTGATCCGCGCGATAAACTTGCAAATTTAAGTCTAAACGCTCGGTTAACTGATCAATAAACTGATAAGTTTCAGGGAACAGGTAACCGGTATCAGTCAAAATGACCGGAATATCGGCTTGAACCTGACTGACTAAATGCAACATCACAGCAGCCTGAATACCAAAACTAGAGGATAAAGCATGCTCGCCTGGCAAAAATGCCAGACCCCATGCCACACGCTCAGCTGCGGTTAAAGCAGATAAAAACTGATTTATCTTTGCCAGTTCAGCTTGCTGAACCTCTTTAGGTTGACTGAGCAATGCCACTAACTGCTCAGGTCCTATAGAGAAATTACCCATGAAAATCCTTAGCGGCGTCTAAAACCGCCTTTACGACACCAATACGTACCGTAAAGTTACCAAAGGTCTCGCCCGCATCACGCTCAGTAGCGTAACGGCCAAACAAACCATCCAACTCAGCTAAAATTTCAGCTTCTTGAATGTTTTCTTTGTGCATTTTATTTAAACGAGTCCCTTCAAAACTGGCGCCTAAATACAAGTTATAACGCCCAGGCGCTTTACCCACTAAGCCAATTTCAGCCGCAAAAGGACGCGCACAGCCGTTTGGACAGCCTGTCATACGCACAACAATAGCTTGTTCGCCAATGCCATGTTTTTGCTGTAACGCATCAATATGATCGATAAACTCAGGGAAATAACGCTCAGCTTCGGCCATCGCCAATGCACACGTAGGTAATGCCACACAGGCAATAGAGTGACCACGGGTTGCCGATAACACTTCACCCAATAGACCATGCTTACGCGCTAAGCCTTCAATTTCGGCCTTATCTTCAGCTGCGACACTGGCAATAATCATATTTTGATTAGAAGTCATACGGAAGTCGCCTTTATGGATCTTAGCGATTTCACGTAAACCGGTTTGCAGTGTTTTACCCGGTACATCTTTAATGCGGCCACTTTCGATAAACAAGGTTAAGTGCCACTTGTTATCAATACCTTCAACCCAGCCGTAACGATCGCCACGATCACCGATAACAACATCACGTTTAGGTTCGAATTTAATACCTGTACGCTTTTCAACTTCGGCTTTAAATGCATCGTAGCCATGATCCACTATGGTGTATTTAAGGCGTGAACGTTTGCGGTTAACTCGGTTGCCCCAGTCACGTTGCACTGTCATCACGGCTTCAGCAAATTTAATCACATCAGCGGTTTTGATATAGCCAAAGTCATCGGCTAAACGCGGGAAGGTTTCAACTTCTCCATGGGTTGAACCCATACCGCCACCAGCGACTAAGTTAAAGCCAATTAGCTGACCATTTTCTTCAATGGCAATAAAGCCTAGGTCATTGGTGTAAACATCAACATCGTTATCTGGCGGCACAGACACAGCCATTTTAAACTTACGCGGTAAGTAGGTTTGGCCATAAACCGGTTCATGGGTTTCAGTGTCTAATAGCTTTTCTTCATCTAACCAGATCTCGGCATAGGCACGAGTGTGTGGTAGTAAATGATCAGATAGCTCTTTAGCCACGGCATAAGCTTGCTGATGCAGCTTAGACTGAACCGGGTTTGGGTTACACATTACGTTACGGTTTACGTCACCACATGCCGCAATAGAGTCAAGTGCAGCTCTGTCTAAGCCTTGGATCAAGGTTTTTAGATTACGCTTTGGAATGCCGTGGTACTGAAACGTTTGACGCGTAGTTAAACGAATACTGTTTGAAGTGGTTAGCGTTGATGAGATTTTATCCACATCTAACCATTGTGCTGGCGAACAAATACCGCCTGGCACGCGAGCTCGTAGCATAAAGCTATATAAAGGTTCTAGCTTTTGCTCTTTACGTTCGTTACGTAAATCACGGTCGTCTTGCTGGTAAAAACCGTGGAATTTAATTAACTGCTGATCGCCATCACTAAACGATCCGGTCACTTGGGTGTCTAAACCCTCTTGAATAGTACCGCGTAAATAATCACTGTCGATTTTTAGGTATTCGTTTACTGCTAATTTTTGCTCATCACTCATGGAGACAGCCTCTTAATTCTATATTCGCTAAGGCGTTGATCGTTTAATCTTAATGACTTAACGGTTAATAACCTGGTGCGACAATAATCTTGCTTAATCGCTTAGCTGCGGCATTGCAATTGACTCATCGGGTCGCAATACCTCTTTGCAGCTAAGCCTAATTCTGATACTGATACTAATGCTATAAGGTTAGTTATTAGCTTAGTACACGTCTTTCTGATAACGCTTATTACTGCGTAAATCTTCTAAGTAAGCTTCAGCGGCATCAGCAGTTAGCCCGCCTTGCGATACTACAACACCAACTAATGCTTGATGTACATCTTTAGCCATACGCTCAGCATCACCACATATGTAAACATGGGCACCATTTTGTAACCATTGCCATACATGCTCAGCTTGCTGGGTAATACGATGCTGCACATAAACTTTATCAGCTTGATCACGTGAAAACGCTACATCTAAACGGCTTAAATCGCCACTTTTTAAATACTGCTGCCACTCAACTTGATATAAGAAATCTTGTTCAAAGTGTGGGTTACCGAAGAATAACCAGCTGTCACCCGTTACGCCGTCTGCGGCACGTTGCTGCATAAAGGCACGGAATGGTGCTACACCGGTTCCAGGGCCTACCATGATCACTGGGGTTTCTGGGTTTTCAGGTAAACGGAAATGCTTATTCGGTTCAACATAAACCTTAACCGCCTGACCTTCTTCTGCTGATGCTAAGAAATGAGAAGCACCACCAAATCGGGCTTGACCCTGACGCTCATCTTCAACCAATGCAACCGTTAAGTGAACCTCAGTTTCTACTTCTGCTTGACTAGAAGCAATTGAATATAAACGCGGTGTTAATGGGCGTAATACTTCAACTAATTGGCTTGCGGTAACGTTAGCTGGGTATGCGACCACTAAATCAGCCAGCTGGTTGGCGAGTACAAACTGACGTGTTTGCTCTTTATCTTCGCTTAATGCCAATAGCTCTGCACTGCCGCTAAATTCAGCCCATGCTTTTACTAAACCAGGGTATAACTGGGTTAGCTCTTTTTTATCTGTTAAGGCGTCAACAAGGCTTAAGGTTTCTTTACCTACGATGACTTGATCATCTGCAGATAAACCTAAACCTGAAATAATTTCATGCACAAGTAAAGTGTTATTGCTAAACCAAATGCCTAATGCATCACCGACTTGATACGAAATACCTGATTCACCAAGGTCAATTTCTACATGGCGTACATCACGGTCTGAATCTCGTCCGGTTAACTTTTGACTGACTAATACTTCAGCGGTATACGGTTGTTGCTTAGTAAACGCACTGCTGCCAGCTTGTGTTTGTGGTACAGAAACTATGCCTGCACCCACGCTTTGAATATGAGGTTTAACGGCTTCTAATACACTGTCTTGCCAATCTGACGCAGCCTGCTCGTAATCAACATCACATTCAGCCAATGGCAGTAATTGTTTTGCACCTAATGCAGCAAAACGAGCATCGAAATCTTTACCTGTTTGGCAGTATAATTCATAGCTTGAATCACCTAGCGCGAGCACTGAGTAATGAAGATTATCCAGCTTAGGGGCACGCTTTGAAGCTAAAAACTTATGCAATTCCATCGCGTCATCTGGCGCTTCGCCTTCACCATGGGTACTCACTACTGCTAGCAATAGGGTTTCTTGCTTCAATTGGCGCACATTATATTCACCCATTGAGGCTAAATTAACTGCATAACCTTGTGCCTGTGCTTTAGCCGCTAATTCTGTTGCTACGCCTCGACCATTGCCGGTTTGACTACCATAAAGAATAGTCACTGTTTGGCTAGCACTTGCTTGTGTAGCTCCAGCCAGTAGGCTTTGGCTGTCATTAGCGTTAGCACTGGCAGCTAAGTAGCCACTTACCCAAGCTAATTGCACAGCAGATAACTCAGAGGTGAGTTGTTTTAGCTTATCGACTTGCCCTGGTGACAAAGGTGAAGCTAATGAAGATAGTTCGTTTAACAACATAAGACGGCCTTATAACAGTGTAATGTTTGTAAGCTTACTCCTGTCCGCTAAAAGCAAAAAAGAATAAAAGATAATTTTTTATTCCATTTAGGAATATGCAAAGTCGTTTTTTTAGGCTACAAAAGTGTGGGTTAGTTAAAAGTTTTTAATTTCCCTTAATTAAAACAGCATTAATTAACCCTGCAGCACTTGTTTGATTGCAGTGTCTACAGCAAGCTAAGAAGCTGGATTAACAATTGGTTATCTATCAAGTTAATTGTTCTCTGCATAAAACAACAAAACGATGCCCAAAAGGTATCGTCAACAGAGACCTATTGATGTTCATCAACTGATATCAATGCCAGCCAAATACGATCGATTTGTTGATCACGACCGTCAACGAATGATCATGTGAAAATATTATGCTATTTGGCGGGGGAGCCTTATCGCATTTTACTCATTAACCATCAGGGAACAGTCATGCAGATTGGAATACCGAGAGAAAGTATTGCAGGTGAAACGCGCGCAGCTGCGACGCCAGCCACAGTGGTACAACTTAAAAAGCTCGGCTTTAGTGTGGCCATAGAGGCGGATGTAGGTAAATTATCAAGTTTTGATGATGCCGCATTTGAACACGCAGGGGCTGAAATTGTAGAAGATGCATACCAAGCTGACTTTGTTTTCAAAGTTAATGCACCTACAGACGATGAAATTAACAAAATGAAACCTGGCACAACCCTAGTTAGTTTTATTTGGCCAGCTCAAAATCCTGACTTAGTTGACAAATTAGCTCAGAAAAAAATTACCGTGATGGCGATGGACATGGTGCCACGTATTTCACGCGCTCAGTCACTAGATGCCCTATCATCTATGGCTAACATTGGTGGTTATCGTGCAGTTATTGAAGCCGCCCATGAATTTGGCCGTTTCTTTACCGGCCAAATCACTGCCGCGGGTAAAGTGCCACCGGCTAAAGTACTGGTTATTGGTGCTGGCGTAGCTGGCCTTGCCGCTATTGGTGCTGCGGGATCACTGGGCGCAATCGTCCGTGCCTTCGATACTCGCTTAGAAGTAGCCGAGCAAATTGAATCTATGGGGGGCACATTCTTAAAGCTTGAATTTGAGAACACCGAAGGCGGTTCATCTGACGGTTACGCTAAGGTGATGTCAGAAGAGTTTATTGCTGCTGAAATGGCGTTATTTGCCGAGCAGGCAAAAGATGTCGATATTATCATTACCACCGCACTGATTCCTGGCCGCCCAGCTCCTAAGCTTATTACCAAAGACATGGTTGATAGCATGAAGTCAGGTTCTGTGATTGTCGATTTAGCGGCAGCCACTGGCGGTAACTGTGAATATACCGTAACAGGCGAAAAGTTTGTCACCGACAACGGTGTAAAAGTTCTTGGTTACACTGACCTGCCTGGTCGACTACCGGCACAATCATCGCAACTTTATGGCACTAACCTTGTGAACTTGATGAAGTTAATGTGCAAGGAAAAAGACGGTAACGCGCTGCTTAACTTTGACGATGTTGTTATGCGTAATATGACGGTAACGCGTGACGGTGAAATTACCTTCCCGCCTCCGGCCATTTCAGTGTCTGCAGCACCAGCCAAACCAGCCGCAGCGCCTGCGGCCCAAAATGCTCAACCCAAAGCCCCTTCTAAGCTTAAGTATATTTTAGGCCTTGCTGGTATTGTGGCATTTGGCGCAATAGCCACAGTTGCACCATCGGAGTTTTTGTCGCACTTTACGGTATTTATATTGTCATGTGTGGTCGGTTACTACGTGGTATGGAACGTGTCTCACTCATTGCATACACCGCTTATGTCAGTCACCAATGCCATTTCAGGCATCATTGTTGTCGGGGCTTTGCTGCAAATTGGACAGGGTTCAACACTGGTCACAGTGCTGTCATTTATCGCAGTGTTAATTGCAAGTATTAACATTTTTGGTGGTTTTACCGTCACTCAGCGCATGCTGAAAATGTTCCGTAAAGATTAAGGGGAATTATCGTGTCAGAAGGACTGGTAACAGCATCGTACATTGTCGCGGCGGTATTCTTTATTTTAAGCCTTGCGGGGCTTTCAAAACAAGAAACGGCTAAAAACGGCAATTTATTTGGCATCATAGGGATGGTTATTGCCCTTGGTGCAACTATTTTAAACCCAAGTACCACAGGCGTAGTATGGATTATTTTAGCTATGGTGATTGGCGGCGCAATTGGCGTTCGCTTGGCACTGAAAGTTGAAATGACCGAAATGCCTGAGTTAGTCGCTATTCTTCACAGTTTTGTGGGCATGGCTGCGGTATTAGTGGGTTACAACAGTTTTATCGACTTACACCCACAGGCAATTAACGAAATTGTAGTGGCAATCGGTAATGACTTAGACACTACGCTTGCAACGGCTGAAGCGGCATTTGCTGAGGCAAGCCAAGTACAGCAGCAAAGTAAACATTTAACTGGGGCAATGCTTAATATTCACCTTGTAGAAGTCTTCTTAGGGGTATTTATTGGTGCAGTAACCTTTACCGGTTCTGTAGTGGCATTTGCCAAACTGCGCGGATTACTGCCATCAAAAGCACTGACCTTGCCACATCGTCATAAGATGAACTTAGCCGCGGTGATTGTATCGTTAGTGTTAATGGTGCAATTTGTGCAAACAGGCGGTGCGGTTACCCCAATCTTGATTATGACGCTAATCGCCTTTGCCTTTGGTTGGCATTTAGTGGCCTCTATTGGCGGCGCGGATATGCCAGTTGTGGTTTCAATGCTTAACTCATACTCAGGTTGGGCTGCAGCCGCTGCGGGTTTTATGCTATCAAACGACTTACTGATCATTGTCGGTGCATTGGTGGGTTCATCGGGCGCAATTCTGTCTTACATCATGTGTAAAGCGATGAATCGCTCGTTTATCTCGGTCATTGCTGGCGGATTTGGTAACGATGCTGTCGCCACAAGTGGCGATGAAGAAGTGGGCGAGTACCGCGAAACCAATGCCGAAGATGTTGCTGATATGCTGAGAAACTCTCAATCAGTCATCATCACCCCAGGTTATGGTATGGCGGTTGCGCAAGCACAATACCCGGTTGCAGAAATTACCCGTAAATTACGTGATTTAGGCATCAAGGTGCGCTTTGGTATTCACCCCGTTGCAGGGCGTTTACCTGGCCATATGAACGTATTGTTAGCCGAAGCAAAAGTGCCGTACGATATTGTATTAGAAATGGATGAAATCAATGAAGATTTCAGCAGTACTGATACCGTCTTAGTGATCGGTGCCAATGACACAGTTAATCCTGCTGCGATGGAAGATCCAAACAGTCCAATTGCTGGCATGCCAGTACTGGAAGTGTGGAAAGCGCAAAACGTGATTGGCTTTAAGCGTTCAATGAACACAGGTTATGCGGGAGTGCAAAATCCACTGTTCTTTAAAGACAATACTCAAATGCTATTTGGTGATGCTAAAGACAGCGTAGAAGCGATTCTAAAAGCACTTTAATTACTGAGCTTTGCAACATAAAAATACCAGCCAACAGGCTGGTATTTTTTTATGTTTATAACCAGCAACAATACTGTTTTATATAGACTAGCCTTAATCAAGGTTCAGCTATTTATCGCCCATATACAATAATCAAGAGTAATAATTTAATCGTTTGACCATTTAATCTGGAATTCTATTTCTTGTTCTGAATCAATTCTTTCATGCTCTATATTGTAAGTGGCACGCACTGGCACATAAATTCTTTCACCGGCTATCTGGATCTCAAATTTAGTTCCACTTTCAAGTGAGTCAGCTAATCGCCTTAGTTTTGCAACAAATTCAGCCGTTGTGTATGTTTTTTCGATATCTCTGTCTGCTTTTAAACTCATTTTATTTACTCCGCAAATAACTGTTATCCATAACAAAATGAATCAACTTACCTAATCTTAATGATTCATTGACTCAATATAGCTAATTAGGTACCAAAAAATATTATAAAAAAAGGAGGGCTAACATGGTTAGCCCTCCTGATTTTACTCGTTCACTATTACGCCAAGCTTAAAACTTATAGCTATAACCTAATGTTGCAGATTGTGGCTTACCAGAGAAAACCGAGCCATGAACACGCGTGGTCATGTAGGTTTCGTCAAATAAGTTATCTACATTTAAGTATACTTCTGACGCGTCGTTAATAAAGTAACGCGCTGATAAATCAAATACTGTTTTAGAAGCAATTAACTGTTCAGCAGGAATATCACCCTGACCCGCTTTAGTGCGCATATCGTCGGTATAACGACCCGCCAATGTCACTTGCCAGCTTTCTGCTGCAACACCTGCTGATAGATATAACTGATTTTCTGGCAGATAAGTTAGCGAGTCACCTTTACTTACGCTATCCCAGCTTTCAAAGTCAGAGGTAAAATCAGAGCCAAACTCTGCACTGGTGTAGGTGTAGGCCATCTTCACTGGGAAGCTTAATTCACCTTTTTGGTTAAACTCATATCCTAAGCTCAACTCTAAACCCGTTACATCAACTTCACCGGCGTTGTACTGGTTATCAATGTTGTTATCATCACAACCTTGAGCCGCTGTACAGTTACCATGCATATTGCTGTAGTCACCATAGAATACGATAGCTTCTGATGTTAACGCATCTTGGTTATAGCGAAGTCCTGCTTCATAGTTCCAGCTTTCTTCTTCTTGACCGTCAGCGTTACCAGGTGCAGCAGGAGAGAAACCTTTTTGCACGCCTGCTAATACGATAAGCGCGTCATTCACTTGATAAGTCGCAGATAAAGAAGGCATGATAGCGCTGAAACTGTTATCAACATCTTTACTCGCTTCACCATCACGGCCTGGGTTTGCTTTACCCCAATCTACGCGATTAGTGGTAACGTCTTCGTAGCGAACACCCGCGGTAATAGCAAAATCACCAATGGTCATACGATCTTGAACAAACAATGACCAGGCTTCTGCACTATCGATACGATTAGAATCTGTGCCCGGAATACCGCTTTTAGTGCGGTTCATTACTTGAGAAGTGTCTAATTGATAGGTATCAGCCCACTGATAACGGTCCATTTCATCTTCATGGTAACGCGCACCAAATGCAAGCTCATGGTTACCGACAAAGTAATTTAATTCAGTTTGTAAACCCTGAGATAAATAACTACGATTGTTCGCTTTAACACTAACATCAATAGGTGCAGTAACTAAGCCCTTGTCAAAATCAGCTGCATTTTGCACGCCGCCACTGCTTAAACTTGAACCACCCACTTTATCCGCTTTATACCAGTTACGGTGAAAGTCGTTATAGTAAGCCGTAGTATTAAGTGAAAGTGCATCATTAAGTTCAATCACATGATTTAACTGTATTTGCTTGTGTTCAGTGGTCATTTGATCTTTTTGTGACGCAGAATAACGCGTAAATGGCGTTGCAGCATAATCAGCATCAGTTAACCCCATATAAGTTTCGTTAGAAACCTCATCGGCGTACTTCAGTTTTAACTCAACAATTTGTTGATACTTAGCGGTTTCATCCGTTTTAATGCTGACTTTAGCAAGCGCATCATTTTTAACAAAACCAGTGTCACCGCCAACACCATTGATGTCACGGAAACCGTCAGCTTGGTAGCGATAGATTTCAGCGACCGTACCGACGCGATCACCTTGACCACCGGCATAAGCATGTACTTTGCCAAAGCCATCTTGACCAGCGGCAACATCCACTTTACCCGCTAAATCTGCATCTGGAATTTGACGCGATAGCATGTTAATTACGCCACCTGTAGTACGTGGACCATATTTAACCGTAGAGCTACCTTTTAAAATCTCTACACTTTGCATACGACCAGAAGTAGGGAAATAATAAGCTGCTGGTGAAGAATAAGGCGCTGGAGCGGCTAATACGCCATCTTCCATAATAGTAATTCTTTCAGTACGGTTTTGACCTGTACCGCGCATCCCGATATTTGGGCGTAAGCCATAGCCGTCTTCTTCTTGAATATACACACCTGGAATTGAAGCCAATGTACGCATAATATCGGTATACTTAAACTGCTCAATATCAGCTGCAGAGATAACATGCGCACTGCCCGGTACAGTGTTAATAGGATTGCGACTACCGAATATGGTTATTTGTTCAATGTTGGCTTGTTTAGTAACTTGCTTTGTGCCGGCAGCTTTATCTTCGGCTGTTGCACCCATGCTCATCAATAATGCACTTGCTAAAACACTCAAACGTAAGGTGTTTGACTGGCTCATGTTAACTCTCCCAAATACTACTAACTACTAAAATACAAATAAAAACAATTCTTATTAACGTTAGTGATTGTGCGTAATTTTACTTAAGCGAGCCTTAAAATCAACAAATAGGTACGCTTTATTTACAAATAAGGTAGTCTTGTGGCGACCAATTTCACATATGTGAATTAGATCACCGCCAGTCAGTACAAAAAATATTCAGATTTGACTTTGTATCAAAAGATAACGAGTCATCGGGTGAGTATATTGCTAAATGTGCAGTAAACTACGGTGAAAAAATTAACCATTAATTATAAGACTCATTCCATCATGTTTTTATCACCTTATTATTCTAAGCAAGATCAAAGTGTTTTTATCGCGGCACAACAAGCCAGTGATTTTGCTAAACGGGTTGCTGGAGATTTCAACCCTATCCATGATGTCGGCGCAAAACGTTTTTGTGTGCCGGGTGACTTATTATTTGCACTGGTCTTAACCGAATATGGCTTAAGCCAAAACATGACATTCCAGTTTGCTGGTATGGTCGGTGATGGTGTTGAATTGTGCTTACCCAATTTTGGCGAAGATAAGTTCACTATCATTGATGCGAAAAACAAAGAGTACATGCACGTCACTCGCCAGGGGCAAGTATGTCAATGTGATATACAAACAGCCGCATTCATCAAAAGTTATGTCGCGTTTTCTGGATTAAACTTTATCCACGTATTGGTTCCTATGATGAAGCAACATCAGGTAATGATTAACCCTGATCGTCCTTTGGTGATTTACGAAAGTATGTCATTTCATCTTGACCACTTTGACTTTGATGACATCAGCCTACATTTAATTGATCAACAGTTATTAATTAATGGCAAACGTGGTGATGTCACCTTGACCTTTGAATTGCGTCATGAAGAACGTGTTATTGGTACTGGGAAAAAAACCTTAGTGTTAAGTGGACTGTGTGAATACGACGAAGAAAAAGCACAACAAATGTGTCAAAATTACCAATCCCGTAAAGACACTTTATAATCCTCCCGCTTGGCTTAAAAACGCGCTTACTTGATGATGAATAAGCGCGATTACCCTTCAATTTCACTACCAATAAAAATACGCTAAACGATTGTTATTTAACTAACACCCAATGATTTCCTTACTACTTTATCAAGCCAGTATTCCCTATCAAAAACTGCCAATAAAACACTGTCTATAAACCATGAGATAAGTGCCGGTAACCCTAACAGCCTTGCCACCACTAAAATATTACTCCCCCTAAAATAACACCTAGTTATATAGATTATGTCGTCAATATCAGGATCAATAGATGTGACTGCAGCAGACTAAATAAGCAATAGATGTTGCTAGCGTTTTTGGGGGCATGGTGGGGATACACAATCATGCTCGCTGTAAAGCAAACATAACTTGTAGAACATAAGGATAGGTAGATTTAGCATACTATTTGAATTGGTCGCAGCGATTTTATATAAGCATTCAAATGGTCTTAGTGGACGTAAGGGAAGCCCACTCAGACAATTTATCAATTAAGCCGCTTTTTGTTGAGGCGTACTTTCTAGCAATAAAATAGCACTGTAACCTATTAAATGATTTACGCATTTTACGCCATCCTCACCTAACTCAGTTGACGCTATTTCTTGTGCAATATTGACTGCTTTAAAATATGTCACGTTATCATCGCTGGTACCACAAAGGCTAAAAAACAGTTTCAGTACTGCCTTATGCTCTTCACCCTGCACTGCTTTTTTCCATGATAGCTCTAACGATGCAATAGAACTAAAATCGAGTGTATCAACAAATAGCTGCCCGATCCTATGATCTAAACGCACTAAAAACTCGGTCTTTTTTGGAAAGTGATGACTAATACCAGTTCGACTAATGCCAGTTGCATTTGACAAGGTTGTATATGACATAGCCTGAAAACCTATGGTAAGGATTTGTTTAAGGGCTTCATCTAAAATTTGATTTACGGTTTGTTCGGTTTCAACTCTTGAACGCTTGGCCATGCAACTGTGTCTCGCTAATAATTTGGGAGAAAATCTTACCAGACAGCATTAGAAAGTACCGCTAAAAATAACCCCAGAAACAACAGACTTGCCAACATTTACACGACAAAATGTATCAAAATCCAGCCATTTTGATACACCTGTTAATAATTTACCTTTAAAATTCAAAGAGTATTAATCTAATTCTCTACTAAGCAGCCCCTAACCAATTAGCAAAAATACAACAAAAAATTTCACTTTAAATAAATCATATAAATCAGTAGATAGCGCTTACAAATTTTGCGATGACTCTAAATATTGACTGCGCCATTTTTGTGCGGCTGGCTTTCCCATCAAAAAATCTAATGTCGGTTGAAGAATTTTGGCTAAATCGGGTTGGCGCCAAAACATATAGTTGGGTAATGGTTGCACCACACCGGCACCAAATGTACGTTGGATTAAACTTGAAAATTCGCTAATGTCTCTGGTGGAATAATTGGGTAGCTGGGGATAAATTTGCGCTATAAATTCACGATAAGGAATATCTTTTACGTATGGTTTCTGTGCATTCATTTGTAACAAATACTGCAATTGAGGGGCACTCCAGTGAGATAAGTTATCACTATCATGAATAATAGCTAAGTTACGACGATGCAGTTGTTGCAAGGCAAAATGTAGCTGTTGTGTTTGCGCTAAATGCCAAAATAAATAAACGTCAGCTAACCACTCATGCTGGTAATCAGTTAAGTTTGACGGTAATTCCAGGCCCTGCAATGCAATATTATGCAAGTGTCCTATCTCATGCCATAAGCTTAATTGAGCCTGGTTAATAAGCTCAATACTAAAGGTTTCAAGCCCTAATGAGCCGGTCTGTTGCTTGGGCTCTCGGTCAGCTTGTATTACTATAACTCCCGCAATAGTTGGATGGTTAACAGCTAACACCATGGCACTTTTATAGCCCATAGATTGGCGAACATTCAGTGCTGATAATCCTATTTGTTTCTGTAGAGAGTGTGGTAATTCTTTGAGGCAGAAGTCAATATTGGCCAGCGGGCAAATTAATGCCTGCTTGTTGAAAATATTAACCCATTCTGACGGGGTATCTACTGAAGATATTTGTTGCTGGTGAGTAATATGATCTAACTGCTCGGCATGCAGATTAACTGACTGAACAATACAAAACAGCAGGCCAACTAATTTGATTAATTGACCTGACTTGCCCTTCACATCGACACAAGAGTAAATGCATCGATAGCATTTAACCATATGAATAAAATAGATATCAGTGAAGGGCAATTTCAGCCTTGAAAAAAGCGTCACACTATTTATTAGCCATAATATTTTGAATAATTGCTGTCGTTGACACCCCTTCCTCAAAACCAAGTACTTCTACTTTACCGCCATTAGCGATGACTTCTGCTCCGCCAGCAATATCTTCAATTTTATAATCACCACCTTTCACTAACGAGTCAGGCAGTAAACGCGCAATAACTCGCTGTGGTGTGTCTTCAGCAAAAGCGACAACCCAATCAACTGACGCTAAACCAGCTAGAACCGCCATACGGCGATCAACCGGGTTAACTGGACGGCCATTGCCTTTTAAACGTTTAACCGATGCATCATCATTCACGGCAATAATTAATCGGTCACCAAGGGCACGAGCCTGTTGTAAATAGCTGACATGTCCCGCATGTAAAATATCAAAACAGCCATTGGTCATGACAATTTTTTCGCCACGTAAACGCGCTTGATCCATAGCATAGGCTAACTGGTCTTCACTCATGACACCAAAGCCCGACTCACCTTGATTAATTTTTAGAGCGCTAATCAGTTCAATACGGCTTACTGTAGAGGTACCTAATTTACCGACAACAATACCCGCTGCGGTATTGGCAATGGCACAGGCTTGTGCAAGCGTCGCACCTGCGGCAATAGAAGTCGCCAATGCAGAAATAACCGTATCACCGGCTCCAGTAACATCGTGTACTTCGCGCGCAACGGTAGGAATATGTAATTCAGGTTCATCCTGGGTAATTAACGTCATGCCTTTTTCAGAACGAGTCACTAAAATGGCTTTAAAATCATGTTGAGTTAATAAGTTTTTTGCTTTTGCAATAAGATCATCTTCACAGGTAACAGTACCTACAACAGCTTCAAATTCACTCATGTTAGGGGTAATTAATGAAGCACCATGGTAGCGACCAAAATCACTTCCCTTTGGATCAACTAATACACTCACCCCTTTAGCACGGGCTTTGGCAATAAACGCCTTAGGTTCGATAATGGCGCCTTTAGCATAGTCAGATAACACTAATACATCGATATCATCTAACAAGGCTTCAGCTTGCTGAAATAGCTGTTCACTGTGGCTAAGTTCAAAGGGCTCTTCAAAATCAAGACGAATTAACTGCTGGTTACGCGATAATACGCGTAACTTAGTAATAGTCGGTTTGCCTTCAACTGCCAGCCATTGTGGTTCAACCCCAAGGGTTCTTACCCCTAAAGTCAGCGCTTCAGCGGTCTCATCTTTACCAACTAATCCAGCTAGTTGCACTTTGCCACCTAAAGCAGCAACGTTTAATGCCACGTTAGCCGCTCCGCCCGGACGATCTTCAATTTGATTTATTTTCACAACAGGAACAGGGGCTTCTGGCGAAATTCGTGCCGTTGGGCCAACCCAATAACGGTCAAGCATCACATCGCCAATCACTAAAACACGGGCATTTTCAAAAGCAGGAAGAGAAACCTTCATAGTGTAATCACTGTTTGTTGTAAAAAATTCCCTTGATTGTACCTAATTTTCACAGAGAAATGAGTTAGAATATTAAAAAAATTCATCGATAAACGAGTCATTTGTGATCGAAAAAGCCCAATTCACCTCAAAACTCTATCACCCTAAGTATTGGTTACTCTGGTTAGGCGTAGCAATCATGCGCACAACCCAACTTATACCTATTTCAATGCAAATGAAAATAGGCGCCGGATTAGGCCGTTTAGTAATGATTGTGGCGGGAAGTAGAACACACACCGCTAAACGTAATATTAAGCTGTGTTTCCCCGATATGCCTGAAAATGAGCAACAGGCATTGCTAAAAAGTAACTTTGAAGAAACGGGTAAAGCACTATTTGATACCATTAATGCTTGGTGGTGGTCGGATGAAAAAGTACAAGCTCACATGACTATGACAGGCCAGGAGCATGTTGAAAACAGTTTGCAAAATGGTAAAGGCGTTATTTTATTTGCGGTTCATTGCTTACCGTTAGAAATGGGCGCTCGTGTTTTTGGTCAATTCCAACCTGGTATTGGAGTATATCGCCCGCATAACAATCCAGTGATGGAATATTTACAGGTAAAAGGCCGACTACGCTCTAACAAAGGACTAGTGCCTAAACGTGATGTACGTCAGATGATCCGCAGCTTACGCGCACCGGATGTTATTTGGTACACGGCGGATCAAGATTTTGGCCGTTCAAGTGCGGTGTTTATTCCATTTTTTGCAGTACCTGATGCAGCTACAATAACTGGGGCAACCTCGTTGGCTAAATTAGGTAAGGCAAACGTATTACCTTTTGTTGTTGAACGCACAAGTGACGATAGAAGCTATAAAATTGAGATATTGCCACCTCTAGATAACTTTCCTGGCGACAATGAACTTGATGATGCGATACGCGGTAATAAAATGATTGAACAAATAATTAATAGAAGACGTTCACAGTATATGTGGCTTCATCGACGCTTTAAAACACGCCCAGATGAAAATAGTCCATCGCTTTACGACTAATAAAGATCCACTAAGTCGTCTGCTAGCTAATCCAGTATATTTAGAAATCAGATTTCTATCGGTTAAATATAATATATGAACCTAAAAATGGGTTGATATTTTAACCTGAATAAGTGACGATGCGCCCTGTTACAGCGTATCAGCTGCCACATAAAATAACCCTATTAAATAGGAATACCACAGCATTATGTTAAACCTTGTAAAATATGCCGTTTTTACTGCAACTATGGCAATAGTTAGCTTCAATAGTATTGCATTAGAATATCGCTTACCTGCCAAAGGCAGTTTATTAGTAGGTGAAAACCAACATTATGTGGTGCCCGAAGGTAAACTGACACTGGAAGATATTGCATCACAATTTCAATTAGGGTTAACCAATGTGTTAGAAGCAAACCCTGGTGTTGACCCATTTCTACCAACTCCAGGTAGCACTTTGGTGATCCCACATCAATTAATTTTACCTAATACCAAGCAGGAAGGCATAGTCATCAACGTGGCTGAAATGCGTTTGTATTACTATCCTAAAGGGACTAATACCGTTGAAGTATTACCTATTGGTATTGGCCAAATTGGTAGAGACACACCAGAAAGCTGGGTAACAACGGTACAACGTAAGCGCGCAAATCCAACCTGGACGCCTACCGCTACAACCCGTAAAATCTATGAAGCCAAAGGTATAACCTTACCGGCTGTATGGCCAGCAGGCCCTGATAATCCTATGGGTTTGTACGCCCTTTATATCGGTAACCTTTTCGCTATTCATGGCACCAATGCTACTTTTGGTATCGGCTTACGGATAAGCCAAGGCTGTATCCGCTTACGTCATGATGATATAGAGCATTTATTTAATACAGTTCCTGTGGGCACCCGAGTCGAGTTTGTTAATCAACCGGTTAAATACACCGCTGAACCTGATGGCAATCGTTATTTAGAAGTACATCAACCACTGTCTAAAACACAAAATGAATTTGAATCTAACGAACCTGTAGCATTAACTTTCAATAAAGAAACGACTCGCTTTATTGCACACGCTGAAACAGATTCTTTTGTACTAAAACGCTTATTAGAGCAACGTACTGGTATTCCAACACGTATCAATCCTTAAATATCTGTGCGACTAAACTGCGTTATATAGCAAAGCTTGTGCTTAATCATAGAAATTTTGTATAAAAAAGACCCATATTATATGGGTCTTTTTTACTTTAATGAGATTTTCGCTACCGCATAATTGCACCTAGCCACTTTGCTGCAAGTCAATTAGTCATCTGTTTGTGTCTTATTCACCGCATCAGTAATCGCGCTAACCTTAGCGGCTATCTTGTCTTCTTTGTCTTCAGTGCTTTTTGAATCTGCAACGGCTTTCACTACATCTGAGCTTTTTATGTTATCGGCTACTTGCTCGCTTGCCGCCATTGACTCTTTAGATAATGTATCTATATTGCCTGACATTAGTGCATTGGATGTTTCCATTGCCTGTAAATCCTCCATTGCCACATTAGGATCCGCTAACCCAGCATTGATAAGCTCTTCCTTCTGTTCAACAAAAAATTGTTCAGTTTGAACATCATTCAATAACTTAACGGCATTACGCTCGGTTATTGATTGTGCCGGTTCAGATGATGGGGTAAAAAGTGCAGGTTCAGAACTTACCTTTGGCGTTTGTGCAAACTGAGTTAATGCGCCAGATTGCCAGCCTAACAAAGCTGCGACAGCAACAGCACCAAAACCGAGTAAGACTTTATTGGAAGATGCCTTGGTTTTTTGATCTTTATTTAAGGACGCGCTAGTTGTTGTTTTGAGTGAGTTGGGGGCCACTATTTCAGTTTGACAATTATCGCTAGAGTTTGCTGGCTGAGAAATCTGACTAGTGTCACTATCACTTGATACAGGTAACACACCGGCATCAGGACCTTTTGTCCGCATACCAATAAATTGGCCACCATCATATATTTCCATATCGTGACTCGACACATCGGCCTCAACAACACCTGTGCTAATAATCACCAGTTTATTACAAAACAATTTGCCTTTTAGCGTGCCGCTTACACGTAACTCTTGGCAATATACCTCGCCATCTATTACCCCACAGGGCTCTATTTTAACTTCATCACTAGAACGAACTACGCCGGTAATTTTGCCCGCTATCAATGCAGGACCTTGAATGTCGATCTCACCCTTGAGCGACATATCCGCCCCAATGTAAGTTACACCCTTGCTTTTATTGTTCATTATTTTATCCTTTACAGATTAGGGGTGTTGCAAATTTACATCAAACTGAGCATAAACGCGACCCATGATAAAATTGAACTGAGTTATACTAATGCCGTTTATTCCTTTGAATCCCATTATGACATTATCGCCCCTTTCACAGTACCAGGCCCTAAGCCAAATAAGCTTACAGCCTGATGCCGCGCAATCTGTGGCCTTGCAAGCATTAGACTCGCTGTACTACCAATTACGATCTTCAGGTAATGACCATGACATAAAAGGGATTTATTTGTGGGGGGATGTCGGCCGCGGAAAAACGTTTTTGATGGATTTGTTTTATCAAAGCATCACTAATACACCCAAGTTACGCCTGCATTTTCATCGATTTATGGCCATGCTGCACCAGCGTCTAAATCAAACCACTGGCATTAGAGATCCGCTCACCCACATCGCCAAAGATATTGCACAACAATATCGTTTGATTTGCTTCGATGAGTTTTTTGTTGCCGATATTGGCGATGCGATTTTACTAGCACGCCTATTTGAGACATTATTTGCCGAGGGGGTAATATTAGTCGCCACCTCTAATATAACCATTAATGAGTTGTATAAAGGCGGCTTACAACGGGATCGCTTTTTACCCACTATTGAGTTACTGAAACACCATACCCAAGAAATTCACCTTAATGGTAGCGTCGATCATCGCTTGAGTGCCTATTCAGCTTGCGGCCAGCAACATCATCTACAGTCAGGTACTGCATTACATAACCCCTTATTTACTTTGCCGTCCAAGCTCGATGCGCCGAGTGTTTATAAGCTGTTACAGCACAATACCGCTTTAGCGATTGATAAAAACAAGCCATTTACGGCAAACATTATCTCTATTTGTCAGCGACCTATTCCGATCGAAAATGCCATAGACACTCTTGCTTGGTTTGAATTTGATGCACTATGCAATGGCCCTAGAAGTGCGCTGGACTATATCGAGTTAGCAGGACAATTTAAGGCAATTTTACTCAGTGAGGTGCCAGCATTAGGCGGTGAAATTCGAAGCTGGATTAAAGCACGAGGCACTGAAGATGGTGTTATCGCCACCAGCACCGGAGAAAGACAACTCGCCTATTCAATACAAGATGATCCGACTCGCCGCTTTATCAGCCTGGTGGATGAACTATATGATCAAAAAGTCTGCCTTATAATACATTCACATATCCCGCTTGAAAATCTATACCAAGGCGGTGAATTATCATTTGCGTTTAAACGTACCTATAGCAGATTAATTGAAATGCGCCGCTGGTTATAACCTAATCGCGGGTAAATTTTTCTACATCACTAAAGCGCTTTAAAAAATTATCTAACGCTTCGTTATTAGGGTAATCAAACTGGTATTTGTTATGAAAGAAAATATCTAACTTTACCTGCGCATCGCTTAAGGTAATGGTATAGCCATCAAAACCTGTTAGCGCGTTAATGCCGCATAAGTGATAGACCGATTCTGCGGTATCTGATGTTTTCTCACCATATTGGGTCACTTTATTAAAGACCCGTAAGGCCCTATGGATATCAATTTCGTTTTTCATAGCACTCTCTTCACGTTATCTAAGTCACTTTAGCCATTGAATACAGCTCTTCATTTATCGTAAGCATCATATCGCAGTTTCATTGATAAAACATTGCTATCAAATACGAATACAAGGCACAATCAGCCCATAAAATTATCGAATGAAATTTCATCCATAACGAGAACATGAGCTACTATGCCTGATATTGTCATTGCTTTTTTTGCCTTAGGTCTGCTTGCTGGATTAATTAAATCAGATCTTAAAGTCCCTAAAGCCACCTATGAAACCCTGACCATTTTACTGATGCTAACCCTTGGCTTAAAAGGCGGTATGGCATTACATGGTGAAACGCATAACCTACAAATAAGTGAACTGGTTGCCATTATTGCGCTGGGTTTTATTATCCCTCTCACCCTATACCCCATTTTACGTAAAGCGATACAACTCGAACAAAAAGAAGCCATCAGTATTGCTGCTCATTATGGCTCGGTTAGCGCTGGTACGTTTGCGGTTGTATTAGCTATGGTCGATTATTCTGATTTACCTTTACGCCCTGAAACCACACTTTACTTAGTGCTATTAGAATTACCCGCTATTATTATTATGTTATGGCTGCACCGTCATTTAGAAGCTAAAAATAACCCTCAAATAACAACCGCTTCCCATGGCAGTGTATTGCATGAAGCACTGACCAGTCGCGGAGTGGTGTTACTGTGTGGTGGTGTGGTTATCGGCTGGCTGTATGGCAATGAGGGTATGGCGCCATTAACCCCCATTTTAATGGGTGGTTTTAAAACACTTTTAGCGTTGTTCTTATTAGAAATGGGGATTAGCACAGCAAAAGTGTGCTTTCCACTGCCTTATAAACAATGGCGCTTACTGGCTTTTGCAGCAATAGCTCCTTTTGTTTTAGCCTGGGTAGGCATTGGCTTAGGCTTGATGCTAGATTTACCTTCAGGCAGTATTCTTGTATTGGCAGGGTTAAGCGCCAGTGCTTCATATATAGCCGCACCCGCTGCAATTAAAGCGGCAATCCCCGATGCCAATATTGGTTTAGCTATGCTGGCATCATTGGGAATAACCTTCCCTGTTAACGTGCTTATCGGCTTACCTTTGTATCAAATTTGGATTGAAAAATTAGTCGTGAGCTAATCACTGTCAGCATCAGTTCAAAGCCATATAACAAAACAGGTTAACTTTATCTAAAGTTAACCTGTTTCAGTTTTAGCTATACCAGTTATGATATTAATACTTCATTTCAAGAATATGGCGATAAATTTCAATCACGGTATCGGTTTTATTCTTAACCAAGTCTTGATTAATTTGACTGCCCATTTGTTGTAACGTGAGCTCATGATTGTGATCTCTTAGCCAACAATAGGTTTGAGTTAAGTGCTGCGCTTGCATCACCGGCATCAGTTCTAAATCAGCCAACACTTCAAAGATGCGCACATTGTCTGACCATATGGTTAGCTCTTGGTATTGATGTGCATAAGCCAATACCATAAACTGGGCGATAAATTCGATATCCGCAATTCCACCCTCACTTTGTTTTAAGTTAAACATGCCAGCGCTTGCCTGCAACAAGTGATCTCGCATTTTGATACGCATATCCCTTACAGCGGTGGCCAGTTCATTTTTATCGCGCTGAATTTGTAATACTTGCGCCCTTAGTAAGCTAAAACGATGGGCTAACTCATGGTCGCCAAATACAAATCTCGAACGCACTAAGGCTTGATGCTCCCAAGTCCATGCATCTTGCATTTGATACTCACCAAAGCGTTCAATTTCACTCACTAACAATCCTGAGGATCCCGATGGACGTAGGCGCATGTCAACTTCATACAATTCACCTGAGGTGGTACGAGTCGCAAATAAATGTACTATGCGTTGAGCTAATTTTAAATAAAAATGACTGTTGTCTATTGGCCGTTCGCCATCAGTCGTCCCCGCAATGTTATTACCGTGTAAGAAGACTAAATCTAAATCTGAACCATAGCCCAGCTCAATGCCGCCTAATTTACCGTATCCAATAACCGCAAAACCCATCTCATTTGGAGAGGTTCCTTGAGGCACACCGTGGCGTGCAGCGATTTGATGCCAAGCATGTAATACAACTTGCTCAATGATAGCTTCAGCCAAATAAGTGAGGTGGTCGCTCACTTGCATAACAGGTAATACTCCGGTGACATCTGCCGCGGCAATCTTTAGCTGTTGCGATAACTTAAACTGGCGCAAAGCTTCCATTTGCTGCTCCATATCATCTTCTGGCACACGCAGCAGATATTGTCGCAGCTCGCTTGGATAGTCATCAATCGACGTAATATCATATAGTTGAGCGGGATCGATTAGCTCATCTAACAGCATTGGAAAGTTGGCTAACTCTTTAGCTATCCACGGACTGGCACAACATAAACTGACCAATTGTTGACGGGCGCCTGGATTTTCACATAACAATTCAAGATAAGTGGTGCGGGTTAATATTTTATCCAACACCTTAGATACCGGCTTAAATGCCAAACTGGGTTTAGTTTGAACCGTTAACTCTTCTAGCAATTTTGGCATTAACCGGTCTAGGGTTTCTCGACCTCGGGGGCCAATTGATCGCTTAGAAACGGTATTACGCCAGTCACTGAGAAGTGGCCATAATTCAGGGTCTTCAATTTGTTGTTCTTGCAATAAATTATCAGCATGATCATCTTGCTGAATATTCCAAAACAAACTTGTCCAATGATCGCTATGTTCATGTGAATCACTGCCACCTACTGTGGCATTAAAATGACCATGAATTTTTGCCATAGCCGCTTCAATATGAGTGCGCAAATCCGTTTCGTTGGTTAACCCCATGCTGTAACATAAACGTTCCCAGTCCAATGAATTATTCGGTAATGTCTGGGTTTGTTTGTCATCAATGGCTTGCAGCAAGTTTTCAACTCTGCGCAATAAAATATAAGCATGTTTTAACTCATCAACAGCTAAGTATTCCAGTTGCCCTAAACTGTATAAAATATCAATCGCGCCAAATAAGCTTTGCTGACGCAGTGCAGGTTCACGTCCTCCCCGAATTAACTGAAAACTTTGCACCACGAACTCCACTTCACGAATGCCACCAGCGCCGAGCTTAATGTTGTCGGTTAATTGGCGGCGACGCACTTCCTGGGCAATCATTTGCTTCATTTTTCGCAATGACTCAATCGCAGAAAAATCAATATAACGGCGATATACAAACGGACGTAATAAGCCATGTAACTCGTCACAGTAAGCGGTCCAGGGGCCAAGTACTCTGGCTTTTACCATGGCGTAACGTTCCCAGTCGCGTCCTTGTTCCTGGTAATAATCTTCAAGGCCGGCAAAGCTGACCACTAAAGGCCCGCTTTCGCCATAGGGACGCAGACGCATATCAACTCGGAACACAAAACCATCGGCGGTGACTTGATCAAGCAGGTTAACTAGCTTCTGTCCCATACGAATAAAAAACTGCTGATTAGCTATCGCACGGCGGCCGCCCACCGTTTCGCCATGTTCAGGAAAGGTGAATATTAAATCGATATCAGAAGAGAAATTAAGCTCTCGGCCACCTAATTTACCCATACCGAGAATCAATAAAGGCTGCGGTTTACCCTCAGAATCGGTAGGTGTGCCCAGTTGTTGGCAAGTATCTCTATAAAGCCAGTCTCTTGCCGCAATCACTAATGCTTCGGCTAACGCAGACAAATCAACTAAAGAGTCTTCTAGTTTTGCGTAATTAGCAAAATCTCGCCATGCCAGTCGTACCATTTGCTTATTACGAAATAGACGCAACGCCGACTTAACTTGATCTTCAGTAGTGAGCGCTGTCAGGATTTGATCCAGTTCTTTACCAAAGTCAGCCCGCACCACTTCATCGAGCAAACCGTTAAAAAGCTGAGGTATCCATTGAGGATTACGGCATAACTGATCAGCAATATAATCACTTAGTCCTAATACAGTGCGCAGCTCGGTTTGCTGAACATTAGTCAGCGTCGTAGCCTCAGGCCAGAGGTCGACTAATCTTAACCAGTAACTTTCTGCTACTTGCTGTATTTGTGCAGATAATACCTTGTTACTTTGAGATGGCATGGCGATAATTATCCTTTGTTCAAATTCTCTGTTAGACATAATATGTCAAGAATGTTATATCTTGAACCTGAAGTTTTTTTATTTTTAACTCAAAAACAAGAGATGAGTGACCGAGTTAATATGACTTAGAATATAAACTGTCATCTTAAGCATTTACGTAATTTTGTTTTCAAAGGTAATTTGGCCACCAACAACGAGCCAATTACGACTGAATTCTGTACTGTGAGCAGAACAAATAACGCTTTAAGTGCTTTTACTATTTGGAGTTAAGGTTAATATACTCAAGATACTATACCCTGTACTATACGCACATTAAAAATTGTGCCCTATGCACATGAATTTTATAACACTTGGAGAAAACATGGCTGGCAAGTTTCCCCGTGTATTCACGTTTTTTATCATGCTTTTTATCGGCCTAAATCTTACGGGCTGCGGTGATGATCGACCTGAGCAAATCGCAAAATATCAACAATTAACCACACAGCGTTTAGCGCAACTAAAAAGCGGTCTTGAAAGTGGTCAATTACGCAATGCAACCTTGTTAAAGCAATACAGTGAATTGCTCACTAGGCAAAGTCCTGATCTTGCGCCATTAATCAGTGAGCTGGCATTAGATGCCACCACCCTTGGGCCTATGTACCAATCTTTGCTGCGTCGCAATGCTGACTTGGCGAATGCGGCTAATTTTATTGACTTAGACCAGCAACTGGCTGAAGCGGAAAACGTCTACCAAGCCACTGACACCAGCTTGTATAACGATATGTTGTCAGACCCGGTTAACGTGGTTGCCGATTTATCTCAAGGTAAATTAGCTCGAGTAAATTCTATTAGCCGTGAAGCGGCAGCGTTAGCCAATGGCAGTGAAGATTTTGGTCCAGGCAGTCAATTGGTAGGTAATCCGTCTTATGGCAGTTGGCAATCGAACTCAAGCGGTACATCGTTTTGGGCTTGGTATGGCATGTATGCGATGTTCTCTAATGTCTTCCAACGCCCTATTCGTTATGACAATTGGTCAAGCCGCCGTGGCTATAGCTACTACAATGATGTCGGCCGCTATCGCTACACCTCACCTCAGCAAGCAACCTCGCAGGCTAAAACCTATGAGCAAACCAAAAAAAGCTTCGCCAGCCAAGGTAAAAAGTTTGATAGCCCGTACGCTAAACCTCGTACAGGATCAACCAGCTTATCTCGTCAAAGTACTAGTGCCCCTAAAGCCAGTAGTACAACCCGTACAGCAAGCAATAAGTTTCGTTCAAACTATTCAAAAACGAGTAGTTTCCGTAATTCAAGTAGCCGCACCACTCGCGGCATTAGTCGTGGCAAATAGGTAGGACTGACAATGACATTTCTTCAACAATATGGCATCACAGAGCCACTACTCATTATTCTTGCGATTGATTTAACTATCGCAGTTATCTTATTAGCCTTAATGCGTTATTTGCAGGGCTGGTCAATTAAGGTTAATAGCACCCAAGAACTGGCAGTACGCGATAATTTTGCCTTTGGTATTAGCACTGCTGGCGCAGTCGCTGCTTTAGGTATTGTGCTAACAGGCGCAATAACCGGAGAAGCGGCAATATCATATACCACAGAAGCCATCGGCATGACCGCCTACGGTTTTTTCGGGCTAGTACTGATTAAGCTAGGGCGTTATCTCCATGACAAAATTGCCTTAAATGAATTTAATAAAAGTGATGAAATACTTAAGGGTAATGTATCAGTTGCTATAGTAGATGCTGCGGCAGCTATCGCAACGGCGATTATAATTCGCGCCGTATTAATGTGGGTAGAAGACATCACTATCGACACTTTCATTGCCATTTTCAGCGCGTTTTTAGTGTCACAATTAATCTTAGTTATTTTAACTCGCTTGCGTGAAAGCCGTTATGCCAAACGTAATCAAGATGCCTCAATGCAACAAGCGTTAAAACAAGGACAAACAGCTCTAGCGATACGTCACAGCGGTTATATGATTGCGATGGCACTTAGCTTTAATGCCGCCAGCCACTTTATTCTATACATTCCAACCGCCTATGTGGGTAATCTTATCGGCTGGTTAATTTTCTCTTTTGTGATGCTAGTGCTGATGAGTTTGGTTATCATGCTAGTCAAAAAGTTAGTCCTTGCTGGTATTAACTTAGCCGAAGAAGTCGAAAAACAACACAACATCGGTATTGCCGCGGTTGAAATGGCAATCAGCATTGCTGTTGCCCTAATCTTAACGGCATTAATGGCTTAACAACTATGTCTAACACTTTGCTTGAAACACAAACACCTCAATCAACAGCGGAGGATTTCAAGCAAAGTGATGCTGCCTCTCCAACTTTACCTATAAATAAACGTATCACCTGGTTTGATGATGCCTTACTGCTGGGCATTATGGCACTGCTTGCAGGTTGTGGTTTAATCTATGAGTACCTACTTTCACATTATGCTGGAAGAATATTAGGCGCGTTAGAAGCCGCTATTTACACCATGATCGGCTTAATGATTGTCTCTATGGGAGTTGGCGCATTTGCCGCACGTAAAATCAAATGTGCTTTCACCGGTTTTGCCATTTTAGAACTAAGTGTCGCCTTGTGTGGCTCGTTCGCCATCATCATTACCGCGGCAGTTATTGGCTTTGGGCAACAACTGCCATTGGCTATTGCCAGTAACTTAGGTTTGCCACCAGATCAACTGCCAAACGGTGGCTTTATTGCCACATTACAGTCGCTAAGTGAATACCTTCCCTATGTTTGGGGAGTAATATTAGGCCTGATGATTGGTATGGAAATCCCGCTGATCGCCAGGGTCAGGCAGTCGCTTTCAGAAGCGCATTTACTCCATAATGCGGGGACGATTTACGGTGCGGATTACGTAGGTGCAGGGATTGGTGCTGCTATTTGGGTATTCTTTATGTTATCGATAGATATCCAACTTGCTGCCGCACTCACCGCCAGTGTAAACCTGATTGCTGGCGCTATTTTCATTTGGCGCTTTTGGCATAATATCAACCATGCAAAATGGCTACTTGTCGGGCATATCATTGCTAGCGTCTGCATTGGACTATTGGCAACCAAAGGGCCACAGTGGGAACAACATTTCAATAATTTGTTATACAAAGATAAAGTCGTATATGCAAAATCAACCCGTTTTCAACAGCTCACTTTTACCGAGCGGTTACGAGGTAATGGATTAGCCCCAGTTTATAATTTGTATATCAACGGCCGATTACAGTTTTCCAGTAGTGATGAACATATTTACCATAACTTCTTGGTTCACCCGACCTTGGCAGCCAGTGCACGCCATGACAATGTGTTAATTATTGGTGGCGGCGATGGTCTAGGTCTAAAACAAGTACTTGCTTGGGAACCTAAAACAGTCACCCTTATAGATTTAGATAAAGACTTAGTCAGCTTATTTAAGTCACCTCCCGATGACATGCCAGCTTTTTTAAGCAAAGCAATGCTGGAATTGAACGGCAATAGTTTAAATGACCCCAGATTGACACTTATCAATGATGATGCCTTTAATGGGGTAGATAGCTTAATTGCGCAAGGTCAACACTTTGATGCCATCATTGTTGACTTACCAGACCCTAGTCACCCTGATTTAAATAAACTTTATTCCGATTTATTCTATCGTAAGCTAAATGAGCTACTCAGTGCCGATGGTATTATCACCGTACAATCAACCTCACCTTATCATGCCCCTAAAGCCTTTATCTCTATTGGCAAAACCCTAGCGTCTGCTGGCTTTAAAGTCGACCAGTTCCACCATAATGTCCCCAGCTTTGGCGAATGGGGCTGGAGCATTGGCAGTAAACAAGGTTTATCACCTAAACATAGGTTGGCGGCACTTCCTCAACTGCCTATTCAAAGCGACTGGCTCACCTTAGGCTTAGTCAACGGAGCATTCGAATTTCCTGGCAATTACTATGCTGAACAACAAGATGTCAAAATCAACCACATTGGCTCATTACAGCTTTACCATTATCATTTAGCTGCATGGTCTGAAAATGAAGTGATGAATCTTTTTTAATGGACACGATAGCACTTGACATATTATGTCTTGATGCTATCTTTAACACAGACATAATATGTCATATAAGGACAACTATGAACATCCACACTATTGCTAACCACTTAAATGGTCTTTGTGACAAAAGCCGTACCGGTTTTCAATTTGATTGTTACCCCATTGACGGGGAAGTAGAAGTGCTTCAAGTCAACGTTGTTGGCCGAGAAGAAATTCCGGTTTTTGTCTCAGTGACTGACAACCAAATATTGTGCATCAGTTACTTATGGGGCGAAGATGAAGTCAATCAATCACGCCGCGCAGAAATGTTTGAGACCATGTTAGAGCTCAACATTCCAATGCCACTATCTTCATTCGCAAAAATCGATGATAAATATGTGGTTTACGGTGCATTATCAGTCGAGTCCAGTATGGAAGAGATTGAGCAAGAATTAGCAGTACTTTCAGACAACTGTTTGGAAGTGATCGATGAACTCTCAGAGTTTTTGAATTAAGGAGTCAATTATGGGCATTTTAAATAAAATCCTAACCGCATTTCGTGGCGGCGCGACAGAAGTTGGTCAAAGCATTGTTGACGCAAACTCAACACGTATTTTTGAACAAGAAATTCGTGATGCAGAAAAACATTTAACCAACGCCAAGCGCGAGTTAACTGACGTGATGGCGAAAGAAATGCAAGCCAATCGTGAAGTTGACCGCTTAAAGCGCAGTATTGCTGAGCATGAAGGTTATGTCACTCAAGCGCTTGAGAAAGGTAATGAAGCTTTAGCAATTGAAATTTCAGAAAAAATTGCTCAACTTGACCAAGAGTTATCTGAGCAACAGACTGCCAATGATAGCTTTAGCTCGCATGCTGTTCGCCTTAAAGATTTGGTTAAGAAAACTGAACGCCAGTTATCTGATTACCAACGTCAATTAAGCATGGTAAAGACCACTGAAAGCGTGCAAAAAGCCACTGCGACCATTACTGACTCATTCGCCTCAAGCAATTCAAAACTGCTTAATGCTAAAGATTCTTTAGAGCGCATCAAAGCTCGTCAACAACAGTTTGATGATCGCCTAAAAGCATCTGAAACATTAGCGGAAGAAAACAGCGACAAGTCATTACACGCCAAATTAGCAGAAGCTGGCATTGGTGAGCAAAAGTCGAGTGCTAATGCAGTACTCGATCGTATTAAAGCACGTAAAGGCTAATTGATTATGGGATTTTTAAGCGGCCTATTCGGCAAAAAAGAAGCCCCTAAGCGCCAGCTTGACCATCCCAATAAGCTGCTCAAGGGTGATATGTTAACCCTTGATGACAGCTTTGCGTTGCCCGCGCAATTGCGCGGACAGCAGCTAAAGGTTGAAGCTATCCACACTTACGAATATGAACGATCGCAGCAATGTGAATACTTATTACGTGGTCACAGTGGCAGCCCTATTTTTATGTCATACGTGGTGGAAGACGAAGCCTATTTAAGTTTTTCTATTAAAGTGAATCGCGACACCGTTGATAAGCTTTTTGACTTAGATGCTTTTGCTGAAATTTTTGAAGAACCAGGCAAAGCGACTCTAACCTTACAAACGCTATCAGCTGACACAGCTGAAGAGTTTGGTCAGTGGCTGTCCGACGATTATCATCAAGTGGAATTTGCCGGTTTTGGTTATTTTCACCGTGAAGATTACCGCGGTCAAAAGCCGCCACAGGATGAAAATGGTGCCCGCGGCGAAGCATTTGAAAGTTACTCACTCATTAATAACCAAGACACTCACGCGCTTGATATTGAAGTTTATGAAGGTGGCGACACTGAGGTCATGTTGACTTTATATCGCCCTTTAACGGATATCCGCGAATACTGGCCTGCAAGCTAATCTAGGAGAGTCGACGCTATGAGTAAAGGTAAACCATTACCAGAGAAATGGTTAAATAATCAAAAAGCCGCCAAAGCCACTCAAGTGGCTTTTGATATTGATGAGCAATTTCAATATTCTATCCGTAAGGCCGCCCTAGATCGCGGCGTTAGTCCTTCTGATCAAATTCGCACTATTCTGGGTTTGTCAGTATCTAAACGCCCTAAGCGCCCTAGGTTGACTGTATCGCTAAGCGCTGATGATTATGTATTGTTAGCCGAAAAATATGCCTTACCATCAGATGCTCAGCTTGAAATCAAAAAACGAGTATTGGATGATCTGGTTCATTTTATCGATAAGAAATAATGACTCATTGTTTTACCGATAATGAATAAATACTTAAAACGCGTTAGACTTTTGCCTAGCGCGTTTTTTTATGTCAAAAATGCCACTTAACGAATCCAAGATCTACTTTTACTAAACGGACTTTTTTGATGATCAAATCTAAGCGATGGGCTACTAAAAATATTAACTCGCTCAATCCTTTTGATTTTGCGATGATGATTTTATCATTTTTCTCGGTGATCATTGTTTTAGCATTGACCTTTGGCAAGCTCGAACCTGAGACCTATCGTATTTTATTGTATATCGACGGCGGTATTTGTTTTGTTTTTATGAGTCGCTTTTTTTGGGGCTTGTTTAAAGCACGCAATAAAGCTTACTACTGGCGCCATCATTGGATAGATTTTGTTGCCAGCATTCCCGCTATAGAAGCATTAAGAATTGCTCGCGTATTTCAAATACTGCGCGTTATTCGACTGATCCGCACCAGCCGCTCGATTTTTTTACCTTTGTTGAAGCAAAAAAAGCAAGCCACATTGGCAAGTTTGCTGCTAGCGATGGTACTCATTTTAGCTAACGCTTCAGTACTGATTCTTATCGTTGAGTCGGGTGTTGATGGCGCAAACATTCATACCGCAGAACAAGCTATTTGGTGGGCACTAGTCACCATTTCAACCGTAGGCTATGGTGACTTTTATCCAGTGAGTACTTTAGGGCACGTCATTGGCGGTATTGTTATTGTCAGTGGCGTAAGCTTTTTTGGGGTAATTTCAGGTTATATGGCTTCAGTTTTTGTCTCCCCCGATGAATCGTCTGAGCGTAATGAAGCACATCAAGAAGCGATTAAAAATGAGTTAGAAAATGCATTATCACGTATGGAAGCAAATCAAGCTAAGATGGAACAAAACCAAATAGCCATGCTGAATGAAATCGCTAAATTAAAAACTAATATAAGCAATAAGTAATCACTAAACGACAGGTAATAATCACTGGGTAGATCAATATTAAACAAATTAACTCGAGTTTCAAAAATCGACTTACTTCATACTATTAATCCATATAAGTCAGCTGATAAACGAATCAAGCCTGCAGGATCAAAATAGTAACTGAGCTAACCCCTTGGGTAAAATGACTATTATGAAGGTTAATAAATATCGTCATAACCTCATGCTTGAATAGGTAATCTCTCGCTGAATATGCTAAATTGATTAACAATGTTAATCAAATGTTGTCTTGACCCTACTCGTTTTCAGTCCCCTTTTTTGGAGTAATATGTGCATGAACGATTCTGTTGGATCAAAAAATGTCATTAAAATCCCAATTGATAAGCTTGTACTAGGGATGTTCATTGTGGCAATTGATCGCCAACAAGACAAAGTAGACGTGCTTAATCCAGGCCAAATAAAACACATTGATGCCATCAATAAACTGATAAAAAATAATATCACCACAGTATGGGTCGATATCGAACGCTCGTCGGACTCTTGTGGGCTAAAAACAACAAAATCAACTGGCCTAAACCCTCTAGTACGAAAAGCCATTTCCTCGCGAGAAGATAAACGCACCTATGCAAAAAAACTCCTCACTGAAGCAAAAAGCTTAATTCAAAAGGTGCTATCTGAAACCTATGAAGGCAAAGCGATTGAAGTCGGTCCATTCGAGGCTGTTGCCGACCAGATGATTGAGTTGATATTAGATGATGCCGACGCCTTTAAATGTATCTCAGCACTGCGCACTAAAGATGCTTATTTGATGGAACATTCTATTAATGTTGCGTTTTTACTGGTGACTTTTGGCCATCATTTAAACCTTGATACCGACTTACTTAGGCAAATGGCTGTCGGAGGTATTGTCCACGACGTAGGCAAAATTCAACTCGATAATAACATTTTACACAAACCCGGCAAACTTACTCCGGATGAATTTGAGCATATGAAGTTGCATCAAGTCTATGCGATGGCCATCATGGATGATACCCAAGGCTTGTCACAAATAAGTAAAGATGTCTGCCTTATGCACCATGAGAAAATTGATGGTCGTGGTTATCCTAAGGGTTTAGAAGGAGATGATATTCCTCTGCATGGGCGCATGAGTTGCATTGTTGACATATTTGATGCCCTTACTGCAACGCGTTGCTATAAAGAAGCCATGAGCCCAGCAGCAGCATTCAAAATTTTGATCAGTTTAACCCCATTTCATTTAGACCAAAAATTAGTTTATGAGTTTATCCGCTGCATTGGAATATATCCGGTAGGCTCACTAGTACTGCTGTCTAATGAGCAAGTCGGGATAGTTTGGCAAGCTAAAGGGCGCGATGCATTACACCCAATAGTGAAATGTTTTTATTCGCAAAAAAATAAACGCTACAGCGAAGTCACTATGATTGATTTATTAAAATCTGAGGTTTATATAGAGCGAGGAGTCTCTCCGAGTAGTTTAGATATTGACCCGTCTTCATTTTATTAAGCATATCATTGATTGTTTTATACCAGCGTCACGAAACGATGAGCATACAAGCAAGCAGCTAAAATAAGCCATACGTTAATGCCGTGATGTTTATGCTTCACTCATGTTGCACTCACGCTGCAAATTGCAGCATGAATGCCTTAACAAAAGTCGTCGTTACTCGCCAAGCAACTTTTGCCACCAAGATAATGATTCACCACAATTTGCTGCGGGTTTGTAACTGACCTGATGGGCGGGTAAGTTAACCACGTTATGACACTTGGGTTGCATAGCTGCACCATTTGTCTGGTCAAAATAACCATTCACAATGCCGTTAACCGGTGGCATACGTAAACTTAACGGCGGACGTTGGTGTAAAAATGCCTGGTAAACCGCCATAGCGCCACTGCTGCCATATAAACCCGTTTTACTGTTATCGTCCTGTCCGACCCAAATAGCGGCGACATTTCGCTCGTCAAAACCCGCAAACCATGAGTCTCGGCTGTCGTTACTGGTACCCGTTTTACCGGCCAATCTAACACCTGGAAATGCTGCACCTAAGCGTTTAGCTGTGCCCTTTTGTACAACATTATGCATAGCATACTGCACTAAATAGTCAGTTGCGGGATCAATGGCTATTTCATTTGCTAAACGGTTGACCTCAAGCGGCGTATTTTGACTGTCTAACACCGCAGTGATCGAAGTCAGTTTGCGATAGCGCCCTTCATCAGCAATGGTTTGATAAACCTGTGCGACCATTAACGGCGAACCGTTCACCGCGCCCAATAACATAGAAGGATAATGCGGTATAGCCTCATGCCAACCAGCTTTTTGAATGGTTGTTGCGACGTTATCAACCCCAACCGCTAAACCCGCGTTAACTGTTGGTACGTTCATTGAGTGGGTGAATGCCTCTAATAAAGACACTTCACCACTAAATTTTTTATCCACATTATTGGGTGACCAGGTTTTACCTTGTTCATTTTTCAAGGTGAGTGGTTTGTCAGCTAATGGGCTGGCTAAAGTAAACTTATCCGCTTGAGCTAACGCTGCAGCATATACGAACGGCTTAATGAGCGAGCCAATAGGTCGGCGAATTTCAACCGCACGGTTAAAACCGTCATAGCTAGGCTGTTTGTCCCCAACCATTGCAGCAATACCACCGGTGTATTTGTCTGTCACTACCATGCCAACTTGAATGTTTTTAGCTCGCTTATCTAATGACTTTAACGTCGACACAACAGCTTTTTCAGCCGCATCTTGAGCCATAGGATCAAGTGTAGTGTAGACCTTTATGCCTGACTGGCTTAATAAGCTATCACCATAGCGCTGACTTAATTCATTTTTTACCACAGCAAAGAATGCGGGCAGTTTTTGGTGGACAGATTTTTTACCATCCCTTAAACCTAAAGGAGATTCTGCCGCGGCTTTGTACTGCGCGACGGTTAGCTTGTCATGCTCCATTAAAATACGTAACACTAAATCACGTCTTTCTTGTGCACGAGCTGGATATCGCCAGGGGTTGTAATAAGACGGGCCTTTAATCACCGCCACTAAAAATGCTTGCTGCGCCACGGTTAGCTCCGCCACTGGGCGACCAAAATAGAACTGTGAGGCCAAACCTATTCCATGTACACCACGGGCTTTATCTTGCCCCATGTAGACTTCATTTAAATAAGCTTCAAGGATTTCCTCTTTGCTGTAACGAAAATCAATAATAATCGCCATTAATGCTTCACGAGCTTTACGAATAAGTGAACGTTCACTGCTTAAAAAGAAGTTTTTAGCCAATTGCTGAGTTAACGTCGAGCCACCTTGTACGGTGCGGCCTGCGGTAATGTTAACCACGACAGCACGGGCAATGGCCAATGGGTTAACACCATGGTGATCATAGAAACTGCGGTCTTCTACTAACAATAATGAGTCGACAATTAATTGAGGCATTTCCGGAGTGCGCACGAATAAGCGGTCTTCGCCATCGCTGGCAATCATACGATCTAATAAAACAGGTTCTAAGTGGAATACTGCTAATTCACGTTTATCACTCATTCGCTCAACAGAATTAACTCCTAAGCTATCAAAACTTATCATCACGCGTTGTTCAGCTTGATTTCCCTCTGGGTGTAAAAATGGCCTACGCCACAACTCTATACGCGTGCTCGATGCAGAAAATTCACCCACTTGGCGGGGATTAGCCACTTTGCGATAGCCCAGTAATTTAAGCTCAGCCATAAGTTGTGGATGATTAATAGCAGCCCCAGGATAAAGTGCCATAGAACGACTGAAGACTTGTGCAGGTAAATGCCATTTTTGACCTTCAAATTTTTGGCCAATAATTTGATCAAGATAAATAGCGTAAAAGGTCACCAATGCGAGACCGACGAGTGACAGTTTCCACGCCAATGAAAGTAGACTTAGCAACCAGCCTTTTTTGTGCTTTGAGGATTTTGTTGTTGATGTCTTTGTTGCTTTATTTTTTGCCATGTTGCTCTACAAGGTTATTAATAAGATAAAAATTGCTTCAATGGCTTATAAGCCTGGAGTTTTCTTTTTGGTAAATTTGGTTGCCTTTGTATTGGCAGGGTCATCTGGCCACAAATGCTTAGGGTATCTGCCGCGCATTTCTTTTTTCACTTCGACATAAGGCCCTTGCCAAAAGCTGGCTAAATCGGCCGTTGTCGCAAGCGGTCGCCGCGCGGGTGACAATAATTCCATGGTTACGGTCAGTTTACCATTAAATAATACCGGGCTTTGACCCATGCCGAACGCTTCTTGTAGCCTAACGCTCAGTAAAGCCCTTAATTGTTCATACTCAAAATACGCCTGGCCATATTCATCCACAGGCAGCTGATATCGAATAGGCGCATGCGTTCCGGTAGACATCAGCCAGCTAGTAGGTGCTAGACTATTTAAAGTTTGCTGTTGCTCCCAGGTTAGGTGATTAATTAACAGTTTGCCGCAATCTAGCTTAGTCAGTTGCGCTAAGCTGCGTACATCAGTTAAGTAAGGCATTAACCAATGAGTTGTACTGGCCATTAAACCGGCATCAGTATAATCGGGCCAAGGGTGTTTGGCTGACAAATCTGACAACAAATGCGCGGCCATTATCACCCTTAATTGCAGCTGCTTAACACTTTCATCCATATTTAAAATGGCTAGGCCTTTTTGTTGCACCAATGCCATTAATGCAGCTCGAATATCGGTTGAACTGATACTGGTGTCAGCGACAGATTTAAGCACAATACTGCCTAACTGTGTTTGGGTTTGCGCAAAGAAACGTCCTTTAGCCTCATCCCAACCACTCACCCTTTGCTGAGTCACTAAATGTGCAAGTTCATCATTTAATAAACGCTCATCTAACGCACAGGCTAGATACACTCTGCCTGCATTTCTACCTTGGGTTTCTTGAAAATCCGCAACCACTAACCATTGTGCATGAACGAGTGGATCTTGAGGGTCCAGGGTAACGCCGGTACCATTACTTAACACAAAACCTAACTGGCCTCGTGCTTTGGCTATGCGGTCTGGATACGCTAACCCCAAAAGATGGGCAATATCATAATCACTCGCTAGGTGAACAGACTGCTTAATATCTCCCTGAAGTGACAATTTCTTTTGCCACTGTTTGGCTTGTTGGCCTATTTGCCCCTGACAAGCCATCGACAAATAGCCACTAATATCAGCGCCTTTTGCGGGTAAACCTCTGGCTTCTATTATGCCTGCAATTAAGCAGGCTAATAATGCAAACTCAGGTGTACCATTAAGTTGCGCTAATGCTTTGGCGCTAAGTAACATATGCGCCAGACGTGGATGACACCCTAATTGGTGCGCCTCTCGGCCTAATGCGGTAATTTTATGATCGCTATCAACCAACTCAAGCTGGTGTAATAATTGCCAAGCTAATTGCTCGTTCACTTTAGGGGCTGGAGTTAATAGCGCTAAATCACTAAATTGCTTTGCGCCCCAACAGGCGCAATCTAATGCTACGCTGGTCAGCTCAGACAACACGATTTCAGGGGATGTTGCCTTTAATAAACGCCCTTGTTCTTCCTGGCTCCACAGTCTAACCGCTGTTCCGGCTGATAAGCGCCCAGCTCGGCCACTTCGCTGCACAGCAGACGCCTGGCTAATGCGAGTTAAACTCAGGCGTGATACACCGGTTTTAGGGTTAAAGTTAGCACTGCGCTGATAGCCACTGTCAACCACCATAGTTATACCTTCAATCGTTAAACTGGACTCGGCAACGTTAGTGGCAAGCACTATTTTACGAAAACCTTTAGGGGCTATTTGAATCGCTTTATCTTGCTCAGCTGCGGTTAAGTCACCGTATAAAGGACACAATAAAATATCTTGGCTTAACCTTGGCTGTAATAAACTCGCTAAGCGATTTATTTCGCCTCTTCCGGGAAGAAAAGCCAATAAAGAACCATTTTGCTGTGCACTATCACTTTTTGACTCAAGCATTAACTCGGCAATAATTTTAGCCATATGGCTAAGCCAATCTGGTGAAGACCCTATAGGTGAATATTTCACATCAACAGGAAAGCTTTTTCCTTCGCTGTATATAACCTGCGCTTCTGGCATTAATATCTGTAGTGGAAGCGCTTCTAGGGTTGCTGACATTGCCAAAATAATCAGATCTTCACGCAATGATGATTGCACTTCTAACGCCAAGGCTAAACCAATATCAGTGGGTAAATGGCGCTCATGAATCTCATCGAAAATAATCATCTCAATGCCGTTTAACTCAGGATCATCTTGGATCATCCGCGTTAAAATACCTTCGGTGACCACCTCAAGTTGAGTCTTAGCAGTAACCTGGCTATCACCCCGCACTCGATAACCCACTTGCTGACCAAGGGGTTGATTGAGTTGCTGTGCAATAAAGCGCGCCACATTACGCGTTGCTACTCGACGAGGTTCCAGCATTAATATTTTGCCCTTAATTTTACCCGATTGAAGTAAAGCTAAAGGCAGTGCAGTTGATTTACCTGCACCTGTGGGAGCTTGTAAAATAATTTGATTATGAGATGAAACCGCATGCAAAATATCAGGCAATACAGCGGTAATAGGCACATTTAAAACAGCAGGAGTCATGTTGGTTACATCAGCCATAGGGCTAGTTGAAGTCAAATTATTTAACAAAGTGTAAATGATTTAAGGGGGCCTAAGGAGCTACAGTTAATGTTTTAATGCGTGCTTTTATTTATGCTTACATCGAACATATATGTTCACAATAATGGGGTACGGTCAAATCCATTAGTCAATTTAAAGCCATGATTAATATTGCCATCAATATTTTATATTGCGTCATTTTACTGTCCCTGTGCACTATTGCAAACTCGCAAAGGATTAAATATCGTAAATCATATTATCAAGTCCACGAACCGCTAGCCAAGGTGAACGAATACCGGACTTAAGGCTGGATAATGGGCAAGGTTTATTAATTGCATATCCCTGGGCATAATCAACACCCAATGTTTTTAGTTTTACGCCGATTTCAGCGGTTTCGACAAACTCACCAATCACTTCGAAATCCATATCTTTACCGAGTTGGCAAATCGCTGAAACAATGGCTTTATCTCTGCGATCGGTACATACGTTTACCACAAACTGTCCATCAATTTTAACAAAGTCTACATCCAAGGTTTTTAAGTAAGCAAAACTTGAAAAACCTGAGCCAAAATCATCTAATGCCAGTTTACAGCCTAACGGACGCAACAAATCAATTAATGCAGTAGCTTGTTCTAACTGGCTAACCGCTGCGGTTTCAGTAATTTCGAAACACAGTTTATCAACCAACTCAGGCTCAACCATTAAACGCATTTCAAGCCAGCTCATAAACTTTTGGTCCGCCAGCGACATGGCTGACAAGTTAACTGAGACCATAGATAATTCTCGCCAAATATTGAGGTTTTCGCTGCCCCACTTAAGCAAATTATCAATTACCCAACGATCGACTCTTGATGCTAAGTTGTATCGTTCTGCCGCAGGTAAGAAAATCGCTGGGGAAACAAAGCTGCCATCCTCTAGCACCATGCGCAGCAAAATTTCCATATGCAAACCCACTTCATTATGATTAAGGGGCTCGATTAACTGGTAAAACAACTCAAACTGGTTAAGTGCTAGAGCACCGGTAATGTCGACAGAAGCAACCATTTGAGTATAAAGAATATGGACTTGCGGATCGTCTGAACTAAAATAATGCCAACGATTCCTACCTTCTTGTTTAGCAAGCCGACATGCTGCGTCGGCCTGACTCATGACTTCATAAATATCTTTAGCTTTAGGATCAAATGTCGCAATTCCAATGCTCATGCTGACATTATGTTTCACCTTTTTCCATTTAAACTCATGTTCACAAAGCTGTTGGCATATTCGCTTAGCGACTTGTTGAGAAGACACTTCATCTGAGTGATACATTAAAATACCGAACTCATCACCACCTAATCTAGCAACCACATCTCCTTTGCGCACTAACTGCTTAAGGCGTTTAGAGACTTGCTGCAATAATTCATCGCCAGCCTGGTGACCACTTAAATCATTAACAACTTGAAACTGGTCTAAATCAAGAAAGGCTACGCAAGCAGGAATAGCTTCATCGCTGGCAAGTAACTCATCCAGCATACCTTCAAATTGCACCCGGTTAGGTAACCCGGTTAACGCATCATGATTAGAGTGAAATGTCAGTTCGTCGGCTAAACGATAACGTTCGGTGACATCTTCAACCATTAATAATAGTTGTTGCTGCGAATTTAATGCGTGGCAAAAACTCATTTTATACCAATGGGTTGATATACCTAATTTTAGCGGCACCTCACACCAAGCTTGTCGAAGCACACCTTGCCTAACAATATGTAATGTATCTTGTAATAGCGCGTGATCATCATGTCGAAGACAATCAAACAAACTCTGGCCAACTTCAAACTTCAGCATGTTTTGCGACACTTGGTTTTGTAGTACTACTAAATTTTTAACATCAATTAATGCACACGCCATCGGCAAATGGCTGAATAGCTCTTGATATTGTTTTTCTTTATTAACCAATAAAACGGATAATCGTTTTAGCTCAAAAGCGGCTGCTAAATGAAAGCAGTGTTCATCTAATACAGATTGCCAAAAACTTTCACAGCTTTGCGGTTTAGAATCAATTGTTACCGTGGTTTGTTGTAATGACATTGCAATAAGCACCACACTGACATTACCCACACTGGCCGCTGGAGTTATTTCTAAATGTGATATGGCTAAATTTTTATCAATTGACTGTGCAAAAAATTGACAAATGAATTGTTCTTGTTCTGTTGTAGCTGAAGAATGTTGCTGATCAATATGTAATGGCTTTGATAAATTGAGTACCAGATCAATCAAGTCTTTGTTTTGTTCAATCGCTTGAGTTAATAAGTTTTGCTGTGGGAAGTGTTTGGTAAAATGACTAGCAACCTTATATGTTGAAGTATCGACGATATCAAGACTGGGTGAAAATGTGTTATTGCTATGACTACTTTTAATCGCGAACACGATATCGCAACTAAGTTGTTTGCATATTAGCGCTAGCACACTATCAATCATTAACATTGACATCGGGCTATCCATTTCTAAAGACTCATAGGTCAAAGCCTGTTTCAATAAATTCTGGGTGCTTTCAGCCATTAATCAACTCAATAATAAAGTTCGCGAGATATATTCTTTACAGCCATTGGTCAGAGGGTATAGCCGATATATTGTTCATATAGACATAATGCCATCTTCCTTGACTGCCCAAAGTATTTTGTTCTATTTACACATGTTACATACTTTCCGTATAGCTTCACCATGATTAACACGTTCAAGATTAACAATAGTCGAAAACCTTGTTTTCGTCAGTACCACGTTATGCTAATTAATCTGTTTATAAAGATAGTGAGATAAATAATGAAATCAAGTCACCCAATAGCTGCACAAAGATTATTTATTGGATTTAGCGTCAACAAAACAGATAAGTGTCAATTTTTTGATATACAGCAAAAGCTTACAACATGTATTAATACAGAAGCTTTACCCGTAACACAATCAAATATGCATATTACTTTAGCTTTTCTTGGCCAAGTGAGTCATTCATCCACACCCAGACTATTGGATGCTTTAGATAAGCTAATAAAACCTGTATTTCATTTAACGTTAGACACACTTTGCCTATGGATTCAGCCAGGCATAATATGTGCCCAGGGCATTGCCGACGACATACTGCTTAACATGGCTGATGCCGCTCAACAAGTTTGCTTGCACTTAGATCTTCACCAAAGCCAATGGCACTATCGACCACATATCACCTTGTTTAAAAAAGCTGACAGACTAGATTATACGCAACAAAGATTAATTAATCTGGATCATAAGTTACCCATCACAGTCTCTCCAACACATTTACACTTGTATCGTTCAGTTAGAACCAAACAAGGCGAGCAATATAACATATTGCACAGTTGGCCATTACAAAACGATTGATTGTCAGCGATAAAAAAAGCCATCTTTCGATGGCTTGAGTTCAAACATTTATCTGATACCTTAAATACCGTTTAGCTTAAGGTATTAAGGTCAGTTGTTATCGCTTCAGAATTTCAGCCACTGTCAGTACACCATGGGTTGTTGCGCCTGCGCTAAATAACCCAGTTGCAGAAGACTCAAACGCCGCCGCCAAATCAATATGCAGCCAGTTTGCCTCAGGTGTGACAAAGCGCCATAGGAAACCTGCTGCATTTGATGCTCCGCCTGCGCCGCCACCTTTAACTGGACGACTATTGGCCGTATCAGCGTAAGCAGATGGGCAAGTGTCGCGGTGCCAAGGATCTAACGGTAATGGCCACACATTTTCACCCACTGCGGCTGCACATTGTTGCGCCATTTTTATCGTTTCGGTTTGTGGTGAAAATATTGCGTTATATTCGTTACTGACCGCCATAACTGCAGCGCCGGTTAAGGTCGCTGCATCGATAATTAATTTAGCGCCTGACTCTGAAGCAGCCTGTAAACCATCAGCTAATACCAAACGGCCTTCTGCATCCGTATTAACAATTTCTACTGTGGTGCCATTTTTATAGGTTAAAATATCGCCTAATTTAAATGCACGGCCACTGACTAGGTTTTCCGCGCAACACAAATACAGTTTGACTCGTTTGTTCAAACCAGACTTGATGGCTAAGCCTAAAGCAGCAGTCACAGTTGCAGCGCCGCCCATATCGCACTTCATCGCCAACATACCTACCGACGACTTTAAGCTATAACCGCCAGAGTCAAATGTGATGCCTTTACCCACAAGCGCAACATCAACGGGAGCATCAGCCGCAAGCGGGTTAAAATCTAATTCTAATAACGCCGGTGGACGCTCACTGCCACGACCAACGGCATGAATACCAACCCATTTTTTAGCTAACAAGTCTTGACCTTCAACAATATTAAAGGTCACTTTATCGCCGCCAATGTCTTTTAGCCAATTTGCCGCTTGGGTAGCCAGTGACACAGGGGAAAGATCTTCAGGGGTATCGTTAATTAACTTACGGGCAAACGCAGCGGACTGCGCACGATCTGTTAGTATTTGCTGTTGTTGGTCATCACCACACCAAACCACTTCATAGCCAGGTTTGGCGGTGGCAAAGCCTTGGGCGAACACCCACTGTAAATCAACAGTCCATAGTTCACCTTGAAGCTGAACTTGGTTAATGCCTTGATTGCGAATTTTACGGGCAGCCATTTGCACTTGGCGAAGCGGTGCATTCCCACTTAAATGAATAAAGCTATTTTGGCCTTCAAAAGTGACATCGGACTTGCCCCAATGAGTGGCGGGAGCTTCTTGAGTTAAAATGACAGTCATAAATTGCATGATAAATTCCTTGTTTGCAGCATTTTCGCGGTACGTCACCATAGAATAATAATGTATTCAGCCGAATAACGAAATTGACAATAGTATATCAGCTGTCACATTCTTTTATCTAATGATGTATGGTTACCATTATTTGCCACGAAATCAATTTATATGGACTTCACTCCCCCGCTACAACATGGCCGACTCATTAAACGCTATAAGCGTTTCCTGACCGATATCATTTTAGATGATGGCAGCGAAATGACCATTCATTGCCCTAATACCGGTTCAATGAAAAACTGCTTATATCCTGGTCAAAGTGTGTGGTTCTCTGAATCAGATAACCCGAAACGAAAATATCGCCACACATTTGAAATAATGCAATCGGATCAAGATCATTTAATCGGCGTAAACAGTGCTAGAGCCAATGCCCTTGCCGAGGAAGCTATCAATAGTGGCGTTATTACCGAGCTAGCTGGTTACTCCACTTTACAGCGTGAAGTGAAATACGGTGAAGAAAATAGCCGCATCGACATTCTTTTAACGAGCAAAGACCGGCCTAAGTGCTATATTGAAATCAAGAGTTGTACCTTGTTAGAGCAAGGTGAAGGTTATTTTCCTGATGCCGTTACTACGCGGGGACAAAAGCATCTAAGAGAATTAATCGAAATGGTACAACAGGGTCATCGTGCCGTATTATTGTTTGTGGTGCAGCACAGTGGAATATCAACAGTAAAACCCGCCGCACATATCGATCCTCAGTACGCAGACTTACTCAATAAAGCGATTAACCAAGGCGTTGAAGTACTGGCATATCAAACCCTATTGTCACCCCAAGCCAGTAGAATTATCGGTCCATGCAAAGTGATGGTATGAATTAAATAAAAAAGATTTATACCGTAAAAAATTTGCCACGCTATACAGATTCTGGTATAGATAGCGCCGTAAAAAATAAGCCGCAATTAAACGCAAACGATTACAGGAGATGCGTTATGCCTGAAGGCACTAAGAAACTTGGCGTACTCGCTATCGCAGGTGTAGATCCTTACCAGGAAAAAGCTGGTGAAGAATATATGAATCCCACGCAACGTCGTCACTTTAAAGTGATCCTCGAAGCATGGCGTAACCAATTGCGTGAAGAAGTTGACCGTACACTGACTCATATGCAAGATGAAGCTGCAAATTTTCCAGATCCTGTTGACCGCGCAGCTCAAGAAGAAGAGTTCAGTTTAGAGCTTCGTGCTCGTGATAGAGAACGTAAGTTGATCAAGAAAATTGAGAAAACACTACAATTAATCGAAGAAGACGATTTTGGTTATTGTTTCTCATGTGGTATCGAAATTGGTATCCGCAGACTTGAAGCAAGACCTACCGCTGATCAATGTATTGACTGCAAAACGTTAGCAGAAATCAAAGAAAAGCAAATGGCTGGTTAAATACGTTTAGGGCGAGATCACTCTCGCCCTTTCTATTTAATTTGTCCTGACTTCAAAACGGCTTAAGATATGTCATATATCGGACGCTTTGCGCCATCGCCATCAGGCTCCCTTCATTTTGGATCATTAATTGCCGCACTCGGTAGCTATTTACGTGCCCACAGTTTAAATGGCCAATGGTTAGTCAGAATGGAAGATATCGATCCTCCGCGGGAAGTTAGCGGTGCCAGTGATAACATACTGCGAACGCTTGATGCCTATGGCCTACATTGGCATGGCACAGTGTTGTATCAAAGTCAGCGAACTCAAGTCTATCAAAACACCATAGAGAAACTTGTTGCTCAAAACCAAGCATATTATTGCCAATGCTCCCGTAAAATGATTCAAACTATGGGAGGCGTTTACGATAGCCGCTGTGGTTTAGTCAATATCGTCAATGCACACACTACCGGTGCTATCCGTATTCGTAATAGCGCTAAAGTCAGTTTTTTTGATGATATCAATCGCGGCCACATTAATGTTGAAAGTGGTTTTGCAGGTGAAGACTTCATTATCAAACGCAGTGATGGCCTTTTTGCATATCAACTTGCCGTCGTCATTGATGATGGTTTTCAGGGAATAACTGAAGTCGTCAGAGGCAGCGATTTATTAGAAGCCAGTTGTCGACAAATCAGCTTATTTCACCTATTAGATTTACCAACACCTAATTGGTTGCACCTACCACTCGCTTGTGCAAAACCAGGATTTAAACTTTCCAAGCAAAACCATGCTCCAGCAATCAATATACAAGCTCCACAACAAAGCCTGAATGCCGCCCTAGACTTTTTAGGTCAACCTAAAGTTGATATCGACCATGTAGATAAAATGCTCGCTCAAGCAGTAGCGCAGTTTTCCTTAGCCAATGTGCCAAAACACAGTGAAATTATCTTAGCAAAACCAGCTGGCGCGGTAGATTAGCACTAAACAACTGTTGGAAATTTGTCAACATCACTTATCACACAGTTATCTACTCATTCGCGCACAATTGGTATATCATACCCGCCAGATTTTTAATCAATTAATTTAGTGTCAACGAGGTGTATTATTTTTCGCCGTATTAGTCAGTTCTGCAAGAATTTATTTGATAATAAAGCAGCGCCCGAGCTCGACCAGCCGTTAGAAGAACAAAACGGCCTACGTTTGGATATCATTTCACGTGATAGCCACGATATTTCGCGCCGCCAGATCAGCGAAAATGCATTAAAAGTGCTTTATCGACTGCACAAATCAGGTTTTAAAGCCTATTTAGTCGGTGGCGGAGTGCGCGATATTCTATTAGGGCTTGAGCCTAAAGACTTTGACGTTGTGACTAATGCCACTCCAGATGAAATCAAAAAATTATTCCGTAATTGCCGCTTAGTCGGACGTCGTTTTCGCTTAGCACATATTGTTTTTGGACGTGATGTCATTGAAGTAGCAACATTTCGTGGACATCATGGCGAAAACAGCGACACCATTTCAAAATCAAATGCCGAAGGTCGTCTGTTACGTGACAACGTATACGGTGAAATTGATGAGGATGCTGAGCGTCGCGACTTTACGGTTAACGCCTTATATTATGATATTAGTGACTTTTCTATCCGCAGTTATGGCGGTGGCATTGAAGACTTACACGCCCGTAAAATCAAGCTAATAGGTGATCCTGAAACCCGTTATCGTGAAGACCCTGTTCGGATGTTACGCGCGGTAAGATTTGCCACAAAATTATCGATGGAAATCGATCCTATTTCTGCCGCCCCGATTAAATTATTAGCGCCACTATTGGCCGATATTCCAGCTGCCCGTATGTACGAAGAAGTGTTAAAGCTTTTCTTTGCAGGTAAAGCTCAAGCTAATTATCAAATGATGCAAGATTTCGATTTATTTGGCCCGCTATTCCCACAAATACAAGGCATTATCACTGATGACCCTAAGGGCTATGCGGCTAAAATGCTCAATACTGTTATGCGCAGCACTGACGATCGAGTTAACCAAGATAAACCGGTTACGCCAGCATTCTTTTATGCGGCAATACTCTGGTATCCGCTAAAGCAACGAGCTGATGATATCGCCCTTGAAAGTGGTTTGACATTGTATGATGCGCAAGTGGCAGCTATGGGTGATGTGATGGAAGAACAATGCCGCACGATTAGCATTCCACGCCGTTTCAGTACGCCTGCAAAAGATATTTGGCAACTACAACTTAGATTTGAGCGTAGCCAAGGTTCACGGGCATTTAAATTATTAGAGCACCCTAAATTCCGTGCAGCATATGATTTATTATTACTTCGCGGTGAAGCTGAAGGTGGCAGTGTGGCCAAGCAAGCTACCTGGTGGAAATCATTTGTTGAAGCTGATGAAACACAACGTAGTGATATTGCTAAAGGCTCAGGCAAAACAAGCTCAAACCGTAATCGCAATACAGCACAGCGTAAAAGAAAGCGCAAACCTGCTGTTAAATCGGACTCAGCTGCAGAATAATGACTTTAGTTTATGTCGCATTAGGAGCTAATCTTGCAGAGCCAGAGCAACAGCTAAACCAAGCTGTTGCCGCGTTAAAAAAGATTGCTGTCAATGGTGATGTTACAGTGTCGAGTTATTATCGCTCAACGCCCATGGGTGATGTTGTTCAGCCTGATTATGTTAATGCGGTAGCCTGCTTTAATACTCACCTTGAACCGATTGCATTACTCAATAGCCTGCAAGATATTGAACAACAACAAGGCCGGGTGCGTAATGAACGTTGGGGGCCAAGAACCTTAGATCTTGACCTATTATTATATGGATTACACATCATTGATATACCAAGATTACAGGTCCCGCATTACGGTATGAAAGAGCGCAGCTTTGTGTTAATCCCGCTGGCTGAAATTGCTGAAGACTTAATCTTGCCCTGTCATCAGGCACTTAAATCGTTACTGACACCGGAAATGCAGCAGTCTTTGCACAAAATACCGAATAAAAGTTGATTTCACCACTTTAGAGTATATGCTCCACAGCGTATAAATTTGAATTGTATTAAGAGTCCACTATGTCAAAAGTCACTAGTTCTACCCTATTGAAGTTCAAAAAAGAAGGTAAAAAATTCACTGCACTAACCGCATATGATGCCAGTTTTGCAGGTGCCTTTGACAGCGAAGGGATTGATGTTTTATTAGTGGGTGACTCTATGGGAATGGTGTTACAGGGTCATGATGACACCTTACCTGTTACCGTTGCTGATATTGCCTATCACACAGCCTGCGTACGTCGCGGCATAAACCGTGCTTTACTGATCGCTGACATGCCTTTTATGAGCTATTCAACCGCAGAACAAACCATGCAAAATGCTGCCATCTTAATGCAGGCCGGCGCTAACATGGTCAAAGTTGAAGGCGGTCACTGGTTACTTGAAAGTGTTAAAATGCTCACTGAACGCGGCATTCCTGTTTGTGCTCATTTAGGATTAACACCTCAATCTGTTCATGTATTTGGTGGTTTCAAAGTCCAAGGACGCGATGCAGATAATGCCCAACGTATTTTAGATGAAGCCAAAGCTTTACAGGCAGCTGGTGCTCAATTATTAGTCCTTGAATGTATTCCGGCAACTTTAGCTAAAACAATCACTGAGGCACTTTCAATTCCGGTTATTGGTATTGGCGCTGGAGCAGATACTGACGGTCAAATCTTAGTAATGCATGATGTTTTAGGCATATCGAGTGGTTACATTCCTCGCTTTTCCAAAAACTATCTTAAACAAACGGGTGAAATCCGCAGCGCAATTCGCGCTTATATTGACGAAGTGGCTGACGGTTCATTCCCAGCTGAAGAACACATCTTTAACTAATTATTTCGCAGGTTTAATTCATCATGATCACCACTGCCGCCATCTCTGACATTCGCGATCAAGTTAACGCTTGGCGCATTAAAGGCGAAACAGTTGCATTTGTCCCAACCATGGGTAATTTACACCAGGGTCATATTACCCTTGTTAATCGAGCACTGAAACAAGCTGACCATGTTGTTGTGTCTATTTTTGTTAATCCACTTCAATTTGGTAAAAATGAAGACTTAGGCGCTTATCCACGCACCTTAGCGGCGGATAAACAAGCCTTAGTTGACGCTGGTGCTGCATTATTATTTACTCCAACACCAGAGACTATTTATCCTAAAGGCTTAGATAAACAAACTTTTATAGAAGTACCAGAAATCGGTGATGAGCTTTGCGGCGCAAGTCGTCCAGGCCATTTCCGTGGCGTTGCCACTGTCGTAAATAAGTTATTTAACATAGTTCAGCCAGACATGGCATTTTTTGGTAATAAAGACTTTCAACAATTGTTAGTCATTAAAACCATGGTCGCTGACCTGTCACTCCCCATTAATATTATTGGTGTGGAAACGATTCGTGAGCCATCAGGTTTAGCGATGAGCTCACGTAATGGTTATTTAACCGCTGAAGAAAAAATTAATGCCGCTGCACTTAAACAAGCATTAGATCAAATGGCACTAAGTATTCAACAAGGTGAAAGTATTATCGAGGCCAGCCAACACGCCACGGCATCACTTATTGAAGCGGGCTTTACGCCAGATTATCTTGAAGTCCGCAACAGCAGCAATTTGCAACCCGTTAACGCTGAAGATAACAGTTTAGTCATTGTCGCGGCAGCATATTTAGGCAAAGCGCGTCTTATCGATAATTTAACATTTAATCGATAACGACGATTACTCGTATTCTTGATACTGAATAAAAATTAGTACTTCTGACTCAAACCGAACACCCGCTAGCAAGCTCATATTAAGCCCTAGAAACACACTATCACACCTTTCTTGGCCATTTTTCGCTAAGAAAGGAGTGATTTTGAGCGGCATAAATAGTAAAAAACACTTCTGTAGTAGATATTACATGCGTCAAAAAAAAATCAATTGTCAATAAACTGGTTTTGTCGTTACACTTGCGATGTTTATTTAACATAAATTTATCTAACATATTTATGTGATAAAGCTGCGATGGTTCTATACTCACTAACGGTATATGATGGATTTACAGAAGGATATGTGGCCGCATGGCAAGAACTATATATTTATTGGTGCTTTTACTCAGTCCTTTTATGGTGCAGGGGAACACTAATGCCATCTATAAATGTATGAAAGATGACAAAGTCGTATTCAGCCATAGCGTTTGTCCGGAAGCATTCCGCCAACATAAAATTGAATACGAAAACGGTATCACTACTGAAATCGACTCAGATAAACGTGAAATCAAAATTGATCCCCTCAAAGCACTACTGAACAAGCAAACCATTTCAAAAGAAAAATTACTTCAATTACTTGAGGGAGAGATCTATCGTCTTAAGCAGGAAAATAGCTACTTTGAAATTCTGCGAGCAAGTGAAGTGCAAAAATTAGATCGTAAACGTTTTTGGCAAACTAAAGCCAAAGATGACCCTAGCTATGGGGTAGAATTACAAGAGATTAACCAACGCTTCGACGAACTCATACTCAGTAATAACAATGTGATTAAAGTATTAAATCAGCATAAATCAAAAATTGAAGCTGAAGCGTCACCAGATGAGTTAATGAGTCAGTAAGATCTGTATTGTCATCTGCCTGTTAAACATAAATCAAATCTATGGATTTTCGTTCCATCCGTTAGTTCATTAATAATGACCTTGCGGTATTTAGGCAAAACTCTTTATGTTTGTCGCAAGGCGTTTATTGCTAATAAGCCTAACATAAACGATGCGTTAATCTCCCCTAATGTATGACTGCCATTAGGGGGCAAAAACGTATTAGCCCCATCCTCACAACATAATAAAACACTCTTTATCCTTACTCAGGCTTAAATACTCCGATCATATTACCGGTAGATTTTTTAGGCACTTCGATATCAGTTTGCTGCTCACGATAGTCACAATCGGTGCACTCAATCGTTTCAATGTTATTTTCTTTAAATAATAAAATACTGTCTTTCGCGCCACATTTAGGGCATTTAGCCCCCGCTACAAAACGTTTTTTTATTTTTGTCATCAGACACTCTCAATTCGGGTTAATTAGATCACAGTGGCTATTTTGCCATGGAAGCGTCGTATACGTCCTGTCATTGTGGGAAATAAATCGCGAATACGGTATTATCCACCCACTTTATTTTACAGCTTCAAGTTGCGTTCATGATCAGTATTAGCCAAGCACAATTAATTCGAGGCAGTAAAACCTTACTCGACGAAACCTCTGTGACGATTTACCCTGGTCACAAAGTGGGTTTAGTCGGCGCAAATGGTACCGGAAAAACGTCATTATTGGCATTGATTTTAGGTCATTTACACCTAGATAAAGGCGAGTTCTCTCTACCCGCAAATTGGCAAATATCCTCTGTAGCCCAAGAAACCCCGGCGCTTGATGTATCTGCATTAGAATATGTTTTAGATGGCGATACTGAGTTCCGCCAGCTTGAAGCTCAACTCATCACCGCGCAAGATGAAAATGATGGCAATGCCATCGCCCTTATTCATGGTAAAATTGATGCCATTGGAGGCTACGCTATCCGCGCCCGAGCAGGTGCACTATTAGCCGGTTTAGGTTTTGGCGATGCCGAACAAAGCAACCCAGTTAAAAGCTTCTCAGGTGGCTGGCGGATGCGTTTAAACCTTGCGCAAGCGCTATTATGCCGCTCAGACTTATTATTACTCGATGAACCTACCAACCACTTAGATTTAGATACCATGTATTGGTTAGAAGGTTGGATTAAGTCTTATCAAGGCACCTTGATTTTGATTTCCCATGACCGCGACTTTATTGATGCCATCGTGGATGAAATTATTCATGTTGAACATCACAAACTCAACTTCTATAAAGGCGGCTACAGCGCATTTGAGCATGTACGAGCTGAACGTTTATCACAGCAGCAAGTAGCCTTTGAACGTCAGCAAAAAGAACGTGCACATATGCAGTCTTTTGTTGACCGTTTTCGCTATAAAGCCAGTAAAGCCAAGCAAGCTCAAAGCCGCCTCAAAGCGTTAGAACGCATGGCTGAGCTTCTGCCATCCCAAGCTGACAATCCATTTCAAATGGCGTTCCGTGAACCCGAAGCCCTGCCGAACCCATTGATAAAAATGGAACAGGTTGCTGTGGGTTATGGTGATAAAACAATTTTAAGTAAGGTACAACTCAACTTGGTGCCTGGTGCTCGAATTGGTTTGTTGGGCCGTAATGGTGCCGGTAAATCAACCCTAATTAAGTTACTTTCTGGTCAGCTTCAAGCGTTATCAGGCAAGTATGAACCCAATCCAGGCCTTAACATTGGTTACTTTGCTCAACACCAAATTGAATTTTTACAATTAGATGATACACCGCTGCAACATCTTTCTCGCTTAGCTGCGCCCAGTGTTCGCGAACAAGAATTACGTAACTTTTTAGGTGGATTTGGGTTTAATGGTGATATGGCTTTATCACCTGTAAGACCTTTTTCCGGTGGTGAAAAGGCCCGCTTAGTACTGGCATTACTAGTATGGCAGCGTCCTAACCTGCTGCTATTAGATGAACCCACTAACCACCTTGACTTAGAAATGCGCCATGCCTTAACCATGGCACTGCAAACCTTTGAAGGGGCAATGGTTATCGTGTCGCACGACCGTCACTTATTACGCCTCAGCTGCAGTGATTACTACCTTGTTGACCAGGGTGTGGTAAAGCCTTTCGATGGTGATCTAGATGATTATCATCAATGGTTATTAGATGCAGCAAAAGCAGCCCAAGCAAATCAAAAGTCAGAAAACACCAATACTGATACACCACAGATTGACAAAAAACAGCTAAAAAGAATTGAAGCAGAATTACGTCAAAAGGTATCACCGTTAAGAAAACAGCAAACAAAACTAGAAACTGAACAGCAAAAATTCACTGACCGTTTAGCAGAACTTGAAGTCGCATTAGCCGATGGAAGCCTGTATGAAGCTGAAAACAAAGCCAAAATGACGCAGGTGCTCAATGAGCGCACTAAATTGACTCAGGCGATGGATGAAAGTGAAATGGCTTGGTTAGAAATACAAGAGCAAATTGAAGCAATAGAGCTGTCATTCAAAGCTGATTAATGGGTTAAATAATCTCAACAGCTTATGCGCATTGTGTACCATTTCACAGTATTCAATGCGCGATGCTAATTGTTAACAGAATATTCAGAGATTGATATATGGCTGACGAGCAACCTTCAATGACAACATTTTCTAATGACATCTGGCAACAATGCGAGCAAAAGTACCTGTGTGATCCACAGGCTTATATTGCGCTACAAGACAGTTACCAGGTAAATGTCAATCTGCTACTACTAGCACAGCAGCTAGATCAGCAATCTTATCCACTTGATTTTAATGATTGGCAACAATTATCCCGTTTAATAGAGCCGTGGGAAGCTGGCGTATTAAAACCTTACCGCCAGTTGCGGCGGTTGGCTAAAGCGCATTTGACCAAAGATGAATATCAAAAAATGTTACAGGTTGAATTGATGTTAGAGCGCAAATCACAAAAAATGTTGCTACAACATATCAATCTCATTCATGCTGATTCAATAGCATCTAACAAAACGGGTAAAGACGCTCCGATCAATACCACTATCAATGGCGCACTTAATACAGCTAGCCAAAACAGCTATCACTATTTAAGCCTATTTGGTCTAACACTGTCACATCTTCCGAGTTAGCAGTAAAATATTATCAACAAAATTTTAGCAACAAAACTAATAACTTATGTTGGTTTATATACTAGCCATAACCGTTAACTGGCTTTCAACTTTTCAGCCAACATAGTGGCATTTCTGGCCACCATGCCATAAATAGATAACTGCGGATTGGCCCCTAAACTGGTTTGGAACATTGAGCCATCAAACACAGACAAATTAGTAAAATAATGCGATTGACCAAAACTATCCACCATCGCTTTTGTGGTGTCCTCTCCCATTGGGCAGCCGCCCATCACGTGCGCAGAGGCCACAATAGTTTTTAGCAAACGTAAGTCCATTGAACCAATCACTTCCTGCGCTTGCTTCCAGGAGGTTAAGAAGTCTAATCCATCATTCATCGGCAATACTTTTTTTGCCCCTGCGGCAAATTGTAGCTCCGCCATGGATAAAAAAGCCTTTCTAGCAGCGGCCCAAAAATCATTTGATAACGGGTAATCTAATGCAAAACCATTATCGGTCAAACGCACCTGCCCTCCCATACACTGCTCATTGAATCCATCGCGAATCAAAGCAATCATCACCTGCATTTTGTTGAAGTTAGCCATCAATTGCGCATGACTTTGGCCAAAACCAATGGTTTTAGAGGCGATCAACACAGGGTGAATAGGCGCAACTTCTAGCTTATAACCTAAGTCTCCCGCAGCACCATCTCGCCAAACAAACTGATCTGAATAGATAGACTGGGGTGCACCGCTATGGCCATTAATTTGCTCATCAAACAAGCCGCCAGAAAGTAATGAAGGGTGAAGGAAGGTTTTGCCCAATAACTTATGTGGGTCAGGCACATTAGAGCGCATTAAAATGGTCGGGGTATGAATAGCGCCAGCACTTAAAATATAGTGCTTAGCACTGAATGTTAACTCAACACCGCTGGGCTTTAAGCCTTCGTTTAATGCCCTTGCCGTTAACCCATTAACTTTATCGCCACTGTGCTCAAGTTTAGTCACTTTAGCGCGTGAAATTAAGGTCGCACCTTTATTTAATGCCGCAGGAATGGTTGTCACTAGCATAGATTGCTTGGCGTTAACCGGACAGCCCATGCCGCAATACCCCGTATTCCAACACCCGGTTACATTTCGTTTAATAACCGTATGTTCCCAGCCAAGTTTCTCGCAGCCTTCGCGCAGCACCCCATTATTACGATTAGGTTCATGCTGCCATTCGGTAATATTCAGCCGTTGTTCCATTTTCTCAAACCACGGTAGCATCTCTTCTGCTGACGTGTTGATAACTGAACGCTCCGATGCCCAAAAATCGAGTGTTTGTTTCGGTGTACGAATTGAAGTTGTCCAGTTAATAGTTGTTGAGCCACCGACTGCTCGGCCTTGAAATATGCCGATGCCTTTATCCGCTGTTTTCATCGCAGCGGCTTGTTGATATAAGTTAGGATATGCGTGGCGCTCTTCCATATCAAAGTCTTTAGAAGATTTAAGCGGACCACCTTCAATCATTATAACCGTTAAGCCTGCCTCAGTGAGTACTTCAGCGGCAGTTCCACCACCAGCGCCGGTTCCGACAATAATAACATCGGCTTCAAAATGACGATTTTGCTGCAAGGTGCTGGCATCAATGTGCTGCCAACCTGAATCTAAACCTGCGGTAATAGGATCAATAATAGCCAATTCAAGTATCTCCTTTGGAAAAAAGCTAGGTTAATTAGGCATTAAGCAAAAAAGTGGGCTTTGCATAACCTAGTTTTCCCCAATGAGCTGGGGTAGCATAGTAACTGGCTAAAATTAATTCGCGTAATCCAAGATAGGCTGTCTGTACCATGTCTAAGTAATGGAAGCGCCATGCTTCAAGCATATTGGTTAAGTCGACTGGCGAACGCATCATTAATGGCGTCATGCTGCCAGTCAATATTAACAGGCCTAAACGGCTTTCAAGCAACGCTAACAGCTCTCTTAACTCAGCTTGCTGCTCTGTCGGCAGCACCTCAATAGAAGCCTGAATAGCATCAATAGTCGTATCAATAGCCAATTTTCTTTGGCTGGCGACTTCCGGTAAAGCACCATCTAACAACACAGGAATAAGCACACTGAATAACACCCGATACTGAGTATCACCACCAATAGCAATAGGGTCTGATGGGTATAAATTAATGCCTAAAGCGAGTACAGCAGTACCAGCAAAAGCACCGGTAAGAAAGGTACGACGTTTCATTTTCTTCCCCCTATTATTTTTGTTGTGATAATTTTATCTGTGTTACAGTGACATTAATCATATTTAAACACACGTTTAAACTTTCACAAACACTCGTTGAATGACTCATGTCGATAAAAAACCCTTTTACTCCACCCTGGTGGGCCGCTAACCCACATATACAGACTATTTTGCCCTTCATGTTCAAAGTGGCCAAACCAGACACCTTTCGCCAAAGACAAGAGCTTCCTGATGGCGATTTTATTGATTTAGACTGGTTAGGTCAGCCACAAAATGGTGACCCTATTCTCGTAATTGCCCATGGATTAGAAGGTAGCACAGAGTCACACTATGTTCGTAGAATGCTAGTAGAAGCAGATAAAGCTAAATTATGCGCAGTAGTCCACCATCATCGCGGCTGTTCTGGCGAACCGAATCGCTTGGCAAGAAGTTATCACAGTGGTGACTTTGATGACCTAGCTTTCACTCTGAAACAACTTAAAATCTATTACCCTGATTCAGCTTTATATGCCGTAGGTTATAGCCTGGGTGGCAATGTGTTAGCCAAATACCAAGGCAGTAAGCGAAATCAAAGTTTACTCGATCGAGCGGTTATCGTTTCAGCACCGCTAACCCTCAGTGCTTGCGCTAAAAAATTAGAGAGTGGCTTTTCAAAAGTTTATCAATCACATTTGATTAAGCGTTTACAGAAAAAAATGCTCGAGAAACTCGATAATCATAACTTAGTCGCACAAATGCCTTTAAATAAGGCTGAACTACAGCAGCTGAGTACATTTTATCAATTTGATGACAAAGTTACCGCGCCTTTGCATGGTTTTGCCGGTGTTGATGATTATTATTCCCGTTCAAGTGCCCTGAACTTACTAAAACACATTAGTAACCCCACACTTATCATTCACGCTAAAGATGATCCCTTTATGACTGAAGCGGTTATTCCTACACAAGATGAGCTGTCAGCAGCGATACACTACGAGCTGCATTTATTCGGTGGTCATGTCGGCTTTATCGATGGCGGTTGGCCTTGGAAGCCTAAGTTTTATCTTGAAAAACGCATCATTGATTTTTTGCTTGCAGATCCACAAGTATCCAGTAGCAAAGGTAATACAGCATGATTATTCCCTACAGCGCATTACACGGTTTAGAAGGTGATACTCTAAACAATTTAATCAAAGAGTACTTGTTCACTCAGGTAGAAGATGGCAGTTTTAGTGAACTCGATAGCCAACAACTTTTAAATATGATTAAGCAATGTAAGCAGGCTTTAAAGCAAGGTGAGTTGGTGGTTGAATACAGTGAAGAGGATGAGTCGGTAGCCATTCGTCATATCAAAAATATTATTCTCTCAAAATAATAAAGCCTGTGAGCATTGACCAGAAGGTCTTAACTACCGTATAAATGTTAGTCCAACGATTACAAAGCCTAAGCATTTCGCTTTGTTACCCCATGTTCAACGTGATAATTTCTAGGCAGGAACAATGTCAGCTAAACATCCTATTATTGCTGTGACGGGCTCATCTGGTGCCGGCACAACAACGACTACAACGGCTTTTACCCATATTTTTCGTCAATTGGGAATTAATGCCGCCTTTGTAGAGGGTGACAGCTTTCATAATTTTACCCGTGCTGAGATGGAAGTGTTAATCCGTAAATCTCAAGCTGAAAATCGTAACATCAGTTATTTTGGCCCAGAAGCCAATAACTTCATCAAACTCGAAGAATGCTTCGAAAGTTATGGCACTAAAGGTATGGGTAAAACCCGCAGCTATTTGCATACATTTGATGAAGCAGTGCCCTTTAACCAAATGCCCGGTACATTTACTCAGTGGCGAGACTTACCCCCTAAAACTGATATGTTGTATTACGAAGGTTTACATGGCGGAGTGGTCACTGATGATGCCGATGTGGCTAAACATGTCGACTTACTGATCGGCATGGTACCTATTGTTAACCTAGAGTGGATTCAAAAAATTATTCGCGATACCAATGACCGTGGCCATAGTCGTGAAAAAGTCATGGGGTCAATCGTGCGCAGTATGGATGATTACATCAACCACATGACGCCACAGTTTTCTCGTACTCATATTAACTTTCAACGTGTACCTACGGTTGATACCTCTAATCCATTCAGCGCAAAAGATATTCCCAGTTTAGATGAAAGCTTTGTGGTTATTCGCTTTCGCGGTATGAATAATGTCGACTTCCCTTATTTCTTGAACATGATACAGGGCGCATTTATGTCTAGGGTCAACACTTTAGTGGTACCTGGTGGCAAAATGTCTCTAGCGATGGAGCTAATTTTAACACCGTTAATTCGTGATTTGATGGATAAACGCTTAGAGTTACAAAAGTTAGATTAATTTAACATCTCATTCCTGTAAATAACTCAAAACATACTGAATTAATAGACACTTAAGTTTGCATTAAGCTAGATATATTAGGCTACAACTATCGGGACTTCAGGCGAAAGAACGATAGTTGATATGCTCAGATGTTAATTCCCCCCATCTCGATCTGTTAGCATCTTGAGTATGTCAGCGCTCAAAGCCTGTTTATGATTCAAAATTTTATAATGTAACACTCAACTTAATTATATCCCCTCTTATTCATATCTTTTCCAGCATTAGCATCTACAAACTTATGGATATACATTAATCCATAAGTGGGATAATTTCTCTGTAGGCTTGATTATTTTGATAGCTTTTTAAACGCTGTAAAAACTCATCACTTTTAGCTATTTCAGGGTACAACTTTAATGCATCAATGGCTTTTTTCTGCACACTAATGGCCTGAGTAAAATCACCTAATTCAGCATAACCTGCCGCTAAGTTATCCAAAATAGTCGGGTCGCCTTGATTAGTTTCAAGCAGCTTAAGTGACAAACTCACCGCTTTTGAGCCATCACGATATTCAGGCTCAGGACACGTTGCCAAAATCCAGGCGATATTACCTAAAGAAACATCATCACCGGCGGCACCAAACTGAGTTAGCGCTTTACCACAATTGCGCTCTACGCCATCACCACCAGCAGAATAAATAAAACCTAAACGAAAATGCGCCCACTTATCACCTTGCTGGCTCATGTCTAAGTACCATTTTTCAGCTTTAAGTAAATTACGGGGAATTAATTTACCTTCAAACGCTAAATCAGCAATAGTCTGTTGCGCCTTAATATGCTGTTGATTTGCCGCTAGCTCAACCCACATAAAACCTTCTGTAATATTTTTATCAACAAATCGTCCAGATAAATACATCAGTCCTAGTAAAAATTGGGCATCTGCATCACCTTGAGCGGCTTTTAATTGAATATGCACCACTCTTGATTGCTCGTTCGACTGCATAGTTTGCGGCTGTGAAAATGCCTGTACCTTAGACAATAATAAACAGCAAAAAATAATACAGCCCACACTAATCTGGAATAACTTCTTCACATCCACCTCATAAACCACAGCAATAACATCATAAACATAAACCAACTCAAGTTGGCATTACAATAAACCATAATAGAATATTCACCACAACTAACGATACTCCAACTCATGAATAAACGTTAATCATACTAAATAGTTTAGCGGCGCTAAAAAACAATTGTGACTTAGGTTAGAATCTGGCAGTTTTATTGACTTAACTCCCAAATTTGATCAAATAAACCTACATTGTAAAAAGTTAATATAAAATGCCGAGTCGTTAAACTAGATCTCCATCAAAGTTTTATCTATTTAAATAGCGTAAAGTACTTAATTAGAGATTACTTATTTTTCAATCAATCGAGGAACATCAATATGGCTCTGATTGGTAAGCCAAAACCGGATCCAACTTTGGAATGGTTTCTGTCACATTGTCACATTCATAAATATCCAGCTAAAAGCACGCTAATTCATGCTGGCGAAGATTCTGATACTTTATACTATATCGTTAAAGGTGCAGTTGCCGTATTGATTAAAGATGAAGAAGGCAAAGAAATGATCCTTTCTTATCTTAACCAAGGTGACTTTATCGGCGAGCTAGGTCTGTTTGAAGAACAAGCCGAACGTACCGCATGGGTCCGTGCTAAACAAGCATGTGAAATTGCTGAAATCTCTTACAAGAAATTCAAGCAATTGATTCAAGTAAACCCTGAAATTCTGATGAAACTATCAGCACAAATGGCGTTGCGCTTACAAAGTACTAGCCAAAAAGTAGGTGATCTAGCCTTCTTGGATGTGGCTGGTCGTATTGCGCAAACATTATTACATCTTGCCAAACTGCCAGATGCAATGACTCACCCTGATGGCATGCAAATTAAGATTACTCGTCAAGAGATTGGTCAAATTGTAGGTTGTTCACGTGAAACCGTTGGGCGTATTTTGAAAATGCTTGAAGAGCAAAATCTAATTCAAGCACACGGTAAAACGATAGTGGTTTACGGTACGCGTTAAGATAAGCTTCAGCTTGATTTAAGCCAAGATTATTAAAGTGGTGTCAGATTATCTGCACACCACTTTTTTTATGCCTTGGAGAGAGTATGTCCATGTTTATCACTATTGGCTTATTCAGCCTTAGCACATTAAACGCTAACTTCAATAATACTCAAACCTTGTATGAGGCAGACCATAATCATGTTCAAAAACTGGTGAGTGCAGGCCATATACGTTCTTTAGATGAATGCCTTAACTGGCTAGCTCAATATTGTGATGTTCAGCTAGTAGATGCACAATTATTTCAAGAAAAAGATAAGTGGCGGTATAATTTACAGCTAAAATTAAAACAAGGCCACACTGTAAATCTGCAATTTGATGCACAAAGTGGTACTCTAAATTCGTTAACTCAATTACCTAGTGAATGCACGCAACATGAAACTGCTACTCGTTGAAGATAATCCACTTTTAGTGGCTGAATTAGAAAAGCAACTTAAACAAGCCGGCTATGTTACCGATGTAACAGATAAAGCGGTTGAAGCTGACTATCTTATCAAAGAAACTCAATATGATTGTGTGATACTCGATATTGGTTTACCCGATGGAAATGGGTTAAACCTTATCACTAGTTGGCGTGAAAAAGGCATAGTCACACCAGTAATAATGCTCACAGCACGATCACAGTGGCACGAGAAAGTAGAAGGATTTAATGCTGGTGCGGACGATTACCTTGGCAAGCCATTCCATACTCAAGAATTACTTGCTCGCATACAAGCACTGATAAACCGTGCCCATGGCCGAGCAAATACTGCCTCAAAACAGCTTTGCTACGCAGGTATTACATTAGATGAAAACGAGCAAAAAGTGATTGTGGCGGATCAAGAGTTTGAACTAACAGCAATGGAATTCAGGCTGCTTAAAATATTTCTGATGTCACCCAAAAAATTACTATCAAAAACACAGCTAACCGATAAGTTGTATCAATTTGACGATGAAAAAGAAAGTAATGTGGTAGAGGTCTATGTGACTCACTTGCGCAAAAAGCTGGGTAAAACAGCGATTGAAACACGCCGAGGACAGGGATATATCTTCCATGGCATAATCGAACAATGATCTCAATTCGCTCTAAGCTCAGCCTATGGTTAACCGGGTTAATCATATTAAGCACGATTATTGGATTAATATTGTTTGAATCTATGCTTAGAGAAGCATTTCACGATTCTATTATTAACCGCTTAGAGGAAGATCTTGAACACGTTATTCTGGCCACTCGATTACAAGATGGTCAAATAGAGATCGATCATCAGCAGCTGTCTAGTTTTTACAAACCAGCCTATTCAGGCCGTTATTTCCAACTTAATTTACCAAACCAGGTGATTAGGTCTCGCTCACTGTGGGACGTTGAGTTAGAAATAGAGCCATTAGCCGATTCACAAAAACGTGTCTGGCAGGCAAAAGGCCCGAAAAATAACGATATGCAGTTGCTATCTATTGGCATTGGATCTGATGACACGCCTAATACGGCCACATTAACCGTGGCCCAGGATTTAAGCATAGGTAGGCGGGTATTTAGTGAGGTTTTTGGCACTAAACTGGCAATTAATATTGGTATGCTATTGGCAATGATAGCGGGTATTTTTATTATTCTACGTCAGTCTTTTAAACCGGTAAAAAAGATACAGCAGTCGTTAGCCAAATTACGCCAAGGGGAAATAAGCGCCCTAGACACTCAACATATACCTTCAGAAATAAAACCCTTAGCAGAAACCTATAACCAACTACTCGACTATACCGCCAAACAGATTGAACGTAGCCGCAATAACTTAGGCAACTTAAGCCATGGGTTAAAGACCCCCTTAGCTATCATGCAGCAGCAAGTAGAAGCCTTAGGATTAACAGATCCAGATGCGGCAATAGCAATGCAACAGCAGTTAGATCAAATCAGAAAAATGATTGAAAGAAAGCTCGCTGCTGCAAGAGTCACCGGCGATATGCTTCCTGCCGCTCAAATGACTGTCGATAAAGATTTTATCAGTCTACTGAATACCCTTAAAAAAGTGTATCGGCATAAAACTGTGATCGAAAATATTCATAACCCGCAACAGTTATCACGTATTCCTATTCACCGTGAGGATGGAATGGAGTTGTTTGGTAATTTACTTGATAATGCATTTAAATGGACAGATTCCTGTGTGCAATTATCATTAAAAAAACAGCACAATCATTCAATTACTATCACAGTCGAAGACGACGGTTCAGGCGTACAACAAGATCAATTAGCTGTGTTAACCGCCAGAGGAAAACGCTTAGACGAGGATGTTATGGGCCATGGCTTAGGTTTATCTATAGTGAAGGAAATTTGCGAGCAGTATGGCTTTCAGCTGCAATTTAACGCCAGTGAACATTTAAGCGGCTTGGCGGTATCCATCGTTATTCCACTCAATAAGCCTGCAATCTAAAACCGAATAAGCGCACAAACGCTGGACATAAAAAAGCCTCACACTGTGAGGCTTTTAGTAAACCGGATATCGATTACATCATCGCATTAGTACTTTCAAAAATCTTATCAGCAGACGCCGCAACAAATCCAGTATATAGCTTACCATTGTCCATTGGATAACGGCGGGCAAATTCATAAAAACAACTTGGAATTTCTGCATCACCATCGGTAAAGCTAACAACCACTTTATCTGCCATGGTAGAAGATTGCTCTAATAACACTTCAGGTGTGCCTTTGATTTCACCACCAGAAGCATTAAGTAAAAAGCCTGCGTCTTTCAAAGCTTGGTTCACATCTTCGATGCGCTCAAACTCTGGTAAATCATTTATTGATACTGTGAAATGGTTTGCTCTATAACCAATAGCAGCAACCCAGGCCGCATATTCACTTTCAGCCAGTAATGCTTGATAAGTGGCTTTATCAAGCTGCCAGTGACGGCCTGAATAGATGAAGTTATCTGCAACGGTTGCAGTAACATCAATCTGCTCAATAAAGCCTTTAATGGTTTGTTGCAGCGCAGGGCTAAACTCTTCCACTAACAATTCAGAAATAAACACTTTAGGTTGGCTTGGATCTGGATGTTCAAAATGCTTCGCTATCAGCTTTTTCTGCTCAAACTTGTAGTCACCGCAATCAACATAACCAATAGAGGTAAAATGCTTGGCCAGCACGCTAAGATTCACTTTAGCAATGTTAAACGTACGCAGAGCGATATGATCATTAATGATCGGCGCACCTTTACTCAGCAATTGGTGAATTTTGGCTGCTGATGGGGTCATTTTTATATAGTCTTGCCAGATAGCCGCAAATAACGAATTGACGTCAGTATGCATGGTAAAATCCTTCTAAAAAGCAGATCTTAATTGAGGTCGGGCAATAAGAATCTGTTAAATCACACTAATTGCGCTTCAAGTATTTGCTTAAAGCGCGCTGGAACTTTGTCTAAAAATCTGACTAAAGTTAAATCGATAAACCAGGGCTTAAACTCGCTGGAAAACTGACACTATCAGCTTCCATTGAAGCGACAGGGTAAGCACAGTAGTCTGCAGCATAAAATGCGCTAGCTCGATGATTACCTGAAGCACCAACACCACCAAACGGTGCAGCACCAGAGGCACCAGTAATTTGTTTGTTCCAGTTAACAATGCCTGCACGAATACGCGCTAAGAAGTAATCGTAATCTTCTCTGCTGTCAGCTAATAAACCAGCTGACAAACCATAACGAGTATCATTTGCAAGACGAATTGCTTCATCAAAATCACTGTAGCGAACTAACTGCAGTAAAGGTCCAAAATACTCATCATCTGGCAGTTTGGCTATCGCCGATACGTCAATCAAACCAGGAGAGACAATGCCCGTACCTGCTTCAACTTGTTTCAGTTCAATCAAGGACACGCCACCTAAAGATTGCAACGTCGCTTGCGCAGCAATCATGCCACGCGCTGCCGTTTCAGAGATCATTGATCCCATAAATGGCTGTGGCTGAGCATTCCAGGCACCGACTTTAATTCGTTTCACTGCAGTGATAAGTGCAGCAATTAACGCATCGCCTTGAGCACCTGTTTCAACATATAAACGACGAGCACAAGTACAACGCTGGCCTGATGAAATATAGGCTGATTGAATAATATCGTGAACTGCCGCTTTAGTATCGCTAACGCCTTTAATGATTAACGGATTATTACCGCCCATTTCTAAAGCTAATATTTTACCTGGATGACCGGCATATTGTTGATGCAATATATGACCAGTTCGTGAACTACCTGTAAAGAATAAACCATCAATTTGAGGGTGAGAAGCAAGTGCTTTACCGGTATCAACTTCACCTTGAACCAGGTTAATAATCCCTTGTGGTAAGCCTGCTTTTTCCCAGCACTTTAGCATTAACTCAGCGACTTTAGGCGTTAACTCTGATGGCTTGAAAACAACCGTATTACCCGCTAATAAGGCTGGTACGATATGGCCATTGGGTAAGTGCCCTGGGAAGTTATACGGGCCAAACACAGCAACAACACCGTGAGGCTTATGACGTAATACTGCACGGCCTGCAGGTAAATCATTGGTCTCAGTGCCAGTGCGCTTGTCATGGGCTTTAGCTGACAAACCAATTTTGCCAATCATAGCGGCTGCTTCTGTCGCGGTTTCCCACTGTGGTTTACCCGTTTCTTGGGCAATAGTTTCAGCCATTTCAGCTTTATGGGCTTCTAACTGATCACGGTAAGCTTCAACAATCGCTAAACGGCCTTGATAGCCTAGCATAAACCAATCAAACTGTGCAGCACGTGCGGCGTCAACCGCGCTGTCTACTTGAGCTGCAGTGGCTGTTTTACCGTGCCAAATAACTTCGCCGTTGGCTGGGTTAATTGATTGTACATCATGGCCTTCGCCAGCTAACCATTTACCTTGAATAAATTGAGTCATCGTATATTCCTATAATGAAAGCACGCGAATTTGTTGACCGTCTTCCACCATTAGCCCTTGGGCAAGTTCTGGTGATAGAACAACATTATCGTGCTCATCAGATACTTTTAGCTTTGCCGCGGTTGCGCGATAATCTGCTAGTTTAGTATTTGAAATTATGAATTGGGTGTCGGTATGATGCGCTTTGCCAATTTCAACGGTTAATAAACGACTGCGTTTAACCGACTTAATATCGTTTAATCCACATTCAACCGTTGGGCCACCATCAAAAATATCGACATAGTTCCTAAACTTAAAGCCTTCAGCTTGCAGTAAACGCAAAGCTGGCTTGGTGTTTTGATGTACTTCACCAATCACTTTCTGGGCTTTTTTAGGCAGTAAGCACACATAAACTGGGTTGCGCGGCATCATTTCGGCCATAAAGGCTTTTTTACCTAAACCTGATAAGTAATCAGCTTCAACAAAATCAATGCCAAGAAAATGCTTCTGTAGCCACTGATAAAAAGGCGAGTCACCTTTGTCATCGCTGACCCCACGCATTTCAGCAATCACAGTCTCACCGAAGCGGTGTTTATGCTGCGCCAACAATAAAAATCGTGAACGCGATAGCATGCGACCATTATTGCCTTTGCGGTATGCATCCTTTAAAAACAAAGTACATAATTCTGCTGCACCAGTATAATCGTGGCATAACGTCAGGGTTTCAACTTCATTACGCACAGCAATTTGTTGTGAATGATAGACCTCAGTACCTAATCGGTAATGATAGAATGCATCTTCCATACCCACTGCGGCTTCAATACCACAGGTACCAACAACTTGTTGTGTGCTTGTGTCCTCAAGGACCATTAAATAGCTTTCATCGAAAGGCTTTTTAACGTCTTTGGAAAAAGATGATTCAGCCCTCGCAATCTTCGAACGCAGTAATTCTTCATTTACTGGTAAAGACGTAAATCCGTGTCCAGACTCTACAGCAATATCGTAGAGCGCTTGATAATCGTTGGCACGGATCGGACGTATGATTAACATCTAAATCTCCTCATGGTGCAAGATGGATAAGGCGTTAACAACTAAAGTAAACGCCTCTATCTAACACTTACCCAAACAAAAGGAGCGCAGCAAGCTGCACTCCTTTTGTATTAACCTGCAACCACTTTGGCTACAGCACGTTCAAAACGCGCTAAACCTTCAGCGATATCAGCTTCTGGGATAACCAGTGATGGAGCAAAACGAACCACATTGGCACCAGCCATAAGGGTCATAACCCCCTCTGCAACTGACGCGACTAAGAAATCACGGCTACGGCCTTCATATTTTTCGTTTAGCACAGCACCTAACAACATACCTTTACCACGGACTTCACTAAATACGTGATACTTTTCGTTAATTACCGCTAAACCATCACGGAATAATTGTTCACGATGTTTGACACCGTCTAAGACTTCTTTGGTATTAACGACATCCATTACCGCATTACCTATAGCACACGCCAATGGATTACCACCGTATGTTGAACCGTGGGTACCTATTTTAAGGTGTGCAGCAATTTTAGCGGTTGTTAGCATAGCTGCGATTGGGAACCCGCCACCTAATGCTTTAGCACTGGTTAAAATATCAGGCACTATATCAGTACCCATATAAGCAAATAATTCGCCTGTGCGACCTACACCTGTTTGCACTTCATCAAAAATGACCAATGCATCGTGCCTATCAGCTAATGCGCGAACCGCTTTTAAGAATTCAGGATCGCCATTGATAATACCGCCCTCGCCTTGTAAAGGTTCAAGCATGATGGCGCAGGTATTGTCAGAAACGACGGCTTCTAATGCTGCAATATCATTGAATGGTACATGAGTGATACTTTGTGGCTTAGGACCAAAACCATCTGAATAAGCCGCTTGACCACCAACAGTGACGGTGAAAAAAGTACGACCATGGAAAGCTTTATCAAAGGCAATAATTTGATCTTTTTGTGGCCCGTGGTTATCTAAAGCATAACGACGTGCTAATTTTAAAGCTGCTTCGTTTGCTTCTGCACCAGAGTTTGCAAAATAAACACGTTCAGCAAACGTAGCGTTAACTAATTTTGTCGCTAATGCTAAAGCTGGTTCGTTCGTCATCACGTTCGATAAATGCCACAGTTTCTCGCCCTGCTCTTTTAACGCTGACACTAATGCAGGATGACAATGTCCTAAACAGTTAACGGCTATACCACCAGCAAAATCGATAAATTCATTACCGTTTTGATCCCAAACACGGCTACCTTCACCTTTAACGGGAATTACCGCTGCAGGCGCATAATTAGGCACCATGACTTCATCAAATTGGGCGCGGTTAAGATTCATTTCAACAGTCATTCCATTTCATCCTTCATTTTGTGTAAACGGCCGCAAAGCCGCTATATATCGTCGTTTTCTTTGTTATATAGTCTTGAAACGACGACTGCTTGTATACAGTATTAGTTATTATTAACGAAAATGTGATCAAAATACCAGTTATCAACAATTAACTTCTGTTAAGACGCGTCTAAAACTGAATAAAGATTGATAAAAATGACTAAACGAAGCGCTTTAATAGGGGCTTTACAGCATAAGTAGTCATAAAAAAGTTATTTGACTGCTTTTAACGACACAATTGGTCAATTGTGCATAATTACACACTATTAACATTGTTATATGCATTGCGCTTGGGTAGACGAAGCGAATTAAGTGAGATCTAACTTACGGTAGTTTTGCGCTTTTAGACGGATCACTTCTTGTTGACTAAATTCATAATAATCAAGCATCACTTTTCGCTCTTGTGGCGCGAGTAATTGATGTTCCTCTAATAATATTATTTTAGCAAAGCAACTTGCTTTGGCTACGATAGATGCATCAATCGATAACTCATTAAAATGATAATCTTGATCTAACTCTTTTAACACTTTGGTAATCGAACTTTGTTCAAAATCCAGCTGTTCAAGTAATTGCCAGTTTAAGTGATGCCCATGTTCAATAACTTGATTAAAAACTTGCTGTGCAGGAAACTCTGTCGCCATCACAGCATCATAAACTTCTTTATCGCGGCTACCACTAGCCTCTCTCAGCCAGGTACCCCAATACTTTTCAAATAAGCGCGCGCTATTAGATAAAATAACTGAGGTGCCTAATTGATACAAAAGTGCACAGGTGTAGCTGATATGTGTTGGACGGTTATGCAATATCGCTAACGCTTGCGCTGCAATAGCGGTAATCATGCTGTATCGCCATAACTTTCGGGTTGTCCAAAGTAGATTGGCATGGCCACTTGGTAGCCAATTTCTGATACAAAAATAGGGGATCAATAAACGTAAGTTTTCTAAACCGATATAATTCAATATCAATTTAATATCCGTGACCTGTACATCTGAGTTTTTAGGACGTCTATGTGTGGATGCAGGACTATTTATTAAGGTAACAAGATCCCTCGTTAGCCAAGGAAGGCTAGCTATAATAGGTCGGATACGATTAATATTAGGATCTTTTTCTAGCAGTAAATCGAGCAATAAAATTTGACTATCTTGTATACCTGAGCTGGCTAACAAGCTGTCAAGGTTGGTTAGCTTATGTTCGACGGCATTATTCACTGTATCGACAAGTTGAGCAGAAATAGCCTTATAAATAGCTTTAGCTTCTGCCTGCTTATCTAACCTAAGCTGAATAGCTTTACGCTCGATTTCCAATTTATTGGCATCTTGTTCCAGTTTTTCGTTAGCATCATCCTCCATGGCGGCCGCTGTATGCTTGCCAACAATAAGGTGTTGATATAGACGCCGTTCAATTTCAATCAATTTACCAGGGCGAACGCCACCTGCTGTCGATACTGTCACTCAAATAAACCCTGTAATTAATCATAGGTAACATAATAAAAATTAAGGCTTCCTAAAGGAAGCCTTAATTTGATTAACCAAGGTTATTTCTTTAACTCTTGTTCAAATAGTTTATAAATTCGACGATATTCATCTAACCAGCTTGATGGCTGTTTAAAGCCGTGCGGTTCGACTGGATAAATTGCCGTTTCAAACATCGGTTTTTCAAGTTCAATTAAACGTTGCACCAAGCGCACGCTATCTTGGAAGAAAACGTTATCATCCAATACACCTGTCATAATCAATAACGGTTTTTGCAATCCATCAGCATGTTCTATTGGCGAACTACGCTCATAGGCAATAGGGTCGATATCCGGTGTATTGAGGATATTAGAGGTATACGGCGCATTATAATGTGCCCAATCCGTTACAGGACGTAATGCAGCCCCTGCCTGAAATAACTCTGGTTCATTAAATAGTGCCATAAAGGTTAAGAAGCCACCGTATGAACCGCCATAAGTACCGACTTTAGCCGCATTAACATTGGCGTTATTTGTCATCCAAGTTACACCATCTTTTAAGTCTTCAATTTCAGGGGTACCCATATTACGGTAAACAGCTGTGCGCCAGTCGCGGCCATAACCTTTCGAACCGCGAAAATCCATGTCCATCACAACATAGCCCTGTTGCGCTAACATATTGTGGAACATAAATTCTCGGAAGTATCCTGAAAAGCCATAATGGGCATTTTGCAGGTAACCCGCACCATGATTAAAAATTACGGCTGGGTATTTTTCTGCGCCCTGAGCCTCGAACCCTTGAGGCAAATACACTCTGGCATAAACTTCACCCGCACCATGATTAGAAGGCACAGCGACCACTTTAGGGGCTTGCCAAGCATATGCTTTGAACGCATCACTTGTGTAATCGGTTAATTGAGAAAGTTTTCCACCAATAGGCTGAAGGTACAACTCGTTAGGTTTAATGAGTGACGAAGCATCGAGCAATAACGATTGTCCATCGGGACTTAATACATACGATAAAGTACCAAACCAGTTAGTCAGCTGTTCAATTTTTCCCGATTCAATTTCTACACGGTAAACGTTATAACTACCAGGATGATCGGCATTAGCCCGATAAACAATATGCTTAGCGTCTGGCGATAATGTCACATCATCAACCACAAACTTACCTTGAGTCAGTGCTCGTGCTTTTTGGCCCACTGTTTTTACATATAAATGTGAATAACCCGTTTCTTCTGATAAAAAGTAAAAGCTATCAGAGTTAGGCAACCAACCATATTGATTAAAATTATAGTTAACCCATGCATCGTCATGTAAACGATGCTCAGTTGTTAAGGATCCTTTATCTAAATCAACTGAAGCTATCCAGCGATCTTTATTGTCTACGGCTTCAATCATAACAAGCAGTTTATTTTTTGTTGGGTGCCATTGGATCGCGCTTTGGCTCCACTCCCAATCTTGCATTAATTGAATTAAACGTGGTGACTTTTTGCTTTCATATTTCTCACCCTTAGCCACTGCATTTTCTTGTTTAACGTCAGCAAGCACATCTTCATCAAAACCCGTTAGCCCTTCGATGGTAATATCTTTTTTAACATGCTCATTTAAATCTAATAATACTAAACGTTGACCAGGGAATTTATCTTCGGCAACCCTAGATCTCGCTGGCACAGGATCAACATAGCCATCTTGCCCAAGATAATTGGGCATAATGTCGTGCTCGGCTCGCCAGGAATAATTTTTGTCAGTTAAGGCCAAAATGGCATAGCGTCCATCAGCCGACAAACTGATATCAGAAACCACTTCAGAATCACCTAAATACCAGGTCTTGGCAGCAAAGCTAGGATCGGCATCCGCTAACTGTTGTTGGTATTGTTGTTGTGCTTTGGCGTTATCATGCTGCAGTGCAACGTATTCGATTAAACGATGTTGCTGCTTAGCAATATAAGAGCTTGGATCCTGGATTAGTTTAGGCTCATTTGCCATTTGGATATTAGCGATCTGTTCAATCAATCCTGATGACTGATGTAAACGAAAAATATTATTTCCCTGCCAATAAGCTAAATCACCATTAGAAAGAAAACGCACACCGCTGATGGCAGCATTTTGTTTAGTCACTTGCTTAATTTCACCATCAGTTAAATCTTTAACAAAAAGGTTGCCTTGGTAAAGGTAGGCTTTTTTAGTGCCAGCTAAATTAAGTACCGCGTTTTTTTGATCGGCTAAATGCAGTTGATCTAAATTTAGTTTACTAGCCGTTTTTTGAGCTACACCTTGTAGGTAATAATCTGCTACAGGCGCTTGGTGGGCTTGGCGTTTATAATAAACGGACTGGCTATCGTCTGACCAATAAGCATCTTGGGCAAAAATGCCCATCCAATCTGGGTTAGCCATGATTTGGTTTAACGTTAATGGCTGTTCGGCTTTTGGAGGCTGCTCTAAGGCTACTTGAACAGATACGTTATTGTTCAGGGTATTAATTTGAGCAGGAGCTTGTGCTGTAGTACTGCATCCACTCACAAGTGCCAGTGTTAACGCACTAAAAGCAAAACGACGAATGAAAGGCGAAGTGATCGCAAAACCAGACATAATTATCCCTATAATGATGATGTTATTATTTTAGGGATACTTTATAGCACAAGTGTATACGATATTTCGCGCAGATTTATGGGGAAAGTTGTAACAGAATGACTTTATAAATCACATTATAAAGCTACTTTTACATCATTGGCGCAGAAAATTAGCCAACAATTCATGACCCTGTTCGGTCAATATTGCCTCAGGATGAAATTGAACACTGTAAAGCGGCATATTAAGATGACTCATGCCCATTATCTCACAGCCATGAATGGGGTCATCAAACCAGGCATCAAGGACAAAACCTTCAGGCAATGCATCAACAAGTAATGAATGATAACGAGCAACGGTTAACGGCTGATTTAACCCTTGAAATAAACCTTTTCCCGTATGCTTTATTGCACTAGTTTTTCCATGCATAACCCGTTTTGCGCGTACCACATTAGCACCGAAAACCTGCGCAATAACTTGATGGCCTAAACACACACCAAGAATAGGTAACTTGCCGGCAAAATGGCGAACAACATCGAGTGAAACTCCAGCCTCATTAGGTGAACAGGGGCCGGGTGATATCACAATGTGCGTCGGTGATATACTCTCTATATCAGCAAGTGTAATTTCGTCATTTCGCTTAACCACAATATCTTCACCTAGTGCTTGAAAGTATTGCACTAAATTAAAGGTAAAGGAATCGTAATTATCTATCATTAGCAACATGTAACTGTCCAACTGAGTGGATATAACACCATTAAAAAAACCAGCCAAAGGGCTGGTTTTTAGTAGACCTTATGTTGTTATTTTACAACAGTGAGGTGGCTTTTACGCTTAGGTTTTTCATCAGTTTTTTCTGGTACTGATTTATCTATCGTAGTATCAACAGAAGTTAAACCTGGTGATGTCACTTTAGTTTCATCATCAATAATATAAGCATCTTCTATATCAAATACGGTACCAGAACCATTTTCACGCGCGTAGATAGCAATAATAGATGCCATAGGCAAGTAAACTTGCTGAGGTACGCCGCCAAAACGGGCACTGAATTCAACTGCGTCATTATTCATTTGTAAATTAACCACAGCACCTGTGGCGATATTTAATACAATTTGCCCATCTTTAACAAATTGCTGAGGTACTTGAGTATCTTTTACAAATGCATCAACCACAACATGCGGCGTAAAGTGGTTATCCATCAACCATTCATAATAAGCCCGCAATAAATAAGGACGATTTGGAGTAATGCTTTTCATTACATACCCATGCGCATTTCGCGCTCAGCCTCTGTTAATGATGCTTTAAATGATTCACGCTCAAAAATACGGGTCATATAAGCATTAATTTCTTTGGCAGTACGAGGATCTAAATTGATACCTAATACAGGCAGACGCCACAATAGTGGGCCTAAATAACAGTCAGCTAAACCAAAGTCTTCGTTCATGAAGTAAGGCATTTCAGCAAATACTGGTGCCAAAGCAACTAAACTTTCAGTTAACTCTTTACGAGCAGCATCAGCTTTATCACCATTGCGAATACGATCAACAAGTACGTACCAATCGGTATCGATACGATGCATCATCAAGCGGCTTTGACCACGTGATACAGGGTAAACAGGCATAAGTGGTGGATGCGGGAAACGCTCGTCCAAATATTCCATGATGATACGAGATTCATATAACACTAATTCGCGGTCAACTAACGTTGGCACAGAGTTATATGGATTTACTTCAAGTAAATCTTCTGGCATTTCACTTGGGTCTACCTGTAAAACATCAACGGTAACCCCTTTCTCAGCCAATACGATACGCACTTGATGGCTATATAAATCATCGGCACCTGAAAACAGTGTCATGATAGAGCGTTTGTTGGCAGCTACAGCCATTTATACTCTCCAGAAATCTAAAAAAACAAAACAAACGAGGGGCTAAGCCCCTCGTTTACATTACGCGGATAATACATTTTACCCGTTATTTGATGCTAGTGCACATCTTTCCAGTATTCTTTCTTCAACAAGTAAGCAATGATGAAGAAAATAAACAGGAATCCGAGTACCCACCAACCTAATGCTTCACGCTCTAACTTAACAGGGTCGCCCGAATAAACTAGGAAACCGGTTAAGTCACGTACAGCTTGGTCGTACTCTTCAGCAGACATTGAACCACCTGTAGTCACTAGATTACCATGTTCATCTTTTACACTAAGACCTTGAAGTTCTTGTAAAACATGCGGCATACCGACTAGTGGAAATACTGTGTTATTAACACCAAATGGACGGCTTTCATCAGCGTAGAAACCTTTTAGGTAAGTATAAACCCAATCGGCACCACGTACGCGAGCAACTAAGGTCAAGTCTGGTGGCGCTGCACCAAACCATTTAGCTGCATCAACCGTAGGAATGGCGTTTTCCATTAATTCACCCGTTTTAGCATCGATGAACATGTACTTGTTACGCATATCGTCTGTTGAAATACCTAAATCGGTAGCAACACGGTCATAACGTTGGTACTGAGTACTGTGACAACCAGAGCAATAATGTTGGAATAAATCCAAACCACGCTCTAATGATGCTTTGTCATGCAGGTCAACGTTAGCACTTTCTAAATCAACTTCATGTCCACCTGCTGCCATAGCAAGCGATGGCAACAATGTAACTAATGCTATTAATAACTTTTTCATTAGTGAGTCACCCTCGTAGGTACTGGCTTTGTTTTCTCATTCTTACTATAGACCCACAGGGCTACGAAGAAACCAAAGTAAGTGAAAGTGAATATACGTGCCGCAATAGTTAACTCAGGAGTTGCAGGAACCACACCTAAATAACCTAATATAATGAACGACACAGTAAATTGTGCAATGTTGATCTTGTGAATCAAGCTACGGTAGCGAATAGACTTCACTCTACAACGGTCAATCCAAGGCAGAATAAATAATACTGCAATAGACAGTCCCATAGCGACAACACCCAATAGCTTATCAGGAACTGCACGTAAAATTGCATAGAATGGTGTGAAGTACCAAACAGGTGCTATGTGAGCAGGAGTTTTCATTGGGTTAGCCGCTTCAAAGTTTGGCTTTTCAAGGAAGTATCCGCCGCCTTCAGGCATGAAGAACAACACATAACAGAACACGATTAAGAAACCTGCTACACCCATAATATCTTTTACAGTGTAGTAAGGGTGGAATGGAATACCATCAATAGGCCATCCGTTCTCATCTTTGTTCTTTTTAATTTCAACGCCATCAGGGTTATTTGAGCCGACCTCATGCAAGGCTATTAAGTGTAAGAACACTAATACAACCAATACAAGTGGAAGCGCAATAACGTGTAACGCGAAGAAACGGTTTAGTGTTGCACCCGAAATAACATAATCACCACGGATCCAAAGTGTTAGGTCATCACCAATAAAGGGAATAGCACCAAACAATGAAATAATTACCTGCGCACCCCAGTAAGACATTTGTCCCCAAGGTAATAAGTAACCCATGAAAGCTTCAGCCATCAGCACAAGGAAAATCAACATACCAAACAGCCATAATAGCTCTCTTGGTTTTTGATATGAACCGTAGATTAATCCGCGGAACATGTGCATATAGATAACAAAGAAGAACGCCGATGCACCAGTAGAGTGCATGTAACGTAACAACCAGCCGTACTCAACATCACGCATGATGTATTCAACTGAAGCAAAAGCACCTTCGGCTGTTGGTACGTAATTCATCGTTAACCAAATACCCGTAAGCAACTGGTTAACTAAGACTAATAACGCTAATGAACCGAAAAAGTACCAAAAGTTAAAGTTCTTTGGTGTTGCATACTGGCCCACGTGACGGTTATAAGTTGCCGTCATAGGGATACGTGCATCGATCCAATCAATAATGTTCTTAACCATTACGCGGCTCCCGTATCTTCACCGATAATTACGTTGGCATCATCGATATATTTATGCGGCGGGACTACGAGGTTCAATGGAGCAGGAACACCCGAAAACACGCGACCAGCCATGTCAAACTTAGAACCATGACATGGACAAAAGAAACCTGATGTAACACCCTCAACCTGCTCACCAAATGAATCAGGCAAATAAGTTGGAGAACATCCTAAATGGGTACAAATACCAACAGCAATAAAGAATTCAGGCTTGATAGAACGTGCAGGGTTAGTTGCATATTCTGGCTGCTGCATTTCTTCAGATGCTGGGTCACGTAGTTGGCTGTCTAAAGTTTGAAGAGTATTTAGTACAGCTTCTGTACGACGAACTACCCAAACCGGTTTTCCGCGCCATTCAACACGAATTAACTGACCTGGCTCTACTTTACTAATATTTACTTCGACCGGCGCACCTGCAGCTTTCGCTTTGGCACTCGGATTCCATGACTTTATGAAAGGAACCGCTACAGCAACGGCTCCTGCACCACCAACTACGGCGGTTGCGGCTGTCAGGAATCTGCGACGTCCGGTATCGACTGGCGCATTGCTCATCCACTTATCTCCCAGAGGGTGTTGGAATTTTTATATTTCAATAGTTTAACCTCTAAAAAAGGTAGTGTTAAACTATCATAGTTTGAGGCAGGGCTCATTATAGCGAAAAATTAGAAGCAGATCATAGAGAAAACACACAACTAAATTGCGGATTAAGCCTCTTTGGCTTAAAAATGTTATTTTTTTTGCTTTGAAGATGTTTTTTTTGTGTCAAAAAGACAAGGTAAAAACTAGCTAACACACTGGTTTAAATAACTAAATAATCAACAAAGTTTAACTAATTTAGTTAAAGGTAGTAGGATGAAAAAAATAATTATTTTTATATAAAACGATCAATAACCCTATCGCACTTCGGACACAAAAAAGCCCGATATTCATCGGGCTTTTACTCGCAAACTAACAAGTTAGCTTTATTTTCCGTCCATTGACTTCATGTACTTGAAAAAATCACTTTCAGGTTCTAGCACCATAATATCTGAATTACCGGAAAAACTTTCTTTGTAAGCTTCTAAGCTACGTAAAAAGCCGTAAAACTCAGCATCTTTGTTATAAGCATCAGCGTAAATCTTAGCCGCTAACGCATCACCTTCACCACGAATGGTTAATGCATTACGTTCAGCGCCTGCGACTTTAACTGTCACACCAGCATCAGTCGTTGCACGGATGATCTCAGCTTGCTCTTTACCTTGAGCACGATGCTCTTTTGCCACGGCTTGACGCTCAGCACGCATACGTTGGTAAATACTATTACTCACGTTTGCAGGTAAGTTAATTTGCTTAACACGTACATCAACCACTTCAATACCCAAATTTGCAGCACTTTCAGAAGCATTAGTTAACGCATCAATTTGCAGTTCATCGCGCTTTCCAGAGACAATTTCTTTAATTGTACGGCGACCAAACTCAGTACGTAAGTCGTTACTGATTTTTGCTTGTAATAGCTTTTCCGCGTTGGCTTTAATACCTGCGTTTGTTGAAAGATAATACTTTTCAAAATCACTAATACGCCATTTAACGTATGAATCAACCATTAAATCTTTCTTTTCAGAAGTCACAAAACGATCTGCAGCACCATCTAGAGTTTGAATGCGGGCATCCATGTATCTAGGTTTATCAATAACAGGCCACTTAAAGTGTAATCCTGGAATGAAGACACGCGTAACGTCCTCGCCATCGATATTGTCTTTAACAACTTTACCAAAACGAGAAACTATCGCACGCTCGCCTTCATTGACAACCATGACAGATGAAAAACCAAGACCTAAGATAACAACAAGAAGAATTAAACCTAATCTACCCATGAGTTATCCCCTCCCTTGACGAGTGCGTTCTTCACGAGATAAGCGTCCATCTGTAGGAACACTTGTCATCGGGATATTGGCACTACCTGATACTGAATTAATATGACGCTCAACTTCTGGCTCAGCGGCTTTACCGTCAGCTTTATTGTTGTTCATCAGCTTATCTAATGGTAAATACATTAGATTACCGTTGTTTTTAGCATCAATTAATACTTTGTTGGTACCAGACATCACTTCTTGCATTGCGTCTAAATACAAACGCGTACGAGTTACACTTGGTGATGCTTTATATTCAGGTAATAACTTCTCAAATCGAGCGACTTTACCTTCAGCTTCAAGTACAACACGTTGTTTGTAAGCATTGGCTTGCTGTGACATACGTTCAACTTGACCACGAGCTTTTGGCTCAATCTCACGAGAATAAGCTTCTGCTTCACGAATAAAGCGTTGCTCATCTTCCTGCGCAGAAATGGCATCATCAAATGCATCTTTCACTTCTTCAGGCGGACGTGCTGGTAAAAAGTTAACGTCACGAATTTGTAAACCTATTTTATAAGGCTCAATAATGCGCTCTAACTCTTTCCAGGTATCACGACGAATTGCGTCACGCCCAGTGGTTAAAATGTCATCCATTCGGTTGTGACCAATGACATAACGCAGCGCGCTGTCGGTGGCTTCACGCAAACTGGCGTTGGCATCAACAGCACTGAACAAGTATTCATATGCATCTGACACGCTATATTGAACCACAAGCTCAACTTTCACGACGTTTTCATCGGATGTCAGCATACTGCCCGATGCAGGAACCGAACGGAACGTTTCCACATCAACGGTTGTCACTTCATCAATAAAGGTTGCCTTCCAGTGTAAACCTGAGCTCACTTCACCAATGTGTTGACCAAAACGGAGTAATACACCACGCTCAGCTTCTTTAACTGTGTATAGACCAGACAATGCCCAAATAATCAGGGCAATCAAGGCAAACACAATCAATATAGATGAGTTAAATGGCTGACCTGGAGCGCTATTACCGCCCTTGCCACCAAAACGTTTTGATAAGTTACGAAATACTTCGTCTAGATCTGGTGGTCCTTTATCGTTACCACCCTTATTTCCCCAAGGGTCTTTACTTCCCTTGTTACCGGGCTCATTCCAAGCCATTTAGCACTCCATAATTGGATGAAATAAATGAGATTAACAAGAAACGTCTACTTCTGAAGCTTCAAAAATAAATGTCTCTAATTCCCCCTGACTCTGTTTAAGTAATCGGCGCCAATCGGCTTCCGACACGCGAACAGATAAAATACAGTTCCCCAGATCGTCATACTCTTTCTGCTGTATTGCATCCAGTCGATAAAACTGGCCAAGATAATGTCCAGCAGAAGCTGGTATTTTCAAAGTCTGCTCATAAATCACTGTCCCGATCAACTCGGTAATAGCCTGTAAAAGCAGATCAAATCCAATCTGTTTTTGTGCAGATACCCAAACGCGCTCAGGCTTGCCTTCATCGTCATAATCTATACGAGGAGCAAAGTCTTCAAGTAAATCGATCTTATTGCATATGACTAATTGTGTGATTTCATCAGCTTCAATTTCCTCAAGTACGCTTTGTACCTGATCGAAATTTTCAGTCATATTTTCATCAGCACAATCCACAATATGTAATAGTAAATCTGCCTGGCGTGTTTCCTGTAGCGTGGCTTTAAAAGCCGCCACTAGGTCATGGGGTAAATGACGAATAAATCCAACGGTATCAGCTAATATCACTGAACCATCTGGTAAATCTAATTTACGTAGTGTTGGATCAAGTGTCGCAAACAATTGATCTGCTGCATAAACATCAGATAATGTTAACGAATTAAACAATGTCGACTTACCGGCATTGGTATAACCTACTAATGCAACGGTAGCCATATCACTACGTTTGCGAGCTCGGCGACTTTGCTCACGTTGTTTATCTACTTTATCTAGGCGTTTATTAATATTCTTAATGCGGCCTCGCAGTAAACGTCTATCGGTTTCAAGCTGAGTTTCCCCAGGCCCGCGCATACCGATACCGCCTTTTTGTCGCTCAAGGTGAGTCCAACCTCGGATCAGGCGCGTTGACATGTGGCGCAGTTGCGCTAGCTCCACCTGCATCTTACCTTCGTGAGTTCGAGCACGTTGAGCAAAAATATCTAATATTAATGTAGTGCGATCTAACACTCGACATTGGCAAACCACTTCGAGGTTACGCTCTTGAGCTGGGCTCAATGCATGATTGAAAATCACTACATTAGCTTCTGTTGCAGCTACCATGGCTGCTAACTCTTCTGCCTTACCTGAACCGATGAAAAACTTTCGGTCTGGCGAACGACGATTGCCTGTTATTACTCCTACCGAGCGTGCACCTGCAGACTCAACTAATAGTTGTAACTCCAATAAATCTTCACGACGTTCTTCGTCAGAAAATTCGATATGAACAAGTACAGCTGTTTCTCCAGCTTCATAACGATCAAACAAGAAGCAGTATCCTTTTTAAGTTATTTATTCCGTATCATCCTCATCAGAAGCATTGGTGCCTTGATGACTTGTCACATTAAATGGACGGGCTGGAACGACTGTCGAAATGGCATGTTTGTACACCATTTGACTCACTGTGTTTTTCAACAAGATCACGAATTGGTCGAAAGACTCAACCTGTCCCTGAAGCTTAATACCGTTTACTAAGTAGATCGAAACGGGTACACGCTCACGACGCAGAGCGTTTAAAAATGGGTCTTGTAAAGATTGCCCCTTAGCCATTTTGTAATTTCCTTTTTCTTTTTAAAATATGTAATTCAAGTTTTATTCTTTAGTTTGAGTATTATACAGTAACAGCTAATTAGCTAGCAGCATTGTCGCATAAGTGTAACTAAATTCATTTCATCGCCACTTTCTAGCCATTGCAAATCAGGCCAACTTCTCAACCATGTTAATTGACGTTTGGCTAATTGCCTAGTGGCAGCGGTAGCTTTTTCGACCATAGTCGCATGATCAACCTCATTATCAAGGTACTCCCAACACTGCCTATAACCGACACAACGCATAGATGGCATATCTAAATGCAAGTCGCCACGGGCCTTTAATTGAGCAACTTCATTGATAAAACCTTGATCTAACATAAGCAGAAAGCGTTTTGCAATCAACCCATGTAATACCTTTCTATCGCTAGGCGCTATCGCAAATTGTATTACATCATACGGTAGTTCGGCAGACTTAATCTGAGTTAACTCTGTTATCGTCTTACCTGTGATACGAAAAACTTCTAATGCACGCGACAATCTTTGTGGATCATTTTGATGAATTCGCTCACCTGCAACTGGGTCAATTTCACACAGTTGTCGATGTAATGTCTCCCAACCTAGGCTTTCTGCCTCAGTTAAAATTTGTGCTCGTATCGTCTCATCTGCTGCGGGCAAAGGCGATAAACCTTCTAACAATGCTTTGAAATACATCATAGTACCGCCAACTAACAAAGGCGTTTTACCACGGGCAACAATTTGCTCAATCTGTTCTAGTGCATCACGACGAAAGTCAGCCGCGGAATAACTCTCACTAGGGTCTAAAATATCAATCAAACGATGTGGGGCCTGCGCCAACTCTTCAGCTGTTGGCTTTGCGGTACCAATATCCATTTGACGGTAAATCAACGCAGAATCGACTGAAATTAACTCACAGTTATGCTGCTGAGCCATTTGTATGGCCAATGCAGTCTTTCCTGAAGCTGTGGGCCCCATCAAAAAGATGATTTTTGGCCGTTCGACTTTATTCACGCGTTTTCTTTAATCCATGCTTGCCAAGGTAATGCTTTGGCATTGGCTAATATTGTTTGCTGAGTTGCCTCTGTAAGTAGACAAAACTGTTGCCAAATCGTTTGCGGGGCAACAAACTTATCGTTTGATTGCTGTGCAATCCAAAGTGCTAATGCTTCATTATTTGGCTTTACTGCTGCCATCCATTGTAATAGCTCTGGTATCACGGTTGCTAAATGGCTATCTCTCAAATATGGGGGCACTTTTTTGATAATCAACTGCCCGTAGCGAATTGTTAACTCAATACCGAGTTGACGCAAAAAAGGTTCACCCTGTTCAAGTATTAATTGCCAGTCAGGATCGGCTTTTATCGATACAGGCATTAATAGAGGCTGGCCGATTAACCCTGTCGCTAATTTTTGCAAAATTTCCTGTTGAACAACTGTTTTTTGCACTTCAAAAATTGGCATTAATTTTAATTCACTTTCAGACACTATGACCCAAAATTGGTTATTTAACACATTCGGCATAGGTTTTGCTATTGAAGTATTTGGCAGCATACCGGCAGAATAGTGACTAGTATCTGTATTTTGGCTAACGTCATCGGATACTTGTAGAAGTTGTCCATAACTCTCAATCGTTGTTTGACTGATATGTTTATTAGGGACTTGTGTATAGGGCTTAGATGCTGGAGCTTTCTCGTTAGAATTCACATCATAACGAGGTTTAAGGTCAGATGAATATCCGCCAAATGAGCGACTTGCTTGCCCCGGAATATGCATACTACCGAATTGACTAATGCTATTAGGACGGCCTGCGACATCACTTGAAGCATGATTATGAGATAATTCAGATTCTACCGACTCTGAAAGTGAAAATTGACCAGCAGTAGACTGCGTTTGCGGATAAGTATTTGCCGTAACAGCCTCATCACTATTGATCAGGGTTGCCGAGTTTACTGAGTCAGATACAGAAACAAAATCGAGCGCTTGCACTAAAGCAGACTGCAAAGCTTGTAATATAAAATCATGTACGTAACGTGATTGATGAAACCGTACTTCATGTTTTGCAGGATGCACATTGACATCTACTTGATGTGGGTCTAAATCTAACATCAACACATAACCAGGTTGATGCTCAACTCCTTGCTCTGCAAATGCTTGTTTTACTGCATGATTCACTAGACGATCGCGCACTAAACGGCCATTAACATAAAAATAGCTACTATCACTGATGACATTATCAAACGGCGACTGTAAATAACCTTGTAATGATAGGCCTGCATGCTCACATGACACAGTTAGCGCGTTTTCAGCAAACTGACGGCCACATATCTGACCCAAGCGTTGTTGGTGCTGAATTTCGGTGTTAGCAGGACGATATTGACGGACTAATTTGCCATTATGGGTCAAGGTGAAATGAATATCACATCTCGCGATAGCAATACGTTTTAACCATTCATCAATATGGGTAAACTCTGTTTTATCACTTTTTAAAAAACGTCTTCTTGCTGGAGTGTTAAAAAACAAGTCGACAACATCAATCGTCGAACCTTGAGGGTGCGCCGCCGGCGTCACTTTAACATCCATTTGTGAGCCTTCAGCAAAGGCCTGCCAAGCTTCAGTTTGTTCTGCGGTTTTTGAGGTTAACGTCAAGCGTGCAACTGAGCTAATACTCGCCAGTGCTTCACCGCGAAAACCAAAACTCATGATGGCTTCTAAATCATCTAATGTGTGCACTTTAGAAGTGGCATGACGCGACAAGGCTAATGCAAGTTCAGCCAGGGGAATACCGCACCCATTATCACGGATGCGAATCAGCTTACTGCCGCCTTTATCGATTTCGATATCAACCCTTGTCGCCCCTGCATCTAGACTATTCTCGACCAGTTCTTTTACTACCGAAGCTGGGCGCTCAACCACTTCGCCAGCGGCGATTTGGTTTGCAAGTTGAGGGGGAAGGAGTTGGATAGCCATCATTATGCCCTTGGGATCACCAAGTGTTGGCCGATACGCACAACATCTGACCTTAAATTATTTGCCTTTTTAAGGTTATTAACACTCACACCATAGCGTTTCGCGATAACCGACAAAGACTCACCGGATTGAACTTTATGCTTAGTATTGGCACTCTGAGACAGTAATGTGCCTGAAGGTGGATTGGTTTCAAAATATCGCACGACACCTTTATGAATCGCATTAGCCAGCTTTTGTTGGTGATTATAATTAACGAGTAGTTTCTCTTCACCTGGGTTTGAGATAAACCCCGTCTCAATCAAAATAGACGGAATATCCGCCGCTTTTAATACCGCCAAACTCGCCGCTTCTGGCTCTTTTTTATGAAGGTGAGTAACGCTACCAAGATCACGCAAAATATCTTTGGCAATATCATTACCCATTACCATCGAATTATTTTTCTGCATGTCGATAAGCGTTTGCACTAAATATTTTTCAACATCAGAATTTTGAATAATATCACCCACACCACCTAGCAACTCTGAATGCTTTTCTGTTTGCTCAAGTAATCGACCTAATTCACTGTCAGCTCGGCGCATTGATAATACCCACGCCGATGCTCCTCTAGGCTGAGGCGATGTAAATGCGTCAGCATGAATAGATAATAATAAATCGGCTTTACTGCGGCGGGCTAACTCTGAGCGACGGTTTAAGTCAACGAAGTAATCTCCGGTACGCGTCATCACAGCTTGCATACCAGGAGTCGCATTAATTTTATCCGCAAGGCGTTTTGAAATATCGAGTACAACGCGCTTTTCATAAATACCTGTAGGACCAATAGAGCCTGGATCTTCACCACCGTGCCCAGCATCAATGGCAATAACGATATTACGGTTGGTACCCGAAGAGTGGGTAGTGACTTTAGCTTTTGTTTCTGCGCTAAAGGAATCATCTAAATCCACCACCAAACGATTACCGTATGGAGCTGTTGGAGATAGCGTAAACAAGTTAGATTTTATTGGTTTATTGAGGTCCAAAACTAGCCGTAAAATACCTTTTCCAGGCGATTGACTCACCCTAATACGTTTAATTAATTTACTATTATTGCTTAATCTGTCTAATTGGACTTTATTGCTGGCATTTTTAATATCCACAACTAAACGTTCAGGATTGGTTAGCGTAAACGATTCATACTGAGGCGCTTGCGATAAGTCAAATACCACACGAGTTGATTCTGGTGCAGCCCAAATGCGCACACTATCGAGCTCGTTAGCACTGTGTGCTGTAAACGAGGTACTTATTATTACCCAGCAGGTAAGATGAAGAATGGCTTTATGTAGAGTCATTATTATTTTAATTTTTTCAAAATTGTTTGCCCAGAAGCAGACAAAGCGTTAATTTCAATTTCTCGTTGATTATTTTTATAGCGTAAATGCAAATGAAGATCGGCATCAGGCAACATACCCTGCCCATGCTCAGGCCACTCAACCAAACAAATACTAGTTTTATTAAAATAATCACGAATTCCCATAAATTCGAGCTCTTCAGGGTCAGCGACACGATATAAGTCAAAATGAAATACATCAAAGCCATCAAACTCATAGGGCTCAACTAAGGTATACGTTGGACTTTTAACCGCGCCTTTATGACCTAAAGATTGAATAATTCCGCGGCTCAAGGTAGTTTTACCTGCGCCTAAGTCTCCAGTTAAAAAAATCGTTAATGGCGGCATTAGTCCTTGAGCAATAAATTGTCCAATTGCCACTGTAGCTTGTTCATTTTCAAGATTTTTAACAATAGAAGTCATATCAAATAGCCAAAAGCATTATAAAAGAGGTTCAAAGCCACAATATACCAGAGTTCTATATTTATCTCCTACAGCTGCATGTGGCTTTTTTCAACAAATAAAAATGCCAGCAATATCATTGCTGGCATTTTTGAGTCAATCAAAAGTTAAATGCTGGCTAAAGCTTAAATATCATCCATACGAAGTACACTGTGTACTAAACGCTTCTGTTGTGTTTTCGCAACATGGATCACATCAAGCAGTGCACTTTTCGCATCATTGCAAGAGGTTAATTCTGCAGTTTTTTCGAGAAACTCAATTAAACGATTTTCAAGATCAAGATGTAACTCTAACACTTGCTCTTCATCCATATTAGCTGGTAAAACAGCTTCATCACAACGCTTAATAAAATCCTCAAAAACAACATCTTGATACCAGGTATCAAGAATTTTAGCTGGCGCATCTTCAATATAGCTTTCTAGCGTATCGTGGATATGCTTCTCATGCTGTTGAAAGTATTCCAACATTAACTTCACGCGAGAAGAGTCTGCGTTACGGTGTAATCGTTTGTACAACTTGCCCATGTTTAATCGACATTTGGCAACATACTCAAGTAATTCACTTAATTGTTGAATACGCATATATCACTACCTCACTTTACAGCCTGAGATTATCAGGGATAACTTAATTAACTTCATTATTAGAAATTTCACTTAACAAGTATTTGAGCAAAGTCATATTTTTGATTGTTTGATGTTTTTATATTAGGGATTAATGAAGAAATGCGTGCTGGATCACTTAACGGAATTGAGGAAGATTTTAGGAGTATTGATGTCTTACTCAACATGGGGTGATTGGGATATCTATGGGCCCCATCGATCGTGGATACTGTTTTTGGCGATATCAAAATTTAGCGATATCAAAAATAAGGCATAATTTATAATAGGGCTAGTGTATATTTGGAACTCAGCGCTATAAAAAAAGCGCTTATATTAACCATTGAAAATGTCTATATTCAACATTCAAAGCATGTCGAAGTTCACTTCAGGTAAACACTTGAATCCAGGTTGCGCAAACAGGTAGCCTTGCATTAGTTTAACACCCGCCTCTTTAAGAAACAGATATTCTTCCTTCGTTTCAATACCTTCAGCTAAAGGCGTAATGTTTAGTTCAGTAAGTAAATTTAAAGTATTTGTCACAATTGACTGACGCACTTTATCTTTGTCTATATTTCGAATTAATGCCATATCTAGTTTTACAATATCAGTCTGAAAATCTGCCAATAAATTAAGACCTGAGTAGCCAGATCCAAAATCGTCTGTGGCGGTTTTAAAACCAAGCTTTTGGTAGTATTCAACAATTTCCTTTAAATGTTTGCTATCTTCAACTTTTTCAACTTCTGTGAATTCAAACATAATGTTTTCTGTTGGAAAATTATACTTTTTAGCGGCGTCTAAGGTCGTTCGAATGCAGCGCTCTGGGTTATAAATCGCATTAGGTAAAAAATTGATGCTTAGCATCGAGCTTATGTTTAACTCCGACGCTAAAGCGATCGCTTTAATACGACAAAGCTGATCGAAAACATACCGGTTGTCAGCAGTAACCTGAGACAAAATGGCATATGCTGACTCATTGTTAATTCCTCTAACTAATGCTTCATAGCCATAAATGCTTTGCGTGCTACAGTCAATAATTGGTTGAAAGGCCATAGTAAAATCAAAGTCTAAATTATTTTCCTTCGCACAATTAGTACATAGCGATCGCTCAGTGTTGATCGACTCTATATTCATTAGACAACCTTTTTATTTTTTTAATTAGTTTAAGATTAGTATGCCATGAAAACATACGCAATATTTGCATAAATAGAATACACACATTCAATCGAACAACCCCCATACTTCTATGAGTAGCATTATTATATTTATTTGACTAGGCCTTTAACAGGAGTTGGACAGAAGAGTTGGCTCCTTCTTGTATTTATTGGAAGTTATTCGTATAAACGATTACTTTTTTTAGCCCGAGTGATGTGAAAAGATACTTGCCCTTTCACTCGGTCAACTGAGCTAATATCGCATTTCAAATTAGATATTTAAACTGAGAAAGTGATTTTGCAGCGACCCTCTCTTCATAAGGAATGGTTCGAACTGATGACCTATACCTTGGCAAACAAAAAGGTATCGCAATTTTTAAAATCGCAACCGAGCTAATTTTTATTGATATTTAAAGGGAGAGGTTTATAAGAAGGTAAGTGATTTTGGAGCGACATATCAGGTTCGAACTGATGACCTATACCTTGGCAAGGTATCGCTCTACCAACTGAGCTAATGTCGCATATCAAAAATCATTTTGTAAATTTAGATTTTGGAGCGACATATCAGGTTCGAACTGATGACCTATACCTTGGCAAGGTATCGCTCTACCAACTGAGCTAATGTCGCATTTCAAAATCATCTTGGAATTTGGAGCGACATATCAGGTTCGAACTGATGACCTATACCTTGGCAAGGTATCGCTCTACCAACTGAGCTAATGTCGCTTACTATTTGCTTCATTTGTAACAATCAGCAAGGTATCGTCTTTCTACCTGAACCAACTGAGCTAATGCCGCATATTTCAAACTCCTACTTTTTATGAGTCAGAGCTTAACACTCTGTAGAAAGTTGAGGCCGCATTATAGGTAATATTTAATATGCTGCAACCCCTTTTTGCACTCTTTTTGCAAAAACTGAATCGTTTGGTTAAATTTTAAATACCTGACCACGATAATACTGCAATTCAGCAATAGATTCTTTGATGTCTTCTAATGCTTGATGGGTATTCTTTTTTGTAAAGCCATTCATAGTTTCAGGGCTCCAACGACGGACTAATTCTTTAATGGTGCTGACATCGACATTTCGGTAATGGAAATAATCTTCAAGCTCTAACATATACTTGTTCAAAAAACGGCGATCTTGGCCAATGCTATTACCACACATAGGTGATGCGCCCTTAGGAACATAGTGTGATAAAAACTCAATCGTTTGATCAATCGCATCTTGCTCACTGTGTTTACTGGCTTTAACCCGATCAATTAGACCTGACTCACCATGATGTTTTTGATTCCAATCATCCATTCCCGCTAGCACTTCATCGGTTTGATATATGGCTAAAACAGGTCCTTGGGCAATGATATTTAAATCTTGATCCGTCACTAAAGTGGCAATTTCAATAATTCTATCGACTTCAGGCTCAAGCCCTGTCATTTCAAGATCAACCCAAATCAAATTTTTCGCATCTGCAGCCATATCGTTCGCCTTATTCTATCTATTGCCCTAATTTCAGGCATTTTTATTTCATTGCGTGTATCATAATCCTTTTAAGACACAAAAAAATACCTTTAATTGATGAAGATCTCTCTGTGAGTAAAAAGAAACCCCTAAGCCAAGGCCAATTAAGGCGCATGCGTGCAAATCAATCCAAACGATTGAATCGCACCGATTCAGCCAGCGACAGTGCTGATATTCAAGATCATTTATTAACACCTGAACAAGCTGGTGTAGTGATATCTCGTTTCGGTCAACATGCTGATATTGAAACCCAAGACGGCATTATCACCCGCTGCAATATTCGCCGGGCGGTCACCAGTTTAGTTACAGGTGACAAGGTTATTGTACGTTTAGCCACTGAAGTGCAATCAAACGCCAACATTGGCGGCATTGTGGAGGCTGTTCATCCGCGAAAATCGTCCCTCACTCGCCCTGATTTATATGATGGCGTGAAAATTATTGCGGCCAATATTGATCAAATTCTTATTGTGTCATCGGTATTGCCTAGTTTCACTACCCAAATTATTGATCGCTATCTGGTGGCCTGTGAAGACACTGACATTGCACCGGTTATTGTGCTAAACAAAATCGATTTATTGAACGATGAAAACCGCCCTGAAATTGAACAAGCCTTAGCCCGCTATCGCGACATTGGTTATCAAGTTTACCAACTGAGTAGCCATACCGGTGAAGGTATTGCTGATCTTAAAGACTTACTTAAAGATAAAGTCAGTGTGTTTGCTGGACAATCTGGCGTCGGTAAATCATCGGTCATTAATGCATTAATGCCTGAAGCTGACTTACTTATCGGCGATGTGTCTGGTAATTCTGGTTTAGGTCAACACACCACTACAACCGCAAAACTATTACACTTTGCCAGTGGCGGCGATTTAATTGACTCTCCGGGTGTGCGTGAGTTTGCTCTGTGGCATTTAGATGCTCAACGAGTGGGATGGTGTTTTATTGAATTTAGAGAGTTTTTAGGCACTTGTAAGTTTAGAGACTGCAAACATGGGGATGACCCGGGATGTGCACTACAAACGGCTTTAAAAGAAGGCAAAATTACCCAAGACAGGTTTTATAACTATAACCGTATTATTGCTAGCCTTGATGAACAGCGACATGCACGACACTTTCGTGCCATTGATGATATTTCGAAATAATGAATGTCGACGTTAATTTAGCGAAACATGTTTAAGTCACTTAATTTACTAACACATATTCATCGTACAAAACTAATAAAAAAGTAAGGAAATAAAATTGGACTCATTAAAAATTGCTTTGCAATACATCATGCCAAAACATTTTTTATCACGCTTAGTCGGTAAGTTTGCAGCAGCAGAAGCTGGGGTACTGACTACCGTATTTATTAAGTGGTTCATTAATCAATACAAAATTGACATGTCAGAAGCAGCTAAAAGTGAGCCTGAAGCTTACAACACCTTTAATGCCTTTTTTACCCGTGAATTAAAACAAGGTTTACGCCCAATAAACCAAGACGCAACCATCATGGCGCACCCAGTTGATGGTGCGGTTAGCCAATGTGGCCCAATTGAATCTGGCAACATATTCCAGGCAAAGGGGCATAGTTACACTTCGCAAGCTTTACTCGGTGGTGATAAAGCCGATGCCGACCGTTTTGACGGCGGTGATTTTGCCACTATTTACCTTGCACCAAAAGACTATCACCGTATTCATATGCCGATTACCGGCACCTTGTCTAAAATGACTTATGTACCAGGCGACTTGTTTTCAGTTAACCCACTCACCGCGCAAAATGTGCCAGGGCTTTTTGCCCGCAATGAACGTGTGGTCGCTATTTTTGAAACTGAAATAGGCCCATTAGCCATGGTATTAGTTGGCGCAACGATTGTAGCTAGCATTGAAACCATTTGGGCTGGCACAGTAACACCGCCCGGTGGCAAGCAGGTCTTTAGTTGGGATTATCCAACCACAGGCCCTAAAGCATTAACATTAGAGAAAGGCGCTGAAATGGGCCGCTTTAAGTTAGGCAGTACTGTGGTGATGTTATTTGCCCAAGATGCCATTGATACCTTCGCTGATGGCGTAGAACCTGGCGAAGTGACTCGTTTAGGTCAAGCGTTTGCAAACATTAACCTTAAATAGCGATTAAAAGTGCCTACCACTCAACCTCGCTCGGGGTTAGTTGAAGTACATCTAGCCGTATTACTGTTTGGTGGTACGGCGCTTTTTTCTAAGCTTATTCCGCTAAGTGCGCTTAACATTACCTTTTTACGCTGTATCGTCGCAGCCTTTGTTCTGGCTTTACTAGTAAAGGCCAGCAAGCAAACCCTCAAATTACGTCATAGCAAAGATTACCTTATTGCCATTTTACTCGGTGTTCTCGTGAGTTGTCATTGGGTAACGTATTTTGCCGCGATGCAATTATCATCTGTTGCCATTGGTATGATTGCCTTCTTCACTTATCCTGTGATGACAGTGTTAGTCGAACCTTTAATCAACCGTACCCAACTTAAATGGGTCGATGTAGTTTCCGGCCTAGCCGTATTGATTGGGGTCATTTTATTAATCCCCGAACCTAATCTTGATAATGACATAACCTTAGGCATTTTAGTCGGCGTGTTGTCTGCGGCGTTATTCACCGCCCGTAACCTGCTACATAAACGTTACTTCACAGGCTACAGTGGCCCGCATGCGATGTTTTATCAAACTTTAGTTACAGTGATGTTTTTAAGCCCATGGCAAGATGTCAGTATGGCAGATCTTAATCAGCACACTGTAGGATTGGTTATTCTGTTAGGAGTGGTATTTACCGCTGCGCCGCATGCTTTATTCACTACTGCGCTGCGGTATTTAAGTGCTAAAACGGTCGGATTAGTATCCTGTTTACAACCATTTTATGGCGCGATATTGGCATTAATTGTGTTGGGTGAACAGTTAAGCACTCAAACCTTAATCGGCGGGGCTATTATTGTGGCAACGGCATTATTTGAAACTCAACAAAGCCATAAGAAAAACAAACTTTAACCTTTCAATACTAGCCATATCTTTGTAATTGGGGCAAATTAACACCATTGTATTGTGCTTACCACCAAACAGAGAACGTACCATGCTTATATTTGCCCACCGTGGGGCCAGTGGTTATCATCCCGAAAACACTTTGGTTGCAATGCAAGCAGCATTGGATTTAGGTGCAGAAGCGATAGAACTCGATGTCCATAATGTTGAAGGGCAATTGGTGGTGTTTCATGATCGTCGCTTAGAAGGTAAGTCTAACGGTCACGGTCTTATCCGCCAATCGTCATTAAAACAATTAGCTAAGCTTAATGTTAAACACCAACCTATACCCACTTTATGGCAGGTGCTTGAACTGATTAAGGGCCGCTGCATCGTCAATATTGAGCTAAAAGGCGATAATACTGTACCGCCACTGCTGGCTTTATACCCTCAGGCTATTTCAGTTTTAGGCTTCAAACCCGAACAGCTTTTAATGAGCTCATTCAATCATCCCTACCTTGCCCAAATTAAACAAGCATTACCCACGGCTTACGTGGCACCGCTATTGGGTGGGATCCCGCTCGATTTAGCCAAAATCGTCACAGATTTACAAGCATACTCTGCGCATATAGATTTGAGTTTTATCAGCCAAGCATTAATCGATGACGCCCACCAGCGTGGCGCTAAAGTGTATGTTTATACGGTGGATAACCCTGATGACATTCGTGCCTTAAAATCGATTGGCGTTGACGGAGTATTCAGTAATTACCCAGACAAGGCCAAAGCCGCACTGGCTGAACCCAATGGCAATTATGCAGGTTGGTTTGAATAGTGATCCTTATAAAAATAACAACTTCTAATGAGAAAGGCCATCAAGACTAAATTGATACGCTGATCGTCAGCACCAAAAAGGACGTATTGCTTTAGACTGATATCGCACCTAAAGCGCTACAGCACAGGGATAAAAATGAGCATTATTGTTGCACTTAAAAATATCAACAAAGGTTTTAAAGACGGCGGCACATTTCATCAAGTACTTGATGACGTTAGCCTGACGTTAAGCCAAGGGCAAACAGTGGCATTAACCGGCCCTAGTGGCAGTGGTAAAAGCACTCTGCTAAACATTATTGCCGGTTTTGAAACCCTAGACTCAGGTCATTTATCATTAGCATCATCACCGGATATCCTTCGCGCACAAAATCTTAATAACACGACAGACTGGCAAGATGCACATTGGAGCCTATACCGTAGACAATGTTTAGGTGTGGTATTTCAGCAATTTAATTTACTCACCCCATTGAATGTCAAAGATAATATCAGTTTTGCATTAGCGTTAAATAATCAATCTTGGAATGTTTGGTGTGATGAATTATGCCAGCAGCTTGGGCTCACTGAATTACTCTCCAGACCGGTTGAAACCTTATCCGGCGGTCAACAACAACGTGTCGCTATAGCTAGGGCATTGGCACATAAACCACAACTTTTGCTCGCTGACGAACCCACCGGAAACCTTGATGAACAAGCTGGCATGCAGGTAATGTCATTATTAACTGAACTGGCAAAGCAAGCTAATACTTGTATATTAATGGTGACCCACAGCGAACAATGCGCTCGATTTATGCAAACCCGTTGGCATTTACAGCAAGGCCATATTGTTGAAACCCATGCAACTCAAAGCCTCATGGTATAATTGCTTATGACACTTTCATTGTCCCTTATTAAGCGCTGCCTAGTGGTTTTCAGCCGCCATTATCGCCAGGCCCCTATTCAAGCCAGCGCTATTTTACTCGGTATTATGCTGGCGGTAACCTTACTGATAGGCGTTAAAGCTACTAATGAGAATGCTAAACAAAGCTATGGTGAAACAACCGAATTATTGAGCCAACGCGCCAGTTTTTACCTTACCGATAAAGATCAAACTGGGATCGATGAAGCCGCTTACTTTGCCTTACGCCAAGCTGGCATTCCGGCACTAGCGGTCATTGAAGGCATAGCAAGTGATCCACAAGGGCGATCATGGAAGGTCAATGGCAGTGACATTATGGCGGCTGTGTCAATGCAACCTCACCAAGATGACCAGTCATCAAAGGCCAAGCAAACAACACCCGCCATTCCATTACAGCGCTTATTAGCCGGTTATCCTAGCGTAGTAATATCTGACAATCTTATCGAAAGAATCAATGCACTGACCCAAGGGCAGCTCATTTTAAATGATATTCCAGTAGAGCTTATTCCAATAGAAGCTAGTCTCGGTTTGGGTAATAGCATGTTGGCGGATATTTCTTTTGCGCAACAATTATTAGATATGCCCGGTAAGTTAAGTTATATCGCCATCTTTTTTCCGCTTGATAAATCACCATCGGTTATCGACTCGCAGCGAAATCAAATCATTGCCGCTTTAGAACAGGCTGGATTTGATAGTCGCCAGGTACTCATAGACAATCAAGATGATGGAGAGTCTCTTAGTGCTCTCACAGCAAGCTTTCATTTAAATTTAGACGCTATGAGTATGTTGGCATTTGTTGTCGGGTTATTCATTGCTTACAACGGCGTGCGCTACAGCCTAATGAAACGGCAAAGGCTGTTTATTCAGTTACTGCAAATGGGCGTAGGTCGTCATAACTTACTCATCGCGCTGATTATTGAAATTTTCTGTCTGGTGATTGTCGGCAGTATTATCGGTTTTATCATGGGACTGCAATTATCCCAGTGGTTACAACCTATGGTCGCGATGACATTAGAACAAATATATGGCGCAAAATTACTGCCCGGTTTATGGCAATGGCAATGGTTTGCACAAGGATTAGGGTTAACTTTAGTTGCCTCGCTTGGAGCATGTTGGCCATTGTTATTACAATTGTCACGTATGTCCTTAGCGCAGGGGGCACAACGCCAAGCACAGTTAATACCTTATGAAAAACTGTTTAAACAACAGGCGTTAACCGCCTGTATATTATTAGGAAGTACTGCGATACTGTTTAATTTTACCTCTCAATATAAGCACAGTTTGATATTGCTCGGTATTGTTACCATCGCCATTCCATTATTGTTACCCATGACAATCAGCATTGGCGTGAGATTACTATTACCTTTAATGCCAAAAGGTCTGTGGCAATATGTGGTAGCAGAAACAAAAGAGATTATCGCGCCATTATCATTGGCGATGATGGCTATATTGCTGGCCCTTTGCGCCAATATTTCGATGAACACCTTAGTCGGCAGTTTTGAAGTCACCTTAAAACAATGGCTAGATGCCCGACTTCATGCCGATTTATATATCCGGCCTAATCCGAATGCGCTACTCGATGTTAATGCTTTTCTGGATGCCGAGCCCAAAGTGACTGCTGTTTATAAACAATGGCAGACAGAAGCTAAATTGCAACGCGATCAATCTAACCTTAGCAACATAATTCCAATTAATCTGGTCAGTCGCGATTTTTACTCGATTAAAAACACCACTGTATTTAAATCGCCAGACAATTTAGATGAGTCATTTTGGAGCGAATTTGAGCAGGGTAAAAACGTCTTCATCAGCGAGCCATTATCGATAAAATATCAACTTAATATCGGTGATAAAATCAATATTGATAAACTGAGCAAGACTACTAATAACTTATTACCAACACCCGTTGCACAGACCAATAGCGAGATGTTCACTATTGGCGGCATTTATTTTGATTATGGCAACCCCATGGGCGAGCTGATCATTTCACCCTATCTATGGCAACACTATCATTTACCGCCCAATCCCATAAGTTTGGCTGTGGATTACCAAGGCGATAATGAGCTACTTCAGCAAGCATTGATCAGTCAACAAGGACTTTCATCGGCCAGTATGTATAGTCAACAACGCATCAAAGATGAAGCGATTAAAATGTTCACCAAAACCTTCTCAATCACAGTAGTGCTCAATAGTCTAACATTGCTGGTCGCAGCCATTGGATTGTTCAGTGCTTGCATGATGCTAACTCAGGCAAGGCTAGCGCCATTAGCGCGTTTGTATGCTTTGGGGGTGAGTCGCAAACAGCTCAGAATCATGGTGACATCACAAATGATGTTAATTGTGTTACTAACCTGCTTACTCGCCCTGCCAATGGGGGCAATATTAGGCTACTTATTGATTAATAAAGTCACCTTGCAAGCTTTTGGTTGGACGATTGCCATGATATGGGATTGGCCAGCTTACGGCAGAGTGGTGATGATTTCGATGCTAAGCTGCTTAGTTTCAGTAGCATTGCCGCTATATTGGCAAACCCGTAAACCGCTGATCAGCAGCTTGCAGCAGGAGACATTATAATGCGTTGCTCAAATAGCAAGTTAACAAAAATGCTGCTAACCACTTTTACGCTTATGTTACTGGGATGTCAGCCTAGTACTGAATCATCAGAAGGTACCAGTAGACCCGCTACGGGGATATCGATGGGTAAGCTTTTGGCCGCCGATGAAACCTTACTGCAATACAGCCAGGTGAGTCCCGCCAATACACTTGAATTTCCACAGGATCATCAACCCCATGAAGGTTACAGGATTGAGTGGTGGTATATTACGGCCAACTTAACCACTCAAAATGGCGAAGCCATTGGTATTCAATGGACTCAATTTCGCAGCGCATTAAGCCCACCGACTCCACCTAAGGCTCAATCTACTGATCTACATAACAATATATCACCTAAACAGTCTCCTTGGGCGACCAATCAAATGTTTATGGCCCATGCTGCGCTAACCAGTAAAAGTGAGCATTACAGCGCAGAGAAGTTCTCCCGCAGTCATCCACAATTTGCACAGGTATCCGCCAATCCGTTTGCAATTTACTTAGATAATTGGCGTTGGCAAAGTCATAACAACAGCCCATTCCCCGCCAGCTTAAATGTTGAAAGTGAGCAGTTTAGTTACCAATTGAGTTTAGACAGCCAAAGCCCATGGCAATTACAGGGTGAACAAGGGTTGAGCATTAAAAGTGCTGACGGTAAAGTCGCCTCCCACTATTACAGCCAACCTTATATAAACGTATCAGGCACAATTAACCGTAACGGTAAAACTGACATAGTCAGCGGCCAAGCCTGGTTAGACAGAGAGTGGAGCTCACAGCTGTTAACCGATAGTCAGCAAGGTTGGGACTGGTTTTCTATTCGACTTGATGAAAAACAGACTTTAATGATGTTTAGATTAAGAGGCGAACAACCACAGGATAGTTTTTACAGCGCTAGACTTATGCTGGCTGATGGCAGTGGCCGTAACATTACCAGTGCAAGTCATCCCAATGACATCAATATGCAACCTATCGCTTGGCATACCAGCAAAAATACGCGCTACCCAACTGGCTGGAAAATTGATATTGATAGCGAAAACATTCATATCACCACCCAAGCACTTAATCCCAATAGTGAAATGTTGTTGTCGACAACGTATTGGGAAGGCCCTATACAAATCGAAGGCACGCACTCAGGTGTGGGCTATATGGAATTAACCGGGTATTAATACCGAAGCTCATATTGTTAGACCAACAGCACAAACACTCCTTTATGAGTACGTTGATTTAATTAAGCCTAACCAAATGCGACAACATCTGGGTTAAATCTTGGTGATGAAGTCATAGAGGCTAATCTTCAGGGTGAAATCAAAACGCGCAAGCAATGTAGTTTTGACTGCCCCCGGAGAATGGGTAACACTCGCGGACTATCTACCTAATACATCTTTCTTTGATTTCTTCGCAGCTTTCTTTTCCTTAGCGGTTAACAATGGTTGCTTTTTCACATCTTTTTTACTGTCTTGTCCTTTGCTCATAATATTTTCCTTTAATAACAAATGCATTACCTAAAGTCAGCTTGAGTCAACTTGAGGACAGTTCCTAGCTTTTGGCATCAATGTAAGTTTGTGATGTCAATCAGTAGAGCAAACAGTATGGACCTAATAAAGCCCAACTGAAAGAGGTTATTGAGATTAGCTTGTCAATGGCTTGCTATGTAAGCTCGCATAAGTCTTTAACTTAAGTGCCAAGAAAATATTAATAATAATATTTTTCTGATGCACTTTTATCTTATTTTCATCATACCAAGCCAAATTTAAAGCATAAAAAAACCGCTGCCTAGGCAACGGTTTTTTTCAGCGATAAGTTAAGAATTACTTCTTAGCTTCTGCAGCTTTACGCTCTTTAACTTGCGTAACAACTTTCTCAGAAACGCTGTTAGGACATTGTGAGTAGTGAGCAAATTCCATAGAGAATTGGCCACGACCTGAAGTCATAGTACGTAAAGAACCGATATAACCGAACATTTCTGATAACGGTACTTCAGCTTTAATACGAACACCAGTCATACCAGCGTTTTGATCTTTGATCATACCGCGACGACGGTTAAGGTCACCAATTACGTCACCCACGTTGTCATCTGGGCTGAACACGTCAACGTTCATGATAGGCTCAAGAAGTTGTGGCTTAGCTTTAGCGATAGACTGACGGAACGCGCCTTTAGCAGCGATTTCGAACGCGATAGCTGAAGAGTCAACTGCGTGGAATGCACCATCAGTTAATTCAAATTCAACGTCTAACACTGGGAAGCCAGCGATAGTACCTGTGTTCATCATGCTACCAAAACCTTTCTGAACCGCTGGCCAGAATTCTTTTGGAACGTTACCACCAACAACAGAAGACTTAAACACGAAACCTGTGTTTGCAGCACCTGGACGGATTTTATAGTCGATTTTACCAAACTGACCAGAACCACCAGACTGTTTCTTGTGCGTGTAGCTATCTTCAACTTCTGCTGTGATAGTTTCACGGTAAGCAACCTGTGGCTCACCAACAATTAGTTCAACACCGTAAGTACGCTTAAGGATGTCTACTTTAATGTCTAAGTGAAGTTCACCCATACCTTTAAGGATGGTTTCACCAGAATCGATGTCAGTTTCAACACGGAAAGATGGATCTTCTGCAATCATTTTACCGATAGCGATACCCATTTTCTCACTGCCGCCTTTATCTTTTGGCGCAACAGAGATAGAAATTACTGGCTCAGGGAATACCATGGCTTCTAGGGTACAAGGGTGCTTAGGATCACATAGAGTGTGACCAGTTTGCACGTTCTTCATACCAACGATAGCAATAATATCACCAGCTTGTGCTGATTCAATTTCTATACGCTCGTTAGCATACATTTCAACCATACGGCCAACACGTTCAGTTTTACCAGTGAATGAGTTAAGGATGGTGTCACCCTTTTTCAAACGGCCTGAATAAACACGTACGAATGTTAATGCACCAAAACGGTCATCCATAATCTTGAATGCTAATGCTTTAAATGGAGCATCAACGTCAACGATTGCGAACTCGCCATTTTCGTTACCTTCTTCGTCAGTTAGCGGTTGTGGATCAACTTCTACTGGATCGGGTAAGAAATCAACAACGGCATCTAGTAATAACTGCATACCTTTGTTTTTGAATGCTGAACCACAGTATGTTGGGAACACAGCCATTGTACGAGTACCCGCACGGATACAACGCTTAACGTCTTCTATAGATGGTTGAACACCTTCCATATAAGCTTCTAATAGATCATCGTCTTGCTCAAGAGCAGTTTCGATTAGCATTTCACGGTATTCTTCAACTAAGTCAACCATGTCAGCTGGCACATCAGTAATTACGAAGTTTTCTGGTAGACCAGAATCATCCCAAATGTGTGCTTTACGAGTTAGTAGGTCAACAACACCAGTGAACTGGTCTTCGATACCGATTGGTAAAACCATCACTAATGGATTTGCCGCTAAAACGTCTTTAGTTTGCTTAACAACATTTAAGAAGTCAGCACCCATACGGTCTAACTTGTTTACGAAGATGATACGCGCGACTTCTGAATCGTTAGCATAACGCCAGTTGGTTTCTGATTGAGGCTCAACACCGCCTGAACCACAGAATACGCCGATACCGCCGTCAAGTACTTTAAGCGAACGATATACTTCAACAGTGAAGTCAACGTGGCCTGGAGTATCAATAACGTTGAAACGGTGATCATTCCAGAAACAGCTTACTGCTGCTGACTGAATGGTAATACCGCGCTCAGCTTCCTGTTCCATGAAGTCAGTTGTAGATTCGCCGTCATGTACTTCGCCGATTTTGTGGATCTTACCGGTTAGCTTAAGGATACGCTCGGTGGTCGTGGTTTTACCCGCGTCAACGTGAGCGAAGATACCAATGTTTCTGTATTTGGATAATTCGGTCATGATTCAACTTTAATGATTAGTTTAAGAAGTAGACGGAGCATGCGAAAAGTACCGACACACCGCACATCAGGTTATTTTAGGCGCATATTGTAAATTGGAACCATGCTGGGCGCAAATAGGAGTTGCAATATTTATGACTTTTCATCAAAAAAAAATGCAAAAAAAGGCAATTAATCTATACAAAACAGCAAAATAAAAATAATTGAATATTTTTTAACCAAGCAAGAAAAAAACTACCATTTGGTCAAAATATTGCAATTCACCTACCTTAAAGCCAATTAAGATATTTTTTATTGAAAAATAGAGTTGATTTAAACAAAAAAATACCCGCACTTGGCGGGTATTTTTATCTGGCTTACAAGATTAACTTATATCAGTTAGCTAAGCCGTTATGCGTCAACCGGTGAGATAACAAACAATAGGTCATTTTGTGAAACTTGTTGACCATTACTGTTTAAAATACGCTCTATACGGTATGTCTGATCTTCAGGATACAAAACTGCATCTTGACGGTTAAAGCCTGCTAATGTGACTTGCGAGAACATCTTCATAGCTTCTGTTAAGGCTAATGTTTGATCCACAGTCACTATGTCGCCTTCTTTAACAAAATCAGCTTCACCCGGTGCTGGTGAAGTGTAGAAAATACCTGCGCCCTGAGCCAATACTTTCAGCTCATTACTTTCACCAACACGTAACGACTCAGTATCTACTTTAACGTTTTCTGCCGCAGCTTCCATTTCCGCAATAAGCTCTGGAATATCTAGCTCAGCCATTAAGCGTGGTAAGTAGTTAGTGTCGTATACGCCTTCATTGAAAGTGCGATCTTTAAGAATACGCTTCAACAACGGAATGTTGGTCGCAATACCTTTAATCACTACTGTATCTAAATACTCATACATTTTCTTGATAACATCTTCACGATCGATACCACGAATAATGATCTGCGCGATTAAACTGTCATAGTATGGTGATATTTCTTTACCGGCTTCAGCAATCGAAATCAGCTCCACATCATCACGCTTTGGCATTATACATTCAGTGATCATACCTGGGTTAGGTAATAGCTGCAGAATACCATGACTGTCTAAGGCGGCTTTCTCGGCCGTCACACGTACTTCCATCGCATAGCCTTGATCAACAGGCTGAAGGTTTTCAATTGAACGACCTGCGGCGATATCAAACTGTGCACTAACGATATCAATACCTGAAGTGGCTTCAGTAACAGGATGTTCAACTTGCAGACGTGTATTCATTTCCATGAAGTACACTTCATTGGCATCTAAGTTATAAATAAACTCAACAGTACCGGCGCCCATATAATCAGTTGCGACACCCAATGCACGAGTATATTCCATCACGCGTTGCTTAAGCTCTTCTGGCAACATAGTTGAACCAGACTCTTCAATCACTTTCTGGTTATTACGTTGCACAGAACAATCGCGAATACCTAATACCTTGGTATTACCGAATTTATCACGTAGCAATTGGACTTCGATATGACGTAACGAGGTGACATACTTCTCTAAATACAAGTCGCCATTACCAAATGCAGCTGCGGCTTCTGTAGCAGTTTTTTGGAATAAACCAATCATATCCTCGGCGCGTTTAACCACCTGAATACCTTTACCACCACCACCTTGTACTGCTTTAAGCAGTACAGGATAACCAATTTCAATTGCCACATTTACGGCTTGCTCAGCATTAGTCAAAATACCGTGGCTACCAGGAACCACTGGGACATTTTGTGCTTGAGAGGTATGAATCGCGTTAGACTTATTACCCATAGTGGTCATGGAATGCACACTTGGGCCAACAAAGTTGACACCATTATTCACACACAATGCAGCAAATTGCGGGCTTTCTGATAAGAAACCAATACCTGGGTGAAGCGCATCAACATCTTCGTAGTCAGCCACTCTTAACACTGAATAAGCGTTTAAGTAACTTTCATCAGAGGTATTACCACCAATACAAACCAGTTTATCGGTCTCTTTTAGCATATCCGCTGGTACAGAAGTCATATCTGGATCGGATGCAACTAATACCACGTTGATATTATTATCATGGGCTTTGCGAATTAACTTAACCGCTGTACAACCACGGGCATGAATAAGCACTGTGTTGATAGGCTTCATTAATGCACGGGGATCATTTTGAAGAATAACTTCTTCAACCTCAACCACCTCAGGCACTAATGTTGATAAGGCTTGACCAATAACGTCTTCAATACGTGCTGTTGGCAGTGGCATTAATGGATCAATACCCGTCAACAAACCGTCTAATGTGTCGCTAAATGGGTTGTACACTAAGCCCGTCATTGCACCTGGCACTTTAGACAAGTAATTCGACAGTGTCGCGGTAGACGGCAAATATGCTGGTACCACCATTTGGCCTGCAAATGGCATATTTGTGCCAGACAAATAGTAAGTTTGTACTAAAGGATGCGTTACAAAACTCGCCTGTGCGCCACCGGTACAGTCACCAAAACCAAACATCAATACCGGTAATTCGTTATCACGAATAAAACGAGTGATACGATCGTTTACTACAGCCATTGAGAATAGCGCCGCTGCGCCTTCTTTGGTTTGCATACCACCAGAGCTAATAAAACAGATAACCGGAAGTTTACGCTTAGCACATTCAATTAATAGCGCACTGAACTTCTCAGCGCTGGCCATATCAAATGCACCCGCTTGGAAGGCGATATTTGATACTGCCACACCCACGCGTAGTTTTTTACCTTCGTGCTTAAAATCAGCAAGACCTGTTATCAAACCACATGGGCGAATTTTCTTATCAATGGCATCTTCAATCGATAAACGGAACCCAGGGAAGTTAAGCAAGTTAGCCGACATTTTGTCTGCATTAATTTCGTCAAACTGAGTAAAGAATTTGGCAACCACATTCTCCCAACCCATTTTGCCTTTTTGCTTCTCTTCACGAAGGACCTTCTGGATTAACAAATCTTGATAACCCATGGTCAAACGGTTCCAGAAATCTTTACGACGACCAATACGTACAGGGTTGATTGTCCCTGTGTATTTATCGTGCTCATCCTCACTGTCGAAGTATTCTGGTAATAAACGCTCAAAGAAATAAGTCAAGATAACGAATAATGAATCGTTAAGTTGTGGGAAACCAACACTTTTCCATTGTTCTACACGGGTTAACAATTCAGCACGGTTTGATTGTGCCATAAAGTATTTAAGCCATTTGTAGAACTTGGCTTTGTCATTGGCTTCATCATTAGTTGAAAGTGCATTATCAATCGATTTATGCAGTAATTTATCAACTGATGCACGCGCCAAGCTTTTCGACATCATCGCTTCTTTCGAAATAGACGCTAGGCTGCCTACAACATTGTCATACAAGGCGTTAAATATCAGAATATTGTGACAGTGCCAAATAAAATCTTCACGAAGTTCATCATTAACCACTACATCTAATACGGTCAGTTGATTTAGCTCAGGCCATGCGGCTTGCGTTGCTGATTTTGGTAATGACTCTAAATGCTGAATTAAGCCTTTAAAGTTGTTAGCTGCGTTACCTTTCCAACGGTGGAATAAAGACCAAGCGAGGTTAAAAATTAATGCCTTACGTGCTTTTTTATAGTTCTCTTTCGGCTCACCCAAAATAAAGCGAGTAATGACGTTACGCTCAGTAGACACCTCACTGCGTTTAGTCGAGAAATTGCCCCATAACTTATTAAGGTCTTCATCGTAAACCAGCTTATCAGGGTTTGTTAACCAAGCTTGGAACACACGCTCTTGCTCTTGCTTGATACGTTCAAGCAAATCACCTTCTGGTACGCTCACTTTTGATAAACGACCATACTGCTCAAGCGAGATAGAATGGATACGGCTGCGCAAGGTCAGGTAACGTAAATATCGGTATGCACTACCAAAAATATTGTGGTGCATGGTCGGGTTGCTTGCCACAGCCAAACCGGTATTATTTTCAAGGGTAACGAGATTCTTAGACGGTGCTAAGAAACGCTGTAAACTGCGATCATAATGTTCTTTTAAATCGTCAGACTCACGCACAAAGTTCACTGCCGCACGCTCAACCGCTTCAATTGAACTAATAATGGCACGACGTAAGTTATGTTGGCGCTCATCTTTATCGCTTGGGGTGAAATCGATAATACCGTCGATACAACCTGCGGTATAAAGCTCTTCAGGCGATACCCCCACAGACTTAGCACATTCCTGCCAAGACAAGTTGTACTTACGTGCAATGCTTTGTAAACCTTGCGGTTGGATAGTATTAAAAATACCATCACGGATAGACAACAAAATGTTAGCTGCAGCCAGTGGAATAGCACCACCAGAGTAACCTGCACCAATCACAATACCCACTGTAGGTACGTCAACGTTGGCGCTTTCTGCAATGGCTTTAGAAATAGTATGTGCCTGGTTTTGACTATTGGCGATTTCACCCGCATCGGCACCTGGTGTGTCGATAAGGTAAATAATAGGCATTGATAATTCAGCAAAGTGACGGATCGCTTTGCAGGCCGCTAAATGGTGCTCAGGCATCCAAGCACCGTTAGCAGTGCTGCGCTCTTGGGCAACAAAACCAATTCGGCGAGTTCGAGTGCCGAAGTTTAACTCAACTTCAGCACGGTAGAATGATCCTAGATGGCTTTCTGCTATGATTTTACCTTTTAAATCGGCAATCATGCGTTTCGCGCCAGGGCGATTTTTGTCTTGCGACGGTAAAATAACTTTATTGACGTAGCCGTCAACATCCAAAGACGCCAAACCTTTTAAGTTTGCTTGAATCGCATCTTCAGTTAATAACCCTTTAACTTCTTCCGATAAACTCTGCTTACTATGGGCAGGAAATAACGAAAAATCTTTAGCCAGGTGTTCAGCTTGTAAAAATAATGGATCCGCTGATAGTACTTTAGTCTTGTTAGCGGGCTGCTTTTTGCTGGTCATCCTTAGATCCTCTGCGTCGTTAGCCTCTGAAATTTTTAGCCCGTAAATATAACTTTGTTAATAGGCTAATTACCATATAAACTACCTTGGACGCTTTGTTCCATAAATGAGACAGTGAGGGTAATATGCCGGATTTGAACGGTATGATGCTGTTTGCAGCGGTAGTAAGGGCTAACGGATTCTCTCAAGCTGCACGAGACATCGGACAAGCTAAATCAACAATTAGCCGTAAAGTTGCTCAACTTGAGGAAGAATTAGGGGTGCGTTTACTGCAACGTAACACCCGAAATATCAGCTTAACCCAAGTTGGCGCGCTATATTTTCAGCATTGTGAAACCATTAGCCAAGAAATTGAAGCCGCCAATGCCATCATAGAAAACACCCATAATGATATTTCTGGTTCATTAAGAATTGCCATTCCGGTGTCTTTCTCACAAGAAGTGATAGGTCACTTATGCTCAAGTTTTATGCGACTTTACCCTAATATAGAGTTAGACATTCAGTTTACCGACAGCGACATTGGCCTGGTGGGTGAAGGCTATGATATTGCCATTAAGTACGGTCCTTTACAGTCTTCTGATTTAGTTGCCAGATTATTATTTGAAAGACAGCCGATTTTAGTCGCCAGCCCAAATTACATCAAAAAACATGGCGTCCCCGCTTCACCGCAAGAACTCAATCAGCACCAGGGCATATTATTAGGTACGAGTTTATCCGCGCCAATTTGGTCAGTAGGCAAAGGTAACCGTAAATTTATGGCCACCTTTCAACGTAAAGTACGGGTTAACAGTGCAAAAATGGTTAAACGCTTTGCCTTAGATGATTTTGGCATTGCCTTATTATCCAATACCAGTTGCAAGCAAGAAATCGCCTCGGGCAATTTAGTGCCTATTTTGCAAGAATGGCCAATGGATTCTATTAAAGTGTATGGCGTATATTCAAGCAGGCGACAATTAGCCTCAAATATCAGTGCCTTTTTAGACTTTATTGCTAAGCGTTACAGCAATCAAGAATCATTAAGCGCAATAATGAAGTAAGAGTATGCACCAACAAAATACTATCAATTCTTTTTAGGCTTATACTCTTTTGTATAAATAACTCGAGAGATAATACAATCTCAAGCGGCTTACTTAGCTCGTTGAGGTTAAAACACTTTTGCGACGCATAATGCCGCCTTTAACCTTATTTACACTAAAAGCGGTAAGGGAACCGTAAACTAATTTGATAGTCTGGTGAGTCTTCTGTCAGTCCTGCACCTATAGAGGTCACCATAGATAAATTAGGTGATAAAGCTAGCGTAGCGCCAATACCTAAGCTGGCGGTATTGGTATCAGTGCGAGGAATTTTGTCCCACTCTCCGCCTTCTGGTCGCTGTTTGGTTTTAGTGTAAAAACGTTGATTAAAGCTCATACTTAAACTCATTCGTTCAGAGACAGCAAAAGCTAGACCCACGCTATAATCAAGATAATTTCCTAAGTCAATTTCACCCGGACTTAACCCTGCTGAACCAGACAAATCATCAAATGACTCGGCAAAACTAGCACCATAATTGAAATTAAAAAACACGATCGCAGGATCAAAGGTTTTTGCTAAGCTAAATCCAGTCGAAACACCCCAAACACCTGAACCCGTTGCCATTTCAGTAGGATAGGTCAAATTACCCGTATCGGATGTTTCAAGTAGTATTCCAAACGGATCTTTGCCCGTTGGTGCACGAAGCCTAAAGTTCCATACGACATCGGGCCAGTCTACTGATTCAGTAATTATTCGGTAATAAACAGCTCCACTGACGTCACCGATTTGGCCACCACTAATTTTGGCGGTTTCGTATCGTTGACTTGAATTTCCTTCTCCGACAGAGTCATATTGAGTCCAGCGATAAAGGTACGGCAAACTAAGCTCGAACTGCCAGCGTTCATTTAACGTATAACGGGTGGTAAGATCGAAACGCGTAGTATTGGTGCGAATACGGTCTAAATTTAAATTACCTAAAAAAATGGCATCAAGTGCCAAAAAACCTCTAAGAATAAGATCTTTTCGGCTGTAGTAACTATAGGTAAAAGAAGGTTCTATGGTGAATTTTCGCGAGAAGACGTTATGTGCTTCTTGTAACACGTCATCTGTACTTCTTGCTCTGTCTGGGGCTTTTTTTCGATCAGAAGTATTAGCAATCACTGCAGGTTGAGTAGATTGTTGACTTTGTCGCTCGACCGATGCTTGTGCTGATTGAGGCTCAGAGGGCTGAGTTGTCGCTGCAACATTTGCGGTATTATCTTGCCGACTTAACGCTTCTTGCTTGAGTACCTGTTGTGCCATCTGATTAATCGTTTGTTGTTGCAACTTGATCTGTTGATTTAGATAGATAAGCTTCTGTTTTAGCTTGGTATAGTCTTGTTCGGATAACGCTGGTTGCGAGGCAAGCTCAGAACCAGTGTCAGCAGCATACGCAGGTACAGCCAATATTCCAGGCAGTATCACTGCGATGACTGAGGTCCATTTGTTATTCATATATACGTCCTTGACTTGTACAGACTGAATTAAAATCCCATTGCAGTTAAGTCACTGATTTGCCTGCCAAGTATATTCGACTGCACCGGACCAATAGGCATTCCATCATACCTAAGCGTCGATTTATTAATGACCCCATGACTGAGCCCATTAATAGAAATACTCTGTACTAACTGGCCGTTACCTGCTTGATAACTAATGCCTTGGCTTGCCTGACCCGAAACTAACTCAACTTGGTAACCAAGAGTGTTAGCATTGGTCGAAAAAGTGGTTCCACCATTTTGACTCACAAGTGTCGTTCCTACTGTAACGTCAATCCCCTGCAACAAAGGGGTTAATCGACCTTGGGCCATATCAAACTCATTAACAGCGAGGTTTTCATCGCCGGCAATTTGAATTCGTTGTTGTAAACCAGCGGTTTGCCCTAGGGTATCTAACTGAAATCCATCCTGACTATCGACAACATTGGGGTCGCTGATGCTAATACTTATCGAAGGTTGGTTATCAACTTGCGCAAATTCAATTTGCATACCGACCTGTTGTTGAGTGCCATTATCTTGAATAAAATGCGTTTGCATTTGTAAGCCAAAATAATAGTCTTGCCCATTATTGGCATACTTACCTTTCATTATTCCAAGTTCAAAGTCTGTCAGTATTTGGCTGTGTTGGAACACTGATAATGAGGGTGAACTGGCCATCACAGGTGCAGCGATAGTCAGTAGTAGCATAATGCTTAATTTCATCTCTTCCTCCTTAAAGCATATCTGAATAAGAAAAACCAAATTCAAGTAGCTCGGCATCCGTCATGGGTGACAGTGGATCAAGTGCTTGAAACGTTAATTTAGCTCTGGGGTGCAACAAAGGATTATCACGTTGATACTCTTGCCCAATAACCACAAACACAACGCCATTCCATTTCTGATTGAACTCATCCATTGTCATTATCCGGTTACCCAAAGCGGGATCGCCTAAATAAACATCTCCGCCATCATGGCGGCGAAAAACCACAAAGTGGCTATAACCACCATCATTAAGCAACACAATGGCGGGAATTTTTAGCAACGACATTTCAGATCCACCCACTTTATATCCACGGCCTCTTAAGCCTTGAGATTGCAGGTATCGTTTCATATTAAGCAGTGAAAACCCTTGTTCCTGAACTAATGAGAGCTCAGCATGCTCTAACATGCCAATAAGAACTTTTTGCTCATTAATATCATCACGGCCATAAGCATATTTCAGTAGGCTAGCCAAACTGGCTGCACCGCAAGAGAAATCAGTTCGTTGTTCGATAACGTATTCAAACTTTCGCTCACGAATACTTTGAATCGGTTTAGAGTATGTGCCCATTCCTGGCACAATACCTGTTAAGGATATATCTGCTGCAAAACTGTAATTAGTGAGGTTAAAGCTGAAAATGATCAACGGTGAGATCATCCAATTAAACATATTATTCATAAGATGAATCAGGAGGTTGCCCCCCTGCCTTATTCATAAAAGCTAAAGTAAACCTTTATTCACTAGGAGCTGTTGAGGCTGCGGTAATACTTGTCAACGCTAAGTTGTTTGACTGTAAGTTACCTGTGCCACTCGCCAAGTTAACACCAATATTACCCGATGCATTTTGGAAAGCACTACCCGCTAACAGCGAAGAGTTGTTGGTTTTTTGAGTGACTGTTTGAACAAAGAAAGGTAATTGGCCGCTAACAGTACCATTAAGATCTAAATCACCTTCTTCATTAAAGGTCATCACTGATGCACCAGTTGGATTTTCCGTATCAAAATCAATATGACCTTGAACAGTTCCGTCGCCAGTATTATGTTCACCATTACCATCCAAAATAACTTCAGGGTAATAAGGCTCAGCCAGAGCTGAAGTCCCGTCATAGGTTCCTTCTGCATTTAATGCCAGATTAATTTGAGCATACTCAACAGAATCTTCAACTACACTGAGATTATCAGAATAACTGTGGCCAGTTTGTTGAACATTGGACACACTCGCTTCACCTAAAGCACCGCTATAGGTTGATGCAGCCATATTATTGGTTTGAAGGTTATTACTGCCTGCTGCAACGTTGACACCAATATTACCAGTGGCATTCATAAATGAAGCGCCATCGATAGTCGATGTGTTGGTTGATGCATCATTCCACACAGTATTAAACCCGCCAACCTGTGTATTAAAAATTTCAGCATCGCCAGAACCAAAAGCGAATGCAGCATCTATTGACGCTAAAGCAGCCGAGTTTGCTTGTACGTTAAATTCACCAGCAGCTTGGTTTACACCAATGTTACCGCTTGAATTTTCAAACGCATTACCAGTAATTTGAGCATCATTATCATGGTAAGAGTTCACCACCATATTCATGCTTGATTCCTGTACATTTTCAACCACAGCCATACCTAAACCATTAGCTGTAATTGTGCCTTCAATATTAATTTTACCTTTGTATTGAAGCTCTTTAGATACGTCTATTTTCTTATCTAATTCAACACTACTGTCAGAATCTGTCAATCCGTTTGCATATGCAGAACTACTCATTATTGCTGCAATACTTAGCACTAGAGTGAGTTTTTTCATCTTCCATTCCTCCGATCGATGATAATTAATTCCCGCTTGGTAACTGCAGCGAGAACTGGTTAATGGCAATATTATTATCGCCAGAAATTTGATTCACTTGCATCACGCCTTGCGCATCCAAAAAGCTGTCTGGAGCTATCTCGGCTTGATAATGTGATAGTTGATATGATGACGGTGCCAACTGGCTCGACACCTGAGTTAACGCTTCGTCATCTAGCCCATGGCCCATGATGGTTTCTAAGGTGGAGTCCATAGCAATACTGCCTATATTGGCCTGCATATTTCGCTCACCACTGACCTGGTTAATACTCGCTAAGCCCTGAAACAATGCGAAGGCTTGGCTGTCAATCACTGCCATGCGTTGCTTGTTTGTTTCAGGTGGCAAAGCTGATTGTGGTAAGTGACTGTAATTAATTGTTTGGATGGATGCGGTGTAACCAATAGCGTGACTATTTGATTGAATATTAAAATCACCAGCAGCTTGATTAATACTTGCTCGACCTGCACCTTGCATTACATGCGAGCCAATCACACTAGAATCATCAGCGTAAGAATGAGCCGCCAGCAATAGTAAACTCAGCTGTATTCCTCGTTTCAATGACAATTGCAATAAGTTGCAATCTGATCTGCTAATGATATCCATAAGATGTTCCTTCCATACTTGATACAAGGATATAGCAACCCTTGTGCCAAAGTTGAAAGTTTAAATTTTTCAGATAGATAGCATTTACAACGTGAGGGCGGATTCTCAGAATTAAGAATAGAAATGACTAGGTTATTGAAATAAAACTTAATTTAAAATAGCAGCTCGTTCTTAATATTAAGACTGGGAGAGTAAACGAAATAGATAAACCTGAACTTAACAAAAATTAGACGAGTGGTAAGTCGTGCTTGTCCATCAGTCGATAAAAGGTTGCTCTAGAAATGTCTAAATTACTTGCTGCTAGCTCAACTTGACCATCGGCTATCATGACAGCTTGTTGTAATGCTTGTTTTTCAGCGTCGTCTTTTAACGTTTTAAGCGACTGAGAGCTGTGGCGTTTTTTATCGATTTTAGCTAACTCAAGGTTTTGCGCACTTATCTGCTGCGTGTCGCACAATACAACAGCACGACGAACACGATTAATTAACTCGCGGACATTACCAGGCCATGGGTAATTTAATAACGCATGACAAGCAGATTGCGACAACGGCTTAGTCATCAGTCCATATTCATTTGAGTACACCCGAATAAATTGATTAGCTAAGCCGATTATGTCATCACGTCTTGTTTTTAATTGTGGTGTGTCAATGGTAATGCCATTTAAACGATAATACAGATCTAACCTAAAACTGCCCTGTTCAATAGCACTTTCTAAATCAACATGGGTGGCGGCTAAAATACGCACATCAGCCGTTTGCGGCATGCCGCCAACGGAGTCGAACACACCTTCTTGCAAAAAACGCAGTAAATTTACTTGCAATTCAGCAGGTAAATCGCCAATTTCATCTAGAAATAATGTGCCACCGTCAGCCAAAGCAATTTTGCCTTTTCTGCTACTTGTCGCCCCAGTAAAAGCGCCTTTTTGATGACCAAATAAATCAGACTGAATTAATCCTGCTGCCATAGCACCACAATTCACAGTAACAAAAGGTTGATCTTTTCTAGCTGATAGTTGATGTAGTTTGGTCGCCACTAATTCTTTACCCGTACCGGATTCACCTCGAATAAGTACTGGAATATTTGTGGGAGCCACTCGCTCAACTTGACGAAATAACTGTTTCATAACCTCTGATTCAGTTACTGGTTTATCGTGAATATTAGAAGATTGTTTTGCCTGAGGGGCGTGATGCTGTTGCTTTAATTTAGCTAACCCGATCCCATGTCCCAGGCACTTAGCTAATCTTTCTGCATCAATTGGGCTGGTGCAAAAATCCCAAGCAAATTGAACAATAAAAGTGCTGATAGCAGCATCGTCAAGCTGCGCTTTATTGATAAGTACAATGATATGAATTTTAGGGTCTAACTCTCTGACCAGGTAATTGACTTCGTTGATTATATCTCCCTGCCGCAGATCAATTAAGCATAGGATACAATTAGCTGGTATCTTATTTTTATTATCTTTATCAATATATTGAGTATCAAATTGTAATTGAGAGAGTACTCGATTGAGCTCATAGCATTGAAAACCTGCCATCAGTAATGTTTCCATGTTGATATCCTTTGGATACATTGCACACAAAAGTGCTAACACAAGGTTAGCCTGTGTATTTTATCTATAGATATAACCGGACAATGTTACTGAGATATAAACTCTAAATCGCTTATAATATAAACTCAGATCAATCGCTTGTATCATCGGTAACTTAATACATAAAGAAAGTCATCACTTGTAAAAGCATCATCATTTGACTCAATATTCATTCATGAACAAAAAACTACACTTTGCCCATCTCAAATCATTTTGGTATTGGTTGCTCACCCTAGAGTAACCGCCACAATGGCTAACATCAGTAAATTTGCTATTCCAACTACATTTTCTAGATGTTCCCAGTATGGTTGATAAACGTCATTAGTATAGAGATAATAGCTAATTAAATGGATCTAACTATAAAGTTAACCGACCAAATAAAATACTCAAATCACATTACAAGTAAAATCGGCGTAATACTATGCAGTTATTAAATAGCCTAAGCAACTGTGTTATAACTGTAACTTCTACTCATCGTTAGCCACCTAGTAAGCAAAACGTAATGACATATTGCCTAAAATAGGGCTATCAGGGTCCTAAAGGAACCATCATGATTAAGCACAGCACTTTTGTAATGTTCACTTCATTAGCATTATTCACATTATCTAATTCAGTTAATGCAGGACAACTCGAAAAGGATGTGGAAGAGCTGCGCTTACCTTTGGCCAGTAAAACCATGCCACGTATTGTCGACCGCTATCAGGACGTCACCGAAGGCCTTAACAATAAGCTGTCCAGTGCAACCGATGAACTCGCTATTACTCAAATGGTCGCCAGCGAAGGACATCGTTTATGGCTGCAGGCTGTAAAAGACGTGCAATCAGGCCATACAGATGATCGCGCTTTATATTGGAGCCGACTGATGATGCGTGAAAGCCTTAAAACACAAAGAGTCGGTTATAACATTGCGCCTTGGCAGCGTGAAATTTTGGTCAGCGCGATTGAAAAAACGTCACGTGGTTTTAGTGATATTCATTTTAAAACTGATACACGTATTAAAATTTTACTGACAGGCTTCGACCCTTTCTTCCTCGATAAAGATATTGGTCAAAGTAATCCTTCAGGAGTCACCGCGTTAGCCTTAGATGGTTATCAATTCAATATCGACGGTAAAATAGCTCAAATAGAAACAGTCATGATCCCGGTACGTTTTGCTGATTTTGACAAGGGGATAATTGAATCTTTACTCACACCTATTTATCGCGATAACCGTGTTGATATGATTTTCACTGTTAGCATGGGCCGTGAACAATTTGATATCGAACGTTTTCCGGCTCGAAATCGCAGCGCTGACGCACCTGATAACCTTAATGTCTTAACTGGCGCCTCTAAAACTAACCCATTGCCACCAATGCTAAATAACCAACCTTTAACTGGCCCTGAGTTTGTCGAGTTTTCACTGCCGATAGCGGCGATGCAAAAAGAAAAAGGTCATTGGCAAGTGAATGACAATCACCAGGTTAGCACCATTGACCGTGGCCAGTTTGAAGCAAAGTCGCTTAATGAACTACAAAATGAAACGTCTGTAGAAGGATCTGGTGGTGGCTACCTTTCTAATGAAATCTCTTATCGTAGCATCTTATTGATGCAACAATTTGGTCGTAACATTCCTATTGGTCATATACACACACCTAAGGTAAAAGGTTATGATTCACAGGCTGAGCATGACATTGTTGAACAAATTAAAGTGATGATTGCGGCTGCGGCGGCAAGCCTATAACTTTTCTAGTTAACGTTATTTAACGGTTTACCGTTTAAACGAGTACAATTTAACTCAGCTTTTTCGGCCCACTTATTTAAAGGTATTACCTTGTCACAACGTTTGTACCAGCATTTACACACTATGGCTCAAAAACTGGGCCTTAGCGTTAATTCGCTTACTGCAAAACCCAAAGTGAGCTTAGCTTATTCAAACCAGCAAGCTTTCACTCACACACACATTGTTCATGCTAAGAATATTAGCCAGATTCAGCAAAGTGTTATCGATAAAATTGAAATTGATTATCAATTGGCTGAGCACTATTTTAAGCAAACGTTTCCGCGTCCATTGGTTCAATTTACCTTAAGGGGTAAAAGTGCTGGCACGGCACACTTGCAACTCAATAAACTGCGCTTTAATCCGATATTACTTGATGAGAACACAGCTATATTTATTGACGATGTGGTGCCCCATGAAATCAGCCACTTACTCAGTTTTCAACTATTTGGCCGAGTTAAACCCCACGGGACTGAATGGCAAACTATTATGCGAAAGGTTTTTAACCGCGCCCCAAAAACCACTCACCAGCTTGATACACAGTCGGTACGAGGCAAGCAATTCGAGTATTTTTGCGGTTGTGGCAGCGTGCAACTTAGCGTGCGACGCCATAACAATGTGCTAAAGGGTAAAACCCAGTATCGCTGTAAGTCCTGTCAGCATACCTTGCGAAATACACCGCTCTCACAATCGTAATGCAAACTTACTGCTTACCTCACCTATAACTAACAAGCGCCAAGGTAGTAAACAAGAACCACAGCATCAAACAGATTTCATCCCCCTATCATTGCATCAGTCGAAAGTATCCCTTACCATTTCGCCAAAATGACAGGCAAGGCCAGTTTTCATAACAGCTTTAGTCTGCAATATTGATCATATTAAGGTTCGCGCTATCATGTTTTATCCCCCCATCAAAATGCGATTATTCGCACTTTGCACATTGTTGTGTGCATCTTTACTGCCTTTAACTACTGCAGCGGCGGAGCACCCGACTAACTTCAGTCAAGCTAAACGTATTATTCGCACTATTTATCAGGACAACTTGCCGCTTAAGAGCTTTTATTGTGGTTGTGAAATCGCCATCGCAGGTAAAGTTTGGCAGCCTGAACATCAAAGTTGTGGTTATCAAGTCCGTAAACAGCAAATTCGCGCCAACCGGATTGAGTGGGAGCATGTTGTTCCGGCTTGGGAGTTTGGTCACCAGCTACAATGTTGGCAGCAAGGTGGCCGTAAAAACTGCGGTAAAACTAGCCCACAGTTTAAAAAAATGGAATCAGACTTACATAACCTCACCCCAGCAATTGGCGAGGTGAATGGCGATCGCAGTAATTTTCGTTTTAGCCAGTGGAATGGTAAAGCGGGTCAATACGGTCAATGTGAAATGATTGTCGATTTTAAAGGTCGCAAAGCTCAACCGCCTGCACGCAGCCGTGGCGCCATAGCCAGAACTTACTTTTATATGCAGCAAACCTATGCATTACAAATATCATCTAGCCAGCGCCAATTATTTCAAGCTTGGGATAAAAGTTATCCGGTAGATAAAACAGAATGCAAACGTGATAAGTTAATTGCCCGTTCCCAAGGTAATCATAATGATTTTGTACAAAAACAATGTCAGAATCTAGGGTTAAGCCAATAATACAAGCTCGGATATTACTACTCATGAGAATCCCAAGGATTTACCAAGCGATTGATTCACTCAATATTGATCAAGTCGTTGCTTTAGATGAAGATGGTGCAGCCCACATTGGCAAAGTATTACGCATGGGTGAAGGCGATCAAATCAGTCTTTTTTGTGGTGATGGCAATGACTATTTAGCCGAAATAACTCAATCCAGTAAGAAAAACGTCTCGGTGAAGGTCTTATCTGCCACACCGAATCAATCTGAGTCACCGTTAGATTTACATTTAGGCCAGGTGATCTCACGCGGCGACAGAATGGAGTTTACCATTCAGAAATCAGTAGAACTGGGTGTCACCACCATTACACCGCTATTTTCTGAACGCTGTGGTGTTAAGCTGAATGGCGAAAGATTAGATAAAAAAATCCAACAATGGCAAAAAATTGTTATCAGTGCATGTGAGCAATCAGGTCGTAGTGTGGTGCCTAAAATTAGGCCTGCTATGGAATTAAGCGCTTGGTGCCAAGAGCAAACCCAGGCATTAAAACTGAATTTACATCCACGGGCGGCTCACGGCATTAATGGCTTAAGCCAATTAGGTGCACAACAAAAAGTCCGCTTATTAATTGGCCCCGAAGGTGGCTTGTCAGATCAAGAAATTATCATGACTGAACAATTTGCCTTTACCGACGTATTACTGGGTCCACGCGTATTGCGTACTGAAACAGCGGCACTGACGGCGATAACAGCATTACAACTCAAATTTGGTGATATCGGTTAATGCTACATACTGCAAACCGCTATCACATATTGACACTTTAAGGATATCAACATGATCAAACTCGGCATCGTGATGGACCCCATTAGCGACATTAATATCAAAAAAGACTCAAGCTTTGCCATGCTGCTTGCGGCGCAAGCTCGTGGCTATCAGCTGTTTTATTTAGAAATGAAAGATCTCGCTATGGTAAATGGTCGAGCTATGGGCAATATGCGATCACTAACCGTGATCAATGATGCCGCTAAATGGTTTGAGCTAGGTGAGGCGATTGATACGCCGTTAGCTGATTTAGACGTCATTTTAATGCGTAAAGACCCGCCGTTTGATACCGAGTTTATCTATGCCACTTATATGCTTGAACGCGCTGAAGAAGAAGGCACATTAATTGTCAATAAGCCGCAAAGCTTACGTGATGCTAATGAAAAGCTATTTACCGCCTGGTTCTCTGAATTTACCCCAGAAACCGTCGTAACCCGTGACGCTCAACGTATTCGCGCGTTCCACCAGCAAAAGTCAGATATCATTATCAAACCGTTAGACGGTATGGGTGGCAGCTCTATTTTTAGGATCAAAAAAGATGACCCTAACGTAGGGGTGATCATTGAAACCTTAACCAACTACGGCCAGCAATATGCTATGGCACAGGCGTTCATTCCAGAGATCACCCTAGGCGACAAACGTATTTTAGTGGTCGATGGCGAGCCAGTGCCCTATTCATTAGCCCGTATACCGATGAAAGGCGAAACCCGTGGCAATTTAGCTGCTGGCGGGCGTGGAGTGGCGCAACCTTTATCTGAAAGTGATTGGAAAATTGCCCGAGCTATCGGCCCTGAGTTAAAAAAACGTGGCTTAATTTTTGTCGGTTTAGATGTAATTGGTGATAAACTCACCGAAATTAATGTCACTAGCCCAACGTGTATCCGTGAAATTGAAGCGGCATTTGACGTTGATATTACAGGTATGTTGATGGATGCCATCGAGGCACGTGTTAACCCAGCTCAATAATCAGGAAATTTCATGCTGTTTTTAAACACTTATCGTGGATTTGCTAGCGTATTTTTGTTTGCTTTGACTAACCTTGTCGCCATAAGCGCATTAGCCAATGAAGCCAATATCGTTAGCGATCCCCAAGCTCAAGTGAGCACGCCAGCAGCGATAGCGATGGCAAATAGCAGCCAAAACATTTCACAATCACGTCCTAAAAATATTATTGTGATGATTGGTGATGGCATGGGACCTGCTTACACATCAGCCTACCGCTATTATAAAGATAACCCTGAAACAGAAGAAGTTGAGCAAACGGTATTCGATAGACTATTAGTGGGTATGGCAAGTACTTACCCCGCTACCGTAAGTGGCTATGTCACAGACTCTGCCGCGTCAGCAACAGCCTTATCAACCGGCATAAAAAGCTATAACGGTGCTATTAGTGTTGATGTCGAGAAAAGACCCTTAACCACCTTGCTTGAGAAAGCTAAAACACTGGGCTTATCTACTGGTGTAGCCGTTAGTTCACAAGTTAACCACGCGACTCCCGCGGCGTTTTTAACCCATAATGAAAGCCGTAAAAACTATATTGAAATAGCACAAAGCTACCTTGATACTGACGCGGATGTCATTTTGGGTGGCGGACAACGCTACTTTTCAGCCGAGCTACTTAGCCAGTTTACGGCCAAAGGTTATCAGCATATTACTGAGTTTAGTCAGTTAGATACACTCAGCTCACCTAAAGTATTAGGCTTATTTGCAGATGTTCAATTACCTTGGGTTATTGATACTAAGCAAGCACACCATTTAGGCACGTTGACCCAAAAATCACTTGAATTACTGTCACAAAACCCAAATGGTTTTGTGCTGTTAATCGAAGGCAGCTTGATTGATTGGGCTGGACACAGCAACGATATCGCAACCGCGATGGCCGAAATGGATGGCTTTGCCCACAGCATTGAAATTGTTGAACAGTTTGTTCGCCAGCAAAAAGATACCTTAATGATAATCACCGCCGATCATAATACCGGCGGACTGTCAGTTGGCGCTAATGATGAATATGTTTGGAAACCGGCGGTGCTGCATAAAGTAAAAGCCAGCCCTGATGTAATTGCTGCGAAGGCTATTGCAGCACAAGCATGGCAAGCGATTGTCACTAAGCAATTAGGTTTTGAGCCAAATAGTCAAGAATTTACATTACTCAACAACGCACGCATGCAAGGCAATGAAGCCATGGCAATATCACTGCGTAAGTTAATTGATGTTTATTCAAATACCGGTTGGACAACTCTGGGCCACACTGGTGATGACGTGCAAGTTTTTGCTTCAGGCCCTGGTGCTAAGCTATTTTCAGGCCATCAGGACAATACTGATATAGCCAATAAAATATTCAGCTTATTACCAAGCTCAGCTCAGTAAAGCACTATTAACGATTAGCTAAGCCGATATTTCAACCTTGGCTAGCTCAATATATTAAAGCGACATTAGTCGCTTTAATTTTTTAATTATACAAATGATAGTAGGTCAATGTGTTAACTAATCCATCTCAATTATTATTAAGAAACCATCACGAATTTGCAGGCCTTAATATTCTTATCCTCAATTATGAGTCCGATACCTTAGCGCATCAATGTATTGAGAACGCCAAAAACGTGACTGCATTGGCGTTGGATTATAATCACCACTTAACACTATCACCTTATGAAAATGACCGTTTACGCTGTTACTTTGCCCCTAAGTTGCCAGACGCGCAGCTGTTGGAAAAGTTTGATTGTGTGATTGTCTATTTCCCTAAAGCTAAGCCATTAGCGGAATACTTATTTGCCTTAGCAGCCAGCCATCTTGTCGAAGAAGGATTACTGCTGGTTGTGGGTGAAAACAAGGGCGGCATAAAATCGGTAGATAAACTATTACCCGACGCTTTTAGTTCAGCAGTTAAGATAGACAATGCCCGTCACAGCTTGCTATATCGTGCATATCTAACACAAGACGTAGCACCGTTAAAATTAACTGACTGGATGACACAATACACAGTCGACACCCCCCAGGGTGACATTACCATTTGTAATTTAGTCGGTGTTTTTAGCGAGAAAAAACTGGACCTAGGTACTGAATTATTACTGTCTAACTTACCTAAACTGAGTGGTCGAGTATTAGATTTTGGTTGTGGTGCAGGGGTAATATCGGTCGGGCTACTCAAGCAATATCCTGAACTTAATATTGAATGTATCGATATCAATGCAATGGCTTTAGCATCATGTGAGCTCACCTTGGCGGCAAACCACATGCAAGCTAAGGTTTACCCTTCCGATGGTTTTAACCAAATTGAAGGTAAGTTCGACGGGATTATTTCTAACCCCCCGTTCCACGATGGCTTAGATAGAACATTTGCCATAGCACATGCTTTTGTCACCCAAAGTGCGACACGATTGAGTGCTAAAGGAGTGTGGCAAATTGTGGCTAATCGACATTTACCCTATGCCGACAACATAGCCAACACATTTGGCTCAGTTAACGTCCCAGCCGAAAACAATAAGTACAAACTGTACTGTAATAAAAGTAAATAGCCTCAACTCGGATTAAAATATTCGCTCAATAGTCGGTCTATTGCACGTTAATGTAACCCAGTTAACAAAGTAAGCATCTGCTCGGTAAACGATAATCTACCGAACAGATGTTTAATAACATGTCATTAAATCAACATTAGCAAGTCAATGACTATTAAGCTGTGACTTTGATGCTGGATAATTTAGCTAAATTCCGCTAAATTCGAGGTATAGTGATTTTTATATAAACTCGTTTTAACACTCCAATAAAAATAATAAATAAAGGACATTATGTTAGAGCCTTCTGTTGCAGCATTTAATGCTGAAAAATCTAAAGTAGAATTACGGCTTATCCCCAATACTCACGGCCCTATTTCTACCGATGATGTTAATCAGCTTCTTAAACAGCCTGATTTTGCCATGCTGTTTCCTGTCACGCCTGCGATAGACAAAGCGGTTAAAGAAGTGAATGCCCTGTGTGGCCAAAAACCGGGAAATCATGAGCTATTTTTCACTATTGCTGAGCGTAAAGATGGCAGTATTAGCATCAGCATTAGTGATGATAAAATGCAGGCATCAATGAAAATCACTTCCGCATGGGGTGGTAAAGATATTGTATTAGCCGATGTACTCAATAATCTTAAAAACCATAAAATAAAGATGGGCTTAAGTAAGCCTAAAATTATGGCATTACTACAAAGATTAGATATTTTACCACCGGGTGAATTTTGCGAAGGCGAAATTGCCATCGGCAAAGCCCCCATAAACGGCGATCATGCCATTTTAACCCGAAAAGTACCGCTCGCTAGGGAACGCTTATTACAGCCGCAAGAACGCGAAGATGGGACCGTAGACATGCGCAACTTAGGTGCATTAGTTACTGTAAAACCCAATGACGTATTGATGGTAAAACAACCGGCAACCTCTGGTACGGCTGGCTATAATGTGCATGGTGATACATTAAACCAAACACCGGGTAAAGATAAGTTAATGATGCCTGGTAATGGTACGGCCCTACATCCTAGTGACTCTAATAAACTAATAGCAACGGTATCTGGTCAACCGGTCGAAAATAAAAAAGGCATGCAGGTTGATGACGTATTACAGATCACAAATGTCGATGTAAAATACGGCCATGTAAACTTTAAAGGCAGCATATTAATTACCGGTGATGTACATGAAGGTATGCAGGTAAAATCCAGTGGCGACATTACTGTAATGGGTTTTGTTGACTCCGCCAGCCTTGAGGCTGAGGGTGATGTTATCGTCAGCAAAGGGGTTATTGGTCGCTTAATTAAAGAGCACGAGTTCAGTACTAAAATTCATGCCCAAGGACAAATTTGTGCCCAATTCGTTCAATATTCAAATCTCATCGCCGAAGGCGAAATTCTGGTGACCAAGCAGCTTTTACATAGTCATTCTCACTCAGGTAGTACTATTACAGTAAGTGATGCCCAAGGTCGACGTGGAGATCTTGTTGGCGGCAAAGCCACAGCAGCGAAAGGGATACGTGCGGTGGCTTTTGGGGCTACCGCCGGGACGAAAACTGAACTATTCTGCGCCATGCAGCAACAAGAGTTGAAGCAAGAGTTAAAAGTATTCGATGAAAGTGTCAAGCAGCTTGTGGTAGCAGGTCTTGATATTGAAGCAAGACTACGCAAGCTTCCGCCAAAGAAAGACTGGCAAAACGATGCAGGCATGATTGAACAAGTCAAAATGATGCTAGATCAAAAAAATCTTATTGCTGCAGAACGTTTGAAAGAAGAAATTGAATTTGAACAAGTTAAGAATGAAGTAGATGGTTATTACGACCGATATTTTATTCGCGCCGAGAAACACATATTTGCCAATGTTGAATTGCATATTGGTAATGCTCAAAACCGCACCCAGCGTGAACATGGACCGAGCACGGTCAAAAATATTAATGCCGAAATCAGCTTTGATTACAGTCGCTAATGCAACCAACTGATAAGCCTATCAGCACCATTATAAATTGGCCTGCCATCGTGTTGCTGCATCAATACGATGACCTCGCCTATATTGCCGATCAATCAGCTTGGCAAGAATATCTTGATCATGAGGCAGCTAATCTAGTTGCTGAAGATAAGCTCATTGATAGCACAGGACAATGCTGGCTAATGACTGAATCTATTAAGCAGCACACATTAACATCCAGCACGCCAATCAGCCTTGAGCAATTTATTACCATAGTGCAGCGATTCGCACAATTACAAGGACAGTGTTGCAGCAGTAAATTAATCTTCTCAAACTTTCAACAGGGCTTTGCAATCATTGAGCAATTAGATTGATTAAGCTAGATTGATTGAGCAATTGATTGAGCTATTGTCAGGCCTCTGGCAAAATAGCGACAATTTTACTGAGTAAGTTTGAGAGTGTGCATGGAGTTATTAAATATTGAGTGTCTTGGTAAACGGCTACGTTTAGAAGGCTCAATGGCCGGTTGGCAACAGCTATATTGGGACAACCAGTTGGTGTCACAAAAATCAGCTTCCCCCAATAACCAAGCGTTTCACATTCATCAGTTTGAATTGACCTCACAATCAACCCGCCCACTCTCAACTCCATCGGCTAAGCAACACACCGACGGTTTAGAAAATAGTGCGCTAGATGATGTCATAATTGATAACATTCAGACCAATGCGATTCCAGTAAGGCTTGAAGTCGATGTTAAATGGCAGCCTTTTTATCTTGAATACTGCGTGTTAGTTGACGAAGAGCAAATCTGCCAAGGTCAACGTACAACCAAAGACATTGAACAACAAGTACCAGAAATTCCTGCACCTAAAGCTAATAAAATCAGTATGATCGGCTTAGCATCATTAGGATTCAAATTACTAAAAAGCGCTAAAGTGGTCAAAGCCTTATTAGCCGGAGCCAGTGTTGCTGCTTATTCGTGGCTATTCTCTATTGAATTCGCCCTCGCCTTAATTGCCTGTCTAGTATTCCATGAATATGGCCACATTAGAGCTATGAAGCACTTTGGCATGAAAACCAAGGGCATCTATTTAATCCCCTTTATGGGCGGTCTAGCCTTAAGCGATGAGCGCATTAACACTCGCTGGCAAGATGTGGTCATCTCCATAATGGGTCCCACATTTGGCTTGTTTTTGTCTATCGCTTGCTTGGTAGCTTACTGGGTCACGGGCAATGTTTTTTTTGCCGGCTTAGCCGCCTTTAACGCGTTACTCAACCTGTTTAATCTATTGCCTATTTTGCCATTAGATGGTGGCCATATTTTAAAAAGTATCAGCTTTTCGATGAATAGCGTCACAGGGTTAATCGCCTGTGTTGCCGGAGCCGCTATTGGGGTATTTATCAGTTACAGCTTAGGCTTAGCTTTGTTGGGTTTCTTATTATTAATTGGTAGTTTAGAGATTGTGTTCGAGTGGCGCGGTCGTCATCAAAGTCATTTATTACCGCTAGACCGATATGGTCAAATATTTTCGGCAATTTGGTACTTGCTAACGGTTAGTGCATTAATTGGTATTATTTGGGTTATAGCGGGCACAGGTGATGATATGTTGCGGATGCCACTAGAGATTCTAAAAAGCTAGTTGATTTGAAGTGAGCTTGAGGTGTGTTTAAAATTTGTTGAAACTGCCTCAACTCACTTTTTGAAAACGTCCAATTATCTTCAAACGGCTTTTATGTTTATTCGAAAACAGGACGAAAAAAGCTACGTTCATAACTTAAAATACACATTGTATCTTCGGCATATTTAAAAGCAATCATGCAATCTTTATCCATAAGAGACTTCTCACGATACATTTCGTAAGTAGCCAAACTAGGGAATGAAAATAAAGCTAAAGCCTTGTTATTAGCACCTTCTGAAGGCAAAAAATAACCGTGATGATTACCACCAAATTTATTGACTAACGGGATCCAAAGTTTTGCATAATACTCAAATTCTTTAAGCTTATATGGATCGACTACATAATTTAAATAACACGTGACCAAGTGAATTACTCCATATAAATGTGGTTAATGTATACGAGGCAGTAGAATAACTCTAACAACCAAATTCATTGAAAAACAAGTTTTCTGAAATCAATCCTAAGCTTTTATTACGATGCTATGCGATGTATTTCTAGCCTTTCAATATGATCTTTCTTAAAAATAGTCACTCTAAAGAATCAACTCTACACTCAGACATTCCTAGCTGTTGACTAAAATATCAAATGAAACAGCCAACGATTCTAAGTTCTTTGCAATGCAAAGTTACATGGTATTTAACGCCTTGCGCATTTGCTTTGCAATAAAAATGGGGATGGTTTGATATACCATAAAGAATCCAAAAAATATTAAAAAAGTACAAAACGTTAGCCAATATAAATCTAAATAGTCAAAATTCTTTATTTGAAGAATTTAGCAAGCCTTCCATGGCTGTCAGAAACATCAAAGCTCAAACAAATTGGTCATCACTTTATACAACTCAGTCCCTTGATGAACAGACGCCGAGGCGAAGTGCAAAATAGGCACGCAGTCTTTATCTAAACTCAGCGGTGTAACCGCTTTGTCTGAACCGTATAAATCCAACCTCAGCATATTGACTAAAGATTGCCCTGCTGCCAATGGCTCACCGACTGTGGCGCAATACTCAACCATGCCAGATTGCGGAGCATGAAACTTTTTATAATCTTTTAGATAACAGCCATAACGCGACAGTTTTGCAGGTTCAATAGCTTGTTTAATCACCCCACGATGGCTTAAATAAGCCAAAATACCATTGGCATCGACTAAAGCATCTGCCATATCAATCCGCTCTTGGCTAGCCAGCTCAAGGGTAAACGCTGCCACTGGCACATCAAAATGACGGCCTTTACTCGCGGCATAATCGGTTAGTTGCCACCAGGGACAAAACGCAGCCTCATCCATGGCGCCGCCAAAACTGTTAGGTATGATCAAACTGTATGGAATAGAGAAAAACTTAGCTGAGTCGAGATCATACTCAGGACAATACAGATGCTTACAGGATTTAGGCCCTGTATGTAAATCAAGCACGATATCGGCTTGATGAGCCAATGACTGCAAACTCACCGCTAATCTATGACCTGTAGTGATGCCCCAAGGCTGTTGTAGCTTGGTGTGACAAGCCTCAATTAGTGTTGCCTTAAACGATTTAATCAGCTCATCATTAGGTAAATCTTGATGCTGTTCATACCAGGCAGCTATGTCGATTTTATGTTCTAAGTACTCACGGTTCCAATTAACACCGGTTATTGGGTCAAATCGGCCTAGGGTAAACTCACCACTTTTTTGATTAATACCCAGCGGGTTGGCTAAAGGAGCAAGCACAATATCCCCTAAAACCTCAAGCTCTTCTAACAAGGTCATTAGTTGATAAATTACCGCATTACCTTGCACTTCAGCACCGTGCACGTTGGCTTGAACGTATACGGTCGGTGCGCTGCTGTCGATGCCTTTAAAAGTGAATAAAGGCACATCAAGGGATTGCCCAGCAGCGAGTTCACCTACATTCAGTGATGTGCGCAATGCTTTAGTCATCATTTGCTTTGTCATAGGTTACTCGAAAAGATTTTGATGTAATGCTTTAACAACGTCTGCCGCTTGAGTTTCATCAATTAATACACATAAATTATGCGGGCTAGCACCCTGGCATATCATACGGACATTGTATTTTTCTAATACTTGAAATACTCGGCTACAAATACCGGCTGTAGAAGCAATTCTGTTACCAATAATCGCCACTAAGGCTAAGTTATCTTCCACTCTTACCCGACAATGTTGTGATAACTCTTGCAATAACGATTCACTTAATAAGCCCTGGCCGCTTGAGTCAGAGCCTGTTTTATCTAATGTTAGCGCCACGTTCACTTCTGAGGTGGTGATCAAATCTACCGAGATTTTATGGCGCGCTAATGTAGCAAAGGTTTCAGCTAAAAAACCCTGGGCGTGAAGCATTTGTAAGCTATGCAGATTTAATAAGGTTTGGTCACGGCGTAATGCCACCGCGCGGTAAACTGGCGTATCTTCTACTTGATGACGGATCCAGGTTCCACCCGCTTCAGGGTCTTTACTTGAACCGACAAACACCTGAATTTTCTGGCGAACAGCTGGAAGTATCGTTGCTGGATGCAATACTTTTGCACCAAAAGTGGCCATTTCAGCGGCTTCATTAAAACTGATTTCAGCAATCGGGCGGGCATTTGGGGCTAAACGTGGGTCTGTGGTGTAAATGCCAGCAACATCGGTCCAAATTTCTACCGCATGGGCAGATAAAGCTTCAGCTAATAAAGCGGCTGAATAATCACTGCCACCACGACCTAATGTTGTGGTGCGGCCCTGTTCATCGGCCCCAATAAATCCCTGAGTAACAATAATACTGGTGCTTAATAGCGGTTGTAAAAAATCACTCGATAAATGAGCAATTTGTTCAATTTGAGGTTCGGCACGACCAAAATGGCTATCGGTACGAAGCACCTGGCGTACATCAAAAGCCTGGGAAGATGCGCCCTTTTCACGGATAACAGCAGAGAATAATACCGACGAACAATGCTCTCCCATAGACAGCAGCTCATCCATAGCCGCTTTACTGCGATCAAGAATTAATGATTCACTTAACACAGACATACGGCTTAAAAGCTTATCAATTTGCGCAGCTATGTCCTGTGGCTGGCTCAATTCATCAATAATACGATATTGGATTTGGGCAACTTGTTTAAGCAAGCTTAGACGACGTTCGTCGTTGACATTAGCACTGGTAAGTTCAACTAATAAGTTGGTTACACCGCTAGATGCACTGACCACCACTAAACGGGTATTAGGATTAGATAAAACGATATCAGCACAACGACTCATCGCTGAGAAATCAGCAACAGAGGTTCCGCCAAACTTGGCTGCAACTAATTGATTTAACGACATATAATACACTCCGAACTAAACTTCGTTCGAAGAGCCTGGTGCAAAGATAACGCACCCTTAAAGAAGGGAAACAGCAATCACCACCAGAAGCTCTCCACCAAATAACAGGTGACAATCGCTAGGATTCAACCTAAGCGACCGATAAATAAGTTAACCAAATCTTATTGTATCTCGGCGTTAATCTCCCTCATAAGCTGTCATGGGAATTGGTCTTCCTCAAGCTTACTACCTAGTTAACGCTCCTCTTCTGTGCCTCCCTAAGGAGGGACCAGCAAAATAACAATAAACCTAGGGTTAAGTCAATGCGCAAGATTGCAAGTTGAGTAAAAATAAACAAATGCATTATTTGCAGTAACGTACAATGAGGATTTGGCAGTAAAAAAGCGATTAGATGTGGTTTTGGGTAAGTTATGGGCATGATAAAGATGACATTGTAAATGCAGAATGCAAATAGTGAGGTAAACAGAGCTTTAATACAAAATCAGTCGTTGGTATTAGCTCATCACACTCATTTGTTAAATTTATTGTCCCAATTAAAAATTAACAAATGAAAATAAAGCAGTTTAACAACATTCAGGGAAATCACTGACTAAACGTAAACGTTGATTAAAGGCCCCCATTTGCACCTCACTTTTGTGCTGATCAAAGCAGGCTACAAGCGATAACAAGCCTTGATTAACATAGTAAATTGCATGTTGCTTAAACTCTCGACCTAACTCAACAGCTTGATTTTTATCAATAAAAACAGCCCAACTTTTTTCAACATGTGACAAATCAGGTGCTACCCCCATTAAGCAACGGTAAGGGCTTTGATATTGAAGGATTTTTAGTTGCAGTTCACGATCTAACAGGCGGTTTTGACTTGGGGTAAGTAAGCACCCTAATGGGTTATGAGCAGTAATAATAGCGAAAGAAAAATCAGGTGATAATGACTGGGTTAGCAAAAAGTGCGTTTTTTGATAGTCCTGCCACACAGTATCGATAACATTTTGCATAATAAATCCCACTAAATAAGCCCAAAAGAGTGTAGCAGAAAGAATTTAATAGCGAAAGAAATGTAAATTTAACAGCAACAAAATATAAATTTAACCGTTTTAAATCAATTAACTAAGCATAATCACACTCATTTTTTATACTTAATAAATTATTTTTTTTAACATTTCATTTGTTAACAAATGCAAATAAAGGGTACAATAGCCGTCACTTACTGATTGATCGTCACAAAAAGCAGCTTTTAAGGCAAATTTTTACGATTAATACTATTAAGCTAAGACTTTACCGCCGTAAAATTACTGTCATATTGTTAGGTGTCTGTTTAAAAATTTCATTTTAGTTATGTCTAAATAGGAACTTTTAACTATCTTTAGGTTCACAGTCTACAGCGGTACGTATTGTTGCCATGATGAAAGGTTTTTTAAGTCTTAGTAAAACTCACTCTAAGCTATTGCTTAAAATAGCAATTAAAAACATTAGAGAATAAGAGAGTGTTTAAATTCAAGGCAGACAATGTTAAACACCAATAATCCAGAATTTCTAACGTATGCAGTTAAGCGTACGTAAACACTAGCCCAATGCTAGATAACAAATTTTATTAATTTTTAGGTAATTTTATTATGCAAAATCCACATATTTTAATTGTTGAAGACGAAGCTGTAACCCGTAATACCCTACGTAGCATATTTGAAGCTGAAGGTTATGTTGTTACTGAAGCTAATGATGGCGCTGAAATGCACAAAGCCATGCTTGAAAATAAAATTAACCTCGTGGTGATGGACATCAACCTACCAGGTAAAAATGGTTTGTTATTAGCGCGCGAACTTCGTGAAATCAACAATATCGGCTTAATTTTCCTAACCGGTCGTGATAACGAAGTTGATAAAATTTTAGGACTAGAAATTGGTGCTGATGATTACATCACTAAGCCATTTAACCCACGCGAATTAACCATTCGTGCGCGTAACTTATTAACTCGTGTAAACAGTGCCGTCACTGAGAGCGAAGAGAAAGGGTCTGTTGAATACTACCGTTTCAATGACTGGAGCTTAGAGATTAATAGCCGCTCATTAGTTAATCCACAGGGTGAATCTTACAAGTTACCACGCAGTGAATTCCGTGCCATGCTTCACTTTGTAGAAAACCCGGGCAAAATATTAACCCGTGCAGATCTACTAATGAAAATGACTGGCCGTGAGCTTAAGCCACATGATCGTACTGTTGATGTCACCATTCGTCGTATTCGTAAGCACTTTGAAAGCTTAGCTGATACGCCTGAAATCATCGCGACCATCCACGGTGAAGGCTATCGTTTTTGTGGTCACTTAGAAGATTAATTATCGACCATCACATATGGTACGATAAAATAAAACCGAGCCTATGCTCGGTTTTTTTATATCTGAGGTTATTTTATGGTATGAATTAGGCGAGTTGATTTACCCCCCTATTCTGATAATTTAAAGTTTATATAATTTGATTCCGTTATGCCCCATGCCTAATATACTGCTATCTACCGTTAACGAACATTAAATGGATTAATCCATCATGGCCAATAAGTTACTGTTACTGACGCGCGAAAATGAAATTTATCGAGAGTTAATAACCCAATGCAACTTACCCGATTTAGTCATCTTAAATAACGAGTCAGACAGTATTATTGAAGCCGATATTTGGTTTGCCGAACCCGCTCTTGCTGCACCATTAATTAGTCAGGCTAAAAATTTACGTTGGCTGCAATCAACCTTCGCGGGTGTAGATAAACTTGTCATGCCAACACTGAGACGTGATTATCTACTGACGAATGTTAGAGGTATTTTTGGCTCGTTAATGAGTGAGTATCTATTTGGTTATTTACTTGCTCACCAGCGTGAGCACCTTAAGTATAAACAGCAACAGCAGCAAAAAAATTGGTTACCAGGAGGTTATAGAACGCTGCAGGGTCAAAATCTACTGCTACTTGGCACAGGCTCAATAGCACAACATATTGCAGCAACAGCGAAGCATTTTGGGATGACAGTAACAGGGATAAATCGATTAGGTACTGTAGCCTATGGATTTGATCGGGTCGATAGTATTGATAACTTAGCTCAACACCTCAGTCAAGCCGATGTAGTGGCCAGTATTTTACCTAATACCCCCTACACCGATAATATTCTCGACCAGCAAAACTTAAGCTTACTAAAACCAGAAGCCATCATTTTCAATTTAGGACGTGGCAATGTGCTCGATTTAGATGCACTCACAGTTCAATTAAATCAAACACCAAATCAACAGGCTATTTTGGACGTATTTAGTCAAGAACCCTTGCCTAAAACGCACCCAATTTGGTCATGTGCTAATGCTATTATTACTCCTCATATCGCTGCACCGAGCTTCCCCGAGCAAATTGTTGCGCTATTTAGCAGCAATTATCAGTTATGGCAAAATCAACAACCATTAAATTTTATTGTCGATTTTGATAAAGGCTATTAAAGATCAGTAGCTTAATTTAACACCTTATATTGCAGACAGTATAAAAACAATAAATGTCGTATTTTTATCCAAAAAGTTATTGCCAATGATAACCGTTTTCATTTAGAATTAGATTCATCCAAGGGAATGACTATATTGATATCCCTTTTTCATCTGAGTTCTAGAGGCTAATATGTACGTTTGTCTTTGTCATGCAATTACAGATAAGCAAATTAAAGAAGCAGTTCGCCAAGGCGATTGCTCGTTAGCTGATGTTAGAAAACGTTTAGGCGTCGCGGATCAATGTGGTAAATGTGCCAGAATGGCAAGCCAGATTATTAGCACTCAATTAGAGTTCGAGCCAAACTTCTACGAAGTGGCCTAAACCACAAGATTATTTAAAGCCCCTGATTCAATAAAAATGCAGCCAGATGGCTGCATTTTTTATTTATATCATCTTATTTCGATAATAATTTATCACTTCCATATTTCAATCCATCCAGCTAAAAGAATAGCGGTGTCGAATGTTCAGACTCTTTGATAATTAATGGATTGTACTGCCAGACCTGATTAATTATATCTGCCGTTAATACTTCACTAGGGCTGCCATCTCCCACAACAATCCCTTGATTCAAAATCACTAATCTATCCGCATAACGAGAAGCGAGATTAAGATCATGCAATACCACAATAACTGAGTAGTTATGATCCAGCGCTAACGATCTCGACAAAGCTAACACCCTATGTTGCTGCGCTAAATCTAACGCAGAGGTCGGTTCATCTAACAGTAAAATAGGAGAACTGCCAGCTTGAGCAAGCTGAGCCAATACTCGTGCTAGTTGCACCCGCTGTTTCTCACCCCCTGAAAGCGTTGGGTAGCGTCGATCTTTCAGCGCTGACAAAGCCACTTTATCTAATTGTTGAACGACTAAAATATCACCCTCTTGTTGACTTAGTGTCAGTGGATATAACCCCATTTGAACCACTTCAAATACCTTAAAAGGAAACGTCAATGAGGCATGTTGTGGCAATACAGCTAATGACTTGGCCAGTTGCGCACGATCCCAATCCTTAAGCGAGCGCCCTAGAACAGATATCTGCCCGCTAGCTAAAGAGACTTCTTGGCATAAGCTCTTTAATAAAGTTGATTTACCAGCCCCATTTGGCCCGAGTAAAGCGGTCACCTGCCCTGAATGTAGCTCAAGATTAATATCTTGAAGGACGGTTTTTTTAGCTATATTAACTGATAAATTGGTCATGCTCACAGTCACGGTTCGCGCATTAGCCTTAGCATTAGTATTTGCCGATACCGCATTAGACGGTGAAGGTTTCATCGTTAAATTTTTCAGCATATCACCCTAACTTATTACGCTGTTTAAGAAGCAGAACAATAAAGAATGGCGCGCCGAGTAAAGCGGTAACTAGCCCGACCGGCAGCTCAGATGGCGCTACGATTGAGCGAGCCCCTATATCAGCAATGACTAACAAGGCGGCGCCTAGAATAGCGCTTAAAGGTAATAATAAACGATGATCCGGGCCAATCAGCATTCTGACTAAATGCGGCACAACCAAACCAATAAAGCCAATAATCCCTGTTGCAGCGACAGCAATTCCCACCCCTATTGCACACAGTACAATTAGCTTAAATTTGAGTTTATCGACATCTAAACCTAAATGGCGTGCTTCAGCTTCACCGAGTAATAATGCATTAAGTGCCTTAGCATTTTGATTAAACTGCCAACTGATGACGGCTAATGCGACTAAACTCAGGATCACATAATGCCACTGCGCACCGGCAACTGAGCCCATTTGCCACAGGGTTAAATCACGTAACGCCATGTCACTGGCCATATAAGTCAGTACACCAATACCTGCACCAGCTAAAGCGGCAACCGCAACGCCAGAAAGCAGCAGTAAAACGACAGAAGTACCACTAGGGCTGGACGCCAATCGATACACCACTAAAGTGGTCAGTAACCCAGCACAAAAAGCACTGAAAGCCACTAGGTATTCGCCGCCATGTGGAAATAGCACAATACAAATAGCTGCACCTAAAGCGGCGCCGGATGACACACCAATAATGCCAGGGTCAGCTAAAGGATTACCAAACAAGCCCTGCATGACGGCCCCGCATTGAGCAAGCGTTGCCCCAACAGCAAGTGCTAGTAAGGTACGTGGTAAACGCACATTATTAATCACTAGCTGCTCATGTGGCGCAACACTGGTAAAGTCTTGTTGGGTAGCCCAATTCACCATAGCGTTGAAACTGGTCATCGGACTAATTTGTAACGGCCCAATGCTGACAGATAACAGACTGGTAACCACCAATGCAGTAAATAGACAAGGGCAAAGCCAGCGTTGATTTTCCATGGAATTCCTTAGTAAAGTCGACTTTTACTATGCCTGTTATGAACGCTTTTTCATCATAATAAAATCGCTAACCAGTTTATCCGCCGCCACTATGGCACTTAAGCCCAGCCCACCCAGTAATGCTTGAGATGGCAGACTGCTAACTTGATTATGCTCACCCGCTGGGGTGTGTTTAAGTAAAGGCATGGCTTGAAGCAGTTCATTAGCGGGATCGATTGACTCAGTGTCACTGCGGTTTGAAATAAGAATCACATCAGGCTGGAGCGCTAAAATCCCTTCCTGTGAAACACTTTTGTAGCCGTCAAAGCCTGCAATATTTTGTCCACCTGCTAAGTTGATAATAATGTCAGCAGCGGTGCCATTACCGCCGACACGAGCGGGCCTGTCGGGTTGTAATAATAAAAATAGTACTTTAGGTGCCTCGCCTAATTGGGCTATTTGCTGCTGTTTAGCATTCAATCGACTAAATGAAAGTACAATTTCTTCTTTTAACTCAACCGCCTGCGCCTTACGGGACAGTAACTCTCCTATTTGATCAACATGACTTAGCAGCTCAGCCTCAGTCTCTGCACTAGGTAAACTCACCACCTTAACGTTTGCGCTACTCAGTACCTCAAGCGTACTGTTAGGCCCCATGGCATCTGAGCCGATGAGTAAACTCGGTGAGAGTGCCAAAATGCCTTCCGCAGACAACATTCGGTGATAACCCAGCTTTGCTACAGAATCTAGCGCAGCGGGTATATGACTTGTAGAGTCGACACCCACTAACTCATTACCAGCGTCTAAAGCTAACACAAGTTCGGTGATGCCAGCGCCAGCGCTGACAACCCGATTTTCAGCGATTGCAGCTTGGCTAAAAATAGCTGCTTGTCCAAAAACGATGCTAACAAGCAGTGCGGTCATCCTCATCATATTGGTGGGTAATGACTTGTTTGAACTCAACACAGATAGCTGTTGTGTCTGCGATAACTGGGGTAGCTTGAACATAACTTAACTCCGAATAAATAAATCGTGCTGAATCGCCTATATGATGGCTACCGTTACGGTTCCATTAAAATTTGAGTATTACTAATTTGTTGTCGTTGCAATAAGGCTAATAGCGTCATTAGCGGCTGAACAGGCGCATTCTTATCTGCTGCCACCACCACGCGGATATCAGGGGTATCATTCAATATATGAATAAAAGCGGCTTCAAATTGATCAAAATTAGTAAATGTTTCACCCTCTAATGCCCAGTACGGCTCAGTGGCTAAAATATTGATCGCGATATGCTGCTCCTGAGACAAGGCTGTTAATTCAGAATTAGCTTCAGTAGGTATCTCGACGGGTAATGTCAGCAGCTGGGTATTTGCCGTCAGTAATAAAAACACCAACACAATAAAGATAATGTCGATAAGTGCGGTTAAATCTATCCCAGTACTAGATTGTCCAGCAGGTGTCTCTGCGCAGATCATCTATTTGGTTCCGTTAATTCAGTTGTCATTGGTGTTGATGCATTAGTCATCTGGGCGCGAACAATAGCTGATACTTTTCGATAGGGTTCATCAGAGCCAATACTTAACGCCTGATCAAAACCCTCTAGCCACAGATTCAATTGATTTAATCCATGGGCGATATGGTTACAACGCTTGTCAGCCCACAAACCCAATAAATTCGACAAGGTAATTGCGGGTACGGCAATAATCAATCCTGCCGCAGTGGTATTCATCGCAAGCCCCAAGCCAGTGGCTAATTGTGACGGGGTCACTGGGCCATTTGATAACCCTAATTGAGTGAACATTTCAATCAGCCCAAGTACCGTGCCTAATAAGCCAAGTAACGGGGTGATAACACCAATAATGTGCAATACCTTTAAACCGGATTGCAGTTTATCTTTTTGCTTTAATAACCACATGTTTAAGATTTCTTCACGCATTAAACGGGGCTGTCCACCATGGGATAACAGCAATGCGCTTCCTTGTGCTAGCATGCTACGGCCTTGGCTTAATAAGGTGATAAGTTGCTGCCGTTTCTCGGGTGTCGCACTGCGGGCTTGTTGCCTTAGCTCTGTCAGCCATGCATCACGGTTTAATAGCTCGTTGATAATAAGTGCAACACGTTCAAGCACAATTAACAGCGTTAAAGAAGCACAGATAATCATTGGCCAAGTTAGATAGCCTAACTGGTCTGAAAGCTGCAAATATAATGATTGAGACATATTGGTTTCCTCTGTTGAGACTAATTAAGTGCAAATTTCACTGGCACTCTAACCGTATATGCATAAGCGGTTTGCGGTGTCGGAGCGGAAAACTGCCATTGCTCAACCGCATCTATCGCTGCGGCATCAAGTAAGTTATATCCCGAGCTATCCACCAGCGTGAGCGATAACTGCTCACCAATTTGGTTAAACATCACTTCCACAGTCACTGTGCCCTCAAAGCCACGTTTACGGGCTGCTTTAGGGTAATGGGGCTGTGCCGGAGGCGCTGAAAATGTCGGTTGTGGCAAGGCCACTGTTTGCTGAGTGACACCAAGCGAAGCGGATTCTGAGTTTTTTTGCGGCAAAGTCTCCGCAGCAAGGCTAGCCAAATAAGTAAGCGTTGAATCATCGATATCAGCTTTCATAACCTCTGCATCAATAGCGGGTTGAATGGTAGATTTAGATAAAGGTTGGACGGTTTTAACCGCTGCTATAATCTTTTCAGGGTTAACCCCAGGCGTCACCATGGTATGAGCCGTTGATTTAACCTTAACGATAGGTTTAAGGTTAACTGCGGTTTCTACGATAGGCTCATCAATTTGAGTCGGTTCTTTTGCAGCGTTAACCGTACGTTGAGCTTGAGTGCTAGCTTGCATAGCTATAACGACACTGACCGCTTGCTTTACGCCCATTGCAGCACCTTCAGATAGCTGAATAGTCGACTCACTCACTTGAGAGGCAAGTACTCCCCCTTGAATTAAAATCGTTATACATCCAAAAGCAAAATATCGTTTAGGCGTCATCAGCAATATTCTTCTACAGTATCTGTGTGGTCAAAAATCAACACTTCCCATTAAAGTAAGTCATATTCAGAATGTTTACATTCTTTACAAACCTATTAATTACAGTGGTTTATGTCGAAAGATTATATTTAATAAGCAGAATATACATTAACAATAATGAGATCGCAAATGATAATGATTTTCATTTGATCTATATTTTGTTATCAGGTAGAGTGCGGAAATAACCCGTCAATGATTACGTTTAGTGCTTAAGTAACCTCACATTTTCTGCTCAATAGCTTGTTAACAAAACTGCATTTATCAGCATTGTGATTGCACCGCGTACTCAACAATATTACAAGTTTATGACTTTAAGGATTTAACAATGACCAAAAAGCCACTCGTTGTAGCAATGGCAATGGTTTTCAGTACCACCGCATATGCACACGAAAATAAGACTGTTACTGAGTTTGATGAAGTATTGGTTACCGCAACGCGTATTCACGAAAAAGTCTCCGATACTAGCCGCAGTGTCGTGGTGATAAGCGAAGATAATATACAAGAGTCGCAACCCTCTTCTGTTGCAGATGCATTGAAAAATCAAGCTAACGTTAACGTTACCAATGGCCCTCGCGCTTCATCTCAAGGTGTTGAAATTCGAGGATTAAGTGGTCAACGAGTGTTACAAACTATTGATGGCGCACGTCAGAACACTAACTCTGGTCATCGTGGTAGCTACTTTATGGACCCTGAGTTACTCAGCTCAATTGAAGTAATACGCGGCCCAGCAAGTAGTTTGTGGGGCAGTGGCGCAATTGGCGGCGTTGTGGCGCAAAATACTAAATCAGCTCAGGACTTTTTAGAGCAAGACGACAAGTTTGGTGGCTACATTAAGCAAGGTTTTGAAAATAATGGTGATAAAATTAAAACCAGTGGCACCATTTACGGTTTAGCGGATCAAATTGATTGGCTATTAAGTGGCAGCTATCACGACAGTAACAACGTCAAAATAGGCAATGACCAAGCCCTTGAAAACAGTGCAGCAGAATCCACAAGTGGCTTAGCCAAATTAGGTTGGCAACTAACCGATGATCAGCGTCTGCAATTTTCAGCACGACTTGCTGATAACGACGAATTAGTCCCAAGTAACCCCTCGACGAATGTCGGCAGTTCGGTGCCACTCGTCCAACGTAATACCCAAGATCAAAATGTCACTGTGGCCTACACAGTTAATCCCACTGACAACTTATTACTTGATCTTAATAGCGCCGTTTATTGGAACAATACTCGCTTTGACGAGGATCGCGTGACTAAAGGTCAATTCGATACCACTGAATTTGAAACTATAGGTTTTAGCTTAAATAATAGCTCAACGTTTGCTTCTACTGTACTGACCTATGGTGTTGATGGTTATCAAGACAAGATTAATACTGTCCGTGACGACTATAATCAAGTGGGTCAACGTCCTGATAGTATTGATGGTGAAACGTCGGTTTGGGGCGCCTTTACCAAAGCCGATATCGCATTAACCGACAACTTAGCTTTAGATGCCGCGGTACGTTATGACACCTTTAAAAATCAAAGTAATAACTTAAACCTGTCGTCTGATGACAATGCATTAAGCCCTTCCCTTGGTCTAATGTGGGACGCCACTAAATGGCTCACTTTAAGTGCACGATATGATGAAGCATTTCGCGCCCCAAGCATGGAAGAAATGTATTCAACAGGTTCACATTATTGTATTCCGTCCATTCCAAGATTCTTACCTAATGGCTTATGCAATACCTTCCAAATCAATCCAAATTTACGTGCTGAAAAAGCACAAAATAAAGAGATTAAGGCCGATATGCGCTTTACTAACTTAGCGGGTGATGATGAATTAGCCATGACCTTAAGCGTGTTCCGTAATGATGTGGATGATTTTATCGAGCAAACCGTATCTAACCCGCTTCATGGTATTCCTGGGCTTGAGCAAACAACCTCGTGGGATAACGTCGATGAAGCCAAATTAACGGGTTTTGAATTCACAACTCGTTATCGCTATCAACAAACTCGCCTAGCGGTTAACTACGGTCAAACAGAAGGTAAAGATAAAACCACTGACCAATATTTATCAAATATTCCGGCTCAAAAAATCGGCTTTGATTTATCGCAATCTATCATGGAAGGCGATATGAAATTGGGCACACGTGTTAATTACGTTGCAGAACAAGATCAATTACCCACAGCCAACAAGCAACAATATGACTCATACACCCTATGGGATGTCTACGTAGCCTGGGAGCCTGCGATGGGCACCTTTGAAGGTTTACGTGTCGACTTTGCCATTGAAAATATCGGTGATGAAGAATATCGCCAAGCATGGCAAACCTTGTACGAACAAGGAAGAAACTTCAAATTAGCGGCACGTTATTCATTCTAATGATGATATCTCGCACATTAACCAACACATTGGAGCTATTCCATGGCGATATCAGTCGACATAATTAAGCAGTATTTAAATGACAACCCAGCGGCAATGCCCGCACAAGTGGCTGCCGAATTAAATGCCACTGAACTTGAGGTGGTACTGGCTTTACCTACAGAGCAGTTGGCTTTATTGCCGCTCACTGAAAAAGATACCTTACTGACCTCACTACCAGAATGGGGGCCGATGACGACGATAATCTCGATATCAGGCAGTGTTTTTGAGTTTAAAGGGCCATTCCCAAAAGGAAAATACGCGCATGGGTACTACAACTTAATCACCAAAGGTGATGGTTTACACGGCCATTTAAAATTGGACGATGTGAGCACAATTGCACTTATCAGTAAGCCATTTCGCGGGTCAGAAAGTCATTCAATTAACTTTTTTGGCCAGCAAGGTGAAGTGATTTTTAAAGTGTATTTAGGCCGAGATCAACAACGCGTATTGCTAAGCGATCAAGTTGCACGTTTTCAGGCATTAAAAAACAACGTGTAACCCAAAGCTTAAAGCACTTAGTTGAGCAGTACTTGCTGTGCAGCTCAATGATAAAACGATTAGACAACGTATCAATACAGAGGAGAAAATCCTGATGTCGGCAGATAAAGATCAACGTTTACGAGAAAAGCTACTACCAGAAATTGAGGAATTTAAAGGGCAACGTTTAAGCCTACAGCTTGCTACCCAAGACATCGATGGTATACCTAATGCTAGTTATGCACCGTTTGCCCTCGCTGATGATGGCTTTTATATTTTAGTGAGTGAAATGGCTCGCCATGGCACTAATTTAAAAGTCAGTCAAAAACTGTCGGTGATGTTAGTTGAGGATGAGTCAGAGTGTAAAAGTGTATTTGCCCGTAAACGCTTAACTTTCGATGCAACTGCTGAAATAGTTACCCGTGACAGTGAAGCATTTACCAAAGGTGTGGCGGCATTATCTGCACGTTTTGGCGAGATGATTGATAATTTAGCAGTGCTAACCGACTTTAATCTATTTAAGCTCAATCCACACCAGGGTTTATATGTTAAAGGGTTTGGTCAGGCATTTAGTTTGTCAGGCGCGGAGCTATTAGATGTAGATTGGAAGCGTGATGGCCACCACGGTAATGCGGAAAAAATAGTTAAAATCGCCTAATGTTTATACTTGTCTAGAACAAGCATTTTGGCTGAATTTTTTACTCCCTCTCACTGAAAATCATCATTATAAATCAACAAAAAAGCTCACGTTAACAACGTGAGCTTTTTTGCATTAAGCCTTGTATAGCGAGTCAGTATTTAACTGCTGACTTTGATTCGATAAATTACTCTTCAATGTCCAGCTTATCAATTACGTTATTATCACTGACAGTACCCATAGCTTCAATTTCAACGCTGTCTACTCGCTGCAAGCCTCTTGGCAGTTTAGCGCCACGTCGGCCACGTTCTCCACGGTAGTGTTCTAAATCACTGGCTTTAAGGGTGAGTTTACGCTTACCAGCCCAAAGGGTAACCGCTGCACCACTTGGTACTACATTTAAGTGCATCAATAATTCTTCACGGTTTTTGGCTCGCTCGGTTGGAATACCAATAATTTTATTGCCTTTACCTTTAGATAATTGTGGCAAGGCATCTAAACTAAACATCAGCATACGCCCTTCACTAGTGATGGCTAATAAAGCATCATCAGCACCTTTAGTAATAAGCTTAGGTGTTAGCACCTGCGCATTAGCTGGTAAAGATAACAAAGCCTTACCCGCTTTATTACGGCTGACCATGTCTGAGTAAGCACCAATAAAGCCATAACCCGCATCACTGGCTAATAGATAACACTGCTCATCTTCGCCCATAATGACATGTCGCATCACAGCGCCAGGCGCCATATTAAAGCGAGTCGTGATCGGTTCGCCCTGGCTTCTAGCCGATGGTAAAGTATGGCTGTCGGTGGCAAATGCACGACCTGATGAGTCGACAAATACTGCCGCTTGATTACTTTTGCCTATGGCGCTGCACAAATAACTGTCACCCGCTTTATAGCTTAAGCTTTCTGGGTCAACATCATGGCCTTTAGCACAACGTACCCAGCCTTTATCAGAAAGTACAACGGTAACGGCTTCTGTTGGAATAAGTTCTTGTTCGGTGAGTGCTTTTGACTCTTTACGCTGAATAATTGGCGAGCGACGATCGTCACCAAATGTTTCACCATCTTGAATTAGCTCTTTTTTGACTAAGGTTTTTAAGCGGCGATCTGAACTTAAAATCAGTTCTAGCTTGTCACGCTCGGCCATTAGCTCATCTTGCTCAGCTTTGATTTTAAATTCTTCTAGCTTGCCAAGGTGACGTAGTTTTAACTCTAAAATGGATTCAGCTTGTTTGTCACTTAAGTTAAAACGAGCCATTAACTCCGCTTTAGGGTCATCATGAAAGCGAATAATTTCAATCACTTCATCGATGTTTAAAAACGCGACCATTAAGGCTTCAAGAATATGCAGACGTGCAATCACTTTGTCTAAACGGAATTGTAAACGACGGGTCACCGTAGACACGCGGTACTCTAGCCATTCAGTTAACATGGTCAGCAGGCCTTTCACCTGCGGGCGACCATCAAGTCCAAGCACGTTTAAGTTGATGCGAAAGCTTTTCTCTAAATCCGTTGTAGCAAATAGATGGGTCATTAATTGGTCGCAATCAACTCGATTTGAGCGCGGCACAACGACTAACCTCACAGGATTTTCATGATCAGATTCGTCACGTAAATCACTTACCATTGGCAGCTTTTTGGCCTGCATTTGCAAGGCAATTTGCTCTAGAATTTTGCCACTACCCGCCTGATGTGGCAGTGATGTGATGATAATTTCATGATTATCAATACTGTATACCGCGCGCATCTTAATTGAGCCACGACCGGTTTCGTAAATTTTGGCAATATCAGCACTTGGGGTAATAATTTCTGCTTCGGTTGGATAATCTGGCCCAGGGACCAGTTCCATTAAACGTGCTAAATCGGTTTTAGGGTTGTCTAATAACTCAACACAGGCAGAGACTAATTCACGCACATTATGCGGCGGAATATCGGTTGCCATACCGACTGCAATACCGGTGATGCCGTTTAATAAAATATGCGGTAGTCGAGCAGGTAATGTTTTAGGCTCTTTCATGGTGCCGTCAAAGTTAACGCCCCACTCTACAGTGCCTTGGGCTAACTCTGACAATAATACTTCTGAAAACTTGGACAGAGTCGCTTCGGTATAACGCATCGCCGCAAACGATTTAGGATCATCTGGGGCACCCCAGTTACCTTGACCTTTTACTAGCGGATAACGATATGAGAAAGGCTGTGCCATTAATACCATAGCTTCATAACACGCGCTGTCACCATGGGGATGATATTTACCTAACACATCACCGACAGTACGAGCGGACTTTTTAGGCTTAGATTGCGCATTAAGGCCAAGTTCGCTCATGGCATAGATGATACGACGCTGTACTGGCTTTAAACCATCACCAATATGCGGCAATGCACGATCCATGATCACGTACATTGAATAATTTAAATAAGCCTCTTCGGTGAATCGGCGTAAAGGCATTTGCTCAACGCCATCTAGGCTTAATTCAATCGCATCACTCATCTGTGCTTTCCTGTATTGGATCAGTGGCTTTATAGAACAAACGGTATATATTGCCCTTTAAGTCATCTGAAATATAAATTGCGCCATCTGGTGCGGTTAGCAAATCAAATGGTCGGGCGACGGGAAACTCTCCGTCTAAAAAGCTCACTACGGTTTCCCGGTGTGCAATCGTTGTTTTCGGCTGGCTGTTATCTAGTGCCAGCATCACTATTTGATAGCCCACTTTACTTGAACGGTTCCATGAACCATTTTCAGCCACAAATAACTGCTGTTGATAACGCTCTGGAAACTGAGTGCCGGTATAAAAATGTAATCCGGTTGGGGCGACATGGGCCGGTAATTCAAAAACAGGTGGAGTAATTTTTAAATTGGTTGGCTTATCATATGCGGGTTCTTTGACATCACTTGCATGTATGTAGGGAAAGCCAAAATGAGTGCCTTTTATGTCCAGTCGATTAATCTCATCGGCGGGTAAATTGTCGCCCATCCAGTTGCGGCCTAAATCCGCAAACCACATTTGGTTAGTGCCAGGTTCCCAATCAAAACCCGTTACACTGCGAATACCTAAGGCAACTTGCTCACTAGCACCGGTTTGCACATTAATCGCTAGCACACTGCCATAGGGAGCTGGTGCTTCACACACATTACAGGGCATACCTAAGGCTACATATAATCGTCCATCTGGGCCAAAACGCATCGCGCGGCTATAGCGTTTCTCTAGGTCAGGTAGATTTGAGTAGACTTCTTTAGCACGTGATGGGCGACGTAAACGATCTTCAATCTCTTCATATTTGATAATTCTGTCTTCTTCACTGACATAAAGATCGCCTTTATAAAATGCTAGAGCGTCAGGGTTTTCAAGCCCTCTGGCGATAACATATCGTTTATCTACCTGGCCATCCTGATCATTATCGACCAATGCGTAAATGGTGCCATTTTTTTGCGAACCAACAAATAAGGTGCCATGCTCACCTAATGCCATTTGTTTAATATCGCCTAAATCAGAGGCATATAAAGACAGGCCAAAACCTTTGGTCACAGTAATCATTACAGATTGAGCGGCATGAACTTGGCTAACAAGCATTGTGCTAAAACCAAATAATGCACAAGCTTTTGCCGCCCATTGCCAATTGAGCTCGAATGATTTCGATTTGATATACAACATGTAATTATTCATTTGCCTCTAATTTTTATTATTGGCGGTCAAAAACCCATTTAATCAATGGTCTCAGTAAACTTTCTCAATAAAGCATCAGCTTAAACCTGAGCTAAGTCACCTTTAGTTTCTAACCAACTCTTTCTATCAGATGAACGTTTTTTGGCAAGTAGCATATCCATTAATGCATCAGTGCCATCATCATCACCTATGGTGAGCTGCACTAAGCGACGGGTATTAGGGTCCATGGTTGTTTCGCGTAATTGTAATGGGTTCATTTCACCTAGACCTTTAAATCGAGTGACTTGAACTTTACCTTTTTTCTTTTCAGCGATAATACGATCTAAAATACCGGTTTTTTCTGCTTCATCTAAGGCATAAAAAACTTCTTTGCCTAAGTCGATACGAAATAACGGTGGCATGGCAATATACACGTGGCCTTTTTCGACTAACACTCGGTAATGCTTTAAAAACAATGCGCAAAGTAAGGTGGCAATATGTAAACCATCCGAGTCAGCATCGGCTAGAATACAAATTTTACCATAGCGCAATTCATCGATATTAGCGCTATCAGGATCGCAACCTATCGCGACAGAAATATCATGTACTTCTTGAGAAGCCAATACTTGAGAAGAATCCACTTCCCAGGTATTTAAAATTTTACCCCGCAGAGGCATAATCGCCTGAAACTCACGGTCTCGAGCCTGTTTGGCACTGCCACCAGCAGAGTCACCTTCCACTAAAAATAGCTCGCCGCGCATAGGGTCTTGACCCGAACAGTCGGTTAACTTGCCCGGTAACGCCGGCCCTGAAGTGACTTTTTTACGGGCCACTTTTTTAGCGGCTTTAAGGCGACGCTGAGCGTTGCTAATACATAATTCAGCTAATTGTTCAGCAAGATCGGTATTAGAATTAAGCCATAATGAAAATGCATCACGCACAATGCCCGATACAAATGCTGAACTTTGACGGCTAGAGAGTTTCTCTTTCGTTTGCCCGGCAAATTGAGGGTCTTGCATTTTGATTGATACAATAAACGCCGCTTTATCCCAAATATCTTCAGGTGACAGCTTAATACCACGGGGAACTAAATTGCGAAACTCACAGAACTCACGCATCGACTCTAATAGACCTTGTCTAAAGCCGTTAACATGGGTGCCCCCTAATGGGGTAGGAATTAAGTTTACATAACTTTCTGTTAAGCTTTCGCCACCTTCAGGTAGCCAGGTAATCGCCCATTCTGCAGCTTCTAAATCGCCCTTAAAACTGCCGACAAAAGGCTCTTCTGGCAATAAAACCGAATCTTTAACGGCTTCTTTTAAATAATCTGTTAAGCCACTTTCATAAAACCATTCGTGGACTTCACCGTTGTGTTTATTGGTGAATTTAATTCTAAGCCCTGGGCACAATACTGCTTTGGCTCGTAGAATATAAATAAGCTTAGTGGTTGAAAAATTGGCAGAATCAAAATAGCTACTATCTGGCCAGAAATGAACGCTGGTGCCAGTATTACGACGACCACAAGTCCCTGTTACAGTTAACTCTTCGACTTTGAAGCCATTTTCAAAGGCCATTTCATAGATTTGAGCGTCACGACGAACGGTTATCTGAACCCGCGTAGAAAGAGCATTAACAACAGAAATACCCACTCCGTGTAAACCGCCCGAGAATTGATAGTTCTTATTGGAAAATTTACCACCCGCATGCAGCTTGGTGAGAATAAGCTCAACCCCGGGAATACCCTCTTCAGGGTGAATGTCGACTGGCATACCGCGGCCATCATCGGTCACTTCTAATGAGTTATCAGTGTGTAATGTCACTTCAATTTTTGATGCATGTCCAGCCAGTGCTTCATCGACACTGTTATCGATGACTTCTTGACCTAAATGATTAGGACGAGTTGTATCGGTATACATGCCTGGACGGCGTTTAACCGGATCAAGTCCATTAAGGACTTCAATTGCATCTGATGTATATTGATTAGTCATATTCCACACATTGTTGTTATTCACTCAGCTATAAAGCAGAGTATTGATTATTAAGGCAGCTGAAGAAATCGACAAATTTTATCAAGCTGTTGCTCGTATCCCACAAAGCTGTGGTCGCCATTAGGTTCTAGATGTAGTTCACAGCAATGATACTTGTGCACAGCCTGACGATAATCTAACACTTCGTCACCAGTTTGCAACAAAACCAAGAATCTATCGGGGTGGTTAATGACATTTGTATCATATTGCGCTACGGCGATACGATCTTCAGGTAGTACCTGATAATGCTCGTCAATATAGGGATTATATTGGGGTCCTAAAAACTCTTCAAATAAATCATACGGTTTTACCGCAGGGTTTACTAATACCGCTTTGCCACCATACTTTTCGGCTAAAAAACTGGCGAAATAGCCACCAAGGGATGAGCCGATAAATCGAAGTGGCTGGCCATTGGCTAATGCTTGTTCGGTTATCTTAGTTAATAATGCCATCGCTTCATGAATGGATGTTGGCACTTGTGGCTGAAAAAATACTAAATCGGGATAATATTGCTTGATATACTTTGCTGTTTTCAGCGCTTTATCTGACTGATTTGAACTATTGAAACCATGTATATAAAGCAGCATATATCCTCACGCAACGGTTAATTAACATTAACGCGCATTCACAAAACTTATTGAAAAGTGTGTCGAAAGAAGTTAGTAACCGCTGGCTTCATTGTCTGGTGTGAAATGATCGCCTGCAACACGATAAACCTCAGTGTGAATGCTACCATCGCAAAGCAGCTCCAGCAAACGATAACCCGGTTGAACACCATCTAAAGCAAAATGATCGGATAAAGGCTTAAATTGTATACAGGTAGAAGGGGTCGCCATTAATGCGATTGCCCCATGTGGGCCTTGGTGGTGCTGGTTTACTTGCTGATGAACATGCCCCCAGAGTAAACCTTTGACTTGTGGATATTGACTGACTCTTTGGATAAAGTCGCTGCCATTCGCCATACAGTGTTGATCTAACCAGCCGCATTGCATCAAAATAGGATTATGATGCATGGCCAGTAATACGTGTTTATCTGGCTCAGCATTAATTGCGGCATCAATGATCGAAAACTGCTCTTCCCCCATAAATCCGCCAGGCTTACCACGCACCGTGGAATCCAACATGAGGATTTGCCATTTGCCAGCAATAATCCGTTGCTGACCAAAAATATTGTCACCCTGCATATGTAACGCCATCATACGAGGATCGTCATGATTACCAGGTAAGTAGTGGCATGGTAATTTGGTGGATGATATTTGGCGAACAAAATTATGATAAGAAGTGGCTGAGTAATCCTGGCTAATATCACCAGAGGCGATCACTAAGTCAGCTGTTGCAGAAGAAGCCATGAAAGTATCAATAACCGCTTGTAGGCTATTAGCTGTGTTTACACCTAAAAGCTGAGATTCAGGATCGGCAAAAAGATGCGGATCCGTAACCTGGACCAATCGCACCGATTGATTTTCCTCAAAAGTGTATTTAACAGCTGGTTTCAGCACGTACAATTCCCAAATATATAGTTTTCAAGCAAGTCACTAAAAAGTAATGCTGTGACAACCTATCTTAAGTAGTTCTTCTAAAAATGCATTCACTTGAAATTTTTCATCTGCCTGATGCATGTGTATATTAGGATAATCATATACCGGTTTAAAACTAAAAATCTGTTGGCTAGTTAACACTTCTGCTAATTGAGCATCATGATATATTCTCACCACCACTTTCGGGGATGATATAAATAAGCTATGGGGTAAACTTCGCGAGATCTCAACTAATTGGGTATATCGAGTGTTTTCAATCAATGTAATAGCCAGTGAACCAAACTCACCTTCAACTACCCAAGATGTGTCGGTTTCAATCACGTCTGGCAACCATTTTAAAATCAGCGCATAATTTCGCCCGCACAATGCTAAAAAAGCACTGACATTGGGTTGATATCTACTCTTATCTTGCGAACTTAGCTGTGCCAATTGATTCACTTCACCTCAAATATGTAACCAGTTGTTTTAACCTAATCCACTTGATTCAGATATTGCTGATAATTCAACATTAACCACTGTATACCCAGAACCGTTGATGCATTATCTATTCGACCGGATTTCACCCAATCATAAGCTTGCTCACGGCTAACCACATGAACTTTAATGTCTTCATTTTCGCTATCAAGTCCATGAATGCCGTTTGCTTGGCTAGCATCGACTCGCCCAAGGTACATGTAAAAACGCTCGCTTGTACCGCCGGGGCTAACAAGATAACTATTGATATAATCAATATGACTAGCGACTAAGCCTGACTCTTCAAATAACTCTCTTGTCGCAACTTGTTCTGGTTTTTCGCCGGGCTCGATCATACCTGCCACAAGCTCAAGAAGCCAGATTGATTTAGTCGTTGCTAATGCAGGCACGCGTAACTGTTCGATTAATACGACTTGATCTCGAATTGGATCATATGGCAATACCACAACGGCATTGCCGCGCTCAAATACTTCTCGAGTGACTTCACCACTCCAGCCACCTGCAAACAACTTATGTTTAAAGCGATATTCGTCTAACCGAAAAAAACCTTGGTAGAGCACTCGCTTAGACAAGAGTTCAAAGTCATTGTCGGCATCAAAATTTACTGTCGGTATTGTATTTTTCATAAAAAACCCAATGTTAAATGGATATATGGTTAAGAAAGTATTCACCGCATAATTAAGATGAAATGAATTGAATTATTGTTGAGTTTGCCTAGTGTGAAATAAAATCTGTTACACTTCAAAGTTGACTTAAATCGATAAGTTTTTAATAGTCGAATAAGTAGCATTTTACGTCTATTGAATAAAAGCTCACTTTGGCCAACTATAAGATACTTAAGCTTAGAAAAAAATCACTTTTTGTAAGTGATATTGCATAAATGCAAATACGTTAAGACACCGTCATTTGTTATGCTTTTTCTAAACTAATAGTGTTTACAAAATTTAAGCTTTATCGCAATCACGTTTAACATGGCGATAAGGCTGCCAGTATTTGCCACTTTAATCATTTGATTAAGTGCACTGAAATCGACCTATCCAGGCTAATGCCATCAATAATAGATAGGTTTAATAATTAGTTCGTTATATCTTTAACTACAATATTTAAGCATTGTCTAAAAGGGCAGAAAATGAAATTCAAAATGGGTACTCTATACGCAGCGTTATCGTTTGCAGTGTTCGCGCCAACTGTACAAGCTGACGATTTAATGCAAATTTATCAACAAGCTCTCACCAGCGATCCAGTTGTATTGCAAGCACAAGCTCAGCGTGATGCATTATACGAGAGCATTGAAGAAAACCGCGCTCCTTTACTGCCAACAATCAGCGCAACCGTTGGTTATTCCAAAGCATGGAATAAGTATGAAGGTGAATCAAGGGTTGAACCAGCTGGACTTACCGGTGGTGTAAAACTAAGCCAGTTAATATACGATCACAGTGCATGGGTAGGTTTAGACCTTGCTGAAATGGCTGCATCGCAAGCTGATGCGTCTTATGCATCAGCATTACAGTCACTCATCACTCGCGTGACTAATGCTTATTTCAACGTATTAACAGCTAAAGATAACTTTGAATTCCAAGGCGCTGAAAAAGCGGCTATCGAACGCCAACTTGAACAGACTAAGCAGCGCTTTGCTGTGGGTTTAACTGCGATTACTGACGTACACGAAGCTCAGGCACAATACGATTTAGCTTCTGCACAAGAGATTTTAGCTGAGAACACGTTAGCCAATAGTTATGAAGCTCTGCGTGAAATCACTGGTATCGACCATAAATCAATTAACATTCTCGACACCAACCGCTTTTCAGCGGGTACTCCAGCACCTGCTAGCTCTAGCGACTGGTTAAAAATGGCAGAAACAAGCAGCTTATCATTACTTGCACAGCGTATTGGTAAAGACATTGCTAGTGAGACAATTAAGCTTTATCAAGCTGGCCATATGCCGACCCTAAATTTTGATGCGGGTTACACTAAAGGACTTGATCAACAACCTACGCCTGACTATGACAACGCTAATATTGGTATTACTTTACGTGTACCTATCTTCGAAGGCTTCAAAGTTTCTTCACAGGTTAAGAAAGCACAATATCAATATGTTGAAGCCAGTGAAAAACTAGAACAAACTCATCGTGGTGTCGTTAAAGATGTGCGTAACAACTTTAACAACGTTAATGCTTCTATTAGTTCGATCAGAGCATATGAGCAATCAGTGGTCTCGTCTGAAAGTGCACTAAAAGCAACTCAAGCCGGTTTTGAAGTCGGTACCCGTACTATTGTTGATGTATTAAATCGTACCCGTGATTTATATGATTCAAAGCGTAAATTGTCTGATGCACGCTATGGTTATATCAATTCAATCGTAGCACTAAAGCAAGCTGCAGGCACCTTGAATGAAGATGATGTTATTGCGATTAACAATGGCTTAATTAGCCAATAATCGTAATATCGTTCGCTTAATAAAAATGGCCCATCAAGGGCCATTTTTATTATTCATAATTTGATTAGGTGACCTTACTAAACATAAAAAACCAGCCTATTGGCTGGTTTTTCTATGTAAGCTTTGAACACTTATTACAGAGATTAGCCCTGTGGACGCATCGCTGGGAATAAAATCACATCACGAATGGTATGGGTGTTAGTAAATAACATCACCAAACGGTCGATACCAATACCCTGACCCGCTGTAGGCGGTAAGCCATGCTCTAGTGCTGTAATGTAATCTGCATCATAGAACATTGCTTCATCATCACCGGCATCTTTGGCATCAACCTGCGCTTTAAAGCGACTGTCCTGGTCTTCTGCATCGTTAAGCTCAGAGAAACCGTTAGCGACTTCACGACCGCCAATAAAGAACTCGAAACGGTCAGTAATAAAATGATTGTCATCATTACGACGCGCAAGCGGTGAAATGTCCGCTGGATAACCAGTAATGAACGTAGGTTGCATTAGCTGAGTTTCGGCGGTTTCGCCAAAGATTTCTTCTAACAATTGACCACAAGTCCAGAACTTCTCAATTTTCATTCCAATGCTTTTGGCAAGGGTACGCATAAATTCAACGTCTTTAACTTCTTCATAGGTCATTGACTGAATGGTAGCATTGTCTGGATTGTATTTCTTAATCGCATCTAACATGCTTAAACGTGCGTAAGGGCCACCAAAATCAACAGTATGCTCGCCGTATGGAAGTTGTGGAGAACCACAAAGTTCAGTCGCGATAGAGCTTAGCATTTCTTCGGTTAAGTCCATAAGGTCATTGAAATCAGCGTATGCCATATAGAATTCCATCATAGTGAATTCTGGGTTATGACGCGGTGATAAACCTTCGTTACGGAAGTTGCGGTTAATTTCGAATACTCGCTCAAAACCACCTACGACTAAACGCTTAAGGTAAAGCTCTGGCGCGATACGCAAGTACATCGCCATATCTAATGCATTATGGTGCGTGGCAAAAGGACGTGCTGAAGCACCGCCTGGAATGCTATGCATCATTGGTGTTTCAACTTCCATGAACTCTTTTTTGATCATAAAGTTACGAATAGCTGAAACCACTTTAGAACGCATAATAAAAGCATTACGTGAATCTTCATTGACGATCAAATCAACGTAACGTTGACGATAACGTGTTTCTTGATCCGTTAAACCGTGGAATTTTTCAGGTAATGGACGCAATGCTTTAGTCAGTAACTGATACTGTTCCATGTTGACATATAAGTCGCCTTTACCTGACAGGTGAAGTTGACCGGTAACACCAATAATGTCACCAATATCTAAACCCTGAAACGTCTCTTTCAAATCTTTTTGAACATCTTTACCCGCATAAGCCTGGATACGACCGCTCACATCTTGAATCACTAAAAAAGGACCACGCTTAGCCATAACACGACCAGCGATAGAGCGTTGAATGCCCATGCCTTCTAGTTCTTCTTTGGTGTGGTGACCGAACTCAGCTTCAATATCGGCAGCCTTATGTTTTCGATCGAAGTTGTTTGGGTGACCATTTGCTGGGCAATTCGTGCGGATGTGATCCAATTTTGCACGACGTTCTGCAATTAACTTGTTTTCATCTTGAGTGTGTTCAGTCATCTTCTTCTCTCGTTAAAGGCCAGATTTAAGGCTAGCTTCAATAAACTTGTCCAAATCGCCATCTAAAACGGTTTGGGTATTTCGGTTTTCAACACCGGTACGTAAATCTTTAATGCGGGAGTCATCTAAAACGTATGAACGAATTTGACTGCCCCAACCAATATCAGACTTAGCGTCTTCAGCGGCTTGCTTATCAGCATTTTGCTTGTACATTTCCAACTCGTACAACTTGGCTTTTAATTGTTTAAAAGCGGAATCACGGTTTTTATGCTGTGAGCGGTCATTTTGACACTGCACCACAGTATTGGTTGGAATATGGGTAATACGTACTGCAGAATCCGTTTTGTTAACGTGCTGACCACCCGCACCTGATGCGCGGTAAGTATCAATACGTAAATCAGAAGGATTAATATCAATTTCAATATCATCTTCAATTTCAGGGTACACAAATACCGAGCAAAAAGAAGTATGACGCTTACCTGATGAATCAAAAGGCGACTTACGCACTAAACGGTGTACACCCGTTTCAGTTCGCATCCAGCCAAACGCATATTCCCCGGTAAACTTAATGGTAGCGCCTTTAATACCGGCCACATCCCCAGCGGTAACTTCAATCAATTCTGGGCTAAAGTTATGCGCTTCGCCCCAGCGTAAATACATACGCAGTACCATATTGGCCCAATCTTGTGCTTCTGTTCCACCTGAACCTGATTGAATATCAAGATAACAGCTTGCAGCATCATTTTTGCCAGCAAACATACGGCGAAACTCTAGATCTGCTAGACGCTTTTCAAGTTCGGCAATTTCGTTACTGGCATCATTAAAGGTTTCTTCATCGTCTTCTTCAATGGCTAATTCCAATAACCCAGCGACATCTTCAAGGCCAGAATCCATATCATCAATGGTTTTTACAACCGCTTCAAGGGCTGAACGCTCTTTCCCTAACGCCTGGGCACGCTCAGGTTCACTCCATACTTCTGAACTTGCAAGCTCTTGGCTAACCTCTTCTAAACGCTCACTTTTAGCAGCGTAGTCAAAGGTACCCCCTAAGAAGTTCTGTGCGCTCGGCCAGCTCCTTAATTTTGAATTTTACCGGATTAACTTCAAACATGAATTTTCAACTTAAAAAATAGCGGTTAACAAAAGGTTTAACGGCGTATTTTACCCCATGCGCGGCACTAAACCTAGACCGAAGTTGGGTTAATTAAGTCGAATATATTTCAACTGAATTTATCAAGATTTTATAGCTTAGCTATACTGTAATAATGAACTCAGATAACCCAACTTGTTGCTACCACGAAGATGAAGGATTTTCCTGCCATGAAACTGCAGAGCCTTCAGGTCTTTGTTACTGGCATGACCCACGCATTATTAAAAACAAGCCTGACGACAAAGCTAGGCTTGAAGCTTTTGCTCGTAGCGGAGGAATGCTTCGCGGCATTAGTTTAAAGCGGGCAAATTTAACGGGTGTTGACTTAGTTAAACATCATGCAAAAACAGGTTTTGATATGAGTCATGCAGAGCTATATCGAGCTAACCTTCAAGGCGCACATATGTTCAATGTCAACCTTGAACAAGCTAGCTTAATGAAGGCCGATTTACGTGATGCCAATATGCATTGCGCCAACCTAACCAACACCAATCTATTAGGCGTAAAATGGAAAGGTGCCAAAATTGAAAACATTTATACGGGAACGAAAATCAAGCAAGAACGTATGGCTCGTAAAGCAGATAGGTTGGGAGAAATAGAAATTGCCTTGGATTATTACCAACAGTCTGAAGAGATATATCGTGACTTACGTAAAGCTGCCGATCGTGAAGGCTTATTTGCCATGGCCGGACATTTTATGCGTAACGAGCTCATAATGCGACGACATCAGATGCCTAAGTGGTCATCAAAACGCATGATATCTAAGTCAATTGATCTATTGTGTGGTTATGGTGAAGCCCCGCTTCGAGTGATAGGGTTTTCTATGGCACTGATTGCAATCTGTGCAATGTGTTTCTTTTTCACCGGTCTTAGCTATGGTGAACAAATCCATCAATTCAACTTCGACAATAGCATTAGCCAAAACATTAAGCTGCTTCTAAACTGCATTTACTATTCAGTTGTTACCTTTACCACCTTAGGTTATGGCGACTTTACACCCATTGGCTACTCCAAATTGGTTGCGGCAATCGAGGCCTTTACGGGTAGCTTTACGATTGCATTATTCGTCGTGGTATTTGTAAAAAAAATGAATCGTTAATCATTGGCAGGCTTAAGGCTACCTTTCCCAACACGCTTGCCATGACAAACACTGAACCACGTTCTACTGTAGTAATAAAAGCCTGATAAAACGGGTATAAATGCTAGGTTACAACAAGCTTAACAGTGCGCCAAAAGCTGCAAAGCCGGCAACAAGCAACACGATATTAGGTTTAAATATTTTTAATACTCCAAAGCCAATTACCACCAATGCCATATCGAGTGAACTCGCCACACCACTACTAAAAACAGGCTGATACAAGGCGGCAAACAGTAACCCTACCACTGCGGCATTCACCCCAGCTAATCCACCAGCGATAACCGGACGTTGACTAATGGCTCCCCAGCTATTTAATGCCACTAACATCAATAAAAATCCGGGGATGAAAATAGCGATGGTGGCGACAAGTGCACCTAAAATGGGTGATTCTTGCCAAATATCAGCCCCAAGAAACGTCGCCAGAGTAAACATAGGCCCAGGTACAGCCTGTGCTAGCGCATAGCCGGTTAAAAACCTATCTTGGGTAACAAGATCGCCAACATTAGCCTCAAGTAGCGGCAGTACAACATGGCCACCACCAAACACTAAACTGCCAACTTGATAAAACTGTCCAAAAATTTGCCCAAGACTATCGGGCTGAGATGCTAAAAAGTAAGAAGCAATTAACCCTAAAACAAAAATAGCTAACCACAGTAAATTCAACTTTATTTCAGGTGTATCAGGGGAGGTATTTTCACCGCGAGTCAGAACTAAGGCACCAATAATAGCCGCAACAATTAATACCACGATTTGTGTTAATAATGCCGGAAATAATAAAATACACGCGACAGTGGCTACCATTAAACATTGCGCCGTTTTACGTTGGCAAAATTGCTTAAACATACCCAGAGTAGCATCAGCGACTACAACAACAGCAAGTAATTTTAAACCGTGAATAGCACCTGCAACCATGTCCAATTGCAACCAACTGGCAGTGGATATAGCAAATAGAAATAACAGTAAAAATGAAGGAAGTGTAAAACCTAAAAATGCTGCAAATGCCCCGGGCAATCCACCTTTATGATAACCAATCGCAAAGCCAACTTGGCTTGAACCTGGCCCTGGCATAAACTGGCTCAATGCGACAAAACTGGCGTATTGCTTATCATCCAGCCAATTTAAATCTTGTACAAAGGTTTTTCTAAAATAGCCAATATGTGCAGCTGGGCCACCGAAACTAATTAATCCTAATGCTAAAAAACGACTAAAAATTTGCCACATGCTGAGTTCCTAATATTCTTATATCGATTTAGTTTATGACACTATTATGAATACTTAATGACAAAGAGAGTTCTTTTCTAACATCACCAGCACTTCATAGTGGTCGGTATGTGGAAACATATCAAACAACTGCACCTTGGTAATTTTATATCCTGATATCATCGCCAAATCTTTCACTAAACTGATTGGGTTACAACTCGAATAAACTATTGCTTTAGGTGAAAATGCGCTTAATGACTGACAAAGCGACTCGCCTATTCCGCGCCTTGGCGGATTAACAATAATCAAATCAGGTTTATCATTTGCTGCGATCCCATTAGCAAAATCGGTAGAATCCAGCGCCCTAAAGCTGATGTCCTCTAGACCCATTTCTGCGGCAGACATCTTGGCACACTCGATCGCTTCGGCCTCAATTTCAATCCCAGTTAACCGAATTTTGCCACTTGCACAATGTAGTCCGAATCCACCCACCCCACAAAATAAATCCCAAATATGTTGTGGATTAAATGCCGCTACCCACTCTCGAGCGGTTTGATAAAGTTGCTCAGCTACCTGTGGATTGGTTTGAAAAAAACTTTTAGGACGAATATATAAAGGCACATCATTAAAGCGATCAGCAAGACGGGTTTGATCGGTTAAAAATATTTCTTGATCGCCCTCTAAAATCGCCATATGAACAGGTTGAATATTAACCGACACTAAACTGATTTTAGGAAATTCAGCCTGTAACTGAGGTAGTTCTCGCTTAATTCGTGAAATTGCCTGTTCACTGTTCAGCACAAAGCGCAGCATAAATTCACCAGAGATATAACTTCTGGTGAGCAGAATAAATTTAAGCTCACCTTTACTTTTATCGACTCGATAAGGCGGAATTCCCGCTTGTTGCACGAACAATTGCAATCTATGCAATAGCTGCCGCATATCTTCAGGATACAGTTGGCAATCGCATAAACTAATGGGCTGCCCCTGGGGATCGACAATACCTAAAATAGGTTGATGTGCTGCACCTAAAACCACCATTTTGGCTTTATTGCGAAAACGATTTTCTTGGCTTGCAATGGGTTCAAGCCATTGCTCAACAGGCAATTGGCCAAAAAACTGCTGTAGTTTGGTCATTTTATGCTGTAACTGTTCTGACATAGGGATTTGAATATCACGACAGGATAAACAATGACCTTTTTCAAAAAACTCACACTTCACAACTTGATGCCTTATCAGAATTAAGTACTTTTAACGCGTTATCACATAAACTTTTAAGCTGCTGAAGTTGTGCCAGATCGCCACCCACTTTACAACGCATCATTTCAGGGACTGATTCAGCTTGTTGGCGTAGCATTTGACCTTGTTCGGTAAGGTGTAATACTCTAACTCGCTCATCTTCTTCACTACGGCCTCGTATTACTAACTTTTTTACTTCTAAGCGCTTAAGTAAGGGGGTTAACGTACCTGAGTCTAAATGCAATCGCTCGCCCAAGGTTTTAACGCTTATGCCCGCCTCTTTCCACAACACTAACATGACTAAATACTGCGGATATGTCAGTGATAACTCATCAAGCAAAGGGCGATAAGCACGGATCATCGCATTAGTGACGCTATATAATGAAAAACACACCTGATTTTCAAGTGCTAATGGGTTGGCTGATGGCATAAATATTCCCTTTAAAATTTGCTCAAGTATAACATATTCTAGTTGTGCACAATCTATAATATTTGCCAATAACAGAGAATACTTTGCCAAGAATTTATTATATTTTGCTAGGGAAGCATATTAATCCGATATCTTTGCTACAGTATTCAATACGCCTGCCGATATACAAATAGACAGAATACAAACACCATTATTTAATAAAAGTGAGGTTTATATGACAATTTCGGTAAACGCTCCAAGCAACATGCCAGCAAATATTGATTCAGGCCATAGCTTGAAAGCCGCTGTTATGGCGAAGGATCAACAAAAAGTGGAAGGTCAAATGGCACTGCAACTTATTGAAGCAGCAGCGCCTCCAGCACCTGTTGGCAATGCAGGTCACAATATTAATACGACTGCCTAAATTTTTACTGTGTAATTAGCTATCTTAAATTGCGACACCTTAGTGATTACGTCATTATGGTCTGTCATGAATAATGGATAGAGAAATACATTGATGAAAAATTTATCGGCTTTGGCTACTATTGGGTTAACTGCGGTTGGTTTAACTGTGATTGGTTTAACTCCAATTGCGCAGAGCTACGCCGCTACGTCTGTGGCTCAAGCACCTAGCTTTGAGTGCAATAAAGCACGCGGGTCTATTGAGAAGCTTATTTGTCAATCAGAAGAGTTGGCTCTACTGGATATTCAGTTACAGCCCCTTTTCAGCCAATTAGTTTCACAAGTCGATGGGCAGCAAGTTAACCGCATTAAAGCTGAGCAAAGAGGCTGGATTAAAGGCCGTAATGATTGCTGGAAAGCCGATAACCCTAAAGAATGTACTAAGCTTAATTACCAATCTCGTATAACTGAGCTACAAATTCTAGCAGGCGCTGTAGAGGTGCCAAGTGCAACTTATTATCAATGTGGCCATGATCCACAGAACAAATTAACAGCCTATTTTTATAATAATACTGCCATCCCCGCCGCAGTATTTAGCTACAGTCTGGCGAAAAAAACATCTAGCGTGCCTCCAGCAAATTTATCCCAATTAGGACTATTAACCCGTACGGCTTCTGGCGCTAAATACCAGGCGCAGAATACTAGCCTATGGACTCATCAACAACAGGCGACGATTGAACAAATTAATCAGCCGCCAATAAGCTGTAAGTTAATAGTCGAGTAAATAGATAAGATGGCAGTCTAAAGCAATCAAATAAGAGTGGTTAATTTTGCAACCACTCAAAAGCTTGATGTTTGTCGTTGAAAGACATCATCTCACCGTTAATAAACCATCCCCCCACTTTTGCAGCTAAACCTTGCCAATTTTGGTCACCAAAAATAGCCACTTTATTAAAACTGGTACGGTTTTTAACTCCAAGCTTTAAGTCATCCCAAGCGGCTTGTAACTCCCAGCTCTCAAGTTCGCTTATATCCACAAACATGTTCATTTTAGGCTTAGCAACTTGCGCTAATGCATCATCTAGTATCGGAGTAATAATTTGATAGTCTTCATGGGTGAGCTTACCCACCACCTTCATAATGATAAAAAAGTGTTGTTGATGACGCTCAATTCCTATTGTGATCCCATGTCTTTGCATAGCTCAACCTCTACATTTATTTTCAATGGTTAATCTAGGTTGAAGTAAAGCTAAGTTAAGCTAACCCCAACCCGATTATCAACTGACTATAATTTAAGCACTTTTAAGCAATAGATAACGCCGATTAGCGCACACTTAATAGAATCGGCTTTTGTAGCGATCACACGCCATACAATAGAGTGACTACGCCGAGCACCACAAATAAAGCTGCACAAGTTCTGTGGATCATTTTCATCGGTAATTTATCAGCACTAAAATGACCCAGTAATACCACTGGCACATTGGCGATTAACATCCCTAATGTAGTGCCTATTACCACCATGGCAAGTGCATCATATTTCGCCGCTAATACGACTGTGGCAATTTGAGTTTTATCACCCATCTCGGCAATAAAGAACAAAATGAAGGTAGCCATAAACGCGCCTAGTTTATAAAAGCTATTATCATCCTCATCCACTTTATCGGGTATCAGAACCCATAGGGCAATAGCAAAAAATGACACTGCAACGGCATAGCTAGCCCATTGAGGATCAAGCCAGCTAATAGCAAACTGTCCGACCCAAGCTGCGACAAAATGATTGAGTAGTGTTGCCAACAAAATACCTAGAACAATGGCTGATTTATTGAGAAAACGCGCCGCTAACAATAATGCTAACAGTTGAGTTTTATCGCCAATTTCAGCAATAGCCACGGTAAAGGTTGAAGTAAGAAGTGCTTCCAAGGGAAAATCCTAGCGTTATTAGAGGGCGTATAAACCAAGCACAAGCAACAGCAAGCCCTCTAAGCTACTGTTACCGTACTAGGTCTTGCTTAACAAAGGGCTTCTTTGTTGTTTATACCATGGCAATCTGGCCAATTATGTTGATATAAACGCCAAAAGTTATTGATGGCAACAACTTAAAGCTAGCTACTCCCCTAAAACGAGGGCTGCAATATAACCCAAACTTAAAAGGCATACAACATCATAATGCCCTTCTTCTCATTTCCTAATTCCCAAGCCAGCTAATGAATGCACAATACAAATATTGGCTTTGATGTTGGCGGGCTAAATGTTATGTAATTGTTTCTACACAGTGCAAAAAGTCTTTAAACGACTAAGTTTCTTGCTTGAGCTGTTTGCCTTCTGCTAATGTCGCTTGCAATAAAACAATAACTATATGGACGCGTTCGTGAATTTTAAAACACTTGGATCTATTTCGATAGTCGCTGGTACTGCTATTGGTGGTGGCATGCTTGCATTACCTTTAGCCACTGCGGCACTGGGGATCGTCCCAGCTATCTTGCTGCTCATTGTCATTTGGGGCATCTCTGCATACACCTCTTTACTCATGTTAGAAATCAATTTACGTACCGGTGTAGGCGATAATGTCCATGCCATTACCGGTAAAACATTAGGTAAGGTAGGACAATTAATTCAAGGTGGATCGTTTTTAAGTTTATTATTCGCCTTAACCATGGTGTATTTAATGGGTGGCTCCTCCCTACTGGAAACCCGCTTAGCCCCATTAGGTCTTAACTTAAGTAATCAAGCAGCAGTGCTATTATTCACCGTCATTTTTGGTGGCATTATTGCTGTAGGTGTTAGCTGGATAGATAAAGTCTCTCGAGTGCTGTTTACCGCTATGGTGGTGTTATTAGTCTTGGTCGTTGCCTTTTTACTGCCAGATGTTAATTTAAGCGCGGCATTGACCAACACAGTAAGTGAAGTCGCCCAAGGCAATGAGTTAACTCACTTATGGCTAGCTGCTATTCCTGTGGTGTTTACCTCATTTGGTTTCCATGTGTGTATTGCCACGATTGTGCGCTATCTTGATGGGGATGCGATATCACTGCGTAAAGTACTGTTAATTGGCTCTACAATTCCATTAGTTTGCTACATTTTATGGTTATTGGTCACACTAGGTACGCTAGGTGGCTCCACAGTTCATCAACTTGGAGGCTCATTGCCTAAACTGGTAATGGCACTACAAGGGTTAGTTGAGTCACAAATTGTCAGCCAATTTATTGATATTTTTGCCAACCTAGCACTCATCACTTCATTTTTAGGCGTCACCATGAGTCTGTTTGATTATGTGGCTGAACTGACTCGTGCTCGAAGTGATGTCGCTGGCCGTATTCAAACCTGGTTAATTACCTTTATTCCGCCATTATTATGTGCTTTATTCTACCCAGATGGCTTCTTTCAAGTATTAGGTTTTGCGGCTATTCCTTTAGTTGTGATGATCATATTTTTACCGATCGTGATGGCACTAAAGCAGCGGCCTCAGAACTTCGGTGGTTATCAAGTGATGGGTGGCATGCCGGCACTGATAATAGCAGGTATTATTGGGGTCTTAATTGTGATTGCACAGATAATGGTCGCATTGGGTTAATGGATAGCTAACAGAATTAAATTTAGTTTGTAACTGGTTTTTTCTGACGCTGTTAACCTGTTACAAGTTTTGTTAAAGTCAGGCCTAGGCCTGACTTTTTTGTGGGTCAATATAGTCGTTTAAACATCACGCTAAATATCTAAAATAATAAATACACTAATGTATATTCGGTTTATTTCACATACTGCCAAACCCCTTGAGCATGTGATTACTTTATCAAAATGGACTTATAACAATGAAAACATGGTTACTTACGGCGGCGATTGCTGCCAGTTTTACTGCCCAAGCCGATGAAGGCATGTGGCAGCCACACCAGTTACCCGCCATGGCTGACATGCTCAAAGAAAAAGGCTTAGAAATAGATGCGAAATCAATTTCTAAACTCACTGAATTCCCTATGAATGCGGTCATTAGTTTAGGAGGTTGTACTGCATCCTTTGTGTCACCAAAAGGCTTAGTTGTTACTAACCATCACTGTGCTTATGGTGCAATTCAGTACAACTCAACCCCAGAAAAAAATCTATTAAAAGATGGCTTCTTAGCCAAAACATATAAAGAAGAGTTACCGGCAACACCAGGGTCGCGCGTTTATGTTACCGAAGCGGTAACCGATGTAACCGATAAAGTTAAAAAAGGCCAAATGGATAAAGTAGGCAACGACTTTTACGCCGGTATCGAACAGCAGGAAAAAGCCTTAGTGGCTGAATGTGAGAAAGAAGACGGTTACCATTGTCAGGTTTACAGCTTCCATGGCGGCTTAGAATATTATCTCGTTAAGCAGCTCGAAATTCGTGATGTTCGTTTAACCTATAACCCAGCTGGTAGTGTCGGTAAATATGGTGGCGATATCGATAACTGGATGTGGCCTCGCCATACCGGTGATTTCTCATTTTATCGCGCTTATGTAGGTAAAGACGGCAAGCCTGCGGACTTCCATGCAGACAACGTCCCGTATGAGCCAAAAAGTTTCTTAAAAGTGTCAGCTAAAGGCGTTAGTGATGGCGACTTTGTGATGGTCGCAGGCTATCCGGGTAGCACTAATCGTTACCGCACTGCAAACGAGGTTGAAAATCAATTCGAATGGGCTTATCCAGAAGGTAAGATTCTGCGTGAACGCATGATTGAAATCATCAAAGACACTGCAGCAGAAGGCACAGATGATCGCATTAAGTATGAAAGCTTAATTGCTGGACTAGCAAACTACGCTAAAAACTTTGCCTCCATGATTGAGTTCTACGGCAAAATGCCGATGTTAGAGGATCGCAAAAAGGTAGAAAGCGACCTAGCATCATGGATTAATGCTGACTCGGCGCGCCAGGAAAAATATGGTAAAACCTTAGTTGAATTAGATAAATTAGTCACTAAAAGCCAACAAAACCAGCAGCGTGATACCTTATTAGGCTACATTACCTACACAACCATGCTGACAACAGCGCGTGATTTATATCGTTTAGCTAACGAAAAAACACTACCTGACATGGAGCGTGAACCAGGTTATCAAGAGCGTGATATAGCCAATTTCACCTCAAGTATGGAACGTATTGATCGTCGCTATGCAGCTAGTGTCGACAAGGCATTGTTAATAGAAATGTTAACGCGTTACGCCAACCTACCTGCAGAACAGCGCTTACCAGCATTTGATAAAGCCTTCAATATTGGCAACAAGTTCGACGCTAAGAAGCTGAATAAGACCGTAGATAAGATGTTTGCTAACACAAAATTAGCTGATCAAGCTACCCGTTTAGCATGGATGGATAAGTCGGTTGCAGATTTTAAAAAGTCTAACGACCCCTTCATTCAGTTTGCTGTCAGTACCTATGATGAAAGCATGAAGCTAGAGCAGGCACAGAAGCAATTATCGGGTGATCTAATGAAAGTACGTCCACAGTTTATGGACGCTATCATTGCTTATAATCGTGAGCTTGGTAAACCCGTTTATGCTGACGCCAACTCAAGCTTACGAGTCTCTGTGGGTAATGTGAAAGGCTATTCACCACAAGATGGTTTGGTGGCAGTACCATTTACACGCTTAGAAGGCATCTTAGCTAAAGATACAGGCATGGACCCATTTGATGCGCCCGCTAAGCAGCTCGAGTTAATCAAACAAAAACAATATGGTGACTACTATGTCAAAGCCATTGATTCTGTTCCAGTTAACTTTTTATCAACCTTAGATACGACTGGCGGTAACTCTGGCTCACCGACACTAAATGGCCGCGCTGAATTAGTCGGTTTACTATTTGATGGTGTGTATGAAAGTATTATTGGTGATTGGGGCTACGATGCCAATAAAAACCGTTCAATCCAGGTTGATAGCCGCTACATGTTATGGATTATGGAGCATGTTGATCACGCCGATAATCTATTAGCAGAAATGGAAATCGTTAAGTAACGCCTATTGGTTGCATTAACATGCTTAATTCGGCGGCCGTTAACGGTCGCCGTTTTGTTTCTGGCAAATCACCTAATTCTACCTCCCCTATCGCGACTCGCTTTAAATCAATCACCCGATAGCCTAGTGTTTGACACATTTTACGGATCTGTCGGTTTAATCCCTGGGTCAATAATATTTCGAATTGTACCGAAGCCAAAGACTTTACCAGGCACGCTCGAGTCGTGACGTTTTGGCTGGCTTGTTGATAGGTCACGCCCGCAGCCATTGTCGCCAAAAACAGCTCATCAAAAGGTTTATCAACACTGACATGATAGGTTTTTGAATGATGAAAATCAGGATGCATTAATCGCTGGGTTAATTGACCGTCATTGGTGAGTAATAATAGTCCTCGGGAATCTTTGTCTAATCGCCCTGCAGGATACAATCTTGGCCCTTTAGGTAAGTGATGCAGTAAACTACTAGGGTCGCTTTCAATTAAACGACAATCGACTCCTACAGGCTTATGATATAACCAATAGACTTTATCTTCAGGCTTAAGAACTTTTACATCGTCGACACGAATATCATCAATAAAATCAGTATCAATAACCGTTGAATGTAAAGCTAAACAGCCATTAATAGTGACTCGACTAGCCTCAATAATTCTTGAACATTGACGCCTTGAGGCGATGCCGCAAAGGGCAAGGTAATGGGCTAAACGATATTGAGCCATACCGGTTTATGCTGGCACAACGTGACGTGATAATGACTGTTGTACAACTATGTGTTGGCGTATGCTTAATCCAAGGCATACACACCATAAAATATTCGCTTGAGTTAACAACCACATACTAGACGATACCCAACAGAAATGACTACCATTGTCATCGCAGGAAGGGAAATCAAGTAAATGCCAATCTAATAAACGAATTAAGTTAACGGACGTGACTATTGCCACTATCGATAATCCAAACACCACTCGAGTCATAGTGCTTTTGGGTTTAAAGTAATCAGCGAAACATAAGCAATGTAAGACTAGCGAACCAACTAAGTACAAGGTTGAAACCTTGCGATGCAACTCTAAGAAATTAATTGGAAACATCCCCATCAGCGCAATACTCAAGCCAACAATCCCCCCTACAACGGCAATTCCTCGGCTTAAGACATCCGAAAAAGTAAAATAAATAGCCAAAGTGCCCAACAAGAAACATACACCAGCTGCAAGCAAAGACAGGTTAAACACCACAGCTAAAGGAGAATTCATATAATCCCCTAAAATATCAGGACGAATAGTAAAGATGCTGGTTTGCATTTGTTGTACTTGTGCAAATAATGCAGACGAGACGCCAATACTGGCAATAATTGCCGCAGCTAATGACATAAAGACAATCACTAGATATAAGTCGTAATTTGTATGCTGTTTAGTCAAGGCGATCAGGTATGAGAAATAAGACAATCGAGCTTACCTGTATCTTTAAAAAAGTAAAAGCCCTAAACACGGTTTAGGGCTTACTGATACTAATGCTAATACAGTCAACAGATAGTATATTTAAATCAATATTGATAGATTATGCACGCTTTCTAAATATCACAATAATGACCGCAACAACCGCCAAAATCATACAATACCAGGCATTCGATACCGCCGTTAATGGGCTAATAGTAAACACTGATGCTATTAATAATGCTTGAGCCCCATGGGGGATCAACCCCTGAATAATACAGGCAAAAATATCCATTACACTGGCAGCTCGCTTAGGGCTAACGCCGTGTTTTTCTGCTAAGTCTTTAGCGATATCGCCAGTCACCACAATGGAAACCGTATTATTTGCCACGCAGGTATTTGTCGCGGCAACAATACTCGCTATGCCTAATTCAGCTGCGCGTGGTGACGTATCGCCCGCAGACTTAGAAAAACGGCTAATTAGCCCTTCGACCTTATCATTCACAAAGGCCAAGCCACCCTGCTGTTGCATCAGTGCCGCTAAACCTCCTACCAACATAGAAAGAATGAAGATTTCTTGCATATTGGTAAAGCCAGTATAAATATCATTGCCAAATTGAATAACATTGTAATCTGCAGCTAATATCCCTGTCAGGCCAGCCAGTAAAATACCTAAGGTTAGCACCACAAATACATTCAACCCTGAAACGGCCAAAATCAATATGGTTAAATACGGTAATACTTTTATAAATTCAATTTGTTGCGGGGCAATAGTAGCCTGCCCTTGGCCTGCAAATGAAAAAGCAACAAGCGTTAAAATTGAGGCTGGAATAGCAAAGACTAAATTTTCGCGAAACTTATCTTTCATATCACATCCCTGAGTGCGAGTCGCAGCGATAGTAGTATCCGAAATAATGGATAAATTATCACCAAACAATGCCCCAGACATTACCGCCCCCGCCATTAATGCGTATTCAATTTGTGCTTGGTCTGCCACACCCAAAGCGACAGGCGCCACTGCCGCTATCGTGCCCATTGACGTGCCCATAGCAGTAGCAATAAATGCCGCTATCATAAAGAAACCGGGCAATAATAAGTCAGCAGGAATCAGCGATAAACCTAAAGCAACCGTAGAATCAACACCACCCGTTGCTTTAGCAACAGAGGCAAATGCACCCGCCAGTAAATAAATTAAACACATGGCGATAATATTGCTATGGCCAATACCCTCAATGAAGGTTTCAATCGCGTTGTTGATTTTTTGTTTAGACAGCAGCATGGCCAACATGATGGCAGGTAGAATAGCAATCACACTGGGCAATTGATAAAAAGCATAATCAACACCTTGGCTTTGAAAGTACACTCCAGCGCCAATAAATAGTCCGAGAAAAACAAATAAAGGCAACAAAGCAATAAAGGATGCCGTTGGCGAACTGTTACTTGTGGTGGGTTTAGTCAAAGTCATCTCTCTTTTTCTATATTTTTAGGCTTGTGACGGAAAAGCAATATTCATCTGAGTGAATACTAGGATTACATCCTACACATCCTATTCATCTGCGCCAAGAATAAGAGAAGTTATTTCAAATTGCAACATAGACGTCTAGACTTCTTTCCTTCCAGTCGATTTTTTACAAAAATAGCTCAATCATTAAACAAAACACCGCTAATCTAGCCAATCATATAACAAAAATACCATCCTGCTCTCATACCGACTCTGCAATAGAGTCTGTCTCAACTGCGTTGATAAAACGGGATAAACAATAATGCCCGCAATTGCGGGCATTATTTTAACTAACACTAAGCGATTAACACTTATTCGTCAGAGTCACCTAACGATAACAATGTCGCATTACCACCAATAGCGGTAATATTATTGGTGCGGGTTTTCTCGGTAACAAAACGGGTTAAATAGTGTGGGCCGCCCGCTTTAGGACCCGTGCCAGATAAACCTTGACCACCAAATGGTTGTACACCGACTACTGCGCCAATTTGGTTGCGGTTAATGTACACATTACCCACATTCACTTTATCAGCAAGATTTAAAGCATGACCTTCGTTACGGCTATGAATACCTAAGGTTAATCCATAACCCGTACTATTAATTTCATCGATAACCTTACCTAAATCAGCCGCTTTGAAACGAATAACATGCAGGATTGGGCCAAAATGTTCTTTGTCTAACACTTTAATCGAATTAATCTCTACCGCTGTCGGGGCAACAAAGTGACCATTTTCAGTCCCAGCAGGTAACGCTAGTTGGTTAATTAATTTACCCACTTGCTTAATATGATCAATATGGGCATTTAAGTTCGCTTTAGCCGCCGCATCAATTACCGGGCCCACATCTGTTTTCACAGAACTTGGGTCGCCAATGGTTAATTGCTCCATTGCGCCTTTCATCACTTCAATCACGCGATCGGCAACATCATATTGTACATATAGTACTCGTAATGCTGAACAACGCTGACCGGCACTGGTGAAAGAGGCAGACACAATATCATTAACCACTTGCTCAGGTTGTGAAGTTGAATCCACCACCATCGCATTTTGGCCACCGGTTTCGGCAATTAACGGAATAATTGCACCATCACGGTTTGCTAAAGTACGGTTAATTAGCTTAGCCGTACCGGTAGAACCAGTAAAACATACACCACCAATACGCTCGTCAGCGGTTAATACAGCCCCTACTGTCGCGCCAGTACCTGGTAGGAATTGCAACACGTCGGTAGGAATACCCGCTTCATGCGCTAACTGAACCGCGCGATAACCCACTAGGCATGTTTGCTCAGCAGGTTTAGCAATAACGGTATTACCCGCAGCTAATGCCGCACTTGCTTGACCTAAGAATATCGCTAATGGGAAGTTCCAAGGGCTGATACACACAAATATACCGCGGCCTTGTAAAAACAACTCATTCAACTCACCTGTTGGGCCAGGAAGCAATTCTGGCTTAGCCATCATTTTCTTCGCTTGCACCGCGTAATAGCGACAAAAATCCACTGCTTCACGGACTTCATCAATGCCGTCTTGGATACTCTTACCCGCTTCACGGGTACAAAGTGCAATTAACTCTTCACGATTTTCTTCTAATAAGTCAGCCAGTTTTTGCAATGCAGTGGCACGGATTTCAACTGGAGTACGTGACCAGCGAGCAAAAGCACTCTCAGCTGATGCAATAGCAGTTTCAATCGCTTGGCTATCAGCAAAAGCCACTTTACCGACCATTTTAGTGGTATCAAATGGGCTAACTACGTCTCGCATTTCACCGGTTAAGGTTTTGCCATTAACCAATGGGCCTGCTTGCCATTGTGTTTGAGCATATTTCTCGATTGCCGCAAAAAATGGCTCAGACTCTGAAATAATATTCATATTTAATCCTTTAGAATTTTTACGCTCAACGCCGAATATATCCGCCGGTTTAACAATCTTATGATTGGTAAAGCTCTTATAGCCTTTTAGTGTCACCAAAGGGTGTACCACTAAAGACTCGATTGGGGTTTTCGGGTCAACCAACTTATGTACAAACGATGTATTGGCACCGTTCTCTAATAAGCGGCGCACTAAGTAGGGTAGTAAATCTCTGTGGGCACCAATTGGTGCATAAATACGCACAGCTTTAGCACCGCTTTCAGCAAGCATAGTGTCATAAAGCTCTTGTCCCATACCATGTAAACGTTGGAACTCGTATAGGCGATCACCCGCCATAGCATCTATGCTAGCGACCGTTTGTGCATTATGGGTAGCAAACTGTGGGTAAATGTTACCGCGAGTTGATTCGGATAATAAAAAACGTGCACAGGCTAGATATGAGACATCGGTACCCGCTTTACGGGTATAAAGTGGATAACCCGCCTCACCCGCTTGTTGAGCCCATTTAAGCTCGCTGTCCCAATAAGCACCTTTAACTAGGCGCAACGGAATTTCATCACCTTGATCTTTAGCAAGGCGGTTGATCCAACATAACACCGGTAAACAACGCTTAGAATAAGCCTGAACAACAATACCGAGTAAGCCCCAGCCCTTTGCTTCTTCTGATTGATACAGCTTTTTGAATAAAGCTAAAGATAACTCTAAACGATCAACTTCTTCAGCATCAATTGAAATACCAATATTTAGCTGGCGAGCTTGGACTATTAGCTTAATAACGGTGTCATATAATTCAGTCAATACGCGATCAATATTGGCCACTTCATAACGCGGGTGCAACGCTGAAAGTTTGATTGAAATAGTCGGTCTTGGCGCGTCAGTTTCATCGTATGCCTGCGCACCGAGATCGCGAATAGCATGACTGTAATCGGTAAAATATTTTTGTGCATCTTTAGCGGTTAACGCAGCTTCACCCAACATGTCATAACTGTGGGTATAGCCCATTTCACGTTTGTCTTCGCTATTCTTTAATGCTTCTTTAACATTGCGACCAAGCACAAACTGTTTACCCATAATCTTCATCGCAGCAAGCATAGCTTGGCGGATCACAGGCTCACCTAAACGGTTAACTAGACGATTAATCAAATGGCTTGGAGTACCATCTATTTTACGATCTAACTTAACGATTTTACCCGTCAGCATTAATCCCCAAGTAGAGGCATTAACCAGTACAGAGCTACTTTTACTGATATGTGCATCCCACTTAGCACCTGATAACTTATCATCGATCAATGCATCGGCTGTGTCAGCATCTGGAATGCGTAATAAGGCCTCGGCAAGACACATTAAAATAATGCCTTCTTGGGTTTCTAAGCTATATTGCTGTAAAAAAGCATCAACACCAACCATCAAGCCTTTCTTTTCAAATTGGCGAACTTTAGTCACCAATTCATGTGCTCGACGAGTCACCTGCTGAATTTCTTCATCGGATGAGGGCACCAGCGTAATTAACTCTGCTAGATACTGTTCTTCATCAACAATGTAATTGTCAGTAACTGCTTTAAACAATTCTTCGAGAGTGGCGTTGTCATAGCGACCGCCCAGTACTTCACTCGCTTTGAACATCATAATCGCTTCCATCATGGTCAGTTGAAGGAGGGTAAAAACCAATGGGTGTGACGTACATTACAGCATTTTATTTTGTATACAATGTACGATTCGGGCGAGTATACAATCAAAATGTGATCAAGAACACTCTCTATTAGTCCATAAACTCGCTTCGGTGCACATAAAATGTAGCAGAAGGTTTACCTGTTTAATATTAGCTAACTTAATGATAATGTCAGGAACAAAATCTACTCATAATTATCAGTACCTTACAATGCTAAAAAACAAAAAAGGCTAACACATGATATGTTAGCCTTTCTGTTTGAAAATTTGATATATTGTCGATTAATTACATCCACCGACTCTTTTTACGCAGCTGAGGACGGGGTAAATACACTAAAATGATCCCAATTAACGCACCAATACCAGCAATAATGCCACCTTGTTGCCACATCTGATATTGTTGATCTTGTTTAGTCGTATCCACTTTAGCTTGGGCGGTATCGCGTTCAGCTAAGGCTTTTTCTAAGGCAGCTTGAAGCTCTGTCACTTTTTGCTTGGCTAACTCGAAGTCTTGACTAACATTATCGGTTCCCAATGAGATTTGATTAAGTTGCTCATTAACCTTAATAAGCTCTTGCTCAACCAGCGGGAAACGCTCTCTTAAACTAGGTTGTTCGGTAACAAACGCACTACGAACCCAGCCCTCACGGCCTTTATTATCGATAATTTGAGCATACTCACCTTCAGTTTTACCTAAAAACTGAATAGGTTGACCCGCTTCTACACTACCAATAATACGAAAATCAGTGCCTGGTCCACCGTGAATATAGGTAAACACATCATCTGAAATATAATGTGAAGACGTTTGAGCATTAACGCTCAACGACAACAATAACAAAGCAAAAAAATTAATGACTTTCAACACAGCCTTTTCCCTAACGCTATTAAATAGCAATCATGTTATTTATGTAATCCCATTAATGCTATTTACTTAGTCCCATTAATGCAAGAAGGAAGTCATAGGACTTCCTTCTTAAGTCGAGATTAACTTCTATTATTAACTAAAGATACTTTTAATTATGTAGAAGAACACGATAGATAGGCCTGCACCTGCTGGTAAAGTCACTACCCAAGATATTACGATGTTACGAACCACACCGATATTGATTGCAGCAATACCACGCGCCATTCCCACACCCAACACTGCACCCACTAAGGTTTGTGTTGTAGAAATAGGTAAACCTGTTCCTGAAGCAAGTACAACCGTTGAAGCTGCAGCTAACTCAGCAGCAAAACCACGACTCGGTGTTAAATGAGTAATGTTTTTACCGATAGTTTGCATTACGCGTTGGCCAAATATCGCCAAACCTAACACAATACCGATAGCACCTAGCGGAAGAATCCACCATGCTAAAACAGCTTCAGAACCAATGACACCGCCACTTTCAACAACTGATACCACAGCCGCTAATGGGCCAATAGCATTAGCTACATCGTTTGAACCGTGGGCAAATGCCATACAACACGCTGTAACAACCATCAAAATTGCGAACACTTTTTCAACGTTACCAAATTGTGTTTGACGGTCTGCTTTTTCACTCATTTTTAAGCGAGAAATGGCCACTTTACCCAAAAGACCAACAGCAACTGCGATAGCAGTTGCTAGCATGTAAGCTTCTAAAGTAGAGAAATGTAACCCAACATGTTTTAAGCCTTTAGTGATAGTCACAAGTGACATCACAAAGCCTGCCAATGCCATGTAAAACGGCACATAACGTTTGGCATTACCCAATGGGTCTTCGGTATCAAAAATCAGTTTTTGCACACTTTGGAAAATGGTATAAGCAATAAAACCTGAAATAGCAGGAGTCACGACCCAAGAGCCTACAATTCCAACTACCTTACCCCAAGCAACTGCATCAACATTGACTCCTACCGCAGCAAAACCAATGATAGCGCCGATAATTGAGTGAGTGGTCGATACAGGCCAGCCTAAAGCTGACGCAACAACTAACCAAATACCCGCGGCAAGCAATGAACCAATCATACCGTAAACGAGATACTCAGGCTTGTCAGTAAAGTAAGCAGCATCAATAATACCGTTTCGAATTGTACTGGTGACTTCTCCACCTGCCAAAAAGGCACCAGAAAATTCAAAAATCATTGCGATAATAATCGCTTGTTTAATCGTAATGGCATTAGAACCTACAGAAGTTCCCATGGCATTGGCAACATCATTTGCACCAATACCCCACGCCATCAGAAAACCAAATATGGCCGCAAGCGCGATTAGCGTCGGGCCGTTGGTGATTAATACATCAACCATGTCTTTTCCTTGATAACCTTGTGATTAGTTACGAGCTAACATAACCTCTAGACGGGAACCTACACGTTCAGCAATATCAGCTAAACCACCCACCCACTCGATAATTTTGTATAAGAACATTACATCAACTGGATTCAATTCTGATTCAACAGCATACAGTTGACGGCGAACCTGGATTTGAAGATCATCTGAATCTTCTTCAATTTTATCCAATTCGTTGATCATATTGGCAACCAACTTCACTTCACGACCACGAAAACCCGTTTCGAGTAAGTCATCAAGTTCATTAATTGCTTGTTTTGCTAACGCAACAGCATCAAGGCAACGCTTAAGGTAAGCATTGAACGACTCTTGTACTGGTTTAGGGAGGACTAATTGACGCCCGATGATACGGCCAGAAATGTCTTTTGCTGTGTTGGCGATTTTGTCTTGCTGAGTTAATAACTCAAGTAAGTCAGTACGCTCAACCGGCATAAACAAGCCACCGGGCAGAGTTAAGCGGATTTCTCGCTTTAACGAATCAGCATCTTTTTCAAGCAGACTAATTTGTTTGCGAATTTTAACCGCTTCATCCCAATCTCCTGCCATTGTGGCGTCAAAGAAAGGAACAAGAAGTGCAGCACATTCATGAACTTTATCGATATGCTGTTCTAAAGGCTTTAAAGGTGATTTTGCAAATACACCTAAAATAGAGTTTACTGGCATTGCCGTTTACCTATTTAATTAATTCCAACTTGGAAAAGCGGGCGCATACTAACTCAAGCGTCCACATAAAGAAACAGTGTAGTTTCAATTTCGCACTACTGTGATTTACACTTGCAGCACAGAGTATAATTTATCTGAGCGGTGCAATCCTAAGGGATTTTTATTACAGAAATGTGACATTGTGAACTAAATATGACGCATTAATGAATATTTGATTACAAGGTGAGTAATAAGTCAATGAATGCTGAAATTGAGTTGAAACTGTTGGTATCTCCCCAAGACCATGATTCACTAATAAAAAACCTTAATAAATTGCACAATTCATCTTACTGTAAAAGTGAATTTTTATTTAATCATTATTTCGATACTAGCACATTACAATTAGCCCAATGGGATATGGGCTTGCGTGTCCGCGGCTCAAAAAACCATCAAGAGCAAACGATTAAAACCGCAGGAAGTGTTATAAATGGCCTTCATAGTCGCCCTGAATATAATGTGTCGACCGCTGAAAAAACACCCAACCTTTTTTTGTTTCCCGACCATATTTGGCCAAAAGGCACAGTAATCGCTGAGCTAAACTCTGCGCTAATGGCTATTTTTGACACGAGTTTCACTCGACACACGTGGATAGTAAGCCTCAATCAAAGCAAAATTGAGGTCGCGTTAGATAGCGGAGAAGTGATTACCCCTAAAAATAACGGGGTAATAAGTGAACTGGAATTTGAATTGATAGAGGGTAACAGTGCAGATTTAATCTTATTAGGCTTAATTATGATTGAGTATATTCCACTCAGATTAGGCCAGCAAAGTAAGGCATTAACAGGCTATTTATTATCAGAACGAGTCCCTTTTAAGCTCAATACTAACTGGCCCACTGAACTAGATAACCTGAAAAGCTCAGCCCATATCCCCCCAGAAGCTCTTAAACCATTACTCAAAATGGGACTCTCCCATTGGCTGCAACTAGAAAGCGCTTTGGAGTACATGGCTAACCTGTTCAATAGCGAAAGTCATCCGCTAGATGAACTACACAATCAGCAATTAACCGACACCTTGGCGAGAACCGCTCTCTACCTGAGTACCTTTGAGCAACTATTACGCTGCATAATGCTGATCAGCCACGCTATGCTGCAACATAAAGTGTGCAGTGAGCAATTAAAACAAGATACTCAACCGTTAACGGCACTGATTAACCGCCTAATTATCGATTTAACAGCAATACCAAACTGCACGCCACAATTACCAAATCAAGCTCACTCATCTTTAGCCAGTATAGAAAATCTTTGGCAACTTAAAAGCTACGGCAAACTGCAACTCACCTTAATGCAGTACCTCACATGCTAAAGCTTAACTTTCGAAAGCTAGACTAGGAAAATACTTAAATTTAAAACAACTTAAACACCTTCAGTTTAAATCCAAGCCGCTTAAATAATGCCGCTTTAATCTAACCGAGCAAGGTTTCTAAGCATTGCTCTTCAATGCCATAAAAAGCTTTAATGTCGGCAATTTGTTGCAATATAGCGCTGTTGTCGCGGGCTTGGGTACGCTTTTGAGCTAAAATCATTTTATTTTTGCTGGTGTGTTCAAGTGAAATAAACTCAAATACTTGCGTATCATAACCGTGGGCTTCAAGCAGTAATGCGCGCAGGCCATCGGTGACCATTTCAGCTTCTTGGCCTAAGTGAATACCATGCTGTAATAACGGTGCTAGCAAAGTCGGACTTTTCATTTGTGGGCGGATTTGTTTGTGACAACACGGCGAGCACATGATAATTTCCGCGCCAGTTTGAATCCCCATATGCAAAGCATAGTCAGTGGCAACATCACAGGCATGTAAGGCTATCATGATGTTAATCCCCTGGGCTTTAAAGTGTTGCACATCGCCCTGCTCAAACTTAATCCCAGTTAACGCCAGCTTACTCGCAGTTTGATTGCATAAATCAACCAGCCCTTGACGAAGTTCTACACCGGTAACTTGAGTACTCACCTGTAGTTTGTCGATAAAATAGTCGTGCACAGCAAAGGTTAAATACGCCTTACCTGAACCAAAATCGGCAATGTGCACTTCACTATTGTTGGCTAAACCTGTGTTATCAATAGCACGTGACAACACTTCAATAAATTTATTGATTTGCTTCCACTTACGCGACATAGCAGGAATAATTTCGCCACTGGCATCAGTAATACCTAACTCGCGCAAATAAGGACGGTCTTGTTCAACAAAACGTTTTTTAGCACGGTTATGCGGCGCGGTTTCACTATTAATTGCGGTATCGACCTCACTGGCTTTAGGCGCATTTTTATTGCGGTATTTATTGATCAATACCTTGCCTTTCTTGCTGATACTCAGTTGGACCTCCCACTCTTGGGTGATCAAATGTGCATTTTGAAATTCGCTTTCGAGCCATTGTTGACACAAAGTTTCAACCTCAGCCAGTTCAACATTTTTAGTAATGTGATTGGTACGGTATTCATATAAACAAGACAGCAAACGTAGGCCTTTTAGCTCCACTGGACGCATAGCAATACGCTTAAGTTCTTTATTGTCGCCACAGTATTTTGAAAACACTAAACGTTGCAGCGTATTATCAGCTAAAGCACTGGTACATTGTTGCACAAAGCCATTAAGTTCGAGGGTATTGACGTTCGACATTGAAATCTCGTTTACAGTAAATAATTTAAAGCTGCGCAGCACGCAAAGGGTGATAAATAACCACTCACAGCCTATTCAGGTGCTCTATTCTACACCATCTAGCGAATACCACTCTCCTCTTGATGATATTTGTCTGAGTAAGTTAAATCATTTCCCCAGAACCAAGTCCAAAACACATTTAACCACTTAATCTATCAGCAGCAAGCTGCCAGCTAAAAAACCAGCGACCTCAATGCTAACAACGTGCTTTAAATCAATAAGACAAAATACATGATAAGGCGCCGATTTAATCAGCATATTTTATTGTTAAAATTATGCAAACAATCTTATATAACCTGTAACTTGTTCTATGCTTACAAGGTACTAGAACGGATAACTAGGTGAATCTAGGTCATATGGGACATGACTATTAATAAGAACACGTAATAACCATTTCATGAAGATAATAACTCAAAAGAGATCTTACTATGACCAAACGAGCCTTAGTGTTATCCGGCGGCGGTGCTAGAGGTGCTTATCAGGTCGGTGTACTTAAGGCGATAGCTGATTTACACAACAAAAATGCGCACAACCCTTTCTCAATTATTAGCGGGACGTCATCGGGTGCAATTAATGCCGTAGGTCTGGCGGCTTCAGCTAACAATTTTCGTCTTGCGGTCAAAAAGGTTGAATATTTTTGGCAGCACATCACAGTAGATCGGGTTTATAAAGCGGGGGCATGGGATCTGCTCAAAAGTGGCGGCACCCTATTATCGTCCATGCTAAATCAAGGCATTGGCATGAATCGTCCGTTGGCTTTTTTAAATAATGATCCCTTAAGAGCCCTACTCGCGCACACCATACAATTTAAAAATATACAAAAACGCATTGATGCCGGCTATTTGGATGCTGTGGCCATTAACGCCACAGGATACACATCAGGAGAGTCGGTCAGTTTTTTCCAAGGTAAATCAGACATCAAAGGCTGGCGCAAAGGCCGCAGAGTGGGAGTGCCTACACGATTAGCAGTTCAACATCTTATGGCTTCATCTGCCATTCCTACAATATTTCCCGCTGAGAAGGTTAGTCGAGAATATTTTGGCGATGGTGCCTTAAGACAACTAGCGCCACTGAGTCCTGCACTTAAATTTGGTGCAGATAAAATCTTGGTCATAGGGGTTAGTGGTAACGCGGGAGTTATTCCCAAACGTGAAACCACCACCCATTCGCCTTCGCTTGCACAAATGGTAGGGCACTTATTTAATAGCGCCTTTGTCGATAGCTTAGAGCATGATGTGGATATCATGCTAAGGATGAACGATCTGATTCGAATCACTCAAAATCAAGTTGCCTATACTGAACAAGGTGAAGTTCGGGCAGTTAATTTGTTAGCGCTAAATCCTAGAGTGGAATTCGATAAAGTCGCCGCTAAGCACGTGCACACCATGCCATTTGCCATGCGATCCTTGATGAAAACCACAGGCGCGACGGGTAAGGGAGGCGGCGCTAGTTTTGCCAGTTACTTGCTGTTTGAACCCGGATTTTGTAGCGAACTGATTAGCAAAGGCTATCAGGATGCTATGGAAGAAGAAGCCGCTATTAGAGAGTTTTTTCTTGATTAACAGCCCAACTAATTAAAATCACCCGACCATTAATGTAAAAAAACCATGATTAAGATTATTCCTCGGTATACCGATTAGCACCGATCTTTTGTTGATGCTTGTTGAGTAATTTAGCCAATTCGCCACTGCTTTCCATTTTACGCACTGAGGCATTAAAAAGGCTAAGGATCATGTCTTGATGTAATGACTTTCTTGATACCAGCATATGAAAACTTTCTTTTACATTGTTGGGTGTTGGCCTAGACACCAAGTCTGGCGGCATAAGGTCATGTTGTTTCAGGGCTAAGGTGCCATAAAATGACTCCTTACGGTCAAGAAAGAATTTACAGCGATTTTTCTTGAGCATGTCTGACAAATGGCTCATGTAGGGAGTCTCTATTAGGCTTAAGTGTGGCGGCCAGCCAAACTGTACATAATTAAAGCCCTTTATTCCACATACCTGACCGTACTTCGACAGGTCTTCCAATTTTTCAATGATAGGTTCTGAGATAAAGCTACTTTTAAGGTAAAAGTAGCTTGGCGTGAGATAATAATAGACTTCGGAGGCACGAAAATCGATTTCTCGTTTGGCATTGAGCGATGCACTCATGGCTGCATCAATCGAACCATTACGCAAAGAATGCAAGCATCGCACCCAAGGACGAACCTGAATTTCATATTCAAAAGCTGTTGAGGAAAAAACTAAAGCCAATAACTCAACATCATAACCATCACTAACGGAGGTAGGTTTGCCATTTTCTCGAATAAAATATTTAAAAGGTGGAAATTCAGTATCTTCGATACAAAATTTTAATACAGTAGATGATTGTGATTTTGTTTGTTTAGCAAATGCTGTTGTGGCCGAGAATAAGCTCAATAAACAAACGACTGACAATACCAACAATAATCGCACTAGCAATCCTTTGACCAAATGAAAAAATAATAAAAGCTGCATGTCACCTCGGTGCGGGTAAAACGCTAAATATCCTTATTCTGCTTAAAGTATAGCGCCTGTAATTAATTACCATTATTAGAAAGACTACTAAAGCATAGTTCAGTATTTAATATTTATCCTACAAAGTTGGTGGTATATCCTGTACTGCTTGTTTCCTCGTTCAGCTCGCTAAATACCAATTGCAACAATCACACTAATCACACTAATCACACTCACCATAAAATGGAAATTTTGGCACTACCAATTGGTAATATTAGTCATCTATAGTATCGGCCGTCTTAAAAGCAACAGCGCTCTAAAGAATCTAAGCACATAAATTTAAACCAATTTAATACCAAAACAATCGGTTTAGGGGTAGCAATGTTTAACACTAAAACTCCGTTAAGAGGCTTGTTGGAATGCAACCCAAGTGACATAAGAACGGCATGGATACGGCTGCAGAACATATTAGATAGCTAAATTCACTCAGACAATATTGGATGTGACTTTTTGGTGAGCTGTAAATTGCTCCGAATGACTTGGCGTATCTGGGTGTGAAGTTCAAAAACGCGGCTAAGATCATTTAGATTTAAGGATAGGTTTTCTAACATGACCAGATCAAGATTAAACTCAGGGTAATGAAGTGACATAGACATATATCCAGGTAAATAGCCTGTATGGCTGTATTCTGTGATGCCACCTTCTGTATTGATTCTAAGCCCATAGCCATAGCTCATATCCGGCCATAGAAATTTAATACGGGTATGAGAGCGTGTCATAAGTTCATAGCTTTTAGGGCTGATAAGCTTTCCTGAGTGTAATTGATGCTGAAATTCGGCAAACGCCGCAGCAGATGCAATCAATCCTCCAGCGGGAAGTAATGATGCGTCAATAACCAAGTTTGCAGGCGCAAGAACATCCGATTCATTCAAGCCTATAGCCAGCGAAGCCAGGTTTTGTCGAATGGTTTCAATACTGCCTACTTGCGCATAAAGTCCGTTGAGCTTGTTAACCTGTGAAAATTGAGCAATCTGCATGGCAAATGATTGTTGATTTACCTTTTCGAGCAGTTGACCTAAAAGCGCATAACCAAAGTTGGAGTATTCAAATTGGCTCCCTGGCTCAAATCGATTGGGCTTGCCGAGTACGTCCACTCCCGATGTGTGGCTAAGCAGATGGTGTATGGTAATTCTTTCATCATATTGGTTGGGAAGAAATGAAGATGCACTTTTATCGGAATTCGTCTCAATGCCATTTTGGAACTTACTTTTATCCAGTGTTACATGGTCAAAAAGATAACGATTAAGTGAGTGATTTAAGCCGAGCTTGCCAGCATCAACCGCTTGTAATACCAAAGTTGCGGTGATTTGTTTAGAGAGTGATGCCATGACGAAGCTTGACGCTTGATGAATGCCTTCACCTTTTTGCAGTTCGAAAAGTGGTATGCCATTTTCGAGTAACATGACGCTGCCACTGAATGGCTGCAATGAATCATTTATAGCGGCTTGGATTAAGGTATTGATATCTTGTAGTTTTGGTACTGTTTTAATGCTTGCATCTTTAGAAAGATTATCGCCTTGTAACAAGGAGGTATTGCTATAGCTGTAACCACTTAGTAATAACAAAACACTGAACAGAATTGTAGCGACTGCGCGAAGATTCATGGGTTATCCTTAACTTTAATAGCAATAATGAATTTATTTTCTAAGGGTGCAAGCTTTGCACAACCTAGTTGCATGAATAACAAACCGCACACGCTAAAAAGGACTGAATAATTTCAGTCCTTTTTATGTACCAATATAAATGCCATCAGCACTAACTTAACGGGTTTGCTATAAGCCTAATGCCTTTGCAATGCGCTGGCCATAATTATCATCTGCTTGGCTAAAATGTGCGACCATTTTTTGCTGCACATCTAGGCTTGCTTGAATAAGCGATCCGCTAATGGTGTTAATTAAGCGCTGCTTTTCATCCGCTGAGAACATGCGATACAAATTACCCGCCTGACTAAAATCATCTTGGTTGTAACGACTATATCGCGCTGCTTCTCCGTCTAAACGCAGTGGTGGCTCAGCAAAATTAGTCACTTCCTGCAATGGTGTTGTCGAGGTATTCGGACCATAGTTAGCGCTCGCATCACCACCGGTTTGGCTGCCATTAAATGGACATTGAGTTCCCGCCATTGCCCCACCACGTTGATGATGGTTGGCTTTAGCTGCATGCGGACAGTTAACCGGTAACTGATTATAGTTTGCCCCAATGCGATAACGTTGGGCATCGGCATAGGCAAACAAGCGCGCTTGCAACATCTTATCTGGCGATGCGCCGACACCAGGCACTAAGTTACTTGGCGATAGCGCCACTTGTTCCACTTCGGCAAAGTAGTTTTCTGGCATGCGGTTCAGCTCAAGTTCACCTATTTCAATCAATGGATAATCAGAGTGCGGCCATACTTTGGTTAAATCAAACGGGTTAATAGCATAAGTATTGGCTTCTGCCTCTGGCATAATTTGCACATTAACCGCCCATTTAGGGAAGTTTTTGTCAGCGAGCGCGGCTACCATGTCACGTTGTGAAGAATCAGGATCTATTCCCTTTAGCTTATCTGCTTGCTCATTGGTTAAATTAACTACGCCTTGTTGAGACTTGAAGTGAAACTTAACCCAAAAGCGCTCACCTTTGGCATTCCAAAGTGAAAATGTGTGTGACCCATAGCCGTGCATTTGACGGTAATTTGCAGGAATGCCTCGATCAGACATTAATATGGTGACTTGATGCAGGGCTTCTGGGTTTTGCGCCCAAAAATCCCACATGGCTTGTGGATCTTTTAGGTTAGTTTGTGGGTGACGTTTTTGAGTGTGGATAAAATCTGGAAACTTAATACCATCACGTAAAAAGAATGTCGGGGTGTTATTACCCACAATGTCATGATTACCGCGAGCGGTATAAAAACGTAATCCAAAACCGCGAGGATCACGTTCTGCATCTGCTGATCCCATTTCGCCACCTACGGTAGAGAAGCGCACAAAAGTTTCAGTTTGCTTACCCACACCGTTAAAATGATCCGCTATTGTGTAGTCACTTAAATCTTTAGTCAGCGTAAAAACGCCATAAACACCTGTACCTTTAGCATGTACGATACGCTCAGGAATACGCTCGCGATTAAAGTGCGCCAGCTTTTCAATCAAATGCCAATCTTGCAATAAAAGAGGCCCTCTTTCACCTGCTGAAAGAGAGTTTTGATCATCCGCTATTGGTGCACCATTTTGACTGGTTAAATAATTTACATTGCTCATTTATATTCCCCTAATTACTTTCAAGTAACCACTGTTCAATTAAGTCGTAAACGGTTGCCATTGTGTTTCCCTCGGCTGTCGTTATCGTATAAAGCGATAATAGAGCAACCAAAGAAACAATAAAAACGATTAAAAACGATAATAACAATCGATTATAATAATCAGGAGAGTATGTAAGAAAGTAAGAACCGATTAAAAGTGCAATAAAAAGCCGAAGCATGCTTCGGCGTTTTCACAAAATAACATGGTTATTCTGAAGGTGGTTCAGCTACAGGCTCGCGATACAATTTAACGAGATAATAAACATCAATTAACACAATGAAAAAATTCACTAACGCGACTGGAATAGCATCAATGGCCAGTCCATAGGCAACAAACAAAGCCGCACCGACTAAGTTCCACCAGCGAAGTTTTTTAATATTTGCCATCATTAAAGATATCGCCACCACTACCGAAGCAAGATAACCCACCCACTCCCAAACTGTTGCTGTGTCCATATTTATTCCCCTATCACGCTGTTTTATTGAGTATAGTCTGGCTCTGTTGATCTTCAATGCTAAAATTCATCTCAACATATCTACAGATTTTAGCTCAATATGATGAGGTCTAACGTTCAACAACCGCAGCTGTCATCCGTGAGATACAACATAAATCATTAGCACTGTTATGGATTAGAATTTCCCATACTGAACTGCGTTTGCCTATATGAACTGGCTTTGCTGTGGCAGTTAATGTGCCATTGCGAGAGGCTTTTAAATGATTTGCGTTAATTTCCTGGCCAACACAGTAGAACTTAGTGAAATCAACAACAAAGTTTGCTGCATAACTGGCAACGGTTTCAGCAAGCGCGATGTTTGCACCACCATGCACTATACCAAGTGGGTTGTGTACACTAGGGTCGGCGGGCATAGTGGCCTTAAGATAGTCATCACCAATTTCGGTAATTTTAATCCCTAGGGTTTGCATCAGTGTGCCTTTGCCATTCATCCCTGCATCTAAGCGCTCGCAATCTGCAAGTGTTACTTCTCTAAACCAAATACTCATTGAATACATCCAGTTAACAATTGTTTTTCCAGTGTACTGTGAGATGACGGCAGAATAAATAATTAACTATCAAATTGATCTTTATAATGTATATTTTGCCGCGCTAAAAATACAAAAAAGGGAGCTATGATGCTCCCTTTTGTTACCACGAAAATCAACTGCATCAGCTGAAGACAAAGACTCTAGCTTACCAACTCAAAATGAGTTTGATAAGTTTGCGCCCAGCGTAATAGTTCAACTCTGTTTCGGGATTGTGTTTTACGAAAAACAGAAGAGATATGGGCTTTTACAGTGTGCTCACTAATGCATAAGCGATGGGCAATTTCTTTATTCCTAGCACCACTAGACACTAGCTGAATAATGGTCCTTTCTCGATTAGTCAGCATTTGTAACATGGCAACCGTATCTGCAGGGATTTCGTTATTATTATCAAGTTTTTGAACTAAACGTCTAAAAATTTTACTGATCAATGGTCTGTCGTACCAAAGCTCATCAGATACCATCTTACGTAAACCAGTTAACATTAAGTCCATTCGTTGATCTGAATATAGCAGTCCACGCACCCCCAGCAATAATGCAGTCTCTTGATCTAATGAGCCGCGTTCTACTTGATATAAGGCTACGGGGACATGATTAACAATACGCGAAACTAATAGAGGAATACCTTTGCTATCAAGGGCTGCGCCTTTTTGAGCCACAAGGTAAAAACTATTAGACTTTTTTTCGAACTCTAATTCAGCAGCACTCTTGACGATGCGTGTCTTTAGGCCTATCGATTCAGCAAGAATAGCTAAATGACAAGGTGCCGATAATTGGTGTAAAAAAACCAATTCATATGTATTGGAACTCATCACTCTTCTCCCTGAAAAGTTTAATTTGTTCAAGTGCTCCTAACTATGAGGTTTAACCACATCATCAATAAGCCAAAGTGCTTAATACTTGAACATCATCCTGTGTTTGATTTTATACCTAAATCTTACCTTGAAGCCAGATACAATTACTCATAAACGCCCAGAATAAGGTAAATGGATAAACTGAGTAACAAGGGTAGTAGAAATTAACTAGAACAATAATAAATTTTATCAGCCAAAAGTATTAATCGTATTTTTGACTGATAAATCATAAGGTTTTTAACTAGGGCTTAATAGCGACATTTAAATTTTGAATTTGTCGATTATGCAGACGAGTTAATAAGACTAATCCACAAATACCGCCAATCAAGGCTAAAAACATGTCAGACTGGGTATCCCATACATAGCCTTGGGTGCCTAAAAAGGCTTCGGCATTTTCACCCGTTGCGGCGGCAACCCACCATTCTATTAGTTCATAGAATGCAGAGAACGCTAATACAAAACATACCGACAAAAACTGGCACCAAGCTCCCAACTGAAGTACTCCGTTACGCAACATTATTTCTCTGGCGACAATAACAGGCACAAAACCTTGGGCAAAATGACCGACTTTGTCATAGTTGTTTCGCTCACTGCCCATCACTTGCGCTAACCAGTCAAATAACGGTACTTCAGCATAGGTAAATCTCGCTCCAACCATTAATACTATGCAATGAAATAAAATCAGCCAATAGGCCAAAGGGGTTAATGGGAAGCGGCTTCGAGTAAAAAATAACAGTGGTAACGCGATTAAAGCGGGTATCGCTTCTAACCACCAAGTGAACATATCTTTGGGATCACTCACGGACCAAAGTAGCACCGCGACATAAATTACCATCCATATAACTTTATTCAGCAATGTAAATTCCTCTTATTCGATATTGTTCTAGAATTAGAATATTAACTTTAGCCATCTAGCCCTCCACAACTGGCCAAAAAAGTGCTACTTTGACTAGGCGCTGGAAGTCGCAAATTATTCCCAAAGTAGAATTGACCTTATTGGCCGTTTCTAAGGTTAGTAACTTGACGTCGCTTGGGAACAGATATCAAGCATAAACTAATTGATATTATAAGCATAAGTACTAATTTAACTAGGTACTAAATCAGCAATTATACATTAGAGGGTACCCATATCATGGCGAAACATTCGCTTGACAAGGATAAGATAAAAATCCTGCTGTTGGAGGGCGTCCACCAAAGTGCGGTAGATGTACTAGAAAGAGCAGGCTATACCAACATTGAATACCACAAAGCCTCACTAGGCGAAAGTGAGTTATTGGAGTCCATCAAGGATGCCCATTTCGTTGGTTTACGCTCGCGCACTCAATTAACTGCTGAAGTACTTAGCCATGCAGAGAAGCTGGTTGCCATTGGCTGTTTTTGTATTGGAACCAACCAAGTTGATCTTGCCGCAGCTGAAAAACTCGGTGTGCCTGTTTTCAACGCGCCATTCTCTAATACCCGCAGTGTGGCTGAATTAGTCATTGGTGAAATCATCATGCTAATGCGCGGCATTCCACAACGTAACGCTCAATGTCACCGTGGCGGCTGGCTAAAAAGCGCCAACGGTAGCGTTGAAGTGAGAGGAAAAACTCTAGGTGTCATTGGTTACGGCCATATTGGCACTCAGCTCGGCATTTTGGCTGAAACCTTAGGCATGCGAGTTATTTTCTTTGATATTGAAGATAAATTACCCCTTGGTAATGCCTCACAAATTCACAGCCTAGAAACATTACTGGCCACAGCTGATGTTGTAAGCCTACATGTTCCTGAAACGCCACAAACTAAAGATATGTTTGGTGAGAAAGAATTTAGCCAAATGCGCAAGGGCAGTTTCTTCATCAATGCTTCTCGCGGCACAGTGGTTGATATCGATGCACTTGCAGAGGCTGTTAAGTCTGAGCACATTGCAGGCGCGGCTATCGATGTATTCCCAGTTGAGCCTAAATCAAATGATGATGAATTTGTTAGCCCACTTCGTGGCCTGGACAATGTGATACTGACACCACATATTGGTGGCAGTACCGCTGAAGCGCAAGAAAACATTGGTATTGAAGTTGCGGGTAAATTGGCTAAATACTCAGATAATGGTTCTACGGTATCTGCCGTTAACTTCCCTGAAGTATCACTAGCACAACACGCTGGTGCCTCACGTTTACTGCATATTCACCATAACCGTCCTGGTGTGTTGATCAAAATTAACCAAGCATTTTCGGCTAAAGGTATCAACATTGCAGCTCAGTATCTGCAAACTACCGCTGAAATTGGTTACGTGGTAATGGAAGTCGATTCTGATCAAGCTGAAGAAGCCTTAGGTGAACTGAAACTGATTGAAGGAACAATTCGTACCCGCGTATTGTTTTAATATCGATAGCGTCAGATCACAGTAAAAATAAAACGGCTATCTATAATATTTAGATAGTCGTTTTTTATTGTCTTGCCCCTTTAGAGTCCCCACCGATTGGGCTACACTGCTGGCATTATGTTGCTGTATTACAGGAAAATCCTATGAGCCTTTCAATAAGTCAACCAGATTGGGCCCCCACCCAAGACACGCCTGCAATAATGCTAGCTAACCTGAATCATTTAGGTCTTATAGAAGTAACGGGTGAGCAAGGTCGCAGTTTTATTCATGGCCAGGTAACAACTGATATTACCTCACTTACCGCAGACCAATGGCGCTGGGGCGCGCACTGTGATGCCAAAGGTAAAATGTTAGCCAGTTTCCGCGCTTTTGCATTACAAGACAGCTTATTTATGCTGATGCCCACCAGCGCATTAGCGATTGATTTACCCCAGTTAAAAAAATATTCAGTATTTAGTAAAGCAGAGTTAGTTGATGCATCAGCTAACTGGCAATTAATCGGTATTGCAGGCAGCGATGCCAACACTTTTGTTAAACAACATTTTGCCGAAGTTAGCCCTGAAACTGCCAGTGAAGTCACTGTGGTTGATGGTGGTTTGCTGCTTAAAGATGGCCAGCGTTTCATTGCCATGTTAAGCCTAGAAAAAGCCCAAACTCTTTATGCAAACCAAACCTTGTACAGCGCCGCGGCATGGCAAGCATTAGAAATCAAAGCAGGTTACCCCAATATTCCGGGCGTACATGCCAATCAATACGTACCGCAAATGTGTAACGTGCAGTCTATTAATGGCATCAGCTTTACTAAAGGCTGTTACATGGGCCAAGAAACCATCGCCCGTATGAAGTATCGTGGTGGTAACAAACGCGCGCTGTATATTTTATCTGGTACCAGTAGCCAAACGTTAACCGAAGAAACAGCATTAGAAATCGCCCTTGAGGGCGGCTATCGTCGCGGCGGTGCTATTATTGAGTTTGTTCAGCAAGGCGATCAAGTATTACTAACGGCTGTGCTAGCCAATGACACTGAAGCAGATGCTATTTTGCGTATTGCTGGTGATGAAGAGTCTGCTTTAACGATTATGTCGTTACCTTATTCGCTAGAAGCTTAAGGTTGTTTGCTCTGAGATATTTGCAAATTGAGCAATAACAACTGAAATGGCTATCAAATCGATAGCCATTTTTTTATCAACCATATAGTGTTAACGCCAAGCTGTACTTCTAACTTTGACGGATTGTTAGAGTTTATTTAACTAAACTGAAGCTATCCGTAGCCCTAACGAGTCCTTTAAGAAACCTTATCGCTTTTTCTAATTCATCTCTCTTTATAAGATGAGGTTGTCCTGGAGATGTATTGGCTTGATGTGCGGCATCTCCACGTTTTGATATGAACTCATCAAGAATTTGTTTTGCTTGGGGAGGATGATAATTATCCCATTTCCATGCACTTGTAATATCGACTTCAAAATAGCTTTTGAAAAGTAACTTTGTTCTAGCACTATTCGGATTGAAGAAGCGCTTTAAATCTTCATCCACTTGCCGCTGTACAAAGTTGCCTAAAGGGCTGCCCTTTACTATTAATAACCAAGATTGGATTTCTTCTTTAAACCGATCTTTTACATATGTTTCCCAGGCCGCCAAGGCCATTACCATACCAGCCCTTTTCAATGCTTCAGGATTATTATCAGTTGCTGAGTTTTTCTCACTATCAAAACGTGAAAGTAGGCCTTCTGCATCTTTAATTGCTAATTGAAACGATTTTTCAGCTTTCGTCATAGGTAAACACTTATATTTGATTGAAATTCTATCGAGCTTATAGAATGATTAACTAATCTCATCCTACATTTACAGTGTTATTGATGTAAAACAATAATTATGTAATTCCGCAAAAACAAGCACGATAAAGTCCTTACAATAATCGTGTTGGCTGAATAAGTTAAGATCAATAATTCGTTGTATTCAATTGCCTTCAGCAGGCTTAGTGCAGATAATCCAGCGAGACGCCGCTAGCACATCCCTGTGGGCTTAACCAAAACATCCCTGTTTTGGATACTCGCTGGCTCATCTGCACCTGAATTTTTGCTGCTTCGATTTGATTGCAAGTATTACTATGAGTAACAGCCAAAAATCTACCCGAGTTATTACCAATAAAGCCAAATCGAAGAAATAAATCATAGGGTACATATGCGTCTGAGACCTTCGAAAACAGGGATGTTTTCGCAGAGCCCCCATGGATGGGTTCACGGCGTGTCTTGGACGCATATGTACATAAGATCGCTCTTTCACATCCATGTGATCGCGACATTCCGTTCAGGATGAACATTCCTGTGCCAGGCAATGAGTTAAATTGAAGCCCAACACTGAAACAAGCTACCCAATACCAGTGCTGCCAAGGTCTTAAAACGCAAAAAAGCGAATAGGCCTAAACCACATTCGCTTTCCTACAACATTAAATCAAAAAGCCCTTACTTCAATTGGCTATCCAAAAAGGCAGCTAACGATTTATACAAATGATTCCGTACTTTCTCACCACGCATTGAATGCTTAGACCCTGGATAATCGATCATTTGAAATAACTTACCTTCGTCCTGCAAGGCTTTATAAACCCGAGTGCTGTTTTCAAATAACACGTTGTCATCCGCCATACCGTGGTACATCAACAGCCCTGACTGGTAGTTTTTCACGTAAGGTAACACACTGCCGGCATCATAACCTTGTTTGTTAACCTCAGGGTTACCCATGTAACGTTCGGTGTAATGGCTGTCATATAAACGCCAATCACTCACAGGCGCACCAGCAATGGCAGCTTTAAAGTAATCAGGCGCTTTAAATTGGCTCATCAACGCCATGTAACCACCATAACTGTGACCATAAATCGCCACATTATCGCCATCGATGAAAGGCAAACTACGCAGATAATCGACACCGGCTTTTTGATCGCGTACCTCAGCATCACCCATGTTTTGATAAATCACATATTCGAACTTTGTACCGCGATAGGCTGAACCACGGTTATCTAATTGGAACACCGCATAACCTTGTTGCAATAAATACTGGGTAAAGTAATCAGCCTCGCTCCATGCATTAACCACTAATTGGGCATGTGGCCCACCGTAAACTCGCACCACTACTGGGTATTTTTTACTGTCATCAAACGGCACAGGTTTGAATAAGCGATATTGTAATATTTGCCCATCATCGGCGCTTAAGTGGCCAAACTCCGGCATTGCCCACTGGCCTGCCAGTGCATAAAGCGGATGCGAAGCATTGACTTCATTTTGCTCAACCCAAGATAATTGCTTGCCGGACTCGTCATGTAAACTGATTTGCGGTGGCTGCTGTAAACTGCTGAAGTAATCTAGATATACTGGCTTATTTTCAGCAAATACACTCTGATGCATACCAGAGCGTTCACTAATGCGCTCGATACTTTGGTTGCCTTTAGCTAAATTAACTCGATATAAGTGACGCTCAACCACACTGTCCTTGCGACCAGAAAAATACAACCAACCTTGTTTTTCATCAACATAGTCAAGGCTATCAACCACCCACTCTCCTTGCGTTAATTGGCGTATCAGTTGACCGTTTAAATCAAATAAATAAAGGTGGTTAAAACCATCACGTTCTGACGCCCAAACTAAAGCTGATTGCTGTTTTAGAAAGTGCAGATCATTATTTAAATTAACCCAGGCATTACTGCGCTCTTTAACAATGGTTTTAATGTCAGTTGGCTTGCTAATATCCACAATGCGTAAATCTAACGCTTGTTGATTACGGCTTTGCCATTGAAATGATAAATGTTGGCTGTCTGGTAACCATTTTACTCGCGGTAAATAAATGTCTGTTTCTTTACCTAAATCAATCCATTGGATTTTGATGTCAGTGACGGATACCACGCCCAGTTCAATAGTTACATTTGGCTTACCTGCATAAGGGTAACGCTGCTCAGTAAGCTTAATACCGTCGGCATAAATCTCATTGCGGGTCACAAGCTCTACACCTGACTCATCAATGCGGGTAAAGGCAATGTGTGATTCATCTGGTGACCACCAGTAACCTGTCATTCTGTCCATTTCTTCTTGGGCGACAAACTCTGCCATGGCATTTTTAATCGACCCTTTACCGTCTTTGGTCAACGCGGTAATTTTTTTACTGGTTAAATGAAGCACAAATAGGTTTTGATCGCGCACAAAAGACACATAATTGGCTTTAGGCGACAGACGGGCATCGGTGACAAAACCTTCCCCGGTATCAAGTACAGTGACAGCGTTGCTTTTAACATCAAAAAGATACAATTGACCAGATGCAGGAATTAAAATTGACTGACTATCATCAGCCCAAAAGTACTCCATGATCCCTTGACCATAAATACGTTGACGCTCACGACGGGCTTTTTCTTCATCGGATAATTCATCCGCGGCTAATTTGTCCGCATCAATCAAACGACTGCGTACACCACTGCTGATCTCCATTTGCCATAGATCATAAAAGCTCTGGTTATCATCTCGACCAGCTAGGTATGTCACACGTTTACCGTCTGGCGATAAACTTAATCCTCTAGGACTTGAGCCCGCCAATGCTGGCGAAGCGTGGATGCGCTCAATAGTTAATGCGTTATCGCCACCCTTTAAACCAGTGAGCGGTAAAGTGGTATTAAATATAGTATTAATGCTTGTTGTGTGTTGAGCATGATTAACTGATGTCATTTGAGTCGCCATAGGTGATGTACTGGCAAATAGAAAAGGCACTGCAGAAAAAGCAGCCAAGGCTTGTTGCTTCCATGTAAGGGTCATTATTATTTTTCCTAAAAAATTTTACACACGCATTCTGCCTGAATTCACCTTAAAACGAAAATGCCTCATCAAGCGCTGAAATTTACGCCATTCTAGGGTATGATCGCCGCCAATAAGATTCAAAAAATAATTAATTATAATGATCTTCAAGAATAAACGACCTTAACCTTAAACTTGTCATAGGAATAAGCATGCAAACTTTGGCACAAACCCTAACAACACAAGCAGTCAAACCCTCTCTTACTGAACTTATATTATCGTTAGCTGATACATCAAAAGCCATTAGTGGCGCTGTGCGTCATGGTGCGTTAGCCGGGATATTAGGCGCAACAGAGCAAGAAAACATTCAAGGTGAAACACAAAAGAAATTAGATGTTATCACCAATGATATGCTTAAAGATGCGTTAAAAGCGGAAGGCAATGTACGCGGATTAGCTTCAGAAGAAGAAGATTATGTGGTTGAAGTGAGTAAACAAGGCGAGTACCTAGTGTGCTTTGACCCTTTAGACGGCTCATCAAACATTGATATTAACTCACTTGTGGGCACAATTTTCTCAATATTACCTGCACCAACAGGTGAGCTAAACGAGCAAAGTTTTTTACAAGCTGGCCGCAACCAAGTGGCTGCCGGTTATGTGCTTTATGGTCCATCTACCATGATGGCATTAACCACAGGCCACGGAACACAGTTTTATACCCTAAACCCCGGCAGCGGTGAGTTTTTACTGACTAATGACAATGTACAAATTACCCCTGATACCGCTGAGTTTGCGATTAATATGTCAAACCAACGTTTTTGGGAAGCGCCAATGCAAACCTATATTGCCGATTTACTATTAGGTAAAATCGGTCCTCGTGAGCAGTCATTCAACATGCGTTGGATTGCGGCTATGGTAGGTGATGTTCATCGTGTACTTTGTCGTGGCGGTATTTTTACTTACCCAACAGACAACAAAAATCCAGCAAAACCATTCAAGCTACGGTTAATGTATGAAGCCAACCCAATGGCATTTTTGGTTGAACAAGCTGGCGGCAAAGCCTCTACCGGCTATGAAACGATTTTAGACATAGTGCCATCTGAAATTCATCAACGTGTGGCCGTGATTCTAGGCAGCGCCAACGAAGTAGACACTTGCTTGAGTTATCATGGCATTGATTATAGCGAAGAACCTGAAATTGATTAAGTTATAGCCATTAATAATAAACCGCCTTTGGGCGGTTTTTTTGTTTGTAAAATAATCGTGTCATCAAACTTTTGTTTGAACCTAGCGCCTTTACTTTACAATGGTTTGGTTAACCTCTAAGTTAGCCCGCTTGACAGTTACCTAAGGACGACAACGATGTCGCGCAGTGTCCAATCTCATAAAAATACATATCTTGGGATAGTTATTGTATTTGTGCTTTTCAGCATAGGGGCTTATAGCTATATCAATTCAAACTCAAACGACGCCCCCTCATCAGGCTCTGTTTTAGTTTTACCGATAACATTGACAGTAGAAGCCACTGAGCCTTGGTGGAATATGTATGCTGCAATGGATAATCTCAACCACCAATTAACACTAGGGGCTAAGTTCCCTATACTGCAAACTGAAGATGTGATCAGTATGATGCAGCTCGCTGATGCTGGTAATACGATTAATAGCACTCTAGATAACTCTGAGCATCATGTTGATATAAAAAGATTAATGGCCATTTCAGGTGCCACTTATATTATTGAAGCTAACATCACCAAAGCCAATAACGGCTATCAGTTAACCTATAATTTGCATAAAGAAAATCATCAGCAACAACAGCTAATTGAGGCTGCAACAGTAGATTCATTAATGACTTTAACCGCGGCTGATATTAACCAACAGATAAACCCTAACAATACTGCACCACCTTCAACATATCATTCAAACTTTGATAATTTACAACTCATTAAAGGTCTTGGCTTTATGCAATCTGGCGACTGGACTTTTGCACAACAGCAATTAACCCAGACTATTGCTGCAGAACATGAAAACCTACTCGCCAGACGATTATTAGCAGGACTGCAATATCAAAACACCCAATATACCTTAGCTAAAGCAACGTTAACTTCAGCAATTGAACACGCTACAGCGATTAACAATGAACGTGAACTAGCAAAATTAAGGTTATTACTAGCCCAGACAGCTCTAGAAATGACTGAAATTGAGCCCGCATTAGCGTTACTGTCAGTTGCCAAAACTCACGCAGCCAAGGTGAATGAATGGGTATACTTAGGCTATATTGCACAACTTGCTGGTGTCATTAACCAGCGACTTGGACGTAATGAAGAGGCAAGACTGCAATTTAAACAAGCGATTAAGTACCATCGAATGATGGGGTACCCTATTGGCCAATCACAATCACTTAATTTGCTTGTTGAACTTGAAATTGTTGAACACAATTATCCCCAGGCGTATCGCGATATTGCCCGATCATTTGAACTAATCTCGGGGTTAGGGTTAACTGAACTGGAAGCAGCAACATTATCCTTAATGGCAAAAGTCGAAGATAAACGCTAAGGCAGTTAACATCACCTTGGATATCGATACGCTCTACAAAACAAAAAACGGCCTTAAATAAGGCCGTTTTTTTATGATACATAAAGCTAGCTATTACACTTTTTCTTCAACACGGTGTTGCGCTTCGGTTTGATCTACAATAGTTAATACTGCGGTATCGCCCACTACATTACATGATGTCAGCACCATATCAATAATACGGTCTAATGCAGCCACAATGGCAAAAGCTTCTACTGGCAAACCCATTTGATGAATTAGTACGCCAATCATCACCATACCACCGCCGGGCACACCACCTGCACCGACAGACAATAAGAACACACTAAACAGTAATGCCGGAATTTGCTCATTACTGATTGGCATGCCATAGGCATTGGCCACAAAGAAAATAGCGATAGTAATATAAATAGACACCCCGCCCATGTTCATCGTTGCCCCTAACGGCACGCCAAACCCTGCAACCGCTTTGCTGACACCAAGCTTGTCAGTAAGCGTACGCATAGTGACTGGAATGGTGGCATTTGATGATGCGGTCGATAATGAGAACAGGATTTGCTCTTGGGTTTTAGCGCGGAATGTTTTCGCTGAAATAGGCGTAAAAAAGCTGACTGCATAGGGATAAACCACAAAAATCCATAGCAGTAATAAGCTTAAAATGAGTACTAAATATTCCACCACGCTGACAAAGACTTCTGGCTCTAAAGTCGCCCCTAGTTTGAACATCAAGGCAAACACCCCGATAGGCGCAATGCTCATCACGACAGAAATTAAACGCATCATAATCTTGTTAGCGGTTTGAAAACCTTTAACCGCACCCTCAACGGCACTGCCCATTGACTTCATTACACCACCTAATAGCAATGCCATAAAGATCACCTGCAGCATATTGCCAGAGGTAAAAGCAGAAAAAGGATTATTGGGCACAATACTGACAATTAAAGTGACGAGGTTTGGTAATTCTGTTGCGGTAATCGCTGCAGAATCACTACTGCTCATATCAACGCCTTTACCGGGCTCAATGAGCATAGCAACGATAAATGCTGCCAGAATGGCTACCACGGTATTTATGATATAAAAGCCAAAGGTTTTACCGCCCAAGCGGCCAAAGCTTTTTAAATCTTGCAGTTCACACACGCCACAAATAATACTGACAAATACCAATGGCACCACAAGCATCATGATCATATTAACGAACATGGTGCCAATTCCGCCGGTAATATTGACTAACGTACCGGAGAAAAATGCAACATCAGCCAGTGCAAATTGCACAATACTGCCTAAAATTACCCCTAGAAAAAGACCCGTAAAAATACGGGCTGATAATGACTTCATCATTGACTTGTATATCCTTATTATTGCCTAGATTAATTCAGGCTTGTTGTTTTAGTGCCAAGATACTGAGCTATCAAAATACAGATTTCAATTAGTTAACGAATAAAAATGTTAATTAGCACGAAAATAATCAGTAAATCAAGAATAAACTCATGATTTTAAATGCAAAAAAATAATTGTGATTATAGGATGAAATAGCAAAACAATTAACCTATCGCAAACAGCATAATCAATTACAAAAGCATATTGATTAGTGAAAACAAGAGGTCAACCTATTCTTGAATAGGGATTAATGTTAACTCAAACTGATGCGCTAACATATGCTGCTGTTTAATACTGATACGATGTTGTTGCAGCCAATCTACTAATTTGCGCCAGTTGTGTAATGCCACCTTATTAAGGTACTTTTGCTGCCGCCATTGTTTATCAAAATCATCAGGATCATTTAATGACGACAATGGAGATTGTTGAAATAATTGAGCTTGCTGAGGTAACAAAGGTGCTGATTCATTGACCAATGTGGGTGCAATCAGATACCTGCAACCTTGAAGCAACTGCGCAATTTGCAACCCTGCGGGATCTAAGTCGGTAAAGGCGCTGATCTGCATGATTGGCTGTAATACTTCATTTTGTGCAATAACGTGCAGTAGGCGTTTACAGCCTGCAGGTGAATGCGCGCCACTGCCTCGATAAATAATCACAGCTTGCTGTATGACACTGCCTAACGACTGCTCAAATTGAAAGTGCTTGAACTCATCAAAGCTGTCTAAGTTTTCAACCACAATAAGATGCAGCAAGTTAAATTGAAGACAAACGGCTACCACCTGCTCAACCGTCATTCTCAGGCTATATTGTGCAGCAAAAGGTGGATAACATTGAGGTGGAAGTTTAACTAAAACGTAATTGGCATCGGGGCGAATATTGGCATACTTCTCTTTTTTACCTTGGGCAGCTAAGGTATTTCGTGGCTGATTAAAGCTCACATTCTGCACATCAAAGCCAGTATCGAGTTGTGCCATTTCACGCAGTAAATCGTAATCTTTACCACTAAAATATAAATGTTTACCCGCACCATCAGGCTCACCAATAGCAAATTGATCAAATATTTTTTGCCAATTGTTGGTGAGCTTAGTCCGTGGAGATCGATTGATCACCACGGTTTGGATTGCATTAAACTGTGTTTTAGTTAACTTAGCCACACGCTACGCCAGCCACAATTCAACGTCGGTTACAATGAAGTTACCAGTATAAATCGGATCAGGTTTGCCTATAGGTTCTAACTCAAAGTACTGTTTATGTTCCATAGGTAAGGCTTCGTAGCCACCAATCACTTGATACAACCAACTCTCGCTGTCCCAGTTAAGTTGTTGTTGCTCTAGATATTCCAGTGCAGATTGACGCAAGCCTGAGTCAATAATGGCGCAGAAATATTCATCAACGGCCACTTTAAGTGGGTTATCAGGAATATCGAAATCTTCTACATCGGTTATTTCGAAAGTGAAATTCGAATCCCGCTGAGTCACAATGCGCTCATCACGGCTGATGGCTTTGACCTGTGCCACCATGTTCATCAGATCAAGCTCATGGTGCGGATTACTAACGTCCACATGTGCAGGTTTTAATATAGCTTCAGCATAGTTGAACAAAGCGGGAACGTTATTATGTCCAGCATGATTATCAGGTTGGTAATCAGGGTGTAAACTGGTGTGTAGCAGCCAACCTTTTAATAAACGGGTACGGCCTCTAATTTGTCTAAAACGTCCCAGTAACTCAAATAACCTCCCCTGCACTACGCTGAGTTCTTGGGTACAGTAACTTAAGGTATCTTGTAAACTGGTGATCAATAAACGGCGCAGCTCACGAATATCGCCAGCTATTTCGCCCAGTTCGCTGAACTGGAACATTTCTAAGCCATTCAATAGCTCGCTGACCTGGCTTTGGGCTAATTCGTTTTCTCGGATTTTGGCGTTAATGGTGCCAACATAACCAAACTCATTGTTAATGCGTCCCCATAGCACCCGAATTGAATAACGTAAGCTGTCGGTAAAACTGTAAACATGCTCACTTAAATCGGCAAGGTATGCTTCTGCCGCGCCGTGATCCACATTATGACGGGCTTCTTTGTAGTGATCGGCTAAGATTTTTATGGTCGCTAATGCAGAGCCTACATTGGAGTCGATTTGGCGATTGCGCTCATCACTTAAGCCTTCTTCTAACAATGCCCGCACTGAACGCTTCAAACGTAACTCTTGATCGGGCTCTGGTCGCCATAACAAGCCACTTTTTTTCAGTTTTTCAATCACAGCAGGGTCATGACTTGATTCATTAACTGAACCTGCTAGGTAGGCATCCATAATCACATCGGCATGCCGAGCGAGCTGCTTAAGCAGCTTTACCCCTGCTTGATGCAAGTTATTGCTCATATTAACTCCCGCTGGGTCGCGGTTTCAGCCTGTGCTTCTAAGCTTAACCCTTCGGTTTCATCAATAAAACGGATCACTTCATACAAGTAATCTAATTTACCGGTAGCAATATAAATTTGTTTTTCTACGTTCGGTTTAGTTAAATAACCCAGTTCAACTAAACGCTTAAATACCAGCTTGATTTGACCGTCAACATTAGTACTGCTTGAACCAAATAAACGATAATGGCTTAGTTTGGTCAGTTGCTCACTAAAAGCGGGGGTATCTTCAATACGCGCTTGCAGCTCAGTTAATCGAATGGGTGCGCCTTCGCTTAATGGGGCATCTTGGCCACTGGCTTCTTGAACTAACACTAACCATTCCACTAGGGGAATTAGCGCGCCGCAGATTTCTTTAAACTGGCTAGAGACCACTTTGCGTTCACTTTCGCCCAGTTGCAAATAGCCACAAAAAAATACTTCCCCTTCACCTGCGCTGGCAATGGTGCGATTAATTTGATTCAAATAGCTTTCTACACGTTCACGGGTACTGTTATTTTTCAGTGCTCGCCAACCATCTTCATTGGTAACGCGGCAAATAAACTCGCCGCGTAATAATTGCTCTATTATGGCACCTGCGCCTACCAATACAGTGTCATGGTTATCATAAACTTCGCTAGTCATTATGCTAACTCCTCTGTTTTAGCGTTGTGCTGGTTTAAACGTGCTGCTAATGGATTCGCTTTAGGCTTAACCACTTGTAATTTTTTAGTCTGTTTGTTGATGATATAACGGTTAGCAAACAGATTTAACACTTCTGATTCAGGGTTAGGGAATGCACCTAATACGCTAATATTGTTGTTTTCACAGGCATCAAATATCTTCTTCACGTTAGTATGATGCAAGGTGCCCAACTCATCTATCGGCCAGTGAATAGTGACATCGGCTTTGCCACGCAATAATCGGGTAAAGGCCAGTAAAAATTTACATAAAATAAGGTAAGCCATACCATGACTGGAAGATTCATTTAACTGGCGATCGGTGCGAATAATTAGATCGCTGTTACCCTCTTTCAAGCGCAGTTCAATCTCCAATAATTTGGCAATACCGCCGGTTAATGCCGCTCGACCAATTATGTCTAATGCACGGCGCATACTGTTAGTGTAATGCTCGTCGGGAAGGCTGCTGAAGTTGTCGGCTTTCCAGGCTTTAAAGGCTTTTACAAACACCTCAAGCTCTGGCCAAAACTCTAACTCACTAATCCGTGAACGAATACGTACCGCTGACTCTGATACCCCATCAAGGAATAACTCTTCACCCACTTCACGGGTAATACGGGCACTTTGCGAGGCTATACGACGGTCAATGTCAGCTAACACATCATAATATGCGCTTAAATCGACCCCAAAAATACGCCCCTGTTCACGAATGGCCATTAACGATTGTGGCACCATTACGTTTAATAGCTGCTCAAGCTGCGGCACCAACTTACGATAATCTAATAAGCGAATACCTTTGTCATTCACATAACTCGATTCTTCACGGGCACGTTCCCAAAACTCAGCCAAACTAGAACCTGATTTACTGGCAATTACGCTATCAAAGTGTTCTATATATTGCTTCACTGAACCTTGTAAATAATCACGCTTAAGCAGTAAGTCTTCACCCTGGCGTAAACGTTCACCAATGCCGCCGCTGGCCTCTTCTTTATTAGCCGGCAGTTTCAGTTCAGCCAACTTACGCATAACTGCACGCAGTTTAGTCAGGTTTTCAGACGCTTCAACCTGGGCGGCATCAGATGCTTTACGCTGGGTTTCTAAGTCTGTACGGCGACTCTTAATATCATTGGTTTTGTTGGTTAGCTGCTGCTCAAGCGCTAAAGCCGCTCGTTTAACATCGGCAAGCTGGGTTTGCAGTTTGGGTTTTCTAGATAGCCAGGTATGTTGATACCAGTCGTCATATCGCAGTACATCGCTACGGCGTTGTTCTGCATGGCTAATTTTGGCTTCTAATTCACGTATTTCACGCTTAAGCGCCAAAATGGCACTTTCATCTACCCCGCGGGATTTAAGCTCGTTTTTGTACCAGGTTTCACAGGCTTTTTGTTCGGTTTTGGCATTGGTTCGGCGCTGTTCAATATTGGCCTTAATTTGCCCCAGTTGATTATCGATAGCACCGACCACTTCTTGCCAATAAGCATTTTTTTCCATACGCGCTTCAAGGGCTTGGGATTTTTGCTCAGACAACCAATCAACATGTTGGTTTTTCAGTTGTTTCAATTCATTATCTAACTGAATTAATCGCTTACCTGATTCTGCTTTACGCTCGGTGAGCGCTTGATCAATACGTTGTTGCTCGCTGCGTTTTTCATCAAATAATCGACGTAAATCTTCACGGCTATTTTTATAAGCCGTGCGGGCAAAGGTCAGTTCACGGTTAAGTTTATCTAACACATCATTCATAGCAACGAGCTGATCTTCATGTTCAGCCTGCAACTCTTGTGCACTTTTAAGGGCTTCTTCGGCCTTAGCTAAACGAATCCGTAAATCTTGCTCAGATTGTGCATAATCAGGCACATCAATGGCTTTTAAGTCAATATTGACCCCAAACAACGCATCGCTGTCTTGGTTGGTTACACTGGGGTGTAAATCGGTGCGATGCAGTAACTCTGGCGCAATCACTTTGCCAAAAGAATGTTCCCAACCAACCGCTTCTTTACGTAAGAATTCTAATAAAGTATGCGATTGCGGGAACAACATATGATGAATGTCTTCTTTGGCTTGCTCACGCTCATTCACACGAATACTGGCAATACGCAGTGACTCATTAGCTTGATCACGCTTAGCGCGCTGCTTGCGCTCTTCTGTGGTTAACCGTTCAACCTTTTGATTACAACTTTCCTGCTCTTCATCTGCTAGGCTAATGCGTTCATCAAAGATGGCCAAACGCACTTTTTCATCTTCAGTGTATGACACACTATCCACTTGATGTTTAAGTTCTGCGGCGGTTAACTTCAGTTGATATTCTTGTTCACTAAATTTAGTTTTACCCGCGTCAGTTTGATCGCGCCAAAAACCTTCAAGTTGGGTTAAATCGTCATTGGCTAACTCACGTTGTTTGTCACGGGTTTCACGCTGAGTATCTTGCTCTTTGTGTAACGTCTCTAATTCACTGTGCAATTGTTCGGCAATTTTTGAACGTCTGCCATTAAAGGCTGCTTCAATGTCTTGATGTTTTTCTGTTTGTAATTTGTGGCGTTCATTTAAGTTTTCAACATCTTGGCGCCAGCTGGGTAAACTGTCTAAATCTGCTTTTGCTTGTTCGATATCAGCATCTAAAAAACCACCATGCTGTTCTTCAATCGCATCTAATTCATGCTCACACTTCTGGGTGTCACCTTTTGCGGCAGATATTTCGTTTTGTAATTCATCACGGATATCTTTCCACTCTTCATCAAGCATTTTAAGCTTAAGGTTTAGCTCTTTTGCCAAGGTTTGGTTAGCATCTTGGCGATCCGCTTCTAAGGTTTCATCATTTCGGTAACCACGAGATAAGCTAGCAAGACGCATTTCAGCGCTCAATAACTGGTTAAACTCCTGTTCGAGCTTTTCAAATTCAGGACGGATTTGCTCAAAGCCTTGGACCAACTGACTCTCGCGGATCCAAGATTCAACCCTTTGTGGGTTTAATCGAGAGGTTGGCGGATTAACGCCATCTTCTTCTAAAATGGCGGCGATCATCGATTTGACCGTTTCCATTTTGCCTTCTTTGGAATGCACCGCTTTGGCAAGTTTTTCAATATGGCGTAAAGAGTGTTCACTGTCGCACAGGGAGAATTGACGCGCATATGTGCGCAGCTCATTACGATTAGCTCCGGTATTGAGCAAACTGCGATCGTTTTGGATAATAGCCCTAAATTCACGGGTATTTAATAAATTGGTGTGAGCAACATCTTGGCGTTTTACTTCACGTCCAAGTTCTGCCATAGAATGGCAAATAATGGTATCGCCATTACGATTTTTAACATAATCCTCAAGCTCAAAACCACGGGCAATAAAGCGATAGTTAACCCCTTTACCGTCACCTGCGGATGCTAATACAGCTTGATAAAGCAGCCCATCATCTTTTTGGTATTCATAAATGATGTAGCTTGAATCGTGCGGTAAATACCAGCGCTCAAAACTGTCACGCGTTGAGGGAACAACTCGACTTGGATATTCACCGTAAAACACCGGTACCAGACGTTGTAAGGTGGTTTTACCTGATGCGTTTGTACCACAAATATTAGTGTGGCCATTTAATGCCAATTCCACCACACCGGGTAAGTGAGTGTTAATGAGCACGATTCTTATCAAACTAGGCATGAGAGTCCTTTATTAAAACAAAACAAGCGATTCAATTCACTTCGGGATAAAGCCGGGGTACTTAATACATTAATGTCTAATGCACTGGTTTTTAAAACCACGATTTTTACACAATAGCTGGGCTTTACGTTAAATTAATCCGTCTGCGATGGCAATGATATTCCAACATTGGATCATACTGTAAATCATCTTATGATGGCGGTTAACAAAGTAGCAATCGAGTTAAATTAACTGAATTGTTGGTCGAGAAAAGATATTTTTTGAAGTTGCGATGAATTTAATCTGACATCAAATGATGGTTATGGATATAGCGTTGAAAAACACCCATAAAAAAACACCGCCTATTGGCGGTGTTCTTTTAAAGCGTTAGCAATAATTAAGCTTCTGCAACAACAGAAATCTTAACGATAGCTTTAACTTCAGTGTGTACTTGCACTTCAACTTCGAAGTTACCAGTAGTGCGTAAAGCACCTAAAGGTAAACGGACTTCAGATTTAGCAAGTTCAACGCCAGCTGCAGTTACTGCATCAGCGATGTCACGGTTGCCAACTGAACCGAATAGTTTACCTTCATCACCTGCTTTAGAAGCGATAACAACGCCTTCTAATGCAGTTAATTTTTCAGCACGAGCTGTCGCTGTAGCTAGATCAGCAGCTATTTTAGCTTCTAAGTCAGCACGACGAGCTTCAAATACTTCAACGTTTGCAGCATTCGCAACAACCGCTTTACCAAATGGTAAAAGGAAGTTACGTGCATAACCAGCTTTAACAGAAACTTGGTCGCCTAAGCTGCCTAAGTTTGCAATTTTGTCTAGTAGAATTACGTTCATTATCAAATCCTCTTTATTCGATTAGGAATTAATACTGCTATATTACTGATGTAAATCAGTATATGGCAGTAGAGAAAGATAACGAGCACGCTTGATAGCGCGAGCTAGTTGGCGTTGGTATTTAGCACTAGTACCAGTAATACGGCTAGGAACAATCTTGCCGCTTTCTGTTACGTAGTTCTTTAAAGTTACGATATCTTTATAATCAATTTCTGTAACGCCTTCAGCTGTGAAGCGACAGAACTTGCGACGACGGAAATAACGTGCCATTTTGACAGTCTCCTAAGTTTTCAATTCGACATTTTCAGCATGCAAAACTAAACGGTTTTGACCATTTCGTCCTTGTTGGAGTGAAAGAAACCCTTCAACTTCAACCTGCACACCTGCTTTTAATTTATCTGCTACGCTTTTAAAGCGTGGACCACTCAACACCACTTGTATAAGGCAGTATACGTTACGTAATAACTCTGCATCATACTTCTGTGACTTATGTTCTAGCGTAATAATCGTATGATTAATACCGCTGGGACTGCTCATTTGTTTTGAACGCGTAATGGTTCCAAACAAAGTTAAATGGTTATTCACAGAGTAAATTATTCAGCGTTTTCTTCAGCGCTTTCTTCGTCCATACGGTCATCAGAAGATGAACGACGTGTTTCACGTTCGTCTCTTGCTTTTGCCATAGGTGAAGCTTCAGTAACAGCAGCTTTAGTGCGCATTACAAAGTTACGCAGAACAGCGTCGTTGAAACGGAAAGCTGTCTCTAACTCTTCAATAGACTCTGCAGTTGCTTCTACGTTCAAAAGAACATAGTGAGCTTTATGTAGGTCTTGGATTGGGTAAGCCAATTGACGACGGCCCCAATCTTCTAAACGGTGAATTGTACCGTTAGCAGCGGTGATAACACCGGTGTAACGCTCAATCATACCTGGGACTTGTTCACTTTGATCTGGGTGAACCATAAATACGATTTCATAATGACGCATTTATTGCTCCTTACGGTTAAGTAGCCTCTTTTCTGGCTCAGTCAGACCAATGTGGAGGCAAGGAACGAATTAAAGTGACTGATTTGAGCGCGCGATGATACCGAAACTCCCCCACAAACTCAAGTAATAAAGTATTCTTTCCTGTGTTATTGAATACAGGTATCATGTCGGCAGTTAAGAATGAGTTGTAATGGATAACAAGAAATAGTGATCATTATGAAAAAAGCGCTGTCTATCTGCTGTTTGCTGATATTGTCCCCTTCCGCGTGGGCTCTAGTACCACCTGACTATCAAGAGCCCGAGAACGGTTTTAATGCTGAAATTGAAGCCGGGTTGCAGCTTAATAGTGGCAATAATGAAACCAAAAACTTCAACGGGCGTACTTATGCGACTTACGACACCCTTAATACTAAGCAAGAAGGCACCTTAAAAGCTTACTACTCTGCTGACGGAAGTGAAGCAACCTCGGAGAAATATGAGGTTTATCTTCAAAGTAACTATAAATTAGAACGAGGATACGTTTTTGGCCGCGGTGAATTCACCTGGAACCAATACGGCTCGTTCACCAAAATTTATACTATTTCCTCAGGTTATGGTTTTGATTTAATCAAAAACTATAGAACTAAACTCAGTTTAGAATTCGGTCCTGGTTATCGTTATGACTTACCCTCTTCATCTGTTATTGATCCAGAGCCAACGCCAAACAGAGATATCATTTTACGTTCTGCGGCTAAGTACTCTGTAAAGCTACAGGAATATACTAGTCTAAATGCCGATGTGACGGCTGAGACGGGCCAAGATAACAACACCTTGACCTTAGATATGAACTATAGAAATACCTTCATTCAAGATTGGGCATTTAAAATTGGCGTTAACGTTAAATATACCTCTGATGTGCCACAGGACAGTCAGAAGACGGATACAATTACAACATTCAACTTACTGTACACATTCCAGTAATTACGCTTATTTAAGCGGAGTCATAAATAACCTTTAGAGGCAGTGTGATGACCAGTCCATTACGTAGTTTTACCTCGTTATACAGCACCACCTTTATGATGGTACTGGCAGCTGGTCTTCTGACTACATATTTAGGCCTAAAGCTCACTATGATGGACGTGCCACAAATATGGGTAGGTGGCATGATGTCTGCCTACTATATTGGTTTGGTATGTGGATCCAAAGTGGGTCATAAACTCATTGCGCAAGTTGGCCATATTCGTGCCTTTGTTGCATGTGCGGGTGTGGTGACTGCATCTGCCTTAGGTCATGCATTAATTGATAACCTAACCATTTGGTTAATCCTACGTGTGCTTGTTGGCATGGGCATGATGTGTCAATACATGGTGCTTGAAAGCTGGCTTAACGAACAAGCAGAGCCAAGCCAGCGCGGTACCGTTTTTGCCAGTTATATGATTGTATCTTACTTGGCATTAATGGCTGGCCAAGGCGCCATTAGCTTATACCCAGACTTAGGTATTGAACCTTTACTGCTTATCGCAATTTGTTTTGCTTTGTGTACTGTACCCATTTCAATTACACGCCGTATTCACCCAGAGCCATTAACACCTGCACCACTTAACATGAAGCACTACTGGAAACGCGCCCCGCAAGCACTAACCACTATAGCTTTGGGTAGCATGATAGTGGGATGCTTTTATGGTTTAGCGCCAGCTTATGCTACTGCGCAAGGTATTGAACCTCAATCTGTCGCCTTATATATGTCATGTACTATTTTCGCAGGTCTGCTAGCCCAATGGCCTATGGGTAAACTGTCTGACTTAATGCCAAGAAGCCGCCTTATTCGCATTAACTGTGGTCTGCTTGGTATATTGGTGCTGGTTATTGCTTTGGTGCCTTTTGATGCTCAAATCTCATTAGTCTTAACAGGAATATTTGGCGTGTTGGCTTTTACACTTTATCCATTAGCCACGGCGTTAGCCAATTCTCGTATAGAGCAACATGAGCGAGTCGGATTATCGGCCACAATTTTAGTGACATTTGGTATTGGCGCCAGTATTGGCCCACTTATCGCTTCATCACTGATGCAGCACTTTGGTAACAATATGCTATATGGCTTTATGAGTATTTGTGCTTTCACGTTAGTTATTCGCTTATTATTTATTAATAACAAGCAAAAAGCTGAACAGGGCTCAAGTAATGACTATGTGATGGCAGGTGGAGATTTAGTTTCATCACCATTGGCTGCCTCTTTTGACCCTAGGGTAAATGTGCAATCTGTGCAGGATCAGATGATTAATCCTGATGATAATGCATTTGATATGGTTGGCACAGAAGACGATGTTTTAGACGATGAGCCTGATTACACCCAAGTAGTTGATGACAAAAATGATGATGTAATTAACCACGTAGACCAAAATAATATTACAAGCCAAGTAGAAACTCGCAAAACTTAGTCAGACATTGGGTTTAGTTACAAACACAGAAAAGCGAGCATCAGCTCGCTTTTTTCATCACAAATTAGTGGTCGTTATACTAAACGTTGACGTACCGCTTCAAACAAACAGATACCGGTAGCAACAGATACATTTAAGCTTGAAACTGTTCCTGACATCGGAATAGAGATTAGCGAATCACAGCTTTCACGGGTTAAACGGCGTAAGCCTTTACCTTCCGCGCCCATAGCAATCGCTAACGCACCTTTAAAGTCAGCTTGGTAGACGTTACTGTCAGCCTCACCTGCGGCGCCAACAATCCACACACCTTTGTCTTGGATGTGTCGCATTGTACGTGCCAAGTTAGTCACTTGAAATAACGGCACAACTTCTGCTGCACCACTCGCAACTTTACTCACAACGGATGTTAGGCCAACAGAATTATCTTTAGGTACGATAACCCCGTGCGCACCAGCAGCATCAGCGTTACGAATACAGGCGCCTAAATTATGTGGATCTGTCACACCATCGAGTATCAAGAAGAAAGGCGTTTTCTGCTCAGCACTGAGTTTATCCAGTAAAGCGTCTAACTCACTTTCAGCAAGCACTTTGGCTGCGGTTACACGCGCTACGACACCTTGGTGCTGAGTACTTTCTGCTTTTTCATCAAGCACTTTTCTCGCTGAACGCTGTGACTTAATACCCGCTTCTTGGGCTGCATTTACTAGAGGTTCTAAACGTTCATCATCGCGACCTTGCATTAGCCATAATTCAATAACGCGCTCTCGGCTGTTTTTTAATAAGGCTTCAACGGCGTGAATACCAAAAATAACATCTTGTTTTTTCATTTAATTACTTTCTCTTACTGCTTTTGGCTTCAGCCGCTTTTGCGGTTGATTCGCTATTGTTGGCTTTATTAGCATCGGTCTTCTTAGCTTTCAATTTACTCGCTAGAGGCTTTTTAACAGCCGTTTTCTTAGCGTCGGTCTTTTTGGCGTCAGCCTTTTTTGCGTTAGGTTTTTTAACCCGAGGTTTTTTGCTAGTCGATTTTTTTAGCTGGCCCCTTGTTAGCTGGATCTTTGCTAACTGCTGAACCAGTAGTTTCAGAAGCGACTTTCTTACCACGACCTTTAGACGGTTTATCACCCTCTTTAGCGCCACGAGCAGACTTAGCTCCTTCTAACTTAACACGATCACGCGCCGTAAGTGGCTTGTTGCTGTTGCGACGTTTGCCCTGACCTTTGCTGTTATCCCCAATCATAATTAAATCAATTTGGCGATCATCTAGGTTAACGGCTGCCACTTTCACACTTACTGGATCACCAACTTGATAAACTTGACGGGTATTCTCACCCACTAAGCGCTGGCGCATAGCATCAAACTGATAGTAATCACTTGCTAAGCTGGATATATGCACCAAACCATCAATGAATAAATCATTTAAGCGCACAAATAAGCCAAAGTTAGTCACCGATGCAATTACAGCGTCGAAGTCATCACCAACATGATCTTGCATGTATTCACATTTAAGCCAGTCGCTCACATCTCGAGTCGCTTCATCTGCTCGGCGCTCAGTGGTTGAGCACTCTTCACCTAATGAATCTAACTCAGCAAGGGTATATTGAAAGCCACCGTCCTGAGTCCACTTGTCTTTAACCGTGCCTTCACTGTTAGCCAGCAGGAACTTAATCACCCGATGGAGGACAAGATCGGGATAACGGCGAATAGGTGATGTAAAGTGAGAATACTCTTCTAGGGCTAAACCAAAGTGACCGTCATTATCTGGGCTATAAATAGCCTGGCGCATAGAGCGTAATAACATAACCTGAATGAGCTCTGCATCGGGTCTATCTGCAATTTTCAGCATAATACCTTGGTAATCTGCTGGTGTAGGTTCTAAGCCACCTTCCATCGATAAACCACGCTCAGCGAGAAACTCTTTAAAGTTTGCTAACTTTTGCTCAGACGGCGCTTCATGCACACGGTATAACACTTCACCCTTGTTCTTTTTAACGAACTTAGCTGATGCCACATTGGCTAAAATCATACATTCTTCAATGATTTTATGCGCTTGGTTACGGCCTCTAGGCACAATCTTATCGATTTTGCGCTGTTCATTAAAAATAAATTGCGTCTCTAATGTTTCAAATGCAATGGCGCCACGCTCAGCTCGTCGTTCATCTAAGGTTAAGTACAAAGACTGTAAACACTGTAAATGTGGGAACAATGCTTGATGTTCAGGGGCAATAACGCCACCTTCTAGCATGTCGGCAACTTGGGTATACGTGAAACGCGCATGGGAATGCATCACTGCAGGGTAAAACTTATAACCTGACAATTTACCGCTGGCGGCAATAGTCATTTCGGCCACCATGCATAAACGATCGACATGGGGATTTAACGAACATAATCCGTTAGAAATTTTCTCTGGCAGCATAGGAATAACTTGCGAAGGAAAATATACCGAATTACCACGCTCACGAGCTTCCACATCTAATGCTGAATCTGTGCGCACATAATGGCTTACATCCGCAATAGCCACCCATAAGCGCCAGCCACCACCCGGTTTTTTCTCCGCATAAACCGCATCATCAAAGTCACGTGCATCTTCACCATCAATAGTAACTAGTGGTAAATGACGTAAATCAACTCGGCCTTGTTTGTCTGAATCAGGCACTTCATCAGGTATACGCTTAAGTTTTTTCTCAATAATATCTGACCAGGTATGGGGTAAATCATAATTGCGCAGTGCAATTTCAATTTCCATCCCAGGTGCCATCGTTTTACCTAGGACTTCAGTGACTTTACCGGCTGCTTTAACAAAGCGACCTGGTCGTCTTGTTAGCTCAACCACCACAACATCACCGGCACGAGCGCCGTTGTTATCTTCATTGGCAATTAAAATCTCTTGGTTGATACGGCGATCATCGGCAATGATAAATGCCATCCCGCCATCAACATGGTATCGGCCAACTAATGCTGCGCTTCGCTCTTGAACCAAACGCACAATGCGCGCTTCTCGGCGTCCACGACGATCTGTACCGGCTTTTTGCGCCAGCACTTTGTCACCATGAAAATACATCAGCATGTCACGGTTATTGATAAATAAATCGTCACCACCTTCTTCAAGCTTTAAAAAGCCGAAGCCGTCTCGGTGACCAATAATAGTGCCCGATAGTAAATCCATTTTTTCAGGTAAACCGTAGCTTTGACCCCGAGTAAACACTAACTGGCCATCACGCTCCATCGCGCGTAAGCGACGACGTAAAGCTTCTAATGGCTCTTCCTCAGTTATTTTTAACGCTTCGGCGATTTTGTCACGGGTAACGGGTGACTTTTGTGCGCGCAAGTACTCTAAAATGTACTCACGGCTAGGAATAGGATTATCGTACTTGTCTTGTTCTCTCTCAAAATGAGGATCGGTGATCATTCAATTTCCAAATCATCGGCATAATATTGTATGCCTTATTGCATATAAAGTTGTTGCTGCTGGGCCCTTTCAACAATACTTGTGGGCATTTTTACAGCAAGTTGTTGTAACAATGAAGTCGCCTTCTTTTGCTGACTCTCATCATCAAAAATACTGTTATAAAGCCAATGATAGCCCATTTCGTAATCTTTTGGGCTGCCATAACCTTCAGCAAACAGTTTAACTAACATCATACGAGCATTTACATCACCATTCGCTGCTGCAGGTAATGTGTATTGCACTGAACGATGTCGATCTTTTACCACCAGTTGTCCTCGGTAGTAATAATCAGCTAATTTTAACATAGCTTCGGCACTGCCTTGCTCGGCGGCCGTTTGTAATATTGCTATTCCACGAGAAGGATGTGCTTTCACACACACGCCGTGATTTAACATTTCGCCCCATAAAAATTGATATAAGGGCTGCTGTAGCACTTCTGCTCTAGCTTCAATATCTTGTACTAACTGGCACTCATCAAGCTTCACACGTTGAAGATATTGATTACTGCGGATCAGATTAATGAGTTGTTCATCGCTATAAATATCATAGGCGCCAGAGACGGCATTGGCACTTTGAATAGTCGAGCCAAATAATAACGTAAGTGTGAGAAATAATGAAAGCCGTAACATAATAATTCTCTATGACAGTTTGATTAACTTATTAATCGGCCGCTGCACACTTTTCTTAAGGACTAAGCCAATACTTTCAAAGCCGCTTTCATTAAAAAGGCCGCTTAACGCGGCCTTTTTACGATATTGATTTTAGTTAAACGGATTAACTAGAATCATGGTCTCATTACGGTCAGGACCGGTTGAGATGATATCGATTGGCGTTTCTAATAGTTCTTCAATGCGTTTGATGTAGTTAATTGCAGCAGCAGGAAGTTGCTCAATTGACGTCGCACCAAAAGTCACTTCTTTCCAACCTGGCATGGTTTCATAGATAGGTGTAACTAGCTCATAGCCTTCAGCAGCTAGTGGCGTAATTTTAGAAACAGTACCATCTGGGTTTTGATAACCAACACAGATTTTAACTTCTTCTAGACCATCTAATACATCTAGTTTGGTTAAGCAGAAACCACTTACGCTATTGATTTGAACTGCACGGCGCATTGCCACTGCATCTAACCAACCAGGACGACGTTTACGACCCGTCGTCGCACCAAACTCTTGGCCTTTCTCACCAATGTAATCACCAATTTCATTGGCTAATTCCGTTGGGAAAGGACCAGCACCTACACGTGTAGTGTAAGCTTTCATGATACCAAGTACATAATCAATATGACGTGGACCAAAACCTGAGCCTGTTGCAACACCACCAGCAGTAGTATTAGAAGAAGTTACAAATGGATATGTACCATGGTCGATATCCAATAATGTACCTTGAGCACCTTCAAATAGAATTGGCTCACCAGCCTTACGGGCGGTATCTAATAACTCAGTAACGTCAACACATAAACTCTTCAGATAATCAGCAATAGCCAATGCATCATCTAGCGTTTTTTGATAGTCAACAGCTTCTACCTTGTAGTATTCAGTCAACATAAAGTTGTGATATTTCATCACTTCTTTTAGTTTAGTTGCAAAAAGTTCTGCATTGAATAAGTCACCGATGCGAAGACCACGACGTGAAACCTTATCTTCATAAGCTGGCCCAATACCGCGACCCGTTGTGCCAATCGCTTTATTGCCACGCGCTTTTTCGCGAGCAATATCAAGTGCACAATGGAAGGGTAATATTAGCGGACACGCTTCAGATATAAGTAAACGCTCTTCAACAGGTACGCCGCGCTCTTTCAGCATGTTGATTTCTTTCATCAACGCATCAGGGGCAACAACGACACCATTACCAATCAAACATTTTACGTTATTACGTAAAATGCCAGATGGAATTAAATGAAGTACTGTTTTTTCACCATCAATTACCAAAGTATGACCGGCATTATGGCCGCCTTGGTAACGAACTACGTATTTTGCCTGTTCTGTTAAAAGGTCGACAATCTTACCTTTGCCTTCGTCACCCCATTGAGTGCCGAGTACGACTACATTTTTGCCCATTATTAGCTGCAACGTCTTGTGGTATAAAATAGAATTTTAACAGATTTTAGGGGGTTATAGGCAAGTATTTTATTAAAAAATAATCAATAAAACGATCCCCGCTGTGACTAAAGATCCACCTAAGCGTCTGAGAACATTTTGGTTTTGCCCAGAAAGCTCAAATAAATACTTTTTCCATTTTTGTGGAAACAATAACGGACCAAGCCCCTCAACGATTAATACCAAGGCAATTGCTGTCATTAAAAGCTGTAATGTCATTTGAACTCCCCGTTAATTTGAATGCATTTAGCTTATTATTATAAAACTGCAGCCAATAAAAAACCCAGCATAAGCTGGGTTTTTTGTATTCCAAAGGCGAATTAACGCTTCGAGAATTGTGGCTTACGACGTGCTTTACGTAGACCAACTTTCTTACGCTCAACTTTACGAGCATCACGGGTAACAAAACCAGCGGCACGTAGAGAAGGACGTAAAGTCTCGTCTAGTTGCATTAACGCACGAGTAATACCGTGACGAATTGCACCTGCTTGGCCAGTGGTTCCACCGCCTTTAACAGTTACATATATGTCGAATTTATCAGTCATTTCAACTAGCTCTAGTGGTTGACGAACAACCATACGAGCAGTTTCACGGCCAAAATATATATCTAGTGGACGTTGGTTAACAACGATTGTACCACTACCTGCTTTAACGAATACGCGAGCAGTTGATGTTTTACGACGGCCAGTGCCGTAGTACTGAGTTGCAGACATTAGCTTACTCCCGTTTTAAATATCAAGAACTTGTGGTTGTTGTGCAGCATGGTTATGCTCAGTGCCTGCGTAAACCTTAAGTTTACGGAACATAGCACGGCCCAATGGACCTTTTGGCAACATACCCTTAACAGCTTTCTCGATAATCATCTCAGGTTTATGAGCTTGCAATTTCTCAAAAGAAATTTGCTTAATCCCACCGATGAAACCAGTGTGCGAGTAATAAATTTTACCAGCAGCTTTGTTACCAGTTACGGTAACTTTCTCAGCATTAATAACGATGATGTAATCACCAGTATCAACATGAGGTGTGTACTCAGGCTTGTGCTTACCGCGTAAACGAGTAGCAATTTCAGTAGCCATACGACCTAAAGTTTTACCTTCGGCATCAACGACGAACCAATCACGTGTGACTGTTTCTGATGTAGCATTAAATGTAGTCTTCATTTTTTACAAAAACCCAATGTTTAAAATTCTGTCTCACATGCCAACTGCAAGTCGCAATTAACACAAAATGGACCGATTCTTGCCCCTTCGAGCATGAATATTGGCTTAAAACTTCCGCCCAATTCGACGGAGTAACGAGGGCAGGTGCGGATTATACGCAAACATGAGATAGAAATCACCTGATATTTATAAAAAGCGTTAAATAGTTTGATCGTTTTAGCAGCACTTTTACTATTTAATTTTGCTCAAAATAACAGCTAATTTCGTATTGATACTATTTTTTAAGGTAAATGTTCTGAAGCTAAATAATCATGGGATTGCATTTCTATTAATCTTGAACGGCAGCGACGAAACTCAAAATTGAGCATACCTTTAGTATAAATGTCTTCTAAAGGCACCTGTGCAGAAATAATTAATTTTACATTTCGCTCGTAAAACTCATCTACCATAGCTAAAAAACGCCTGGCAATATCATCACCGGTTAACTGATCACCCATTTGCTCAAGCCCACTGAGTAATACGGTATGATAAATTCGCGCTATCTCCATATAATCTCGCTGCGAACGGGGCCCATCACATATATCTCTGAAGTTGGCGAGCAGCACTCCTTGAGATTGCTGACGGATACTAATTAAGCGACCATCAATATTAATAGCATCGGTTAACACCTCAGACTCTGGTGCAAGCTGTTTGAAATAAGTATGTAAATTCAAGTCCGCAGATTCGTCAAGCGGGTAATGGTAAATCTCAGCTTGCTCTAGAGTTCTTAAACGGTAATCTATACCTGAATCAACATTTAAAATCTCACAATGCTTATTGATCAGAGCGATAGCAGGTAAAAAACGGACCCGTTGTAAGCCATTCTTGTACAAATCATCAGGAATAATATTCGAGGTAGCCACTAATGCCACCCCTTCTTTAAATAGGGCTTGAAACAAGGTGCCCAATAGCATCGCATCGGTAATATCAGAAACAAAAAACTCATCGAAGCAAATTACTTGGTATTGGTTGGCCATTTTTTTTGCGATCGTCAGTAACGGGTCTTGCACCCCTTTTAGCTCACCCAAGTCATGATGAAGTTGATGCATAAAACGGTGGAAGTGCGCCCTGAGTTTTTTATCACCTGGAAGCGCATCATAAAAGGTATCCATTAAGTAGGTTTTGCCACGCCCGACGCCACCCCATAGGTATAACCCCTTAACCGATGTTGTTGGTTTTTTCCCAAATGCGGTTAGTATCTTCGATAAACCAGATATAGGTTGATTGGTAGCAATTATTTCATCAAACACACGCTGTAATGATCTAACAGCTTGCTCTTGAGCTGGATCGTGGGAGAAGTCCTCACGGGTGAGATCTTGTTGATAATGCTGCCAAGGGGTTAACTGAGACACGATTATGACTCTCTTACATCAAATAATTGCTGCGAATAATAACATTAAACTTTCAATACGAGTAACCGCGTTAAACGATCAAATTAACCTTTGTTAATCGTTAATGAACTATCAAATCTAAACCGACTCCCAATAAATAACATATCCACTTTCCATAATTTTTACGTTTCAAGGCAAATCTAATTAACGCTCATTTTGAAACAACGACATTTGTAGAAACAATTGTTTATCAAAAATTTGAATTTTAACGACCTAATAATTTACCTGATTAACGATATTTAACTTTAATTTACCTCACTCAAGCGCCATATTTTTAGCATTAGCTTGAATGTCCAAGGAGCCATATTAATGAAAACCAAATTAAGCTTACTTTCTGCTGCCCTGTTAACCGCATCATTAACGATTATACCAACCACTTCTTTTGCTGCTATTCCACAATCTGTTGATGGCCAATCAATACCCAGTTTAGCGCCTATGCTAGAACGCACCACACCAGCTGTGGTATCTGTGGCAGTATCAGGTACTCAAGTATCTAAGCAGCAAGTTCCCGATGTATTTCGTTATTTTTTTGGTCCAAACGCTCCGCGTGAACAAGTCCAAGAACGTCCATTTCGAGGTCTAGGATCTGGAGTTATTATTGATGCCGAAAAAGGCTATATCGTAACTAACAATCACGTCATTAATGGTGCTGATGATATTCAAATAGGTTTAAGCGATGGGCGAGAAGTAGAAGCTAAACTAATAGGTGCAGATAAAGAATCCGATATTGCACTATTACAAATTACCGCTAAAAACCTCACCGCGATCAAACAAACTGACTCAGACGAAGTTCGCGTCGGTGACTTTGCCGTGGCCATAGGTAATCCATTCGGTTTGGGCCAAACAGTGACCTCCGGTATTGTGAGTGCTTTAGGGCGAAGTGGTTTGGGCATTGAAATGCTTGAAAACTTCATTCAAACCGATGCTGCGATTAATAGTGGTAACTCAGGTGGCGCATTAGTTAATTTAAATGGTGAATTAATGGGGATCAATACCGCCATTGTGGCACCTAATGGCGGTAACGTCGGTATTGGTTTTGCCATTCCTGCAAATATGGTCAATAACTTAGTTCAACAAATCATAGAACACGGTGAGGTAAGACGAGGAATATTAGGGGTAGCGGGTCGTGATTTAGATAAAGAACTGGCTACCGCATTCGGACTAGAAACCCAACATGGCGCTTTTGTTAGCGAAGTGGTGCCAGACAGTGCAGCAGCCAAGGCAGGCATTAAAGCGGGTGATATTATTACCAGCGTTAATGGCCGCAAGATTAAGTCGTTCCAAGAACTGCGCGCTAAAGTAGCCACTATGGGAGCTGATGTAAAAGTTGAATTTGGCCTTATACGTGATGGCGACACTAAAACTGTTAAAGCAACTTTAGGTAAAGCTGATGCTATTGAAGCCGCTGCAGGCGCATTACATCCTATGCTTCAGGGTACTACCCTTAGTAATGGCTCTAGAGGAGTTGAAATAACCGATGTAGCCCAAGGCTCTCCAGCTGCTATGTCTGGTCTGCAAAAAGGCGATTTCATTGTCGGTATTAATCGAACTCAGGTTAAAGATTTAAAATCCTTTAAAGCCCTACTAGAAAAGCAACAGGGTTCAGTCGCGCTTAAAATACTACGCGATAACAACTTGAGCTATTTAGTTTTACGATAATGATTAATCGATACTGAGAGTAATTGATTTAACATTATTAGTGGTGATTGTTGACTGTAATCACTTAAGTTAATGTTAGCATTCATTAATTAAGCATCGAGCATTCAACCTCGATGCTTAATTTTTTCAGTTATGTTAGTATTTGCGCTATTTACTTAACATAGATCAGACTATGAACTTTAAAGACATTAGTATTTATCTAGGCAAATCCATTTTATTTGGTCTGATCATGGCTGCCGTTTTCCTTATCGCAACCTCATTTGAAGGCAGTCCGTTTAAAAGCGGTTTAACACAGCGTGCTAATATGGGCAGTGAGTTGTCTTTTGCTAAAGCGGTTCGCCGTGCAGCACCCGCCGTTGTTAATATTTATAGCTTAAGTATTGATCAACGCGCACCACTTAACTCAAGTTCACTACAGGGCTTAGGCTCTGGCGTTATTATGAGTAATCAAGGTTATATTCTAACCAACTATCACGTTATAAAACGTGCCGATGAAATAGTTATTGCACTGCAAGATGGACGGCGCTTTACCTCTGAAGTGGTCGGCAGTGATCCTGAAACAGATTTAGCCGTGTTAAAGATTGAAGGTGACAACCTCCCTGTCGTACCGATTAACTTAACTAACCCAGCATTAGTTGGCGATGTAGTGTTAGCCATTGGCAATCCCTATAACCTTGGACAAACAATTACTCAGGGTATTATTAGTGCGACAGGTCGCAGTGGATTAAGCTCAGGTTATTTAGACTTTTTACAAACAGACGCTGCGATTAATGCAGGTAACTCTGGTGGCGCGTTAATTGATACCACTGGTGAATTAATTGGAATAAACACCGCAGCATTTAAAGTCGGCGGTGATAATGGTGGCAATGGCATTAGTTTTGCTATCCCGATAAAGTTAGCCCACAGCATTATGGACAAACTCATTGCAGATGGACGCGTTATTCGTGGAGCAATTGGTATTTCCGGAGAAGCATTAACCCCAGTTGTGGCGCAAATTTTAAATTTACCTGATTTAAAAGGGGTTTTTGTTACTGGTATTGACCCTAATGGGCCTGCTGCCAATGCGGAGTTACAGCCACGGGATGTCATTATTACTTATGGTAATGACGATATTCCAGGTGTTGAGGTGTTAATGGATAAAATTGCAGAAACACCACCTGGTAACAAAGTGCTATTGACGGTTATTCGAGAGGGATTAAAACTGGAAATACCGGTATTTGTTGTAGAAAAGAACTCTTTTGATCAATAGTCACAATCACAAAACATTCCAACAACGCGATATTAAATGGCATAAACTGCCATGAAAAAAGCCATCAATTTAAATTGATGGCTTTTTTATTTAGCAATTAATCGATTGCCTCAAAGCGACTTAAGTTAAGACACGCGTAATACTTCACCGCCTAAGCCTTTAAACTTAGCTTCAATGTGCTCATAACCACGATCTAAGTGGTATATGCGATCAACCGTAGTGATCCCTTCTGCCATTAAACCTGCTATGACTAAGCTGGCTGAAGCACGTAAATCAGTTGCCATCACTTGCGCACCGTTTAATGACTCAATACCTTCGATAATACAAGTATTACCTTCAAGTGCGAGCTTAGCGCCCATCCGGCTTAACTCTGGTACATGCATAAAACGATTTTCAAAAATCGTTTCAGTGACTCGTCCAGTGCCTTCTGCTAGTGCATTCAGTACACAAAACTGAGCTTGCATATCTGTCGGGAAGCCAGGGTAAGGCGCGGTTTTAATGTTAACCGCTTTTGGACGTTTGCCTTGCATATCAAGCTCAATCCAATCTTCACCTGTCGTAATGGTAGCACCAGCGTCTTCAAGTTTTGATATTACCGCTTCAAGAGAGCCAGGATCTGCCGCTTCACAGCGAATATGCCCACGAGTAACGGCGGCGGCAACTAAAAATGAGCCAGTTTCGATGCGATCAGGCATCACACGATATTCACAACCTTGTAGACGTTCAACGCCTTCAATAGTTAATGTAGTTGAACCAATACCAGTAATTTTTGCTCCCATTGCAATTAAGCAATGCGCTAAGTCTGACACTTCAGGCTCACGGGCAGCATTTTCAATCACTGTGGTACCGTCAGCTAATGCGGCAGCCATCAGTAAATTCTCAGTCGCGCCAACACTGACCATATCCATAAAGATATGTGCACCTTTGAGACGACCATCTACACGTGCTTTTATATAACCTTCTTTGACTTCGATTTTAGCTCCCATTAGCTCAAGGCCATGAAGGTGTAAATCAACAGGCCTTGCACCAATAGCGCAGCCACCAGGCAAAGACACATCTGCAGTGCCGTAACGGGCAAGCAGTGGACCTAAAATCAAAATAGATGCGCGCATGGTTTTTACCAAATCATATGGCGCACAAAATTCATTTAGGTTAGTGGTAGAAATCCGTACTTTACCTTGGCCTAACTCTTCAACGTCAGCACCTAGACAGCGTAACAACTTACAGCTGGTACTGACATCTCGCAGGCTTGGAACATTCGTTAAAATAAAGTCAGTTTCAGCCAGTACACCTGCCATTAAAATTGGCAATGCCGCATTTTTAGCACCTGAAATAACAACACTGCCAGATAAAGGCTGGCTAGCTTTAATGGTTAATTTATCCACTGGGCTCTCTAATTACATATTGAAAAGTTTTTCACGCTTCCACTGGGTCGGCGTAAATGTCTTAATAGTTAATGCGTGCAGCTCGCCACTGGCAATATTATCTGCTAACGGTCCATATATTGCTTGTTGTTGTTTTACTCGGCTCATGCCATCAAAACATTCACCTACAGCAACAACTTTGAAGTGGCTACCATCAGATGTAGCATGAACTTCTGTTAGTTCTAATGCTTCGGATAGAATTTGCTCAATAACTTTGCAATCCATGAATTTATACCTTTATTGCGATGTTAATCTAACTAAATTAACATCGTGAATGGTGAACTAAATGCCGATCAAATTAACGAGAATTATCAGCAAAAAAAGTGTGTAAATCGTATAGCTCAATCATTTTTTGTAATTGAGCCGCAGGATGCTGCAATATACGCGAAATAGTCCCTAAAGACATATCTTGCTCTGACATTACTAATCCTTTTAGTGCAAGCAGCATAGCAACGCCTGCGCTATCGACATAAGTCAAAGCGGACAAGTCTACCACTTGGGTAGATGCAGTAAACAGTTGATGTCGATTCGGCCACAATTGTATGACCTCATCTTGCGTTAAACGCCCTTGCACTAAGCAAGTATCACCTTGCTGCTCAAACTGAATCACGCCGCTTTATCCTCTTTATCTAGTTTGCGATCAATTTTTTGCTTTGTTTTATCATTCAGCATAGTAATGACCGATTCAATGCCTTGCTGGCGAATTAAATTTGATATTTCAGATTGTTTTGATGCAAGTAAGCTGACGCCTTCTGCGACTAAATCGAATGCTTTCCATGAGTTATCTTTTAAACGACGCGCTTTGAATTGAATTTTAATCGGCGGACGACCTTGCTCAATAATTTGCACGCTCACTTCAACCATTTTCTCTTTACTAAAATTTGACGGCGGTTCAAATGCGACAGTTTGATCAGTATAAGCCGTTAACGCTTGTGCATAAGTGCCAATTAAATAACCTTTAAACGCTTCGACAAACCGTGTTCTTTGATCATCACTGGTTTCACGTAAATATTGGCCCATCACTTTATAGGCGGCATATTTGTAATCGACATAGGGCATAAGTTCATCAGCCACAATAATTTTTAAATGGCTTAAGTCTTGATCGATTATCGCTTTATCTCTTTTAAAGCGATCAAAGGTTTGATTGGCCACTTGTTCGATTAATTTATATGGGTCTTGAGTATTAATTTCTGCCGCCCAGCTTTGAATACTGGTCAACAATATAACAGCGCTAACGATACGCACTAAAAATGCTTGCATAAAACCGCTCCTATTTATCTTTTGACGACATGCTATATAACAATTGACCAATAAGGTCTTCTAAAATCAACGCGCCGCGGGTGTCATCAACTTTGTCACCATCACCCAGCATGTCGATATCATCATCCATAAAACCTGGGGTTAAGCCAATAAACTGCTCACCTAACAAGCCTGATGTTAAAATAGATAGACTACTGGTTTCAGGAAAATGATCATAACGCTTATCCATAGTTAACGTCACTATGGGAACAAGCTTGCGATCATCTAAGGTGATGTCGGCCACTCGGCCAACAACCACACCACCGACCTTTACTGGCGCACGCACTTTTAATCCGCCAATATTATTAAATTCAGCAATGAGGGAATAATTATTATTTTGGGTATCGACTTTGACATTGGCTACATTAAAAACCAATACGCAAAATGCTAACACTCCTGACAATAAAAATAGACCAACAAGTAACTCAATCTTCCGTGTCAACATACGCTTAAACCACTTAAATAGTTAATAAATTAATCTTAATTTCCGAACATTAATGCTGTTAGCAAAAAGTCCAAAGCTAAAACAGCTAAACTGGCCTGCACTACCGTAGAGGTTGTCGCACGACTAATCCCCTCTGGATTAGGCTTCACTTCATAACCTCGATATAATGCAATCCATGTCACCACAATACCGAACACTGTACTTTTAATAAGGCAGTTAACAATATCCTGTCGCCACTCAACTGAAGCCTGTAATATCGACCAAAAAGCACCTGTATCAATGCCTTTCCATTCCACACCAACTAAATGCCCACCAAAAATACCGACTAAACTGAACATCATAGCTAACAGTGGCATACTGATTACGCCGGCCCAAAATCGTGGTGCTATGATTTGCCTGAGCGGATCGATGGCCATCATTTCTAAACTTGATAATTGCTCAGTCGACTTCATCAAGCCAATTTCAGCAGTAAGCGCAGACCCTGCTCGTCCGGCAAATAACAGTGCGGTAACAACAGGTCCAAGTTCACGCAGTAAGCTTAACGCCACCATAGGGCCTAGGCTGTCTTCGGTACCAAAACCGACTAAAATATTATAAGCCTGAAGCGCTAATACCATGCCAATAAATAAGCCTGATACAATAATAATAATCATTGAGCGCACGCCCAATACGTAGATTTGCTTAATCAGTAAGGGTAGGCCTTTTTTAGGGTTGGGGACATGGACTATGGCGCGCCATAACATCACTCCAGCCTTACCAAAACCCCCTACTAACCCAATGGCATAACGACCAATTGCAGCAATCAAATTAATCGGATTCACTCAACAACTCCTGTTGATAATCAACTGCTGGATAATGAAATGGTACCGGACCATCTGGCGCACCATCAATAAACTGTATCAGTTGCGGGTTATCAGATTTTCTCAATTGCTCAGGCGTGCCCTCTGCAATAACTTTTTTATCCGCTATCACGTAAACATAATCGGCAATGCCTAAGACTTCTTTGACGTCGTGGGACACCACCACTGAGGTTAACTTTAATGAATCTGATAATTCTCGAATTAACTTAACTAGCATACCCATTGAAATTGGATCTTGCCCCGCAAAAGGCTCATCATACAACACCATTTCAGGCTCTAAAGCGATAGCTCTGGCGAGCGCTGCACGACGCTGCATTCCGCCCGATAACTCACTAGGCATCATATAAGCTGCGCCACGAAGTCCAACGGCTTGTAATTTCATTAGCACAATCGAACGAATAATCGTTTCTGGTAACCCTGAATGTTCACGTAATGCAAAAGCGACATTATCAAACACATTCATGTCAGTAAACAAAGCACCACTTTGGAATAACATGCTCATACGTTTGCGCACTTGATATAGCTCAGTACGGGATAATTGATGCATATTGAGGCCATCAAATAATACTTCACCTGAATCGGGCGTTAACTGAGCACCAATTAATTTAAGTAAGGTAGTTTTACCAATACCACTAGGGCCCATAATAGCGGTGACTTTCCCTTTTGGGATCGTTAAAGAAATATCATCATAAATGACTTTCTCACCACGACTAAAGCCAAGGTGTTTAATTTCTACAAGCGGATTTTGCAACACGGTTGATGTCTCAGACATAATATTTGAAGAGATAGCTGCCATCCCGGCGCGTAAATGAAGGTTAAATTTTACGTGAATGTTGTTCACCTAACAACCTCATCACGATAAAAATACTCAAACCTTAAATGAAATTAATCTTAAACAAAGATTAATCGACTGATTGATTAGCTTATTTATACTTATTGCAGCTTTCAATTTAGGTCATTTACAGGGAAAATGCTCATGTTCAAATAAATTGAAGGGATGACATGTTAGTTAATATTTTGATGCTTTGCGTTGGGCTAGCAGTACTGGTAATAAGTGCTGACAAATTTGTTTATGGGGCGTCTGCATTTGCCCGTAATCTTGGCTTACCTCCCATGTTAATTGGGCTTACCATAGTCGCCATGGGCAGCTCTGCACCAGAAATGTTTGTTGCGGCAACGGCATCTATGGAAGGCATGAACGATACCGCCATAGGTAACGTACTTGGCTCAAACATTGCCAATATCACTCTTATATTAGGCATTACAGCTTTACTTGGGGCAATCAGCGTTAGCTCTAAAACCTTAAAACGTGAAGTGCCACTCATGCTTGCTGCAACTTTATTAGCGGGATATTTGATCCATGATGGTTTTCTGACACGGGTTGAAGGAATGATTTTAGTCGTGGCTTTCTTGCTTGTTATGGGCGGATTTATTTATCAAGCTTTAAGTAACAAAGATACTGACCCCCTTGATGCCGAAATCGACAGCGAGATCCCTAAAGGCGTCCCTACTTTTAATGCTATCATGTGGATTATTGTCGGCATTGTGTTTTTACCACTCTCAGCTGGTTGGATGGTAGACGGTGCTGTTGGTATTGCAAAAATTTATGGTTTGTCTGATTTAGTCATTGGGCTGACCATCATTGCTGTCGGCACTAGCTTGCCAGAATTAGCGGCGTGTATCGCCGGAGTGTTAAAAAAAGAACACGATTTAGCTATTGGCAATATTGTCGGGTCTAATTTATTTAATATTCTTGCGGTTTTAGCTATTCCAGGGCTAATCTCACCAGGTGAGGTTGATGCGACAGCGGTAAACAGAGATTTTTACATGGTACTGGGCACCAGTGCCGCATTAGCAGTGTTAGTGTTATCCAGCGGTGCAAAGCGACAACTTACGCCTTGGCATGGCGTTTTATTACTATTAACCTTTGTGGCTTACCAATACGTTGTATTCAACGCTTCTTAATGGAGCACAAAGGACTTTACCAAGAGAGACATACATGGCAAACCAAACTCAATTTCGTCAATGGGGCCGTAAAGTCATTGATATTGAAAAAGCAGCACTTGAGCATCTCTACCAATTTGTAGATTCAGATGCGTTCGGGCAGGCATGTGAATTAATCATGCAATGCAAAGGTAAAGTTATTGTAATGGGCATGGGAAAATCTGGCCACATCGGTAATAAGATTTCAGCCACATTTGCCAGTACAGGCACGCCAGCTTTTTTTGTTCATCCAGGAGAAGCCAGTCATGGCGACCTTGGCGCATTAGCTAAAAACGACATTATTTTAGCTATTTCGAACTCAGGTGAATCAAGTGAAATTTTGACATTAATGCCTGTTATTCAACGTATGGGCGTGCCTGTGATTGCAGTTACTGGTAAACCAGACTCTAATATGGCGAAGCTGGCAAAAGTGCATTTATGTATTGAAGTGCTAGAAGAAGCTTGCCCCCTTGGGTTAGCGCCAACATCAAGCACGACGGCGACATTAGTCATGGGAGATGCTTTAGCGGTCGCCCTATTACAAGCAAAAGGTTTTACCCGTGATGATTTTGCCCTCTCACATCCGGGGGGCTCTTTGGGCCGAAAATTATTACTCAAGGTTAATGATGTCATGCACCAAGGCAAAGATCTCCCCTTGGTACAGCAAGATATTTGTATCACTGAAGCCTTGTATGAAATATCAAATAAAGGCTTAGGTATGACCGCGGTTGTTGATGGTAATAATGTTTTAGTCGGTATTTTTACTGATGGTGATTTACGACGTGTTATCGATGCAGAAGTCAATCTTCGCACCACGCCTATTTCACAGGTTATGACCAAAAAATGTGTCACTAGCCCGGCTAACATCTTGGCCGCTCAAGCGTTACAAATAATGGATGAGAAAAGCATTAATGGTTTGATTGTGGTCAATGACGCACACCAGCCTATTGGTGCATTGAATATGCTCGATATGGTCAAAGCAGGAGTAATTTAAACATGACAATAAATACGCACACTCACCAAGGTTTTTATGGCCCTATTAGTGATGATATTTGGCTGCGCGCTCAAAAAATTAAACTGCTTATTTGCGACGTTGACGGTGTTTTTTCTGACGGCCGTATTTACCTTAATAATAGCGGCGAAGAGTCAAAGGCATTCCATACACGAGACGGATATGGCGTTCGCTCCATATTAACCAGTGGCATTAATGTGGCGGTTATTACCGGACGAAAATCTAAAATTGTCGAAAATCGCATGACAGCTTTAGGTATCAAAGATATCTATCAAGGGATAGATGATAAATTTACTCCCTACGAGGAATTAATCAAAAAATATAACGTTACTCCTGAACAAGTAGCTTATATTGGCGATGACATGGTAGATTTACCTGTGATGAAAGTAGTAGGACTTGCTGTCAGCGTGGCCGATGGCCATCCTTACGTGAAACAACATTGCCATATGATAACCACCATTAAAGGTGGTAATGGTGCCTTAAGAGAACTCACTGATTTGTTGTTATTAAGCCAAAATAAATTTGAAAGTGCCCATGGTATGAGCATATGAATCGAACCACACTGGCTATTTGTGCATTTTTTGGCTTAGCCTTGGTATTGTATTGGCAAGTACAAGTCAAACGTAACCAAATGGCGTTAATTAAAGATCCTAGAATTGAGCGACCTGATTTTGTGGCTGACAATCTTCGCACCACAGAATTTAATAAACTCGGGTTTATTGACAGCAAAGTTAGCGCCGAGCATATGGAACATTTCACCAGCACAAATACCACTTCATTTACTGCGCCTGTACTACTTCTTTACCCTGAAAATGGTAAAGCGCAGTGGCAAATAACAGCTAAAAATGCGACCTTAGATCAACATTCAAATGAAGTCAGTTTACATAACGATGTAGTAATTGATGCCATTGATATTGAAGAACCATTACAATCACTTGAAACTCAACAAGTCACCTTTAATTTAAACACTATGATAGGTCGTTCTGAAGAGTCAGTTACCATTAAAGGTAATGGTTTTATTATTCAAGGCTTAGGGCTATTTGCCGATCTCAATGCAGAACAAATTACCTTACTCAGCCAGGTAGAAGGGACATATGAACCACATTAAGTTTTTAACCACATTGCTCGGTAAAAGCAGTGTTATTTGCACTTTAGCGATTAGTGTATTGGCAGGCAACGCCGTAGCTAAAGAAGGCGATTTGAAGCAAGAGCTTAAAATTGCTGCCGTAAGTCAACGAGCAGACGTTAAAAATAATCAAATTATTTTTAACGGCCCAGTAAAAATTACCCAAGGCTCGATCAATATCGAAGCCGATGAACTGCGGGCATTTTCAGCTGAAAACGGCCAGACTAAAACGCTCATTGCGACCGGTAACCCTGCTACATTTTCACAAGAACTTGATGATGGTCGCATAGGTACAGCAAGCGCCAATGAAATTCGTTATGACTTAGCAACAACTGGACTGTTATTAACCGGTAACGCTAAGCTAGATCAAGCAGGCAGTAAAGTGACGGGTAACGTGATCCGTTACAATATCAATGCTCAGGAACTTATCGCTGAAAGTACCGGTAAAGGTGAAGATCGTGTTATTACCATTATTCAACCGGAAAATTTCCAAAATGATGAGTCACCAGCACAAAAATTACCTGAAATCCCGTTAAAAAAGCAAGGTAACCAATGACCCAAATTACCTTAACAGCTGAGAATTTAGCTAAAAGCTATAAAAGTCGTCAAGTGGTTAAAAGTGTCAGCTTAACTGTAAAAACAGGCCAAATTGTCGGACTACTTGGTCCCAATGGCGCAGGTAAAACGACCACGTTTTATATGGTTGTTGGTTTAGTCAAAAGTGACCATGGCCGCATTTTAATTGATGACGATGACTTAACTGCTGACCCAATGCATTTACGTGCGCGAAAAGGTATTGGCTATTTACCACAAGAAGCCAGTATTTTTAGAAAGCTCAGTGTGCAAGATAATATTATGGCCGTGTTGCAAACCCGAAAATCGATGACTTCGGATGAGCGAATTCAGGAATTGGAGCATCTTTTAGAAGAATTCCATATTACCCATATTCGCGATAGCTTAGGCATGTCGCTATCTGGTGGTGAAAGACGACGGGTAGAAATTGCACGCGCTTTAGCAGCCAATCCTAAATTTATATTGTTAGATGAGCCCTTTGCGGGTGTTGACCCTATTTCAGTGATTGATATTAAGAAAATTATTCTTCAACTCAAACACCGTGGCCTAGGCGTATTAATTACTGATCATAATGTCCGTGAAACACTTGATGTATGTGAGCGGGCATATATTGTTAGCCAGGGGAATTTGATTGCCGAAGGCACCCCAACTGAAGTACTCAACAATCAGCAAGTTCGAGCAGTATACTTAGGCGAACAATTCAAGCTATAGTTAATCTAAATAGGACCTGAAGCACTTGCTTGGCAAAATGTTTCTGGCGACTAAGTTAATTGATCGTGTATAGGTAAAGTAAAACCATTTGTTAAAAAATTGCGACTATCACTCACTTTAATCAGTGTAGAAAGCCGAATTCTTCTAGGGATCAGCAGTAATGAAAGCTTCACTCCAACTTAAAATGGGTCAGCACCTCACTATGACCCCACAGCTGCAACAAGCTATACGTTTGCTGCAGTTATCATCTTTGGAGTTACAGCAAGAAATTCAACAAGTATTAGATTCCAATCCTTTGCTTGAAATGGAAGATGAATTTTCAGCACTTAGCAACAAAAATGATAACTCCAAAGACCTATCAGAAACTGACTTCAATGAAGTAAGCGCACCTGTAGTCGAAAAAGACACTTCAAATGTCGACACCGCAGAGTCAATGACTAAAGAGCAAATGTCTGAAGACTTGCCAATGGACACTACCTGGGATGAAGTGTACAGCGCCTCCCCAATGGCAAGCCCTGGTTCGGGTTCTGGCAGCATGCCAAATGATGACATGCCCTTCCAAGGTGAAACATCCGAAGGATTATACGAGCATTTAGAATGGCAAAAAAATCTAACCCCTTTTTCTGAAACAGACCTCGCTATTGCCACTGCCATTATTGATGCCATTGATGACACAGGTTATCTCACCCAAAGTACTGAAGATATTTTAGAAGCTATGGGCGATGATTCTGTCGAATTAGACGAAGTCGAAGCGGTACTAAAACGTATACAACATTTCGACCCTCTGGGTGTCGCCTCACGTAGCTTAAGTGAATGTTTATTGATTCAACTTGTTCAGTTTGCACCAGACACGCCCCATATCGATAATGCCAGAATGTTAATCAAAGATTATTTAGATTTGATTGCTGGACGTGATTTTCGCACACTCATGCGTAAAACTAAGCTAAAAGAAGATGAGCTGCGCGAAGCAATTGAATTAATTCAATCTTTAAATCCACGTCCTGGCACAATGATCACCCCACCGGATGATGAATATGTTATCCCAGACGTGTCAGTGACCAAAAAGAATGGCCGTTGGGTCGTTGAATTGAACCCTGATAACATGCCAAAAATAGGCATTAATCAACAATATGCCGCCATGGCAAAAAGCAGTAAGAGTTCAACAGACACTCAGTTTATTCGAGGTCACTTACAAGAAGCCAAATGGTTTATCAAAAGCTTAGAAAGCCGCAGCGACACCCTGCTTAAAGTATCCAATTGTATTGTGCAATTTCAGCAAGGTTTTTTTGAGTACGGTGCTGAAGCCATGAAGCCTATGGTGTTGAATGACATAGCTGAAGCTGTCGAAATGCATGAGTCCACTATTTCGCGTGTCACCACACAAAAGTATATGCACACACCGCGCGGACTGTTCGAACTTAAGTATTTTTTCTCTAGCCATGTCAGTACTGATGATGGCGGAGAATGTTCGTCTACAGCAATTAGAGCTTTTATTAAAAAGCTGGTTGCTGCTGAAAACCAGAAAAAACCACTAAGCGACAGTAAAATGGCAGATCTTCTGGCAGAACAAGGGATTAATGTTGCACGTCGCACCATAGCGAAATACCGCGAAGCGATGATGATCCCTCCCTCAAACCAACGTAAGAGTTTATAATCTACCTAGGCAATTGGAGGATAAATATGCAAATCACCTTAACGGGTCATCATATTGAAATTACTGAATCACTAAGAGAATATGTCACAAGTAAGTTTACAAAACTTGAACGACATTTCGATCAGATCAATAATGTCCACGTAGTATTAAATGTCGAAAAGCAACAACAGATAGCTGAAGCAAAAGTCAGCTTGAATGGAGCTGAGGTATTTGCGACATCTGAACATGCTGACATGTATCACGCTATAGACGCCCTGATTGATAAACTCGATCGTCAGGTCATTAAACACAAAGAGAAATTAACTAAGCATTAATGATGGAACTTAGTACCATCCTGCAGCCGGAATGCACCTCCTGTGCCACACCGGGCAGTAAGAAAAAGGTACTGGAGCTTATCAGCGATTTAGCTGCAGCCCAGTACCCATCCCTCTCTTCACAAGAGATTTTTGAAAGCCTAGTGGCTAGAGAAAAAATGGGTAGCACAGGAATAGGCTCTGGCATTGCAATCCCGCATGGTCGTTTAACGTCCATCGTTCACCCTATCGCGGTTTTTATAAAGTGCGAAGAAGCGATTTCATTTGATGCTATCGACAAACAACCAGTGGATCTCTTATTTGCATTACTGGTGCCAGCAGACCAGTGTCAGCAACATCTCAGTACCCTATCCTCAATGGCTGAAAAGTTATCGGATAAACATATTCTTAAGCAGTTACGAAAAGCAAGTAACTCAACTGAACTCTATCAGGTTATCACAGCATGAAATTAGTCATTGTATCCGGTCGTTCGGGCTCAGGTAAATCTGTCGCACTTAGGGTACTAGAAGACCTAGGTTACTATTGCGTTGATAACTTACCACTGCCCTTAATTGGACGGCTATTAGAACAGCTTAGAAACACCAATGAACTGGTGGCTATAAGTGTTGATGTTCGAAATATAGAAGAGCAAGGTAAAGTATTACAGCAGCAGCTAGCGTGGTTATCTGAGGATACGGAAGTCATAAGCTTTTTTTTACAGGCAAGTGATGAGGCACTACTAAAACGTTACAGTGAAACCCGACGACTACATCCTTTATCGAAAAAGAATATGTCCCTACAAGATGCGATTCAATTTGAAGGTGAGCTACTAGCGCCTATTTCTGAATACGTAGACCATTTTATCGATACATCTAAGCTAAATATTTATCAACTTAGTGATCAGGTACGTGAAATTTTAATGGGCAGTGTTGATAAAGAGTTAGTGATCAATTTTGAGTCATTTGGTTTTAAATATGGCATGCCCGCCGAAGCCGATTTTATGTTTGATGTACGCTTTTTACCTAACCCACATTGGGAAATAGAATTACGCCCCTTTACTGGATTAGATGAACCGGTACAGGAATTTCTTGGCCAGCAACCGCTGGTAAATAAATTCATTTGGCAAATAGAAAACCTATTTGAAACATGGATGCCCCACTTAGAGCGCAATAACCGCAGCTACCTAACCATAGCTATTGGTTGTACCGGTGGCCAGCATCGTTCAGTTTATATCGCCGACCAGCTTGCTAAACGTTTTTCAAGTGGTAAAAAACATGTTGTTCAAGCAAGGCACCGAGAGCTTATAAATAAGCACAAATAATCGCAATAAAGTTACTTGTCGGAACTTAACTAAATGAGTCTTTTACAGCGCCAAGTCATCATATCAAACAAGCTTGGTTTACACGCACGAGCGGCGACCAAACTGGCTATTCTTGCTAATGCATTCAATGCCAATGTTACCCTGATCCAGGGTGATAAAAAAGGCCAGCGCCGCCAGTGTTTTAGGCTTATTAATGCTTGAAAGTGGCTTAGGTAAAACCATAGATATCATAGCTGAAGGGCCAGATGCACAATCAGCGCTTGATGCTATATGCGATTTAATTAATGACAAGTTCGAAGAAGGTTGTTGATCCTAATCACTTCCCCCAGCGATTGAATCTACGTTTTCATCATGAACCCACCTTTGCTTTAAAATAGCTAACCGTGTTTAATTTAACTTATTGAGTTGCTCGCTTAACCAGAGTTAAGTTGAGGTTAAATTAATGCAGTTAGGATAATTTAAATCTCCCTCCGAATTAGTGCAATTGCACCATTATATTGCATACCCTACGACCACCACAGAAACCATAAAATCATAAAACATTGAAAAAAAATAAAAAATAAATAAAAAAATAGTTGGCACGCTCTTTTCATATAGTAATTAGTACCTACAAAGTGGTACTAGATTTAAAGCTAGCAAGACTTATTGGAGAGAGCACTATGCGAAATACACAATTAACCTTAAATACGATTAATACTGTTTTTGGACATACTCTTAAATTGGCTAGCCCAATTTTTACAAAAATTCAGCAACACTACACATTTTTTGCCAATGTTGGTTTTAGTCAATGGGAAGTTGAAAAACGATAAATATCGGCATTCAAAAAAGTGGACTTTGATTATGAAAAAATACCTAAGCAATCGTTATCCAGACACACTAATCAATCAAGTGGTTAATCAAGTCACTCACCATAATCGCTTGTTATCAGAAGTAGCCAAGGAATATGGCGTTTCATCTAGAGTGGTATACCAATGGGTAAAATCAACGACTGAACCCGTTGAGGTTAAAAAAGATCTAATCACAGAACAAATAGCCTCTTTACAAAGGCAAATCCAAAGCTTAAATAAACAATTGCAAATGATTGCATAAACCAGTTTCGGCAAGGGTGTTTGGATATATTCAATTATTCCCCAGTAATTGGATATATCAATACAAACAACAACCACGCATAATAATATGGCGCTAGAAGCCTAATAGTGACGCACTAACGCCCTTGCCACTTTATCCGCACGACAATCCACAAGAGAACCCACAAGACAATAATTAGGCTAAGCCTCATTTAGCCCCTTAATAGTGAGTAATATTTTTACCGTTAACGCCAGCATTAAGATAATAAGGATTAGTCAAATTCAGATTATAACTACGACTTTTTACTTACTTCTATAATAATTAACAGTTTTTTACTCAACAATTTAGCGAACATGTCTTTTAGCCACTACACTTACCATTATTAACTAAAATCAATTATGTATGAAATTTCAACTCCCAGTATTTATGTTGCTTGTTGCACTATTATTCGCATGTCAGCCCGATCCAACGGTTACCCCACAAAACAATACGGTTAATGTTATCAAGATTGCAGTGTCTAATACTCCCTTATCGGCGCCTTTATTTATTGCACATAAAAAGGGTTTTTTTAAGCAGCATGGCTTAAATGTTGAATTAATAGGACACGAAGGTGGGGTAAAATGTTTTGAAGCACTTATCACTGAACAAGTCGATTTTGCCACCGCCTCAGAAACTGTAGCTATGTTTAATAGCTTCTATCGTAGCGACTTTGCTATTTTAACCAGTTTTGTAGAGTCTGATAATGATATTAAATTAATCAGCTTATCCGCGAAAAAGTATCAAAATCTAGCGAGTATTAAAAATGCCAAAATAGGTATCATCAAAGGTAGTGCCAGTGAATTCTTTTTTGATAGCCTGCTGATACTTCATCATCAGCAAGACTTGCCTTTAGAAAGAGTCTACCTGAAACCTAATGAGCTATTAGCTGCGCTAGAAAACGGTGAGGTAGATGCTATTTCTGCCTGGGAGCCATTGGGTTATCAAATATTACAAAAGAGTCAAAGCGCTAATCAGGTTATGAGTACCAAAGGGCTGTATAACCTATCGTTTAACCTGCTCGGGTTAAAGCAAAATCAAGTTAGTCTGAAAGATCGTCAAAGTTTACTTAAAGCGCTCAGTGATGCAATTGACTTTATTAGCGAGAACCCTACTGAATCGCAACTCATTGTCAGTCAAACATTAGACATGGATTTGCAACAACTGCGTTATTTATGGAAGGATTACTCTTTTCGAGTATCATTAAGTAATGCGTTAGTTTCAAACATACAGTCACAAGCCCAATGGGCAATTGACAATAGATTAGTCCTTAAAGATAATCGAATTGATGTCAGGATGATTATTGATAAACAGCTATTTGAATCCGCTATCAGTCAGCATCAGGATGAGCATTAATGACACTTGCGACACGACTAAAATTAACCGCTATTTTGTGTGCATTGTTAACGCTTGCAGTTGGTGAGGCTTTATTTCGAGCACACAACTACCAGCAGAAAATCTATCAACAACTTAACCATTCAATGCAAATTCAACTCAGCATTGACAGCCTTCGAAGCCAATTATGGCTTTATGAAGAATACGCTGACAAACTCAGTTTAACAGAGCTTAATGCCAGACAAGCTAGCTTAGCATTTGAGCTATCACAAAACATGCAGTGGAATACTAAGCAACAGCAAGTATTAGATAACCTAAATCGCCTTAACACCAATGTTAGAGTGCTATTTAATACTCAGCAAATCTCAAAAAATGGCGAGACACCTGCAAAAAGAACCTCCACCTCAGTGCGGTTACTTAAAGTAAAATACAGTATGAATATTGAAAGAATGACAGAGGATATGTATCGTCTGCATCAACTGACTATTTCACAGGCAAAACAAACCCAACAATCTTTACTCATATCTATTTCTTTGGTCGTATTACTACTCTCTGCCATAGCAACCCTTTGGTCATCTATCACGTTGATTAGATTTAAACGCGGCATGAAAGCGCTTAATGACGGCATGCGAAAATTAGCTGCCGGTGACTTAGAAAGCCGTATTGCCTACACAATGAAAGATGAGTTTTCCGAAATGAGCGACAATTTCAACCATATGAAGTCCTCATTACAGAACATCACAGTCAAAAAAGATCAGCTCACACAAGAGGTTGCCAGGCAAACCGCAAAGCTAACCGCACAGCAAGCCAAACTGACTTATTTAGCTGAACACGATGAACTTACCTCGATTTACAACCGCAGGGCCTTCATAAAACAAATCGATATCGCCATTGCTAGAGGCATAAGAAGAGATGACAAGGCTGCATTATTGTTTATTGACCTCGATAGATTCAAAATTATTAATGATACTTTAGGCCATCAAATGGGGGATGAAGTATTAATAACCATAGCTCAACGACTCACGTCTCACCTTCGTAGCAGCGACTTTGTGGGCAGGTTGGGTGGCGATGAATTTGTTGTATGGTTAGATTATATTGATGATGTGCATGATATTATTGCAAAAGTTAATCAGATAATCATGCTGATAGAACAGCCTATAATAGCCAATGGTGAAACACTCAGTGTGGGGGCAAGCATTGGTATAAGTCAGTTTCCATTACATGGTAATAGTAGTGGTAGCCTTGTTACCGCCGCAGATACAGCCATGTATCTGGCAAAACAAAATACTCATAACCACTACTGCTTATTTCAAAATATCAATTAAACCCGTTAGTCAGATGACATTAACAACCTATTTTGGCCGTACCTTTCATCATTTGTATCCCTTTACTCTACTTTGACATAAGTTTCTGTAGACCAGTCATAGACATACCTGACCCCTTGCCACTCGTATAATGTTTTACCCTCGACCTGAATCACTCTAGCATTTTCAGGTAAGGTTTTTATGCCACGGTCATATTGGATAGATGTGGTTGTTCTTTCTGGCGGAGTAACCACAACAGGTTCGACTCTGACCTCAGGTCTAGGATATTCGCTGTATCGATTATAGTCATTTCGATCATAATCATTTCGATTATAACCATAGTTTGCACGTCTGTTATTATACCAAGGGTCACGCCATCCCCAATCATTTCCCCATCGATAACCAGAACTCCAGCCAATGCCAATATTTGGCCCCCAGTGATTATTCCAGCCAGCCCCCCAACGCCAAGGGTTTTGGTAACCATATTGATTACTTTGTCGATAGTTGTGTCGATGGTTTGATTGGTACTCCTGTCGATGGCCCTGCTGATAACCTTGGCTAATGCTTTGCTGCTGAGCAATAGATGAGTCAGTACCTTGATTGAGCAGATCGAACCTTAGTGGCTCTTGTGCTAGAACGAAATGGCTACTGCTAATAAAAATCGCAAACAGCAGCGTCTTTACAATATTGATTTTCATGATTATTTACCTTTACATCCTACTACATATATAAATAGCTTTGCCAATGTCAAACCACTTAACACCAGTTTACACCTAAGTATATTAATCACACATAAATAACGCTTATCTAGCATGCCGATAGGGATCAAATGGCTTAACCTCAAATTATAAAAATGCTATAGTGCGCGCCACATCGAATTGCATATATAGGCGGTAGGTATGAGTTTCAAGGATTTACGCAGCTTCATTAATCATCTTGAAGCCAATGGTGAGCTCAAACGCATTAGTCATCCAGTTGACCCTCACCTTGAAATGACTGAAATAGCCGATAGAGTATTACGCTCCGGTGGCCCAGCCTTGTTGTTTGAAAACCCAGTTAATAATTCTATGCCTGTTTTAGTCAATTTATTTGGCACACCTAAACGTGTTGCTATGGCCCTAGGTAAAGAAGATCCGCTAGCGCTGCGGGAAGTTGGTGAACTATTGGCATTTTTAAAAGAGCCAGAACCACCAACGGGTTTTAAAGACGCCATTTCAAAGATCCCAATGTTTAAACAAGCGTTAAACATGCCGCCTAAAACAGTGCGTAATCCACCTTGCCAAGAAGTCATAAAAACCGGTGACGAGGTTGATTTAACCTCTCTACCCATTCAACATTGTTGGCCGGGAGACGTTGCACCTCTGGTTACCTGGGGATTAACTATTACCAAAGGTCCACGTCAAAAACGCCAAAACTTAGGTATTTATCGTCAGCAGCTTTTGGGTAAAAACAAACTCATTATGCGCTGGCTAGATCATCGCGGTGGTGCATTAGATTTTAAAGATTTTAAACAAAAACACCCGGGAGAAAACTATCCAGTGGTCGTTGCACTGGGTAGCGATCCAGTCACTATTTTAGGTGCGGTAACACCAGTACCAGATTCTATGAGCGAATATGCCTTTGCGGGGCTTTTACGTGGCGAACGTACTGAAATATGTAAAGCAATCAGTTGTGATTTAGAAGTGCCCGCTACCAGCGAAATCATCCTAGAAGGCTATATAGCCCCCGATGAAGTTGCCGAAGAGGGCCCCTATGGCGACCATACCGGTTACTATAATGAAACCGATGCCTTCCCAGTCTTTACGGTAACGCATATTACTCACCGTAAAGATGCTATTTATCACAGCACCTATACTGGCCGCCCACCTGATGAGCCTGCCATGTTAGGCGTAGCACTCAATGAAGTCTTTGTGCCCATATTACGCAAACAATATCCAGAAATTATCGACTTCTATTTGCCGCCAGAAGGCTGCTCATATCGCATGGCGATTATCTCTATTCGTAAGCAATACCCTGGCCACGCTAAGCGAGTCATGATGGGTGCTTGGTCATTCCTACGTCAGTTCATGTACACCAAATTTATTGTGGTAGTCGATGACGATGTAAACTGTCGCGACTGGCAAGATGTCATCTGGGCAATCACAACGCGTATGGACCCTACACGTGATACCGTACTGATAGACAATACCCCAATTGATTACCTAGACTTTGCCTCGCCAATCGCTGGTTTAGGCTCAAAAATGGGCTTAGATGCTACCAATAAATGGCCTGGTGAAACCAATCGCGAATGGGGTACGCCGATAGTAATGGATAAGGCTGTTAAAGAGAAAGTTGATCAAATGTGGGAACAACTGGGTATTGATGGTCAAGCTACACTATAGAGTATGTTAATCTGTCGAAATACACTTTGATGATGAAAAAGTAACATCTCAGTAAGACGTGAGTTAAGAGTAACTAAACGCTATAATTTAGCAAATGATAAACCACCTTCAAAAGAAAGGGCTTAAAGGACGTTAGATGAAAACCATTCGTTGTCAGATTAAAAAAATCACCCCGTTTAATGACGCTGTATTCCAGGTCGTTCTTAAACCTGACACTGCTTTTGATTTTAAAGCGGGTCAGTATCTAAGTATTGTTATGGGTGAAAAAGACAAACGTCCTTTTTCTATTGCATCAGCACCCAATGCCGATGAAATTGAATTACATATCGGTGCTGCGGTAAGTGAAAGCTATCCAATGCAGGTGGTAGAGCGCTTAAAAAACGCTACTCACATTGATATTGAAGCCCCCGCTGGTGATGCCTATTTTCGCGAGGACAGTATCCGTCCGCGTATTTTGATTGCAGGCGGCACAGGTTTTTCATATATCAAAAGTATCATTGAGCACCAAATTGCTATCGGCGAAAAAGTACATACTCATTTTTATTGGGGATGTCGCACCGAAGATGCTATGTATTATCAAGCTATCGCACGTCAATGGCACCAAGCCCATGAGTGGCTAGAGTTTATACCTGTTATTGAACAGGCCGATGCAAATTGGACAGGCAAACAAGCCAATTTACTGGAACAAATTAAGCAAGATTTTATCAGCCTTAATGGATATGACGTCTATATTGCTGGACGATTCGATATGGTAGGCGCTGCGCGTGAAGTATTTAGAGCCCAAGGTATCGAAGAAGCCCATCTTTATGGTGATGCTTTTGCATTCATAAAGTAGTTATTGATATATTTAAAGCTTCTTTAAAACCGACTCTCTGAGTCGGTTTTTTTATTGATAATGCTAACTCAATACCTCTTTAGTAAGATCTAACGTGAAAGTTATCCCTTCATCATCTAATATTGGTAATAACAAACAATTAAAGCCTACGCTGTGCGTATGTTAAACATTATGGAAGTATCTGATGCGAAACAAGCCCATTATTAATAAGGAAGTTGAACTAAAAGCGGGCGACGAGTTGGTGTCAATAACCGATACTCGCGGTATTATTACCTATGCAAACCCCATTTTCATTCGAATATCGGGTTACAGTGAGCAGGAGCTTGTTAGCCATAACCATAACCTAGTACGTCACCCCGACATGCCAGCAGAGGCATTTAAAGAGCTTTGGGATAAATTAAAAGCGGGTGAATCTTGGCGTGGTATCGTTAAAAATCGTTGTAAGGATGGCAGTTATTATTGGGTTGATGCTTTTATATCCCCTCTATTTGAAAATGGTAAAGTAATCGGTTATCAATCTGTTCGGATAAAAGCAAAGCCTGAATATATTGCTAGGGCCACTAGCTTATACGCCAAAATCAAACAGGGTAAAAAGCTTTCTTCACCCATGAGTTTCAGCCATAAAAAAACGGTCGCTGCTATAATAATCATGACAGCTGTTATCGCAATGGCAGTGATGTTCAGTATTGGCACCGCACTCTTCACCCTTGCGTTATCCATTTTAATGGCCGTTCTTTTCAAGGAGGAGCTGTTCACTATTCCCGCTAAAATACAGCAGTTACAGCAAAAATATGACTCTGTAAGTCGTTTGGTATTTTGTGGTAACGGCAACAGCACTGTATTAGATTTTCAGCTGATCCTTAATCAGGCAAAAATGCAGGGAGTACTTGGGCGTGCGCAGGACCAAGGTAATAACCTTGATCAAATAGCCAATGAACTTGTTGCCTCATCTAAGCAAGCTAATCGCAGTATTGAGCAACAACAGAATCAGATTAATCATATCGCTACCGCGATAGAAACAATGAACAACACGGTGTCAGATATGGCACAACACGCCTTATCGACATCACACCATGCAGAAGAAGCCCAACTGGTCTGTGTTGAAAATCGTCAAACCATGCAAAACAATAAGAAACAAATTGAACTGCTAAGTCATTCAGTGACCACAGCGGCTGAAAATTCGCATTTACTAACCAAAGAAGCGGAAAATGTGTCTAATGCGATGCTTGAAATTAATGGTATTGCTGAGCAAACAAATTTACTGGCGCTAAATGCCGCCATTGAAGCAGCCAGAGCTGGTGAACAAGGCCGAGGTTTTGCCGTCGTTGCTGATGAGGTTCGCGCCTTATCCAGCCGAACGCAGCTCTCCACCGATACTATCTCTAAAAGTATTCAGTCAATGCACACCATGCTACATGACTGGTCTGTTCAAATGCAAAACAGTAAGCAACAAGCCGAAGTTTGTGCAAATGAAATGGGTCAAGTGACTGAAAAATTTGATCAAGTGTATCAACGCATGAGTGAAATAAATCAGTTTACCCAGCAAAGTGCGGTGGCAACCGAGCAACAAAAAAATGTAACCGTTGAAATGACCCATAATATTCATCAAATAAGTCAGCTTAGCCAAAGTAATGTTGATAATTTAAATGTGATAGGATCGGCGGCAATAAACATTCAGCATCATGCTGAAAAGGCCAAAGGCTTACGTAATACATTTGGGTAACGTTATTAAAGCTAACATAGTTACCTTATCACCCAATACATGAACGACTCATTACCCATTTATAAGGTTCCACATGCAATTAAGTCAGTTAACTCAGCCCATTTTTGATCACCTTTACCATGATATTTTTGAATTTCGCAGCACATTTGACCTTCCAGTTGCTGACGAATCAAGTTTAGACAGTAAAGCAGATACCCTTCACACCTCGCTTATTATTGAAGAGTTAACTGAGCTAGCTGAGGCAGATTGTAAAGTTGAACAGGCTGATGCCATTGTTGACTCTGTATATGTCTTAATGGGTCGTTTAGTCCACTTAGGTGCGTCTCAGGTAAGTGATCGTTTAGAAATTAGTTATCTGATTGATCTATTGTTAAATGTGGCTAAAAACCGTGAAATAGATTTTATAAAATGCTGGGATGAAGTGCACTCAAGTAACATGAGTAAAGTGTGTCGCAATCAACAAGAGTTAGATGAAACGATTGCTCATTACGCCAAACAAGGCGTAGAAATTGTTGGCAGTCAAAAAGGTGAGTTTTTAATTGCTAAGTGCGCTAAAGATGTTGAAATGGCGGGTAAAACCGTTCGTCAAGGCAAGGTATTAAAGTCAGTTTATTATCGCCCAGCAGATTTAACGTCGCTAGTTAAGGGTTAAGACTGAAAGCGGTTTTTTGCTAAAACACTCGTCATGAAAATCGCAAAATAGCCAAATAAAATGCGCTTATCGTATTAACGGTAAGCGCATTTTTTGTGTTTAATTTACAAAGATAATCGCGTTGATCCTGAGCATACTAAATGCCTGCCTCACTCAGTGTCTCAACGGCAATCACTCTGGTTAGTGTAACGAGTCCAGTACTTCATGGGTACTTATTGCCTACCGCAGGGATGTTCAGGATGAACGGAATGTCGTGATCACATGGATGTAAAAGTTAGAAGGTGTCTTTTTATAAAAATTTACCCTGACCCGACTAAATTTAAACTAAGTTAAATTTTCAAGGATGTAAAAGGTAAATCCATATACAGATTATCCAGCGAGACGCCGCAAGCACGTCCATGTGGGCTTAACCAAACCAATAACATCCATGTTAAACAGCCAGTTCGGCATCCATGCCTCTCGCTCAAAAATGTTTCACTTAGTGAAACTTCGCCCTGTTTTGGATACTCGCTGGCTCATCTGCACCTGAATTATTGTCTCTTCGATTTAGCTTTATTGATGGATATGGAAAAAGCTAAATCAGAACAAAAGTTAGCTCACTTTGGGACAGAAACGCTAGAGCTAATATCCTAAAACATATGGTTTTAATCAAGATATGTATTTATGCGCTGCGCTGTTTGCAGGGCAAAAAGCGCCCATACAAAGGCGCTTTGCATTTAGGGAAAAGTCCCTTAATTAAAGTATGTAGCTAAAAGTAACAATGAACTTAAACATTTTAGTATAACTTCTTCACTAATATATAAGTTAAAATTAATTTGCATGTATCCCTCCTTATAAACGTAGGAGGCGAATTTTTACTGGAACTATTGCTTAGTTAGCCATTATTGTCTTACTATTTACATAACGACTATCCGTTGTTGATGTATATACCCAATAAATTAATACGCCTATGTTTTGATTTATTAAGTGCAGGGCAATCTCGAACATTGCCCTCACTCCCCCTCGAAACTCCAGCCATAGAAATTTCTTATAAATAATTTTTTATAGAAAACGGGTAAAACGTAAAAATATTTTCAATTAAAAAGTTTCCAAAGAAAAGAATTAACTTAATGTTTTTTAAATAATAAATTTACCTACCTAGTAATTAATCTATGTGTAAATGTTATAGGGATCACGATTAACTGCCAATAGCTTTATTAGAAAAACAGCTTGATAGCTGTCATTATCGACATTCAACTTTCAGGGGATGGGAAGTTATTGACTTATTTAAGAAATATTTCTCACAATGTGAATTATGCAAAACTTAGCCCTTTTAGGACTATTTTTAGGGTGGGATTCTACTAAAAAAGCAGTTCTACATAATCCGCAAGAAATTAGTAGGGTTAGGGTCAGGGTAAACATTTTAGGAAAGCTGATAGGCATTATTATTGAATGGCTTTCTCTTCCCTGAATAGCGCGCTCGATGATTGTGTTCAAGGTTACCCAACTTCGTCCTTAATTTTTATACTTTAATCTACTTTATAACTTTAATTCAATGTTTTAATACAAGTTATATTGGGTAGGTTAAGTCAGTCCGTGACATCAATCTAATCCATTGCCTGCCGCAGGCCTATGTGCAGATGATCCAGCGAGACGCCGCAAGCACCTCCATGTGAGCTTAACCAAAACATCCATGTTTTGGATACTCGCTGGCTCATCTGCACCCGAATTTTTCACATCTTCGATTTAACTTCATTTGTAACAATTCCATAAAAAAGCTGGGATGTCCGTTTTGAATTGAGGTCATCGAGACTCTTTATCCCGAGAACCCGTGAGCTTGGCATGGATGCCACGCTAGCTTTCGTTGGTCCAGGGATGGCCCATCGGAAGCGTTAGGATATTTTTTATATTAGGTGACAATGGCCGAAGCCGATTACAAATGAGGTTTAAAGCTGGATCGATCCCCATCGAAAACATGCGCTTTTCAGCATTTTTCGTCTGGGGCGGCAGGGTGATCCTAGAGGGTATTGCTGTTGATACCCTTTTGGCCGGTGCAGGATGGAATCCTGCGATGTTAATCCAAACGGAGTTTGGAAATACTGAAATGAAGTAAAATTGAAGAGATGAATGACCCAGTATAGATACGACTGAGGGTATCGAAAACAGAGACGTTTGGTTAAGCCGCCATTCCTGCTCTGCTAGCTTCAATCGCTGCAATCACATCTTGTGGCTTATCAACACTCAAATGAATCATCCTCATCGGCTCAGGCAACTGCCCCATACCTCCGTGGTAAATCACTGGCTTAGATAAGTTGAGGGTTAAATTAGTCTGCCCTCGTCCAATTGAGAGAACCTCAGTATCATCTTTAGTTTCAGACTTCACTTCTTGATTGAGCATGCAGGAAATATCAGCCATATCGATCACCATAAAACCCCACAAGGAATTATTGATAACAAGCTTATTACGGAGAATATATACCGAGTAGTAACGCGACACTCTATGGTTGGCCACTATCGACATCAAGGTATAACCAATGAAAGACGATACTATAATGGCCACTAATTGGCTCCACGACTGCAATAACACATAGCTGGCACTCAATGCAGCAAGACAAGCCAGCACCATAAATGCGACATGCCACCTAGAAGCGCTAATAAGCTTGATATGAGCTATTGCGGGTTGTTGATGGCGTGAAAACCAGGGAATAGCATAAAGCCAGTTGGTGGCTTCGCTAGCTAGAATAAGCGCAAGGGTTAAGCTTTTATCATCACCTTCTTGGTAGGTTTCAACTGCGCCGACTCGGGGGTCACCTTTCAGTTTTCTAACCTTAAACAGTCCCCGAATAACACTGAACATCAAGTACAATTGAATAACCAATAGCACTGCAATGATAGGGTAGCGCACCCACATCACAAACTCGAAATAATGGCTTAACTCCGCAGGGTAACTCAATCTTGCTACCAAGCTGCTTAAGCTCAATACCATGATAATTTTCCACAGCTTTTGCTGACCGACTTTGATGATGCAATACCAATACGCAATGGGTAGAAGGATAAAATAGGCGCCCGAAATAGTGCCAAGCAACCATTTCTCATTGTAGGTACTCAAGGACTCGGGTGTAAAATTCACCCCCACCACAAAACACACTAATGCTAATAGCAAAAACAGTAACCGAAACTTCACCTGTGAACGCATTTAACAATCCTTGTAGATTTAAGTACTTAGTTAGTAGGGCAATAACAATCAGCATATAGGCTAACAAATTATTAACAAATCAAAATTTGTTAATAATTGTGTTTACTGAGTCATAGATAGCAAAAAACCGCTTAATAGCGGTTTTTTGCTCGTTAACATTTAAAAACAGCTGGGATTAAATAAAGTAGTCGGCACTTAAGGTTAAAAACAATACTAATCCAGCCCAGTTATTATTTAAAAATGCTTTAAAACAAGCAGCCCGTTCACGCCTATAAATCATCCATTGCTGATAACAACTAAAGCCAATAAAAGCGATAATCCCTAGCGCATATATGAGACCACGTTCAGCTAATAAGCCCGCCATAATAAAACACCCAAGCGCGGCTAGCTGAAACAAGCCAATCCACTGTCTGTCATATCGGCCAAATAAAATAGCGGTAGATTTAATACCGACTTTTACATCATCATCCCTGTCGACCATGGCATACATGGTGTCGTAAGCCACTGTCCAGCACCAATTGGCCATAAATAGCCACCAGGCTTCAACCGGCACAGTACCTAACTGAGCCGCATAGGCCATTGGAATAGACCAGCTCCACACAATGCCTAAAAACATTTGTGGCATGTTAGTCACCCGCTTCATAAACGGATACATCACCGTTAAAACAATGCCGACAACAGAAAGTTGCACCACTAAGGTATTTAAAAGTAACACTAAAGATAATGCGGTAAGACCAAGTATCACAAACAAAGTAAGGGCTTCTTTTACACTAATCTCACCCGAAACTAGTGGTCGACTTTGGGTTCGTTCTACGTGGGCATCTAATTTTCGGTCAGCAAAATCATTAATAATACAGCCACAAGCGCGCATTATAACCACCCCAACAATAAAGATAACCAACACCTTAATGTCTGGCATTCCCTTTGCGGCCAGTAACAGCGCCATCAAACACGGCCACAATAACAGTAACGTTCCTATGGGTCTGTCAATGCGCATTAGGCGTGCATAGGCGTGCAGTTTTTGTTTCACTTAACGCTCCTTGTGCTTAACAGGCTTCGAGTTTAGCCAAGCTTACCAGCAACCATTTGCTGCCAAAGTCGCGAAAGTTAACCTGTACTCGCGCTTTTTCACCTGTGCCTTCAAAGCTTGTGACTACGCCGTCAGAGAACTTAAAATGTTTTACTTTTTGGCCAACACTGAATCCAGTGGTGTTCGCTGATGACTGACTAAAAGCAGGACTTGCCCCACGAGCTGGAAAACGCTGACTGATTGACGGCGAAACCTGTGCACGTAAACGAATTTGCTCAACGTATTGTTCTGGGATTTCGCTAATAAATCGTGATGGGCGAGCGTAATCTTCACGGCCATAAATACGTCTGGACTCGGCATAGCTGATATACAGTTTTGTCATCGCACGGGTCATACCCACATAGCAAAGACGACGTTCTTCATCTAAACGATCGCCTTCATCTAATGCCATTTTGCTGGGAAACAACCCTTCTTCCACACCCGACATAAATACCATTGGAAATTCTAACCCTTTGGCGGAATGCAAAGTCATTAATTGCACCGCATCGGTAAAGGCATCTGCCTGCCCCTCACCTGCTTCTAACGCCGCATGGGATAAAAACGCATTTAACTCGCCCATGTCTTCCAGCTCTTCTGGCATTTCAAAGCTTTTGGCAGCAGTAACTAATTCATTTAAGTTTTCTATGCGCGCTTGGGCTTTTTCGCCCTTTTCAGCTTCGTACATGGTCCGTAAACCGGATTGATTAATCACGGTATCCGTCATGCGATACAACAACATATCAGCTGTATCAGTGCGCATATTAATGATTAAGTCCATAAAGCCACGCACAGCATTAGCTGCACGACCTGCCAACACTTTTTCTTCCAATAGACGTAAACTCGCCTGCCACAAAGTTAATTGTTGTTGCCTTGCGGTAGAGCGCATAATTTCCAGAGTACGATCGCCAATACCACGGGTGGGCGTATTCACCACACGCTCAAAGGCCGCATCATCATCTTTGTTATTAATCAGTCGCATATAGCCCATTGCATCTTTAATTTCTTGACGATCAAAGAAGCGTAAGCCGCCATAAATTCGATAAGCGACACCACGGTGTAATAAGGCTTCTTCAAGTACACGGGATTGAGCGTTGGAGCGATATAAAATAGCACAGTCGCTTAAACTGCCGCCCTTTTCTTGCCAATCATTAATGCGACCAACAATAAACTTAGCTTCGTCCATTTCATTGAAGGCGCAATAAACTGAAATAGGCTCGCCATCTTTATCTTCGGTCCACAGTTTTTTGCCTAGGCGATCAGGATTGTTAGCAATTAAATCGTTAGACGCTTTGAGAATATTACCGGTCGAACGGTAGTTTTGCTCAAGTCGGACGGTTTCTGCACCGGGGAAGTCTTTTAAGAAACGGTGTAAGTTTTCAATTTGAGCGCCGCGCCAGCCGTAAATAGATTGGTCGTCATCACCGACAATCATTACATTTGCGGTATTACCTGCCAGTACGCGGATCCACGCATATTGAATCGCGTTGGTATCTTGAAACTCGTCCACTAAAATATGGCGAAATCTGTCTTGATAGTGGGCCAAAATATGCGGTTTATTCAGCCATAGCTCATGGGCGCGCAATAAAATTTCAGCAAAATCGACTAGACCCGCGCGATCACAGGACTCTTGATATATTTTGTAAATATTAAGCAGATTTTGTTCAATCGGAAAGCCACCAGCATCAATATGCTTAGGCCTTAACCCTTGGTCTTTCTTACCATTAATATAAGCCTGCGCTTGTCTTGGCGGGTATTGCTTATCGTCTAGGTTGAGGCTTTTTAAAATGCGCTTTAATAATCTGAGCTGATCGTCAGAATCAATAATCTGAAAGGTTTGCGGTAAATTTGCGTCTTGAAAATGGGTGCGTAAAATTCGATGGGCTAAACCATGGAAAGTGCCTATCCACATGCGCCCCATATTGCTGCCAACCACTTTTTCAACACGCTCACGCATTTCTGCTGCGGCTTTATTGGTAAAAGTTACCGCCAGAATAGAATATGGACTTTGCTGTTCAACCTGCATTAACCAAGCAATACGGTGAGTTAACACCCGTGTTTTTCCGCTGCCTGCGCCGGCTAATACCAGCATGTTAGATAAAGGTGCGCCGACGGCTTCGCGTTGCTTGTCATTCAGGCCGTCTAATAATGATGATACGTCCATTTTTCCTCCCAGAAATCTGCCCGCATTATAGCGCCAAACGGATACTAGATGCGATGAAAGCCCGTGGATTTATGCCCCAATATAATCTTAACTTCCTATAAAAGATCAAAAATGGCTAACTAATGTTCACTTATTGAGTCTTAAGTAGTCATAAATTGACAACAATAGACACTAAAACTACTATAATTGTTCATTTATCTAAGCGGGTTATATTAATTTGAACATCAATGATTTAGAGCTATTTATTTTGGTAGCTGAGCAAGGCAGTTTTGCTAAAGCTGCAGAATCATTGAATACCCGCCGTGCATTAGTCAGTCGCCGCATTGCTGAATTAGAAAAACAACTTGGCGCACCTTTATTCACCCGTACAACTCGGGTTATGACGCTCACATCTTCCGGAGAGTTATATTTAGAGCAAGTCGCCCCGCTACTTAAGCAACTTAAAAATGCCTCGTTTATTTTCAAAAATCGCTACAACGAAATACAAGGACGTGTTCGCATCGGCTTATTGCCTTTTGTCGATAAGATGTTAGATAAAAAAATCGCTAGTTTTGTGCATGCCTATCCACAAGTGCAATTAGATATCATGGTGATTTCAGGCGGCTATAAAGAAATACATAGATTAGAATTAGATATGGTTATTGATGTCAATCAGCAGCATGATAGCCAGTTTATCGCTAAGACATTACTCAGTTTTGAACGCAAGATTTATGCAAGCCCGAGTTACCTTGAAAAATCATCTGTGATAGAAACCGTTGATGATTTGCAGTATCAATCCTTACTAGGCTTTAGAAACACTAATGGCTTGGTTGAAGATAAATGGACGTTTCAACAAACCTCAATTACGGCTAACCACAAAGTAATTTGCACTGATTACAACTCTTTGTATAACCTGTGTTTAGGCGGTGCGGGGATTACGCTGTTACCGCAAACTATTGCTAACGAAGCGATAGCCAACCAACAATTAGTCAATGTGTTACCTGAATTGAGCGCAGGCTTTACTGACCTAAATTTAATTTACCCGCATGATGCCCACTTATCTAATGCCGCAAAAGTATTTATAGAGCACCTTACCCGTCCACTAAAATAGTTGTTATAGGTCTAGCACTCAAAAAATGCGGTTTGCTGCAAGGTGCTGAGTGCGTTTACGACACTTCACACCTTGCAACAACTGAATATTAAAATTTTATCTCTCTAATACTCATCCCATTTAGCCTAGACTCAACAACCCTTAATTAATAACAAGCTGCTGCTCTACTTCATTGGCTGCATATTGCCAATGTAAATACTGTGGCTGATTACCGTCATAAAACCAGACAACTGCCATTAAGTCGCGTTGGTGGTTTGCAACCAATAACGATTCGCTCAGTTGGCCGTTATCAAGTGCACCCCTTAATAAACACGATTCATAGTTCACGCTGATGGTTTGCCCTTGCTGCTCAAACTTATCGCACAAAGAAAAATAGCCTCTTTTTCCGCTGGCGATGTCGACGTTTATCGATAACGTAAATGCGGCTTGCAAATCAAAATCTGGATCCACAATCAAGTCATCAAGTGATGTGGGATCCGGCACAGGCTCGACAACCGGCGGAGTTGGCGGTATCGGCGGTGTAATGGTGGTAGGTGGCGTTGTTGTTGGCGGTGTGGTTGCCGGAGGCGTCACTTGAACTGCAGGTGCACTGTCACTACCGCCGCCTCCCCCACAGGCCGTTAACTGTAACAGCAGAGTTAACGTTAATAGGCCAAATAACGGCTTACTTTCACGCTTACTGTTAAATACTTCTCTTACCTTTGAGCTTAAGGTTAATCTGGTTATGTTTGCATATTTCATATCGTTCACCTTCATTGTGTATTAGGCCAATCATTGCTGATAATTACGGGCATTAATCTTCAAAAATTAATGCTTCGATGGCGGTCAGATACCAATAGGGGTTAGTTGTACCACTTGCATCTGCTGCAAAATCAACAAACTCTTGATAGCTTCCATCTAAACGCTGTTTTTCAAGTGGATGCTGCCAGGTGTCTGGCACTTCTATGGCCCAGCTCATACCATTTTTATCTTGAAAATACTGTCCAGCCGCCGCATTTGAGGCGTCATCACGTTGACCTAAAAAGGCTTGATTGAATAAATCTGTTGGCGCATGGTTTTTAAGATGAATTTCTAATGCTCGACCAGGCTCTTTACCCCCATTAATGTTTTTAGCGGCTAATCCATGATCGGTATTAGGTGTAGCGAAGATAAACGGATCGTATGGAAACTCTGGCATTTGGTCTTCATCCACCGCATTTACAAACGGTACGGTCATTTGCCAGGTCGCACGATAACTTGTGCCGCAACCAGGCTCGGTTCTGAAATATTCACAACCGTTACCGCGGGTAGCATGCTGCCAAAGGTCATCAGTAAACTTGAGCACAGCATTAGTTTGCCCCGTTTCAAGCGGAGATTGGGGTTGTTTTACCCCCTGTAATGTCCACTCAATAGCTGACTCCTGCACGTTACTGCGCGCAATACCGGGAAGTTGAACCGCAAAACCATTGTGGTACCAGGCCCCCATGGCAACCAACTGAGCATTAAATCCCACGCGACGCACTTGGTTGTTTTTTACAAACTGGGTAATACGTAATTGCATCACTACATCATTCATATCAAAGTCACCTTGATCAGGATATAAATCTTCATACGCCAATGTGGTAAAACCTGATGATGATGGATAGTAGGTCATGGTGATGCCGGTTTCAGTCACAGTAATAGGATAATCTTCTACTTCACCGTCACTGACACCGCCTGTTGGTAAAATATCTGCAACAGAACTTAATCTAAATCTTGACCAGGTTTCGCCCGGCTTTGCCCAGTTAGGCACATTGATTAATAAGGTTTGCACGCCTGCAGGCATAGCTTTGGCACTAATGATGCGGTCTTCTTGATCAAATTTGCCATCTTGGGCCCAATCAATCCACCCATTTAAAAATCCGCCTTGCCCTGAGGTAGTGACTAATAAAATCGCTTCTTCACCAATCTCAAATCCCGTGGGCATACTGACACCATCTTCATCATCAATACCATCGCTGCTATCATCAGATAAAGGAGCTGGCGAACCATCTGCTTCGTTATCATTCAATATCCCTAATGTTAATGACTCGATAATCCCGTGACGGGCACCGTTATCTGCCATTAAGGTTCCATAACTTGCTGGGGCATCTCCAAAATCGACCGCATCACCAACCGGCACTTCAGCTAAAGCACAGCGCGCACCATCATTAGAGGTTGAAGATGGCCCATATGAGAACAATTCAGCTTTAGGCGAACTCTGCTCTACATTTAATTTGTACACATTACCTGTGCCATTATTGCTTAAGTATAAATTGCCTTGTGGGTCAAAAAATTGAGCGCCAAAGGTGAAATTTGTACTGCTGCTGATCACTAGCCCTAAATTTTCAGAGCCACCGGTAGTGGGGTCAATTTTAATTAATTGCCCCTCTTTGCCATTGGTCACCGCATATAAAAAGCCATTGGTTGGATGAAAGGCAAAATCAGTAATGTTAAAGCTCGCCTGTGAATTACTGCCAGGGACTAACGTCATAGGATGGTTTTGGTCATCTAAATCGATCCGAAATAGACCCACATTTTTGCGATAACCGTACCAGGCGTTTTCTGCTAACGCCACGTCACCGACGAAGAAGTTACCCGCTGCGGCTGCGGCAGATGGCGCATCTTTGGCTAATGCTAATGGAATAACTTGGTAATCATTCCCGACTTGACCTAGGGTTTGATGCTCGTAATCCCAGCCATATAAATAATTGTCATTGAAGCTGAAACCTGTGCCATTGAGTGCACCATTAATACCCATATTATCCGACAAAGTGATATAACTGCCTGTGCCTAAATCAACTCCGTAGGCGATGGGTTTAGAGGCAGGAGTTTGAATGATAAATGCTTCGTGGGGACAAGCTTGAAAAGGTTCACTTGCCTGCGCAGATTGGGCCAATGCTAACGTTAAAGCCCCTAGGGTAAATAATCCGGATAAGGGATGACGGGTTAACTGAGTTAATGTGACTAATTTCATATTGGTGATCTCATCTTTCACTGAACGTAATATACGTACTGCACATAAGATGCCAACATTCAAAGCATTGAAATATATAGGATTATATTTAATCATTATCGATTTATCATTTTGCAAAATGCGAATAAATTGCAAAAATAGACTTAATCCTCCCAATCGAAACGGTATGGGAATAGGTAATATCACCCTAAGGGCAATAGCTCGACACTGCCCGTTATCAGAGGCGCGAGAAGTCATTGGGAAGTATTATGGAGAACATTATTGTGAGTGGAATGTGGGCTTAAATGAGAATAATAATCGGAAAAAATTTTCGTTCAGATACAGAAAATAGGCTCACAGATATGCGAGCCTATTTTTATTCATAAGATTAAAGAGGTTATGCTAAACATCATCACACAACCACTTCGCTTGCTTCGCGCATTACGCTATGGGCAAATTCCTGCGGCCCTTTGAGTATCGCTCGGCCAACCGCCGCTAAATCAAGCCACTGGTTTTCAATCGCCATATCAATATACTCAGCGGTTTCTATACCACCCACACCAATAATGCACGCCTGTAATCCCGCTTGCTTCAAGAAAGCGGCTTCTTCAACCAAGAAACCTTCACCGCGACGCTCTTTCGGGCGATTCCAACCACCAATACCAGATGAAACATCTAATATCACCACGCCAGCATCAATGAAATATTGACAGGATTCGACAATTTGAGTCTGGGTAAGCCCCTGTGGATAAAGGTCTTGCCCTGGCACTCTGACCATAATTGATAACTGGGTATGCTGCTTAATTTGTTCGATAATCTCAACGATTAACCGTGCACGATTAAGCTGAGAACCACCATATTGATCATCGCGTTGATTGGTCAGTGGTGATAAAAACTGGTTCAGGCCATAGCCATGGGCGCAATGTAGCTCAACAAAATCAAAGCCCGCCAATTCAACCCTTTTGGCAGCATCGACAAATTGCTTTTTCAATACAGCGATGTCGTTTAGTGTCATCATTTTAGGGGTAGGTAAAATACGATCATAGGCAGGAACCGTTATCCCTGATGGAGCCATTAAATCAGGGCACACATCAAGCTGCGCTTTACCGCCGCAATGGGTTAATTGCAAACCGGCTTTGGCGTCTGTTTGATGAATAGCCTTAGCAATAGCTTTAATTCCATCAATACAATCATCATCATGTACGCCCAACTGATTAGGCTCACTGCGACCTGAAAACGCTACAAAGCTATATTCAACCATCACTAATGCCGCTTGAGATTGTGCTAGATTGGCATAATGGCGCAGTGTTTTATCTGTTACCTTGCCATCAAGGGTTGAAGTTTGCGAGGCCATAGGCGCCACCACTAAGCGGTTCTTCAATATATGGTGAGCTATCGGTAAAGCAGAAAAGCGGTTCATATTTAGAATTTCGTTTTGATTGATTTTTGGTATTGTATCTAGCGAGGGGTCAACTTTCGAGGTGAATTTAGTCTCTATGGGGAGTGTTGCGGGTAAGCGTTTTTTGTAATGGTTTAAAGCAACCTAAAATAAACTGATGTATACGTGTAGATGAATAACTTAACCCTCTAATAAACCGCAGTAAAATATTCATACCCCTAGCTTGAGCCAAGCACAATTGGTGAATAGAGTGACAAAACTAAGACAGTATTTTAGTAAACAAGTCGCGCCATTTAGCTTGCACTCGATCCCACTGTTCAATAGACCACAGTTGAACCTGAGCCTCTTTATCTAAGCCATTTTTATCTGAGCAAGCTTTATCTAAGTATGGCTGTTGCAGTTCTGCTGCCATGTTTTGCTCTAGCACATCCATCGAAGACACTTGACCTGCTTGCCAATCAGCAATAAACGCTTCAATCGCTTGAGTTATTGATGCCACTGAAACCTCCTTTATCGGGGTAACATATGCATCAGGCCAGCGCGATGTTATCTCTGTCAATTGGTCGCCCAAACCATCGACCTCGGTAGATATTATCCACTTTTGCATGGCTAACGCTTCAATAAACACCAATCCAAAGGGTTCCCATCGCGAAGGAATAATTACTGCATCACAGGTCATTAAAAAATCGGCGACATTACCAACCCTGCCAACTATTTCAACATGGGCTAAAGGTGCGGCTAATTTAGTTAATGCAGTTAATTGTGGTCCTTCTCCTGCAAGTTTGAGCTGGCATTGGCTTGTGGCAATATTTGCCATGGCCTGCAGTAATAAATCAAAGCCTTTTTGCTGATGAAACCGCCCATAAGCAGCAATTACTGGTATTTTATGAGTTGCGCTAATAGCCTGCGTGTTTGTGGTCACAAACTGGCTTAAATCACGCCCCTGCCCCACAAGTTCAATTGCACTTGTTGTAACAAGATTATTTGTAATCATCCATTGACGTTGCGACGGTGAGATAGCAATAACGTAATCCATTAAAGCATAAGTCATTTTCAACATACGATAGAAACGGCTGACTGAGGGGATTTGTGACACTACAAAGTGCTGACAATAATGGTGCTCTTGTAACATAAATGGCGTGCGTGGAAACTGCAGTTTTAGCCAAACTAACCCAATCAGTTTGCGCCAGCTAGAGGCACCATGAAAGCAGATAATGTCGGCAGAGGTGGATATTCGACTTGGGCGGGTCAAATCGACATAGCGGATCTCAAAATCATAGTCTTGAGCTAATGACGAATCACAAAGTGCTTGCAAGGCGAAATTGACTCCACCCATGCTGTTATCATCAACACAATGCAAAATTTTTGGCCGCATTTAACCCCTATTAAGGCGAGTAAGAAGTACTTAAATTGTTGCACAACTAACTATAAAAGCAAAATGGGCCAGTAAATACCGGCCCATTTAAGGTTTAACATTTAACAACAGAATTACTTTTTATCGTCTTTCAAACCAATCGTGTCCATCCAGTATTCAAAGTTCACTAAGTTACCGGGTAATACAATGCGAGTGTCTGTCTTGGTTAGCCCATCTAACTGCTTCATATACTGCTCGCCTAACTGCATGCGTAATGCACTTTGGCCGCCTTCAGAAGAAATCACTTGTGCCAGACGCTCAATCGACTCAGACGTCGCTTTAGCTAAGGTTAAAATTTCTTGAGCTTTACCTTCAGCTTCGTTGATTCGGCGCTGCATTTCGCCTTCTGAACGGTTAATGGTTTCCGCCATCACACCCTCAGAGCGGTTAATTTTACTTTGCTTGTCACCTTCACTTTTTGCCAATAATGCACGGCGTTCACGCTCAGCGTTCACTTGCATTTCCATGGCATTTTTAACGGTTTCAGGTGGGGTAATGTTCTTAATTTCATATCGATGTACGCGTATGCCCCAAATCGCTCCGGCTTCATCTAATACTTGAACCACTTTGGCGGAAATTAGGTCGCGCTCTTCAAAAGTACGGTCTAAATCTAAAGTACCAATCACTGAACGTGTAGTGGTTTGCGCTAACTGAATGGCAGCATAACGATAATCGGTAATACCGTAACTGGCTTTAACAGGGTCAGTCACCGAAATATAAATTACCCCGTCGACTTCGACATTGACTTCATCGCTGGAAAAACATTCCTGCGGTGGCACGTCAATTGTTTCTTCTTTCAAGTCATGTATATAAGCTACTTTATCAACAAACGGCACTAGCGCATGAAAACCGGCATCTAAGGTGCAGTGATATTTACCTAAACGCTCCACAATACACGCTGACTTTGTTGGGACTAAGCGAATAGATTGGAATAACTTCATCACGAAGATAGTAAAAATAATACCCCAAATAGCCATTACAACAATATCGGTATCAATTCCATTTAACATCATTAGCGTGCTCCTTTTGCTGCTGACTTGGCATTCTGTGATGGTGAACCTGAAACCGCATGGGTAACTTGTTCCATACCTTCAAAAAAGCCTTCCAGTTTTGCCATTTCTGCTGGCACCACTGATACTTGAGCTTCAGATAAAATCTTACCCACCTGACCAATAAACTGCTCTTTAAGTAACATATTCATTGCATCGTTACCGCCGTTAACGGTTAACGCTTTACAAATCATTTCCATACCATCGGCTTTTGCATTGGCAATAATGGAGATTTCTTGACCGGTACCAAGTGCTTCATTAATTCGTTTTTGCTTTTGGCCTTCAGATAAATTAATCGCTTCCTGGCGTTCACCCTGCGACATATTAATCATCGCCGCTTTTTCAGCATTGGCTAAGGTAATTTCAGCACGTTTGCGGCGTTCCGCTTCCATTTGCTTTTCAAGCGTATGGATCACATGGTGCGAGGGGGTGATATTTTTAATTTCATAGCGCAAAACCTTAATGCCCCAGGGATCGGAAGCTTTATCAATTTCACGTACAATCGATTCATTTAAGCTGTCACGCTCGGAAAAAGTTTGTGACAAAGTCAATTTACCAATTTCAGAACGCATAGTGGTTTGGGCAAGGTTTACAGCCGCTTTTCGATAATTCTCAATACCGTAGCTAGCTAGCTTGCCGTCCATGACTTTTAAGTAAACTAAACCATCGACTTCTAACTGAGTGTTATCTTTTGAAATACAACTTTGCGGAGGGACATCAAGTACTTCCTCGCGGGTATCGTGTCGGTAGGCAACACGGTCAACAAAAGGGACTAAAAAATGAAAGCCCGGTTGCAATACGGTACGAAACTTTCCTAAACGTTCAATGACATGCACTTCGCGCATAGGCACTATCAACATCAGCTTAAATAAAATAAACATGATGAACAAAAATATTATGGTAAACATGAACATACTCTCTTCCTTTTGATACTACATTAATGACGTTTGGCTATTTGAGTGGATGTGTTACTCCACAAAAGGCTCAACCACTAATGCAATGTTATCCCGACATATGATTCTAACTTTTGTGCCCGATTGTATCTCAGTACCATCACCAAGTGCAGTCCAATCTGAGCCTAAACAACTCACGCGCCCAGTTTGTTGACCCGGGCCAATCGGTTCCTTAACAATGGCAACCTGATTGTACAAATCTAATTCTTCATCTGTGTTACCAACATGTGAGTCCCCACCCACGAGTTTTTGGGTCACATGACGGAAACTGAGTAACATTACCATTGAGGCAATAAACCACAGGGTTAAACTTTGGCTTATACCTTCGATAATACCCACAGCTAATGCCAAAGCAACCAACAAACATGATGAGCCGAGCAATATTACTATACCGCCTGGAATAATAATTTCCGCTAGCATCAACACTATGCCCAGTATTACCCATATTGAAATTGGGTCACTAAAAGTCATATTCACTCCTTATTCTAGAGTATTCGTCATTAGACTATATCAACTCTTTTACCTTATAGCGACATATTATGTCAGGCAAATAATACTTCACCTTTTAGTCTATAGTTAAACGGTATCCTTCGATGCTAATTTATTTATACTCAGGTAACATATTGCGGTAACCCTATAAAACTAAACGTACAATCGGTAATTTTTTTGTATTTGTTCTGATAGCAAAATAAATGAAGGTATTTCAATGAATAAAAACTGGCTAACTTTAGCCCTTCTCGCCGCTCAACCTGCTATTGCTGATGATATGGTGCAATGGTGGGATTTTAGTGCCACGGTACTTTATGGTGACAACTACGATTTAGCACCATCAGAGACCCAAACAACTATCACAGTTGAAACTGCGGGCGCATGGAAATATGGCGATTGGTTTGCCTTCCAAGATTTTACCCATTTTAATGATGCTAATGGGCAACAAAGAACAAACTATGGTGAAATATCTCCCCGTTTTAGTTATGGAAAAATTTCTGGTAATAAGATTAATCTTGGCCCAATCAAAGATGTGTCGTTGGCACTGACATTAGAAGAAGGCAGAGGTCCTGTAACCAGTTTGCTTTATGGTGTCGGCCTTGACTTTGATATCCCTTATTTTAGCTATTTTCAACTTAACACCTACCGTCGTAATGCGATAAGTAGCGGTAATAACAGCGATGGCTGGCAATTAACCCCTGCGTTTAGAGTTGATTTCCCTGTAGGCAATTCCAATATTGTATTAGATGGTTTTATTGATTGGATATTTGTAGCCGACAACGGTGGTTATCAAGAAAATCTGCACTTCAATCCACAAATCAAATATGATTTAGGCGCAGTTTTATTTGGCGAGCATAAAAAGAACAAACTCTTAGTCGGTTTTGAATACGACTACTGGCAAAATAAATACGGCGTAGACGGGATTGATCAAAACACTTATTCAGTCATTGCTAAATATCACTTCTAACTCAATTTTTAGTTAAACTTAAAATAGCTTATTAGTGGCAGTATTTGTATCGGGCGAAAAGACAAAGGGCACCCTAGGGTGCCCTTTTACATATCAATAGCTGTTTTAAATTACTAGAGTAACTTTTTCGCTGCAGCAACAACAATAGATACAGCAACACCTTCGGTTTTCTTCATGCTAGCCTCATCAGGGATCTCTTGCTGAGTGCGGTTTACAATCACACCCGCAACGCAGGCTGCACGCCAACCTTGAGTAGCACACATAGTAAATAAAGTTGCTGATTCCATTTCATAGTTCAGCACACCCATAGACTGCCACTCTTTCATCGAACCGACAAAACGTTGAGTGATACGGCCTGATACAGTGTCATAACGCTCTTGTCCTGGATAAAAAGTATCAGAAGATGCTGTAATGCCCACATGTGGTTCAACACCGGCATCACGACAGGCGGCAACCATTGCTGTGGTGCAGTCAAAGTTTGCTGCAGCTGGGAACTCAAGTGGCGCAAAGTGCAAGCTTGCACCATCCAAGCGTACTGACGCTTGTGTCACAATCACATCGCCAACATTGACATGCGGTTGAATGGCGCCAGTAGTGCCTACACGTAAGAATGTCGTGACACCTAACTGAGCTAATTCTTCTACCGCGATAGAAGTTGAAGGGCCACCAATACCGGTTGAACAAACAACGACAGCTTTGCCGTCGATATAGGCTAAATAAGTGGTGTATTCACGATGGCTGGCAAGAAACGTCGCATTATCCATTAATTCAGCAATACGCTTCACGCGTTCTGGATCACCGGGCACGATTGCTAATGTAGCGCCATCTAACATTTTTTTGGTCAAACCTAAGTGAAATACGTCAGACATGCTGAACCCCTATATTATTTTAAAAATGAAACGCTGTGTTTTATAAACTGTATCCTAGTATTGTCTCAGAAAAGGTTAACTGGATCACATTATTATTTATCACTCATATAATTTGTCATTACAAGGTGGCAAATGAACCCGCTAAAAAGCTGGGTAATTGACTGATAACAGCTCATTAAATCAACATATAACAATGAAGATTAACATTTTATATCTCCAAAACACGTTAATTTGATTTACATCAAACTTTTACTTTAAAGATAAGAGTAGGTTTAAGGTATAGCAAAAAATAATTATTTACCCTACAGGAGTTTATCTATGTTCCCAGAATACCGTGACTTAATTACCAAACTTAAAACATCTGATGCGCATTTTTTAAGAAAATTTGACGAACACAATCAGTTAGATGAAGAGATAAAGCATTTAGAAACACACAATAGCAGTGATAGTACGCCAGAAGTAAAAGTGCTAAAGGCGAAGAAACTGCATCTTAAAGAAGAGATTTTTGAAATTCTGAAAAAACATGAAATGGCTTAACGAAAGAATATACTTCGTTTTAAGCTAAAAAAAGGACGCCTAGGCGTCCTTTGTTGAATCTTTACTCTTTATTATAAATAGTAATCTTTAAGCGGTGGGAAACCGTTAAAAGAGACAGCTGAATACGTTGTAGTGTAAGCACCTGCAGTTAACCAATACATGCGATCGCCAATAGCTAAATCAACAGGTAAACCATAGCTGTAATGCTCATACATGATATCAGCACTGTCACATGTTGGTCCGGCAATGACACACTTATCTAACTTGCCTGTGCGGTCAGTATAGATAGGGAATTTAATCGCTTCGTCAGTTGTTTCAATCAAACCTGAGAATTTACCCACATCGGTAAATACCCAACGTTCAAGTGCGGTATTTGATTTGCGTGAAATCAACACGATCTCAGAAACCAATACACCCGCATTAGACAATAGTGAACGACCAGGCTCAAGAATAATTTCAGGTAAATCATCCCCAAAATCTTCATGCAAGAAATGCTTAATTTGCTGAGCATATGTCGCTAGCTCGTTGGTTTTGTCTACATAGTTTGCAGGAAAACCACCGCCTAAGTTAATCATTTTAAGCACAATGCCGTGTTCTTCACGTAAACGGTCATAAATACTTTTCACTTTACCTATTGCAGAATCCCATGCGCCGATATCGCGCTGCTGAGAACCGACATGGAAAGAAATACCGTGTGGCTGTAGGCCTAACTCTTTTGCTAATACCAATAAGTCATAAGCCATTTCATTCTGGCAACCAAACTTACGTGATAAAGGCCAATCAGCAGTATGAGTGCCTTCGGTAAGAATCCGAACATACACTTTTGCGCCGGGTGCTTCTTCAGCGATCATGCGCAAGTCTGCTTCTGAATCAGAAGCAAACATACGAACACCTTGCTCATAAAAAGAGCGCACATCAACACGCTTCTTAATGGTGTTACCGTAGCTGATACGGTCAGGGCTAACACCAATTGATGTCACCATTTCTAATTCATAAATAGAGGCAATATCGAAGCTAGAACCTTTGTCACGCAACAAGGTTAAAATTTCTTTTGCTGGGTTAGCCTTCACCGCATAATACACTTTAGCAAAAGGGAAACTTTCCACCATGTCATCGAATTGTTTAGCCACGATCTGAGTATCAATGACGACAAATGGTGTCGGCTTGTCTTTCGCAAATTCTTGAATACGGGCGAAAGTATCTTTTTCATAATAATCAGCGATATCAATAGATTGAAATTGGCTCATTAGGCCGGTGCCTCCTCATAGTTGGGCAATAATACTGGGCAATGCTTTAACAATAAATACGTGCTTTTGACAACATGGAAAAACAGGCGAAGTAAACGCTATTTTAAGTTGCGACGCAATGAATTTTTATGCGCCATAGACAATTTTTTATTCCAATAGCCAGCGGCTCTATTTGTCATTTCCACTGCGGAATTATCCATATCAGATACAATTTTAGTTAAAACATGCCAGTTGCTATCTCTATTCAACCAAATATTGGTGAAAATAACAAATGATTAACCTAAATTAATATTTTCAAGATGTCATTACCATTGAACAATGAGTGATTCGACATCCTGCGCATATGCAATTGATATCACCTTTAGTTGATTGATTTTTATGATAGTGGCCTGACTTTTTTCGGAAGGAAACCTTGCTGTTATGTCACCTTCTCTATCAAGCCCTAACATAAATGAATAATCTTGCATTTTAGGTACGGCAATAAATTTCGCAATAAGTGAAGGCATACCACTGATATCAGCAACATAAACTAAATTTTCAGGCCGTTTATCTGCTGATGTTTGTTCAAATGCGGCTTGGATAACTGCTCCCCCGTCCATATCCCGACTAAATAATAAGACCTGTGTTTGTGAAGTTACATTAAGTGGCTTATTAAACTGATTATGTAAACTCATTTCTGTCAGCATATCGCCCACTTTTAGTGTCAGCTTATCCGCAATTGTGGAAGTAGATAAAAATAACATCGGTAATATAAAACTTGCCATAAACAGCTGATTTCGCATTTGCCACCTCTAAGCTAAAAATACGTTTAGTCACGCTACCAAGATAATATGGCTAATATCTCAATGAAGATGATTTTTTATAAAGTGAATGAACTTGTTATGATACGGTTCACAAAAATACCTTTATGACTTACCAAAATAGGGATATCAGATGGACCAACCAAACTTAGACTTGGAACTTGCCCAGCTTCAAAATGCTTACAGCCTTATCACTGAGTTTTTAGTTCAGTATAGCTTTCAGCTTGTTGGGGCTTTACTGATATTTTTAATCGGATTATGGGTTGCTAGTAAAGTCGCTAACCTTGTCACTAGGCTATTTGAAAAGCATGAAATAGACATTACCCTGAGTAATTTCACTTCAAACTTGGTTCGCATCATTATCATAGTCATGGTTGCGGTCATCTGCTTAGGTAAACTGGGAATTAGTGTCACACCAATGGTTGCCGCTATTGGTGCAGCATCCTTAGGGGCAGGACTTGCTTTACAAGGCATGTTATCAAACTATGCCGCAGGGGTGACTATCATAGTGACTCGCCCTTTTGTGGTCGGTAACACCATTGAAGTGAGTGGCGTTAATGGTGTAGTCAGTTTGATCAAACTGGGACAAACAATATTAACCAACGAAGAAGGTGAACAAATCAGTATCCCTAATAAACTCATTATAGGTGAAATACTGCATAACTCATTTGAATACAAGTTAGTTGAAAATACCCTCAATATTGATTATCAAGCTGATACCGCGGCGATAATTACAATAATTGAACAGGCTATTTCGCTGTCAGACAAGGTCAATAAAGACCAAAAAATCTTAGTTGGCATCAACGGTTTTAATAGCATAGGCATTGAATTGGGTATGCGGTACTGGGTCCCAACAAAACATTATTTTCAAGCTAAGTATCAAACCAATCAACAAGTAATGCTGGCATTAAAACAAGCCAACATAATCATTCCTTGCCCAGTGCGCGAAATTCAAATTCAACATTAACCCTCATCAGGATTAGTGTTGAATATATTAGGGCGACATTATGTCGTCTTTTTGTTTTCTGCCCGCAAAAAGACTTAAATTAACGACAAAAAGTAAACTACACTTGACACACCTCAGTAATCCCACCATATTTAAGTAAAGCTTACTTGACATTAAAGCAGGCTAACTTGAAAAGGATACCGAAATGAAAACACTCGATTGTAATAATACAGATTGGAAACAGTGTAACCAAATTAACACCAAACGACTCGCTAAATGGACGGCTGCATGGGTACTTTCTTTAGCATTTGCCACTTTTGGCGCTCAATTTATTTGGCAACAAAGCCAATGGATAACACTTACCGCAATAGGCGTTAACTTTCTTATTGGAATAGGGATGATAATTGCCAATAAGCAACATTTAGCCGACTTAGATGAACTTCAGCAAAAGATTCAACTCAATGCCATGGGCTTAAGTTTAGGTATGGGACTTATCATAGGGATCAGCTACTCAACCTTAGATACGACAGGTCTAATTCAAGCTCATGCAGAAATATCCCATCTTGTTATTGTGATGAGTCTCACTTATCTAATAGGTATAATAATGGGAAACAGGAAGTACCAATGAATAATCGCTTGAAAGTATTACGTGCCGAGCGGGACTTAACTCAAGCTCAGTTAGCTGACTTGTTAAATGTGTCGCGCCAAACCATTAATGCGATTGAAAAAGGTAAGTTTGATCCCAGCTTACCATTGGCATTCAAAGCCGCGCGACTATTTGGCTTGACCATAGAAGATATCTTTATTGATGAACCAAGCTAATGACTCCTTAGCTTGGGTTCAATTAAAGGTGTTTATGCATAAACAAGCTGTGGCGATCTAACGGGTAGTCAGCAAATTGTTCGCCTACCTCAAATCCAAAACCTGCGTACAATTGTCTAGCGGGTTCAAAAAATGCCATTGTGCCGGTTTCTAAACTGAGCTGTTGATATCCATTAATTTTTGCAACATCCAACATATGTTGCAATAATTTTGCTGCAACGCCTTTACGTCTATGGGCTTTGGCTACGCGCATAGATTTAATCTCTGCATGTAATGTACTAAGGTGCTTTAATGCGCCACATCCAGCAAGTTGCCCATTGTCCCAAATAGTCCAAAAGGTAATATTAGGCTGGCGCAGTTTTGATAAATCTAAAGCATGAACCGACTCTGCTGGAGAGGTTGCGTACATATCCTGTAAATGTTCTTCTAACAATGCTGCTATTTCAACACCAGATAAATCATCGACTCGAATATCCATATTAATAACTTCCTTTTATCTAATATTAAGAGCAACAGGCTTACAGGCCTCTTTGCCATTCTTGTCTTAATGGCACCATACCTTGTAATGCTTGCGTGACTTGTTGGACAAGTTGAGGTTTGTCTTTACCTAACACACCTTTAAGCACTAAATAATTTGAAGCGTGATCAGATCTAAAAATGGTTTTAGTTAACTCAAGGTGAGTCAGCAAAGTATGCATTTCAGCCAATAATCCCTGTTGGTTAGGTAACTCAAATTTACCATCAAATGCCGCATCCATACGCTCAGTACCTAATGGTAAAGTGACCACTAAAGTAGACAGATAGTCAGGTTGAGTTTCATTCATTAACTTAGCTGAGGCTATGGCATGTTGCTTGGATAATTTAACCCCACCCAGCCCCATTAAAATCATTACTGATGATTTCATTCCAGCTTGCTTGATTTTATTAAGGGCTTCAACTGAAGACTGATAATCTTCACCCTTTTGAATACGGGTCAGCACTTCATCATCGCCACTTTCACAGCCGACATAAAGTAAAGATAATCCCATTTGGCGCAGCTCAGCTAACTGTTCAACCGTTTTATTTTTCAAATTACGCGGCAAACAGTAACTGCTAATACGAGTCACAGAGGGGAGATGGGTATTAATTAGCTCGCACATGGCTTTTAAGCGATTAAATGGCAGGCTCATCGCATCACCATCGGCCAAAAACACCCGACTTATTGGATAACCCGATTCAGCGGCGAGTAAAATGTCTTGTTCTATTTTATCTAATTTCTGCGCCCGAAACTGCTTTTGCGGTTGAGTATACATGTCGCAAAAAGTGCAATTATTCCAACTACATCCATTAGTCACCTGTAAGATTAATGACTTCCATTCTGACGGTGGCCTAAACACAGGTTCAATATATTCTAACAAGATCACATCCCTTAATATTCATTTAAATCACACTCTATTACACTTGGTTTATGGCATAAAACATAATTTGTCATAAAAAAGCACTATCCATGAATAAATTTTTTGTTATATTAGCCTAATCAACATTTTAGTTGACTATTTTTCTCTCACAAAGGAGTGTGAATGAGTTACATGATGATGGATCAGACCGCGCTTGATATCGGTGAGCGTCGAAGTGCCCCCTTAGCTAATAGTGAATGTTGGGAGCTCACAACTGCTGAGCAAAAACTCGCACTATACGACTTACATCGTTTCGGATACCGTTTACTGTTTGTTCGGCACACATTAAAAGGTCCAGTGGCTGTAATATCACAACAAAATGACATTGCTGCAATATACCAAGATGGTGAGGTCGACCTACGCCCCAACATCGTTTTACGTAAATCCCACTAATTCATTTTAAAAAGAGTGGCCTGCCACTCTTTTATTTGTAATCTATTACACAATAACCTGATTAAATACTTCAACATGGTGCGATTCGACTAACTCAGGCATTACTTTATGAAAATAATACTGAATAGCCTCTTTTTCGCAATGTTGGTCAAATGCTGCCCGGTCGACAAACTTTTCCACAAAAGCCACTTTATTGTCATCATCTAAGCTAATGTTTAATTCATAGCGAATACAACCTAGCTCTTTACGCGTGTCAGGAATTAATGCAGCCAACGCCGCCACTAGTGCATCTCGCTTACCTGTTTTGGCGACAAATTGTGCTACACATACTAACTGGGTGTTATTGATTACATAATCAGACATTAAAATTTCCTTTAAAATTGGTAAAGCATATCAATATGGGGGATTCCATCTTCTAAATAAACCTCGGAATGGCTAATAAAACCAAGGCGCTGATAAAATTTTTGTAGATGTTCCTGTGCACCAATTTGCACCCCAGCATTGGGCCAATACGCCAATACTTTTGGTAATGCCTGTTGCATTAATGACTCTGCTAAGCCCTGGCCGCGGTGACTAGATGCAACAACAACCCGTCCAATACTGGCTTGCGGGTAACTTAATCCTGGAGGCAAAATACGACAATAGGCAACTAAATGTCCGTCTCGGTCCTGTATTACCATGTGCTGGGTTTGTGAATGTCGATCTTTCTCGTCCAATTCAGGATATGGACACTTTTGCTCAACCACAAACACATCAACTCGCAATTTCATTATTTCGTAGAGCTCATCTCGTGTTAACTGTTCAAACCTCAGGCTACGTGAAATCACTTTACACTCCTTTTACTCTCTTTAATTTGACCATATTGTAACATTACTTAACACGCTAATATCTCAAGTGCCAACACGGCACTTTATATGCCAAAGTGATAGCATAAATTACGCTAATCCTAGATGAAAATATTATATATTGGCCCTAGATGAAACTAAACGAATTAGTGCTACGCTACTTTTACTAACTAGGTTAAGCACAAAAACAGCATAACAGTTAATAAATGAATTCGTCATTTTCTATCATACTTTTTTGGAGCACAACATGAGTAAAGAGCGCAATAATTCTAAAGAATCCAAAAAGCAGCCATTACTGTCATTAAAAGAAAAACGTGCAGTTAAGCAATCAAAAAACGCACCTTCATCAGGTATCGTTTCTAAGGCTAAATAAAATTTATTTTTAAGTGATAACCATAAGAAATACCGAGCGTAGCTCGGTATTTTTGTTTGTGCCTCTTTGAATCATTTCTCACACAAATTCGCAACGCCAAAATACAAGTCAAGCAAGCCTCTGTAAAACGCCTTTTTCGCTGTTATTTTGCGCAATACCATTCTATAAACCAATATATAGCATTAACAGATTACAGCATTGCGTTAACGACTACTGCTGTTATCGCCCAAAACTCACGATGAGAGCATGTCATATAAGAGTGCCGTTTTCTCTTTTGGCTTGAGGTTAAAAAGCAATTTACATCAATAACAAGAAAAGGAATTTAATGAACTGGATAACATCCTTGCTCTGCATTAGTTTAGTCTTGTGCATATTCAGCAGTCATCCTGCAGTGGCATTTGGCAGATTAGGTCATCAAATTATCGCTCATATAGCCGAAGACAATTTAACTGATCACGCGGCTAAAAATATCCGTCAATTGACTCAGGGGAAATCCTTAGCACAAATATCGACTTGGGCAGATGAAATACGATCCAGCACTCACTGGAGACATAGTGCCTCTTGGCATTATATATCTATTGATGAGAATGAAAGTTGGAGCAATGTTAAACGTAATCCAAACGGTGATATTTTACGCAGTCTAGAAGGTTTTGAAAAAGTACTCTCTGACTCGAACACAACACCTAAGAAGCAATGGCAAGCGCTCGCCTTTTATGTCCATTTTGTCGGTGACCTACACCAACCTTTACATGTAGGATATCGTCATGATCAGGGTGGTAACGGCGTGAAATTGAAATGGTTTGGTAAAAACAGCAATTTGCATTCGGTATGGGACAGTAAACTATTAGCCCACCAGCAACTTAACGCTAATCAATATACGCGCTTTTTGAGTCATATCACCCCAGAACAAAAGCATGACTGGACGGGAAAAAACTACTATCAATGGGCTGATGAGTCTACAGCCTTACGGGTCAATGTTTATCGATTAGAGGTCAATTCAGCAGCAGAATACGAGTTAGGGTCCGATTATGAAACAGCCAATTTACCTTTAATTGAACTTAGATTACAGCAGGCTGGTATTCGATTAGCTGAAAAGTTAAATCAGATATTTGGCCAATAAGCGTGACAAATCTTAATAAAAAAGGCCTTTACGGCCTTTTTATCTTAGACCATCATTAATATCATTTGATGGCATTTAACGCTGCATTACGAGCAACAGCTTTGATCTTTTTGTTTTTTAGGCAGCTTATCCCATAGTACTTTTGCCATTAAAATGGCTAACACAATGCCCGATATTGCCACAACACCTTGTGGTAATAACTGATGTTCTGGTCCAATTTGCGGTATCACCTCAAATCCAAAGGTCGCCACTAAGTAATTCACAACCATGCCAGAAATTAACGCCACGCCGATGACTCCACCAAGATAACCTAGCAATGCACGCTTGCCTAACTCCTTACTGACCACACCTAATGTGGCAATATTAGTAGCAGGTCCTGCCATCATAAACACCAGCACTGCACCCGGCGACACCCCTGCTAATAACAGACCCGCAGCTATTGGCGTTGAAGCGGTTGCACATATGTACATAGGCACAGACACCAGCACCATCACTAACATAGCTAGAATACCATCACCCCATTTTGCCAAAAAATCACCGGGTACATAGGTTTGTACTAAAGCGGCAAAGAACAAGCCCACCAATAACCATAAGGTGGTGTCACGCACGAGATCGGTCGCTGCATAGTGCAAACCTGAGCCCACTCGGCTTAAAATTGAGTTTTGCTTTAACGCAGTCGCCATATCATCGGTTGAAGCACAACAACTTTCTGAGGGTTCACTCGCTTTAGGAGTCACATTTGCTTGGTTAGCCGATTTGGTACTGCAACAACTGGCTTTCGTCGATGTTGCAACATCGGATTTGACCGGAGCGGTTATTTGCGCAGACGCGGAAGCTTTACTGCAACAGCTGGACTTTTGCGGTGCTTTTTCGACGGAGGTTGAACTACAACACGATTTTACCTGAGCAAGATTATCCACTGATTTATCAGCAACAACTTTAAATGAGTCAGCTTTAAACGACTGACTTTCAACCAAAGCCGGTTTAATCAACAAGCTAGCGGGATCGACTGGCTTAAAAGTCATGGTTGTTATCGCTTTAGGTTTAGCTGACTGACTTGCACAACAACTGCTGGATTTTTCTGCTATCACAGCCGCAGTCTTTTCCACAGCTGTATTACTAGCTTTATCATCAGGCTTTCCATCATCGTCATCACGCCCGACCAACAAGCCTGCAACAATGGCGCTGGTGATTGCCGCAATTGGACGTACTATGGCCATGAAAGGGCCGAGTAACACGTAAGACACTGTCACTGAATCAACACCGGTTTCAGGCGTTGAAACTAAAAAGGAAGTTGTCGCGGCTTTTGATGCCCCTGAGCGGCGCAAGCCAACAGCGGCAGGAATAACCCCACATGAGCATAAAGGCAATGGCGCACCTAGCAAGGCCGCTTTCAGCACGGTTTTAAAACCATGACCACCTAGCTGCTTTTGCATCCACTCCATAGGAACAAAGACTTTTAACAAACCAGCCAGAATGAGTCCAAGCAGCAGCCAGGGTGCCGACTCTAAAAATAACTGAATAAAATTATCAAATAACATAGTGATTTCTCCAGCGGCTATCGGTTAAAGCCGCTTATGGCAATATAACTAACAAGCTTCCATCAAGGTATTAATAGCTGCGGACAAGCAGAATCAATAAAGACTAACCATGTTGATGCGCTTTATGTGCCGTTTCATTTCTGGCATTTAGCTGCTTATCTTCAGATTCAAGCGCCTCTAAAATACTGCAATGCTCGGCGCTATCGGGGCCACCACAACAGGCATTTGATAAGCTTTGTAAGGAATTAGCAAACTGGGTTAACTCGGCAATTTTAGCTTCAACATGCTCAAGTTTGTTATCCACCATACCCTTCACGTCAGCACAGGCCCAGTTGGCTTTATCAAGTTCAATAGACAACAGCTCTGCTATCTCATTTAAGGTAAAACCAACAGCTTTAGCGCGTAAAATAAAACGTAATCTAGCGGCATCATCATTATTATATAAACGATAACCCGACTCAGAACGGCTTGATGGTGCAAGCAGGCCGTGTTTTTCATAAAAGCGTAAGGTGTCAGCCTTGATATCACACTGACTCGCTAACTCACCTATTCGATACATAATCGTCCCGTTGTTGCCCTAAGCAAACTTTGAATATGGCTCAAGTATAAACCTTAGAGTTTAATCCAAGGTCAAGGGTTTTATGGTTATTTATTTTCCCTGGTGTTGTTCGGATTTCAATATTGTGAAATCACGCAGAAAAAACACTCAAGCCCTATTGTTTACGGTAAAATATGCGCGCTCTGGCGGCACAGATAATAATAATCATAAATAGCTGCACATTTTGTTCAAATAATGCCCCGAGGAACTTTGGCAAAACAGATTCACTTTTGGGTGTAAACACCATTAAACAACCCGAATCTGCTTTGCGAAAGATCCTTGAAATTTAATAGTGGACCCTGTACCAACATGAATACTGTCAGACCAATTCGTCGCGCGCTACTAAGCGTTTCAGATAAAACTGGAATCCTTGAATTTGCACAAGCTTTGCATGCCCAAGGTGTTGAACTGTTATCTACCGGTGGCACAGCAAAATTGCTGGCCGATAACAATATCCCTGTCATGGAAGTTTCTGATTACACAGGTCACCCTGAGATCATGGATGGTCGTGTCAAAACATTGCATCCTAAAGTGCATGGCGGCATTTTAGCTCGTCGTGGTATTGATGAAATCGTGATGGAACAAAACGGTATCAAGCCTATCGATTTAGTCGCCGTAAATCTGTATCCATTTGCTGAAACAGTAGCAAAAGCAGGTTGTACATTGGCTGATGCAGTTGAAAACATCGATATCGGCGGCCCAACAATGGTGCGCTCTACGGCTAAAAACCACAAAGACACTACCATAGTGGTTAACGCTAAAGATTACGCCCGCGTGATTGCTGAAATGCAAGCTAACAATGGTAGCACTACGCTTGAAACCCGTTTTGACCTAGCCATAGCCGCATTTGAACACACAGCGGCATACGATGGCATGATAGCTAACTACTTCGGCACTATGGTGCCTGCTCATAGCAAAGATGAGTGCCATGAAGATTCAAGCTTTCCACGTACATTCAACACTCAGTTGATCAAAAAACAAGACTTACGCTACGGTGAAAACAGTCATCAAAAAGCGGCGTTTTATGTGGATACGCACATTGATGAAGCATCTGTTGCCAGTGCAACTCAACTTCAAGGTAAGGCATTATCTTATAACAACATCGCCGATACTGACGCAGCACTTGAATGTGTAAAAGAATTTGAAGGCCCTGCATGTGTGATTGTTAAGCATGCTAATCCTTGTGGTGTAGCATTAGGTAGTACTATTTTAGAAGCTTACGAGCGCGCATTCAAAACAGATCCAACCTCTGCCTTTGGTGGCATTATTGCCTTTAACCAGGAATTAGATGCAGACACGGCCAAAGCGATTGTTGACCGTCAATTTGTTGAAGTGATTATTGCACCTAAAGTCAGCCAGGCTGCGCGTGATATTGTTGCTGCTAAAGCTAACGTACGTTTATTAGAATGTGGTGAGTGGAACACTAAAACCACCACTCAAGATTTTAAGCGTGTTAATGGTGGTTTATTGGTTCAAGACCGCGACCAGGGCATGGTCAATGTTGAAGACGTTAAAGTGGTATCAAAACGTCAACCAACGGCTGAGCAATTAACCGACTTAATGTTCTGCTGGAAAGTGGCTAAGTTTGTTAAATCAAACGCGATTGTGTACGCCAAAGATGGCATGACAATCGGTGTTGGCGCAGGTCAAATGAGCCGCGTTTACTCAGCTAAAGTTGCCGGTATTAAAGCAGCTGATGAAGGTTTAGTGGTTGAAGGTTCTGTAATGGCATCTGATGCATTTTTCCCATTCCGTGATGGTATCGACGCTGCTGCTGCTGCAGGTATCAGCTGTATTATTCAACCGGGTGGTTCAATTCGCGATGAAGAAATTATTGCCGCTGCGGATGAACACAATATCGCCATGGTATTTACTGGCATGCGTCACTTCCGCCATTAATCGGCACTAGAATAGAGCAGCCTTGTTTGGCTGCTTTTTTCGTTTAAAGAATCATATATTTTTACTACTTAGAGGAATGAATCGAGATGCAAGTACTTGTAATTGGTGGCGGCGGTCGTGAACATGCTCTAGCTTGGAAAGCGGCTCAGTCTGCTCAAGTTGAAAAAGTTTTTGTTGCGCCAGGTAATGCGGGCACATCACTAGAGCCAAAATTAGAAAACGTTGCAATCAAGGTTGAGGCCATTTCAGAGTTAGTGAAATTTGCCCAAGACAACAAGATTGAACTCACCATTGTTGGCCCAGAAGTGCCTTTATCATTAGGTGTGGTTGATGCGTTTAACGCTGCCGGTTTACCTATATTTGGCCCAACACAGGGTGCTGCTCAGCTTGAGTCATCAAAAGCCTTTACTAAAGACTTTTTAGCGCGTCATAACATTCCAACAGCTGATTATTCAAACTTCACTGAAATTGAGCCAGCCAAAGCTTACGCGGCAGAGTTAACCGCTAAAACAGGTTTCCCTGTGGTGATTAAAGCCGATGGTTTAGCCGCAGGTAAAGGCGTGATTATTGCTGCTAGCCAGGTTGAAGCTGATGCAGCCATTGACGATATGTTATCTGGTAATAAATTTGGCGAAGCGGGTTCACGCGTTGTTATAGAAGAATTTTTAAAGGGTGAAGAAGCCAGCTTTATCGTTATGGTTGATGGCAAAAACATTCTAGCCATGGCCACCAGCCAGGACCACAAAGCTCGCGACAATGGAGACTACGGTCCAAATACAGGCGGCATGGGTGCATACTCACCGGCACCTGTTGTGACTCGGGCAGTTCATGACTGGACCATCGCTAATGTTATTCGCCCAACGGTAGATGGCATGGCCGCTGAAGGTAACGTTTACACTGGATTTCTTTACGCGGGCTTGATGATTTCACCTGACGGTAGTGCAAAGGTACTTGAGTACAACTGCCGTTTTGGTGACCCAGAGACTCAGCCAATCATGATGCGTCTGCAATCTGATATCGTTGAACTGTGTTTAGCAGCAACTCGTGGCGAGTTAGATACTGTTACCGCTGAGTTTGATTCACGTCCTGCTGTAGGTGTTGTGTTAGCCGCTGGCGGTTACCCAGATGCGTATCGTAAGCATGATGTGATTGATGGTTTATCACTTGGCGATAACAATGCCAAGGTATTCCATGCTGGCACTGAAATGAAAGACGGTCATGTGGTAACAAATGGTGGCCGAGTGCTATGTGCTACAGCATTAGGTAATACAGTTACTGAAGCGCAAAAAGCCGCTTACGCATTAGTAAATACCATCCATTGGGATGACGTTTACTTCCGCACCGATATTGCTTACCGTGCTATTGCGCGCGAGCAAGGTAAAGCATAATAAGTTAGTTTTTATGTGACCTAATAAATCCCTGTGATGTTGACTAATCAAAGCATCACAGGGATTTTTTAGTTGTAGGGTCTATATATAATCAGGCAGCTTTGGAAGCTATTTTTCATTTCGACTTGGAATAGTAGATGATCAAGAGTTCATTTTTCTGGCTCGTCTAAGCCATGCGATACTCATTAGCAATACCCAATAAAAACCCATTGAACCACCACCGCTGTAGCCTTCTCTATGTTCAACTGTAGCCACTTTATCTTCTTTTACTCGAGTCTTAAACCGAGCTAATTCCGCATCTAGATTAGTCGTCATATCATCGACAGCTAAGCCAAACCCTTCGAGTGATTTTTCGGCTAAGGTATCGTCAATGCCAATCGCGGTAGTTCTTTTTTCAAGCTTGCTAACCCCAGGCGCTCTGAACAACATTTTTTTACTTTTGATATCAAAAACAGCGGTATCAACAAATGTTTGTACCGCGTTTTCATTACCCGGAATAACGTACATGCCCACTATGGTCCAATATAACAGCGCAGCATTATTTTCAATTGATTGAGTCACTTGGTCATAAGACACTAACGCCATAACGTCGACATCATATAGCCTTGATATCTGCTCTAAAGTGTCAAACCCTTGCCCCTGCTGCAAATAAGTACTGGGAATAACTTCAATGTGGCCAATATAATCATATTGAAAAAACGCCTGCTTCACTTTTTCAAGTAACTCGATTTGATCTTTGCTGTGAATACCCTCGGTGCCCCAATTTTTAGACGGCACAAACGCGATACCCACTTTTACCGGTAATTTTAGAATAGGAATTTCAGGTTGATGTTCAGCACGACTTTTTTCATCCGGATATAAAAAATCCATCAGACTGCTGGATTGTGTTTGTTTACCGGTATTTTGACTGACAATTGCACTGCAGGCCGATAAAAAAAACACTACTAGTAGACAGACACACATTTTAGACTTCATCAACATTCCTTTGATACCCTATGGGCTATATGTTTATAACACGAAAGCATAATTGCATATCCCAAAGAGACGAACAAATGATTTATCTGATCAGTAAAATCATTTTAAAAGAGTTGATATTAATGCTTTCTATCAACTCAAGATGTGGTTAGTCAAACTATTAAATGCGCTTAAAGCTGCATTAATCTTAATTAAGATATTCTCCTCATAAAAAATAAGCCCATCATGCATATTTAAGCAAGCTACAAGCCGCTATTGCGCATATTGAGTTAACCAAGCTAAACATTTAGTCACCTTGAAGGCTTCAACACCTTCTCAGCCAAGGGTTTCAAACAAAGCAAGGCTCGACTTAACTATCATTTCTATGTAACGATAGCCAGCCGTTACAAATTAATAACAACTGTAGTTTGGGACTATCCCGTACGCTTATATTGACTGTTGCGATAGCAACTCGATAATGAAAACGACACAAAATAAAAATAATAAACAAGGATCTCCATGTCTCAAACGACACCTTCACAACCTAAGCAACCTAGCTTGCTTGATGCGCTTATTCCGATCGTGGCATTAATTTTGATGCTAGCCGCTGCGGTATATCTTTTTTCGTCTGATAGCTCATCGGGTGCCAACCAAATCGCCTTGGTATTAGCAGCCTGTATTGCCATGGTGATTGGCTATAAAAATGGCTACAGCTGGAATCAAATGGAGCGTGGCATAGTTAAAAGTATTGGGGTCGCGACCGGGGCATTACTTATTTTATTTAGTGTAGGCTCGCTGATCGGTACCTGGATTTTAGCCGGTACAGTGCCGACAATGATTTATTACGGTATGCAAATTCTTAATCCACAATATTTCTACAGTGCATGTTGTGTATTGTGTGCAATTGTTGCATTAAGTATTGGTAGCTCTTGGACGGTAGCCGGTACATTAGGTATTGCGCTTATTGGTATCTCATCGGCCATGGGGTTAGATGTTAATATCACCGCGGGCGCAATTATCAGTGGTGCTTACTTTGGTGACAAGATGTCGCCAATGTCTGATACCACCAACTTGGCACCAGCTGTAGCCGGAACCGATATTTTCAGCCACATTAAACATATGACCTGGACCACGGTTCCCAGTATTATAATTGCACTGATAGGCTTTACCTTTTTAGGCTTAACCGCTGAAGCCACCCCAGTAGAAAATCAATTAACTGATAGCTTAGCCTTACTTGAACGCACCTTTAATCCGGGATTCCACTTATTAATCCCCCTTTTAGTGGTGTTGTATTTAGCTAACCGTAAAATGCCTGCCTTTCCTACGGTTATTTTAGGCACACTTGCTGGCGCAGTATGTGCGGCAATATTTCAATTTGATAATGTATTAGCCTATGTGCACGATGATGCAATACCGCCGCTGCTGGCGTTAGTTAAAGGTATTTGGATCGCTATGTTTGACGGCTATGTAGCTAATACGGGCGATGCGGTATTAGATAACTTATTAAGCCGTGGCGGTATGAGCAGCATGGTGACGACTGTCTGGCTGATCCTGTGTGCCATGGCCTTTGGTGGCGTGATGGAAGTTACTGGCTTACTTGGCCGTATTTTGCAAAGTATTTTAACCCTAGTGACTGGCACCTCTAGTTTGATCATTACTACTCTCGGCGTGTGTATTGGCGCCAACGTGATCACTGCCGACCAGTACATTGCGATTGTGTTGCCCGGTAGAATGCTCAAAATGGAATATACCAACAGAAAACTTGCTGCGGTTAATTTAAGTCGCGCCCTTGAAGATTCTGCCACTGTCACTAGCCCGCTTGTTCCTTGGAATACCTGTGGTGCCTTTATGGCCAGTACCTTAGGTGTCGCGACAGTGGCTTATCTACCCTATGCATTCTTTAACTTAGTTTGCCCATTAATTAGTGCATCATATGCTTATTTCAATTTCAAAATTGAACCGCTAGATGAGCGCTTAGTGAGTGACGGTACCGTTGTAGGCTAATTCGATTTAACAATAGAAAACCGCTTTAGCCAAAGCGGTCTTTCATCCAACCATAATGATAATAACCCCATTGACCTAAACGCTTTAACTGGCCAAAAGGTAGTATAGATACAGGCTGAGCGGGTAACGGCTGACGATATAAAGGCAAATTAGGCGGTGCAACACCTGCCATACTTTGGGCCAATCGATAAGCCGCTTGGCTGCTAAAAGACACTCCTGCACCACAATAACCTAGGCTATAACCCACACCATTTTCAGCAAACACATGTGGCATATCATCAAACGATGCTGCTATCCAGCCGGTCCAGTTATAGGCAATGGCTTTGTGTTTTAATGCAGGAAAACACTTATCCAAGGCCATTTTTAGCCTTTGACCATACACAGGGTTAGCACCGTCTTTGCCCCATACCGCGCCGCGGCCACCAAACAACAAGCGGTTATCAGGCAGTAAGCGGTAGTAATATTTTAATATGCGAGTATCCATGGTGACTTGCGAAGTATAAATACCTGCTTGTTGTAATTCATCGGCGGTAAGTGGCTCAGTCACAATGACATTACTGAGTATTGGCAAATATTTATTATCGATAATTGGCGAGAATTTTTTTGGCGTATAAGCATTACCGGCACAAATCACCTTGTTGGCAGTAAGCTCACCTGACTCGGTTATTAAGCGATGTTTTCCGCCCTCTTGCTGCCATTCAAGCACGCAAGATTGCTCTGATATAGACACTTTGGCTTGCTGTACCATCTGTTTATAACCCAGTAATAATTTTAATGGGTTAATCCCAAAACCATCATTTAGCCTCAATGCACCATAAGCTTGCTGGTGATTCATGTACTGATCACAAAAAGTGTTACGGTCAATAAACTCAGCCCCATCACCAAAGTGTTGCTGAATGAACCCCGCGGCGGCTTGCAATTGTGCTAGCGCTTTTGGGTTATGGGCGACTTTTAAGTAACCCGTGTCCTGCACATCACAACTAATTTGATGCTGTTTAATTAATCCTGATACCCGCTCAACCGCCTCGGTAAACTCACCATAAATACCTTTGGCGGTATCAATATTCCAACGCTGTGCCATGGCGCTATAGCCCAATCGACCAGAACCTTTAAGCACAAACCCAGCATTACGAGCACTGGCGCCAAAGCCAACCTGATTAGCTTCCAACACGTGACAATCAATATTAAATTCAGTCGCAAGATAATAAGCGGTTAATAATCCAGTGTAGCCGCCGCCAATAATAGCCACATCGGTTTGATGAGAACCTTTTAGTGCGGCACCTGGCAGGGGTAATTGAACCGTACTTGCCCAATAGCTATTAGGCTGGGGTTGCTGTTGTGGAGTGGTATTTACAAGGGGATCATAAAGTTGCATTGGGTTAGCCTAATAGCTGTAAAATTTTATCCCAATGACGCGTCAGTAAAACCAGCAATACGACACCTAAAGGAATAAAAATAAGTAATTGAATAAATTGTAAATAAAGCACAACTTTTGACAGTTTCAGCTTTTCTAACTTGAGCCTGTTTAACTCGATTTTAAGTAACTTGAGCTCATCTGATGTTGTGGATACTGCTGTAGAATGAGTTTCTGACGATGTTTGAGTGAATGTTTTCATCACTTAATCCCTTAAAAAACTAACAGCATTTCACATGCTACACAGTGACAATCAGCGCCACAAAGTACACAGATATAATCCTCTCCCACATGCCGTTGATGCCATCGTTGAGGATGCTGCTTAATCAATTGCCCACCGGCTTTGGTAAAATATCGTACCGCAGCATTATTGGGGCTTTGTTGCCATAAATGACTCACGCCAGCTTTAGCACCTTGTACAATAACCGCTTCTTTAGAGGCTTGTAAAAGTTGTCCGCCTAACCCTTTACCTCGGCCATGTTCAGCAATGGTATTTGACTTAAAGTAACACACATCATCAAAGTTAACGCCCCACAACGCTACAGTACACCATTGATCCTGTTGCCATTTACCTGCGGCATAGGTTAATCGAAAACCCAGTAATTCATCGTTTTCAATGGCAACAAAGTTGGCATTAATGCCATTCTTTATGCCTTTCTGATAAATGGCTGTCAGTTCGTCCTTATCCATATAACCCTGACCGTGTACTTGTTCACCTAATAGTAATACCGCTTTAAAATCATTTTGTTGTAATGTTCTTATCATGTTTTTATTCTTTTTTTGATACTAAGAAAATTAACCTTGAAAGATCAACCGCCCCCTAAGTTTTAGGCTAATTTATCATAACAAAATAGCCTGAAACTAACGATGTTAAACTTTTGTGATAATTTAGCGATAACCCGGTGATATCCATTTGTAATACTAGCTCAATTAAACAAAAGGAGCTCGGTTATGAAACGTACATTAGTTAACGCTAGCCTACTAGCAGCAGGTTTATTGAATTTATCAACCCAAGCCGCAGACATTGAAGTCAGTGTCACCAACCTTACCCATGGTAATCACTTTACCCCATTGTTAATAGCCGCTCACAACAGCGACAGTCATTTATTTCACCTCGGAGAAATGGCCACGCCTGCGTTACAAAAAATGGCAGAAGGTGGCGATATTAGCGATCTTAATACTGCGGTAACTGGCGCAAATGGCGCCACCTTAGCTAACCCAGCCATGGGGTTACTTGCCGCAGGAGCCAGCGTTAATAGTGCGATGCTAGATACCGGCGATAACACCCACCTTTCTATTGTCGCAATGGTGCTGCCAACCAACGATGCATTCATTGGTTTAGACAGCTGGAAAATTCCAACTGAAGTAGGCACTTACACAGTTTATGTCAATGCCTACGATGCCGGCACAGAAGCAAATGATGAAATCATTAATGGCGGCGGTATGTCAGGCGTACCGGGCATTCCTGCAGCACCGGGTGGCAATGGCGGCGCAAATGGGACTGGTGTAATGGACGGTGCTGACAATATGTACGTGCATACTCACCCCGGTGTTTTAGGTGATACAGACTCAGCTGGCGGTGCAAGTGATTTAGACAGCCGAATTCACCGCTGGTTAAACCCTGTAGCCAAAGTTGTGGTCACAGTAAAATAAGGAGGTAGCCCATGAAACGCACTGACTTAATAATCAAACCCAACCTTATCGCTATGATAGCCGCGGCGACATTACTCACCGCCTGTAGTGACGATGACAATGTTGTGGTGCCACCGGTTGAACCAGAGCCAGTAATGCAAACATTTACTGTCACTGTGACTAACCTAACGGCAAATCAGCCTATGTCACCGGTCATTTTAGCCGCGCATAATGCCGAAGCCAGTTTATGGCAAGCGGGCGAAATGGCCAGCCTTGCTATCGAAAAAATGGCCGAAGGTGGCGACACTGCAGATATAGCAGTCCTTGAAGTCATTGATAGCAGTGTCAACGGTACGGGTATGTTAATGCCGGGGATGAGTGAAACACTTACCCTCACATTAGCACAAGCCAATGTTGCCAATATCAGCTTAGCCACAATGCTAGTGAATACTAATGACGCCTTTACCGGGGTCAATAGTTACCACATTGCAGGTATGGAAGTTGATATGCCACAAATGGTGAAATACATGGCCTACGATGCGGGTACTGAAGCCAACAGCGAAGCAAAAGGCACTATGCCTGGCCCAGCTGACGGCGGTGAAGGGTTTAACGCTGCACGTGATGATGTCGATTTTGTGCATATTCATCCAGGGGTAATTTCAATGTATGACGGACTGGCTGACTCAGTACTAATGCCATCACATCGTTTTGACAACCCAGTGCTTGCAGTAACCATTATGCGTACCCAGTAACCGCGACACCACTGGTTGATTGAATAAGTTTTAAACAGATTGAAATTTATTATCCTTAAAGCAGGTCTAGGTATCAATGCAATTACTGGATTTGCTTTGAGGAAGTTACCATGAATGGAAACACCAAACATAACGGTCATGTTAGTCCGCAACATATTTTGCTGGTAGAAGACGAACAAGACTTGGCTAAATTAATTATTCTGAACCTCAAGGCCCTTAACTATAGCGTCGACCATGCCACGACATTGAAGCAAGCCATGCAGATCATCGAACATAAAAAGCTCGATCTGATTTTAATGGACAGAATGCTACCAGACGGCGACGGCATTATGCTATGCCAGCAACTGAGACAAGCGCAAAAACAGGTGCCAATTATGTTATTGACCGCCAAAGATTCTGAAGCTGACATAGTACTGGGGCTTGAAGCGGGCGCCGATGACTACCTTGTAAAACCCTTTAGCGTGCTAGAACTGCGCGCCAGAGTTAAAGCGCATTTAAGACGTGGACAAATTCTGCATAACCATCAGCAGCAACTTGATTTTAATGGTGTCAGTATTAATGCCAGCACACGTGAAGTATTAGCATTTAATAATGCTTTAGAGCTAACCGCACGCGAGTTCGATTTACTCCTTTTTCTTGCACAGCATCCACTACAGGTGTTCAGCCGTTTACAGTTATTAGAAGCGGTGTGGGGCTACAACTATAGTGGTTACGAGCACACAGTAAATAGCCATATTAATCGTTTACGCAACAAATTGTCCCGCTACTCAGAACACGACTTAGTCAAAACCGTGTGGGGTGTGGGCTATAAATTCTCGCCACCAGAGGCACATGCTCACTAATGAATCGCCTATTTAATCGATTATTTTTAGTCGCTACAATGATTGTATTGCTGCTATTTGTCGCATTATGGCAATGGCTACAACTAAACCACGAATTCAGTCGCAATCAAATACAGCAGTCTCTACATCAAGAGTTGGCTGCACATATGGCACATATTAATCCGTTGTTATCACAGGGGATAACCTCTGATGCAGCATTAAAAGAAGCTTTTCATGATTTTATGTTGCTCGGACCCAGCTTTGAAATTTACACCTTAGACCCAGATGGCAAAGTGATTGCCTATGATGCTAAAGAAGAAAAAATTAAAACACATCGAGTGGACACCGGTATTATTAAGCAGTTTTTAGCCGGAAAAAATCTGCCGATTTTAGGCACAGATCCGCGTTCGCAACAAACCCAAAAGATTTTTTCAGCCAGTAAGTTAGTCAATGCCCAAGGTCTGCACAGTGGTTATTTATATGTGATTATTGGCGGAGAAGACTACGACAGCTGGCAAGCATTAATTAATGCCGAAAACCAACCCAAAATATGGGGTGCAACCATAGGTTTTTGGGTAATATTCGCCTTATTGTTATTTGTGATTTTATTGCATTATTTTACCCGCCCGATCCATAAATTAGCCCAGGATTTAACTAATTTAAAAACCTTACCCATTACCGAGAACCTCACCTTGCCGGATCGCTATAGAGGCAGTTTAGAGATAGCTCAACTCAGCGAACACATTAATCAGTTGCTGCAAGACATTCAGCAACAGCAACAACAGGTCAAACGTCAACAGCAGGCAAAACATGACTTTTTACTGCACCTGTCCCATGACTTAAAAACCCCACTCACCGCATTATTGGGCTATATCGATACCTGGTTAATTTTGCCTGAAGCGGACCGAGATCAAGCCTTAATTCAATACGCGGCTAACTCAGGCCAAACCTTACAACAGTTATTAGCCCAGTTATTAGAATTAGCTGCACTAGAAAATGGCCAAATTCATGCTCAACTTCAACAAGTTGAGTTAACAGAACTCCTCAATGAAATAGAACAAACCTTTACCCCAAGAGCGAAAAAACTCGGCGTAAGATTAAATTTTAAGCATATTAACGCCACCTCAATTTTAACCGACCCACAATTAATGCGACGCATACTCAACAATCTAATTGATAATGCTTTACGATACACTCCGTCGGGAGGCGAAATCACTATTCTTACACAACAAGACTTTAGCCAGGGTAAAAACCAACAATGGTTAGCCGTAAAAGACACCGGCTCAGGCATGCACCAACATGAAGTAGAAGCCCTAAGACAATTGTCACTTAGCCAAACGGATACTCCACAACAACACCAGCGAAGCTTCGATAACAACCAAACGCTACCTCAGCTAGGCGTAGGACTGGCCATTGTGCGTCAGTTGTTGGGGCTATTGAAATGTAAAATTGAAGTAGAAAGCCAGCCCGGCGTCGGCAGTGAGTTTAAGATAGAACTGGTGATGCAAAGCTAAGTTACTTAAGCATCGCTGATGCAAGCGTCCCTATACGGACTGAATCAACACACTCGTGAATTGATTAAAAGATGATTATTAAATCGTAGTCTCTGGTTAAAACATTCTTTTACTGTCGCTATTGCATGCCAACTGCTAACTAAACACGGCACACATTTTTGAAATAATGATGCACTGATTAGATGTTCTACTTACCATCAACTTCACTTTTACTCTTTTGGTTTAAGTCCATAAAGTCTTTTATTAAGGAGTCGCACATATTGTTTTCTTAGTTGCCAAAATGCCAGACAACTAAAATGATAAAAACAAAATAAAACATAAACATAATAAGGTTTGATGATGTTGAACGATTATATAATCAGATATTACATAATGACCCATGGCATTTAAGAGTATTAAAATCGTATAAATCACTGTGACCAAGACTTCCCTCTGGATAGGGAACATTCTCATTCAAAAAAAATGTGACCCGATTACCGCCAAATAAGCCAGCCGGAATCGTTATTTTTTTGAGAATAACATAACCAACACCGATATGTTTTGGCTTGTATCTTGATGAAATATCTATTCCAGAAACAGGAGGCAAGTCTTCATTAAGCTGATTCGACTTTAACTTAACCCACTTTTCAATATCTTTATTGTTGTAGCTTCTTATATCGCCCTTTGCCAATAATTCATCTATTCCCGCTTTTCCTGCTAGCGGTAATGACTGATCGACATGGTTGTGTAAAGTATTGGCTGCATTAGTAAAAAATTCAGTTCTTTGATTAAAAGCATTACCAAATCCAAGTTTACCGCTTTTAGCAAAAGTGACTAATGATACTTTCTTATTAAAAAGTTTCATTGAAAGAGGGTTTATTTTATCCAGAGTTTTAGCGCTGATATAAAAACTATCACGGCAATTGGGCCTTTCACGAGAACTACTCATAACAACAGGAGTATCGTTTGGTAATCCCGCAACAACTTGCTTATGGTGCCCCATAGCGTAAACCGCTGTTATTTTGGTGTTTTTTGTCCACTTAATATTCCATACCGAAGGTTCATAAGCACCTAAAATTAGCGCAACTGGTACATTGGGAGAGTTTATCGCAACATCAAAAACCGTTGTCATATGACCACTTTCATCAGTCTGGTAATTGGTTTTATAGCCGCTGTAAGCGCCACCAGCATAAACCGCTACATTTTCAGGAAAGGTAAGGTTTAAAAAATCGCATTTTTTTTCAACTTCAAAGCTATCAACTTTAGGCAGATGCGTGAATGTGGTGTTGGTAGCCTCGATTCTCTCAGGTGTAAAACTTAACTGCTCAATTCTTGCCGAATAAACAACGACTAAACAATCTACATTAGCCTGGCAATTATGATTTCTTTTTCTTATCCATTTTTGTTGATTATTGATCAAGTCAGATTTTTCAGCATTTTGTAATACTGCTAACTGTGCTGAATAATATTGAGATAATTGCTCGTCTAATAAATTTAACGCTTTGCTTGAGCAAATTGCCTGCTCAGTTAAATTTAATTTACCAGCACAATCATAACTGGCTGCGTTAACCTCAAACGATAAAACCAGAATGGATAACAGCTTAAAATAACTCAGTTTCATATGTGCCACGTCCTTGATGTGCAAATATTGCGCCCTCATAAAAGGCAAAAATAGCTCGAAATGTACAATGCGTGATATTAACACAATGCATCTTGTATCTTATCACCACCAACTACCTGATAGAAGACAATATTATTCTCAGTTAAATGACTGAACACATAGGATATGGACTGGATCGGCATAGCTAATTCATAACCACATTCTAAGGATAAGATATGTTTTGAGTGGGTATAAGCAACAAACGATAAAAGGATTTTAAGATCAACCCATAGGAATGACCATGCTTAATGTCCACCGAGAGACCCCATATATCGCCATATTCTTTTTTATAAATAACAATCTGGTCACATATACGTAACTAAGTTTATGTCATACTCCAGCCGCTTTAACAAAACTCAAATGGATTTGAATGGGGTCGGACTTTCGTGGTGTTTTCTAAGGAAATCATTATTGAGAATTTCCATGAAAAACTGCTATGAAAGTCCTCAATAATAATAAATATTAAAGAGAGTTATGTTGATGATTAAATCCACTATAGCACTAAAAACAGCAGTAACACTGGCACTCGCAGGCCTAGCATTCAGTGCCAGTGCCAGTGCCAGTGCCAATCTGATGATAAGCGAAGTGCTCTACGATGCACCCAATAATGATAGCCTTGAAGAATTTGTCGAGCTCTACAACGCAAGTTGCAGCAGCATCGACTTAAGCCAATATAGCATCAGCGACAATGGCGCAAGTTTAGCATTAAGCGGCACGTTGGCGTCGGGGCAATACTTTACGATAGCCAAAAACGCTGCGGGTTTTAACAGCCTGTTCTCCCGCCAAGCCGATTTAGCGCCTATGCCTTTATCTTTAGGTAACTCAGGTGATTACGTTAAGTTGCTCAAGGGTACTCAAGACGTTGATGTCGTCGCTTGGGAAGGTGGTTTAAGTGGTTGGACACTTAATGCCACTAACGTGTCTTTGGTGCGCAGCACCAGTACCAACACCAAAAGCCAAGCTGATTGGAGTGTGGGCAGCAATGCTGGCAATCCAGGTGTAGGCAGCTTAACTACTAGCTGTGGCACGCCGCCAGCACCAACGGAAAACTTACTCGAAAATGGCCAAGCCAAGACAAGCCTAAGCGCCAGCACAGGGCAAACATTGAAGTTTGTCGCCGATATTCCAGCTGGGGCAACTGGGCTTAGTTTTAAAATGAGTGGCGGTAGTGGTGATGCGGATCTTTATGTGCGCCAGGGCAGTGAGCCAACGGCAAGCGTATTTGATTGTCGCCCATACTTAACTGGTAATAATGAAGAATGCCCTATTGCTACAGCAGTAGCAGGTCGTTATTTTGTCAACATCACAGCCTATCAAGGCTTTAGCGCTACGAGCTTAGTGGCTAACTATACTTCTGCCACATCGGGCGGCAGTACAGGAAACCCTGGTGATTATGCCTTCGATACCTATTATGCCAACACGAACGGTAAAACAGGCGCCGCGTTAAAGGCGAGTCTAAACCTTATCATTCGCGATCATACCCGCTTTACCTATGATCAAGTTTGGGATGGCCTTAACTATGCAGATGAAGATCCAAGCAACACTAATAATGTGATCTTACTCTATACCAATCGCTCAGAGCCTAAAACAAACCGTGCCGGTATGAGTAATTCTTTAGATGCGTGGAATCGTGAACATGTATGGGCTAAAAGCCATGGCTTCCCTAGCAGCGGACAACATGCCTATACCGACTTACACCATTTGCGTCCTGCCGATGTGACTGTTAATAGCAGTCGTGGTAATAAAGATTTTGCCTTAGGTGGGTCGCCATTAACTGAAGCGCCAGATAACAAAACAGATGCGGATAGTTTCGAGCCTGCAAACATGGTTAAAGGCGATGTCGCGCGCATGGTGTTTTATATGGATGTGCGTTATGAAGGCGGCGATAACAGTGGTACACCTAACCTGACTGTAGCCAAAGGGGTTACCGGTACTGGTGAGGCACTATTGGGTGATTTATGCACCTTGCTTAGCTGGCACATTCAAGATCCTGTGAGTGATTGGGAGCGTCGTCGTAATAACCGTGTGTATGAATGGCAGTTGAACCGTAACCCCTTCATCGATAACCCAATGTGGGCCGAGGATCTTTATAGCAGCTCATGTAATTAATCGAACTCGTCAATAAAAAAGACCCAGCCCAGGCTGGGTTTTTTATTGAATCACTTTTTTTACACCTGATGTTTTCAATACTGAGATTTAGCCTCATTGACGACTTCAATAAAATATACAAATAAGAATAAGAACAACAAGAAGTAGATGTAACAGTCATATTTGAAATAATTCGGACACCATTTACATCGAGTACATGCCAAGCTAGCTTTCTTTGGGTTAAGGACAGCACATCGAAAGCGTTAGGGATTTTCAGCAATGGCCGTAGCAGGAAGGAATCCAATGAAGTTAATGTTGACTATCAACGGGTAAGGCAAAAAAATTATAGTCAGTTTTTAATTCAAAAAAAAGCGAACCCTGAGGTTCGCTTTGCTTATTAAATATAGCTGAATTACTTGTGGTATTTACCCGACAGCTCGGTAACTGACTTAATAAATGCACCCGCATGTTCTGGATCAACATGTTGATGAATGCCATGGCCTAAGTTAAACACATGACCACTACCTTCACCGTAAGACGCTAAGATTTGCTCAACTTCTTGACGAATACGCTCAGGTGAAGCGTAAAGTACTGATGGATCCATGTTACCTTGTAAGGCCACTTTGTGCCCTACGCGACGACGTGCATCACCAATATCTACAGTCCAGTCTAAACCTAGAGCATCACAGCCGGTTTCAGCCATTGCCTCTAACCATAAACCGCCGCCTTTAGTGAATAAAGTCACTGGTACTGTGCGGCCTTCGGCTTCGCGAGTTAACCCATCAACGATTTTTTGCATATAACGTAACGAGAACTCACGGTAAGCATGGTGAGATAACGCACCGCCCCATGAATCGAAAATCATTAACGATTGAGCACCGTTGGCCACTTGCGCGTTGAGATATAAAATCACTGAATCAGCTAGTTTATCTAACAACATGTGTAAAGTTGCTGGCTCTTCGTATGCCATTTTCTTTATTTTTTCAAAGGTCTTGCTTGAACCGCCTTCAACCATATAAGTGGCTAAAGTCCAAGGTGAACCCGAAAAACCAATTAACGGTACGTCACCGTTTAATTCGCGACGAATGGTTTTTACAGCACGCATTACATAGCCTAATTCATCTTCTGGATCTGGCACAGCAAGCTTTTTGATGGCATCGATTGTATCGGTAGGACGCTGAAAACGTGGACCTTCACCGGTTTCAAAATACAAACCTAAACCCATTGCATCAGGAATGGTCAAAATGTCAGAGAACAAAATAGCGGCATCTAAATCATAGCGACGTAATGGCTGTAAGGTCACTTCACATGCTAGATCTTGGTTCTTACAAAGAGACATAAAATCACCGGCTTCAGCACGTGTGGCTTTATATTCTGGAAGATAACGACCTGCTTGACGCATCATCCATACTGGCGTTCTGTCTACAGGTTGTTTTAATAAAGCACGTAAATAACGATCATTCTTTAGTTCTGCCATGGGGGCTATTTTCCTAGATAGTTATGAATTTTGCAGGTCGGTAGTTTAGCACTTACGCGATTAATGTAACCACTTATGCGATATTTATGTGAGCTATTACTAAATCTGTATTCAAAAATCTGAAAACGCCTCAATCTTTGTTCACAAAAACAGCAACAATATTGTTAGTACCCCATAAAGTAGATTATTAGTTGCACCATTGGTGAGTGTTTGGTATAAAAAGTACGCGCTAGCAAGAACAATCAAGAAGCACGATATATCGAGCCCTTAAATGCTTATTTACCCAGTGATAGTTATCTATCACTGGGTTTTTTATTTTAAATTCTCTGGTAATTTATTAAGGCTGGTTTGTCCATTGATAAATAAAGCATAAAACAGTTGATCAACTACATACTTGTCCAATACAGTGGTTATAATTGATCGGTTGAACGTCAGGAATACAAGTATGCTTATAAAATTAGAACAAGCTGAGCAACGTTGGGGTGGAGCTAACAAATTAGTCGACCAATGGCTGACTCACCGTCGTAAATTGCTGGTTAAATACTTTACCCTTGTTGGACTTTCACCTAATAAACAGGCAGAAAAAGGCCTACCTAGCATCAAAGATGTGAAGGATTTTTGTGAGCAGCTTGTAGATTATGTGTCTGAAGGACATTTTGAAGTATATGACCGAGTAGTGAGCGAATGTGCTACCCATGGTCAGGACAGCAAAGCGACTGCTCAGAACTTGCTGCCTAAAATCAGTGAAAGTACCGATACTGCTCTCGATTTTAATGATAAATATACCGAATCTGAAGATGAAAATATCCTTTACCAACTGGATAAAGACTTAGCACAACTTGCCCAGGCAATGGAATCACGTTTTGAATTTGAAGATGAGTTATTAGAAATTCTTCACAGCCGTTATTCTCAATCTTAATTACGACACCGTTAACCAGTATTGTTAAAATTGAAAGTTATACACGAACCCATGTTACTTATCATGGGTTTATTATTTTATTTCGCTGAAGTTACTATTACTGCCTTTTATGCCAATTTTCAGGTAACTCTACTTGATCCCAAAGTTGGTCGCATAGCTGTTGAGGCTGCTGCCACTCTCCCGTTTTAAGCCAGTCAACCAGTTTATCCCCCACCTGCGGGTAACGAATAGCTTTAGGTGACGGCGCCTTTAACCAGCGCGTTAATTTAGACTTGTCCAGCGTTTGCATACTATCCGCTGCGGCAAGCAATTCTAGTGCTGCTACATTAGCCGACTGCTCAAATTGGCCGATTAGCGGTTTAACTAGTAGCTTTTTACCTAATGCCATCGCTTCACTGGCTAATTCAAACCCCGCATTGGCTATTACGCCACCACATTCAGATAAATGCAGTTTAAATCCATCACGACTAAACCCATGCCATTGAATATGCTCAGGTAAAGGTTTAATAGGTTTGGTGCTGTGATAAACATAGAACTGATAGTCATCAAATGGCGTTAAAAATTCGGCGATACTATCGGCACTTTCAAACGGTAAATACACTAAAATTTGATGGCCATATTGAACCTCTGATGGAGAAACCTCTACAAATGGCGGCAAAATTGGAAAGCCGAAGTGATGCCAATGGCACCCTAATCCAATATCAACCGGCGCAAAATGATTTAAAATGACTTCATCTAACCAACTGCCACCTTGCTTAGGCACCGAATGCTGTAATGCTGCCTGGTGGCTAATAGATATCGATTTAACCCCCTGCTGTTTTGCCGCCCAAGCGGTAACAGGCTCAAAGTCGTTTAACACTAAGTCATAGCCGCGCACATCCAATTGTTTAACTTCATTGAATATCGAACGACTTACCGTTTTTTGAGCGGTTTTTAATAAATTAATGCGCCCATTATCTGTAGCAAATGATAATCCCTTACGCACTTGATAGTCACCAAACTCCTCCATGTCGAAGTAATGTTCGGCGGGTCTACCGCTAAACAGAAAGTCGACATCGACTCCTTTATTTTTCATTGCCTTAGCCATCACACGTGCACGGCTAATATGACCATTTCCAGTTCCTTGAACTCCGTAAAGAATTTTCATGCTATTTCACCCTTATATAATGTTTTCAGCTAGCATAACTGACCCAATACCTAGCCCCATTCCTGCTACGATATCTAATGGATAGTGCACCCCAAGTGCGATACGAGAGAAGCCGACCGTTATTGCCCATAGATAAGCTAATGGCGCTAATACGGGAAAATACACATGAATAACACTTGCCAGCACAAAAGCACCAGCTGTGTGTCCTGAAGGTAAGCTGAACTTATCTGATGGCTCAAAATGGCAATTAAAACCGACTAACGCATAACAAGGTCGTTGGCGTCGTATGCCGTTTTTAAGCACTAAATATAGTGGTAGCTCAATTAAAAATCCGAGCAGTAATAGGTTGAAAAATGATTGGCCTTGGCTGTGGGATAACAATATCGCGACAGACAGATAAACGTACCAATGGCCATCACCCGTTGCGGATATTTTTAACGCGGTTGGTGACAATTGTTGTTCACGAGTAAAACGAATAATCGAATAAAACAGATATTGATCAACTTTTGTAATCAGGTTCATCGCCACTCCTGTCGCGCATCATGCGCTAATGTTTAATCCACTTTTATTTAATCCACTTTGGCAGACTAATCTGCGCCAATGAATGTGGAGTGACATTTATTCGAAGCTTTTATGACAATAGAAACTAAACGCGCAGCTAGAGAAGTTGAAATGACAGGCAAATATAATAAATAGGAGTAATAGAACAGAAAGCGAGATGTTTGATGTTTGTCACGCAACAGCGACAAGCACTGACTGGCCAGAACACTTACTATTCACCCTTTATTGTGTAAATAACAACTAAGGGTGAATGAAGTAAGATGCTTTTTTACGCTGAAGCAGCTTGAGTTTCTGGTGCTTTATTGCGATAAATTTTCACTAAGTGATAAATATTAATACCGGCAACAAACGCATTCATACCAGCAACGGGCCAAGCATCAATGGCATAACCGTAGGCAGCAAATAAACCACAACCGACGAAATTCAACCAACGTAACATAATGATATCTTTCATCATTAATGAAATCGCTACCATAACAGAAGCAACGTAACCTAATATTTCAACCATATTTGAACTATCCATAAGAACCTCTTTAAGGCTCTCTGCCATCCATAAGCGTAACGAGGGATCCATGCCCCTAAAGCAAATAAATAAAATAAACCAATGCCTAAAAACCACTGATATGTTAACAAGTTGCCAGGTATGTTAGTAATTTATAAACGTATTTTAGTGATCATGATCTACAGTTGATTGATAAACAGTTAAATTTGAAAGTAAATTACTTACAAAACCACCTATTGTTCTCAAAATAGACCATTGTGTTTTTTATATAGTATTATCATTCTAGTTTGATTTGCAACAAGGTCGTGACGAATAACGCTTTTAATTTAAAATAAACCCCATATAATTCACTTAACTATTACCTTTAATAGCAATTAATCCAGAGCAATGAAACTATTGCAGCCACTAGGAGTTATCTATGGAATACAACACCTCAGAACTGTGCGACATGTATATCGATGTGGTCGACGTTGTCGAGCCTATGTTCAGTAATTATGGTGGTTGCAGCTCTTTCGGCGGCTCTATAAGCACCATTAAATGTTTTGAAGATAACGGTTTAATTGCTGAAGCCTTACAGGAAGATGGCGAAGGAAAAGTATTGTTAGTAGATGGTGGCGGATCATTACGCCGTGCACTACTAGATGCTAGTATTGCTGAAATTGCTGTAGCCAACAATTGGGAAGGTATTATCATTTACGGTACTGTCCGTGATGTTGATGCGCTAGAAGAGCTAGATATTGGTATTCAAGCTATTGCTTCTATTCCTGTGGGTGCCGATAGTAATGGCATTGGCGAAGTTGAAGTGCCAGTGAACTTTGGCGGTGTGACCTTCTTACCTGGCGACCATATTTATGCCGATAACACTGGGGTGATTTTATCTCCAGAACCTTTGGATATTGATTAATAATTCCAATAATAAAAAGCCAGCATTGCTGGCTTTTTTTGTTTTATACTCACCATGTTTACCCTTGCAAACTTAGCAGCTACTGTTCCGTATCATAAACTCATTAAAGGTGTATTTATGCTCACGTCATTCCATGCAACCGATCTTCAATCCTTACTGAATTGCCGCACAGGTGAAACAAAACTTGGGCAACAATTTCAGCTATTGTCGCTTGAAGGAGATCAAGATGGTGATATTTCAGTAGCACTTGCACATGCTGCTACCCAAGGGGTTAAGTTCGCCATTATTGGCATTAGTGAAGATATTGGTCCCCGGGCTAATTTAGGCCGCGCTGGCTCACATGATGCCTTTACGGCAAGTATCAGCCAGCTTGCCAACTTACAGTCAAACCGCTTTTTTAGCGGTAAACAATGCATGATCGTGGGTCAAATTACTCTAGGTCAAGTTGTTGACGCTAACGCTGATACCGCCACATTACGCCAAGCAACGGCAGAACTTGATGATCAGGTTATAGCAGTATTAACCCAAGTGTTTGCCGCAGGGTTAGAGCCGATTGTGATTGGTGGTGGGCATAATAATGCCTATGGCCTGTTAACTGCCGCTAAACAAACCTTTAATCAACCAATGGCAGCTGTCAACCTTGACCCACACAGTGATTTTAGGCCGCGAGAAGGTCGGCACAGTGGCAATGGATTTAGTTATGCTGCGGCTAATGGTTCACTCGACCATTACCATATTCTAGGATTACACGAACTTAAAAATAGCGAAGCAACCTTAGAGCAGCTCAGCTTATTTGGAGCCAGTTGGCACAGTTTTCAGCAAATATGGGTACACCGCGAAATAAGCTTAGATCAAGCTCTTAAAGATATCTGTCGCGAGTTAAATAACACGGGGTTACCTGTGGGCCTTGAGCTTGACGTTGATGCTATCGCTAAAATGCCCAGTAGCGCATCAACGTTTGCAGGGGTGCCCCTTTTAGACGCTTGTCATTACGTTTACCGTGTCGCCAAACAATGTGATTGCGCCTATCTGCATTTAGCAGAAGCTGCGCCGCAGTGCCATGAGGCTGGAGTAACGGCGGGATACCGTGATGTAGGCCAAGGCATAAGCGAGCTTATTTATAGCTATATTCAAGGTCGAATGAGCAAACTGGGCTAACATGGATGAAAGATGTTGCAAAAAACAAGTTCGAATTAACAGCACAAACACCAGCAGAGTAGATTTTTATCGTTAAATTATGCTCTAATGCGGGGCAAATTTATGCTTCACTTTACTGAAGTTAATATCTCGATTTAACCTTAGCCAAATCAAGCTAACGCCAATGATCAAGTTTGGCTTAAGCACGTATCATTTATTATCGACTTGATTGTTATCACACTCTGGCGCTTAGGTGATGTTACAAGCTGCAACGATGGCATAAACTGGCACTTAATTATCGCACATTATAGGAATATACCCATGTCTGAGGGCGAATCAAAAAACACCCACTTTGGCTACAAAACCGTAGAGGCTGAAAAGAAAGCCGATCTTGTTGCGGATGTATTTCATTCTGTTGCGGCAAAATACGACATCATGAACGATGTTATGTCATTTGGTGTTCACCGTTTTTGGAAACGTCACACTATTGAAGTAGCCGCGGCTCGCCCAGGTATGAAAATATTAGATTTAGCCGGTGGCACAGGCGATTTAACCGCTAAGTTTTCTCATCTTGTAGGTGACTCTGGTCAAGTCGTTTTAGCCGACATTAATGATTCTATGCTTAAGGTTGGCCGCACTAAGCTACGTGATAAGGGTATTGTCAATAACGTCAAATACGTACAAGCTAATGCTGAAGCCTTGCCGTTTCCTGATAACTATTTTGACATTATCACCATCGCATTCGGTTTACGTAACGTAACCGACAAAGATGCGGCGCTGCGCTCTATGCAACGAGTTTTAAAACCAGGCGGCAAGTTGCTGGTGTTAGAATTTTCAAAACCACAACATGAAATTATGCGTAAGGTTTATGATCTTTACAGCTTTAAAGTACTGCCTAAAATGGGCGCGTTAATCACTAAAGACGCAGATAGCTATGAATACTTAGCCGAATCAATTCGTATGCATCCCGACCAAGAAACCTTAAAGCAAATGATGATTGATGCGGGTTTAGAACAAGTGGATTACACCAACATGACTGACGGTGTTGTCGCATTGCACAGAGGTTATAAGTTTTAATGAGCGTCAACCACTTAGCCTTGTTAACGTGCGCAGCGATTGAGTCAGGCTTTGCCAAGCTGCCTGCTCAAGCGCAGCAAGATTACGCTCGTTTAAAACCGTTACACGGTAAAGTGTTTTGCATACAATTATCACAATTATCCTGGCCGATTTACATTATTTTTGCCAAGCAAATTCAAGTGATGAGCCATTTTGAAGGCGAGGTAGCTGTCACCGTAAAAGCGGATGCATCGACCTTGTACCAACTCCGTGAAGGTGCCAACCTCACCGAGTTAATTAAACAAGATAAGCTCAGTATTGAAGGTGACATTCAGTTATTGCAAACTTTCAGTCACTACATGCAAAACATCGAATTTGACTTTGCCGAACCACTATCACGATACATTGGTGACGCACCGGCGCATAAATTATTCACCACCACCCAGCAAATAGGCAAAGATATCAAGTCCGTGCTGGTAAAAACTCGTGCTCATCTAGGGCAATTAACCACCGAAGAATACCGCCTTGCACCGCATAAAATCGAATTCCTGCACTTTCGTGATAATCTGGAACAACTTGTCACGCAAACTGAACATATCGATACACGTATTGCCCAACTAAGAGACAAAATAACCTCATGACAATTGCTAGTATCAGGCGCGGTTATCAAGTCATTAAAACCGTACTTCACTTCGGACTTGATGATTTATTACCTAAAAATAAAAAGCCATGGTACTTCAAATTACTGCGCGCTTGTTTCTTCTGGCTAGGTAACCGTCATAAAAATAAACAACCCGCTGAGCGCTTAAAGCTGGCGATGCAAGAGCTGGGGCCTGTTTATATAAAACTAGGTCAAATGCTATCCACACGTCGAGACTTATTAGACGATGAGTGGGCTTATCAGTTGGCAATGCTGCAAGATCGCGTCCCGCCATTTGAGTCTGCTTTAGCGCGTATTTCGATTGAAGCAGCCTTAGGTGAACCGATTGAAAACCTGTTTGATAATTTTGAAGACACGCCACTAGCCAGCGCATCGATTTCTCAAGTCCACACCGCCACCTTAAAATCAAATGGTAAAGAAGTCGTACTGAAAGTATTACGTCCCAATGTTGAAGCCAATATCAATGCCGATATTCAGCTAATGATGCTAGCGGCAAATACATTAGATCGCATTTTAGGGGAAGGAAATCGTCTGCGCCCTGCTGAAGTGATAGAAGATTATCGCACCACAATTTTGGGCGAATTAAACCTCAAACTTGAAGCGTTGAATGCCACCAAACTCAGAAACAATTTTTTAGACTCAGACTCGCTTTATGTCCCTTATGTATATGAAGAACATTGCTATCAAAGGCTCATGGTAATGGAACGTGTGTACGGTATTCCAGTTTCTGATACCGAGGCTTTACGTGCCCAGGGGACTAATTTTAAGTTGCTGGCTGAGCGTGGCGTAGAGTTGTTTTTTACTCAGGTGTTTAGGGATAACTTTTTCCATGCGGACATGCATCCCGGCAATATTTTCATCAGTACCGAACACCCTGAAAACCCCTATTATATAGGCTTAGACTGCGGCATTATGGGCACATTAACCGAAGTAGATAAGCGCTATCTTGCGGAAAACTTTTTAGCCTTTTTTAATCGTGATTATCATCGCATTGCCCAGCTTTATATTGAATCTGGTTGGGTGTCTGAAAACACTGACGTATTAGCGTTTGAGCAAGCGGTAAAAGTAGTCTGCGAGCCTATGTTTAATAAACCACTTGATGAGATCTCATTTGGGCATGTGTTATTAGCGCTGTTCCGTACCGCACGTCACTTTGATATTGTGGTACAACCTCAGTTAGTGCTGCTTGAAAAAACCTTGCTGTACATCGAAGGTTTAGGCCGTCAGCTTTATCCTCAATTGGACTTATGGCAAACAGCTAAGCCATTTTTAGAAAACTGGATGGCAGAACAAGTCGGCCCTAAAGTCATGTTTAACAAAGTGAAAACTAACGCACCTTATTGGGCAGAGATGCTGCCTGAGTTGCCTGAGCTGATATATGACAACCTCAAAGTAGGTCGAAAATTATTAGGCACACAACAGCAAATGCTTGATAAGTACTTACGTTATCAGCAGAAATCTCATAAAAGTAATTACCTGCTTATCACCTCTGCCGTTTTGTTGATCTGTGGCACAATATTATTCACCCAAAGCGCTACACTATGGTCAGCTTATACTTGTATCGGTATTGGCAGTGCTTTATGGATAGCAGGATGGCGATCTAGGCCAAAGAACCGTAAATTTTAGCTAGCACTAATTTATTAGAAGTTCATAATACTTACATAATTTGACCTTATAATGGTTTTTTAAGTTTTGTGAAACAAGACACCATTTTATATTTTAAAGAGGAAATTCCATGGGCGGCATCAGTATTTGGCAGCTTTTAATCGTCGCACTTATCGTAGTGTTATTATTTGGGACGAAGAAACTTCGTTCATTAGGCGGTGATTTAGGCGGTGCCGTAAAAGGCTTTAAAAACGCCATGTCATCTGAAGATGAGAAAAAGTCATTAGAAGACGCCACAGCACAAACCTCTCAACAGGCTGATGAAAAAAAGCCTGAGTCTAAGAGCAAAGAACAGGCGTAATTTATTATGTTTGACGGTATCGGCTTTATGGAGCTGCTGCTGATTGGTATTTTGGGGCTGGTTGTTCTCGGCCCCGAACGTTTACCAGTTGCAGTACGTTCAATCACTGGCTGGATCCGTGCGATTAAACGCATGGCCAATTCAGTTAAAGATGAACTTGAGCAAGAGCTTAAAATCGAGCAGTTACATGCCGATTTAAAAAAAGCAGAAAGCAAAGGTTTAACCAATTTGTCACCTGAGCTACAGCAATCAATTGATGAATTAAAACAGGCTGCCCAATCGGTAAATCGTCCTTATCAGGTCGAAGACATTAATCCGACAAAATCACCAGCATCAACACCGATAGCTAATGACTCAACAGTCAGTCAGCCTAGCGAAGACAAACTAGGTGATGAAACTGTTAAATCGACATCAGACACTAGCCACTCTAGCCCTAAATCAAACGGATAATTCATGTCGCAACAGCTACCGCTTATTAGCCATTTGTTAGAATTACGCACAAAATTACTTAAAGCCATTGGCAGTGTGCTACTGGTTTTTATTATTAGCGTTTATTGGGCTAATGACATTTACCATTATGTTGCCTTGCCATTAATGAAATCATTACCAGAAACTGGCAGTATGATTGCAACCGATGTTGCAGCGCCATTTTTTGCACCATTCAAATTAACCTTAGTGTTGTCATTCTTTGTCGCAATACCCTATGTGTTGTTTCAAGTTTGGTCTTTTGTGGCACCAGGATTATATAAACATGAAAAGCGTTTGGTTATGCCGCTACTTGCTAGCAGTACCTTATTGTTTTATCTAGGCATCGCTTTTGCTTATTATGTTGTTTTCCCTGTCGTATTTGGATTTTTTACGAGTGTTGTGCCTGAAGGCGTGCAAGTTGCTACCGATATCAGTAGTTATTTAAGTTTTATTTTAAAGCTATTTTTTGCTTTCGGTTTAGCATTTGAAATCCCAGTAGCTGTGGTATTACTCTGCTGGGCAGGTGTGACAACACCTGATGAATTAAGAGAGAAACGTCCTTATATCGTTGTAGGGGCATTTGTTATTGGCATGATCCTTACCCCTCCTGATATCATCTCGCAAACTATGTTAGCAATTCCTATGCTACTGTTATTTGAGGGCGGTTTATTAGCTGCTAAGATGTATACTCCAAAAGACGACGAAGAAGATGTGCCAACAAATGAGCACTCTGATGGCTAATCCCTAATCCAACCAGTGATTAGTTAATAATAACAAGGAATAAATCATGCGCTTAACTTGGATTGCAGCAGCCATTATTGTGGCCTCTAGCTCTGCACAAGCAAATACCGAATTAGAACAACAATTGTCAATTTGTGCAATTAAAGCCGATAAACTTGAACGGCTCATTTGTTATGATGATGTCGCTGCAACAGTACAATTAACGAATCAAAATGACGCGACAGTAGCTACTGCTGTCACCAAGTCTGTAACTACCACTGATGCTCCAATTGTAAAACCAAGTCAAGCTGCTGCCTCGATTGCCGTATCCGTACCTGTTGCTACAACCCAGGTTCCAGACGAGTCTTTTGGATTGCAAAAGAAAGTCGCTGAAGATGAGATTGAAAAACTCTATTTTAATGTCGCTGATGTGGACAAAGATCCTTATGGTGCACTTATTATTACGTTAGCCAATGGCCAAATATGGAAACAAAGCCAAAGTGATCGATACAAAGTGAATAAAGGCCAAAAAATATACATCAAAAAAGGCGCGTTAAGCTCATTTTTACTTGGCACAGATGATCGCAACTCAACCACTCGAGTAAAGCGGATCAAGTAAACTATTAATGATCCAGCATATCGATATTGCAGTTAATTTATTAAGTTCAAGCTTAATAGAAAACAGCAGCGACATAATAGAACAAGCGGCGAAACATCATGTTTCGCCTTTAATCGTTATTGGTTCTGACCTGGACGAAAGTGGCCAAGCCATTACCCTATGTAAGCAACATCCCCTACACGTATTTTGTACAGCAGGTGTGCACCCTCACCATGCCAGTACGTGGACGAATACCAGTGCCAATGAGTTAAAACGATTAGCACTAGATGAAACTGTGGTTGCTATTGGTGAGTGCGGTTTAGATTATAACCGTGATTTTTCTCCGCGTGATAAACAACGACAAGCATTTGCAGCCCAACTTGAGATAGCCGCCAAACTCAACATGCCGGTTTATATGCATTGTCGCGATGCCCATGATGACTTTATCGCCATATTTAATCAGTATAAAGCCCACTTACCTAAGGCGGTATTGCATTGTTTTACCGGCAACAAATCAGAACTCGACGCATGTTTAGCTGCTGATTTATATATTGGCATTACAGGTTGGATTTGTGATGAACGTCGCGGACAAGATTTAGCTGAGTTAGTGAAGTATATTCCCAACAACCGTTTAATGGCAGAAACTGATGCGCCTTATCTACTACCAAGAAGTATGCGCCCTAAGCCTAAATCAAGTAAAAACTTACCCCAATACTTACCTTATATTGTCGAATCAATAGCGAAACTACGCAATCAAGATTATGCTGTAGTTGCGCAACATTGTTATCAAAACAGCAGTACGTTTTTTAACTTACCTGCCAATATTACTGGTACAAAGTAATGAATAATCAGCCAGTTTCAGCATTCATGCCTAGCAAACTATTTGGTTTGCTCTTTTTGGTTTTGTGCTCATTACTACTCACTCAGCAAAGTGTTGCTAACAATGAAAATTATAGTCATCAACCACCTGTTCGTCTCACAGAAAGTTCTATCACTAAAATTAATTTACATGACTGGATGTTTATTCAAACTCAGAAAGACATCAGTAACTTAGCAGAACTAGAACAACAAGCACCCACCACTTGGCGTAAAATAACCCGAGAAGATACTGAGCTTATTGGTGTTAAAGATATGTGGCTTAGCTTCAGTATTTTTTCACCAATTGACTATCAAACTCGTATTATTGCCCTTGATAACCCGTTAATTGACAATATAACGCTTTATCACAAAGTGAATGGAGAATTAGTCAGCACAGCTTATATGGGGGATGCATTAACGTTTAATAACCGACCATTGCAAAGTAATACTTTTCTATTTCCCTTTGAGTTACAACCAGGCGAAACTCACCAGTTTTTACTCAAAATAGACACTTTAGGCAGTACCAATTTACCGTTAATTTTATGGTCACCTAATGATTTAACTCAAGAAATTGAAACCAAAAATCTTAGTTATGGCTTACAAATCGGTTTATTGGTTGCTATCGGTACTTTTAGTCTTTTTATCGCATTAACTTCAGGCTCATTTAGCTTTAGTTATTACAGTGGCTATGTATTAAGTTTAGCGTTATTAGTTGCCACTATTCATGGTGTGTCATTCCGATATTTATGGTCAGAATGGCCCCAGGTGCAAAACACCATAGTCCCTTTTCTTATCCCCATTATTCTGGGATTTAACTTAATGTTCACTGAAAAGGTGCTACTGCTCAAATATCACAACTTACAGATGTTAAAAGTTTGCCGTTTATTAGCCGCTATTGCATTTTTGTTGGCAATAATACTGCCGTTTATTGACTATAGTATCGCGATATATGTTTTATTATTTTTCGTCGCTTTGGTATGCATTATTTTAAGCTTTATTACCATTGCCCAGGCTTGGGCAGGACAGCGTAATGCACGTTTATATGGGTTAGGGCGCGTTATACTACTTGCTAGTTGTATTATCTCTTGCCTGATGTATCTAGGCCTGTTTGACATAGGCATGGCTGTGCAAACGCCCCTAATGATAGGGATAAGTATTGAAGTTATCACTATGGCTGCGGTATTAACCATTCGCTATAACGATGAGCGTAAATCTAAGTTAGATATCCAACAGCAAGCATTAGAGCAGGCTGAGCGCTTAAGGCAAAACCGCGAAGAATTTTTTAAAGCTGAGACAGAAGCCAATGAACTGTTAGAGCAAATGGTCCAGGAGCGCACCTTAGAGTTAGAAGTGACTTTACGTGAACTAAATGAAGTTAATCAAAAACTCACCGAGCAGAACACTATCGATAGTCTAACGGGTGTCAAAAATCGTAGCGTATTTGATCGCAGACTGATTGCAGAGGGGCGTATCAGCCGCCGCCAACAAACGCCAATGGCACTACTAATGCTCGATATTGACAAGTTTAAGAGTATTAATGATCGCTATGGCCATTTAGCTGGCGATCATACCTTACAAATTATTGCTCATACCTTATCTGAACACGTAAAGCGCCCAACCGATCTCGTATCACGTTTTGGTGGTGAAGAGTTTGCTATTATATTGCCTAATACTGATGGAGATGGTGCAATGTTAGTGGCTGAGACAATACGCAATGCCATTGAAGTATTAGCGATAAAGTGGGATAGCCATGATATTCCGCTTACCATTAGTATCGGTATTTCTGTGGCGATTATTGATAGTGATGATCACCCAACCATTTTATTAGACCAAGCAGACAAAGCATTGTATCAAGCCAAGCGTGGTGGAAGAAATCGAGTCCGTCTTTACTCAGTAGCATCAGAAGAATCTTAACCTGGAGTAGAATGTGAATATTATTACTAGTGCTTTTCCTCAGCGCAGAATGCGCCGCATGCGTAAACATGAATTTAGTCGTCGCTTAATGGCTGAGAACCAGCTGACCGTAAATGATTTAATTTATCCGATGTTTATTCTAGAGGGAACGCAGCGCAGCGAAAAAAGTGGCTTCAATGCCAGGTGTTGAACGCTTCTCTATCGATTTATTATTAAAAGAAGCCGCTGAGTTAGTTGAGCTAGGCATTCCGTTAATTGCTCTATTTCCGGTAACGCCTGCTGATAAAAAGTCATTAATGGCAGAGGAAGCTTACAATGATGATGGACTTGTGCAGCGCGCCGTTCGCGAGTTAAAAAAAGCTTTCCCTCAACTGGGTGTGATGACAGACATTGCATTAGATCCGTTCACCACCCATGGTCAAGACGGCATCATTGATGATACAGGTTATATTTTAAATGACATCACAACTGAAATTTTAGTCAAGCAAGCGTTATCTCACGCTGCAGCAGGTGCTGATATTGTCGCGCCGTCTGACATGATGGACGGTCGTATTGGTGAGATCCGTAAAGCGTTAGAAGCGGCTGGTCATGTTAATACCCAAATAATGGCTTACTCTGCAAAATATTCTTCTAATTATTATGGTCCTTTCCGTGACGCGGTTGGCTCTGCTGGTAATCTAAAGGGTGGCAATAAGCATAGCTACCAAATGGATCCGGCAAATAGTGATGAAGCATTGCACGAAGTTGCTTTAGATATTCAAGAAGGTGCTGACATGGTGATGGTGAAACCTGGCATGCCCTACCTTGATATCGTCTATCGTGTTAAAACAGAGTTAGCGGTACCCACTTTCGCCTACCAAGTCAGTGGTGAATATGCCATGCATATGGCTGCGATTCAAAATGGCTGGCTAGCGGAAAAAGCCATCGTAATGGAGTCATTACTTTGCTTTAAACGTGCTGGTGCTGATGGGATATTAACTTACTTTGCAAAACGCGCGGCTCAGTGGTTAAAAGACGACAAATAGATTTTATCACCTTAGATAAGCCCAGATAATCTGGGCTTTTTTATTGTCTATTCACTGCTATGCGAATATGCTTTAAGTCTCATTTTGAGTATTTAACCTATTAATTTAGTGATTAAGTTAACATCCAGTATGGTTATTACTTAACAGCTAAATCAACTCATGTTTGAATATCCCTCGCACTATTTCCTTCTGTACAGAGGCTTTATCATGCACAATAGCATTAAGACATTATTCGCCACCAGCGCACTTATTTTCAGCAGCCAAGCATTAGTGGCTCCCGTTTTCGCCAACAATGGTTGTGGATTTGAAAAAGAGTCGCAAGGGTTTAACGCAACTTGCAGTGAGGAGAAAGAAGAAGTGATCATTACCGGTATTGTTACAACTGAAACACTTGCAAAAGATTTACCCGGCTATGCTGCAGAGTACCAAGACTACGTGCTTAATGAGGCGCAAATTGCAGCATTAAAGCAAGTATCAGAACCCACTGAAATAGTCGTTATTATGGGTACCTGGTGCCCGGATTGCCACCGTGAAACACCACGCTTTATGCGTTTAATCGAAGCAGCTGCCAACCCAAACCTTAAAGTGACCTATATAGGTGTTGACCGCAGCAAGCTTGACCCTGAAGGGCTAGCAGCTAAATATGATTTCACGCGTATTCCTACCTTTATTATTGAGCAAAAAAGTCATGAAATCGGCCGTATTGTAGAACGCCCTGAAGTGTCACTTGAAGCCGACTTAGTAAACATTTTGAAATAATGAGTTCTCGCTAAATGGCAAAAAAATAGGTCGCATTATGCGACCTATTTTTATTGTTCTATCGGTTGAGCTTAGCACTGATGGCCTAGTAACTCATGTATTAGCGTACGCGTTGCTTATCCGCCAGCACTTGCAATACGCCTTCACGTAATGCGCCGCCCGCTAAATGTAATTGCTTAATTGATAATAATTCAAACAATGCCAACAGGATGGCGACACCAGATGCAAAAGTGGGTGCTTGTTCTGCCGTTAATCCTTCAATATCGGATAGAAGCAAATCTGACTGAGCTAAAATCTCATCACGTAATGATTGCAGCACAGTTAAGGTGATCACTTCAGACACTTGCCTATGCTGCAATACCGACACAACAGATTGCACAACTCCTGATGCACCCACAGCCTTGTCCCAGCCTAAGTTAGTCAGAGACTGCATGTGCTCTGATAAAATATGTTTAACGGCATCTTTTACTTGGCAAAAATCAAGCATTTGAAAAGGCGTAGCATTGAAAAATTGTTGATTAAAAACCACCCCGCCCATAGGTACGCTGGTTTTAAATAACACTTTACGGCCCTTACCGACAATAAACTCGGTACTGGCACCACCAATATCAATCACGAGGCGTTTTTCTATGCCTGTAGTAGTTGCCACCATACCTTGATAAATTAATTCAGCTTCACGTAAACCTGAAATAACCTCTATCGGATGGCCTAATATAGGTAAAGCCTGCTGCTTAAACTCATCAGCATTAGCAATAACACGCAATGTGGCGGTAGCGATTACTGCAACATCATGCTGATTAACACGATGTTTTTTTAGCATATCTGCAAACAGAGCTAAACAATCTAACCCCCGTTGCATCACCTCATGCGACAAATAACCATCATCACCAATACCCTCTGCCAAACGCACTTTGCGCTTATACTTGGCAATAATCTGTGGCTTACCAGCCACAGTCACCGCAACCAACATATTAAAGCTATTAGAGCCTAATGTGATGGCTGCGTATGCAGGTAAAGATGATAATTGAGGCATTTACGTCGGTCTGCGTGTCCGATGACGCGATGGTGTATTACTGCTTCCACTTCGATGAGCACCTTTACTTGCACCATCACGGGTGCGGGTAGTAGGGTGTTTACGATGAATACGCACTGGCGGAGGAATATCATCCAGTAATGCATCACGGTCATAATCAGATACAGGAATAGCGTGGGTAATATAAGTTTCAATACCTGGTAAATTTAATGCATATTCTTCACAGGCAAAACTAATTGAAATACCTTTAGCGCCAGCTCGACCAGTACGGCCTATACGGTGTACATAATCTTCACAATCATCAGGTAAATCATAGTTATAAACATGCGATACATCAGAGATATGTAAACCACGGGCTGCTACATCTGTCGCGACTAAAATATCTAAATCACCGCAGGTAAACTGTTCAAGAATACGAATACGTTTCTTTTGTGGTACATCGCCTGTCAGTAACCCAACACGATGTCCATCACCTTCAAGGTATGACCATAGTTTTTCACAGCTGTGTTTGGTGTTAGAGAACACAATCGCTTTTTCTGGCCAGTCTTCTTCAATCAAAGTAAGCAATAAGCGCATTTTATCTTCCATTGAAGGATAAAAAATTTCTTCTTTGATGTTTTTAGAGGTTTTTTCAAGTGGTTCGATTTCCACTTTCTCAGGGTCATTCATATGATCATAGGCTAATTCCTGCACTTTCATTGAAAGTGTGGCAGAAAATAACATGTTCAAACGCGCTTTAGCGTCTGGCATACGACGAAATAAGAAACGAATATCTTTAATAAAGCCTAAATCGAACATACGATCGGCTTCATCTAATACCACAGCTTGAATGTGATTCAGGCTAATGACACCTTGGCGAACATAATCAATAATTCGACCTGTGGTACCAATTAAAATATCAACGCCTTTATCTAATACTTCACGCTGTGTCTCATAGCTTTCACCGCCATAAACAATCCCAACTTTTAAGCCAGTATGTTTAGCCAGTAAATTGGCATCTTTAGCAATTTGAATCGCTAATTCGCGAGTTGGAGCCATGATAATGGCACGCGGTTCAGTATTTTTGCGCCCTTCTGGGGCAGCAGATGTGAGTAAGTGATTAAAAGTTGCTACTAAGAACGCCATGGTTTTGCCTGTACCCGTTTGGGCTTGGCCGGCGATATCTTTAGTGTTTAATAAAATAGGTAATGATAAGGCTTGGATTGGGGTACAAAATTCAAAGCCGTTCTCGTTTAAGGCTGATAAAACTGCATCTTGCAGCGGAAAGTCAGCGAACTTTTTGGTAGATAAATGTGTTTGGCTCATGGCACCAGCATACTAGTTGGGGTTGCAAAAAAAGATACGATAGTTTGAAATAGCTACATTGTTTATCCGTTCATATTATATATGCAGAGTTCAAAGCACCTCACTGCACAGGCTTCTTTATTGATAAATAATTAATTATCAAATGGTTATAAAAAAGACTGGGCACTGAGAAGCTTAAAAAAAATCACCTTAACTATTTAACAGCGGATGATGCTCTGCGTATAATGGCAAATATAAAAATTGCGGATATTTACACGGTCACTTGAAAAGCTTTTCAACTAACCCAATATACATGGTAAGCCATTAATAAACTAGCAATGGAACCAAATCTGGAGAACAACATGAGCGACAAAATAGTATACCTAAGCGACGACAGCTTCGAAAACGACGTATTAAAGTCTGACACTCCTGTGTTAGTCGATTTCTGGGCTGAGTGGTGCGGACCTTGTAAAATGATCGCGCCAATCTTAGATGACGTAGCAGAAGAGTATGCAGGTAGAGTTACTGTTGCCAAAATGAACGTTGACCAAAACAGCATTACACCTGCAAAGTTTGGCGTTCGTGGCATTCCAACCTTGCTTATGTTTAAAGGTGGCGAGTTAGCTGCAACCAAAGTTGGTGCGCTGTCTAAAACGCAATTAAAAGAGTTTATTGACGCTCAAATCTAATCTCATTTAGAGTCTAATTGCGAAATGGCACAAGTTTTATACAATTTGTGCCATTTTTGTACCTAAAATTCTGGACGTCAGCCTAATATGGTGATAAATTTACCTCAGATTTTTTCAATTTAACCTTTTCTCGCTTTTCAGTCATAAACTCTGTTCAATACCCCTACTGATTGATTGCGGTAAGCTTTGTCGCGTAACACAAGACTCCCATACATGAATTTAACAGAATTAAAAGACACGCCGATTTCAGATCTTGTTTCACTTGCTGAAAGCATGAAACTAGAAAATATGGCTCGCGCCCGTAAGCAAGATATTATCTTCTCGATTTTAAAATCACATGCCAAAAGCGGAGAAGATATCTTCGGTGGCGGTGTATTAGAAATCCTCCAAGACGGTTTTGGATTTTTAAGAAGTTCAGATGGTTCATACTTAGCCGGCCCTGACGATATCTATGTTTCACCTAGCCAAATTCGCCGCTTCAATATGCGTACTGGTGACTCCATTTTTGGTAAGATACGTCCGCCTAAAGAAGGTGAAAGATATTTTGCCCTGCTAAAAGTATCTGAAGTTAACTTCGATAAGCCAGAAAGCTCACGCAACAAAATTTTGTTTGAAAACTTAACCCCACTTCATGCTGAAGAACGTCTTCGTATGGAACGCGGTAATGGTTCAACAGAAGATATTACCTCACGTATTCTTGACCTATGTTCTCCTATCGGTAAAGGTCAACGTGGTTTGATTGTTGCGCCGCCAAAAGCGGGTAAAACATTATTACTTCAAAACATCGCCCAAAGTATTACTTATAACAACCCTGATGTGGTGTTAATGGTATTACTTATTGACGAACGCCCAGAAGAAGTGACCGAAATGCAGCGCATGGTCAAAGGCGAAGTTATTGCTTCTACCTTTGATGAGCCAGCAAGCCGTCACGTTCAAGTTGCCGAAATGGTACTTGAAAAAGCCAAGCGTTTAGTTGAACACAAAAAAGACGTAGTGATTTTATTAGACTCTATCACTCGTTTAGCCCGTGCATACAACACCGTTATTCCATCATCAGGTAAAGTACTTACCGGTGGTGTTGATGCTAACGCACTGCACCGTCCAAAGCGTTTCTTCGGTGCAGCACGTAACATCGAGCACGGCGGCAGCTTAACCATTATTGCTACCGCACTTGTTGATACTGGTTCTAAAATGGATGAAGTGATTTACGAAGAATTTAAAGGTACCGGTAACCAAGAGTTACACCTTTCTCGTAAAGCAGCTGAAAAGCGCGTGTTCCCGGCGATTGATTTCAACCGCAGCGGTACTCGTCGCGAAGAGAAACTGACCACAGTTGAAGAGCTTCAGAAGATGTGGATCCTGCGAAAAATACTTCACCCAATGGATGAAGTATCAGCAATGGAATTCTTAATCGATAAGCTTGCAATGACTAAGACAAATGAAGAATTCTTCACCGCGATGAAACGCACTAAGTCTTAAGACATACATTCTACCTCTAATAAAAATGCCGCTAGCTCAATTGAGTTTAGCGGCATTTTTGTATCAATCAGTTTATCGCTAATCAATACATCCACTACAAAATCCTATTCGGGCTTGCTATCGCCATCTTACGGCGTAAGTAAGCAATCTGTTGCATATGAGGTAAATCTTTCGGGCAAGCATCTTGGCAGCCAAGCAATGTCATGCAACCAAATACCCCATCTTGATTACCGATAACATGATAAAAATCATCCGCAGTACGGGTATCGCGGCTATCTAATTCAAAGCGGGCAATTTTCATCATACCCACCGCGCCAACAAAGGTTTCACGCATTTGTTTGGTGGCGCAGGCTGACACACATACACCACACTCTACACAACGGTCGAGTTCGTATAACTTGGCCGCTTCGTCTGGGTCCATGGGTGTTTCGATGCGATGAATATCACTATCAAAATTATTTGGCTGTAACCACAACTGTAAACGTTCGGCCAACTCGCGCATAAACTTACCGGTGTTAACTGACAAATCGCCGATTAATTCAAACCCAGGTAATGGCATCAATATAATGTCACCTTTAGGGTAATTAGCCGTTAAAGTGCGGCAAGCCAATGTGGGCTTGCCGTTAATCACCATGGCGCAGCTGCCGCAAATGCCTGCGCGGCAGACAAAGTCAAATTGCAGTGAAGGGTCCTGTTGCTCACGAAGCATATTCAGCGCAATAAACACCGTCATGCCGGGCGCTTCAGTCACTTCATAGTTAACCATTTTCGGTTTGTCGTTAGGGTCTTGTGGATCAAATCTAAAAATTGAAAAACGAATTGTTCTAGCTTGGCTCATGTTATTTATCTCCCACCATTGTTGCACTAACCACAGCACAATTTAATGTGTCTGATAAGCGCTGATTTAGCGGCATTAGCTCGTCAGGTAAGGTGAATGGCATGATTGCTGCCTGCTTGGCATATCGGTCAGCATCAATACCTAAGTTGGCAAGAATGGCGTCTATTTGCTGCTGACGCTTCTCGGTATCGGGATGCGCAATCGTATTGTTTACACCATAGCCACGATAGCCCGGTGGCAGTTCCATTTGCATCACATCAAGCGCTTCATAACTCAGTACTGGCGCTAAAGCATCGGCATCTGGCCAGGTTGATAATGTCCGGTTTAGCCAGTCTTTATCATTACGTTGTGGAAAGTCTTCACGGGAGTGAGCACCACGACTTTCGGTGCGCGCATTCGCACCGCAAGCGACAGTTAGCGCCACTTTTAGCATTCGCCTTAGGCGTAATGCTTCTACTAGCTCAGGGTTAGCATGGCGTTTTTTACACCTTAGTCCGATATTGCGTGAACGTTTAAGCAACTGACTTAACTCATCTACGGCTTGTTGTAACTCATCGCCATTTCTGAAAATACCGACGTAATCCATCATAATTTTTTGCATCGCCAGCTTAAGTTCAAAGGTATTTTCGGTGCCTTCACCATCCACTAAACCATTAATCTCATCAATTAACTCACCACCGAAACGATTAATGAGGTCAGTATCAATAACCAGATTGTTTTTCTCGCCAAAGTCAGCAACATATTTACCAATAATCATCCCGCCAACCACGGTTTCTGCTAGAGAATTCCCGCCTAAACGATTAAAGCCATGCATATCCCAACACGCCGCCTCTCCCACACTAAATAAACCTGATAACTGCGGGCTTTCACCTGTAGGCGTTGTGCGTATGCCGCCCATAGAATAATGCTGAGTTGGCCTAACGGGGATCCAATCTTTTGTGGGGTCAATACCGAGAAATTTTTCACAAATTTCTTTCACTTCGCGCAAGTTGGTTTCAATGTGTTTGCGGCCTAACAAGGTAATATCCAACCATAAATGTGGGCCATACGGGCTATCGACACCTTTGCCTTTACGCATATGCTCGGTCATGCGCCGTGACACTACATCACGTGACGCTAATTCTTTCTTTTCAGGCTCATAATCTGGCATAAAACGATAGCCGTCTTTATCGCGCAATAACCCGCCATCACCGCGACAGCCTTCTGTGGTTAAAATACCTACGGGCACAATTGCAGTAGGATGAAACTGTACCGCTTCCATATTACCTAATGTCGCCACGCCAGTTTCTAACGCCAATGCTTGGCCTATCCCATCACAAATAATCGCATTGGTAGACACTTCATATATACGACCATAACCCCCAGTAGCTATCGTGGTTGATTTAGCAATATACGCCCTAACCTCGCCAGTAATTAAACAGCGAGCAATCACACCTTGGCAGCGCTTGCCATCATGAATAATCTTTAGCGCTTCCATGCGTTCGTGTACAGGAATGCCTAACGAAATCGCTTTATTATCGACCGCATACAGCAATGAATGCCCAGTCCCGTCTGCGGTATAACAGGTGCGCCATTTCTGGGTGCCGCCAAAGTCACGGGCATTAATTAACCCATGCGCCTCTTCGGCTTCATTAATAGTGACCTTCTGTGCATTAACTATCACCTGACGTTCACCTTTAGTGATGCGTGTCCAAGGTACACCCCAATTGGCTAACTCACGTACTGCTTTAGGTGCACAATGGGCAAACATACGGGCAACGGTTTGATCGCAGCCCCAGTCAGAGCCTTTTACCGTGTCTTCAAAATGCACATCTTCATCATCGCCCATGCCTTTTATTGTGTTACCCAAACTAGCTTGCATTCCTCCCTGGGCTGCTGCTGAATGAGAGCGTTTAGCTTGAATGAGTGACAGCACTAATGTGTCAAGACCGCGCTCTTTTGACGCAATAGCAACCCTTAAACCCGCTAAACCGGCACCAACCACTAATGTATCGGTATAAATTATTTGCATGTTTATTCCTTATAAAGTGGGCACAAAAGGGATAACAGGCAACTCAAGGGTTCGCCCTATCACAATGTAAGCGACTAAACTGGCAATACCGATAATTATCAAATATACCAGCAGCACCTTGGCAAACTTAAGCAAGGCAAAACGTTGCTGTACTAATCCCCACTTCACGCAAACACGATATAAACCAAACACGGCGTGCACTACAACGGCGGGTAAAAGTAAGATATACAGAATCCAGAAATTATCGTAATAAACTCGCTCGGCAGATAAATGCGGGCCAATTTCAGGATTCATGATCATGGTAAATAGATGCACCGGCACTAAGAAAAACAATAAAAAACCTGTCACCATTTGCCAGAACCATATTTTGGTATCTTCGTGGGGTAAAAAATGCATTTGTTGCCGTAATGCTCGCCATTGACCAATTTGAGTCGGAAAGCGGCGCAAGGCAAAAATGGCATGGATCATCACCACAACTAACATAAACGCTGAAAATATCTGGGTTAATAATGGATAACCATGGCCCGTTTCACTGAAAATCCCACCCTCAAGAAACTGAACAACGTGATAAAAAGCTTCTTTACCCAACAAGATGCTCGATTCAAAATGTAAATGCGCAATAATAAAAAGCCCGAGTAACACCCCGGATATACTTTGTAAACTGTCAGCTCTTGCAGCCCAAATTGGATGAGAAAACCCCTTGGCAGCACTCACATTATTATTTTTTGCAGGCAAGTAATGAGTATCCATAAATTGTTACATCCGGTACTGGCACAATAAGATACCTTGACCATATCAAGTCTTTTCAAACAACATCATTGGCGATAAAACAAACCGTGACCTTGCTCACTTATTATCATGTCCGACTTAGAGGCTGATCACACTGTGTTTAAGATTGAAATTTCAAACAAACCCAATAACTTGACCAACTAACAAAACGAATTTGCGTAATTAAACAATAACAATGATCATATCGCGATAATTAACCGTCATCACATTCATAATGTCACTCCAAAAATCTTAACAAGATAAAATCCATACTAAGGTGCGCATCTGTAAATGGTTTGGGTATAATAGCCGCCATTAACACCACTTTTATCAAAGATTAGGAACACCCCATGGCTTGGATCCAATTGCGCATTCACACCCATCGCGACAATGCAGATATGTTAGGCGACTTATTGATGGATCAAGGTTCTGTTTCCATTACCTATGAAGATGGCCAGGACGAACCCATTTTTGAACCTAAATTAGGTGAAACTCCACTTTGGCAAGATACGGTAGTTGTTGCGTTATTTGATGCAGGCACCGATTTAGCACCCACGATTGAATTTTTAGAATCTATGCCATTTTTAGGCGCTGGTTTTAACCATAAAATTGAACAGGTAGAAGATAAAGACTGGGTACGTGAATGGATGGACAGTTTCCACCCTATTCAATTTGGTCAACGTTTATGGATTTGCCCAAGCTGGCGCCCCATTCCTGACCCAGAAGCGGTTAACGTTATTTTAGATCCTGGCTTAGCATTTGGCACAGGTACACACCCTACAACTGCATTATGTCTTGAGTGGTTGGACAGCTTAGATTTAGCTGATAAAGAAGTTATCGATTTTGGTTGTGGATCAGGTATTTTAGCGATTGCCGCTATCAAACTAGGGGCCAAAAAAGTCACTGGTGTGGATATTGATTATCAAGCCATAGACGCCTCTACTGCAAATGCTGAACGTAACGATGTGGCGGATAAACTATCACTTTATTTACCTGAAGATCAGCCAGAGAATTTACAAGCTGATGTGCTTGTCGCCAATATTCTAGCGGGGCCGCTCAAAGAATTAGCCCCATTAATTGCTGAAAAAGTAAAAACCGGTGGTCAACTAGCCCTGTCAGGTTTATTACGTGAACAGGCCCAAGATGTATCTGACTTCTATAGCCAATGGTTTGATATGGACCCAGCGTGCCATAAAGAAGATTGGACTCGCTTAAACGGAACAAAAAAATAGTTTACTATTTAAGCAAACAGACGCGCGTATAACAAGGGTTACAATTGTTTTACACGCGTCTAGCTTATCTACTGCTTAGCTGCAACCCCCATCAGTGCTCAAAAACAAAAATATATCCCCCTTAACCGCAGATATTAAGTCAATTAATTGTCTGAGATCAAAAGTCAAGTAAAAAAGTTTTATTTAGGTCATTTATTGACCTTTTCAAGCTGGTCAAAAAGGGCTACTATAGCGCCCCTTTGAAGAGCAAGGTGAAATCAGCAAATGCGAATTGGCCCCTATCAACTGTCTAACCAGCTGATCGTGGCACCAATGGCAGGTGTCACCGATCAAGCCTTCCGCAACCTTTGTTTACGTTATGGCGCAGCCTTAGCAGTATCTGAAATGTTGTCGTCCAATCCTGATGTTTGGGACTCGGATAAAAGCCGCATGCGCATGGCGCATTCAGGCGAAGAAGGAATACGCTCCGTACAAATTGCAGGTGCAGACCCTGATTTAATGGCTAATGCCGCTCAGTTCAACGTTGAACAAGGCGCGCATATCATTGATATCAATATGGGTTGCCCAGCAAAAAAAGTGAATAAAAAGTTAGCTGGTTCTGCATTGATGCAAAACCCCTGCTTAGTAAAAGAGATTTTACAAGCCGTGGTTAGCGCAGTGGATGTTCCGGTAACCTTAAAAATTCGCACAGGGTGGGACCCAGATAATCGTAACGGGATCCAAATAGCCCAAATTGCTCAAGATTGTGGCATTGCTTCGTTAGCGGTTCATGGCCGTACAAAGCAATGTATGTATAAAGGCTTTGCCGAATACGACACAATTAAAGCAATAAAACAGAATATCTCGATTCCGGTTGTTGCCAATGGCGATATTAACAGCCCCGAAAAAGCCAAATTTGTGCTTGATTACACGGGTGCTGATGCGGTGATGATAGGAAGAGGTGCACAAGGAAGGCCCTGGATTTTTAAAGAGATTCAGCACTACTTGGAAACAGGTACAAAGTTAGCGCCTATCGGGGCAGAAGAGCAACGCACTGTGATGCTTGAACACCTTGATAAACTTTATAATCTGTATGGCGAGTACAAAGGTGTCCGTTTTGCCAGAAAGCATATCGGATGGTACCTAAACCAGGAAGAACAACGTCAATGGCGTGCTGACTTCAACAGGCTTGAAACCGCTGTCCAACAGCATTCCTTTGTGGAATGTTATTTTGAAGAATTAGTGTAAAATTAATTAAAGAGCAGAATAGAATGTTTGATCAGACAACTAACACAGAAGTTCACCAGCTTACCGTAGGCAAAATCGAAACAGCAAACGGCACTATCAAGCCGCAGTTATTACGCGACGCAGTAAAACGCGCCGTAACCAACTTCTTCTCTCAGTTAGACGGTCAGGAAGCTTCAGAAGTGTATGAAATGGTACTTAGTGAAGTTGAAGCACCTTTACTAGACATTATCATGCAACACACTCGTGGCAACCAAACTCGCGCAGCGAACATGTTAGGTATCAACCGTGGTACTTTACGTAAGAAGCTAAAAAAATATGGCATGAACTAAGACTCAACGTCTAAGTGATTGTAAGAAAACGGGCTTATCAGCAATGATAAGCCCGTTTTTGCTTTGTAGTTACACGCATGGTTACACGCACCTGTTTTTCACTCAATCGTATTCATTAGAAATTATCATAATAAAAGTCTAGTTTTGTCAGGTTCTAGTGCGAAAACCTACCCAAAACCTCGCCCGTCCTAATACGCCCGAAAACCTTTAAGGACTCCGAACAAACCTCTGAGCTCATCTATTCAACACGGCTTTGTGGACTCATTCTTAGGGTATTCTTAGTAGTCGGCATTGGTATCACTTTATTCGCAATCGGCTATGACCATAGTTATGCGCCCCATCTTGTAAATAGCCTTTCCCACGTCCTTTAAATAAGTAGCTAACTTGATAAACCAACCCCACTAAGTCTTGGGCATTAACTAATTCATAATGGGATCGTGAAAATAATTCCGCGCCAACCGTTAAATCCTGGCGGTTCAATCTGTAATAACCGCCCCAATAGGGTGTAGAACCGCCCACATCAGCCCATATTCGGCTTATGCGTGACTGTAACCACTTTGGACTTTGTACCTCGTGACCGTTAAGCATCAATACAACATGGTAATGCTGGTTTTTACTTGTCTCTACTTCGGCAGTCCACGTATAACCAATCAGGCTTGATGGATAGTGGTTCTTTAATTGCTTCTTGAGTCGAGTTAAAAATTTCTCAAATTGAGTATGATCATTAATGCTTCTTAAACTGTCAGTTGGAAAGCTCAAAACAAATCGATAAGCGAATACTTTAGAATGTTTATTAAACATAACATAAAGCTGATCTAACCAGCGCTTAAACGGCTTAGTGTGCATACCGCTTTTCTTTGAATTAACACGCCAAATTAGTCCATCATACTCAATATAATCTTGATAGCTAAGATACAAAGCGAACACCATAGATATTATTAAGTAACCTAGTAAAAAACAGAGAGTGATCGAGTTTAGTTATCAGACAGGTTAAGGCTTTGGTCTGATAGTAATAACTAACATTTGAGGGGGAGGAAATGCGGGAGTATTGTTTAAGTTTGTAAACCCATTGGTATACTTCGGTTTCAGCGCTAGCAATCACTAACTTGATATTAGAAAAAAAGTGCTCTGAATAAATTGTGCAACTCATCATCCTTGGTGTACTCTTTAATAGCTGGTGGCGTTAAGTTTGGCGACTGCACCACCAGCATGTTGATGAAATGCCCTTTACTTAGCTGTCTTGGGCGTTTTCTTTTAAAGGCATAAGAAACCAGCGCCAATTGGTGTTCACTGCCACACAGGCAGCTTAGCATTTAGAGGCCACCAGCACCTATTTGAAGCACTTCTTCACAGTGTTATCGAATGCTATTCCATTTCTCTGTCATGTGTTTATCTATGGTAGACACTAATTGATTAGATACACCTAAATTTCTCGCTTCTTGTGCAAAGCTTCTGGTTTGCTGATAAATATCTTCCAGCATTTCCCGTAACGGCTTATCACTTGAATAACCTGCTTGGCCTGCCAACATTTTGAGTGCCTGTTTTGGCGAACTGCCATTACCATTGAAAGCTGTCATATGCTGTTTGTATGGCGAGGGACTGTAAACGATGTCGTAAAATGGTGATAACTGCCACTTGTCGTTATCATCAGCTAAAAAGGCAAAGTTCTTAGAATGATCATCTTGGTTAACGGTTATGAAGTTGAACAAAGCACGTTTAACTAACTTTCTTGCTTCTCCTACACCACAGAGCAATCGAGTCGCTTTGACTAAATCAACGTAGTCTAATGATGGCTCCCTGAAAGGAGCATCTAGCAAACCGCAAGCCGAAACCATGTGGCGTTTACCTTGAGGCGTACAATCAAATCGAGTTTGTTGTAACCACATTCGTCCAGCACCTGCTTCTATTAATTCAAATTCTGGCGTATCAATCCCTAGCTTACTGGCCATTTGCATGTAGGTGTATTCAATCAAGCTTTCTGAATGTTTTAAGTCGAATTTTTCTGAAGTTAATTTAACAATCAACTTTTCACCAATAGCATTGGCATGTGTCGAAAATTGGCCATCACAGGTTTTAGTGACATTAAGTTTAGGGCGAGCACCACCAGAGCCCGCTGCACTCATAAGCTGCTCAATCAGGCTTGATTCCGCACCTTCAAATTCTTTAACCGCTTCTTGGCCAAGTGCAATAAGCTCAACATCTCTTGAATTAGACCCCAACAAGTTTATTTCTGGTTCATAAGATAATGCGCCAAGACATTGGTCACCAATGTAAGCTAGCCGTTCTAGAGCGGTTATCAGCTGTGGGTTATAGCCATTTAGCCTAAACACCCTATCCATCAGGTGCAATCCCCACCCGTCAGGAAGACTGTCACCGAACACCCCATGTATACCATAATGTGGCTGTCTGGGAGCTTTTTGCAGAGTGAGATCAGCTTTAATATTAAAGGGCGCTATTGAGGAAGGATGTTGAGCTAAATAGCTTTCATCGTATTGAAAAAAGGTGCCTGTTTTATTTTCCGCCAATGTGCCAACAAGCTGTTTACTACCATCACTGAATGTTCTGCTTACGCTTAATGGTGTCTCAAGCATTTTTTAGAACCTCCTCAATGCTGGTGGGCTGGTCACTATCAGGTTTAGTCAAAGTGCGGATGTTGTTCAAATTGCCTATGACTTCATAGAGCATTAGAAACTGCCTGAGGGAAATATTACCTGTGCTTTCAAATTTTCTTATAGTGCCATAAGGCACACCAGAACGCGTAGCCAACTCCTCAACAGAAAGCTTCTTGCGTTTGCGAGATTGACTGATGAACTCTTGCAATTCCATTTGAACATCAAATGCAGTATATAGATTAAGCATACAACTCACCTGTTACTATAGTGACAATAAAGCCATAAAAAACAGAAAAACTGTTACTATAGTACCAAATAAATTGAGTTTTGCACTCTTTAACCACACAGTCTTAATCAACATTTGTTGAATGAGTAAGCACCATGTTATCAGCAGGGTTAACTAACAACTCAAGCTATGCGCACCACATATTCAATGTTTCTAGCTTTTCAGGTAGGTATTGGCTGCGATTATATATTGCCATCGCACCACCGAATGAATGACCCACTAGTTACTCAACCATCTAACCATTTTTTAAATTGTGCTGTGCGAGTTTTGCTGGTGATAAGTGGCTCTTTTAATATTGTCGTTGTTACCGCGACGGTATCTTTGCCGTAATTCTCGAATGCTTGAATATAATTCAAATTAATTAAATCGCTGCGGTTGAGCCTGAAAAACTGCTTAGGGTCGAGTTGTTGTTCAAGTTCAGTAATCGAGTTGCCTGTTAGCATATGATGCTGGCCGAGTTTATCGTAAGCAGAAATAACCCCTGCCGCTGCGCGCAAACACACTATGTCATCGGTTTTAAGTATTTCGACCACTTGTGATTTACGCAATAAAAAGCGGCTTTTATAGATTGGCTGTTCAACACTGGGCTGACCTATCTGAACCTGAGTTAAGTTATGCTTTAATTGTTCATAGCTCAACATAGCCGCAGAGAAACGCTTATATGAAAAAGGTTTGAGCAGATATTCAATCCCCTGATTTTGAAAAGCATCACCCCAATGTTGATCATAAGATGTGGTGTATATAACAGGGCAAGGTAAATCAAGGGCATTAAGAGCGTTAAAGACCTGGCCATCTAACAATTCAATGTCAGAGAAAATAAGGTCTAACAGTGTATCATTGTCAAAGAATGTAATGACATCGGCTACTTTATCAATTTGTGCAACAATTTCAGCCTCGGGATAGTAACGATGAATAAAACCAATCAGTTTTTGGGCAGCCAACGGCTCATCTTCAATCACTAACACTCTCATGCAAACTCCTTGTGAGCAGATAAAGGTAAAGTGAGCCTGAAATAATGTTCAGTATGCTCAACTTCTAAAGGCTGATTACAAATAGCCACACAACGTGTACGCAAGTTTTGCAGACCTAATTGAGTAGACTCCGGTTTAAAGTTTTTTTGATGAATCTGATTACCAATACTGACTTTATCAGCATCAATCGTTATTTCAATCTTGGTAGGGGCAAGTTTATTGCCTTGATTATGCTTAATCACATTTTCAATAGCGAGTTGCAAAGCACAGGGTAAAATATGACTGCGTAAATTATCCCCAGGCTTTTGAATAATCTCAAGCACATAAGCCCCTTCAAACCGTGTCGATATTAGTGACATGTAATTTTTTGCAAAAATCAGTTCATGTTCAAGTGGGACTAAAGAGTGATCTTTATGCTGTAAAATATAACGGTAAATATCGCTAAAAGTATTAAGGTATTCATCCGCTTCATCAGGGTCTTGTTGTATCAATGCCGACAACACATTGAGGTTATTGAATAAAAAATGTGGGTCAATATGCTGCTGTAATGTTTTCACCTGGCTTTGCAGTAACGCTTTTTCGCTTTTTTCTAGCGCGCTATGTTGTTGCTTTATATCTTCAAACACGTGAAATGCTAAGGTAAAACCACCTACTATGGTATGCAAAATAAACTGCATACTCAAAAGCGATATGATATGAGCCACATTAATTGTTTGAATACCTATCGCAAACTCAAGCGCGACAATTAACCCTGTAACGGCAAAGGTAAAACTGACATTACTGAGTAAAAACACTCGTATATAGCATTGTGTATTGCTGAGTATGTGTTTGCTGTTTTGATAGAAGCGAAACCAACGTAAAGTGAGCCACTGCGCAATAAAACATTGAATAGCCATCCACACTGGGGCATCAAAATGCCATTGAATTGCCTCACCAGGTTTGGCCTGTAAAAGTGCAGAGTACAACACCATAAATATCGAAAAAAGGCTGATAATAATAATATTAATAAGTTTATTCATGATGTTGACTCTATTTAAATTCACTGGAGTTTAGCTATTTTCTGGCAAGCGCATAATCACTTGACCTTTTTCGTCTAGAAATTCTAGTTTTGCTTCACCCGATTCTGTTACTACCAGTTGAATTCGCTTATTACCCTGTGCATCATTTAAGCGTAATTGCGAGCTGCCATTTAAAGTACCGTAAAAAGCTCGACGAACTGCGCCTTTATTGTCTTCCATATACTGTTGCTCGAGAATGGCTAACTTATCAGCATCCCCTTCTGACTGCGCCTTAATGAATGCGTTAGTCAGCTCAAAGTCCATATCAGTATCAGGTCTATCCATAACAGTTAAACCGGTGATCATAAAGTCTTTTTGCTCAATATGCTGCATCATCATCGTTTGGTCTTGGTTATAGCGATCAAAAGACATGTGTAAGCCATGATTAACCTCACCATTTTCTTTTTTACCACGGAAAATGAAACCGCCATTTTCTGTGCCCTCATCATTATAAAAAATCATACCCGGTCTCGGCTCATTAGAACGGAATACTTCCTTACCGAACTTATCAACCCCAGGCGCTTTATCAGCGTTTGAGAGTACCATTCGGTTTAAGCCATTTTTCTCGATAATATTAATACGTTCAACAGAAATCTCTTCAAACGTCATCTTGTTAGGGCTGCTATCTAATTTATCTAAAAAAACATAACTTCCTAATGATAAGAGACTAATGCCTAAGATGTAGTTAATGAATTTTTGAGTTTTAAATTGTTGTACTAAAGCAACGTGTTGATGAGTAGTCATAGTGCGCCCTCTTTAAGCTATTGATTATTTTTTACAACGGCAGGAACCGCTGGCTGTGTGATTAAAGTAGCGCGCTGACAATTAAGACAAAATACATAATCTATAAGCAGGGGGAAAATCTTATTAAAGGGCTGAAAATGACGATTACACCAAATGATTAATCTACTGGTTTAGGTTTGCTATAGGGGAATTAGCTAAAAATGACTGGTAGGCGCTATTACGTTATCAAGGTACTAGCGCATTGGATTGGAATAAATTGAAGCAAAGTGAAGTGAAGTGAAGTGAGCTTGCCTAGCGGATAATCAGTAATATGCTATTTTGTTTCTACATCGACAAAATATTGTTGTTCAAGCTGCTTATACTCACCACTGGCTCGAATTGTTTTTAAACCACGATTAAAGCTATTTTTTAATGCCTCATCATGGAAGCTTATATAATAATCTGGACCTGAAAATATCATGTGATAATGCAAGCTTGCTGTTACATCGATGTTTTTGGCTATCATACGGTTTAAATCTTGGAACACGTACCGGTCGGCTATCACGATATCAATACGTTCTTTATAAAGCATTTTATTTTGTTTTTCTTGTGGTGACACTTCCAAATAGGAGGGATTATTTTGGGTCATTTTGTTAAAAGTGTTGCCCATAACGTGTTGAGCATTCAAAAAGGCCACCACGCTGTAATGTTTTAAATCATCAATGCTAGTAATACGTAAGTCATTTTTGGCTAAACTAATCGCTACATTGTGGTATGAAATATAATTATCTGAAGCGAACCCTTCAACACCTGTATGCTGATTTACCGTCATAATGGCATCCGCTTTTTTCTGTTGAAAATGCAATAATTGGCGATTACGGGAAGAAAACTGAAACTCGACTTTTAAGCCTTCACTGGCAAATGCTAGACGAATGATATCCAGTTCAATACCCGACTGTTCATCTTGTAATATATAAGGCGGGCGAGCTGTAGGGGACGCGATAATGATTTTTTTATCTACCCTCAACTCTGTAGCAGACAATGGTTGTGATACGACTAGTTGAAGCATAGATGCTAGACACGTCAGTAATACGCTAGAGGTCAAAGCGAGTGAGAAATAATGCCTTTGAGAACCTAGCATAGGGTAAGGGTTACCTTTTATTATTTTTTGTGCCAGTTATAGTGCAAGCATAGCGTGAATAATGAATGTCGATCAAGCTCAACCATTCAACAAATATAGCCCATAAATATAAACGTGAAATAAATAATGTCGCCATAAAAAAACAGGCACCAATAGGCACCTGTGTTTATCCGCATCACCAATTAATTCATCACATCTTCTAATGCTTTAAGGCATAGGGCCACATTTTCAGCCCTAGCACCAAAACCCATCAAACCGATACGCCAGGCTTTTCCTGCTAATGCGCCTAATCCTGCGCCAATTTCTAGGTTATATTGCTCTAGCAGTTGTTTGCGCACCGCGCCATCATCAATACCTTCAGGAATATAAACGGTATTAAGCTGAGGTAATCGATATGCCTCATCAACAACAAACTTAAGCCCTAGCTTAGTCAGTCCGTCGCGTAAAATCACATGCATATTGTGGTGACGCGCCCAGGCATTTTCTAGCCCTTCGTTTGCTAATACACGTAATGACTCATGTAAGGCATATAATGCATTAACGGGGGCGGTGTGATGATAACTGCGTTTGCCACCATTGCCATTACCCCAATACCCCATGACTAATGTTTGGTCTAAAAACCAACTTTGTACTAATGTTTTACGATTTTTAAGCTTTTCAACGGCTTTGTCTGAAAACGATACCGGCGATAAGCCCGGCACGCATGATAGACACTTTTGGCTACCCGAATAAATGGCATCAATACCCCACTCGTCCACACGTAGCTCAACACCCCCTAATGATGTCACCGCATCCACTATGGTTAAACAGCCATGGAGCTGCGCTAACGTACATAAGGTTTGTGCATCAGATAACGCACCAGTCGATGTTTCTGCATGTACAAAGGCTAAAAATTTTGCGTCTGGGTTAGCCACTAATGCCTGTTCAACCGCTTCTGGACAAACAGGTTCTCCCCAAGCATTATCAACTACCACGGCGACACCGCCGACACGTTCAACGTTTTGGCGCATACGTTCGCCAAACACCCCATTACGGCACACAATGACCTTTTCACCTGGCTCAACTAAGTTGACAAAACAGGTTTCCATGCCGGCACTGCCTGGTGCAGATACCGCTAGGGTCATTTCATTCTTAGTTTGAAAGGCATACTGGATCAGTTGTTTTAGCTCATCCATCATATTAACGAACAGCGGATCAAGATGACCAATCGTCGGCTTGGCTTGTGCAGCCAATACTTCAGGATAAACGTCGGACGGCCCTGGGCCCATCAAAATACGACGTGGAGGGTTAAAAGCAGCAATTTGCGGTACGGGCAACATCAATGTCTCCTTAACTAGGTCTAGCTATTTTATTAAATAGCAGTAGTTGAAAAAATTTACCCTACATAGAAAAATAGTACTCAGCCAACGAGTATGTTCTCGTTTTAGCCATTAACGTAAACTTATCACATTGGCTTGCAAAAGAAGCCAATGCTAAAAGATTATTTACTGGAATTTAAAAATAACTTATATGCGGGGCTGTGTGTTTCTTCTTGATAAACAAAGCCAAGCTCGGTCAAAAAGTGGCCAAAGGCAACATCATCTTTTGCTGGTACTTCAAAACCCGCTAACACTCGACCAAAGGCTGCGCCGTGGTTACGATAGTGAAATAAACTGATATTCCACTTACTTTGTAATGTGGTTAAAAACTTCAACAATGCGCCAGGATGCTCAGGGAACTCAAAACTGAATAACCGCTCTTCTAATGGCTCTAACGGGTGACCACCAACCATATAGCGCACATGCAGTTTTGCGGTTTCGTCTTGAGATAAGTCTTGAACTTCAAAGCCTTCTAACTCTAGCTTGGCAATAATGCCTTTTAGTTCAGTTTGACCGCCACTTAGGCGAATACCGGCAAAGACTACCGCCATATCTCGGCTGCTAAAACGATAGTTAAACTCGGTCATGACCCGTTTTTCAAGTAACTCACAAAAGCGTAAAAAGCTGCCAGGTTGTTCAGGCACTTTTACCGCTAAAACCGCTTCTTTTTGCTCGCCTAACTCACAACGTTCAGACACATAACGCAGGCTATGAAAATTAACATTAGCGCCACTTAAAATAGCCGCCACTTTTAATGGTTTATCCGTGTCACTTTGATACGCAAGCATATACTTTTTCAAACCGGCAATGGATAAGGCACCAGCGGGCTCTGCTATCGCACGGGTGTCTTCAAAAATATCTTTTACTGCAGCGCAAATTTCATCCGAGGTGACTGTAATCACATGATCAACATATTCTCGAGCAACCCGAAAAGGCTCATCACCAATGCGCTTAACGGCTACGCCATCGGCAAATAAACCCACTTGGCTCAACGTGACTGGTTCACCGGCTTCTAATGCCGCTTTTAAGCACGCGGCATCCTCCGGCTCAACACCTATAATTTTTACATGTGGCATTACTGCTTTGTAATACGCCGCAATACCTGCGATTAAGCCACCACCGCCAACAGGTACAAACACCACATCAAGCCCGCGGTGTTGTTGCACCATTTCTTGGGCAATTGTGCCCTGACCAGCGATGACGGCTTCATCATCAAATGGGGCAATGTACACCCGACCTTCAGATTCTGACAGCGCTTTAGCATATTCATTAGCTTGGTCAAATGCTTGCCCGTGTAATACGACTGTGCCGCCCAAACGCTTTACCGCATCGATTTTAATGTCTGGCGTGGTGTTTGGCATGACGATAACAGCATTAATGCCGCGACTTGCGGCCGACATAGCCACACCTTGGGCATGATTACCGGCTGATGCACACACGACCCCACAAGCGCATTGCTCGGAGGTTAACTGCGCAATGCGGTTATAAGCACCACGCAATTTAAACGAGTGCACAGGCTGCATGTCTTCACGCTTTAGAAATACATCGCAACCTAAGCGGGCTGACAATTTTTTCATCGCAGATAATGGTGTCACCTCGGCAATATCATAAACGGATGACAGCAAAATCTTTTGCAAATACTGCTGAGCTAAGGGCATGGGCGCTAGTTCCAATTGAGTTGATGATGCCAAGGGCTGCATAATCTATCCCTCTAACTTACTGCGATCGCGCACAGCACCTTGATCGGCACTGGTCGCCAATAGCGCGTATGCTTTCAGCGCCAATGACACGTAACGTTCACGGCCAATGGGTTTCCAGCCTAATACACCTTTAGCGTCCATTGCTTGGCGACGCGCGGCTAAAGCTTGGTCACTGACATTCAGTTTGATACTACGATTAGGGATATCAATGGCAATTTGATCGCCATTTTCAATTAAAGCAATGGTGCCACCTGAAGCCGCTTCTGGTGATATATGGCCAATCGATAAACCTGAAGTGCCGCCAGAGAAACGTCCATCGGTAATTAACGCACACTTGGTCCCTAACCCACGAGACTTAAGGTAGGTAGTTGGGTACAGCATTTCCTGCATACCTGGGCCACCTTTAGGGCCTTCATAGCGAATAACCACCACATCACCGGCAACCACTTCGCCACCTAAAATACCGGCGACGGCATCATCTTGGCTTTCATAAATACGGGCGCTGCCCACAAAGGTTAAATTAGAATCATCAACCCCTGCGGTTTTCACAATACAGCCTTTTTCAGCGATATTACCCGACAATACCGCTAAGCCGCCTTCTTGGCTGAAAGCGAATTCACGCGTACGGATACAGCCGTTTTCACGGTCATCATCAACAGTGTCCCAGCGACAATCTTGGCTAAAGGCCTTTTGGGTTGGAATACCAGCAGGTCCTGCACTGAAGAAGCGTATAACGGCAGGGTCATTGGTTTGTTTAATATCGTATTTGGCTAACACTGACTTTAAGTCACCGCCATTATCCGCAGCCACATGTGGTACGTCATTATGTAATAGGCCTGCTCTGTCTAACTCACCTAAAATACCCATGACGCCACCCGCACGGTGAACGTCTTCCATATGATATTTAGGGGTAGATGGCGCCACTTTACAAAGGTGTGGCACTAAACGTGAAATACGGTCGATATCGGCCATGGTGAAATCAACTTCCGCTTCATGCGCAGCGGCCAATAAATGCAATACCGTGTTAGATGAACCGCCCATGGCGATATCTAAAGTTGTCGCGTTTTCAAACGCTTTAAATGAGGCGATATTACGTGGTAAAGCAGTTTCATCGTCATGCTTGTAATAACGCTCGGCGAGCTTCATGACTCGGCGACCCGCTTCTAAAAACAGTTCACGGCGATCCGCATGGGTAGCCAACATTGAGCCATTACCCGGTAACGATAACCCTAGCGCTTCAGTTAGGCAGTTCATTGAGTTTGCGGTAAACATACCCGAACACGAGCCACAAGTAGGACAGGCACTGCGCTCAATTTGTTTGCTGTCTTCATCGCTAACATTGGTGTCAGCGCCAGCAACCATGGCATCGACTAAGTCAAGCTTAATGATTCTGTCTGATAACTTAGTTTTGCCGGCTTCCATTGGGCCACCAGAGACAAAAACCACTGGGATATTTAATCTTAGTGCAGCCATCAACATGCCTGGGGTGATTTTGTCGCAGTTTGAAATACACACTAACGCATCGGCACAATGGGCATTGACCATATATTCAACGCTGTCGGCAATTAACTCACGTGATGGCAAGCTATAGAGCATGCCGCCATGGCCCATAGCGATACCATCATCTACTGCGATGGTATTAAATTCTTTGGCGATACCGCCTGCTTCTTCAATAGCGCTAGCTACAAGCGAGCCCATATCTTTTAAATGTACATGACCCGGCACAAATTGGGTAAACGAGTTAGAGATGGCAATAATTGGCTTACCAAAATCCGTTTCTTTCACGCCTGTTGCGCGCCAAAGTGCGCGAGCTCCAGCCATGTTACGACCTTCGGTACTGGTTGCTGAACGTAGTTTTGGCATTGCTTTATTCCTTGTTTAATTCTTTACTGCATAAAATCGATTAATCTTTGCTGGTGAAAGCTAAAAATATTAAGCGTTTACTGTTTTATCTAATTGGGCGGCAACCGGCAACACTTTACACTGTGTCACATCAATCAGCTTGTCTAATTGGTTGCTTAATAATTCAATTGCACGCTCGGCTTCAACCCATAAATTAATCGCTAGGTTGCTATCATCCTTAGTGTGCATTTTCATTTCAGTCACTTTGAAGCCACGGTGACGTGTAACACGCAGAACACGCTCTAGTACTTCAGGACATTGTTTTACGGTTATCTCTAGATTATGTAGCATCATGTTTGCTTCTCCATTTGATCCATCATTTCACTGTTACTGGCCCCTGGAGGCACTAATGGCCAAACGTTGAAAGCGTCATCAATCGACACATGCAACATAAATGGACCTGGGGTATTAATCATTTCATCTAGGGCTTCTTCGACCTGATCTGCGCGGGTAATGGTACGCCCTGGGATATCAAATGCCGATGCCATTAACACAAAGTTAGGGTTGTCTGATAAATCTGTTTCGCTGTAGCGTTCTTCAAAAAATAGCTGCTGCCATTGCTTCACCATGCCTAATTTTTGGTTATCAACCAGTAAAATTTTAACCGGTAACTTACGGCGCTTGATGGTGGTTAACTCTTGCACATTCATCATGAACGAGCCATCACCCGACACTGTGACCACAGTTGCATTAGGTCTGGCTACTTGTGCGCCAATGGCTGCTGGCAATCCAAATCCCATAGTGCCAAGGCCTGCGCTAGACAAGTGGTCTTCTGGGCGTCTAAACCACATATGTTGAGCCACCCACATTTGGTGCTGACCCACATCACAACTGACTACGCTATCTTCAGGCAACTTATTGGCCAAACGACGTAGCATAGAAGGCGCAAAAATCAGTTCACCTGGGTGGTTATAATCCCATTTATATTGACGTGACATGTCGGCAATATCTTCTAACCACGGCTGAATATGCACCGCATCAACGACTGCTTCTGCTAAGGCTGGCAATACCACTCTAAGCTCAGCTGCGATAGCCACATCTGCTTGACGTAGTTTACCCAGTTCGGCGGCATCGATATCTAAATGAAGCACTTTGGCATTACTGGCAAAACTGGCCAAACGGCCGGTTACACGATCATCAAAGCGTGCCCCTACTACGATTAATAAATCACATTCTTGTACCGCTAAATTAGCCGCTTTGCCGCCGTGCATCCCTAACATACCAAGATAACCCGGTGCATCATGGGCAATACTGCCAAGCCCCTTTAACGTGGCTACAGACGGTATTTTTGTTTGAGTAATAAACTGACGTAAGTGCCCAACAGCACCAGCCATACCCACACCACCACCGACGTATAACATGGGTTTTTTGGCGGCTTTGATTAATTCAGCTGCGGCGTCCAAATCAGCCTGTTCGGCTTGCAATTCAACTTCCACCGTTTGCAGTGGTGTTTTGTATTCAAGTTCGGCTATTTGAATGTCTTTAGGGATATCGACCAACACAGGTCCAGGTCTTCCAGAGGCGGCAATTTCAAAGGCGCGATATAAAGTAGGAATGAGTTCATTGATGTCTGTCACCATAAAACTGTGCTTGGTACAAGACAGTGACATACCCAGCACATCAATTTCTTGAAAGGCGTCAGTACCAATCACGCTGGTTGACACCTGGCCAGTAATGGCAACTAACGGCACGGAATCAAGTAATGCATCAGCCAGTGAGGTGATTAAATTTGTCGCTCCCGGTCCTGATGTTGCAAAGCATACACCGGTTTTGCCACTGGCTCTGGCGTACCCGACTGCGGCAAAAGCAGCACCTTGTTCATGGCGACTTAATAGATGCTCAACAGGGCTACCATAAAGGGCATCATAAATCGGCATAATAGCCCCACCTGGGTAACCAAACACTGTGGTTACACCATGTGCGGCTAGTACTTTGATTACGGCGTCTGCGCCTCTCATTTTTTGCCCTACTTCCATAATGTGCTCTCTACTTATTAACGCTACTTGATGACAATGTGTATGTTCAGTGAATGTTCAAACGCCTTAAAACAAAAAACCCCCGGTCCTTTCGGAGCGGGGGTTTTTGGAATTTTGTGACCTTTAGGTCAGTCTTTTTGCCAAATGCAGCCCCCGCTGTGATTTAATAATCACTACGGTAATAATCGAAATAATGAGTAGGGCTACTTGGTTAAACATATAAAGACTGAATTCCTAATTTGGGTGTTGGATATCAACTGTGTGATAAGTGATACCATACAAACTTCGTCCAACACAAGTAAAAATCGACTTTGTAAAAAAAATTCAGCTTCCCTGCCGAGACAATGCAAACAACAAACTAAAAATTTGCTAGTAACCTAATTTAAATTACTCAAATAAAAATTTGCTAGAGTGATAACCTAGGTTACTCACCCTAATGATGCCTGTCCGACAACTTATGATTAATTAAATAATCTAAACTGAACAGGTACTTCATCAGTACTTTTTTACAAACCTAAATCTATACAACCAACCCATAAACCTAACCAATGAGCGACTTAGTTATCAAGCCGCGATATAATTAGCTGGCTTCGACAATACTCTTCATATCAGTCATATAGCCGCGAAGCTCTGCACCTACAAACTCAACGTCGGTATTGCGAATGGCTTCATTGACTTCAATTAAACGAAGGTTATCTACACCTGTAGCGGTTGATTTTAAACCACTACCTAAAAACTCTGGTGACATGGCATTAACGTAATCACGTAATAACGGCACTGCAGCATGGTTAAATAAGTAACAGCCATATTCAGCGGTATCTGAAATCACAACGTTCATTTCATACAAGCGCTTACGTGCAATAGTGTTAGCAATTAACGGCGTTTCATGTAGCGACTCATAATAAGCTGACTCTTCGACAATACCTGATGCAACCATAGTATCGAATGCTAACTCAACACCAGCTTTGATCATGGCAACTAAAAAGATGCCCTTATCAAAGTACGTTTGCTCGTCGATGTGCTCACTTGAAACCGGTGAGTTTTCAAAGGCGGTTTCGTTCGTTTCTGCACGCCACTTAAGCAAGTTGGCATCATCATTAGCCCAGTCAGCCATCATGGTGCGAGAAAATTCACCACTAATAATATCGTCCATATGCTTAGCAAATAATGGCGCAAGAATTTCTTTTAATTCTTCTGCCATATCAAAGGCTTTAATTTTAGCTGGGTTGGATAAACGATCCATCATGTTAGTGATGCCGCCGTGCTTAAGCGCTTCGGTAACGGTTTCCCAACCTTGCTGGATAAGTTTACTGGCATAACCTGGCTCAACACCGTCGGCAACCATTTTCTCGTAACCTAAAATGGCACCGGTTTGTAACATGCCACATAAAATCGTTTGCTCACCCATTAAATCTGACTTAACTTCGGCAATAAACGATGACAGTAGTACACCGGCACGATCGCCACCTGTAGCACTTGCATAGGCTTTAGCAATGTCTAAGCCATCACCATTAGGATCGTTTTCAGGGTGAACCGCAATCAATGTTGGTACACCAAAGCCGCGCTTATATTCTTCACGCACTTCAGTACCTGGACATTTAGGTGCAACCATGACAACAGTGATGTCTGACCGCACTTGCATGCCTTCTTCAACGATATTAAAACCGTGAGAATAAGATAATGTTGCTCCTTGCTTCATTAATGGCATAACCGCATTAACAACATCAGTGTGCTGTTTGTCAGGTGTCAGGTTTAATACTAAATCTGCAGCTGGAATAAGCTCTTCAAAGGTACCAACGGTAAAACCGTTGTCGGTAGCTTTTTTCCAAGAGGCACGCTTTTCAGCAATGGCTTGAGGACGCAAGGCAAATGAAATATTCAAGCCAGAGTCACGCATGTTTAAGCCCTGGTTAAGCCCCTGAGCACCACAACCTAAAATAACAATGTTCCAATCTTTAATATAATTGCAGCCGTCTAAGAATTCGCTGCGGTCCATAAAACGACATTGTGCTAATTGAGATAATTGTTGACGTAAATTCAGAGAGTTAAAATAGTTAGCCATCTGATACCACCTATAAAATTCAGAAATTTGAGACGCAACATTCAGATAATTTACATCATCGGAAGTTGTGATTAAGCTCACTATAGCGCAAGCATGTTATTGCTTAAAATGATATATTTGGCATTTGTAATTGCATTTAATGAAATGATATAGTTTGCTATATCAAACAGCGCACACTTAACCTAATATCTGGGGTGTTATGGATATTCGTTCACTCAAGCTTTACCTACATTTATGCGATAGTTTGCACTTTGCCAAAACGGCCGAGCAAACCCACGTCAGCCCATCAACACTCAGCCGAGCCATGCAAAGATTAGAAGAGGAAGTCGGTTGTAAATTGCTTGAGCGAGATAATCGCAGTGTCAGCCTAACCCATGCCGGAGTTGAGTTTAAGCATTTTGCTGAACAAACGTTATCTGAATGGACACAGTTGAAACAGCGCATTGATCCACAACAAAATGTGTTACGTGGCCGGTTAAATATTTTCTGCTCGGTTACCGCAGCTTACAGTCACTTACCGTCACTATTAGACCGATTTAGGCGTGAACATCCCCATGTAGAAATCAACTTAACCACTGGCGACCCTGCTAATGCCATAAACGAAGTGCAACAAAATAGGGCTGACATTGCCATACTTGCGCTGCCAGATGTCCTTGCACCCAGTATTCATTTCAGTAAAATTGATTATGTACCTTTATCTATTATCGCGCCCACTATGCCCTGCCAGGTTCAACAAATGGTGTCGCAAGCTAATATTGAATGGGACAAGTTGCCGTTTATTGTGCCTGATCATGGCCCTGGACGTCGTCGTGTTGATAATTGGTTTAAGCAAATGGGTTTCAAGCCGAATATATACGCTCAAGTTGCTGGACAAGAGGCTATTGCTTCAATGGTGGCGCTAGGATGCGGGGTTGGCATTAGCCCTGATGTAGTGATTCAAAATAGCCCAGTGCGAGGACGGATTCAAATGGTGGCTTCACCGGTTGAAATTCCAGGGTTTGAGCTAGGCTGTTGTTGCAAAGACAAACGCACTGACGATCCAATCATCAATGCGTTTTTACAGGTCATTTAAAGTAAGTCTATTTTCGTCACTAATAACTGGTCGACTTTGTATGAATCAATGTCGACCACTTCAAATTTATAGCCGCCATAATTAACGAAGTCGGTTCGTTTGGGGATTTTACGTAGCATATACATAATAAAACCCGCGATGGTTTCATAGTTCTGACTGTGGGGAAATGACTCGATATTAAATGCTCGCATCACATCGGTTATCGGTGTCACGCCATCCACTAACCATGAGCTGTCATCACGACTGACAATTTGCTCTTCACTTTCGTGTAACGACCAAGCACCCATCACTGCACTTTGTAAATCATTGGTGGTCACGATACCGACAACTAAAGCGTATTCATTCATCACTACCGCAAATCCGGTGCGATTATTTTTAAAGTACTCCATCGACTCTGACAAGGTCAGTGTATCGGGAATAATCAGACAGCTATGCACCAAGGAGCTGTCTTTTAAGTTAATACTTTGGCCGTTAATTACCCTAAGCAAAATCTCTTTAGCATCGACATAACCCAAAATAGTATCTAGTTGGCCATTACACACCAAAAACTTGCTGTGGGGTTGATCTGCAATTTTACGCTTTATAGTGTCTTCAGAATCTTGCTGTAAAAAAAACACTAAACTTTCACGTGCTGTCATTGCTGAGGTAACAGGGACGGACTGCATTTCAAATACATTCTCCATCATTTGCTGCTCGCCTTTGTCCAGAACACCCGCTTCAGTGCCAGCACTCATGATCGCGTAAATATCATCATGGGTAATTTGGTCATTCCGTATCATAGGAATTTGTAATAACTTAAATAAGCCATTCGCCAAACCATTAAAAAGCCAAACAAAGGGTTTTAGCAGCGTAATACACACTATCATAGGCGCGACTAGGGTCACCGCCACTTTTTCTGGCATCACCATGGCAATACGTTTTGGCATTAAATCAGCAAATAAGATAAACAGTGAAGTCACACAAATAAATGATAATACAAAACTGCTTTGACTGACCCAAGCAGGGTCAACCCATGACGATAATAGACCTTCAAAATATGGCCTAAATGCACCTTCACCCACAATACCACCCATAATGGCGACGGCATTAAGCCCTATTTGCACAACCGTAAAAAAACTGCCCGGATGAGCTTGTAAATTCAGCACTTTAACTGCACGAACATCCCCTTCTTCAGCAAGGGCTTGCAAGCGGATTTTACGTCCGGCAGCTAGGGCTATTTCTGACATTGAAAAGAAACAGCTAATCGCAATTAAGCCCATCATAATTAAAAAGTTGTCAACAAAACTCATTACTACCTCTGCCTAATTTTTGTTTATAGGCTGGTTAAATCGCTAGGAGCACGATAAACATCATGACCATTATAAGGGGATCAAATAGCAACAACTTTGGTAGTTACAGCTAACTTGAAAACGGCATTAATCTACTTTAGTTGAATTGAGCATCTTTGTGCTGTTAAAAATCGCCGTATGGTACTCGAAGTATTATTTATAAAATAGTCTACACTTACTGAATATTGATCGAACTGCCTATATTTTTATTGATTAATCCATGGAATCAGGATTATCCACAGCAAAGGATCTGTTTATGGCAATTGCCTGTATTAACACTCGCGCCAGTTGTGGCGTTGATGCCCCAATAGTGACCGTTGAAGTCCATTTAAGTAATGGCCTGCCGGCCTTTAATTTAGTCGGCTTGCCAGAAACCTCAGTAAAAGAAGCAAAAGAGCGAGTCCGCAGCGCCTTGATAAATGCAGGCTTTGAAGTGCCACAACGCCGAATTACCGTCAATCTTGCCCCGGCTGACCTACCTAAACAGGGTGGTCGCTACGATTTACCTATCGCAATTGGCATTTTAGCTGCATCAGGGCAAATCCCAATTAAGAATATCGCCCAATATGAATTTATTGGTGAGCTTGCACTATCGGGGCATGTTAGATCCTGTAGTGGTATTTTGCCCGCCATTATCGCTGCAAAAAATCAATATCATCATTTATTTATGCCACTAGAAAATCGTTATGAAGCAGAACTTGTAGGCTATGAACACTGCTTTTTTGTTGCCCATTTACAGCACTTAGCGGCTTTTCTTCACGGGCAATCACAATTGCCTAAGTTAGATAACTTACCCCAATGGATAGATGACGCCCCCACTGATGAAAGCCATTTATGTATGAGCGAAGTGATTGGCCAGCACCAAGCAAAACAAGCATTAGAAATTGCCGCTGCTGGCGGGCATAACATGCTAATGCTCGGGCCACCAGGTACTGGCAAGTCGATGTTGGCCAATCGAATTATTCCGTTGATGCCTAAACTGACTTATGAAGAAGCAATAGAAGTCGCGGCGATTCATTCAGTGGCGGCGCTCAGTATTAAACCTGCTAACTTCTTGAACCGCCCCTTTCGCGCGCCACATCATACTTGCTCCTCGATTTCATTAGTCGGCGGCGGTAGCCACCCAAAACCTGGGGAGATTTCATTAGCTCATCGCGGCATTCTCTTTTTAGATGAAATAGCCGAGTTTCCCCGTAAAGTATTAGATTGCCTAAGGGAGCCGATGGAAAGTGGTGAGGTGGTGATCTCACGCGCCGCAGCCAAGCTGACTTTTTCAAGCCGATTTCAGCTAATTGCTGCAATGAATCCTAGTCCATGCGGTGATACCGAACACGCCCGTGCGACACCAGATCAAATTCAGCGTTATTTATCACGTTTATCAGGGCCTTTTTTAGACCGATTTGATTTAACTATTGATGTGCCTAAATTACCCTCTGGTACGTTAACCCAAACCAATACCGCATCAGAAACCAGCGCTAGCATTGCACTGCGAGTCAAACATGCTCGAGATTTACAACTGAGTCGCAACGGGGTGTTAAATAGCGAATTGAGCCCTAAACTGCTTAACCAGCACAGCGGCATTTGCCATCAAGATCTGGTTTTTTTAGAACAAAGTGTCGTTAAACTCGGGTTATCGGTGCGTAGCTTTCACCGAATTCAGCGCGTAGCTCGTACCATTGCTGATCTACAAAATAGTCAAAAGACAGAGCGAAGTCACATAGCTCAGGCCTTGGGGTACCGCGCAATGGACCGCCTACTGGCCAGTTTAAGTAGACAATATTAAAATAAAATCGCTACTGATTGAGCTAAACCTATACAACGAGTAATATAGACCTCCATTTACAGGAGAGTTAGATGTCGTTGTTTTCAAAAATTAAAGGATCATTAGCATTTGTATGCTACTGCATAAATACACTATTTTGGGCTATCCCCATTTTGGTTTTTGGCTTAATCAAACTAATCCCTTTAAAAATAATCGACAAGATTTGCAGTTATATCGCCGATCATTGTGCTTCTGCATGGATTTACTGCAATACTCTCACTGAAAGAATCCTTCACCCGGTCACTTTTGAAGTCACTGGTGATACTGATTTTGATCAAAAACAATGGTATATGGTAATTGCAAACCATCAGTCTTGGGTCGATATCTTAGTACTGCAACGTATATTAAATGGCAAAATTCCTTTTCTTAAATTTTTTCTCAAACAAGAGCTACTTTATGTGCCTGTGTTAGGTCTTGTTTGGTGGGCATTAGACTTTCCTTTTATGCGCCGTTTTAGTCATGCACAACTCAAGAAAAACCCTAAGCTTAAAGGTAAAGACATCGAAATTACCCGCAAAGCCTGCGAAAAATTTAAAACTAAGCCTGTCAGTGTAATGAATTTTGTAGAAGGTACTCGCTTTAATAACGTAAAACATCAACTACAGGCATCGTCTTTTCAACACCTATTAAAACCTAAAGCAGGTGGAATGGCCTTTGCACTTTCAGCTATGGGTCAGCACATTAATAAGTTAGTCAATGTAACTATTTATTATCCTGAACAGGTGCCTTCATTTTGGGGGTATATCTGTGGGCAAACCAAGCACATTAAAGTCAATATTGAAATTAGCGATATTCCACAGAATATGCGCGGTGATTATATTAACGACCGCCAATTTAAAATTGATTTTCAAGAGCAGCTAAACCAATTTTGGTCTGAGAAAGATCAAAAATTACAACAGTATCATCAGCACTGCACAGCCCCAAGTCATAGCGCGACAATTAGCAGTAAGTGCACTAAAAAGGCATAAATATCAATGTTATCGTTTTTACCTGGCCCAATTTTATATGCAATAAGTCTGACTTTATTGATTATCAATACTATTGTTTGGAGCTCATTACTCAGCATTGGCGGCATTGTTAAATTACTATTGCCAGTCAAAACGATTCGCTTAGGTTTATCTCACTTAATGAATCGCTTTATGTGGTGCTGGGCAGTCTGCAATGGCGGCATTTTAGCACTAATTTCTAATATTGAATGGGACGTAGAAGGGCTTGAGAATCTTGATAAAAATAGCTGGTATTTACTGATAAGTAATCACTTAAGCGGTTTTGATATTGCTGCGCAAACCTATTTACTGCGTAACCATATTCCAATGCTAAAGTTTTTTCTCAAACAAGAATTGATGTATGTACCCATTATGGGATTGGGCTGTTGGGCGCTGGATATGCCATTTATGCATAGAACTAGCCCTGCAAAGTTACGTAAAAATCCTAAATTAAAAGGTAAAGACTTAGCAACGACTCGCAAGGCTTGCGCTCGATTTAAACATTTACCAACCTCTATTATTAACTACGTTGAGGGTAGTCGCTTCACGGTAGAAAAACATCAACGCCAACAATCACCTTACCAACATTTACTGCGCGCAAAAGCGGGTGGTATTGCTTTTACGCTTTCGGCAATGGGTGAACAATTTACTAGCCTTCTTAATATTACTTTAGTGTATCCAGACGCAAAGGCTGATGAAGATATACTTTATGGCGTGATGAATGGTCGTGTTAAAAAAGTTGTTATGAGAGTTGAAATACTCCCCGTTCCTAAGGTTGACCCTGAAGTTTATTTTTCTCAGGCGGAATATAGAGCTGAATTTCAGCGTTGGTTGAATGATTTGTGGTTAGAGAAAGATAACCAAATCGACGGCATCCTTAAGCAATATGCTGATAAATCTATAACAAGTAACGAACAATAACGATCAAGCATCACCTGTAAAACTAGCTATAATCAATAGCAAATAGATAACGAAAAAATATATCTATTAATAATTGATTAACAATTGAATTTCCCACCTTACAAGGTAGTATTGATTTAGGCTGTCATTTCATAATAATAAAACACAGAAATTAAGCTGTCATTTTATAATAATAAAACACAGAAACTAAGGTGTCGTTTGATTTTACGCATATTTTCACTTTTGATTACAGCCATTCTATTTGCAGCTTCATTGTATGCAACACCTGCTATTGCGTTACATAAAGGCAAGTATAGTCATATTTCAGAGATCAAATTTGAGCACTTTGATAGCCAGCAAGGGCTAAACCAAAACAGTATTACTAAGTTGTTTATGGACAGTGCTGGTATGTTATGGATTGGTACTCAAGATGGCTTGCACAGTTATAATGGTGTCGATTTTCAGATATACCTCAAGCGTTCTGCTGATCCCGAAACAATTTCAGATAATTATATTACTGATATTATACAAACCCCCGATGGTGCACTTTGGGTCGCAACCTTTAATAGCGGCCTAAATAGACTTGACCTTAAAACCGGTAAGTTTACTCGATTTAGTGAAGTAGATGGCTTAGCTGATAGCCAAGTGTCTCACCTTGCTGTTATTGGTGACACTCTTTGGATAGGCACACGTTCTGGCCTGTTTATGATGTCCCTCAAGACTTATAAAATCACTTCTATTGGCCTTGGTAATAGCTTAGAACCACAAATAACCAGTTTAGCTAATATCGATGATAAGTTTGTCATCGTTGGAACGGACAGGGTTGGAACTTATGCCATTGATACTAATACAATTAATCGTTTAGATATTCCAAATGAAATGCAGGTTAACCGAATTCAGGCCAGCTCAGTTTTTGCCGTTTGGTTAGCTATTGATAATCAAATATGGCGTTATAATTTAGATACCCATCAAAAAGAACTTATCTGGCAACGATCTGATGCTATCGGGAAAAAGAATGATATCAAAGACTTTATAGTTGTTGATGCCAACCAAGTATGGGCGATAGGCAATGGCTCAGGGCTTATTCAGTTAGATTTTGACGGCAAGGAATGGCAAAGCCAATATCATAAAAATCAAGCCTATAAACTAAATAGTTTGAGTGAAGATAATTTATACACCATGATGCTCGATCCTAATGGCACCTTGTGGCTAGGGACTAGCTTCTCTGGTATCGACAAAATTAATCTTAGTAATCAATATTTTGCTCACTTATTCGATAGCAGCACCAGTAACCCACGCAAGGCTAATATGATCAGGGCAATTTATCGTGATCATAAACAACGCTTATGGATTGGAACGGATGGAAAAGGCCTTAAATATTTAACTGAGGATGGGAAATATACCTATCTTAATGATCAATTCTCTGTGTTGTTGAATATTCCTGCCACTGAACTCGATATACAAGTTAACGATATTATTGAAGATAGTGAACAAACTGTATGGTTTGCGACCAGCATAGGGGTATTTACCTTAGATAAACAAGATACGCTATCGCAAGTTAAGCCTCACAATCCAGCGCTGCAGGCAGATATAAATTTTCGCAGCTTAGCCATTGATGATAAAAATAGAGTCTGGTTAGCCAGCATACTAGGGCTGTATTTTATCTCTAAAGATAATCAGCAAATGCTGCCCTATAACTTTGGTTTTCAGAAAGAGTATTCACCCTATAAGCACCAAATGCTAACGCTACATTTCAGTGATGGTTATTTATGGATAGGTACCATAGGTGGGCTTGTTAGACTTAATCCAGAAGAAAAAGAATTAGTTTTTGTTAGCAACGAACCCGGTAATCCCTATAGTTTAAGCGATAACCGCGTGCGAGACTTTCTTCGCGCCTCAAATGGCGATCTCTGGGTAGCAACCCATGGGGGTATAGACAAACTAACAACAGATTACGGTATTTTTAAATTTGAACGCTTGGATGTGAAAAACGACTTAGCTATAAATACAGCATACAGTTTGCTGGAAGATAATGACCAAAACCTATGGCTAGGTACCAACTCAGGCATTGCACGTTATAACCCCACAACGAAAAAATTTACTTCATTTAATATTCACGAAGGGATACAGGCTTTAGAGTTTAATGGCGCGGCTCGTTTTAAAGACAGTAATGGTGACATGTGGTTTGGCGGCATAAATGGGCTAAATTACTTTACGCCGAGCGATATACCACAGCAACGTCCCCCAATAAAATTAGCACTCACTAGCTACACTATTGGCGATACCCGCTATCCGGTTTTGGATCTTAGTCACACACCTAAAATTAATATGCCCTATGAGAAACAACTCATTAGCCTTGAAGTTGGCGCGCTCAATTTTAGTTATAGTAATTTAAGTCAATACAGTTACTTTTTAACTGGCTTTGATTCTGTATGGCATAAACTGCCCACTGGCAGCAAAATAACCTACACCAACATCCCACCAGGCGATTATCAACTCATAGTGCGTCATGCTTTAGGGCAAAATGCTTTTGATGAGAAATCATTAGTCATACCTATTTCGGTAATTCCACCACTTTATATGAGTAAACTTGCTTATATGCTTTATGGGATACTCAGCTTTAGCCTGTTGTCATATTTTATGTATTCAAGGCACTATAAACACGAAAAACAACGAGAATTTGAGCAAAGTATTCGTGCATCTGAAGAACGTTTGAAGCTTGCCTTATGGGCTTCTGGTGATGGTATGTGGGACTGGAATATCACACAGAACAAAGTCTACCGCACTAACATGGAGCCTCAGATGAGCTTTGATCATTCTGATGAGTTACTGATACATAGCATTCACCTTGAAGATCGCACAAGAGTAGAAAGTCTACTGCAAGAACATCTTGATGGTAATAGTGAATTTTTCGAGGCTGAATACCGAGTTGAAATAGGTAATGGTAAGTGGACCTGGTTGCTTGACCGTGGACAAGTCGTTGAACGTGACAGCAAAAATAGACCACTTCGTATGGCGGGAACCCATAAAGATATCACCAGCCGTAAAGAAATTGAAAATGAATTAAAACTGTCTTCACAAGTGCTATTCAGTATGAATGAAGCTGTTGTCGTTGGAGAATTAGATTATAGCGTTCGATCAGTTAATCCAGCATTTAGTCGAATTACCGGCTTTAAACCCCGAGAAGTCGCCGGAAAACACTTTTTATTCTTGGCTATGGGCAAACAATCAAGGGAGTTTTATCTTGCCGTTGAAGCCCAATTGTTACGTCATAAGCACTGGGCCGGAGAAATTAAAATCCGTACCCGTAATCGTAAAGGTATTTTGGCTTGGCTAGAAATAAATCAGGTCATCGACAATAAAGGTGAAACCAGTCACTTTGTTGCGGTATTTACCGATATCACTGCCCGTAAAAAAGCAGAAGAAGATTTACGTGTTCTGGCTAACTTCGACCCATTGACTGGCTTGCCTAACCGAACCTTATTCCAAGACAGACTTAATCATGCCATCACCAAAGCGCATCGTTCACAGCAAATTGTCGCGTTATTGTTTCTTGATTTAGATCGCTTCAAACATATTAATGATTCTATGGGGCATCATATTGGTGATTTATTACTAAAAGCGGTGTCAGTGCGTCTTCAAAATGCAATTAGAGAAGGTGATACCGTTGCCCGATTAGGCGGCGATGAATTTACCCTCATTTTAGAAGGCGTTAAAAAAATCGAATCCGCGACGCGAATTGCAGAGAAAGTGCTGCAATCATTTGAAACCCCGTTTTTATTAGACGATAAAGTGTTAACGATTTCATCATCGATTGGTATCAGCTTATATCCAAGTGATGCTGATGATACCACTTCATTAATTAAATATGCCGATACAGCTATGTATCATGCTAAGTCTTTAGGGCGTAATAATTTCCAGTTCTATACCGCTGAGCTTAACCAATATGCTACTCGCCATGTGCAGCTAGAAGCAGGTCTTAAACAAGCTATTACTTTGAATGAGCTGTCTTTGGTATATCAGCCTAAATTTGATGTTAAAACAGAAAAAATTATCGGATTAGAAGCACTATTACGCTGGAATAGCGCAGAGCTTGGATTTATTTCTCCAGCCGAATTTATCCCGCTAGCTGAAGAAACTGGCATGATTAATGAGATAGGTCATTGGGCGCTTAACCAAGCCTGTGGCCAGCTTTCACAATGGCATCAACAGGGATTTGAGCATATATCTGTTGCGGTAAATCTTTCTGCCAGACAATTAAAGGCCGATATAATATCGACCATTGAAGTTGCTTTGGCGGTTTCAGGTCTACCTGCAAGCGCGCTTGAATTAGAATTAACCGAATCAATGATTATGGGTAACCCTGCAGATTCTGTAGATATTCTCACCCAGCTCAAAGCCATTGGTTTAACGATATCTATTGATGATTTTGGTACAGGATATTCAAGCTTAAGTTACCTCAAGCGCTTTCCTATCGATACCTTAAAAATTGACCGTGAGTTCGTACGTGATATTAGTGAAGATCCTGATGATGCGGCTATCACCAGCGCAATTATAACTCTTGCACACAGCTTAGACTTAAATGTTGTGGCTGAAGGGGTTGAAACCCATGAGCAGCTAGAGTTTTTGCGACAAGGTGGTTGTGACCAAGTACAGGGCTTCTTGCTCAGTAAGCCTTTGTCTGTTGTTGATTGTCTGGCGCGTTTACAGTTAGACAAAAACTCGCTGTCATCCTAATAATTACTGATACACATAAATACAAACAAACACCAAAAGGCCTGAAATTATTCAGGCCTTTTGGTTTTTATAACGCGAATAAATTGGCTGAAATTAAAATCAGCAACAAGCTGTCGATTCATTAAAAATCATCTATCACATGAAAAGCACGATACTCATCATAGGCAAATTGATCTGTCATACCACTGATATAATCAATAATCAGCCGCATACGGAAATAAAACTCACGGCAATCTTCATCAGTAATTTGAGTCGTTAGTGCGCCCTCTGCCATGGCTGTTTGGTATGAGGCAATATGCTTAGAAGACAGTTTTTTGTATAAACGTGCTGGATATATCGGAATTGACAGCAACTTATCCTCAGCCGTTTGAACGCCATACATTAATACATTAAATTGCTCACGCCTCAGGATTAACAATGGCTTATAGCATTCCATTAAGCCACTGATTACCCTATAGCCCTGCAATTCTCGCGCTTCCACCTCTGGGTGACAAAAAGCTTGTTCTAACGCGACCCGTTTAAACGTTTCAACAATCATATGATTAGCGCTATTGTCTTCAATCAAGGCATGATTAAAGCTGCCATTGAACACGGCTTCAATATTATCAATAAAGCGTTTCTGGGCATGCTGAGGTAAACGACCATTTACTCCTACTCGTAAGAACACAAAAAACATGCTGTCACTGCCCTTGGCACTTTTACTGGCTTTATCTAGCATCACTTGCATTACAGCTTGGTCTACATCGCTAAGATGTGATGATATTTGGGCAAACTTGTCTATTAATGCTAACTTCATTTGCGTGACGGTTAGCACACCTTTTTCAACCGCATCTTCTAAATCAGCTATACCGTAAGAAATATCATCCGCGGCCTCCATAATATACGCAAAAGGTGAGCGGCAATGAGGAGCGATATCTAAGGTTTTTTGTAACTCAGTGATATAGTCAGTTTCGCTCAAATAATAACCGACCTTTTTCTTTAAATAACTGTGGGGGTCATTACCATTTTTAGCTGGTTTGGGCTCAGTACCACAGCGGGTGTACTTCATGATCCCCGAGGCTTGTGAATAAGTCAGATTCAGTTTTAGCAAGGAGTGAATTAATCGTATTCCCTGAGCATTACCTTCAAAACTAATTAAGTCTCTGGCAATGTCATCGGGTAAGATTTTATTGTGTAATTGCTGATATATGCCCGCAAGACTGTTTTGCAGCCAATCAATCATTGCCGCTTCACCAAAATGACCAAATGGTGGATTACCAACATCGTGCATTAAACACGACATTTCTACGATAGTTTCCAGCTCACGTGCTAAGGTTTTTAAACCATAGTTTTGTGTGTCGGAGTCGTACTTTGACAAGCCATCACAAATCAACTGACTGATATATCGGCCGACTTGCTGCACTTCCATTGAGTGAGTTAATCGGCTACGCACTGCGGCATTTCGCTCTAGCGGAAATACTTGAGTTTTTTGCTGTAATCGCCTAATAGCTGCTGAATTAATGATACGGCCACGGTCACTTTCAAACTGCCTTAATATTGGGCCTGAGGACGCTTTATATTGAAAAGGACGTTCAGCTTTAATTTTAGTATTAAAATGCATATACATTACCCAGCAAAAAAGTATTTAATAGGATAAATTTACAGCATTACTCTTTTATATTCAATGAATTAAACAATCCTCAAGTAATTAAAAGGTGATGCGTCATTTTATTTTAAAATGATACTTTATACGTTAATATTGAGTTATCTACTGATTTTAAAACCATATACTTTATCGACAAAGCTTAACTTAAACATTCAAACTCACTCAGTTTTAGTGTGTTAGAATCAGCAACAAATAAATTTCAGCCATCAACATAAGGTCATCTAATGAATCCAATTATTGCCATCTTAAAAGAGCACAATGTAAGCGATGCTAAAATTAGCGAATTATTTCAAACGCTAACCCAAAATCCATTAATGGCAATGAGCGTTATTGGTCAATTAGGGATCCCAGCTGAAAAATTACAACAATTGATGGCTATGGTTATGCAAAACCCTGCATTAATTAAAGAAGCTGTATTAGAATTAGGTTTTGATTTTTCAAAAGTCGAAGCCGCAAAAGCACAATTACAGCACTAGAGCTGTAAACGATAAAAAGAGTAAAGTGGCACCCTACTTTACTCTTTTTTGATAACGCTCACATTTATCTCAATAATTAAGTTAAGTACTTAAACGATTCATTTGCTTTCGAATAAACGGCACTAAATCACTGGCCTGCAAACCTATAAAGCCTGATTGTTTCGCCGATTGATCCGCTGCCTGACTATGCAGTTGCACCCCGATTAACGCGGCATCTAAAAGTGAATAGCCTTGGGCTAACAAACTCACAATAACTCCGGTTAACACATCGCCCATTCCACCCGAGGCCATCCCTGGGTTACCGGCTAAGCACACATAAACTTGGCGACCATCACACACTAATGTGCCAGCACCTTTTAAAATAGCCACACCACCAAAACGTTGTTGCAACTGTCGCACAGCTTGGTAACGGTCTCGTTCTATATCTATTACAGCGCAGTTTAATAATCTTGCAGCTTCACCTGGATGCGGAGTGATCACTCTATTAACATCGATATTAGGAGCTAATGCCAGCAGGTTTAAACCATCTGCGTCAATCACTTTAGGTTTATCAGATTGACTAACCCGATCGGCAATTAATTTTGCATGCACACTCATCCCTAGCCCGGGACCTAACGCAATGGCCGTAGCCCAATGAATACGAGCATCAACATTATCAAGGCAATCCCAAGCGTGACACATTACCTCAGGACAATATGATAACAATGGCGAGTAATTTGCGCTGTGGGTTAATACTGCGGTTAATCCTGCGCCCGTTCTAGCACATGCTGCTGCACTTAATATTATTGCTCCACCAAAACCGATATCGCCACTGAGTAACAAGGCCTTACCATGATGACCTTTATTTGATGCAGGGTTTCGGCCGAGCAAAGTGTGCTTTAATCTCTGCTCGGTTATAGCATGCACTTCTGCCAAGTTATTTTGCTGAAAAAATAACTCAACCCCCAAACCTACAAAATGTAATGTTCCGCAATATTCCCGCGCCTGACCTGTCACTAAACCTTGTTTGATACCAATAAAGCTGACCGTATGATTTGCGCGTACCGCATTGCCCAATACCGTACCAGTGTTTGCGCATAACCCTGAGGGAATATCAACAGCAAACACTTTTGCCGAACTGGTATTGATCAACTGGATCAATGCAGAGGTTTGTTGTTTAACCACGCCACGTAAACCTGTACCCAATAGCGCATCGACAATCACATCAACACCATCAGCAATGTGAGTGGTTTGAGTATTAACCCTGCCACCTGCAGCCGTAAAGTCACAATAAGCTTGATAAGCATCACCTGTTAATTGGCTCGGTTGATGGGTTGACCACACAGTGAGCTTAATACCCGCTTCACGCACTAGGCGTGCCAGCACATAACCGTCACCGCCATTATTACCGCCACCACAACAGACTAAAATATGTTGAGGCGTTGGGTAATATAGTAAAACAAGCTTAAGAACGGCTTCTCCGGCACGCTTCATTAAGTCAAACATAGTCACACCAGCAAGCTTCGCTGCCTGGATCTCGCCTACTTTAACTTGCTCAGCAGTATAAAAATTATTAGGTAATGTCATGAGGCACCGACTACTTGTTGTTTTGACGATTTATTCAGCATATCGTAAAAACGGCAAGAAACCTTAAAAACCTCACCCCCTATCGTAATACAATATTATTATCTTGATAGAATAGTCAGGCCATATCCTTGAGAGAAAAACAACATAACAAGAGCCCACTTTAGCTTATTAGCCATTTGTATCATTACCGGTTCCACCGTCGCTGCAACTCAGCTTGATACCGCTAAGCAGTTCAAATTAGATCCAAGTAAAGCGCCAGCACAAAATTTTGATTTATCTAAATGGAAAATTACTCTGCCAGAATTAGCCCAAGAGGGAAAAAGTAATGGTAAAGCATTAGAAATCGATAAAAATCAACTGGGCAATACTACAGAACCCTATGTTCATCCACAGTGGTTTTATACCGACAAAAATACTGGCGCTATGGTATTTGTTGCCCCTAATGAAGCCCCTACAACACCCAATAGTAAGAATACTCGCAGTGAACTACGCGCAATGCTCGCTGAACAATATGATCAGCTTAGCAATAACTTCGTTGTTACTTCTCATCCTAATGCCAGTAAATTTGGCGCTATTGGTGGTCAATTAACTGCACAACTGTCGGTTGATCATGTCAGTACCAGTGGCGATCCTGCTATGAATGGTGCATTCGGTGTGGTCATTGGACAAATTCATGCCCCTGATAACGAACCATTAAAAATTCAATATCGTAAACTGCCCGAACATGAATTTGGGTCGCTGTCATGGAATTATGAACTTAATCCCCTATCTGAATTACAGGATGCTACCGACAGTAAAGGGATAAAATATCGCCAGGATATACGTCATGATGTATTTGGTAGAAATGACTTACGAGCAGGTGAACCTGAACCTAAAGAGGGTATCAAACTGGGAGAAATTTTTGCTTATGACGTGAATGTGAAAGGCAATACCATGCACCTTACTTTTACTAAAAACCCAGGTACAGCAAATGAAATTATTAAAACCTTTGCCGTTGATTTAGCCAAAGGTCACTACCAAGGGCATGAGGTCGATCAAGGCTACAAAAATGACTGGATGTATTATAAAGCAGGTGCTTACAATCAATGTAATACCCAAAAAAGCAGTTCCAATTGCCAATCAAGAGGCATGGAAGCGGGCGACTATACCCAAGTTAGCTTTTACCAGTTAGTGCTGAATCAATAAACGGTAATATCATACTGAGCAATACTTGAGGGCTGTGATCTTTCGAGATCAATTTTAACCACAAAAATCAACAGCCCTTATATCAACAGTCTTATCTCACGACTAAATTACTTCTTACCTTCAAAGGCCACCAGCCAAGTCTTGAGCAACTGATTAAGCTCGGGCATCTCAGTATCCGACAGATGATCCACTAAGGTGTGTTGAATACGCATATGTTCTTCAATTGCATCATCTATGGTGGCAAGGCCTTTTTCAGTCAAACCAACCGTCACACTGCGTCTGTCTTCAGTACTGTGAACACGCTTGATTAACCCTTTAGATTCAAGTTTATCTAACCGATTGGTCATCGCACCAGAGGTCAGCATCATCGACGATAATAACCCTGAAGGCGTTAGGGTAAAGGGCGTACCTGCACGTCTTAATGTTGCCAGCACATCAAACTCTCCCATGGTTAACTCAAATTGCTTATGGCAAGCAGATATCTCAGTTTCAATGTGTTTTTGTAGACGCAGAAAACGTCCAAGTATCGCCATTGGCAGGGTATCTAAATGTGGTTTCTGCTCACCCCATTGGGCGACAACTCGATCGATATCTTCCATTTTTCACCTGACTGTTAAGCCGTTAACTAATACCTAAATAAACTTAACGCAAAGATACTTGATAAAAAGATACTTTACAAAAATAAATTATCAGTTCAGAATTGCAACGTATCTTCATACAAAGATACTTAGTTTAAAGGTAATTTATGAATATCCTATTAGCCATGATCCCAGCTTTTTTTTGGGGTACCACTTATGCCATGACCCAGTTCACTTTACCTGACTGGCCACCATTACTATTAGGCGCGCTGCGCGCTTTACCTGCGGGGCTAATATTATTAGCCATAAAGCCTAGCCAACCTAAAAAAGCACAATGGCCGATTTTAATTAAACTGGGTGCAATTAATATCGCGGTGTTTTTCAGCCTTATTTTTGTGATGGCATTAACGCTACCTTCAGCCATATCAGGCATTGGAATGATTTCCGTACCCGTTTTTGCCATGCTATTCCACTGGGTTATCAGTAAAAAGCGCCCTAACCCAGTACAAGCATTTTTTGGCATGATATTAGTGCTATTAGCCTGGATGCTATTTGACCCAAGTTCGATCACGTTAAACCCAATAGGGTTGGTCGCTATGCTAGCGGCTATTAGCTGCATTATTGTCGGTAGCACGATAACCAAGGCACTGGGTACGCGGATTCATTGGTGGACCATACTCACCTGGCAGCTCATTATCGGGGGGGCATTATTACTAGTTAGTGCGGGCGTTCAGGCATTCTTTTTACCGCAGCAATATTTCGATGCGATCAGCCAATTCAGCCTGATAAATGCTGCTGGAATAGGCTGGATAGTGTTGCTCAATACAGTGCTGGGTTACAGCATGTATGTCTGGTTATTACAACGTATGTCGGTGGTCGACTTTACTTTTGGTGGCATTGCCAACCCCATAGCGGGTATCGTTTGTGGTTTAGTGTTAATGAGTGAATCCTATACGCCTCACCAATATTTATTAATGGGCGGAATGATTCTAGCCTCTATCGCACCGGCATTCATTCAGCTGCTGCGCCGAAGAATACCTAATAAAGCTGTGGTAGATTAAGCCTAGTTGTTAACAAAGCTTAGTCAGTGAACTAATAGCATCGTGAACTAATAGCATAGTGAAATAATAGTATCGTGGACTAAGCTTCTGTTATTAAGTAATTATTTATTAGCTAGCGGCTATTTGTCACTCCCACAGTGAGTAGCAGTAATCCCATAGAAATAGCAGCAACGGCATAAGGCATCCCCGCCTGCCAACTGGTTTGGCTATTCACCCCAAAAAAGTCGACATAAAGTGCCGTTTGAATCGGTCCAAAATACCAAATAGCGGGATAAAGCACTTCAAACAAGCGCTTTGTTGCGCCAAAAGCACCACAAAAATAAGCCAGTGATACCGTAAATGAAATAGCAATAATCAATTGCAGCAGTAACATCCACTCAGCCATCACCATAAAACGGATAGCGCCGCCCAAACAGGCCATTGCCAGTACAATCCATGCTGCGGAATAACTCGCCAAACTTTGTAACCTTGATGATTGCTTACTGTAGGTCATTAACTCTACTGTATTCGATTGTTTTTCTAATTGCCCTAAGGGCGATAGCACTAACACACACCACAACCATGCAAGAGGTAACACTATGCTCATCAGTAATTGCTGGCTAATAAATACTTGCACAATATTTAAAATAATTAAGCCGATAAACCAATAAGTAGATTGGCCAGTTAGCATTAATTTGAGCTCTAAACGTAGTAACCGTGTGAAGGCAAAATACTGAGTAAAAAAACCCAAAAAACTATCCAGTGGCATCCCTACAGTGCGCCTAAAAGTGCGGTGTAGCCATGATGATTGTTGCTTAACGGCAAGCGTTTGCTGGCTAAATCGGTCGAAACATAGATAGGTAATCCCCAAACAAATCAGGCTAAAAAATATTAACGGTAACGCGCCCCAAAAATGCGCTGCCGTTGGCTCAATACCTTGCCATATAAAGGTATTAATTTCTGGGCTTAAGCTATCGCCCACTTTGATGCCTATATTGGTTGCCCCTTGTGATAAAGGAAAACGTGCTACCACTTCAGCATCTAATTGATCAAGCAGATTGCCAATACCAGAAACACTTTCAATCGTTTGTACAATCGAGCCTATCCAGATAAAAAAATACACCAGATTACCTAAGCCAGCTCTAAGCCATTTTATTGATTCGAACATGATAGCAATAGAGGCGACAGCCAGTAATACGGGCAAAACGAACACCAGCTGAGGCCAAATTAATACCCAAAAATCAATTTGATAACTTTCGCCATAATAAAGCTGGATAAGTACAGTGCTGCACAACATGATCAGTACAATTGATACCAATATAAGTACATTCACACACCACTTTGAAAATAAAAATGTGTGCTTGGCCACAGGCGTGGCGGCGATCAACTCACTTGTCATGGATTGCCGGTCTAATTCAAGTGCATTCTTAACTAAGTAAAAGCAAATAATCGGTAAAAAAAGTACATTCAACATCGCCAAACACACACCAAGCCAGGCACTGTTGTAAATGCCGCGATAGCCATTAATCACTAATGTTTGATATTGAGCATCTGGCGATGGAAAAAATAATAGCGTTAAAACCGACATAGCCAACAAGGCGACAATATAGCTTTGTTGCCGGGTACGCTGTTTAAAATCAGCAATGATACATTGCCACAGGGTATTCATTAACTTACCCTCGCTAAACCCGCTTGCGGTTGTTGCCTGCTAGTAAAGTAAAGATAAGCATCTTCTAATGATGGGGTTCTTGCAATTGCTCTGGCATCAGGGCAATGGTCGGCAACAATATTGAGCTCCACTTTGTCTTCTTTACGCACGCTGTGGCTAACAATAAACTCATGCTGAATATGTTTAAGCTCATTAAAGTCAGTGGTGAGTTGCCAGCATTTATTGGCCATTTTTTGTAGCAGTGAACTAGGAGTGTCCGATTGGATCAACTGCCCGGTATTCATAATCGCGATACGGTTCGCTATAGACTCAATATCAGACACAATATGAGTCGAAAAGATGATGCATCGGTCACCCGCTAACTCAGTCAGTAGTTGCCTGAAGTTGGCCCGCTCATGCGGGTCTAAACCAACTGTGGGTTCATCAATAATCAGTAACTTGGGATCATTGAGCAAGGCTTGCGCAATACCAATTCGCTGCTTCATACCGCCCGAATAACCTTTTAATGGCATATAGGCTGCGTGGGTTAAATTGAGTTTATCAATTAACTCGTCAATAACTTGATTAGCCTTTGATTTGGGTAAACCTTTTAAGCTGACAATGTAATGTAAAAATTCGACAGCCGATAGTTGATCATACACACCAAAGTACTGCGGCAGATAACCTAATTCATGACGTAAAATTTGCGGTGACTGGACAATATCTTGTCCGTTCCACAAAATTTTTCCGGCGGTGGGTTTGGTGATGGTGGCCAGAATACGCATCAGGCTAGATTTACCCGCACCATTAGGGCCAAGTAGCCCTAAAATTCCCGGCTCAACTTTTAACGATATGGCGTTAATCGCCAGTTTAACGTGTTTGCCACTTTGATATTGTTGACTAAGTGATTGAATGTCCAATTGCATAATATTGCTCTTCCTGGTTGAGTTGGAAGATATTTAGCAAGGATTAGACCATATTTTTTTACATTTAAATTCAAAGCCTTATTAATCAACCAAGGTACTGAAGTTAACCATATTGATGATTTTCACCACTTATTAGTCTGTTACTTAGGGTAAAAGTTAACCTAGCCAGTAATTAACTAGCTTATAAGTAACCTCTTAATCAGACTCGATCTTTTTATAGCCTGATATGACCGTTTTTAGAGTAAGGCTCTTAGCTGATTAAGCGCATCTACCGAGAAACCTTGATCATAAAAGTAAATCACTTTTCCCTGTGCGTCTAATAGCACGACTCGGGTGTTGTTTGGGTTTTCATTGCCAGTAAAGGCTTGTACTTGGTCGCCATCCTGGTAAACCGTAACCACCCCTTTCCAAAGTGGCTTAGGAATACCCGCGCGCATGCCATTATCAATAAAAGTACTGAACATTCTAGGGAACAATCCTTGTATTGTCGGCACTTCATATACAGCAACTTGAGTCTGGGTCATGTCTAAGCCAATCAGCCAGCGATCAATATCAAATTGTGAGTTTTGTTTATAGCCAATTAGTAATAATGCCACCTTACCTTTTAAATCGTCAGGTAAGGCCATCGGCTGCTGTTCAAGTGTTTGCCCCGTTACTGACGGAAAAACCTGTCCTGTAATGGCTTGATTAGGGTAGCTGGTGCTGCAGGCAGTTAATAACGTCGCCATCGCAATAACCATAAATAAACGCATTTTTAATCCTTGTTATTAAGTTCTATATACAGTTATACGCGCCCCAAATGTAAATGGTCTATACAAAATGATTAATAATTTACGCATAATTTGCTACAGTCACGCCAACTTTTGTATAAGGGGTATTGTTTTGTTTAAAGAACGCTTTAAGGATGTCAGTATCAAAGGCGATTTGTTTGGCGGTGTTACCACGGCAATCATTTCATTACCCTTGGCTCTTGCGTTTGGTGTCGCATCAGGCGCTGGTGCCGAAGCAGGTTTATGGGGCGCTATTCTTGTTGGTTTTTTTGCCGCGTTATTTGGCGGTTCATCAACCTTAATCTCTGAACCTACCGGTCCTATGACTGTCATTATGACCGCCATTTTAACCACCATGGTGGCTAAGTATCCTGAATCTGGTATCGCTATCTCATTCACGATAGTCATGATGGCAGGTGGCTTTCAATTTTTAATCGGCAGCTTAAAACTAGGCAAATATGTCACCTTAATGCCGTATAGCGTTATTTCTGGTTTTATGTCGGGCATTGGCGTGATTTTGATTATATTACAGCTCTCGCCTTTACTGGGTCATGCTGCGCCTACAGGTGGCGTTATAGGCACCTTATCTTCACTGCCAAATACCCTAGCAAACATCAAGTTTAGCGAGCTGTTTCTTGGTTTGTTAACCCTAATAACATTGTTCATGTTCCCTAAACGATATCGTAGATATGTGCCTGCGCAGCTTGTTGCTCTAGTGGGGGTCACCTTATTATCGATCATGTTCTTTGACACCGACAGTATTCGCCGCATTGGTGAAATTCCTGCAGGCTTACCTTCTCTGGTTATTCCTCACATTAACGCTGATATATTTGTCACCATGATCATCGACGCCTTAGTGCTAGGCACCCTTGGCTGTATTGACACCCTACTGACCGCAGTTATCGGCGATTCATTAACCCGTAAAGAACACGATTCAGACAAAGAATTACGTGGCCAAGGTTTAGCCAATATGATTTCAGGCTTGTTTGGCGCGCTTCCTGGTGCGGGAGCCACTATGGGCACGGTAACCAATATTCAAGTAGGTGCCCAATCACCGCTATCAGGTATCACCCGAGCGGTAATACTGGCATTAGTGGTGCTGGTGGCCGGTGGTTTGACCGAGCCTATCCCGATGGCGGTATTAGCCGGGATTGCGGTTTATGTTGGTTTTAATATTCTTGACTGGAGTTTCATTCAACGCGCCCACAAAGTCAGTATGCAAAGCATGACTATTATGTATGGGGTGATGTTATTAACCGTATTTGTCGATTTAATTGTGGCAGTAGGACTTGGGGTCTTTATTTCTAACATCCTCATTATTGAACGCTTAAGCCGAGAACAAGCACGCCAAGTTAAAGCCATCAGTGATGCAGATCAAAACGATGTTCCGCTGACACAAAGTGAGCGCGGCTTACTTGACCAGGCAAATGGTAAAGTGCTGTTTTTCTACTTATCAGGCCCAATGATTTTTAGCGTATCAAAAGCGATTTCACGTCAACACGCCAGTATTGCCGAATATGAAGCAATGATCCTCGACCTAACTGATGTGCCTATGATTGATGTTACCGTTGGCTTAGCGCTTGAAAACGCGATTAAAGATGCACTAGAGGCTAATTGTGAAGTGTTTTTACTGTGCCCAAATCAACAAACACGAGAGCAACTTGGCAAGTTTCAAGCTATCGACTCACTACCGAAAGAAAATACTTTCTTATTTCGCTATGAAGCGCTTCAAGCCGCGCTAAAACATGTTAAGAAACAGGAGTAAACTATGGGCATCAAACTAGTTGCTCGTTAGCTTGATGCCTATATTTAGCGTCTACAACAATATTGTGTGAGGATAGTTATTACGTCCTGCTATTATCAGATATCATTATAACTAAATTTAAGTTAACTTAATGAAATAGCTAGCTTATTGCCTTTATAACTCGCTATTATGGCAGCCTAGTTGACGTATCTACATCATCAAACAATGCTTATAAAGGGAATATTGCCATGGAAAGAGGCACGTTAGTTCGTTGGAATAACGATAAAGGCTTTGGGTTTATCAAACCAGAAACAAGCAGTGATGTAGATGTGTTTATTCATATTACCACGCTCAAGCACATGGCCAGAAAACCCCTTATTGGCGATGAGATCCTATTTCATCGTGAGAACCAGCCCGACGGCAAAGTTAAAGCCGTAAAAGCCAGCATTGAAGGTGTTGCAGTTATTGCAGGTTCATCACAAGCAAAAGTCGCGGATACGCCATTAAGTGGTCCATTTAACCTGCCTTCCAATAATAAAACTCACCACTCGCTGCGCACTTCATCAAGCTCCGTCATTGGCAGAATCATTTTAGTGTTAATTGTGCTTAACTTAGCCATATACGGTTTCAACAAATATCAACACCTCAATGCCGCGCCCATTCCTACCAATGAGGATGTTGAGCAAATTGAGTGGACACCTGCAATGCAACAACCAAGTTCAATCATCCCCAGCGATCAGTTCAGATGTGAAGCAGGCAAGACCCATTGTAGTCATATGCGATCTTGTGCAGAGGCCACCTTTTACACCCGTAATTGTCCAGGAACTGAAATGGATGGTGATGGCGACGGAGTTCCGTGCGAAAGACAATTCTGTGGTTAAAGGATACAGCTTTATTGATCCCTTGCTCTAGGTTATTGCAGATTAATTGTTATCGAGTTACAAATGGATTGTGGATAGATGATTCTGAAAACTAAATTGCTGCAAACTGCACAACTTTTTACAAAGTCCTATAAAACAAACCGTCTCACAAAACCAAAGCTATACCTCAACAAGTCTAAGCTCACAATTACAACATTCAGATGGCTTATTGGTTTGAAAATAAGATTATTAGCTAATTTTTCTGCTACCTTATCGCCCAGTTAATTAACGGATAGTCTAAAGGTAAAAATGAAGTATCTAATTCAAATAATTTTGGTTATTAATCTTTTAATGCTTGGCGGTTGTGCTTCACCGACAACTTATCAATCACAAGGTTTAACCGGTGGGTATTCTGATTCAAAATATGAAGACAAAGAGAACACTTATTATGTTCGATTTTCTGGCAACGGTAATACCTCACAGCGCAGGGCGAATGATTTTGCTTTACTAAGAGCGGCTGTGCTGGCAAGAAAAAACCTATCGCCTTATTTTGAAGTAATATACTTAAAAAATGTCATAAACCAGGGAAGTTCAGGTACTGCTGGCGTTTATACTTTTAAACCAGAGGTCGTAATCGAAGTTAAATTAATTAATGAATTTAACAGTAAAGTCGATACATTCGATACTGAAAAGCTCATATCGCAGCTGACAACCCAATACTTAATAGATGAGTCAACACTGTAATAAATGACGTAGTTTCAATCAATTTAGCAATGTGGGGAATAGTAAGTCATATTCAACTTTGCCCCATATTCTATTCATATCTGTTTTCTTAGCCACCCGTATAGACTCAACCGGCATGTAAAATGGTGATTGTTACCAATAGCTTATTTAACCATTGCAAGAGCTAATACTCATCCCACTCAATCGATTACCTTACCAACTCTAGTTATTCAAAAACCATAGTTATTCACATATCACGTATTGCAAGCTAGTAAGCCAATTTATGCTAAAATGCGCCGATCAGCTTTATGAATGTGCATCTCATTTGTTTGACTGAGCGTAGTGAAGCCTACCGTGATTAACTAATGAGGATACAACAATGAGTAAGTTAAATGCCGAAGAGCGCAAAGCTCGAGATAATGATCGTTTTTCAAAACGAGTGGATGAACGCAGAGTAAAAGGCGAAGATGTCGTTGCGTATGCACTTGCCAATGAAAAAGCGTTTAAGTTTCTAACCAAAGATGAGAAACACAGCCTTAAACAAAGACAAGCTGCACTAGTAGAAGAAGTCAGCATTAAAAAACAGCAACAAACCGAGCTTAAAAACCAGCAAGAATTAGACAAGGTTCAAGCAGAATTTACTGATACCGAACAGTAACCCCTCATCAACAGCCATTGTTACTGATGATGGCTGGCCACATTCAAATGCCAATTTTTATACACTAAAACCTATAAAAATCGGTATTTGAAGTTGGTGAAAATCCACTGGCATGCGGCAAAATTAAATGAGGTCACTCACATTTTAAAAGCCCATGTATAAAAGTTTTACTCTGAACCACTTATTTATTGTCTAAAGATCAACGTTGCATTCCGGTTCACAAGCAATACCGCAATGACGCTAAAAAACCTTAACTATTTAATCTCTCGCTTAACACACACAAACAAGGCGTTGCCTGATTCCAAATCCCACGGGATGATTTTGTCGTAATCGTGTTCAAATATTTGTACGTCGAAATACGGACTTAACAAGGCTTCGATTTCAGTAAAACTGGTGGCCACCATCGCATGGGAGTCTTGCCATAACTGCGTTGCACCAGATTGAGTTTTGGCGATGCTTAAATTGAGTGCTTGCATCTCACCTGCACCGCTGTAATGCCAACCCGATTCAAACACAAACTGGCTGCCGTCAAATTTCGCACTATGTTTCACTAACGCTTTGTTATTAATTTTATGCTTATCAACTGAGTTAAAACAAAACAGGCCACCAGTATTTAATGCCTTATGTACGCTTGCAATGCAGGCTTTAAGCGCCTCGGTTCCTGGAGAATAATGAATGGAGTACAAAAAACAGGTGATCAGATCAAGTTTTTGTTCAACGTAAAACTCAGTCATATTTTGCAAACTAAACTGCGCTTCAGGACAACGACGCATAGCAATGTCGAGCATAGGTTGATTGATATCCAGGCCACTGCTTTGAAACCCTAAATCGATGAAATGCCTAACATGTGGCCCAGTGCCACAGGCCAAGTCTAAATGTTGGTTGCCGCTGTTACCCAAAAACTGATGTAAGCGCGCTACGCTATTAGTTTGTTGTTGGTAATTAATGTCACAGCACATCAAATCATAGTAACCGGACAAATCGGTATAGAGGGCATTGGTAGACATAAAATAGAATCGACGAGGTTGGTAAATTTAGGGTGGCGCATCATATATCAAATAGTGCGATTGAGAAATAACTAATCAATAAGCACTAACGACTCGCCACTGAATAAGTTTCAATACCTTATGCTCTAGCACGACTCAATCCCACCTTTACTCAATCAGATCAGCCGAGATATAAGGTTTCTATCGCCTCTGGCAGCATGGGCTTGTGCAAATAAAAACCTTGGGCTAAATCGCATTTATAAGCCTTAACGTAATCAAGCATAAATTGGTCTTCCACCCCCTCTGCGATAACTTTTAAGCCTAGGTTATGCCCTATGTCGATAATAGTTTTAGCTATCGCTGCCGATGAGCTGCTGCTCTCAACATCTTGTAAGAATGCTTTATCTATTTTGAGATAATGCAACGGCAAAAATTGTAAGTAGCTAAATGATGAATAACCTTTGCCGAAATCATCAAGTGCAAAAGTAATCCCATATTGATTAAGCCGTAACATAATGTCTTTTACACTGAATTTATCTTCCATAAAAATCGATTCGGTTAATTCAATAATAAGATATTTACCCTCTAATTTATAATGGGTTAAGGTATCTATTAAATGTGTTATTAGCGCTTCATTTTGAAATTCTAAACAGCTTAGATTAATTGAAATAGCCAGCTCTATAATGTTTGCATCTCGCCACTTAGCTAACTGTAAGCAGGCTTTAGAAATTACTAAGCAACCGATATCAATAATCAGCCCAGTTTGTTCTGCTATGGGAATAAAAACATCGGGCGGGATCACAACGCCATCATGCTGCGTCCAACGGCATAACGCTTCAACACTAACCACTTTCATAGTGTTTAAATCAACTTTGGGTTGATAAACTAAATGTAAGCTCTGATCTTCGATGGCCTGGCGAAGTGCTTGCTCAACCGCAAGCTGAGTTAATGCCTCTTTTTCAAGTGCCTGACTGTAAAAATGAAAGCTGTTTTTACCCAGTGATTTTGACTCATACATAGCTAAATCCGCTTTACGGATCAGCGAGTTGGCATTGTCATCATCATTAGGGAATAGTGAAATACCAATACTTGAGGTCACAATAAATTGACGAGAACCGATAGTAAAAGGCTGTTTAATCAATGCTAATAAATCTTGGCAAACCTGTTTTACCGTCATTTCTGACTCTATCTTTTCTAAAACAATAATAAACTCATCACCACCTTGGCGGGACAAAGTATCAAATTCTCGTAAGCGTGTCTGAAGTCGTCTAACCACTTCTTTTAGCAGCAAGTCGCCTGCATCATGGCCTTCTGTATCGTTGATTTTTTTAAAGTCATCTAAATCTAAAAATAACACCGCTAACTTTTTATTTTCTCTTTTACTCGTCGCAATAGAATGGCTAATTCTATCCAATAATAATGCACGATTAGGTAAGCCAGTCAGTGCATCATGAAAAGCATGATATTCAATAGTAGCCTCGTACTGCTTTTGCACTGTCACATCGCGAAAGCACCACACTCGGCCATAAATTTGCTTCTCTTGTATCTGAGGTAAAGACCGGTAATCAAAGAAACGGTTATCGAGTAACTCTATAGTGCCAGTTAAATATTGAAATGGGTCATGTTGAAGACGATCAATAATAGATAACATATGTTGTTTATCTTTGATAATGCTAAGAAACTCTTCCCAATGCGATACAGGTTTAAAGCCTATATCGTCAAAAAAATCCTGCCCCATGGTATTAAATGACAATAGTTCGCCATTTAATCCATAAACGAACAAAATCTCACCAGTCGAGTTGACTGTCGCATTTAATAAACCAATGGAGTGCTCAAGCTTATCTTGAACCAGTTTCATCTTTGCTAACTGGTCATTTAGTGTTTGATTACGCTCGTTCAACTCATTGGAAATAAGGAATAAAGAACGCTCTAACATTTTTACACTTTGCTCATTTTGAGCATAAGCATCTGATATTGAATTTAAAAAAATGTCATTTTTTGAAATAAACAATTCATCTTTTTGGTTACGTTTTAGCTGACGCAATAGCAATTTATGCATTGTTAATATCACTATGTCTCAGAAAATAATGTGACAGCCATAGTCTGATTATGTAAACCACACCGACCAATAGACTTAATAGGCGATATTTCACCATAGGAGTAAAATCCAGAAATAGTACACTGGGTGGGTAAGCCTTGCTTAATAATCTCCAACTCCTCTTCAACCCTTTGCTGTAAAACAAGTCTACGGCCGACACAACTAATTAAAATAGCCAACTCAGGCTGTGTTCCCTCAAAGGAGGATACAGCATCCTCTGCGGCAAGCTGTGCACCATCAAGTAAATATTCATAATTAGAATGCATTAACTGACATGTCGCGCCTGTGGGCATATTACCTGCAAACAACATACTTTTTTTCAGTTCATCAATGGATAATATAGTGCGAACCACAGTTTCTTGCTCACCATTGAGTTGTAGTGCTAACGGATAGAGTAATGCAGAAGCAGGCAAGCCGGCAGAAAACTCACCCAAAAACTCTTTATATAAATCAAGAGCTGGCCGTCCATCGAGTTCAAAAAGCACATTGTCTGTCGACTGAGTAATCACCCGTTTAGGCCCAAATGGACGCCAGCCTCCTAGACTACCAAAACCAACAGATAACCTTTCACCATAAAGCCCTACCAGCACAATAAGTCCGCTTTCTATTTGCTGATTATGCCATACCGTGGTTTGACTAAAACGCTCACCATCACCGGCTAAGCCTCCCGTAGCCATGACACCTTTAGGCAGGTGCTGCTGTAAACCATCAACCAGTTCAGAACCATTAACTAAATGACCATCAGAAATAACAAAAACATGTTTTAGCCCATCAAAGCTTAATTGATCGATTAACTGCTTTGCTAATTCAGCACAATGTTCAAATTGATTTATCGAACTGCTGACAACTTGCACCTGTGTATGCTCAAAATCAATCGCTGTAACGCATACACTTTTGTCATATAGACAATCATCTTGAATTTCACCGCTAGTACTGCAGCCTACGATTTGCGCATTTGGAAAAGCACTTGCTAGCTCAACATTAAGCTTGCTGTCTAACATAAGCTCAGGCGAACCAAATACCAACACCAAATTAATGGCTGCATTTTGCACTAAGGGTTTATCCCAATGGCCATTCTGATATATCGTTTGAAAAACGTGCATTTAGTCACATATCGATAAGAAGTTATAACTAAGTTGTAGCTTAAAACGTTACCGCAAGCAATAACCGCAAATAAATCGTGCTACACAAATGAGTAAACTTGTTAATAGTCACGCTAACACCAATACATTTACACCGCCAAAAGGCAAAAAGCCCCGAAACTTTTAGTGTCGAGGATTTTTAGTATCAAACATCTGGATGATAAATCTAAATCAACTTAGCTAAGTAAGACTGCTATTTACCCTGATTAGAAAATAAAACAAAAGTTTATAAATCTTTAAAGACCCAAATCTACACTCACCGACGCAAATTCAGACAGTCCTATAAATAACTAACGTACCCACAACATAAGCTCGTTAGCATCTATCACCGCAAGCTGCCTTTTAGTTAAGCTTCCTGCTGCGTCAAACAGTAATAACTCTGCCGGTCTAGCACCATGCTTAGCAATAAGTTGATCCCCTTCAGGAGTGCCCGCTCTGGCAAGAAGAAAGAAAACGTTATCGCCAAGATGAGCTCGGGCTTCATTCATTTGTTCAGTCTGGGTGGTACTCGAAACAAGGTTAGCATCATAGACAAATACTACCGAAGGCTTACCTGTACCGATTTGCTCGTGGGTGGTTTTAAACCCTTTGGGCATCACCATCAGTAATAGCCCAAGTAGCAAGACTATGGATGCAATAACACTTATCGCAACCCAAGGCATTTTACGTGGCATATTTGCAGTATGTGTATCCATGATAATAGATCTCGATTTTAAGAGGTTGAAATACATAGTTAAGTCACTCAGTTTAGCGACTCAACCTGAGGCATAGATTAAAAATTACTACTAAATGTTGTTAACAGAAAGCATGACTCGTTAAAGATATAAGTACTGAGGTTATTACACTTACCGTTGAAATTTAGCCCTTAGATGATTATCTAATAGAAATAGTTAAATTTGCGTATCATTACAGTGCTGAGTACATTGGACAATCTTGCATAAAAACTGGCTAACTGCATTTTAGACAAAACTAGACTTTGTTCGACTCAATCATGCCTTATTTAAGCTGACGCACGCTATGCAAATATCCACTATTTCCCTATCAGCTTTAAATGAAGGAACTCAGCTGTGAAAATGTCTCAACTCTATTTGAACATCATCACTTTAACATCATCACTTTAACATCATAGTAAACAAGGGCTCAATTGGGTGTTTCAAGTGTTAGACCATCATATTGAAAAGATTATTATTGATTCACTATTACTCACAAAAGAGGATGTAGGCATTTTAATCCGAAGACAGGTTAGTGTTTTGTAATTTTGCCTTAGCAAAATTTTTATCAATATTGAGGCTGACTGTTTTGATACTTGGACCACATGATGCAAGACCACATCATTCAAAGTAGATGAAAACTTAAATCAGGCTAAAAAAGCGGATGAAATATCGTAAAGCGGGTTAGTCGCATGAGCCTGTAAATAATTTTCTGTAAAATGTAAACTAACAGCGACTTTACAGAAACCTATCTATTTTCGTTTTTTTGCATTTTAAACAGGGTCATCAGTTGTGTGTTGAGCATAGTGATTTGCTGATCTAAGTTTTTTCGCTGCAACTCGGCTTCTTCCGAATTATCACCCATCAACTCCCTTCGTTGTGCTTGAAGCTCTTTTATGTCTTCTTTTAACTTATCAATCTTCTTTTCTATTTCAGTGCGCGTATCGACCTCATCACCGTCAGCTGACTTCGAACCACCAGAAATCACTACATTTTTGTCCATCGCCGAACCTAATTCCGCCGACAATTTTTTCTGCCCTTCATTTGAAATAGAGACCTTATCTTCAGTATTCGCAGAATGAGCAAGCGATATACCCAGCGGCGTAATAGTAGGCTTTACTCGTAATTGCCGCTTTTGCAGATTATCTATTATTGAACTCGGTGAATTTAAGCCTGAAATATTCAATGGTTGCCCCTTCCAAAGCTGAATAATATTTATATCGACCTTGGCACTTAAACCTTGAAAAACTAGAGATTGATCATTCTCAAAATAACGATAAATTCATTGAAAAAAGTATCGCATCCACTTGAGTTTAATACTAAAAGCCTACCGACTACATCAAGTAACTTATATTGTGAATATCAAACATTGAAACAGATTACTACAGCAATACTTACTCACGAGACGTCATCAAGCTTGTTACTATATGCAAGCACAGTTAAGGTTCATTATGTTATTATTCAAAAATAGTTAGCTCGATTGATTTCTAGCGTATTTTATCTGAAGGGTTAAGTTTTTTATGGAAAAAGTGTTTGAAAAACTGATGTATGCATCGCGCTGGATAATGGCGCCGATTTATCTGGGATTAAGCCTGGTTTTATTTGCTTTAGGCATAAAGTTCTTCCAGGAGATCTTTCATATCATACCCAATATCTTCAAAATGGCTGAAGTCGATTTAATACTGGTAACCCTATCACTGATCGATATCACTTTAGTGGGTGGTCTGCTCATTATGGTGATGTTTTCAGGCTACGAGAACTTCGTTTCACAGCTGGACGTCGGTGAAGACAGTGAAAAACTGAACTGGCTTGGCAAGATGGATTCTGGTTCGCTTAAAAACAAAGTGGCCGCGTCTATTGTGGCAATTTCATCTATCCACCTGCTTAAAGTCTTTATGAATGCCGAAAATATCGAAAACGACAAGATCATGTGGTATCTACTCATCCACATCACCTTCGTGTTATCGGCTTTTGCTATGGGATATTTGGACAAAATTACGCGTACAAAATAGCAAAAGCAAAACGGGGTTAGAGAGTTTATGCTGACCCCACATAATTCGAGGCGACAAAAAACTATCCGCTTCATCATTTTTAACCATTCTTTGCGCCCTCGCCTAGGGAATAACATCAACCACAAAACCACTGAAACCGTCACTTTCGGATGGCGTTAAGCTTTTCCTATAACAACCATACGGCCAAAAATTATGAGTGATTTTATGACCTTCACTATGGCCGCTCTTATTCGGATATCGGTAAAAAATTATTATGTTGTGGTTTTTATCAACAAACGATCAAAGCTCAGTATTTTTATGTCTTTATGAGGTAACAAGTTAGAGGTGTGTCGATAACGCTTGTTCCATATTTACTGACAGTCATACTTGATGAACGATAAATTTGTGCCATGATTTAGTATTAACATCATCCACTTTATGAAGATTATTTTTAATTTATAGTCAGTCTTAAGATTATGACTCAGTTTTTAACATCGTAAATTGCTATCAAGGTTCGCCGTACCGCGTGAGCTCATCAAACACGGAACGTCTTTATGATAAAATATTGGTACAAACAATTTCCTCAATATCCGCCTGATCATCTCGATTACTGGCGCATCCGTTTAATCGAACATTTATTACTCATTACCTCCAGCTACTTTTTAATTCTAAGCCTCCTTAATCTATTTTATTTTGAGAGCTATGAATATGCCTTACTCGATGGTTTCGGATTATTAGTGACATTAAGTATTTACTGTCATTTTCGCAAAACAGGACAGGTAAAAACAACTTCATGGGCTGTCACTATTATGGTTGCCAGCCTAATAATGCTGTTTTTGATCACAGCGAAAGGTTACGCACACTCATTATTTTGGGCAACATTAATCCCACCATTTTCATTTTTTCTTATTGGACGCACATGGGGAACAGTTGTTTCATCAATTACGTTTACCATGTGTGCATTATTAGTCTATCAGCAAATACAACATGCAGAGCCTGTCATGTTTACCATGGGATCATTATTTAACGTTATCGAGGTATGTATTGCGCAAATATTAATATTTAGATTTTATGAAAAAACTCGCTTTTCGGCCTATCAAAAGCTTGCTCTACGCAACATAGAAATCCAGAAAATGGCCGAAACAGATAAACTCACAGGGTTATATAACCGTGATAAACTCGACGTTATTCTTGATAAATTACTCACCACTCCTGAAGTTAATTCGACTCAAATAACGCCATCGTTGAGTGAAGAAAATAAACAATCGTCATTGGTGGTGGCGAATCAATATTCCATTGACAGTAAATCGCAAAACAACGATACATTTTCACATTTACCCAAGTCGACGCAACAAATTCAATATCCTATTTCGGTTGCCATCATCGACATCGATCACTTTAAGCGAGTGAATGATAATCATGGTCATCTTGTGGGTGATAAAGTGTTGTGTGAGCTAGCACAATTACTGCAAAGCCAAATGCGCAGTAATGATTTATTAGCACGTTGGGGAGGCGAAGAATTTGTGGTGATATTGCCTAATACCACCTTAGACGATGCAATGGAGTTAAACGAAAGATTACGCCAGTTTATTGCCAGCAATAATATTCAAGGAATGGAGCTAACTATCAGCTTAGGTGTTGCACAATATGAGTTAAAAGACACTGTTCACAGCTTACTAGATCGAGCAGACAAAGCCTTGTACGAAGCAAAGTCAGCTGGTCGTAATCGTGTTGTAGTTGCGTAATAGAACACTCTGCATTAAAGACAATTTTACAGTTTTATTTATCATTAGTACCAGCCCTTAGAATCAACGTCACTATGCTGCGCCGCCAAAATGCTAATCCCCAATCCATTAAGAATTTTGAACACTGTCGAAATATAAACATCATTGCCTTTCTCTACACGGATCAAGGTCTTTTTGGTCACGCCACACAGCATAGCCGCCACATCTTGAGTCAGTGCCGCATGTTTTCTGGTTTCTTTAATGAGTAAACCCAAGGATTGTTGATTTAGTGCAGGTGTCATAACGTTAGTCCAAAGTGTAAGTTATTACACTATTCGATTATTTAGTGATTTGTTAATTAAATGTAATCACTACAGACTGTGAAATTAACCCTAAGATTGATAAAAATCAATATAGATAACGACAAATTATGTGGCATTTACTCATCCACATCACATCTGTGTTATCTGACTTTATAATGGGGATATGTGGATATTTAGGCAGAAATTTTGATCTGACCCCACTTATTCCGACACGCCGTAAACTCATCCATGAGGGCTCGAACACCCCGTCCATGGGATGGACGGTCGTCTCACAAATGCTGATGGTTCATCTTTTGAGCATCAGCCTAACCCAACGCCTTTTAACACTTTCAACAAAATTTAATAATGACAGGCACCATTAAATGCTCCGACTATGATGGTGTACCGTGCGAAAGACAATGATGTAATTGATTTTTGGAGAATGGAGAAATTGAACAGCCCTCACTAAATTCAATGCATCAGCAAAAATACCAAAGTGAGTAAGCACAAAACCCATGAAGAGCCAAGATTATGGCTGCGTTTAACCGTATGACTGATGCAGTATAAAAAGTTTACTCTACCCAAATTTTTCAAAAGAAGTAGCTTAAAGAACTTAACTAGGGTGACAGAGTTCAGTTGACCAGGCTACTATTTAACTAAACAAGATCTTTCGTTGCACATGCAACATAAGCATATTGTTTTAAATGAGCTGGCAGTTTTACTGGGGCATTATGCCTCATTAAGCTAATTCCAATCCCCCCATCATCGATGTACCCTTTAAAGCTAAACCGTATCCATTTCCAATACCTAACTCAGCGAGTATCGCTGAAGTGAAACCTAAAGCGCCTTCAACCGTTAAAACATCTAAAGCACATCGACGTACAGAAGGGTATTTGGTTTCATCGATCAATTGATTCAACTCTATAATATCTTTTTCAACCTTCCTCTGTTTTCGTTGGAATGACTCAACGATATTTGACGACGCTATTACACTATCTTTAAGCTCATCCATGCTATCTCTAAACTCAAGAAGCATATCCTGACGCTTAAGCTTAAATTCAAGAATTTCAGGAAGAGGAACTTCTGGGGTAAACACTTTTAAAGCATCGATTAACTTAAAACACAATGCCTCATGTTTAACTTGTTTATCTTCACTTAGCCCTAACATTTTTATACTGGATGCCAGAGTCCATCCAACGTTTTTGTCATTCGACAATTCATTAAAAGCTTGATCCTGCAACGATCGCCAAAAAGCTGCCCCAGTATTAGTACTTCCACTAAAATTCACTCTTAAATACTTAGCTATACCTACATTCATCAAATATTCAAAATCATCCCCCATACCAAAATGAAAAATATTACTTTGGGGGCATACTAGATGATCCCAAAAAAGAAGGTACTGCCGAAGGCTCTGTGCATCTAATCCACCATTCATCATGAACCCTGAGGAAGTAGCATCAATCTTTTGAGTAATCATTAATCCACGAGTAGTCGTCATCTGTAACCTTACTGAGTAATCATCTTCAAAAATATCTCACTTAACCAAGTATTATTCCACAACAACATATAGATTTAAGTTTAATAATCCAAACACCGTTTGGGGCTTCGGCTGCAAGACAGTATCTTTAAACAAATGTACAGTTCTTGAATATGAGGTTATTCAACATCAAAGTGTATCAATCTACACTTTATTTGATTTTAAACCGTCAACCACACAAAAAGTGTAACTCGGTACACTTTTTATAATGTAAACAACGTCAGTACATAAAAATTCAAATAACCCATAACAAAAAGCCCCGATACCGTTAGGTATCGGGGCTTTCAATTCTTTTACAACTAATCTGGCTTTAGCTTTTAGGCTTCAGACCAACATCAACAAGAATCATCTAACGCAGGAAAAATGGGCTTAGAGCAAGGCTTTTTGTAGCGACGTGTAGCGTTTTTCTACACGAGCTGCAAAGTAACGCAGCTATAACCCATTTTAACCAGTTAGATTACATCATGCCGCCCATTCCGCCCATTCCACCCATTCCGCCCATATCTGGCGCAGAATCTTGTGGTACTTCAGCAATCATCGCTTCTGTTGTGATCATCAAACCTGCAATAGATGCAGCGAACTGTAGCGCACTACGAGTCACTTTAGTTGGGTCTAGGATACCCATTTCTAACATGTCACCGTAAGTGTCGTTACCGGCGTTGTAACCGAAGTTACCGGTGCCGTTTTTAACAGTGTTAGCCACAACTGATGCTTCTTGACCAGCGTTAGTTGCGATTTGACGTAAAGGCGCTTCCATGGCACGTAGGGCAATTACCACACCGTGCTTTTGGTCTTCGTTCAATACTTCAACATCTTTAATTTTGCTTGCTACGCGAACAAGGGCTACACCGCCGCCTGCTACTACGCCTTCTTCTACCGCTGCGCGAGTTGCATGTAATGCATCTTCAACACGGGCTTTTTTCTCTTTCATTTCAACTTCTGTTGCTGCGCCAACTTTAATTACTGCAACACCGCCAGCTAATTTAGCCATACGCTCTTGAAGTTTTTCTTTGTCGTAGTCTGAAGTTGATTCTTCAATTTGTTGTTTGATTTGGCTTACGCGGCCAGCAATTTGCGTTTGATCGCCATTACCATCGATGATGGTAGTGTTATCTTTAGTGATGATAACGCGCTTAGCTGTACCTAAATCTTCTAGGGTCGCTTTTTCAAGCTCTAGACCGATTTCTTCTGCGATAACTGTACCGCCAGTTAGAATGGCGACGTCTTGTAACATTGCTTTACGACGGTCGCCAAAACCAGGTGCTTTAACAGCAGCCACTTTAACGATGCCACGCATGTTGTTTACCACTAATGTGGCTAATGCTTCGCCTTCAACGTCTTCTGCAACCATTAATAATGGCTTACCGGTTTTAGCTAGACCTTCAAGAATTGGCAATAATTCACGGATGTTAGACACTTTTTTGTCTACTAACAAAATATATGGGCTGTCTAATTCAACGCTGCCAGTTTCTGGCTTGTTGATGAAGTATGGTGATAAGTAACCACGGTCAAACTGCATACCTTCAACAACGTCTAATTCGTTTTCAAGCGCTTGGCCTTCTTCAACCGTAATAACGCCTTCTTTACCGACTTTTTCCATTGCAGTTGCAATGATGTCGCCGATTGACTCGTCAGAGTTAGCAGAGATAGTACCAACTTGAGCAATCGCTTTAGTGTCTGAACATTCTTGAGAAAGTAGTTTAAGCTCAGCAACGGCTGCAATAACCGCTTTGTCGATACCGCGCTTAAGATCCATTGGGTTCATACCCGCTGCAACGGCTTTTAGGCCTTCAACAACAATTGCTTGTGCTAATACTGTTGCAGTAGTGGTACCGTCACCGGCTGCATCATTGGCTTTAGAAGCAACTTCTTTAACCATTTGCGCGCCCATGTTTTCGAACTTATCTGTTAGTTCGATTTCTTTTGCCACTGACACACCATCTTTGGTGATCACTGGTGAGCCAAAGCTTTTATCTAAAACAACGTTACGACCTTTAGGGCCTAAGGTTACTTTAACTGCGTTAGCTAAAATGTTAACGCCTGCAAGCATTTTTACGCGTGCATCGTTACCAAATAATACTTCTTTTGCTGCCATGTTCTGATGTTCCTTTAAATGAGTTTTGAAGTAGAAAGTCTAATAATACTGGAGGCTTAGCCTACAACAGCCATTAGATCTGCTTCTGACAGGATTAACACTTCTTCACCGTCAATTTTTTCTTTTTTAACGCCATAACCTTCATTGAAGATCACAACATCACCCACTTTAACGTCAAGCGGAGTCACTGTGCCATTTTCTGAGATACGACCGTTGCCTACAGCAAGGATTTTACCGCGAGTTGACTTTTCAGCAGCGCTACCGGTAAGCACGATGCCACCTGCAGATTTAGATTCAACTTCTAAACGTTTAACGATAACACGGTCATGTAATGGACGAATATTCATCTATGAACTCTCCTAATGATTTTATGCCCAATATCGAGGCGGTTTTGATGGAAAAGGCTTTTACCCTTTGATGGTTGATATATGGGGGTGATCCATCACACTTCCAAGGGCTAACAATAAAAAAACTACAGAATTTTTAAGTCTGTTTTATTAAAGCTATGCAAACCCTGATAGAATTCGCATCCTTCATTACAAAGCGATGTCACCATGAAAGATAAACACGGGTTGCTTAGTGCACCAATTGGTCGTGTTCTGTTTAACATGACCCTGCCTAACCTGATTGGTATTCTAACCATTCTGGGTGGCAGCTTGGTGGACATCTATTTCATTAGCCAGCTAGGTACAGAAGCCTTAGCGGCGGTCAGTTTTACTTTTCCGGTAACCTTAGTGATTGTCAGTATCGGTATCGGCATAGGTGCCGGTGTATCCACCAATTTAGGCCGTTTTATTGGCTCTGGCCATGCAGAACAAGCTAAAATTTTTTTATTCGATACCTTAGTATTAACCTCTGCGATTATCACTTTATTGTGCCTAATGGGTGGCTTACTGATTGAGCCATTATTCACCTTGCTGGGCGCGAATGATCGCAGTATGCCTTACATTCATGACTATATGATGTGGTGGTATTTGGGGGCACCAGCTTTAGTGGTGCTGATGGTGGGTAATCAAGCATTACGCGCCACTGGCGATACTCGCTCTCCTGCTAAAATTATGATGTTGGCGGCTATTGTCAACTTGGTGCTAGATCCCTTATTAATATTTGGTTTAGGGCCTTTTCCACGCTTAGAAGTGCAAGGGGCTGCCATTGCTACCACATTATCTTGGATTATTGCGCTGTTGCTTGCGGGCCGATTGCTGATATTTAAACGTAAGTTATTACATAGTGCCAGCTTAGTCCGCAGCCGTATGGTCGCCAATTGGCGCGCCCTAGCGCATATCGCTCGCCCAGCGGCATTAATGAATTTAATTAACCCCATTGCCAATGGTATTTTGATGGCCATGATAGCCCGTATAGACCATGCAGGTGTGGCGGCATTTGGCGCGGGAATGCGCTTAGAGTCGGTATTGCTGCTGGTGGTAATGGCTTTGTCATCAAGTTTAATGCCCTTTATTGCGCAAAATTTAGGCGCTGGACAGCATGTTCGTGCCAAAGCAGCGTTACTTAAATCGTTGCAGTTTATCTTGGTATTTCAAACCCTGTTGTATATTCCGATGTATTTTTTTGCCCATCCAATTGCACAGCAATTCTCTAACGACCCTGTGGTTATTGATTGGCTGACTTTTTATATTATGGCGTTGCCAGCGGCATATGGTCCGCTGGGCATAGTGATTATTTTTGCCACCAGCTTAAATGCGTATCATCGTCCAATGAGCTCTTTGGTGATTAATTTATGCCGTTTAATGTTGTTAATGCTTCCCTTAGCTGCGTTAGGCTCGTACATTGGTGGGGTTAAAGGCTTGATGTTGGCGCTACCTGTAACAAACACCCTAATGGGGATAGCCTGTTATATATTGGCAACCAAAATTACTGAGCCAAATCAACAGACACGCTCGACTCCCATTATTATAGACTAAGTGTTATCGACTAAATATCATCGACTAATGTCATCGACTCATTTTCTACACTACTGCATAGGCATACTATGACGATTCAAAACACCCCACAAACGGATCAATCCTCAGGTATAAAGCGCCCATTTAAAGCGGCTCTGATGTCAGCATTTATTATGCCGGGCAGTGGGCAAATGTGGCTGGGTAATAAATGGCAAGGCATGGGTTTTATGGCAGTATCGCTGGGGTGTGTGCTGGTATTAATGAACTTTGCCATTGAGCGGGCGCAGGTGATATCAGAGAAAATTTTAGCTGGCGAAGTTCCATTAGAATACAGTGCAATTTACGCCCAAATAACCCAAGCGCCCGAAGGTGATGCTGCGCAAGTCGCCGCCTGGATCACCTGGATTTTTGTCGCTAATTGGTTAACCAGCATTGTGACTGCCTATCTTGCTGGTACAAAGACTGATGATAAAAAGATTAGCGGTAAAAATAGCAGCGATAAATAGCTATGCTGTATAAGCGCTGCATAATAATCGGTCACTAAAAAGCCAGCGATAAGCTGGCTTAATATTAAATAAAGAATAAGTGAAGTAATAGAGCGCTGATCACTTTAGCTCACACCTTTGATAAATTACTTTTTAGTATCGTCTTTATTGTCTATTTGGTGGCTTTCTGGACGTTTTTGGCTTGGGTCGTCTTTATGCTCAAAATCCCCTTCAAAGGTGTTGTCTTGATCACGCGGTGGCTCAAAAGGGTTTTGTCCAAATGGACCTTGATTAAACGGACCTTGCTGACCAAATCCACCGTGTACTCCGCCGTTAGCCATCACCCTCAACTGTAATCGTTTGTACATAAATGCCGCCACAGGCGAGCGGGTAAAAGGGGTTAACAACAATAATCCTATCGCATCAGTGACAAAGCCTGGAATTAACAACAATACACCGGCGGCCGCTAACATCATGCCTTCTACAATTTCTTGTCCTGGCGCTTCGCCACGTGCCATTTTTTGTTGCACTGTCATTAGGGTGTTCAAACCTTGGCTTCTTACCAATGACACACCAACAATGGCAGTAAAAAATACTAGGCCGATGGTTGGCCATACACCAAGTGCATCACCAACTTGAATTAATACCGACAGTTCTAAGGCAGGTACAATAACGAACACTAATAATAAAATCAAAAACATGTAAACCTCGATATAAGAATGATGTTTACCCAATAACTGGCAAATAATCTGCTGTCGATGAAAGCTATATGGGGTTTGTCCGGTCTATTTTCAAGAGACGTCACGAATTTCAAACATAACAGTGAAATCTGTTGCTAAAAATCGTACAGTAAGCCGATATTGACTATTTTAGCTTAAGCTAACGTTAAGTTTAACCGAGATACAATGGAAGCTGATTATTTACTGATTTTTTCAACCTGTCCCGATAAGGCCACTGCCGATAGTATCGCCCAGGCATTGATTAATGCCAAGCTTGCTGCCTGTGTGCAAATTAGCCAACCTATTGTGTCGGTTTATTATTGGGATAACCAAGTGTGTCAGTCTCAAGAGGTACAATTGCAGATAAAATGTCGCGCGTTACATTATCAAGCAATTGAACAATTGGTGATCCAATTGCATCCTTATGAAGTACCAGAGTTAATCGCAACCCCTATTACTCATGGGTTAGCGCCTTATTTAACATGGATAAAAGAAACCACTCAATCATGAAAAAAATATTCGCCTTTGTTTTAACATCTTTACTTTTACTGTCTTCAATCGCTTTCTCACCACTGGTGCAAAGTGAAGGGGTATTTAGTAAAAGTAAGTTTGATTTTTTAAGCAGTGAACCTGAGCTATTGCCGGTTAATGAAGCATTCTCATTCGATTTTAAGCAGCAAGGCAATCAGTTACTCATTAGCTGGGTGATTGCTGACGGTTACTACATGTACCGTGACAAACTGACCTTTAAAGCCGACGGCGCGGTTATTGGTGAGATTAATTTACCCCGCGGAAAAATCCATAACGACGAATACTTTGGCGAACAAGAGGTATTTTACTCGTTTGTCCAAATCCCTGTTGGTATTAAACAAGCCAGTAAAGAAGGCACTTTTAAAGTGACCTTTATGGGTTGTGCGGAAGGGACTTTGTGTTATCCGCCAACCACCCGTGATGTGATTTTAACGGAAGTTGCCGCTAACGATGGCAAAGTGGCTCAAGCTAAAAAAGTCATTGGCGCACCAGAAGTATCGATCAACGACACGGCTGAACAAGCAACTAAAAGCCCAATTACCCAACAAGACACCTTAAGCCAAATGCTTCAAAATGACAGCTTACTGTGGACCTTGGCGATCTTTTTTGGTTTAGGTATTGGTCTAGCGTTAACACCCTGTGTGTTCCCAATGTACCCTATTTTATCGGGTATTATTGTCGGCCAGGGTGAAAAACTGTCTACTGCAAAAGCCTTCACGTTATCGATGGCTTATGTGCAAGGTATGGCGATTACCTATTCATTATTGGGCCTAGTAGTAGCCAGTGCCGGCATGAAGTTTCAAGCTGCGTTGCAACACCCTGCTATTTTGATTTTCTTAGCGGTGATGTTTGTGTTGCTGAGCTTATCTATGTTTGGCATGTATGATTTAAAACTGCCGTCAAAGTGGCAAGAAAAAATGAACGCCATGTCAAACAACCAAAAAGGCGGCAACTTGATTGGCGTATTCTTTATGGGGGTGATTTCAGGCTTGGTGGCATCGCCTTGTACGACTGCACCGTTATCAGGCGCACTCATTTACGTGGCTCAAAGCGGGGACTTATTACAGGGCTTCCTCGCCCTTTATGTATTAAGCATGGGCATGGGCGTGCCGTTATTAGTACTCGGTACTTCCGGTGGCAAAATTCTCCCTCGCGCCGGTGCATGGATGGATGTTATCAAAACTATTTTCGGCTTCTTGCTAATTTCGGTTTCAATCATGATGATTGGTCGTATTTGGGTAGGGCTGGTGTCTGACGTATTGTGGTCAATTTGGGCTGTTAGCTTAGTCGGTTATTTAATGCATCAGAACAAGTTAACCGACTTTAACTGGAAGCAGTCTGTTCGTGGAGTATTATTATTACTCGCGTTACTTGCCAGTTTTTCCTATGGTTTTCAAGCTGTGATGAGTCACTTTGGCTTCCAGGTGCCCGGGGTTAACCAAACGGCGAACAAGGGTACAGCCCAAGCTGATGCGCACCACTTTATTAAGATTAAATCGTTAGATGATTTAGCGGTTGAGTTAGATAAAGCCAGCATCAGTGGTAAAACTGTCATGTTAGATTTGTATGCTGACTGGTGCGTCGCCTGTAAAGAGTTTGAAGCGATTACATTCGCCAATGCAGATGTGCTTGAACGCATGAATAAAATGGTTATCTTGCAAGCCGATGTGACCAAAAGTGATGCTATTGATATCGAGTTACTTGAGCATTACGGTGTGCTTGGTTTACCTACTTTGCTGATGTTTGATAAAAACGGTGATATCCGTGATGATCTTCGTGTCACTGGCTTTATGGGCCCTAAAGATTTCGCTAATCACTTGGATTTACTGCTTAAAGAGTAAACAACCTCTTAGCTAGTGACAATATCGACACAATAAACATCTACCAATGTAAACAAGCGACTTTTCACTCAGGTCGCTTGTTTTGTTTTATGAGCATCATTTTCCCCAAATGCTAGTTTTTCTTATACAATGTTAAGCATCTTTGCCTTAATTCACCATGATGGAGTGCTATGGAACCGGCCATATTAATTATCACCTTACTCTGTGGGCTTTTGGTCAGTAAAGTGGGCTTACCGCCGCTTATTGGTTATTTAGCTGCTGGGTTTGTGCTATTCACTTTTGGTATTCAAGACACCAGCCTGCCTCTTTTACAACAACTCGCTAATTTAGGCGTGACCTTACTGCTATTTTCAATAGGTTTAAAGCTGGATTTAAAAAGCTTATTTAAAGCCGAAGTGTGGGCCACTTCTAGCATTCATTTAATTGGTTCAATTATCTTTTTCATTCCGATATTAAAATTATTAGGCATGGCGGGGTTAGAACAACTAGAAGGCTATACCCTTAATCAACTACTGCTTATTTCGTTCGCATTAAGCTTTTCAAGTACTGTATTTGCGGTAAAAGTGATCGAAGATAATGGTGATATGAAGTCACTGTATGGTCGTGTCGCTATTGGTATCTTGATTATGCAAGATATCTTCGCTGTGGTGTTTTTAACCATATCAAAAGGCGATGTGCCCTCTATTTGGGCGCTAGGATTATTGTTATTACCCTTTGCTCGACCGCTTATTTATAAAGTGTTCGACAAAGTGGGCCACAGTGAAATGTTAGTGCTGTTTGGCCTAGTGATGGCATTAGTGGTCGGCGCTTGGTTATTTGAAGCCGTAGGCTTGAAGCCCGACTTAGGGGCATTAATTATTGGTATTTTACTAGCAGGCCATGCAAAGTCGTCTGAATTAGCTAAATCCATGTACTACTTTAAAGAACTATTTTTAGTCGCCTTCTTCCTCACAATAGGCCTAAATGGGCTACCTACCTGGTCAGATATTGGCTTGGCTGGCATATTAGTCATGCTAGTACCAGTAAAAATAGCCATGTTTATGTATTTACTCACTCGCTTTAAGTTGCGCTCGCGCACCTCACTATTAGCCTCTTTTAATCTGGCTAACTACAGTGAGTTTGGATTAATTGTCGCCGCAGTAGCGGCGCATAAAGGCTGGTTGCCAGCATCATGGTTAATCATTATTGCCGTTGCCTTAAGTATTAGCTTTTTGTTTGCTGCGCCGCTTAACAGCAGTGTGAATAAAATTTATCAGCATTTCCAAAGCCACTTAGTCAAACTTGAGAAACATCCATTACATCCAGAAGATCGTCAAATAAAAATTGGTAATCCGCGATTTTTAATCTTTGGTATGGGCCGTATTGGTAGTGGTGCTTATGATGAATTGCGTCTGCGTTTCGATGGCGAAATATTAGGCATTGAGCATAAACAGGAGTTAGTTGACTTTCACCGCAGCCAGGGCCGTAATGTCGTCCAAGGTGATGCTGGTGACACTGACTTTTGGGAAAAACTAGAACGTGCGCCTAATCTTGAACTGGTATTACTGGCCATCCCCCATCACGTTGGTAATTTGTTTGCCGTAGAGCAACTTAAAAAGCTCAACTACGGTGGAAAAATCAGCGCGATTGTACAATATGCCGAAGATGCAGAAGCCCTTAATGCAGCAGGAGTCGACAGTGCCTATAACCTTTATGAAGCCGCAGGTGCTGGTTTTGTTGATCATGTAATTTACGAGCATCTTGATGAACCTCAAGAAAAGGTTAACCGTGCGGAGCAGGTTGCCAGTGAGGCTATGCAGGATAATGCAACTGATTCAACTAGCAGTTCAACCAATAATGGCCAAGTTTAGTGCTAAACACTTGCGTCATTTAAGGTAGTAATAGTCAATATATAACGCCTCGAATTTTCTCGGGGCGTTTTTGTTTTTGTCAGCGTATTTTCAATTTTCAGATAGTGAAAAAAATCTCAGTTACAGCAGCTACAAAGTCGTGATATAAATCAAAGTAATAACTTAAATCACTGTCTGTCGGAAATTTTTGAAGTATGTCTAACCCTGCTCAACGTGCTACCAAATTATTTGTGCAAACTTTCGGCACAAAAGCGGACGATTTATACCAAGCACCAGGGCGGGTGAATATTATTGGTGAGCATACAGATTACAATGAAGGTTTAGTGCTGCCCGCAGCAATTAATTTTCATACCGTAATTGCAGTAAAACACCGGGAAGATGATTTATTTCGCGCGGTAACAGATGCCTTTCCAGGACAAATTAAGCAATGGCACTTTGGCGAAGAAGGCACTGTGTCTTCTAATGACGATTGGGCTAACTACTTAAAAGGTGTCACCTCAGCGATGCACACCTCTGGCCTGCACGCTAAAGGCTTGGACTTGGCGATTGTGGGCAATGTGCCATTGGGCGCGGGCCTTTCATCATCCGCGGCATTAGAAGTCGCTTTTGGTACCGCCATCAGTTATGCCAGCCAATTACATTTGTCACCATTAGCCATTGCTCAATTATCTCAACGTGGTGAAAGCCAATACATGTGCCATGACTGTGGCATTATGGATCAAATGATCAGCGCGTTAGCCGTTGAAGATCACGCCTTATTAATTGATTGTTTAGAGTTAGAAAGTGAAACTGTATTAATTCCTGAAGAGTTAAGCATTATCGTGATTGACCCCGGCATTAATCGTAAAGCCTTTATGGTGCAGTTTGAGCAACGTAAAAAAGAATGTTCCATCATTACTGATTTATTAGGTTTAGATTCCTTACGCGATTTATCATCCTCATACCTAGAGCAACGCAGAGACACCTTGTCATCTGAGCAATTTAGACGCGCTCGCCACGTTATCACTGAAAATACCCGCGCCAGCAATGTTGCTCGTGCCTTTGAGCAAAATAATATCGCCCGCTTTAGCCAATTAATGACGCAATCTCACCAGTCATTGCGTGATGATTTTGAAGTGATATTACCTGAAGTCGATATATTGGTGTCAATGATAGCCGAGCACATAGGTGAACGCGGCGGTGTGCGTATGAGCGACGGCTGTGTTATCGCGTTAATCGAGCATGAATTAACAGATAATGTGATCAATTTAGTTGAGCAACAATATACCCAAAAAACAGGCTTAGAAGCCAAAATCCATTTATGTTCAGCCAGTGCTGGCGCAGGCAGGATAAGCAAATAATCCCGAAAATAATCTAACACATCATAATAAGAGAGGCCTCAATGGTACGTTTTAGTGTGCTTGAATCTTGGCAAGATCCCCGCGGTGGAGAAGTTGAACGAGTCCGTTTAGACAATGGCACAATCGCAGTGGAAATTTTAAGTTTAGGCGGCATTATCAGATCATTGTGGGTACCGACAAAAAATGGTGAGCGCCAAAACGTGGTACTCGGTTGTGACAGTGTGGCAGATTATCTGACTCAGTCAGCCCACCTTGGGGCTATTGCAGGTCGATACGCCAATCGCATCGCCAATGGCAAAATGTCCCACGGCGGTACTGAGTATCAATTAAGTGTTAACCAGGCAACTAACTGTTTACACGGCGGTATGGAAGGTTTTAACCGTAAGCATTGGCAGCTGGGGACGACAAGTGACGGGGTGCGTTTGACCTTACACAGTCCTGATGGCGATATGGGATTTCCAGGAAATTGCAGAGTCCAATTAGATTACCGATTAGTCGGTAATAATTTGTATGTTGAAATGTTAGCCACAACAGATAAAGCCTGCCCTGTTAGCCTCACCCAGCACAGTTATTTTAATTTAGACGGCGGTGTGACCAATACTACCCATCAAATACAAGTTGATGCTAGGCAATACCTGACCATGAATGAGGTGGGTATACCCACAGAATTACTGACCACCGCGGGCAGCGATTTAGATTTAGCTCACACAACCTCAATGGCAGTACAAACACAACGCCCTGCACTTTTGGCAACCAATGGTTTTGATCATTGCTATGTAATGGATAATACCGGGGGTGAATTACAACGTTTTGGTAAGTTATCCAGTACGGTAAGCGGTACCAGTATGACGGTGTATACCAACCAGCCTGGGGTGCAGTTATACGGTGCTAATTTCCTAAACGGTGTAGTGGCTAAAAAGCAGCAGATATTAGTTGACCATCAAGCGGTATGCATTGAGCCGCAGATGCTACCAGACTCACCTAATCAGCCTGATTTACCGGGTAATGCTTGGCTAATGCCAAATGAAGTTTATCACCATATTTCACGTTATGAGTTTTCAATAGAATAAACCTTTAGTCATCAATAAAATTAAATAAGGGTAAGTTTTCACTTACCCTTATTTGTTTAAATCACTTTTGCTAACGGTCATGTCAGTCAGACCGTATTAGTTACCTGCGATCTTCATTTCACTGAGTAAAATGCCACCAGTGCGAATCGACGATCGTAAATCACGATCCTTACCCACGCCCTGAATCCCCATAAACATGTCTTTTAAATTACCCGCTATGGTGATTTCTTCCACAGGGAACATCACTTGACCGTTCTCAACATAAAACCCTGCAGCGCCACGGGAGTAATCGCCCGTTACGCCATTAACGCCTTGCCCCATCACTTCAGTGACAATCAAACCTGTGTTCATCGCTTTGATTAAATCATCAAAGGTTTGATCTGTATGGCTAAGCGTCCAGTTATAAATACCGCCAGCGTGACCTGTATTGGTCAAACCTAATTTACGCGCCGAGTAACTGGTCAATAAATAGGTCGCTAATGAACCATTATCAATAATTTTTCTACTTTGAGTCGCAACACCTTCACTGTCGTAATTGGCTGACGCTAATGCGCCTATTAAGTGAGGTTGCTCTTCAATATTGAACCACTCAGGAAAAATTTGTGTGTTAATTGAATCGAGCAAGAAGCTCGACTTACGATGCAAACTACTGCCGCTAATTGCACCAATTAAATGTCCCATCAAGCCAGTGGCTATTTCAGGCGCAAACAGTACCGGCATTTTCGCGGTGGCAATTTTACGTGCATCTAAACGGCTAAGGGTTTTATTGGCTGCTTGTTTACCAACCGCTTCAGGGCTTAATAAGTCTTGATACTTACGGGCAACGGTATAGTCATAATCGCGCTGCATATTGCCATCAGACTCTTCACCAATCGCCACGCAACTTAAACTGTAACGCGAACTACAATAGCCATTTAAAAAGCCATGACTATTGCCATACACTTTGGCACTGGTATGGGCATTGGCTGTGGCGCCATCGGAGCTTTTTATACGACGGTCGGTTGATAAGCTGGCTTCTTCTGCCCTAATAGCTAACTCAGCTAACTCTTCAGCGGTTAATGCTTGGGGATGATATAGCTGTAAATCACGAATATCTTGTGCCATCAAGGCTTTATCCGCCAGACCACTGAACGGATCTTCAGAGGTATACTTGGCAATATCATCGGCCGCTTTAACGGCTTGTCTAATTGCCTCTGGGCTTAAATCTGAAGTAGAGGAGTTACCTTTACGGCCATCACGGAATACAGTAATCCCTAAAGCACCATCTTTGTTAAACTCGACGGTCTCAACTTCTTTGTTACGGGTAGAAACTGACAGGCCTTGCTGCTTACTAATGGCGACTTCCGCCGCAGTAGTGCCTAATTCTTTGGCGTATTCAAGCGCAACACTGACTGCTTGCTTTAATGCCGATAATTCACTGTCAATAGTGGCTGGAGGTGCTTGATGAGAAGTCACAAATAGTCTCTTAAATGGCCTAAATTAACGCTAGCATAGCAAATTCATTTCACGATTGATAACAACACGTTTTGCTGACCTTTTTTCCCCGATACAACTGCAAAATAAATGCTATCATTAGCAGATATTTATTTGAGGTTTAAGATTATGAAAATTGTTGGTGATTCTGAGCACTTTCAGCAACCGTATGACAACGATGAAGAATACGTCAGCCGTACTGGATTTAAAAAAGAAAGTGAAGAGGCGCAGGCGTTAGGCATGCGTTTGGTGGCACTAAGTAAAACGCAGTTAGACAGAATGGGGTTAGACGAATTTTTGTACGATGCTGTGCTAAAAAGCAAAGTCATTAAGCAAAAAACTGAAGCTTATCGTCGTCATTTGCAGTACATAGGCAAATTAATGCGTAACTTTGATCACGAACCTATTGAAGCAGCACTGGATAAAGTGTTGAATAAGAACAATAATGAAGCTGCGCAAATACAGATATTCGAAAAAATGCGCGATCGTTTGTTGACTAATGGTGACACTGAAGTTCAAACATTGATGGATGACCATCCACAACTTGATCGTCAAAAGCTTCGTCAATTAGTGCGTCAAGCCAATAAAGAGCTGACCCAAGGCCCTGAGTCTAAATCAGCCAAAGAACTGTTTAAATACTTGCGCAGTGAAATAACTTAGTCATTTTTTGGCTGGGGTGTTATTAAACGGACTGAGTAAGTAGTAAACAGCAATTTACCTTAGATTCTGAATAACAATAATACTAGGATGTTACCCATGCGAATAATGACTTTGAGTCGCAGCATTCCATTAATTTTTGCTTCATCTTTACTTATCAGCGGTTGCAATGGCGCCGCTGATGGCACTGAGACAGAAACAACCACAGAAAACTATGCCATTAGCTTAAGTTTTCAGGCGGTTGTAGATGGGCAATGTAGCGACGCAACAAGCCAGCAATCATTTTATCTTAATGAACAATTTTGTGCGGTTGCCACCCTCAAAAATGGCAATACACTCGCATCGGGACAACTAGTCAATTTTGTTCTACCTTTTGGCAGTGCCTCACCTGCCTCAAAGCTCACCAATGCTAATGGTCAAGCAAGCTCCATCATTAGCTCAAGTACGACCAATGCAGGAGAGCTAAGCGTACAATTCAACCCTGCTAATAGTAATGTGGTCAGTGCCAGTCGTAATTTTGAGTTTTTAGCGTTAACTACTTCACCAACGACAGAGTCGGTCACCATTTCAGCCAGTATTAACCATGCTTCGGGCACAGTCACACGCTTTAAGGTTGATGAAGCGGTTCAGTTACAAGCCACCCTATTAGACAGCAGTAACCAAGGTATCGCCGATCAATTGGTGACTTTTACTGCCGGCAGTGCCAGCTTATCACCCGCAACAGCGCTCACTAATAGTAGCGGTAAAGCTGTGGTGAGCTATACACCCGCCGTAACAGATTTAGGTGCCAGCACCTTAGCGGTGAGCACTAATTACCAAGGCAAGGTGGTCACTAGCTCAAGTTTTTACGAAGTGTTAACCGCAGATGATGTCGCCCAAACAGGTTTGTTAAAAATGGGTCGCTGGGTATCTGCTACCGAATTTTATGAAGGTGAACTGAACACCACATTACCCACAGATACTAACGGTATCTATAAAGTCAGCGCCGGCGGCACATTTGGCGTAACAGCCACCATTGTTACCGACAATAGCGATGGCACTTTTAGCCGTTTACAAACACCGACTAGCGTGGCCTTTAGCTCAGATTGCTCAACTAATAACAAAGCCAGTTTAGACTCGCCTGTAACAACGTTATCAGGCAGTGCTGGTGCGACTTTTTCTGATACCAGTTGCAGCGGCAATAGTGAACGTAGCGATCAAATCATTGCAACAGCAATGGTTGGTACCACAGCATTAACGGCGAGTATAGACTTCACCTTAAGCCGTCAAACCTTAGCAAGCCTAAGCTTTATTTCTGCAGAGCCAGATCAGATTCGCATTAAAGGCGCTGGAGGTACTGGCTCAAGCGAGTCATCATTAGTGACCTTTATGGTCACCAGTGCCAATGGTCAACCGACTGCACAGCAAACCGTTAACTTTAATCTTGATACTGTTATAGGCGGCTTAAGCTTTGCAAATGGCCAGCAAACCGATAAAAGTATTACTAATGCACAGGGTCTAGCCAGCGTTCGAGTATTATCAGGTACTGTACCAACGCCTGTGCGGGTCGTCGCCAAAGCAACCGACATCGACACTAATGAAGTCATTACCAGCCAATCTGAACAGTTAACGGTGAATACTGGTTTACCACAGCAGCTTGGCTTTAGTATTTCACCCTCGGAATACAACCCAGAGGCAGGCAATCAAAATGGCAAGCAAGTCACTATTACGGTTTACGCATCAGATAGTTTTGGTAACCCTGCGCCCGACGACACTGTGGTTAACTTCACCGCTGAAGGCGGCCAAATACAGCCCTCTTGCTCTACTAAAGGTGGAACCTGTAACGTCAGCTGGACATCAGCCAACCCGCGAGTCACTGATAATAGGGTGACAATTTTAGCCTATGCACTAGGCCATGAAACTTTCTTTGATACCGATGGCGATAATATGTTTGGTGATAAAGATGGTGGTGCAATTGCATTAGCTTGTTTAAATGCCAGCAATAATCCAGTTGCCTGTAAAGGTAATGGTATGGACATTGAAACTTATCACCCAGCTGGCTTTATCGATTTAGGCGACGCGTTTAGAGATGATAATGAGACAGGTGCTTTTGATTCCAGCGAAAAATTCTTTAACACTTTAGCCAGTACCTACACTGGTCCCGACGCTAAATTTAATGGACCACAATGTCTTCGCAATGACGGCATATGCGGGATAGGTCAAGCCAATAAAACCTATATCCGTAAGGCTTTTGTGCTTACTATGTCAGGGTCAACTGCAGTGATGCAATTTAACCAAGATGGCACGGCGCTAAATACTAACTTTAGTAATATTACCCCTATCGCTGTCAATGGCCTCTCAACATTCACAATTAAGCTGACCGATACTGCTAACCAAATATTACCTGCCAAGACTACAGTCGCAGTTATCGCGACTGAGGGCGAGGTGTTATTTAACGGTTATACTGTGCCTAACCGCACGCTTGCCGGTGGTACTAGCACTTCATTCATATTAAAACATAACGGTGTAACGGGAGTCAGTAGGGTCACGGTAACAGTGACCACTCCAGGCGGCATTATCACTGAAACCAACTTTAATGTAACTTTGCTGTAGTCAAACTTAGCAAATGCAGATTGAGCTGACACTTAGTGTCTAGCTGGCTAACTCTAAAGCCCACTTCGGTGGGCTTTTTGTTAGGAGGCGATATAAGTGCTTAGTGATGATGAATTAGATGATTATGATGATTATGCCTAATCAATTTAAACTACCTTTGTGTCTAGCTCTTACCTAAGAGCTAAGTTAACTTCAACCTCAATTTAGCACTGCCTATACAAGATATCATTACTTGTTAATGTGCCTGGTTTACTTCTTTTTGGCGACGTCTAATACCCGCTAAAGCAAACCCGCTAAACACCGCAAACATCAACCACATTTGTAACCATTGCGGCATTATTGCCGACCAGTCTGCGCCCATTTGATTCAACGTCAACATGCTATTAATTGCAGGAATGGCTGGAATAACCTGTGACATCCACACGAGTGGCTCTGGAATTAATGCTATTGGCCACACAAAACCTGCAACAAACAAGATTGGCATTGATGACAGTAAAAAGATTTGAGTCGGCAAATCACGTCGGGTAAACAAACAGCTCAGCGCAATACCAGCAGCGGTTGTCGCCAATAAAAAGGGCAGCATCATTAGTGCCGTTTCTGCTAATGTTCCAAGTACAGTGACCTGATAAACATAAAAACAATAACCAATATAAAAGCTGCTAAATACGCTATATAAACTGACAAACATCGCCATTCTCGCGCTGAATATTGCCATAGGTGATTCTTGCTGCCAGTAGCCTTTTTTGCGCCACTGCCCAGCCCCTAAAATACCTGTGCCAATGAGTAATGTTTGATGCAAAATCAATATAAACAACCCAGGCACAACATAAGGCGTATAACCCAAGCTAGGATTAAAAACCGGCACGGCGTTAATATTGACCGAGTTGATATTTTGATCTGCAAGTGTAGGGTTTTCACCACGGGCTAATAAACCCATTAGTTGCACTTGCTTACCCGCATCCATACCCGCAGCGACTAACCCTTCAGCAACGGCTGAGTAAATCAAAAAGTAACTGGCATCACCGCCATAACTCAGCGTAGCGCCTTTGCCTAATAGTAAATTACGTCTAAATCCTTCGGGAATAACCAATAAACCGTAGGCGTTACCTTGCTGTATAAGCTGTTTAGCTTCGTTAATACTATTGGCATGGGCGATGATATGAATTTTGGCGCTGGCATCGGCATGGCGGGTTAACTTTCGGCTCAGCGAAGAGTTGTCCTGATCGACTACCACAATGGTTTGTTCGGTAGGCACTTGATGTAAATAGGGAAGTGGATACAACACAGAGTAAAATACCACGCCACCAAATAGGGTCACCACAATGGCTTTATCGGCGAGAAGTGCTCGCCATTCAGCAAAATAAAGCGCCCAAAATGTCATATAAACTCCGACTTTACTGACGAGCTGCTATCCAGCAAGCCTGTATCCAGTGTGTCATCTGATAATTTAGGTGCGCGATGCCATAACCCAACTATTACAGGAATAATGAAAATAAACATCCAATAGGAAGACAGTTGCTGCAAGACTAAGGCGCTGTCTGCGCCGTAACTCACCACACTGACATGGGAATCAATATAATGGCTCGATGGCATTAACAAGCGCCAATATTGAGCCAATTCTGGCATTTCATTGACCGGAAATGTTATCCCCATAAACGCAAAGGCTGGGGCAAATAATGCGGTACAAAAACTGACACAGCGAGCCGAATCTTTCATCATCAGGAAGATCATCGTCACTATTAACCATAACGCTATTAGCATAATGGCTTGGGCGATGATGAGTACCCCTAATGCACCCGCGTAAGGTAGCTGTAAATATTGGTACAATAACAATAAAATAAAACTACTGTGCAATAGCATGATGGGTAAAAATACTGCGCACTTAGCCAATACTTTTATCCACAAATCCTGCGGTAAGGTGACTTGATTATTTACCGTAATCAGCTCTTTGTTCAGTGCATTAGAAAACACCATCATGGTCAGTAATTGCCATAGTGCGATTAACACTGGCGGCACCAAAAAACCAACATAGTTATTATTGCGATTAAATAAGGCGGTAGTTTGACTCGTTACTGGCGATAGGTTTACCGCAATACTGGCATGATTGACGCCGCTCATTAATAGCTTTTGTTCAGCACTTTTAAACAGTCCGGCACCTAAACTCATCTGTATTTGGCTAGATAATAGTTTACCCACCAGCAAATATTGACTGTTGTAACGAATATCAATTGTAGGAGATTTTGAGGTCAATAATTGGTATTTAAACTGATAAGGAATCACCACCATTGCATACACTTTCGCTTCGCGCATGTCCTTGATGGCGAGATCTAATTGTCCATATGACTCTAGTTTCATCACTGCATTGGCCGACATTTTTCGGGTGAGCATTCTGGACATTTGGCTATTGTCTAAATCAACTACCGCAACGGGTAATTGCCTGGGCAATCCGGCGCTGAATAACCACCATAAGCACAGTACACTCACAATAGGAATATAGGTCACTAAGGCTAATTGCCAAGGTGATTGCCACAGTGTCCGCCACTCTCGCTTAACGAAATCCATCATGGTTAGCATGATTACTCAGCGTCATATTGATACAGTACAGACATACCGACACGAAGATCCGCAATAGGAGTTACTGGGGTTAATTCAACCTCAAAAGTGCGCATATCGAAGTCATGGCCACTTTCTGTTGAACGCCAGGTAGCAAAATGCCCCATCACGCTGACATGATCGACAGTAAAGTCATAGGTTTGCTGTAAAGCTGGCACAGTCAGTTTAATCAGCTGCCCTTGTTTAAAATCGGCTAATTGATCTTCTCTAACCTGTAAAATAGCCCATGAATCTTGCATATCTATCAAACTAACAACAGGGAAACCACTTGGGGCTAATTCACCCGCTTGCAATAACACCTCACTGACTTCAGCATTTTTAGGCGAACGCATCTGGCTATCGGCCATAATAGCATTGACCTCACGTACCGCGCCTTCAGCCATGCGTGCATTACCCGCCGCTGCGGCTTTGGTTTCTACCCGCGCACCCTCTTTTGCCATTTGAAACATCGCCAATGCGGCTTGTTCGGTATATCTTGCAGCCTGCCATTGGGTATAGGCTTCATCGCGCTTTTGTCTAGCAACGACACCTTCGGTGAATAAATTCTCTACCCGCTGATAAGTGGCTTGCATTAACTGATTAGCCGCTTTGGCTTTGCGCCATTGCTCTTCAGCAGCGGTAATTTCTTGTTGTCTGGCACCATTTTGCGCTTCGGTTTGCATTGCTTTAGCGGCATCTCGGCCGCCCTCTGCTTGCATCAATTTCGCATCCAGTTCAGGGCTGCTAATGGCAAATAACAAATCACCTTGAGTCACAATATCACCCCGGCGAACCATCACTTGCTCAACGCGTCCCGGCACCTTGGATGACACATTGTATTCTCGCGCCTCAATTTGGCCCTGTAGCGTCTGTGGCTTAGGCGTATAGGCCAGCCAAAGTCCATAAGCTAGAAATACTCCCAGAAAACATAATGCGATGACCGCTAAAAACTTATTTACTCGCATTATTGTTCTCCGGTGAAGTGATAACTGGGCTGGTTCGTGCAATAAACTCATCTAACTGACCGCTAATCGCCATCAACTTGGCGTAGGTTTGTAGGTAACGGTATTTAGCACCTAACTGCTGGGTTTTAACCGCAGCTAATTTAAGCTCGGCATCGACCCTGTCAATGGATGTCGATAGTCCTTGATTAAAAGCGAGCTCACGTAAGCGCAGGTTTTCCTCTGCTAACGCTAATGAAATATCTAAAGCATCAATCTCTTCAATGGCTTGCATCATTTGGCGGTACTGCTGCTCAACCAGTAGGCTTAAATCAAGTTGAGTTTGTGCTTTGGTGTGTCTTGCTTGTAATAAGGCACTTTTGGCAGCTTGCACCTTACCACTGTGACCATCACGGCTTAATAGTGGCACTTTTATGCCAACGCCAACCATCCAATCGGGTTCCACCTGTGAAAATAAGCTGTCATCTTCGTATAAGGTGTAATTGCCGTATAGAAATACCGTTGGGTAATAGCTGCCCTTCTCTAAATCCACTAGGCCATTGGCTTGTACTTCTTTGGCCTCGAGCAATTTTAACGCTGGATGAGTCGATAAGGTCAATTGACTCAGGCGCGATAACGCAGGTTGAGTATTAAGGATAAATAAAGCCGACGTCGGTGAAATTTGGCGCTGATGCATCATACTGGCAAGGGCTATTTCGGTCATTTCATATTGACGCTTGGCACGGGTCCAATTGACTTTGGCATTCTCTAATGCGACCTGGGCATTTAAGCGTTCAACTTTGGCAATTTGGCCTTGCTGCTCTAACTTTCTAGCATGATCTTCGTGCATTGTTAGTGATTCAACTAATTGATATTGAGTATCAGCTAGTGCTTGGGTCACTGCCACCGCGTAATAGCGGTCAACCAGCTGGGTAAATAAATCACGCTGGCTTAACGCTAGTTGCTGTTGCTCTTCAACAACCTGGGCAGCTTGAATACCTTGAGCAGCGGTAATTCTGCCCCCGGTATAAATTGGCCACATAGCTTGTAGGCTTGAGCGAAACACATCTTGCTCGGTAAAAGGGGTGACAAACGCTGATGCGGGAATGGTGGCTAACATACCGCCTATTGCGGGTGGCAATTGCGCTGGGTCAAGACCGGCTATCGGATTTAAGTCCATTAAATCCAGCTCAATTGGTTTTTCTAAATGGGTATAAGAACCAGCAATATCGACAGCAGGATAATTTAATGACTTACCCGCATCTTGTTTCGCTTGTGCGCGATTCACTTGCTGTTGCTTGGCTTGTAAGGTGTCGCTCACTTTTAATAAGTTTTGCCATGCCTGCTCAAAGCTCATGGTGCTCGAAGCTTGTGTTTGAGCAATACCTATGGGGGAAGTTTGAGGATCTTGCGCTGCACTCACATGGTTGACGCTGGCCAGCAGTAAAATAACAGCAGCCTTGATGAACCCAGACAAACGGGTCAGTGTTGAAGTCGCGAAAACTTGCTGTGAGCTAATCTGTAGATCCATGTCGTTCATCACCGTGTAGAGTTTTTGCTCTAATAATATAAATGAATTATAACCGACTCTTTGATTACTGCCACTCTCTAATGGCTATAGATGTTAAGTCTGTGCACTTAACTCCCTTTAGAGGCAGTTTATGCTTGGACCTGAAAAGTTAAGCTTGCTGTTATGAATATAATCCACCTCAAACACAATCCAGTTTGAGGTGGACGATGACATCAATTATGGCGATAAATTAAGCCGTACCGCCTACAGTGAGCTTGTCTAACTTTAAGGTTGGCTGACCCACACCAACAGGCACACTTTGACCGTCTTTACCACACACGCCAACACCTTTGTCTAATGCAAGATCATTACCCACCATAGATATCTGACTCATGGCTTCTGGGCCGTTGCCAATTAAGGTGGCACCTTTGATCGCTTTGGTCACTTCACCATTTTCAATCAAATAAGCTTCAGAAGCTGAGAACACGAATTTACCTGAAGTAATATCCACTTGCCCACCACCAAAATTAGGCGCGTAAATACCCTTTTTAACTGACTTGATAATGTCGGCTGGGTTAGATTGACCCGCTTCCATGTAAGTATTCGTCATACGTGGCATAGGTAAATGAGCATAAGATTCACGGCGGCCATTACCTGTAGACGCTTCACCCATTAATCGAGCGTTAAGCTTGTCTTGCATATAGCCTTTTAAGATACCGTTTTCAATCAGAGTGGTTTTTTGGGTCGGCACGCCTTCATCATCAATACTTAATGATCCACGGCGATTTTTCATGGTGCCATCATCAACCACTGTCACTAAACTTGATGCTACCGACTGGCCAATTTTGCCACTAAAAGCACTGCTGCCTTTACGGTTAAAGTCACCCTCTAAGCCATGTCCTACTGCTTCATGCAGCAATACCCCAGGCCAGCCATTGCCGAGTACTACGGCCATCTCACCCGCTGGAGCATCGATGGCATGAATATTCACCTGTGCTTGGCGCACTGCTTCACGGGCAAACTCAAAACTGTGTGGCAGTCCTGCATCGTCCGTGGTTAAAAATACGCTGTAATCATGTCGACCACCGCCACCAGCACTGCCGCGTTCACGCTTGCCGTTTTCTTCTAAAATAACACTACAGTTAAAACGCACTAATGGGCGCACATCAGCAGCTAGAGTACCGTCACTGGCCGCGACGAGAATTTCTTCATGCACGCCAGATAAACTGATCACAGCTTGAATAACCCGGCTATCTAAGCTGCGAATATACGCATCCGCTTGCTTTAGCAAATCAATTTTTTTGACTTCATCCATCGCCGCAATAGGGTCAGCACTATCGTACAGTTGAATAGTTTTAGTGCGGCTAAAGGCTTTGACTTTGTGCTGTTCACCGGCAATCGCTATACCACGGGCCGCTCGTGCTACTGCATCTAATGCTGCGGGGCTAATTTCATCTGCATAAGCAAAACCGGTTTTTTCGCCGGTAATGGCGCGCACGCCCACTCCCCGCTCAATATGAAAACTGCCTTCTTTAATGATGCCATCTTCCAGTACCCAAGACTCATGGCGACTGCCTTGAAAATACAGATCAGAGAAGTCAATTTGATGTTGGTGAATGATGGCTAAATAATCTTGCAGGCCATCGATTGTCAGTCCACCTTGAAATAAGCTTTGCTCAACTTGCGATAAAAAAGGCATTCATATTCTCTTTATTCAATCTAATCAACCCGCAGCTTCTATTTAGCCAGCGCGGGAGCAATAAAACGATTATGCCCTAACACAGGCATTTGTTGGCGAATTTCTGTTACTTGTTTTAAATCTATCTCGGCTTGAACCCAACCTAACCCTTCGGGTAGTTCGGCAATCACTTTCCCCCAGGGGTCAACAATCATGCTGTGGCCCCAGGTTTCTCGGCTACCTTCATTATGTTGCCCCCATTGCCCTGCGCCAAGTAGGTAGCATTGGGTTTCAATTGCCCTGGCCTGTAACAATACTTGCCAATGCGCAGCTCCGGTCACTTTAGTGAAGGCCGAAGGTAATGCAATAATATCAGCTCCGGCTAAGCGCAGTGCACGAAACACATCAGGGAAGCGAATGTCGTAACAAATCGCTAGGCCAACCTTGCCAAAAGGAGTATCAACAACCGTAATACGGGAACCTGGGTGGAAGGTATCACTTTCACGATAAGTCTTAGTGCCATCGGCAACCTCTACATCAAATAAGTGCAGCTTATCGTATGAGCCTAAGGTTTCACCACTATCATTGAATAAATAACTGCGGCTATAAACCCTATGGTCATCGGCACGCATTGGAATCGTCCCTGCGACCATATAAACCTGATGCTTTTGTGCTAAATCGGCTAATGCTTGTTTAAGTTCACCGTTGTCATCAGTGCCTGCATATTGTAATTGCTGTGACTCATGACCGCCAAATAACAAACTGCATTCAGGTAAAACCACTAACTGCGGTTGTGAAGGTTGTCGAGGTAATAGGTTAAGCTGCGCGTTGATAAAAGCCAGATTGGCCTGAACGTCTCGACTGCTTTGACATTGTAACAAACTGATTTGCATAACTGTCCCTTTTCAAATATCGCAGATTACTGGCATTAACACTGGGGGCGGTTAATGGTTTATCACCGGTTTCGTTTTCTGATTGAGTTCCAGCGTCTTTTGAGGCTGGCGCTTGAGGCGCAGGACTATTAGCTTCACCCTTTGATGATGGCTCTTGTGTGCCTTTGCCATCGGCAGTCACATCTTCAGCGCCCGGAAAAATACCATTCTCACGTAATATCGACTCTGGAATAACAATCTCTTTGCTTTTGCGCTCTAACTCTTGGAGTTCAGGGTTATCCATGGTGCCTTTTAAGCGAAATCTTATTTCAGAAATAATCTCAATCACTGGCTCCAATACCTTCGTCAGTGCAAATGCACCAATACCTAATGTCCAGGCGCTAGTACTTAAAAATACCACGGTTGGCACACTGGATGCTAATTGAGGCATAAAGCGGATGTCGTAATTTAGGCTTTGAGTGGTTAAATCTGTATAACCGCGCACTTTCATATTGCCCGCCACGGCATCCATTTCTGTGTCGGTGGTTTTAACCACGCCATCTTTAATGTCTAAGTTACCCTTAAAGCTATTAAAATATAAACCTGAACCAAACACGTCTGAAAAATCAAATGACAGTTTGCGTAAAATAGAATCTAAGCTGAAAAGTGAAAATATTCTCGCCCCTTTATCACTTATTTCCGACAAATGCCCTTTACCCATATCAAATTTAATTTTGCCATTTAAGGTTTCAAGCGAAAAGTTATAGGGCGCACCTTGCCATGAAAAATCACCCATAAACCCTAAAGGTGCATCTTGCAAGCCAGGATTAATGCCTAACAATGCTGATAAATCATCAAACTTATCGGCATTCAATTTAACATCAAATTGAGTCATGGTGCCGATGCTATTTTTGGTCCATGCGCCTTTGGCCTGTAAACTAATATTAGATACTGGGTGCGTTAATGACACCGTTTGAAAACGATACCCTTGATCATAAGGATTGGCTTGCATTTGCAGATGACCAAATTGCATATCAAAGACTGTAAAGTCATCAACATCAATAGCCAGCGGCGGCAAACTATCAAGCAGAGTGTCGGGGCTGTATTCTGCATCTTGGCTGTCTTTTACAACGGGTGCTAAGTGCAGCTTGTCGGCCACAATTTTAAGCCCTTGCTCCCGCCAGTTTTTATAAAAATCAACTCGCCCTTCAAACTGTGTCGAGTTGACATTAAATCGCCAGACCTCATCGATGGGACTGGCTGTCAGTTTTAGCTGTTCAAAGTTTTGCGCCAGTAAATTGAACTGATCAATACTGGCATTAATTTGTTTTAAAGCAGGAAACGTCGACTTTGATGCAACCAATGGCTCTGGGTTAGCGCTGACAACAGTTTCTGCTGTCGATGCAGTAAAACCGCGAATAATGGGCAACCATTCGGTTAGATTGGCTTGCTTAAGGTCAATATGAATAACGCCATCTTGTTGGCTCAATGTGTCACCAAACTTAAAGTTTCGCCCTAACATTAAGTCATAAAACTGCAAAGCGTTACCGTCTTTATCCCCTAGGCCACCCCAAAATTCAGCTTGATCGCTCAGCTTAACATTGACTGTAATTTGTTTGTTGTCACCCATAATGTCGGCAGACAATTTTTGCGACTGCTCAACGGTTTTAGCAAAGGGAGCGGGTAACGACACACTTACCCCTTGAAGGTCTGTTTCTGCTTGGGCGCGCAAACTATAGCCTTGATCGCCAAACATCATCATTAACTGGCCTGTCCAATCGAGAGCACCTTGGTAGTAATCGCTCAGCGGATGATTAAAAGATGTCGGTAAAGATGCAATATCCATATTGCCTCTAAAGTCGACATCTAACGCTAGCTGACGGCCTTTTTCTTTAGTGGCAAAGCTAAATTGCAGCGGCTGGCCAAATAGTTTAGCTTTTAGGTTTTTTCCTGTGACCAAGTTATTTTCAAAACTTAAATCACCATTGACTTGCGTTAAATTAACACCTGGCTGGCTAATAAACACCGGATTATTTTCGAAACGGACGATGCCTTTAATTAACGGATTTTCGCCTTTAAATAACGGAATCGACAGATCTAACAACGTATTCAGGTTTTGTTTAACCTGCACCACAGCAAGGGTTGAGCCCACGCTCGATTTAAGTGGTGAGGCGTTAATAACTTGCGCTGCCGCTTGTGCATCCATCCATAAATCAGCATCAACTCGCAACAAAGACTTAGCGCCTAGCTCAGGGATCCACACTTTGGTGCCATCAACAGCCACCTGGCCTAACTTGCCTGAGTTAATGGTGAGATCCATTAGCTTATTTTCAAAAAAAGCATATAAATCTAGCTGTTTTACCGCAGGCCAATCTGGCTGAAACTTAAACTCGGCTTGGTTAATATTGAACTCAGCTTGAAATACCCCATCAAAATCAACATAGGGATAACGATTAAAAGCGCCTCGCCACAGTACATTCGCCTGTTCAATATGCCCTGCCTGTAAGCCGCTGTCTAAATACTCGACAAGACTAGGCGACATCGCCATTAAAGGAAAATAATCACTGGCTTTAGCCACATCGGTAATATCAAGATTAGCCGCTAACGCCATATAAGGATTATCGCCAAGATGAAGATTAAGCGCTGCCTGCAAACGAATGTCATCATTATAAAAGGCAATATCTGGCGCAGTGAGTCGCATGTCTTTAAGATCAAAACTAACCGATAATGTTTGACCTGTTAACTGTAAAGGTTGATTAAAACCGCCTGCAAAATCTATATTATAATCTTGCTCTGGCAGATCTGCCTGTAAGGTGTTATTTGCCCAGGATAAATGTAAATCAACGGGACTAAGACCTGGTAACTGTTCAAATGCTTGCCATGTTAACTGACTTAAGCTGGCTGATGCCGCCCACGGTTTATCTTTAGCTTTATAAAGCTTTATGGGGCCGATATCGCCTTGTACATTAATATCCCGCCACAGCTGCACATCATCATGGCCTACGCTGGGGATTAGCGGTAATAACGGGGCAAGATTATTTAAGTTAATTTTATTCAGTTGGCCAAATAATTGCGCGTTATGATACGCCAGCGATAAACTCAGTTCAGGCCAGGTTTTTTGATTTGACTCAATAGCTAACTGATGACTTTGAATCTGCCATCCTTCAGGGGTATTTTGCCAGGTTAATTGACCATTTTTGATATCGAAACGCTGTGTATTGCGAGCTTCAACTGCATTTACTGCATTTACTGCATTTACTGCATTTTGTGTTATATCTGCTTCTTTATCAGGTTTGGTATTCGATGTGACATCGAAACTGGTGTCAAAAATCCCGCCGGTTTTAGGGCGCTTATCATCCCATTCTAACCAGCTTGGTTGAAATATTAACTGACCATCTTGAATATTACGTTCGGCGAAACTGAACCAGGCTTCAAAATTAACCACACCTTTAAAACTGATATTATTTACATCACTTTGGGGATTAATTCGCCTTGAGGCCCACTCACCAATATCGAGTGCTGCGGCGGCAATATAAATATCACCCTTTATCGATTCAGGCTGATAACCATTACCTTGTAATGCAATTTGTAATGATAACGACTCTTTATCAGATGCTTGATCATCAACAAATAAGCTCCCCTCGCCCCGGTGCTCGCCGCCTTGATTGAGCCAAACTAAGTTATCAATAAAAATAGGCCGAAATTGATGCAAAGAACTGTTCAGTTGTACTGAAACATTATTAATAGAAAAGTGGCCTAATTGTTCGAGTAAAAAAGCATACAGCCAATCCATATTGGTTATGGGTGTTGATGATGTGCTTTGATTGGATAAATTATCTACATCGATTGCGATACGGACCTTATCAAAGCTGACCGTTTCTATTTGCGGCGATAATGTCAGTAATGATTGCCAAAAATCGAGTTTGATATTGACCTGCTCACTGATTAAGGTTATCGGTAGATTATCTTGCGGTGGTAACACTAGGTTAGTGACAGTTAACGCTGGTCCATAGGCTTGCCATTTCGCTGACAATCCTTCCAACTGCAGCTTTACTCCATAGTTTTTTTCCACATAAATCAGTATTTCTTGGCGAACTTCTGGAATATGGGGCAACAAGCCCCGAATAAGACTGACCCCAAGCGCAAAAAGTACTAGCAAAATAGCGAGTACTTGTAAGCTGGTGCGCCCAATAGCTGTCAGACGTGGTAACCACACTACATCATCACCACATCATATTTATTTTGAGTGTACAGGGTTTCATTTTGCAGACGAATACGTTTACCTATATACACCTCAAGCTCAGCCAATAAATGACTTTCATCACCACTAAAGCTCATATAAACCGCAGGTGAACAATACAATAAAAACTCATCTGCTTTGTATGCACGATTGAGACGAATGATTTCTCTGAAAATTTCATAAGAGACGGTTTCTACTGTCTTCATGGAACCTGTGCCTAAACAGGCTGGGCATTCACCACACACAACATGCTCTAAGCTCTCGCGGGTTCGCTTGCGGGTCATTTCCACCAGCCCAAGCCCTGAAAAGCCACTGACACTGGTTTTTACTCTGTCTAGCGCTAATGCGGCATTTAAACTTTCTAATACCCGCGCCTGGTGCTCACTACTGAGCATATCAATAAAGTCGATAATGATAATGCCACCTAAGTTACGTAACCTAAGTTGCTTGGCAATAGCTTGAGTGGCTTCGAGATTGGTATTGAAGATGGTTTCTTCAAGATTTCGATGGCCAACAAATGCACCGGTATTAATATCGACGGTTGTCATAGCTTCGGTTTGATCGATAATCAAATACCCGCCGGATTTAAGCTCAACCTTACGACCTAGCGCTCGCTGAATTTCATTTTCAACATCGTACAGTTCAAAAATGGGCGCAGGACCTTCATAAAGCTCAATCTTTTGCGCGATTTCAGGCATAAACTCCTGTGCAAATTGCTGTAGTTCAGCAAAAGTACGTCTAGAATCGACTTTAATATTGTCAAGATCAGTGCCGACAAAATCGCGAATAATTCTCACCGGTAAAGCTAAGTCTTGGTAAAGTAAACAAGCACCTTTGCGCTTACGGCGCTCACTGACTTTAGCCCACACTCGACGTAAAAAAGCCGCATCTTGTGCCAGTTCGTCTTCACCTATATTTTCCGCGGCGGTGCGAATAATAAAACCACCATCTTCATCAACATAAGGTAAGGTAATATTTTTCAGACGGGCGCGTTCATCTTCAAGCTCAATCCGTTGTGATACACCCACATGGCTTGAACCTGGCATAAAGACTAAGTAACGAGACGGTAAGGTGATATCTGTGGTTAATCGAGCGCCTTTTGTGCCAAGCGGATCTTTAACCACTTGCACCATTATATCTTGCCCCTGGCGCACAAGTTCGGCGATATCACGTACGACAAAGTGGCCTTTTTCAACATCGGCGACACATTCTGTGTGCGGTACTATGTCTGAGGCATGTAAAAATGCGGCTTTATCTAAACCAATATCGACAAAGGCAGCCTGCATGCCGGGTAAAACTCGGCTGATTTTGCCTTTATAGATATTACCAACTAAGCCTCGTTTCATCCGACGCTCAATATGCACTTCTTGTAACACACCATGTTCAATTAAGGCTACGCGCGCCTCTGTAGGTGTGACATTTATCAGTAATTCCGATCCTTTCTTACGCTGTGCTTTGATATTCATAAGCCACCAGTATTCAGGTCACATGCTTGCTCTTGTTCAATTAAATGATGAGTAAAGAGCTAACATGAAAATTAAAATGATTTGTGTGTTATTTCTGTATTCACGGTTGAGCCATTAGCTGCATTAATTGTCGTGTTTCTACTAACGGCAAGCCGACAACGGCAGAATAGCTGCCTTTAATCGTCTCAACAAAACAACCTCCAAGCGCCTGAATACCGTAAGCACCGGCTTTATCCATTGGTTCTTGAGTGGCTATATAAGTGTCAATTTCAGTGTCGGTAATAGTGCAAAAGGTCACATCGGTAACACAAAGTCGGCTATACGCATGTGTACCATCGGTCATGGCGACAGCTGTCATCACTTGATGGGTATGACCTGACAGTTGACGCAAAATATGTTTCGCATCAGCAGCATTTTGCGGTTTACCCAAAATTTTGCCTTCAAGCACTACTGACGTATCTGATCCTAACACCTTGGCATCTGTTAGCGTTGGCACTAATAACAATCCAGCTTGCGCTTTTTCTAACGCAAGACGAACCACATAATCAGCAGCAGACTCGTTCGTTAATGGCGTTTCATCAATATCAGGGGACACCTGCTCAAAGGAAAAGTCAGCAATTGAAAATCCAGCCTGGGCAAACAGTTGTTTTCGTCTAGGTGAAGTGGAAGCTAAAACCCAAGTCATTTGAATTACACTCTCTTTAAAATCAGCCCCTAATGAGCAGCTATAGTATCAACAAATCAATTACGCTGATGTTAAGCAACTAACGTACTTTATACCTACGGCGAATATTTCTCAGTATCCAAAATACCCACCACCAAATTAGTACGCTTGAAAATGCAGGTAAAAACATATCGGTTTTGAAAGGCGTTTTGCCAACGAGCACATATTCGGCCCAATAAATAACAAAATGATAGATACAAATAAACATTGCAATCAGCAGTGTTTGTTGCCAACGGGGAAAATTTCGTAAGCGTTGAAAATGCATCACAACAACATAAGTTATGAGTGCGAAAGCTAACCCTCTTATCCCTAATGTGGCGCCAAGTAATACGTCCAATAGCACGCCTAATACCCAGGCCGTCAAAATACTATAACGGTGCGGCAATGCCATTGCCCAATATATCATCACCATCAACAGCCAATCAGGACGCCATGCAGCAACCACATGGGGCAATGGCATAATCTGGAACATCATGCCAATAAATAATGTAATCCAAACCACCAAACGGCCATTGGGGATGTGAGCGCTCATTGTCTCACCTCTGTGGTTGACTGTGTTTGAGTTGATTGTGTTTGAATTGGCTGTGCTGGGGTTGGTTGCACAGGAATAGACTGTGTTTGCGTTTGTTGCACTTGATTGGGCTGTACTTGATTCGGCTGCATTTCGCTTGAGGGCTCTTGCTGCGTCGCGCTATCGGGAGTGGGCTCGATTGCAACGCCTGAATCAATTTTTGGTTCGACAGTGTTATTGTTATCAGTCTGCTCTACGGCCGGTAAAATAGGCCAAAAAGGCTTATCATCTGCTTCACCGGGCCAAATCAATAACACATAACGAATACGGTCTAAAGCAGCCAAAGGTTGGGCATTTATAACAGCATAACTTTGGCCATCGTCCCGTGACACAGATGTCACCCTAGCAACAGGGTAGCCTTCAGGAAAACGATTACCTAGGCCAGAAGTCACTAATAAGTCACCAGCAATAACATCAGTGCTTTTTGCTACGTGCCGTAACTCAACTTGATCAATTTCACCTGTACCATTTGCAATAGCACGCACATCATTGCGGGTTACACGCACCGGAATACCATGGCTAGCATCTGAAACCAATAACACTCGACTGGTTAATTCACTGACCTCAATGACCTGACCCACAACACCTTTTGCGTCAACCACTGGCTGGCCTACAAACACACCGGTTCGCTGACCATGATTGAGAACCACTAACTGACGAAATGGATCGCTAGCCACTTCCATCACTTCTGCAACCACTTTGCGGGATTCCATATGTACTGGTGACCCTAAAAGTGCTCTTAAGCGGACATTTTCTTGGCGTAAATGCTCAAAACGTTGTAAACGCTCTGACATTAATAACTGCTGATCCATTAGCGTTTTATTTTGTACCGCCAGCATATTACGCGTCGCCAAGGCTTCAGCAGTCCAATCAAGCATCAAACCGGGGACATTAGCTAAATATTGTAATGGACTTAATAAGGAAGAAAGAGATTGGCGAACAGGCTCAAGGCGATCGTTGGCAACAAATAATGCCACCGACAAAATAATAGCCAGTGTGAGACGGAATTGGTGTGAAATACCACGAACAAAAATTGGTTTCATAAAAAATTAGGCGGCAAAGCCAAATAGTCCTTCTTGCCAATAGCCAAAAGCTAACACACTTCGCCGCTTAATGAGGGGATTGATTAGTTCTCTTCAGAGAACAAATCGCCACCATGCATATCGATCATTTCTAACGCTTTACCACCGCCACGCGCAACACACGTCAGTGGATCATCCGCTACCATGACTGGAATGCCGGTTTCTTGCATTAATAAGCGATCTAAATCACGAAGTAATGCGCCGCCACCTGTTAGTACCATACCGCGCTCTGAAATATCAGACGCTAATTCAGGAGGAGATTGCTCAAGGGCAACCATAACGGCACTAACAATACCTGATAATGGCTCTTGCAATGCTTCTAAAATCTCGTTGCTGTTCAACGTAAAGCTTCTTGGAACACCTTCGGCCAAGTTACGACCACGCACTTCAATTTCAAGCACTTCATCACCTGGGTAAGCAGTACCAATAGAGTGCTTGATACGTTCTGCGGTAGCTTCACCAATTAACGAACCATAATTACGACGAACATAATTGATAATGGCATCATCAAACTTGTCACCACCGATACGAACCGATGATGAATACACCACACCATTTAACGAAATGATTGCCACTTCAGTAGTACCACCACCGATATCGACAACCATAGAACCGGTTGCTTCAGATACTGGTAAACCAGCACCAATTGCAGCAGCCATAGGTTCTTCAATTAAGTAAACCTCACGAGCACCTGCACCCATTGCCGATTCACGTATCGCACGACGTTCAACTTGCGTAGCACCAACTGGCACACAAACTAATACGCGAGGACTTGGGCGGAAAAAGCTATTGTTATGCACTTGTTTGATAAAGTGCTGCAACATTTTTTCTGTCACATAAAAATCTGCAATTACGCCATCTTTCATTGGGCGAATAGCTTGAATATTGCCAGGTGTTCGGCCAAGCATTTGTTTTGCTTCGGTTCCGACTGCTGCCACTGATTTGGGCCCATTACCGTTTCGCTCACCACGAATAGCAACTACTGAGGGTTCGTTTAACACGATACCTTCATCGCGAACATAAATAAGAGTGTTTGCCGTACCTAAATCGATCGATAGGTCGTTAGAAAAAATGCCGCGCAGCTTTTTGAACATGTATCAGGCCTGTATTCTGTGAAGTCAGAAGAAAAAAATCAGCTAACTTTATCAATCACACCCACAATCCACAAGACCGTGAGGGTTAACAATTGCTAATCTGACTATATTTTTTTAAAAAGAGCCCTTAAATAGGCTAAATGGTCCAGTGAAAAAGTGAATTAGCACATAAATCGTCATTATTGCCTTACTTCTTCCCAGTAAATAATTCTATCATGGCCTCGATAACGACCAAAAAAAGCACTTGCCTGGGGGTTAACCAATAAATTGACCGAACTCGTGTCGTAATTCCAATACCATTGCAGCCAACTATCAACTTGCGCAGGTGCTTGCACTTGACCACGATAATTATTCGTACCTGTATTTTGCCAGAACAAGGTCATCTTCCCTACAGAAATATTAGTACTATTATTTGTTCTTGTTACCGTTTGACCTGCAACCTTAGTCGGAGTATAAATTTCTGCTCCAGATAAGCTGCCATTAATTACGCTGCAACTATCGCCAACATTGACAACCCACTGACCGCCGTTCCAATATTGTACATAGGTTGGCATGCGTAATATTTCATTTTCAGGTCCATAGGTATTATCCATAGTGACCCTGCCATGACGTAAATCCTGAGTAGTGATGCGTTTGGCACTGCAAGTATTTGATGGCGTAGTGCAATTGCCCGCTGTGTCTGCGCGCATGTCTGGATCGGCGACAAACGCAATATTAGTGTCATTATCAAAAACCTTCACGCCGATATCTAACGCGCTAAAAGGCCCATCAACATTAGGCGCCGTTGTGCGAGCAAATTTAGCACGATAACTTGCATCGACCGTAGCCACACCGGCAACCCATGACGCCGCATTGACAGGTAGGCTACTGAGGCGGTTTGACAGCTCAGTACCATTATTACTATTTTCGCCTACTAACTGAGCCGTCCCTTTTGCAAAGGCGGCTTGATAGTTTTTGGTCACACTCGAAAATATATTGTAAGCCGTAAGATTCATCGACAATGGGAAAGGCTGGTCCATATAACTAAACACGCCACAGGCTGGTAATACACTTACACCGCTCACCACAAATCTATCTGGTACAAAGCGGCCAATATTTGGTGATTGTGCTAAGGGAATATCATAAAAGCTGGAGCCTAAATAATTAGTAGGCGGTTTAGCCGAGAACTTAAATACCCCAACTTCACTGATTGATTGAGGCACAATACTAGTGTTGGTTGTTTGGGCCACTTGAGCATAACTTACGTTAGACACAGTCCCAAGCTCGCCACCTGAAGGCGCAACTATACTATGACCTAATATAATATTGCTGTGGGCATAGTTAGAGGTGTTGAGATTGTCACAGTAATTAGTATCACCATCAATTTGCCAAGCTTTACCTTGAATGAGTAAGTTAAATGATTCCCCGGCTTTTTTATACACATTACAACTGCTGTTGCCTGCTACACATTGGGCACCTGTATCCTGCGGCGTAATACATAAACCTACCGGAAAACTCACAAAGGGATCATTACCTAACATAATTAACCCTTGCTCATTACCCGTGCCGGTATATCTCGCATCGAGTTGAAGCTGGCCCGCATCAGGATAATTCACAGTAATTTTCGCCTTGCCTAAGGCATCAAATGCAAGTGCTATATTGGTTGCAGTCGCGCTTGTTTTACCCACATTGGTACCATTTACTGACACACTTTGGCCATTAATAGGCACTGAGGGGCTGGTATAAGTGCTCCAAAAAGCGACATTTTTAGACACATTGGCAAAACTTGGAATACATTGCTTGGTAATATCACTCTTTTTAACCGCACTAACCACTATGTCTGGCGCAGGTTTATTAGCTAACTTATCGGGCACATCAAAAATAAAACCACTGTCGGCAAACGTCAGTGTGCAATTAGCAGCAGATGCAGTACCGCCAGCAATACGGCATAAGGTCTGGCTGAAAGGTTTAGCACCAGGTGTTGAGCCAGTTACATCAACCACCACTGTGCCTACAGTATTGCGATTCAATTGCAGTGTAGTAGCGCCGCCACTAAAACTGACAACATTACCACCAACCCAGCCTCCGCCGCCAGTCACTGTGGCGGGACTTAGCGTGGCGGTAACAAAATCTGGTACTGTTTGACTACAATCGGCATTGGCACAAGCTTTAAGGGTTAATGTTTCAGGGCCACAGGTTAGCCCGCTGCCACTGTGGGTAAATTCAAAATGATCAATCACTACGCCAATCGGCCTTGAGTCCAGCGCACAAATTTCGACGTTGTCTATTTCATGGTTGTTAGTCGCCCCACCTGTAGAACCGGTCAAAGAGAGTAAGAAGTCTGCGGGCACAGCAGCCTGCGTACTAATAGCTGCGGCATTAAATGCGGGGATGATTTCAACAAAACCACTACCACTGTTCCGTTCAACTTTAACAATCGATTGACCAGCTATTTTCGAGTCAACGGTAATGCGGTAACGATGCGCAGGGGTCACATTATTATTATCCACCGTTGGACTAAGACAGCTTCCCCCCGTATTAGTGGTGCCATTATTACAAGAGCCGCGTAAGTAAGGATAACCTAGCGTGCCAGCCCCGGAACCTCGAACCGCGACAGACTGACGCCTTCTTCCTGGGCCACTTGGTCCGCCTTCAGTTGAAAAGTTACCATATTCATCAATACCAAACCCTAACCAGCCACCAGCAAAACCATTGACGTTCGACCTAGCACCATATCCCAAGGGTCCACCGTACGCGCCAGCCTGTGGGGTAACCGCTGCATCTGAAAGCACAAAGGCGATACCATCGGCGCCACTACCGCCATAGGCATAGTGATCAAATTCAATTTCAACGAGATTATTTGCTGCTGGAAATAAGCGTTGATAGGTTGAAGAGGTGGCTTGATTACCGGCCGCCTGAGTTACCCGCAAGCGATTGTTCACAATAGAAGGGGTAAAACCACCACCACTATTTGACACAACCCAGTCATTGCCCACACTGCTGCGCTGAAAGTCATCAGTAAAACATTGTCTCACTTTGGTTAAGCGCTCAATGGCAACAAAGCTATAATTTTCAAAAATGTGTCTTCTATCTGTATCTCGATAAGTATCCTCATCATTAACCATACTGACCAGGCTATTAGTTAATTGACAACGACGTAACCAACCGCCATCCCCCCCATTACGGCTATTTTTGCCTGCAACTAATACAGGGGGAACAGTGAATCCGATTAACGGTGTTGTGTCGCCACATTGGTAAGCAAGGTCTTGTATGCCACTTGCTGTGAAGGTTTGCGATTTACCAAAATGGTAATTGGTATTTTCACCTGCGAGCACCATTGCTCCGCTGCCTGATTTTAATGATAAATAACCAATGGTCTCATTCTGAATTTGGCTATTATTCAACCCCCCCGGTTGGCAGCGAGCGCTATTATCTCTTACTTCAGAAGTGTCTAATGCCAGTTCAATACCCGTCGAGGTAAATTGTGAGGTACTAGTAAACCAACAATTGTTATTGCGGGTTTGAATTTGATTCAGCAATACATCCTGGCTAGCAGGCAGCGTAACGGGTGTATAAGGTGAGTTAGACCCAAACAATGCTTGATTATAATTAACTGAACCGGCTATAAGCTTAGTGCCATTAGGTAAATCATAATTACCAGGGGTCACGGCTATCCAATGCACCTCTGGCATATTATTAGAAGGAATATATTGATTGGTGGGTGATTCAGGCTCTTGCTTTGACCAGGTAAAACCTTGTGCGGTCACATTACCAAGTAATGCTGACGCGGGACCATCATTATTACTATTACTGGTTGAAACCGTTGGCATTAGAAACACCAAGGGCTTAACACCCGTTGGAAAGGCAGTGGTAAAAGTAATGCTAGTTGTGGTTGCTTTGCCATATTGAATATGAAAAGGCACAGCCACTGAAGCATCATTAATTTGGCCATTTGAGTTAATAGTTAAATATCGCGATGTAACCCGACCATTAATAATTGAGTTATTATCAATGGTTAAGGTTTCATCACTATAAACACGCCCACCAATAATCGCTCCGGAAGTTAAACTCAGATTTTTATAGGCAATTAACTGTAACGAATGAGTATTGGTTTCGTTAATTTTAGCGCCGTTTAATTGAATGTTATTACCAATAAAAATGCGTGCATTTCCCTGTAATATTATCTGTGCATTTTGATTTAATGTTAAAGAATTTATCCAGTAGTCCCCTGCGGGGAAAACCAACTTAGCACCACTTCCGGCTTCTATAGACTGAAATCGATACTCTTGTTGGGTTGAAGAGAGGGTAACAGTACAGGCTGAATACAATGCAATTGAACTGAATTGATTTTGGCCAGTATTACCCAAACTAATATTTTGATTTGCGGTACAAGACCCTACACCACCACCAGCACCATTGCTGGTTTTAAATGCATTGTTGCCGTTTAAGCTCAAGCCTCGGATATCACTGCCTGTGACAGTACAAAAACGATCACCTCCAGAGGCGGTATCGCAGCTATTATTAGGTAAGCCTGAACCACTATTATTAGAGCAATAGGCCAGATCTGCCCCCAAAGTGCCGTTAATGCGAGAGCCCCCCTGCAGAGAGAGTTGCGGGCTAGAGATTTGATGACAACTATTATTGTTGTTTTGATGATGTCCTTGCGCCACTGCAGGCCAGGTCACTGATTCATCAACAACATCAAATGCAAATACGGTCGTAGCAAATAACGTCGTTATTACACCAACACAGGTAAAAATTCGCGATATCAATTTAATTCCCACGGGCTTCTACCTCTACTTGCCTTTGCACTCTTAAACAGTCAGTACTGCTGTTAGCGCCACAGGCTCCGGTTTCACACACGGCCTTACTGCTAATACGGTACTGAGTAAGGGAACTGACTGTAGCGCTATTACAGGTAATGGTGACACTGCAACCATGAAATCCAACCGCATTAGCAGGAGGTGTCCAGGTTGAACTCACATTGGTGCATAATGCAGTTGCGGCATTTAAAGGAAACAGTTGTGCTAACGCAGCATCGGCACCACTGTTGGCACTATTAAGTGCCCGTGCGCCCCATACTTCCATAGAAATAGAGGCATCAGAATCATCAACAATGCGCAGTAAACTTGCCGCGAGTAAAAACATCACTATTAGCACAAAAATACCAATCACTAACGCGCTGCCTTGTTGGTGTGATTTTATCGACAATTTAAGGAACATTGATCACCTGTACCTGATGCTGATATTTAAACGACTCACCATTGACACTAAACCTAGGTTCAATATGCACAATCGCATTAGTGACCAAACTGGATGGTGTTAAGATTATGGCGGGCTCAATTAATAAACTGTTGATAATATTTTGCGCCATTATCACCCTGTTGGCCATTGCTGCCGGGGCTGGCTGACTGTTTTGATAACCATAATTGGCGTAACGGGTTAAGTCTGAGGTGCCATTAGCTTGATTTTCAACACAATAGCTCACAGGTTGCGCGGTTAGATAAAGCCGCTTTAATGGCGAAGCTTCAGTAAATCGAATGGATGCGCCAAAGGTTAAGTCAACTTGATCGCCACTGGTGCTAACATTTGATATTAGAAATCGTTTTGCAGTACTGCCGGTTGGATTATAAATTTCACTTGCGGTTAGCGGATAAATAATCGCCCATTGCCCTGCTAAAATGGTTTGATTAATGACAATTGCACTCAGTGTATTACTTGTTGCAGCCGGTGCGATTGGTGCATTAACGTAGGATGTACTGGCAGTAACAGGAACAAATTCTATACACTGGTAGCTGCCATCTGCTGCTGTCAGTAAACGGGTTGAATTAGGCAGTGCGCTGCGTATCTCTCGAGTCATCCGCTCGACCCCAAAACGACTTTGGCTTAATACTTGATCCACCGCGCTCGATTCCACAAAAATACGCGTGCCAAAAATGACAAAGCTGCTAACACCAACCACAATTATGCCTAAAATAAGAATAACCACGACCATTTCTACAAGCGTAAAAGCGGCTTGTTTAGACCATTTCGATTGAGTAATCACTCGCATCAGTAATTACTCCTTACGGCTTGGTAAGTGATCACTTCATTACTGGGCGTAGTGACATTGACCGAAATCAGCTTAGCAGCCTGAGTGGTGGCATCAACGTACTTCACCTCAACACTCAGACCAAAATTAATATAAACAGCAGCATAGGTTTTGTTTGAGTTAAACATCAATGAATTGATATTCAATCCATTATAATCATCTACATCATTATAATTGTCACGAGTCTCACCATCAGGCCCTAAGGCTAAGACCGGAGAACCCAAGGCTGCAGAGCAAAGCAAGCCTAATGGACTATTACAAGCAGGCACTCCACCATTAGGATTGGTTTGTTGATCATAGCGTTTACCCCAAATCTCATTCATCACAGAATGGGCTAATTCAGCAGAGCGCATCCGGTGCAGTGACTCAACGGATCTATCGGCTTGGGGAAAAAACATCGATGTCATCATCACAATCGCGATGCTGATCACTAACATTCCCACCACTAATTCAATCAGTGAAAAGCCGGTGTTACGCCGATTAAGCGACGTTAGGTGCGAGCGCACTAAACACTGCAACGGCTGACTCAAACAACTCGAGTTATAAAGCATAAATATAACCCTCAGACTCAACCGCCACTTTTAAAATGTCATCGGCATTAATATTGAAACACGCACCAGTACAACTGGGTGATAACATTCGACCTAAACTATCAAAAGTGATGTTAAATGACTGGCTAGCCGATGCGACTAAACTGATGGAAGCGCCACCACTATAGTTTTGTACAGCCTCAGTGCGAATGAGTGTAGCGCAGCTATTACCTGCGCGAGCACTATAATGGCGTAACTGATAACCCGTTGCAGTAACATTGACCTCATAGCATCGGTCGGTGTTATTCAGTGCTCTTAATTGAGCTTGACGAAGCTCTGAAATAAATTCATTACGTAACGTGTATGCACTAAAACTCGAACTGGAAAAAAATCGCGGCAACACCACAACCGAGACAATACCAATCAGTATTATCGTGGTTACCAGCTCGACTAAAGTAAAGCCGTTTAGTCTTGATGTTGAACGATTTAAATCCATATTGCCCTTTCGATAAATTTAGCAAAAAAATAGCAATTAGCACTTGATAGTATGGCAAAATTTTTAAGTATTTGTCTGCCTATTTATAAGTGGATGCACAAACCATCTTTGATAGTAAATCGATTACAAAAAGGTACCGAAGCTAGTTAAGTGGCTCATGGCAACTTAGTATTGGCATGAGTAAAGAAGTTTTTTTACCCTTTTCTAGTTCATTTTTAGTAAAGGTTAATAGTAAGTCGTCTGTAAGATGATTAGTAGGCATTTTTTCAATAGCATCCAGCTGAACCGCCACGATAGTTCACCTTTGCGCTACCCGAATGACAGGTGTAAAAAAGCCTGCAAAAATGCAGGCTTTTTTACTAAACTCAATGTTATTTAGCAATCAGCTGCTGCAGCGCTAATAACATAAGTAGGCAATGTAGTCGCACTTGCTTCTGTGTAAGTAAGCTTACATGCAGCTGGAGCACCTTTCTGCCAAATTTCAACGGTTTTAGGCGTACCAGCGTTCGCTTTAATAATCCATTCAGCTGTTCCAGTTGTCGCCGTTGGTGCGCCATCGGCACCCGCGTCAAACACAACGTCTAATGCTTTCTGTAAATCAACCTGTAGTGCATTAGTATAGCCATACTGAGTAGTTATCGTAACGGGTACCGCTGTTGTGCCACCGATAGTCACCGTTTGAGCAGCCGCTTTTTCTTTTCCAGATAAAGCTGCTTTTGAATAAACTAAAGTATTGCCACCTTGAATAGCCGCTTTCATACCCGCTAGGGCTGACACTCGTGCATCACCTTGCAAGTTAATGAACTTAGGCGCGGCAGTAACCGCTAAAATACCTAAAATAATAATCACGACGACTAATTCAATTAGGGTGAAACCCTGTTGTTTTTGCATTAATTTTTGCATAGTAAGCCTCTCAAAATAAATAAAATAAATTCATGTCTGTTTAGCTGTTATTGTCTAATATAACTTAACAGCCAAATTAAAAATTAGTTGTTGGTAAACGACAATACCTGTCCTGTGCCTGGATTATATGTCACGCCTTTTGCGCCAGCTGTGCTTAAGTCAGGAGCGGGAGTGGCTATACCTGTGGTCTGATTTATCGTCAAAGATGCTATTTGGTGATAAACGCATAAATCAATACCGGCCACACTAGTGCCGTTTATCCCTGTAGCCGAACCGCCGACATTGTCTAATGCTCTAACCGTATAGCGCTGATCTCTTGCGTCTGCTGTATAAAGTAAATTACGCGGTGCACTTTGCAATACGCTATTAAATACTTCCTGGCAGGTTGCATCTGTCATAGAGGTCACGTCAGTATTGGTTGTTCCTGTGGGGAAACCAAAACGAGTATCTAAAGATACACTGGTTCCGTCTAAAATAACCGACGTATTACGACGACCATCGACCTCCCATTGTGCTCTCACAAAACCAACCGCAGTCGCTAAGCCACCCGACACACCGTCAACACTGGCATTTTCAGCATCTTCTGTCACGTTTAAAAAACGCGGAATAGCGGTTGCCGCAAGCAACCCAAGGATCACAATAACAATGACCAACTCGATTAATGAAAAGCCTTTTTGATTCAACTTCATAAGTTATACACTCTTTCAATTGTCCCATCGATTTATCTACACCTTAGCATTACACTAAAATTAAGATATCTCCACTGATATTAGCAGCTTATTGCAACTTGCTAAAATTTATTTACTTTCTATAGCTACTTTTTGAAAAAAAAGTACTTGTCCAGAGGTAAATTGATAATTGATATTAGCGGAATCTTCCGCGGTATATCGACATATTTTATCATTAGCATCATAGCTCACCTCAATGTCGGTTAATTGAGTCGCTAATAATTGATACCATAAACGTTTACATCCTGGAACATCTAAACTGTCGATCACCGGCCATCCTTTATCGGACAGGCTAATCCAATTATCTGTTGCAACAAACTGATTGCCTAACGTATCTACTAAACTTTGCGGTAAAACTTTAGCAGATGCTATAGCACTTTTATTGTCGGGTGCCTTGGGTGCCATGCTTGGCCAGTTAAGCAGTAGTTGTTTCGGTCTACCGCTTGATAGCCACTGGCTTTTTATCATTGTGGTGATATTAAGAAAACGCGTATGCTCAAGGGCTAAGCTTTTACCAGCAATAGCAGGCATGGCGTTAAAATATTTAATTCCTAAAACAGCCAAAACCAATAAAAATATGCTTATTGCTACTATACGACCATAGATTTTCAGTAAGTCATCATCAGCCTTTTGTTGTTTCAGCATAAATGTTCCTCACCTATTGAGGTCATTGATAATCTAGCCTTTAACCACATTGAGCATATCCCACATAGGGAGGTAAATACCTAAGGCGAGGATCAATACGATACAGGCAACAAAGCCAATTAATATAGGTTCTAGTTTAGCGGTGAGATTTTTTAAATCGTAATCAACCTCGCCCTCATAAAAATCAGCAGCGTCAGTTAATAGTTGGTCAATCTGCCCAGTTTCTTCACCAACGGCAACCATTTGCAACACTAATGGTGTAAACAACTTACTTTGATTCGACACTCTAAGCATGGATTCTCCAGACTCGATTCCTCGTCGCATACCTACAATTTTGTCATGCATGTAAGCATTATCTACCGCATCAGCAACGAGACTGAGCGCTTGTGTCATTGGTACACCTGCACTTAACATCATCGAAAAACTGCGGCAATAACGCGCCAGTGTCGAACGCTCAATGATTGAACCTACGGCAGGAATATGTAACTTCCATTTATCCCACTGCTTCTCGCCTTTTTCACTGTGCAACCAATAACGAATACCCACGATTATGCCAATTAAGCCGACTATCATATGTGGCCAAAAATTCACAAATAGACTAGAGGTTGCCATTAAAATTTTAGTTGCCCAGGGGAGTTCGGCACCAAAGCGTGAAAACATATCAGCAAACTTAGGGATAACCATGATATTAAGTATTACCATAGCAATAGCGATCGCAATTAACACAAACATGGGGTAGCGCATAGCCGATTTTATTCGACGACGAGTTTCCTGCTCACGTTCGATATAACCAGATAATTGAATAAAAGCATCTTCTAGCTTACCGGTATTCTCACCAACATGAACCATAGAAATAAATAAAGAATCGAATACATCTTGATGTTGATTCATCGCAGAAGACAAAGGTCTACCAGCGGTTAACTGCGATGATATATCATCCAATGCTTGTTTCATCCGCACTGAATGAGTGGTTTCCGACAGCCCTGCTATTGCCCTTAAAATAGGAATACCAGACCGAGTCAGCGAGTACATTTGCCGTGAAAAAATTTGTAACTCTTCCAATGACACTTTACTGCCAAACAAGCTAGTAATGGAGAATGTCTTTTGAGGCTTTACCACTCTTAGTTCTAACGGAATAATACCACGGCTCATCAAGGCGTCCGCGGCTGAGTTTTCATCCGCTGACTCCAGTTGCGCCGTCACTGACTGACCTTGCGCATTTCTACCTCGATAATGATAAGTGGGCATAATTACGCCTCAGCCGTTTGTTGGTTTATAACATCTTGTGATAACGCAATTGAAGATTCACTAACATCTTCAACCAACTTGGACACCTCTTCCATAGTTGTGGTGCCCTGAAATAAGTATTCCATCGCGGATTTAGCCAAAGGAACAAAATTAGGGCTTTTTAATGCTGCGCGGGCGAAATCCTGTGGATTACCTGTACGCATGGCATCAATCATATTCTCATCAAGTTCTAGTATTTCAAAAATACCGATACGACCTCGGTAACCTGAACCGCTACATGTTTGACAGCCCGTCCCTACTTTAAAGGTGGCCTGTGAAAAATCTTCTTTAGAAACACTTTTCAACCAACTGGTATCAGCTGGGGTTAATTGATAATCGACACTGCAATTATGGCACACTCTGCGCACAAGACGCTGGGCAATGATCACTCTTAAAGCACTGGCGACTAAATAACTGGCCGCGCCCATATCGAGCAAACGTAATGCACTGGTGACCGCATCATTAGTATGCAAAGTCGATAATACAAAGTGACCGGTTAATGCGCCTCGCAAACCAATTTCAACGGTTTCTTGGTCACGCATCTCGCCCACCATTATAATGTCAGGGTCTTGACGTAAGGTGGTGCGAAGCACGTTAGAGAAATCTAAACCAATCTTATGATTCACCTGCACCTGGTTAATGCGCGGTAATTGATATTCCACCGGGTCTTCTACTGTAATAATTTTACGGTCGGCTGTATTTAGCTCTCTTAAAATACCGTACAAAGTGGTGGTTTTACCGCTACCTGTTGGGCCTGTTACCAACAACATGCCATGGGGCCGTTTAATTTGTTTACGAATACGGGCAACAATGTGTGGCGGCATCCCGGTTTCATCTAGTGTGCGTAAACCTGCTGTTTGATCGAGTAGACGCATTACGACTGACTCACCATGATAAATGGGCATAGTAGACATACGAACATCAATTTTATGGCCCTTTATTTCCATGTGAAAGCGACCATCCTGGGGAAGACGTTTTTCAGAAATATCCAGTCCGGCCATCAGCTTTAAGCGCAACACTAAAGCGGAAGCAATATTGACTTCATTTAAAATATTTTCGTGCAGTTGTCCATCAACACGCTGGCGAATACGCAGTACTTTTTCACCCGGTTCAATATGAATATCTGAGGCGCGCATTTGCACTGCATCTTCAAATATTGATTGCAGTAACTTAACAACTGTTGTTTCGTTATCGCTGTCACCTTGGGTTAAATTTGCCAAATCGAACATGTCGTCAGCGGCATATTCTTCATCTAATTTACCGGCAATTTGCGCAATTTGATCTGTACGACGATATAAATTATCAAACGCGTCTAACAGCTGCTGTTCAGGTGCTACCGCAATTCTTAGTTGTTTAGGTGCAACAAGAATTTCCAAATTATCGATTGCTTGAAGGTCTGCAGGGTCACTCATTGCCACTAAGACACTATCGTGGTTGCTCTCAACCACAAGTGCACGATGTCGACGCGCCTGTACTTCTGGAAGAATATTAACCACTTCAGGGGTAATCGGCAGGCGACTAATATCTAAAAAGGGTAAGTTTAATTGCTGTGATAAAAACTGCAGTAATTGCGTTTCACTAATACTTTTTAAATCAATTAAGGTACGGCCGAGTTTTTTACCGGAACTACGTTGCTCTGCTAACGCTTGTTGAAGTTCAGCTTCCGAAATAATGTGTTCTTGGACTAAAAGATCACCTAAACGCATCTTTAACTTAGGTTTCATTGGTTTTCTCCTAGCTGCGCTAAACGCTGCTCAACAAATTTAATCGCAGTATTCGATAATCCTGGATAGCTTAATGCAGACCGATAAGCTTCGGCCGCTTTGACATATTGCTGCTGAGAATCTAATGCATAAGCTAATCCCATCCACCACCGAGCCTGCGTTGACTCAAGGGTTAACAGCGAGCGGTAAGCAGACTCAGCCAAACTATATTGACCTATTTTTTGGGCTACTTCACCTTGAAATACCCACTTATCTTTAACAAAGTGACTACTATCATCAATGTAGCCCAATGATTGCAAAGCGGCGCGATATTCTTGCAAAGCGTTTTCAATATTGGCTTTGATTAAATAAAATTCCCAGTGTGACGGAAACATACCTACGCCGCTTTCAAGTAATCTAATCGCGGTATTAGCATTATTTTGAGCGTAATAAATACTCACTAACTGTTTGCGCGCCGCATGTAAGCTAGGGTCGAGTATTATCGCTTCCAAATACCCGCTTGATGCATCACTTAAGCGTTTTTCTTTTTCTGCCGTTTGCGCCTTTTGAAATAACACCTTAGCTAATTGCGCCTTGGTCAGATTGACTTCAGTTACCTTCATATTACTCGCCACAGCTTGCTGACTTACTGGCCTATTACTGGCCTTTTGCTGCGGTGATTGTTGCTGTTGCGATGTTTGTTGTATTTGAGCTTGTATAGTCGAGTTAGCCTGCGCAGAGCTAGCCACTGCAGGTGCTTCACTCTCGGTTGTTATCGCGGTAGCTTGTACAATATCTGAGCTGGCAGTAACATTGACTGTATCTTGCAGCTCCAAAGTATCGGATTGCGGTGCTAACTCTGATAACTGGGCATCTTGCTTGGCCATAGTAGCCTCTGCTGGTTGCAGCTCGATATTTTGCCCATCTAAAATTTCTGCTGCAATAAAATGGCTGGCGGAGTCATTACCAAGCTCTGTAGATAACGCAAGTTGGGTTAATTGTTCGTCCGACATATCCTGCTTTTGGCTAGTTTCTTCAACTTGCTGGTTATCCGATGTTATCACTGGTGATACAGTTGAAGAAATAAGTGATTGTTCGGGTAAACTGGTATTGTTAGTCGATATTTCAGGCAAAAATTCTGCCGCATCCTCAAGCTGCTCACCTTGCTGAAGTAAACTATACCCAAACCACGCCATAGGAATAGTCAATGCCAGCACTAATAATCCTAAACGTGTTTTTTTTGGTTGTTCAACCTGACTGTTAAACTCTACTTGAGGACGAACAAATTGGCTTGCTGGTGCAGTATCTGCACTAGTCGCATTCTGCTGACGCTGCTCTAAATCTTGCAACATTTTATTAATTACGCTCATAACCACCCACTTATTCGTGCCAGCCAATGACCGCAACATGAAATCGAACTGAAATGTAATCCAACCAAAACACTTAACGCCACCCCGATGAAAACGAGTACTGGTTTAAGGGTAAATAATTGTGATGAGGACACAATACTCTTATTGGCATCTTCGGTATCGTTAATTGCCGCTTTACAATGTGCCAAGGTGACTTTGGTAGCCCCTTCTCCATAAGCAAGTAATAACGTTTTATGGGCGAGTATATTCACCAACCTAGGGATCCCGCGTGCGCCGGAGGCGATTAACTTTGATTCTTTAACGGCAAAAGTGGCCAGACCTTGGTAGCCTGCTATCGTGAGACGATGGTTCATATAGGCTTGAACCTCATCCCAATTTAATGGCCGTAAATGATAACTAAACGTAATCCGCTGTCTTAGCTGGCGTAAATTAGCCTGATTTAATCTGTCATCAAGCTCCTGCTGACCAAATAACACCACTTGCAATAACTTACGGCTTTCGGTTTCAAGGTTGGTAAATAATCGCAGTGCCTCCAAGCTTTCATCCGGTAAAGCTTGTGCTTCATCAATCACTAACACAACTTGAAAACCTTGATCGCTCAGTGCTAATAGCTTTTCATGTATCAACCGGGTCAATTGCTGTTGATCAAGTTTTTCGGCGACATCAATACCTAAATCTGCTGCCACCGCCCAACGTAATTCAGCTGGGGTTAAGTAAGGGTTCGGAATATAAGCACATTGAAACTGCGAAGGTAACTCATTCAATAATTTGCGACAAACTAAAGTCTTGCCAGTGCCAACTTCCCCTGTAACCTTTATAAATCCTTCACCGGTTTCCAGTGCCATTTGCAGCACTTGCAACGCTTCAACATGTGGCGTTAGTCCAAAAAAGAACCCGGTGTTCGGCGTCAATGTGAAAGGTAACTGCCGTAAACCAAAGTGTTGCAAATACATAACTGCTAATTCCTGATCAGCCAAAGGTTACTGCTGAGTCGGATACCAACGCTCAATAAGATCCTGCGAACGTTTTAGCTCATTTGCCCAGGTATCATCACCCACCACGGTAGGTTTTAGCATAATAATTAATTCGGTTTTTCTGGTTGAACTGCTGCGATTTGTAAATGCTTCACCTATAAAGGGAATATCTCCCAATAGCGGCACTTTAGATACAATTTCGATATTATCGCTCTTCATTAAACCACCAATAACTACCACATCGCCCGATGCCGCTTTAATCACAGTGTCAGATTCGCGAATTTCGCTTTGTGCTAGAGGTAATTCTAAGGTGGAATCACTGATTTTAATTAATTTAGTTTGCTCTTTCACATCTATAACTGATGGGTGGACATGTAATAACACATTGCCATCATCATCAATTTGCGGAGTGACATCTAACGCAATGCCAGAAAAGAAAGGCGTTAATTCAACCTGTGGAGTAGTCACTGGTGTGGTGCCTGCAACAGTGGTTGATGACACATCGGTGACAAAATACTCATCACTACCCACTTTTATAACCGCTTTTTGGTTATTAGAAGCGGTCACCCTTGGGCTTGATAACACATTGACGTCACCTTGCGTATCTAGCAGGCTAATCATCGCAGCAAAATCGGTACCTTTGACATTAATTGAGGTCACGCCACCAACTACACTGGTAATAGCATTACTTAATCCCTGACCTGCGCCAGTGCCAAAATCAATGTTAGTACTACCAACATGACCCATGACATTTTCCCATTGAATACCTTGCTGATAACCATCAGATAAGGTCACTTCAATAATTTTAGCTTCTAAAATCACCTGTCGATGTAAATGAGTTTCTGCTTTTTCGATAAAATAGCGTACCTGGCGTAACTCATTTGGAAATGCACGAATCGTCACTAAGCCAGCCTGCGGAGTTACAACCACTTGGCGTCCGCCGCCAGTTTCCCCGATAATAGCGGTTAGGGTTTCTTTTAGTTCACCCCAAAAATCAGTTTTAGTTCTGGAACGGATAAATGTACCATTTGTATTATCGCTGCTATTACTATTACTGCTGTCGTTATTACTGTTGTTACTCGAGCTACTGTTGTTACCTGAATTAGAATTACTGTTATTACTCGAATTTGAACTATTGTCGTTATCAGAAATACGACCTGAACTGACTGAAGTTAACGATAACCCCTCACGTTCCATATATAAGTAATTCAATGAGAAGGTCTCTGTACGCATTCCAGAAGGGAAAACACGTAATATCCGGCCTTCTCGACTCACTTCATAGCCATAAATGTCTTCAACAACCTGGATTGCTTCGGCTAAAGTGACACCCTTTAAAGACAGTGAAATACTGCCTTGTACTTCGGGGTGCACAGCAACACTGAGTGGCGTACCTTCAACTAATGAAGGAAAAAAGACTCTTGCATCAACCTCATGCGCTGAAACATCAAATCGACGCTCTGCTGGAAGCGGCGGCATTGAAGCGCCAATACTGTTTTGACCATTAAGCTCACGTTGCACATCAGCGGGCATGGCAGCAGGAGGAGGCATAACCAATTTGGGCGCTTGCGCTTGCGTTAATGACTCATTAATTGATTGTTTTGATTCAGTTGGATCTGGACGATTGGTGGTTTGACATGCCATCAAACTTAATGCCAACAGAGGGGTGATATAGTTAATCGATTTCATTGTTATTATTGTCCTATCTCTCTGTTACCGACTGGAATAGTTGAAGTTTACGACCATCAGACAAGCTTACCTGGCTTTTACCAATTGCCACAATACGTACTCCTTGTACCCTATCACCAACTTTCATAATTTTATTATTTATCACCGCAAACGAAGATGCGCCATTAATGACGCTACTTAGCACTAACCTTTCTGTCGCATCCGCTATAACGACGGCTTGATAACTCGCGCTTGGTAAAGTCGGATCACGCAATGTCTGCCCATGGGCGGCAAAAACCACCAATGAAAGCAAGCTGCTCATAACGTAAGGATTAATCTTGTTTAGCAACACTGATAAAGTCCTTATTAATGCTTAATGTATATAACTCTAATTCGACATTTGCTGTAGGGTGTTTAGCAACTTGATAATCTAAACGCTTCCAATAAAGCTTATCTGGCATAGATTCAACCGCTTTAACAAAATTCAAAATAGCAAAATAATCGCCCTCAATTTGCAGCTTGATCCCATGGCTGTATAGGTTCATCTGATGCTGCTCGTCCTCACCCACTTGTAAAAGTGCAATTGGGGCAATAGAGCTAAATGAAATTAGCTTGATGCCTTTATCATTTGATAACAGATTAGCCAATACAGTGGGCATATAATCTGCTGGCACCATATCAACCATTTGCGCATCTAGCTCTGCATCAACTACACGCATCTGCTCATTAATTAATGTCAGCCTTTGCTGATAATCTGCATTGGGATCTAACATCAACCTTTGTTGATATAACTCAATCTGCTGTTCAATAATGGAGGTTTCTTGCGCAACGCTATGCAATTGATTATCTAGTTGGGTTATTTTCATCCAACTACCATCGAGTGGCAAAAAAGCCAGCATACCAATAACGATAAACGTTGCCGCAGCAATTAATACTCGTTCACGTTGAGTCAACTGATTAAATTTTTGCTCAATTAACTGCCACTTTTGTTTCATTGAGCCATCTCCTTACTCACCACAGGCATGCTGGTAAGCTTAAAGGCCAAAGGCTGATCTTCGCCTCGATCCATCGTCATAGTGGCAAAGGCAAAACCCTTAAGTGTGTCAGCCGAATTAAGTCGCTCAATCCATCTCGGAATGCTAGAGGGTTGCAGCCCAAAACCTTCAAATTCAATCTGGGTTTGATTAAAATAAATTCGACTCAACCAAACTGATGCGTCAGATACCACTGCCAAGTCAGTTAAAATAGGAGAATAACCTTGACTAATCAAAGCTGTGCGCTGCTCTAGTTCATTCTTAAGCAAGCGCTTTAACACTAAACGTTGCTCCTCAAGCTCAACACGGGCGACTAAATCACGATCGGGAACACGTTGAGCAACCTGTTGTTCTAAGTTGTTTTTGTTTTCGATTAACATTTGCTGCTGAGCATTAGCCTGCTGCAATTCATGCTGCATATTATTCAATTGATGCCAGGCAAGGCCATATAAAAGTATGCTTACACTCAGTAACACTGCTAGGGCTGTCATTAACCTAGTAAAGTTTAACCTTTGCTTGGGAGGTAAAAGCGAAGCGGTATAGAGATTAATTCTGCTTTTAATCACACTTCACTCCTTGATAGTTCTACAAAGGCTAATTTGGCCAAATAAGCTGCAACACCTTGATGTTCGACCATAGTAACTGCTTGATTAAAGTTAGCAGCAACTAGCTTAGTCAGAGCAGCTTGCTTACCCTCTGTCAGCAAGTTAATCGCAGCAACCGGCGCCTGGCGCAGCTGACTTTCGAAATAGTCCATTGAGCGCTGTATTTCTAAACTTAAGTTATCTGCCAACCCAGCACTCAAGTCTTGTTCTTTAACATCTTGCAACTCGTTAAAACCACGTACACGGCGTTGCATTAAAGATTCACCCGCTTTAATGACTGTGAATAACAACTCCTGGTGAGGTAAATGTGTTACTAACATGTGGGCCATATTATCTGCGTCAAATATGTGAGTTAACACTAACTCTTCAATGGTAATACCCGCAATGGTAAAACCAAGTTCTTCACACGCACTCGCAATAGCGACAAGTTTATCTCGAGCGACAACAACGACATTGATTTTAGTGTTAGCGGAAACTGACGATTCAAAATAATCGAGATGAATATTGGCAACAGGTTCGGACACCATGTCTTTAACAGTCCAAATTAATGCTTGGTTAATTTCGGCTGGTTCAACATTAGGTTTTTCGGCTTGCAGTGATTGATAATGGCTAGCTGACATAACTATTTGCACAGTAGCCGTACCAAACTTTTGTTTTATATCGTTAAAAGTTTCGTTCCAGTTCTGTTTTGTTAATGGAAATTTGGTGTACGATTCGGCTTGACCTGACATTTCACTTTGATAGACCCACACTGAGTCAGTGTCGACAAACACGCCCAATTTAGCGGAAGCCTCTGCTGTACGCCAAAAAGCCAATTTATTAACAAAACCACTATTCATCTAAAAACCTTTTTGCGTGTTAAATGGTGTCGATCCCCAACATACTTATTGAGTCTTAAAAAAGTCAATCTAACTCGAATTAAGTGTTGGCGTCGAATCGTGTGTTTACATCCATTTAAACTTTTGACGATACGGCTTTTGAGTACAAATATTAACCGCTAACATTAATTTAACCATAACTGTTAACTAAAACTAAAAACATGGCATTATCCATGATGAACTTCTTCGATACTTTAGCTGCTAATATTTTCTATTTTATAGAAAAATACTAAAAATAGCCCTATTTAGATAAGATAGATTGTCACGCTAAGATAAACAAGTTTTTCACGATATTTGATAACATATAAGTTTACTTACTCATCACCTTTGCCAGACCATAGCATCACCCAAGAACGGCCCCTGGGCGGCACTAACGCCTAATATTTTCAATGTTTGCCACTCTTCAAACATTTCAACTCCTTCCGCTATGACCTGCGCCTTCGAACGTAACAGACCACCAATAAGGCTACGGATATACAACTGATTTTCAGGTCGCTCATGCACCTGACGAATAATTGAACGATCTAATTTTACAAAATCAAAATCTTGGTTTTGAATATATTGTGTGCCAACTACTTGTTTACCTACATGATCTACACTCAATTTAGCGCCTATTTTAGATAACATAGTGAGCGTTTTAGCTAATTGTGGATGTTGCTGATGCTTAATAAAAATATCTTCGGACACTTCAAAAATCAACCTTGCTGCCAATGGCCTGTGCTCAAGCAAAGTAGACTGGATCCAACGAATAAAAGCACGGCTTGTTAGCGTGTCCATACTTAAATTAACACTATAGGTAAGTGTATTGTTTTGCATTAAACCAAATAATACTTTCTCAATAACCTGCCTTTCTATCTGCGGCATCAAGCCACACTTATTGGCCATTGGGATAAATAGTGTTGCTCTTACCTCATTATTCTTATTATCTTTAACACGGCTAAATACTTCATAATGTAGCAGGCTATTATCACTATCCAGCACAGCCTGGGTCATTACAATAAAACGCTTTTGAACGAGTGCATTTTCTAAAAAACTGCGCCACCTAACCGACCCTTTAGCAATTTCGTGGTCCACCGCACCTTTATCGTACATAAACCATGTATTAATTCTTTGCAGCTGAGCAGCGCGCAGCGCCATTTCGGCTTCTTCAATGATTAATAATGGCTGATCTCCAGCTTTATAAAATGCACCACCAAAATGAAGATAGTTGTCGTGGTTGACTATATGGTGATGATCTACCAATAAGCAGTTTCTTAATAATCTGTCAGCCAATAAGTCGGCTTCATCTAACGATAATTGAGGGATCACGATAATAAACTGCAACAGTGTTTTACGTGCAAAAATCACCTCACTGTGCTCATTAATCAACGGCGAAATAGTGGCAACTATTTGGGTTAAAAATATCCGATCGGCTTCAATATCAGCCTTAACATCCATTAATGCATCATCATTGAATTCAAGTAGAAATATCACCCCATGGGCCACCATTTTATTATCATGGCTTAACGCATCAATACGATTATCAAAATACAGCCTATTACCAATATTAGTTATCGGGTCTAGAAAAGTATTGGATCGAATAAATTGATCTAATCTGCCACGCTCTTGTTTGGCATCATCCAATTCATCAAGTAAGCGAGATATAGCGCGATTAATTAGCCGCGGACGTCCATTAGTTGCTTGTGATTTTGCAGCATTAATATCACCGTCTAAAATTAATTTACTCCGCAGTGCAAGTTGCTCGATACCCTCTAACTCATGGCTAATCCACCTTAAACCGTATCGCACAAACACCCCAATGGCACCAAGTCCGATTAACAGAATCAATGTTTCATACCACCCCAGCTGATATGCGCTAAAAGGAGGAGGTACCGCAAGCGTCATACTAAGACCACTATCGGCGTCAATAACATGTTGATATAAATTGAGGTTTGAATAAGGAGTACGGGGGTGATCTGCTTGATAAGTAAATAAGACTTTATCACCAAGACTCAATTGAAAATGTTCGGCATGGTAGGCTTTTAATACGGCCGGCAACCATGTATCTAACTGGCGCTCACTATGTTGTTTATAGTGGACCACAATCATAGATTCCAGTTCAGTGACCTTACTTTGTTGAAAACGGTAGGTCAGCTGAATAAAGCTCATTAAAGCACAAAGTAAAAAAACAAAGGCGACGGCAGCCAAAGACACCAACCAAAAACTGGTCAATTTTTTTGTGAGAATTTGAGTAAGCTTCATTTATCCGCTTCCTGCTGGATTTTTATTCTTTGATAAGTATACATAATCTAAAGGAAATATTTTGCTTTATCCCGATACATTGTTGAAATCAGCAAAAAGGGGCTTAAGCCCCTTGATATAAAGTGATATTCACCTCGATGACCATTTTTATCCGATAAATTAATACGCTGGTACTTTGTTTATTTTAGCGACACCGGAATCAATCGCAGCTTGTGCTACGGCGCGAGCGACATTAACCAGCAACCTTGGATCCATTGGCTTAGGTAAAACATATTCAGGCCCAAAGCTAAGGGACTTAACATTCGGATAGGCAGCTAAAACCTCACTAGGCACAGCTTCTTTGGCTAAATCAGCAATGGCATAAACCGCTGCCAGTTTCATTTCATCATTAATCACTGCTGCACGGACATCTAAAGCACCGCGAAAAATAAACGGAAAGCAAAGCACATTATTAACTTGATTTGGATAGTCACTGCGACCAGTGCCCATGATCAAATCCTGGCGAATATTGTGGGCAATTTCCGGTTTAATTTCAGGGTCAGGATTTGAACAAGCGAAAATAATTGGATTAGGCGCCATAAGCTTCACATCTTCTTCGGTCAGCAAATCGGCTCCAGATAAGCCTAAGAATGCATCGGCCCCCTCAATCACATCTTTCAAAGTGCGTTTGTCAGTGTTATTGGCAAACAATGCTTTATATTCATTTAAATCTTCACGACGAGTATGAATAACACCTTGGCGATCCAACATATAGATGTTTTCACGTAAAGCACCGCATTTTACTATCATGGTCATACAGGCAATCGCGGCCGCGCCAGCACCAAGGCAGACAAATATCGCATCTTTAATATTCTTCCCTTGAATCTCAAGTGAGTTCAGCATGCCTGCAGCAGTTACAATTGCAGTGCCATGTTGATCATCATGAAATACCGGAATATTACAGCGGGCAATTAATTCTTTTTCAATTTCAAAACACTCGGGGGCTTTAATATCTTCAAGGTTAATACCGCCAAAAGTATCCGCAATAGCCGCTACGGTATTAATAAATTCTTCTGGTGTATTGTGAGTCACCTCGATATCAGTAGAGTCAATATTAGCAAAGCGCTTAAATAATAAAGATTTACCTTCCATCACAGGCTTTGAAGCCAAAGGACCTAGATTTCCTAGTCCTAAAATTGCGGTACCGTTGGTAATAACCGCAACGGTATTACCTTTATTAGTATATCGATAAGCATTCTCAGGGTTGGCTGCAATTTCACGCACAGGTTCTGCAACACCAGGGCTGTACGCCAGTGCTAAATCATGACTTGATTGTGCGGGTGTGGTTAAACAAACGGCAGTTTTGCCAGGTACGGGAAATTCATGATAATCGAGGGCTTGTTGGCGAATATCTGACATTTTATCAATCCTGAATGGCTATTGTTGTGAACAGTTATCTTATAAATGCTGGTTTATTCAGCATCGAAGAACCCTAACAATACGCTAATCTAAAGTGGATATAAATCAAAAAATCAAACTTTCACCACACATCTTACCATTACAGTACCTAAGCCATTTAATAATAACTTATCATTTATGAACTTTTAAAAATCAACAAGTTAAAAGTGTAGTAAAATAACAAACATTTAATCAATTAACGCTTAAATTGTCACTAAACCCAATAAAATGTTAGTAAATATAACAACAATACCGGCTAAGTAAACTAAGCTATTGTTTATAACAAAATGATCTTGGGGAAGAGTTATCACGTGAAGATAAATGATTTTCAAAAACAAAAAAGGCGCCTAAGGCGCCTTTGTCATAATTGCACAAGCAATTACTTTTTACCAAGTGCGCCGAAACGCTTGTTGAACTTGTCAATACGACCACCGGTATCAACAATTTTCTGAGTACCAGTATAGAATGGGTGACATGCACCACATACGTCCAAGTGCAAGCTTTTGCCTACAGTTGAATTTACTTTGATGATGTTGCCACAAGTACAAGTTGCGGTAATTTCTGCGTACTCTGGGTGAATACCTGTTTTCATGGGGGTTACCTTAAATTGAAGGCCATGTCGCTATCTCAACCCGAAGTTGGACACCACATGCAGTTAATAACAATATGTTTTAGGCGCAAGATAATACAGCTTCTACACTTTGCACACAAGCGGTTATTTTCACCGCAGTGCACTGGAGACCAAACGATGTTAATTTATTACTAGTTTGCTTGCTGCTTAGCAACCAATTCATCAAACTTTAGCTTATCTGCCTGGGCATTTTGATATTGCTTTAAAATATCCTCAGATGGGCAATCCAATGTAGCATCGGCTCTTAACTGTTGAATATTCTGCCCCGAAAATGCACTAGGATTGACCTCATATATCGCTAATATCGCGCCAAATATACTCGTATTCCATTGCTTATGGTTCGCCGTTGCAACACTCCACAGGCTGTCTTGAGGTAGCTTATTGATGACGCATTCAGATATTAAGTATGGCTCATCTGCTACTGGCTCATTGTCACTCACCCCAATGCTGACAATCTCATCTTCAATTGTTTCAATAACTTCAATAGCTTCAATAGCTTCAATAGCTTCAATAGCTTCAATAGCTTCAGGGAGTGCAGTGACTTCACTTGCTTTAACCCTTTGCGACTGTTGATCATCAGACTGTACCATTTCAACCTGGGCATTAACGTTATTATGCTCAGCTTTGGGTATTTCCCCCGCCACTAACGCATCAAACGACAACTTATCTTGATTCGGACTTTGGAACTGAGCAAGCATCTCACCAGAGGGGCAATTCAGCTTACTATCAGCCTTTAACTTTTGAATATTATGATCAATAAAAGCATCTGGATTAGTTTCATAAATAGCAATCATGGCACCAAACACATTGGTTCCCCATTGTTTTGCATTACTTATACCCAACTTCCATAAGGTATCTTCGACAGATTTATTAATTATACAGTCAGATTGACTCGCGTCTGCTGACGATGAATACCTATTACTGGTACTTGATGAGGTACTAGCTATTGATGAGCTGTAACGACTCTCTGGCTTGGCTTGTGGTTGTGCCACAACATTTTGATGGCGTTGCTTATAAGCTGTCGAAGACTTCATGGTTTTAATCGCTACCGGCTTATCCGCTTGATGACTCGCTGTTTGCTTCCCCAAATCGCCTTTAAATAAGCTTACCGGTGAATATTGCTGCCATTTACCACTGCGATACTCAGATACTATCAGTGAAGAATTAGGGTCAATAATTTTTTCTTCGCCGCGTAAAATAAAAGTATTTTGCTTATGGTCATCAACAATTAACTTCTCTAACACTATAGTATTTTTATATTTTTGACGTATGTAAAAGGTGAGTAGTGAGAGGTCATTATGGTCACTGACCACATTAACATTTAGTTTGGGTAACTCACCAGCTTCAAAGTCCATGGCTTCGATACCGATATGACTTACATCAGCGACTGCAGGTTGAGTGAATACGCTAGCCGCAAATGCCGCTAAAGCGATACATACCTGAAAGGCTTTCATTTATTAATCCTTTGTCTAACTATATTCATACACCAATATTATCGTTGTCATTTTTATCGATGCGTATCCATTATGGCTCTATCTCATTTTTATTATCGATACTTTTTTTTAACAAAGCCTAACAACTATATATAAATACCCTAATCCGCTGCAACTAAATACTGATTTATTAATGTATTAAGCTCTACTGAGCCAGATGCTTAGCTTCAATCACTTCAAATACGCGACGATCGGCTGACTTATCATTATATTCAGTCAAAATTTCGTTAGATGGGCAAATTAATGGCGCATCCTTCAACAATAAATGAATACGTTGTTTAGAAAAAGCAATCAAATTTGATTCAAATATTGCCAGCATTGCCCCATAAACATTGGTATTCCACTGTCCTTTATAACGATTCGCTATTTTCCACAAGGTATCACTTTCATTGCGCTCTATAGTGCAATTCGCTTCAACGTAAGGCGGTGTTTTTTGCGAACTCACTGAAGCAGATTTAACTGGCGAAGATTGAACTGAATCAACAAGCGCCGATGAACTATTTTTAGATGTATCGGCGATTTGATTTACCTTAGCAGATGTAATACCAGTTGAAGTTAAGGCCGCACTTTTATCTGAGATAGGCGCATCAAATAAAGCCAAAGTGATTATGGCTGCCCAATGATCACTGTGTAATCTTGACACAATTAACTCAGCACCAGTGTCCGTAACCTCTTTATTCCCTTGAACATGCAATAAGTAAGGATTAATTTTCTCCGCCATCAATACCTGTATTATAGTCTGCTGATTGTGTGTTTGTTTGATGGCAAATTGATATAAAGATAAATCAGCATGCTGATCAATGAAATTAACCTTTAACACAGGCGGCTGACCTAGTTCAAATTGACGACTATTAATACTGATATGTGATACTTGAGCAGGTAAAACTTGGCTGTATATCAGCACAGCAACGAGCAGGAATTTGATTATCAATCCCATCATATTCATAGCTTCACCTTACTTTTTATTCTGTTTGTTATATTTATTGTCAGTTAACGGTACACTAAGTGCATCTATTGATGAATAATTTAAATTGTCTTTTTGGAACCTTATGCCTGTGTATGTTGAAGTCGCTTTACCTGTGCCACTGCGAAGAAACTTCAGTTATCGCGTCCCAGAAAAGGACATGCCTGCATTAGCAATAGGTTTGCGCGTCAAAGTCCCTTTTGGGCGCCAACAGCTCATTGGTTTAATTACCGCCATTACAGATCAATGTGATCTAGCTGAAAATCAAGTAAAAAATATCACTCAAGTGCTCGACTCAGAAGCTATTTTACCTGAATCTTTATACAAGCTAACTTTATGGGCTGCACGATATTATTTTACCACCCAGGGGCAAATGCTCAGTCAGGCGCTACCGGTTGCGCTTCGTAAAGGGGCCGACACCGCGCCACAAGCCATTATTTATTACGCCTTAAGCGAGCAAGGTCAACAGGCTCAAGTCAGTTTACTCAGCCGCGCACCCGCTCAAAAAAATTATTCGACGCGCTTAAATTACAATCTATCACCCACGATGAGTTTTTAAGTTTGGAGTATAGTAAAGCGGCATTAAAAGCGCTTGAAGATAAAGGTTGGATTGAGCAAAAAACACAAGCTGTCAACATTGATTTAGCTTGGCGTCAGCAGTTAGACATCACTGAAACACCCCATAAACTTAATAAACAGCAAGCCGTTGCAGTATCGATTCTTAATCAGCAACAAGGTTTTAACTGTAGTTTGCTCGAAGGCATTACTGGTTCAGGCAAAACAGAAGTATATTTAGCTGTGCTTGAAACAGTATTAAAGCAAGGTAAACAGGCACTTATTTTAGTACCTGAAATTGGCTTGACCCCACAAACCATTAATCGTTTTAAGCGTCGATTTGCGGTCAATATTGCGGTAATTCATTCAGGGCTTACCGACAATCAACGGCTTGATGCTTGGCGACAAGCTAGAAGCGGTCAAGCGGCGATTATTATTGGCACACGTTCTGCTCTATTTACCCCAATGTCTTTTCCTGGGGTCATTATTTTAGATGAAGAACATGATTCCAGCTTTAAGCAGCAAGAGGGAGTTCGCTATCACGCCCGTGACTTAGCCGTTATGCGAGGCCATTATGAAGATATCCCGGTCATTTTAGGTACTGCTACACCTTCTTTAGAATCATTACAAAATGCCATATCAGGTCGGTACCATCATCTCACGCTAAGTGAACGAGCAGGCGCAGCACAAAAGGTTAAACAGGGAATTATTGATATCACCAACCAGCCGCTTAAGCATGGTATGTCAGCCTCACTGATTAATGAAATGCGCATGCATTTAGATGCAGGTAATCAAGTGCTATTATTTTTAAACCGTCGTGGCTTTGCTCCGGCATTGTTATGCCACGAGTGTGGACATTTGCACGAGTGTGACCGCTGCGATGCCTTTTTTACTGTCCACCAAGGTTTGAATGAGATTTGCTGTCACCATTGCGGCAATCAATACGCTATTCCTAAGCAGTGCCATCAATGTGGCAGCACTATGCTAATGGGTCATGGATTAGGTACTGAGCAACTCGAACAAGCATTAACCACAATGTTTCCCAAATACCCAGTAGTGCGAATAGATCGCGACACCACAAGGCGCAAAGGCTCGTTAGAAAAACAATTGCACGGTATTCATAAAGGGGAATATAAAATTCTAGTTGGTACGCAAATGCTGGCTAAGGGACATCACTTCCCAGATGTTACCTTAGTCGGTTTATTAGATGTCGATGGTGCATTATTCAGTGCTGACTTTCGTGCCCCCGAGCGTTTTGGTCAACTCTACACCCAGGTATCTGGCCGAGCGGGACGTGCGGATAAACCCGGCAAAGTATTACTACAAACTCACCAAAGCGATAATCCATTACTGCGCAGTTTATTACGCCAGGGGTATGGTGACTTTGCCCGCGAGCAACTCAAAGAGCGTCAATTAGCCCTGCTGCCCCCCGCTTGGCACATGGTGCTTATTCGCGCTGAAGCACACCTAGCTGCTGATGCCGACAGTTTTCTTAACCAAGTCAGCCAACTGCTCCCGCAGGATAAAGACTTTGAAATTATTGGTCCGATACCCGCGCCATTAGACAGAAAGGCAGGTAAATATCGCCGCCAGTTAATGTTTCAAGCTAAATCACGTCAGCGGTTACAAATCGAATTTGAAAAAATTCTTGAGTTTATAGAACAACTTCCACAGACCAAAAAGTGCCGTTGGAGCATAGATCGTGACCCACAAGACCTCATGTAGCGGTTAACATTTAGCACATTTATGGCAAGCTTATAATCTGATCTGAAAAAATTCCATCAAGTACATAGCAATTTACCCCCATAAGCGGCTAAAATATGCGGTTCTGTCGCGTCATTCATTAACGAATTTAGTGCAAGCAAAGGCCCATGAAATCACATATTGAATCTTTACTACAACAAACCATCGCCTCGTTTATAGAACAAGGTATTGTACCTGCTGATTTTCAAGCCCGTATTCAGGTGGACCGCACTAAAGATAAAAGCCATGGTGATCTCGCCAGCAACCTAGCAATGATGCTGACTAAAGTTATCGGCAAACCGCCGCGTGATGTTGCCCAGCTGATTATTGATACTTTACCCGCCTCATCTCATGTGGCTAAAGTTGAAATTGCTGGCCCTGGGTTTATTAACTTTTTTATTGATGACAACGCACTGGCTAACCAATTACAGCAAGCGATTAATGATGCCCATTTAGGGGTTAAGCTGCCGAATAAGCAAACTATTGTTGTTGATTACTCCTCACCCAATTTAGCCAAAGAAATGCACGTAGGTCATCTGCGTTCAACCATTATTGGTGACAGTGTGGTGCGCGCGTTAGAATTTTTAGGCCATAACGTTATTCGTCAAAACCATGTCGGTGACTGGGGCACACAGTTCGGCATGTTGTTAGCATATATGGAAGAACTTCGAGCGGCCAATGGTGAACAAGCGACATTAGAATTATCTGACCTAGAAATTTTCTACCGTGCTGCTAAGGTTCGTTTTGATGAGTCTGCTGACTTTGCCACCCGCGCCCGCCAATTAGTGGTTAAACTGCAATCAGGCGATGCCTACTGTAATAAACTGTGGCGTGAGTTTAATGATATTTCATTAAGCCATTGTTTAGAGGTATACCAACGTTTAGGGGTGAGTTTAACCCGTGATGATGTGCATGGTGAAAGTGCTTACAATGCTGATTTAGACCAAGTGGTTGCCGATTTAGATAGCCAGGGTTTATTGACTGAAAGTAATGGCGCTAAAGTTGTTTTCCAGAATGAATTCAAAACAAAAGAAGGCGAGCCACTACCGGTTATTATTAAAAAAGCCGATGGCGGTTACCTGTATGCCACCACAGATTTAGCCGCGATGCGTTATCGTTCTAATGTATTAAAAGCAGATCGCGCGCTGTATTTTGTTGATTTACGTCAAGCACTTCATTTTCAGCAAGTGTTCAAGCTTGCTCGCCTAGCTAAATTCGTTCGCAACGACATGACCTTAGAGCACACAGGTTTTGGCACCATGAACGGTGAAGACGGTCGTCCATTCAAAACCCGAAGTGGTGGCGTGGTTAAGCTAGTCGACTTACTTGATGAAGCAAACGTTCGCGCACTTGATTTGGTTCGCAGTAAAAATCCAGACATGGACGAAGCCACATTAACTGAAATCGCCCGCGTAGTAGGCATTAGCGCGGTTAAATATGCTGATTTATCTAAAAACAGAACCAGTGATTACATTTTTAGCTTTGAGCAAATGTTAAGTTTTGAAGGCAATACTGCGCCTTACCTACTTTATGCTTATACCCGTGTAGCCGGTATTTTCAAACGCGCCGAAGACATTGACTTAAGCCAGGCCGAAATAGTATTAGAGCATGCAAAAGAAAAAGACTTAGGCACCAAACTTGCCCAGTTTAGTGAAGTGCTCACGCGCATGACCGACAAAGGTCAGCCACATGTGCTATGTGCTTACTTGTATGAGCTAGCCAGCGAGTTTTCTAGCTTTTATGAAGCGTGCCCAGTGCTAGCCGCCGACACGGATGCACAAAAACGCAGCCGCTTACTGTTAGCACAATTAACCGCTAACACTTTAAAAACAGGTTTGTCGTTATTAGGCATTGAAACCTTAGAGCGCATGTAAATATGAGCCGAGATTACGCTAACCGTAAACCTAGACCTGCTGCAAAAGCAGCTAAGACTTCGCGTGCTTCAAAACGCAAAGATACGCGCACTATGCCAATCATCCCATGGTTGTTGGCTATTGTATTGGTTTCCGGTTTTGGTTATTTTTTATGGATGATTAACGGCAGCTCTACTGATTCCGCAACAGGAACAGCATCGTCAACGGCCAATAAAACTGACACGCCAATAGCCAAACCAGCAGTCGTTAAAAAAGATCCTAATGAACTGCCGCCTAAGCCTCAAGAAGAATGGACTTATCTTGAAGAATTAGAGAACAAACAGGTTGAGGTTGATGTACCAAACTCTGGTGTGGTGTCTAGCGGCCTATATCAAATGCAATGTGGCTCGTTCCGTCAGGAAAGCCAAGCCAATGAGATGAAAGCGCGTATTGCCTTCATGGGCATGGAAGCACTGGTTAAGCGTTCAGAAGGCGCTAATGGCATTTGGTATCGAGTCGTTTTAGGGCCTTTTGAAAGTAAACGTGATGGAGAGCGTGGTCGTCATAAAATGCAAAAAGGCGGTATAAATACCTGCCAAATTTGGTTATGGCAATAAACCTATTTTAAGAGCCATTTAAATAGCCCGAGCCATCGGGCTTTTTCATAAATGAATGTTCATCTTCTTCACTTGAAAACACTCATCCGCTACCCCATATCCTTTATATCAATCAGCACCCTGTTCAAGGTTGCTGAGTTTAGTGAAGAGGATTAACCGTGACTACTATCGTATCTGTTCGCCGCAATAACCAAGTTGTCATCGCAGGTGATGGCCAAGTTTCCCTAGGCAATACTGTAATGAAAGGTAATGCGCGTAAAGTGCGTCGTCTGTATCACAATAAAGTACTTGCGGGTTTTGCTGGCGGCACCGCTGATGCATTCACCTTGTTCGAGCGCTTTGAAACCAAGCTAGAAATGCATCAAGGTCACCTGCTTAAATCTGCAGTCGAGTTAGCTAAAGACTGGCGTACCGACAAAATGCTGCGTAAGTTAGAAGCCATGTTAGTGGTCGCCGATGAAAAAGAATCATTAATCATCACAGGTAACGGCGATGTCGTGCAGCCAGAATATGATTTAATTGCCATTGGTTCAGGTGGTAACTATGCCCACGCATCAGCACTTGCCCTATTACAAAATACCGAATTAAGCGCCCGTGACATTGCTGAGAAGTCACTGACTATTGCTGGCGATATTTGCGTATTTACCAACCAATTCAAAACTGTCGAAGAGCTGAATTATTAATTCGAGTGAAAGGAAAAACTATGTCTGAAATGACCCCTCGCGAAATTGTCCACGAACTCGATTCGCACATTATTGGCCAGAAAAATGCTAAACGCTCAGTCGCTGTTGCCCTTCGTAATCGCTGGCGCCGGATGCAGCTTGACGCGTCATTGCGCCAAGAAGTGACCCCGAAAAATATTTTAATGATTGGCCCTACTGGCGTAGGTAAAACTGAAATAGCCCGTCGGTTAGCTAAGCTCGCCAACGCCCCGTTTATCAAAGTTGAAGCGACAAAGTTCACTGAAGTCGGTTATGTCGGTAAAGAAGTCGAGCAAATCATTCGTGATTTAACCGACTCTGCGGTAAAAATGACCCGTGAACTGCAAATGAAAAAGTGCCGTTTCCGCGCTGAAGAATTAGCCGAAGAACGCATCTTAGATGCCCTTCTGCCTAAGCCAAAAGAAGACTGGGAAACCGACAAAAAAGAAGATTCGGGTACCCGTCAAATTTTCCGTAAAAAACTGCGTGAAGGCTCTCTCGACGATAAAGAAATCGAGATAGATGTTACTGCACCGCAAATTGGTGTAGAAATCATGTCGCCGCCAGGCATGGAAGAAATGACCAATCAGCTGCAAGGGCTATTTCAAAATCTAGGTCAAAACACTTCAAAGCGTAAGAAGATGAAAATTAAAGACGCTTATAAACAATTAATTGAAGACGAAGCTGCAAAGTTAGTTAATCAAGAAGATTTAAAAGAGCAAGCTATTGAGTTAGTTGAACAGCATGGCATTGTCTTTTTAGATGAAATTGACAAAATTTGTAAACGTGGCGAAACCTCAGGGCCTGATGTGTCCCGTGAAGGTGTGCAACGTGATTTACTGCCATTAGTCGAAGGCTGTACTGTTACTACTAAACACGGCATGGTTAAAACAGACCATATCTTATTTATTGCTTCAGGCGCATTTCAGATGTCAAAACCATCAGATCTTATCCCAGAGCTGCAAGGTCGACTGCCTATTCGCGTTGAGCTAGATGCGCTAACGGCTCATGATTTCAAACGCATTTTAACAGAGCCGCATGCTTCATTGACTGAGCAATATATCGCGTTAATGGGCACCGAAGGCGTAACAGTTGAATTTGCAGAATCGGGTATCGAGCGGATCGCTGAAGCTGCTTGGCAGGTCAACGAGCGCACAGAAAACATTGGTGCCCGCCGTTTACATACTGTGATGGAAAAGCTGATGGAAGATATCTCATACGAGGCTTCTGAAATATCCGGTTCTAGTTTTGTCATTGACGCTGAATACGTTAATAAACACTTAGATGCCTTCGTTCAAGATGAAGATTTAAGCCGCTTTATTTTGTAATTGGCATAATCGATAACAGGTATAAATAGTGGCCTAAGCAAAGCGCGTCACGTTTAGACACGACAAAAATTGGATTAACACTACAATCGAGTATGATTAACATATTGGGTTTAGCGTTAATCCTTTTTTATGGATCAACATTTTTATAGGCCTATCACTTTTTTGGCTAGATATTTTAAAAGGTAATCATATGTCAGCAGCCACACCCGACGTCACGGGTATTAAACTTAAGCGTAAATCTAAGTTATTAGAAGTCAGTTTCGACAATGGCCAAACCCACAGCATTAGTTGTGAGATGTTACGCGTTCACTCGCCATCGGCTGAAGTACAGCGTCATGGTAATCCCGTTTTAGTCACCCATAAAAAAGAGGTTAACATTACTGCCATTGAACCCGTTGGTAATTATGCGGTAAAGATTATCTTTGATGATGGTCATGATACAGGCTTGTTTTCATGGAAGGTTTTATTTGATTTGTGTACTAATCAGGTCGAGCTTTGGCAACAGTATTTAGCCCGACTTCGCGCGGAAAAGGGGTCGCGTGAAGCGCTGATTTCAATGAACATTAAGTACTCATAAACCTTATCTGCCAGGCGTTTTTATTTGAATTATTAATATGGTAGTAATTTAATTATGCTACCGTTAAACGATGGGATAGCACTTACCTGTCTGGAATAAACTGTTAATTATCATGTCTTTATTAGCTCACGCCCATTTGAAACTATACGTACAGGAAAGCCCTAAATAGAAACGCATAAAATCCCCCTCAAAAATAGCATCGCCGCCGTTGTAAATGAACTTTAAAAAACATTCCTGCTGAATTCCTTTGCAGCAAGTTTTTAATTAACCCCATCTTGCGACTATGGCAGATAAACCTCTTAATAAATAAAAGAAATAACGCCGAAGTCACACAAAAACATTAAAAATCAGAAACTTGTGCCACATCAAATCCTAATAAATTACCATCATGTATAGGTAAACTGAAAATATAGCTAACTGAGAGCTTTTCTCTACATACCATTACATTCAATTATAAGACGTCACTTATCTAGCTGGTCAGAGCATTCTATTGATTCATAACGTTTACGATCCTATCAACTCAAACCATTTGCGCCGGCTCATAAAACTCGCCATACTGGTTCAAACGCATGTTTGAACTAATCTTAATTAAAAACAATAAATCAGAGAATAGCCCTATGAATAATGCAATTAAAACACCCGTTGAAATGCTTGCGCATTGGGTTGAAACACACGGCGAAAAAGTCTATTTACGCCAGCCGATTAATGGCAGCTATAACGACTTCACCTGGCGCGAAGTACAACAAAAAGTTCAACAAATCGCAGGCGCATTACGTCATCTGGGTTTATTACCCGGCGATAAAGTCGCTATTTTATCTAAAAACTGTGCCGAATGGTTTATTACAGACTTAGCCTTAATGCTAGGCGGTTACATCAGCGTACCTATTTACCCTACCGCCAATGCCGATACCATTCGCTATGTGTTAGAACACAGTGGTACTAAGGCTATTTTTATCGGTAAGTTAGACTACTGGGCAGACCAAGAAGCCGGTGTCGGTGGTGAAATTTTACGCCTAGCCATGCCCTATGACACTATGCCAGCTCAGTATCAATGGGATCAGTTATTGTCATTGGGTCAGCCTCTTGTTGATGCTGAGTATCCAACGCCCGACACCACTATGACCATCATTTATACCTCAGGCTCAACAGGTAAGCCCAAAGGCGCTATTCATACCTTTGCTAATTACAGCTGGACCTGTGAGGCTGTGGTACGTGACTTACAAACCAATACTGCCGATAGACTGCTGTCTTACTTGCCTCTGGCTCACATCACTGAACGTATTGCCATGGAAGGGTCCTCTTTCTACTCAGGCTCAACGGTGGCGTTTGTTGAAAGCTTAGATAGCTTTGTTGAAGACGTGAAACGTTGCCGTCCAACGGTTTTCTTTTCAGTACCCCGCTTATGGACCTTATTCCAACTTAATATTGTTAATAAAATTGGCCAAAATAAGCTTAATTTCCTGCTTAAATTACCTATTATCAATAGCATTATTAAACGCAAAATTCAGAAAGGCCTTGGCTTAGAACATTGCCGTCTACTCGGCTCAGGCTCAGCGCCTATTCCACCCACGTTACTGAAGTGGTATCACAGTATTGGTATGAATATTTGTGAAGCATGGGGTATGACCGAAAACTGCGCTTATTCGATTATTAACTACCCTTTTAATGCCGATAAGATTGGCACTGTCGGCCGCGCAATTGAAGGCTGCCAAGTTCGCCGCACCGAACAAGGTGAATTATTAGTAAAAAGTCCTGGTTTAATGAAAGGATATTATTTACAAGATGAAGCCACTGCTGCGGCATTTGATGAAGATGGATTTTTCCATACTGGCGATTTATGTGAAATAGACAGTGATGGTTATATAGATATTACCGGTCGTGTGAAAGACAACTTCAAAACATCAAAAGGCAAATACGTTGCGCCAGTGCCTATCGAGCGCAAGCTGGCTCAAGACTCACACGTCGAGTTAATCTGTGTTATCGGTTCAGGTCTACCTCACCCAGTTGCCCTAGTACAATTGTCTGAAGGCGCCAATTTACAACCACGTGAAGAAGTGCGTACCTCATTAAAGGCTACCTTAGACAGCATAAATCCTAATCTTGAATCCCATGAACATGTTGATGCAATTATTGTTGTCAAAGAACCATGGACTATCGAAAATGATGTATTAACCCCAACCCTTAAAATTAAACGTCATGTGCTTGAAAAAGCCTTTAGCGCTAAAGTAGAGGGTGTTCGTGGTGCAAAAATTCGCTGGGAAGATGAGCTATAAATTGATGAACTAAAATTCATTAAATAGACAAAAAAATACACGCTGAATGCGTGTATTTTTTTGACATATTCTGTCAATATACGTCTCATTATGTCTGTAACCCTTAAGTGGCTAATGGTTAATACCGCGCCACTTCATTAAATGAGAGCAACATGTTAATTGCATTAGCCATTCTTGGCGGATTTATTATTTTAACCATTGGGGCTGAAGCCCTAGTTCGTGGCGCAAGTGCTGTTGCACTTAAGCTCGGTATTGCCCCGCTGATTATTGGTTTAACCATTGTGGCTTTTGGTACTAGTGCACCAGAGCTTGCCGTCAGCATAAAGTCTGCTCTTGCTGGCAACCCAGGCATTGCCTTAGGTAACGTTGTTGGTTCAAACATTGTTAACATCGGATTAATTCTGGCTATTACCGCATTAATTAAACCGATCCAAATACAATCACAAATGGTTAAACGTGATATTCCCATCATGATTGCTGCATCTATCTTAGTTTGGTTCTTACTCCTTGACGGTGTAGTGAGCTTTACCGACGGTGCTATTTTATTCAGCTTATTAGTGGGTTACTTAGTATTTAGCTACGTCAGTTCAAAAAATGAACCTGAAGAATTAGATATTGATACCACGCCACAAAACCCATTGCTGTCTGTAGGGCTTATTATTGTCGGTATTGCTATGCTGGTTGGCGGCGGAATTTTATTCGTTGATGGCGCAGTAGATCTCGCCAAAATGTTTGGCATTAGTGAAGTCATTATCGGCTTAACGATTGTGGCTATTGGCACCAGTATGCCAGAGCTAGTCACTTCGGTTATGGCTGCATTAAAGGGCCAAAGTGATATTGCTATCGGTAACGTAGTGGGATCGAACATCTTTAACGTTTTAGGCATATTGGGCGCTACAGCATTAATCCACCCGGTATCTGCAGAGGGGTTTAATCAAATAGACTTCATCGCCATGATCATTTTCGCCATTATGGTATTACCTTTTGCCTGGAGCGGACTGCGTATTGGTCGTCGCGAAGGTGCGGTATTGCTAACGGGCTATATTGGTTATACCGGCTTCTTGATTTCTCAAGTGGTTGCTTAAATTAAACATGCTAATCAGCAGGTGTTGATAAACACCTAAGTAGATTTACTAACAACCAAAATCTCCATCTTGGTGTCCAGCAAAAAAACCGTCTCATTTTATAGGCGGTTTTTTTATGCCTACAAAACTCACCTAAAATTGATGACATTTGTCATATCAAATCCATGACCTATGTGTCTGCCAAGCTTCACTGTTTCTCGACATAATTATCTCAGTTTCAAACCAGTCTGGTTTGGCTTATTAACATGAAACAAATGGAGATTGACATGAAAACACTATTATTGATTGGCAGCTTAACCCTTATTAGCCACGCAAGCTTTGCTGACATAAACCAAATTGATGCCGCGGCCAACACCATGAATATTGAGCAACTAAAACAAATTAGTAGCCAAACTTTTGATTATGAAAAAGCTTATGCAGAGTATCGCTTAGCAATAACCGCTAATATATTGGGGCAGCGACAGCTTGCCAGCACTCACTTAGATTCAGCTCAAGCAAACCTTGCACAGCTGATTAACAGAGAAAATAGTGCCGATGCCAGCGCGCTATTAGCGTCAATCTATGGCATGCAAATCGCCTTTGATAGCAGCAAAGCTGCCACCTTAGGCATGAAGTCATCACGTTTACTGACCCAAGCAGAGCAACTTGATGCGACCAACCCAAGGGTTAAATTAGTGCAAGCCATTAGCGCGTTCAATACCCCATCGATATTTGGTGGCGGTATAGACAAAGCACAAACACTTGCAACAGAAGCCATTACGCTTTTTGAAGCTCCTTGTGAAAGTATTTGCTGGGGGCACGCCGAAGCCTACACATGGCGCGGGCTAGCTAAACAAGAAGATGGCGATCTGGCAGGGGCAATTTCTGACTGGCAAACCGCGTTAACGGTTGATGCGCAATATGGTTGGGCTAAATTTTTACTCAGTCAGCAAACAGCAAAGCAGGTGTCAAAGTAAGCGTCATATTAAAGGCCTTTTTAAATAAAGGCTTGTGCAAATACGCGCAATTAAGGCGCAGTTAACATATGATTAACAGCGCCTTAATTATCAGCACGACCTAATGATTAAACGGGAATGAGCACCATGAGTTACTTTAATAACAACGCCCTAACTGCTGAAAAAAGCTACGAGCAAAAAACGGCTTGGGTATACCTGTTAAACCTAGGTTTTTACTTTGTGCCGCTGTTTTTTATGCAAGGTCAATGGCTCAATATCATAGTCGCACTGTTAATATTAGTGCCCTTTATTTTCGGATATTTTTGGGCATATAACAGCAGTACCCAAAAAGCGCTTTACCCTATCATCTTAATGCTAACATGCGCGATTGTGGCGACACCTTTTACCTCCGGCACTATTTCATTATTCTCATTTGTATGCTTTTTTATTGGCTTTTTCTATACATTACGCACGGCTACTTTAGGGTTTTTGGCAATTTGTTTGTTGTTATTACTATTGAATCAAGTCGTTAATATTGAAGGGTATTACTTCGCTTTTTATGGCATGGGCATTAGTTTAGGTGTAGGGTTTTTTGGTATTATTGAACAAAATCGTCAACGTATTAAGCGTCAGCATAAGCGCTCACAAGACGAGATAACCCAACTGGCAACCGCATTAGAACGTGAACGCATTGCGCGTGATTTACACGACATTATGGGCCACAATTTATCTTCTATTGCCTTAAAAGCCGAACTTGCTGGAAAATTACTTCATGCAAATCAATTAGACTTGGCCCAAACACAATTAAGCCAATTAGCCGAAATAGCACGTGATAGCCTTAGCCAAATTCGTCAAACTGTGTCGAACTACAAACATAAAGGTCTGCAAGCTTGTTTGCCTACATTAATACAATCTTTGCGCGATCAAGGTATAGAAGTAAATGTGGAGGGTGATACTCCCTCATCAACTGATCTTACCGAGTCACAATTAGCGCTCATTCTGACAGAGGCTGTTAATAATTGCCTTAAACATAGTCATGCTGAAAAGGTGAGTCTAATTTTTGCTCAAGATGAACATCATATTCATGTTAGTCTCAGCCAGAATACCGCCGCAAAAGAGATTACCGAAGGTAATGGTTTAAAAGGCATACGTGAGCGGGTAGATTTATTAAATGGCACATTTGAATATCAAACGACACCAGTCTTTCAGCTGAATATCACCCTACCCAATGCAACGCATTAAGGTTAGTAGTCAGTCGCGGTAACAATAAAGAGCTAAAGCAAAGGGAAACGATACCGTATGAAAATTTTACTCGCTGAAGACCAGGCTATGATCCGTGGTGCCTTAGTGGCACTGCTTACGTTGGCCAAAGGCCAATTGCCCCTCGCGCATTTAGCTAATGGCTTTGAAATTACAGAAGCTGAAGACGGTGAGCAAGCTTTAGCTTTGCTGAAAAAACAGTCTTTTGATTTATTACTCACCGACATAGAAATGCCGCATAAAACCGGACTTGATTTAAGCCAATGGCTACAATCACAATCCAGCACAACCAAAGTGATTATTCTAACCACCTTTGGCCGAGCCGGTTACATCAAACGCGCCTTAGAATATGGTGTAAATGGTTTTTTATTAAAAGATGCCCCATCAGATGAGTTAATTAATGCCATTATTAAAGTCATGTCAGGCAAGCGCGTGATTGACCCTGAGCTTGCGTTTGCCGCCATAGGTGAAATTGACCCGCTAAATGATAAAGAACGCCAAGCACTGCGATTAGCCAGCGAAGGTAAAGCCACCAGCGATATTGCCAAATTACTCTTTATTGCCGAAGGTACGGTACGTAATTACTTGTCTGAAGCAATCGCTAAACTCAATGCCAGCAACCGCATTGATGCTGCCCGAATTGCCAAACAAAAAGGTTGGTTATAAATTTAAGCTAATATCTTGATATTGCCTTAGATCTAATCTCTGCTAAGATAGTAAAACATATGTATATAATCACAGTACTATGAAATTGCTTAGCAAATTAAGTTAAGCATAACTTAGTGGAGTAAATAACGTTTGTTGCGTTTAGATTTAGTGCCCATCACCGAGCTAAAAGGTGTGGCTAAAAAAATGGCTGAAAGGCTGCATAAGCTAGGCATTAAAACAGTACAAGATGTGCTGTTTCATTTACCACTGCGTTATGAAGACCGCACTCAAATCGACCCTATTAACGCCCTCTCATTTGGCGGCTACGGCACCATCGAAGCCGAAGTTCAGTCCACGCAAATTATTCAAGGTCGTCGCAGAATGCTTATCTGCAATGTGCGTGATGACACAGGACCAATGACATTACGGTTTTTTAATTTTTCGATGGCACAACGTAATGGTATGCAACAAGGCGCGATGATCCGCGCCTATGGTGAAATTCGTCGTGGTAATCATCATGCTGAAATTGTTCACCCTGAGTATAAAATTATCCAACCCGGTGATGAGAGTAACTTAAGCGAAACCTTAACCCCAATTTATCCGACAACGGAAGGGTTAAAGCAGGCAAGTTGGATTAAGTTAACCGATCAAGCCCTATTAATGTTAAATCAAGGTGGCTTACAAGAGCTTATTCCCGCTAACCTACAACCTAACAACCTGACACTGCCGCAAGCCCTAATGCTACTTCATCGACCGGATAAAAATGTCGATCCATTTATGCTTGAGCAAGGGCAACACCCTGCCCAGCAACGTTTAGTCCAAGAAGAATTGCTCGCCCATAACTTAAGCATGTTACAGCTAAGACAAAAATCACAGCGTGATGCCGCTATTTCAATCGCCGCAAGCGGCCAACTACTTAATCCATTTTTAAAAAATCTCCCTTTTAGGCCAACAGGGGCGCAACAGCGCGTTGTTGCTGAAATAAGCCAAGACTTACAGCAATCGCATCCTATGATGCGATTAGTGCAAGGCGATGTAGGCTCAGGCAAAACATTAGTTGCTGCAATGGCCGCGCTGCAAGTCATAGAAAATGGTTATCAAGTGGCTATGATGGCACCCACTGAGTTATTAGCCGAACAGCATGCGATTAATTTCGCCCAATGGTTTGAACCTTTAGGGGTAAAAGTAGGTTGGTTAGCGGGTAAAATTAAAGGTAAGGCAAGAGCACAATCATTAGAAGATATCGCTTCGGGAGCGGCACAGATAGTCATTGGTACCCATGCAATATTTCAAGAGGCGGTTCACTTTCATAAACTGGCGTTAATAATTATTGATGAACAACACAGATTTGGTGTTCATCAACGTCTAGGCTTACGCGAAAAAGGCGTTAGTCAGGGTTTTCATCCACATCAACTCATCATGACTGCCACCCCAATACCCAGAACCTTAGCCATGACAGCCTATGCGGATTTAGATACCTCGGTGATTGATGAACTCCCCCCTGGTAGAACGCCAGTTACCACGGTAGCCGTATCCGACAGTCGCCGCAATGATGTGATAGAAAGAGTTAGGCAAGCCGCGCTGCAAGATAATCGTCAAGCTTACTGGGTATGCACCTTAATTGAAGAGTCTGAAGTATTAGAATGTCAGGCTGCTGAAGATACCGCGGCGGAACTGACTGAGGTATTACCAGAACTCACTATTGGCTTAGTACATGGGCGAATGAAAAGCGCTGAAAAACAACAGGTCATGGCAAAATTCAAAGCAGGTGAAATACAGCTGCTTGTTGCGACGACTGTGATTGAAGTAGGCGTTGATGTGCCTAATGCTAGCTTGATGATTATTGAAAATCCTGAACGTTTAGGGTTGGCTCAATTACACCAATTAAGGGGACGTGTTGGTCGTGGTGCGGTGGCAAGTCATTGCGTCATGTTATATAAAGCGCCATTGTCACATACTGCGACCAAGCGATTAGGTGTGCTACGTAATAGTAATGACGGCTTTGTTATTGCTCAAAAAGATTTAGAGATCAGAGGCCCTGGTGAAGTATTAGGTACCAAACAAACTGGGTTGGCAGAAATGAAAATTGCTGATTTAATGCGTGACCAACACCTGATCCCAAGCATTCAAAAGCTTGCTGTGCATGTTTATCAACAAGTGCCCGATAACGTCGACTTAATCATTCAACGATGGCTGGGTGAACGACAACAATATGTGCAGGCATAAGATGATTTTTTATTTATATTTTAACCACCCTATGGACATGCAAGCGTAATCTTGCACAATGGAAACAGTATTTACTCTTTCTGTTCCGTATTATCAGCTTTAAACAGCTAAGGAATTACAATGCAGGTTAATAAAGAAGATAGAGCGACACCCGCGACTGAAGCTGAAACAAAACCAAATATGAATAACGCCATTATCGGCGGCGTTATCGTTGCACTGATAGTCGGTGCGGGTTACTTCTATATGAGTGGCGAAGACTCAGCTGAATTAGAACCGGCCATGCCAACACCTATTGAGTTACCAGAACCCGTGCCAATGAACCCTATCGAAGAGGTACCTATTGAAGAGTCGATTACAGATACTGATACAACTGATACATCAGTATCTGATATTGTGCCATTGGGTGGAGAGTCACAAGCCCCTAAAGTCGTTGCAGAACCCTTACCACCATTAGCGGAATCTGATGACTTTGTTGCCAAGAAAACCTTAGCTGTTGCCAATGGAATGAAAATTGAGCCGCTTATTTTGAAAAAAGATATGGCGCGTCAATTTGTGGTCTTTATTGATAACTTAGCTCAGGGTGAGTTGATCCGTAAAGCCAGCCCAATGCAGGGGCCCAGCAATAAGTTTTCGGTGAGTGAAATTACTAATAAAACTTACTTAAACCCAGATAGCTATCATCGCTATGATTTATACGCAGATTTTGTCTCTGGCTTGAACGATCAAGAACTTGCTGCGACTTATCGCGAACTTAAGCCATTATTTGAAGAAGCGTTTACAGAACTGGGTTATACCAATATGACTTTTGATGAACGCATGCAACAAGCTTTTAAAATGATTGCTGACGCCCCCATTGTTGAAGATCCTATTGAATTAACCTCAATATCGGTCAATTATCAGTACGTTGATGCGAATTTAGAAGCACTACCGAATGCACAAAAACTGCTTGTTCGAATGGGACCAGAAAACACCCGTAAAATTAAAAATGCCGTAAAACGATTACAACCTTTATTACCTCAATAGCCAGCCAACACTGTAACATTTGAGTAACCTATAAGAAGCAGCAGCGAAAAAACCTCTTTTCCTGCTGCTTTTTTATGCAAGCAAGACTGTTTAGCCCTTCATACTTTAGTGTAGAGTCAACCTGTCGATTTTTGATTGCCAGTGATCTCTCCTATTTTCACTCGCAAACAAAAATGCCTACTTAGATAAGGACGACTAGGCAACAAAGAAGCAATGTAGTGCAGTTAGCATTTGATATTTTATCATGGAGTGCTTGGACACCTGACTTTCCAAAAAAAAAGTTGGTCGCTCTAGCTGAGACCAAATCAACAAACTGTACTCAATAACGTGTCTCCAGCGCTTTCTCAAATACCTGCAATGCAAAGACGCCGGTTCAGTCGACTAAGCAAAATGATGCTTACTGTCGCATTTGACTGCCAAGCAGAAGTGTCAACTCGCAGTATCTTTCGTCCCGCCACGGTGAGCTCAATCGCACTATTGGCTTGCTTGAAGATGTGGTAGCCAAACAACCTCTTTCCCCCATGGCCTTTAGCCAGTCCGTACATAATATTAGCAGTGGAATTTATGGCATATTAAGCACTAATAAAGATAAAGCCAAGCTAGCCCGTTTAAACGAATTAACTAATGATAAACTGGCGATTGATGCCTATGCCTGGATAACCAAAGTACTTTGAGTCTCTGGCAATGGAGAAATTCAAACCTGTGACAGTGAGGCCGTCTGAAACCGAACCAGAAAAAGCTACGCAGTTACGTATCAGAGCATTTAAACTCTTACCGTTAAGCCTAACTGCTTAGCTTTAACAAAAATGCGACTCATTCGAATCGCATTTTTCCTTAAACACAGACATGTTAAAGCATGTAATTAAACACGATATATCGCCGCTTTGGTTTGATACTCTTCAGTAATTGCTTTCATGCTGGTCACTCCATTAGCTAACTTAGCAATTTGCTCTGATAACAAGGTAACTGTGTTCATGTTGTCGCTCATTTCGCTGCCAATATGACTTAACTGCTTACCCTGCTGTTCTGTATCATCAGCAACATGACGGCTTAAGCTAGCAACTTGCTCAATTTGATTAGCTCGTTCCGCCAGTCCCGATGCAATAACGTTTGTATGGGCCACATTAGCCGTGGTACGTTGCTTGCCTTCATCCATTGACTCAACTGTTTTCAGCATACTGTTATTTAATCGACTTAATACTTTGGCAATTTCATCGGTTGACTGACTAGTTCGTTGTGCTAAAGCGCGCACTTCATCGGCAACCACAGCAAAACCACGGCCACTTTCACCCGCTCTTGCAGCTTCAATCGCCGCGTTTAATGCCAGCAAGTTAGTTTGCTCAGAAATACTGCGAATAGCTTGTAATAAGGTGGTGATGGAAGTGACGTCTTTGGTTAAATCGGTTAAAGATTCGGTTACCTCTGTGGTATTACTTTCTAATAACTGCATGTCCTTCATGATCGACAATGCACTTTGTCTATCTTGCACGCTAGATGAAGCTGCTGTGTGTGCCTGCTCTGCTGATAATTTGCTGTTATCTGTAACCTGGTGAAAATACTGAATCACATTTTGCGCCGTTTGCGAAATTGAATGAGCCTGATGCTGCTGATGATTCATAGCCTCTTGAGTATGCTCGCTTAACATCAGTAATTGATCTGACGTCTTAGTCATCTTCGCGGCAATATCATGGTAATCACTGAACAACTGACTCAGCTCTTCCAACATCAAATTAAATGCACTCTCTGCTGAAGTCGTAGCAGGGCTCAGCCTAATAGATAAGTCTTTATTAGCCGAAATTTGCTCAATAGCATCGGCGATGCGTATATTCGCCGATGAGTCTTCACGCATGAAGAGTGATATTTTAATTAAAATCATCGTTTCAACAGCAGCAAATAAAGCATGGACAAACATAATGCTCCAATTACAATCGCCGGCAAAAATCATTATAGGCGTATCAAAAAAACTACCACCTGAAAGCTGAATATAGGTAAATAGCACGTGATGGGCGGCAACAGTTAATAAAGAGGCTAACAAAGGCTGCCAACGCTGATAAATCAAAAAAATAGCCATAGAAGCAAAGATATGAAAATGCATTTCAATCATACCCATTTGGCTTTGTACTAATAGCGCAGATACCGTCATCATGATTACTGCTGCAACAATACCAAATAACGGCGTACCTTTAAGCATGCTGTAACTTGCCTGCACTAACACTGCGATAGCAACCGCTGAAACACCGGTAAACATGAGCATTTTCGCACCAAAAAAACCACTCAAAATAAGTAACGGTGCTTGCATTAATAATATTCGGTATACATATGCATCATTTTTTAATAATCGTTCAATGGCTTGCGATTCAATCATAGCGATCCTTTATTTCGATGTTATATATTGTCTTAATTCAGCTAACATCTTGTCGGTCGAAAGTTGTTTGGCTGTGTAAATACGAGCAATATGTCCATTCGGTGCAATTAAATATAGATTACCTACGTGATTATTAGTAGGTGAATACGCATGAATATTTTCAGACAAATGCTGGGAAAACCTCAATAGATCAGATTCTGCCAGCGCGGCACTGACAAATCTAGCTGACTGGGCATCAATCATTTGCTGTCGAATTGCTGGAGTATCATTATCAGGGTCAATAGTAATAAACATAAATACTATATCTACTTGGCCCAATTCAGTATCTTGGGCAATGGCATTTTCAAGCTGATGTAATTGCTGAATGCGTATTGGACAGATTTCTGAACAAGACAAAAATCCAGCAAACAAATAAGTGAACTGACCAGAATTAGCAGGAAAAATATGCGTATTAAGCTTAGTATCTTGCCATTGAAAATTTAAGGGTGCTAAATTTTCAGCATTAATACCATATCGGCTTTGGCCATCTGTGCTGGTAATGAATTGTGCTGCAATCATTAATAGAGGCACTAAAAATAGTGCGGTAACAATAAAGCCAACTGCCGACCATTTTTGCGTTTTTGTCATTCACCTCACCGCTTAGCGAAATAATATATCTGGGTAAAAGTTAATACATTATCATAAAAAATGCCCATGATTGAGTATATTCAATCATGGGCATTTACGGGATTTTTTTAATAAGTAATCGAATAATTACAATGATATTGCTTTTAACGCTTGCTTTGCATTTGTCATTGCTGATGCGGCAATATCTGCGCCCATGTTTAACCCTTCAGCATAAATAACTTCTACATCTGTAATGCCAATAAACGCTAATACTGTGGTTAAATAAGGCACGACATGGTTACTGCCAGCATCTTTATGCATACCGCCACTGGAAGCCACAATCACGGCTTTTTTGCCGATTAATAATCCCTGTGGCCCTTTATCTGTATAGGTAAATGTCACACCTGCTCTAGCAATAAAATCAATCCAAGCTTTAAGTTGCGTAGGGATCATAAAGTTATACATAGGAGCAGCTAATACTATGGTGTCATTGTGCTGGAGCTCAGCGACTAATTTATCAGATAACGCTAAGGCATCGAGTTGACGTAAAGATAAATTATCGCCACCACGTAAACCATTTGCCAGTTCGCCATCTAATACAGGTACTGGGTCTAGTGCCAAATCGCGTGTAGTGATTGCTGCACCTTTATCTTTAAATAACATTGCCAAGTCATCTAATAATACTGATGATTGTGAATGCTCGCCTAAAATACTCGATTTCAACATTAATACTTTGTTCATGATTATTCCTTAAAGTCGTGTCGTCATCTTCAGCACTGGACCCCTTTACGTTCAAACACGTTGAATCGCTGCCTTGATGGAATAACAACAGTATACTTACTAATAAATGGAATAATAGCGGAATAAATCGACACTAAGGTTCTAAAAAATAGAATGAACACCTATTTAGCAGAAGGTAAAGATACATAAACGCCACAAAAACGAGCGCATAATACATCCTGACACCAGAGTTCAACCGTAAGCTCGGCTTTAACTCGCCGCCCTCGTGCCAGCGGTGACAAGTCTAATGCAGGCCAAATCACTCTCGCGGTAGGTTGTTGACGCACTGGCGCAATATATTTCACCTGCGCATCAGCAAGCACAATGTCACCCGTGACCGAGGCCAACTGCTGTTGCAGCCATACCATGCCCCAACCCGTTAAGGTCATCAAAGTATAAATACTGCCGGCAAACATGGTTTGATGAAGGTTAATATTGGGTGCTAACGGTGCTGTGGTTATTAGCTCACTGATTTTAGATAAAGGCACCTCAGCACGGGAAGCTGCAGGTTCAATATTTGTTGGTAAATTAATCGCATCAGTAAATGACAACACCTCAATCTGCATAAACTGACTGAGCGGAATGGTTTGATACCAGGTGCTCACCAGTTCTTCTATTAGCGGTTGATGCTGAGTCATACTTTATACCTGTAAACTGAAGGTCACTGGGCCATCGTTAATCAAGGATACTTGCATATCAGCACCAAAACGTCCTGTTTGAGTGTCAAGCCCAAGCTCACCACAGTATGCGACAAAAGCTTCATATAACGTATTGGCTTGTTCAGGGGTCGCCGCACCAGAAAAACTGGGACGTAAGCCTTTGCCAGTATCTGCTGCCAAAGTGAACTGAGAAACCACCAGCAATTGGCCGCCAACCTGGGATATATTCAAATTCATTTTGCCATTTTCATCGCTAAACACTCGATACTTACTGATCTTGGTGGCCAACTTTTGCATTTTATCAATATCATCTTCACGCTCAACACCTAACAACACCAACAAGCCTTGATTAATCTCGCCAGTTGTTTCATCTGCCACAGTCACTTTGGCGTGTTTAACCCTTTGTATCAGTCCAATCATAATGTAATTTCACTCCTTAAAAACGGCTTATAACAGGTATAAATTGGCTGTTCTGCGTTGACTCATATTCGTTATCGTTTAACAAATACTTGCGATACCTTGCATCACTGCACGCAGCATCTTCATATCACTTAAACTATGGTATCCGGACTTTACATGCTCTACCGTTAAATAATGGTGTTGGGCCTTTTGTAAGAAGTCCGTCAGTAAATGAGCCGGACACACCCAATCTAACTCACCTTGAATTAAATGGGTTTTAGCCGAAACTCGTCCCGTAATTTGCTCAAATAACGCTGGGGCTGAAAAATAATGACACATGGCATGATAATGTTCGATATGGGCTATTGAAGTGAGCTCAGGCCCAGTGCCCATCACACGGGGCAGCCCTGGCGAAGCTAAAGTTTGCTCCCATTGATTCCATGCCCAGATGGCTTGCTGTCTTTGTTGCGGGTCAGTTGAATGTAACAGTACGTCATAAGAAGATAATAACTGTTCAGTATCTTCAATCTGAACACTTTCAGCTTGGGCATCTGCTACAGACTTGAATGCTTGATAAGCATCGATAAAAAATTGCGCCGCGCCATTAGGGCCATATAACCAATCACGTGCCGCTGTATTGGCTAAAAATAAGCCCCAATAAACTTGCTCACTCACCCGATGAGGATGAATACCACTGTATAACCACCCTAATGTGGCCCCATAAGAACCGCCCACTAGGGCCCATTTTTCGATAGAAAAATATTGTCGAACTAAGTCAATGTCTGCTATTAACGCCGGTAAAGTATTCGAGGTTAACTCACCGCCAATTGAACGGCCGCATCCTCGTTGATCAATAAAAAATACGTGTAAGTCTAGGTATTCAAACAAAGTCACGTCACTGGCATGACAACCTGCACCAGGGCCACCATGTAAATACAGCACAGGTTTAGCGCCTAGGCGGCCATATTGCGACACCGAAAGCGTGACACCCTCGCCAACATCAACCATTGCATGGCGAATAAACGCTAAGCTCAAGACGTTGACTTAATCTTTTTGTCAGTCGTTTGCGATGACTGATTTGAATGAGATGACTGAGTTGCCGTACTCTCATCTTCATCGGATGCTTCCAAAATATCTTTTTCAACCACTGAATGAACGATGGAGTTATTGTCAGCAGCAGGCTTATCATCCAGCTCTGGGATCATTTGATGCAGTAATTGAGCGACATGCTGATCTAAATACTCAGGTAATGAAGCGGTAATAACCGCACCCAATAACACTATAATCCAAGAGATATAAACCCAAACAAACAAAATAGGGATAACTGCTAGCGCACCATAAATGGCCTCATAGCTAGGAAATTGAGTAACATAAAAAGCAAAACCTTTTTTACCTGCCTCAAACAATACCGCTGCCACGATAGCGCCCAAAAGCGCATGTAAAAAATGCACTTTTTTATAGGGCACAACCATATACAGCAGCAAAATAGAGGCAACAGAAAATATCATCGGTAACTGTGCCATAAGCCAGGGTAAAAAACCTGAAAGCTCGGTATCGCTCAATAGCTCCAAAGAGGCAAGATAGGAAGAAGCCACAATACTGGCCCCCATTAGCACCGGGCCTAAGGTCAGCACCATCCAATACATAGAAAAAGACACCACATAAGAGCGCTTTTCTGTGACCCGCCAAATACTATTCAACGACTTATCAATGGCAGAAATCAGCATAATGGCAACAAAGACTAAGGCTATAATCCCTACAAAGGTCCCTTTAGAAGCATTACTGACAAACTCATTAATATAAATTTGTACTGTATCTCCGGCTGCGGGCAAAAAGTTCTGATACATAAACCCTTCGATATGCTCTCTAATGCCCTCAAACACCGGAAAAGCCGACAACATCGACATAGTCACCGCGACCATAGGCACCAGTGATAATAACGTTACATAGGTTAAATGCCCGGCGCGAATATTAATTTGGTCTTCATCAAGCCGATGCTTGAGATGTAATAAGAATTCCCAACTCCCAATAAAAAACTTCTTTAGGGATGCCATAGTGATACGACTGGCCATATTTATCCTTATTCAACAAACGATAGGTAAGATATTCATTGTAATCACCTTTCAACTTCGTACAATGTTATAACAAATGAGATGCAAACCAAAGGAACGAATTTATGTCACAACAAGGATCTGCTGGCAATGTATTAGCCGCTGTCGCGAGTTTATTTTTCCCTGGACTGGGACAATTATTACAAGGTCGATTTTTAGCTGCTATCGCTTTCTTTTGCATTGTAGGTACTGGATACTTTTTTGGGGTACTCATTGTACCCGCCATCATAGGCGCAATATTTCATTTATGGGCCATTATTGATGCTGCAAAGTTTAAGTCTGCTGCGTAACAATCAATAAGAGAAACAATAAGAGAAACCAAATGAAAACCTCAAAAATAATTAACATCGGACTTGCTTTAACGTTAGCAGCAAGCACCCTTTCATTAGGTGGTTGCCAAAGTGCTTATTATGGCGCGATGGAAAAAGTCGGCTATCACAAGCGTGATATTATGGTCGACCGAGTGCAAGATGCAAAAGAGTCACAGGAAGAAGCGCAAGAGCAATTTAGTTCTGCATTAGCTGAAATGCAGGCTTTACTGGCATTTGATGGCGGCGATTTAGAAAAAGCCTATAACAAAGCTAAAGACGAATATGAGTCAGCGCAGGCTGCCGCTGATGATGTGAGTAATCGTATAGATAAAGTAGAAGATGTAGCTGAAGCATTATTTGAAGAATGGCAATCTGAAATAGATGAAATCAGCAAGGCCAGTTTACGTCGTAACAGCACTAGCAAACTGAAAGAGACTCAGCGTTCATACAACTCTTTAGTGAAAAGTATGCGCAGAGCTGAAGCTAAAATGCCGCCCATTTTAACTGCGATGAAAGATAATATGCTGTATTTAAAACACAACCTTAATGCGCAGGCTATTGGCGCAATTAAAGGCGAATTCAGCAGCCTACAGACTGACATTTCAAGCTTGATTAAAGAGATGAACAAGTCGATTGCTGAATCTAATGCGTTTATTAAATCAATGGAAACAGCTAGCTAAACAACCTCAGCTCTGGATAATATAATTTTATTTAACAGCTGCTTATTGTCTGACGCTGACTAAAATGCCGTATTACTATTAGCAGTAATACGGCATTTTAGTCATGTATGTCTACTGCTCTAACGGCAACATAGTGCGGCTAAACACCGGCTTTAACACCACCGTTGAATGAACTTGAGCAACATTATCAATGTTATTGATATTTTGTTTAATCAAACATTCTAAACTCAACAAATCTTTCGCGACAATTTTAAGCATGTAATCATATTCACCAGTGATCACAGCACATTCCATCACTTGCTTTAGCTTAGTCATCTCTAATTCAAACTTATCCGCTTTAATACTGGTGCAATCAGCCAATCGAACATAGATAAACGCACTGATATTAAGATCGAGTTTTTGCGGATCTAGCTGGGCTTGATAGCCGATAATCACTTTATCTTGTTCCAGCTTCTTCACTCTACGTAAACAAGGGGTATCAGACATATTCATTTTATCAGCTAAGTCGGCTATAGAAATACGGCCCTGATGCTGCAAAATATCAAGTAACTTTAAGTCTTTTTTATCCATTGTATAGCCTATTATCTTTAAAACTGTTTCTAACAGCCATTAACTTGAACCACAATTATAGGAGCCTCTCCCACCACTTGCGGTTGAGAATAACGCACTTCAGATTTATTTGCCGCATAATCTGCATTGGGCCTAATATGTAATCCAACCACTTGCCCAGCGGCACTAAAGGTGGTGATGATAAATTCACCACGACGGGATCAATTAAGGTAGAACCATTAACTGATTGAGTTAAGTTTGGCTAGCTATCACAAAAAACAGCATCTTGCGCAATAGATATTTGATCTTTGCCATTATGCTTGGCTTTGTACATGGCAATATCTGCTCGGTGAATCAAGCTATCTGTATCCACATCATCTCCATGACACAATGCCACCCCAATACAAGCACCTACAAACAAAGTATGCCCCTCTAATTCATAAGGTAACTTTATAATATCCAATACTTTATTGGCAACAAAGTTAGCGGTTTGCGCTTGGTCTTTATTGGGCAACAATACAATAAACTCATCGCCGCCGTAGCGGGCAATAATATCACCGTGAAACAGATCTCGGCTGACCCTCTTAGCCACCTCATTAAGTAATAAGTCACCAATGCCATGCCCATAGTTATCATTGATCAACTTAAAACCATCAAGATCGATAAATAATAATGAAAAGTGACGCTTTTCGGATAATAGGTTTTGGATCATATCTCTAATCGCCATGCGGTTAGGTAACCCTGTGACCATATCATGATTAGCCAAGTGCAGCGCTTTTGTCTGGGCTTGTGCCAAATCTGCTGTTCTATCAGCTACGCGACGCTCTAACTCATAGCGACTTTTTTTAATTTCTTCAGACATATGGTTAAAACTTTCAAAAAGCTGCACAAACTCTTTGGTTGTTAACCGCGATAAAGGCAGCTTTTTTAAGGTGTTAGGGGCAAAGGTTAAACCATTGGTAGTATCAATTAATAACGCAATAGGACGCGTAATTAACCCAGAAATCCACCACGAAATGACAACACAAACAATAAAGGCACTAATTGCTAGCGTTAAAATAATGCCGGCTTGTTCATCTGCACGGGCTAATAATTCACTTTTTGGCTGAGGGATCATCACCCCCCATCCTGTGCTCGGTACCACGGTATAGCCGGCTATCATGTCAGCCTTTACTGCCGGAGAATAGAATGCCATAACGCCTGAGCCACCCATCATCATATTTTGCACTACACTGATGGCGCTGATGTCTTTACTTTCTTGTTGCCATAACTTATTCGGATGGGCTAATACATTACCTTGTTGATCAACAATAGCAGCATGCCCACCTTGACCAAACTTAACTGCAGACTGCAATTGTTGGATATAGCTAGAGTGCATAGTAGCAAGCCATATGCGTTTATCATCACTTTGGCGGATCATATATAAGGTCGGCTGAGTAACACCTTTTTTATGGATTGGCGTAAAGCGGCTACGATTAATATCAATTAAATTAAATGGGTTTAATGACGAGGTTAATGAGGTAGGCTGTGAGTTTTCAGGGCCAAATATAACTGCTTGTAATTTGCCATGCTGATCAAATTCACCTAATGAAATAACATCGACATCCTGCATCAACTGAATAAATTCTGTTGCTAGACTTTGTGATACCACAGAGTCGCTAGCACGAGTAAAAATAGCTAAAGCATCAATGGCATAGCGCTCTAATGCCTGAGAAATATTTTTGGCTAGTAGTAAATGCTTTTCTTCTACCGTCCGATATTCATCTTCAAATACATTATGATTCGACCATACTGCCATAGAAATAATCGGCACTAGCGAGACTAGCACCATCACTAATAATAACGAGCATCTAAAAGATAGTTTCATTAATAACTTGCTCTCATTTAACCCAGCTCCATGTAAGCGAAAAGTCCATTAGCCAAACACAAAAATGAAACACCTTATTCACAAACACTACAAAATGCAACAAAGCTTAATAAGGGCTTAAAGTTGCGCAATAAAGAAAACTTAATGTAATTAAATGGTATCCAATAAAAAAACCTTCTATTGCTAGAAGGTTTTTAAAAAATTAACCCACCTTTTAGCGGTAAGTTTTATGCATACCAAGCTGGAATATTAGCTTCATAATCGGTGATGCTTTGCTCAAACGACAAGGTTAATCCTATGGCATCTAACCCATTGAGTAACTTATGGCGTGCTGATTCAGTAAGACTAAAACTAAACACAGCACCTGTTGGTGAGGTCACTTGCAGCGCTTGTAAATCGACAGTAATTTCAGCACCTTCTTTTGCTGCAACTTCATTCATTAATTGCTGCACTTGATCAGCCGCTAATTTTACCGGTAACAAACCATTGTTAATTGAGTTGCCGTAAAAAATATCAGCAAAACTAGGCGCGATAATCACCCGCAAACCAAAATCCGCTAATGCCCAAGGAGCATGCTCACGGCTTGATCCACAGCCAAAATTTTCTTGGGTGAGTAAAATTGAGGCACCTTTATAACGAGGATGATTTAACACAAACTCAGGATTAGGTTGATCACCTGCATCATCTAAATAACGCCAATCGTGAAATAAATGAACCCCAAAACCATCTCGGGTCACTTTAGACAAAAATTGCTTTGGAATAATTTGGTCGGTATCAATATTGGCACTATCAATGGTTACCGCTAAACCGGTATGGGCAGTAAATGCTTGCATGTTTCTCTCCTTTATCGGTTTAGTAAGGTTTGCGAATATCAACAAAATGACCGGCTATTGCGGCTGCCGCGGCCATGGCCGGGCTCACTAAGTGAGTACGGCTACCCCGGCCCTGACGACCTTCAAAGTTACGATTGCTGGTTGATGCGCAGCGATCGCCGGCTTCTAAACGGTCATCATTCATTGCTAAACACATCGAACAACCCGGTAAACGCCACTCAAAGCCGGCTTCAATAAATATTTTATCTAAGCCTTCAGCTTCTGCTTGTAACTTCACTTGGCCCGACCCCGGCACCACAATGGCCACAACACCTGCCGCCACTTTACGATTTTTAGCATGTGCAGCAGCGGAGCGTAAATCTTCAATGCGCGAATTAGTGCACGAGCCAATAAACACTTTATTGATGGTCACATCGGTCATTTTTGTGCCCGATGTCAGGCCGATATATTCTAATGCCTTAATGATACTGTTGCGCTCAGTGCTATTGGTCTCATCATCTGGATTAGGTACTACGCCATCAATTGCAACCACTTGACCAGGGTTAGTTCCCCAGGTTAACTGCGGCGCAATATCTTTCGCTTCTAGCACTACTTGCGCATCAAACTGGGCATCTAAATCGGTTTTCAATTCAGACCAAGCGGCAACCGCCTTCTCCCAATCTTGGCCTTTTGGTGCAAATTCGCGCCCTTTTAAGTAGTCAAAAGTAGTTTGATCAGGTGCTACCATGCCAGCTTTAGCACCCATTTCAATGGCCATATTACATAAGGTCATACGACCTTCCATTGATAATGCGGCAATTGCATCACCACAAAATTCGACCACATAACCTGTGCCACCGTCCATGCCAAGCTTACCAATAATGGCTAATACGATATCTTTAGCTGTCACGCCGTCAGTGACACTGCCACGCACTTCTACTCGCATGGTTTTGGCTTTTAATTGACGTAAGGTTTGTGTCGCCAATACATGCTCAACTTCAGAGGTACCAATACCAAATGCCAGTGCGCCAAACGCACCATGTGTAGCAGTATGCGAGTCACCACAGACAATAACACTGCCAGGTAATGTAATACCTAACTCAGGCCCCATTACATGCACAATACCTTGGTTGGGATGATGAATATCATATAAGCGCACACCAAAGTCTTTACAGTTTTGCGCTAGAGTTTCAACTTGAATGCGTGCCATTGGGCTTAGCGCATCAAGGCTGGCACTTTTAGTTGAAGTATTGTGATCCATGGTGGCAAAAGTTTTTTCTGGAGCGCGTAATTTACGCCCCGCAACCTTTAAGCCACTAAACGCTTGCGGTGATGTCACTTCATGCACTAAATGACGATCCACATAAATAATTGGCGCCTCAGCTTCTGGGCTGGCGACTATGTGTGCATCCCATACTTTTTCGTACAATGTTTTTGCGCTAGTTTGCGTCATTAGACACCTTCCTTAATAGCATTAGCGATGAAGTCACCCATTTGCTTAGTCGATTTGGCTTGGTCGCGCTTCTCTGCTGTTAATAATTCGCCGGTTAAATAGCCCGCCGACAATGCTTTACTTACGGCACGCTCAATGGCGGTTGCCGCGGCTTCTTCTTTAAAGCTGTGACGTAGCATTAATGCTGCAGATAAAATTTGCGCTACTGGGTTGGCAATACCAAGCCCTGCAATATCAGGCGCACTGCCACCAGCGGGTTCAAACAAACCAAAACCTGTGCTGTTCATGCTGGCCGATGATAATAAGCCCATAGAACCGGTTAACATGGCGATTTCATCAGAGATAATGTCACCAAAAAGGTTTGAACATAACATCACATCGAACTCATTTGGGCGACGTAACAATTGCATGGTCGCATTATCAATATAGATATGTTCCAGCTCAACATCTGGGAAATCGATCGCAACTTCTTCAACCACTTGACGCCATAATACCGAGCACGCTAGCACGTTGGCTTTATCGACCGAGGTGACTTTATTTTTGCGACCGCGGGCCGCTTCAAATGCAATACGGGCAATACGGCTAATTTCGCGGCGGCTATAACGCATAGTGTCAAATGCTTCTTCATCATCCCCTTCGCCCTGGCGCCCTTTTGGCTTACCAAAGTAAATGCCACCGGTTAGCTCACGCACGCACAACACGTCAAAACCACGGGCTGATATGTCACTACGTAATGGTGACATATGCTCTAAGCCATCGTGTAATTTTGCAGGACGTAGATTACAAAACAATTCAAAGTGACCACGAAGCGGTAATAATGCACCGCGCTCAGGTTGGTCGTTAGGCGGTAGTTTTTCCCACTTTGGACCACCAACGCTACCAAATAAAATCGCATCGGCGGCTTCACAGCCTTTTAATGTGGCATCGGGTAATGGGCAGCCATGATTATCAATCGCAATGCCGCCTACATCATATTCGGTGTATTTAATATCGAGGTTAAAGCGTGCTTCGACTTCGACAAGCACTTTACGGGCTTCAGCCATCACTTCTGGACCGATGCCATCACCCGACAATACTGCTACTTGATAACTCATACGCCACCTAACTCCCTATCTTTATGAATCTGTTGTTTAAAATCAGCCACTTTATCGGCACGATAAGTTAAGTTCATCACATGCACTAACGCTTGCGCTGACGACTCAACTACGTCGGTAGCCAAACCAACGCCGTGGAAGTTTTGGCCATTATATTTGGCGGTAATATCCACTTGCCCTAATGCGTTTTGGCCTTCACCTTTAGCACCTAATTTATAGCTAGTAATATTTATCTCACGCCCAGTTGCTCGGGCAATCGCGTTATATGCGGCATCAACTGGACCGTTACCTGTGGCAGCTTCCGTTTTTTGCTCGCCATCAACCATAATACGAATAGTGGCTGTCGCCACACCTTCGGTTGAATCTGAATGCACCATCATGTGTTGTAATTCATAGTTATCATCATCTTGAGCTCGTGATTCCATAAACACTAAGGCTTCAAGGTCATAATCAAATACTTGGCCTTTTTTATCGGCTAATTTTAAGAACTGATCGTACAAACTGTCCATGTCATAATCAGTCGTCAAATAACCCATTTCTTCCATGCGATGCTTAATCACATGACGGCCTGAACGCGAGGTCATATTCAAATTATTACGATTTAAGCCAATGCTTTCTGGGGTCATAATTTCGTAAGTATTTTTGGCTTTTAACATGCCATCCTGGTGAATACCTGACGAATGTGAAAAGGCATTCGCACCAACAATCGCTTTATTGGCCTGAATAGGCATATTACATAACTGGCTAACCAAACTTGAAGTACGATAAATCTCTTTGGCGTTAATGCCACATTCTAGATCTAATAAGCCTTTGCGAGTCGATAAAATCATCGCGATTTCTTCAAGAGAACAGTTACCTGCACGCTCACCAATACCATTAATAGTACACTCAATCTGACGAGCCCCCATTTCAACGGCGGTAATCGAATTGGCAACCGACAATCCTAAGTCGTCGTGGCAATGCACTGAAATTACCGCTTGATCGATATTAGGGACGCGATTAAACAAGGTCTGAATAATGCCGCCGAATTCACTTGGAATGGTATAGCCGACGGTGTCCGGGATATTAATGGTGCGCGCACCCGCAGTAATTGCCGCTTCAACCATACGACATAAATTATCAATCGGTGTACGGCCGGCATCTTCACAGGAAAACTCAACATCATCGGTAAATTTACGCGCATATTTAACCGCGTTAACGGCCATTTCTAGCACATCATCAAAGCTGCGTTTTAATTTGCTTTCAACATGAATTGTTGAAGTAGAAATAAAGGTATGAATACGGAACTGCTCTGCCACAGATAAGGCTTGAGCTGCTGCATCAATGTCTTTTTCTAGGGCACGTGCTAGCGCACAGACACGACTGTTTTTAATGGTTTGGGCAATAGTTTGTACCGACTTGAAATCACCCGGTGATGAAATAGGAAACCCTACTTCCATTACATCTACGCCAAGACGTTCTAATGCTAATGCGATTTGAAGCTTTTCTTTCACCGTCAAACTGGCCGCCAAAGCCTGCTCACCATCTCTTAATGTGGTATCAAAAATTATGACTCTATCAGACATCGACTTTACTCCATTTTTGCCTTTGCTTTTTAAACTAAATCGGCAATTGCTTCTCGGTAATTAATACATTTTCAAATGCGTATAAACAAAAAACCCCGCGACATCATGCGCGGGGTTTGTGATTGGTGAGAAAATTAATTCACATTCAGCACAACAGGCTCCGCGCAGTTTCTGCGAATGAGGAGAAGGAGCCCTAGAAGTACGTTAGTGTTATTCATAATTTTTAAATATCTATTCTATTTTTACAGTTATCAAATTTTCTCTTGGGTTAATAATTACCTTGGCAACGCCTCAGTGTCAACCCCCTTTTTACTAAGTTGAATAATATGAGTGACGATTAAAATGAATAATCATTGAATAAATAGCGTTATAAATTGAGCTATCTCATTGTTTCACTTCTAACTTAGTCACTAATTTTGTGCATTATTTAGCGTGAAATCGGTATACTCAACACTACTCAGACATCTTTTTAACAGTCCCTATAGGTCATCATGTTTTTGTTGCAGCGGTTTATACGTGTGTATTGCTTATTTATCACAGGATCACTGATACTGATTACTGCAGCATTATCCTTAAGCAGCAACACAGCTTTGGCTGCAACTTATCCACCCGCACTAACTCATGCTGATTATCAGCTTAAAACGAAAACAGAAAAGCTCGATTACATCGATTGGCTGTCACCACAGTATCCAGCCCAGGCTAAAAAACTGATTGATGAGCTTGATTCTTTGCATCAAGCAACGCCTTTTTCTGACCGTCATTATTTGAGATTACATTTGTTAAGTTGTTTTAATCTGATTAATTTGGGTTTAAATTCACAAGCCATTAAAGTAGCCAAAGTTGGCGTCGATATGGCTCAAAAAATGCGTATAGATTTAGCCAAACCCTATTTTCTGGCCTGTGAAGCAAGTGCATTGGATTTTGAGGGGGAACAAATTCTGGCCGCACTCGTCAATGAGGAATCGATTAAATTAGCTCAGCTATATAACCAGCCTCAAGCATTAGTTCAGGGCTTAATGACTAGAAGTACCAGAAATAATACTAATGAAACCTTCACACAAGCATCTGAAGATATCAAAGTCGCCATAGACTTATATCCTGTTGCCAAAGCTCAAACTCCTTCATGGTACATGCTGCCCGAACCATACTTGGCACTAGTAATGAGTAATTTAATGTACTCTTCTGGTGATTTATTAGCTGCATTAGCCTATGCAAAAGAAGCACAAGCCTCACATCAGGCTAATGGTGTGATTGCCACCGCAGTGGGGTTTTACTTGGCACGAATTTCTATCTCTTCAGGTGATTTAAAATCTGCAGAGCACTATTTAGCGTTAACTAAAACCCTGTCATCTGAACCAGATAACTTAAATAACCAAGCTAATTTTAATGCCCAAACGGCTTATATCGAACTGCACCTGGGTCACTTACTCTCAGCAGAAACCGCTATTGAAAAAAGCATCAAGCATTTTATCAATACTAATGACAATATTAAATTAATGCGGGCTAAACGTACTTTAGCAATGATTTATTTCGCTCAAGATAAAAACCAGCAAGCGTTATCGCTAATGGATCAAAATATTGCCCAAGCTAATGATAATAATCAATTTTTTGATCTAGTAGAGTTTCATCAAATTCTAAGTCAACATTACAGCAGCAACAATCAATATAAATTAGCGTTCCATCAGCAAGAACTTAAATATGCTGCAAGTCAAAAGGCAAGTGAAAAACTGACTAATACACGCATTGCGCAGCTCAAGGCTAATCGCGAACCCATTGAAAATATTACCCAACAAATAGATCCATCATCGTTAACCTTTCAAGCACAAAATATCGCGCTATTAAGTTTAGCTATTTTTATTTTATTGGCATCGTTTATTTTCTTCATCTCTCGCAAGCCTAAAACTGAACTCAACTTAAGAAATAATGACGACCCATTACAGCAAATAGATGCAATGTTAAGCTTAGCGAAGCAGAGCCATAATCCGCTTACATTGTTGCTCCTGGACACCATCAATATGCGTGATGTGGATATTGCGATAGTACAAGGAGCAATGCAGCAAGTCTTACGAGAGCAAGATAAAATTTTGCGCCAAAAAAGCAACCAAATAGCTGTATTACTGCCCTTCACATCCGATGAAGGCGCTACAAGAGTAGTTAATCAACTTGCGATTACTATTCAGCCATATCAATCAATTAAAGTTAACTTTGGCATTGCCAGCCTGCAGCAGCTGGACAACCTTGATAGCTTAATTAAACGTGCAGAATTAAATCAGCTAGGCAATTTACAGAAGTGGCACCAAAGTAGTAAATAAAATACTAAACAAACTGGATTAGAGGTAATGGCTGTTATTTGAGGTTCAACTTGAACATTTGCTGCTTTAGCAGCATTTTATGGCCTGATAACCGAGACATTAGCTGTTGGCTAAATAGTCACTGATCTCATCAAGAAACTCACCACCGAAGCGGTCTAGTTTAATTTGACCTACGCCATTTACAGCCAGCATTTCACCTGGACTTGTGGGTAACATGGCAGACATTTCAGCTAGCGTTGCATCATTAAACACTAAATAAGGCGGTATATCGTGTTGTTCAGCAAGTTCGCGCCGTAATAGTTTTAAGCGTGCAAACAGCTTACGATCATATTGCTGCACTGAGCGGGTATTAGGCTTACGTTTCACATCTAATAGCTGAATACGTGGTTCAGCCAACATCAATGCCATTTCGGCTTTTAAAATCGGTCGGGCGGCGGGATTTAAGCGAATACTGGAGCCACGGGTAATGTCTTGACTCGCTAAGCCAAGATGAATCAATTGCCTAAGTACACTTAACCAATGTTCGGCGGACTTATCTGCACCAATTCCCCAGGTTGTCAGCTTGTCGTGACCCCTATCCATCACATTGGCAGCTTTAGAACCTCTTAGCACATCAATAATATGATGCATGCCAAAGCGTTGTTGTAATCGAAATACACAGGAAAGCACTTTTTGCGCATCTTCAGTACCGTTGTATCGTTTAGGGGGGTCAAGACAAATATCACAGTTACCACAGGGTTCAGAGGCACTCTCATCAAAATAATGCAGTAGTACCTGACGACGGCAAGTTTGCGCTTCAGCAAACGCTGCCATGGTATGTAACTTATGAAACTCAACCTGTTGCTGTGGACCCGGTTCAGATTGTTCAATCAAGTGTCTAACCCTGCCGATATCGGCGGGGTCAAATAACATATAGGCTTCGGCTTCTAACCCATCTCGACCGGCTCTGCCAGTTTCTTGATAATAGGATTCAATACTTTTAGGAATATCATAATGCACCACAAATCGCACATTCGATTTATTGATCCCCATACCAAATGCCACCGTCGCAACGACTATGTCGACTTGGTCTTTTAAAAATTTATCCTGTATATCCGCTCTGTCATCCTGACTCATGCCCGCATGGTAACCTTGCGCATTAAAACCTTGTAAGCGTAAGCGCTCAGACACTTCATCAACGCGGCGTCGACTGCTGCAATAAATAATCCCACTGGCGCCATTTTGAACTTGGAGGTATTGGCGTAATTGATTCGCTGCATTGAGTTTTTCCGCTACGGTATAGCGAATGTTTGGACGATCAAAACTGGCTAATAGAGTATAGGGCTGAATATGCAAACGCTCACAAATACTCTGACGGGTAGCATGGTCTGCTGTGGCCGTTAATGCCATTAATGGAATGTGGGGGAAATGCTGTTTAAGTGAACCTAATGCGGCATATTCAGGTCGAAAATCATGACCCCATTGACTAATACAATGCGCTTCATCAACGGCAAATAATGAAATGGTAAGCTCATGCATGCGCTCAATAAAGTCCGGTCTTAATAACCGTTCAGGAGACACGTAAAGCAGTTTTATTTCGCCCTGGTGCAACTGACGCAAAATTGCGGCGCTTTGCTCCCGTGGTAAGGATGAATTTAAATACGCCGCACTAACCCCACTTTGCCTTAAGCTATCGACTTGATCTTTCATCAAGGATATTAACGGTGACACCACAATAGTTAACCCAGGCATAACGAGTGCTGGTAACTGATAACACATACTTTTACCACCACCGGTTGGCATTATCACCAAGGTATCGTTGCCGGATAAAGCTTGCTCAATAACCTCACGCTGCCCATCACGAAAATCGCGATAACCAAAGACTTGCTGCAATTGAGCAGCTAATAAATCAGCATGAGTAGATTGAACGGGTTGTGATGTCATTAGCGGAAAATGGTTTATCCATAATTAGTTGAACGGAACAAAATGAGTCGACTATTCTAAAGCACCCATGCACAGATGTCTTGGCTTAAACCACATTCACCTCTATCAAATGATTAGAATTAGCGCTAGATTAAATACTCTACGTTTAATAGAAAGCAAGGACGAACATGACAACACCCATTCAAGCTCAAGTGTTACAGCAGGTTGCAGAGATTTTCGATAAGCATGTCCCGTTTCATAATCTATTAGGGTTAGACATCATACGTTACGATATTCAGGGCGTAGAAGTGGCCATTAAGATGAAACCTGAATTAATTGGCAATATTCATCAAAACATTCTTCATGGCGGAGTAACAGCAACAATACTGGACGTTGTGGGTGGCTTGACGGTGTTTGCAGGGTTAGTTGGCAGTCGAGATAATTGGCAAATTGAAGAATTACAACAACGCCTCACCACCTTAGGTACAATTGATATGCGCATTGATTATCTTCGCCCAGGTAGAGGTCAGGTTTTCACTGGCACAGGCAGTGTTATTCGCTCAGGTAATCGGGTGTCAGTTTGTCGTATGGAATTACATAACGAGGAAGGCACTCATATTGCCTTCGGCACGGGCACCTATATGGTGGGCTAATTTTGAGGCAGAATCTTTACAGCAGCAATCTAATAAGATAAATAAGTTTACTTGAGTCAGGCGACTATCAGGCCTACAATCTCCCGCTCATTTACCTGACAATTCCTGTGAACTTATGCCTGATTTAGAATACCGCAAAGGCGTTATACTTGCTGTGTGCGCCTACGCTATGTGGGGAATTGCTCCGCTTTACTTCAAATTACTTATCCAAGTGTCTCCACTTGAAATCTTGATGCACCGAGTGATTTGGTCATTTGTATTTATGATCCTATTAATGCAATTTATCGGCGGATTTGGACGTTTACGCTTAGTGCTTAAACAACCTAAACAAGTTGCGGTATTAGTTTTCACCTCGATATTAATCGCCGCCAATTGGTTAATCTTTATTTGGGCCATTAATAATGACCGAATGCTAGATGCCAGTTTAGGTTACTTCATTAACCCATTATTTAATGTATTTTTAGCCATGTTATTTCTTGGGGAAAGATTACGTAAATTGCAGTGGGTTGCTGTGAGCCTAGCCTTCATTGGGGTGTTACTACAGTTAATTTCGTTTGGATCTATTCCACTTATATCGCTTGCATTAGCCGCCAGTTTTGGTTTCTATGGCTTACTGCGTAAAAAAGTCAATATCGATGCAAAAACCGGCTTATTAGTTGAAACAGCATTGCTGTTACCCATCGCTTTAGGTTACTTATTAGTGACGCTAGATTCATCTGCTACCAGTATGCTAGTTAACAACCTTAGTTTGAATCTCACCTTAATTGCAGCAGGTATTGTCACCACTATTCCATTACTTTGCTTTGCGGGAGCCGCGGTACGTATCCCATTTTCAATTCTAGGCTTCTTTCAATATATAGGCCCCAGTATTATGTTCATTTTGGCTATCAAGCTGTTTAATGAACCTTTTGATATGGAAAAAGGCCTAACGTTTGGATTCATTTGGTTAGCGCTTGTGGTATTTGTCGGTGACATGTTAGCACAACGTCAAAAACGCATTAATACAGCCAAGGTATAATTAACCTCATCAAGTCCCCACAAGCACTCATTTAATGGGTTAGTTGAGTATGGAGCAAAGCCAGTGCAGTATCTGGCTGCTCCACGCTAATCATGATCACATAATCTTTATCGATAATAGGCACTATTACCACTTTTTTTGTGCCATTTTCCGCAGCAACAACTGACAGTAAGGCCTTATTGCCATTTTGTAATTTAAACCAGCCTAAAGCGTAACCAGGCAATCCTAATCCATTGATACGCCATTTAGGCTGCAATTGGGTTTGAATCGCTAAATCAGCGATGTACGAAGCCTTCCAATCAATGTCACTCGCGGTAAAATCTTGGCTATATAACGGTAAATTAAGTGATACGCCCGTATCATCCCATTTTAGCTCACTGTTATATGACTGATATAAGGTTAATACAAATACCCCAAACACAGCCAATAAGATCCCCATAGAGGCATACTTAGCATTTTTAGGCATAGGTTTACGCAATACTATAACGGCAATAACAAGCAGTCCTGCTAACAAACCTATCAGGCTATATAGCGCTGACGGCCCTAAAGCACTAAGAGAAATAATGTCCATAAAGGTATTCCACTGGATAAAAAGATAATAATAAATTTAATCTGCCAGTAACGACATATTATGTCAATTTAATAAATGGCAGGCATAAAAAATGCCGGACAGACCGGCATATTTAACGAGACAACTAGGTTATTTGATTATAAATCTAGTGCCAATATTTTTGAGCGACGTTGATAGTTATACAACTGCTTTTTCTTACCGGGTAATGCTTCTACTTCTACAATGTTGAAGCCATGCTCTAAAAACCAGTGAATACTGCGCGTTGTTAAGGCAAATAGGCGTGAATAACCACGAACACGCGCTTGACCAATAATGTTGTTTAACAACACGCTGCCTCGGTCTGCATCTCGGTAGTCAGGATGAACAACTAAACAGGCAAACTCACCGGCATTGTCTTCTTCAAATGGATATAACGCGGCACAACCAATAACTAAGTTATCGCGTTCGATCAGCATAAATTGCTCGATTTCCATCTCTAACTGTTCACGTGAGCGACGCACTAAAATACCTTGCTCTTCTAATGGACGAATAAGATTCAATACTCCACCAATATCACCAATAGTTGCGCGGCGTAAGCGCTCTGCGCTTTCTGTGACAATTTGGGTACCAATCCCTTCGCGGGAGAACAGTTCTTGAAGTAAGGCACCATCATCTAAATAACTGACTAAATGACAACGTGGTACACCATTACGACAAGCATCAATACTGGCTTTAACAAACGCTGTAATGCCGGTACAAGCTGAACCATTTTGTTCCATTTTGGCTAAATGCTCTATGGCTTGATTTGGCATCAGTTCAGCAATCGCATTGCCATTTTCATCAGACAGGCCATTGGTTTCACTAAAACCAATAATTTTATCCGCTTTTAGTTTTACAGCAACCTGGGTTGCCACTTCTTCTGCGGTTAAATTAAAGCTTTCGCCCGTAACAGAAGCCGCTATTGGTCCCATTAAAATTATACAATTATTTTCTAACTGGCGCTTTAAGCCTTGAGTGTCGATACGGCGAACTTTGCCGCTTAAACAAAAATCAACACCATCGTCGACCCCTAAAGGCTGAGCAATCACAAAATTACCGCAGACTAAGTTGATTTGTGCATTTTGCATTGGCGTATTGCCAAGGCTCATGGATAAGCGCGCAGTAATATCAAACTGAACGGCTCCGGCAACTTGTTTGATTACCTTTAAGGTATCTTCATCTGTAATACGCACACCATTATGGTAAGCAGGCTCAATCCCCGCGGCCTGAAGGCCCGCATCTATTTGCGGCCTTGCACCATAAACAAGAACAATTTTAATCCCGAGAGAATGTAATAGCGCCACATCATTCAAAATGCCGCGAAAGTGATTATTCGCTAGCGCTTCCCCGCCTAACATGACCACAAACGTTTTACCGCGGTGGGCGTTAACATAAGGAGCAGAATGACGAAATCCATCAACCAGTTCTGTAGTTCTCACAGGCAAATTCACCTCATTAAATAATTAAGTTTCTGTATTGTGATGTAGGACACCCCTAAGACATCACATTTTATGCGATCCTATTGCATTTTAATTCACTAGAACAGCATTTATTATCACTTAGGGGAAAATAAAAATTCGTTAGCAAGTGTAAAAACTATAGGACGGCGATTTAGTTAAAGTCTTTAAGCCATTAGTATAGCTTACTTTATTGCAGACATAAAAAAAGCCCCAATAAAGGGGCTTTTTAAAAGAGGCATAAATCAATTACTTGATTTTAGCTTCTTTGTACATAACGTGCTGACGGATAACAGGATCAAATTTCATGATCTCCATTTTCTCAGGCATGTTACGCTTATTTTTTTCAGTAGTGTAGAAGTGACCAGTTTTAGCACTAGAGACTAATTTGATCTTCTCACGATTACCTTTAGATTTAGCCATTTTCTATTATACCTTTTCGCCACGAGCACGAAGTTCTTTAACAACAACTTCAATGCCTCTTTTGTCGATAATACGGATACCTTTAGTAGATACACGTAGTTGCACGAAGCGTTTTTCTTCTTCTAACCAAAAACGGTGGTTTTGTAGGTTAGGTAAAAAACGACGACGAGTCGAATTTTTAGCGTGCGAACGGTTGTTACCAACCATAGGCTTCTTGCCAGTTACTTGGCATACTCTTGACATGTCAATCTTCTCCAAAACAAATTTTTAACGCTCGAGCATTAATGTGCCTCGTATGGCCGTCGCCCGAGGCACAAAGAGGGCGCATTTTATACACGATTAGCTACATAAGATCAAGTAGTGATTAACACATCCATCCTCGCTCAGCGAAGGATACTATCTCTTTATCACCCACAACCATATGATCTAACAAAGAAACATCGATAGTTTCTAATGCAATTTTTATTCGCTCAGTTATTCGCCGATCAGCTTGGCTGGGCTCTGCAATGCCTGATGGATGGTTGTGGCATACTATTACAGCCGCGGCGTTTTTTTCCAACACTAAGCTCACCACCTCACGGGGGTAAACCGAGGCTGCATTAATAGTGCCGCGGAATAATTCTACAAATTGAATGACTCTATGTTGGTTATCCAACAATAGTAAGGCGAACACTTCATAGGATCGGTCTGCTAATTGTCTCATTAAATAGTCTCGAGTTAAATCAGGATTTGTCAAAATTTGGCCTTTTTGTAGATTTTCTCGTGCAATTCGCTTAGAAATCTCCGCCGCGGCCTGTAATTGAGCATATTTTACCGGTCCAATACCGGCAACTTTACACATTTGCTGCTTGGACGCTGAAAATAATTTACGCAAACCGCCAAATTGCGTAATTAATTGACGTGATAAATCCAGTGCATTTTGTCCCGCCAAACCATTACGTAATATTACTGCTAATAATTCAGCATCCGTTAATTGACCTGCACCATTGAGTAATAGCTTTTCACGCGGTCCTTCGCCTTGCGGCCAATCTTTAATCCCCATAAACAATCCTTGTTTTTAATCGAATAAAATCTGTTCAAATAATTTGTTGCCATCATAGTATGGTCGAATATTTTGATAATGGATCTTCACCCACTTTTGATTGCTTTGTGGTATCGTTAGCCGCATTACGATTTGAAGCGAATTTTTACCCATGCTGACAGATAAGAAAGTGTTATTAGGTATTGGCGGTGGCATTGCGGCATATAAAAGTGCCGACCTTATTCGCCGCTTAAAAGAGCGTGGCGCTGATGTGCGAGTTATCATGACTCAAAGCGCGATGGAGTTCATTACTCCTTTAACCATTCAGGCCTTATCAGGTCATCCCGTAGCGGCTGATTTACTTGACCCAGCTGCGGAAGCCGCTATGGGACATATTGAATTAGCGCGCTGGGCTGATGTTGTACTGCTTGCACCTAGCACAGCAAACTTACTTGCCCGCATTAATGCCGGTATAGCAAACGACCTACTGACAACCACATGCCTAGCAACTAGCGCACCGGTGATCATTTGCCCTGCAATGAATCAGCAAATGTATCAAAATATCGCCACACAAGAAAATATCGCTAATCTAGCTAGAAAAGGCTTTACCCTTTGGGGACCAGCATCTGGCAGCCAGGCCTGCGGTGAAGTCGGCCCAGGACGCATGCTTGAGCCATTAACCATAGCAGAGCAATTGGTTCAATTTTTTGCACCAAAGCTGCTCGCGGGTAAAAAATTGCTATTAACAGCAGGTCCCACCCGTGAAGCCATTGATCCTGTAAGATATATTTCCAACCATAGCTCGGGAAAAATGGGCTTTGCTTTAGCACAAGCAGCGACAGAAATGGGTGCTCAAGTCACACTTGTTAGTGGTCCAGTTAATTTGGCTACCCCAGCCAATGTCAGCCGTATCGATATAGAATCAGCGGAGCAAATGCTAGCAGCGGTTATGGCAAATATTAGCCAGCAAGATATTTTTATTGGTTGTGCCGCTGTGGCGGATTACCGAATTGCAGACATCGCAACTGAAAAAATGAAAAAGTCGGCAGATAAAATGCAACTGTCTATGGTGCAAAACCCAGATATACTCGCCAATGTTGCAGCGTTAGCCAATAAACCCTTTACCGTTGGATTTGCGGCAGAAACTAATAATATTGAACAATATGCCCGCGGTAAACTTGAGCGTAAAAAGTTAGATATGATTGCCGCTAATGATGTGTCTATTCAAGGCCTAGGCTTTAATGCCGATAATAATGCACTACAGGTATTTTGGCATGATGGGCAACACTCATTACCCGCAACAGATAAACTCTCGTTAGCGCGCCAACTGCTGACTTTAATCAATCAACAATTACCGACAACATGAAAACACCTATTGAACTAAAAATTTTAGATTCACGTATTGGTAGTGAGTTCCCACTGCCCGCCTATACCACACCTGGCAGCGCTGGTATGGACTTACGTGCGATGATAGACACCACGATGGAAATTGCCGCGGGTGAAACCGTATTAATTCCAACAGGTATAGCAATTCATGTTGCTGACCCAAGCCTTGCTGCAATCATATTGCCACGCTCGGGATTAGGTCATAAACACGGCATTGTATTAGGTAATTTAGTCGGTTTAATTGATTCTGATTACCAAGGTCCATTAATGGTGTCTTGTTGGAATCGAGGCTCGACATCTTTTACGATAGAAATCGGCGATCGTTTAGCACAACTGGTATTTGTACCTATAGTACAGGCGCAATTTACACTAGTAGATGAATTTAATCACTCGGATCGTGGTGAAGGTGGATTTGGTCATTCTGGCACCAAATAACCCAACTTGCAGTCACTGAGTCAAGGAACATAAGAATGGCGGAAAGCCCTAAAATCAATCGTCGTGAACACATTTTACAATGTTTAGCTCAAATGTTAGAAACCAGCCCAGGTCAACGCATAACCACAGCCAAACTCGCTGCCGAAGTCGGCGTGTCAGAAGCGGCACTTTATCGCCACTTCCCAAGTAAGGCACGCATGTTTGAAGGGTTAATTGAATTTATCGAAGATGCGCTTTTATCTCGCTTAAACATCATAATGGATGAAGAGAAAGACACTATGAAACGCTGCCAATTAGTATTGCACCTTTTATTGGTATTTTCTGAGCGTAATCCAGGTATTTCACGCGTGCTAAATGGAGATGCATTACTGGGCGAGAACGAGCGTCTACGCAGCAGAATAAGTGTGCTATTTTCTAAAATAGAAACTCAAATTAAACAAATTCTGCGTGAAAAAACAGTCCGTGAAGGCCGTGGATTTAATTTAGATGAAGCCGTTTTAGCCAATCTGCTACTAGCCTTTGCTGAAGGACGAATTTCGCAATTTGTTCGCAGTGAGTTTAAGCAAAAACCAACACTGCACTTTGACGAACAATGGACGTTCATTCAGCAACAGCTATTAAGAAGTTAATTAGCGAACAACGCTAAATTATTAAGTCATATGTGTTAAAATTTATTGTACCGTTTGTAAAGGTATTATTTAAAACTCTTTCTTTAAAATAAAAATTTGTATAACAATTATTACAAGGATGTATATGAACCGCGCTGTCTTTCTATTTTTATGCTTTTTATCGTTTTCACCCTCTTACTCCCATGCTGCATCATTATCTACATCTGAAATATTTAGTATGAGCGCTGAATATTCCAATGTTAAAATTTCCCCACAAGGGGACTATATTAGTGCTTTGACTACGCATGATGGAAAAAAGACCCTCTTAATACTTCAAGCTGATACTAAAAAGTTAACTAACGCCATTAGCTTTCCTGGTAACGCTGAAGTTGGTAATTATGAATGGGTTAATAATGAACGCATTGTTTTACAAAAAATGTATCTGAAAGGATGGTCTGAGCAACCTATTTATTACGGTGAATTGATGTCCGTAAATGCCGATGGAACCAATGTAAAGTATCTATTCGGATATAACAGTGGCGAAGAACAAATCGGCAGTAATATCAAAAAAAACACCGCAATTAGGGCAACAGCTTATATTCTAGATCCGCTTCCTAATGACAGTAAATATATGCTAGTAAATGCTATTTCATGGGATACGGGAAGTAGTTTGGACTACAGCAAACAACAACATGTTTATCGCGTTGATGTAAAAACAGGTAAAAGAAAAAGACTCATGACCTCACCGATTGGTTACACCCAATTCTTAACCAACAATGAAGGTGAAGTTAAATTTGCATCTGGGGTAGATAATAACAACAAATTAAAACTATTTTACCGAGAGAATAGCGAGTGGGTTGACACTGTAAACCTCCAGTTAGGATTGGACGATTTTACACCAATCTCTTTTGCTGACAAACCCAATACAATTTTTGCTGCCGGTCGTGTTAAAGGTGAAACATTAGGAGTATATAAAGTTGATTTATCATTGGGTAAGAAAGAGAAAATAATTCAAGATATAAATGTCGATCCTAGTGATTACTGGATTAATAAAAATAGTAAACAATTATATGCTGTCGAATTTAGTGATGGATACCCTGCATATGACTTTGTAAATACTGAAGACTCCCATAGCAAGTTGTTAGAACAACTTTTAGCATCACTACCAGGGCATCAGATTCATATCGTCAGTGAAACATCAAATGCTAATAAGTTTATTATAAAAGCATTTAATGATAGAAATCCTGGTGATTATTATTTATTCAATGTGGATAAAATGAAACTTGAATATCTTGTTTCACAGAAAAGTTGGCTTGACCCTGAGAAAATGGCTGAAGTTAAACCTATTAGTTTTACAAGCCGCGATGGGTTAACCATTCAAGGCTATTTAACTTTGCCAATTGATAAAAAAGCAAAAAATTTACCATTGATCGTCAATCCACATGGTGGGCCACATGGAACACGTGATTGGTGGGGCTTTGATGCCCAGAACCAGTTGCTCGCACAAGAAGGCTTTGCTGTATTGCAAGTCAACTTTAGAGGTTCAGGTGGCTATGGGCGTAAGTTTGAAGAGGCTGGTTATTTAAAATGGGGCAATGAAGTACAATTTGATATTATTGACGGCACGCAATATATTATTGATCAAGGTATTGCAAATAAAGAGAAAATTTGTATTGTCGGCGGCAGTTTTGGAGGTTATAGCGCGTTACAAAGCTCAATTGTAGCGCCTGATTTATTTAAATGTGCGATTGGTTTTTCAGGTTTATATGATCTCCCCCTTTGGAAAGAAGATAGTGATGTATCAAACTCTAAATCAGGCAAAGCTTACCAACACCAAGTTTTAGGTAAAGATATTGCTGCACTGCAATTAATGTCTCCTTCATATAATGTTAATAAATTAAAAGCAAAGTTACTGTTAGTGCACGGAGCAGATGACGAACGTACGCCTTTAACTCAGCTTGAATCACTTGAGAAAAGCTTAAGTGACATAAATTATCCTTATGAAAAACTAGTCATGGATGATGAAGGCCATGGCTTTTATAACGATAAACATCGCGCTAAATATTACAAGGAAATGCTTAAGTTCCTAAAAGATAACTTAGATATTTAGCCTCTTTTTCAAAAAAGTTTCTCATCAAAAGCCGATACCTGACTAAAAGGGTCGGCTTTTTTATGCCAGCAATATTAATTTAGTCCAAACCACGTTATCATCCCTATCCAGCTGCAGTGAGCAGCACCCTCAGTTTTAACGTACACTTTAGTGGTACTTGTTGTAGGAGAATATGATGGCACTGTCTGAAGCCGCCAAGAAAGTTCAAGCCGCATTAGCTGATAGAGGGCTTGAAACCCCTATGCTGCCGCAAACCTCTACACCTGAAGAACGTAAGGTTAAAATTGAGCATCACATGCGTGAAATTCTAACCTTGATGTCATTAGATTTAACGGATGACAGCCTGGCCGATACGCCACGTCGAATTGCAAAAATGTATGTCGATGAGATTTTTTCAGGCCTTGATTACGAGAATTTCCCCAAAATCACCGTCATTGAAAACAAAATGGGCGTTGATGAAATGGTGCGGGTGCAAGACATCAGTTTAACTAGCACCTGTGAGCACCACTTAGTCACCATAGATGGCTTTGCTACAGTTGCTTACTTACCACGCACCAAGATTATCGGCTTGTCAAAAATTAATCGTATAGTGCGATTTTTTTCTCAGCGACCACAGGTACAAGAGCGTTTAACCCAACAAGTGTTAGTGGCATTACAAACCTTGCTTGAAACCAAAGATGTTGCGGTAAAAGTCGATGCGGTGCATTACTGCGTTAAATCCCGTGGTGTAATGGACTCAACCAGCTCCACCACCACCACTGCATTAGGGGGTATTTTCAAATCAAATCCGGCTACCCGTGCTGAGTTTTTACATCAAGTGAAATAGCCACAACAATTACCGATTGTGATACATATTCCAATAAAAAAGCTGCAGCAATATGACTATTGCGCAGCTTTTTTATGCTCAAACTGAAACTAACTCGTCAGTACCAATTAAATCCCGTACTGCTGACGATAGGCTCTCACCGAAGCTAGCTCGGTTTCCATGCCCGACTTTTCAGACAAATAACTGATTAAATCGGCTAATTTAATAATCGATACAATCTGACAACCAAAATCGCGTTCAACTTCTTGAATCGCCGACAGCTCGCCCTTACCTTTTTCTTGACGATCTAGTGCAATCAACACACCAGCAAGTTGGGCATTGTGGGCATTAATAATTTCCATCGACTCACGAATAGCGGTGCCAGCGGTGATCACATCATCAACCAGCATCACCTTACCTCTAAGCTCACTGCCAACTAGGCTGCCACCTTCACCGTGAGTTTTTGCTTCTTTACGGTTAAAACAATAAGGAATATCCACATCATGATGATCACAAAGGGCGACAGCTGTAGTTGTCGCAATAGGAATGCCTTTATAAGCCGGGCCAAACAACAAATCAAATTCAATAGCAGAATCAATTAATGCAGCGGCGTAAAAACGTCCCAAACGGGCTAAATCCTTGCCTGTATTAAACAATCCAGCATTGAAAAAGTACGGGCTAGTACGGCCAGATTTTAAGGTGAACTCACCAAAGCGTAATACTTGGCGTTCTAAGGCAAATTCAATAAACTCACGTTGATAAGCTTTCACTTTCATTCCTCTACAATCAAATTTTAGATTAAAAAAAGGACCACCAAAGGTCCTAATTTTTCAACAGCATATTAACTTAATGCCGCTTTCTGTACATCGACAATTTCACGAATACTGTTTTTAGCTAAGCCAAGCAATTCTAGTAACTCTTCGTGGCTAAATGGCTCACCTTCTGCAGTACCTTGAATTTCAATAATTTTGCCCGTTTCAGTCATCACAACATTCATGTCGGTTTCAGCAGCACTGTCTTCAATGTATTCTAAATCACTGATCGCTTCGCCTTTATAAATACCGACACTTACTGCTGCAATTAAAAACTTAAGCGGGTTAGCTTTAATAATGCCTTTACCACGCGCCCAGTTAAGCGCATCAACCAATGCCACACAGGCACCAGTAATAGCAGCAGTACGCGTGCCGCCATCAGCTTGAATCACATCACAATCGATAACGAGAGTATTTTCGCCTAACAGCTTCATATCAACTGCAGCACGTAATGAGCGACCGATTAAGCGTTGAATTTCTTGTGTACGACCAGACTGCTTACCACGAGCCGCTTCACGGTCCATACGGCTATGGGTCGAACGCGGTAACATACCGTATTCAGCCGTTACCCAACCTTGTCCTTGGCCTTTCAAAAAGCGCGGTACACCTTCAGTAAAGCTAGCGGTACAAAGTACTTTAGTATCACCAAACTCAACCAATACCGAACCTTCCGCATGGGCAGTAAAGTTACGGGTAATAGTAATAGGGCGAGTTTGAGCGGGTGTACGATTGCTTGGGCGCATGAAAAGTCCTGTAGTCGAATTCGTATTTAATTTGGGACAATATTATAGTCGCATAAGCTTACATATGCCATGTAAAGGCGACATTGTGTGAACGAATCCTTTAACCCCATGTGATAAAACCGCTATAATCGAAAATCAATTTGGTTAATATCATATAGGACACTTCATGATCCAAAGCATGACAGCTTACGCTCGTATCGAGCATAAAGCAGACTGGGGCACAGCCTCATGGGAAATTCGTTCAGTCAATCAGCGTTATTTAGAAACCTACCTACGCTTGCCAGAACAATTCCGTAGCTTTGAGCCCGTGCTACGTGATCGCCTGCGTAAACGTTTAAATCGCGGTAAAGTGGAAGTAAACCTACGTTATGAACTAGCCGACAATAGCACAAACGAATTGCAGTTAAATCAAGATTTAGCCAAACAATTACTTAATGCAGCCAATTGGCTAAAACAAGAAGCCGGACAAGGCGAACTAAGCCTTACCGACGTGCTACGCTGGCCTGGCGTGTTAGCTTCAGCAGAACAAGATATGGACAGCATAGGCAGCGAACTGATGACCGCCTTTGACAGCGCCATCGACCAATTCATTGAAGCCCGCGGCCGTGAAGGTTCAGCGATAAAAGATATGCTACTAAGTCGTTTAGATGGCGTGACCGAGCAAATCAAAGTGGTCCGCGACCACATGCCTACTGTTATGCTGTATCAGCGTGAAAAACTGACTAATCGCTTAGCCGAAATTCAAGGTGAATTAGACCCGGCACGAATTGAGCAAGAAATGGTATTACTGGCTCAGAAGCAAGATGTGGCTGAAGAGATGGATCGCCTTGAAGCGCATGTTACCGAAGCCCGCAGAATTCTTAAAAAAGGTGGCAGCGAAGGCCGTCGTTTAGACTTTATGATGCAAGAGTTTAACCGCGAATCAAATACTTTAGCCTCAAAATCAATTAGCGCAGAAATCACTTCTGCAGCAGTAGATCTTAAAGTTTTGATAGAGCAAATGCGGGAGCAGATCCAAAACGTTGAATAGACTTTAAACCCCTTACTACAGCTCACTAAACCCTGTTATAACATCTGTTATAACAGGGTTTTTTATTTTTAAGTTGTTTTTACTTGTTTCATATTGTTTGCTATTGTTTCATAAAAAGTGGGACTAAAATGGTGACTAAACTGATTAGTCCCACTTTTATATCAGATTAGTCACCAATTTGGACTTAAGCGAATGAATGATAAACAGATAAAGGCCTTTATAAAAACTAAAGAGCTTGGACGCAGAGCCGCAGGAGGTGGCCTGTACATTAGAGTGCAGACGGAAGGCACCGCATATTGGGAAGTAAGATACAGCGTTAATGGCAAAAGGCGCTCAATGATGATTGAAGGTGGCACCTACCCTGCCATGCCTTTGGTAGAGGCAAAGGCTGAAGCCGCAAAAGTAAAGCTATTAGCTAAGCAAAGTATAGACTCTCTGGCTGAAAGGGAACGTCAGCAGCAAGAAACCATCATCACTGTTAATGACCTTTTTGCCGATTGGTATCAAACCACAGCCTCACGCTTAAAGCATGACGAAATACCACTGCGAATGTATACGAAAGAAATTAAGCCCACCATAGGCCAACTTAGAGTTGCTGATGTCAATGCTCGCGACATTCGGGCCATCATTCATAAAGTGGCCACCAGCAACCGCCCTACAGTTTCCAATAAAACACTTTTATGCTGTAAACAGCTTTTTAATCATGCCTGTAAGTTAGACCTTATCACAGGTAACCCTGCGGCAGCTTTCAAACCTAATGATGCTGGTGGAGTTGAGAAAAGCCGTGTTCGAGCACTTAAAATGGCTGAGGTGGTTAGCCTATTTAATGTATTGCGAAACAACAGCCATATTTTCACCAGAGACAATTATTTAGCGATTGCATTATTACTTTCATTGGGTGTTAGAAAAGGGGAGTTGATAGCCGCTAAGTGGCAAGAGTTTGAGTTTGATAAACAGCTTTGGCACATGCCAAAAGACCGAAGTAAAACAGGGGTAGCAATTACCATCCCCCTACCAACAGCAACTATCAACTGGCTTAAGGAACTTCATGTTAGAGCTGGTGGATCTGAATTCGTTTTCCCATCACGTCGCGCAAGTAAGCGCAGAGGTTACATATCTAGCGACACCTTAAACCATGCCCTAGCAAAAGTGTTTGGTAAAAAAGTGGATAGCAATAAGGAACCCTATGACAACTTATTAGGTCAAGCTGGAATCGAGCACTTCACGATCCATGATTTACGTAGAACATGTCGGACACTACTTGCCAGCATAAATGTACTGCCTCATGTAGCTGAACGCTGTCTCAATCACAAATTGAAGGGTATTGAAGGAACATACAACCAACATGATTATTTGGATGAGCGAAGTGAGGCCTTGGGGAAATTATCTGATTTAATCGCCCCTGTCATCAATGACTCTCATAACACCATAACCCCTTTTATTAAGCGTGCTTAAACCAGTAAGCTTTCACTTAAAGAGCTCCTAATATGTCAAAAAAGCTTCAGAATAAAATAACAAAAAATTTCGACAAAGCCTTTAGTTTTGAACACTTCACTAGCCAAAGTGAACTAAATGCTGAACCTGTAGGGCGCGATTTCCTTAACCAATTTGTTAGTGAACTCCTACGGTTAAATAGCCTTTCCATCCCATTGGCCAAACATCACATTGAAAGCATCAACGGAGTACCAACTCCTGTAGAGTACCCAACTTATTTTCTACAACTAAAACAGCAGTTCCAATACGTTCAATACCTAACTGATAAGTTGGAACATTTGCAAAATAAGCTGATTGACTATCCAGAAAAAAATGAAGTTCTGGTCGATGACGTTAAATCACTGAATCATTGCCATGAAAAAGTAGCTCAAGCTAAATTTACTCTAGGTATGCTAGTGGGAGCCCATAATCAAGAAATGAATAACGCCTATTTTAATGAGGCTGGCATAACAAAAATGCAGGCCGAACAGCTCAAGGCATTTAATAAATATGATAATACATATGCCAAGGCACTCGAATTAACACAAAAGGTGCTTTCACACTTCTATAGCATTGAAAGCAACCATCCTTTTAAACCTGGTTTAGTAATCGACTACATTGAAATGCTCTGCAATGAAAACAATGTTGATTACCCAAAAGACAGAAAATCTGAAATATTTAAAGATTTAATAAATGCATATCTTAAAGCAATCACCCCTCACCCCAATTGGAAAGGAGCAACAAAAGACGAACATAAACAAATAGATAAAAAGGCTTTTATGAAAGAGTACAAGCCATTCATTAAACTTGTGCTCAAAAGATAAGTAGTAGGTTTCACAGAGACCTATCTATTAATCTTACTCAAAACAGCAAAGTAACTCCTGAAATATTCAGAAACAACCTTAAACAGGAGTTACTATGGAAACAACAACCCCAACATCATCAGACCGTTTAATTCGAGAAGGTGAGCGCAAAATCATCACTTCTATCTCACGATGTACAGCTTGGAGATTAGAGCGTTTGGGGCTTTTCCCAAAACGCCGCAAACTTTACCCTCACAGTCATGCAGTTGTCTGGTTACAGTCAGAGATCAATGAGTGGGTCGCTTCCCGTCAGCCTGTAAATCTAGGGTAGCAAACGATATGACTCAAAAGCACATTGATCATCTCGAAATGTATATTGATGAAAATCGATTAATTAAAAGACCTAAAGTTTTACAGCTACTGAACATCAGCAAGTCCACCTTAAGAAGGCGAATCAAAGCTGGACACTTTCCGCCACCAATTGATGAAGGGGACTATCATCCTAGTTGGCGTTTCAAAGATGTGCAGGAATGGTTATCCAATAAGTGAATGAATGAAAGCAGGTCTAGGCCTGCTTTTTTACAACACCACATGACACACTTTGAACCAATACCCACACAGTCAACGACAATCAGAAAAGCCTAGCAACACAGTGTGAATACATATTTCAGACTAAAACAGGCAGTGAGTTACGCCGGATATTAAATAATATACCGCCACCTGACTAAACGAATGTCAACTAACCAGAATAATAACTATGACTAAAGATACTAATAAACCCAAAGCTAAATCCCCTAAAAAGACATTTTGTATAAATAAACATAACTCGAGATTATTTGCTTACAAAGACCACGCTTATCATGTCTATAAACCTAAGCTGAAGTCCTTAAGCAAACCCTTAGTCAATACCATTATCTCTGATTACGAAATAATGCTTAGTCATTACAGTCGAGTATTCGTTGCCAGAATTGAACTGCACCCGAATGCTTACTCGGCAGACAATAAAGTTATTGGACAGTTCTTAAAACAACTAACAACATTTCTATCTAGCGAATACCGAAGCAAGATTATTTATCATTGTGCCAGAGAACAAGATACAGCGGAGCAAGAGCACTACCATCTTGCACTAATGATTAGCGCTCATAAAGTTAACCACTCCGACAGAATACTATCGCTAGTTAAAGCTATGTGGGAAATGCATGCTAATGGCAGCGTATCATTTGTCGATAATCCTTTTTGTATAGTGCATAGAGGTAATAAGGCCTCGCTCAAACATGCTATTTACCGATCAAGCTATTTGGCTAAAGAACACACCAAAGAACTCAATGGTAAAGCTAAAGGTTTCTTAAGTAATAAGCTTCTAGCAGCAAAGAACTTTGACCCTACGAATGATCTCATGCTGGTGGACCCATACATCACATTGGATAGGAATAGACGAAAGCAGGCAATTGAGGTTACTCAAGCAATAGAATCAGAGCCGAGAAGTAAGATTAGTAAGTCATCAAAATATGGTTGGTTTATTAGCTTTTCCCACAAGCAGCAACTTAAGGAATGTATTGCCTCAAGAACCACCAGTTTAAAGCATTTGATAGCTCCCCTGCCCGCAACTCAGAACAGGCAAGTTTATAGGTACAAGAATGCATTGTTCAATGAACAGTCCGAAGAAGTGATCACTATTAAATTTAATAGTGATCACTCAAGTAGCACCCCATGAACCGAAAAGTGATCACTATTATCTTACGCACTTGGATCGTCAATAATTAAGGCATTCAGCAAACGTAAACAGTATGAAACAACTATCACAGGGGGATTGCAATAATGTGAGTGTTCAACACTCATACATATTTTCAAAATGCAAAACAAAGCCCATGAACCGAAGAAATAACAAAAGGTGATCACTTCAGTGATCAATATAGACTGGAGTAATAATGGCTAAATTTAACTTAGAAAGCCTTGCTAAATGTGGCGCAAAAACAAGAAGTGGAGAACCGTGTAAACGTTATGGTAATAACATCAATGGCCGCTGTAAGCTTCATGGTGGTCGTTCAACTGGTGCGAAAACAAAAGAAGGTAAGTTAGCCGTTAGAGTTAATGCCCTACTAAATCATTTTATGTGGTTTTGTGATAATCACTTTTACATGAAAATCAGTAAATCCGACATGGAAAAAGCAATCAAGGCCTATCTATACCTAGTAGACCTAACCAACTTGAAATCTAACGAAATACAAAACCAAGTTGTCGACATTATCAGTGAATATCGTGTTGAGCTAGAAACAGCCAAATACTACATAGAAAAATATGAGGGGCCGGAAGCCTTCGTTATTATCCAATCTGCTTTAGACCACTATTATAAAGATAACGCTAATGAACACTTACAGTTCCATGTATACACGCCAATATACCCCACCCCTTTTTATCACCGATCCCATGGTTCAAAAGCCGAAGATGATCTGTTTATAAAAATACTGGTTAAAACAATAAGCAAAAAAGGATGCTACTTCTCTGCTCGGGTCCACCCAAACCCTATACCGAAAGAAATAAAGAAACGCATTAAAGAATTAAAGACTATTGCAGTAAAATAGCGACTTCAGCTCGAAGTAGTTTAAAATCCTGAAATAAGGAAATGTATCAATTAATCAAAATACAACTGCTCCAACATAGGAATAACAAAATAAAAAGGTGTGGCATAACCACACCTTTGAATAATCATAAATTTTATTAATTATTTACTTAGAGGCTAATCATCTCCCAAGTAATCATCGTTATTGGGATTGTGAGCATCCGCCCAGTCATCCATATCGGCATCATTGTTAGGATTGTTAATGTCTGCCCAAGTATCAAGCTCATCTTGCGACATTTCAGATGTATTTGGCATATAAACCTCCTTATTTTTTACCATTGTGATTAGGGTTATTAGGATTTAATTGGTTACTACGATTATCCTGCGATTTCTGATAAGCAGTGTTGGTACCTGAAGTCCCCTTATTCGAATTAGCTTGGTTGGCCTTGTGATTACTATTAGACATATTTGTCTCCTAAAATTAATTAATTAATGATGTATCGATTACTAGGGACTTTAACAATTAGAGTCAAAGCCCCTGCAATCGGCGAACATCAAGCTTAAAGTTCATAAACGCTCTACAATCACTTGGTGTGCCTGGAACCGTAAGCTTTCTGCCGCTAGGGGCCGTCAACACAGAATGACGTCCTCGTCTAATTTTCCATTCACCATCTTTTAAAAGATAACTAACTAAATCATTAATATTTTTATCATTACTGTATTTCTTCATAGATAAACGCCACCAGCAAAATTAATCCTAACTGACGTATACCCCAATGCCTTCCGTATTGAATTATCAGAAAAAAAGTAGCCAGCAGGCCTTATTAGAAGAGATTGAATATCTTTTGAGGAGTGGTGTAACTCCGCTTGCAAATCATTGCCTTCCAAGGTGGTATAGCAATATCCGCAGCGGTAATTACAGGCTTCGGTCATATGAAAGTTAATGACCATTTCATTGGTACTTGTCATGGTTAGCTCCGTTTGTTGACGACAAACGTAGAGTCACCTAGTGCAATGCACTATCAAGCCTTCAAACGAAATAAATTACATATTTCTAAATTGCTCCAGCAAATCATTAAATTCGACAGCCTCTCGCACCTTTTTCTCGACATGCTGCTTCAATTGATTTACAGCATCATTATCAGAAGACATCGATGATGCTACCTTAGCGGCTTTCTCTAAATCACCTTGTATATACGCCAGTAGTAGATTATCGGCGGGAGCCATGGCTGCGGATTGTGCTAACAAAGCATGCAACAAATTTATATTTTTACCTAAAGCGACCTGTGGTAATACTGCAAAAGGGTTAGGCAACTTTTCCATATATAAATCAAAATCACCAGCCAATGCATCAGCAAACTCATGCGCTAAAACACTGGTTATAGCGATTCCCATCAAAGAATGACTTTTACCAAAAATAACCCTAACGGCTAAAGCACATTCATGGCGGTAAGCTTTATTATCAAAGATTCGCTTCACATTTTTAGGGTCATGGAATACAGCATTGAGCAATAGCGCATTAAACAGCACTATTAACTGTTCTTTATCGGCTAAAAGAGTTGGAAATCGGTGATCCTCTATTTTAGGTTTTGGCGCAGTCTTAATAAGCTTATTGCGAACAAAAGAATCGGCTTTATTTTTAAGTAGCGGACTCTCCGTCGCAACATCAATATTAAACAATAACCTAATAGCATCTGGTATAGTTAAACCACTACTCACCGCAATACGCCTTCTTAAGTAATGTACTCGCCTGAATTCGATTAAACTCTTCTTGCCCAATTGAAAAGCCTGCAATTGCTTTAGCCATATCAAGCCAATTACTTCTACCGTAAGAAGAATAACAACTATGTGACCGTTTACTATATTGTTGAACGGACCCAATACAGTAACCTGCACGCATAGCCTCGGCCATAGATGTATGTATGGGTGCGTATGCGCCAGGTTGACCTTTGTTATCAAAAATCTCTACAGCATCACGACATGATTGTTGTAACAACCTGGCATCATTACTGTTAAATGATGTCTCTTTGGCTTGTAATGCACCGCTAATGAGTAAACTAAAGCAACACAAACTAATTACTGTAATTTTCATAGTTTTCCCTCAGCAAGACTTGAAGTTAAATCCGTTTGCGTTTCAGTTAAGGGAGGTGATGTAGATGTCGCTTCAGCTTGCCTCTTTGCAGAGGTTTGTGATTCAGGAACAGGCTTCGGGGAATCGGCTTCAACAACATTTACTGGCTGCTTTACAGATGCCTCATCTGATGTATCCGCGGTAACTTTCTTTTGCCATAACTTAGGCAAAGGGGCTGCTGCATAAATAACCAAAATAATTAAAAGGCTGGAAATATACGTATCAAACTTATTAACAGTAGTAAAAAATTCAACATCTAACCGACCATTAACTGAAAATTCGACCCTAATTACCGATAGTGCGATGAATGATAACAATAAAGCCATACTCGAAACGGTAAACACAAAACGCCGAAGCATCTGCCACCTAGTCCAATATAATTGAGAGCCCCGACGATAAAAACGCCAAATCACAATACACAAGCAAGTAAATATAACTATTTCAGCCAGATCCAACTCACTGATACCAGTTCCATATTCAAAAAATTCAATTGGGATAGATATAACAGTGAGAATAGCGACAACACCAAGGCTCAGATAGAGCAAAAAAGTCATAACCCCGGCAGTAAGATGCCCCAGAAAAATATCTAGAGTATTTAAAATTGATTTCATTGTTCATCCTTGATAATACAGAAAAGCTGCTAAGAGAGCGTAATTTTCAAAACGGCCAGTATCATTACGTTTTATACTCAATGAATCAAGTGGATAGCATGGAAATTGATAACTTACATTAAAATAAACTTCCAAATAATGACAAACTAGCACATGGGTAATTTTACCCTGGTAAGCGCAGCTTGGCTTTATTAAAGGTATTACTGCAGCTTGGTATCGACTTACCACGGTAATTTTTACACCCCCAAAAATCACCTCTAGCGCTTTGTCGAAGAGTCATATCGCCGCCACAAACACTGCAAACTGGCGCTGTATGGCTACAAGAGTCATTAAGACATACTTTAAAGCCAGTAAAACGTTTACGCGTCATCGGGCTACCACAAAGCTCACACCCCTCCTCTTTATGGTCACATAAGGGAAAGTGAGAACATGAGAAGAACGACTTAAAGCTGCCAACTCTTGGTTTCAAAGTGCCAGTAGTACAGCGAACACAGCTTATGTCTTCAAAAATTTTCTGCACCAAAGAGGTGTTGAACTCATCTTGCTCGATGGCATAGTTATCTTTCAGCAGTTCGATCACAAATGGGCTAGCGTCAGTCATATCGGCAACTACATATACACGATGCTTTGCACGGGTTAAGGCCACATAAAATAAACGACGTTCCTCTGCAAATTCAAATGCCTCAGTCTTAGGTAGAAACGCATCAAGTATGGGAGGGGTCACTTTCATCGAAGGAAAGCCATGTTTGCCCGTTTGCATCCCCATGATCACCACATAATCAGCCTCTTTACCTTTTGAGGCATGAAAAGACTGACATTCGATAGTCAGCTTTGGGTATTGTCTGTTTAACTGCTTTAGCTTAACGTTGTCGGGTAGTTGAAACCAGAATCGCGCCAGCAGATACACTACAGGCTGGCCCTTAATATCATCTTCAACCTTTTCAACACGCTTGCTAATCGCATTTAAAGCTTGTTCAAGTGAATTGGAACTCGGCTCATCTTTCGATGCGGGCTCTTGCTCGCCTCGCCGTATCAATGACACTGTAGGGTAATCAACCTGAGATACTGAACGGATATCTTTGTTAAGTTGCACGGGGTTCTTAGTCACAAACTTTGTCGCAACATCACCAATGCTACTGTTGAATCTGAACGTTTTATCTAAATACGTTTTAGCTGTAGGGCCGAAATATTCAGTAAACAGAGTGGTTAAACTGACATCTGCTCCGCTAAATCGATAAATTGCCTGCCAATCATCACCCACGCAAAACAGCGATGCTTTTGGTTTGCCCCCAGATAAACAGGAGTCCCTTAACGCTTTAACTAACCGTGCTCTGGGCTCTGAGATATCTTGAAACTCATCGACCATGATATAGCGCCATGGACTAAGAAATTGTCCTTGTTGAATATAGCGTAATGCTTTGCCTATCATGTCCTCGAAATCGATATCACCTGAGGCTGACAATTGCTCCTGGTAACGACTTAATATCGGCTCTAGTAGTTCGAATGCTTTACGAGTCTGCTTTGCATCCGCGGCATTGCTAAATACGGTCTCCAATCCTTTACTATCCAGACAAGCTGATTTATACAAGCCAATTAGCTTACTGAACAATTTGGCTAACTCAGTAACACGACCAAGTTCATTAAGTGTCGCTAGTATTGCTTCATCGGGTAACGGAGACACTTTAATATCTAACGCTTGAATAGCGTGCTCAAGCTGATGAGTGAGCTGACCTTTTTTATGCTGATAGTAAAATAGTTCAAGGCAAACTGTTTCATGCTCTTTATGCAATTGGCGCTTCCACTCCATCGACTCCAAATATTGCTGATTGTCGATATAAGGGGCTGTACTATCATCTTCATCGATGCCGTAATACTCAATATAAACACCGTAGTCAGATAGGAAGAAGTCGGGTTGATATTGGCGAAAATCCACACAACTTACATCATGCTCATACTTAGCTTCGTACTGGTACTCAATGCCATTACTGAATAGCCAGTTTGCAATGTATAGCTCGCCGAAACTTTTTACCCGCTCACCTTTAAGGGTGCGAATATCATTGTCATTTAGGTATTGAAAGTACTCACCCTGAGAGTCAAAATCAAAAGGGCTTTTTTCAACATAATAATATTGACTGAAGTACTCAAATAGCTGTTTACGATAGGACTCATCTTCAATCAATGTTTCAAGGGTGTCTTGTACCCATCTATCTTTAGCTTTTTCGTCTTCAGCCCAAGGCGATAGGCTCGGTGATTTGCCTTCGACTTGAGCAATAATTCTTAAACCTAAACTATGAAAAGTGCTTGCTTTAATGTCATCGGTATCAAGCTTCTCCTTTATGCGCTCGTCCATTTCATCAGCCGCTTTTCTGCCGTAAGCAAGCAGTAATATTTCATCGGTTTGTGCCTGACCACTGTTAATTAAATAGCCTGCACGGCCCACCATTACGCTAGTTTTACCCGTACCAGCCCCTGCTAATAGCAAGTTATTGTTATCATCAATCACACAAGCTCGTTGCTGCATCTCAGTCAGAGGCTTAGATTCAACATGTTCAAAAAAATCTGCAAACTTGAATAGCTGAGCTTTTACATAGTTTTCACGCAGCTGTTCGATGTCTGCTTTGTTCCAGCTATACATCTTCTGTAATTTGGCTAACGCTGCGTTTATATCATTCGCCAATGGCATATTTTCACACCAAGGGAACCAACGCCGATATTCACGATCGATTCTCGCCTGCATCATCTCCAAGCGCGATTGACGCAAATATTCCCTAGAAAGTGTTAACTCAACCCTCGCCACCAGATTATCCAATTGTTGAGCATTGTGGGTAGCCCAACGTTGCGCTATGTCATTATCAAAATGTTTTCGAGCAAAATAGCTGAGAAAAAGGACTTGATAAGCCTTACCTGAAACAGTCAATCCAAGCAGATAACCTAAAGGACTAAAACTAAACTTCGGTGGGCAATCTAATTGTTGCCATAAAAAACTCACTTCAGCTGGTGGCTCTTTAACTGAACCGAACTTAGCTAAAAACTGCCCCTGAGCACGATAAAATGTAATGCCTTTCTCGGTGAGAACCACAGCATTTGGCTTGCCCCTATAAAAATGGCCAAACCAACTGTGCTTAATTGTTTGCGCTGACGGCTTTGATGACAATGTGTAACCTACTGCTAATAAATGGCTTTGATGTTCTCAAGCAACTTGGTTTGATAACTTTTACCGATAGTCGCGATATCAACCTTATGGTGCACATGGATAAAGCCTTTCCCTATTTCGCCATAGGTCTTTTCAAAATCAAAGCCACACACTAGGAAAATGGCACCGAGCTTGGCGATACAAGCCGTTCTTGCTTTGGGATTTCGTTCATAGGCATTGATTAACCCTATATGAGTCCACCAGCGCGCTGTTCGACTGCTGTTGGACTCTACTAAATTAAAGTTGGCGATTATACTGAAAATATCTTCAGAGGAAGTCGACATATGCCTGATGTATGTTCAGAAATTTTTCCTCAGTCCTATGTCATTCCGTAGCAAAAAACAGTGAATCCAGTTGCTTTAACACCCTCTCGATTTCAGAAGGGTTAACCATCAAACCGACGACTCCTGAATGCTCAATAAAACCTGCTAATTTTAGTTTTTGAGCAAGTTGAGGAGTATATATACGAGTGATAACTCCAAAGCTTCCTTTATAAAAATTCAGCTCAAAGACAAATTCATCATCTTCACATTCCCAAACCATTATGACTCTTGGCTTGGTGCTAGTGTCATAAACCGTCACATAATGCAACTTTACGGAATCGCTTAACAGTTTGCTGGTTAATAATTTGTGATAAAGACAGTAGGTATATAAATCAGCATACTCGCCATTCATTTGGCTGCGCTTAAGAATGTAAATCTCATCATGCGACTCAAAGCGAATAGCCATGTTTGAACAGAATTCAATAACCTCTGGCGTATCAATAATTAGCTGTAGCCATTCAGGTTGTGGAGAGCATGCTGCAATTATTCCAGTTAATTGTTCCATAGGGTTTAGTTCAGGTTCTATTTCGTCCCATAAAGACTTCAAATAACTTCGCTTTACACCTTGATCTCTCAACAACCTTTTCCAGCAGGCTTCTTTGCTAGAATCATTTACTAGGAAAGATAGGTTTCTACCTTGCGGTAGTAGATAATCTCCGATACATAATAAAGCACGCTGCCATAAGTTCTTATCTGATTTTCGCAAACCAAACTTGTCAAACATCATGTTGGCTCTAGTAAAATAGTACGAGAATTTTCTTTGCAATTCTTCATGCTGCAAAACTAAACAACCATCAGATTCATCATTAATTCCTGAAAACTCCAACAAAAATCCTATTTGTCCCTTAAAGTACCCATGACTTTCCGCTGTTTTTATAAATGTCCACCAATCCGAGCCTGCCAAAATAAGAGAAGACTTAATGCGTTCTTCATCTATCTGTTGTTTACTGAAACCTTCCACTGAATTAGCTGGATTGGCAAGATACCCTAAGATATTGTCGGCATGATCTAGCAAAGAACTTACACTTTCGATGCTACGACGAAGATCATAAGCTCTATTGTATGAAGTATTTTCTGAAAGATTACGAATGACACGCATCCAATGATTAAAATTGTCTTTTTCAACCTTGCCTTTACACTGTCTTATATAGCCTACATACGCTGCAAATTGTACCGCTTCAGTATAGGAAAGGCTTCGACCTAGTTTAATGACAGACTGCAATATCGATGACTCATTGAAAAATTCTGTATCCAAGGACAATGAACACAAGTCCCCTTCATCATACTTTAGCAAACTCAATAAATATATCAGCGATAACGAAAACTGTTCATCCAACCAACTCCCATTATGATAGTCATTGTAAGATAGTTTATTTCTAGCATTCCGCAGCTTTTCGACATCCACTAAATAATTATCTGACTTGGAATCCAAAGTTACTAACGCCACAGCTCGGAATAGTCTTAAAAAAGCTTCATCAAAGGTATTACTCAAAGAGTTTCTATATTGCCAAAACAGATCTCCCCACTGTGTATCCATCTTAATAGCAACGTACTCATGCATAGGGAATAAATGCCCATTTATATCAAAATATAAATCTGGCAATTGTGATTTCAACAATTGTTCATATCGAGCTTTAAAAGTCTCAAATGCTGTTAAGGGCTTCCCCCTGGCATTCATTTTGATATACAGATCATCTGATAAGCCAAAATTCAGCAAATCCAACGATTGGAATGTAATTGCCGGTGAGGCTTCGTCAATCAGCCTGGCAAATAAACCCATTGGTGATGCAAATCTTTTATGAATAGCATCCAACATGCTTAATACTGATTGAATAGTGGGGTCCAATCGCCAGCTGATAAAATACCATGCCTGATCGCAAATCAAATCGGATAAGCTACTCACTTTATCAACTGATTCTTGTGGATGATAAACAACCAGCTGGTCAAAGAATTCATTACTGCTTGGACGCACGTCATAGGAGAATCTGGATTTCTTCCCTTCACGAACAAACAATTCGGAAAACATTTCCAGATCATCATCACGCCAAGCCAAATACCAATGCAATAGAAACAAAGTGGTCAGACGTTGCTGACCATCAAGAGGCAGAAAACGTGTCTCCTCATAACCTTCAACACTGCCGTATATAAAATCAAGATTAAGAGGTAAAGACGGATCGTCAGCAGGTTTACATAACGCTGATTCCAAAGCGCTTAGGAACTCCTCTCGCACTTCGACCTCGGCAGGACGTCCTTGTGCATAGTCGCGCTGTATGATGGGTATTTGAATTGACCCATGTTGTTTAAGGAGTTGACGGTAAGTAGTTAGATTATCGAGTTTCATAGGACCCTCCTGCAAAACCACAAAAGAAATCGGTGAGCGTGTCAATCATGGCAACTTCATACCCGTCTCTATCCTTTTCACTCCAAAACATAGCATTACCTACTTGTGGGCTATAACACTTGAGAAAGACATTTCGAGTACACAAAGGTACAAAAATGCCAGCTTGATCCAGCTCCAATAGTTTTTGTCTTTTTATAGCAAATACAGAATTACCATAACTGCGATTCGTACTCTCATCCAACAAAGTCAGATTTGCCACACCATGCTGGGCCTCCCAGAAGCTTTCTTCATTGAAAACCTTAAGCAATTCTTCATATATTTTATCAAATGCCTCTGGGTTAGGCGGGATAGATGGCAAAATAAGATAGGTATCTATCTCTTTGACCAAATCTTTTTGCATCTCTTGGCTTTCAAAGTATTCCTTGCAGTGGCCGAGCCATTCCCGTTGCTGATCATTACGACCAGGTTTGTCGTTTGTAACAGAACGTATGTGTTCAATATCCCATCTTTGACACTTAAAATTGTCAAATTGGAAACGCAGGTTGGAACGCTCATCGCTAAGTGCAGTTGCCAAGTTAAAGAGTAGCAGCCAGGAACGAATGTCATGATTTGTAGTGCTGTAAGTTAATAGTTCAGCTCGTACAGAGAGCATATCTCGTATAATATCTCGTGCATTAAATGTTTCAGGGGGATTACTGAGCAGCACTTTCCTGAAGATCTTCTTTCGTAGGGCTTGCTCAAAGCTACTCTTCGGGCAATCTTTTGCCAAGAAACGGATGTCATTGATTGTCATCCCTTCATTGACCAAAAAGCCAACCATGTGAAAAAGAGTCCGGTCTTCAAACCACTCTTCGAGTTGAAGGTGAGTGGCCTTGATACGTAACCATTCATCAGCTATTGATGCATCTTGCTTCTTTAACCTTTCATTGAAGGTATGAAATACACCATAAGCATCTTGGGCCACAACATAGGGCATTTCATCTTCATTAGCCACCAGCTCAAACAAGAACCCGATCCGGTTCTGTTTTGGCGCCACTCGGTTGCTGATGAAGTACCAAAAAGCATCTGATTGTAGTGCCTTCTCCAACAGATCCCACTCATAAGCGATGCGCAACTGTGTTATCGAATGGTTTTCTTCATTTTTGATGCGACGTAGAAAAAGAGCTCTGATTAATTCATCATTTGTCAGCGGTATCTTGCCTACGTTCAGGCGTGTAAAAGCTGCGACTGGGTTTTCCCCTTCCCCCAGTTGAAACCAGATAACCTTTACCTTATTAAGAAAAGTAGTTTTGATATCATCAACTTCGTTTTCACGTTCAGAAAACCAGTCTTCAATCACCTGCATCGCCTGATAAATGTGAAAGAAATCGGGATTAGCTTCAGCCTCTTCCTCAACAGGATTCTCCAAGAAGGCATCCAGAGCTTCTCTGGTTTCATAGGCCAATTGGTACAGCTTCAATTGATACTTTTCGGTTAGGCGTTCATTGAAATGGCGCAAAATCAACAACAGAGTTGTAAGGCGTTGCTGACCATCAACCACCTCATATTCATATTCATTTTCTTCCCTGACTTTGATAACCAGTGGCTGCAGACAATAAAATTCATCTGGCTGGGGGTTTTTACGCTGGGTGAATTCACGTATATCTTCCAGAAGCTGGGTAACCTGCAGCGTTGACCAACGATAACCACGTTGATAGGCAGGAATAAAAAATTGCTGTGGGAGATTAGTTTCAGTATTGATACGTAGTTTATCAATACTTTTCAGAGAGATTTTTGGATGTTTCATATCAGTCTTTCTTCCTTGTTTTACGTTTCCAAGCAATAACGTAACGCTTTTCTTTCATTCTATCCAACAAAGCCGTAGTGAAGTTGCTACCGCAGATTATTTCGTAGTTGCCTTTGAGATCTTCATTAAAGGATTCTGGCCAATTGGGTGAAATTTCACTCGGGCTTGGGCGACATTAACTTGGACTTTTACTTTAATGACGAAGGCGAGTAGCTCAAGCTTCATCCCATCAAAAAAGCTGGCGAGATAATAATATGTATCACAAAATAGATGGTTTTTTGGTAAACAATACATCCTGATATTCCCAACAATACATTCAAGTAGAACTCCGCCGAACTTGGCTTCAATCCAGTATTGCTAGACAAAAAGGTAGCCGCGGCAGATCTACCAATCTGTCCTGACTTTACTCAAAATGCGAGCTCGAATGCTGGCTTACATTGCACTGATGTTATTACAGTCATATTTCCTCCATGAATTTACTTACCCAAACGGTGCAAGCTCTACAACTGATCAACCACCCATAATGAACTCTGCACCAGGCTGACCATGCAGTTCTTCGATAAAGCTACATTGTTCCCAAAGCGGTTCAATATTTATTGAAGCAAGGCAGGTATAAAGCTTATTTTGCCAAAAAGCCTCTGGCTTCCTTGTTAAGGTGAGACCTGTATACGGACGTGCTATTTTTGTGGCAATGGCAGCTTGAAGATCTGCAAGACTATCAGGGTTTAATTCGTCCTGAATAAAATTCTCCAGTGATATAAAACGGCCTTCGACTAGGTTTTTTATTTGGAACACATCATTCCATGTATTTAACTTTTCTATCACTAGGGCATCACGTGTTGTCCAATTGACCTGAATTTTTGGCTCAGGGTCTTTATCGCTTAATAAAACGAGTTCAACATAACTCTCAGCTGATTCTGTAAAAGGATAAAAAGCCGATCGCCTTTTTTTACCTTTCGTACAATAAAATAAATCTTCAGCCTTTTTTGCATCCTGATTACAAGTTTGGCAAATCGGGAATAAGTTATCAGGATGTACCGCATAAATAGGATATTTAGACTTACAAAGGAAGTGGTCGTAATCAGCACGCCACTGTTGTTCAGTAGATATATTCGCACGAAAAGCTGCTATTTTTTCAAGCCCGCAGACACGGCACACTTCACCATTAACCTGCTTAAAGCTATTAAAGTGAGTATCAATAGTTATACCGTCACAATCATTTACTATCGGTTGCAAAGTTTTAGTAGAGCCATAAAGGTGGGAGCCAAGCTCTTTCAATGCTGTAAGGCAGCTTTTTGGTAAAAATGACAATAAATCGTGATTTGGGGTCGCAAAAAGTGTTTGAAGATTTTGATTATCTCTTACTATTTCAAACAATTGTTGCCGAAGTTCTAGTGGCAGATTTTGTAGTTCAAGGTGCAGTTCTTGGAACTTATCTTTGGTTAGCTTTTCCTTTCCTTTTGGTCTCTTTGCATTATTCCAACAGGCCTGTCCAATAGCTCCTGCTGAAAGGCTACCTCTACTGAAGTCGGTGACAGGTACAGCATGTTGAAGAAAATATAACAATTCTTCATTTAGCTTATGAAAAACTTTAAATTTAGGTGTTAAAGGAGCTAGTGAAAACAACATTACTGATCCAGCCTCTTCATTAAATACGCTTTTTCTGGCGACTTACCTAAATGCTCCACAATCCACTGCCTGGCGTGACTATCACCTTGTTTTAACTGTTCACGTATCTCCTTGACGACACTCTGAGAAATTAACGAATGTAATCCAAAGTGCTCTTTAATGAGCACATCAAAGGATGCACCATAGGTTTCATTGGAGGGATGCCTGTAACCGATAGTTCCATCCTCGAAACGCTGGAACATAAAGACATTCTCTCTTTTCAAGGAGGAAATCATAAAAGGCGAGTGGGTTGCTAAAAATACCTGTGAGTTTGGTGATTCTGTATGCATCGCTTGCTGTAAAAAACCATGAAAATGAGTTCGCCATGCAGGATTTAAATGTGTCTCAGGTTCGTCGTATAGAAATAGCGTTTGTTCATCTCTGTATAGTGTTGTTATTGCTAAAATTTGTAACAGCTGTGCCTCACCATCTGATAAGTCATCAAAACAAACTGTGCGACCGCCTTCATCGGCAAGGACGAGTTCTTTCACTGATAGCGGCAGTTTGGCTTTTAGAGGTTTTTTTATTGAACCTTCATAGTTATCTTTGTTCAGCTCACGTCTCATTTTGGCATTTAGGTTTTTTAATCCAAGCTGCTGTATTCGATATAACCGTTCAAACATTCTCAATCCACTATCAATGTTCGACTGTTTGAGGTTGCGCTTTACATCAGGATCATACAAATCGAGTTCGATAGTGCCACGAAGAAAGTCTAACTCATAAAGTTCATACTCATCATCGGTAGTTCTTCGGCCCAAGCCTTTAACGTTGTAGGGAAATGCATCGCCAATGAACTTCTTAATGTCCTTAGTTAGCTCTTCCTCAATAGTCCAATTTTTCAAGTCATACTCAAGCACAAGTTTGACTGGACGATTATAAGTGGTTCCAGCAAGAGCTCGTGCCAGGTTCTCATCATCAAGAATAGCTAATGCAGCAATGGCTAGCTGAGCACTATCATAATCCAAGTACACATGAGTACTCGGGCTAACATAAGTCTCCCTAAGACCCAATGGATTGGCATACTCCAGCATCTCAGCACCAGTGCCAACTTGGGTTAGGTCCTCTTCAAAAAGGTGTGGATATCGTGCTAGAAAACGTTCGTTAACATCTTGGATTAGCATTGGTAGGCGCTCACGACTTTCTTCATCATGACGATTTCTATATTCTGCCTGCAACCGCATTAATTGCTTATTTCGCCGCGATCTTGCATTGAGAGCCTTATAAATCTGATTGGCATTTTTAAGAAAGCTGCGTTGCAAGTTTTCGTTAAGTCCTGATGAGTAGCCAATGACTCTCGGCAACTGTAGTGATTCAAGGGGAATTTCTTCCCACTCAGATTGCTTGTTTACAAAAACCCGCAGCTTTTTACTCGAAATGGGTAGGGCGACCTTGTACTTAGGGTTTATGACTCCACCACATTGAGCCAAAGGCCCACCGCAAACCATACCTGAATTACCTACTGAATGGTTACTGGGTTCGTGGGTTTGATATTCCAGTACAAAACCGAAATTAAGGCTATTTTTGACCTTAAAGTCACGTCTTTGTGCTCGCTCAATAAAGGCAAAACACTCGCCAATAAGCTCTAGAAGCTGTGACTTACCTGAGCCATTAGGACCTACGAGAGCTATAACTTGTCCTTGAGAGTCTGAAAAATCAAATGCCTGCTCCTTTAGCCCTTTGTATTGACCTTGCAGACTTAGAGATAATAAGCGCATCAGGCCTTTTTCCTTATACTGGCTTTCTTTGTGGGCTTTTTCTTTGTAGCAAGAACTTCACGTTCGGCTTTAATGCGTTCAAGCAGGGCTTCGGCGCTGTTATCACCTGATATCAATGATGGGTTCGCGGTGCGCCAATCGGCGGTTAGCTCGCCTCTGAAGGCTTTAGCGAGTATCGACTGGGTGAGATTATTGACCCGTAGCTGTGCTGCATTGACCTGCGTTTCCACTTTATCGGCGAAAGCGAACAGCTCTTCGACACGACGGACGATTTCGATTTGTTCATTCAATGGAGGTATAGGTAGCAAAGCATCTCGGCACTGAGAAAGTGAGATATTTACTTGGCCAACACTACCTTTTGTATCAGGCATGACTTCTCTGACCAACTCACCTTCGCACAGGACGTGATACAAAAACAGGTGATGAAGAGCTGAAGGGTCAGCTCTAAATAATGTAATAGCTTGGTTTAAGTTCCACTCGGGGTACTGGTCTGTTAACACTGCAACTTTACCGAGTGGCGGACCAACAATGTTCATTAACACATCATTTGGCTGTGCGATTGAGCGCTTCAACGAAGATTTATGGACATCCGCTGTGACAAATTGCGGTTTATAATCAAAATCAATTTTCTGATTAACAATGTTGTATACCTTTAAAAATGGGATCGTACCATTTTGATCAAAAGGATTATCACGTGGCGTCGAACCACTCTGTACCTTAAGGCAAACCATACTCGCAGGCTCGGATTTCCATCCAACAGGAAGTAATTTGTTGCCCTGAATTTCATACTTATTACTTCCCCGCCATTCCTCTGTCAGTTTGCCACTCACTGCCGCTGCCAAGAGCGATTGGCGGAATGATTTTAAGATGGCGGGGATGGCATCGAGGCGGGCTTTGGTGCTTTCCACCTGCGCTAACAGCTCATCCAGCTTGTCGGCTATGACTTTTTGTTCGGCTAGTGGGGGGAGGTGTATTCCTATAGGATATACTTTAGCCCCTGAAATAACAGGTTGTGCTGTACTCGAATCGTTCTGCCTTAAGTCAGTATTAGTCAGTAATTGATAAAGAAACTTTTGATTTATTGAGCCATCATCAAAACTAGTAACAAAAGCGTTATCAGTAATCCAAGCTTTAGCTGGCGTCAGATGGACTGAGCCACAATAAAAACCAACACGACCGATAGCAATGGTCACTTTATTTATGTTGGTGTCGTTGTGCCAACCAGTAATGCCATTGCCCCCAAAGACAGGGATATCACCTTCTACCATTTTGGATTTAGTTAACCCTTTCCCTGAAGAAATGCTGATAATTCCACCAAGGTCGGTTAGAGCCCATCCATCAGGCAATAAACCTAATTCACTCATCCTTTCACTCCACCAGCTAATGACGCAACCAAAGCCTCAAGATCTGCCAAGGCGCCTTTAAGCTCTGTCATGGCTTCACCCGCTAACTCTTCTGGCGTACCTAAGTCAGCAGCATCTACGCTATTGGCATCTTTAAGCCATGAGATATCCAGTGAGTCACCTTTGGTATCACGGATAAATTCACGACTAAACACGCGCCAACGACTTTTGGCTAGACGTTCATCTATACCTTGATTTACTTCGGTATTCTCAATTTCAACTTCATCTGCGTTAAACGACCATTCACCTTCCACTCTTTCTGCTAACAGAACATTACACACAGCTTCAAATGGAGTTAAGTGTTGTTCACCAAACGGGGTACGTTTGCCAAAGTTAGGCATGTTGGTACGTAAATCATAGACCCAGGTATTGGGGGTGCAGTTTTCTTCTTGTAGCTTGTCTTTGGCACTACCTTTAGTAAAAAACAGCACATTAGTTTTAACGCCTGCGGCGTAGAAGATACCTGTCGGTAAACGTAAAATAGTGTGCAGGTTGCACTTGTTCATTAAGTCGCGGCGCACATCGGTACCTACGCCGGCTTCAAACAACACATTATCAGGCAATACCACGGCGGCGCGGCCACCTGGCTTTAAGTTGCGGTAGATGTGCTGCAAGAATGCCAGCTGTTTATTGCTGGTGGGATAGGTTAAATCATCTCGGGTGATAGAGGCATCACCACCTTTACTGGTACCAAACGGCGGGTTGGCAAGAATAATATCGGCTTTGGGTAAACTCATGCCGACTTGGCCTAATGAGTTACCTAAATGCACTACGCCTTCATCGTCACCTTCCATGCCATGGAGTAAACAGTTCATCAGTGCTAAACGGCGAGTCGATGGCACCAGCTCGACACCGATAAAGGCCTTATTCTTTTGAAATTCGACCTGCTTAGCATCTAAATCAAAATGGTCATCAGTCTTGGCTTTAATAAAGCTGTCGGCGGCTATCAAGAAACCTGCGGTACCTGCCGCGGGATCTTGAATGACTTCACCGGCTTGTGGGTTGATGACTCGTACCATGGAGTCAATCAAGGCGCGTGGAGTAAAGTATTGGCCCGCACCGGACTTAGTCTCGTTAGCGTTTTTCTCTAATAAGCCTTCATACAAGTCGCCTAGGCCATCTTTCTGGGCGCTGAACCAGTCGATAGAATCCAGTGATTTTATGAGTTGCTTTAGGTGGCGCGGTTCGCGCAGTCGGGTTTGTGCATCGGCATAAATGGCTAAGATCAATGGGTCTGCATGTAGGGTGTTACCCTCGCTGTCTTTCCCGGTTGATAAGGTGAGCAACATGCGCTTATAGTCATCGAGCAGGTTTAAGCCGTCTTTATCGCTTAAATCGGTCCAGCGGCAACCTGTTGGCAGAGTATGTTTATTGAGTAAGCCTGCTTCGGTGTTCTCGTGCACCATTTTAATAAACAGCAGCAAGACTAGCTCAGTCACGTAGTCGGAATAGTTAATGCCATCGTCACGCAGTACGTCACACAGGTTCCACAGTTTTTGTACAATGTCGTTGTTGCTCATTGGATTTTGCTCTTTACGTTTAGGCCTGTTGCGGCGCTGACTGAATAGGGGATTGCTGATTATCTGATGAATAGCGGCTGAACTGGTTGCTGTCTTTGGTCATCAGGGTGACAAATTTAGGGTGAACAAATAGCTTCTCTTTGCCCGATTGCACCTCTTCGAGTACCCCAATGTCACATAGCTGCTTTAAATACACAGAGGCGGTTTGACGCTTTGCTAAGCCACTCTCGACTAAGTTGTGTATGCGGCAATAGGGTTGTTCAAAAATCACCTGTACCAGCTCATAGCTATAAATTTTGGGTAACTGCTGTCGCACATGTTCGGTGGTGTGCTCAATGAGCTCACGGGCGGCAGCGATTTTGTGGGTGGTCCACTTAGCCGTTTGCTCGACGGCATTAAGCATAAAGATGATCCACGGTTGCCATTCTTGCTTGGTGGTCACGTTAAGTAACAAGCGATAGTAATCTTGCTTATTAGCGACGATATAGCGGCTTAAATACAAGATAGGCGCACTTAGCAGTTGCTGATCGATAAGATAGAGAATATTCAGCACCCGCCCGGTACGGCCATTACCATCGATAAAAGGATGGATGGCTTCAAACTGATAGTGGGCCATGGCCATCTTGATGAGCGGGTCCACATCATCTTGATTGTGTAAAAAGGCTTCCCAGTTGCTTAGCAAGTCACGAATAATACTCTCGCCTGCTGGTGGAGTGTAGATAACCTCCCCCGTGGCCTGATTGGTTAAGCTGGTGCCAGGTACTTTACGCACATCCATCTGCACCGATTTTATGGTACTGCAAATTTCTAATGCGGTTGTGACACACAGCGGCCGGCTGGTTAGCTGAGTAAAACCTTGGTAAAGCGCGGTGCGATAGCGAAGCGCCTCTTTGGTCATGGGGTCTGCTTGGCTGTCTTCTTGAGCATATTGAAACAGTTTGTCTGTGGTAGTGACAATGTTTTCAATCTCGCTACTGCCTTGTGCCTCTAGCAGTGGCAGCAAGTTGATAAGCAAGCCTTGGTTAGGTAATAGCTCACCCGCTTGCTTTAACTCGGCAAGCGCGGCGCGAGCTGGAATACAAGCCTTGAGTATGGGTAAGGTTTCGGCCAACTCCCCTAGTTTGTTATCTAGTGGTAGAGGGGGCAAATGGTTGTATGCTTGTTCAGCGTGCCATTCCATGTTTAAAAAACCTTCCTTTTTCGACATATAAAGAGATTGCGCTGAGCTTATGTCGATTCAATCGACATGTAAAGAAAACATGTTTACAAAAGCTTAATTTATCGACATGTGATACATATTTTGCGTGGTTATGTCGATTGCATCAACATAATCACGCTAACTTGCCAACCAAAGATATTCGTTTAGCTCATTAAGTATGCTGTCGAGTTGATCCTCAAGTATAAGGTTAAATTGCTTTACCCCGCCTTGATCGGCAAAACGTTGGTTGACAAATGCCTTATCAATCACAGCCTCATGCACTAACTGCTTTGCTAAACGATCAAGCCACTTACGTTGAAGCGGGTTCCACTCATGCTCGCTGTAAATACGTTGCATGGCTTTACTAACCCGTTGCTCAAAGGGAATTAACGCCTCATCTAGAGCTGCTTGGCGGATATAGCCGATAATACTGGCAGCAATGTCTTGGTTGGTATTTTTACGCCATGCGCTTTGCAAATGGGCCTCACTATAACCGGCTGCATCTAACATTAATTTGACTTCTTTCAGTTGTTCTCGCGTTAGGTCTTTAGGGCGATTCACTACTACTGACAAGGCTGCCGATTGGTTAATATTCTGCCTAATAAAATGGTTAAAGCTTTCAAGATAGTCAGCCGGTTTTTCGTGTACGCCATAGTTTTGCTGACGACTTATGAATTCATCATTGCCGTTGTAGATAATTGGCATTGCGTTACTGCCGACTAAGTAACGGACTTCTGCCAACTGATTGATAAGGCCGCTATGCTGCTTAAAAAATTGCGATGCCTCTTTAGGGCCAATTTGATGTAAGTGCTGGTGAAGCTTATCAGGCGCTACGCCCCACACCTCTTCAAGCTGTTCGAGCTTTGCTTTAAGTTCTGGCTTGTTTTCTGCCTTTTTCACCGCTTTACGCATCACCCGCATGACTTTTTGACCAAGCTGATTAAGTACATCATCGGCATGGCTAGTGCCTGCCTGTTCACCAGGAGCGTCTAAGGCTTGTGCTAAATGGGCATCATCGCTTAACTCTTCCACCAGCTGTTCAAGGGTGATGTTGGGGTCTTTAACGATCGGCTTCATTGTGTTGACAGCTTCAAGCGCACTATAAATATCTACGGGGTCATAAATCTTGAAGGCGGTTTTTCCAATGTCATCACAACGACGAGTCGCTCGCCCCATCATTTGTTCATACAAAATACGCGACTTAACGCGACGTAAAAACACCAGATGACAAATCTTAGGGACATCAATACCCGTTGATAATAGGTCAACGGTAATAGCGATATTAGGATATCGCTCATTTTTGTACTGGCGAATAAGCTGACTGACTTTATCGCTTTGGCCGGTAATTTTAGCCACAGCGGCTTGGTTGTATTCATCGCCATACAGCTCACAAAATGCTTTGTCTAATAGGCGTTTCACCATGTCTGCATGTATGTCTGTGGCACAAAAGATCATGGTCTTTTCATCGCCGAATGGGTCTAGCTCTTTGGTTAACTCTTGGCAGATAACATCATTAAATGACTCGGTTATCACCCTTTTATTGAAGGACTCTACATCAAACTTTAATTCATCGTCTAAATCGGCGGTTTCTATTTCACCTGTTTGGGTATTAATAGCGCTAACGGTTTCACCTTTTTCAAACTTGATGCCGTGTTTGTTGAGTTGGGTTTCATATCTAATCGGTGGTTCATGGTCGATAAGCCAATCATCTGCCACGGCTTCACGGTAACTATAGGTATAAACGGGCTTACCGAAAATTTCACTCGTATGCTTGGCAGGCGTTGCGGTTAATCCAATACGCACGGCATCGAAATAATCGAGTACGCGACGGTAACTAGACAAGTATTGACTCGCATCACGGGTTGCTAATTCACCTTCTGTCATTTGCTGGTCTAGCGCATAACCTCGGTGTGCTTCATCAACAATAATACAGTCAAATTCATCAAGTGGCGGCGGTGTGTCAGACATAAAAATACGCTTGACCATGGCTTGCACTGTGGCCACTTGAATGCGGGTTTCGGCCTCACTGGCCATATCGCCTAATTCGGCAATGTTGTAGATAGACGATAGAACCTTATTTTGTTCCAGCTTGGCTTCGTCAAAGGAGTCGCATGCTTGCTCACCTAATGCGGTTCTATCAACGAGGAATAAAATACGTCTAAAACGTTCAGCTTTTAAGAAGCGATACATTAAACCAATAATGGTACGAGTTTTACCTGTGCCTGTAGCCATTGCCAACAGGCACTCGGTTTTATCTTGCTCTAAGGTCGACTCAACCGCTGCAATGGCTTTTTGTTGATAATCACGCAGCCCCAGGTAATCAAACCCTCCTGTTGGAGTTGCTGCTCAGCATCTTCACGGCTACGTTTTAACTTATCGAGCAGGCCATCTGGCGAATGAAACTGTTGCAGTGCTTTCTTTGCATTGCTGGGCTTGCGCGTATCCCGAAACCAAGTGCCCGATAATTCGGCTAGCTGTTTGTTAAACGGTCTGCCATTACATGAATAAACAAAGGGAATGTGATAGTGGCCATCGTTTTCATCCGCCCAAGCAACGGTGCGGCCCTCTAGTTCCCATGCTCCTTGTTGCGTTGATGGTAGTTTATAGCCTTTAGAATAACGCTCTGCTTGAGTAATTTTACCCGCGACATTGGAGTTCTCTTTTTTAGCCTCAACAATAGCAATAGGTGTTAGGCCACAAAACAAAACATAGTCAGCTCGCCCCTGCTGGCCCTTATATAATGTTGGCCATTCTGCAATGGCGAGATTTTTACCTTTTTCGGGTCGAGTGCCTTTGCGGTAATCTAATCTTTGGGTATCAGCAGTCCATTTGGCTTCATTAAGTTGCTGGTCAATTAACACCCGAGTTAGCTCTTCGCTTAGCTCAATATTATTACCCGCTTTGCTGGCTTGCTTACTTAAGGTTGACCTATTTTTACTGGCTGCTTTACTGTCGGTCTGAGCTTGTTGAGCCAGTTCGGCTTGAAGCGCTTTAATACGAGACTCAAATAGTAACTTTTGCTGCGCTAATGCTTTTTCATGCTCAGCAGCCTGCTTTGATAAGACACGAGCTTCAGCGTCCATTTGTTCAGCAAGGACGGCGTATTCTTCTTTTTCACGGGCGATTAATTCGGTTAGCTGTTGATTATCAGTTAACTGCTGGTGGTTATCGTTTAGTTCACTACGTAATTGCTCAATTTGAGTTTGTAGCGCTTGTAGCTGCGCACTGGGATCTTGAGGTGGTGTAAACGGACCCGCTTTAAATGGTGTTTTAAGGTTACCAAAGGCATGGTGAAACCAGATGGCTAAGCTACGAGCAAGTTTTAAGCCTTCTAATGCTTCTTTGTGATGGGTTATAAACTGATGTGTAGCTTTGTTGCCTTCAATACGTAATGAATGAAATAACTGTCGTACAACAGGCTCTAAATTCAGTTCTCGATGAATTTTATACAGCAGATCGGCTTGAGTGGTTTTTTCATCAAATTCAACACCACATCTGGCGGCAATATCTTGCGCCATGGCTTCGCCGAGTTGGCGCAGCTTAATCAAGGTGGTGTTAGGGTCGCTTATAAAGGCACGTTCGGCGCTGCTGGCCAAATCGATAAAGATAGGGTCGTATGGCTTGAGAAAACTGAAATTAGTAGAGCCCTTTTCAAGGCTTTTATCTTGTATATCCAATGCCATCATTCCTTCGCAGCGTTAAATTTTTATCTTTTTTATTGAATGCAATCATACCCTGTAAAAATTTAAGAATCATCAATTTGTTATTACATATGAGCATACAGATCAAAAAGATACAGATATACGTAAAATACTTAACTCGCTGAATAGTACTTGATTACTGAGTGATGAAATGTCACAAGCTTAAATGTATATAAGGAGCTGTTTCGAAATAAGGAAAGCAAATGGCGAGTATATCAAAGCAGACATTCAGATGATTTCAGATAATGACCGCTCCCTTTCGACAGAGTTTATTGAACAGTTACAAAGTCAAAAAAACACTTTGGATTGTTCTATTTACTCAGTTCTATGCAATGGTAATAGAGTTGAAGATAATTTTAGTGACGAATTAATTGTATTGTAAAAACTTAAGCGTTCACAACAAGTGAAATGGGACTAAAGTGGTGACTAAAATTATTTTAAAACAAACAAAAACAGTCTAATTATTTGTTTTTAAATTAAATAAAAATTCAAACCAACATTCAGATCCAAAATGTTGAGTAATGTTTTAGCGGTCACGCTAAAACACTAAACACCTTACTAAAGCCTCATTAAGTGAGGCTTTTTTATTTAACCTCAGTTCGGGTTAAGAGATGAATAAACGGTATTGAAATAGTCAAAATTCAACTGTTTACCCTCAAACTTGAGCTTTGCGCTGTTAACAAGGCGAATTTATGCGTCAATAGCGAGCTATTGCAAATGAGTTCAACGCAGTTAGCGGGGCAAAGATCTGTTTGATATGCATTTATTATCCCGAGCTGAGGTTATTTACTAATATCTATAAAAAACTATACCCTCAACCGCCAAATATCGAAGGTTTCCTGGCACAACTGCTCTCTAAAGTCTGGATGAGCGATATCGATTAAGGCGCGGGCACGTTCACGCAGTGATTTACCCCGCATGTTGGCAATACCATATTCGGTGACAATGTAATGTACGTGGGCACGGGTAGTGACGACCCCTGCGCCAGGAGATAACACTGTCGCAATCCTTGAAATAGTGCCTTTAGCTGCGGTGCTCGGCAGGGCAATAACCGATCGCCCTCCTTCAGAAAGTGCTGCCCCGCGAATAAAGTCCATTTGACCGCCTACACCGGAGTAGATGCTCGTGCCTAGCGAGTCGGCGCAGACCTGACCTGATATATCCACCTGTAAGGCGGAATTTATGGCCATAACATTTGGGTTTTTTCGAATAATAGCCGTATCGTTAACCTGTTCAATATCCATAAAAATCACTGATGGATTATCATCAACAAAATCATAGAGTCTCTGGCTTCCTAAAGTAAAACCTGTCACCAGTTTGTCTGGATGCACCTTCTTACGGCTATTATTAATGGCGCCACTCTCAACCAGGTTTAATACCCCATCGGAAAATAGTTCGGTATGGACACCAAGGTCACGATGCTCTGTAAGGCAAGAGAGTACCGCATCAGGAATCGAGCCTATGCCCATTTGCAAGCAGTCACCATCGCGCACCAGCTTGGCAACATTTTTACCTATGGCTGAGCTAATCGGGTCACTTACTGCTAATGGATGTTGTGGTAATACCATACTTTGCTCATACACGGCTGCAAATTTCTGGTAATGAACAAACCCATCACCATGAGTACGGGGCATCATGGGATTAATATGTGCGATGATTTTACCGGCCATTTGGCATGCTGCCAACGTTGCTTCAACCGAAATACCCAGTGAACAAATACCATGTTTATCTGGCGGCGATACCTGAATAATAGCGGTGTCAATATGCTGTTCACCGGAACGAAACAGTTTAGGAACTTCAGAGAGAAATATCGGTACGTAGTCCGCATCACCTTGTTGCAACAACAAGCGTGTTGGCACGCCACCGAAAAAACAACGATGACGAAGATGAGCCTTCAATCTTGGGTCACTTAATGACTCAGCGCCCTCAGTATGAAGCTGCAATAAAGTTAAATCATGCCGATTTAAAGCGTGAACAGCCAATGCATCGAGTAATAGCTTGGGTGTCGCGCCCATAGAGTGGGTCCAGATTGTTTCACCATTTTCAATTAAAGAAACAGCTTCTAAAGCAGTATTACAAATAATTGGGGGCATTAAGTTTACCTAGGTCATGGCTCTGTTTTCAGTGTAAGGGCTAATTTAAAACTTTAATAGCCCCTAACAAAACCCATTATCAGGAAGTTGATCTTAAGCACGGGTTATAACAATTTAACTCGGAATGCACAGACATGAAGACTTTAAACTCGAACTAATTAGCCTTAAAACTTAAGCGTTTTGATGTGAAGATTTTTATGCACAATAGTGTTTGAAACGGTATCAGCTAATACAAATATTTTAGCGATAGGCATAAAAAAACCTGCCGCGGCAGGTTTTAATTAATTCTTAACGAGCACTAATAACAGTATTAGATATCCATACAGCTTTTAAGCTTATTCATGGCATTTTTTTCTAACTGTCTTATACGCTCAGCTGATACTTGGTAAGTATTAGCCAGCTCTTGTAGCGTCGTTTTATCATCATCTAACCACCGAGAACGAAGAATATGCTGACTACGCTCGTCTAAGGTTTTAATGGCTAATAATAAACGGTCCTGCGAGTCAGACTCCCAGTTGTCGTCTTCAATGTTTTGCGCAACATCTGAAGCGTGATCTTGCAAATACAATGCTGGTGCATAATCGGTTGTGTCGTCGTCACTGTCATTGGTCAAATCAAAGGCAGGATCTTGCGCCGCCATCCGAGATTCCATTTCGGTCACGTCTGATCTAGAAACACCTAAGTTTTCGGCCACCATTGAGACTTCTTCATCGCTGAACCAGCCTAAACGTTTTTTAGATTTGCGAATATTGAAGAATAGTTTGCGTTGTGCTTTGGTGGTAGCCACTTTCACAATACGCCAGTTTTTCAACACGTATTCATGAATTTCAGCTTTAATCCAATGTACTGCAAATGAGACTAGACGTACACCAACATCAGGATCAAAACGTTTTACCGCTTTCATCAAACCAACATTGCCTTCTTGAATTAAATCCGCCTGCGGTAGCCCGTAGCCAGAATAACCTTTGGCGACGTGTGCAACAAAACGAAGATGCGACATAATAAGTTGTTTAGCCGCTTGAAGATCGCCGGTTTCTTGTAAACGCTTGGCGAGATCAAACTCAGTCTTGGCATCTAACATCTCAATTTTAGATACTGACCGAATATAAGCTTCTATGCTACCACTGCTTTGCGGTAACGCTAGCGCCATTGATTGCGTTTGATTAGTCATTCGCTCTCCTACTGCTTTAATAAAATCATGCTACAAAATCTTTGAATACAATGAAATAGATTAAAAAATTCACAAGATGTTAGCTGATAAACTTCATATTATTAAGACATCTTATGTCCAACAAAGTTCATCCGAGCGGTTATTTAACCCGTTAACGTACTACTTTGCAAGTAAACTAAGTTTCATTTACTTACTTTGCATAGATTATCTCAATCGGTTAATCCTGTTACCGTTAACATCTATGCTAAGTTTACCGCTGGTCGGCGATAGATTTACGACGGCTCTATTTTACGAAGATGCTGCCGCACTGATAAATAAGATCCTAACCAGCCTAAAAATGATGCCAGTAAAACCAATTGACCCAGTTCAGCAAAAGTCAGTGCCTGTAAACTTAATTCGCTACCATATAGTCCCATTAAGTCAGCTAGCGCACTATCTAAGTACCAGACTAATAAATTAATAATTATCCACGCTAAAAGTCCACCAATGACGCCATACCATATCCCGGTATATAGAAACGGCCGCTGAATAAAGGCTTCTGTCGCGCCGACTAATTTCATAATTTCAATTTCGGTACGACGATTCATAATAGCCAGTCGAATGGTATTACCTATTACCAATATCACCGCCAATACTAATAATGCCGCGATTGCCAATACGGTTTTCTCCAGCAAGCGCACCATGGCTTGTAAACGCTCTAACCATTCAATATCTAAACGACCAAAACTGACCTCAGGTTCACGTTCAAGCTTACGTAGTAATTCTCGCGCACCTGTTGGACTAGAATATTTAAGTGACGGTGTAACCGTTACCACTGCGGGTAGTGGGTTTTCGTCCAGGTAAGATAAAGCTTCACCAAAACCAGATAGACGCTGAAATTCTTCTAAGGCTTGATCTCGGCTGATATAGTCAATCGACTCGACTTCTCGAAACACTTTAATGCGTGAAATTAAGCTTTGAATAGACTGCTCGCTGCGTCCTTCATTGATAAACAGTGATATCTCCGCGGCGCTATTCCAAGATTGAGTGATATTTTCTGCATTTTTAACCAACACCTGCAATGCTGCAGGTAAGCTTAAACTGACCCCAAGAACTGCCATTGTCATGATTGAAGACACTGGCGTACGCCATAATTCTCCCATACTCGACATGCCTTGTTGAACATGACGAATAAAAAACATCACGATTCGCCCACTCATAGGCAGCTTGCTTTGGGTAATGCTATTTTGTTTAGCCATTAGTCTTCTCCCCCCGAGCTAGAATGAGACTCACCGCCAATCATTCTTCCCTGTTTTAGGGTAAAGGTACGATATTTCATTCGTGCGATGAGTCCCAAGTCGTGGGTCGCAATTAACACACTGGTACCAGCATCATGAAAGGTTTCAAATAACCTTAAAATATCCATAGACAGCTTTGGGTCTAAGTTACCTGTTGGCTCATCGGCTAATAAAATAGGTGGCTTATTCACAATCGCGCGGGCAATACCTACTCTTTGCTGTTCGCCACCAGATAACATAATGGGGCTATGACGCTCTTTGCCATATAGCCCAACCATGTCTAACGCACCTGCAACACGCTTTTTTATTTCACCATGGGAAAAGCCTTCAATCACTAATGGTAATGCCACATTATCGAAAACACTTTTGTCCATTAATAGGTGATGATTTTGAAAAATCATCCCTATATTACGACGTAAATAAGGCACGTGTTTAGCACTGACATTGGCAATGTCATGGCCATTAATCGCCACCCGACCTGCCGATGCGCGCTCAATAACGGTGATCAATTTAAGCAAGGTACTTTTACCTGCACCAGAGTGACCGGTTAAAAAAGCCATCTCACCTTGACGAAGATGAAAATTCACATCCAGTAAGGCTTTTTGCCCGCCGGGATAGACTTTGCTGACCTGCTCAAATTGGATCATGTTCTGTTATTCTGCCTTTTCTTGACTAAATAATGCTTCGATAAAATCATTGGCATTAAAAGTACGTAAATCATCAATTTGTTCGCCGACACCAATGTGACGAATGGGAATAGTAAACTTATCTGCTATGGCGAAGATTATTCCGCCTTTGGCTGTGCCGTCTAATTTACTTAAGGTAATACCTGTCACACCTACTGCTTCTTGAAATAGTTGTGCCTGGCTAATCGCATTTTGCCCTGTACTAGCATCTAAGGTTAACATCACTTCATGGGGAGCATTGATGTCGAGTTTTTTCATCACTCGAACCACTTTTTTCAACTCTTCCATTAAGTGGCTTTTATTCTGTAGACGGCCCGCAGTATCTGCAATTAGCACATCGACTTTACGCGCCTTAGCAGCTTGAAGTGCATCAAAAATAACTGAAGCACTGTCGGCACCTGTGTGCTGTGCAACAACTGGAATATTATTGCGCTGCCCCCAGACTTGTAGTTGCTCAACAGCGGCTGCCCGAAAAGTATCACCAGCAGCTAACATGACAGATTTGCCTTGTTTTTGATACTGTTTTGCCAATTTACCAATGGTCGTTGTTTTACCTACGCCATTAACCCCTACCATTAAAATAACAAATGGCCCCTCAGCATTATCAGGCACCAAAGGGATAGCTACAGGGGCTAACATTTTGTGCATTTCATCACGCATAAGATCATACAGCGCTTCTGCATTTTTAAGCTGTTTACGTGATGCTTGCTCAGTGAGGCTTTTAATTAACTTAGTAGTAGTTTCAACACCCACATCGGCGATTAACAGCTGTTCTTCAAGCTCTTCAAATAAATCGTCATCGATTTTTTTGCCACTAAACAAACCAATGAATCCAGAACCAATATTTTCACTGGTACGCATCAAACCACGTTTTAAGCGCGCAAACATGCCTTCTTTTTTAGGCTTGTCTTGGGGTTCTGGCTCAACTTGGGTAACAACACCTTGTGCATTATCTTCCGCAACTTGAGCTTCAGCGGCGACTATTCTAGCCTCTTCTGCAGCTTGAGCCTCAGCGGCGACTATTCTAGCTTCTTCGGCAGCTTGAGCTTCCGCAGCAATTATTTTAGCCTCTTCTGCAGCTTGAGCCTCAGCGGCGACTATTCTAGCTTCTTCGGCAGCTTGAGCTTCAGCGGCGACTATTCTAGCTTCTTCGGCAGCTTGAGCTTCAGCGGCGACTATTTTAGCCTCTTCGGCAGCTTGAGCTTCAACGGCTACTATTCTGGCCTCTTCGGCAGCTTGAGCTTCAGCAGCAATTATTTTAGCCTCTTCTGCAGCTTGAGCCTCAGCCGCGACTATTCTAGCCTCTTCGGCAGCTTGAGCTTCAGCGACTGCTATTCTGGCCTCTTCGGCAGCTTGCGCTTCAGCGGCAATTATTTTAGCCTCTTCTGCAGCTTGAGCTTCAGCGGCAATTATTCTAGCCTCTTCGGCAGCTTGCGCCTCAGCGGCAATTTTTGCATCACTCACTTGCGCTTGAGTAGCATCATCTTGAATACTTTCTTGAGCAACGTCTTGGACGACTTCTTTGGAGGTTTCAACTACCTCTTGCTCGTTCTTGTCTTTACGAAACCACGAGAAAAAACCTTTCTTTGCCATGTTTACTACCAGTGCTCAATATAAAATAAGTTCAATTACAGCGATTTTTTTACGCCAATATGGGTTATTGGAGAATACTCAGTATTTTGGTTGAGTTTAATATAAAATATCAGCTGTTTAGGGTGAGCATAGTCTACCACTTTCTTTTTCTTTGTTCAGACAAAATCACGGGGAACACATGGCACGACAAAATAGCAGTAGTGGGCAGGTCAGAATTATTTCTGGACAATGGCGTTCTCGTAAGCTGCCGATCCATGATTTAGAAGGCTTACGCCCTACCACAGACCGTGTGCGTGAAACTTTATTTAACTGGCTATCGGTTGATATTCGGGGCGCTCGAGTATTAGATTGTTTTGCCGGAAGCGGGGCATTAAGCCTAGAGTCGTTATCACGTTATGCCGAATTTGCGTTAATGTTTGAATTACAAAAAAGTGCTGCCAACCAACTGACCAAAAATCTGCACACCCTTAACTGCATCAATGCCAAAGTGATTAATGGTGATAGTTTGCAGTTATTAGCTAAAGGAACAGATCAAGGTTTTGATGTGGTTTATATTGACCCTCCCTTTCGTAAAGGTTTGGCCAAACAGACTATAGAGTTATTAATGGCCCATGGTTGGTTAAATAACGATGCACTCATTTATCTTGAAACTGAAACCGATCTTACTGATCTGGTTATTCCCTCAAGCTGGTTACCACTGAAACAAAAAACAGCGGGACAAGTGAGTTACCGTTTGTATGCTTATCAACCAGTACCATAAACTCACTCAATACCGTTAAGCACACTTTAAATAATCATCCATAAAAAAACCTCGTTCACTTGAACGAGGTTTTTTTATTAAGTAGCCTAAGCCAAGTTACTTTTTAGGGTAAGGATGGGCGACACCTTTATGGCAATCAACACAGGTTTTTCTGTCTTCGGGTGCTTTTTTGAAATTATTTTCATGCATTTTTTTCGCCATCTTCTTCATGCCTTCTGGCTGATTCTCATAGATGCGAGTATGGCAATGACGACAGTTAGCTGAATCATTAGATTTGAAATACTTTAATGCTAGGTCTGCTTGCTCTTTACGGTTTTCATCTAACCATGCTTGAGTATTGAAATCATCTATCATGATAAAACCGTATAAATCTTTAGAAACGATGATTTTTTTGATCAAGTAATCAACTGGGCCATGGGGTAAATGGCAATCTTGGCATTGCACTGTTACACCTGCATTGCCACCACCATGAGCTGACGCTAATACTTCATCCTTTAAAGAATGATTACTATGACAAGACATACAGAAAGCATCTGTACTTGTTGCATGTAAGGTTTGCTGAGTTGCAAAATAGCCAACTACACCTAAAATCACACCGACTAAAATCAGTACGATAATGGAATATTTTGTGCTTGGTTTAAATAGGGTTCGCCAGTTCATCACACATCTCCGTTTTACAACATTTTATATATTATTAATTTTGAGTAAGTGTAGAGTGTTGTGGCACGAAAAAAGCTGATATGCCTCTAGATTTAGGTAATAGGTAGAATTCATCACTTAAACTTTGAAGCTGATCAATAATTGACTAACTATTACTCACTCAAACCTTAAACTAAACTTAATACAACGGAGGTTGCTTAACAACAAGACACGAAATATCAACAGTATAATTGCAACACAGATCTCATTTTATGCCATGACCCGCTAATTTAATTATTTATGTTGAGCCAAAATATGCTGTTTTTCACGGGCTAGTATAAGCATCTTCCAGCCACCCCACAGCATTATCCCCCCACCTACAAGGATCATGGCGTAAATGATTTGTTGATCCGCCAACATAGGTAAAAAGTTTTTATCAAAGCCAGCAAATATGCCATACAAGCCTAAGCCAAACAGAAGGCTGCCTGGAAAATCAATAATGGCAATCATCAGCATTTTACGATCAATCGCTTTTAGTTGTGTTAGTAGCAGATCTGACATAACAATTTCATCCTTAAATTAAAAAATTAACAAATTAACAAATTAACAAATTAACAAATTAACAAATTAACAAATTAACAAATTAACAAATTAACAAATTAACATAGCAATAAAAACAATATGTTATCAACAAGTTTATTTGTTTTATGTTTCATCTGCCTTATAACATGGGAGGGTAACGTAATGATTAAAACATGCCTCCTTCATTTTTAATTCTTAACATAGGGTTTCACGTATCTTATTGCCCACAGTTAAGCTACAAAATGCCATAAATGCAAAAAGTCTTCCGAAGAAGACTTTTTATTATGTAAGCCTGTCAAAAACCTACTGGTAAACCGGTAAAATATCCGCCATGGCCAACAAGTGACACGTTGCCGTTAATGCCCCAAATAACACCACAATCATGATCAACATATTGCCTCCTGGTACTTTAAAGCTTTGGCTATTTGGATAGAGCTGACGGGTTTTATAAGCCAATAGTGCAGGTACAATAACCGCCCAAATGGTTGCGGCTAAAGCTGCAAAACCGATAGCCATTAAAAAACCATTAGGAAAGAGTAACCCTAATACTGTTGGTGGAATAAACGTAATTGCTGCGGTTTTTAATCGACCAGTACGTGAATCATCAAAACCAAATAAATCAGCTAGGTAATCGAATAAGCCTAATGTCACCCCTAAGAAAGATGAGGCAACCGCTAAGTTGGCAAACAAGGTCAGTACGCGTGATAAATTTTCGCTGGCGATGGATTCAGATAAGGCCGCCACTAATACCCCCATATTACCGCCTTGGGCAATAATATCTGAGAACATAGCACGAGAAATATTACCCATAGTGACCACTAACCAACAAGCATAAATCACCAAGGCAATGGTTGTGCCTAGGACGATAGCTTTTACAATGGTTTTGGCATCTTTACCGTAATATTTAACCAGACTGGGTACATTGCCATGGTAACCAAAACTGGCCAGGCCAAATGGCAATGCAGCCAGCATATAAGGTAAATAACGAGCTTCACCGTCGGGCTCAAACAATCGACTTGGCTCTATTTCAATTAATAAGTTACCCGTAGCTAAAAAGAAAGTGATCACCATACCACCAAGCATAATGGTGGTAATGCGATCAACAGCTTTAGTGCTGATTAACACAATAAGTGCTAGCACCAATGCAAACACTAATCCGGCGATACTTTGCGGTAAGCTGATGCCAATAGCCTGCAGACTATGATTAACAATCGAGCCACCGCCACTAATATAAGCGTAAGTTAGGATGTACAACACAAAAGCAATTGATAAACCATTGACTATTCGACCAAATTGCCCAAGTGTATCACGCGTTAACGTGTCAAAACTGGCCCCAGGTTCAAAATGTAAATTGGCTTCTAGCAATAGTAAGCCAGACATCAGCATACAAAACCAAATACCCACTAGCATCAATAAGGAATAACTAAACCACATGCCTGCCCCAACAACAGGTAACGAGAACATTCCCGCGCCAACAGTCGTACCAGCAATAATCATTGCCCCACCAATAAGAGACTTACTTTTGGGGCTATTTTTAGCCGCATTCATGTGGTTTGCCATTAATTTAAATGCTCCGCGTTTACGCTATCTTGAATGGTTTGTCGCACTGATGGACGTAATAATCCATTCGCGTGGTCGCGTATACGGAACACTTCATCTAATGGCTCACGACTGCATAAATAACCTAGCTCTTTTAGTTTCACGCTCAGGGTATTGTACAATTTTTTATCGTAGAACTCTGGTGCAGTAATACCGTGCAACGCCCCTAACCTTTGGGCCAATAAATGGCTGTCTCGTTCAAGCTCTGCACGCTCTAATTCAGGTTTGATCCCTAGCAAGTTAAAGATAATGGCATAACGCTGTAATGTTTCACTGACGGTTTCAGCTAATAGCTCTAACTGGGTGATATTGGCTTGGACAACAACACAACGTTTATCACCACTAATTAAATTCTCCTCAACCATTTGATCAAGCACTAAATCAACATAAGCGGGAAGATCAGCAATACCCATAAATAATTCTGCTTTCATCAGCGGGTAAAAGTCCTCAACCACTGCCAGAATTTGTTCACGATTACATTCTTCATAGCGCACTAAACAACTGGCAATTAAGGAAGGAATAATCATGATATGAATAATGTTATTACGATAATAACTCAAGGTAATAGCATGGTTAGGGTCAATTGCGACAATATCCCCTAATGGGTCTTTTTCTAAGGTAAATTTATTGAGTGATAAGCAATGCTTAACAATGGATGGACCATCACCTTCTGCAACCGATGCATAGTCGGAATAAGGTGCTTGTTTTAACAACTTTAAATAGAAATTTAGCTGACGCTCAAGCTGATGACGTTCTAGCGCATTTTGCTCTGAGGCTAATAACACTAAACTAGTTAGCGTGACTGAACTTGCCGCTGCTGCGCCATTAATGTTGGTCATCACTTGATTGGCTAGAAGATTAACTGCTGGCGTAACCCATGATGGTTTCTGGTCAGGATCTTTGGCAATTTCTTCACGCCAATCAGGAGATTGCTGTTTCAAAAAGTTTTGTAAATTGATTGGCTCGCCAAAGTTTACGTAACCCTGGCCAAAATTACCCAGCTTTCGAATAGCGCCAAATACCTGCCAAAGCGATTCCTTCTCTTTTTTCTTACCACTTAATTCTTTATGGTAAGTAGCCACTTCCATCACGTGGTCATAACCGAGATAAACAGGCACTAACGTCACCGGCCGCTCAATACCACGCAGTACACTGTTAATTGTCATGGCTAACATACCGGTTTTAGGCGCAAGCAATCTACCAGTGCGTGAACGACCACCTTCGGTAAAGTATTCAACGGCGTAGCCCTTAGCAAACAGTTGATCTAAATACTCACGAAAAATAGCGGTATACAGTTTGTTGCCATTAAAACTACGGCGAATGAAAAATGCACCACCACGACGGAACATTGGGCCTGCAGGCCAGAAGTTTAAGTTGATACCGGCTGCAATGTGCGGCGGCACCATACCTTGGTAATACAAAATATAAGACAGCAGTAAATAGTCCATGTGGCTGCGATGACAAGGCACATATACAATTTCATGACCGTCATGATGCAGTTGGCGCACTTGCTCAGCGCCTTTGATGTTAATACCACTGTATAGCTTATTCCATAACCAGGTTAGAAAACGCTCAGCAATACGTACTAAACTATCTGAATAGTCGGCCGCGATTTCGTCCAGATACTCAATCGCAGTTTCACGTGCTTTTTCTTTGGAAATCTTCTTGTTTGCCGCTTCTTCTTCAATGGCCTTATTGATCGATTCAGACTTTAATAACGAAGCAAACAGAGCTTGACGGTTAGGCAGTTGTGGTCCAGTCATAACTTTACGTTGACGGCGAAAATGTACTCGAGCCACCCGAATTAATTTATGGGCAATGGCTTCATCAGTACCATGTTCATCGGCTAAGTAGCGTAATGACATTGCGTTAGAGAACTGCACAAAACTATGGCGACCTAGAAATAGAATCATTAACCATTTACGTAACCAGGTTGGATTCTCACGTTCAAGCACAGCAGCTTTCATCGTGTCATCTTCTTTGCCTGGAGTACGGCCCCAATAAAGACTTACTGGCACAAGTTGGATATCTAGTTCAGGCTGCTGACGGTGGAGCGCTAATAAACTGGTAAAACAGTTTAAAAACTTCTCACCACCCTCACGCTTACCAATAATAGGCTTTCGCCCCTCTAAACAAACAACTCGTGGCACTTTCATACCATCAAGTTGTAATGGCGCATAAGGACTTGGTAAGCCTAAGCCTTGGGTCATTTCGCTTAATGCTGCAGTGTCACTGATCGACTCTGTCTTCATGACATAAACAATGGGCTTGTCTGGATCGAAGTTTAGATCTGCAAATGGGTCATGTGGCACAACTATCGTTTGCACCATCAGCTTTTGCACCCTACGCAGCAGTCTAAGCATGATTGAATCTGGTTTTGACATAATAATATTCGCAATAAAGCCCTTTTAATATGGGCGCATAGGATACCAGAAACTGGTTACCTTTCACTATAGGCTGTACACATCAAACAATGCTTTTAAATTCAAGAACAAATAAATTGAAGCATGCAATTGATACATATAATAAAAAAGCCGTTAAAAATAATAAAATTAAAAAATAATTGGTGAATACTTGCGCAAACACAAACACTGTATATAATGACAGTTACTGTATAGAAAGACAGGAAATAACATGAGACCCTTAACACCACGCCAAGCTGAAATTTTAGAGCTTATTAAAAACAATATCTCTGAAACTGGTATGCCACCTACTCGTGCAGAAATAGCTACGCGCCTAGGTTTCAAAAGCGCAAATGCCGCTGAAGAGCATTTAAAAGCCTTGGCTAAAAAAGGGTTTATTGAAATCATGCCCGGCACATCCCGTGGAATACGATTAACCCAAGAAGATGAACCTGAAGAAACAGGTTTACCTTTAATTGGACAAGTCGCTGCAGGTGAACCTATTTTAGCGCAAGAGCATGTAGAACAATACTATCAAGTTGATCCTAATATGTTTAAACCTGCCGCAAACTTTTTGTTAAGGGTTCGCGGTGACAGCATGAAAAACATCGGCATTTTAGAGGGTGATTTACTCGCCGTTCATAAAATACAGCAAGCCAGAAATGGCCAGGTCGTTGTTGCTCGTGTTGAAGATGATGTGACAGTGAAACGTTTTGAGAAAAAAGGCAATGTCGTATATTTGCACGCTGAAAATGAAGCGTATGCACCTATCGAAGTCGATTTAAGTTACCAAAGCCTCACTATTGAAGGGCTTGCAGTTGGTGTAATTCGTATTGGAGAATGGTTATGAACAAACTAATGGGTACATCCCCTCGTCATCCTGGTTTATGGGTAGATTTGCCAACTGCAGATATTAATTTAGCGCAGCCTATCACCACACTCCAAACCGAAACCAATGGTAAAGTGGAACTCAGTCAATATGCTAGCCAGTTGGCACAACTAAGCCTGCAAGGTCGTTGGATTGTGCTAATTAACCCCGCCAATATTAATTATAAACAGATGTTAGCTAGTGCCGGGGTAAGAATGGACCGCGTATTGTTAGTACATGCGAAGGATGAAATTGAAACACTTTGGGCAATGGAAAAAGCATTAACCAGTGGTACATCAAGTGCCGTTATTTCATGGACTCAACCTTTAGATGCACGCGACAGTCGCCGATTAGAGTTAGTGGCAAAAAGTGCCCGAGCACTAGGTGTCGTTATTGAAGATGTAAGCACTCACTTAGGCACTAATTTGGCAACTAAAGCGATTATTTCATATCAAAATAATGCTGTTAAAACAATTAATTTCACTTCATTTCATTAGTACTAAACGCCGTGTTTACTGAGCCCTGTCTATGTACAGGGCTTTTTTATGCAAACTTTCAGTTAATTAGCTATAAAAGTGATCTTGATCAATGTTTAATCTACAAGTAATGTATTTAACAGGGTTGAAACATTTTTAACCTAATTGAAACGCTACAGTCTAGATTTTATCTGACAGATAAAAGCGTCAAATCAGAATTGATAGGTTCAGTTGTAGGTGCCAGCGTGGTGCACATAAATACAAATCCGTAAGCCTTACACGCTTACAACCACCAGGGTACTTTGAGGTCATCAAGCTTTTTTGGGAACCGAAGAGTTTACATAGAGCAGAGACTTACTGTGTGACTCTTCTTTGTAGTTGCTATTCGCAATTGGCAGAGGAGAAGTCTTGTGAAGCAATGGTTGTATTGTGTAATGGCGGTGTTAATGGCACCTCCACTTGGGGCAAACGAAATGCCCCTCAACATGACAAAGGGTGTAACGAATATCAGTGGCCAGGTTTATGACCTCCATATGATTATTCTTTATATTTGCTGTGCTATTGGTGTTGTGGTGTTCGGGATCATGATTTATTCAATGATCTATCATCGTAAATCCAAAGGCGCGGTCGCGGCAAATTTTCATGAAAGTACCAAAGTAGAAATTGCTTGGACCGTGATCCCATTTGTTATTTTAATTGGTATGGCCATTCCAGCCACTAAAACCCTTATCGCTATGGAAGATCCGTCTGACGCGGACTTAACCATTAAGATCACTGGTTCGCAGTGGAAATGGCATTACAGTTATTTTAATGAAGATGTCGAGTTCTATAGCATTTTATCCACTCCTCGCACCCAAATTGACGGTGATGAAACTAAAAGCGCAACCTACTTATTAGAAGTAGATAAACCTTTGGTACTGCCTCTCAATCGGAAAGTGCGTTTTTTAATGACATCAGATGATGTTATCCACTCTTGGTGGGTTCCAGCTTTTGCGGTTAAAAAGGATGCTAACCCAGGCTTTATTAACGAAGCTTGGACACGAATTGATAAAGCAGGAACTTACCGTGGTCAATGTGCTGAATTATGCGGCAAAGACCATGGATTTATGCCTATTGTGGTTCAGGCGTTGCCTGAAGCGGAATATGATGCGTGGCTTTTAGACCAAAAACAGCTTGCCAATAATGCAGCTGCCGCGGCTCAAGCAGCCTTGTCAGAAACTCTTTCAAAAGAAGAGTTAATGGCCAAAGGCGAACAAATTTACCTCTCTACATGTGCAGCATGTCACCAACCTAATGGTGCAGGCTTACCCGGTGTATTCCCATCTCTTATTGGCAGCCCACTCATTAAGGGGCCTGTCGATGGCCATATTAATATTGTGCTTAATGGTAAGCCTGGAACAGCAATGCAATCATTTGCAAAACAGTTAACCGCCAAAGATATTGCCGCGGTTGTCACCTATGAGCGTAATGCTTGGGGGAACGACTCCGGTGATGTTATTCAGGCTGTTGATGTAAGCAATGTTGCCAGTGGTATTAATGCAGCAGAACCTAATCCAGCAAATACCAGCACTCAAGCAGTTGTATCTGCCGAACCATCTGAGCAAGTCAATGCTGCAGTTACCAAAGCTGTCGACATTGTCGCCGAGGTGAAAGAGGTAGATTTGACGGAATTAACTTATGAGCAGTTAATGACCGAAGGTCTACAGGTATACACATCGTCTTGTGCAGCTTGTCATCAAGCAACAGGTGCAGGTTTACCTGGTGCGTTCCCATCATTGATTGGTAGTCCCATAATTACTGGCCCTGTTGATGCGCATATCAATATCGTTCACAACGGTAAACCCGGCACTGCGATGCAAGCTTTCGCCAGTTCATTATCACCTCGCCAAATGGCAGCGGTGATCACTTACGAGCGTAATGCATGGGGTAACAACTCAGGCGATACGGTGCAAGCAGCCGATGTCAATAGCCATGGACAGTAGGGGATAATTAATGAGTACATCTACGCACGATACTGCAGTCCATGACGACCATCATCATGGTGCCCCTAAGGGCATTATGCGCTGGCTGCTAACCACTAACCATAAAGACATCGGCTCTTTGTATTTATGGTTTAGTTTTATTATGTTTCTAACTGGCGGTGCCATGGCAATGGTGATCCGCGCTGAGTTATTTCAACCAGGCTTACAGCTAGTTGAACCTAACTTTTTCAATCAAATGACCACAGTTCATGGCCTTATCATGGTATTTGGTGCTGTTATGCCAGCCTTTACCGGCTTAGCTAACTGGCTAATACCTATGATGATTGGTGCGCCAGATATGGCATTACCTCGCATGAACAACTGGAGTTTTTGGATTTTACCCTTCGCCTTTACCATGTTACTTAGCACATTATTTATGGAAGGCGGTGGACCTAACTTTGGGTGGACATTCTACGCGCCTTTATCTACGACCTACAGTCCAGATAGCACAGCACTGTTTGTGTTCTCGATACACATTATGGGGATTAGCTCGATTATGGGCGCAATCAACGTGATTGTGACCATAGTTAATATGCGCGCACCAGGAATGACATGGATGAAGTTACCTTTATTCGTGTGGACATGGCTTATTACCGCATTCTTGCTGATTGCGGTAATGCCGGTACTGGCCGGTGTGGTCACCATGGTGTTAACCGATAAATACTTCGGCACCAGCTTTTTTGATGCCGCAGGTGGTGGCGACCCTGTTATGTTCCAGCATATTTTCTGGTTCTTTGGTCATCCTGAAGTGTACATCATGATTTTACCGTCATTCGGTATTATCTCTGCCATTGTGCCCGCCTTTAGCCGTAAGAAGCTATTTGGGTACTCGTCAATGGTATATGCGACCGCCAGTATTGCGGTGCTGTCATTCTTAGTGTGGGCACATCATATGTTCACCACGGGTATGCCGGTATTTGCAGAGCTGTTCTTCATGTACTGCACCATGCTGATTGCCGTACCAACTGGTGTAAAAATATTTAACTGGGTAGCAACCATGTGGCGCGGTTCTTTAACGTTTGAAACGCCCATGCTGTTTGCTATCGCCTTTATTATTTTGTTCACTATTGGCGGTTTCTCAGGGTTAATGCTGGCCATTACACCGGCAGATTTCCAGTACCATGACACCTATTTTGTGGTGGCTCATTTCCATTACGTACTGGTTACTGGGGCAATATTTTCCATTATGGCCGCTGCTTACTATTGGTTACCTAAGTGGACCGGTCATATGTACAACGAAACCTTAGGTAAATGGCATTTCTGGTGCTCGGTCATTTCGGTTAACGTGCTGTTTTTCCCAATGCATTTCTTAGGACTTGCTGGTATGCCACGTCGAATTCCTGATTACGCAATTCAGTTTGCCGACGTTAACCAGATTGTATCAATTGGTGGATTTGCCTTTGGATTGTCTCAGTTTATTTTCTTAGCCGTAGTGCTTAAATGCATTAAAGGTGGTGAAAAAGCACCAGATAAACCATGGGAAGGTGCTGAAGGATTGGAATGGACCCTTCCGAGTCCTGCTCCATATCACTCGTTTACTACCCCACCAGAGATAAAATGAGATGAATCAGCCAACAAAATCGAATCGTAAATTACTGACCCTGCTTATTTTGGGCGCTGTGGGTATGTTCGGCTTTGGTTTTGCGTTGGTGCCTTTGTATGACGTGCTATGTGATGCCTTGGGGATTAATGGCAAACCCCAAAGCACCGCCAGCACTTATCAAGCGGTGATTGTAGATAAAAGCCGCACCGTTACCATTGAATTTGTCGCGCAGGTGCAATCCGATATGTCTTGGGAATTTAAGCCTCAGGTCAATCGTATTACAGTGCACCCTGGAGAGCTTACCCATGCGAAGTTTTATGCCAAAAACTTATCGACAAAAGACACGGTTGGCCAGGCGATACCTTCAGTATCACCAGGTCAAGGTGCAGCCTATTTTAATAAAACAGAGTGTTTTTGTTTTAATCAACAACCGCTAGCGGCATCAGCAAGCGCTGAACTTCCACTGGTTTTTTACGTGGATCCTGATTTACCAGAATCCATTCATACATTGACTCTCTCTTATACCCTTTATGACATTACCGACAAAGTCGGCGGTGGTGTAAAGCAAGGAGCAGCAAAATGACCACAAAGCATGAAACCTATTATGTGCCAGCACAAAGTGCCTGGCCTATCATTGGTGCAATTGGCCTATTTTTAATCGCCTTTGGCGCAGGCAGTTACGTACAACAACTATCAACTGAAGCCAGTTATGGCGGTTATATTCTAATAACCGGTATCGCTGTGATCATATTTATGATTTTTGGTTGGTTTAAAACCGTGATTGATGAATCTATGTCCGGTTTGTATTCGGCGCAAATGGACCGTTCTTTTCGTCAAGGAATGAGCTGGTTTATTTTCTCTGAAATCATGTTCTTCGGGGCATTTTTTGGCGCATTATTTTATGCCAGAATGATTGCAATGCCCTGGTTAGGCGGTGCATCAAATAATGCCATGACCCATGAAGTATTGTGGCCAGCATTTGAAGCAGTATGGCCACTGGTTAAGACTCCAGATGGCACCACCACCGAAGCCATGCCATGGACAGGTTTACCGCTTATCAATACGATATTGTTATTAACCTCTTCGGTAACCTTACATTTTGCTCACACAAGTTTAGAAAAAGCGAAACGTACACCACTGAAAATTTGGTTAGGACTGACCATTCTTTTAGGTTCTGCGTTTTTGTTTTTACAAGTAGAAGAATATACCCATGCTTACCATGACTTGGGCTTAACGCTTGAGTCGGGTATTTATGGCAATACCTTCTTTTTGTTAACCGGTTTTCACGGTATGCACGTTACCTTAGGGACAGTGTTTTTAATTGTACTGCTTTTAAGGGTGCTGAAAGGTCACTTTACCCAAGACAAACATTTTGCCTTTCAAGCAGGTAGCTGGTATTGGCACTTTGTTGATGTGGTGTGGTTATGTTTATTTGTGTTCGTTTACGTGTTGTAGCAACAGGTAAATAGCGCATATTAGTAAGGCCGTGGGTTAGGCTCAATTATGCCTAGTCCCATGGCAATCAATAACAAAATAACTACGAATGCAGAAAACATTACCCTACGCCCTAAAAAGCGACTCATAGACTGGGTGTTTTCACCCTTTACCATAATAAATAATGCGCGGGCTAAATTAAATAGAATGAATACAAGCAGTAGCACTAAAACTAACTTAACGAACAGAGGGGCTGTCACAGGCAATCCTTTTGCGGGTTTAGGTTGGGCCGCGTTTGTTTTTGTTGCTATTACTGTGAGCGTGTTTAGCATTCTGGTCAAGCTAGGTTTGTGGCAACTTGATAGAGCCGAATTCAAACAAGCTTGGGAACAAACGTTAATTGAAAGACAAAATCAGCCTGCAATTACCTTTAAGTCCTTACAACAAATCATTGCTTCACAGACTGCTGATGCGTCTGAGACAAATATTTTGACAGGCTACCGTGTAGCCGTTTCAGCTTCGCCAGCCTCTGACAAGGTTTTATTACTCGATAATCAAGTATACCAAGGTCAAGTGGGTTACTTGGCCTACCAAGTATTTCAAGTAAAGCAGACTGAGCCTCGATTATTAGTCGAACTTGGCTTTATACCGGCCAATAAAGATCGCCGTATTTTGCCACAAATTAACCCTATCTCTGCAGGACGATACAAATTACTCGGGCGAATTTATCAAAAGCAAACTAATCCACTTAGCGACCATCTTATGGCTGAAACGGGTAATCCTATGCGCTTTCAAAATATTGCCATAGATGAGTTATCACAAACACTGGGGTATCCATTATTACCTGTGGTTTTACAACCTGACAATGTGCCCCATATGGACTTACCACAACCCTGGCAACCCATTCCATTATCGGCCCATAAACATCAAGGATACGCACTGCAATGGTTCACTATGGCCGCAGTGTTTTTAGGATTAATGACTTGGCTGACACTGAAAAAGTGGCAGCAATTAAGGCGTTAAATATTTTTCCATTATATAACAAGTAATAAGAGGAGAGAGAATGAACTCCCAACCTAGAAAAAGTAATAAAACATTAATACTCTTGTTTGTGGTGTTTTTAGTGCCTGTGGCATTGGCCAAACTAGTATTAAGTATGGATTTGTACCATGGCGGCGCAACCAATAAAGGCGCGCTACTCAGTACAGACCTTACTTACAGCACCCTAGATATGGACAACCCTAAGCCACATTTATGGCAATTGGTGTATTTGCTGCCTGAAAAGTGCGATGAACAATGTGTAGACAGATTATATATTATTAATCAAAGTCACATTGCACTTGGGCGAGACCGCGACAGAATAGTGCCAATGATACTGCTGCAAGACAACAGTGATATCGAGGCGCTTAAACAGCTACACATTCCTTTTGATACCGCTGTAATTAATAGCAAAATGACTGAATTATTACGGTTACAACAAATGATTATCATCGACCCATTAGGCAGTTTAGTCATGCAATATGACGCAGTATTGGGGCGTGATGCCAATATTGTTCAGGGCAAAGCGATCATTGCCGACCTACGTAAAATGCTTAAGTTGTCGAGGGTCGGTTAATGCATATTCCTCAACTGATTAAATTCACCTTAGTATTTACCTTAATGGTAATTCTAATGGGCGCATACACCCGCCTGTCAGATGCGGGCTTAGGCTGTCCTGACTGGCCTGGGTGTTATGGTCATTTAACCGTTCCCAATGAAAGCCATGAACTGGCAAAAGTCGAAACCCATTTTCCTGAACACACTATTGAACCGAAAAAAGCTTGGCTTGAAATGATCCATCGCTACATTGCTGGCACATTAGGCCTTATGGTGCTGGTGATTTTAATCATGTGTTTAAAGCAACGTGAAGCGCCAAAAAAGTTGCCAATAATTATCTCAGCCTTAATCATTTTTCAAGCCGCGTTAGGGATGTGGACGGTCACCATGAAACTGATGCCGATTGTAGTGATGTCTCACTTAATCGGCGGTTTTGCCCTATTTTCACTATTATTCATTTTGTATTTACGTACTAAGCCTTTACGTATTCCCGGCGGTGATACTTATGCTCGAAAACTGGCGCCATTGGCTGCTATAGGCTTAGTGGTGTTAGTGGTGCAAATCATGTTGGGTGGTTGGACATCCTCTAACTATGCTGCACTGGCCTGTACCACTTTGCCAATTTGTGAGGGGAATTGGATAGACAATCTGCGCTTTGCCGATGCGTTTTCACCCTTTCAAGGTGACCATCCCAGTTTTGAATATGGGGTATTAGATTATCCAACCAGAATGACGATTCACATCACTCATCGTATTTGGGGAGTATTCACCGCAGTAATGCTTGTTTGGTTGGCGTTCAAGTTATTAAAAGCACAATCATCCACCATGCGCACCAGTGCCTATTTACTTATTTTAATGGTAATTGTGCAAGTTGCGTTAGGCATCAGCAATGTGGTGATGAATTTACCATTAGGCATTGCAGTTTCACATAATGGCGGCGCAGCATTATTACTGCTCACCATGATATTTATTAACTACGCCCTATGGCGTAAAGCGTAACTAGAGGACATAACAATGACAAAACCGATCATCCTCAACGCTCCAAGTGCGGCTCTCACATTACAGTGGCGGGCATACTTTGAAATGACTAAACCCAAAGTGGTAGCATTGATGCTACTGACGGTGTTAGTCGGCATGTGTCTAGCATTACCAGGAGCCGTACCACTACAACCTTTAATTGTCGGTATGGTCGGCATAGGATTAATGGCAGGCGCAGCAGCCGCTTTTAATCACCTTATTGACCGAAAAATAGATGGCCTAATGGCGCGAACCTATAACCGTCCATTGCCTAAAGGTAAAATATCTGGCGTAAAAGCGGCAGTGTTTGCGGTATCTATTGGGGTGCTAGGATTTGTGATGCTGTATGCCTGGGTTAATCCCCTCACAGCTTGGCTTACCTTTGCCAGCCTAATTGGTTACGCCTTGGTCTATACCACGTATTTGAAACGTGCAACATCGCAAAACATTGTAATTGGCGGCTTAGCAGGCGCAATGCCCCCTTTACTTGGCTGGACTGCTGTCACCAATGAAATGCATGGTCATGCGTTATTGTTGGTGATTATTATTTTCACCTGGACACCGCCGCATTTCTGGGCGCTAGCTATTCATCGACGTAAAGAGTACGCCAAGGTTGATATTCCAATGCTGCCAGTTACCCACGGCGTTGAGTTTACCAAAACCTGCATTTTGTTATACACAGTCCTATTAGCCATAGCGTGTTTATTACCCGTATTAGTCGGAATGTGTGGCCCGGTTTATTTGGTTGGTTCCACGCTACTGAGTTGTGGATTTATTTATAAAGCTTGGCAGCTTAAGTACCATGACTACTCAGGTTTAGCGATGAATGTGTTTAAGTTTTCTATATACCACTTAATGGTGCTATTTATCATCTTGCTGGTTGATCATTACTTGTGGGTGAATTAATCCGTTAAGTTTAATCGTGACTTACAGTAACAATGCACAAGCTAAATTGGCAGCTAACATCAATATCTAGGGAAGTGGTAAATGGGTAAGCGCAGTATTATCGTCGCACTGATCATTATGGCATTCGGGGGCATAGCCGCTAATCAATGGCTAAGCCCTGCAGATAATATGCCTTCAACGTCACTTGCTAAGCCGCAATACGACTCCCTAGATTTAGCCACCAGCTTTATTTACGATAATCCTCGTAAATTAGCGCCGTTTAGTTTGAGTGATCAATATGGCAATACTTTTACTAATAAAAATTTAACAGGTAAATGGAGCCTATTTTTTATCGGCTTCACCTCATGCCCAGATGTGTGCCCAACAACGCTTAATAAATTAGCCGCTGCTTATCCCGCGTTACAGCAAATATCTGACTCCATACAAGTGGTATTTGTATCAGCCGATCCTGACCGTGACACGCAAACCAAACGTCTAGATTACATCAACTTTTTTAATAGTGACTTTAAAGCCATTACCGCTGAACACGCTCAGCTATTTCCCTTTAGCCGCGATCTCGGCTTTGCTTATGCAATGGTAGGTGATGGTGATGATTATCAAGTCGACCACAGTGCATCATATGTACTGGTCTCACCTAATGCGGAAAAAATAGCGGTATTTAAAGCCAAGCCTAAGCCGGGTGAGACACCTCAAATACTGAATAATGAGCTAATTGCAGATTTTAAAAAGATCGTTGATAACACTTAACAACTGTTGATTATGCTTAAAAAACCGTAAGCCCTAAAAAGTAAACTTTAAATATTTTATATCATTGCTTTACACATCAGATACTTGACTCTGCCTATAAAGGCACCAATACTTGAAAGGCACTCCCGCTCATTTTTCAAAAATAGGTGAACCAACGCATAACTCAACGTTCAAACCGTTATGAATTAATCACGCTCAAAGCCAGCATAACTTAACTACTGGTGTCTAGTTTATAGGACACGCTATTTATTTCGCCCGTAAGGGAGTAACGTATTATTATCACCACTTGAAAGGAGGCTAAATGATTAAAGTATTGGTCATAGATGATTCTGCCTTAATGCGCCAGCGACTCACTCAGATGCTTGATACTGATGATAATATTATTGTTGTGGGTGAAGCAGAAGATCCCTATGAAGCTCGCGAACTTATTAAACAACTTTCACCTGATGTGTTAACCCTTGATGTTGACATGCTAAAAATGGATGGGCTGGCTTTTTTGCGTAATTTAATGCGCCTAAGACCCATGCCAGTCTTGATGGTGTCTTCGCTCACTAAAAAGGCAGCCGACATCACCTTAGAAGCACTCTCTTTGGGGGCTATAGATTATATTGTTAAGCCACAAAACCATTATCAAAATAGCCTATCATTATTTCAAAATAATTTAGTTCAAAAAGTCACCGCTGCAGGACAAGTGTCCTTTGATGCACCACCGGCTATTCGCCATCATCATGCAATAGCTCCCCCTGTGACGGGGAAGTTTAAAAATGGACTTATCGCCATAGGGACGTCAACAGGAGGCATTGAAGCGATTCAAACCATTCTGATGGCATTACCCGCAAATATACCACCCATTGTGATTACCCAGCATATACAGCCAGTATTTAGCAGCTCATTTGCAGCCAGGCTAAATAAAAATTGCCACTTAAATGTGATAGAAGCCCAAGGCGGTGAAAAGCTCACCGCAGGTAACGTTTATATTGCCCCAGGGGATCAGCATTTAGCCATCGAACCTGAAGGCGACCACTTTAAAACAAAACTACTTAACGCTGGGCCGGTAAACCGCCATAAACCCTCGATAGACGTTTTATTTAATAGCGTCGCTGAACATGTGGCTCAAAACTCTGTTGGTATTATACTGACCGGAATGGGCGCCGATGGCAGCGCAGGTCTGCTTGCAATGAAACAAAAAGGGGCTTATACCATAGCCCAAGATGAAGCATCGTCGCTGGTGTGGCAAATGCCCAGTGCCGCGGTTGCCATTGAGGCAGCCAGTGAAGTATTACCTCTAACTCAGATTAGCGACAAACTACTGACCTTACTCACCATCAGTTAATGTGTTTTTATGAGAATAGGTTTCGCTATTCTTCACGCCAAGTACCATCATTTTTAGGCCTTACCCAAGCTTGTGAAAACCAATAATAGCCTGTTTGGGTTTTACTAGGCACAGTACAATTGTAGCGCTTTCGTCCTGCGGGTAAATCGCGCTTCGCCTGCACAGAAAAAGTATTATCATTAATCCAAATAGCAGGCTGACTTCCCTGGCCCTGCACAAAACACATCATTTGGTGCTTATCAATATCAGTGGTGTCGACGGTTACCTCAAGCAAAGGGCGCCATTGGCCATTTTTTAATTGTGGATCGGTAATGTTTTGCTTAATTACCGGCATGTTCAAGCTGGTAAACTTTAGCTTAAGTTGAGCCAGTTCCGCGTAATCAAAGGCTACCGGGAAACGCGGCAATGCCGTGAGTGATGAATACTGACCTGCGGCACCCGATTGCTGACCCAAGCCGACAAAACCCAACTCATCCAGCAATGAGGTTAACTCAGCATTATATTCACCATATGGATATGCCAGCATTTTCACACTTTGCCCTGTTTGCTGCTTAATTTCAGCCTCTGTTTTCAACAGGTTTTGCCCAACCCGCTGCCGCCATTGCACAGTGGTTTCATTGGCAAGATAGCGAATTAAATGCTCATGCCCCCAACTATGATTCGCAATTGTCGCCCCTTGTTCAGTAAGTTTTTTTATCTGCTGCCAGCTCATCATCCCCTTATATCCTGCATCGATAGGCTTAACAGAGATAAACACAGTAAATGGGAATTGATGCTTAGCTAAAATAGGTGCGGCATTTTCAATAATGCTGTCATAACCATCATCAAAGGTAATAACGATTTGCTTAGGCGATCCAGTTTGCTGCAATTTTATTTGTTCGACTGCCTGAGTCAGTGACATAACCGTAAAGTCGTTATCAGCCAAATATTGCATTTGTTCGGCAAATTGAGCTGGGGTAACTGAGGTACTTTTGGGTGTACTGTCAGACACATGGTGGTATTGTAATATCACCACGGCATTGGCCAATGACGATATAACCCCCGTTAATATTGCGCCCGCCACTAACATGACTTTTTTAAGCATAGTGTTTCCCAAATATGTCTGTGTTTCGTTTACTGTTAAATGGCGATAAAAACCGCCAATTAATGGCGCTGGCCATTCCAATGATTTTATCTAATATCACAGTGCCACTATTAGGTTTAGTGGACACTGCGGTCATTGGTCATCTTGGTGAAGCCTATTACTTAGGCGGAGTGGCGCTGGGCAGTACCATTATTACCTTAATAATATGGTTATTAGGTTTTTTACGTATGTCGACCACAGGGTTAGTGGCACAAGCTTTTGGCGCAAACGATCACCATACCCAGCAGCAATTACTTATTCAAGGGGTCAGTTTAGCGCTTTTACTGGCCTTTTTCGCCCTTCTATTCCAACAGCCGATATTGTCATTAGCGCTGCACTTAACTGAAGCCAGTGAACAAGTACAATTTTATTGTCGTCAGTATGTGGAGATCCGCATTTGGTCATTGCCTTTCGCCTTAACTAACCTAGTGTTATTAGGCTGGCTACTGGGTAGGCAACAACCCAAAGCTGCTATGTGGCAGCTAATTATTGCCAACATTGTTAATATTATTCTAGATGTGGTGTTTGTAATTGGTTTTCAATGGAACGTACAAGGTGCGGCTTTAGCGTCGGTGATCGCTGATATGTGTGCATTTAGTGTGGCGGTAATCATGGTTAAACAGCAACTGCAAAAGCAGCCTGGTTTTACCTGGCCACAGTTAACCCAACACTTAAGCTTTACAGGCTTATCACGCTTACTCACCTTAAACCGCGATATATTCATTCGCAGCTTATGCCTGCAAACGGCATTCAGTTTTATGGCTTTTTATGGCGCAGGGTTAGGTGACGATACCTTAGCCGCTAATGCGGTACTGCTGAATTTATTGATGTTGATATCGTATGCACTCGATGGGGTAGCTTACTACGCCGAAGCAGAAGTTGGCCGCGCTGTAGGACAAAATAACCCCAGCTTATTGTTTGAATCTGTTAGCCTAGCATTTGCCTGGTCAGCGATTATCGCCGTTATTTTCAGTGTCTTCTTTTGGTTGTTTGGTCAATATATTATCAACGCTCTGACCAATATCCCCAGCGTACAACAAACGGCCAGCACCTACCTTATGTGGCTTATCGCCATGCCTATTTTAGCCTTTGGCTGCTATTTATTTGATGGCGTTTATATTGGTGCCGCCCAGGGGCATATTATGCGTAACAGCATGATAATCGCCACCTTTGGGGTTTACTTTCCACTCTGGTGGAGCTTGCAATCCTTTGGCAACCACGCCTTATGGAGCGCATTGTGTGCATTTATGCTATTTCGCAGTATTAGCTTGGGATGGCATTATCATTACCGACTTAAACTAAAATTTGGGTAAATACTCAAAAAGCATTAAACTTTGATGCATTACACGGTAACATCCTGGTTACATGTCAAAATAACAATTTAGTTTGGATATTTAATGAAACGGACTTTAGCTCTTTTTTCCAGTGCATTTGCATTGTTACTCGCTTTGCTTGTCGCACAACCTTCATTTGCCACTCCCTCTACACCACAACAACTGCCTGTTGAAGCTTTTGCCAGCATTCCCGACGTAACCAATGTCACCCTTTCACCTGATGGTAAAAACATTGCAACAGTTGTTCGGTTGGATTTAGATACTCAAAAAGGCTCATTAGTTAATATTTATAATGTTGCTTCTGGTAAGTCAGTTTATCCAGTACAAACTGACAACCAAAAATTCACCATTACCGGCTTATCCTGGGCAAGTAATGACATATTATTTATTTATGCCAAGTTTCCAGCCATACGATATGGCACGCCAACCAATGAATGGCGGTTATTTAAATATTCTATCTCTGAAAATGAATTATCAAGTGTGATTAAACCCATGGTTTTAAAACGCTTTAAATGGGTGCCACAAATTCAATCTGATATTATTGATATGCTCAAAGACGATGATGACCACATTCTGATGCAATTTACTGGATTAGGTAGCAAACCAGAAAATGAAACAGTAATGAAAATTAACCTCACCGACGGCCGCTCAAGTGCTGTGCAATATGCGGTAAAAAATGTCATCGATTGGACGACGGACAAACAACATCGAGTACGAGTCGGCATCTTTCAAGATGACACCCATTATAAAATCATTGAACAAGCCGATAACAATGAAAGCTATCGTACGTTATGGGAATTTGAGGCGTTTGCTGAAGATCAAGTTTGGCCAATGGGCTTCGGTGAAGACCCTAACATTTTATATCTTCAAGCCTACCATGAAGGCTATAAAGCTATTTTCAAAGTGAACCTCACTGATCCTAAACTCACCAAAGAGCTGGTGTTTAAGCGCGATAATCTTGATGTCACTGGGGGGTTAATTTACTCCAAAGTAAAACAACAAATCGTTGGTGTAAGTGATGGTGCTGACTCCGAATACACTTTTTGGGATGAAGAATATATCGCCCTCATTAATGGCTTGAATCAAGTGTTGCCCGACACCCGCAATTTTATTACTCAATACAGTGAAGACGAGCGCAGTTACATTGTATTCTCTACCAGCGCAACCGACTCAGGCACTTATTATTTAGGTAACAGAGATGCCAAAACATTGATCCCTATTGCTTATCGCTACAAAAATTTATTCCCTGAATTAATGGCCAGTACCGAAAGTATTAACTACAAAGCCCGTGATGGTTTAAATATTGAAGGTTTTCTAACAACGCCAAAAAACGCATTAAAAACTAAACTACCCACCATTGTATTCCCCCATGGCGGACCAATTAGTTTCGACAACAATAGTTTTGACTATTGGACCCAATACTTTGCAAATCGCGGCTACGCGGTATTGCGGATGAACTTTAGAGGCTCAGACGGATACGGCTACGACTTTATGAAAGCAGGTATCAAAAACTGGGGGCTTGAAATGCAAACCGACGTAGAAGACGGTACACGCTGGCTTATTGAACAAGGCGTTGCTGACCCTAAAAGAATTTGTATTGCTGGGGCAAGTTATGGAGGCTACGCCGCATTAATGGCCGTTGCAACCACCCAAGATTTATTTCAATGTGCTATTAGTTTTGGTGGTGTGATGGATGTGGAAGACTTAGTCAAGTCACACCGTCGTTACCGCAACTTTGAAATTGTGAAGCAGCAAATTGGCGACGATTATGATGCACTTTATGCCCGCTCCCCTGTCAGTAAAGCCAAAGACATTAATGTGCCAGTGCTATTAATTCACGGCGAGAAAGATCGGGTTGTCGACGTTGAGCACAGTGAAGATATGTTTGATGCATTAACTAAGTACAATAAAAATGTCCAATTTGTTGAGCTTGAAGATGGCGACCATTACCTTAGTGACAATGCTGACAGACTTAAAACCTTTTATGCTATTGAAGCCTTTTTACAAAAGCATTTACCGGTGAACTAATTAAACACCACACGCTATTAGAGTGTTACTTAAGCTAACAGCTTTAAATATGCCCGTATCAACTGCTATGATACGGGCATATTTTTGGCTTTTTAGCCAATCTGCTGGCATCAGACACTCATTAAGAACATTCACAAAAATCGACAAAACAATCAATAAGACACCCTATGACCTCATCAACATTGACAGATTTAATCATCAACGACACCCAAATAGGAACAGGTAAAGCAGTCGAAAAAGGCGCATTAATTACCTGTAAATATACTGGCAAACTAGCCGACGACACTGTGTTTGATAGTTCTGATACATTTCAAGTGGTGATCTCCGCTAAGCGGGTTATACAAGGATGGTACTTAGGCATTATTGGAGACAATCCGATGAAGGTCGGTGGCAAGCGTCAATTGTCAGTGCCAGCAAACCTCGGTTACGGCGAACGTCAAATTGGTGAGAAAATCCCACCTCATTCAGATTTGTTTTTTGAAATTGAATTGCTTGAAGTATTAACCCGTGATGATTAAGTCACGCGACTAATGACATCGCCATTCACGCCTCAGTAATGGTTACGGATAAGTCTACAAACATAATGCGTGATGCTAAGGAATAATATGACTTCTGGCGGCTCGAAAACTAGCCGATCTTTAGCTAAACCCAAACTAAATAACCTCAGCTCGGGGTAAGAGATGAATAAACGGTATTGAAATAGCCAAAATTCAACTGTTTATCCTCAAACTTGAGCTTTGCGCTGTTAACAAGGCGAATTTATGCGTCAATAGCGAGCTATTGCAAATGAATTCAACGCAGTTAGCGGGGCAAAGATCTGTTTGATATACATTTATTATCCCGAGCTGAGGTTAAATATACAGCTCAAAAGCACAAAATCATCATAGGCAAACGCTACTGATAATCTTACATATCAGACTCTATTTTTGCTCGAAAAGTTAGCTAAAACCCACTAAAATCAAGGTTTATACTATAATCTATATACCTTGAAAAAATGTAAGAGTGATAATCATGCTGCCATATTTACAAGCTTTTGATACTCAGTTTAATTTGGAGTTTAGCCTTAGTGATTATCCATTTTTAATCGATAATAGTTACGGTAACGACACTTGTGTAAGCTTTATTTTAAGCAAGGTGATCAATACAGAATATTGTGGGTTGATCATGAAATAGCCGATGAACGTGAAGAAGACTGCGCCCGTTTCACTATCGAATCAGACACCAATGAAGGTAATGATGCTTTCCCCGAAATATACGCTGGTACTGAAGCTGTTAACATCTTTGAGTGCGAAACAAGTGAAGATCTAATAGCTTATCTTAATCTCATTTCCACATAGCGAAACAGCCAGCCACATCATCCTCTGCAACACGCCGTAAACCCATCCATGGGGGCTTGACGAAAACATCCTGTTTTCAACAGTTGCATATGCCTATATGGCAGGCTTGGGTAAGTTCATATGAATTAATACCGTCAATAAATCATCGTTTCCGATGTTTAAAACAAGCCAATGTGACTCATAGTCCGTGGACTCGCCATCTATTATTACTGACAATAAAACTTAGCATTTATTGGGGGTGAAAATATGAGTGGTAATTCATATACCGAAATTGTTGAAGACACTATTGATGGGTTTGATATTTATATAGCCCCTAATCCCGACCAATATAATGAAGGCTATCTTTGGTCAGTGTCGAAAAATAATGAAGAGCTAGATAGCGGGTTAGTTTTTACTGTCGATGATGGTCTTGTTGAAATACGAAACTTCATATTAATGAATTTAGATCCTAATATACCGAAACAATGATTGATAGCTATCCTGTACCTGGTATGATTGCTCCAAATTAACGTTAAAAGTGTTTTTAAGTAATGAAATCAGGTGAAATTCTTGTAATTGACTTGTTTGCGGGGCCTGGCGGATTGGGGGAAGGTATCTCTTCTTGCACTGATGAAAAAGGCCATAAGCCATTTCAAATCGGCGTATCTGTAGAAAAAGAACCTTCAGCACACAAAACACTTACCACTAGAGCTTTATTTAGAAAGCTTGCTAATAATCCTGCGGCTAAACAACATTATTACGATTATGTTCAAGGTAAAATTAGCCGAGAGCAATTGTTTACTTTACACCCTGATGAAGCCCAAGCCGCACAGGAAGAAACGCTGGAAGCTCCTCGAGCTTTAGGCCAAGATAATGAGCTAATTCATGCTCGAATCAGAGAACTTGTAAGCCAGCATAAAGGGCCAAAAATCGTGATTGGTGGCCCACCATGCCAAGCCTATTCACTAGCAGGACGCTCAAGAAATGCCGGTATCAAAGACTACAAAGCAGAAAAAGACGAACGTCACTTTCTGTATATGGAGTACTTAAAGGTACTCACTATCGCGCAACCTGACATTTTCATAATGGAAAACGTTCGAGGCATTTTATCTGCAAAATTGAATGGTAAAGTGATGTTTCCTCAAATCCTTAAAGATCTAAGAAACCCAGGGCGAGTAACAAAGATAAAAGATACTGCAAACTACAAAATTTATTCTTTGGTTGTTAATGCAGAAAATCCTAATAATCCTCAATACCCAAATTCTGCAGATTTTTTAATTCGCTCAGAACAATATGGTATACCTCAAGCGAGACACAGAGTCATTTTGCTCGGTTTACGTGATGATATTAAGGCGACACCACAAGCCTTGACGAAAGCTAAAGAGGCTATAACGGTTAAATCTGTACTTGGTGATCTCCCGCCCTTAAGAAGTGGATTTTCTAAGCAAAAAGATGACACCACTCAATGGCAACACACTGTCACTAAGCACTCAACGCAACTGATAACATTATTTAAAAAGCACTACCCATTAGAAGCGGTCAATGCGTTAGATTTGACACCTATCTCGAATTTACCGCGTTCTTCGACTATTCATGCTGATATTGATAATTGTCAAATCCCTCAACCATTACAAGACTGGCTAATAGATGATGACTTAGGATATGTGCTAAACCATGCAACCCGTGGACATATTGAGGCTGATTTATTGAGATACGCATTTTGTGCTGCACACGCACAATTAAATAATGGAGTATCACCTAAATCACGTGACTTCCCTGAAGAGCTAGCTCCAGAGCATAAAAACTGGACAACAGGCACTCATGCAGATCGTTTCAGGGTTCAATCTGCCAATAAATATGCCACAACTGTAACCAGTCATATATCAAAAGATGGGCACTATTTCGTACATTACGATCCGAAACAATGTAGAAGCTTAACTGTGAGAGAAGCTGCTAGGTTACAAACTTTTCCAGACAATTATTTATTTGAAGGGAACAGAACACAACAATACGTCCAAGTAGGAAATGCTGTGCCACCTTTTTTAGCAAAGAAAATTGGGTTGATCATATTACATATTTTTCAATCAAAATAAATAAGATGAGTAGCACCTATAAATAGAAGCTACTCGACCACTTTTTTATGCTAAATAAAATCAAATCCTTCGCTGTATGCTTTTTGTCTTATTCTTAGCGCTTCGATGCTTTGCTTATCCGAAGGGAAGCCCCCTCCAACATACATCTTATAGCACTTTTCCGGGAGCGATATATTCTTATGATAAGTGGGGTAGCCCTTGGATTTATAAAACACTACGATCGCATTCCATTCTTCCGGCTTGACATCCATTATGCCTGTTTGGGCTTCAATTTGAGATCCTGCTTCATTTATATTCTTGTTATTTTCCTTCTTTTCTTTGATCTCACTACTATTGAGAACGTCAGAAATATCGAGATTGTCCAAATCAAAACTCAAAGCTTTAAACGCTTCCCAGCCTTTTGGTGATTTGCAAAACTCAGAGGGGTTACCTTGCCCACCTCTGAATGCTGGGTCTAATATTTTTTCTCTTACAAATTCACCCAAAACTTCAATTTGCTTTGATAAAGTTGGTGAAATATCTTGATTTTGGAAAATCCTAGAAAGATTAATATCTTTCTTTTGTTGGATCAGTAAGTGTCTCAGGAACGCCAAAGTATAAGTTACTGTCTCTGCCTTAAAACCACTCTCACTCTTGTACCAATTTGATTTGAAGATACTTGAATCAGCACTTTTAAACAAAATGGCTTTTGCTATCAGCTCTCGATAAAACGCATGCTTAAACTGTGTTTCATCATTATCATACTCATCAGAAATAACTTCGCCAAGTAACTTCAAGTTAGCTTGCGCGCCCTTTTTAACTTCATGAGGCTTCATTCGCCAAGTATTCTCGAACTTAGCCATATCTGTTTTTGAAAACTTTTGGCTCGTTGGAAACTCAAGCATGAAGCGATCTTTTTGAGCCTTAGTTAAAGCTCGAACTCTAGTCGTATACTGCCCCCTAGCACGCTCATAAAACCATTTAGTCGACAGCCCTGTTTCACCAGCAGGCATAGGAATAGAAAGTGCAAGTTTTTCTATATTTCTATGGAATGGGTGATTTGAAACTAAGTCAGACTTTTGAATAGAGTTTTGAGTATTCGCATACTGACTGATCCGTGATTTTAAGTTTTCAATTTTTTCTTCATCACGAATGACCGTGAGCTTCATTTGAACAAAAACCTTATCGAGGTCTATATCCTTATACAACTTATCACCGATCCCTCCTTTTTCTCTTGGAGCAAAATAAATCGAAGCGGTTGTCTGTCCTCCATTCACTATTTGAAGATTGTCGAGCTTAGAAATAACCCGAACACCACCAACATTAGTAAATTCAACATGAGTTGCTGTACAAGTTAAACCATTGTTATAGGAGAAGAAGTTCTCAGGCTCTGTCAGTAATGCTTTTCTAATACCGTTGTTTACAGAAGACCGAAAATCTAAGAATGTTCGGACATTCGCCTCAAGCAAACGCTGCCCAAATTCATCATAAATTTCACTTAGAACTTTTCCCGGCATTACACACAAATAAGTAAGAGTATTCTCGTCTTCAGTATTTGCAGGCAAATTATTAAGCCCATTACAAATATTTAGAAAATCTATCGAAAAAGGTTCGTTTTCTGTACCTGATTCAGACAAGGTCTTCAGCCTATCTAAATCCCAAATTTCTATTGAAGTTGGCTTTTCTCTTATTGGCTCAATAGAAACCTTTTTAACACGATCACTCAGTTTTCTTGTACTAAGAACTACTACCCTAAACTTTAAAGCATTTGGCAAATAAAGACTCATAGAACTTGCGATCACTCTATCTGTTGACTCCTCAAGTGAATCTAAAAAGTTCTCATCATCTATTTTTTCGAGAAACCTAGAGACATTCTTTCCCAACTTAACCAAGTCCGTTTTGGTAATAATTTGAATATCTTCACTATCCTCATAATCTGTAATGATCCCACTAAGTGTCCTTTCTAATGGGTTCCAACTATACCCATCGATCTTCATATATTTATTTGAATTTCTGTATGGGTGGTACTCAATATTATCCAAAATCCCTGCCTCTGAAATAGATTCAGAGATTAACTCAAAGAATTTTTCCTCTTCAAAACAAAGTTCCTTTTCAGCTGATAGCTTCACTCCATTTATAAGCTCACTTTTAAACTGTAGTAGCGGTTCCATGCTCAACTATCTCCCTTAATGTTTTTGAAGTTTTATATTTCTCAAGCGAATTTCCATCAATGGTGTATTTAGCTTTCAATATTTTCTCGTGAGGTAAATTTTCCGGTACAATTCTCGGAAAATCATCAGATACCTCATATACTGTCATAGTGATATCTATGAATTTTCTTGCCAATTCAGCATCATTTGCCTTTCCATACTTTTCAGAAATCTTATGCAAGAAATCAGATTTCAGGGCATCATTACCCTTAATTGACGAAATACATTTATCGACTAAATCGGCTACCGTCAGTCCTGATAACTCTATACTCTCATTTATCCTTAGAGCAATTAGGTAAAGAGAATTCGTAACCTTTTGAAGTTGCTCAATTGAAGATATCTTGAGGTCATTATTATCCCCCACAGTACTTGTTTTTATCTCAAAGGCAGCATCGTCAAACGTGAAGTCCTGCTTTTTATTTTCTGGCCCAACCCAAGATTTAAGCGCATCTTCAAAACCGAAACCTTCAACGAAATGACTATGAAATATGAACAACTCCCCCCAAAAACCAATCAGCTCCCGAAAGCCTAATCCTGATCTAGACGGCTTCAAGAATTCACTCCATGAATAAATTCTCAATATAACACTACGAAACAGTTTTAATCCGCTACATGCAGACGAGTATGCAGAGACATCCTTAGCAATAGTGCGAAACTTATCAAACATCTCCGCATCTGTAAGGGTACATACAAGCCGCGTTTTATCTGAAATTTGATCTAACTGAATACCTAGACAATCTAATCTATTAACAATATCAAAATCGAAGCTACCATTTTCTTCTACAAAGAATAAAAAGTTTCCTTCTGCATTAACAGAAACCCAAAATCTAGCATCTTCTTTATACAACCTTCTAGCTGATGACGGGTATGAACCTACATCAATCCCTTCCCAAGGATTATCTTTGAAAAACTCTTGATATCTATTCGTCATCTTCCTCACACTCCATTACCTGCTCTTCATTTAAAACCTTCCATATTTGGTTCACCACATAGGAAACTTTTGTATCTCTAGATATTCGATCAATCTCCCTCTTCGATTTGTCTTTTAGATTTTCAAGCACCGGAAAGGAAATGGAGTAACTAATTGTTGGATCCTTGTGGGGAACGCCAAAAATAACATCGTCATCTTTTTTGGCATTCTTTGGCAAAGTCCCTACCGCTAAAGTGTAAATAATCAGTCCTGGCTGGTTACGCTCTGGATTCCTAATGTAATAAAATGAGTTCGACTCTTTCGTTGCATTATCCGGATCATATAAAAAATACTTTTCGTCATGCTTGTCGCCGATCTCCTGCCTCTCCCAGCAAACAGTATTACCGCTAGCAGACTTCAATAGCTTTCTTTTTGAGGGCTTTATGTCCGGCAGTCTTGGATCTAAAGAAATAACACTTGGCAATTCTGGATCACCTTCTTGAATGGGCTTCTGCGACCACCAAGTTTGTATTTCTTTATTAATATTCTTAATGCAAACGGTAAATTTAGGAAGGTCTTGTTTTTCCAATTTTGAAATATATTGCAGTAATAAACCATCGGATACCTCACCTTCAACGTACTTTGTATTAGAAATAAACTCTTTAATGAGGGCGTGATCAACATCATAGAATACTGTTGAACCATCTTCGGAATCATATCTCTTTAGACCTTTCTCAATTAACCGCCTTATTAAGTTTCGTGTAGTATCCGTGTTTTTCAGATTATTCTCATCTGAAACATAGAACTCATACTTCCTCAGTCTCCGCCCAGCTAAATCTAAAGATCGTGTATGGTTATGAGCTGCATTCATTTTTTGTTTTGCTGTAATTAACAACGCACCAGGATGCTCTCTTACCTTCAACCCGAACTCACCTGGAGTTTTCTTTTGCTCTGACATTCTTTCAAGCTCAAGATAAAGTTCGTCAATTGCGCCCGAGATAAATTCATACCACTCATAAGACTCCTTGGTAATGAACAACTTACATAAATCTTTGTATCCAGGTCTATATCCAAACCAACGGCACATTTGCATTAACGTATCGTATGCTTTTGAGTTCCGAGTGAAATATGAAACCGTAAGACCTTCTAGGGTTAACCCCCTAGAAAGCTTATGCCCTCCAATCACAATCGCCGACAATCCATTCGCTTTGTAAGCTGAATAGTCTAAGCTTTCAGTAGATTTGCCGTGTACAGCAAATACCTTAGTCTTTCCGATAGCTCTTTTTAAATGCGGATAAACATCCTCAAAAGTTTCGTTAATTTCGAAGAATTTGTTAAAACTGTCTTGAATCTCCGAAATCGCTTCGCTCTTTTCTAGAGCTGTCTCCAGAGGATAACCGAGTGCATAATCGGCTGCGTTGCGGATTTCATTCATATACTCATCAACCATTTCGGAAATTTTGTCTTGCAGAACGGTTAAGTGAGTCATGTTTATCAGCATTGTATTATGAGCTTTGGGCGCCCCACGAAGAGACCTTACCGCCACCGTGATTAAATAACACCTAACTGATTCTTTTAACGATTCAGGCAAAACACCCAGAGGAGTATCTTTCTTACTTTTTGCTGGTAGGAGCTTTTCATTATCGTCAACGATGACTACCGGATCTCCTTTAGTGTCGTTATTAGGCTGGAAAAAGTGCTTTTGCCCCACATAACTATCAGGAGTTGGTATTCTGATCATAAAATCAGCTGGAAAGAGATCGTCACCGATATTTATATGTTCTTCGTCTGGATTAATAAATATATTTGCAAATGGAGTTGCGGTGTAACCAATATAAGTAGACCGATTAAAAAGAGATAAAATCTTTCTTATATTGTTATTGATTGCAGTAATATCACCTTTTTCGTGCTTGGTATTTATTGACGCATAGTCAGCTTCATCATCAATTAACAACAGTTGAGAGTTTAGTTTTTGTCCTGCTTCAACATCTAGACTATGTTTTTCTGCGATCCATTCGTATAAATTATTTAGTACCGACGCCCATTTTTTTATAACAAAAACTATTGGAGCTTCTATTGAAAAATGAATGCCAAAACTATTGGCTACATTTTTTTTGAAGTCACCTTCTGTTGTCGTTAAGTAAACAGCTCTTAAGTTTTCATCTCTGTATTTTCCAACTCCAATAGGAAGGCCGCTTTCATACCTCTTTTTAGACTCTCTACCGATTACCCCCTCATCCAACCGCTCTTGTGTCTGCGTTCTCAGCTCGTTGAGGTGGCCGCCTAATACGACAATAACTTTGTATCCAGAGTCTATAGCTTTGTTAATTAAACCTAGATAGTTTTGCGTCTTACCAGACTGCACATTCCCCATTACTAGTCCTCGGCGATTCCACTTTCCCTCTTTATGTGGATCTCCCGAACAATCTAGTATTTCATCAATAGTTCTTTCTGTTTCCTTGATAATATCTAAAGAACGGCCCTGATCAATTAGGTACTCTTTATAGGCCTTCCAGTAGTCCCACTCTAATTCACCGCGCTTATGATCCAGCCATCTTTCAACTGTTGGACTTGCTAAAATAATCGGGTGTTCGTCAATCTCGACATTTATATTTGTCTCGATTTTAAACTTTATAGTTTTCCAATCATCTTCACTAAACGCCTTATACTGTGGAAGCATAAATTTTAGATGCTCGATAGTCTTTCCTATGAACCCCTCATCAACTTTTTGTCCGGAGGCCTTAGCTTCGTTAAAAATTCGAAGAAGTGTATTGGTACAATCTTCAACCGCTACTGGTTCCATAATGCTTTAAATCCTTCTAGTAAATCATCATAGCTAATATCATTCTGGTTAATTTTATTTGGCTCTGAAGACATTTTTTCATAGATATGATGAATGGGTATTTCTTCTGACAAATGCGTCAAATACCCAATAAGATCGGAAACTTGTTCTTTATCCAGAGTTACTAATAACTTCTTTAAAAGAGTGTTATCTTTCGATATTTCATAGCTAATACTCTTATCTCTTTCATTTTCATTTACCTTCCAGAACGCGTTAGCTTCTTCTAAACGCCCTCTGTAACGGTAAGTTTTTTGGGACCTTTTTATTGGCTCTCTAATCAACTGTTTAAGTTTGACTTTTACTTTATGTGGGATCTCAAGCGATGATTTCTTAACATCTGTAGACCATTCTTCATCTAAGCTGGTAGGTACATTTACCTCAACCCTAGCCAACTTTCCAAGTTGTGACAGCCTAGTCAGGCCAAACCATCCCCCAGAGATAATAAGTCTGTTTGCTCTATAAACATATAAACCTTGATTGGCTGTTATTTGGTCTGATCCACCTAAATTATCGAGGTCAGTTTTTGTCAATTTAGATTCATGAGGCAATATGTGGACCCTAAGGTCAATACTCCCTCCCTTTTTAACTCTAAATTTTTGTGATGGGCCTTCTTGGTAACCGTTTCTACTTCTCAAGAAGGGATCGAAATGCTCTAGCTTCTGAAAATTAAAATAAAATCTTATCGCTCGCTTTCCTTCCATAAATTTGTGAAAGTGCAATCGAACATAACTTTTGAGGCTAGCTAGATCTTGACCCAAGATTGTCTGAAGTTCAGCAATTGGATAACCATTATATTTGCTAATATTTTCCCATATTACAGCTGTTCCTGATGCTCCAAACTTAATGTTAAACTTCAAACATAATTCATCTGTTTCTTTCTCAGTGTGCTTAATTAATTTCCACGCATTTGCATTCTCGACTAAATCTAAATCCCAAGTGGCACTCTGAATATTGGATTTTTCACTCTTACTAATAACAGTTAGCTTTCTCGCTTGAGAAAAACTAGCCATCTTCATCCCTGAACCAAACCGCCCTAAATCAAACTCATCTCTGATATCTGACGGGTCTTTACATCCTATTCTCATAGAGTTAATTAGCGTACATTCATCCATTCCCTGACCATCATCTTTGATAACCAATACCGCATTTTCTTCCACAACATCCATCTCAAAAAAGATATTTTGAGAATCTGCCGTGACTGAGTTATCAATAATGTCACTTATCGCAGAATTCAGGTTATACCCAATTCTTGATAGCGTCTTGATATGGGATTTAGGGTTTGGCGATAGGTCAATATGTTCAGGCACGAATAATTTCCTCCCAAGAAATATCCCAGTAACTAATAACCCTAGAAAGCGCCAGATTTTCTCTAAGATCTAAACCGTCAGCCGATGCTGTTTCAGTCGCAATCTTCAGTGCTAAAAGTCTGTCCTCTAAACCAGCTATTTTGTCGCAGTAATTTTCAAGTAGAAGATCCTCTTCAAAAAACTCTTCTATCCAAAAATCAATTTTCTTCTGTTCTAAACTTGGGAAATTTAATAGTGATGACTTAACAAGTTGCTCTTCCTCCTCCTCCGATAAAACACCATCGTTACAGGCGACGTATAGAGCTATCTTGATAATATTTTCTTCGTAAACCATATATAAGTTTCTCCACATATCCTTGTAAGCCTATAAATTCCATTCCACTTAAGCTAGCATCACTCCTCTTGTTCTCATGTGTATCTAGGGGCAGTCGTTCTTTACTGTATAAATTTAATTCTACAATATAATGGCAGTCACACCATTGAAAACCCCAGCCAGACCATACTACTTCAGCCCCTTAATTAGAACCACAAACAACTGATAATTATGAGTAATATTTTATTCTAGCAAAGGAGTTTTCAACTAGATAGAGATATTTATAAAGGCACCAACCGAAACTAGGCTGTCTGTATTTTGACCACAATACTGCTTGGGTAACTGAGATATAGTAGCCAAGCAAAATTGGCAACGATTTATAGTCATTCCAATATAAAAGTTCTGACGTCTTCGACTGGCATCAGTATCAGCCAAAAGCCACTCATTCTAATGTTGGTTATTTAAGTTACACTATAAATAAATTAGTAAGGTGTAACTTAGGCAAATAAATATCAACATAGAACTAGTGTTTTGCAGACTCTTAATCGTATTTTAAAGGAACTAGCAATACTCATTCATCATTAATGGTAAGTGTCAAAAAATACCTTGTACTTCTACCGCCCGTGCCAGTTTTGACCAAACATTGCTGCTCGACTAATTGAGCTAAATGACGTGTTACAGTGGCAACACTGGCTTGAGCCACTTTTTGATATTGCCGACGACTTATTGCGTCAGTTAAAGCCCCGCCCGACTAGTCAAAAAACACTTTTATACGCATAAAAGTGTAACTTATTTACACTTTTACGCGCATAAAAGTGTAAAAGTGCGTACTTTTATGTTTATAATGGCCACTAACATTAATTACCGTCGGTTAAAGGCTTTATGAAACGAACTCTACTCAATTCGTTAATGACGTGGAAAAGCCAACCGGAGCGTAAGCCATTACTGATTGATGGTGCTCGCCAAACGGGTAAAACGTTTCTCCTGCAAATACTGTTTGGTAACACATTCGCCAATACGCTGCGTATCGACTTTCTAGAAAACCCTGCTTTTAAAGAAGCATTCGAAAGCTCACTCGCACCTGACGAGTTATTAACAAACATTGAACTGATCACTGGCCAAAGCTTTAACCCAGAAACAGACTTACTTATTCTTGACGAAATCGGCGAGTGCGAGCGCGCTGTCACATCACTCAAATATTTCGCCGAAAAAGCCCCGACTTACTTTGTCGCGGCAAGCGGATCAAACATTGGTTTATTAAATACTTTCCCTGTTGGGAAAGTTGAACAGTACTATTTACGTCCATTAACGTTCAAAGAATTTGTTTATGCCTCTGAAGAAACGGCGCTAATTAAGGCATTTGACACCCAAGCAAATTCGACGACCGCACACCACATACTAATGGACAAACTCACTGATTATTTCTTTACCGGTGGTATGCCTGAGGCTGTGGCGGCTTGGTATCAATATAAAAATGTCAGCATATTAGAACGTGTTGCAAAGGTATCAAAAATACATGCTGACTTGGTAGAAGGTTACCGACGAGATTTTGGTAAATACGCGGGGAAAGTTGATGCGACCTTGATTGAGTCAGTGTTTAGTAGCATCCCTGCACAGCTCTCTATCGTGATGGATGAGTCGGTTAAGCGCTTTAAATTCAAAAATGTCTACCAACGTAAATCACGTTATAGCGATTTTGAAAACGCGATTCACTGGTTACTTCGTTGTCGCTTGGCACTGGCTAACTATCCGATTGAAGGGGCGCCTAAATCACCACTTGCCGCCTATAAAAAAGACAATATGATTAAACTATTTTTGTTTGATATTGGGCTACTCAGCCATATGCTTGGCAGTAGTTACAAAGAAATAAAACAGCAAAGTTATGAGTACAAAGGGTATGTTGCCGAAAACTTTGTCCAGCAAGAACTGACGGCTATGGGTGTTGACCCTAGCTACTCTTGGAATGATGCTCGAGCAGAAATAGAGTTTATTGTGACTAATGATGCTGGTGCTATTTTCCCTATCGAAGTCAAAAGTGGTAAACGTACGCGCGCTAAATCTCTTGCGTCATATATCGAAAAGTGCGATCCAAGCAAAACATTCAAGCTTACCGGAACACAAGGATCTTCAGCACTAGAGAAAGAACATATCGTCATGCCGTTATATTACACTCAATATTTACCGACAAAATGGTAGCGTTAGGTTACTACTCGTAAATGGTGTAACCCGTAATTTATATCGCCGATTAATATATATGTTTATCGTTCAATAACCCAATGCGACTTAATTAATGACATCTAAGCTGACTGAATTATCTACATCACCACAAGCCGCTTTGCCTAAAGCCGCTTTACCTAAACCCACTGTGGCAAATAAACAGGCCAATAAAGTGTTTATTATTGGCCTACCCCGAACCGGCACAACTAGCGTGAGTGTGGGTTTACTTGAGCAAGGCTTAACGGTTGCTCACCAGGCCTTTACTAAGCAGGCGTTTATGTTGGCCGATGTGGTGTCTGATGCACCCTGTTTTAGTGATTATCAACAACTTGATGCGCTATTTCCCAGCGCTAAGTTTGTTTATTTAGACAGGCCAATGGATAAATGGCTGCCGTCGATGCAGATGTTATTAACTAAGATGATGGTGCATTTAGACAAGGACAATGGCCGTTTTCATCCGGTGATGAAGCGTAGTTTTAATCATTGTTTTGATATATGGCAGGCTGAAGATGTATGTGATGAGGCACATTTAACAGGGTGTTATTTACGCCACCAGCAGCAAGTAAGCGATTACTTTGCGGGGCGGGATAACTTTATCAGTATTGATATTGGTCAGCCGAACAGCTTGCAAACCTTATTGACCTTTTTAGGGATAAAAGATGACGATGCTATCGACTTCCCTGTGCTTAATGTCGGGCGTAACGTGGCCAGCTGGGATGAATATAAACATCCGCATAAAATCAGTAGCAATGCAGCAGGCCCTGATAAACGAAAATTTTTTGATTACACCTTATCTAAACCATAATAGCCATGGCTTAAGTCACCTTAGCTCAATGTATTATTCGTCTGCGTTTTCGTGAGGTTTTCGCTTTACGATCCGCTTGGTTACGGTAAGCCAATCTAAACTCACCCCTGATATGGCACTAAAGCCCTTAATACGGAATATGAGTTGTAAAAATTGCGGCCTTGGCCGAATTTTAGGTTCAATAGAGCGCGGAATAAACCATAACGAGACCATACAGCGCATCACAGTAGACACAATAAACACCACAAATATCGGGCTAGATAACCATTGATTAAGTCCGGTGAATACCAAGAAGTCATTCGCATAGGTGGCAATAAACCCGCCGACCATCGCGCCAACAAACACAAAACCAGCACTTAATGATGCTTGTAATGCGGCATAGGTTGCAAAGTCACTGCGAAAAGGTCGTATGTCGTATAAGTAATTAGCGGTACAAAGGGTAAAACCGCTCCAGGCTAAGCCTGAAAAAACTTGCAGGCCGATAATATATCCATAGTGATCAGAAAAAATCCACAGCAATGGCAAACAAGGGATCAAACAGCTAGTGATTATCATCACAATTCTATTGCCGTATAAATCACTGAAGCGCCCCCAAAACCGCAAGGTAACAAACTGGGTGAAAATGGAGGCGACACTGGCGAACACAAATTCTAAATAGGTAAAATGTAAGTCTTCTAACATATAAACCGCAAAAAACGGTGCAGATATCGCCACCATACATTGCATACCTGCGACAAATAAACTGTATTGACGGAAAACCTTATCTGCCCAAGCACTGCGAAAGTTGACCAATGTCTGGGTAAAATAGCCTTTCTCTTTCGCGCAGCAAGGTTCAGGGTCATGCATTTGCAGTAATAACCATGCAGAGACTAATCGTCCCATAAAGGCGATTGAAAACAGCAAACTAAACCCTAGCCAGGCCATTTGATAACTGTCGGTAAGACTTAAAATACCGCCGCCAACAAAGAATACACTCAAGGACGCTGCCATGGTTAATCTGGTGCGGGCAGCAAAAAAGGCTCCCCGACGTTTGTCGGGCACTATCGCCCCCATCCATGCGCGCCAATGGGGCTGAATCAAGTTAATAAAACCTTGGTATAACACCGCCAAACCAATAAACATCCACACTGCATTGTCAGGCCTGAGGGCGGCGACTAATCCCATTGCCAATACCACCAGCGCTTGCAATATCGCTGATGTAACAATAAAAAGTTTACGGCTAAAGTGGCTGGCTAACCACACTGACAATAACTGCGATATCGCACCAAATAATTGCGGCAGTCCGGTAACAAAACCCATTTGCCCCATGCTTGCGCCTAAAAATATGGCATAGGCATTAAAAAAGTTATCACTGGTGGCGGTCATGGTTGATGACGCTATGGCTTCTTGTTGAGAACGGCGCAACGTCCGTCGCAGCCACGACAATCTATCGCGACTGCGTGAACAAGGGTTAGTGCTGCTAGACGAATGTTCTAAAGCCATAAGATGTATGAATGCATGCCATTGATAAGTGATTGATTACGATTACTGATTAACCTTACTTTTTAAAATTATGGCTGATAAGTGCCCTGCTAACAATCTATAATGATCACATAATCCGCTATTATCATTGTAAGCTTTTATGTTTACAGTGCTGTTTGAGCCCTATAAACATAAAAGCCCTGCTGGTATCCACCAGCAGGGCTTTTTTGATAAATAACGCTATAGTTACGCTTTTTTAGCCGCTATTGCAGCTTGCACTTGGTTAACTGCGGTACCACCTAGTACATCACGTTTTTCTAAACACGCTTTGATGGTTAAATTAGGATAAACATCATCACTGATCACTCTGGCAAACTGTTGCAGCTGTGCCACGCTTAAGTCTTCAATCGGCTTTTGCTGACCAATGGCAAATACCACCACCTCGCCCACTACATGATGTGCTTCACGGAACGGCATGCCTTTGGCGACAAGGTAGTCAGCTAGCTCAGTCGCGTTAGCATAACCTTGTTGAGCTGCCACTAGTGCTTGCGGGCGATTAACTTTTAAGCCCGACAACACTAATGCGGCCATGTCTAAACAAATTGCCCAACTGTCGACCACATCAAACAAGCCTTCTTTGTCTTCTTGCATGTCTTTATTGTATGCCAATGGCAAGGCTTTCATTGTGGTTAAAATACCCATTAAGCTGCCATATACACGGCCGGTTTTACCTCGAATAAGCTCTAAGGCATCCGGGTTTTTCTTTTGCGGCATCAATGATGAGCCAGAAGTGACTTCGTCGGCTAATGAGATAAAATTCGCTTCGCCAGAGTTGAAGAAAATTAAGTCTTCAGCCATACGGCTTAAATGCATCATGCTGATTGACGCTGCGCTACATAATTCCACCACGTGATCGCGATCTGACACGCTGTCTAAGCTATTCAGTGTTGGGCGAGCAAAGTTTAACGCTGACGCTAACGCATGGCGATCTATCGGGTAGGCTGTACCAGCAAGTGCACCAGAACCTAGCGGGCATGAATCGGCACGCCCCAATGCATCTTGCAGGCGGCTAATGTCACGTTCATACATTTCAACATAGGCTAACGCCCAGTGACCGAATGTTACCGGTTGTGCACGCTGTAAGTGGGTGTAACCTGGCATAACGGCATCGACTTCACGTTCTGCTAAAGCAATTAACTCCGCATGCAATGTACCTAAACGAGCCAGCAGTGCTGCACCTTCTTTTTTACACCACAGTTTTAAATCGGTAGCAACCTGGTCGTTACGTGAACGGCCAGTATGGAGTTTTTTACCTAAGTCACCCACTTTGGCAATTAGCTTTTGTTCAACAAAGCTGTGAATATCTTCGGCGCCGTTGCTGATAATGGCTTGCGGATCGTTCCCCACTTCGACCAGTAATTCATTTAATGCCGCTTTTAAATCACTACATTCTTTGGCTGTAATAATACCTACGCTAGCAATGGCATCTGCCCAGGCAATTGAACCGACAACGTCCTGCTCAAATAAACGGTAATCGACTGGCAATGAGTCATTAAATAATTTGAAAAGTGCACTGGTTTCGCCTTGAAATCTTCCGCCCCATAACGCCATGTCGGTATCCTCTTTTTTGCTATTCAATTAAGTCGATTAGATCAATATTGTCTTCTTGTAATCACTCTTTAAGCACTCTTTAAGCACTATTTTGTAAGAAGAAAAGTGATTACAAGAAGGGCGCTTTACAGCGCCCTTTTTAGATTGCTTAAGGTTTATTTCGTATTTAGCGCGCGAATACGGCTAGCTAATGAATATAAACGAATAAAGCCTTCTGCGTGTTTTTGGTCATACACGTCATCTTCACCAAAGGTAGCAAAAGCTTCTGAATACAAGCTGTTTGGTGAGCGTTTTTTAACTGGTGTAGCTTGGCCTTTGTAAAGCTTGATCACCACATCACCATTTACTGATTCAGCTAGCGACTCAGATGCGGCAATAAGTGACTTACATAATGGCGTAAACCAACGACCGTCATAGACTAAATGCGACATTTGGGCAGCGATCTGCTCACGCCAGGTACGGCTAGTTTTATCTAGCACTAACTCTTCAATGGCACGAAGACCTGCAAACATCACAGTGCCGCCGGGTGTTTCATAACAACCACGTGACTTCATGCCGACTAAACGGTTTTCAGTAATGTCGATACGCCCTACGCCATGTTTACCGGCAATGTCGTTTAACTTCATTAATGCGGCATACGGCGATAATGCTTCATCGTTTACATGGGTAATACGACCATGTTTAACCGCAAGCGACACATATTCTGGCTCATTCGGCGCATCTTCGGGGGCTACGGTTAATGTCCACACGCCTTTTGATGGCTCGTTCCACGGGTCTTCTAACTCACCGCCTTCATGGGAAATATGCCATGCGTTAGCGTCGCGGCTATAAATTTTAGTCGCCGATGCTGTAGTTTGAATTTTACGCTCGGCTAAGTAATCGAGCAGATCTTCACGGCTACGCATTTCCCATTCACGCCAAGGCGCTATGACTTTTAAGTCCGGTGCTAGGGCAGCAAAACAGCCTTCAAAACGTACCTGGTCATTACCTTTACCGGTACAACCATGACATACGGCGTCTGCGCCGACTTTACGGGCAATTTCAACCTGTGCTTTGGCAATAATTGGACGTGCCATTGAAGTACCTAACAAGTAAGTGCCTTCATAAATCGCGCCGGTAGCAATGGTTGGATAAATATAATCAGCAACAAACTCTTCTTTTAGGTCAACGATGTAGCATTCTGATGCCCCTGAAGCGATGGCTTTTTCGTGTAAGCCCACTAATTCCTCTTCGCCTTGACCTACGTCGGCACAAAAGGCCACGATTTCACAATCATCATAGGTTTCTTTTAACCATGGGATGATGGCTGAGGTATCTAACCCGCCTGAATAAGCGAGGACGACTTTTTTAACGCCGGTTTTTTTCACTGCACTAGACATGTTTGTTTTCCTACAATCGATTACGTATATTTTTATATATGAATAACGCTATAAGCATTACTCACTAAATCATTTCATTTATTTATAATATGGCTCACTTAATAAGTAATTAACTTAATAAGGTGACCAATACAGCATTTTGGGCGTGCATACGGTTTTCCGCTTGGTCTAAAACTAATGACCCTTTGCCATCGATAACGTCATCCGTTACCTCCACACCGCGATGAGCAGGCAAACAATGCATAAAGTATTTAGCACCTGCTTTAGCCATTAATTGGGCATTAACCTGATACGGGCTAAAGCGCTCTTTTATTTCAGCTAAAGAGGTTTCATCACCCATTGAAATCCAGGTGTCGGTATAAATGGCATCATGGCCTTCAATAAGATTGATATCAGCAGATAATGTCAGTTTACCGCCATTTTGTGCCGCTAAGGCTTGTGCCTCGGTAACCACTAATGCATCAGGGAAATACCCTTCAGGGCAAATCACTGTCATGGTTAAGCCTAAAATAGCTGCACCATATATCAATGAATGGGTGACGTTATTACCATCACCTACGTACGCTAACCTCGCCTGGCTAATATCATCAAATTGTTCAGATAATGATAAAAAGTCAGCCAGCGCTTGGCATGGGTGGTATAAGTCAGATAACGCATTAATAACAGGTACACTTCCGTACTGAGCTAATTTTTCTATTGTACTGTGCAGGTATGTTCTAGCGACAATGGCATCGGCCCAGCATGAAATATTAGTGGCAAAATCCGCCACAGATTCGCGTTCACCTAAAGCACCGTTTTGTTGGTCAAGGTACAAACAATGACCACCTAACTTGTTGATGCCAATATCGAAGCTTACTCGGGTGCGCAGTGATGGCTTTTCAAAAAGCATCACAACGCTTTTTCCATCTAAAGCGCGACGGTACTCAGCTGGGTTGGCTTTAATTTTTTTAGCTAGCGCTAAAATATCCAGTAACTGAGTTTGAGATAACTCTTTTATCGACAACAGGTGCTTCATAAACTACTCCATTAAGGCTGTATTTGGGTCCCAATGGACCCACCTTGTGCTAATGTTTTTAACTGTTCAGTATCTTGCCAAGAAGCAACTAAAACCGGCTTGCCCATCCATTGAGCCACTTCTAAAGCGGCTTCAACTTTGACTTTCATGCCTTTTTCAATCACGCCTTCAGCAATTAGGGTATCAATTTGGCTTTTATTTAAACTTTTAATGACTTGCTTGTTAGCATCCCACACGCCTGACACATCAGATAACAGCACTAAAGTACCGTTAACTAATTTGGCCAATGCGGTTGCTGCCTGGTCTGCATTAACATTGAGCATTTGGCCGGCATCTGAAATGGCGATTGAGCTACAAATCGGCAGCCAGCCCTGCTGTAAAATAAAGTTTAAGTAGCTAGCGTCATTCGGGGTCACTTCGCCCACTAGTCCTAAGCGCTCATCTTTAATGTTCGCTTTAACCACATTACCATCGCCCAAACTCATGCCTACACTGACAACACCCGCTTTCGCTGCTGCAGCTTGTAAGGTTTTGTTCGATGTGCCCGCTAATGCGCCTACTACAATGCCAATTTGATCGGCTGGGGTTACGCGTAAACCGTCAAGCTTGATAATCTCTTTACCGTTTGCCGTTAATTGCTCATCGACTAAGCAACCGCCACCGTGAACTAAAACAATTTTCTGCCCTGCTGCGGTCATGTCTTTAATTGCTGACATTAAATTAGCCATACCGGTTTCGGTTTGCAGTAATGCGCCACCCACTTTAAGTACTAAAACAGAATTAGTTGTCATTTTTTTATCCTTGTTTTATTTAGTGACTAAACGCCAAAGTGGATTTTGATGCACTGTAAACCTTGGCTTGCAGCACCTTTCATTAAGTTGTCAATCGCACTGGCAACTACTAAATAACCACTGTTTTCGTCGTATTTCCACCCTACATGACAGTTTGGTGTCAGTACCACATCGTCTACTTTAGGGAATTGATTATGCTTAACCGTCACAATCGGTGAGCTGTCATAAACACTATAGGCTTTAGCGACATCCGCTTCTGTGGTCCCAGGCTTTAACTGCACGGTAATTGTGGCCAAAATGCCACGCTTAAAATTACCTAAATGCGGGGTAAATATCACTTCTTGGCCTAATTGCGTGGCAATTTCAGGCTGATGTCTGTGACCTAATACACCATAAGGTGTCAGGCTGACTTCACAAAAACTGGTATGTAAATGCGCTTTACGTCCCGCTCCTGTAACACCACTTACCGCATTAATTACTGGGTAAGCAGCAGTAAGCAAAGGCTTCAAAGGTTTTAGTGCGGTTAATGATGCTGTTGGGTAACAGCCAGGCACGGCAATCATTTTAGTTTGCTTAATTTGCTCGCTATTCCATTCAGCTAAGCCATAAACTGCATCTGCAAGTACGTCTGGGTGAGTATGTTCAAAGCCATACCACTTAGGGTATTGCGCGACATCAGCAAAACGATATGCACCACTCAAATCAAATACGGCTAAGCCTTTTTTATAAAATTCAGCGGCTAATTCCAAACTAATTGAATGCTCTGTTGCCAATACTACGGCATCTGCTTCAGCAATAATTGTCGCTTTAGCTTCGTCAGTTAATGGAGCAAGCACATAAGGCATATGACTATAAACGGGGTAAAGATCAGCTAGCTTACGCCCTTTATCTAAACTGCCTTCAGAGACATACAACCCCTGAACCGATAAATTAGCGTCAGCATTTATCAAAGACGTAATTTGTGCACCTGTGTATCCACTGGCACCAATAATTGCGATATTTTTCATTATGTTGTTATCTTTTGTTGTCATAAATGGAAGTGTTAGCATAGTACATTTAGACGGGGGACGTCTAATCTAGAACTATCGTCGCAGGAAGTTCTTGCTGATTATTGGTATATTGGATTTAACAGTAAAGTTACACATATTTATTATCATTGCTTACATTCTAGTTGTAGTGCCTTAGTCATCTGTTTGCTAGACTAGCACACAATAATTTTTATGCAATATTATTGAATAAGTATTTCAATAATTTCAGACATAGGACAACTCATGAGTACACTACCTGACCTAAAAAGTGCTTTTACACAGTTAATTGGCACACCATCTATCAGCGCGCTTGAGCCAGAGCAAGATATGAGTAACCATGCAGTTATTGCTTTGTTACAAGATTGGTTCAGCGAGTTAGGCTTTAGCTGCGAAACTCCTACGGTTGCAGACTCACGCAATAAACAAAACCTTATAGCCCGCATTGGCCAAGGGGAAGGTGGCTTATTATTAGCCGGCCACACAGACACCGTACCTTTTGATGAAGGTCGTTGGAGCCAAAGCCCGTTTGAGTTAATAGAAAAAGATAATCGTTGGTACGGCTTAGGCACCTGTGACATGAAAGGTTTTTTTGCCTTGGTACTTGAAGCGCTAAAAGACATGCCTCTAGCAGACTTTAAGCGTCCGCTGACTATTTTTGCCAGTGCCGATGAAGAAACCACTATGAGTGGTGCCAAAGCATTTGCCGACTCAAAGGCAATTGCACCTGATTATGCGGTAATAGGCGAGCCCACCAGCTTAAAACCTGTGTATATGCATAAAGGGCACTTAGCTCAAGGTATTCGCGTTATTGGCCGCAGTGGTCATTCATCTGACCCCGCCCGCGGATTAAACGCCATTGAAGTAATGCATAAAGTCATGGGGCAGTTATTGAAACTTAAACAGCATTTAAGTGAAAACTATCGCGAAGATGCTTTTACCGTTCCCTACCCTACAATGAACTTTGGCCATATTCACGGTGGTGATGCAGCTAACCGCATTTGTGGTTGCTGTGATTTACACTTAGATATTCGTCCTTTGCCAGGAATGGAATTGGCCGATCTTGAACTCATGGTGCTGAATTATTTAAGTGATATCAGTAAAGAGTACCCTGGCAGTATTAGTATCAGCACTTTATATCCTGGCGCTGAATCGTTTGCCGGTAAAGCAGACAACCCATGGACAAAACTGGTTGCTGAATTGTCAGGCCATGAAGCTGAAGTGGTTAACTACTCAACCGAAGCGCCTTACATTAACAAGTTAGGCTGCCAAACCTTAGTTTTAGGACCTGGGAGTATTAATCAAGCCCACCAACCCGATGAGTTTATTGGCTTAGAATATCTCACGCCGACAGTAGAATTGATCAAAAAGATGATTTATCACGCATGCATTAAGTAATTTTTAACCAAAAAACCGTTAAAACCGCTTTTGTTGAAATTTTTTAACGAAATAAAATTACCAAACGCGGTGTTTGTGTATTGACCGAATACTGTACGATGGTTATTGTGATAGATAAGCAGTGCAAGTTTAACCGAGTTTACTTTGGAGTATGTATGGCAGAGCAAGTGGCAGATATGTATGCCTCACTGAGATCGAATGTGGGACATTTAGGCCAAATTTTAGGTGAGACAATGCAAAGCCATCTTGGTGATGCATTTCTTGAGAAAGTAGAACAAATTCGAATTCTTGCAAAACAGGCACGCAAAGGCGATGAATCCTCTCGCGAGCAAATGTTAGCATTGCTGACCTCACTTCCAGATGAAGAATTAGTGCCGTTTGCTAAAGCGTTTAACCAATTTTTGAACCTAGCTAACATCGCCGAGCAATACCACACCATCAGTCGTAATTGCGATGAGTTAGTCTGTGTGCCAGACCCAGTAGAGCAACTGCTTGGTCGCATTCTTAATACTGATTTAGATGAAAATGATGTGATTAATTGCTTGAAGCAATTAGAAATCGACTTAGTGTTAACTGCTCATCCAACTGAAATATCTCGTCGTACTTTGATCCAAAAATATGCTGCGGTTGTCGATTGTTTAACAGATCAAGAAAACAGCCAACTGTCAGACCGTGAGCGCAACCAAAACAACTTACGTTTACGTCAATTGATTGCCCAAATTTGGCACACCAATGAAATTCGTAGCGAGCGTCCAACACCTGTAGATGAGGCACGTTGGGGCTTAAGCACGATTGAAACCTCTCTATGGCAGGCTATTCCCGACTTTCTACGTCAGTTAAATGATCAAGTAGAGCAGCGCACAGGTAAAGAATTACCGATTAAGATCGCCCCTGTTCGCTTTTCTAGCTGGATGGGCGGCGATCGCGATGGCAACCCATTTGTTACTCACAAAGTCACCCAAGAAGTATTAGACCGAAATCGTCATGCTGCTGCACGTTTGTATTTAAAAGACATCGTTGCCTTAGTCGGTGAATTATCTATGGAGCAAGCAACGCCAGAACTGCTTGAACTCACTAACAATAGCAATGAGCCGTACCGTGATGTGTTACGCCAATTACGTTGTAAACTGCGTAAAACCATTGATTATTTGAATATTCGACTTGAAGGTCGTTTTCCTGATGTTGATACCAGTGAACTGATTTGGCAACAAGCGGATCTGCAAGCGCCATTAGAACTGCTTTATAACAGTTTATGTGACAGCGGCATGAAATTGATTGCCAATGGATTACTGCTCGATATTTTACGTCGTCTAGCCAGCTTTGGTATTCATATGCTGCGTTTGGATATTCGCCAAGATTCTACTCGTCACAGCGATGTGATTGCCGAGCTGACCCGTTATTTAGGTTTAGGTGATTACAATCACTGGGATGAAAATGAAAAACAAGCATTCTTGCTGCGCGAGCTCACTAATCGTCGTCCTTTAATTCCGGCTAATTGGCAGCCAAGCGAAGATGTTGCTGAAGTCATCAAAACCTGTGAACTGATTGCCAAACAGCCTAAAGAGTCTTTGGGATCATATGTTATTTCAATGGCGGGTAAGCCATCAGATGTGTTGACTGTTTTATTGTTATTAAAAGAAACTGGTTGCAGCCATCCAATGCGCGTAGTGCCATTATTTGAAACCTTAGAAGATTTAACCAATGCCGCTAGCTGTATTGAGTCTTTATTGAATATCGATTGGTATCGTGGATACACCAAAGGCATGCAAGAAGTCATGATTGGTTATTCTGACTCAGCTAAAGACGCCGGTGTGATGGCCGCTGCCTGGGCGCAGTATCGCGCACAGGAGCAGTTAGTCGCAGTGTGTAATAAAGCCAACGTCAAACTGATGTTGTTCCATGGCCGTGGGGGTTCTATCGGACGAGGAGGTGGGCCTGCTCACAAAGCCATTCTATCTCAACCGCCGGGCTCAGTAGATGGCCGTATCCGTGTGACTGAACAAGGTGAGATGATCCGCTTTAAATTTGGCTTACCAAAATTAGCGGTACAAAGTTTAGCGCTTTATACCTCAGCCGTAATGGAAGCCACTTTATTACCGCCACCTGAGCCGAAAAAAGCTTGGCGTGATTGTATGCAGCGGATTGCCGACGAATCTGTGCTGCATTATCGCGGTATCGTACGTGAAGAAAAGGATTTTGTACCTTACTTCCGTGCAGCAACACCAGAAGTTGAACTGGGTAAATTACCATTAGGTAGCCGCCCAGCTAAACGCAAAGTTGATGGAGGCATTGAAAGTTTACGTGCTATTCCTTGGATATTTGCCTGGTCACAAAACCGCTTAATGTTGCCAGCTTGGTTAGGTGCAGGTGAAGCACTCAATGACGCTATTCAGCGTGATGAACTAGCATTACTGCGTGAAATGGAAGCCGAGTGGCCATTTTTTGAAACACGAATTTCTATGCTAGAAATGGTTTACATGAAAGCAGAGCCTAACTTAGCCCGCTATTATGAAAACTGTTTGGTGAAACCTGAACTACATCATTTAGGTGAGAAATTACGTCAACGATTACAACTGGGTATTGATACCGTATTGTCATTAACTGAGTCAGATGAGTTAATGTCGCATACTCCCTGGAATCGTGAATCAGTAAAACTTCGCAATCCTTACATTGATCCATTAAACTTCCTGCAAACAGAGCTATTAGCCCGTACGCGTAAGGAAGCTGAGCCTTCTAAGCATGTACAACTGGCGCTAATGCTTACTATCGCGGGCGTTGCCGCAGGCATGAGAAACACAGGTTAATGAAAACACTAAAGCTGATTTTTATCAGTGCCTTGCTACTACTGACTGGTTGCGCCAGTCAGTATAGCATTACTGAAAATGAGATAGAAAATTACCTTAATAAAGAGATGCATTTTGAGGTAAAGCAAGGTAACCAAATTATTGGTATTAATTTGGTGCTTAACGACATGCAAGTCAGCTTAGGTGATAAACCTAATACGATGGGATTAACGGCAACGACTCTTGTGCGTATTCGTAATCCTTTAATGCCAATTAGCGCTAAGCTTAAAACAACGTTTGAAGCACAGCCTTGGTATAACAGCGAAACTAAAAGTATCTATTTACGCAATTTGGATTTAGTTAATGTCAGTGCAGACCCAGCCGATTTAGAGCAAGCACTAACAGCCATTACCCCACAGGTAATGAGCTTCTTACGGGGATTTCTAGAAAGTCAGCCGGTTTACACCCTTGATATGAATGATTCAAATCAAGCGTTAATGGCCAAAATGACCAAAGAGATCGCCGTTCAAAAAGGCAAATTGGTAGTTAAGTTTTAAGGCCAAAAAGTATGACTCAATGAAAGCGCCAATAGGCGCTTTTTTTGTTCTAGGCACAAGATTTACAATAAACGTCTCATTTATCACGAGAATTGGCTTAAAGTGGGATAGCATACTTTAGTTATTGGATCACAAGCAGGCGATCTTGCAGCAACTGTAAGTGCAATTTTAATGGTGATACATGGCAGTGTATTGATGTTTTTAAGCTTACGACCCCATCATCAAGATTTACTCAAACTGTCAGGCATTTTATTTGTGATAACAAGGTTAAAAGTCATTGCTTTTATGTTAATCGGGATCATATTGCTGACGGTTGCGTAATTTGATTAGCGCAGAAAAATCAAATATCCCCAAAGAGAGAACCTAAGGGGATTAATTGATTAATGACTTAATGCCAGCGTATGTTATTTTTCAAATCTACTAATTGATGGGTAATCTACGATGACAGCTTCATCCAATAGCGCACGACGTAACATGTCATAAGCAACTGCAGTACTGAGGCTTCTAACCAACTGACGTGAGCGTTTTGGCAATTTGACCATCTGGCTGTAAATGCCATGACGCGTCGCGAGTGCTATTGCAACTGTGCCGACTGGCTTTTGATCAGAACCACCTTCAGGGCCAGCAATTCCGCTGGTCGCTAAAGCGAAGTCACTGTCGAGTATTTTACGCACGCCTTCAGCCATTGCTTCGACGGTTTGAATAGAGACAGCTCCGTGATCATCTAAAATTTGCGGATTAACGCCAAGTACTTTTACCTTGGACTCATTGCTGTAGGTCACTAAGCCATGATGTAGGTATGACGAGCTGCCAGCGAAATCAATTAACTGACTGGTGATCATTCCGCCAGTACAGGATTCTGCCACACTTAAACTAAAACCAGACTGGTATAACCTTGTATGGATCTCTTCAGCTAAGGTCGGCTTATTTTCCGCCACAACGGCAGTGCCTAAACATTCCTTAACCGCTTTTGTCACTTGAGGCAACGCGCGAATAGCTTCATCACCACGGGCGAAAATTTTAATTTCAATATGTGGCATAGAAGAGCGATAACCTAGCTCGATACCTAGGGGTAAGCTAAGTTCAGATAACATATCAGCGAGAGTAGATTCACCATAGCCAATGGTGAGCAGTTTATGCAATTGGGTGTTATCACCTGAGCCAAACTCTTTAGTAATGAATGGCACAAATTGTTCTTTGAACATGTGTTTTAGTTCAAAAGGTACTCCCGGAGTAAAGAATAACCAGGCCTTATTTAACTTCACTCTAAAACCACAGGCGGTGCCTACGGGGTTATCGATCATCACCGCCGACTTAGGCAACCAAGCTTGTTTTAAGTTGCTCTTCGACATCACACGGCCATTTTTGGTAAACCAATTCTCTAGATGATCGCGCCATTGCTGATTCTCTATTAGCTCTTCGCCTTTCGCTTTTGCCATAGCAAGCGCTGACATATCATCACTGGTTGGGCCTAGGCCACCATTCACTAAAATAACGTCAGCGTGCTTACTTCTCTCTTGGAAAGCAGCCACTAAATCCGCTAATCTATCGCCAACAGTGGTGCGTTGCTGCATCTCAATACCTAATGACATTAGCTCATTGGCAACCCAAGCGGCATTAGTATCAACAATCTGGCCAGATAACACTTCTTCACCAGTACAAATCATCTCAAGCTTCATTGCTTTTTCCTTTATAACAACAATTGCCCCATAAGTTAGGCAACCAATATGGCAATAGCAAGAAAATAGATCTATTTATCTATTCCTATTAAGTGTTAACAAGAAAACAGCTGGTTCATCAGACAGATAACAGACAAAAAGTCTCACCAGATTAGCCACACAAGGTGTAAAAATAGATTAATGACAAAGAACGACATTAATCTAAAATAACGCTATCCAATTGGCCCTTATTGACTGATGAAAACGAAAACATCCACAATAATATCAAATTCCAGATACGAATAAGGCCTTTGCGTTGCTGCAAAGGCCTTCGTCTTAAGTTGGCGGAGCGGACGCTGCTGGTAACAAGAGTGAACCCGCGACATCCGGCATGACAGGCCGCTGTCTCGAATCGATGTCTCAAAAAAGCCTTATCCAACAGAACTATTACCCATATTTTTAAATTACACACACGAAAAAGGCCTTTGCATTGCTGCAAAGGCCTTCGTCTTAAGTTGGCGGAGCGGACGCTGCTGTTAACAAGAGTGAACCCGCGACCTCCGGCGTGACAGGCAGCGGCCCCGAATCTATGTCTCGAAAAAGCCTTAACCAACAGAACTATTACCAATATTTTTAAATTACACACACGAAAAAGGCCTTTGCATTGCTGCAAAGGCCTTCATCTTAAGTTGGCGGAGCGGACGGGACTCGAACCCGCGACCCCCGGCGTGACAGGCCGGTATTCTAACCAACTGAACTACCGCTCCTTTAGCAAATTGCTTGCGCACGATGCTAAATTCTTTTTAAGTCGCTGATATGTCACTATCAGTAGACTTCTCTTACTTAAAAGAGGAATTAGGCGCCTGGAAATGACCTACTCTCACATGGGGAGACCCCACACTACCATCGGCGATACTGTGTTTCACTTCTGAGTTCGGAATGGGATCAGGTGGTGCCACAGCTCTATGGTTTCCAGACAAATTTGGTTTATCTAACGCTATTAACTAGCATTAAATAATAATTCGGAAAGCTGATTGCTCATTAGAGCTTCTTGAGTTCGCACTGTCTAAGTGTCCCATCCTAACAACTAAGGTTAGTAAAACCCATCTGGGTTGTATGGTTAAGCCTCACGGGTCATTAGTACAAGTTAGCTCAACGCCTCACAACGCTTACACACCTTGCCTATCAACGTAGTAGTCTCCTACGGCCCTTTAGAGAGCTTAAAGCTCTAGGGATGACTCATCTTGGGGCTCGCTTCCCGCTTAGATGCTTTCAGCGGTTATCGATTCCGAACGTAGCTACCGGGCAATGCCATTGGCATGACAACCCGAACACCAGCGGTTCGTCCACTCCGGTCCTCTCGTACTAGGAGCAGCTCCCCTCAATCATCCAACGCCCACGGCAGATAGGGACCGAACTGTCTCACGACGTTCTGAACCCAGCTCGCGTACCACTTTAAATGGCGAACAGCCATACCCTTGGGACCGACTTCAGCCCCAGGATGTGATGAGCCGACATCGAGGTGCCAAACACCGCCGTCGATATGAACTCTTGGGCGGTATCAGCCTGTTATCCCCGGAGTACCTTTTATCCGTTGAGCGATGGCCCTTCCATTCAGAACCACCGGATCACTATGACCTACTTTCGTACCTGCTCGACGTGTATGTCTCGCAGTTAAGCTGGCTTATGCCATTGCACTAACCGTACGATGTCCGACCGTACTTAGCCAACCTTCGTGCTCCTCCGTTACTCTTTGGGAGGAGACCGCCCCAGTCAAACTACCCACCAGGCACTGTCCTCAACCCCGATAAGGGGCCAGAGTTAGAACATCAAAACTACAAGGGTGGTATTTCAAGATTGACTCCACTCCATCTAGCGACGAAGCTTCAAAGTCTCCCACCTATCCTACACATGTAGGTTCAATGTTCAGTGCCAAGCTATAGTAAAGGTTCACGGGGTCTTTCCGTCTAGCCGCGGGTATACGGCATCTTCACCGCAATTTCAACTTCACTGAGTCTCGGCTGGAGACAGCGTGGCCATCATTACGCCATTCGTGCAGGTCGGAACTTACCCGACAAGGAATTTCGCTACCTTAGGACCGTTATAGTTACGGCCGCCGTTTACCGGGGCTTCGATCATGAGCTTCTCTTGCGATAACCCAATCAATTAACCTTCCGGCACCGGGCAGGCGTCACACCGTATACGTCATCTTGCGATTTTGCACAGTGCTGTGTTTTTGATAAACAGTTGCAGCCACCTGGTATCTGCGACTGCCGTCAGCTTAGGGAGCAAGTCCCATCACCAACAGCAGCGTACCTTCTCCCGAAGTTACGGTACCATTTTGCCTAGTTCCTTCAGCCGAGTTCTCTCAAGCGCCTTGGTATTCTCTACCCGACCACCTGTGTCGGTTTGGGGTACGATCCCTACTAACCTGAAGCTTAGAAGATTTTCCTGGAAGCATGGCATCAACTACTTCATCACCTTAGTGACTCGTCATCAGCTCTCAACGTGTACATTTAAGTACGTGTTCCCGGATTTGCCTAAGAACACCGCCTACTACCTTAAACGCGGACTACCAACGCCGCGCTAGCCTAGCCTTCTCCGTCTCTCCATCGCAGTTAGCAGAGGTACAGAAATATTAATCTGTTTTCCATCGATTACGCCTTTCGGCCTCACCTTAGGGGTCGACTCACCCTGCCCCGATTAACGTTGGACAGGAACCCTTGGTCTTTCGGCGAGGGAGTTTTTCACTCCCTTTATCGTTACTCATGTCAGCATTCGCACTTCTGATACGTCCAGTGTGGGTTACCCCTTCACCTTCAACCGCTTACAGAACGCTCCTCTACCGCTTGCAGTAAACTGCAAACCCGTAGCTTCGGTGGTATGTTTAGCCCCGTTAAATCTTCCGCGCAGGCCGACTCGACTAGTGAGCTATTACGCTTTCTTTAAATGATGGCTGCTTCTAAGCCAACATCCTAGCTGTCTAAGCCTTCCCACATCGTTTCCCACTTAACATACACTTTGGGACCTTAGCTGACGGTCTGGGTTGTTTCCCTTTTGACAACGGACGTTAGCACCCGCTGTCTGTCTCCCGAGTAGTACTCATTGGTATTCGGAGTTTGCAAAGGGTTGGTAAGTCGGGATGACCCCCTAGCCTTAACAGTGCTCTACCCCCAATGGTATTCGCTCGAGGCGCTACCTAAATAGCTTTCGAGGAGAACCAGATATCTCCGAGTTTGATTGGCCTTTCACCCCCAGCCACAAGTCATCCGCTCATTTTTCAACATAAGTCGGTTCGGTCCTCCAGTTGATGTTACTCAACCTTCAACCTGCCCATGGCTAGATCACTCGGTTTCGGGTCTACGCCTTGCAACTAAACGCGCAGTTAACACTCGGTTTCCCTACGGCTCCGCTATTCGCTTAACCTCGCTACAAAACGTAAGTCGCTGACCCATTATACAAAAGGTACGCAGTCACGGTCTCAAGAACCGCTCCCACTGCTTGTACGTATACGGTTTCAGGTTCTATTTCACTCCCCTCACAGGGGTTCTTTTCGCCTTTCCCTCACGGTACTGGTTCACTATCGGTCAGTCAGGAGTATTTAGCCTTGGAGGATGGTCCCCCCATATTCAAACAGGATGTCACGTGTCCCGCCTTACTCGTTTTCATCTATGGTTAGTTTTCATGTACGGGGCTATCACCCTGTGCCGCTGAGCTTTCCAACTCATTCCACTAACACCCCATAGACTTAAGGGCTAATCCCCGTTCGCTCGCCGCTACTAGGGGAATCTCGGTTGATTTCTTTTCCTCTGGGTACTTAGATGTTTCAGTTCCCCAGGTTCGCCTCATACAGCTATGTATTCACTGTATGATGACCACTTATGTGGCCGGGTTTCCCCATTCGGATATCGTTAGCTCAAATGCTTATTACTAGCTCGCCAACGCTTTTCGCAAGTTATTACGTCCTTCATCGCCTCTGACTGCCAAGGCATCCACCGTATACGCTTAGTCACTTAACCATACAACCCAAATGAGTTTCACTTGCGTGAACTAATCGGACTGTATCGCAACTAGCTGGTTTTTACTTGTCTCACTCCCGACCAGGAAGTGTGACTCGCCTTAGTTTTTAGAATATTCAAGACACTTAAACAGTGTTTTGAGAACTCAAGATACTGATGCTTTCGCATCAATATTATTTTCGCACTAACGTAATCACACAAACGACAACGGATCATCATTTATGCGCCTTTAGTTAGTACTATCAGCTTTCCAAATTGTTAAAGAACAACACTTAACCGGCAAGCGGTGTGTTTCACTCTACTTCCGAAGAAGTTAACAAGTAATCTGTGTGAACACTCACATGCATCTCTGCACTTTAGGTATTGAGTTAGTCGTATAGGTAAGGAGGTGATCCAGCCCCAGGTTCCCCTAGGGCTACCTTGTTACGACTTCACCCCAGTCATGAACCACAAAGTGGTGAGCGTTCTCCCGAAGGTTAAACTACCCACTTCTTTTGCAGCCCACTCCCATGGTGTGACGGGCGGTGTGTACAAGGCCCGGGAACGTATTCACCGTGACATTCTGATTCACGATTACTAGCGATTCCGACTTCATGGAGTCGAGTTGCAGACTCCAATCCGGACTACGACGTACTTTGTGAGATTAGCTCCACCTCGCGGCTTTGCAACCCTCTGTATACGCCATTGTAGCACGTGTGTAGCCCTACTCGTAAGGGCCATGATGACTTGACGTCGTCCCCACCTTCCTCCGGTTTATCACCGGCAGTCTCCCTAAAGTTCCCGACATAACTCGCTGGCAAATAAGGATAGGGGTTGCGCTCGTTGCGGGACTTAACCCAACATTTCACAACACGAGCTGACGACAGCCATGCAGCACCTGTCTCAGAGTTCCCGAAGGCACTAAGCTATCTCTAGCGAATTCTCTGGATGTCAAGAGTAGGTAAGGTTCTTCGCGTTGCATCGAATTAAACCACATGCTCCACCGCTTGTGCGGGCCCCCGTCAATTCATTTGAGTTTTAACCTTGCGGCCGTACTCCCCAGGCGGTCTACTTAATGCGTTAGCTTGGGAGCCCAGTGACTAAGTCACCAAACTCCGAGTAGACATCGTTTACGGCGTGGACTACCAGGGTATCTAATCCTGTTTGCTCCCCACGCTTTCGTGCATGAGCGTCAGTCTTTGTCCAGGAGGCCGCCTTCGCCACCGGTATTCCTTCAGATATCTACGCATTTCACCGCTACACCTGAAATTCTACCTCCCTCTACAAGACTCTAGTTCCCCAGTTCCAAATGCAATTCCTAGGTTGAGCCCAGGGCTTTCACATCTGGCTTAAAAAACCGCCTGCGCACGCTTTACGCCCAGTAATTCCGATTAACGCTCGGACCCTCCGTATTACCGCGGCTGCTGGCACGGAGTTAGCCGGTCCTTCTTCTGTAGGTAACGTCACAGCAATAGTTTATTAAACTACTGCCTTTCCTCCCTACTGAAAGTGCTTTACAACCCGAAGGCCTTCTTCACACACGCGGCATGGCTGCATCAGGCTTTCGCCCATTGTGCAATATTCCCCACTGCTGCCTCCCGTAGGAGTCTGGGCCGTGTCTCAGTCCCAGTGTGGCTGATCATCCTCTCAGAACAGCTAGGGATCGTCGCCTTGGTGAGCCATTACCTCACCAACTAGCTAATCCCACCTAGGTTCATCCAATCGCGAAAGGCCCGAAGGTCCCCTCCTTTCCCCCGTAGGGCGTATGCGGTATTAGCAGTCGTTTCCAACTGTTATCCCCCTCGACTGGGCAGATCCCTAGGCATTACTCACCCGTCCGCCGCTCGCCGGCAAAGATAGCAAGCTATCTTCCCGCTGCCGCTCGACTTGCATGTGTTAGGCCTGCCGCCAGCGTTCAATCTGAGCCATGATCAAACTCTTCAATTAAAGTTTTTTTGAAACCCGAAGGTTTCGGCTCAATGAATTCTGATTGCTTTATCAACCGAAGTTAACAAAGTCTTTTTGTACATATTGCTATGAACATTCATCGTTGCATTGAGTTTAAATTTTTTGATTGCTCTTCCTAAGAAGAAGCAATTTCGAATAACTCAATACCTGTGAATGTCCACACAGATTTCTTGTTTAAGTTGTTAAAGAGCGTTGATGTTAATTTTTCAAACATCGCCGTTGGACGCTAGGTCGTTGGCTTGGGCTGCGTATTCTACAGACCCTGTTGTCAGCGTCAAGTGTTTTTTCAAACTTTCTTTTCGCTGTTGATTTGATGATGAAACCGAAGTTTTTATCCTTTCAAATCAACCTAACTCGCTACTTTGCTTTCGCGCTGTGCCGTGTCAGTGGATGCGCATTATAGGGAGATTCTGAGGCAGTGCAACCCCTTTTATAAAGTTTTTATATAAAAAAAGATCGCTTGACGATCTTTTAACCTAACACGATCTAAATCGTTTAATTAGGCACCAAAAAGAATATTAATCGACCACTTTTCCTGTTGTGGTGTAAAACTGCTTTAAGAAGGTTATAGCGTTCTCATCGTCCCAATCAACATAACTACGTACATAAGCTACCAGTTCCCCTTGCGGATTTAATATAAAAGTCGCCGGAATTGTTTCTAACGGGAACACTTCACGAAGATTTTGCTTGGGATCAAAATAAGATTCGAATTTTGGTAGACCTATCGATTGCAAAAATGGTTGCACTATCTCTTGGCCAGCGCCATCAATTGATATAGGTAACAACATGTATTGGGTTTGATCTATTTTTTTGGCAAGCCTGTCTAGTGCTGGAAGTTCTCTGACACAAGGGGGACACCATGTCGCCCACATATTCACTAAGATGACTTTACCTTTGAAGGCTTCAAAATCTATTTGATCATTATTCAATTGGCTGAAGTTAGCTTGGGCGATGGGAAAAGGTTGCTCCAGGATGATGATTTTATCCAAACTGGTTTGAGATACTGGTTTTTGACTAGGTTGCATACCTGGGTAGGCTACACCGCTTTCTATTAGCAACATGCTAGCGCTAATAATAGAGGCTACAACAACAAGTTTTTTTTTCGATATCATTATTTAACCTCAAGTCGGGTTAAGAGATACAGTCAATAGGCTAAACCCTGCACTTTTAGCCTATTTTATCGCAAACTTGCTATTTGTTTTGAAAGCAAGGCACGTTGATGTAATGCTGTTAACAAAACAAAGAGCGGTTTGAAAATTCTTTATATCCTGGACTGAGGTTATTTATTACGTTTTAGTAATTCATCAAGCTGCTGTTTATCTTCAGCTGACATCTCGGCATGGGCATATTTTACATTTCTCTGGCGACGAATAAGTATCGCGCCAACAATGAAACCTATAAATAGCAGCGCAAAAGGACCAATCCAAAGAACATATGTTTTTGGATCAAGTCGCGGTTTATAAAGTACAAAGTCACCATAACGACTTGTCATGAACTCTACAATTTGCTCATCTGACTTACCATCATCAACCATTTTATAAACTTCTAATCGCAAATCTTGAGCGACTGGCGAATTAGAATCGACTAAGTTTTGATTTTGACATTGTGGGCAACGCAACTCATGTGCGAGTGAAATAGCACGCTTTTGATTACTGGGTGTTTTGAATTCATAGGTATCTACTGGTGTGGCATGGACCACTACACTCGATAACAAACCAATAACTAACGCGAACGATAAATTAACCAATTTCATTACGCTGCTCCATCCGCTTTAGCTTCAGCTTGTAGCTGCTGAACCATTGGATATAAGGTATCTTGCCAAATATTTTGATCAATTGGGCCTGCATAGCGAAATCGTATAATGCCATTATGATCAATGATAAATGTTTCTGGCGCACCATATACCCCGAGATCCAAACCTAAACGACCATCTTTATCATAAAAGTTGATTGTATATGGGTCCCCTTCGCGCTGTAGCTCTTTTATTGCCAGTGCTCGCTCGTCGCGATAATTAATACCATATATAGGCATAATATTACGACGAGACAACATAGTTAAAAAAGGATGTTCATATTTACATGCAGGACACCAGGTGGCCCACACGTTTAATAATGAAACTTGACCTTTTAAATCAGCTTCAGTCAACATTTCACCTGGGGTTTCAAGTCTCTCAAGTTGGAAAGCCGGCACCGGCTTCCCTTCTAATGCTGAATCCAGCTTTTGTGGATTAAGGAATAAACCTTGATATAAGAATATTCCCATCACCAAAAATAAGGCTAGAGGTATAAACAGCACCAACTTTTTCATAAATTCTCCGTTTTTAAGCTGTCGCTAACTTTTCTTTTGCTTTGTCGTTTACTTCGGCAGCCGTGCTCTTTACGCGATAACGCTTATCTGAAGCAGCAAGGAAACCACCAATCATCATAAAGATTGATCCGAACCATAACCAACGTACAAAAGGTTTGTAGTTTAGACGTACAGCAAACTCGGTCGCACTGATTGGGTCACCCATGGTGACATATAGGTCACGGAATAAACCCCAATCGATACCGGCTTCTGTCATGTCCATTGTACGAACATTATATTGACGACGATCCGGTTTTAATAAGGTAATGTATTTATCATCTTGATAGATTTCTATTTGACCTTGTTGTGCTGTGTAGTTTGGTCCAACGACATTCTTAGTTTCAAGATACTTGAATGTGTAACCCGCTAACTCTTGACTGATTCCTGGCCCCATGCGAACACTTTTCTCTATTGAGTAGTTCGACACCATAGTGGCACCAACAATTGAGACGGCAATACCTAAGTGGGCCATGATCATTCCAAGTTGGCTACGCCCAATACGGGTTAAACTGATGCTGCCATCTGTTCCTTTAACCATATTGTATGCAGCGCGGAATGTCGATAATGTCACCCATGTTGCCGCAGTAATGCCAAGTACAACCCATATATTGAATTCGCCGCCCATGAGGAAAGGTACAGACAAACCGATCACTGCTGCAACCATTGCAGGCACAAGCAATTGACGCTTGATTTCGCCTTGCTTTGATTTCTTCCAGCGAATGATTGGACCAATACCCATAAAGCCAAACAGTACTAACACGATTGGAACGAATACCGCGTTGAAATATGGAGGTCCTACAGAAATTTTACCCATACCGAGCGCATCTATAAGCAGCGGATATAAGGTTCCAAGTAGCACGGTACCGGCAGCTACAGTTAATAGCACGTTACAAACCAACAACATGGTTTCTTTAGACTTGAGTTCAAATCGAGCAGGACTGCTCATTTCGCTGGCACGGAAAGCAAACAAAGTTAAAGAACCACCTACGGCGATAGCCAGTAGAAGCAGAATAAACATACCACGGCTTGGATCTGCTGCAAATGAATGCACCGATGTAAGTACACCGGAACGCACAATAAAGGTACCCAGTAAGCTTAATGAGAAAGCAAAGATTGATAGCAAAACAGTCCAATTGCGGAATGCACCACGCTTTTCAGTTACCACTAAAGAGTGAACCAATGCTGTACCTATTAGCCAAGGCATAAAAGAAGCATTTTCAACTGGATCCCAGAACCACCAACCACCCCAGCCTAATTCATAGTATGCCCACCAAGAGCCTAGTGAGATACCACCGGTTAAGAACACCCAAGCAGCCAACGTCCAAGGACGAGACCAACGAGCCCAAGCTGAATCTAAACTACCACTCATTAATGCTGCAATAGCAAAGGCAAAGCTTACTGAGAAACCTACATAACCAAGGTATAACATAGGTGGGTGGAAGATTAGCCCCACATCTTGCAACATTGGATTTAAGTCACGTCCTTCCATTGGTATTGGAAATATACGCTCAAATGGACTTGAGGTTAGAACCATAAACAAGGTAAAACCAACAATAATCATGGCTAGTACTGCTAACACCCTCGCAGTAAAGACTTCTTCTAAGCCTTTACTGAACATGGCTACAGCTGTTGCCCACACTGACAATGAGAATACCCAGAATAATAATGAACCTTCATGACCGCCCCATACTGCAGCAATTTTAAAGAAGATGGGTAATTGTGAATTTGAATGATGTGCAACATAGGCGACTGAAAAGTCATCCACCGCGAAGCTGTAGCCTAATATAACTACTGAAACTAGAATGAAGAAAAACATACCGTACGCAAGAGGCCAGGCATATCTCACTAAATATGCATCTTTCTTGGCAGCACCTATTAATGGAACACTGGCTAATAACATGGCAAATGCCAAACCTATTATCAGTGAAAAATGTCCAATTTCTGGAATCATGGGTATTCCTTAGTTATAAAAACATTGATTTGATATCAACAAACCACGTTAATGCAGGTGATGAGCATACGTTACTATACTCACATTAGCTTAAGCGAATTTTAAATCATTTTAGAGCTTGCCAGCTCACATGTCTGCCACTTTCGTGCAAAACTGGGTTACTTGTCTCATTATCGGTACGCTGTAGGATCAAAAGTCTCTAATCACAATCACACAGCGATAAGACTAACAAAATGACTTAAAGTTTCTTACCATTTAATGTTCACATTTTAAATTGTGAACCAGTGCTCAACTCTCAAGTTTGAGCTTTATATCTTCCTTATATTACTATTCAATTAATAATCTTTACGTATAATCGTGTAATCAAGCTCAGCGGAACCCCCGCTTTCCTATAAACTAAAAGTGAATATTGAAACGATGACCACATTTTGGATTCTTATCGCGCTTGTCCTTATTATCGGTTTAATGATGATTTGGGTACCTCATTTTCGTCAGACAAAGCTACTTCAAGCTGAAGAGTCTGGCGTCCGTAAACAAACTAACCTTGAACTTTTTAATGAACGTTTAGGCATTCTTGAGAAAGAATTACAAAACGATTTACATGATCAGAATGAATTTGACGCATTAAAGCAGGAACTAGAAATTAGTTTATTGCAGGATATGAAGCATAAGGGTGATGACTCACTTGCTGCTGCAAAACCAAAAGGTATTTTATGGCCCTCTTTGATGACCATAGTAGTGTTGGGACTAACAGGTTACTTCTATCAGCAGCTTGGTGCATATAATGAACTGGCAAATCCGCCACAAGCTAATAATCCGCATCAAGGCATGAGTAATGAACAAATTATGGCTCAGCGTGTGCAGATGATGGAGGCAGAGGTTCAACAAGCTCCTGAAAACAGCCAAGCATGGTTTAGCCTAGGTCATGCTTATATTTCAGCAAACCAATATAATAAAGCTGTTGCTGCATTCGATAAAGTCATGGAGTTAGTCGGAACCCACGCTGAATTACTAGGCCCTAAAGCAACGGCGATGTATTACCAGGCAGGTCAGAAGCTCACGCCAGATATTCAGGCTATTATTGAGCAGTCATTAGCTTTGGATGCACAAGATCCATCTACATTATTACTTGTCGGAATGGACGCCTTTTTTAATGCTCAATATCAAGATGCAATTAATGCATGGCAAGCTATTTTAGATAGTGACCGTAGTGATGTTGACCGCACAGCATTAATGAATGCTATTCAGTCTGCTAAAATGAGTATGCAATCAGATACGGGAGCCATGCCAAATGATGATGCCCACAGTGCGGTTAAAAATACCGGCACTGAAACAGGTACAACAATTGCAAAAACTGTCAGTGTTATGGTCGAAGTTGCACCGGAATTAGCGTCTAAGGTTGGGCCAAATGATCAAGTATTTATTTTTGCTCGCGCAACTCAAGGGCCAAAAGTGCCTTTAGCAGCGACTAAAGTCAATGCTAGTGATTTACCATTGACCATTACCTTAGATGATACTACTTCTATGGGAGGGGATGTAAAATTAAGTGGTGCTAGCGAAGTTGAGATTATAGCCGTGCTATCAAAACATGGCAGCGTCAAACCACAAGCGGGTGACATGAAGGGTACTGTAGATGCTGTTAAGGTTGGCGGTAAAACCACGCTCGTATTAGATACAATAGTTCAATAACTTAGATTAAGGCGAACTTATTAGGTTTTCCTTAATAGAGGGTCTACGACAAATTTGCTGTCAGGCATCCATAAAAAAACCGGCTATTAGGCCGGTTTTTATATTCTTAAAGAAGTATTACTTAGACATGAACTCAATAGCGTTCTTGTAATCTTCATCAGAACAGTCAGTACACATACCACCTGGTGGCATTGCATTTAAACCTGTCTTAACAGAGTTTAATAGTACATCAACACCCTTGGCTAAACGAGGTTCCCAAGCAGCAACATCATGAGATTTAGGCGCACCGGCCACACCCATGCTGTGACATACTTGACATGCCTTGTTATATACAGCTTCACCTTCTTGAGCAAATACATTCGCAGACAAAGTTAAGGCAGCTACTGCAGTCATTGCTAACAATTTTTTCATGTTCAACGTTCCTAATTGCAAATAAATACAAAGCTCAACGCTGCCTGTTATTTTTAGAAGGCAGACTATTTTTAGCTCTATTAGATTACTACATACTGCAAAAAATCTCACCTTTTTGTGATAACAATCTCACCTTGACATTCAAATCAACCAATATTAACCAGTTCAAGTAATATATTAGCAAATGTTGAAAAAACTCGCATTTTAGTAATTTTATTGGAACTACATCAAATTGCGGGCACTTAATGATAGCTAAAGTTAACTGCATAATACTGTTTATGTTAATATCTTTTAATCTTTATTAGTCGATTAAATAGAGGGCTCAGTGACAAAAATAACATCATCCACTCCCTTGATCAGTGCAAACAACCTAACATGCATCCGTGAAGAGCGTTTATTATTTGACGAGCTTAGCTTTGATATCATGCCTGGGGATATCGTTCAAATTGAAGGTCCGAATGGCTCCGGAAAAACAAGCTTATTACGTATTCTAGCAGGCTTATCTCGTCCTTATTCCGGAGATGTGCTGTATTTGAAACACAACATCATTCGATCGCGTGATGAGTTTAATCAGAATTTACTTTATTTAGGGCACCTAGCCGGCGTTAAAAGTGAATTAACCGCAGAAGAAAATCTTAACTTCAATTTAAGAATCAGTGGTTATGATGACTATAGAACGTCTGACATTTTAGCCAAAGTAAACTTAAGCGGGTTTGAAGAAGCATTAGCAGGACATCTGTCTGCAGGGCAACACCGAAGAACAGCGTTAGCAAGATTATGGCATACCAATTGTAAAATATGGATATTGGATGAGCCTTTTACTGCGATCGATAAAATAGGTGTTGAAGAGCTGGAGCAGCTCTTTATGGAGCATGCTAATCGCGGTGGATGCGTAATTATCACAACTCATCAAGATATGAGTTTAATTACTGAGCCTAATCTTCGTAAAATCACTCTCGATTATCGTTTTATATAAGGCTCAATAATGAACAGAGGTATTAGCTACAGCAGCGCGTTTGTGACCTTGTTAAAACGTGATTTGAAAATTGCGGTTAGACATCGTGGTGACATATTTAACCCACTGTTATTTTTTATTATGGTGGTAACTCTATTCCCACTAGGAATTGGACCAGAACCGCAAGTACTAACACGTGTAGCTCCAGGAATAATATGGGTAGCAGCTCTACTGGCATCAATGCTGTCACTGGAAAGGCTCTTTAAAGCGGATTACAGCGACGGTAGCTTAGAGCAAATGTTACTTAGTCCTCAGCCGCTAGCGATTATGGTATTGGCTAAGGTCTTAGCTCATTGGATTTTAACGGGTGTGCCATTAATACTCGTATCACCATTATTGGCGGTATTGCTTCATTTAGAAGGTAATAGCTATGTTGCTTTAATGGCTACCTTAGCGTTGGGAACACCTGTCCTGTCACTATTAGGTGCAATTGGTGTGGCTCTTACTGTTGGGCTCAGTAAAGGTGGCGTATTACTGACCTTATTAATATTGCCTTTATATATACCTGTGTTGATTTTTGCTACAAGTGCTATCGATGCGGCAGGGATGAATTTACCTTATGATGGTCAGCTAGCGATTATTGGCGCTATGCTGGTTGGTTCTTTAATTATGGCACCTTTTGCAATTGGCGCCTCCTTACGTGTGAGTACAAATTAATATGTGGAATAAGATGTGGAAATGGCTTAATTCATATGCAGACCCTGAGCGATCTTATAATCTAGCAGGAAAAATGTTGCCCTGGTTTGCATGTTTTGCAATTGCAATGATAGGTGTTGGTACGACATGGGGCTTGTTATATGCTCCGATGGATTATCAACAGGGTGATAGTTTTAGAATTATATATATACATGTTCCTGCAGCATCCATGTCAATGGCAGCCTACATGGGGATGGCAACCGCTTCATTTATTGGTATCGTCTGGCAGATTAAAGCCGCCGATTGGGCTGCGGCATCTATTGCCCCAATTGGAGCAGTTATTACTTTTATCGCATTATTTACTGGCGCTGCATGGGGAAAACCTATGTGGGGTACATGGTGGGTTTGGGATGCTCGTTTAACTTCAGAACTAGTACTATTATTCCTTTACTTGGGTGTTATTGCACTTTACGCCTCATTTGAGGACAAAGTATTGGCAGGCAGAGCTGCAGGCATATTGGCCATCGTTGGGGTAATCAATATTCCAATTATCAAGTATTCAGTTGAATGGTGGAGCAGCTTACATCAACCTGCCACAATCAAGATTACCGAAAAATCTACAATGACTGGAGATATGCTCTATCCACTGCTTATCAATATTGCTGGATTTGGCATGATGATAGGAGCATTAACCATAGTAAGATATAGAGCAGAAGTATTGGCACGTAACGGAATGCGTCCTTGGGTTCGTGATTTAGCTAACGCGGAGGCGACAAAATAATGCAATTCGATACATTAGCAGAATTTTTAGATATGGGCGGCTATGCGTTCTTTGTATGGTTAGCTTACGGTGTAACATTTGGCAGTTTGGCTATTTTGATCATTCATAGTCTTAGCCAAAGGAAAAAAGTTCTTATTGAGATATCTAAAAAGATCATCAGAGAAGAACGATTAAAAGAATCGAGAGGTAATAAATCGTGAACCCAAGACGTAAAAAAAGACTCACACTGGCAGTAGCTTTAATCGCAGGTGTCGCAGGTGTCGCTTCACTTTTACTGTACGCGTTAAATACCAATTTGAACTTGTTTTATACACCATATGAAATTGTACATGGTAAGAATGACACTGGAGTTAAGCCAGAGATTGGACAGCGTATTCGCGTAGGCGGCATGGTCACTGTTGGCTCTATGATACGCGACCCAAGCAGTTTACATGTGGAATTCGCGGTACATGACTCAGTAGGTGGCGAAATCATTGTGACATTTGACGATCTTCTTCCAGATTTATTCCGCGAAGGCCAGGGAATAGTCGCTCAAGGCGTATTAGTGGAATCAGGTAAGCTGGAAGCAACTGAAGTACTTGCAAAGCATGATGAAAATTATATGCCACCAGAAGTTGCTGAAGCAATGGGACAAACCCACAAAAAATTAGATTATCCAGAAGGCGCAGAGCCAAAGGGCTATAAATACCAGTAACTTATATTGAAAAACTACAAATTCAAAGCCTATAAATTAATAGAGTTGAAATAGATATTGGTTCTTATAACTAGATAAATAATCTCTTTGAATAAAAAGACTGAATCCAAAAGATTCGGTCTTTTTTATATTCGTATAAAAAATTATTGGTCAAGTTAAATTAGCCGCGGTTTTAGTGCGATTCCAATATAAACGGTCTGACTCATTTGGCGTTACCCATCATTATATTGATGGGGTAGAGGTTCACTGCAATATTCAGTAATGTAATTTATGAACGCTTTGTCTGCTTCTGTAAGAATTCCCATAACCGCTTACGGGAACCGATTCAGATTTAAAAATGTTGAAATCGTTACGTCAGTGTAATATCCGAATAACTTCCACAACGACTCAAATTTTGCTTGTAGTGATCGAGCTGAAGAGGCATTAACTTCAAGCTTATATGTCGCAAGCATTGGTAGCTGTTATTCATCCTATTCTTTAGCACAGGTGACTCGAAAACTATATTCGAACCTTTAGACATCAATTATCAATCTGGCGAACATGACAATCCTCATCGACTTATTTACGAGTAAGTGGAACTAAGGTAACCGCAAAATAAACATAATTATTACAGCTCCAAATAGACATCAGAAAGCCAAATCATAATTGAATTTCATAAAATAAAGACAAATTGTCGATTTAGCATGTTTGAGAGTGCAACAAACGCTTATGCTGCGTTCCGATGTGCATGCTGAGGCTACTGAAAGCTTACTAAACTGTATATTTTCATTAGATTACACACTTGATAACAACTGATATTAACCCTTTGTTAATTACTGAAGACTACTGTGAACGTTAAAAATTGCAGAAAATACTAAGTAACCTCAGCTCGGGATAATAAATGCATATCAAACAGATCTTTGCCCCGCTAACTGTGTTGAGTTCATTTGCAATAGCTCGCTATTGACGCATAAATTCGCCTTGTTAACAGCGCAAAGCTTAAGTTTGAGGGTAAACAGTTGAATTTTGACTATTTCAATACCGTTTATTCATTCTTAACACGAGCTGAGGTTAAGTAGAATAAAACAAGGGATAAGAAAGCTGAAAAGTGGATATAAAAAAACCGAGCCTAGGCTCGGTTTTTAATAAGTAATTAAAAATTAATTACTCTGCAGCTTCAACTTCAACAGCTTCAGCAGCTTCAGGACGACCTACTAACTCGATGTAAGCCATTGGGGCTTTATCACCGGTACGAAGACCGCACTTAAGAATACGAGTGTAACCACCAGGACGTTCCTGGAAGCGTGGACCCAATTCAGTAAATAACTTACCTACAACTTCAGCGTCGCGGGTACGAGCGAAAGCTAAACGGCGATTTGCAACGCTGTCTACTTTAGCTAATGTTATTAGAGGTTCAACTACGCGACGCAATTCTTTCGCTTTTGCTACAGTTGTCTTGATTATCTCATGACGAACTAGTGAGCATGCCATGTTACGGAACATAGCTTGGCGATGACTGCTGTTACGATTTAGTTGACGACCACTCTTACGATGGCGCATGACTAATCCTTATAACCTTAATCTGTACTAACCTGAGACTTATAGGTCGTCTGCTAAACTAGCTGGAGGCCAGTTTTCAAGACGCATACCTAACGACAGTCCGCGAGATGCTAAAACGTCCTTAATTTCAGTAAGTGATTTCTTACCTAAGTTAGGGGTTTTCAACAACTCAACTTCAGTGCGTTGTACCAGATCACCGATGTAATGAATCGCTTCGGCTTTCAAACAGTTAGCCGAACGTACAGTTAGCTCTAAATCGTCGACAGGACGCAACAATATCGGATCGAATTCCGGTTTATCATCTTCCTCAGGCTTAGCAGCAGGCTCACGTAAATCAACAAACGCATCTAGCTGTTCGGCTAAAATAGTTGCTGAGCGACGAATTGCCTCCTCAGGATCGATAGTACCATTAGTGGTCATATCAATTACGAGCTTATCTAAGTCTGTGCGCTGTTCAACACGAGCCGCTTCTACATTGTATGCAATGCGAGCAACAGGTGAGAAAGACGCATCAACCAACAGGCGACCGATTGGACGATCATCGTCTTCGGTTTGTGCACGAGCCGAAGCAGGTACATAACCACGACCACGTTCAACACGGATACGCATGCTGATGTCATTATTACCAGTCAAATGACAGATAATATGATCAGGATTCATGATGGTAACATCGCCATCATGTGTGATATCTGCTGCTGTAACAGGGCCTGTGCCGGACTTACTTAACGTAAGCATAGCCTCGTCTTTACCCTCGATAGTTACCGCTAAACCTTTAAGATTTAACAATATCTCAAGGATATCTTCTTGTACGCCTTCCTTACTGCTGTATTCGTGCAGTACGCCATCTATCTCGACTTCTGTAACAGCACAGCCAGGCATAGATGACAATAGGATGCGACGCAACGCGTTACCTAAGGTATGGCCAAAACCACGTTCTAGCGGTTCTAGTGTAACTTTGGCGCGAGTTGAATTAACCTGCTCAATTTCAACGAGACGCGGTTTAAGAAATTCTGTAACAGAACCCTGCATTGTGTCCTCTCTTGTTTGTTAGCTTTACTTAGAGTAAAGCTCGACGATCAGCTGTTCGTTAATATCCGCAGACAAATCGCTACGTTCTGGTAGACGCTTGAAAGCACCTTCCATTTTCGCATTGTCGACTTCTACCCATGTAGGCTTTTCGCGTTGACCAGCCACTTCTAAAGCCGCTTTAATACGAGCTTGAGTGCGTGATTTTTCACGGATGCTTACAACATCATTCGCAGACACTTTGAATGACGGAATGTTAACTACACGACCGTTAACCATAATAGATTTATGGCTTACTAGCTGACGTGATTCTGCACGAGTAGAACCGAAACCCATACGATAAACTACGTTATCTAGGCGGACTTCTAAAAGTTGTAACAAGTTTTCACCTGTATTACCTTTTAAACGTGCAGCTTCTTTGTAGTAGTTACGGAATTGCTTTTCTAACACACCGTAAATACGACGAACTTTTTGTTTCTCGCGTAACTGAGTACCATACTCAGACAAACGTGGCTTACGAGCGCCATGTTGTCCAGGTGCAGTTTCCAGCTTACACTTTGATTCGATTGCTCTCACACCGCTTTTTAAGAAAAGGTCTGTACCTTCTCGGCGGCTGAGCTTGAGCTTAGGACCCAAGTATCTTGCCATGATCTTTCTCCAACTATCCTATAACGTAGTGTTATACACGACGTTTTTTAGGTGGACGACAACCATTGTGAGGGATAGGTGTCACATCAGTAATATTGGTTATTTTATAACCAACTGCGTTCAGTGCGCGAATCGCTGATTCACGTCCTGGACCTGGACCCTTCACAAAAACTTCAAGGTTTTTAACACCATAATCTTGCGCAGCAATACCTGCACGCTCTGCCGCAACCTGTGCAGCAAACGGGGTCGATTTACGTGAACCACGAAAACCAGAACCACCTGAGGTAGCCCAAGATAAAGCATTACCTTGACGATCGGTAATGGTTACGATTGTGTTGTTGAAAGACGCATGGATATGAGCCATGCCATCTGCAACCTGTTTACGTACGCGCTTACGCGGAGAACGTGACGGAACTTTAGCCATTTTGGTTTACCTTCCCGTTACTTTCTGATTGGTTTACGTGGACCTTTACGCGTACGCGCATTGGTCTTAGTACGTTGCCCACGAAGTGGCAGGCTACGACGATGGCGGAGACCACGATAACAACCAAGATCCATAAGACGCTTGATGTTCATTGAAATCTCACGACGTAAGTCACCTTCTACAGCATATTTGGCGACTTCTTCGCGTAGGATATCTATTTGAGCTTCGCTCAATTCCTTGATCTTAGCATCTTCAGCAATTGAAGTAGCAGCACAGATTGCTCTTGCGCTTGTACGTCCAATACCAAAAATAGCAGTCAATGCGATGACTGTATGCTTTTGATCAGGAATGTTAATGCCAGCGATACGGGCCACTATGCACTCCTTAAATGTTAAAGGCTATCTGCGAAAAGCCCGAAAGGATACTCGACAGACAACAAATTTGCAAACAATATTTTTGGTCAGCCCATTATTGGGCTGACCAACTTCTTACTTAGCCTTGACGCTGTTTGTGTTTAGGTTCAACACATATAACGCGAACAACACCACTACGCTTGACGATCTTGCAATTACGGCAGATCTTCTTCACGGAAGCTCGAACTTTCATTTCATCACTCCGTAAAAGCTAACTTATTTTCCAAAGCGATCTAAATTCGCTTTGTTGACTAAATTAGCTTTCTTCATCACAGACTCATACTGATGAGACATCATATGGGTCTGAACCTGAGCCATGAAGTCCATGATCACGACTACTATAATTAGTAGCGAAGTACCGCCAAAATAGAACTGTACTTTCCACGCAATTAACATGAACTCCGGAATTAAGCAGATAAAGGTAATATACAACGCACCCGCTAAGGTTAAACGTGTCATTACTTTATCAATGTAACGCGAAGTCTGTTCACCGGGACGAATCCCAGGAATGAATGCACCACTCTTTTTCAAATTATCAGCTGTTTCGCGTGGATTAAAAACCAACGCAGTATAGAAGAAACAGAAAAAGATAATTGCTGTCGCATACAATAATGAATACAGCGGTTGCCCAGGGGACACAGCTAAAGCGAAATCGCTTAGCCATGACATAGACTCATTTTGTCCAAACCACTGAGCCAGTGTGCCTGGAAACAAAATAATGCTGGATGCAAAAATTGGTGGAATTACACCTGCCATATTTACTTTAAGTGGTAAATGAGTGCTTTGCGCAGCAAAAACCTTACGGCCTTGTTGACGTTTAGCATAGTTGACAACGATTCGACGCTGTCCACGTTCCACAAACACTACAAAATAAGTTACAGCAAATACAATAACCGCGAGCAACAGTAGTACCAATACATTCAAGTCACCTTGACGCGCCTGCTCGGCTGTTGAGCCGATAGCCGATGGTAATCCTGCAACAATACCTGCGAAAATTAATATCGAGATACCATTACCAATACCACGTTCGGTAATCTGTTCGCCTAACCACATTAGGAACATAGTTCCTGTGACTAAACTTACAACAGCAACAAAGTAAAAACCAAATCCAATATTGGCCACGAGGCCAGGAACTAAATTAGGTAAACCTGTCGCGATACCGATAGATTGCAATGTACCCAGTACAAGTGTGCCATATCTAGTATATTGACTTATCTTTTTACGCCCTGACTCGCCTTCTTTTTTCAATTCAGCAAGTGCAGGATGCACAACAGTCAATAACTGCATAATAATCGATGCCGAAATATACGGCATGATACCTAATGCGAAGATAGAGGCACGCTCTAAAGCACCACCCGAGAACATGTTAAACATGCCAAGGATGGTATCTTTTTGCTGAGCAAAAAGCTCTGCTAATACAGCTGCGTCAATACCAGGAATTGGTACAAACGAACCGGCTCTAAAGACGATAATCGCACCAATCACGAACAGAAGGCGAGTTTTCAGTTCAGATAAACCACCTTTCGCGCTTTTTAAATCAAGTCCTGGTTTTGCCATCGACGTATTATTCCTCGATCTTGCCACCGGCAGCTTCAATAGCTGCACGTGCACCTTTGGTTACCTTTAGACCTTTTACAGTCACTGGGCGCTCAATGGTACCTGAAAGAACGATTTTCGCAAACTGGATATTGCGAGTAATAACGTTCGCAGCTTTCAGAGTGTTTAAATCGATGACATCACCGTTAACTTTTGCTAGTTCGAGTAAACGAACTTCAGCTGAAACCAAAGCTTTGCGAGATGTAAAGCCGAACTTAGGTAAACGGATTTTAAGAGGCATTTGACCGCCTTCAAAACCTACACGCACACCGCCGCCAGAACGAGACTTTTGTCCCTTATGACCACGACCTGCTGTTTTACCTAAACCTGAACCAATACCTCGGCCAACACGCTTAGGAGCAGATTTAGAACCTGCTGCTGGAGATAGAGTATTTAGACGCATTATCCTAATTCCTCCACCGAAACCATGTAGTAAACCTTGTTAATCATACCGCGAACTGAAGGAGTATCTTCAAGTTCAACTGTATGACCAATACGGCGCAGACCTAAACCTGTTAGGGTAGCTCGGTGTTTTGGTAAACGACCGATGCTGCTTTTGGTCTGTGTTACTTTAACTGTTTTAGTAGCCATGGTGCATTATCCCCGAATTTCGTCAACATTCAGGCCACGTTTAGCAGCGATTTGAGCAGGTGACTTCATGTGCACCAACGCATCGACTGTAGCGCGAACGATGTTGATCGGGTTAGTAGAACCGTATGCTTTTGACAGAACGTTATGAACGCCTGCTACTTCCAATACGGCACGCATTGCGCCACCGGCAATAATACCAGTACCTTGTGATGCTGGTTGCATGTACACAAGTGAACCTGTATGACGACCTTTAACTGGGTGATGCAGAGTACCTGCATTCAACTCAACGGTCACAATGTTACGACGCGCTTTTTCCATAGCTTTTTGAATCGCTGCTGGAACTTCACGTGCTTTACCATAGCCATAGCCAATCTTACCGTTACCGTCACCCACTACTGTTAGTGCTGTGAAGCTAAAGATACGACCGCCCTTAACTACTTTAGAAACACGATTAACTGCAATCAATTTTTCTTGCAAATCGTCTTTTTGCTGAGCTTCTAATTTAGCCATTTATAACCCCTTAGAACTTCAGGCCAGCTTCACGAGCAGCGTCTGCTAATGCAGCCACACGTCCGTGATACTTGAAACCAGAACGGTCGAACGCAACAGTAGCCACGCCCTTCTCGATCGCACGCTCAGCAACTAGTTTACCAATTGCTTTGGCCGCATCTACGTTTCCGGTACTCTTTAGTTGCTCTTTAACTGTTTTTTCAACAGTTGAAGCGGCAGCTAACACCTGAGCTTCAGGACTAATAACCTGAGCATAAATGTGACGCGGTGTACGATGTACAACCAGACGATTCACGCCTAGCTCTTGGATCTTCTTACGTGCACGAGTAGCGCGACGTAAGCGAGATGTTTTCTTATCCATATCGCGTTACCTACTTCTTCTTAGCCTCTTTACGGCGTACAACTTCGTCGTCATAGCGAACACCTTTACCTTTATAAGGCTCTGGTGGACGGTAACCACGAATGTTTGCAGCAACTTGACCAACCAACTGTTTATCAACGCCTGTTAAGACGATTTCAGTTTGGCTAGGACATTCTACTGTCACGCCTGCGGGTAGCTTGTGTACTAATGGATGTGAGAAACCTAATGTTAAGTCTAAGTCACTACCAGCGATTTTCGCACGGTAACCTACACCAACAAGTTTAAGTTTTTTCACAAAACCTTGAGATACACCAACAACCATATTGTTTACTAGTGCACGTGCAGTACCTGCCTGCGCCCAAGCTTTTTCAAAGCCTTCGACAGGTAGAAACTTAACTTGTGCATCTTCGATAACAACATTTACCGCATTGTTGATTACTCGAGTCAGACTTCCTTTACTGCCTTTGACAGTTAAAGTCTGTTCGTTTAAAGTCACCTCTACGTCAGCAGGGATAGTGACTGGTGCTTTTGCAACACGAGACATTACTAACTCCTTACGCTACGTAGCAGATAACCTCGCCACCCGAGCCAAATTGGCGGGCGGCACGATCAGTCATCAAGCCTTTAGAAGTGGACACAATTGCGATACCCAGACCGCCCATAACCTTTGGAAGTTCGTCTTTACCTTTGTAAATACGAAGACCAGGACGGCTTACGCGCTGGATAGTCTCAACGACTGGTTTGCCTTGAAAGTACTTTAATGTAATTTCTAATTCAGGCTTAGCTTCATCTGCTACGGCGTAGTCAGTAATGAAACCTTCATCTTTAAGTAATTTCGCAATTGCTACTTTTAACTTAGCTGAAGGCATCTTTACAGATACGTGGTTAGCAGCTTGGCCGTTACGAATACGGGTTAACATATCCGCAATAGGATCTTGCATGCTCATATTAGCTTACTCCGTACAAGTGCTTACCAGCTGGCCTTACGTAGGCCAGGAACTTCACCACGCATGGTTGCTTCACGTAATTTAATACGGCTTAAGCCGAATTTACGTAAAAAGCCATGTGGGCGACCAGTTTGATTACAGCGATTGCGTTGACGCGATGCGCTTGAATCACGTGGTAGTGCTTGCAACTTAAGTACCGCATCCCAACGATCTTCTTCCGAAGTCTCTGGGCTGCTGATAGTAGCTTTAAGTGCTAGACGCTTTTCAGCATACTTAGCTACGAGCTGTGCACGTTTTGCTTCACGTGCTTTCATAGAAGTTTTAGCCATTATGCTACCCTTATTTCTTAAATGGGAAGTTAAAAGCGGTCAACAAAGCACGACCTTCTTCATCATTTTTCGCAGTAGTAGTGATAACAATATCCATACCACGAATCTTATCGATTTTATCGTAATCGATCTCAGGGAAGATGATCTGTTCTTTCACACCCATTGCATAATTACCACGGCCGTCAAACGCTTTAGCGCTTAAGCCACGGAAATCACGAATACGTGGGATTGCAATGTCAACTAGACGCTCTAAAAATTCCCACATGCGCTCACCGCGCAGGGTAACTTTACAGCCTATAGGGTAGCCTTCACGGATTTTAAAGCCAGCAACTGATTTACGAGCAACAGTTACAATTGGCTTTTGGCCAGCGATTGCAGTCATATCACGAAGCGCATGCTCCATAACTTTCTTATCTGCAACAGCTTCACCAACACCCATATTAAGGGTGATTTTATCAATCCGAGGGACTTGCATGACACTGCTATAACCGAACTTTTTAGCTAGTTCAGCGATCACAGTCTCTTGATATTTATCATGCAGTTTCGCCATCGTTTACTCCAAATTACTTAACGAGTTCGCTGTTCGATTTATAAAAACGGACTTTTTTGTCGTTTTCAAATCGGAAACCAACACGATCTGCCTTGCCTGTGGCTTGGTTAAAGATCGCTACGTTTGATGTTTGCATCGGTGCTTCTTTCTCGATAACGCCGCCAGCTACGCCCAATTGTGGGTTTGGCTTTTGGTGTTTCTTAACGAGATTGATGCCTTCAACAATTAATTTACCAGTAGGTAGAACTTGAGAAACCTTACCGCGTTTACCCTTGTCTTTACCTGCTAATACAATCACTTCGTCTTCACGACGGATTTTTGCTGCCATTTTGAAAGCTCCTTACAGTACTTCAGGTGCCAGAGAGACAATCTTCATAAATTGCTCAGTACGCAATTCACGTGTCACTGGTCCAAAGATACGAGTACCAATCGGTGCAAGGTTTGCATTAAGCAATACCGCTGCATTCCGATCGAAGCGAATGACAGAACCGTCTGGACGACGTACGCCTTTCTTAGTACGGACTACCACCGCGTTATATACATCACCTTTCTTCGCTTTAGCGCGAGGAATCGCTTCTTTAACAGAAACTTTGATAATGTCGCCGATACCGGCATAACGACGATGAGAGCCACCCAAGACCTTAATACACTGAACTCTACGTGCGCCACTATTACATGCGACGTCTAGAGTCGATTGCATTTGGATCATTTTAAGTGCTCCGCTATCGTTACTACACAAATCCCAATATTGGGACAATATTTAGCCAAAAATGAGGATAGTTTTACTCAATTTTGGCGCGCAAGTATAACACCACAATATCGGATTGCATAGTAAAAAAACAAACGGCTCCAAAATAAGGAGCCGTTTAGATTAACCTAACATAAAATTAGGCTTTGGTTACTACTTCAGCTAGGGTCCAAGACTTAGTCTTAGATAGAGGACGACACTGACTAATAGTCACTATGTCACCTTCATTACACTGATTAGTTTCGTCATGTGCATGGATCTTAGTAGTACGCTTGATGTACTTCCCATAAATAGGATGTTTCACTTGGCGCTCAATAGCAACAGTAATAGATTTTTCCATTTTGTTGCTAATTACTTTACCTTGCAAAGTACGGATTTTATCAGACATTACGCACCTGCCTTAGAAGTAATAATGGTCTTAACACGTGCAATGTTACGACGCACTAGTTTCAATTGATTCGTTTGAGTCAATTGACCAGTAGCGTGTTGCATACGCAGGTTAAACTGCTCACGCAGCAGACCAAGTAATTCAGCGTTAAGTTCTTCAACGCTCTTTTCTCTTAGTTCGCTCGCTTTCATTACATCACCGTCTTAGTTACGAAGGTAGTCTTTAGAGGTAGTTTAGCTGATGCTAAAGCGAAGGCTTCACGAGCCAACGATTCAGGTACACCACCCATCTCATAAAGAACCTTACCAGGTTGAATCTGACATACCCAGTATTCAACGTTACCTTTACCTTTACCCATACGCACTTCAAGAGGCTTAGAGGTAATTGGTTTGTCAGGGAAAACTCGAATCCAAATTTGTCCTTGACGTTTAACATGACGTGTCATGGCACGACGTGCAGATTCGATTTGACGAGCAGTTAAACGGCCACGGCCGACTGCTTTCAAACCGAAAGTACCAAAGCTAACTTCAGTACCGTTCGCTAGACCGCGGTTGCGGCCTTTGAACATCTTGCGAAACTTCATACGTTTAGGTTGCAGCATTAAAGTTTCTCCTATTTACCACGAGGCTTACGCTTAGGTTGCTGCTTTGGCTCTTCAATAGCAGGCATCATACCGTCTAGAACTTCGCCTTTGAAGATCCAAACTTTAATACCAATCACACCATATTGCGTGTGACTTTCAGCTGTTGAATAGTCGATATCAGCACGTAAAGTATGTAAAGGTACACGACCTTCACGATACCATTCTGCACGTGCGATTTCAGCACCACCTAAACGGCCGCTAACTTGAACCTTGATGCCTTGAGCACCAATACGCATTGCGTTTTGAACCGCGCGCTTCATAGCACGACGGAACATAACACGGCGCTCTAATTGCTGTGCAATACTGTCAGCAACAAGCTTAGCGTCTAATTCAGGCTTACGGATTTCAGCGATGTTGATTTGAGCAGTAGTGCCTGTGATTTTAGACACATATGCACGTAGTACTTCAACGTCTTCACCTTTCTTACCAATCACAACACCTGGACGGGCAGTGTGAATAGTAACGCGGATGCTTTTCGCTGGGCGTTCAATGACAATCTTAGATACTGATGCGGCCTTTAACTTTTCAGTTAAATATTGACGCACTTCCCAGTCGCTGTTCAGATTATTTGCATAGTCTGATCCATCTGCGTACCAGGTAGAGATCCAAGGCTTAGTGATACCCAAACGGATACCATTAGGATGTACTTTCTGTCCCATTGCTCTCTTCTCCTAGCGATCTGATACAACCACAGTAATGTGGCTGGTACGCTTCATGATACGATCAGCGCGACCTTTGGCACGTGGCATGATACGCTTCATAGTTGGGCCTTCATCTACGAAGACGGCTCCAACTTTAAGCTCATCAATATCCGCACCTTCGTTGTGTTCGGCGTTTGCTATAGCTGAGTCAAGTACTTTTTTAACTAGTACGGCGGCTTTCTTGGGGCTGAATGTCAAAATCTCGAGTGCCTTAGAAACAGGCAATCCGCGAATTTGATCAGCAACTAGACGGGCCTTCTGCGCAGACGTACGAGCAAAACGATGTTTAGCTAAAACTTCCATCTTATTCCTCCCGTATTAACGCTTCTTCGCTTTCTTATCTGCAGCATGGCCGCGATAAGTGCGAGTTGGTGAAAATTCACCAAGCTTGTGGCCGATCATTTCGTCAGTTACGAACACAGGTACGTGCTGACGACCATTATGGACAGCGATGGTCAACCCAATCATATTAGGGATGATCATTGAGCGGCGAGACCAAGTTTTAATTGGCTTTTTATCTCCCGCTTCCATCGCTTTCTCTACCTTCTTCAGCAAGTGCAGGTCAATGAAGGGACCTTTCTTGAGAGAACGTGGCATGGCGAATCCTCTTACTATTTATTACGACGACGTACGATGTACTTGTCAGTGCGCTTATTACTACGAGTTTTGTAACCCTTAGTTGGCACACCCCATGGACTCACTGGATGACGTCCACCAGAAGTACGGCCTTCACCACCACCATGTGGATGGTCTACTGGGTTCATTGCAACACCACGCACTGTTGGGCGTACGCCTCTCCAGCGCTTAGCACCTGCTTTACCTAATTGGCGTAGCATGTGTTCGGCATTTCCAACTTCACCAAATGTCGCGCGGCAATCAACTGGAACTTTACGCATTTCGCCAGAGCGAAGACGTAGAGTTGCATATGCGCCATCACGAGCAACAACTTGTACATAGGCACCAGCTGAACGAGCGATTTGAGCACCTTTACCAGGCTTCATTTCTACTGCGTGAACAACTGAACCAACAGGAATGTTGCGTAACGGTTTAGCGTTACCAGTTTTGATTTCAGCATCATTACCAGATTGGATTGGATCGCCAGATTTCATGCCTTTAGCAGCAAGAATATAACGACGCTCACCATCTGCGTATAATACTAAAGCAATGTGCGCAGTACGGTTTGGATCGTACTCAATACGCTCAACTTTTCCTGGAATTCCATCTTTATCGCGTTTGAAGTCGATTAGACGGTAATGTTGCTTGTGACCACCACCGATGTGACGGACAGTGATACGGCCAGTATTGTTACGGCCACCACTTTTAGTTTTTCTCGCCAACAGGCCAGCAAAAGGTTTACCCTTATGCAGGTCCGTATTCACCACTTTAACTACGTGGCGACGACCTGGAGAGGTTGGCTTACACTTAATAACTGCCATGATAATTCTCCTTTGCTTACTCAGCGCCGCCGACGAAATCGATGTCAGCACCAGCAGCTAAAGTAACATAAGCTTTTTTCCAATCGCTGCGACGGCCAGTACGGGCGCCAGTACGTTTGGTTTTACCTTTGTTAACTAAAGTGCGAACTGTATCTACTTCAACTTCAAATAGCTTCGCTACTGCAGCTTTGATCTCTGCTTTAGTCGCATCGATTGCTACGCGGAAAACTACAGTGTTGTTTTTCTCTGCAACAACAGTACTCTTTTCAGAGATGTGCGGAGCAAGAATAACTTTTAGCAAACGTTCTTCGGTGATCATGCTAGCATCTCCTCAATTTGCTTCACTGCATCAGCAGTAACAAGAACAGTGTTAAACGCAATTAGACTTACTGGGTCTAGACCCGCTACGTCACGTACGTCAACTTTGTATAAGTTGCGAGCTGCTAAGAATAAATTCTCATCAACTTCTGCAGTAACAATTAGAACATCTTGTAAGTTCATTGCTGCTAATTTAGCTTTCAACTCTTTAGTTTTAGGAGCTTCAACACTAAATGATTCAACAACAACTAAACGTTCTTGACGTACCAATTCCGAAAATATGCTACGAAGAGCACCACGGTACATCTTTTTGTTAACTTTTTGGCTGTGATCTTGAGTTTTAGCAGCGAATGTTACGCCACCGCCACGCCAGATTGGGCCTTTAACACTACCGGCACGAGCACGGCCAGTGCCTTTTTGGCGCCAAGGCTTTTTGCCTGAGCCAATAACTTCCGCGCGCGTCTTTTGGGCACGAGTGCCTTGACGTGCGTTTGCAGCGTAAGCTACAACTACCTGATGAACCAATGCCTCGTTAAAGTCACGGCCGAAGGTAGTTTCGGAAACTTCAAGAGCGCTCTGCGCGTCTTTCAATACCAATTCCATTACTATCTCCTCAGACCTTAAGCTTTAACTGCTGGCTTGATAATCAAGTCACCATTGGTAGCGCCTGGAACAGCGCCGCGTACTAATATCAAGTTACGCTCTGCATCAACACGTACAACGTGTAAATTTTGAGTAGTTACTTGTTCAGCACCCATATGGCCTGACATCTTCTTGCCTTTGAATACACGACCGGGCGTTTGGTTCTGACCGATAGAACCATTCGAGCGGTGAGCCAAAGAGTTACCGTGAGTCATATCTTGGGTACGGAAGTTCCAACGCTTAACGCCGCCTTGGAAACCTTTACCTTTTGATTGACCGGTAACGTCTACTTTCGCCACTTCTGCGAAAATATCAACATTAAGCTCAGCACCAACTTCAATGCCTTCGCCTTCACCATCTGCTAGACGCACTTCCCATAAACCACGACCGGCAACTACGCCGCCCTTGGCAAAATGACCTGCTTCTGCTTTAGTGATGCGATTGGCTTTTTTGGTACCTGTAGTTAACTGTAGTGCACGGTAGCCGTCAGTTTCTAAAGTTTTCACTTGAGTAACACGGTTGCCAGCTACTTCAATAACTGTTACTGGGATTGACGTACCATCTTCAGTGAAGATGCGAGTCATACCCACTTTACGACCAATAAGACCGATAGCCATCTCTCAAACCTCTTCTAAGGATCTCAATTAACCTAAGCTAATCTGAACGTCGACACCAGCCGCAAGATCTAAACGCATAAGCGCGTCTACTGTCTTTTCTGTTGGCTCTACGATGTCAACTAAGCGCTTGTGTGTACGAATTTCATACTGATCACGAGCATCTTTGTTAACGTGCGGAGAGATCAAAACGGTATAACGCTCTTTGCGTGTAGGTAGTGGAATAGGACCACGGACCTGCGCGCCTGTACGCTTAGCAGTTTCAACGATTTCCGCTGTAGACTGATCAATTAAACGATGATCAAAGCCTTTCAAGCGGATACGGATTCTTTGGTTCTGCATTGACCAGAGCTCCTAAAATGGACACATAAAAAATCACCCTCTTGCTACTTCCTGATCGGAAATGCAGAGCGAGATGATTTAACCGTTCGACTCCCAATCGGAGTCGCTATGAATATGAAAAGCCTAATCGACTTTTTCTTTCGCTCACTGCACTAGTGCAGCGAGTGGGCAATTATACAGATCTGGTTTATAAGATCAAGGCCCTTTGTGCGTTATATTAAAATAAGTCTACACAATTCGTTGCGCAGCATTTTACACAATTATTGTCAAAATACTAGTAAATTTTTTACAATAAAAAAGGAAGCCTAAGCTTCCTTTTTCAGTGTTAACTAAATTCGCAATTAAGCAATAATTTTAGCTACAACACCAGCACCAACTGTACGGCCACCTTCACGGATAGCAAAACGTAAACCGTCGTCCATCGCGATTGGGTAAATCAAAGTAACAACCATCTTGATGTTGTCACCAGGCATTACCATTTCTACGCCTTCTGGCAATTCGATAGTACCAGTTACGTCCGTTGTACGGAAATAGAACTGTGGACGGTATCCTTTGAAGAATGGAGTGTGACGTCCGCCTTCTTCTTTTGATAACACGTATACTTCTGATTCGAAAGTAGTGTGTGGGTTGATTGAACCAGGCTTAGCTAGTACTTGGCCACGTTCTACGTCATCACGCTTAGTACCACGTAATAACACACCACAGTTCTCGCCAGCACGACCTTCGTCAAGTAGCTTACGGAACATTTCTACGCCAGTACAAGTTGTTTTAGTTGTGTCTTTAACACCTACAATTTCAACTTCGTCTGATACGCGTACAATACCACGCTCAACACGACCAGTTACCACTGTACCACGACCTGAAATCGAGAATACGTCTTCGATTGGTAGTAGGAATGGCTTATCGATGTCACGCTCTGGCTCTGGAATATAAGTATCTAGTGCTTCTGCAAGCTCAAGAATCTTACCTTCCCATGCTGCATCGCCTTCTAACGCTTTTAATGCAGAACCTTGGATAACTGGTAAGTCATCACCTGGGAAGTCGTATTCTGAAAGAAGCTCGCGCACTTCCATTTCTACTAATTCTAATAGCTCTTCGTCATCAACCATGTCACATTTGTTCATGAATACGATGATGAAAGGTACACCTACTTGACGAGAAAGTAGGATGTGCTCACGTGTTTGTGGCATTGGGCCGTCTGTAGCTGCAACTACTAAGATTGCGCCATCCATCTGTGCAGCACCAGTGATCATGTTTTTAACATAATCCGCGTGACCTGGACAGTCGACGTGTGCATAGTGACGAATTGGTGTGTCATATTCGATGTGAGAAGTATTAATAGTAATACCGCGCTCACGCTCTTCTGGAGCGTTATCGATTTGAGCGAAGTTACGCACTTCACCACCATAAGTCTTAGCTAACACAGCAGAAATAGCTGCAGTTAAAGTTGTTTTACCATGGTCAACGTGACCGATGGTGCCTACGTTTACGTGAGGCTTTTTACGTTCAAATTTAGCTTTTGCCACGATATATTCCTTTCTTTTCAGAAGTGCTCGTTTAATTCGAGCAATATAACATTTATGCCGTAACCAATATTAGTTACGAGATTCTATAATCGCTTTTGCAATGTTTTGCGGTGCATCTGCGTACTTCAAGAACTCCATAGAGTATGAAGCACGACCCTGAGATGCTGAACGCAAATCAGTTGCATAACCAAACATTTCAGATAGAGGGACTACTGCTTGGATAAGTTTAACACCAGCGATGCCATCTTCCATACCTTCAATTATGCCACGACGGCGGTTTAAGTCACCTACTACGTCGCCCATATAATTTTCAGGAGTAGTCACTTCTACTTTCATACAAGGTTCGAGCAACACAGGGGTAGCTTCTAGCGCACCCTTTTTGAAGCCCATAGAACCCGCAATCTTAAATGCCATTTCATTCGAATCCACATCATGATATGAACCATCAAATAAAGTGACCTTTACGTCAAGTACAGGGTAGCCAGCTAAAACGCCGTTCTTCATCTGTTCTTGAATACCTTTGTCAACGGCAGGAATAAATTCACGAGGAACTGTACCCCCTACAATTTCATTGACAAATTCATAGCCTTCACCTTCTTCGCGTGGATCAATTCTTAGCCATACATGACCAAATTGACCTCGCCCACCGGATTGGCGTATAAACTTACCTTCTACTTCAACACTAGAACGAATAGTTTCACGATAGGCAACCTGAGGTTTACCCACGTTACACTCAACACCAAATTCGCGACGCATACGGTCAACGATAATGTCTAAGTGTAGCTCACCCATTCCAGATATCAGTATTTGAGCAGAGTCGTCATCAGTTTCGACTTTGAAAGAAGGGTCTTCCGCTGCTAATTTTTGCAACGCAATCGCCATTTTATCTTGGTCTGCTTTTGAACGAGGCTCAACAGCAATGGTAATTACTGGTTCTGGGAACTCCATGCGTTCTAGAATCACTTTGTGATCTATATCGCAAAGAGTATCACCTGTTGTGACATCTTTTAAACCAATTGCCGCAGCGATATCACCAGCACGTACTTCTTTTAACTCAGAGCGATCATTTGCATGCATTTGCACCATACGACCAATTCGTTCACGTTTCTGTTTAACAGAGTTGTAAACGGCTGCACCTGATTGAAGTACACCGGAATATACGCGGATAAAGGTAAGTGTTCCAACAAATGGATCAGTGGCTATCTTAAATGCTAATGCCGCAAATGGGGCATTATCATCAGATGGACGTTCTACTTCTTGCTCTTCCTCATCAATACCCTTAATTGCAGGTACATCAACTGGAGCGGGTAAGAAGTCGACCACCGCATCTAACACCGCCTGAACACCTTTGTTCTTAAATGCTGAACCACAGGTTGCTAAGACAATTTCATTATTGATAGTGCGCTGACGCAATGCATGCTTAATCTCGATTTCTGAAAGTTCACCTGTTTCCAAGTATTTATCCATCAGTTCATCTGAGGCTTCTGCAGCTGCTTCCACAAGGTACTCACGCATATCTGTTGCCTTAGCAACAAGATGTGCTGGAATTTCTTCATAAGTGAATGACATCCCTTGATCTTCTTCAGACCAATTGATGGCTTTCATCTTAATCAAATCAATAACCCCTTTAAAATCCTCTTCTGTACCAATATTCATTTGAATAGGTACACAAGTGGCTCCAAGACGATTACGGATTTGTTTAATAACACGGTCAAAGTCAGCACCAGTACGATCCATCTTGTTAACAAATACAATGCGCGGAACGTGGTATTTGTCAGCTTGACGCCATACGGTTTCTGATTGAGGTTCAACGCCTGATGAGCCACAGAAGACAACAACTGCACCATCTAACACACGTAATGAACGCTCTACTTCAATAGTGAAATCAACGTGACCTGGGGTATCGATGATATTAATACGGTGTTCAGTGAACTGAGCATCCATACCACGCCAGAAAGTGGTAACAGCAGCCGAGGTAATTGTTATACCACGCTCTTGCTCTTGTACCATCCAGTCCGTAGTGGCGGCGCCGTCATGCACCTCACCAATTTTATGAGACAGACCGGTATAGAACAAAACACGTTCAGTTGTGGTAGTTTTACCTGCGTCCACATGAGCGACGATGCCGATATTTCGGTAACGCTCAATTGGGGTTGTACGAGCCACGATTATACCCTCTCAACTAAAGCAAAATTTGCTTTAGACAATATCAACAATATGGAGCGGGCTAATGCCCGCCCCATTATATTACCAACGGTAATGAGCAAACGCTTTGTTAGCTTCTGCCATGCGGTGAACGTCTTCACGTTTCTTAACCGCAGTACCTTTGTTTTCAGACGCATCTAGCATTTCACCTGCTAGACGTAGAGCCATAGATTTTTCACCACGTTTGCGAGCAGCTTCAACTAACCAGCGCATCGCTAGTGCGTTACGACGCACTGGACGAACTTCACATGGTACTTGATAAGTAGAACCACCAACGCGACGAGATTTAACTTCGACTGATGGACGTACGTTATCAAGAGCTGCTTCAAGGATAGATAAATGATCTTCGCTTTTCTTTTCAGCGACAACATCTAACGCCTTGTAGATAATTTTTTCTGCAGTCGACTTTTTGCCGTCTTGCATAATGACGTTGATGAACTTAGCCAACAACTCACTGTGAAACTTTGGATCTGGTAGGATTTTACGTTGTCCTACAACGCGACGTCTTGGCATATTAATTCTCCGTATGCTTCAGGTATTTCCAAAACTGGAATGTTAAATAATACTAGCTTGGCCTTACTTCTAACGGGATACGTTAAGACTTAGGACGCTTAGCACCGTATTTAGAACGGCCTTGGCGACGTGTAGTCACGCCTGCACAATCTAATGCGCCACGAACAGTGTGGTAACGCACACCGGGTAAGTCTTTAACACGACCACCACGGATTAAGATTACACTATGCTCTTGCAAGTTATGGCCTTCACCACCGATGTACGAAGTTACTTCGAAACCGTTAGTAAGACGCACACGAGCTACTTTACGTAGAGCAGAGTTTGGTTTTTTTGGTGTTGTAGTGTACACACGAGTACAAACACCACGTTTTTGTGGGCACGCATTCAACGCAGGCACATTAGTCTTTTCGACTTTTGGCGCACGTGGCTTACGTACCAACTGGTTTACAGTTGCCATGTATAGCTCCGACAGTTGAATAACTCAACAATTAGGTGTGAAAAATCTATATCCCACAATGGTGGGACGCGGAATTTTAGAAAGGTAATGCCAATCTGTCAAGAAATAGCCAACTTTTGATCGAAATTCGAATAAAAAAGGCGCCAAAGGCGCCTTTTATTAACATTTTCGCAACTTAATCTTAGCTTCCTGCCAAATTAAGTAAGTCTGCTAAGTTCTGTTCAGCTTCGCTTGCTGTCACTTTTGGTGCTTCAACCTTGCCACCAGAAGCGGCTGCTTTAGCACGTTCTTCGTTACGAGTCTTATGATAAGCATAACCAGTACCCGCTGGGATCAAACGACCTACGATTACGTTTTCTTTCAGACCACGTAATGGATCACTCTTACCACCGACTGCAGCTTCAGTTAACACACGAGTCGTTTCTTGGAACGATGCTGCTGAGATGAATGATTCGGTAGCTAAAGAAGCTTTAGTTATACCTAATAAATCACGCTCAAACAATGCAGGCATCTTGCCTTGCGCTTCAAGTTCGCGGTTAGCGATCTTAACGCGAGCCACTTCAGCTTGCTCACCTTCTAAGAAGTCAGTGTCGCCGGAAGAAGTGATAATACACTTACGTAGCATCTGACGAATGATCACTTCGATATGTTTATCGTTGATCTTCACACCCTGGAGGCGGTAAACGTCCTGTACTTCGTTAACAATGTAGTTTGCTACATGATGTATACCACGAAGACGTAAGATGTCGTGTGCCGCTTCTGGGCCGTCAGCAATAACTTCTCCACGTTCGACTTTTTCACCTTCGAACACGTTTAAGTTACGCCACTTAGGGATCATCTCTTCATAATGATCGCCGCCATCGGCAGGAGTAATCACTAGACGACGCTTGCCTTTAGTTTCTTTACCGAACGAAATAGTACCAGAGATTTCTGCAAGAATTGCAGGCTCTTTTGGCTTACGCGCTTCGAATAAGTCAGCAACACGTGGAAGACCACCGGTGATGTCACGTGTTTTAGACGATTCTTGAGGAATACGTGCTAATGCGTCACCAACGTTAATTTTCGCGTTATCATCTTTTGCTACAATCGCATTACCTGGTAAGAAGTATTGAGCTGGTACTTCAGTACCAGGGATCATTAAGTCATTACCATTAGCATCGACTAAGCGGATTGCTGGGCGCATTTCTTTACCCGCTGAAGTACGTGCACCAACGTCAAGCACAACAACAGAAGAAAGACCTGTTAACTCGTCTGTTTGACGTGTCATGGTTACGCCGTCGATCATGTCAACGAACTTAACTGTACCGGCAACTTCAGAAATAATTGGGTGAGTATGTGGATCCCAGTTAGCGATTATGTCGCCAGCTGCCACTTCAGTATCTTCCAGTTTTTCTAAAACGGTACCGTATGGCACTTTGTAACGTTCTTTCTCACGACCTAGTTCATCAATGATGGCTAGTTCAGATGAACGAGAAACAATTACAAGCTTACCGTCTATGTTAGAAACATGCTTAGCATTGTGTAACTTCAGAGAACCCGCGTTCTTAACTTGAACGTTGTTTTCTGCAGAAGCTCGAGATGCCGCACCACCAATGTGGAACGTACGCATGGTTAACTGTGTACCAGGTTCACCAATAGACTGCGCCGCAACAACACCAATCGCTTCACCGTGGTTAATAATATGACCACGAGCCAAATCACGACCGTAACATGCCGCACACACACCAAAATCTGTGTCACAGGTAATTACAGAGCGTACGATAACTTCATCGATGCTGTGCTCTTCTAATGTGTCACACCATGCTTCGTCTAGTAATGTATTACGCGGCGCTAATACTTCTTCAGTACCAGGCTTCAATACATCAATAGCAACCACACGACCCAGTACGCGTTCACGCAATGGCTCAACTACATCACCACCTTCAATAAGCGGCTTCATTGTTAGACCGTGTTCAACACCACAATCATCTTCAATAACCACTAAATCTTGTGCAACGTCAACAAGACGACGAGTTAGATAACCCGAGTTAGCTGTTTTCAATGCGGTATCGGCAAGACCTTTACGCGCACCGTGAGTAGAAATAAAGTACTGAAGTACGTTTAGGCCTTCACGGAAGTTAGCGGTAATTGGGGTTTCGATGATTGAGCCATCAGGCTTAGCCATCAAACCACGCATACCCGCTAGCTGACGGATCTGTGCAGCACTACCACGAGCGCCCGAGTCAGCCATCATATAGATGCTGTTAAACGAAGCTTGTTGCTCTGGCACGCCATCACGGTTAATCACTGTCTCAATTGACAGGTTTTCCATCATCGCTTTCGATACTTTTTCGTTGGCAGATGCCCAGATATCGATGACTTTGTTGTAACGCTCACCGGCAGTTACTAGACCAGACTGGAACTGCTCTTGAATTTCAAGCACTTCAGCTTCAGCATCTGCAACTAAGGTGTATTTCTCGTCAGGAATAACCATGTCATCGATACCTACAGAGGCACCAGAGATAGTTGCAAAACGGAAACCGGTATACATTAATTGGTCAGCAAAGATAACGGTATCTTTAAGGCCTAGTTGACGATAACAAGTGTTCAACAATTTAGAAATCTGCTTCTTACCCATGTTTTGGTTAACCAAATCATATGATAAGCCTTCAGGCAGAATTAATGATAAAAGCGCACGTCCTACTGTTGTATCAACGATACGAGTAGCCTTAGTTCTTTCACCATCTTCAGCGATAGTTGTCTCTGTAACACGTACTTTAACGCGTGCATGTATCTCAACAGCACCAGTAGCATAAGCTTTCTCTACTTCTGACACGTCAGAGAATGCCATACCTTCACCGCGGCCATTAATACATTCGCGACTTGTGTAGTACAAACCTAATACAACGTCTTGAGACGGCGTAATTACTGGCTCACCGTTAGCAGGTGACAAAATGTTGTTGGTAGACATCATTAGCGCACGAGCTTCTAACTGAGCTTCAAGCGTTAATGGTACGTGTACCGCCATTTGGTCACCGTCGAAGTCGGCGTTGTATGCCGCACAAACTAACGGATGTAATTGAATCGCTTTACCTTCAATCAGAACAGGTTCAAATGCTTGAATACCTAGTCTGTGAAGTGTTGGTGCACGGTTAAGCATAACTGGATGTTCACGAATTACTTCGTCTAACACATCCCATACTTCAGCCTGTTCACGCTCAACCATTTTCTTAGCAGCTTTGATGGTTGTAGCTAGGCCACGACCTTCTAATTTGCCATAGATAAATGGTTTAAATAGCTCAAGTGCCATCTTCTTAGGAAGACCACACTGGTGCAAACGTAAAGTAGGACCTACGGTAATTACCGAACGACCAGAATAGTCAACACGCTTACCAAGTAAGTTCTGACGGAAACGACCTTGCTTACCTTTGATCATATCAGCCAAAGATTTAAGCGGGCGCTTGTTAGAACCGGTAATAGCACGACCACGACGACCGTTATCTAATAGCGCATCAACTGACTCTTGTAACATACGCTTTTCGTTACGTACGATAATGTCAGGCGCAGCTAAATCTAACAGACGCTTCAAACGGTTGTTACGGTTAATCACACGACGATATAGATCGTTAAGATCAGATGTCGCGAAACGACCACCATCTAACGGCACTAATGGGCGTAGATCAGGTGGAAGAACCGGTAACACTTTTAAGATCATCCACTCTGGCTTGTTGCCAGATGTGAAGAATGCTTCCATCAATTTCAAACGCTTGGTCACTTTTTTGCGACGAGTTTCTGAATTTATTGATGGTAACTCTTCGCGCATTTGTTCGATTTGTTGCTCAAGATCGATAGCACGTAGCAATTCTAAAACTGCCTCAGCACCCATCTTAGCTTCGAACTCATCGCCGTACTCTTCTAACGCATCTAAATACGTTTCTTCGGTCAGCATTTGGCCGCGTTCAAGCGTGGTCATGCCAGGCTCGATCACAACAAATGATTCAAAGTACAGTACGCGTTCAATATCACGTAACGTCATATCTAACATTAAGCCGATACGAGACGGTAATGATTTTAAGAACCAAATATGTGCAACTGGGCTAGCCAGTTCAATGTGACCCATGCGCTCACGACGCACTTTAGTCTGGGTAACTTCTACGCCACACTTTTCACAAATTACACCACGGTGCTTAAGACGTTTGTATTTACCACACAAACATTCGTAATCTTTAACCGGACCAAAGATACGCGCGCAGAACAAACCTTCACGTTCAGGTTTGAATGTACGGTAGTTAATGGTTTCTGGTTTTTTAACTTCACCAAATGACCAAGAGCGGATTAGATCAGGCGAAGCCAATCCAATTTTAATTCCGCTAAATTCTTCAGTCTTACTTTGCTGTTTAAGAAACTTTAATAAGTCTTTCACGTTTCTCTCCTGAAGGAGTTAAACCAGGTGCTTTGCTGATGCAAAGCACCCTTGGTTACCAAACATTGCTTAAGTGCGATGCTTACTCTTGATCCAGCTCGATATTAATACCAAGTGAACGAATTTCCTTCAACAATACGTTGAAAGACTCAGGCATGCCTGGTTGCATCTGATGGTTACCGTCGACGATGTTTTTATACATCTGAGTACGACCATTAACGTCATCCGACTTAACTGTCAGCATTTCCTGTAGAGTATAAGCTGCACCGTATGCTTCAAGTGCCCACACTTCCATCTCACCGAAACGTTGACCACCAAATTGAGCTTTACCGCCCAATGGTTGTTGTGTAACTAAGCTGTACGAACCAGTAGAACGGGCGTGCATCTTATCATCAACTAAGTGGTTCAGTTTAAGCATGTACATGTAACCAACGGTCACTTTACGCTCAAACTCGTTACCGGTACGGCCGTCACATAATGTCAACTGACCAGACTCAGGTAAGCCTGCAAGAGCAAGCATTTGCTTGATCTCTTTCTCTTTAGCACCATCGAATGCTGGTGTTGCGATTGGGATACCACCCTTAAGGTGAGTCGCCAAACGTACAACTTCATCATCAGTAAATGAATCGATATCAACGCGTTGTAACACGTCATCACCTAATTCATAGACTTGCTTGATGTAATCACGAAGTACAGCAATTTCTCGTTGCTCTTCAAGCATAGCGGTAATCTTATTACCAATGCCTTTCGCAGCAGCACCCATGTGAACTTCAAGTACCTGACCGATGTTCATACGCGATGGTACGCCCAATGGGTTTAGTACGATGTCTACTGGATTACCTTCTTCATCATATGGCATGTCTTCGACTGGACAAATCTTCGAGATAACACCTTTGTTACCATGACGACCCGCCATTTTATCACCAGGCTGGATAGTACGTTTAACGGCTAAGTAAACCTTAACAATTTTCAGTACGCCTGGAGCTAAATCATCACCTTGAGTGATCTTACGACGCTTAGTTTCAAACTTCTTGTCAAAGTCAGCGCGCAGCTCTTCGTGCTGTTCAGCTAACTGCTCAAGTTCAGTTTGTTTTGCTTCATCGTCAATCACTTGGATTAGCAAGTCTTTGCGTGGTAACTCAGCTAATTTAGCTTCAGAGAAACCAGCAGCTAATAACAAGTTACGCGCACGGCCTAATACGCCGTCTTCAAGGATCTTGAATTCTTCGCCTAAGTCTTTACGAGCTTGACGAACATGCATGTCTTCAATTTCAAGTGCACGTTTGTCTTTTTCAACGCCGTCACGGGTAAATACCTGAACGTCGATGATGGTGCCTTTCACTGAGTTAGGAACACGTAATGAGCTGTCCTTAACGTCAGAAGCTTTCTCACCAAAAATAGCTCGGAGTAGTTTCTCTTCTGGAGTTAACTGTGTTTCACCCTTGGGTGTCACTTTACCCACAAGAATATCGCCGCCCTTCACTTCTGCACCAATATAAACGATACCTGATTCATCTAATTTAGATAAAGCAGACTCGCCTACGTTTGGAATATCAGCCGTGATTTCTTCGCTACCCAATTTAGTATCACGAGCAATACAAGAAAGCTCTTGGATATGGATAGTAGTAAAACGATCTTCTTGCGCTACGCGCTCAGAAATTAAGATCGAATCTTCGAAGTTATAACCATTCCAAGGCATGAACGCGATACGCATGTTTTGACCAAGGGCCAATTCGCCAAGATCCGTAGAAGGACCATCAGCTAAAACATCACCACGAACCACTGGATCACCAGCAAAACAACAAGGACGTTGGTTAATACAAGTGTTTTGGTTTGAACGGGTATATTTTGTTAGGTTGTAAATGTCGATACCGGCTTCGCCTGCGCGTAGCTCGTCTTCATTAACTTTAACAACGATACGGCTAGCGTCAACATAGTCAACCACACCGCCACGTTTAGCCACCACCACAACACCAGAGTCAACAGCAAGAGTACGTTCAATACCAGTACCTACTAACGGCTTATCAGCACGCAGTGTAGGAACGGCTTGACGTTGCATGTTTGCACCCATCAATGCACGGTTAGCATCATCGTGTTCTAAGAACGGAATTAATGACGCTGCAACAGAAATAATCTGTTGTGGCGAAACATCCATGTACTGAACGTCAGCTGCACGCATAAAGGTAGATTCACCTTTATGACGACAAGCTATTTGGTCTTCAACCATACGACCAGCTGCATCAACTTCGATGTTAGCTTGCGCAATAACATAACGACCTTCTTCGATTGCTGATAAGTATTCAACTTCATCAGTAATAACACCGTCTACCACTTTACGGTATGGCGTTTCTAGGAAGCCGTACGAGTTTGTACGAGCAAAACTGGCTAGCGAGTTGATTAGACCAATGTTTGGACCCTCTGGGGTCTCAATTGGACATAAACGACCATAGTGAGTTGGATGTACGTCACGGACTTCGAAGCCTGCGCGTTCACGGGTCAAACCACCTGGACCTAGAGCAGAAATACGACGCTTATGCGTCACTTCTGATAAAGGATTGTTTTGGTCCATAAACTGTGACAACTGTGAAGAACCGAAGAATTCTTTCACTGCCGCAGAAATTGGCTTAGCGTTAATTAAGTCTTGTGGCATTAATTCGTTTAAATCGCCTAAAGATAGACGTTCACGAACAGCACGCTCAACACGGACTAAACCAACACGGAATTGGTTTTCAGCCATCTCACCTACGCTACGAATACGACGGTTACCTAAATGGTCAATATCGTCGACTTCATCGTACCCGTTACGGATTTCGATGATTTTCTTCATAACACAAACGATGTCTTCTTTAGACAGAACACCTGAACCTTCATCTTCAGCAATCTCAAGACGACGGTTAAACTTCATACGACCTACTTTTGATAAGTCATAACGTTCTTCACTAAAGAATAGGTTTTGGAATAAACCTTCAGCAGCATCTTTGGTTGGTGGCTCGCCAGGACGCATCATACGATAGATTTCAACTAATGCTTCTAAGCGGTTAGTTGTTGAATCTATGCGCAGTGTGTCTGCGATATAAGCACCATGATCAAGGTCATTGATAAATAACGTATCAATTTCTTTAATGCCGGCTAATGACAAATTAGCTAAATCTTCTAATGAGATTTCGCTGTTTGCTGTCACTAATACTTCACCAGTATCTTCATCGATATAATCTTGTGCAGCATACTTACCAACAATATAATCCACTGGCACTTCAAGCTCAGTGGTGTTGGTTTTTTCAAGTTGCTTAATATGGCGCGCAGTAATACGACGGCCAGCTTCAACTAACAGACTGCCTTCAGCATCTTTAATGTCATAGCTAGCTGTCTCACCGCGTAAGCGATCAGGAACTAATGACATCACTAAAGAATCTTTCTTAATCTTGAACTGAATACGCTCAAAGAATAAGTCTAGGATGTCTTGAGTAGAAAAATCTAACGCACGTAGCATGATAGTCGCAGGTAATTTACGACGACGGTCAATACGGACGAATAATGCGTCTTTAGGATCGAATTCAAAGTCAAGCCATGAACCACGGTAAGGAATAATACGTGCGTTATAAAGCACTTTACCGGAAGAGTGGGTTTTACCACGGTCATGATCAAAGAATACGCCAGGACTACGGTGTAACTGAGACACAATAACACGCTCAGTACCGTTGATAACGAACGTACCGTTATCAGTCATCAATGGGATATCACCCATGTAGACTTCTTGTTCTTTAATATCTTTTACTGTGCCAGCTGCAGCTTCACGATCAAACAACACCATGCGTAATTTAACACGCAGTGGAGCTGAATAAGTGACACCACGGATCTGACATTCTTTCACATCAAAAACTGGCTCGCCTAGTTTATAACTGACATATTGCAGCTCAGAATAACCAGAAAAGCTCTTGATAGGAAAAACGCTACGAAATGCCGCTTCAAAACCGCGTTCACCCGTAGGATCTTGATCGGTGAATTTCTTAAAAGAGTCTAACTGGATAGACAATAGATAAGGGATGTCCAAAACCTTTGGACGCTTACCAAAATCTTTGCGAATACGCTTCTTTTCAGAATAGGAGTAAACCATGGGTTTCCTCTACTTACTAGTGTGACCAAGACTGAAATACATTAATTTTTTAATATAAATCAGCGCGTTTGCCCGTCACCGTTGTCGCAAGAACCTAACCAGTAATCTCTGCTAGGAACTGCTAAAACTGGCGATAAACGGTGAATAAAAAATCGCCTGCGCATAGAGCGCAAAAAAGGCCGACGGTTAAAAAACCGCCAGCCTTCACCCAATTGCTTGGGTGAGTAAGTTAACTAAAACTTACTTGATTTCAACTTCTGCACCAGCTGCAACTAACTCAGCTTTAAGCGCTTCAGCTTCTTCTTTAGAAACAGCTTCTTTAACTGCAATTGGAGAAGATTCTGACATAGTTTTAGCTTCTTTCAGGCCTAGACCTGTAGCGCCACGAAGTGCTTTAATTACAGCAACTTTGTTAGCACCGTGAGAAGTAAGAATTACGTCGAATTCTGTTTGCTCTTCAGCAGCTGCGCCAGCATCGCCAACAGCTACAGTTGCAGCAGCAGCAGAAACACCGAATTTCTCTTCCATTGCTTCGATTAGTTCAACAACTTCCATTACAGACATTGCTGCGAAAGCTTCTAAGATTTGGTCTTTAGTGATAGACATTAGAAATATTTCCTATTGTTCTGAATTCAATTTTATTAAGCGGCCAACTTATAATTAAGCGGCTTCTTGTTTTTGATCGCGAAGGGCGGCCAATGTACGTACGAACTTGCCAGCAGATGCTTCTTTCATAGTCATCATTAACTGAGCTAGTGCTTCGTCGTATGTTGGTAGTTTCGCTAAACGATCAATTTCAACTGCAGGGATAAACATCCCTTCGAAAGCTGCACCTTTAACTTCAAACTTTGCTTGCTCTTTAGCGAAATCTTTTAAAAGACGCGCTGCAGCACCTGGGTGCTCTAGAGAGAAGGCGATTAAAGTTGGGCCAGTGAACGTTTCTGCAAGGCATTCAAATGAAGTACCTTCAACAGCACGCTTAGCTAAAGTGTTACGTACTACACGTACATAAACACCATTAGCGCGAGCTGCTTTACGCAGAACAGTCATGGCACTTACAGTTACACCGCGTGAATCGGCAACAACTGCAGAAAGCGCACCTTTGGCAGCTTCGTTGACTTCAGCAACAATTGCCTTTTTGTCTTCGAGTCTTAATGCCATTAGGCTTTACTCCTGGATTCTACCTAGGGAAATCCCTAGAATTTACCAAACCAAATACAATATGTAGATGGCTACTTACGGTGCAGATTTTCCAGTAAAAAAATTTAGCTGGGGCCTGACACCGTCTACGCAGGAAATTAAGTTAACCTTACGATAAACACCTGCGGTCTTGGACGGAAACTCACTTTTTAGCCAATATACCTTAATGAATTAAGGCAATATCAAGTAAAAGGAGCTTCAACCCACAATTTGCGCGCATTGTAGACTAATGCGCGCAAATTGTAAAATTACTTAATGTCTTCCAAGCTAGCTTGGTCGACTGCAACACCTGCACCCATAGTGGTAGAGATGCTAACTTTTTTCACGTAAATGCCTTTAGCAACTGCAGGCTTAGCCTTTTTCAGTGCTGACACTAACGCTTCTAAGTTTTCTTTTAACTGTTCAACAGTGAAATCCACTTTACCGATAGTAGTGTGGATAATACCGTTTTTGTCGTTGCGGTAACGAACTTGACCAGCTTTAGCATTCTTAACTGCTTCTGCAACGTTAGGCGTTACAGTACCAGTTTTAGGGTTAGGCATTAAACCACGTGGGCCTAAGATTTGACCTAACATACCAACAACGCGCATTGCGTCTGGTGATGCGATAACAACGTCAAAGTTCATTTCGCCAGCTTTAATTTGAGCAGCTAGGTCGTCCATACCCACAAGTTCAGCACCCGCAGCTTTAGCAGCTTCAGCGTTTGCACCTTGAGTGAATACAGCAACACGAACGTCACGACCAGTACCGTGTGGAAGTACAGTAGCACCACGTACGTTTTGATCTGATTTACGAGGATCGATACCAAGGTTAACAGCTACGTCAACACTTTCTACGAATTTAGCTGTTGCTAATTCTTTTAAAAGTGCTACTGCTTCGTTGATGTCATACTGCTTAGTACCATCAACTTTTTCGCGAATTACGCGAGCGCGTTTACTTAGCTTTGCCATTATATTAGTCCTCTACTACCAAACCCATTGAACGTGCAGTACCTTCAATTGAGCGAGTCATCGCTTCAATATCAGCACCAGTCATATCAGCCGCTTTAGATTCAGCAATTTCCTGAACAGCGCTACGCTTGATAGTTCCTACTTTCTGTGTATTAGGACGGCCTGAACCTGATTTCAAACCAGCTGCTTTAAGCAGTAGGAAAGATGCAGGTGGAGTCTTAGTTTCAAAAGTGAAAGAACGGTCACTGTATACAGTGATAACAACAGGAATTGGCATGCCTTTTTCGAACTTTTCAGTACGAGCGTTGAATGCTTTACAGAATTCCATGATGTTCACACCTTTTTGACCTAAAGCAGGACCAACTGGTGGAGACGGGTTTGCAGCACCGGCTGCTACTTGTAGCTTAATATAAGCTTCAATCTTCTTTGCCATGTCGACATTTCCTCTATTTGGGTTCAAACGCATCTTGGCGACATGCCAATTTGCTCCCCCTGAAACAACGGGTGCGAATTATACAAAAATCCACACCCGCAAACAATCAATATTTTGTGGTTATTTTAATCAGCTTTTTTCAACCTGATGAAAATCAAGTTCAACAGGTGTTGAGCGACCAAAAATCATCACAGAAACTTTAACGCGATTCTTCTCATAATCGACTTCTTCGATAGTTCCGTTAAAATCTGCAAATGGTCCGTCACACACACGAACCACTTCACCTGGTTCATAAATAACACGGTGTGTCGGCGAAGTAACAGTGTCCTGTAAACGCTGTAGTATGTTATTTGCTTCTTTCTCTGAAATCGGCGCTGGACGATCTGATGTACCACCAATAAAGCCCATTACACGAGGAATGCTCTTTACTAAGTGCCAGCTATCATCATTCATTTCCATTTGTACTAACACATAGCCCGGAAAGAATTTACGCTCACTTTTACGACGTTGACCTGCACGCATTTCAACGACTTCTTCTGTTGGCACTAAAATCTCGCCGAAGTAATCTTCCATACTGTGCATTTTGATATGTTCAAGTAGTGTTTTAAGTACACGACCTTCATAACCTGAAAAGGCTTGAATAACATACCATCTTTTCTTCGCTTCTGTAGCTTCAGTCATGTTTAAATGCCTATACGCCTGTAATTAAATTCACAACTCGCAATAAGATTGCGTCTAATCCCCAAAGGATCAATGCAACAACACCTGTTGCAGCAAGAACGATAAACGTTGTGGTAAGAGCTTCTTGGCGAGTTGGCCAAATCACTTTACGCACTTCAATATGTGCTTCGCGAGCAAATGAAAGTGCTTGCTTACCTTTAACGGTTTGAAATGCTATGAAGCCAGCAATTGCAAAAGTGACAATTACACCAGCAACACGAGCCACTACACTGGCTTCTGCAAAAAATTGGTTAGCAATAACTGCTGCTAAAACTAGCAATACAGCCACGCTCCATTTCACGATATCCAGAGAATTACCCTGGCTTTCAGTACTTGTTGTCATCTGTTAATTCCGTTACTCAATACGACCTGAGCTTAGCAACAGTGAACTGCCACTACATTCCCGAGTTACCCCAGAAACTATCACAGCACAGGGTCAAAAATCGGTCATAGATTGTATTCTGATTCAGCTCTATTCGCAACATGACTGGTGGTCTTATGCGAATAAATCAGTAAAAAACTTGCGTTTTATCTTAATGCAGGCAGCCAAAACAAAAAAGGAAGCCTAAGCTTCCTTTTTCAGTGTTAACTAAATTCGCAATTAAGCAATAATTTTAGCTACAACACCAGCACCAACTGTACGGCCACCTTCACGGATAGCAAAACGTAAACCGTCGTCCATCGCGATTGGGTAAATCAAAGTAACAACCATCTTGATGTTGTCACCAGGCATTACCATTTCTACGCCTTCTGGCAATTCGATAGTACCAGTTACGTCCGTTGTACGGAAATAGAACTGTGGACGGTATCCTTTGAAGAATGGAGTGTGACGTCCGCCTTCTTCTTTTGATAACACGTATACTTCTGATTCGAAAGTAGTGTGTGGGTTGATTGAACCAGGCTTAGCTAGTACTTGGCCACGTTCTACGTCATCACGCTTAGTACCACGTAATAACACACCACAGTTCTCGCCAGCACGACCTTCGTCAAGTAGCTTACGGAACATTTCTACGCCAGTACAAGTTGTTTTAGTTGTGTCTTTAACACCTACAATTTCAACTTCGTCTGATACGCGTACAATACCACGCTCAACACGACCAGTTACCACTGTACCACGACCTGAAATCGAGAATACGTCTTCGATTGGTAGTAGGAATGGCTTATCGATGTCACGCTCTGGCTCTGGAATATAAGTATCTAGTGCTTCTGCAAGCTCAAGAATCTTACCTTCCCATGCTGCATCGCCTTCTAACGCTTTTAATGCAGAACCTTGGATAACTGGTAAGTCATCACCTGGGAAGTCGTATTCTGAAAGAAGCTCACGCACTTCCATTTCTACTAATTCTAATAGCTCTTCGTCATCAACCATGTCACATTTGTTCATGAATACGATGATGAAAGGTACACCTACTTGACGAGAAAGTAGGATGTGCTCACGTGTTTGTGGCATTGGGCCGTCTGTAGCTGCAACTACTAAGATTGCGCCATCCATCTGTGCAGCACCAGTGATCATGTTTTTAACATAATCCGCGTGACCTGGACAGTCGACGTGTGCATAGTGACGAATTGGTGTGTCATATTCGATGTGAGAAGTATTAATAGTAATACCGCGCTCACGCTCTTCTGGAGCGTTATCGATTTGAGCGAAGTTACGCACTTCACCACCATAAGTCTTAGCTAACACAGCAGAAATAGCTGCAGTTAAAGTTGTTTTACCATGGTCAACGTGACCGATGGTGCCTACGTTTACGTGGGGCTTCTTACGTTCAAATTTAGCTTTTGCCATGGTATAGCCTCAATCCAATAGTTTGGTGATGAAAACACACACATAATAAAAATCCGATGCATATATATGACATCGAATCGATTTTTTAGTCAGGCGATTATTTTTTGTAGGATTGTGCTGATAAGCATGGCAGTAATACCGACTAACCTTGACTTAAGGTTTGCTCAATTAATTGAGCCATATCAGCAAACAAACTTGGAGCGGATGGCGGGAATCGAACCCGCGTTATCAGCTTGGAAGGCTGGAGTAATACCATTATACGACATCCGCGCAACCTACATAGGCTACCTAACTACCTAAAAAATGGTGGAGGGAGAAGGATTCGAACCTTCGAAGGCTGAGCCGTCAGATTTACAGTCTGATCCCTTTGGCCACTCGGGAACCCCTCCAGAAAAATGGTGCCGGCACCAAGAGTCGAACTCGGGACCTACTGATTACAAGTCAGTTGCTCTACCAACTGAGCTATGCCGGCGCATCATTTCGGGAACGGATATTAGGTAAATGTGGCGCTAAGTGCAATAGAAAAATTATAAAAAAGCTAAATAAACTCTCAATTGTCGTTTTTTTATTCGCGAAGCGTTAAATATAACCAATAATTAACCATTATTTTTATTCGGTCAGTTAATTGAATCTTAAAGTATTGTTCCAGTAATACGGATCGTGTAATGTGCCAGACCCAGTATAAAGTTGGCTTATTAATGAAAAACAGCATTCAACAAGCGCTATATCTCTCCTTCGAACGTCATAAATGGGCGGAGTTGCGCAATTCTGTTCCCTTAACATTATGTCAGGAAGAGCTTGAAAACCTAAGGGGCATGAATGAGAAGTTATCATTAGATGAAGTAACTGACATTTATCTACCATTAAGTCGGTTACTTAACCTTATCGTAGGAGCTAAGCAACAACGGGGAATGATTGTAGACAAGTTCTTGGAGCAAAGCGCTTCTCGTTCACCCTACATTATCAGTATTGCAGGTAGTGTTGCTGTTGGAAAAAGTACCACTGCACGTATTCTGCAAACCTTATTACAACGCTGGCCAGAACATCCAAAAGTCGATTTAGTCACAACCGATGGTTTCCTGTACCCACTAGCAGACTTAAAACGCAAGGGATTACTCCAGCGCAAAGGCTTTCCTGAAAGTTATGACATGAAAATGTTAGTCGACTTCATTTCCGCAGTGAAAACCGGTGAACCGCGTGTTTTAGCCCCTTTATATTCCCATGTGACCTATGATCGATGTCATGATCAACATCAAGTGATAGAACAACCGGATATTCTTATACTTGAAGGGTTAAATGTTTTACAAACAGGTCTAGATTCTCCCATTGATTTAAGACGTCCATTTGTATCTGACTTTGTCGACTTTTCGATATATGTCGATGCAGAAGAACATTTATTAAAAGAATGGTACCAGCAGCGATTTTTGCAATTTCGAAAAGGCGCATTTAGCGACCCATTATCATTTTTCCATCACTACGCGGCATTGTCCGATAGTGAGGCAAATGCCATTTCTGCTAATATTTGGGACACGATTAATGGCCCAAATTTAAACTTGAATATTCAACCGACTCGAGAACGCGCAAATTTGATCCTCAAAAAAGGTGAAAATCACCTAATGGATAATGTGTTACTGAGAAAGTAACCTTAAGTTCACACGCGCTAAGTTAGGCGCGTCGTAAACTTATTTCACCGCCAATAAAGGTTTTTAGCCCTTCATTAGTATCAATTATAATCCCTCCTTGTTGATCTATTCCCTTGTAAACACCTTCAACTTCATTAGGCGCCATCAGCAACTTGATAGGCTTGTCAGTAAATAAGTCGTATTGCTGCCAAAAATCAATAAATGGAACCAAACCCTGCTTATCAAACAGTTGAATATCACTTTTTAAGTGCTGATGTAGCTTTGCCAATAACAAGGTTTTATCGGGCAATTGATTTTGGCTAGTTAAATCGCTCCAAGGCTGATCAATAAGTTCGCCCTGTACAGCCGACATACTCATGTTAATCCCAAAGCCGATTACCAGCTCAGTTTGTTGTGCATTGGTTTGCGCCACTTCAATTAAAATTCCAGCCAGCTTTTTACCCTCTAAATAAATATCATTAGGCCATTTAAGCCCTAGCCCAGTCACACCCATATCAGTTAACGCTTTGACGATTGAGCACGCTATAACCAGACTTAACCCCATAGCTTTGGTTACATCACTGTCAAAACGCCAAAATAGGGATGCATAAAGATGGTTACCATAGGGAGACTGCCACTGCCTACCACGCCTGCCGCGGCCGGCTGATTGATATTCAGCAACACAAATATCACCAGACTTAAGGTCTTCATGGTGGCTTAACAGAAAACTATTAGTGCTATTTATTTCATCAAAATAAAAACATCTGTTATCTATCTGGTTAATCAATCTATTTTCATCAACTAATGCTATTGGGTTGGCGAGCTTATACCCTTTGCCCTTCACACTAAAAATCTCAACACCATATTCTGATAATGAGTCAATATGCTGATTAACCGCCATTCTGGTTAAGCTAATTTGACTTGCTATTTTCTCGCCAGAAGTAAAATGTTCTGCGCTCAGCAAGGACAGTATTGAACGTTTACGCGACCAATGTTCATTCATGATAAAACGACCTCTCCAAATTGCGCCATCATCCTAGGTTCAGTTTCTAGAGATACTTCAAATCGCTGCTCAATAACATCAATAACATGTAACGCGAGTTGACAGATATCATTGCCGGTTGCATTAGCAGAGTTCACTAAAACTAGTGCCTGCAGTTGATGAACCGATGCACCGCCGATAGAAAACCCTTTAAGCCCAGCATTTTCGATTAACCAGCCTGCGGCTAGTTTTACTAGACTATTTTCTAAGCTGTAGCCGATTATTTGTGGAAATTTTTCTTTTAAAGTTTCAAATTTATCAGTGTTAATAATTGGGTTTTTAAAAAAGCTGCCAACATTTCCTAATACCGCAGGGTCTGGTAATTTTGACTGTCTTATTTGGCAAACTAGTTCAAAAACCTGTTTCGCACTGACAGTCGTAGAATCAAGTGTGTTTAATGGAGCGTAGTCCAGCTGCGGCACCCAAACTTTAGTTAACTTAATTTTGACAGCTGTAATGACAGCTTTGTGTTTAAGTTGTTGCTTAAAAATTGACTCTCTATAATCAAATTGGCAATCTGCAGCCATAATTTCATACAGTTGTGATGAATCAAGATCGAGGAACTCGACAGAATGGCAAACCTGACTAAATTCCACCCCGTAAGCACCGATATTTTGGATCGGTGCAGCACCAACAGTGCCGGGTATTAACGCTAAGTTTTCAATACCGTAGAAATTATGTTCCACGCAATACGCCACCAGCTCATGCCAACTCTCACCAGCTTCAACAGTAAGCAGTACCTCATTCCCTTCTTGTTCTACAGCAATCCCTTTAGTCGCAATTTTAACCACAGATCCTGCAAAATCTTCAGTGAAGACAACATTACTGCCACCACCGAGTATCATTAACGCTTTATCTGAGTGATATAAGGATAGGCAATTCTCGATAAGAGACGCTTTAGAATCTACGACAAATAGTTCATCACAAGACTGTTCTAGTCCCAGGGTATTGTGTTTAAGCAGAGATACTGACATATAGATAACATGGTAAATACAAGATGATTTATTGTAACAGGTATCAAGCGAATCAAAGAAACCAAAATATTTAAGTACAACAAACAAACGCTTTGTTGTTGATTTTATTAATTACAAACGTAAAAACTGACATAGACATTACCATACAACTCACTTAATAGTTTTTTTGAGAGTCGTTAAATAATTTTTAAGTGCATGTATTGTTGTTACTTTATTCTTATTCCACTCAGAAATATGAGAGCTAAACAATCAACTTTATCGCTTAAGCTGGGCTATTTATTGCTAGAGTGGTATTATCCTGCCCCCTTGTCGGCAGCGACCTATTACTGGTGATGACCGCACAAGATATAATCATAATAAATCTCTGTACACGTTGTGGGTGCTAGCATACCCAGAACCAATAAAATTGCGGGTTCCCTCACCCCGCCTAATCTCAATAAAAAGGCCACAAGATGTTAACACTTACCCCGACGCAGACGCGCCGTGCGCTGCTATTTTTAGTCAGCTTTCATATATTGATAATTTGTGCCAGTAATTACTTGGTTCAGTTACCGTTTCAAGTATTCGGCTATCACACCACTTGGGGAGCATTTAGCTTTCCTTTTGTGTACTTAGCCACGGATTTAACCGTGCGCATATTTGGTCAGCAAGCCGCTAGACAAATCATTTTTAAAGCCATGTTTCCTGCTTTAATTGTGTCATATCTAATTGGCGTACTATTTCATCAAGGCCAATTTCAACAATTTGACGCCTTACTCGAAGCCAATACTTTTGTATTCCGCATCGCCTTTGCAAGCTTCATTGCTTATCTTATTGGCCAATTAATGGATATAACGGTATTTGCGCAATTAAGAAAAGCCCGTGCATGGTGGATAGCCCCTGCTGCGTCAACCTTAATTGGTAACTTAGTCGACACTTTAGTCTTTTTCAGTGTGGCATTTTATGCCTCTACCGATACTTTTATGGCGCAACACTGGCCAGAAATAGCGACCATAGATTATGGTTTTAAATTGATTGTCAGTTTGGGATTATTTTTACCCGCTTACGGGGTGTTATTGCGCGTATTACAAGATAAGTTATTAAGTACGCATCAACATTCAAGACGCATTTTATAACCTTATTATTCTATTAGCATAATAAGCGTGATGGTTTCGGCTATCGCGCTTTTTTATTGTCTTAAAGTTGGTAAATGAAGTGTAAAGAATAAAAAAAGAGTTTATTTAACCTGCAAACGATAATGAGAATGATTATTATTCATTTGCGTTCCAAAGCTCAGTTACGATTTTAAAGATTCATCACCTTTATTGTTACGCTGAGTTCGCAAGCACGACATTGCTCACACTCTTTGTGGCCGGATTAATCATCCGGCTTTTTTTTGCTTAAAATTTATTAACCGACATATTTATACGGCTACGTGAGTTTATGATAAACCGCTCAATTCTATCCCCATGCTGTTAATCATCAAACTTCATTTAATTTAGCCACCAGTGTTTCACATCAATCTCATCGCTTAGTTAAACTGCAGCCCCTCGTAAGGGTTATTGGTATATTCATCTTTAGCTCTATGATAAAGACCAATAATAAATACCGTGCCCTTGCCTTCGGTAGACTTCACTTCAATAGTGCCACCTAGACGTTTTATAATACCGTAGCTTAATGATAACCCTAAACCTGTGCCGTCTTTACGGGTAGTATAAAATGGGTCAAATATACGACTTAGTTGTTCTGGATTTATGCCTATACCCTCATCTTCTATTTCGATTTTCACTCCTATAGGTTCATCACCTTGAAGCCAGTCTTGGGTTCGGATCCAAATTTTGCCCTTACCTGTATCATTTCTAGCTTCAATAGCATGGGCGGCATTAACAACTAGGTTAATTAGCACTTGTTGCAACTGCGGTCGATTAACCTCAACGGGACAACTTGCATTAAGCGCTTTAACTAGTACAACCTCTTGCTTTTGTATTGAGTGACGCACCAAGACTAAAACTTCTTCAACAATCGGGGTCATCTGATGCATTTCGATGGGGGCATTAAATTCACCTGGGCGACTGTACTGCAATAAGCTACGAATAATAGTGCTTATACGTCCCACTTGCTGGATCACGAGATCAATTTCTTCTGATACTTGTTCAGCTTGATCACCCAATTCATACTTTAATAATTCCATATTACCTAGAATTACAGCGGTAGGATTATTAATTTCATGGGCAATACCCGCCGTTAACTCACCTAATGCGGTTAGTTTTTCATTGGTGACCAATTGCTGGCGAGTTTCATTCAGTAATTCGACATTACGTTGTAACTCTTCCGTTTTGTCTTGCAAGCTTTTGGTGCGCTGCTCCACTTTTAATTCGAGTTGCTCTGCTGCAGCTTGAATCTGTAAATTTCGACTTTGCAATAAGTCCAGCATACTATCGAACTGTTCAGCTAAATGAGCCAGTTCATTCTCACGATCTAAACCGAGCTCACCGATACGAACATTACGGCCTGATTGTACCGCTTTAACCACCTGATGAATGCGTTCTATGGGTTTTAATAAACTGTAGGCGCCACGATAAACCAATAAGCCTGAGCCAAATAATACCAGCATTAAAATACTGCCTAACTCAATAATATTAAGTAGATAATTATGAATGAAAGGTCCTTCAGAAAAACCGGTGTATACCATACCCACTCGTTTACCATAGATATCAAGCAAAGGGGCGTAGGCGGAAATGTACCAGTCATTAAACACAAATGCCCTATCAACCCAAGTTTGCCCATCCACTAGTACTTTTTGCTTCACCTCTTCTGACACTAAGGTGCCTAGCGCGCGATTTTGTTCAGAATATAGTGACGACGAGGCATTCATTGGCACGTTAGTACTGACTCTGACATTGTCTAAAAAAATCGTCACAGTACCAATTGAATGTGCAGGTAAAGTCCCTTTGTCATAAACAAGATTGCGAATGTAATCAACTATCACGGTATCTTTATTGAATATATTCCCCCCATCAAGATACCACTGCATTGAAGAGCCTGAATTCATTATTATTGGTAGTACACTTCGACTCACTAAGCCGCGATGTTCCTGCTGCTTGCTTGGCGCTATCGCTCTTTGAGTGGTTTTAAGATTAATTGTGGCATATTGTGCCAATTGTGGGTTTATTTGCTTTAAACGCTCAGAGGGAAGCACCATGACACCTGAAGATGGCGAGTCAGGTTTGTTACGCAACAATGCTGTTAAATCTGGATCTGTTTTAACTTCTTCTACACTGATTAACCTTAAAAAATCTAAGTTAAATTGCCGCTGAGTTTGCGTTAATACCTCTGCGATCGTCTGCTGCGCGTGTGGATTATTTTTATCTTGTTGGAGTTGACTAAACGCAGTTTGAAAGGCCCATGAATTTGCCAGATGAACAAGCTGTTGCTCTTGACGGATTTGAACCTGTTGTAGTGTGTTTTCAGCAACCGATAAATCAGCTTTAACCTTCATAAACAATTGCTGACTGGTATAACTAATATTCCAGTAAATAGTGATAAATACTAGGCTGATTAATGTCATTAAGATCGGCAATAGTGTCAGAATTAATAGCCGATAACGCACCTTAGCCTGCATTTGTTGCCAACTGATACCGAATATTTGTTTAAAAAGTGACACGATTAAGCTTCCTTTTGATCCTCGCAACTATCTTGCCCAAACCAATCTTTGTACTTTCTGTCTAAGGTTTTTCGCGATACGCCTAAATCTCTCGCCGCTGCGGATTTATTGCCATCATGGGAGTCAACCACCTGTGTTACATGCTGTTTTTCAACATCTTTTAATGTCCAACTTAGGGGGTAGCCGTAATTATCTACTGTTTCTGCTTGTTCAGTTTTTTTCCAATACTCTGCAGGGGGCTTACCTAATAAAATACATCGCTCAATCATATTCTTAAGCTCACGGATATTACCTGGCCATTCATGCTGCTTTAAGACTTGTAAATCTTCATGGCTCCATAGAACCGGTTTAATGCCCAAGTCCTGTGATATCTGTACCGTAAAATGATGGGTTAATTCCACCACATCTTCTGGACGAGCACGTAAAGGAGGAATTAAAATATTCAGTACATTTAAACGGTAATACAAATCTCGACGAAAATGGCCTTGGTCGACTTCTTCAATTAATAACCGGTTAGTGGCCGCCACAACACGCACATCAATTGCCACTTCTTTCTCACTACCCACTGGGCGAATTGCACGTTGTTCTAACACTCTTAATAGTGCCGTTTGCATATTCATCGGCATTTCGCCGATCTCATCTAAAAAAATAGTCCCACCGGAAGCAAAACTAAATAATCCTTCCCGAGAGCTTTTTGCTCCGGTAAATGATCCTGCTATATGACCAAATAACTCACTGGCCAATAGATCTGGTGCAATAGCGCCACAATTCACCGGTACAAATGGGCCTGCTCGTCCACTCAACTGATGTAGCTGGCGCGCGACAAGCTCTTTACCTGTACCTGACTCGCCTTCAATTAAAACAACCGCATTGGTTTGAGCAACACGTTCTATCACTTGCTTAACTTCATTAATCGCGTCACTGCTGCCAATGATGGTAGAAGACTGACCATGGGATAGCTCACGTTTTAGCATAAAATTTTCACGCTTTAGTAAACGCTTTTCAATACAACGATCAACAGCTGTCATCATTTGTTCTAGGTGAAACGGCTTCATGATGAAGTCTGATGCGCCCGCTCGTAATGCTCTAATCGCCACATCCATGTCAGCATAACCCGTCATAAAAATAATATCGGACTGACGGTCTGTATCATCTAATGCCTCATGCCATTCGATGCCTGAACGATCGGGTAACCGAATATCGACGATTAACAAATCAAAATGACCTTGGCTGCGGAGTTGCTCGGCCTGTGCAATACTTGATGCGGTTTCGACTAAAGCAAATTTTTTCAACATGGCTTTAGTTAAGAAGCTGCGCATTCCAGGCTCATCGTCAACGATTAGAACCGACATACTGGTGTTAGCGCTTACAGCGATGCTCATAATTACTCCGATTGGACATTTTGGCTCAACTTGGCGTTACTTTAGCACTCAATGATAGAAACTGGGTCAGGATGAACCACCAAAAAGTGACCTTGGGACAATTTGTCTTAGGTGTTTTTAACCACCGTGGGATCTGGTTCACAAATTAAGGTTTTGCCGTGAACTGAATTTGCACATTATGTAATTGGCATTTAACTTGCTTAACAGCGGACAGTATTAACGGTTACTAAACCGAGACTTACACCTCCAGTAATGGATTATGCAATTCCATCGTCGTTTAAAAGGATAATTTAATGTTAAAGAAAATCGCCTGTATTACGGCATCATTTAGCGTGTTGGGCAGCTTAGTTTTTAGTCCATTATTACAAGCACATGAGCATAAAAATCACAGCGTAATAAAATTAGCAACGACCACCAGTACTGAAAACTCTGGTTTATTAAGCGCATTATTACCTAGGTTTGAAAAACAATCAGGTTACTCGGTACAGGTAATCGCCACAGGCACTGGTCAGGCAATTAAACTCGCCAGCCAAGGTGATGTAGATATAGTGATGACTCATGCTCCTGCTGCTGAAGCAAAATTTGTCGCTGACGGCTATGGCATTCAACCTCGCGGCATTATGGAAAACGATTTTGTGGTCTTAGGACCTAAAAATGACCCTGCTGGTGTGCACAATGCTAAAAGCGTTATCCAAGCATTTGAGCGTATCGCCACCAAACCAAGCACGTTTATCTCCCGTGGCGATAACTCTGGCACACATATGAAAGAGTTGGAGATTTGGCAACAAACTAACGTCAAGCCTGATTTTGAAGGCTATACTTCGGTTGGTCAAGGTATGGGTAAAACCCTATTAATGGCGCATGAGTTACAAGCTTATACGCTAACAGACCGTGGTACATTTGTAGCTTACAAAGCAAAGTTGGACTTAACTATTAGCTTTGAAGGCGGCGCTGAATTAGCCAACCCTTATCAAGTTATGCTGATTAATCCGACAAAATACCCTGAGCTGAATCATCAAGGTGCACAAGCATTAAGTGACTGGTTAATCAGCCCTGCTACACAAAAAATGATTAATGAGTTCACCGTGCAAGGAGAGCAATTGTTTAAGGCAACTTATCAATAATGAGTGAAGGCTGGTTAGCCCTTTTGCAGCAAGCGTTCGGCTTGCTGATCTCTTTTGACCCCGATGTGTGGTCAATCATTTATGTGTCTTTTTCCGTCTCGTTCGCTGCGCTACTGATCACCCTGTTCCCATCCATCATGCTAGGCTTTTTACTTGCTTTTACTCACTTTCCTGGCCGTTGGATTGTCACTAATCTAGTGCAAACTTTACAATCAATTCCGACGGTTGTTATTGGATTATTAGTGTATTTATTACTCACCCGCAACGGTGTTATGGGTGATTTAAAATGGTTGTTTAGCCAAAATGGAATGATTTTTGGTCAGATGTTAATTTGCGCCCCAGTGCTAGTGGCCTTATCGCAAGCTGCATTTACCAGCGTCGACCGCCGCGCGTGGGAAACATCACGCACATTAGGTGCGAACTGGTTACATGCTATTTGGACTGTGTGTCGAGAATTACGAGCGGCATTATTGCTTGCTGTTATAGCCGCATTTAGTCGAATTTTAACTGAAGTAGGATGCTCTATGATGGTCGGTGGCAATATTATGAATGTCACCCGCAATATTCCTACAGCCATTGCGTTAGAAACCAGCAAGGGCGACTTTGCTCAGGCTATTGCACTTGGATTAGTGTTACTCATTCTGGCATTAGTACTGAATTTCTCTCTGGGCTCATTACGGGGTAAAGCCCTGCCAAGGAGTCATTAATGACTCGACAATCGTCTTCAACCATAGCGATTCGCTCCACAACAAAGGCGACAATCAATGCCACTAATGTGGTGATGCAGTTTGATCAAAAAGTACTATTTTCCGTCAACGAATTGAACTTTACCCAGGGGGATGTCATTTATCTACAGGGTGATAATGGTTCAGGAAAATCAACTCTAATGAAGATTTTGGCGGGGTTAATATCTCCTTCACAAGGGCATATTAACAGCCAAGGCTTTAGCCAACCCGCTTGGTGGCAAGCAGAGTCTTTGCTAGGTAAAGCGGTGTATTTACATCAACACCCTTATTTATTCGATGGCAGTGTTGAATACAATTTAACCTACGGATTAACGGTAAGACAAGCTCGCTCACAAGCAATACGGCAACGCTTAGTTCAGGCAATAAAAATGGCTCAACTTACCGACTTGGTGCACCATTGCGCCAGTGAGTTATCAGGCGGTGAGCGTCAGCGTTTAGCGATTGCTAGGGCCTGGATCTGTCAGCCTAAATTGCTCATGCTAGATGAGCCCATTTCAAACATGGACAAACACTCTCAACGCCTTGTGCTTGCCATGATAAACCAGCTTAAATCAGAAGGTACTGGCTTACTGATTAGTAGCCATCAAACCTGTGGCTTGACCGCGTTATGTCAACAACATTGGCATATTAAGCAACATGTTATACACACAAGCCAATATGTGCCTAATTTAGATACTCAACAAGATTACTCTGTTATGGAATCACACTATGTCATTGCCAAGTAAACACCAACCGACTATTGATGCCGTTATTCTTGCCGGCGGTATGGCTAGGCGTATGGGCGGAGAAGATAAAGGCTTAGTCGAGTTAAACAGCCAGCCGATGATTAGCCATACGATTATTCGATTAGCACCACAAGTACAGCGCATTATGATCAACGCCAATCGTAATCAACAGCGTTATAGCGAGTTCGGCTACCCTGTGATGAGTGATATTGACTCCGGCTATTTAGGCCCTTTAGCAGGCATGATCACCGCGATGGGCAATACTGAAGCAGACTTATTATTAGTAGTGCCCTGTGATTGCCCATTATTACCACAGGATTTAACCAGTAGAATGCTAGCAACTATGCAGCAAACAGGCGCTGAGCTTGTTGTGGCTAGCGATGGCATACGTGAACAACCTGTGGTGTTATTACTTAAGCCGGGTTTACGTGATTCAATGAAAACATTTCTAGATGCAGGTGAACGTAAAATCGATTTTTGGTACGCCAAGCATCACTATGAAGTGACCAGCTTTGCTGATCAACCTAACGCCTTTATCAATGTGAATACCCCTGAACAAAAACAACAGCTTGCTGAGCAACTTGCTGGACGATAGGTCGAGTAACCAGCCAAGTTATCTATAAAAACCAGCACAGTCTTTCAATTAGAGGTCATTATGTCTTCCGTTTTTAATAATCCACTGTCTATCCCTGTTCTTGGTTTTTGTGCATACAGTGGCACCGGCAAAACCACACTATTGAAACAGCTTATTCCTGAATTGAATCGTCGTGGACTTCGTTTAGCGGTGATCAAACATGCCCATCATGATTTTGATGTCGACATTCCCGGCAAAGACAGTTACGAAATGCGCAAAGCAGGCGCGAAGCAAGTGCTTGTAGCATCCCATGTTCGCTGGGCGTTAATGACAGAGGATGCATTAGAGACAGACCCGAGCTTAGCTCACCTGCTGAAACAAATTGAAGTAGATAAAGTTGATATAGTCTTAGTCGAAGGTTTTAAAAAGCTGGCCTTGCCTAAAATTGAATTACATCGCGCGTCACATGGCAAACCTTTAATCCATACCCATGATGAGAACATTGTCGCTATTGCTTGCTGCGATGACACACAAACGCCAGCAGAATTGACTCGATTAAATATCAACAATGTTGCTCAAATTGCCGATTTTGTCATCCAATATCAACAAAGTTGGCAAGCTAAATCTGTCACTTTGCCGATTGATCTCTTAACTGCACAAACACCAAGTGATGGCCAACAAGGGCTTTCGGTTGCGCAAGGCATTAATCATATTCTTAGCCAGGTTAAACCAATTGTTGGAACCGAGTTAGTCGACTTAGACGAACTGGACAACCGTGTTTTAGCCAATGATTGTATTTCCCCGGTTAACGTTCCGCAACAAACTAATTCAGCTATGGACGGTTACGGATTTGCATATCACGATGTTGCTTCTGGCAAGCCACTCACCATAGTGGCAGAAGTACTGGCTGGCCATGGCTATGACAAGGTTGTAAAACCGGGGGAAGCGGTAAGCATTATGACCGGAGCGCCCACCCCACAAGGTGTCGATACCATTCAACCTCGGGAGCTTTGCGACACTCAGGACAACCAATTAACGCTGTTAGAAACCACTCATATTAAGCTAGGTCAGCATGTGCGCTTAGCCGGTGAAGATATTGCTATTAATGAGGTAGCCCTAGTTAAAGGTAAGCGTTTAGGTGCGGCTGAGATAGGTTTATTAGCCTCTTTAGGGGTTCATCAAGCATCAGTGGTTAAAGCACCAACAGTGGCAGTATTTTCCACAGGCGATGAAGTCAGCCAGCCAGGTGACGCCCTTAAACCAAATTGTATTTACGACTCTAACCGTTACACCATCAAAGCAATGGCCAGAAAGTTAGGCTGCAAAATTATCGACTTAGGTATTATTGAAGATAATGAACAGGCACTTACAGCCGCTTTACTTCAGGCATCCGAGCAAGCAGATATTGTGATTAGCTCTGGTGGTGTGTCTGTAGGAAATGCTGATTACATTAAAACCGTACTGGCTAAAATTGGTCAAATTAATTTTTGGCGCATCAATATGCGGCCCGGTCGCCCTCTGGCGGTAGGTAAAATCAATAACAGCTTGTTCTTTGGCTTACCGGGGAATCCTGTCGCTGTCATGGTGTCATTTTTACAATTCGTGCAACCTGCATTACGTAAGCTTGCGGGTGAACAACAATTGGCAGGTGAACAACAATGGCAACCCAGTTATATGCCAGCGGTTGCCGATGAGTTGTTGCGCAGTAAAACAGGCCGCACTGAATTTCTACGCGGGGTTTATCATATTGCCGCAGACGGACAAGTGCATGTTACCTCAAGCGGTGCTCAAGGCTCTGGCATGTTGAATTCGATGGTTACCGCCAACTGCTTAATCGTAATTGGTGAAAAGGATGAGCATATTGCCAAGGGCGAGCGTGTTTTTATTCAGCAACTTTAACTCACGTTTTAGAAAAATCTATAGGGGAAAGATAAGTCAAATTGTAGATAGCTCAGATAGTTCAGATAGCCAAGCAGGATATTAGCAATTGTCTGTAACTGATCGCTGTGATTTTGTTACCTCTATTGTGTGAGTGAAGACACCGATTTATTTACCGCGTGAGCTAGATGCCCATAACAACAAATAGCTCACGTATCTCGAAAATAGCTAAAGCAATAATGAAAGCGTGCAGATATTTCGATTTATCAGTGCCGTAGGTGGTTACTTCTATCAAGCTGACTTTACCTCATTGAGGATAGTTAGTATTTCTCACCATAGATGATAAACTCAAATAACGTTTCATTATCCTATTGAGCTTATGGCTTTATCACGTAAAAAATGGAATACCATTATTATCCTGGTCACAGCAATGATGATTGCTGTACTGAGCTTTATTAATAGTAAAACCGAACAGGTACCAACTGATGCAATGCCATTGTTTGACAGCACCTTGCCGTTAAAGCAACTGCACATCAATAATCAATGGCTTGCTGACTCTAACGGTCAATGGCAGTGCTCTGATGACGTCCTTAACTGCTTGCAATGGACTGAAGCTTGGCAAAACATTGCTATATCTGCATTACAAGTTGAACCCATACATACCTCTGAACCTATCAAGATTACCTTTGCCATTGCCAATATTGACGAGCCCCAAGTGTGGTTGTTATTCACTGAGGAAGGTTTATTACAATCACCCGGATTCAATTGGTATAAAATTCCCCCAAGCTTACGCGCTGATCTATTGCCCATAGTCAACGTACAATCTCACTAAGCATCAAAGTGAATAATTGTAGATGACCCACCATAAGAGAGATTGCTAAGCCATGCCAGAATTACCAGAAGTAGAGGTCACCCGCCAGGGTGTCAGTCCTTTCCTTGTCGGCCAAACCGTTGACCAGTTGATTGTACGCAATAGCTCATTACGCTGGCCTGTCCCTGATGTTGCACAAAACATTGTCGGCCAAACAATCAACAGCGTGCGTCGCCGCGCCAAATATTTACTCATTGATACCGATGCCGGCATCACGATTGTGCATTTGGGCATGTCTGGCAGTTTACGTATTTTGCCGCGCAATACACCGCCTGAAAAACATGATCATATCGATTTAATCCTCAATAACGGCCGAATGCTACGCTATAACGACCCTCGCCGCTTTGGTGCTTGGTTATGGTATGAACTCCCCGAAGATGCCCATCCATTATTATCTAAGCTTGGGCCTGAACCACTAAGCGATGCCTTTAATACTATCCAACTGCAAACTGCGTTAGCCGGTAAGAAAAAGGCCATTAAACTGTGTTTGATGGACAATCACATTGTCGTCGGGGTCGGTAATATTTATGCCAATGAAGCATTATTTGCTGCGGGTATTCACCCACAAACAGCGGCTGGCAATATAGACATTGAACGCTTGACCATCTTAGTTAATGAGGTGAAATTAATTCTAGCTCACGCGATCAAGCAAGGTGGCACCACGCTGAAAGACTTCACTAATGCCGATGGTAAACCAGGTTACTTTGCCCAAAAACTACATGTGTATGGTCGCGGCGGTCAAACCTGCACAGCCTGTGGTAATTTATTGAGTGAGATAAAATTAGGCCAGCGCACAACGGTTTTTTGTGGAGTGTGCCAACCTCGATAAATTAAATCGGTTGCAACAAGCATGAGCCTCATAAACTAGAATACAAAAAGGGAGCCGAAGCTCCCTTTTGTTGAATGCATTATGACTAAACCGTTTAGCCTTTAAAAACGATATTCATAACTGCCAAATACCGTACCATCGGTTTCATTATCTTCAACTTCAAACTTCGAATTAGAGACTGTACCGCCAAAGGTCACCATTCCCGACAACATCGGCATACGATAAGACACTTCTAACATTAACACGTCTTCTTTAGGTGGTTGGGGCGCCCATTCATTACTACTGTTTTGGCCGTCATTATTTAACTGGGCGTAACGTAGAATAGAACTCAAACCATGACTGTCTTTAAACTGGCCCACTAAGCCTAAAGCATACACTTTAGCATCACTGTCATAGGTGCTGCCCAAAGCTCTGCCATAATAACGCGAACCACTTTTATAGGTGCTATGTTCGTAAAAACAATTAAAAACACTTTGATCTGTCCCACACGCCACCATAGTGTCGGTGTATTCAAAAAACAATTTGTATTGCTGGCTATCAAAAGCAAAACGAGTATCCGCACCCATCATCATGCCGCAGTCAGCAAGGCTCCAGGGCGCTGAGCCACTTGAATCTTCACAGGTACGCTCTAAATACAAACCAACGGGTACCGTAAACCAAGAATCAGAATAACGCGCATCAAAGCCCGCCATCTGATTACCAATTTTTGTATTTAATGCTGGGTCACAGGTCGCATCACCGGTCGCACATTCAGTACCACCACTGATAGCATCAAAGAAGGTCGAAAAACCACACTCTTCACCTTCACCGCAAAACATGGTAGTCCACGAGACACCCAGCTCTAATTGTTTTAGTGGCCTAATAGCGCCGCGAAAATTCCACAGCAGTGGATTTGCTACCGCTCGCTCTTCTTCCAAACGGCTAAAACCCGCGGTTAATGTCCAGGGGCCTACCCAGGATAACAACGGCGTTTCAAATGCAGCAGCATTATTACGACTAAGCATTAATGATGGTGCGGGACGTGCATTATTTGACTTAATTAACCCAGAATCAAACCCCGGCCCCCACCATTGACTCAAAGTGCCTGCGGTGACAATCCAATTGCCTAACACCATCGAAAGATAAGAGTCATCTAAACGCACCTCTTTATCGTCTAGCGGATCATAATGGGCTGATGCGCTCACCTTATAGGCGAATCGCTCACCCATATATTCATAACTCGCGACGAGATCACCTTTTTCACGATAATCTGAACCAAAATGCTGAAAACGCGCAGCATCGCTAGCCATATTGGCTTTAATTTTAGCATCGTTGCGATTATCTATGGCATTTTGATAATAGAAATTCACCCGCGAAAAAGCATCGACTAAATCAGCTGACATCAGTGATGGTTCGGCTTTAGATAAATCAACACCTATACCAGACCACATTAACGGATAGGTATTCACTGGCACAGTTATGATACCTGCATCGGCTAAGGCTTGAATATCAACCCGTAAATAAATATCAGATGTATCAACCCAAGGCGCTGCTTCAGATTGGGGGCTATAGGTAATAACTATTATGCCGAAGGCTGCGACTAATGCGGAAGGCTTAAATCCTTTTAACATAACCCTATTTACCTTGTTGCAGCGCATGCATCTGCGCTATTTTCAGTTTCAATGCGACCGCAACCTGTGGATGAACAAATTGAGAAACATCACCTCCGTGTAAAGCCACTTCCTTTACTAAGGTAGATGATATAAATGAATTTTCTTCAGCTGGAGTTAAAAAGACCGATTCTAAATCAGGGCTTAAACGACGATTCATGTTAGCCAGTTGGAATTCATATTCAAAATCAGACACAGCACGCAAACCCCGAACCAATACACTGGCTTTTTGTTCTTTAGCAAAATCAACTAATAACCCTGTAAACCCTACCACCTCAACATTATCTAAATGAGCTGTCACCAAATTAACCTGTGCTACGCGCTCTTCAAGGGTAAATCTAGGTTGTTTAGAAGGATTAGACGCAATGCCTATAATCACATGTTTAAACAAGCGCGCAGCTCGCTCGATAAGATCGGCATGTCCATTGGTAACAGGATCAAACGTCCCAGGGTAAATTGCTCTTCTGTGCATAAGTCCTCTGTTATAGGCAATAGCTATATAAAAATCGAAAAACACCTGCCATTTTATCGGCTTAATATAGCATACATTTATCTAGGATTGACGTGTAAGTCGTTATTGAAACAATTCGATATCATGCCAAAACCCCGCGCTTTATCAGCCTTAACTGGACCGATTATTTAACGCATATATTGATGTGTATTATTGAAAAAAGTGATCACTCTCATTGGATTTTAAATGAACATTGAACAAGCCAATTAAAGTGAACAACATACAGAATTGTATGCATTAAAATATGCTTATGGAATCAGCTTAAGGTATTGAGTTGCACTATATTCAATATCAACGTGTTTAAATATTTCGGTATCTTCTATAACTGGATATTCGCTCAAGGCTTGTTCCATTTTAATGGCTAACGCCTGCGGATCGCGTCTTGGCACTAAAAACTGCGCACAGTCTTGAGTCAAAATTTCATTGGGTCCAAATGGGCAATCTGTACTCACCACTGGGGTACCACATATCAAGCTTTCCATAATGACATTACCAAAGCCTTCATAGTCGGAACTGAGCACTAATAAACGAGCGTGTTGAATCCAAGAAAATGGATTTTCTTGAAAGCCAGGACAAATAACGCGGTCGGCTACACCATACTTGGCAGCAAGTTTTAATGCCTTTTTAGGATTGTTACACAGTAAGACGAGAGGCAGTTTTATGTCCATTTTTGCAAGGGCGCTAAACAACACATCGTGGCGCTTTTGCTTAGCCACTCGCCCCACATGAATAATATAATCACCTTTAGGGATTTGCGCATTGGGTAAGTTCGCACTCTGGCGGATACCTTCAATGTCAAAAGGATTATAAATAGTCTGGATTGACTTAGGCTTGATACGTTTTTGCTTAATAATATCTTGTTCAATACCTTTTGAAACGGTGATCAAATGCTGGCCTTCTAATGCTTTCTTTGCCCGCCACATGCCAAAGTAGGCCAACGGACCAAGTTTCATTTCACGCCTAAGCTCTTCTTCAATCGCATTGTGAATAACACAAAAAAGTGGGCTCACCTTTGCCTGAGTAAGCAGTAAGTTTGTTCTGTCCAAATTAGAGAAAAACACATCAAATTGACCAAACTCATCTGATAATTTCCCTATCCATTCTTGGGTACGTTTAACTGAGCGATATTGTACAAACACCCCATCAATATGACGTTGTCCTTTGGTAAAACAAAAATGTACTGGGATATCTTGAGGTAGTGTGTAATCACAATGGGGGCTAAGCACCAATAAATGCGGCTCATGTCCTAGTCGTTTAAACTCCCGCGCTAACGTCAGGACTATTTTTTCTGCGCCCCCACCAGCTAAACTATCAATAGCAAGACCTATACGTTTAGCCATTTTGGTGAGCCTCGCCTAATAAACGAGTCACTTCAGCCATGCAAATATCTAAACCTTCGGCATCACTTTTCAATTGCATTGTGCTAATCAGTTTTTGCCGATTCAGCGGTGTGACCAATAATTGCACAGTACGCGTCATGTCGACGACATTAGTATCACAACTCAAGGCTAACTGATGTTGTGTACAACGTTCAATTCTACTTGGTTGGTCTTTAGATACAGCAACGGCTAACGTGGGTACATTTAGCGCAATAGCTTGTAATAACGTATCACCACCACTCAATACAGCAGCTTGGGCATCGCTCAGTAAGCTAATAAAATCGAGACTGGTAAGCTCAGGAATAACAATGATACCTTCCATGTCGGCTAACTCTTTAGGGTAGTTAGGACCAAAGACCATTAAGCTGGAAATACCTGTTAACTTAAATAAGTTGGATGCGGTTTCGGCAAAAATATCTGCCGCTAAGTGATCACCAATTCGATGCCCCCCAGAACCTGAGCTATAAAGTAAATATTGCCCAGAGGTAATACCATAATTTTGCTGTAGCACCTGTAGTCGAACTGGATCAGGTTTAGCAAAAATAGACCCGGTAAAAATAGGAAAAGGGCGCTTAATCAGGTTGAGCTTAAACTTATCAAAGCGGGTAATATCACCAATAACAAATTCAGGCTGAACCACCCAATGACTATCAGTTACGAGTGCACGCTCAATTTTCATCCCCCGGGCGCGTTTACGCCTATGCTGGCTAACAAACACCACTTTTGCCCCACTTTTATGAGCATGTTTCAATTGTGCTTTTCGCCCTGCAGCATCAAAAATAACTAAGTCAGGCTTTAAACCATCCACCAGCAAATTAACTTCTTTAACTCGCTTTGTCGGAGTGTCATCGACTAGATGGGTAACATAAGGGCAAGAGTTGGCATAAGGGGCACGACTATTCAGGACAAACTCAATTTGGGCATCTGGCCAACGGGCCGCAATTTCATCAGCCACAATTTTAGAACGCATATATTCTCCAATTCCTTCTTCTGAAGACACTGGAACAAACAAGATAACATGCGCTTTTGCCATTAAAGTTTTCCCATTGCTACATAACGTAAGCAATATTAATTTCCATTATATTTACAACTAGAGACTTATTTATAACGCCAGTATTAATGCGCTGCATAAACCACAAGGAGGGTATTTATACCAGTTTTCACCCTAGGATGAAATGCAGTCAAAAGCTTGTACAACCATTTCAGTAGTGATCATCGTCATTAACTGATCGCCTTTGGCTCTTTTTCCCCAAGGAATGTCGCCCTGCACTTGTGTCGCTATAGCTTGTGGATAAACGCTCACAGTATGTTGGCGATAAAAATAGGGCCCTGTTCGATCAGGATTAGAATGCGCATATAGACCAATAACAGCAGTGCCCTGAGTCACCGCCATATGTAATGGCCCGGTATCGGGGGCAAGCATCAGTTTAGCCTGTTTTAACACCGCAAGCAGTTGCGTTAAGGATGTTTTACCGACTTGGTTATCTAATGTGTGTTGACTGTGTGATTGAATTGCATCGGCTAAGTTTTTTTCAAGTACTGTAGGGCCACCACACAACATCACCCTATAGCCTTGAGATATCGCATAATCCGCCACAGCAGCGTAGCGCTCAGGTAGCCAGTTACGTTCAGCTTTACTGGCTGCGGGGCAAATAATAAATACCTTATCATCACCTATAAGTTGTGAAGCAAAGTCAGTGTCAGCTTGTGGGACAGGTATATACCAACGTGGCGTTAAGTCTGTCACACCAATGGCTTTGGCAAACCCCATAAAACCGTCTAAAACATGTGGCGTTGCTAGTGGCTCTACCGCATGGTTAGTCACTAGCCACTGGCCTTCTTTGGCTCTAGTCTTATCAAAGCCAATACGAATTCTGGCTTTAATCATCAGTGATGCAATTGTGGCCCTTAGCGCTACCTGCATATGTAAAAGCACATCGAATTTTTGTCCGGCTAATGCTTGTCGCAATGCACCATAACTTCGCCAACCTTGGGATTTATCAAATATGACAAACTTTATCCCAGGGAGGTGTTTTAATAGTTGGTATTCTACTTTGCCTATAATCCATGTAATGCTTAGTTCAGGATATTCACGCTGAATAGCTTGTACCATAGCCACGGCATGACACACATCACCAATGGCAGATAACCTTAAAAGGCATAATGATTTCATCTTGCTGGGGTCAAACTTCATGGGCGTCCAATGTAAGATTAAGCAAGCGAAGTTGCCAGTGAATGCAAGTGAGTGATCTTAAGGTATAATGCCCTTTTGATCTAGCAGGGTTATTAACTATTCATGCAGCTAAAATCCATACCCAACGGCGTTATTGCTTGGTGCCCACCATCGGCAGCACAATTAACTGTCGACAGTTTCACTGTTGAGCACTGGCAGGCGAACGATGCTGTCGTTGGCCAGTCCAAAGGACGCTACACCACTTGGTTTGTGCAAACCGGTGCTGAACACCAACAGCAACAGTGGGTGTTACGTCATTATTGGCGTGGTGGATTAATGGAAAAGTTTAGCCGTGATGCTTACTTCTACACAGGATTAGCCCGCACACGCGCCTATGCCGAGTTAGCGTTATTAGAGCTGCTTTATCAAGAAGGTTTTGCGGTACCAAATCCCATTGCAGCTAAAATTGAACGTTTTGGTTTCTGGTATCGAGCAGATATTATTATTGAGCGAGTCGCTGGTGCGAAAGATCTAGTGGCGCATTTAACTAACCAGCCACTTAATAAGGCTCAGTGGCACGCATTGGGCGAAACTATTGCTAAGTTTCATCTGCGTGGGGTGTACCATGCCGACCTTAACGCGAAAAACATTTTAATCTCTGGTGATTCATTCTCGTTAATCGATTTTGATCGCGGTGAAATTAAATCACCGCAGAAACAATGGCAACAGGCAAATTTACAACGATTATTGCGCTCGTTTAACAAAGAGCAAACTAAACAACCTGCTTTACCATTCACCACAGAAAACTGGCAACAATTAATCCAGGGCTATCAAACGCTAAACCCAGTAGGGCTGTAAATTAAGCGCCAATAAAAGCAGCCTATTGAGCTCTTTCGTGTATTTTAGTGCGTTAATAACTGCTCGATTAGCGCATATTGTTTTTCAAGTGCGCCTTTATTTTGCTCAACAACACCACGAGCAGCTAGCACAGCTTGTTGATAGTCTTGCTGATGTTCAAAAAAGTGCAGTAGTGTGTCGGCAAGTTCATCAGCATTGGCTACCACTTTAAGACCTCCAGCTTGTTTCAGCAGCGCAGTAATTTCGGCAAAATCCCAATGATGAGGCCCCACAGTGACAGGTAACCCCATTGCTGCTGGCTCTAGTGGGTTGTGGCCACCGTTATTAATTAACGTGCCGCCGACAAAAGCTTGGTCTGCTGCGCCATATAACATCACCAACTCCCCCATAGTATCGCCAAGTAACACTTGAGTTTGTTCAACCACGTTATCATTCATACTACGACGCGCGAATTGCAGACCAGCTTGAGCAATGGTAATAGCTGCTAAATTAAATTGCTCAGGATGACGCGGCGCCATAATTAATAAAGCCTCAGGATATTTGGCTAACAGTTGTTTATGTGCAGTTAATATCGCGTCAAACTCACCGGGATGAACACTGCCCGCGACCCAAATAGGCGCTTGTTGGCGTTGCCATTGCAGCCTTAACGCTTGAGCTTGCTGCAATTTTTGTGGATCAATTGTAAGGTCAAACTTTAAACTGCCACACACATGCACAACGGCGGGGTCAATGCCTAACGAAGTAAACCGGCTAGCTTCTGCTTGGGTTTGCACCGCAATAGCACTTAATTGTTTTAACATAGGCTGAGTAAGCCATGACTTACTTTGATACTTTTTAGCAGATTTAGCTGATAAACGCGCATTCGCCAGTACTAACTTAACGTGCTGTTTATCTGCAAAATATAACAAGTTTGGCCACAACTCGGTTTCCATAATGATCAACATTTGGGGTTTTGTCTGGCGTAAAAATCGCTTCACTGCATAAGAAAAATCCAGCGGTAAATAGCAATGCTGTACTTTAGTGCCAAATGCTTTGACCACTTCGCTAGACCCTGTTGGGCTAGTCGTCGTGACGGTAAATTTATACTCTGGATAGGTTTTAATTAGCTTTTTAATTAGCGGCACAGCGGCCAAGGTTTCACCCATTGAGACACAATGCACAACCACATCGGTTTTTGCCCATTGGGTTAAACCAAAACGTTCACCCCAACGACTGCGGTAGTCAACACTCTTATAGGCACGCACGCCAAAATAAATTACAACTAATGGAAACAAGAGGTAAAGAAATATCGAATACAGAATTCGGAACATTAATTAGCTACTTTTGAGATTTTTGCTTGTCAGATAAACACAATGTTAACATAATCATAATTCATAGGGATATGAACTCTCGATTATCATGTCGCCATAAGCGTAAATGACTTTTTGTTGAAATTGGAAACCGCATGAAAACCCGCGATAAAATTGTTTTTGCAAGCCTCGAACTGTTTAATGAACACGGTGAACGTGCCACAACAACCAATCATATTGCAGCCCATTTAGGCATTAGCCCAGGTAATTTGTATTACCACTTCCGTAATAAAGAAGACATCATCAACTCCATATTCAGTTTGTATGAAAGTCATTTAGAATCAGGGTTTAAACCTTACGATGATATTCCTATTACGGTAGACTTACTGATTGGCTATTTTGATGCCATGTTTTACACCTTATGGCAGTTCCGGTTTATGTACGCCAATTTAGCCGATATTTTAAGTCGGGATGATGCGCTTAAAAAACGTTATTTACATGCCCAACAGCAGGTATTAAATCGCTCTAGTAATGTATTACGCAAACTGAAAAAAGACGGCATATTAGCCGTAGATGATGACCGCATTATTGACTTAGCAGACACGATTAAAATGATGGTGAGTTTTTGGATTAGTTATCAGCTAACTCAAACCAGTATCGGCACCATAACTAAAGCCACTTTATATGATGGTTTATTACGGGTTATGATGATTTTTAAAGCTTACTCAACGCCGTCATCCATCGCGACATTTGACCGTTTAGAACATCATTATCGTGATATCGCTAGCCAAGAGCGCGCTGCCGCAGCGTAAACTCTACAGCCATCAAACAATGTTGCCCGAACCCGCTACAATAGTATGTGGGTTGGCGGTATTTTCGATAACAATTCATTCATAATTCTGATTAGATTTTCTAATCGAAACACCTCAATTGCCCTAATCTTGTTAATGTTGCATTTGCCACTATAAAAAACACTGTGGGACAACAAAAATACAGGTTAGAATGCCATCAACTCCAACTGACCTGCCCCGTGTAGACCGATTTTACACTGAGGTTTGGATTAGCATAATAACCAATATCTAGGAGAAAAAAGGTGGCCTCAACCTCTTTCTATGACCGTATCAACCAACAAATTGCAGATGTAAAAACCGATGGCTTATATAAAAGTGAGCGTGTAATTGCATCTGCTCAGCAAACCTCGATTGAAGTTAATCACACTCAAGTTATTAATTTTTGTGCTAATAACTATCTAGGTTTAGCGAATCACCCTGACCTTATTGCAGCAGCAAAAGCGGGTTTAGACACCCATGGTTTTGGTATGGCTTCGGTGCGTTTTATCTGTGGCACGCAAGATATTCATAAGCAATTAGAAGCAAGCTTAAGCGCGTTTTTAGGTACTGAAGATACTATTTTGTATTCTTCTTGTTTTGATGCCAACGCCGGTTTGTTCGAAACCTTATTAGATGCCGAAGATGCCATTGTGTCTGACGCACTTAATCACGCCTCAATCATTGACGGCGTACGCTTATGTAAAGCGAAGCGTTTCCGCTATGCCAATAATGATATGGCTGATTTAGAAGTCCAATTAAAAGCAGCTCAAGACGCTGGTGCACGCAATATTCTGATTGCCACCGACGGTGTGTTTTCGATGGACGGCGTAATTGCCAACCTGAAAGGCGTATGTGATTTAGCTGATAAATACGGTGCATTAGTGATGGTCGATGACTCTCACGCCGTGGGTTTTATTGGTCAAAATGGTCGAGGTACTCACGAGTACTGTGATGTTATGGATAGAGTTGACATCATTACTGGTACTTTAGGTAAAGCATTAGGTGGCGCATCAGGTGGCTTTACTGCCGCTAAAAAAGAAGTGGTTGAATGGTTACGTCAACGTTCACGCCCTTACTTATTTTCAAACTCTTTAGCCCCATCAATTGTCAGTGCGTCGATTCGTGTGCTGGAAATGCTACAAACAGGGCAAAACTTGCGTGAAGCCGTATGGGAAAACAGCCGTTATTTCCGTGAGCAAATGACAGCTGCAGGCTTTACTTTAGGCGGCGCAGATCATGCCATTATTCCGGTTATGATTGGCGATGCCAAACTAGCAAGTGACTTTGCTAACAAATTACTGGCTGAAAATATCTACGTGGTAGGTTTCTCATTCCCTGTTGTTCCTAAAGGACAAGCACGTATTCGCACCCAAATGTCAGCCGCACACACCCGTGAGCAATTAGACCATGCTATCAGTGCCTTTACCCGAATAGGTAAAGACATGGGCATTATTTGATCTTAGCCAAGACGACAACAGCTCGGAAATAATAGGTTATTAAGATGAAAGCACTAAGTAAATTAAAGCCTGAAGAAGGCATCTGGATGGTTGACGCACCAAAACCAGAAGTAGGTCATAACGACCTATTAATCAAAATTCGTAAAACGGCTATTTGCGGCACTGACGTACATATTTACAAATGGGACGAATGGGCGCAAAAGACCATTCCTGTTCCTATGATCGCGGGTCATGAGTATGTCGGTGAAGTGGTCGGCATGGGCCAGGAAGTGCGCGGATTTGCTATTGGCGATCGCGTGTCAGGTGAAGGCCACATTACCTGTGGGTATTGCCGAAACTGCCGAGGCGGTCGCACTCATTTATGTCGTAACACTTCTGGTGTGGGTGTAAACCGTGATGGCGCATTTGCTGAGTTTTTAGTATTACCAGCATTTAATGCCTTTAAAATTCCAGCGGACATTCCGGATGAATTAGCCGCTATTTTTGACCCATTTGGTAACGCTGTTCACACCGCATTGTCATTTGATTTGGTCGGTGAAGATGTATTAATCACAGGTGCTGGGCCTATTGGTATTATGGCTGCGGCGGTGTGTAAGCATGTGGGCGCTCGCCATGTGGTGATTACCGATGTTAACGAATACCGCTTAGACTTGGCCCGCAAAATGGGTGTAACCCGCGCTGTAAACGTCGCCAAAGAAAACTTAAAAGATGTGATGAAAGATCTCGGCATGACAGAAGGCTTTGACGTCGGCTTAGAAATGTCTGGGGTGCCATCAGCGTTCCACGCCATGTTAGACACCATGAATCACGGCGGCAAAATTGCCATGCTAGGTATTCCTGGTGGCGATATGGCTATTGACTGGAGCAAAGTCATTTTCAAAGGGTTAATCATCAAAGGTATTTATGGCCGCGAGATGTTTGAAACCTGGTATAAAATGGCCAGTTTAATTCAGTCGGGATTAGACCTGTCACCTATTATTACCCATCATTTCAATATTGATGACTTCCAACAAGGCTTTGACGCTATGTGTTCAGGCCAATCAGGAAAAGTGATTTTAAATTGGGACTAATTTAGGCACAGCCCTAAACCTAACATAATATTCACACCAATAAGGGGTTGTATCATTACAACCCCTTATTACATAATCACGTTTACTTTGTTATTTATTCCGTTATTTTTACCTTAAGGTGCAGCATGTCGACTTTTAAGCATTTATCTATCAACGAACTCATCCATATGACTACAGATTCTAACGATGTACAGATTGTTGATATTCGCGATGGCGCCACTTTTAATGCCGGGCATATTGAAAACTCGATCAATTTAACTAACGAAAATATCGCTCAGTTTATTGCCGATGCCGATATGGATAAACCACTAGTGGTTGTCTGTTACCACGGTATAAGCAGCCAAGGCGCTGCAGGCTACCTTATTGAACAAGGTTTTGATGATGTCTATAGCCTTGATGGTGGTTATGTCGCATGGGGAGCCGCCCACGCATGATAGAAATTGGCCTGCTACCATACGCTCGCACCGCACAGGCTTTTGTGGATTACCTAACAGGCTTGGGTATTGAGAGCCATATTGAGCCTCACCCTCATGGCGTGGCCATTATGTTAGTTGAGCCACAACATGAAGCAAAGGCCCGTAATGAATTTGCTCAATTTGTGTTGCATCCTCACGATGAGAAGTATCTACAGGCTTCTTGGGATAATGGCAGTACACAGACAAAGTTTGATTATGGTTCAGGTATTTTAGGCTTAGCCCAGCAATTTATTACCGGCGCAGGACCACTGACATTAATCACCTTTTTTAGTTGTGTTGTTGTATATGCATTAATGAACTTAGGTCTGGGTAATGCCACCTTTAGCGCATTATCATTTTTTAGCGCTGTGCCTGACAGCAACCTTAATCAAGTTTGGCGTGTATTTACCCCCTCATTAATGCACTTTTCCGCGATGCATATTATTTTCAATTTACTCTGGTGGTGGTATTTGGGTGGTAAAATAGAAACTCGCTTAGGGACTAGACCCTTATTGTTTTTATTGCTTATGGCGGGCACCTTGCCCAATATTTTACAATTTTTTATTACAGGTCCCAATTTTGGCGGCTTATCTGGCGTGGTCTATGCGGTAGTCGGGTACACCTGGTTAATGGGTGTACGAAAACCAGATTGTAGTATCGCATTACCACAATCTTATATGGGCTTTATGATGGTTTGGTTAATATTAGGGTTTACCGATTTATTAGGTATGCCAATAGCTAACGGAGCGCATGTGGGTGGTTTGTTGGTGGGTCTAGCTCAAGCACTATTCGATAGCCGTAAATCAGCTAAAAGCTAACCCTCCTCTTTGTCATTGCTGGCAAGCGAGGGTTAGCATTTACCCTATCATTTCTAACACCTTATTAACCAGTTTCTCGATGCCTTCATTAGCTTGTGCAATGCTAGTTGCCAGCATGTAAGCTGGAGTTGTGACTATTTTATTCGCCTCATCAACAAAAATATCCTCAACATTCGCCGCATGATGTTCGCCGCCCATTTCATTAAATGCATGAGCAGTTTCATTGTCACGGCCAATAGTGCCCTTAACATTCGTGTAAATAACTGGTAGCATCATAGGGGCAATACACATGTAGCCTACTGGCTTATTCGCCAACGCAAACTCCCGCAAAAAGGTCTCAACAATAGGTGAAATAGTGCAATCACTGCCATTAGTGGCAAAGTTAGATAAGTTTTTCGCTGCGCCAAATCCACCAGGCACAATCAAGCCATCAAACTGGTCAACGTCTAAGTTGGCTGCGTTAAGCACTTCTCCTCTGGCAATTCGTGCTGACTCAACTAATACGTTTCGTGTTTCTTGGGCTGTAACCTCACCAGTTAAATGGTTAACCACATGCATTTGATCAATATCAGGGGCAAAACACTGATACTTAGTACCCGCACGAGACAACGCCAGTAAGGTTAAAACAGCCTCATGCACTTCAGTGCCATCAAACACACCACATCCACTTAATAATACTGCAATAGTTTTCATTGTCGGTTCCTTCACCTTAAGATTGATTGCTTTATTTTTTAACAAATGCTCAACAAAAGACTTGATCTGATTAAAAATCGTGCTAACTTAGCTCATCCAATTTTTTGTAAAGTCAGTTATTCAATTTTATAACACAACTGACTACGAAAAATTAAAGAACTGGATTGTTGGATAATACACCCTATTAAATGAATGTATCTGATGTAGTTTGAAACGCCAAAAGATCTTCAATCTATCGTTTATATATCAAGGGGCTAACCCAGTTAAATAAAAAAGTCCACATAATAAGAATAATTTATAAAACTTATATACCGCTCACAAAAATTAAAATAAACACTAAAATTCAACAAGTTAAGTTTTTCAATTCTAGTCGTATTTAAAACTATCCTGTTATTTACACAAAATGACTCACAGACTTATCCACAGGCTGTGACCGTTTTACGTGGTCATTTTTGTTGACAAATAACGCTTGAGTTAAGTTACTCGTAACGTTCAAACATTCATAGCCTATTTCATGCTATATTCACTGCTAGTATATTCTTTTTAACATAACAGAAACGAACTCATTTTATGCCTACAGTTGCTCATAATCCGCTTATTTTGGTCGATGGATCATCTTATCTTTATCGCGCTTACTACGCACCACCACACTTAACCAACTCTAAAGGAGAAGCAACAGGCGCTGTATATGGCGTGGTAAACATGTTGCGTAGCCTATTAAGTAGATATGAGCCCACACATATCGCGGTGGTTTTTGACGCCAAAGGTAAAACATTCCGTAATGACATGTACAGTGAGTACAAGGCGCAACGTCCTCCTATGCCGGATGATTTGCGCAGTCAAATTGAGCCATTACACCGTATTATTCGCGCATTAGGCTTACCACTAATCAGCATTGAAGGTGTAGAAGCCGATGATGTCATAGGCACTCTTTCTCGCCAGGCAAGTAAAGAAGGTCGGGCGACATTAATCAGTACTGGCGATAAAGACATGGCCCAGCTCGTTGATGAACATGTCACGTTAATCAATACCATGACAGATACCATCATGGGGCCAGAAGAAATCAAAACCAAATTTGGTGTCGGCCCAGAATTGATCATCGATTTTTTAGCCTTGATGGGAGATAAAGCCGATAACATTCCAGGCTTGCCTGGTGTAGGTGAAAAAACTGCCCTTGCAATGTTAACGGGAGTTGGCAGCGTGGCAAAATTACTAGCCGATCCTCAATCTGTATTAGAGGTGAACTTTAGAGGCTCAAAAACCATGCCTGCTAAAATCATCGATAACGCAGACATGTTGAAATTGTCTTATGAGTTAGCAACCATCAAAACAGATGTTGAACTAGAGCAAGACTGGCATGGTCTGGATATTAAATCGCAAAACCGTGACGAACTCATTGCTTGTTATGGCGAAATGGAATTTAAGCGTTGGTTAGCAGAGGTATTGGATAACAACAACCCAACAGCGCCTAAAGCTGAAGAAACGGATGAGCCAAGTTCGGTGCAAGTTGTAATAGAAACTGACTACCAAACCATTTTGACTGACGAGCAGCTTGATCAATGGGTAACCACATTAGGTCAGGCAGAGTTAATTGCAGTCGATACCGAAACTACCAGTTTAAATTATATGGATGCTGAATTAGTCGGGATTTCATTTGCGGTAGAAGCCGGAAAAGCAGCCTATTTACCTCTAGGACACGATTATGAAGGAGCGCCTCAGCAACTGAATAAAGCGGCTGCATTAGAAAAACTTCGCCCTATTCTTGAAGGCACTAAACCTGAGAAAGTCGGTCAGAACCTAAAATACGACATCAGTATATTTGCTAACGCCGGCATTAAGTTACAAGGGGTGCGTTACGACACCATGCTTGAATCTTACGTGTTTAACTCGGTTGCATCACGTCATGATATGGACGGTTTAGCGCTTAAGTATCTAGGCCATAAAAATATCAGTTTTGAAGAAGTTGCAGGTAAAGGCGCTAAACAAATCACCTTTAATCAAGTGTCGCTCGATACTGCCGCACCCTATGCCGCAGAAGATGCCGATATTACCCTTCGCTTACATCAGCACTTATGGCCAAGAGTCGAAAAAGAAGCCAAACTTGCCAGCGTATTTAATGAGCTAGAATTGCCACTTATTCAAGTATTGTCCGATATAGAGCGACAAGGTGTGTATATCGACTCAATGCTATTAAGCCAACAAAGTGGGGAATTAGCTCAAAAGCTCGACCAACTAGAGCAAGAGGCATATGAAATAGCCGAAGAAAAATTTAACCTTGCCTCACCCAAACAGCTGCAAGTGATATTTTTCGACAAGTTAAAATACCCAGTTAAAAAGAAAACACCTAAAGGCGCACCATCTACCGCTGAAGATGTCTTAGTTGAACTCGCGCTAGACTACCCATTGCCTAAAATTATTTTGCAGCACCGCAGTTTGGCTAAATTAAAAAGTACCTATACCGATAAATTACCGTTAATGGTTAACTCTACCACCGGACGCGTGCACACCAGTTACCATCAGGCTAATGCGGCAACCGGACGTTTATCATCTAGCGATCCAAACTTACAGAATATTCCTATTCGCACCGAAGAAGGTCGCCGTATTCGCCAAGCGTTTATTGCTCCAGAAGGTCGTAAGATATTAGCGGCGGATTACTCGCAAATTGAATTGCGTATTATGGCGCATTTGTCACAGGACAAAGGCCTATTAACAGCCTTTGCCGAAGGTAAAGATATTCACAAGGCAACTGCAGCTGAAGTGTTTGGCGTACATTTTGAAGAAGTCACCACAGAACAACGCCGCCGTGCTAAAGCAGTCAACTTTGGTTTGATTTACGGCATGTCAGCATTCGGTTTAGCTAAGCAATTAGATATTCCACGCAATGAAGCCCAAACCTATATCGACACCTACTTTGCCCGTTACCCTGGCGTATTAAAGTATATGGAAGACACACGAGCTGATGCAGCTGAACAAGGATACGTAACCACTTTATATGGTCGTCGTCTGTATTTACCGGAAATAAAAGATCGTAATGCCATGCGCCGCCAAGCTGCAGAGCGCGCTGCGATTAACGCGCCAATGCAAGGTACTGCTGCGGACATTATCAAAAAAGCGATGATTGCTGTAGCAAACTGGATAAAGCAAGACACCCATGGCGAGATAAGCATGATAATGCAAGTTCACGATGAACTAGTGTTTGAAGTGGATGCAGATCAAGCAGAGGCGCTAAAACAAAAAGTGTGTCAGCTGATGGCCGATGCTGCCAAATTAGATGTTTATTTACTCGCAGAAGCTGGTATTGGAGACAACTGGGATCAAGCCCACTAAGCTCATAAATGCCAAAAAAGTTAACTCGATTCAAGATCAAGCCAAAACCGCGCCAGAATAGCGCGGTTTTTTTATCGGCTAAAATTAACGCCAATCCTCTGATATTAATAACTAAAATCTATAATAATGATAAATGAATAAAAAATAGAAAGCAGCCGACTGTGCTTAAGCTCACATTATTGTCGTTTTATATGAAAAACAGTTTTCCATTTAAAGTCCAATAGGGTATTATTCTTGTCGTAGGGTACAGAGGTTAAGATGTTCAGTCTTTCAAACCTTTATTTCACTAGCGATAGTGACCAGCCAAATTCGGCGCCTCAGCAATGCTTATTGCTGAGGCTTTTTTTTGGTTTTTTTTAATCGATTTGTGACTTTAAAACTGCACAGTGAGCAAATTAATGATTATTTGTAATTTTAATTCAAATTTTTAGAGTAAATACTTTAACTAAATTAAAAATAGCGTTATTATATTTGTATTGAGAGTCATCAAATTGAGTTGATGTCACTTGAGTCTTGTTGAATTTAGCTTCTCCCCAAAAAGAGCTAAAGAATTTTATACCGATAGCCCTATGGTTATCGGTTTTTTTTGCTTGTAAAAAATGATATACCAATAAAAAAGCGTAATGTGATTAACACATTACGCTTTTTTATTATCGATAAGTAGCTGCTAATCATGCTGCTCTTGTTTTTCTTTTTCAAGCGCTTGCTGATCAAGTAGCCATTGTGGATTACACCACTTATTTAAAATACTCAGCACTTTTGGCTTACCTGTGCCTTTAGTTGACGAAAATGGCTCAACTTGAACCCAATCGCCAAATTTAAACAAATCTTTACGCACGGCGTTAACTGTTTTCATCTTCACGTTTTGCGCAAGCTTGTCAGATTTGGTCAATAAAGCTAACACGGGAATTTCACTGAACACCGCCCATTCAATCATTTGCATATCTAAATCTTTAAGCGGATGACGAATGTCCATCAATACCACCACACCACTTAAGCAAGCACGTTTTTGTAAATACTCGCCCAAAGCAAGCTGCCATTTATTTTTTAACGCTAATGGCACTTTAGCAAAACCATAACCAGGTAAATCAACTAAACGGCGGTCAGCAGCGAGAGAAAACACGTTAATTAACTGAGTACGGCCAGGTGTTTTACTGGTTCTGGCTAAACCTTTTTGCTCGGTTAACGCATTTAATGCACTGGATTTACCGGCATTAGAGCGGCCCGCAAATGCAATCTCAACACCTACATCGCCAGGAAGATATTGATCTAAGTGTGCAATGTCAGGTGCACTGATTAAAAACTTAGTTTGACGAAAGTCGATTTGAGATTCAGACACGGTTTACTCCAGAAAATGTTTACCTAACATCATATTTATGTTTCAAATGCTGCCTTTTGCACGTTTTCGTGTAAAATATCAGCCAGATCACATTATAACTCCAAGCAAATCTTAATATTGTGATTTAAAAAGCTCTTAAATGAACTCTAAAAGCCTCATTTAAAGCAAAATTGTCGCTTGGAAAACTATTTTACCACGCTTGCGGGTTATCCTAGTAAGCTCAGGACAATAAATTAACAAGAAGTTGGAACGCCATGAAAAAGTTAGCTCTTGCGCTGTCTGTAGTAGCCGCTATGTCATCACCTGTTATGGCTGAAGGTAATGCCGAAGCGGGAAAAACTAAAGCACTCGTATGTTCTGCCTGTCACGGTGTTGACGGCAATAGCATGATTGATATGTACCCGAAACTCGCGGGACAACACCCATCATACCTTGAGAAACAGTTAAAAGAGTTTCGTGCAGCAATGCAAACAGGTGGTAAACAAGGTCGTATGGACCCAATCATGGGCAGTATGGCTATCGGGTTAAGTGACCAAGATATTGCTGATCTTGCAGCCTATTACTCATCGCAAAAGCTTATTGTGGCTGATGTAGCCGATGTCCCTGCTGCGGGTGAGTCGCTTTACAAAGGTGGCGATATGGCTCGCGGCATAACATCATGTATTGCTTGTCACGGTCCAGATGCAAAAGGTATGGCAGCGGCAGGGTTTCCAGCTCTTGGCGGCCAACATGCTAATTACATCAAAATTCAATTAACTAAATTTCGTGAAAAAAGCCGTAATAACGATATGAATGGCATGATGCAAGACATTGCGAAAAAGTTAACCGATGCGGATATGGAAGCTTTATCTAAGTATATTTCAAGCATTAAGTAGTTTTAAATCATAAATCTACTGATTAAATAATGGGTCCGGTTGACCCATTATTTTTGGTCGCTAGTTTACGTTTACGTCAACTTCACACCATCAATGCTTGACAGGGTTGACGCTTTTAGGGTTAAATAGCCCGCGTACCGAGATGAACCCAGCTGTTTATTGCTAATAATAATAATGTAAAAACAGATCTCGGACTTTGTCATTTAAGATATAAGAATAAATTTACTCAATAATAATAATATACTTACGGCCACTCAATAATAATAACAAAGAGTCGCGATTTCGGTTTGAAGTCCAGGTCAGATATTTTGTAAGGGACAGACCAATTGGTCGACATGCTATATAGCACTGCCTTACGCAACAGAGATAGAAGCCAACTGTATTCGCACACAAAGCTCATGCTTAGGATGCATTCACTGGAAGCGGAATATCACTGGAAGGTACTTTATACAAGGATAGTAAATTCACGTCACAGATGACGGTTAGGAATATGATGTGTCATTAATGACCGTCTACGGAAGCTGAAGTTAGGATGACTACAGAGCATATAAAAAGCGTCATAGATGACCAATAATAATAAGCGCATGGAAAGCTTAAAAAATAAGAAGGATCCGACCGGGAAGTCGCATAGCAAGCATGGATACTTGGAATCAGAATAAGGTGCTTTTTGCACTGTTTATAAGGTGGCAGTTTACTGCCACCTTTTTTCTTGTCTTTTTTTCAAGCTACACTTTATATCTTGGTGATTTTAAAGCTCAAAAAATCCCTATATACTGTCATGACACATCCTTCTATAGGTGTATAAATATTTAATGATACCCTGCCCTCTGTGCAATCATCAGGCGCAATTTTTTTTGCAGGATAAAAAGCGCGCGTTTTATGTCTGTCCTCATTGTGGGCTAGTTATGGCAGATCCTAAGTCTCATTTAAGACCCAGTATTGAAATGCAACGTTATGGCCGAGCGCAGAAAGGGGCTAAACAACGGCAGCTTTCACAATTCTTAATGCCACTTTTAGCGCAAATTAATTTACAACAATCTGGTACATTATCAGGACTTAACTTTGGCCGAGTGCTGGATCAACAATGTTTGCAGTCAATTAATGAAGCCGGCCATAGTGTTAAACAATACGATCCTTTTTTCGCAGCGGATCACAGTGTATTGCAAACAACCTATGACTTTGTCTGTAGTTATAAAGTGTTTGAGCATTTTCGCCACCCAAATAAAGAGTGGCAATTGTTATCTCGTTTAGTTAAACCGGGGGGATGGTTAGCAATTAGTACCCCACTGATGACGGATTTAAGACATTTTAATAAGTGGCATTATAAAAATAATCCTACCCATGTGAGCTTCTATCAACGACAAACTTTCGAATATTTAACCGAAAATAGCGAATTTACGCTATTATTTGTATCGCAGGCGCTCATTTTGATGCAAAAATCATCAGGATCTGGTATAAAGCGCATCCTAATTTAATGCACGTTGGCATTTTGCCGGCGTGAGCTGTTTTAAAAAGTAACTGAGATAATTCATGGCGCGCAGTAAAAAAACTCGCAAGGGCGGAGAGAACGGCCCTAAATTTGCACCTAGAGTCAAAAAAGCCGATCGTAAAGATGCTGAAGGAAAACGTGGCGAAACAGGCCGAAAGTCTGGAAGTCGTCACAACGAAGCCTTACTAAAGAAAAGTGCACCCTCTAATGCCGGCAAGTCGACAGACCCTCGTCATGGCAGTAAAAAGCCTGTAGCACTAGCACCTGTGGTCAAAGTATCTAAAGTTGCGGAACAGGATAAGCCTAAGCAACCTAAACTGACTGACGAGCAAAAGTTGCTCAAGTTAGAAGATGATCCACGCCTAAACAGCTTGTTAGACATGCTAGAAGAAGGCCGTGATTTGCCTGCAGAAGATCAAAAGTGGCTTGATGCTCAATTAGATAAAATTGAACATTTAATGAACCGCTTAGGGTTAAATGAACCTGAGCCAGCTCCAAAAGCAGTCAAAAAACCCGCTAAATCAGATTCTGATGATGACTTATTAGCCCGGTTTGAGTCTGGTGAGAATCACTTAAACGATTATTTCTCCAAAGACTAAATAAACTCCCGACTGGCGCTTAATGCGCCAGTTTGTTATTCGTCGTAGTCAGCCAATTAAGGAGTCTTTGTGTCTACCGCTCTTATAATCATCGCCATTATCATCGTTATCGCCTTAGGTGCTTATGCCGCATTATTGTTGTTGAAAGTGAAACGCCAAGCTGCCATTAATCAACAAGCCCTTGAAGAGCGCCTAGCAAAAGCAGAGGTGCGCCGACAACAAGTCCTTACCGATATTCGTTACATCGCGGCAGCGATGCTAGAGGACCGCTGCGAGCTTTCTGAAGGAGTAATGCGTATTGGTAAGTTATTCGATGCTTTGTCAATGACAGAACAAGTGACCCCGCTTTTCCCGCAGCTGTTCAGCCATTATGACATCATAAGATCTCATCCTATTATGGAAGCGCGCCAAGCACTACCCAAGCAACAACGTATGAAACTGGATTTTGCCAGAATGCGCTCTGAAGCTGACTTAGGTGAGAGTATTTTGCAAGAAGCCAAAAATATTACTGAGTTCGAACAAGCCCCTACACATTAATTCACCTAACACCAATTGATCTATAATTTAAGCTCTACAGGCCGCTAGAAAGATGCGCCAGCTCTACTTAAGCGCTTGCTAATCCAAATAGATTTGTTACTTTAAAATACATAATAAAATAATAAGGCTACCCGTTTAATGGTAGTCAAAAATAAAGGGTTACTTATGTTTAATCGCTTCTGTAGCTGGTCACTCACCAAGCTTGGCTGGCAGTTTGATGGCCATATAAATCATAACCAATCATGTGTCATTATCGTTGGCCCGCACACGAGCAATTGGGACTTTGTTATTGGTATTCTGGCGCGCGGTGCATTAAACACCCCAATCCATTTTTTAGGTAAACATCAATTGTTTCTTCCGCCTTGGGGCTGGATATTTAAAGCAATGGGTGGCAGCCCGGTAGACAGAAGTAAACACAATAACTTGGTTGATTCTGCGGTTCAGCTATTTAATCAAAACGCGAATTACAAACTTGCATTAGCACCGGAAGGGACTCGCAGTCCTGTTAAACGCTGGAAAAGTGGTTTTTATCATATCGCCCTGCAAGCAGGTGTTGATATTGTGCCGGTAGGCTTAGATTTTAACAGTAAGAAAATAATTATCACCACAGCATTAAAACCAACCGGGGCGATAGAGTTAGAAATAAATCAATTGATGGCTTTTTACCGCACCATTAATGGCCGTCACGCCAAAACCATTCCAGTTTATCAAAAGTAACAAACCAAATAACCACTAGGGCTGCGATTCACAGCCCTATAGTATGCTAACTTTCTAGCTTATTGACTACTGTGTTGATAGAACGCATATCAATGCCCGTCGGATTTTGGAATGCTTGCAAACCAAACTCTGGTAATACAGCAAAAACATGATCAAATATATCGGCCTGAATCTCCTCGTAGTATGCCCAGCGAATATCATTGGTAAAAATATACAATTCAATCGGCAGCCCCTCAGTTGTCGGCGCCAACTGACGCACCATAAGGGTCATATCTTTGTGTATCTTCGGGTGCTGGCGTAAAAACTCCTGTAGGTAAATCCTGAAGGTGCCTATGTTGGTTAACCTTCTGCCATTAACTGGCATATCAAGATCGCTAATCAGTTGGTTTGCCGTGGTAATTTCTGACAGCTTTTGTGGAATATAAGCTTTTAAATGATTCACTTTTGATAAGCGGCTTTTTTCATCATCGCTGAGAAACTTAATACTATTTACATCGATATTAATTGAACGTTTGATACGGCGTCCGCCAGATTCTGACATACCGCGCCAATTTTTAAATGCATCGGACACTAAAGCATAAGCGGGGATCATGGTGATAGTGTTATCCCAATTACGCACTTTTACTGTCGTTAAAGTGACTTCTTCAACCGCACCATCAGCACCATACTTGTCCATTTGGATCCAATCGCCTTTACTCACCATGCGATTAGCTGCTAATTGAATACCCGCAACAAAGCCTAAAATGGTGTCGCGAAAAACTAACATCACCAAACCGGTGGCAACACCTAAACCACTAAAAAAATATATCGGCGAACGGTCACTTAACACGGAAATTATAACAATCAGACCAATAAAAAATAAAAACAACTTAGTCAGCTGTACAAAGCTCTTAACCGGTAGGTTTCGGTTAATTCGTTTAACATCTGCTATCTCATTAACTGCATTCAAACCGGCGTAAATGGCGCGGATAATTAATATCACCAGTAAAGCGCTAAGCGCACGATCTAAAAACAAGCTTAATACTTTATGTTCGGTTAATACTATCGGCAATAAAAAGTCTAAAATGAGCAGGGGAACTAGCATAGCTAAACGTTCAAACATTTTGAAGCGGATAAAAATATCATCCCAAGTCACACTAGAACGTCGAATAATACGATTAATACCACTCACAAAAAAATGATGAGTAATAAAATAACCAATGCCTGCCACAAGCACACACGCGAGCAATAATACTGAGGTAGAAATACCATCGGTAGGCTGACTATTAATCCCTAAATCTGTTAGCCAAGAGGCCACTTCAACTCGCCAATTTGTATTCAAATTCAATCCTATTCATTAAGATAAGCCTAAACATAACAATCACTGGGTAAACGATAATCAGTTAAATCCATAATTACCCATCTAAAGCCAGCCGCAAACTATTATTTTAAATCGTGATTTTAACATTATCATTTCAGCACTTATATGAAAGATTAAACAATATTGATATTGCTCATTTGAAACAAGGCTAGGCGGTGTTTTATCACTTACTTTATCGTTATCGCACAAAACCAAAAATCACAATAAAAAAGGACCTCAGGGTCCTTTATCTATTCATTACTTTTTAACCTAGGGCTTTACAACTCACCCTAGGTATCAAGAATCGTATCATCTAGCGACTCGGGATCATCCCCATTGGTAAGTAAGTGTTAAAGTTTGCTTGCATCAATAAATCAATCGAACTTTCGATGTCAGGTGCAAAGAAACGGTCTTGATCGTAAAACGTCACCACTTCACGTAACTCGGCTTTCGCTTTGGCTACCGCAGCACTGGGTTGTAATGGCTTTCTAAAATCAAGCCCCTGAGCCGCTGCCAACAATTCAATTGCCAACACGCCACGGGTGTTTTCACTCATATCCCATAAACGACGCGCGGCAAAGGTTGCCATAGACACGTGATCTTCCTGGTTTGCAGAGGTCGGCAAACTGTCTACCGATGCTGGGTGAGCATAGGTTTTGTTCTCAGACGCCAACGCTGCCGCGGTCACTTGCGCAATCATAAAACCTGAGTTTACCCCGCCGTTATTCACTAGAAATGGCGGTAGTTTTGATAAACTAGAATCAATTAATAACGCCATACGACGCTCAGAAATTGAACCTAATTCAGCTATCGCAATCGCCAAGTTATCCGCCGCCATTGCAACAGGCTCAGCATGGAAGTTACCACCTGATAGAATATCTCCGGTGTCTTGGAATACTAATGGGTTATCTGTTACCCCATTAGCTTCGACACAGAGTACATCAGCGGCATGGCGAATTTGAGTTAAACACGCACCTAATACTTGTGGCTGGCAACGAAGTGAATACGGGTCTTGCACCTTGTCACAGTTTGCATGGCTTTGACTTATTTCAGAGTCATTACCCAATAAATGACGGAAAATAGCTGCCGAGTCAATTTGGCCTTTTTGTCCACGCGCAGCGTGAATACGCGCATCAAACGGGCTACGGCTGCCCATTGCGGCTTCGACACTCATTGAACCTATCACTGAACTGGCGGCAAATAAGTCTTCGGCATTGAATAAACCTTCTAACGCCAGCGCAGTTGAAGCTTGCGTACCATTAAGTAAGGCCAAGCCTTCTTTCGCGGCTAACTCTAAAGGTTGTAGACCAGCAATTTCTAAGCCTTCTTTGGCGCTAATTAACTCACCTTGGTAACTCATTTCGCCTTCGCCTAATAACGGCAAACACATATGCGCCAGCGGAGCTAAATCACCCGATGCACCAACTGAACCTTTTTCAGGCACACAGGGATAAACACCGGCATTAACCAGCTTGATAAGGAAGTTGATAACCTCAAGACGAATACCCGAAAAACCCCGGCTTAACGAGTTAATTTTTAATACCATCATTAAACGCACGGTCGCATCTTGCATATATTGGCCGATACCCGCCGCATGCGATAACACAATTGAGCGCTGTAATAGCTGTAAATCACCTGGCGCAATTTTGGTGTTCGCTAATAAGCCAAAACCGGTATTGATACCATAAACGGTGCGACCATCTCGCAGTACTTGCTGAACAATTTCAGCACTATTATTAATATCAGCAAAGGCGCTATCGGCAAGTGTTAGCTCAACAGAATTACGACTAATTTGGCGCAGCTCTGCCAGTGTGAGAGTGCCCGGTGTTAATGTGAATTTATGCTTAGTCATTATTGTGTTCCTGCTTTATCACTTGAAATCATAGGTAAATCTAAACCTTGCTCTTTAGCGCACTGTTTTGCGATGTCGTAACCTGCATCAGCATGACGCATCACTCCAGTAGCGGGGTCATTCCATAATACTCGACCTAATCGCGTAGCCGCTTCATCAGTACCGTCGGCAACAATCACCACACCAGAATGCTGACTAAAGCCCATACCCACGCCACCACCATGGTGCAGTGACACCCAAGTGGCACCGCTAGCGGTATTTAATAGCGCGTTCATTAATGGCCAATCAGACACCGCATCAGAGCCATCAAGCATAGATTCTGTTTCACGATTTGGGCTGGCTACTGAGCCTGAGTCTAAATGATCACGACCAATAACGATTGGCGCAGATAACTCGCCATTTTTAACCATTTCGTTAAAGGCTAACGCTAAACGAGCACGATCTTTAAGACCCACCCAACAAATACGTGCAGGCAAACCTTGAAACGCAATCCGCTCACGCGCCATGTCTAACCAATTATGCAAATGTGGATTATCAGGAATAAGCTCTTTGACTTTGGCATCGGTTTTATAAATATCTTCAGGATCACCCGACAAGGCTACCCAACGGAACGGGCCAATACCTTCACAGAATAAAGGACGCACATAAGCAGGTACAAAACCAGGAAAATCAAAAGCATTTTCAACGCCCTCATCAAACGCCATTTGACGAATGTTATTACCATAATCTGTAGTTGCAGCGCCTGCGGCTTGTAATGCCAACATAGCTCTAACCTGAACAGCCATTGATTGTTTAGCCGCCTTAACAACCGCTGCTTCGTCAGTTTTACGCATATTAGCAGCGTGATCTAATGTCCAGCCTTGAGGTAAATAACCATTTAATGGATCATGCGCAGAGGTTTGGTCGGTTACCACGTCCGGCGTAATGCCGCGCTTAACTAACTCAGTAAATACATCGGCCGCATTACCTAATAAGCCGACCGATACTGGCTTGCCGCTTTTATTGGCTTCATCAATCATGGCTAATGCTTCGTCTAACGACTTGGCTTTTTTGTCTACATAGCGGGTGCGCATTCTAAAGTCGATACGGGTTTCATCCACTTCACAGGTTAATACAGAATAGCCGGCCATAGTGCCTGCTAATGGTTGAGCGCCGCCCATGCCACCTAAACCACCGGTTAAAATCCACTTTCCAGCAGATGAACCGTTAAAGTGTTGGTTTGCCATAGCGACGAAGGTTTCGTAAGTGCCTTGCACAATGCCCTGCGAGCCAATGTAAATCCACGAACCTGCGGTCATTTGGCCATACATGGCTAAACCTTTTTTATCGAGTTCGTTAAAGTGCTCCCAATTAGCCCAATGCGGTACCAGGTTTGAGTTGGCAATAATCACTCGCGGTGCATTACTGTGAGTTTTAAACACGCCTACAGGTTTACCTGATTGCACTAATAAGGTTTCATCATCTTCAAGACGCTGCAGCACTTCAATAATTTTGTCATAACTTGGCCAGTCTCTTGCTGCACGGCCAATACCACCGTAAACCACCAAATCTTCCGGGCGCTCAGCTACATCAGGGTGTAAGTTGTTCATTAACATCCGCATTGCCGCTTCTGTTAACCAGCTTTTACAACTTAGCGTTGTACCGTGTGGCGCAATAATTCGTCTGCTTGGGTCGTGTCTTTTATCCATATTTTCCTCTTCAACCTGTTCGGTTTGTTTTATTTTTTCTGTGGCTAACGGCTTGTTGTTCGTTAGTTAATCGGTTTACTTGCGGCGAATAACTTATTTATCTATGGTTAACGCTTAAAGGTTAAATGGCCGCCTAATCTAAATTTACTACCGGGGTGCACTAAACGGGCAAAACTCACCACGCCTTTACGTGACCAGGTACGGCGAGTAATTTGTAAGCAGGGTTCAGTGGCCACTATTTCTAAACGTTGCTGAGTTTGTTCTGTGGCAATAATCGCTTCGACTGTGTGGCGCGCTTCTGTTAACGGCGCAATTTGGGATAAGTATTCATGGGGTGTTTGCTGGCTAAAATCTTGCTTTAGGTAATCAGGGATCAAGTTAGGATTAACAAAGCGTTCCTCTAACTGTAATGGTATACCTTGCTCGCAATGCACTAATACCGAGTGGAATACGGGACTACCCACCTCTAATCCTAACGCGATAGCAATTGGCGCGATGGCGTCTATTTGAGTTAACTCTAGCTGCTTTACACTGTATCCATGGCCGCGCTCTTTAATTTCATCGGCAATATTACGAATATTCAGTAAAGACGATTGCGACTTAAGACCTGCTACAAATGTCCCTAACCCTTGGGTGCGCTCTAAAATGCCAGCCTCGACCAGTTCAGTTAATGCGCGTCTTGCAGTCATTCGACTACAATTAAACATCTCAGTTAATTGATTTTCTGATGGTATGCGGGCGTTCTCTTCCCACTCACCCGCCTCAATACGCGCAAGGATGAATTGTTTAATCTCAGCAAATTTTGCCAATGCCATATGCGGTTCCAATGCTAGAAATGAGGAATAATGGGATATCATCCTAGCTTGTATATACAAGCGAGATCAAGTATTGTTTGATTAACAATCAAAAGACTGAGTAAAGAACATGGCTATGAACTGGGACCACGTGTGGATTGATGTCAACGTGGCCACTATGGATACAGCATCATCAGTGCCATATGGCGCGATTGAAAGTGCAGCCATTGCCGTAAAAGACGGCAAAATAGCCTGGATAGGCCCTCGCGCAGATCTCCCTGAGTTTGATGCGTTAGCCACGCCGATTTACCGTGGTAAAGGTAAATGGATCACCCCTGGCTTGATTGATGCCCACACTCATCTCGTCTTTGCCGGCAGCCGCGCCAATGAGTTTGAACAACGCTTACAAGGCGTAAGCTATGAAGATATTGCCCGAGCTGGCGGCGGTATAATTTCTACCGTAACAGCCTGCCGTGAAGCCGATGAAGAAACCCTATTTAATCTGGGGCGTAAGCGTTTAAATGCGCTTGCTAAAGAAGGCGTTACCACAATTGAAATAAAATCTGGCTATGGTTTAGATACCGAAACCGAATTAAAACTCCTTAGGGTTGCGCGGGAACTCGGCGAGCATCACCATATCGATGTGAAAACCACATTTTTAGGCGCCCATGCCATTCCTGCAGAATATAAAACCCAACCTGATGCTTATGTCGATTTAGTCATTGATGAGATGCTGCCACAAGTGATTAAGCATAATCTTGCTGATGCTGTAGATGTGTTTTGCGAAGGCATCGCCTTTAATCTTGAGCAAACTGAGCGAGTACTGACAGCTGCTAAACAAGCCGGCTTAGCAATAAAGCTGCATGCCGAACAATTGTCTAATATTGGTGGTAGTGAATTAGCTGCCAAACTCGGCGCTTTGTCTGTCGATCATATTGAACATTTAGATGAAGCAGGCGTACAAGCCCTCAGTCAAAACGGTACCTGTGCGGTACTGCTACCTGGTGCCTATTATTTTCTACGAGAAACCAAATTGCCACCGATTGAATTGCTGCGTAAATACAAAGTACCCATTGTTATCGCCAGTGATTTTAACCCTGGTTCATCGCCAATTTGTTCAACCAAATTGATGCTGAATATGGCGTGTACATTATTTCGCCTAACGCCTGAAGAAGCCCTTAAAGGCTTAACCATTAATGCCGCTAAAGCATTGGGCATCGAAGACACAGTAGGCAGCTTAGTGGTAGGCAAACAAGCCGATTTCTGTTTGTGGGATATAAGTTCACCAGCAGAGCTTGCCTACACTTTTGGGGTAAACCCTTGCGAGCAAGTCATTAAAGCGGGTCAAATTATTCAGCAGTAAACCCACATAATCCGCTATAAAAAGAGCTTAAATCGCTAGTCGGTTTAAGCTCTTTTATTATTGGTAATATTAAGTCTAGGTAACCTAGAAACTAAACAATGCCTTCAGGAATAGCTTAAAATTACTCCATTGCATGACGTTTACCTTGTTTGTTTTTCATTGGGTCGCCGTCATATCCTAATGCTTTCCAATCCAAGCGCTGACCTTTGTAATGGCAGTCGCTGCACTGTAGAGCTTGATCTTTAGGTGAGACCATGTGGTTAATACGCCACCACATTTCAGTTTCCACAAAGTCATGCTGACCACTATAGCTCAAGCCTTTTTCAACCATAGTGGCATTGGCTTTCATGCCTAAATCTGCGGCAAGATCCCAATCATATTTATCCCAGTATCCACCTTCGCCAAAGGTTTTAGGGGTAATAATAATATTGAGCTTAGTGTCGTAAATTTGTTTACCCGCATGGACTTTAAATGGGTAAATTTTAGCCTTTGCATCACCAATATTGCCCAATGGATAGGTTAGTTTCACCACACTTTTAGGATCAATTTTATCTCCCGCCATATAGGCATCAGCTGTGCCGTTGTACCAGGCATATTCTGGCGGCACATTCTTCTGCCACACAAAACTGCCTTTTTTGTTCATGAAAGTACTTTTGCCATATTCATCTTTGGTTTCTGGTCGCTTCTCTCCTGCGGTAGACCAGTCCCATCGCATTTTAGTCGGCTCATTTTTAGCAAAAAATGGAATATGACATGTCTGGCACGCTACCGCAGCAGTATGGGTATTGAGCTTTTTATTTTGATGTGGTGCACTATTATGACAATTTTCACAACCTATATGATCTTGTCCTCCAGGCGACACGCCCATCGCATTACCGGTAATTTGATGACCTTCGGTGGTATGACAGGTTTGACACTGAAAATCATTACCGTCGGTATCCATATGAACATCGGTCGCTTTATCTGGATAAGACATGGATGAATCTAAATCCCCATGCTTGACCGCATCGCCACCGCCACCATAAAAGTGACATGTACCGCAGTTATCTCGCACTGGCTGGCCAACATTTTGTGCTACCCGCGTGAGGTCAACTTTAGCCATAGGCTCTCCTGCTCCAGCAGGTTCTTTGACGTACGTTCCCGTGGTGTCATGACACACTAAACAATCCACTTTTGTCATATCAGAAAAATCAAAGCTATTGTCTTTCCAACCATAGCCCGCATGACAACTGGTACACCGAGGCTCGTTACCACTTATAGATACACAGAAGTTATTAATGCTATTTTTCTTGCCGCGCATTACGGTTCTTCCGGGGAGTTCTTGCTTTAACTCCCAGGTCCAATGTGATGACTTCATAAACTCTTTAGCATGATCTTCATGACACTCAATACATTGAGATGTCACATCAGTACCTTGAGCAAAAGGCCCTGTTATCGCTTCTTTGTGATCAAATGTTGCATAAGCAAGCGGACTACTTAATGCAAGCACCATAAATAAGGTCATGGTTTTCATCGTACACTCCTTGTCCCAGTAAGCTGGGACACCATGATTAGAAATTAACGGTTAATGAGGCATTAACATCAAAAGCCGTATCAACCACAGGCAACATCGAGAATGCAGTGCCTGCCATTACGTCATTAATTTTCTGCGGTGCGCCAACAGGCGTGCCGCTGCCAGTGTATTCGTAGTCGTAATAAAGTCCGGCTAACTTGATGAACATACGAGGATTAATGTCAAAAATGTAATAAGCCTCGCCCACGTGACCACGTGTGGCAAGCTTGCTACCAACGGGATCATCCTGTGCTTGAGTAAATGGCGTCCAATATTCAGAACCATAGTTATATTCCAAGCCAAATTTGCCAAAGGGGGCAGGTATTTGCATGCCAACATAAAGGCCATAACCATCTTTAGATGAACGATCATCTGCATATTTAGGCACCATAATAATCTCTGTACCTGTGCTATTAAGCTCAGCTTCAAATACCGCATCACTTAACATGCCGCCAAATAACCCGCTATTACCATTGGGCTCAGCGCGTGTCCATCCAAGTGATCCAAACACCTTAATGTCGTCATCACTTTCATAGGCATAACCAATACCCCCTAAATACATGTCACCAATGACACCACTAGGTTGCACGCGGGTGACAAAGTTAAAGTTGTCAAACTTTTGCATATCCTGATACATGGTAGGGGCAAAAATACCCGCTAACTGCGTTGGAAATGCCATCGTGCCCTTAAAACCATCATTGACATCTTTCGCACCAAAAAGGGTAAGTTGCAGGAAGTGGTTACCATCATTGATGACATCAATATTAAAGCCGCCTAAGTGAGTATCTTTGGTCACAATATCACCAAACATTTCGCCATTTCCCCACTGAGATTCAAAGCCCTGACCATAACAAAAACGCACTACCTGACCATCAATACCGGTAATTTCACCTAGGTTGTAACCTAAAGTCGCTCCGTCGAAGTTAAAGTTCACTAAATGCCCTGACGGTGTACCACCACGCATTTCATTTTCACGGTAATGGCTTGGTGGGCCGTAGGTAGATGGTCGGCGGCCAATAGATAAATACGTTTCGCTGCCACCAATATTGCGCCAATCAAAATAAGCACGATCTACTCTTAACCAGTCGCCGCTTGTGCTACCGCTGCTGGTCCCGTCCATAGTGAATGATCTCCAAGAGTCGAAAACCTGTGTACCGGTTGAGTCGCCCCAATTTTTATACATAGCTAAGCGACCAGAAAAACTGACGTTATCCCAAACCTTGGCTTTTAAATCTAAGCGTAAGCGCGTGGTATAAAACAAGTCATTATCTATGTCTTGCATCGTCTTAGGTGCTAAAACATAGGGCATCACACCTTGCAATTGGCCACTTTGAAATGCTTGAGCCAAATCAGGATTAGCCATCATCATCTGCCCTAGGGGGAATTTGCATCGGTTGGCGATCCAAATGCTCCTGACATAGCCTTACCGCCAAAGTCAGAAAAATCGACATTCATTGCAGGGTTCCAGGTGACATTTTGGTAATGCAAAGAGTGGACTTTGGTTCTAAAGTCACCGGTGATGCTAATTCTATCTAACGCGCTATGCCTTTCGGTTTTATCGACTCGACTATTAATATCGTCAAGTTCATCGGTAATGTCCGCAAGTTGGCGTTGCAGCTCAGCAATTTTTTGCGCGTCATCGTTTACTTGTAACGTGTCTGCGGTAACAGCCACGCTGCTTATTGCTAATACGTTTGCCACTAAAATTGATATTAAGGTGCGCATGATAGTGCTTCCTTTTTTATGCTAACCTTGATAAATCAATCGAGTTAGCTAAATTTAGGGTGCAGAAATCCATGAGGTTAATCCTCGTTTTTTCTACATTTATTTGGGTTTGCTGATGGTGTGCTATCTAAAACATACCAATAACATCAGCTATATAAGAGTTAGCCGCAGGTTTGAGGCTGGTCAGAGTCTGCTGCATGGTCATACAAAAACTGCTGAATATCTTTTAGCTCTTGTTCTGATAGCGCTTTAAAAACTTCAGGTTTTGACTTGTGCTGGTCACGTGTGAAAAATCTATCCCATTGAGCCATTGTTTTTGCCATTGGCGTTAACTCCGGCCCTTCACTATTTGCGCTATGACAAGCTTTACACTCTTTTTTATAAAGATGTTTTCCCTTTTTAGGGTTGCCGCCATCAGCTGCCATTGCTGTACTGCCTAGGGTTAATATCACCGCGATTATTACGCCTAATTGTTGTATTGATTTCATCATCTGTACCTCTAAAGTTGCTATTTTTGTACTGAAGCAAAATAAACCCTCATTTATCCGCCTTGTTAATGATGTTACCCAAAAGTGATAGATGATTATTTGATGTTGATCATATTCATGCAAAAAATCTAATTGATAAAAATATTATTGATAAAAATCTAATAGATATACTTATAGCATTACTATTTTTAAGAACAAATCAGTCTTTGGTTAAACAACAAGGTACGCTAGGGAAAATGTTTCATTGAAAGCAATAAGATAGAAAATGCAAAACCCATTGTATTACATAATAAAGGTTGGGATAAAATGTAAAAAATCGCCCATGCGGGCGATTTTTTATCGTGAAATTAAAGTTTACTTTTCATTCAACTCATCTATCGGCAGCCAATTCACTTCGACTCCCGCTTGTAAAAACATTTCCTGGCTAATTTTAATTTTCTCTCCCCAACGAGAAAGAAAATCTTCACTCTGCTCAGGACAAAACACGCCAGTAATACCTGTTTGAATTATTTTTGCTGCACAATTAGGGCAAGGAAAATGCGTCACCCAAATATCGCACCCATCCAAATCTCGCTTAGCAAATAAAATCGCATTCTCTTCGGCATGCAATGTTTTAAGCAGCTTCATTTCCCGGTCGTCGGTTTCAGCACTGTCTGAAATACCGTGTGGATAACCATTAAAGCCAACAGACACAATACGATTATGCTTGGTGATCACCGCGCCCACTTGAGTCGACGGATCTTTACTCCAAGAGCCCACTAACTCAGCCATTTGAAAAAAACGTTTTGCCCACTTTGAAATCATACTAAAAGCCCTAAATGAATGACAAATAACAATCTTATTCGATAAAACATCATACCTGATTAATAAATCATACTACTAAGATATCTGATGAAGTAATACTTTAGAGACTCTCTAGCATTTTAGTCCACTTATCCAAATAAAATGGATGCTCAGTTAAACTAAGCGCACTTCTCAGTGAATCTTTAGCCTTATCGACCTCGCCTAATTGAATATATGCTTCAGCTAGGGCGGCATGTGCTCCCGCCTCTTTAGGATAAGTTTCAATAGCTAGCATAAAAGTACTTAACGCGGTTTGAGGATCCGTTTTTAACTGACTGTCAGCTAATAAGGTTAACGATTCAACAGCAGAAACCTCAAAACCATATACCTGTTTTGACAAGTGCTGATAATACTCAACAATCGCTTTAGCGCCCTGCTTGCCGATAACTGAGTCAGGTTTAACCGTGTTATGCACATCATTAAATATCATCTCAATACCGTTGGCGGTAGCCAGTATCGGTTGGGTCATATAATAACTGCCGTCAAAACGCTTTATTTGATAGTTCAATTGACTATTGGCATTGGTTTGAATGATACCTTCAAGCTTAGCAAATGAATCTAGTTGTCTTTGCTCAAAGTCACTATCACTGGTGCTAACAAATAGAAACCTTGGTTTGCCCTGCATGTTTTTAAGCTTTTTTGGCGCGTCATTTAGCACATATGCAAAGTCTGCTGATAACACTGGGCTAGCAGCAATATAGGCATTAAATAAGCTTGGACGATTAATTAAGCTGTAGAGCACTAAACCAGCATTACCAGTAAAGCCGTTAAAAATACGAAAGCCGTTGGTGCGATAGCGTTTATCAATTGCGGGCAGTAAATCTTGCTCAAAAAAGTCCAGTAGTGCCTGATCACCTTGTTGCTCTATTGCACGCTGCTTTAACCTCCCCAAGGCTTGATGGCCATCCGGTGCGGTAATAATAATCGTTTCAGGCCATGGCCAACCGCCGTTATGGCTCATCCAGTCGTGCATTCCTACCAGCATTAAATGACTTCTTGGATGGAAATCCAACAGAACAACATAACGTTTGTTAGGCGACTGTTGATAATTATGTGGCAAAGTCACCATGAAATTGGCCGACTCAGCACCCAGTAAAGTGGACGTTACCTTAAGTTCTTCGGTGGTAGAAACGGGGAAAGCGGGTTTAGCATAAGGCTGACTTGACCAGAGTATGGCAATAAAAAACATGAGCGCTAAAAAGTAATAACAACGTAGGGATTGAATCATATTCGTCCTTGAAAATAGGTAGCTCAAATGAGTAAATCAGTTGAACCTAACTTAACACCCAAAAGCTGAGCGTACAACTTTCAAACATTTGTTGTGATTTATGATTTACTTACAACAAATCCTCAGCTTAGATAATGCAATTAAACTAGCCATTAACCGCAATAAAGCATAGGATCATAGGCAAGTTAATTTGTTTATTTGGAGTCACAAAACATTATGAGTATTAGAGCCATCATCGTTGATACCGCTGGTACCACTACCGATCTAACCTTTATTCAGGATGTATTATTTCCTTACTCCAAAAAAGCAATGGCAGATTTTCTTGAACAAAATCAAAGTAATGCATTGGTTGATTACTGCATTAGTGATGTGAAAGATATCGCGCTTGAACCTGAAGCAGATCTTGCCCGTGTGAATGAAATTTTATGCCAATGGATTGATGAAGACCGTAAACTGACTCCATTAAAAACCTTGCAGGGATTGATTTGGAAACAAGGCTATAGCCGCTCTGAATTTAGAGGCCATATCTATCCAGATTTCATCGACAATATTGACCGAATTCTTAACGCAAACCTGCGTATTTATAGCTTTTCATCTGGATCTGTCGACGCGCAAAAATTACTGTTTAGTCATACCGACTCAGGTGATTTAACCGCTAAATTTAGCGGTCATTTTGATACTCGTACCGGTAATAAATTAGACAAGCAGGCGTACAGCAACATTTGTAACACCATCAGTTTAAAACCAAAACAGCTGCTGTTTATTTCCGATAGAGTGGAAGAGTTACAAGCCGCAGAAGCTGCGGGGTTAATGACTTGCCAAATGGTAAGAGAGCCAAGTGCCAACACGGCTAAATTCAAAACCATTACCACATTTGATGAACTGTCTGTGTAACACTTTCCCCCGCTATTAAGGTGGGGGAAGCATTATCACTCTACTTGATTCACTGGCTTTGGCAGCATTCGGCCAAAAGCAACTGAAACACATGGTTTAATAACAAAGTCATAATCATAAACAGCATTACTATTGCGTGTTATTGCCAGTATTTCATAATCATTCAATTCTACAACGTGTGAATCTGCCGATTTTTCACAACGGGACAAGTTATCTGCCTCGAATGTATAAGCAAATAATGCTACCGCCTTACGCACCCCTAAAGAGTAATTGTGGTGGACCTGCTTGAAGTCAATCTCTTGAAATATATTGATATTAAGGTTCATACCCTCTAGTTGCTTATCATCTGTCGCACTGAGATTGTCTTTGGCTTGAGGTTGTTCAAGCTGGTCTAATATATCCTCTCTCATATTTACATCTTGCTGGTTTAGCACCTGAGACACTGGACTGTCAGGATCTTCAATATTACCTTCTAAATCAACACCTAATAACATCCACAAATGGTAAATCACCACAAAAGACAGCATCACTCGGACTAAAAATGTACTACGTCGAAAAGTACTATGATGTATAAATTGAGGTGACTTGATACCTAATGGCCTCAATATCCATATAAATAAGAAGTAAGCGGGTGACATAATCTGCACTAAAAACATCACGATCCCGCTGATAATAATGAACCAGGCAGGGATATACAGCAAAATAGCAAAGTTATGAGTGTAATTAAAATGTTGAGCTGGCACGCCCACAACATCGTTAACCACAGCGCTGGCATTTGCCAGAGCAAAATTAGCGATTATGGCATAAAACAATAGCAGTACCGCTTTACCCGCTAGGCTATGCCAAACCTTTTCAAAGATAGGCCAAAACTCTAGCAATATGGCGAGTAAACTGACCAGTGCAACTAAAGCTAATGGCTGCTTAAAAATAAGTAACAAAATGGCAAGCAGATAGAATTTTTGCGCAATAGACAATTGATCACGCAGTACAATCAATCGACTAATTAGCTGTTGGAATACTAATTTGGGTATTGCGGCAGCTTCTGGCAACTTAAACGACTTTATTCGTGCAAACATGATTTTCTTACTCACTTTGGCCATCGCATCAGAATACATACGTTATTTATAAAAGCAGCCATTTAAGCTAATGGCAAAACAATAACATAACGTGTTTTTATACTTGTTGTCAGTATCAATGATTGCTAAATTGGTGTTATATATTAAACGATCGTTTAAAAAAACTTATACCAACTTATAAGAATAAGGATAAGCCACATGGAAGACTTTATCGCTGAACACCCTATCCACACCAAGATCCCAGTCGCATGGGGCGAAATGGATGCCCTACAGCATGTCAATAATGCTGTTTATTTCAAATATTTCGAAACTGCCAGATTAGACTTTTTTAATCAAATAAACTTACTAGAAGACTTACATAAAACGGGAGTTGGCCCTGTTTTAAGTGAAACTAACGCACGCTATAAACGCCCTGTAACCTTTCCCGATACCTTAATTATTGGTGTGACGATTAGTGATATTCAAGCAGATCGATTTACCATGCACTACACTGCATTCAGTGAAGCACAACAAGCTGTGACAACCCAAGGCTGGGCTAAAGTCGTGATGTTTAACTTTAAAACGGGTAAAAAAGCCGATCTAACTGCGCCATTACTTAATGCGTTAACGCTTTATGCTAAATAATAAGGAAAAGCGTATGAATGATATGACTGTCATACATCAGCCTGAACAGCATCGTTTTGTAGCAGGTTCAGAGGGTGAACAAGCTATGTTGGAATATCACACAGACAATAAAACCATCAATTTTCATCATACTTTTGTACCACCATCAATGCGCGGCAAGGGAATAGCTGAAAAATTAGTACGAGCAGGATTAAGCTGGGCTAATGAGCAGCAACTGACTATAGAAGCCAGTTGCAGTTACGTACAAAAATTTCTGCGTTAAATTAGCTAGCATCTCACTTACAGTCGCTAAATGGTTACCCCGTTAGGTCAGCTAATTGCGTTTTTACCGCATCAGACAATGGCTGGCTTTTTTCTGCTTTATAATCGTAATGCACCATAGTGGTTTTTGCTTCGGCGGTTTGCTTACCTTCTTGCCAGCAACTTTGAGCGATTTCAAAACTGCTGTTACCTATACGGCTAATGTGGGTTTTTACCGTTACCGTTTTACCGTAAAACGTGGGCGCATTAAACGCTATGGTAAAACCTGCAATAATCATATTCCATTTTGATAAATCTTGTCCTGGATTCACAATTTCAAAAACAGGATCTCTTGCCGCCTCAAACCACACCGGAATAACGGTATTGTTAATATGGCCTAGGGCATCGGTTTCACAAAATCGCGGTGTTAAATCCAAAGAAAACTGAGTCACTGGCACGGTAATTCCTTATTATAATCGGTATATTCAGGGTCATCATCGCCAAACTCAATTCAGCGGCAACAAGAGGTTAATAGAGTCATCAAACATCATCAAAGAAGTCTTTGTCTCGAATATACTTATGCATGTAATGATATGCAAACGGTGATATCAACCAGCTTATAATACTTAATAAAAATCGATTTACCGGATGGATATTGTCATAAATTCTTTCATTATGTAGCCACAGCATTTTACCCACATGGTAGTAAATACCCGGTAAAGGAGGCAGAAATGTCACAATATCGACACCACAGCAAATACGATAAGTTCGTCTATGTAGTAAATATTGTTGCTGAAAACTCTTAAACCCCGGTGCAGGTTGACCAAATGTCACCACCCGCTTAATTGCTCGGGGAAAGTCTCGCTCTAACCTATCGGCAGCCAGAATAGCCATCGCACCACCAGATGAATGTCCAGTTAAGCTAATACGCTTACCGGATTGAATTAGAGGAGTCAAAATAGTATACAGTTGTTGATAAAGGCTGACACCCGTCAGATACTCAGGAGGTTTAGGGTTTGCTGTTTGCTCCAGTAAATACTCATATCCAGCATGCACTCGATATTCGGTATCAGCAAAAACTTTGGTAACCGGCCAACACCAGGTATTAATCCACCACTCATTCACCGTTTGCGAACCGCGAAATACCACCAGCACTTCCGTTTGATCTTCACGCCACAAAATTCGTGCACAAACATTGCCCCAACGATTGGCAATCTGTTGGTAATTTTCTGCCGCAAACCCTAACTTCTCAGGCGAAAAGTCAGCTTTATACGTTACCTTACAAAGCACCGCATAACGTTCATATTGATAGCGCTTAAGTTTTTTCAATTAGCTGCATATTTAAGTATTTATGATGTCACCAGATTAAACACGTAAAATGACACGGGCATGACCAAATTTTACAAATCAAAAAAAGCCCCTATAAAGGGGCTTGTTATGCTCTTTAGTTAAAACAATAAGTATGTTTAATACATCGCATTAATCTCGTTAGCATACTTGTTATAGATATTTTTGCGCTTGAGCTTCATCGTGGGGGTAATTAAGCCTGACTCCATGGAAAAGGCTTCAGGAAGTAACGTAAACTTTTTGATTTGTTCAAAGCTAGCAAGCTCATGTTGCAACTCTTTTAAGCGTTGCTCAAAATGCTCTACCACTTGAGTGTTACGCAGCAAATCGATTGGATTTTCAACGCTAATCCCTTTCTCTTTCGCCCATACTTCTAATGCTTCAAATGCTGGTACAATTAACGCGGACACATAGCTTCTAGCATCCGCAATTATAGCCACCTGCTCTACAAACGGGCAGCAACTGACTTTGCCTTCAACACGTTGTGGAGCAATATATTTGCCGTTGGACGTTTTCATCAACTCTTTAATACGGTCAGTAATATGCAAGTTGCCATCAGCATCTATCATGCCTGCATCGCCGGTTTTTAACCAACCGTCTTCAAAGGCTTCTAAAGTATCTTCTGGGCGATTAAAGTAACCCCTCATAACGGTATCGCCACGGACGAGAATTTCACTGTTGTTACCGATTTTTATTTCCATGGCGTGTAACGGTTTGCCATTTGACCCAGTTACGCGATTACTTAATGTATTACAGGTAACCGTGGCACAGGTTTCTGTCATGCCATAACCACATAAAATAGGCACACCAATACTGTGAAAAAAAGCGGTGACATTCACGTCAAGGGCGGCACCGCCGACAGGCATAAACTTCAACCGCCCGCCTAAGACATTTTGTAACTTGCTAAACACCAGCTTGTTAGCTAATTGCCACTGCACAGACAACATCAAGTTGGCTGGTTTACGGCCTTGGCTAACTTCAAATTGGCGCGCACCTATGCCTATTGCCCAATGAAATAACTTTTGTCGTAAGGCTGGTGCGGTATTTACCTTGTCATGTACTGCGCTATACACTTTTTCAAGAAAACGCGGTACAACACATAATGTGTGTGGTTTTACTGCTGCAATGGCCTGTTTAATGCGATGAGTATCATTTAAATACACATTTCGGCCACCACGACATAACACGTAAAAGCTCCAGCCACGCTCAAACACATGACTTAGCGGTAAGAAGGCTAATGACACATAACCTTCTTTAAAGGCTATTTCAGTATCATGTTGTTCAACCATTGAGGCGATATTACGGTAATCCAGCATCACACCTTTAGGATCACCCGTGGTACCTGAGGTATAAATTAGCGTCAATAAGTCATCCAAAGAGGTCTGCGATAAACGCAGTATTAACTCATCTTCGCTAGCCGATGACACAACTGAACTTAACAGAGTGTCTAAATGAAAATGCTCATCTGAAGCTAACACCACTGCACTGTCAAACACCACAATATGTTCAACAGTTGAACACTGAGCTTGGATTTTACACGCTGTGTGATATTGGCTTTCATCACCTGCAAAAATCACCTTTGCCCGAGCATCATTAACAATGAATACAGCCTGCTCCATGGTGCTTGTGGGGTAAACCGGCACAACTACATTACGCGCCTTTAATGCCCCAATATCAGCACAGCTCCACTGGGGACTGTTCTGCGCCAAAATGACAACTTTATCTTGAACATGCAAACCAAAACCAATCAACAACTGTGCTATTTTACTGGTGATAGTATCAAACTGCTGCCAGGAAACCGTATTCCACGGCGCAGCCATTTCAAAACCTTCAAGGGCAATTTTGTCGCCTAAAGCTTGGCTTTTTTGTTGAAGAAGTCTGACGATATGATATTTTTCAAGGATCATTTGAGTGCTACCTTTTTAGCTTACAGCTGTACTGCTTTTTGTTGCATTCTACCTGAAGCAATAATAAACAATAAGAGTTTTTGCTCTATTCATGAGCTAAAGTTCAACTTTTAAACAATTACATTGAGATTTATTGATCCATTAAGCCATTTTTCCACAACTGCTTTCGCCCCAAGGTTAATAGTATTATTGCCAGTAGCAGTAACGTGCCGTCAGCGACTAGCCAATAAACTATGTTAGCTTGCACCTCAAATGAGTCAAAACTTAACGATATAAATACCGAATGGGCAATCATCAACACCATAGACACTGACAACTGGCTAACACTTCGACTTATCGCCCCAAACCCCAGAGCCATAGCAACGCCCCAACCCGTAGCTAACAGCAAATGAATAATGAATAAGAAAGATAACCCTTGGCCAAATAGATTGCCCACCAAGCAAACTAATAGCATCACTATTAAGGATAGCCCAACAAATCGATAAGAAGCATCATGAAACGCTTTTTGTAAGCCCACTAAGCCACTAAAACAAGGGAGTAAAAATAAAGTTTCACTGCTACGCCAACGCTGCAATCGAGTCCAATGCACTAAACTTGCCGCCATTAGTAATAATTGTCCCGCTAAAAATGGTACCGGAAAATCCCAGCCAAATAAGTTAGATAAAACAAATAACAATGAGCCAATAAGAACAATAAAGATAAGTAATAGCGCCAATAATGGCCCCACAAAGAAATTAATGGGATGTAGTTGACGGTTCAACCAATGAAGCAAAATACTTTGTTTTAAGTTAGGTACCCACACCCACCCCATTTCCATGCCATTTAAGTAAAGTTGCCGGGCGTTGGCATGCCAACTTAATAAACTAAACTGTATTCTTACGGCTGCAATCATCACCGCCATCAATACGATTAATAACACTGGAGAAAACTGAGCTGCAACGCTATCGAAAAACACTATGCCAATAAATAACAACATTGAAAATTGAAAACCATGTTGCCATCTTAAGCTTAAAACCAAAAAAGCTAACGCCACAATTGAAGACAGCAACACAGTATTAATACCCTGGGGAGCCAAACCTAAAGCAAGTAGCATAGTCAGAATAAAGCACCCAAATAAAATAGCGCACGCTTGCACAACTACATTACGTTGATAGCCTGGAATAAGCCGGCTAGTTTCGGTGGCGACTAAGCGATTTATTTGCCACGCCACCGCCAGTACGGTTGACGCTATAGACATTGACAGCATCATGCTAACGGCACTGGTTTTACCCACGTAAGCACTTAATAATGCGATTGCTATACCCACTAACGCGGTTAACAAAAAGCTAATGCTGCCAATATCGTATGCCCACAAACGCCACATACCTCGATAGCATTGGAGGTTAATAAAATCAGCTAACTTAACACTACCTGGAGTAAGCCGTTTACCGGCATGTAAAAAATCGCTGAAAAGGGTTTTCATCGATGCAGCTCCATAAACAGCTGTTCTAAATTCAATGATTGTTGATTTAATAATCCTGGGAATAGCTCATCACCCACACAATCATCCGCCACTATCGTACGGGTGCCTTGGGTTTCAGTTTGATGCAACACAACTAAGTGAGCAGGCAATTGCGCATCAGAACTGACTTTCAATAATTTAACCTGTTCACGTAACGCGTCAATTTCTTTAAACAACACCAACTGGCCTTGCTTAATTAACGCCACATGGCTAGCTACGCGCTCTAAATCTGAGGTGATATGTGATGAAAACAGCACAGCAGAACCAGACTCCAGCGCCAAATCAAACAAATCTGTCATAAATTTGCGTCTTGCTATTGGATCAAGGCTGGCCACTGGCTCATCAAGGATTAACAGCTGAGGTCTATACGCCATTGCCATGATTAACGCTAACGCTTGGCGTTGTCCTACCGACAGTTTCTGCACAGATTGAGTGGCATCTAAATCAAACCTGACCAACCAATCTTGTTCTAATTGAATATCCCAATCAGGATAAAAACTGCGATGTAAATCTAACGCGCGATCGACGGTAAAACCTTCGTAACCAAAAGGCTGCTGTGGCACATAACCAATTTTAGCTTTGGCTTGAGCTGATAACATTAAGGGTGCTTGATTTAACGTACTGATTTCGCCTTGATCAATATCCAATATACCTAATGCACAGCGCATTAAGGTCGATTTCCCTGCACCGTTTTGTCCCAATAACCCCACAACCATGCCCGGTGTGAGTTCTAATGACAGATTATTTAACGCCACACGCGCCGCTTGTTTTCCCTTGGCAGGATAAGTTTTACTGACATTTGAAAATGTCAGTATTGGCGAGACTTCTCTGGTCATTTTTAGCGATTCCTTGCATGTATAATCTAAGTGTTCACTTGGTTGTGTGAGCTTACTCTTGCCAATGCTGGCCAATTAACACTTCTAACTCAGCTAAACTCACACCTAGCTGCTGAGCTTGAGAAATTAATTCTTTAATTTTGGGTTGTAATAAACTGCTACCAGAAGTGGTATGAGTATCTGTGCGAGCCGCGACTATTGAAGGCTGCCCACGACGACGCTCAATCCAGCCTTGATCGACTAATTGTTGTACCGCACGTGATACCGTCATTGGGTTGACCGCTAAAAACTCAGCCATTTGCCTTACTGAAGGTAATACCTCATCAGCTTGCAACTGTCCGCCCACAATCAAACTGACTATTTGATCATGTAATTGACGATATATAGGTTCGCCGCTGCTGGGGTTGACATTTAATAGTTCTAACATTAGTCTCTAACAACTGTATTAATACATTGATACACTCATACACTTATAGTAAGTTAACACAATCATCTAAAAATGCAAAAAGGAAACGTTGCGATGATCTATAGGAAGTTTGTCAGCAAAGCACTTATCTCAAGGCTAAGTCCAACCGCTTTATGCCAATCGGCAAAACTTGCTCGTCGTGGTACCGCTATCGTTATTGCGATGGTGTTTGCCAATATTAGCATTGCCGCTGAAGTCGACAATAAGCTAAATATTATCGAACCTGCTAAAACCAGCGCGTGTTACTTAGACGGAATGTCTGAGCAGCTACAATGTGGCAAAATTAGTGTGCCAGAAAATCCGCAAAAACCAGATGGAAAGCATATTGATATCCACTTTGCGATATTACCGGCCATTAAAGATACCCACCCAAACGAAGCCTTATTAGCGATAGCCGGTGGCCCAGGGCAATCAGCAATTGAACATGCTGCGAGTTTTGACAGACTGTTGAGCAAAGTTCGTCAGCAACGCGACATTTTACTGATCGATCAACGCGGCACCGGTCAATCACACATTCTGAACTGCGAAGACAGCACAGTGACATCAATGCTGGCTTTTGATGACGAAAATATCGATGTAATAGCCGAAACTGAAAAGTGTTTAGCGCAAATTGACGCAGATATAACCCAGTACGGTAGCGAAACCGCCTTAACCGACTTTGAAGCGGTACGAGCATATTTAGGTTACCAAAAACTGCATTTGTATGGGATTTCATACGGTACCAGAATGGCCCAGCTTTATATGCGTCACTACCCTGAAGCACTTGCCACTGTTACATTGGATGGAGTTGTGCCTATGCAACAAAGTGTTTTGGCTATAGGCGGTGCCATTGAACGTGGATTTGAATTATTAATGCGCGATTGTGCTAGCAACACAGCTTGCCAAGCACAATATCCTGATTTATTAGCCGACTTTACCACCGTCAATAAACGCCTTAGTGAAAAAGCCATTAGCCAAAACGTTCGCGATCCACAAACCAATGAGCCAAGCACATTATTGCTCACCCGCAGTAAATTTACTGGCGCTATTAGAATGGGACTATATACCCCTGCAATACGCGCGCTATTGCCCCATGCAATTCACCAGGCTGCCAAAGAAGATTACCAACCGATTATGGGTATTTATACCTTATCATCAGATGGCCTTGGACTCGCGATAGGTATGCACTCCTCGGTGGTATGCGGTGAAGATATACACCGTATATCCGATCAAATGCGTAAAGACGCCAAAGAATCTTACATCAGCGCGAGCATGATTGAAGGCCTTGAGAAAACCTGTGAAGTGTGGAAAATACCGCCGGTTAAAGACACCTTTAGTGAGCCCATCCGCAGTGATTTACCGACATTATTGTTATCTGGTGAATTAGATCCCGCAACCCCACCCAACTGGGGCGCATTAGCGCAAACAGAAATGACTAATGCTAAGCATTTTATATCACCATTCGCCACCCATGGTGTGGCAGCTCAAACCTGTGCCAACGATCTCATTGCTGATTTGGTTGACAGTGGTAGCGTGAAAAACTTGGATGCCAGCTGTTTACAAAAAGATGTTCGTCGCAGCTTCTACCTCAACGCTAACACCGTTGAGCCACTCACCGTTGCCACAAAATCAAACGTTGAAGACAATGCAACAGCCACACCAGCGGCTGAAAATACCGTCGACATGGTAAAAGAGACTGCGGCAGATAATGTCACTGGCAGCGTTATAGATAACTCAACTGACAATGTAATAAACAACGCTACCGACAATGCCACCAGCACGGGTAAGGAATAATCATGATTTCAGTGACCAATTTATCGAAAAAAATCGGTGATGTTCAAGCATTGAACAAACTGAGCTTTAGCGCCCAAGATGGCCATATAACCGGGTTACTCGGCCCAAACGGTGCAGGAAAAACCACCTGTTTACGCACTTTGTTCGGCTTGTTAAAGCCAGACGAAGGCTATGCAGAAGTAGACGGTATTAACATTGCCGATAATCCTATTGCCGCCAAACAACAGTTAGGCCTATTTCCGGATCCGTTTGGCTTGTATGAGCGACTAACCCCGCGTGAATATATTACCTACTTCGCTGAGCTAAGTGGCATGTCACGCAAGGATGCTAAAGTCGCGACCGAGAATGTCATCAACCAACTCAATTTAAGTGACATTAGTGACCGCCGCTGTAAAGGGTTTTCACAAGGGCAACGGATGAAAACCGCTTTAGCACAGGCGATAGTCCACCAGCCAACCAATATTATTTTAGATGAACCCACCCGTGGTCTAGATGTAATGAGTACCCGCTTATTACGCGATATTTTAATCGACCTAAAAGCGCGTGGGCACTGCGTATTATTTTCAAGCCATGTCATGCAAGAAGTCGCCGCATTATGCGATCACGTTATCGTTATGGCCAATGGTCAAGTCGTCGCCACAGGCAGCCCTGATGAACTGTGCCAACAAACGGGTGAGGCTTCATTAGAAGAAGCCTTCATTAAACTTATCGGAACTGACGAAGGGATCGCAGCATAATGAATAAACTCATCGCAATGGTGCGCAAAGAACTCATTGATGCCGCACGTGACAAACGTTCAGTAATGGCGGGTTTATATTACGCCATCGGTACGCCTTTACTTATGTGCGCCATGTTTATGGTGCTAATTGGTCAGCTAACCAGCCCAGAAGATTTAAACATCACCATTAATAAAGCAGACAATGCACCCGATCTAGTCCGTTACCTAGGTCGAAAAGGCATTAACCAAGCAGACTTAACGATTGAACCTGACGCAGATGTTAAGGCGATAACCTTAACCATTAGTGACGATTACGCCGCCGACATGGCCCAAGCTAAACCTGCTGAAGTCATTTTAGAAGCAGATAACTCTAATGAGAAACTGCAAAAGTCGATTCGTCGCCTGCAACTTGAATTACAAGCCTATAGTTCAGAAATGGGCAGTATACGGTTAATCGCTCGCGGTATTAACCCACAAGTCATGCAACCATTAACAGTGAACATGAAAGATCAAGCCACTCCAGATTCAAAAGGCGGCATGATTTTAGGTATCGCAATTTTCACCATGATTTACTCGGTATTTATTTCGGGGATGAATTTAGCCATCGACACCAGTGCCGGCGAGCGTGAACGTAATTCATTGGCATTAATGCTCAGTCACCCCATTAGCACCCGTCAACTTGTGTTAGGCAAAGTGATTGCGGTAACCACTTTCGCCTTACTCGGCTTAGTGCTTATTTTGCTTATATCCAAAGTGGCCTACACCTTTGTGCCATGGCAAGAGCTGGGCTTTAGCATCAATATCTCCACCGACTTTATGGGACTGATGTTCGTCATTGGTATTCCTGTCGCCTTGATGGCTTCAACCTTACAATTGTTTGTGTCATTTATGGCTAAAAGCTTCAAAGAAGCTCAGTCATATTTAACCATGGTGTTGTTTGTGCCACTGGCACTGTCAATGGCAGCCAGTTACAACATTGCCCCAGATGCATTGCAGTGGTTGCCAGTATCGGGACAACAGCAAGCATTAATGGACTTTATCAAAGGCAAAGATATCCCTATGCTGCAGTTAGCAGTGTCCTCTATTGCCACATTAGTAATCTCAATCGGCCTAATGCTTGGGATGGAAAAAATGCTTAAAAGTGAAAAGGTCGTATTTGGCCTATAACCTTTGTCATTCACCCAATCCTTAGTGTTTATCGGCAAGGATTGGGTCATTAAATACTAGAAAATGAGGGATTTAAAATGGAAAATGATTTCGCAATAATGGCCCTAGTGTTGATTATCGTCATTGGCACTACTGCATCAGAAATGTTTAAGTACTATATGAAGCACAAGCAAAACTCAGACACAGGGAGCATGGCCGAGCTTAAGTCACAAAACCAAGCACTGATTGAACGAGTACAAGTGCTAGAAAGGTTAGTCACCGACAGTGATTTTGAGCTAAAGCAGCAGTTTAAAAAGCTATAATCAGCTGAACTGCCATCAGTTGATTAATTGTTGAGGTTACATTTTGATCCTAATACAGCATCTAAAATGTAGCCTCAATACTAAAAATCTTACGCAATTGCTGTACCTGGCGTCGACTAACATCCACTTCTTGACCATTATTCATGTGTACAAGCAAGCTACCGGCCGTTATTCCTTCCTCAATTTTACTCATTTTATCGATACGTAAAATATCGCTGCGACTGGCTTTGAAAAATACGTTGGCATCTAACCGCTTCTCTACTTTTGATAACGAAATATGTAAGTAAGATTTCCCTGCCTCTGAATAAACAGCCACATGATTACCTATTGATTCAAAACGAGTAATGTCCTGTATACGCACAATTTTATAATCGCCCCCAAATTTGAGTAGCAAGCCGTGGTTATCAGGTAAGTATTGGTTGTGGGTAAGCTCATCATCACTGCGGCTTTCTTTGACTAAACGCGCTTTGTTGATAACAGCTTCTAGCCTATCTTGCATAATAGGCTTCACAATATAATCAAAGGCATTCAATGCAAATGCGTCTACAGCATGCTCGCTAAACGCAGTACAAAAAACGATATGACTTTGCTGTTCTTGTGCTTTCTTAGCAAACTCAAGCCCATCCATTTCTGGCATTTGAATATCAACAAACACAATGTCTACATTGATATCAGACAAGATCTCAAGCGCTTGTAGTCCATCTTCTGCTTCAGCAACGATTTCAACATCAGCAAATTTTTCCAGTAACCTTGTTAGCTCTAAACGAGCTAAATATTCATCATCAACGATTAGCACTTTTAACATAAGGTAACTCCATTGAAACCACAAATTGGTCTTGATCCAGTCCATTGAAAAACTGATATTTGCTAGTAAACATCAGCTCAAGTCGCTTCTTGACGTTATGTATTCCTACCTTTGTACTTGGCTGGACTTTTTGCGCGTATACGCTATTGGTAATGGTTAAACGCCAATAGTCATCATTCAAGACTGCCGATTCAACATGAATAAAACCTGGCTTACGGCTTGTTGATATACCATGTTTAATGGCATTTTCTGCCAACGTTAACAGCGTTAACGTTGGGATATTCTGGCTTAGTGTAGCTTCAGCGAATTGCACCGTTAACTGTAACTTTTTGTCAAAGCGCACTTTCTCAATAGCTAAATACTTATCAGTAATTAACCAATCCTGTGCTAGCGTCGACTTAGTTTTCATTTGCGATTGCATTTGATTACGCAGCAGATCAGATAACAATGTCACCACTTCAGCAGCTTTTTCTTGATCCGCAAAAATAAGTGCTCGAATACTGTTGAGTGTATTAAATAAAAAATGGGGACTAAGTTGATTGGTAAGTTGCTGGATTTGACTTTCATTGACTTCAAGTTGGAGTTGTTTTTTATTTTTGTGAAATTGCCAAACAAGATAAGCAACACACCATAAAAATAACGTCGCAAATGACTCTAATATGCCAATAACAAATATGGTTAAGGTCGTGACTTCACCGCCAAGCTTACCAGCCTGTGTCATCACTTGAATGTGACTGATATCAGTGCTTTGTAAAAAGCTTAATTTCCCCAATCCATACGACAACATAAAATAAATAAATGAGACAAACAAAATATAGGCTAAACCTAAAAACGTTGTCCAAATATCCATACTGGCGCCTAACATATTCATACGTAAGTAAGGGCGTAATAAACAATGGCAGATAAAAACTAGCAGGCAGGCTTCTAGGAAAGAACGTAAAATAATGTCGCTATAATGATGCTGTGGCATTTCCATAAGCGATAACATCACCGACCAAGTTAACACAAAATGCAATCCAAACATGATCATCATGGCTGCACGATAACTTTTACTGGTGTTACGACTATGTTGATAAAACTGCTTTAACAATTGAGATCCTTCTATTCATATCGTAATGCATCTATGGGGTCCAATTTAGATGCTTTTATCGCTGAGGCAATACCAAATACTATACCAATAATTCCACTAAATCCAAGAGTTAACCCAATGGCTAAAAAAGTGATTTACAGTCCTGACAATAAACGGTTTTTATAAAGCGAGCGATGCAAATAGAAAGAGTTTGGGCGGTAGAGCTAGACAGCCATCAGCGATTAACATCATCAACAGCTTTCTAGTGTATTTTTCATTAAGACTTAACCTTTTCTCGGCCTGAAATAGCCCAAGCTAAAATGCCAAACCATACAATCCACGAAATACCTGCAGGAACGTTAGCCGCCATTATTTTTCTTTTGTGCTGTCTATTAAGTAAAATAGCCAAGATTGAAGGTAGGAAATACACCACAAAGAAAAGGGGGACTAGCAAAGCAATTTGGCTACCACTTAATCCTAAATTTGATAAAAACATAATAACTTCCTCTTTTAAATTAAATGCTAGAGTTGATAGATAGTGACGACTCCATTGTATTTTCAATCTCTCGCTTTGTTGTGAGCTAATTGGGATGAATTGATAATAGCCACGAAGACAATGAACAGCGCTAAAGTGTGACTAACGGTCGAAAAAAAGGATTTTCGGCATAAATAATAGGCAAGCCCATATCAACTTGAGATAAACGATTCCAGATAATGATAGAAGCCAGCTATGAGCTAATGAGCGGTAAATCAAGCGGATGTAAACTAAAAACTGCGTAATATTAGTCGTTATTGTGATGATTTACTGGCACAAAATATGCCATTAGGAAAAAGAATACCGATACTAGACAGCAGGTAATTTAGGACAGTTTTAAAATGAAGCGTCAATTAGATGAGCTATGATTTAACCTTGATTGACAGCATATAAAACCACCTCGCTCACACTGAGTGACCCACACCAACTCAACCGCTCAAACCGACTATCCTAAATAGGGTATTGGACTAACATCAACAATACCGGGTTTTATAAACCTACCCATAAAGACGACTATCCCTTAAGACTATTTGGATGCAGGCTTTGCTGATTAATCGCTCTGCCAGCAAAAACTAAGTTTAAGACAGTACATTCAGCATCATTTTATTTCGGCCAGTATTTTTAGCTAGATAGAGCTGCTTATCTGCCAATTTTAATAAATCATGAAATTGGTGCTGCTGAGCATTTTCAAATAGCTTAGGTACCACCATCACCCCAATACTGATTGTCAGCCACAAAGTACCATCAACATCGTGCTTAATGTGTAAGTTTTCAACTGCGCTTCGTAATGTCTCAGCGATAAAGGCTACTGCTTGGGTATTATCATCTTTCACAATGACACAAAACTCTTCACCGCCATACCGGGCAACAAGCGCATCATGGGACGCCATGGTCTCCATTAAACAACAAGCAACATCCACTAAAGCCTTATCGCCAGCAAGATGATCATGCTGGTCGTTATAAAGTTTGAAATGATCAATATCTAACATCATCACACTAAAACCCGTCGCTTGTTGATACCATTCTGCCATCACATTGTCCGCAAAAGCCTCTAATCCACGACGATTAGTGATTTCGGTTAACGCATCCTGAAGCGTTAATGTTTCTAAATAGTTTTGTTGTTCATAAAACCGAATTAACAGCTGATTAAAGGAATTAGACACATTGTCTATTTCATCAATAAAATGCTGATTAGGAACCTTAGCCATTAGATTATCATTTGAAGAAGCATTAATACTGCTGTTGAAATGGATCAGAGGTAAAATTAAAAATCGCGATAACATCATCATCGACAATGACACTATCAGGGTCGCAATTAACAATAACAAAATAATTGAAACAGCATCTAACTTAGGGCTTGATCCTTTTCGATGATGCACTGTGATAACCATCGTCTGATCATCAAAGGCATTACGGATCAGCCAACTGTGTGAAGCATTTACTACCTGTAACTGATCAAAGCTAAAAAAATCATTCATGGGTTGTGCATCAGCAGGCGTATTGATCTTTTTATCAATAGAAAAACGCACCATAGAATAGCCGGCAATTTCGTCTATCATCTCCTTATCCACTAGCCTGGCCATAGTGATACTGCCCGCGATAACGCCATAGCCTTCTGAAGGTAAAATAGTCGTGTTAGTGATATAAAATAACTGTTCAGCAATCACATAATACCCATGACGAGTTGAAGCTTGTTGTGCAGAGATATCAGCAGCAGATGGTAATAAAGTTTTTGCTTCGGTTGCTGTTTTTCCCTCAACAAATTCTCTTAACGCTGAGGAGCTATCACGGATGGATTCATCTAAGTATTGCCAAACAAACTGCTTATTTACGGTATGGATAAACACCGCATCGACATTAGCTACTTCAAATGCATTTGATAATAAATTACTGGCTATGAATTCGTCCGATGGCGCATAAACAAACTCCACCAAACTGTCCCAAACCGCGTAGTCATAGGTTAGAGTGGTTAAATTTTTAGCCGATGCGGAAAAGGCAGCTTTAAGCAAAATGTATTCTTGTTGCTGCTGGTCAACAACTTCAGCATTAATGCCAGGAAGGTAAAAAAAGTAATAAATAGTCATAACTAAACACGCAACACTTATCAACAGTGATGATAACAGCAGCAATGAAAAGCGTTTTAACGTCATGCATATTCACTCAAATTAAAATATTACTATTGAGTGTAGTCGTGATTTTTCATAACGATAATTTATCTATTTATAAATTATCGATAGATTTCATATTTTTAAAACATAAAAAAGCCCAAACAATGTTGGGCTTAAACAGGGTAACAATCAAAACCTATTTTGCCTTAGGTCTAAATGGTTTAATCACATCTTCATTGCATTCTAAAAATGGCCCTTCCATTAAATCGATACAATATGGAATAGCGGGAAATACTGCATCTAAGCATTCACGAATTGATTTAGGCTTACCGGGTAAATTAACGATTAATGAATCACCTCGAAGACCTGCGGTTTGACGGGAAAGAATCGCGGTTGGCACAAATTTTAATGACTCTGCACGCATTAACTCACCAAAGCCAGGCATCATTCTATCGCATACCGCTTCAGTAGCTTCTGGGGTTACATCGCGTTTTGCAGGGCCTGTACCACCAGTAGTCACGATTAAACTGCAGCCTTGGTTATCGGCCATATCAATTAAGGTCGCTTCAATAACATCTCGCTCATCGGGTATCACTTGATAAACAGGTTCCCACTGCGAGGTTAAATATTCATTAAGTACGTCAATAATGGCTTTGCCCGATAAATCCTCATAAATGCCTGCGCTGGCACGATCGCTCACTGTAACAATGCCGATTTTTGCTTTACTCATGTTATTTATTCCCTAGTGTGGGTAAAAAGTAATATTGATAAATAGGCTGTTAATTTAACAAAAAAACCTATGTTCACAAAATCTTAAACTGATATCTTGATCACTGAATGACTATTTGAGTTGTTTAAACAGCATTGTCAGTTATACACGCTATTAACAGCCGATATAACCACGCGAAGAGCGGGAGTGTGAAGAGGTGATTAACGATAAAGGTTAACAAGACAGCATCATTCTGATGGCACGTTTAAAATGATTAGCACTGATAAAAAACTTCGTCCAACTAGCTACTTATTAACATACTGGGATAACACGCAATCAACCGCCATTTGGGCCACTTTGATTAACGCTTCAACGTTTGTTCCTTCTGACGCCTGTACCGACATCCCCTGAAACAAAATTGCCATTAACCTAGCTAGGTCTTCAGGACAGCATTCCTCCTTCAACTCACCCTGCTTTTTAGCGGTTTCAAATCTTGCGACTAAATTTTGATTATGTTGTGCCTTTCGTTCAAGTATGGCCTGTTTAATTGATTCGCTCGCTTCGCTGCACGATAAGGTGCTGTTGGCCAAGGCGCAACCTTGCGGGTGATTAGTATCGGTAAACTGCATAGCCGCGCCGAGTAATAATCCCTTAATAACATCACCAATATGATCACATTGAAATGCTTGATTAAAGAATGATTCAGGTCGACTTTCATATAAATCAATTGCCTTTAAAAACAATTGTTCTTTATTACCAAATGCGGCGTAAAGGCTCGGTTTTTTAATTCCCATCGCAGCGGTCAGCTCGCTTAAAGACGCCCCTTCATAACCATTACGCCAAAATACGTCCAATGCTTGTGCTAAAGCAAAATCAATATCAAATCCACGAGGACGTCCGACACAAGCTGTCTTTATTTCTGTCAAAACATCACCTCTTTAAATTGATTAATTGTTGATGATTAATAAGTTAACCAAACACTGAAAAAGAATCAGCACACTTTACCACAACGCCATACTTTGACTCAAAGTCTGAATCACTTACCTGTGGGGATTATTGAGTATGTTACACGCTACCAACATCAAATAAAGACCTTAATGTATCAAGGTTGACCCAAGTCACTAAAGCTAACTTGCCCGGTAACAGATTGCCTCATCGTAAATAACATATCTTATAAAATAATTTAATACTTATCGGTACACATTTAATTGACAGGTCTATTTTAATCTATATATTACCGTTCGGTACAGAACATTTCTTACCTTTTGGTACAAATTTAACTATTAGACAACAAAAGCAACACACTAGATGACATCAAAGCCATTGTTGAAAGGACAATTACATGAACAGATTTACATCCATTCTATCCACACTGATAGTGAGCCTAACCGCATTGCTATTAACCGCATGTGGTAATGAATCGCCTCCACAACAAGCTATGCCATCAGCAGCCATCGAAGTGAATGTTGCCAATGTGATCCATGAACGTATTACCGAGTGGGATCAGTTTACCGGACACTTACAAGCTCCTGAAGAAGTTACCCTAGTGCCTCGCGTATCGGGATACATAGAGTCGGTGAACTTTAAAGAAGGGGCGCTTGTTAATAAAGGCGATGTGTTATTTACTATCGACTCGAGAGTATTTGCTGCCGAAGCTGAACGTTTACAAGCTGAGTTAACCAGTGCCATATCCGCCAATGAACTGGCTAAAAATGATTTTGAACGCGCTAACAAATTGTTTAACCAGCAAGCCGTATCTGAAGAGTTAATTGATACTCGTCGCAGTAACTTACACCAAACTGCGGCTGCGGTGGCATCGGTAAAAGCGGCACTAACACGCGCTACACTCAATGTGGAATACACCCAAGTCACAGCACCCATTGCTGGCCGGGTATCTTACGCCAATGAAACTGCGGGTAACTATGTTACTGCGGGGCAAACTCAGTTAACAAGTTTAGTATCGACCTCAAACATGTATGCCTATTTTGATATCGACGAGCAAACCTACCTTAAATACTCTTCGCTATCGTCTCAAAACCAGCGTCAAGATCCGCGCTCTGGTAACAATACTGTACTAATGGCATTAGCCAATCAAACCGAATTTACTTACCAAGGTGTTATCGACTTTGTAGATAACGCTGTTAATCAGCAAACCGGTACCATTCGTGTACGCGCCTCATTTGCCAATCCAGACAATCGTTTACTGCCCGGCTTATTTGCCCGTATCAGTATTGCTGGCAGTGCTTCATATCAAGGTATTTTAATCGACGATAAAGCGATTTTTACTGATTTAAATAACAAGTTTGTGCTAGTGGTCAACGCGCAAAACACCCTTGAATATCGTGGTATCACTTTAGGTGAAAAAATTCATGGCTTACGTATTGTGACCGCGGGGTTACAGCCAGAAGACATCATTGTGGTGAATAGCCTGCAAAAAGTGCGTCCCAACGTCACTATCACGCCAAAATTGACAGAAATGGCCGATAGCAGCCAAATTGAAGCACTACATCAAGCACAGCTACTCTTTGATACTCAGCCACTCACAGCACGTGTTGCTGATGACGCTAATCAAGGCTAAGGAACCACAAAATGTTATCGCAATTTTTTATTAAAAGACCGATTTTTGCCGCGGTTTTATCGTTGCTATTTTTTATTTCGGGCGCACTTGCTGTTTGGCAATTGCCGATCACCGAATACCCTGAAGTGGTTCCACCAACGGTAGTGGTGACTGCAAGCTATCCCGGTGCTAACCCAAAAGTTATCGCTGAAACAGTCGCCTCCCCACTAGAGCAAGAAATCAACGGTGTTGAGAACATGCTATACATGTCATCTCAAGCCACATCTGATGGCCGTATGACATTAACAGTTACCTTTGCCATTGGTAGCGACGTTGATTTAGCCCAGTCTCAAGTACAAAGCCGAGTTGAGCGAGCTAAACCACGTTTACCGCAAACAGTGCAAAGGTTAGGTATTGTCACCGAAAAGTCATCACCAGACTTAACCATGGTGGTGCATTTAACCTCTCCAGATAATCGTTATGACATGTTGTATCTGTCTAACTATGCGGTGTTAAAAGTAAAAGATGAGCTCGCGCGTATTGAAGGCGTAGGCGCTGTGCGGGTATTTGGCGCGGGCGACTACAGCATGCGTGTCTGGCTAGACCCTAACAAAGTGGCAGCGATTGGTTTATCACCGAATGATGTCGTGGCCGCTATACGTGAGCAAAACCAACAAGCAGCTGCCGGCAGTTTAGGCGCGCAGCCCAGTGGCGATAGTGATTTCCAGCTACTTATCAATGTTAAGGGCCGTTTAGCCAACGTTGAAGAGTTTGAACAAATCATTGTTAAGGTAGGCGAACAAGGTCAAATCACCCGCTTAAAAGATGTGGCTCGGGTTGAATTAGGCGCATCGACTTATGCATTGCGTTCAATGCTAGACAATCAAGACGCTGCGGCATTGCCTGTTTTTCAAGCTTCTGGATCTAATGCGATTCAAATATCTGATGATGTTCGCCTTAAAATGGCAGAACTGTCTAAGTCATTCCCAGACGGCTTAGCATATGACATCGTCTACGACCCTACTGTATTCGTGCGCGGTTCAATTAAAGCCGTGGTACAAACATTACTTGAAGCCTTGTTGCTGGTAGTACTTGTTGTTGTGCTATTTTTACAAACCTGGCGCGCATCCATTATTCCATTAGTGGCGGTTCCGGTATCGCTTGTGGGTACTTTTGCCTTTATGCACCTAATGGGCTTCTCGCTGAATGCCTTATCATTGTTTGGCTTAGTGCTGGCGATTGGTATTGTGGTCGATGATGCGATTGTGGTGGTTGAAAACGTTGAACGAAATATTTCTGATGGCTTATCGCCCGTTGCTGCAACCCAAAAGGCAATGAAAGAAGTGACCGGTCCCATTGTTGCTACCACATTGGTACTGGCGGCGGTATTTATTCCAACCGCCTTTATGTCAGGTTTAACCGGCCAGTTTTATAAGCAGTTTGCACTAACCATTACTATCTCAACCTTTATCTCAGCGATTAACTCGTTAACCCTTAGCCCTGCGCTATCGGCATTACTGCTAAAAGGGCATCACGAGAAAAAAGACGCACTTACCCGCGGCATGGATAAGCTATTAGGCGGCTGGTTATTCAATCCGTTTAATCGCCTGTTTGCCCGTATGTCTAATGGTTACGGTTGGTTAGTTAAAAAAATCATCCGCTTTGGTGCTGTAGTCGGTATTCTCTATATCGGTTTAGTGGGCTTAACAGGCTTACAGTTTGCCAATACCCCTACCGGATATGTACCAGGCCAAGATAAACAGTATCTTATTGCTTTTGCTCAGTTGCCTGACGCCGCATCGTTAGATCGCACTGAAGCCGTGGTAAAAGAAATGTCGCGTATTGCTTTAGCACAGCCAGGTGTCGCCCACGCTGTCGCCTTTCCAGGTTTAAGCATTAACGGCTTTACCAACAGTACTAACAGCGCGATTGTATTTACCCCATTAGATAGCTTTGATGACCGCAGCGATCCATCATTATCAGCAGGCGCTATTGCAGCGGCGTTAAATCAAAAATTTGCAGCCATTGACGGGGCATTTATTGCGATTTTTCCGCCACCGCCAGTACAAGGCTTAGGCACCATAGGTGGCTTTAGATTACAAATTCAAGACCGAGCAAACTACGGTTATGAAGAGTTATATAAAGTGACCATGCAAGTGATGCAAAAAGCATGGGCAACGCCTGAGCTTGCCGGTGTATTCTCGAGTTATCAAGTCAATGTGCCACAACTTGAAGTGAACATCGACCGAACTAAAGCCAAACAGCAATCGGTATCGTTAGACGAATTGTTCTCCACCCTTCAGGGATACATGGGTTCGGTTTACGCCAACGACTTCAACCAATTTGGTCGCACTTATCAAGTTAACGTACAAGCAGATGAGCAGTTTAGAACAAACGCCTGAACAAATCGCCCAACTAAAAGTACGTAACAACCAAGGTGAAATGGTGCCTATTGGTTCATTTATTAATGTCACCAATTCATCTGGTCCAGACCGTGTTATGCATTATAACGGTTTCACCACTGCAGAATTAAATGGCGGTGCTGCACCAGGGTTTAGTAGCGGTGAGGCACAAGCTGCCATTGAAAAGATTTTAGCGGAAACCTTACCTAATGGCATGACCTACGAGTGGACTGAGATCACCTACCAACAGATCCTCGCAGGTAATGCTGGCGCGTATATTTATCCATTAATTATCTTATTAGTGTTTATGGTATTAGCGGCGCAATATGAAAGTTTAAGCTTACCTTTAGCCATCATTCTGATTATTCCTATGACGCTGTTGTCGGCATTAACAGGGGTGCTTATTTACGGTGGAGATAACAATATTTTCACCCAGATTGGGCTAATTGTTCTGGTAGGGCTAGCAACCAAAAATGCCATCCTCATTGTTGAGTTTGCCAAAGAGTTACAAGATGAGGGCATGGAAGCATTAGAAGCCATACTTGAAGCGGGCCGTTTACGTTTAAGGCCTATTTTAATGACCTCGATAGCCTTCATTATGGGCGTGGTACCTATGGTGTTTTCAAGCGGACCAGGTTCAGAAATGCGTCAAGCTATGGGTGTTGCGGTATTCTCTGGCATGATTGGAGTAACTATTTTTGGTCTTATTTTAACGCCACTGTTTTATTATGCGCTCGCAAAACGTGGCAAAAATAAAACCGCATTAGCTGAATCAAGCATAACCCAAGATTAACCACGCTATTGATTCAATGATAACCAAAAAGAGGTAACCTTAGGGTGACCTCTTTTTATGACTAATAACGCTACTCTACACCCGCTTGATCCATTATTGCACTTGTGACCAAACGGGCAACGCAGGAAATGCGCCTTTTTTCGCACACGTTATCGCACCACACTTAATCGCAAACTCAGCAGCCGTTTGAACCTTCACTCGATTAAGCAATTTTTGCACTAAAAGCTCTGGCGCTAAATATCCTTCATCACTGCCAAGTTCATATAAGAACCCCGCAACAAAACTATCTCCGGCAGCTGTAGTATCTGTGGCGACAATTTTAGGCACCGGCAACTCAAAGGCAAATTCAGCGCTGTGACATAAAATGGACTCTGGGCCATTGGTGACCAAAATTAACCTCACCCCTTGTCCAATACAGAATGCTAAATATTCGTCAAATGATGCCCCACGCTCCTGAGCCAAATACAGTGCTTCCTCTTTACTCATTTTAAGCACGTGAGTATAACGAAAGCATTGCTCCACACGGGCTGATAACAACCGAGTGTCTTGCCATAATGACAAGCGTAAATTAACATCAAAACTGACTAATGCTTGTTCCTTATGAGCTTTTTTTAGCACCATAAAGACTGGCATTGAAAATAGCCTTTTCAGTAAAGGTATTAGAACAAAGATGAAAAATATCAATTTTTGACCAGTCGATAGCATCAAAATCAGCTTCACGGTATAGCATGTCAGCAGTGTTCTGCCGATTAAAGCTAAACGACCGCTCCCCCTGCCCATCCAAACTAACTAACACTGTGGCAGTCGCAGCATCTGGTATTAATGCTAAACAACTAACATCAACACCTTGTTCTGCCAATGTATTTGTTAACAACTGGCCATAATCGTCAGCACTAATGCCACCAGCAAAAAGACTCTTACCACCTAATTTAGCGTAACCCACAGCGACATTGGCAGGCGCGCCGCCAGGGATAGGCTCGTGAACCAAACCAGAATGGCCCACTGGCAGTAAATCAATTAATACTTCACCAAAACTCAATAATGTACTCATATAAAACGTCCAAAAAAAAGCCCATTTGCATGGGCTTGTTAACAGGGATTTCTAAAAACTAATACAACTAATACTATTACAACTAAGGTTATGACAATAAACGATTAAAACTCGTACTTAACCGTGGCGCTGGTTGTACGACCGTTAATGGTTCTGGCACGAATGATATTGTTATCGGGTACCGAACCTTCTTCAGCTTCTGTAATACCCACAGTATCAAACAAGTTATTGACGTTAAGCGCGACGGATAACGCATTGGTTAACTGGTAAGATGCAAACGCATTGACTTGAGTATAACCATCAAAACTTAGGTCATTATTATCTTGAGCATAAGACTCAGTGGTACCAATCAAATTGACCCCAACAGAGCCTTTATCAAAGTTATAACGGCCCATTAGCGAGTAAATAAAATCAGCTTGGCGACGAGGTGTGTTGCCAATTACACTTGGATTAAGGGCATCTTTAACAATTTCAGCATCGGTCCAAGTTACGTTACCGCGAAAATCGAAATCACCAACATAATAAGCACCTTCTAACTCAATCCCTTTGGCTTCATATTTACGGTCAAAGAATATTTGGCTAGTGGCTTCAAAGTTTTGCTCTTCTGTTTCAGAGTAAAACGCGGTGGCAAATAGCGACATGCTATCGTAACGATACTTCACACCCACTTCGTACTGGTCTACTTCATCCACAGAGTCTTCGTCAGAAACTGAACCATCAGCATTCACTTTACCAAACAATAAACGGTCAGCATTGGCACGACCACCATGACTAATACGACCAAATGCGGCTAAATCTTCAGATACTTGATAGTTAGCACCTAACGAATATGACAGGTAACCCCAGTCATAATTCACTAACTGTGGGTTAGCATTATCAATTGACGACACACTTAGCTCAGGCTGAGAAATCACCCCATCACGGTTCATATCCACTTGTGATTGCACATTACCCGCATAGTAACCACTGGCATCGCCAGAGTCATAGCGCACGCTACCGTCTAATGATAAATCGCCGAACTTAGATGACGCAGCAATATACGGTGCTTTAATAGTGTAGTCTGAATCATAGTTACGTTGACAGCAATTGCCCCAGTAAGGCACGCCATAAGCGTATAAACCATTATCTGAGTACTCAGTTCCATCGGCACCGACCACATCTAAAAGTGCCGCATTATCGCCTTGCACTTCCATCAAATAAGAGTTCCACATCCAAGTCATATTGATATTTTGCGTGGCAGTATAAAAACCAAAAGTGACATTAGAATCATCAAACGTCTTGGTTAATTTCATGTCATTGACGATAGAACCAAAGTCATTCATGGTCACATCAAAACTGTGTACGCGCATAGCTAAATCACTATCAAATGCTTGACTCGCTTTGGCACCATTAGCATAAATCAGTGATGATCCGCTGCCACCAATACTGTCAGCAATACTCGAGCTGTTAGCCACTTCGGCAGGCATTAACGACATAAAATTACCGCTAACATCCGAGATGCGGAAACGGTTTTCAACTAACCAGTCATCGCCTAAATCAAATGAAGCTTCTAGTCCAACTGAATTCACAATAGGATTCATACCATCACGCATATCACCACGGCTGATATTGCCGTCAGCATCTAAGCGCAGGGTTGATAACATGTTAGCCGAATGAACCGTATCAGTTTGGGCATCAAATCCAGGTATTGAACTGCCATCTGAATACATTGGCATCGGCAAATAACCAATGCTCTTATCATTTAAGTGCTTTACATACAAACGCACATAACCAGAATCAAATTCTTTGGTTAAGTTAGCTTTAATTTGGCCACCCTTGTTCGCGGTGTAACCAGGATCACGCGGACCATCACCGGTACGCACAAAGCCACCAATATGAAAACGCATTGAGTCATTAATGCTTGCGCCATATTCAAAATCAGTACGCAAAGTATCGTAATCAAGACCCACAGTAGACGAAATACTGCCAGCATCACTGGTGCCCGTTTTACTAATGACGTTAATAATACCGCCTGGTGCGTTACTGGCAGCTGTTGAGGCTGAACCACCACGGATTGATTCAATAGTTTGTGTTGTAGAATCAATACGTAAGAAAATATCCGCATTACCAAATGCAATATCACCAAACTGTAAAATAGGTAAGCCATCTTCTTGAATTTGCAAGAATTTAGCTCCACCAGAGGCAACCGGTAAACCACGTACTGCAATGTTGGCGTTACCTTCACCACCGGTCGATTCAACCTTCATGCCCGGAATAATACGGAACGCTTCGGCTGATGAACGAGGTGAGCTAATTGCTAAATCTTCTGGTGACACACTGCTCACTGACACGCTCGAGTCCATTACACGTGTACCACGTGCGACACCCGTTACCACAATGCGCTCAAGACCAATGGCGTCTTTTTTAGTTTCCACAGTGTCAGCAGCCCACAAGCTTGAACTGACCATCACAGCTAGCGTACTCAATACAAATTTTTTAGATGTGCTTTTTATCATTTTTATGTCCCCACATAGAGTGTATTGATGTTGTCTTATCTCCCCATAACAACATCAGTAATATATTCATCAATCGAACTAAGCCCCAAACTATCTCAATAGCTAATCAAGACACTAAACTTAAGCCCCAACTTAATCGATTAAGTTACAAGTTAGCAACTAAATAGTAAATTGCAAGTACAATTTATGTTCAATTATCGTTACCCGGATTAAAAAATCGCCTAAGTAGATGTTTAATAAATTAAATATTTATAATAGTAGTTGTTGATTATTTAGCGTCAGCGGTTAACAAATGCCCTGAAGGGTCACGAAACAGATTGTATGCTGCCAAAAAGCACAACATAAATGCAAAGCCGGTGGCTAAATAAAACCCGTATTTAACATGACCAAATATGTCGCCTACCAGTCCCATTAACAAGGGACCTAATGCAGCAGAAAGTGCAGTAAAGAATAAAATGACCCCAGCAACCGAACCATGTTGATCAACCGGGAAACAGCTGATCCCTTTAGAATTTAATGTCGGATACATCATAGACATAAACAAGCCTGATAAAGGCAATAAAATAACCGCAGCCGAAATGCCATACACCATAGCGCCTAAATAACATAAGCTAATTGCCAGGCTGAACCAAAACATCACCTGTTGCCAACTGAATTGATTGAGGATCCATCCCCCCAGAAAACGTCCCAATGCCCGCAATGTGAAAAAGATAGTTAACGCATACGTTGCGATTAATGCCAACTCACCTTCATAGTTGAGTAATAACGTCGGCATCCAAACATAAATAGCCACTTCAGTAGCAACATAAAGCCCAATCGCTAAAGAGTAGCCTAATGCATAAGGGTTTTTCATCATGCTAAACGTACTGGCGAGATTAATATTTTGAGTAGATGAGCGCTTAAGTTGCGGGTATTCAGCCTTATAAGCTAACCAACATAATATTAAACAAAATGCCCCAGCACCAAAATACAGATACTTCCACGACACGCCTGTTATCAATAAATAACTGACAATCGCCGGACCAACCATAGCACCCACACCAAAAAAGCCTTCAACGGTATTCATGGTACTTGAATGTTGTTTTGAGTTAGTTGAAATATCACCGATTAACCCTAGCGCGCCAGTTTTGAATACCCCAATAGCAATACCCACTAGTGCCAACAAACATAGAAAATAATAAAATGACTCACCTAAAGCGAACATAAAACTGGCCAGCGCAAACAACAGTAAGCCAATTAAAATCGTTACTTTCCGGCCTAACTTGTCTGCCAGAAAGCCTAAAAACAGCCCACTTAATGCAATAAAAAGCATTGGCATGTAATGAAATGCGCTCGCTTGTGACATCGATAAGTCAAATGTATTAATCAACTCAGGAATAATCACTCCCACTGCATCAGAGGTCATAGCAAACATAAAAAACATTAAATACGTTAGTATTCTTATCCTAGAGTTACTGCAATTATCTAGCTCTTTCATATGGTTAACCATACTCCCCACCTTCTTGTTATATGTTTTCTTTGTGGTCACACAGTCTATTTATGGCGACACATTCGTCTTCTCCCACAGAAAACGAATTCAATATTTAAACAAAGCCCTTGAATAATGTTTCATATTGGTTAAATATACAACTTAATCGATTAAGTTTTTTTAAATACTTACTTTAAGAGTCACCAAAATGAAAAATAATGTTCAGCTGATCACTTACGTAGATCGTATAGCGCACTCAGACTTAAAAGGACTCAAACAGGTTCTCGACACAGAACTGCATGATCTCTTTGGTGGCGTACATCTGTTACCTTTTTACTATCCAATTGACGGCAGCGATGCTGGCTTTGACCCTATAGACCATGCAAAAGTAGATGAACGTCTTGGTGATTGGAATGACGTAAAGCAGATTGGCCAGCAATACGACATCATGGCAGACTTAATCGTTAACCACATGTCTGCAGAGTCTACCGAGTTTCAAGACGTGCTTGCCAACGGCAAAAACTCTGCTTACTGGGATTTATTTTTAACCAAAGATAGTGTATTCCCAAACGGTTTAAGTACAGAAAACCAAGCTAAAATTTATCGCCCACGTCCGGGGAGTTGCTTCACTAACTATAAACTTGCCGACGGGACAGAAGCCGAGTTTTGGACGACTTTTACCTCAAACCAAATTGATATTAATGTGCATACCGCTGCAGGTCAGGCGCATTTAAACAAGGTGCTAACGCGTTTTCATGAAAGCAAAGTCGATCTTATTCGTCTTGACGCTGCTGGCTATGCGATTAAAAAGCCGGGCACTAGCTGCTTTATGATTGAAGAGTCATTTGAATTTGTCGATGAGTTAGCCAAAAAAGCCAACAGTCTAGGCATGACGACCCTTGCCGAAATTCACTCGCACTACATGACCCAACTCGATATCGCTAAGCGGGTAGACATGGTGTACGACTTTGCGCTACCGCCATTGATCCTTCACAGCTTATTTAGCCAAGATGTCAGTGCATTAAGCCATTGGCTATCCATTGCCCCACGCAACTGTGTCACGGTATTAGACACCCATGACGGTATTGGCATTATTGACGCTGGCCCGGTCGGCAATAAAGCAGGTTTATTAACCGCTGCAGAAATTGATAACTTAGTTAATCGCATCCATAGCAATAGCAAAGGTGAAAGCCTGCAAGCAACAGGTGCTGCAGCCAGCAATGTCGACCTATACCAAGTTAATTGCACCTACTACGACGCGCTTGGCCAAAATGACATTGATTATTTAATCGCTCGAAGCGTGCAATTTTTTGCTCCCGGTATTCCGCAGGTGTATTACACCGGTTTACTGGCAGTACCTAATGCCATGGAGTTACTGAATCAAACTCAAGTAGGTCGCGACATTAATCGCCCTTATCTACAGGTAAGCGACATTCAAACAGCCATGCAAAAACCGGTTGTTAAAACGCTATGTGAGCTGATCACTCTTCGAAATAACGTTGATGCCTTTAATGGTGAGTTCACCATGATAAACCAGGCTAATCAGTTAGATCTTTGTTGGGTGCATGGCGACAGTTCAGCCAAGTTAAGCGTTAATTTTGCCACCAAAGAAACCCATATCAACATCGTTGAATCTCAGCAATCGACTCACATTGCACTGGCAGATTTATTGGCTAAACACAGCGGATAATCTGACGGGTAATTTAAGCTCAAACGTAAATAAGGCGCCTATTAGGCGCCTTATTTTTATCAACATATTTGTATCGAAACCGTCCGGTCATCAATATTAAATCAACAACTGCCACCACGTGACAATTCATAACCTAACACTTCAGCATGATGGGCATCAGCAATAAACATTTCAGCGGCTTTACGGCCTTTTTGTTCTGAATACTGAAACACGGTCGTCAGCGGCGGGATAGCCCGAGTACCTTCGTCAATACCATCAAAACCCACCACTCGAACATCTTGTGGTATACGTAAACCTTGTTGGATTGCCTCGCGCATTAAACTCAAAGCAATTAAATCACTCATGCACAAAAATACATTCGGACGCGGTACACAATTAAGCGCCTCTTTGGCAGCTATGGTCGCAAAGCCGGCATTACTTTCAGGGATATTCCAAATGCGGTCATCACCAAGCTTAACCCCAGTATCACCAATGGCATCCAAATAACCTTGCAAACGCTGATGCGCTACAGACGTGTCAATTTCCATAGAATGAATATCATACACGCGGCAGGTTAAATGAGTATCAAGCAAGCGTAATCCAAGAATTGCGACCTGATCTTGCTCAGATTGAATAGCCAACTTAGCCACTTCATAGGCACCGGCTTTATTATCGATACTCACCGAAGCACTACGGTGAATATTAAAGTCGACCGTTACCACTTTTTTACTGATTTTTTTCAATTGCTCAGCCAATAAACGGTTACGGGGGCGACCATAACAAATAAAGCCATCGACAAAGTCATTGACGCCATTCACATTGTCAGAGCTGCCAGAAAACAACAGTAAATTAATTTTATGTTGCTCGAAAACGGCCGCAACACCTTTCATAAATTTACTGGCCACAGGATCAGATACCATGTATTCAATACTGTCCGACAAAACTAATGCGACCGTATCAAACTTGCCGCGCCTTAAAGATTGCGCGGCTTTATTAGGTCCAAAATATCCTAGCTCATTGCAGGCAGCGAGAATGTCTGTGCGGCGTTTTTCCGACAACTGATCTGGACGATTAAACGCATTAGATACCGTCGCATTCGACACACCTAATTCTTTGGCAATACTTTTTAAGGTCCAATGCTTGGAGTCTGGCATAACGGGTCCGTTTACGTCGTGATTTTAGCCTAAACAGCTATTTATAAAATGAATATAACGATGCTAAGCGGTGAAAACAACCCAAGCAATACTTCAGATGCAGTCCTAAGGTTGAAGCGAATAAACGGCACCAGCTTGTAAAAACTGCTGCCAAATTATAAATGATCTTGCTGTTGAGCATGTTCGACCAGCCTGGCTAAAGACATATTTTGCTCAAACGTAGTACTTTTTAAACGTTTAGCAAACCAAAATCTCGGTTTCCAATACACGTTATTTAAACTGGAAATCTTAACCCCTTTTTTGGTTGATGCATGTAAAAACCTGGCATCTCCCATGTAAATGCCCACATGACGGGCGCTTTTACCGGTTTTAAAAAATACTAAATCGCCCACTTCTAAGGCTTCACGTGGGACTTCTTTACCTAATACACGTTGCGCATTGACAGAGCGAGGTAACTTTTCACCCACTATGTCAAGATAAGCTAAGTACACAAAACCAGAGCAATCAACACCTTGTTTACTCATACCACCTAATCGATAAGGCGTTCCCGCCCAATCCTGATGGTAAGCTAATAAATTAGGCTCACTCCACTTAGGTAATTTTGGCTCAGCCTTTACAGTCACAGGCTTTGGTGGAGGCTTAACCACTGTCACTGGCACCTGAGTAGCACAAGCACTCAGTAATACCGACAAGCTAATAAGCAGTAATTTCTTTCTCAATTTAATAGACCTCTAAGCCTAAATATATCTGTTAATCACGCTAAACTTTGTTTAAAAAGATTAACTTATCATTATACTGTTCAAGTAATAAACAGGATAATTTACACCAGTTAAAAAAAATCTCAAAATAAAACTTTCCTCCTCTAGCAAGTAAAAATGGCAACCTAGGGGCTGCCACTCATTCACATCAATTATCTTGATGATAAATTGTGATTAATTTATCGCCATTGACAGGAAGTAACCAACCAAGGTTGCCGTGATCACGCCAATAAAGCCGGGAATAATAAAGCTGTGATTAAGTACATACTTACCAATATGAGTTGTGCCTGTTCTGTCAAAGCTTATCGCGGCTAAATCACTTGGGTAGAATGGGAAAAAGAAGTAAGCATAACACGCGGGTAGCACGCCGATTAATACTGGCGCCGGGATCCCCAATGAAAAACCTAATGGCAGCATAATAGTTAAAACCGCAGCCTGGCTTTTTAAGAAGATGGATGACACAAACATCGCAATAGCAAATGTCCATGGATACACACTGACAATATCGCTTACTGCGCTAACCAAATAGGTTTTATGGTGTTCTATAATGGTGTCGCTCATCCATGCAATACCAAAAATAATGATGACCGCGGTCATACCTGCGGTAAATACATTACTGGTGACCACTTTTTTAGGCGATACATTGGTAGCCAATAAGATAACCGCACCGACAGACAACATCATAAACTGAATCGCTACCGACATACTGACACCGCTGGGTAATACTTGTTTGCTAAACATAGCCACCATGATCACAGCAAAAATACCCAGTAAAAATACTATTAAACCTTTCTTTGCTGTTGCCTCTGCGGCTGGGGTTTGCACTTTATCAGCACTAGGATCGATTAATGACTCACGAAACTCATCATCTTTTAAACGTGCCTGAAACTCTTGATCTTTATCTAAATCTTTACCCCGCTTTAAGCTCCAAGTACACGCCACCAGCAAACCGATTAAGGTCGCAGGAATAGTCACCATCAATACATCAATTAAGCCAATATCAAGCTGATTATCTACCGCAGTTGCCAATACCACTGCAGCTGCGGCGGCTATTGGGCTTGCTGTAATGCCCATTTGTGAGGCGACTGTGGCCATTGCTAATGGTCGTTCAGGTCGGATACCTTTCTTGTATGAAACATCATAAATAACGGGCAGAAGTGGATAAACCGAATGACCAGTACCAACAAGTACAGTTAACGAATAGGTACACAGTGGGCCTAAAAAAACGATGTGTTCAGGGTGTTTACGTAATAGTTTTTCGGCAAACTTGACCAACAGTTTTAAACCACCAGTGGCCTCTAATGTTGCTGAAGCCGCGACTACAGCCAAAATAATCAGCATTACGCTGACAGGCGGCGTACCCGGTGCTATGCCAAATACAAAAGCCAGTACCGAAACACCTAGCCCACCCAGTAAGCCAAAGGCGATTCCGCCATGGCGTATACCAACAAAAATGACAATTAATAACAACAGCATATGTATATAAAACATTATCAGTACCTACCATATTAAATAGCTGTTGCAGGTATAACACAGCAGAAAATACCGTTAGTGACCAAAATCAAGCTATTGCATAAAGCGCCGTGCCTAATAGATAAAACTGTGAGTTATTGAACACTTTTTATGAGAGTTATACTCATCTAACTAATTAGTTTATAAAAATCAACTTGAAAGGTTATCTCAGCCAAGCTTCACCCACTCATTAACAAACTACCACTGATATATTTTTGACTTACAACGAGTCTAAGTTAATCTTAAGTGCAAAGAATAGTGATACAAAAGGGTGGCAATTAATGAATCGGCTGATAAATAAATGCTTTAATGCAAAATCAAAAATGTTAACGGCTCACTTAAGCCTAATATTGATTGGATTGTTGCTATTACTTTCAAGCCAATTAGCCGCAGCAGCTGTGGTTGACAAAGTTATCACCATTACCACCCAGGAGTGGGCGCCTTACCAAATAGAAGTTGGTCAAAAAAATGATGGTTATGCGATAAAAGCCTTAGACTGTGTAATGGATAAACTTCAACAACCTTACAAGGTAATATTTCTCCCGTGGGGGCGTGCGCAGTTAGAAGTGAAACAAGGCAAGTACGATGGTTTTTTTTCAGCCTCACACAACAATGAAAGAGATGGTTTTGCGGTATTATCAAATACTTTTATTGCACAGCAATGGAACTTTTACTTACTCAAAAATACCGCTATCCCCTTAAATCAAGACGCGATTAAATCAAACGCACAATTTGGTGCTCGCAGACATTCCAACGCCACATTCTGGCTAAAAGAACACAATTATAACGTTATCCACCAAGCAAGTACTTTGGATGAGTTGATATACTTACTTGAAAAAAATCGCATAGGTGCGATCTTAGAAAACAACTTGTTTTTTGAAGCGGCAGCCAAACGAGTCAACATTCCAGTAAGTAATTTTGCTGCGGTACCCAATCTAGATAGATCACTAGGTGTTTATTTTGGTAAAACCTTTTTGAAACAATATCCCGATTTTTTAGATAAATTTAATCAACATACTGAAAGTTGTAGATTTATCTCAGAAACCATTGATTAAACGATTTTTCATATCAGTGCCATTTGGTTATATTACACTTAATAAGAAACCAGCACGCAGGCTGGCCTTTTCGATCTAATGTCACCTCGATGTTGGTATAGTCTATGAATCCGTAATACTGAGTTCATCAACCACCTTATCTACATCGTCAGCATTTTTAGCAATAGCAACAACCAAGTCACGTTCTGCATCACTTGTTACTGTTCCTTCTAGTGTTACAACACCAGATTTAACATCAACATTAATATTAGAACCCGCTACATCATCAGAAAACAATAATCGTGTTTTAACAATCATTGCTATCTTAGCATCGGTTAGGTCATCACCTAAATCACCGCCTTTACTATCATCTTGCTGCATCATAACAGTCAATTGATTATCAACGCTTTCAACGCCATCTAAGCTTTTAACCAGCTCACCCGCTAATGATTTATCAATACTACTATCGACTTTACCCGTTAGAATAACCTTACCGGCGTGTACATCGGTATTGATATCAAACGAGTTAAGATTGGTGTTGAGCAATAATGTGGTTTCAACTTTACCGTCAACCCATGCGTCTTTAGCGTCATCCTGCCAATCTTGTGCTGCATTTGCAGAAAAAGCCATTGCACCAAGCATCGTACTTACTACCAAAGATAATGTTGTCTTATTCATAAAGATATCCTCCATTGTTTATCTTGATATAAGTACTGCGTAAATCATGCCAACAAATTAAACTCATGTTTTAAATGATTTTTATTATTTAACATGTGTGTAAACCTAATCATTTTTGGACATTTTTACCGATAACCGGTAACTCTTTCACTTGAGTGATAACTAATATTCAATGGCGATGCAATCATTCAATTAGCAGCATTTTTACTGCCCACATAGAGGCTTTTCATACTATCGCACTCCATTTGAAGCCATGCACAGCCTTCCGCTAATTGCTGAGCAACCTCTTTATTTGTTACCTGCCGAGCAGCCGACTTAAGTTGATTTAAAGCCTGTTGTTCTACATCTAAAAGCCACCCTACTGCTGTCCATAGTTTATCTTGCTTTATTGCATCACTTGCATGTGCATATCCTGTAATAAAAGACGATGAGCTAATTGGTTGAACATCATAAGATGCCACTTCACCTTGCTTTATTCGCTGAAATAAGGGCACCAAATGTTGCAACATAGATCTTCTAGTTGCAGCCATATCCATAAAAATACGCTTGAAATTATAGTCATCCATATCGGCAATCGTTTGCGAGTAAAACAACTGCCCCGCTTGACACAAATCAATTGCATCGCGAATAACCCCTAAATCGATTTGCTTGCTTGATAAATAGTTAATCTGTGAATATTGCAATGTCATTTCTCCTACCATTAAATAACTAATAGCTATCCTGTAATATTTGTAGTCATAATGGATAAACTAATATGGCTCACCTTATGATTGAGTCATGCATAATTCGTACACAACACTGAAAAACCATTAAAAAATTGATTAATAAGTTATTATTTGCAAAACCTTCTCGACACAAACAACATGTTAAGAAAAAGTTACCGATTGTTATTGTCAAATTTACAAAGTTGCCATTAGTTAAATGAGCACCAAAAAGGAGTAACACTGACATGGCCGGTCCTATCTTGTTTTACCACTTGCTTCATCCTCAAACAGCTACACGGCTCTTACAAGTAGCTAGTTGTAGGCATTTCAATAAAATAGCGAGTATTACTGAGCTCCCTTGGCCAACACAACTTGAGGCGAGTAACGCAGATGTGGCAATTATTGAAGTATCTCAATTAAGCCAAGCTGATTATGCCAGCCTTACAGGTAACGCCTTAATGTCTGACATTGAATTTATCTTTTTAAGTGAAGGGAAACCCAACCCTAACCTTGATAAATTAATGTCAGAAGGTGCTGGCTACCATTTTAGACAGCCATACGATATGGAACTCATTGATGACACCCTAAGTGATTTCGCTCAAGACTTATTACTAGAATCATCTAAACGCCAGCAGGTATTATCCAGTGAGTTAGATCAATATGGATTACTCGTTGGCTCATCCCGTGCTATGCATAAGCTGTATCGCACTGTTCGCAAAGTCGCGGTGACAGAAAGCAATGTATTAATTGTTGGCGAGAGTGGTGCAGGTAAAGAATTAGTCGCTAACACTATTCATCTTGCAAGTAACAGATCAAACGAACCTTTTATTGCAATTAACTGTGGTGCACTCAGTCCGGAATTAGTCGACAGCGAGCTATTTGGTCACACTAAAGGGGCTTTTACCGGTGCACACCGTGATCATCGTGGGGTATTTGATCAAGCTGAAGGCGGGACGTTATTTCTAGATGAAATTACTGAAATGCCCATTGATCATCAAGTGAAATTATTAAGGGTATTAGAGAATAGCGAATATCGCCCCATTGGCAGTGCCAGTGTAAAAAAGGCCAATGTACGCATTATCGCTGCAACTAATCGTGATCCTGCTAGCGCTATTGAGCATGGTCTTTTTCGTGAGGATTTATACTTCAGACTAGCTCATTTTCCTATTCGCGTTCCACCACTTCGTGATAGAGGTGATGATATTTTCGGGTTGGCAAAACATTTTTTAGCCTATAGAAATATCACTGAAAAACTCAATAAAATCTTTACGCCAGAAGCTGTCAGTTTTATTCAACAACAGCGTTGGGCAGGTAATGTGCGTGAGTTAAAGCATGCCATTGAAAGAGCTTATATTCTCGCTGACGATACGATTGACAGAAGTCATTTCAACATACTTGAAACCGAATCTAAGCCAGAAAATACCACAGATAAGATTATAGTACCCGCTGGTATGCGTTTAGATGAAATAGAAAAGGTCGCTATTTATCAAGCGCTAGAGCAAGCTGACGGTAACAAAAATGATACCGCCGAACAACTGGGTATAAGCGTTAAAACCTTGTATAACAAACTCAGTAAGTATGAAGATAAAGGCAGTGCCGATTAACGCCTCAAAATCGGGCTGGTTTTAGGCACAAAAACCTTCAATGATTTCGGCACAACCTCTACCGTGACATCATTAGATTCAAAAAGCTCTCCATCAATCACATAATGTATTTTTTGTTGAGCTGTTAAATATATTTTTTTAGCTTGGGCATGATGTATTGCATCAGACTCAAGCTTGTTATTAGTTTGGTTCCACAGACGCGTAATCCCAGTAAATAATAAATCGACCAAACTCAGTAGCTGCTCTTGTGATGACTCTGTCGGCTCAATCCAAGTAATATCTAATAGTCCATCAATGATATTAGGCTCGCCATTACCCTGTGCGAGTAAACTGCTGAAAGGTGCTGAATTGGCAATCACTATACTGGTAGTATCAATGGTATGTGTTTTACCATCATCTAATTGCATAGACAAAGATAATGGCTGATTTTCATCAATGGCATCCCATAGGCCACTCAAATAAGCAAACTGACCCGACTCATTTTTTTTATCTCGATTAGCAGTTTCAATCATCTTATGTTCAAAACCAATACCCACTAGCAATAGCATTATCCGTTCATTACATATTGCGGTATCAATAGGTTGATAATGGCCTTGAATCAAAATATCCACGGCTTGAGCAACAGGGATCACCTTACTGCCGACACCAAATAAGGTATGAGCCAAGGCATTTGTCGTCCCCATCGGAATAATACCTAATGTCATTGTGGTGTTTACCAATATCGAAGCAACTTCATTAACCGTACCGTCCCCCCCACAGGCTACAACTATATCTGCCCCGCACTTAACGGCTTCACGGGCTTGTACTGCAGCATCTTTATCTTCTGTCGTCTCAAGCAGCTTTACTCGATAATAGCTCGATAAGGTTTGTTGAATATATTCAGCATCATCTTGCCACTTGCCACCACCCGACACAGGATTAGCAATTAAATAGAGTGTTTTATTAATTTTAATTCGATTTTGTTGGTACATTTGGGATACTTTTGTAAATTGCCATTTATTCAAACGAGCGGTATGGCGAATTTCATTAATAGAATGCAACACATCCTCTAAATTACTTTTGCTATCGCGACAAGCAAGATAAGAAGCTAGCACGAGTACTGACCGTCCACGGCCTAGTGCACAATGTACTACAACCTTTTTACCGTTACGAACCTGATTATTTAGCCAATTTATCGCCTGATTAAGTTGTGCTTCCGAGGGGACACTATGATCTAAAACAGGCACATTTAAATAATCAATATCTTCAGCCAATAATGTGCCATCTAATGCATCAAATTCAGCCGTCACATCGAGAATGGCATCAACCCCTTGGGTTTTAAGGTATTCAATATCAGAAGGAAATAGACGGCATGCTAAATAGAGTTGATCTTCAATTTTTTGAATTGCGGGTACTTTATCGTGTTTTCTTGCCCAGGCATTATAAACCTGACACCCCAATAGAAAAGGGACGAATCCCCAGCTGATATACCAAGGAATTGAACCATTTTGTTTTTTACGAAAAACACCACCAGCATTAAACCAATAAGCAAAACTCACTAAACCCAAAGAGAGTGCTAACCAACCAATAAAAAATTTAGCCCATGGTGAATTAAATAACACACACAAAAGCGCAGCTAATAAAGCCCCGCCTGTGTAGTAATACTTAATATTTATCTTGGTTAACATATAAGCGTCCTATTTTAAAAACAACAGAAATCAGCGCATTATTGTGCGCTGCCTAGTATCTTTAACAGTTAGGGTCTTCTGCTTTAAGACCTTCCTTTACGTCTTCACACGCGTCTTCAACTGCATTACCGGCGTCGGTCATCATCTCATCAACTTTTTCACCCGCATTTTCAGCTTTGTTATCAGAGCACGCCATCATGCCTACTGTTGTTAATCCTAATAAAATCATCATGCTTAATTTTTTTAGTAAATTCATATTGATCTCCTTGACCATGAGGCCATTCCATTTGTAGTTTATGTATTAAATTATAAGGCGTCACTTGTATCATGTTATGCCCTAGGTGCTTTACCTCGTATTGCACTTGCTACTAAAGAGATAACAAGTAACACAATAAAAATAAAGAAGATTATTTTCGCAATACCGGCTGCCGTACCAGCAATACCACCAAAACCTAACACCCCTGCAATGATAGCAATAACTAAAAACATCAATGTCCAACCTAACATAAGAAACCTCCTTGAGTATGGGACGATCAATAACGCACAAAAACAAACTAGTATTAATGAACAACTGTTTGTGTATCATTTAACTACTTTATACCAAGCCAACTTCATGCCAATCTTTAAGAAACCAACTAAGAAACTAATAAATAAAGAAAATAAATTTAAATTCTTTATTTCAATATCATTAACAAACTAAGTTATTGGCAATAATTACCGACAATTCGGTAAGAGTTTCACATTAATTATGGGCAAAGGTGCATTCCAATAAATTATTGGGGATATCGACGAAAAATCGAGGTGGTTACAACAAGATGACGAAGAGGCATTAGAAAAAGTATGAATAAAAAAACGATTGATTGAAGGAAAAACGACCTAAAGTTATAAAGCAGAGTTCCTCTGTATTTTGACAAAAGAACTCATAAAAAACTCTTTAAACAGCTAATCCCGCTGCAACGCCTGATGACCATGCCCATTGAAAATTAAACCCGCCTAACCAACCACTTACGTCCATTACCTCACCAATGAAATACAAACCTGGTACCTTGTTAGCTTGCATGGTTTTAGATGACAATTCATTGGTGTCAACGCCGCCTAAAGTCACTTCGGCAGTGCGATAGCCTTCTGTACCATTCATGACAATAGACCAGTCATTTAACTCACTAGCCAACGTTTCACGCTCGCCGTGGCCGAGTTGGTTTAATGCTTTATCCAGTTGAGACTCGTCAAATAGTGTTTCAACCAAGCGTTTAGGTAACCACTGGCTTAATGTGTTGCGTAGGCTTTGCTTTGGATGATGCTTCAATGCAAATTCAATTTTATTTAACGCGTTTTCACCCGGTAATAAATTGATAGAAATTGCTTCACCTGGCTGCCAGTAATTAGAAATTTGCAGTACTGCTGGGCCTGATAGGCCTCTATGAGTAAACAGCAAAGCCTCACTAAATTGAGTGCCATCTTGAGCGGTAATGGTTGTCGGCACAGCAATACCCGATAACGGCTCAAAGCGCACTTTTTGTTCGGCATGCCACGTAAATGGAACCAAACCAGCACTGGTTGATAACACAGTTAAGCCAAATTGCTCTGCCAACTTATAGCCATATGGCGTTGCACCCAGCTTTGGCATGGACAAACCGCCTGTTGCAATCACTAACGACTCGCAACTAAAATCACCATTTGAGGTAGTTAAATTAAATCCTGTATCTGTTTTAGTAACAGATAGCATTTCAGTTCGCAGCTGAACCTTTGCCCCTGCCCATTCGCACTCGGTCATTAACATGGTGACTATTTCTTTGGCTGAGTCATTACAGAATAACTGCCCATGCTCGCGCTCATGGTATTCAATACCATGACGTTCAACCAGCTCAATAAAATCGCTTGAACGATAGCGAGCTAATGCCGATTTGACAAAGTGGGGGTTACCACAAAGAAACTGATGTGGTTCAACCTTTTGATTAGTGAAGTTACATCGTCCACCACCACTGATAAGTATTTTACGGCCAGCTTGTTTGGCATTGTCTAGCACGAGGACATCACGACCACGATAACCCGCAGTTGCAGCACACATTAATCCTGCCGCGCCGGCGCCGATAATAATTACGTCATGATGTTTCACGTTTTACTCCACACTTTAAATGGGTTGTTTTGTATTTAATTGATAAATATTAAATGCAAAAAAGGATGCTATTTTAGCATCCTTTTTGGTATCTACTCACGGTTAACTTAGCCGCTCTGTTGCACTATTTTTTCAGTGTTTCAGATTTTTTGTCTCGACTGAGTAACTCTTTTGCTGCTTCAACCGGTGCTTTACCTTGGTATAACACTTGGTAAATTTGCTCGGTGATCGGCATTTCTACCCCTAGGCGTTTGGCTAAGGTAAACACTTCTTTAGTGTTTCGGTAACCTTCGACTACTTGACCGATTTCTTCTTGGGCGGTGATCACGTCTTTGCCTTGACCTAAAGCCAAACCAAAACGACGATTACGCGACTGATTATCGGTACAGGTTAATACCAAATCACCTAAACCCGCCATCCCCATGAAGGTTGATGCATCGGCGCCGATAGCTTCACCTAAACGGCTTAGTTCAACTAAACCACGAGTGATGAGTGCGGTACGTGCATTTGCACCAAAGCCAATACCGTCAGACATACCAGCACCAATAGCGATAACATTTTTTACCGCTCCACCAAGCTGAATACCAGTGAAATCATCATTGGCATATACACGTAAACGTTTAGGGCTATGTAAAAGCTCAACTAAGTCATGGGTGAACTGCGGACAAGTACCCGCTACCGATATTGCTGTTGGTAAACCTGCGGCTAATTCTTTAGCAAATGTAGGGCCAGACAATACCGCTAGGGGATATTGCTCACCCAATTGTTCACGTGCTACATCTTGTAATAAGCGGCCTGTTTCAGGCTCTAAACCTTTGGTCGCCCACACAATACGAGCATCACTGCGCAATAAGGGTTTTGCTTGCTTTAATACATCACCAAAAACATGACTTGGCACAACCACTAACACATTTTTACTAGCAGCTAAGGCTTTAGCTAAATCAAGTTCAATGTGCAAACAGTCAGGGAATGTTATTCCGGGTAGGTAAGCTTCATTGCTGCGCGAATCGGCCAATGCCTGCATGCGCTTGGGATCGTGTCCCCACAATAAGGTTTTATGGCCATTGCTTGCTAAAGAAATAGCAAGGGCGGTGCCATAAGACCCCGCCCCTAATACCGTTATTTCGGCAGTGCTGCTCATCACTTACGCGTTAGCTTCAGCTGGCGCTTGACGCTGTTGAACATATTGAGCAAATAGTGCATCAAAGTTCACAGGCGCTAAGTTAAGTTGTGGGAAAGTACCACGAGCAACTAAACCAGAAACAGTTTCACGAGCATATGGGAACAATACGTTAGGGCAATAAGCGCCTAAAGAATGTGCTAATTGTGGCTCTGTTAAGCCAACGATAGAGAAAATACCCGCTTGCTGAACTTCACATAAGAAAGCTGTTTCGTCGCCATTTTTAGCGGTAACAGTTAAAGAAAGTACCACTTCATAAGTATCGTCAGATAACTTAGTACTGCGCGTGTCTAAGTCTAACTTAACTTCTGGGTTCCACTCTTTTTGGAAAACAGCTGGGCTGTTTGGTGTTTCAAAAGACAAATCCTTTGTATAAACACGCTGAATGTTAAACTGTGGTGCAATTGCTTCGTTGTTTGCTATTTCTTCAGCCATGATATCCTACCTATATAATGTTATTTTTCGCTTTTCTGTGGAGCGAATATGGTGTTGGGCTAATAAATGAGGGTAACCTCGCCTTGCCCCTAAAGTCGACCAAACAGCGAAATGCGATTAAGCATCGTTGCCAGTAAGATCAAAAACCAATAGTGTCGATTTTTACTCAACACTATGTTTTTACTGCAATATGATGAACCTAGTGACTATCTCTTGCTTTTGACAACTGGCATATTTGCTGATTGCCAATCACCCATACCACCTTTAAGGTTATGTACGTTTTCAAAGCCTTGTTTAACAAGAAGTTGAGCCGCTTGAGAAGATGTCATGCCAGCGTTACATACTAATATAATGGGGCTGGTTTTAAACTTTTCAAGACTTGTGGCCTGATTATTTTTAATTTCAGACAATGGCACGTTAATAGAATCAACGATATGGCCTTTTTTAAACTCTTCTTTGCCACGCACATCGACAACTTTAGCGTCTTGCTTGTTCATCATTAGCGTGAGTTCATGATTGTTAACGGTCTTTACTTTTGATGTACTTGATTTGAATGTCGTCACAATTAAAGCAAAAAATAAGCCAGCCCAAGCCAAAGACAACATTGGGTTTGCTCTTAAAAATTCAATATATTCTTGCATGGTCACTGCCTATAACGTATCGAGCTAAGATTAATTTGGCCAAGAGTATATACCCAAACAAGCTTAAGATACAGGGCTCAGAGTGACATCAAAGTGGTTAGGTAAGATTCAATCTTGGTGGATATGTTAATTACCTTTCAGACAATTTTTCACACAGAATTACGTACCTCAAACAAGGTCAAAAAGTGTTAATTGCGTAAACACTCACATATAAATGAAATTTAATCACCTGTTAGGGCAATCGAGAACCTAAGCCTGTTGCCAACAGCTAATAAGTAGTAATATTTATCCAATTTCATTTTTAACTTCATCTTTAACACTTTAAATAAGGGTACTTCCATGACGACAACTAAACGTCCGCTGGCACTGCTTATTCTTGATGGCTGGGGCTATCGTGAAAATCCGCAAGATAATGCGATATTTCACGCTAACACTCCGGTCTTGGATAAGTTAACAGCCACCTATGCTAACAGCTTAATTTCAGGTTCAGGTCTTGATGTAGGCTTACCTGATGGCCAAATGGGTAACTCTGAAGTTGGCCATATCAATATTGGTTCTGGTCGCATTGTTTATCAAGAACTAACGCGGATCAGTAAAGCCATTGAAGATAATGAGTTTGAACAAAACCAAACTCTGGTTGATGCGGTAGATAAAGCTATAGCGGCAGACGGTGCGGTTCATATTATGGGGCTGTTATCACCCGGCGGCGTTCATAGCCATGAGCAACACATAGAAGCAATGTGCCGCATGGCGGTTTCCCGTGGTGCTAAAGCCGTTTACTTACATGCCTTCTTAGATGGTCGAGATACTCCACCAAGAAGCGCCAAAGGCAGTATTGAGCACTTCAATTCACTCTTTACTGAAATAGGCTCTGGCCGTATTGCATCTTTAATTGGACGCTACTTCGCATTAGATCGTGATAATCGTTGGGATCGAGTCTCGCAAGCTTATGAACTGATCACCGAAGGCAAAGGTAAGTTTGACTATACGAACTCAGTCGATGCACTTGAAGCCGCTTACGATCGTGATGAAAATGATGAATTTGTTGCCGCATCGGCTATTGTTGATGAGACAGGCCAAGCAGCGACGCTGAATGACAACGATGCATTAATTTTCATGAATTTCCGTGCAGATCGTGCTCGTCAAATTAGTCGCAGCTTTGTTAATCCAGATTTTGATGGCTTTGTTCGTCATAAAACCCCAAAAATTAACTTCGTCATGCTGACCCAATACGCAGATGATATTAAAGCACCTGTGGCGTTTGAATCAGATAACCTTGTTAATACACTTGGTGAAACCCTGCAAAAACAAGGTAAAACTCAGCTACGAATTTCTGAAACAGAAAAGTATGCCCATGTAACCTTCTTTTTCAATGGTGGCAAAGAAGCACCATTTGACGGAGAAGACCGTATTTTAATTGAGTCACCTAAAGTGGCTACCTATGATTTACAACCAGAAATGAACTCAACTGAGCTCACCGACAAGCTGGTAGGCGCGATTGAATCAAACAAATACGACGTGATCATGTGTAACTACCCTAATGGCGATATGGTGGGTCATACTGGCAAGTTTGATGCTGCAGTAAAAGCGTGTGAAGCAGTTGACGCGTGTATTGGTCGAGTAGTAGAAGCATTAGCCAAAGTAGGGGGTGAATGTATTATCACCGCTGATCACGGTAACGCAGAGCAAATGACCGATCCAGCTACTGGTCAAGCCCATACTGCGCACACAAGTGAATTAGTTCCTTTCATCTATGTCGGTCGTGATGCTACTATCAAACCTAACGGCCGCTTATGTGACATCGCACCAACGATGTTAACGTTAATGGGGCAAAGTGTGCCAACCGAAATGACCGGCCGCTGTATCATTGACTTAAAAGAGTAATTAATTACCTGTGATAATTCGTTTCTTTGTTAAAGCCAGCATTTTCGCTGGCTTTATAATACTATCCTATGCCGCAACAGGCGCCGACCTCAGCAAACGTCAGTCTGAGTTAAAGTCTATTCAGACACAAATCAATGCGCAGCAAAATGATTTAAAAAACACCTCAAAACAACGAGAAAAACTCATCACATTACTTAAAAAAGATGAGCAAGCCATTGCACGCGCGGCAAGCAGGGTAAATGAAACTCAAACCTCATTAAAAAACATCAGCAGCCAATTAATTGATCTAGAAAAACAACAAAAAAGCTTAACGGCACAAAAAATTGGTCAACAAAAAACGTTATCAAAGCAGCTATCTAGCGCTTATTTAGCCGGGAACCATGATTACAGCAAGATGATGCTGAATCAGCAAAATCCTGCAACCATTGAACGCATGCTGGCTTACTATCAATATTTAAATAACGCGCGCATCAAAGCGATAAGTAAACTAAAAACCACTAGCGAGCAATTAGTTGAAGTTCAAAACAAACAAGTCAAAAAGCAGCAGCAACTGAACACAGTGATGATTGACCAGAAACAACAAGCTAAACAATTAAGTAATGAACAAAATCAACGCCAGCAAACCCTAACTCAAATTCAGCGCACCCTATCCAACAAAGGTGCTCAGCTAGAACAATTACAAATTGAAGAAGCCAGCTTAAAGCGTATTGTCGAACAAGCTGTTGTTACGGCAAAAGCCAACCCATTAATGGATGGGCTTGAGAATAGAAAAGGTAAGCTAAGCTGGCCAACAAAAGGTCGCATGAGTGAGCGTTTTGGCAGCAACCGTTCTGGTCAAATAAAATGGAAAGGTGCTGTATTAACCGCACCTGAAGGGCAAAATATTAAAGCTGTTGCCGCGGGTAAAGTGATATATGCCGATTGGTTACGAGGTTTTGGTATGGTGATGGTACTCGACCACGGTAAAGGCTATATGAGTCTATACGGCCATGCTCAAACCCTATTTAAGGAGGCTGGAGACAGTGTAAATGATGGCGAATCGATTGCTTTAGTCGGTCGTTCAGGTGGACAGACCGAACCTAGCCTATACTTTGAGATAAGACATAAAGGGCAAGCGGTCGATCCTGCAAGATACTGTCGCTAGGATAACGCAAACTGCCCATAGTTATCGGGGCTGTTATGCATCAAATCATCCGTTATATTAGTTGCTTTATACTTGGCGTGTGCGTGGCACTTTCGATCAGCATTTCAAGTTTAGAGCACGCAAACTCCAAGCCTGCCTATTATGACTTTGACTACCCACTTTTAATCGATGTTATTGATACTGTTGAAACTTACTACGTAGATAAAATAGATCGTCAGCAACTTATTGATGCCGCAATAAAAGGGATATTTACAGAACTTGACCCCTACTCTGGATTCCTAACTCATGAAGATTTTCAGGCGATAAACGACTCTAACAAAGGTGAGTATTTTGGCTTTGGGTTTGAAGTCGCAACTGACCAGGACAAAATTACCATCATAACTCCCTTTAAAAATTCACCGGCTGAACGTGCGGGTATTAAAGCGGGCGATAAGATTATCAAGCTTAATGATACGCTTGTTGATGCCACAAACCTGCAAATGGTGCTAACCGAAATCAGACAATATAGTAATAATAACCAGCCTATCTCATTAAGCCTTCAACCCATTGCGACTAAAACGCCGATTCAAATCACCTTACAACCAGACTTTATCCACATCAATTCTATAAACAGTAAAATTATTGATGGTGACATTGGTTATTTGCATCTGACAAGCTTCCAGGAAGATGCAACCGATGCGATAAGTAAACAAGCAATAAAATGGCAGCATATACCTCTAAGAGGAATAATTTTAGATTTACGCAATAACCCAGGCGGGCTACTAGACCAGGCAATTAGTATTGCAGATTTATTTCTTGATCATGGTCGAATAGTGACCACTACAGGACGTATTTTTGATGCAAATGAAGACTACTATGCCTCTTCAGATACTATTTTTGCTAAGATCCCCATGGTCGTGTTGATTAATAAAGGTTCAGCATCGGCTTCTGAGGTTTTAGCAGCGGCGCTGCAAGAAAATCATCGCGCAACCCTATTAGGAGAAACCAGTTTTGGTAAAGGAACAGTCCAAAGCCTTATCCCCATACTTGGCCAAAGTAATGCCATCAAACTGACTATTGCTAATTACAGTACCCCTGATGGAAATAATATAAACACCATAGGCATTACCCCAGATATAGAAATATCAATTACTGCTGTTACAGATGAGATGAATATGCCTATAATCGGTACAGAAAAAATGTTAGATAATGATTACGATAAGCAAATCGACTCAGCTATCGCCTGGATAGATAGCAGAGAAAACTAAATAAAATCAAAAAGAAAATAATAATAACTGTGCGCTTTTTATTAATAATAATATTACAATTTGCCTGTTTTTCATCATTAAATGCAGCAAACCTAGCTATCATCATTGACGATATTGGATATCGTCAAACAGATGAGGCTGTTTTGTCTCTACCTCAAAATATTACCTTATCAGTCTTACCCCATACACCTTTAGGACAAAGACTAGCATTAGAAGGCCATAATAAGGGCCATGAGATAATGCTACATTTACCAATGCAGGCCTTGAGCGGCAATGCATTAGGCCCTGGTGGATTAACTAATGACATGAACGAGCAACAAGTTAAACACGAAATAACATCTGCCTTTGGAAATATCCCTTTTGCCCGCGGGGCGAATAATCATATGGGTAGCTTACTGACTCAATTAGACAAACCAATGTTATGGGTGATGGAAAGTTTAAAAAGCAAGCAAGCTTACTTTGTTGACAGTATGACAACCAAATACAGCAAGGCGAGTGATAAGGCAAAAGCAGTTGGAGTGCCATTATTGCAACGGCAAGTATTTTTAGATAATGACTTACGCCAACACGCACTTGAAAAGCAGTTCAAACAAATTATTTATCAAGCCAAACAGCAAGGTACACTGGTTGCTATCGCACACCCGTATCCTGAAACTATTGCCTACCTAAAGGCCAACCTCCCTAGACTAAAACAAAATGGTATCGACTTAGTACACACTTCAGATTTACTTGCGACCGATATCGCTAAAGTTTATTCAACTAGCTCATATCAAACACTGAGATAGATAAATCAGGTAAGGTAGAGATTAACTCAGATTTATTATTTACTATATCCGCTAAAGAATATTGATCCAATACCGCCAAATAAGCAGCAACCGCTTTTCCTAATACCCCTTTTAAATTACATACGGGAGTAAAACGACAAAATGGTTCTTCACAATTTACAGCTACTAATGAGTGCTCTAGTTGTCTAACCAACAAGCCTATTTGAATCTCATTAATAGCAATAGCTAATTTAAACCCACCACTTTTACCCCGAATAGTTTTTAAGTAACCTAACTTTCCAAGCTGATGGATAATTTTAGCAACATGATTTGATGATAAATCAAAAACGTTAGTTACCTCTGCAATACGGAACAAAGCTTCTCGCTCTGGTTGTACTGCAAGGTACATCAAAATGCGGATACCATAATCTGTATAGCGAGTTAATTGCATTGATAAACGATACTCGATAAAAGAAAAAACGACTTTAACATGTTGAACGCTCTAAATCATTGATCAACCATAAAGCTTGCTCATTTGAAGAGCCACAAACATCTATACTCGCAGAAAAACCACTACACACAATAGGCCTCTGTGGTTGACCAAAGATCATACATAGGTTTTTATCACTTAATTGAACACAACGGACACCTGCAGGTTTCCCCTCAGGCATCCCTGGGATAGCGCTCGTAATCGACGGCGAAATACAACATGCCCCACAACCTAACCGACAATCCATTCTAATCTCGTATAATAAAGTAACCAATTATATATCTGATATCTCTTGAGAAGAAACACTAACAGTTATAGATCACCAATCAACACATTTAAACAAAGACTGGTGTTATAAACTACATGGATTGATAACAAAGTCGATGAACATCTCAAAAGTAATACTATCAAAAAATACCGAATACCTTTATAGCCAACAAAATTACCACACTAGCTTATAAATTATACACACGAAAAAGGCCTTTGCATTACTGCAAAGGCCTTCCTCTTAAGTTGGCGGAGCAGACGCTGCTTTTAACAAGAGTGAACCCGCGTACTCCCGACGTGACAGGCCGCTGTATCTAGAAAACCTTAACTAACTTAACTACTGTTATCTCAGGTGTTTTCTCAATCTCAAACACGAAAAAGGCCCTTGCATTTCTGCAAGGGCCTTCGTCTTAAGTTGGCGGAGCGGACGGGACTCGAACCCGCGACCCCCGGCGTGACAGGCCGGTATTCTAACCAACTGAACTACCGCTCCTTTAGCAAATTGCTTGCGCACGATGCTAAATTCTTTTTAAGTCGCTGATATGTCACTATCAGTAGACTTCTCTTACTTAAAAGAGGAATTAGGCGCCTGGAAATGACCTACTCTCACATGGGGAGACCCCACACTACCATCGGCGATACTGTGTTTCACTTCTGAGTTCGGAATGGGATCAGGTGGTGCCACAGCTCTATGGTTTCCAGACAAATTTGGTTTATCTAACGCTATTAACTAGCATTAAATAATAATTCGGAAAGCTGATTGCTCATTAGAGCTTCTTGAGTTCGCACTGTCTAAGTGTCCCATCCTAACAACTAAGGTTAGTAAAACCCATCTGGGTTGTATGGTTAAGCCTCACGGGTCATTAGTACAAGTTAGCTCAACGCCTCACAACGCTTACACACCTTGCCTATCAACGTAGTAGTCTCCTACGGCCCTTTAGAGAGCTTAAAGCTCTAGGGATGACTCATCTTGGGGCTCGCTTCCCGCTTAGATGCTTTCAGCGGTTATCGATTCCGAACGTAGCTACCGGGCAATGCCATTGGCATGACAACCCGAACACCAGCGGTTCGTCCACTCCGGTCCTCTCGTACTAGGAGCAGCTCCCCTCAATCATCCAACGCCCACGGCAGATAGGGACCGAACTGTCTCACGACGTTCTGAACCCAGCTCGCGTACCACTTTAAATGGCGAACAGCCATACCCTTGGGACCGACTTCAGCCCCAGGATGTGATGAGCCGACATCGAGGTGCCAAACACCGCCGTCGATATGAACTCTTGGGCGGTATCAGCCTGTTATCCCCGGAGTACCTTTTATCCGTTGAGCGATGGCCCTTCCATTCAGAACCACCGGATCACTATGACCTACTTTCGTACCTGCTCGACGTGTATGTCTCGCAGTTAAGCTGGCTTATGCCATTGCACTAACCGTACGATGTCCGACCGTACTTAGCCAACCTTCGTGCTCCTCCGTTACTCTTTGGGAGGAGACCGCCCCAGTCAAACTACCCACCAGGCACTGTCCTCAACCCCGATAAGGGGCCAGAGTTAGAACATCAAAACTACAAGGGTGGTATTTCAAGATTGACTCCACTCCATCTAGCGACGAAGCTTCAAAGTCTCCCACCTATCCTACACATGTAGGTTCAATGTTCAGTGCCAAGCTATAGTAAAGGTTCACGGGGTCTTTCCGTCTAGCCGCGGGTATACGGCATCTTCACCGCAATTTCAACTTCACTGAGTCTCGGCTGGAGACAGCGTGGCCATCATTACGCCATTCGTGCAGGTCGGAACTTACCCGACAAGGAATTTCGCTACCTTAGGACCGTTATAGTTACGGCCGCCGTTTACCGGGGCTTCGATCATGAGCTTCTCTTGCGATAACCCAATCAATTAACCTTCCGGCACCGGGCAGGCGTCACACCGTATACGTCATCTTGCGATTTTGCACAGTGCTGTGTTTTTGATAAACAGTTGCAGCCACCTGGTATCTGCGACTGCCGTCAGCTTAGGGAGCAAGTCCCATCACCAACAGCAGCGTACCTTCTCCCGAAGTTACGGTACCATTTTGCCTAGTTCCTTCAGCCGAGTTCTCTCAAGCGCCTTGGTATTCTCTACCCGACCACCTGTGTCGGTTTGGGGTACGATCCCTACTAACCTGAAGCTTAGAAGATTTTCCTGGAAGCATGGCATCAACTACTTCATCACCTTAGTGACTCGTCATCAGCTCTCAACGTGTACATTTAAGTACGTGTTCCCGGATTTGCCTAAGAACACCGCCTACTACCTTAAACGCGGACTACCAACGCCGCGCTAGCCTAGCCTTCTCCGTCTCTCCATCGCAGTTAGCAGAGGTACAGAAATATTAATCTGTTTTCCATCGATTACGCCTTTCGGCCTCACCTTAGGGGTCGACTCACCCTGCCCCGATTAACGTTGGACAGGAACCCTTGGTCTTTCGGCGAGGGAGTTTTTCACTCCCTTTATCGTTACTCATGTCAGCATTCGCACTTCTGATACGTCCAGTGTGGGTTACCCCTTCACCTTCAACCGCTTACAGAACGCTCCTCTACCGCTTGCAGTAAACTGCAAACCCGTAGCTTCGGTGGTATGTTTAGCCCCGTTAAATCTTCCGCGCAGGCCGACTCGACTAGTGAGCTATTACGCTTTCTTTAAATGATGGCTGCTTCTAAGCCAACATCCTAGCTGTCTAAGCCTTCCCACATCGTTTCCCACTTAACATACACTTTGGGACCTTAGCTGACGGTCTGGGTTGTTTCCCTTTTGACAACGGACGTTAGCACCCGCTGTCTGTCTCCCGAGTAGTACTCATTGGTATTCGGAGTTTGCAAAGGGTTGGTAAGTCGGGATGACCCCCTAGCCTTAACAGTGCTCTACCCCCAATGGTATTCGCTCGAGGCGCTACCTAAATAGCTTTCGAGGAGAACCAGATATCTCCGAGTTTGATTGGCCTTTCACCCCCAGCCACAAGTCATCCGCTCATTTTTCAACATAAGTCGGTTCGGTCCTCCAGTTGATGTTACTCAACCTTCAACCTGCCCATGGCTAGATCACTCGGTTTCGGGTCTACGCCTTGCAACTAAACGCGCAGTTAACACTCGGTTTCCCTACGGCTCCGCTATTCGCTTAACCTCGCTACAAAACGTAAGTCGCTGACCCATTATACAAAAGGTACGCAGTCACGGTCTCAAGAACCGCTCCCACTGCTTGTACGTATACGGTTTCAGGTTCTATTTCACTCCCCTCACAGGGGTTCTTTTCGCCTTTCCCTCACGGTACTGGTTCACTATCGGTCAGTCAGGAGTATTTAGCCTTGGAGGATGGTCCCCCCATATTCAAACAGGATGTCACGTGTCCCGCCTTACTCGTTTTCATCTATGGTTAGTTTTCATGTACGGGGCTATCACCCTGTGCCGCTGAGCTTTCCAACTCATTCCACTAACACCCCATAGACTTAAGGGCTAATCCCCGTTCGCTCGCCGCTACTAGGGGAATCTCGGTTGATTTCTTTTCCTCTGGGTACTTAGATGTTTCAGTTCCCCAGGTTCGCCTCATACAGCTATGTATTCACTGTATGATGACCACTTATGTGGCCGGGTTTCCCCATTCGGATATCGTTAGCTCAAATGCTTATTACTAGCTCGCCAACGCTTTTCGCAAGTTATTACGTCCTTCATCGCCTCTGACTGCCAAGGCATCCACCGTATACGCTTAGTCACTTAACCATACAACCCAAATGAGTTTCACAACCCTTGTAAACAAGAGAATGAACTAATTAGACTGTATCGCAACTAGCTGGTTTTTACTTGTCTCACTCCCGACCAGGAAGTGTGACTCGCCTTAGTTTTTAGAATATTCAAGACACTTAAACAGTGTTTTGAGAACTCAAGTGTTAATACTTTCGTATTAACGTTTTTCGCACTAACGTAATCACACAAACGACAACGAATCATCATTTATGCGCCTTTAGTTAGTACTATCAGCTTTCCAAATTGTTAAAGAACAACACTTAACCGGCAAGCGGTGTGTTTCACTCTACTTCCGAAGAAGTTAACAAGTAATCTGTGTGAACACTCACATGCATCTCTGCACTTTAGGTATTGAGTTAGTCGTATAGGTAAGGAGGTGATCCAGCCCCAGGTTCCCCTAGGGCTACCTTGTTACGACTTCACCCCAGTCATGAACCACAAAGTGGTGAGCGTTCTCCCGAAGGTTAAACTACCCACTTCTTTTGCAGCCCACTCCCATGGTGTGACGGGCGGTGTGTACAAGGCCCGGGAACGTATTCACCGTGACATTCTGATTCACGATTACTAGCGATTCCGACTTCATGGAGTCGAGTTGCAGACTCCAATCCGGACTACGACGTACTTTGTGAGATTAGCTCCACCTCGCGGCTTTGCAACCCTCTGTATACGCCATTGTAGCACGTGTGTAGCCCTACTCGTAAGGGCCATGATGACTTGACGTCGTCCCCACCTTCCTCCGGTTTATCACCGGCAGTCTCCCTAAAGTTCCCGACATGACTCGCTGGCAAATAAGGATAGGGGTTGCGCTCGTTGCGGGACTTAACCCAACATTTCACAACACGAGCTGACGACAGCCATGCAGCACCTGTCTCAGAGTTCCCGAAGGCACTAAGCTATCTCTAGCGAATTCTCTGGATGTCAAGAGTAGGTAAGGTTCTTCGCGTTGCATCGAATTAAACCACATGCTCCACCGCTTGTGCGGGCCCCCGTCAATTCATTTGAGTTTTAACCTTGCGGCCGTACTCCCCAGGCGGTCTACTTAATGCGTTAGCTTGGGAGCCCAGTGACTAAGTCACCAAACTCCGAGTAGACATCGTTTACGGCGTGGACTACCAGGGTATCTAATCCTGTTTGCTCCCCACGCTTTCGTGCATGAGCGTCAGTCTTTGTCCAGGAGGCCGCCTTCGCCACCGGTATTCCTTCAGATATCTACGCATTTCACCGCTACACCTGAAATTCTACCTCCCTCTACAAGACTCTAGTTCCCCAGTTCCAAATGCAATTCCTAGGTTGAGCCCAGGGCTTTCACATCTGGCTTAAAAAACCGCCTGCGCACGCTTTACGCCCAGTAATTCCGATTAACGCTCGGACCCTCCGTATTACCGCGGCTGCTGGCACGGAGTTAGCCGGTCCTTCTTCTGTAGGTAACGTCACAGCAATAGTTTATTAAACTACTGCCTTTCCTCCCTACTGAAAGTGCTTTACAACCCGAAGGCCTTCTTCACACACGCGGCATGGCTGCATCAGGCTTTCGCCCATTGTGCAATATTCCCCACTGCTGCCTCCCGTAGGAGTCTGGGCCGTGTCTCAGTCCCAGTGTGGCTGATCATCCTCTCAGAACAGCTAGGGATCGTCGCCTTGGTGAGCCATTACCTCACCAACTAGCTAATCCCACCTAGGTTCATCCAATCGCGAAAGGCCCGAAGGTCCCCTCCTTTCCCCCGTAGGGCGTATGCGGTATTAGCAGTCGTTTCCAACTGTTATCCCCCTCGACTGGGCAGATCCCTAGGCATTACTCACCCGTCCGCCGCTCGCCGGCAAAGATAGTAAACTATCTTCCCGCTGCCGCTCGACTTGCATGTGTTAGGCCTGCCGCCAGCGTTCAATCTGAGCCATGATCAAACTCTTCAATTAAAGTTTTTTGAATCTTGCGATTCGGCTCAATGAATTCTGATTGCTTTATCAACCGAAGTTAACAAAGTCTTTTTGTACATATTGCTATGAACATTCATCGTTGCATTGAGTTTAAATTTTTTGATTGCTCTTCCTAAGAAGAAGCAATTTCGAATAACTCAATACCTGTGAATGTCCACACAGATTTCTTGTTTAAGTTGTTAAAGAGCGTTGATGTTAATTTTTCAAACATCGCCATTGGACGCTAGGTCGTTGGCTTGGGCTGCGTATTCTACAGACCCTGTTGTCAGCGTCAAGTGTTTTTTCAAACTTTCTTTTCGCTGTTGATTTGATGATGAAACCGAAGTTTTTATCCTTTCAAATCAACCTAACTCGCTACTTTGCTTTCGCGCTGTGCCGTGTCAGTGGATGCGCATTATAGGGAGATTCTGAGGCAGTGCAAGGGCTTTTAATAAGTTTTTTATTAAAATAGCATTGATGGGGCATTTTTTGGGCGAAACGCACAAAAAAGGGACTATTAGTCCCTTTTTCATATGCTTTATAACTATTTTTACTGTTTTTTACTCACCGAAGAATCGTGTTTCTTGGGTTGTAATGACGGATTCACCATCTATTTCAGTTAGTACAACGATATTGATGTTGGTAACGCTACGTTTTAGCTCTACCGGGTCAATTGCTACACTAATAGGTAATGTTAGAATTTCACCTGCCGCAATACTGACATTGTCCAGTCCGATCCATCTTGCGTTATTAAGCCCTTCTACGCTTAGCTGGTAATCGTGCTTAGCCTCGGTCTTATTCAGTATTTTAATCGTGAAGGTGTTTTCTATTTCACCTCGATTGTTTTCACGGTAAAGGGCATTGCGATCACGGATAACATCCATTCGAACCGGCGCTATGGTTGCACTGGCGTAAACAAACAACAATATCATCACAGTTAATATAACGCCGTAACCAACTAACTTAGGACGCAGCACTGTCTCTTTTACGTTATCAAGCTTGTTTTCTGTGGTGTAGCTAATTAAGCCTTTAGCATATCCCATACGTTCCATGGTGTTGTCACATGCATCAATACATGCACCGCAGTTAATACACTCATATTGCAAGCCGTTACGGATATCGATTCCCGTTGGACAAACCTGAACACAAAGATCGCAGTCAATACAATCTCCTAATCCCTTTTCCTTAGGATCATCTTTACGAGAACGAGGCCCGCGAGTTTCACCGCGCTTAGTGTCATAGCCAACAATATAGGTATTCTTATCAAACATTGCCGCTTGGAATCGCGCATAAGGACACATATGGATGCACATAATTTCACGCATCCATCCTGCATTACCGTATGTGGCTATGGTAAAGAAAATCACCCAGAAGTAGATGCTGCCATCGGCATTTAACGTAAGGACATCTATATACACTTCTCGTGTCGGCACAAAATAAGATACAAAGGTCATTGCGGTTAAGAGGGAGACGAATATCCATGCGCTATGTTTTGCGGTTTTACGCCAGACTTTATCGACACTCCATGGCATTTGATCTAACTTGATACGCTTATTACGTGCGCCTTCAAATTTCTCTTCAAACCAGATAAAGATAAACGTCCATACGGTCTGTGGGCAGGTGTAACCACACCATACTCGACCGAGATAAGTGGTGACAAAGAATAATCCAAAGGCGGCAATCATAAAGACGGCGGCGAGTAGTGTTAGATCCTGTGGCCAGATAGTCAGACCAAAAACATGAAACTTCTGCTCTGCAAGATGAAACCATACCGCTTGTCGGTCGCCCCACTGGATCCATGGGAGAATAAGAAAGAACAACATAGTAACCCAGCCCATACGACGGCGAACTCTTGTCCAAAGTCCATCAACGGCGCGTACATATATACTATTGCTGGGATTAAAACGGTCGGCTTTGTTCGCATCAGGCTGATGAATCTTAATTCGATTTTGTTTCGAATAATCTTTGGGTTTCGATTCTATTGTCATTTTACGACCTTACTACATTAACATTACAAACAAACTGGAATAGTATATACCTTTCTAACATTAACTCGGACAAAAAAATGAGAGGTTGGATAGGTTTAGCCATCATAGGTGGCATTATTTATTACTTTGCAACAGAAACGAATAAGCTTGATGAGCCTATAGAATATGTGCAAACAATGTTTACTACTGCTGATAAAAAAGTGACTTCGATGACAGGCACAACAATTCAGCGGGTCGATCATAAAATTCCTATTATTAAAGAGAAAATTTATGAACGCTTGTCGACCATAGAAATTCGTGAACTTGACGGTGTGTTCATAGATAGCGACTCTATTACCAAATTTAAAAAAGAGTATTGCTCAAGGTCAACGAGAAACCACCCTGTGTTTAGTCGGGATAACCTACAGTTCATTTGCGATCAGATATAGTTAACGCTTTTATGCTCGCTAGATTGACCTAGATATTAATACAGCATAGCCTTTGGATAATGGATTGAAAAAGGCTAACTTATAATGACACAACCGATTTCCGATATATTTGACCCAACACTTTGGGACTCTGTATGTGGCTTCCACTTCGAAGACATCACTTATCACCGCGCTAAAGATCAAGGCACAGTGCGCATTGCGATCAATCGCCCAGATTGCCTTAACTCATTTCGCCCAAAAACTGTAGATGAACTCTTTATCGCTTTAGACCACGCCAGACAATGGTCAGATGTCGGCTGTGTGCTTATCACTGGAAATGGACCATCAGCAAAAGGTCAATACTCTTTTTGCGCAGGTGGAGATCAACGTATTCGCGGTAAAGACGGTTATAAATATGAAGGCGCTGAAGATGGTAAGCCCGATGTCGCCCGCATGGGCCGTCTGCATATTTTAGAAGTGCAGCGGTTAATTCGATTTATGCCTAAAGTGGTTATTGCGGTTGTGCCCGGTTGGGCTGTTGGCGGCGGTCATAGTTTACATGTGGTTTGCGATTTAACATTAGCATCTAAAGAGCATGCTATTTTCAAGCAGACCGACCCTGATGTAGGCAGTTTTGACTCAGGTTATGGCAGCGCTTATTTAGCTAAGATGATTGGCCAGAAGCGCGCCCGTGAAATTTTCTTCTTGGGGTTTAATTACTCGGCAGAAGAAGCGGTTGATATGGGTATGGTTAACCGTGCTATTCCACATGCTGAGCTAGAAATAGAAGCCTTAGCATGGGCGAAGGAAATTAACGCTAAATCCCCTACCGCAATGCGTATGCTTAAATACGGTTTTAACATGGCAGATGATGGCTTAGTTGGCCAACAACTGTTTGCCGGTGAAGCGACTCGTTTAGCTTACGCTACTGAAGAGGCCCAAGAAGGGCGCGATGCTTTTTTAGAAAAGCGCGATAAAGACTTTTCTAAATTTCCTTGGCATTATTAATTGTTTGACGATTCAATGAAACTTTAAAAAGTGAATTATAAGCCTGCTTTGTCTCAGCAGGCTTATTGATTTAAAAAATCGATTAACCCAACTAATAAATTTAGCTTTCAATCGTAAATGATAATCACTATCATTTAAATAAATCAATTGGGGGTCTTATCATGAAAAAAACAATGACATTTGCTGTACTGCATTTTTCTGTCGCATTTACGGTTACCTACCTTCTCACTGGCAGTATTGTCATTGGCGGCGCGGTTGCATTAATAGAACCGGCGGTAAATACAGTGGTATTTTATTTTCACGATAAAATTTGGAACCGTATTGAAGCAAAGAAGTTAGCTCAAGAACTCGAGCTAACGGCTATCCATTAATCAGCCTCAATCACTTGGTATGGCAACCTATCTATGACAACCCAGCTAGACACTCTAGTAATAGCAATATAAGAGTGCGCACCTATGTTTCAGCACAACACTCATATAAAGACGGGTTTACGATGTTGGCTTCAATATTTGAACTGCTTGCCTGATCAGATTAGTTTTAGGCTATTTTAGCCTCTCTTCTACACCAGAGTGGCAAACTTAGAGGAAGTTCAACCGTTATAATCTAGAATCAATTAACACTAATAACTCATCAATGATCTTAACCATAACTGTTTTGGCTAATTCAGGCTGGCGCATTCTTATCGCATTATAAACAGCTGCGTGATCTTCCACATTAGCTCCATTAACCCCTTTCATCTGGTTGGTATAACGCAAGCTCACCTTTAATGCAGTACTAGTAAAACCGGTCATTTGAATAAAAAAGCGATTATTACTAGAGCATAGAATATTTGCATGAAATAAAATATCGGCCTCAAGTGGGTCTTCAAGCCCCAACTCGGCATCCTTCATTCGCTGTAACGCTATACCTAAATGCTCTATCTGCTCAGCCGTTGCGTTCTTGGCAGCCAATGCTGCTGCTTCTGGCTCTAATGCTAAACGCATTTGCGTAAACTCTTTTAATAATGATAAAGAGGGTTTACTGCTTAGTATCCAATGTAAGACATCAATATCAAACATATTCCATTGGCTTTCTGGCATCACTCTTATGCCCTGCTTTGGGCGTGAAGTAATCAAGCCTTTGGCCGACAACATCTTTACCGCTTCACGCGTTGAACTGCGGCTAACATCGTACTTAACACACAAATCAGCTTCTGAAGGCAACCCTTCTCCAATAGGATATTCCCCACTGACGATAGCAATACCAAGATCATGAGTGAGTTGATGGGTCAGATTTTGCCTAGGTATGCTTGCCATGCTGATATGTCTTATTGATGTTTCACGAATACGTCACATCATACTATAAAGATCCTCTGCTTATTACTTAGTATGTGTAAATTCAGTCCAGATAATTTGTTACCCATAAAAATGGCTAAAACGGGTGTTTTAGCCATTTTAATTACCCAAAGATCTTACAAGTTACCTATTTGTACGCCATTGCTATTAAAGTTAAATTGATTCACTTTACCGCATTGAGCGACATGATTACTTGAAGGGAATGGCGTGTTGGACTGACTGATATTGCTTTCCCAGCCCTGGCCATTTTTGACGAACGCTTTAACCTCAAAGTACCCATTAACCGTTTTACTGCAATCCATATCCACATCTAACATCCAATAATGCTGCCCCCAAATATTTAAAGGCTCTTCTCCAAAGCCATTATTAGCTACTGTTTGCTTAGATCCCCAGGCTACTGGCCATAAATTGGTTGTCCAATCTAATGCAGAACCTGATGCCGCAGTGCTTTGAGCAGCCTCAGGGCCATACCAATCTAGATAAGTATCTTTGGCTTTCCAAGGTGCTGTAGTGGTATTACGCAAGTTGTTATGTCTAATTGGAATAGCACATTCAAAATTGCTGCTGGTACAGGTTTTATATAGATTACTTGCCGCATAGGCGTGATCAATGCCACCACGCACAAACATATCCTGACCGCTTTGTGTTTGAGCTTGAATAAAAATAACCGTCCGCTTCCAATCAGGATTGTTCACAGCACCACCTGTAATGAGCTTAGCACCTTGATGAATGGCAAACGCATCCCAAGCTCCAACATTAGCATTGATGGAGCTGTTATTATTAACAACAATCGTTTCGCCGCTGCATGATCGCTTGTCTTGAGCAATTTTGCCTTTTAGCACGTTACAATAAGTCCCTGGCGCCATAGATGTCGCTAACGTTGCGGTTAAATTTGAGTTTTCTTTATTAATAGCCACAAAACCTGAACTACCACGACCAAATGCAATTTTATTGTTGCCGTTGTCCCACCAGTTTGTGGTCGTCCAATTATCAGCGGTGTTATTTCGAAAACTCACCCCACCAGCAATATAGCCCCAACGATGCTCACACTTCCAGTTGTCGCCAAAACATTCTAAATTGCCATTGCTATGAACCCTAACGCTAGGCGCGCCAACATCGGTATTGCCATTGAATGCATAACTCGACATCACTTTTGGGTAACCGTAGGGATAAGCCAACATAAACACATTGGCTAAGTCATATAATCGCCCGTCTTCAAATGTGATCACATTACCCGCGCCGCCGTGACCACGTTGATTGTCGTGATTATCGACAAAAACAACTGCAGAACTGCTGGCCATAAAACCCCAGCCTTCACCAAAGTTCTTTAAAGATGCTAAATTGCCATTAAGGAATGTATTGCCTAACTGGGTTGAGTATTTAAACTCAGTCACCAAGCCCACACTGGTATATTCACTGGCACTAATGGCTTCACCACCTTGATCAATCACTTCTTGAAAAACCAAAGGTGTGCCATTTACCTTTGACATCACACCTTGAATATCTTCAACAGCCATGTGTTTAGAGGCATCAAAGCGAAAGCCTGCGACACCTATATTAGTCAAATCATTCAAAAAACCCGCAATCGTGGTTTGAACATAATTAGCACTGGTATTAAGATCAGTTAAACCAACAAGCTCACAGTTTTGAACCTCCCAACGGTTGTTGTAATCTTTAATCGCACATGTGTTATGAAAGTCCTGCGGGCTATATGCTGGGTAGCTTTTATTACCATAAGCACTGCCTGCGGTGCCTGTTCCACTGCCGCTAGCCATATGATTAATCACCGCATCAACATAGATATCTACATTAACCGCCTTACAGCGGCTAACCATATCAATAAACTGACCACGGTTACCTCCACGACTTTGTAGTACATAGCTTACTGGCTGATAACGAGTCCACCACTGGCTACCTTGAATATGTTCGTTCGGTGGGGATACTTGCACCGCGGCATAACCATTTGGCCCCAAAAATTGTTCACATTCTTGAGCAATATCTTGCCAATTCCATTCGAAAAGGTGAACAAATGTAGTCGGTTGTGGGTTGGCAAATACTGATGATGACATACACAAAGATAAACCTGTTGCTATGGCTACCTTAGTTAACGCGCGATTAGGATTCATGTTTAAGGCCTTTATTATTAGATTTTTATTGGAGTTAACAATTTGTTAACCCAAATCAGTATCGCCTAATAATCGAACAAATAAACACCTTGGAATATTGAATACGTATGCATAACGACTAAAGTAGCGTCAGCTAATGGCTAAAGTAAGCACACAAAATCATAGCCAGAAGGCTAATTCAAGCGGCTGAATAATAGCAATTTTAAATCATAACAGAGGTTATTTAATCTAATGTTTTCTTAAATCGAGCTGCTGCAACGAACAAACCGACCACTGTAAAACAAGCAAGCCACAGGGTATCGCGCCATAGGTCGATTAAATCAGCTTCTCGTAATACAACACCTCGAATTAAACGCATAAAGTGAGTTGCCGGAAGCGCTTCTGATATCCATTGTGCCGTTTCTGGCATACCTTCATACGGAAACATAAAACCAGACAATAATATTGAAGGTAATAAGATAAAGATGGTCATTTGCATGGCTTGTAATTGATTTTTAGCCAAGGTAGAAATCATTAACCCCAATGATAAACTGGCTGAAATAAACAATAGGGTACCGAATAATATCTGTGCAACTGACCCATTGATAGGCACATCAAATATCCAACGGCCTAACCCCAAAATGATAAACACCTGTATTAAGCCAACAAATATATAAGGAACAATTTTGGCTATCATCAGCTCCATTGGGCTAATTGGAGTGGTAATCAGTAGCTCTAAGTTACCTCGCTCCCGTTCACGTACTATGGCGGTGCTGGTAAACAGGATCATCGTCATGGTCAATATAATCCCTAACAAACCCGGCACAATATTCACCGCAGAGCGTCGGCTCGGATTATAAAACAACACAACTTCAAAGGTTTTAACGGTCTTAGGGCGTATGTCGAAATCAAAATCGGTTAACGGCATAGACTGTAGCGCTAAAATAGCTGAACTAATCATGGTGTCTGAGCCATCAACTATCCATTGACCTAACACTCTATTTTGCACCATTCGCTGAGTTAAATCCTGCGGCAGTATTAGCGCTGCACGCACAACTCCCTGTTTAATGGCTTGCTCAGCCTCTTCTGCGGTAGCAAAATGCCTAACAACGTTCACTACTTGAGTGACTTTAACAGACTCAGTTATCACCCGCCCCGCAGTACTCTGGCTTTGGTCGACAACTGCTATCGGTATTTGGCGAATGTCGGTATTAATGGCATAACCAAACAACAATAGCTGAATAAGCGGGATCATCACTACCATGCCAAAGGTAATCCGGTCCCTTGATAATTGACGGATCTCTTTCACCATTACCGCTTTTATTCGATAGAAAGACATCATTGGCGCCCCTCACCGGTAACACACACAAACACATCTTCTAAACTAGGACGAGCAAGATTCATTTCAGCTTGGGCAAGTTCAGGAAAAGTTGTTTTCAGCCATTGAATAGGATCGGCGATGTCTTGATAAATCAACACCCTCAAACGAACTCCTAGCTGCGCCACTGATCGAACCGCTTTGGTTGCCAGTAGCTTTTTTTCAAGGCACGTAACTGCGGACTGTTAACCTCGACAATATTAACGCCCATATCACGCATTAAAGCATCAGGTTCTCCGTCTGCACGAATAATACCAGATTCCATTACCGCCAAACGATGGCAACGTTCAGCTTCATCCATGTAATGGGTGGTGACTAAAATAGTGGTGCCTTGTGCTGATAACTCAAACAACTGCTCCCAAAACTCTCTTCTATTTTGCGGGTCAACCGCGGAGGTAGGCTCATCCAAAAAAAGTAACTCTGGGTTATGCATAGTGGCACACGCTAAAGATAAACGCTGACGCTGACCACCACTCATACCCGCGACCCTTTGTTGACGAATAGAATCTAACCCATAAGTCATTAGCTGCTCATTAATGCGCAGGCTTAACGCCTTACTGCCCATACCAAATATTTGCCCCATAAACTGCATGTTTTCTTGCACACTTAAATCATCATACAGGGAGAATTTTTGGGTCATGTAGCCAATTTTTAAGCGTAATGATTCTGCTTGCTTGGGCATGGATAAGCCCAATACGGTGATGTCACCCGATGTAGGGCTTAGCAAACCCGTTAGCACTCTTATCATGGTGGATTTACCGCAACCATTTGGGCCTAAAAAGCCGTAAATACAACCTTTAGGGACCCGTAAGGTGACGTTTTCGATAGCAGTGAAATCAGCAAACTTTTTCACCACGTTGATTGCTTCAATAACGAATTCAGTCATGACTAATCTCCCGTTGAATTATTAATAATCAAGTCAACCTGGGCGGGGATACCCGAAGGAAATGTTGCCGCAGAGTCTTCTAAATCGACTTCGGCAAGGTACATTAACCGGGCGCGTTCATTCTCAGTCAAAGCGTAATAAGGGGTGAATGAGGCTTCATGAGATACCCAGCGTACTGTGCCCACTAATGTTTGTTCAACACCATCGACATGCACAGTGACCTTTAAGCCAGGAATAAAATGAATACGGTGCGGTGCAGGGACATATACCCTAGCGTAGGGCACGCTATTAGCCAACATCACTGCCACAACACTGTTTAGCGCCACTCGCTCACCTAAGTTATATGGCAAGTTATCTAGTATGCCATCGCGGGTGGCCACTATGGTTAACTCATCTAACTTCTGGGTTTGTAAAACAACTTCTGCTTGGCTAGCCGCTAATTCAGCTTTGGCTTGCTCGATGTCTTCAATACGCGATCCCGCGGTAAGCTTGCTAAACTCTTCCTTGGTCGAATTTAATGATGCCAGTGCTTTATCTCGACTGGCTAAAGCGCTGTCTAAATCAGATTGACTCACTAATTTACGGGCGATTAACTCTACCTGACGGCGATAATTTTTCTGTGCCTCAACAAACTGCGCATTAGCTTGAGCTACCTTAGCTTGTGCTGAGGCGATATCTTCAACCCGCTCGCCATTAGTCAGTTTTAGTAAAAAAGCCGTCGCTTTGGCCTTTTTGGCTATCGCATTAGCCAGGATAGCTTGCTGGTTTTTAGCATCTAATCGCACCAACACTTGCCCAGCTTCAACGATACTGCCTTCAATAACGGGCAACTCACGAATAATCTCATTCGAGGTGGCGGTAAATGTCACTCGATCACGCTCTAGCGTGCCAATAGCTTGTTGCTGTGCTGGCGGTGAACAGCCTGATAACACTAATATGAGCAATAAACTGATGTTGATACTGTGCATATATCCCCCACAACCCGCACTAATATATATTTATGAAACAAAACATGACCTTTAATGTACGCGGTTTAAGTATTAAGTATATAGCTCCGTTGGGAAATAATAATTGACCTATTCTAGAATAAACCAGCATGAATAGTTGCTGGTGCGGCTTTGTCATCGACAGGAAATCTAGTATTAGAAGCCATTATGATGGGTGAGAGTCATTGTTAGAATAAGTGATACTTGCAGCTTAAAATAAATATCACCAATAATTACTCAGCTAAATGTGATCGACCTTTATTCTAAAGCTTGTGAGCTTAACCATTATCCATACTTTGGATACTCGCAGACTCATCAGGGGACGGCAGGGCCTAATCCTTTAATTAAACGTAAAGAGGCTATTACTGTTGAGTCCCTTTTAACTGGTCCAGAATGGAATAATGCGATGTTACTTTCATCTTTTAAACCATTTTTGGCAGCACCACGACTTTATTATTATCAATAAAAAAGCGACTACTCTATGAGTTAGTCGCTTTTATGTATTTGGTTGTTAGCATAATGTGCAATATCAACCACCAGCAATAATGTTACTTATTCTACAGTAACCGATTTTGCCAAGTTACGTGGTTGATCCACGTCAGTACCTTTAATTAATGCCACGTGATATGACAATAACTGTAGTGGGATAGTGTAGATAAGTGGCGCCATAAACTCATCACAATGAGGCACTGGAATCACCTTCATGGTGTCGTCTGATTCAAACTCAGCGTCTTTGTCAGCAAACACATACATTAACCCACCACGGGCACGTACTTCTTCCACATTTGATTTAAGCTTTTCAAGCAGTTCGTTGTTTGGCGCAACCACGATAACCGGCATATCAGCATCAATAAGTGCTAATGGGCCGTGTTTTAATTCGCCTGAGGCATAAGCTTCTGCATGAATGTATGATATTTCTTTTAACTTTAGCGCACCTTCCATTGCGATTGGGTACTGATCGCCACGGCCTAAAAATAGTGCATGGTGCTTGTCGGCAAAATCTTCTGCAAGCTGAGCAATGGCATCGTCCAAACCTAATGCTTGCTCTACTTTAGCTGGCATTGATAACAGACTTTGGGTGATGTTAGCTTGCATCTCATCTGACATACCGTTGTAACGACCAATCACAGCGGTAAGCATTAATAAACCGGCTAATTGCACGGTAAATGCTTTCGTTGAGGCTACGCCAATTTCAGCACCGGCTTTCATCATGTAAGCCATGTCAGATTCACGTACTAACGATGAACCACCTGAGTTACATATAGTTAAGGTTGCTTTGTAGCCCATTTCTTTAGCGAGGCGCATTGCTGCTAACGTGTCGGCGGTTTCGCCCGACTGTGAAATAGTCACTAATAAGCTGTTTGGAAATAAATGTGATTTGCGGTAACGAAACTCTGAAGCAATTTCAACATTACATGATACACCGGCCCAATCTTCTAACCAGTAACGCGCTGCCATACCTGCATGGTAACTAGTACCACAGGCGATAATTTGTACGTGTTTAATGTCTTTTAAGAACTCCGCGGCATTGTCACCAAAGGCACTGTCTAGTACTTGTTTGTTGGCGATGCGACCTTCTATAGTGCGCGCTAAAGCCATTGGTTGCTCGTAGATTTCTTTTAGCATGTAGTGACGGTATTCACCTTTATCACCAGCATCATGGGTCACTTCTGATTCTTTGACTTCACGCTTAACAGCATCGCCATTTAAATCATAAATATTCACTTCACGACGCGTGACCTCTGCAACATCACCTTCTTCTAAGAAAGCAAAATTACGCGTTACCGGCAGTAGTGCAAGCTGGTCTGATGCGACAAAGTTTTCACCTATGCCATAACCGATAACAAGGGGACTGCCACTACGAGCCACAACCATGCGTTCGCTGTCGCGACGGTCAATAACCACTGTACCGTATGCACCTTCTAGCTGCTTAACGGTTGCTTGTACCGCTGATAATAACGTATTAGCCGTTTTAAGTTCATGGTGCACTAAATGGCAGATAACCTCTGTGTCTGTGTCTGATGAAAACACATATCCTAGCTCTTTCAGTTTTACACGTAGCTTGTTGTGGTTTTCAATAATACCGTTGTGTACAACGGCAATATCACCTTCAGATAAATGTGGGTGGGCATTACGTTCACTGGGTTCACCGTGGGTTGCCCAACGGGTGTGCGCAATACCAGTGCCTCCCGCTAATGGGGATTCATCTAATGCTGATGATAGCTCTTGCACTTTACCTAAGCGACGGGTGCGGCTTAACTCGTCATTATGGATAACCGCAACACCTGCACTGTCATAACCGCGATATTCTAAACGGCGTAGACCTTCAACTAAAATTTCTGCTACATCTCTTTGCGCTACTGCGCCAACGATTCCACACATGATTACTTACCTATTGAGTAATTTAAAAATTAATTTGATTCGACATAGGACGCAAGTAACACTTTTACGCCCTGGTCTGTAATGGTTTGTAATGCCTCGGCTGAGATATGGTCATCGGTGACCAATACATTGATCTCGCTCCAAGGCAGTTCTAAATTTGGAATTCGGCGACCTATTTTTGATGATTCAAGCAAGACGATAACTTCACGAGACATTTCGGCCATCACTTTACTCAGCCCGGTTAGCTCATTAAACGTGGTGGTACCCCGCTCTAAATCTAAGCCGTCGGCACCGATAAATAGTTGGTCGAAGTTATATGAGCGTAAAACCTGTTCAGCTACCTGGCCCTGAAAAGACTCAGAATGCGGGTCCCAGGTACCACCGGTCATCAATAATGTCGGTTCGTTTTCAAGTTCATGAATCGCATTGGCCAGCTGCAATGAGTTAGTCATTACCACTAAACCACGCAAGTTATTTAGCTGCTGCACAATACCTGTGGTAGTGCTACCACTATCAATAATAATTCGGTTGTGATCTTTAATCAGCGCGGCGGCGGTTTTAGCTATAGCCAGTTTATTGGGTGCTATTTTGGCACTAAACTGCTGAGTGACTTCGTCGGGCACTGCAATAGCGCCACCATAACGGCGTAGCAATAAGCCTGTTTTTTCTAAAGTAGCTAAATCCTTGCGAATGGTGACTTCCGATGTTTCAAAACGTAAAGACAACTCTTCAACACTGACTTCTCCTTGCTGATTAAGCAGGTTGATAATGCTGTGTCGACGTTGTTGGGTATTACGCTTATTCATAATGGGGTTTTCTTTCACTTAAGTTACGAAACGAAAGATATTTTAGCAGCAAATGAAACTTTATCTAGACTTGTTGAAAGATAAATAACAAAAAAGCAGCGATAATCGCTGCTTTTTTACGTTTTGGGCGTTAACTAATATTAAAACTTAGCTTCTACCGCTAGGTTAAAGTTACGACCTTGACCTATGGTAACCATATTATATTGGCCACCTTCGATGTAATCGGTATCGAACAGGTTTTTTATGTTCGCACGAAAGCTAACATCTTTGCCCATCATATCCAGAGTGTATGCTGCACCCAAATCAAAACGGATATAATCATCTTTAGTGATAGTGTTATTAACATCAGCAAAACGCTCACCGACGTAGATTGCGCCAAAATTCATGGCAAAACTCTCGGTCATTTCATAACGAGTCCAAATGTTGGCAGACCATTCAGGTGCATCGATAGGCGTATTACCTTCACGATTGTCGCCTGTATGATACTTAGCATCTAAAAACATCATAGAGGAGGTCATAAACCAACTTTCACTTAATTGGCCTTGGGCACCCATTTCAAAACCACGATGTTTTTGCTCGCCACCTTGAGTGGTAATGTCAGTAAACTTACTCGTTGGTGTAGGTAATGTCTCAGTAATGGTGATGTTTTCTAGTGTTATATCAAAAACAGCTGCCGTTAATAGCAAGCTATCATCAAATAACTCCCACTTAGTGCCCACTTCATATTGGATACCATATTCAGGCTTTAGATCTAACCCATTGTTAACGTCAGATTCATTATTTACCGCGCCCTGTGGGCTGAAGCTTTTTGAATAGTTAACATAGATACTGCCATTATCTGCAGGAGCGTAAATTGCACCAAACTTAGGTGATACGGCATAGCTATTTTCACCTAGACCGTCTTTCTTTTGCTCGTCATAACGCACGCCTGCAAGTAATTTCCATTGCTCATTCAAGGTCATTAAGTCTTGTAGATAAAAGCCGTAGTATTTGTAAGTGCTCGCTGCTCGCGCTGCAACATTGTTATAGTCATAATCAGGCACAGCAACTGGCTGACCAGGAATAACATTGACTAATTTTTTACCGCCATCACGGCGTTGTTGATAAAAGTAATCCAGGTAGTTAGCACCAATCAGCAACTGATGTTGTATACCTGCTAGATCAAATTCGCCAGTAAAGTCAGCATAAGCGGTTTTATGTTGCCAATCATCGTAGCGGTCAAATGGTTTGATGTTGTAACCATTAGCGGTAAATGGGTCTTCAACATACTGTGGAGCAGAATCAAAACGTTGACGATTAAACTGCTGCTCGTTATATCCCGTCTTCAATTTCCATGTGTCGTTGATATGCCAAGTTAAGTCTGCACCTAGATTTGATACCGTGTTGTCGGTAAATGCCCAAGGGGCATCCCATATAGTTTCGTTGTTACCAATAACATTACCTTGCTTGTCTAACCAGCCACCAGCATCTATACCCGCCTTATCTTGAGTATGGTCATATTTAAGTGACAACATAAGATCGTCGCTGAGGTCAAATTCGGTATTAATATAGCCTAACCAGCGATCGCGCTCCTGAGCTTCATCACTGGTAGAATACTCACGCCAATACTCGGTATCTTGCTTCACTAATACTGCACGGTAGCGCATGGTCTGGGCCTCATTAAAACTGCCACCAGCATCTAATTGAAAACGAGTTGAACCGTTTTCATCGGTATCAAAACCTAGATCTAGCATGCTGTCGTAAGTTGGCTTTTTTGTCACCATGTTAACCAAGCCACCTGGGCCTGATTGACCATATAACATGCTTGAAGGGCCTTTTAATACTTCTACCTGCTGTAGCGTTTCAATAGGCTGCACATAGTGCGACCATTGCTGGTGGCCATTAATAAGGTAACCGTTACCTGAATCTAATTCAAAGCCACGGATACTAAACACTTGGCGATTCCAGCGAGTTGTTCCTGCTGTAACACTTGAGTCATTTACTAAAACTTCAGCTAAGTTAGTAGCAAGCTGTTCATCGGTAACAAAATCGGGGATAACATTAACAGATTGCGGGGTGTCCATTAAGTCAATATTGCCACGCATAGCACCTGATGCAGAGCCCACTTTGTAGTCGTTAAATGTCCGTCCAGTGACTTCCATACGTTCAATGTTTTTATGCGATGCTGCAGCTTGATCTGGAGAAACTTGCACTGAAGAAACTGATGTGGCTTGTTCTGCTTGAGCATCAAAGTGCACTGAATATGACAACAATCCCGTTGTAACGGCTATTGCTACTGCTGATAGTTTAGTTAACATTCATACCTCTATTTAGATGTTATACCGATTTAATGCAGGCATACTAAATGAGAATGATTGTTATTAGCTAAAATTTACAGAATATTTACTTTGTTTGTTGGAACTTACAAAAAAGCGATAAGTGCATCACACTTATCGCCAATAGAAGTAGTGAATGTAGAGTATTACTTCGACAATTTTACCGGGCGTTGCCATCCAGCAATATGACGCTGTTTCACACGGGTTATCACTAATTCACCCTCGCCAACATCTTTGGCTATAGTAGAGCCTGCACCTAAGGTGGCATTTTTACCTATGGTAACTGGAGCGATAAGTTGAGTATCACTGCCAACAAATACACCATCTTCTATAGTGGTAACAAACTTATTAACACCATCGTAGTTACAGGTAATAGTACCCGCACCAATATTTACCCCGGCACCTATTTGTGCATCACCTAAGTAACTTAAATGCCCTGCTTTAGACCCTTTACCGAGTACTGTTTTTTTCATTTCAACAAAGTTACCCACGTGGGCATCTTCTTTTAATTCTGCACCGGTACGTAAACGAGCAAATGGTCCGGCACTGGCTGATTTACCTAATTTAGCGCCTTCTATAATTGAGTAAGGCTTAATTTCAGCGTTATCGGCAATATCACAATCAATGAGAATAGCCCCGGCGCCGATAGTCACATTATTACCTAAAGTGACTTTACCTTGAATGATCACATTGACATCAATCATCACATCCATCCCAACGGTTACCTCTCCGCGGATATCAATACGAGCTGGATCACGCAAGTTAGCACCTTCAAGCATTAACTTTTCAGCCGCACGAGCTTGGTAAGCACGCTCTAATTGAGCCAGTTGCACTCGATTATTAGCCCCTTCGACTTCGATAGCAGATTCAGGTTGAGCAGTCGTAATAGCCACACCATCGGCATGTGCCATCGCTATAATATCAGTCAGGTAATATTCACCTTGGGCATTACTATTAGATAAACGACTTAACCAGGTTTTTAATTGCTTACCCGGTACAGCCATAATACCGGTATTCACTTCGGTAATTTTTAATTGCTCAGCGTTAGCATCTTTTTGCTCAATAATACCGACGACATTATCGTTGTGACGAACAATTCGGCCATATCCAGTTGGATTAACAAGGTTAACAGTAAGAATAGCTAAGCCATTATCTGCCCGGGCAGCTAATAATTTTTCTAAGGTTGATTGCTGAATCAAGGGTACATCGCCGTAAAGAATTAATACTGTATCGTCATCACTAATGTTTGAATTGGCTTGTGCTACGGCATGCCCTGTACCTAATTGTTCAGCTTGTAACACCCAATTTAAAGGTTGCTCACCCAATGTTTGCTTTAGTTTGTCTGCGCCATAGCCATATACAAGTTGAATAGCCTTGGAGCCTAAAGCGTTTGCCGTATCAATAACATGTTGAACCATGCTTTTATGGGCGATTGGGTGTAACACTTTAGGAAGATCTGAGCGCATACGCGTTCCTTTGCCTGCAGCTAAGATCACAACATTTAACGACATGATTAATTCCTTTAAAAGACTAAAAAGTATAATTGGCGCTATTTTAGCTGAATACAGCCTAAAATGGAAAATACTCACCACAGCCATCGACGATGAATAAACAATCTCAATAAAACAGCAGTAATAAAAAAGGCGACTCATAAATGAGTCGCCTTTTATCCAGCAAATAATCAACTTATCTGGTGATATTTCTTTTGATGGTTTCAACAACTTTCAATTGCGCTATCGATTTAGCTAATTCAATTGTTGCGGCTTCATAATTGAAGTCTACGCCGGCATTAGCAATTTTCTCTTCTGCACGACGTTTAGCTTCTAAAGCTGCTTGCTCATCAATATCATCGGCACGCAATCCAACATCAGCAAGAACAGAAATAGATGTTGGTTGAATTTCCAGGATACCACCTGAAAGATACAACACTTCTTCACTGCCATCTTGCTTGACTATGCGCGCCATGCCAGGTTTGATCTTTGTTAGCAAAGGAGCATGATTAGGCATAATACCTAATTCACCTTCAGCACCAGATACTTCAAAAAAAGTAACTTCGCCGTGGTATAAGCTTTTCTCTGCACTAACAATATCAAGTTTGACTGTCATGCCTGCCATTGAGCTCTCCTTAAAGAACTAAGCTTTACGGCCTAGTTATTTCTTCTTGTTCGCTTTTTCGATAGCTTCATCGATTGAGCCAACCATGTAGAACGCTTGCTCAGGGATGTGATCGAACTCACCATCCAAGATACCCTTAAAGCCACGAATAGTGTCTTTAAGAGAAACGTACTTACCAGGAGAACCGGTAAACACTTCTGCTACGAAGAAAGGTTGAGACAAGAAACGTTCAATCTTACGTGCTCTGAATACCATGGTTTTGTCATTATCTGACAACTCATCCATACCCAAAATAGCAATAATGTCTTTCAGCTCTTTATAACGCTGTAATACAGTTTGTACACCGCTTGCAACATCATAATGCTCTTGACCTACAACCTGTGGATCTAACTGACGTGAAGTCGAATCCAATGGGTCAACCGCTGGGTAAATACCTAGCGATGCAATATTACGAGACAATACAACAGTCGCATCTAAGTGAGCGAAGGTTGTTGCAGGTGACGGATCCGTTAAGTCATCCGCTGGTACATATACCGCTTGTACAGAAGTAATAGAGCCAGTTTTGGTTGAAGCGATACGTTCTTGAAGAACACCCATCTCTTCAGCCAGTGTTGGCTGATAACCTACTGCAGAAGGCATACGACCTAAAAGTGCAGATACTTCAGTACCCGCTAAGGTGTAACGGTAAATGTTGTCAACGAACAACAGTACGTCACGACCTTCGTCACGGAACTTTTCAGCGATACTCAGGCCTGTTAACGCTACGCGTAAACGGTTACCTGGAGGCTCGTTCATTTGACCGTAAACCATGGCTACTTTGTCTAATACGCCTGAATCTTCCATCTCGTAGTAGAAGTCGTTACCCTCACGAGTACGCTCACCAACACCAGCGAATACAGAAAGACCCGAGTGAGCTTTAGCGATGTTGTTAATCAGTTCCATCATGTTAACTGTTTTACCAACACCAGCACCACCGAACAGACCGACTTTACCACCTTTAGCGAAAGGACAAACAAGGTCGATAACCTTGATACCCGTCTCTAATAGCTCAGTTGAATTTGACTGATCTTCGTATGAAGGTGCTGCACGGTGAATTTCATAACGCTCTTCTTCACCAATTGGACCCGCTTCATCGATAGGCTCGCCCAATACGTTCATAATACGGCCAAGGGTCTTAACCCCTACCGGAACAGAAATTGGTGAACCTGAGTTTGCTACCTCTAAACCACGACGCAGACCATCAGAAGAACCCATAGCGATGGTACGAACAACACCACCACCTAGTTGTTGCTGAACTTCCAGCACCAAACCATTACATGGGCTTTCGCCTGTGATCTTCAGAGCGTCATATACTCGAGGTACAGAATCTTGTGGAAACTCTACGTCCACAACCGCGCCAATTACTTGGACAACAGTACCTGTGCTCATGATTAATCCTCTAAACTTGATTTCGTTACCTAAACCTAAACCGCTGCAGCGCCTGATACAATTTCCGACAGTTCTTGCGTAATAGCAGCCTGACGGGCCTTGTTATAGACGAGTTGTAAACCATCGATCATGTCGCCAGCGTTATCTGTTGCCGCTTTCATTGCTACCATACGGGCAGACTGTTCAGAGGCAATATTTTCAACAACACCTTGATATACTTGTGATTCTATATAACGAGTTAGCAGTGTTTCCAAAATTTCTTTTGGATCTGGCTCGTAAATATAATCCCAAGGATAACTAGCTACTTCTTCATCTGATTTAGGTAAAGGTAGCAGTTGCTCGATCACAGGAGTCTGGGTCATTGTATTAACAAACTTGTTAAACACAATGTACAGACGGTCCAGTTTGCCTTCGTTGTAAGCTTTTAACATGACACGTACAGTGCCAATCAAATCAGCAAGTTTGGGCGCGTCGCCTAAACCTGATGCATGGGCGGAAATTTGACCACCAAAGCTTTTAAAAAACTGAACAGAACGGGCACCAATTGGGCAAAACTCAACTTCTGCGCCTTGTTCTTTCCATTTTTTAATGTCTGTCACAACCTTTTTAAATAAGTTGGTATTCAAACCACCACAAAGACCACGGTCGGTTGCTACAACAATGTAACCAACCCGCTTAGCATCTCGAACTTCTAACATTGGATGTTTAAATTCGAGAGTACCTTGCGCTACGTGACCGATCACTTTACGCATATTTTCAGCATATGGACGGCTTGCTGCCATGCGTTCCTGCGCTTTACGCATTTTGCTGGCGGCTACCATCTCCATAGCGGAAGTGATCTTCTGAGTATTTTTGATACTCGCGATCTTGGTTTTAATCTCTTTAGCGTTAGCCATCTCTACTCTCCAATCTGGGACCTGAGGTGCCCATGGACACCCCGTTCATTGTTACCAGGTTTGGGTTTCAATGAACTTGTCCATGCCTGCCTTTAACTCACCTTCGATATCAGCGTTATAATCGCCAGTAGCATTGATGGTGTTCATAAGGTCAGCATGTTGACTGTTCATGTATGAAAGCAGAGCGGCTTCAAAGCGACCGATTTCATTTAAAGCAACACTTTTAAGGAAGCCTTTTTCAGCTGCAAAAATAGACACAGACTGGGCGGCAACACTCATTGGTGCATATTGCTTTTGCTTCATTAATTCGGTTACACGCTCACCATGCTCAAGTTGAGCACGAGTTGCTTCATCTAAATCAGATGCGAACTGTGAGAACGCTGCAAGCTCACGATACTGTGCAAGTGCGGTACGAATACCACCAGACAGTTTCTTGATGATCTTAGTCTGCGCTGCACCACCAACACGAGAAACAGAAATACCTGGGTTAACTGCTGGACGAAGTCCTGAGTTAAACAAGTCAGTTTCAAGGAAGATCTGACCATCGGTAATCGAAATTACGTTAGTCGGTACGAACGCTGATACGTCACCAGCTTGGGTTTCAATAATAGGTAACGCAGTTAAAGAACCGGTTTTACCTGTTACTGCACCTTTAGTAAATTTCTCTACATAATTTTCGTTTACGCGTGAAGCACGCTCTAATAAACGAGAGTGTAGATAGAAAACGTCACCTGGGTATGCTTCACGTCCTGGTGGACGCTTCAATAGTAATGAAATCTGACGGTAAGCAACTGCTTGCTTAGACAAATCATCATATACGATTAAAGAATCTTCACCGCGGTCACGGAAGTATTCACCCATAGAACAACCAGAATATGGCGCCAAAAATTGCAGTGCAGCTGTTTCTGAAGCAGATGCAACTACAACTATAGTGTTTGCTAATGCGCCATGTTCTTCAAGTTTACGTACTACGTTGGCTATGGTAGAGGCTTTCTGACCAACAGCAACATAGACACACTTAATGCCTGAATCTTTCTGGTTGATAATTGCATCGATTGCCATCGCTGTTTTACCAGTCTGACGGTCACCAATGATCAATTCACGTTGTCCACGACCAATAGGGATCATAGAATCAACGGCTTTATAACCTGTTTGAACTGGTTGCGATACTGACTTACGTTCAATAACACCAGGAGCAATTACTTCAACAGGAGAGAAACCATCGTTGTCGACAGGTCCTTTTCCGTCAATAGGCTCACCCAGTGTGTTAACAACGCGACCAAGTAGACCACGACCAACTGGTACTTCAAGAATACGACCAGTGGTTCTAACTTTATCGCCTTCTGCTAAACTAGCATAAGGCCCCATCACTACAGCGCCGACAGAATCACGTTCTAAGTTCAACGCGATTGCAAAACAGCCACCAGGCAGTTCGATCATTTCACCTTGCATTACATCGGCAAGGCCGTTAATGCGAATGATGCCGTCACTTACTGCAACGATTGTACCTTCGTTGCGAGCTTCACTAACGACGTTGAACTGCTCGATCCGCTGTTTAATCAGATCGCTGATTTCAGTGGAATTCAGTTGCATGCTAAAACTCCCAATTACGACTGCAGCTTATCAGACAGACGCGATAACTTACCGCTTACCGAGCCATCAATGACTAGGTCGCCTGATTTAATAATCACACCGCCGATTAGCGATGTATCAATACTGCAATTCAGCTTAACTTTGCGTGCGAGACGTTTCTCTAAAGAAACACTAATTTGCTGCTGTTGCTCAGAGTTTAACTCGAAAGCAGAAACCACATCGGCCTCAACTTCTTTCGCCCACTCATTTCGGTATTCAGCAAAAATCAGCGATACAGAAGGCAGTATCGCTAAACGACCGTTTTCAGCCATTACCTTTATCAGGTTTTGACCTTGCTCGTTGACTTGTTCTCCACATACTTTAATAAATAGTGAAGCAAGTTCAGCACTGGCTAGAGTGCCATTAAGCAGTGGCTTTATTGATTCGTTTACACTTACCAATGACGCGAAAGTTAACATTTCTGTCCAACTATCTACCGCTTTATGTTCAACTGCAAAATCAAAAGCTGCCTTTGCGTAAGGACGAGCGATGGTGCTTAATTCAGCCATTACTCAACTCCTTAATCAAATTTCAGCAACTAGTTTATTAACTATGTCGCTGTGGGCTGCTGGGTCAATCGAACGCTCAAGAATCTTCTCTGCACCAATGATGGCTAGAGCCGCTACTTGCTTACGCAAGTCATCTTTCACGCGATTACGTTCGTTCTCAATTTCTGCTTTACCCTGAGCGACAATTTTAGCTCGCTCAGCATCTGCTTCAGCCTTTGCTTCTTCAACGATTTGAGCTTTTCGCTTGTTAGCTTGCTCAATAATTTCGTTGGCAGTTGCCTTAGCATCTTTAAGTTGCTCAGTGGCTTTCGCTTGAGCTAACTCTAGATCTTTTGCAGCACGGCCGGCATCGGCCAGACCATCAGCAATTTTCTTCTGGCGCTCTTCGATAGCATTCATCAACGGCGGCCATACAAACTTCATGCAGAACCACACAAAGAGCGCAAAAGATATTGCTTGGCCTAGCAGGGTAGCGTTAATACTCATAACGTCAACTCCTTACAGGGTGCTAAATTAGCCAAGTTGAGCTAAGAATGGGTTCGCGAATACGAAGAATAATGCAACACCAACCGCAATCATAGAGATCGCATCAAGTAGACCCGCTACGATGAACATCTTAGTTTGTAACGCTGGCGCTAGCTCAGGTTGACGTGCAGAAGCTTCTAAGAACTTACCACCTAAGATTGCGAATCCGATTGCTGTACCTAATGCAGCTAGGCCAATCATGATAGCAACAGCGATTGCCGTAAAACCAATTACAGTTTCCATTTTATCTCCGATAAATGTCTAATTATCAATTTCTAAATTAATGTTCTTCATGAGCCATGCTTAGATAAACAATCGTCAGCATCATGAAAATAAAGGCCTGCAGCACAATAACCAAAATATGGAATATAGCCCAAGGCACTGAAAGTGCGAACTGAGCCCACCAAGGCATAAGTGCTATCAGAATAAAGATCAACTCACCTGCATACAGGTTACCAAACAGACGAAGCGCTAATGAAATAGGCTTCGCAATCAAGGTGACAGTTTCCAAAACTAAGTTTACTGGAATCAATAACCAATGATTGAAAGGTTGTAGTGTTAGTTCCTTAGTGAAACCGCCAATACCCTTAACTTTAATACTGTAAAACACAATCAACACAAACACACTTAAGGACATACCTAAAGTGACGTTTAAATCGGTGGTAGGTACAATTTTAAGGTAAGGAACACCTAATAATCTGTTTGCGGCTTCAGGTATAAAATCAACCGGAATTAAGTCCATTAAGTTCATCAGGAAAATCCAGACGAATATAGTTAGACCTAACGGTGCAATAACAGCATTACGACCATTAAATGAATCTTTTGCTATTTTATCAACACCTTCCACGCACATTTCAACGAAACATTGAAATTTACCTGGAACACCAGTGGTTGCTTTTTTTCCTGCTTTGCGGAATAACCACAAAAACAAGATCCCAAGGCCAACTGAAAACAAAAGTGAGTCAATGTGCCAAGTCCAAAACCCGGCATCTTGACATGCATAGTTAAAAGCAACTCCGCCATCGGCAGAACACATTTTCGCATTAGTCAGGTGATGCTGGATATACTCGGAAGCGTTTAATGCTTCACCAGTTGTCGCCATGATTAATCTCACTTAATTTTGCTTGAAGTATAAAGGGACTGTCCATGGCACTATAAGACCTAAAGCATAGGTTGCAAATAAAGGTGCGAACACCATATCTAACAAACCAAACGCAATAGCAAACAATACTATGGTTAGCAGTAACTTTACCGCTTCCCCCAGAAAAAACGATTGAACGACTTTTCCTGACGCACTTGCCCCCGCATGGGAAAAGGCTAGGGTTGCGAATACAAAATTGGGCAGTACAGCAATGAGACCTCCCGCCAAAGCAGAAAGACCATACTGAACACCCCACAGAGCGAAAAGTAAAATTGATGTTGCCCCAACAACCGCCGCCTGAAATATCACCATTTTATAGGCTGAAGACCGGCCACGACGCGCTAAAACATTAGTCAAATTTTTCTCTCCGCATTCGTGCTTTTTGCGAGTTGCAGTCTAAATTAACTTTATTAACCCAGCCTTAACTTACAAAAAGCCTGCAAAGTATACCTTTTCGCATTTTGTTTGCAACTTTGATAAGCGTAAAACAGCTATTTTAAAGGTGATTTGCATCAAGAACTGCAAAAACAAAAATAGATAGCAGCATCACAAACTTATTGATGATGTGGTTTATTGTTAAAAATTAGTGAATTTTACTCAAAATACCGTCTAATTCAGCAAGATTTTGATAATTTATTACAATTTTACCCTTTCCTTTACTGCCATGATTAATTGCAACTTTAGCACCTAATCTTTCAATTAACTGTTGCTCTAAACGGCTTACATCATGATCTTTAGGCATAGTTTCAGGAGGTTTAGCAGGATTTATCGCTTTATTTACTAACCGTTCTGTTTCACGAACAGTCATTTCTTTCGATGCGACTAATCTGGCAAGGTTAGTTTGCTCATCACCTTCAATAGCAAGTAAGGCACGGGCATGGCCCATATCTATATCGCCATTTTCTAATAAACGCTTTACCGGCTCATTAAGACTGTTTAAACGCAACAAATTAGATACTGATGCACGTGACTTGCCTACGGCATCGGCCACTTGTTGATGGGTGAGTTCAAATTCAGTCAATAGGCGCTGTAATGCTATGGCTTCTTCCATTGCATTGAGGTCTTCACGCTGAATATTCTCAATTAAGGCAATCGCCACAGCAGCTTCATCAGCCACTTGTTTAACTAAACATGGCACTTTATTCAGCTTTGCGATTTGAGCTGCACGCCAACGACGTTCACCGGCAATAATTTCATATTTAAATTCTGATACTTTACGCACAACAATGGGCTGAATAATCCCTTGTGAGCGAATAGATTCAGCTAATTCTTCTAGCGCTTCAGGTGACATATCTTTACGAGGTTGATATTTGCCCGGTTGCAATAAATCCAGATCAAGATGTATCAGCTCATTATCCTGTTGATTGACACTATTTTGCTGAATATCTGATTGTCGACTTGCCGCATTGCTATGGCTTAGTAGGGCATCCAAGCCTTTACCTAAACCGCGTTTTTTTACCGTCATTATCTCATCCTACGCTTGTTTAATGGTTGTTTGCTGCTCTGCACGGCGAATAATTTCGCCTGCTAAAGCTAAATATGCTTTAGCTCCGGCACTGCTCTTATCATAATACATGGCAGGTGCGCCAAAACTTGGTGCTTCAGCTAAACGAATATTTCTCGGGATCACGGTACGATAAACTTTTTCACCAAAATGTTGTTTTAGTTGATCAGATACATCGTTAGATAATCGATTACGAGGGTCGTACATAGTACGAAGGATCCCTTCTATTTTTAGGGCTGGATTAACCATAGCGCCTAATTTTGTGATGGTATCAATTAATGCGGTGAGTCCTTCAAGGGCATAATATTCACATTGCATAGGTACTAACACTGAATCAGCTGCTGACATGGCATTTACGGTCAACATATTGAGTGATGGCGGACAATCAATGAAAATAAAATCGTATTGATCTTTTATCGGGGCCAGTGCATTACGTAAGCGAATTTCGCGAGCGTAAAATTCCATTAATTTGATCTCTGCAGCGGTAACATCTCCATTGCCAGCAATGAGATCATATTTACCTACGGTATTTCTTATCACCATTTCATCGAACGGTTTTTCTTCTACCAGTAACTCATAGGCGGTGTTTTCGACTTCATATTTGTCAACACCACTGCCCATAGTGGCATTACCTTGTGGATCTAAATCAATCAACAACACTTTACGCTTTGTGGCGGCAAGTGATGCGGCTAAATTTACGCAAGTTGTTGTTTTTCCTACGCCACCTTTTTGGTTGGCTACGGCAATGATTTTACCCACAATATTATCCTGTTGTAATTATTGATGTCCGGTATACGTATATCTGCTAGCGAGTATTACATTTTTACCAATTTTAATAAATGTCGCTGTTCATCAAGGTTTGGTACTTGTAAAACGATGGTTTCAATCAGCTTAAACTCAGCAGGTATTGCGGCTATTTCAGCTTCGGTCAATTGACCTTTTAATGCGTAGAATAATCCACCTTCTTTAGGTAAATGGTGACACCAGTTCAACATGTCGGTAATAGAAGCAAATGCTCTGCTTAACACACCATCAAATTTATCTTTGGGATGATACGCTTCTACTCTGCTTTCAATGGAGCTGAAATTGTTAATCTTTAACTCGAATTGAACCTGTTTTTGAAAACGGATACGTTTACCTAAACTGTCTAGTAAGACAAATTCTTTATCCGGATTTAAGATCGCAAGTGGGATCCCAGGTAAACCCGGGCCGGTTCCAACATCAATAAATCGTTGGCCCTCAAGATAAGGGGATACCACTAAACTGTCCATCACATGACGGATTAACATTTGTTCAGGTAATCTAACCGAAGTTAAATTATAGGCTTTATTCCATTTGTTGAGCATTTCAACAAAGCCAACAAGTTGTTTTTGTTGTAATTCTGTCGCTGATATGTTTATTTCAGCTAAATAATCACTAAGTTGAGCAGCTAGCACAAATAACGCCTCTTTAATTTTTTATCGATGAGCTTCGGTATTATGAAGCCGTAAAAGCACTAAGGGAAGCCTTATGGCTCCCCTTATGATTGAGTTTAATCGGTTTAGTTGAATTTATGCAGTTTTTCTCAATAAGCCACGTTTTTTCAAATGTACCAATAAAATGGATATTGCTGCTGGGGTTATTCCAGATATACGCGATGCTTGACCAACTGTATCAGGTTTATGGTTATTCAGTTTAGCAATAACCTCATTGGATAAGCCTGGAACTTCTTGATAATCCAAATCTAACGGCAACAATGAACTTTCATGGCGAATAGCTTTATCTATTTCACCTTGTTGACGTTGTATATAACCAGAATATTTAACTTGTATTTGAACTTGTTCAGCTGCCTGTGGATCTTCAAGTCCAGGGCCAAACCCTTCTAAAGACATTAACTTAGGGTAGTCCATTTCTGGACGACGTAATAAGTCCTCAAAAGAAGCTTCACGTGATATAGGTGTATTTAACTCTGGATTTAATACATCTAGCAAAGGTGAATTTGGGTGAACCCATTGGCCACGAAGACGCTGCAATTCCAATTCGATCGATTCACGTTTTTCAGTGAATTTAGTCCAGCGATCATCATCGACTAATCCTAATTCACGACCTTTTTCAGTCAGACGTAAGTCAGCATTATCTTCACGCAGTAATAAACGATACTCTGCACGACTGGTGAACATACGGTACGGTTCTTTGGTGCCTAAAGTTGATAAATCATCAACTAAAACACCAAGATATGCTTCATCACGGCGTGGACACCAGCTTTCTTTACCTTGCACCTGTAAACTTGCATTCATTCCTGCAAGTAAACCTTGTGCAGCAGCTTCTTCATATCCTGTTGTACCGTTAATTTGCCCTGCAAAGAATAATCCAGCGATCGCTTTTGTTTCTAGTGAATTTTTAAGATCTCTTGGATCAAAATAATCATATTCAATAGCATAACCTGGTCGCATAATTTCAGCATTTTCCATGCCTTTAATCGAACGAACTAAATTAAGCTGTACATCAAATGGTAAGCTAGTTGAAATACCATTTGGATAAATTTCATTAGTGCTTAGGCCTTCTGGCTCAATAAATATCTGATGTGATGATTTATCTGCAAAGCGATGTATTTTATCTTCAATAGATGGACAATATCTTGGACCAATACCTTCGATAACCCCTGAATACATTGGACTTCTGTCTAAACCACCTCGAATGATATCGTGGGTCTTTTCATTAGTGTGTGTGATATAACAAGATACTTGTCTAGGATGCTGACTAACATCACCAATAAATGACATTACTGGCAATGGTGTATCGCCTTTTTGTTCTGTCATTTGATTAAAATCAATAGTGTTTGCATCAATACGAGGTGGTGTACCTGTTTTTAATCGTCCGACACGGATTGGTAATTCACGTAAACGATTTGCTAGTGCGATAGCTGGTGGATCACCTGCTCTACCACCGCTGTAGTTTTGCATGCCAATGTGAATTTTACCGCTTAAAAAAGTGCCTGTTGTTAACACAACGCTTGGTGCTTCAAATGCTAATCCCATTTGAGTAACAACACCAATAATTCTATTATTTTCAACAACAACGTCATCTACAGCTTGTTGGAATATTCGCAAGTTAGCTTGATTTTGAAGAATGTGTTGAATTTTTTCACGATACAAAGCTCTGTCAGCTTGTGCCCGAGTAGCTCGAACTGCTGGTCCTTTGCTGGAATTTAATGTTCTAAATTGAATTCCTGCAAAGTCAGTTGCTATTGCCATTGAACCGCCTAAAGCGTCAATTTCTTTGACCAAATGACCTTTTCCGATACCACCGATTGCTGGGTTACAGGACATTTGTCCTAGAGTATCGATATTGTGCGTGAGTAATAGGGTTTTTGATCCCATTCTTGCAGCGGCGAGTGCGGCTTCAGTTCCGGCATGACCACCACCAACAACAATTACATCAAACCGTTCATGAAAATGCATTTGCAACCTACGTTAACTAATTTAAAAAAATGGGTTAAAAAAATTGTCGAGTTTTAGTCGAGTTCAAATTGAGCGGATCATTTTAGCATTTGAAGGGCACTTGGTGAAAGATCATTTTTACCTGTTCGATCTAATGTGGTTTGACTAATAGATCTTAAGATCTTTATATAGATCTTCTTATTATGTTTATTATTAGGATCGATGAAATCTGTGGGTAACGCTAATTTTTCATTAATATTATAGGCTTACAAGATCCTAATCCTGTGATCATTTAGCGATCAAACCCAAGATAAGCTGGGGATAGATCGCATAGTTATCCACAAGGGGGATATTGATCAAGATCGGGGTGTGAACAGTACAGGGTTATGATCGTATAAATTAATAGTTTATCCACATATTTATAAATAAAATTAGTTTTTTGTGGATAAACTGGAACTAAATTGTGGGTTATTGATCTATTACACCCATAAAAAGTGTTAATAGATCTAAATGATCAGCTCTTGCCAGTTAGATAACCATGATAAGGCGGGCTCTTCTGGGATAGGATCGCGTTGTACATCAATTTGGATCTTATCCACAATGGCTTTTGCTCCAGCGGCTTCAAATAAGCTAATCAGTAATTCTGGCCCCTGACAAAAAGTATCGTAACTTGAATCGCCAATAGCGCATAAAGCAAACTTATATTGTGTCAGATCCGGCATTTTTAGCATTAATTGTTGATAAAATGGCTGGATATTATCGGGTAGATCGCCTGCTCCATGAGTAGAACAAACTAAAATCCATAGTGGATATTCGCTCAAATTATCTAGATTTGGCTCCAGCATAACGCTTGTTTGATGGCCTATTTCAACGAGCTGAGCGGCTAAATCATCGGCAATATACTCACTGCCGCCTAACGTTGTGCCTACTAATAGTGCTATTTTTGCCATGTTAACTCCAAATAATGTTCGAGATATTTATTCATTTTGCCTGATTTATGCAATTTATTCATTGCACCTTTTAGGGAGACTCAGTAGTTTTAGATTAATCTTCTTACAATTGTGTAACATAAATAATGACTTTAGTTGAACTTACTCAGCAATTTGCCGATATTGCCTGGGGCCCACATATGCTCATTTTACTCGTGGGAGGTGGATTATTCTTCCTGATTTACTCTCGGTTTGTGCCATTTAGATATATAGGTCATGCAATTAGTATTTTGCGTGGTAAACATCCTGATGATGGTGCCGAGGGCCATATTAGTCATGCGGGAGCCTTATCCAGTGCGATGGCCGGTACTGTAGGTATGGGCAATATAGGGAGTGTGGCTGTGGCTATTATGGTGGGGGGACCTGGTGCTATTTTTTGGATGTGGATCAGTGCCATAGTGGGGATGGCAACTAAATTTTTTACCTGTACCTTAGCTATTATGTACCGTGGAAAAGATGAAAATGGGGATGTACAGGGCGGACCTATGTACATTATCACCCAGGGACTTTCTAAAAAATGGCACTTTTTAGCGGTATTTTTTTGTGTTGTAGGATTAGTCGGTAATTTTCCATTATTTAATTCAAATCAATTAGTGCAGATCATTCGTGAATGGTTGATCGTTAAGCCGGGCTATTTTCCTGCAAATGAATCGACTTTTATGTTGGATCTTGGCCTTGGGATCGTAGTGATGTTAATTGTTGCTAGCGTCATTTTGGGTGGGATCAAGCGAATTGCAACGGTTGCATCTAAAGTGGTTCCTTTGATGATTTTGATCTATATGGGTTGTGCTTTCTACGTTATAGCCACTCATCTAAATGAAATACCCGGGTATTTTGCATTAATTTTCACCGAAGCTTTCTCATTAAATTCGGTTGGAGGAGGGATTTTAGGCACTATGTTAATCGGTATTCGCCGAGCGGCTTTTTCTAACGAGGCCGGTATTGGAACTGAAGTGATGGCCCATGGTTGTGCTAAAACTAACGAGCCAGTAAAAGAAGGCTTAGTGGCTATGCTTGGTCCTACTATTGATACCCTAATGGTGTGTACTGCTACGGCGATGATTATATTAATATCTGGGGTTTGGCAGGGAACAGAAGCTGAAGGGGTTAATTTATCTGCTCAGGCATTTAGTATAACTATGCCTGGTGTTGGACCTTATTTATTGATTTTATGTGTGGTGTTTTTCAGTATTAGTACCATTTTTACTCAGGCTTTTTATGGTGGTCAATGTTTTGCATTTCTATTTGGTCGTAGCAAAATACGCTATTATCAATACTTTTATTTATTGGCCATTTTGTTTGCAGCAACTGCTAGTCTTCAAGAAATTGTTAATATTATTGATGCTGCGTACGCATTAATGGCTATTCCAACAATGACATCAGCTATTTTACTTGCACCTAAAGTTAAGGCAGCTTCGGTTAAATACTTTGCTAAGTTAAAAGTTAATCAGCTAAATTAATTGGGTATATTTACTTTATAACTTAAAAAAGGAATGCATCTGCATTCCTTTTTAATTTATATAAGTGGGTTTACTGGTTAAAAATATTTAGCGTGAAAGCGAAGGTGTTCTTCAATAAAACTGGAGATGAAATAATAACTGTGATCATAACCTTCTTGCATACGTAAGGTTAACGGGTAATTAACATGTTTAGCGGCATCTTTTAAGGCTTGTGGGTTAAGTTGTTCAGCTAAAAAGTTATCATCACTACCTTGGTCCACCAGCGCAGGAATATACGCTTTTACATCTGTTAACGTTTTTAGTCGCTCACAGCTGTCATATTCAAGCCAGGTACTTTCATCTTCTCCTAAATAACCTTTGAAAGCTTTTTGCCCCCAAGGACTACTTATGGGATGACAGATTGGGCTGAATGCTGACACGCTACTGTATCTGGCAAGATTACTAAAGGCGATAAGCAGTGCACCATGGCCGCCCATAGAATGGCCGCTAATTGCACGTTGTTTTGTGACGGGAAAGTTAGCTTCAATAATGGCGGGTAACTCATCAACGACATAATCATACATCTGATAGTGTTGATTGAATGGCGCTTGATTTGCATTAACATAAAAGCCAGCGCCTAAGCCAAAATCATATGCTCCTTTACTATCGTCAGGTACTTCATCACCGCGGGGGCTGGTATCTGGACAAACAATAGCAAAACCCAGTTCTGCAGCAAGTTTAAGTGCACCTGCTTTTTGCATAAAGTTTTCATCGGTGCAGGTTAATCCTGATAACCAATAAAGTACGGGGACTTTTTTTGTTTGTGCTTGCGGCGGCAAAAAAATAGCAAAACGCATACTACAATGTGTGCTGGTTGACTGATGGCTAAACTGTTTATGCCAGCCATTAAATACTTTAGTTGCGCTCACTTGTTCAATAGGCATCTTGATTCCTTTTTGCTGTTACTTACACGAAAAGCTAATAACACTAAAGTAGATAGTGTTATTAGCTTGTTTATTATAGCTAGATGGTACCGATTAAAATCACTTATTAAAGTGAATTACACTGCGAATACTTTCACCTTTGTGCATAAGGTCAAATGCATCATTAATGCCTTCAAGTCCCATTGTGTGGGTAATGAACTGGTCTAGTTTAAATTCGCCTGCGAGATATTGCTCAACAATGCCAGGTAATTCACTGCGTCCTTTTACACCACCAAATGCACTACCACGCCATACTCGGCCAGTAACTAATTGGAATGGACGGGTTGATATTTCTTGGCCTGCGCCTGCTACGCCAATGACGACAGACTCACCCCAACCTTTATGACAACATTCTAATGCGCTGCGCATTACGTTGACGTTACCAATACATTCGAATGAGAAATCAACGCCGCCATCAGTCATTTCAACAATCACATCTTGAATGGGTTTATCAAAGTTTTTAGGATTAATGCAGTCAGTTGCACCCAGCTTTTTAGCTAACTCGAACTTAGATTCGTTTAAGTCTATGCCAATAATTCTGCTTGCACCGGCCATGGTTGCGCCAATAATTGCCGATAAACCAATACCACCTAGACCAAAAATAGCAACCGTATCACCTTTTTGTACTTTCGCTGTTTTAAGTACAGCACCTATCCCTGTAGTGACACCACAACCGAGTAAACATACTTCTTCAAGTGGTGCTATAGGGTTTACTTTGGCTAAAGATATTTCCGGTAATACTGTGTATTCAGAAAATGTTGAACAGCCCATATAATGAAAAATAGGTTCACCGTCTTTAAAGAAACGTGTAGTGCCGTCAGGCATTAGACCTTTACCTTGAGTTGCACGAACGGCGCTACATAAATTGGTTTTACCTGAAGTACAAAATTTACACTTGCCACACTCAGCGGTATACAGTGGAATAACGTGATCACCCACTTTAACACTGTTAACGCCTTCACCTACCATGTGAACTACGCCGCCACCTTCATGTCCTAAAATAGCCGGGAATACCCCTTCAGGATCATCCCCTGATAATGTGAAAGCATCTGTATGACAAACACCTGATGCCACAATGCGGACCATCACTTCACCCGCTTTTGGGTACATTACGTCTACTTCTTCCACTTTTAATGGCTGACCTGGTCCCCAAGCAACGGCGGCTTTAGATTTTATAAATTGTGCTGACATGTGGTTATTCCTGTTTAAGGTTTCTTTAGCTAGGTTAACAAAAAAGCGCTCTACACAGTGTAGATGATTAAACTATTGTAATTGTTTTCTATAAGATGATAATTAGCTTATATTGCAAATCACTTTTACGAGGATGTAACAATGATACCATGGGATGGAGTGGTTGAGTTTGTCGCTGTTGCACAAACAGAAAGCTTTACTCAAGCCGCCAGCCGTTTAGGTATTTCCACCGCACAGGTGAGCCGCCAAGTGAGCCAACTTGAGAATAGGCTCGCAATAAAATTATTCTATCGCACTACACGTAAAGTCTCTCTTACTGAAGAAGGCGCGATATATTTTCGCCATTGTCGTCAAGTGTTGGATGGGCTAGAAGAGGCTGAACGGGCTATTTCTAGTTTGCAGCATTCTCCACAAGGGCTTATTAGAATGACAGCACCAGTCACTTATGGTGAACGGTTTGTTATGCCTATTGTGGTAGATTTTATGGCGCAATATCCACAAGTTGAGGTTATTTGTGAATTAACCAATAAACAGCTGGATTTGGTAGATGGCAGTTATGATTTGGCTATTCGATTAGGGCGTTTGGCTGATTCGAGCTTAATTGCTAAACGGCTCAGTAGCCGTCGCCAATATGTTTGCGCTTCGCCTGCTTATCTTAAGCAATACGGTGTGCCTGAAAATTTAACCGATTTAAATCAACATGATTGTTTAATTGGCACTAATAGCCATTGGCACTTTGATGAGCAGGGTAAAGAGAAAGTCATTAAAGTGCAGGGACGTTTGCAATGTAGCAGTGGCATGACGTTATTAGATGCGGCTATAAGGGACATGGGAGTTGTGCAATTACCCGGTTATTACGTCAATGAGGCAATAGCACAGGGCCAACTGACGGTGTTACTGGGTCAGTACCAACAGGCAAAAGAAGGTATTTGGGCCTTGTATCCGCAAAATAGGCATTTATCTGCCAAAGTGCGTTTATTAGTCGATATGTTGGCTGACAAATTACCTTAATTAATGTTTTTAATTGTTTATAAATGGGTTAAATATCGATTAATTTGAGCTCTGGGCATTCGAGTAATGTTATTTACGGTATCAAAAGCTAAATCAATACCTGGCGATTTATCACTAAGTAATGTTAATTGATGCAACCATAGATGTGCTGTCATTGTGGCATCTGCTAATGCGCGATGGAATAATCCATCGGTTGGCAGTTGATGATATTCCACTAAAGTAGCTAGTTTATGGTTCGGTGCCTGTTGGCTTATGCGACGTGATAACAATAATGAGCACGCAAATTGTCCTGAATAGCGTCGCTTGCATAAAGCAAATTCAGCATCTAGAAATTTTTTATCAAAACTGGCATTGTGAGCAACCAAATTAAAGTCACCAATAAAGTCTGCAAATTTATCCATAACTACCTGACAGCTTGGTGCATCACGTAACATAGCATTAGTGATCCCAGTATATTGTTCAATAAAGGCATTCACTCTTCTGCCTGGGTTGATTAAAGACTGGAAGGTATCAATAATGACACCGTCAACAATCTTTACTGCGCCTATTTCTATCGCCCTGTCACCGTTATCAGGTGATAAGCCGGTGGTTTCAAAATCGAGTACGATGACATTATTAGCTAACAGCATATTCACTTATTACCTATACACTACTTACCAATACAGAATGAGCCGAATATTTTGCCTAGCAAGTCATCGGAGGTAAATTTACCGGTTATTTCTGATAATGCCATCTGGCACATACGTAACTCTTCTGCGAGTAATTCACCGGCTAAGTACACTTCAAGTTGTTCTTTACCCAGCATTAAATGGCTTGCAGCTAAATCTAAGGCTTCTAAATGACGACGACGGGCAATAAATCCGCCTTCTAAATTACTTTGATAACCCATTAACGATTTTAGATGCTGCTTAAGATCTTTAATTCCTAAACCCGTTTTAGCAGATATACGGTAGACGTCATAACCCTGTTCTTCTGACATTGTTAACGGTTCGCCAGTTAAGTCCGCTTTATTACGAATAACGGTAATACCTAATCTTGGCGGCAAGCGGTCAATAAAGTCTGGCCAAATATCATGTGGATTAATGGCATCGGTTGTGGTGCCATCGACCATAAATAACACTCTGTCAGCGGTGGCTATTTCAGCCCAGGCACGTTCAATACCTATTTGCTCAACGGTATCTGTGGTATCACGTAAACCCGCAGTATCGATGATATGAAGTGGCATGCCATCAAGGTGAATATGCTCACGTAATACATCACGGGTAGTGCCAGCAATTTCGGTAACAATGGCTGACTCTTTTCCAGCTAGTGCATTGAGTAAACTTGATTTACCGGCATTAGGGCGGCCTGCAATAACCACTTTCATGCCTTCGCGAATAATGGACCCTTGCTTAGCACTGGCTTGAACAGTGTCTAGTTTATCGATGATTTTATATAACGCACTGGCAATTTTGCCATCGGATAAAAAGTCGACTTCCTCATCGGGAAAATCAATCGCCGCTTCGACATATAAACGCAGGTTGGTGACTTGTTCAACTAACTGATGAACCTCCTTAGAAAACTCACCTTGAAGTGATTGCAGTGCACTTTTAGCGGCCTGTTCACTGGTGGCATCAATTAGGTCAGCAATGGCTTCTGCCTGGGTTAAATCAAGCTTGTCGTTCAAAAATGCCTGTTCACTAAACTCACCCGGCTTGGCAATACGAATACCGTCAATTTCCATAACACGCTTTATTAGCATGTCTAATACTATTTGGCCGCCATGACCTTGTAGCTCTAAAACATCTTCACCGGTAAATGAGTTAGGGCCTTTAAAGAACAAAGCGATGCCTTGGTCGATAACCAGACCATCGCTACTATTAAAGTCACAATATTCGGCATAACGGGTTTTAGGAATATGACCAATAATAGCGGTGGCCACTGTGCTGGCTAAGTCACCTGATACGCGAATAATGCCTACACCACCACGACCGGGTGCGGTAGCTTGTGCCACAATAGTATCTGTTGTCACGGTTATTTCCTGCTAAATTATTAATGGAAAAGGCGGCCAATTAAGCCGCCTTTTTATTATTAAACTATTTAGTTTACTGCAGAGCTTGGGCTTATTTTAAGCCTTTTTTATCAAGTCCGGCATAAATAATTTTTTGTTGGGTAATGGCCACTAAGTTACCCACTAACCAGTAAAGTACTAAACCTGCTGGGAACCATAGGAAGAACACAGTAAAGATAACTGGCATCCACTGCATCATCTTAACTTGCATAGGGTCCATAGTCGGTGCCATTGGTTGCATCTTTTGCATTAACCACATAGACACACCCATTAATAACGGAAGTACATAGTAAGGATCTTGTACCGATAAATCGTTAATCCATAGCATGAATGGCGCATGACGCAATTCATAACTTTCAAGTAATACCCAGTAAAGTGCAATGAAGATAGGCATTTGCAGAAGGATAGGTAAACAGCCACCAAGTGGATTTACTTTTTCTTTCTTGTAGAGTTCCATCATAGCTTGACCCATCTTTTGACGGTCATCACCAAAACGCTCTTTCATATCCGTTAGCTTAGGCTGTAGGTTACGCATTCTAGCCATAGAGGTATATTGCGCTTTGGTTAATGGATATAACAAACCACGTACAGTTAGGGTGATTAAAATAATCGCCATACCCCAGTTGCCCACAAATGATTGATAGAACATCAATAACCAGTGAATTGGAATCGCTAACCACCAAAGAAAACCGTAATCTACTACTAAGTTCAAAGACTCAGATATAGCAGACAATGATTCTTGATCCTTAGGACCAACATAAAATTGAGATGAAATAGTTTGCTCTGCACCTGGTGCAATATCATATATTGCACCACGGAAACCTATGTTAGCCAAACCACCCGCACTGACGCTTGAAAAAATAGTGTTTTGATCATTAGCTGGTGGTACCCAAGCAGAAACAAAATAGTGTTGAAGCATTGCAGCCCAACCACCTAATGTTTTCTTGTCTAGGTTTTTGTCAGCCATATCATCGAAGCTGTATTTCTCATAACGAGTGTCTGCAGTTGAGAAAGCCGCACCGCGATAAGTTGGCATCATCATGCTGCTTTCGCTTTCTTTGATGCTGTGCTTAATTTGACCATACATTTGAACTTGCAGTGGTTCTGCTGAAGTGTTGTTTATGCGGTAATCAACGTCAATACTAAATTTACCACGGTGAAGTACAAAGACTTTCGTGTAAGTAACGTCGTTGTCAGCAACAAAAGTGAGTGGCACTTCTAAACTATCTTGGCCATCAGCTAAAGTATATTGCTGTGACTGGCTAGTATAGTGCGCGCGACCTTTTGCACTGCTATCGATACCATTACGGCCAATTAAGCCGCTTTGGGCGATATAGTAGATGTCTTTTGTTTGCTCAAGCAGTACAAAAGATTCTTCTTTATCTATTTCAAGTCTGTGTCCAACTAATGCTGAATAAACAATATCGCCACCTACTGGATCAATTTTTAATACTAATTGGTCTGTAGTAATAGTGATCAGTTCTTTAGATGCGCTAACCACTTCCGGTAGGGAAGTATCAGCATCTGGAACATCAGATGTTTGAGAATTATTTGCCGTCGATGCTACAACTGATGATTCAATTGCGACGGGTTGTGGTGTTTTATCTGTTTGCCATTGTTGCCACATTAAAAAGCTGACAAACAGCAGACCTATTAGCAATATATTGCGTTGAGATTCCATAGCCTATTTATTACACCTGTCATTTTTAGGGGGGACGGGATCATTACCGCCGGCATGTAAAGGGTGACATTTTAATATGCGTTTGATTGCAAACCAACTACCTTTTGCCGTTCCATGTGTTTTTATTGCTTCAATAGCATAATGTGAACATGTTGGATTGAATCGACAACGCGGTCCAATCATAGGGCTGATAAGAAGTTGATAGCCACGAATAAACGTGGTTGCTAGCCATTGTAACGGCGACTGAGTTTGCGCCATAGCTTTTCTATTAATTTATGTAGTTCTGCATTTTCCATTTCCATCACGCCATTTCTGACCAATACTACGATATCTATGTTGGGGATGTCGTGTTGATGTAAACGAAAACTATCTCTGATCACACGTTTAATACGATTACGCTGATTAGCACGTTTAACAAAACGTTTTGCAACAGTTAATCCTAAACGGGGATGTTGCTCTAGGTTTGGAACTGCGAGCAGGGTTATTTCAGCAGAAGATGCTTTGATTGGATTGGAGAATACAGATTTAAATTGCGCGGGAGTTAGCAAACGTAACTCCCGCGTAAAGGTATAGCTAGTCACCTAGTTATCTACTTAATTAAGCAGACAAACGAGCGCGACCTTTCGCACGACGACGTGCAAGCACCTTACGGCCGCCTACAGTGGCCATACGAGCGCGAAAGCCGTGAGAACGCTTGCGCTTCAGGTTGCTAGGTTGAAAAGTACGTTTACTCATGATGGCAATCCGTCTTTGTTAGTGAATTTGCCTTATCTCCAACATTAGAGGTAAGGGTAAAAAAGAGGCCGAATTGTAATCACTTTAACTCTCAGCGTCAACAGCCAAAATGGTTATATGATAAATTTCTGCCAATTAACCTTCGTTAAGATTTGTTAAATACCACAATATTGTGTGGATAACTCTGTGTACCAACACAATATATAGTGGTTTTAAAACTATATTACCAGATCGAAGAATGCGCATTATAGATCATTCTGGATCGGTTAATAAAGCGGGATTTGCATCATTTTGATAGAAAATAGATCGGCTTTGATCTTTAATGATCGAAGATATCCACATACAATGATCGCCTTGGGGATAAATATTAGATTAACGATAGCGATCATCCTGATCTCACTATAGAATAGATCTCCTTTTGTTAACCTATTTTTGGGGAAGAAATAAGTGGCGGTTTCACTTTGGCAACAATGTATCGGTAGGCTGCAAGACGAATTATCGGCTCAGCAGTTCAGTATGTGGATCCGTCCGTTACAAGCTGAAATGGATGGTGATACGTTAGTTCTTTATGCTCCAAATAGATTCGTATTAGATTGGGTGCGTGATAAGTACATTAATATCATTAATCAATTTTTTACCGAGCAAATGGGCAGTAATGCGCCTAAATTGCGTTTTGATATTGGCAGTCGTCCTTCAGCTCGCCAAACTCCAGTGGTGTCAGCCCCTGTTTATGCAAAGCCAAGTGGTCACCAGACTAAGGCGCGTGTTGGTACAACCTTTAACACTCAAGCTGACCCTGTAGCCAATGCTAACCATCGTAGTAACATTAACCCTACTTATCAGTTTGATAACTTCGTTGAAGGTAAATCAAACCAATTAGGTAAAGCTGCCGCATTACAAGTTGCCGAAAATCCGGGTGGCGCTTATAACCCGTTATTTTTATATGGCGGCACAGGTTTAGGTAAAACTCACTTATTACATGCTGTCGGTAATGGCATCATTAAAAATAACCCAAATGCAAAAGTGGTTTACATGCATTCTGAGCGTTTTGTTCAGGACATGGTTAAAGCATTACAAAATAATGCTATAGAAGAATTCAAACGTTACTATCGCAGTGTTGATGCTTTGTTTATTGATGATATTCAATTTTTTGCTAACAAAGATCGTTCACAAGAAGAATTTTTCCATACCTTCAATGCGTTATTGGAAGGCAACCATCAGATCATCTTGACGTCAGATCGTTATCCTAAAGAGATTGACGGTGTTGAAGATCGTTTGAAGTCGCGTTTTGGTTGGGGGTTAACTGTGGCCATTGAGCCACCAGAGTTAGAAACCCGCGTAGCGATTTTAATGCGTAAAGCACAAGAGAGTGGAATAAACCTACCTGATGAAGTGGCGTTCTTTATTGCTAAACGTTTACGTTCTAACGTACGTGAACTAGAAGGGGCATTAAACCGTGTTATTGCTAATGCTAACTTCACTGGCCGCCCAATTACCATTGATTTTGTCCGTGAAGCATTACGTGATCTCTTAGCGTTACAAGAAAAGCTAGTCACGATAGACAATATTCAGAAAACAGTGGCAGAATACTACAAAATAAAAATGGCAGATATGCTGTCTAAACGTCGCTCGCGTAGTGTGGCAAGGCCAAGACAAGTGGCGATGGCGCTATCTAAAGAACTCACAAACCATAGCTTACCTGAAATAGGTGATGCATTTGGTGGTCGAGACCATACAACCGTGCTGCATGCCTGTCGTAAGATTGCGCAGCTGCGCGAAGAAAGTCACGACATTAAAGAAGACTATGCCAACTTAATAAGAACGCTTTCTTCTTAATTCAGGGAATACTGACACAATGAAATTTTCAATTGATAGGGATGCACTGTTAAAACCATTGCAATTGGTTTGTGGTGCCGTTGAACGTAGACACAACTTACCCATTCTTGCCAATTTACTTGTTGAAGTTAGTGACAACTCACTTAAGTTAACCGGTACAGATTTAGAGGTTGAGCTGGTTGGTCAAGCTGCTATTCAAGGTGATGTTGTTACTGGACGCACAACGGTTCCAGCCAAAAAGCTGTTAGATATTGTTAAATCATTACCTGACTCATCAGAGCTGCATATTGAGCAACAAGATAATAAATGGTTGCTGCGTTCTGGCCGTAGCCGTTTTTCATTGGCCACACTACCGGCTGAAGATTACCCTAACGTTGAAGCATTCCAAGCCGATATTGAATTTAGTATAAAACAAGGTGTGTTGAAATCGATTATTGATTCGACTCAGTTTTCGATGGCTAATCAGGATGTGCGTTATTACCTTAATGGTCTGTTATTTGAAACCGAAGGTAATATGTTGCGTTCTATTGCCACCGATGGCCATCGTTTAGCATTAAGCCACCGCCAAGTTGAACAAACACTGCCTGAAAAACAAGTTATTGTCCCGCGTAAAGGCGTGGTAGAAATGTCGCGCTTATTGGATAGTGAAGATCAAGATATTACAATCAGTATTGGTGATAATGCTATTCGTGCCGTAACGGCCAATGCAGTATTTACCAGTAAACTCGTTGATGGCCGCTTCCCTGATTATCGTAGAGTGTTACCTAAAGGCGGCAATAAAATTGTCATTGCCAGCCGTAATCAGCTTAAACAAGCATTAACCCGCGCCTCGATTCTTTCTAACGAGAAGTTCCGTGGTGTGCGTATTCAGCTTGAACCTGGCTTATTAAAAATTACCGCTAATAACCCTGAGCAGGAAGAAGCCGAAGAGATTATTGATGTTGACTATAATTCAGATAATTTAGAAATTGGTTTTAATGTTAGCTATTTATTGGATGTACTCAATAACCTTGCCAGTGATGAAGTTCGCATCACCTTAATAGATGGTAACTCAAGTGCTTTAATTGAGAATCACCTTGAAGAAGACTCCATGTATGTGGTTATGCCAATGCGCCTATAAGGGCGTTGTGGTAGTCTATTAACCATAGTTAACAAGGTGCTTATATGCACCTTGTTTTGTCTTTAATTCAGCGCGTACAGTACCTATAGGTTTGCATGAATCTTAGCCGCTTAACCATTAACTCTTTCCGCAATATTTTGTCTGCTAACCTTAGTACTGGCAATGGATTAAATTTGATTTATGGCCAAAATGGCAGTGGTAAAACCAGTATTCTTGAAGCGATTTTCTTTTTAGGCATGGGACGTTCTTTTCGTAGCCACTTATCGCAACGGGTGATTAATACTGACGCCGATAATTTAGTGTTATTTGCCCAACTTACCGACGGTGAAGAGCATACAAAAATTGGTTTGCGCCGCCATCGCAGCGGTGAAATAGAAGTTAAAATTAATGGTGATAAAGTAAAAAAACTGTCTGTATTAGCTGAAACATTACCTATTCAGGTGATAACCCCAGAAAGTTTCTCACTGCTGTTTGAAGGACCAAAGGCTAGACGACAGTTTATCGATTGGGGCGCGTTTCATTCTGATCCACAATTCTATCAAGCCTGGGTTAATACTAGACGTATTTTAAAGCAAAGAAATCAACTTCTTAGAAATCAAGCCGCCTATTCTCAAATACAGTTTTGGGATAAGGAATTGGTACGGTATGCTGAACAGGTCACTGATATACGAAATCACTATGTAGACTCGTTAAATGAGCTACTAAAGGGTATAATCAATGAGTTTTTACCTCAGGTTAATATTAATGTTTCCTTTACCCGAGGATGGGATAGCAAAACGGACTTTTCGCAATTATTAGAAAACCAATATCCTAGAGATTTAGCCACCGGAAATACCGCAAGCGGCCCGCATAAAGCGGATTTACGTTTACGGGTAGGCAACTTGCCTGCGCAGGACGCGTTATCCCGTGGTCAATTAAAATTATTAGTCTGTGCACTGCGTATTGCACAGGGAAAGTTGCTCAAACAACAACTGAATAAAAACAGCATTTATTTAGTCGACGATTTACCGTCAGAGTTGGATGCACAGCATAGGCAGCTATTGTTGAAACAGTTAACCGAAACCGGCGCACAAATATTTGTCACCGCAATCGAGCCTGCAGCAATAGTCGATTCGTTAACAAGTCCCCCCGACAGGATATTTCATGTTGAAGATGGACAAGTAACGGTTATTGAATAACAACGAGAGAGAAATATGTCAGAGAATAGTTACGATTCTTCGAGTATTAAGGTTCTAAAAGGCCTTGATGCAGTACGTAAGCGCCCTGGTATGTATATTGGTGATACTGATGATGGTACGGGCCTTCACCATATGGTATTCGAAGTCGTCGATAACTCTATCGATGAAGCGTTAGCCGGTCACTGTAGTGACATTACTATCATGATCCATAGCGATGGTTCTGTGTCTGTCAAAGATGATGGCCGTGGTATTCCGGTTGCTATTCATGAAGAAGAAGGGGTTTCTGCCGCTGAAGTGATCATGACCATACTGCATGCTGGCGGTAAGTTTGATGATAACTCATATAAAGTCTCTGGCGGCCTTCACGGTGTAGGCGTATCGGTAGTTAATGCGTTATCAAAAAAACTGCAGCTGACTATTCGTCGTGCGGGTAAGATTTATGAACAGTTCTACACTCATGGTGTACCTGACTCACCTATTACCGAAATTGGTGATGCAGTTAAAACCGGTACTGAAATTCGTTTTTGGCCAAGCTCTGAAACGTTTACCGATGTAGAATTTCATTTCGATATTTTAGCTAAACGTGTTCGCGAGCTCTCTTTCCTTAACTCGGGCGTTGGCATTCGCCTTGTAGATGAGCGTGAAAATAGAGAAGAGTTCTTTAAATACGAAGGCGGTATTAGCGCGTTCGTCGATTACTTAAACCGTAATAAGACCCCTATTAACAAAGAAGTATTCCATTTTGTGCAAGAGCGTGAAGACGGCATTACCGTTGAAGTGGCTATGCAATGGAATGATGGTTATCAAGAAAATATTTTCTGTTTTACCAATAATATCCCCCAACGTGATGGTGGTACTCACTTAGCCGGTTTTAGAGGTGCGTTAACGCGTAACTTAAATACCTATATGGAGCGTGAAGGCTTCAATAAAAAAGGTAAAACCAGTGCCACAGGTGATGATGCCCGTGAAGGCTTAACTGCGGTTATTTCAGTTAAAGTGCCTGATCCAAAGTTCAGCTCACAGACCAAAGATAAATTAGTGTCAAGTGAAGTGAAAAGCGCGGTAGAACAAACCATGGGTGAGAAGTTGAATGACTACCTATTGGAAAACCCAGTTAATGCTAAGTTGATTGTCGGTAAAATTGTTGATGCAGCTCGTGCGCGTGAAGCTGCGCGTAAAGCGCGTGAAATGACACGTCGTAAAGGCGCATTAGATTTAGGTGGTTTGCCAGGTAAACTAGCTGATTGCCAAGAGAAAGACCCTGGTCTTTCAGAAATATATATAGTGGAAGGGGACTCTGCTGGCGGTAGTGCTAAGCAGGGGCGTAATCGTAAAAACCAGGCCATTCTGCCGTTGAAAGGTAAAATTTTAAACGTAGAAAAAGCCCGTTTTGACAAAATGTTATCTTCACAAGAAGTGGCCACGCTTATTACTGCTCTAGGTTGTGGTATTGGCCGTGATGAATACGATCCAGACAAAACCCGTTACCACAATATCGTTATCATGACCGATGCTGACGTCGACGGCTCGCACATTCGTACCTTGCTGTTGACCTTCTTCTTTCGTCAAATGCCTGAGCTTATTGAACGTGGCTATGTATATATTGCACAACCACCTTTGTACAAAGTTAAAAAAGGCAAACAAGAACAGTATTTAAAAGATGAGTTAGCGTTAACTGAATATCTAACAACTCAGGCTTTAGATGGTACTCACATCTATCCAAGCCAGGGTTCATTAGGTATGAGCGGTGAACCATTAGAGCGTTTAGTGACCCAGTATCGTGAAGTTGAAAAGATTATCAAACGCTTAGAAAAACGTTTTCCAACTAACATTACTAATCGTATGCTTTATCATCCTGAAATCACCACTGCAATGCTTGCTGATCAAGGTGTGATGAATGCATGGTGTGATGCCTTTATTGCTGATTTAGTTGCTTTAGAAAATAGTGGAGTGATTTATTCATCTGAAGTTATTTTAGATCCTGAGCGTAAAGTGTATACCCCAAAAGTCATTATTCGTAAGCACGGTATTGATACTAGTTACGTATTTGGCTATGACTTCTTCACTTCGAATGACTATCTGCGCATTGCTAAATTAGGCGCTGCTTTAGACGGTATGATTGAAGAAGGCGGCTATGTGCAACGTGGTGAGCGTCTAAAAGAAGTGGATAGCTTCTTAGAAGCGTTAGATTGGACTATTAGTGAAGCAAAGCGTGGCTTATATATTCAACGTTACAAAGGATTGGGTGAAATGAACCCTGAGCAATTGTGGGAAACTACAATGGATCCAGAGTCTCGTCGTATGTTGCGAGTCATGATTGAAGATGCGGTCGCTGCCGATCAACTGTTCAGTTGTTTGATGGGTGATCATGTTGAGCCTCGTCGTGAGTTTATTGAAACTAATGCGTTAAATGTGGCTAACTTAGACGTCTAGCTTTAAGCGTAACAGTGGCGATAAAAAAGGAAAGCTTAGGCTTTCCTTTTTTGTTTGCATTTTTTACGGTTTAATCTCAACCCAGGGATCGCTAAATTCGATATTGGTGATGAATTTTTCATCGGTTAAGCTGGCGAGAAAAGCCAGTAACTGTTGTTTTTCTGCTTCACTGATTTCAAAGCCCTTAATGAATGGACTTTTTAATGGATTTTGTCGTCCATCTCCTTGGTGTTCCCCTGCTGTAATATTACGGCCACCAGCTGCATAAATATCTATCACTTCAGATAAACTCGCCACGCTACCGTCATGCATATAAGGCGCTGTTAGGCTGATATTTCTTAAGCTTGGGGCCCTAAAACGACCGTCATCGATAGCTTTACCACTGACTTGAGCTAGACCAGTATCCTTTTGAGGGTAACCTAGCTGGCTATTTTGCTGTACTGGTGTCAATGCCGTGTCAGCCAAACTATTACTGGCTAATGATGCGCCAAGTAACCCAGTACGTTCAGTGTAATATAAGCCGGTATTGTGGAAAGGGCGTCTGTCTAGTGGTTGCTTTTCGTGGCTGGTGGATTGGGTAAAGTTAAAGCCGCCATGGCAATGATGGCACTCAAGTTTTTCTGAGAAGAATAGCGCCATTCCCGCCAGTTGGGCTTCATTCAGGGCATCGTCTTGCTCATTGTAGGCGTAAGCATCAAAGGGTGAGTTTAAGGATACTAAGCTTCTTACAAAACTCGCTAAAGCTTGAGTTATCTGTATAAAGTCAACACCGTTAGCTTGTTGGCCGAAAGCTTGCTCAAATAGTGCTGGGTAGGGCGCTTGGGTAAATCGTGCGAGTATTAATGCTTCTTTACCCGCGAGCCCCATTTCTACTGGCTGCTCACTAAACAGGGGCAGTAAAACCTGATCCTCTATATGAGTTAGACCGTCGTGGGCCCAGGTGAGGGTTTTGTTGTAGGCAATATTGACTAAGGCTGGCGCATTACGAGTGTGCGCTTGCCCTTTACTGCCTATAGAAACCTTGAGTGTTTCGGCAAAGGCTTTGGATTGTAAATGGCAACTGGCGCAGCTTTGCGTTTGATTGGCAGACAGGCGAGTGTCATAAAATAAATAACGGCCTAACGTGACCTTGGCCTGTGTCATTGGGTTGTCGGCAGGTACTTCAGGCTTTGGGAACCCTTCTGGTATTGGCCATTCATATTGGCTGACTTTGCTAGCAGATTCTGCCTGATTATCATTTTGTTGGTGACTTTCTTGCCCACAGCCCAATGCGAGCAGCATTAACAGCGCAAGAGCCATGGTGGCCAGCCATTGAGGTTTACTGGGTCGGTTAATCTGCATTAATTAAATCGCCACATTTTAGGGGTATCAGATATCTCGCTATCCAGAGGTTTGAGTGTTAAAGCTGCTTCACTCGCACTGTTTATCCCTAAAGCGTTAAACAGAGGCTGGCAACTTAGGCTTTGTGGATCAGACATACAAGCCTGTTGCGAGAGTTTGTCATCATTAAGTACAGTCGTTAGTAGAGGAGCTAAGTCTAATATTAGCTTTTGCTCCCCTTGATAAGCTAATTCGACTTTGGCTCTATTGGGGTAGCGGCAAGCCTTTAAAGGTGCACGCATTACACTTGCTGATTGGCAACCGATAGAGCCTAAATGAAATTGCCAGCCGGTTTGCAGACTAGCTAAAGGTATGTTTGCCGTTGTCTGATTAGTGGTAACTGCTGAGTTTGGCTGGTTAGTTTTATTCAAATCCAATCGTAAAAATTTATGCCCTTGTTGCCATGTCCAAAACATATCACTTTGATTAAGTGGCGGTAACGCTTTAAGTGGATTACCGTGATTAAGCTTAAATGGCACACCCAATTCAAAACCCATTAAGCCCGGTATCAATGGTTTTTCAAAATCAATTGTCCAATTTTCCTTACCTTGGCAATCTCCCCCCAATAACAATAAGTTTTTCTGTTGATGGCTTAATGTCTCCAAATCGGCATCTGTCTTGAGCGTGATGGGTTGACCGTTAAGGGTAAAGTTACTTAAGTAAAATTGGAGTTGTGCTAAATGCCACTGTGCTAATAGAGGCTCGTTGCACGTTACTGTTTTGTCATGCCACATCAATACAACTCTTAATGACTTGTTTTGTGCTGATTGCGCTTCAGAACCGTCACTGCAAGCGACAAGTAAGCATACTAAAGGCCATATCCATAGATGTGCAGGGCTTAACGCTAAGGATTTTTTTAACCGTCTAAAATGGGTGCTAAGGGAAGTAATATAAATAAATGATGGCATGTTATCTTGTTGTTGTTTATGTGTTGCTTTTCTGTATCCTACAAAATAAACCCTCAAAAAGCACTGATTTCTCGTTGATTTTAACTATTGGAACAAAAACGGAGTTCATTATGACGTTCCCTTATTTATGTAAGAGTGGCCTTAAACTTGTAGGTTTATTGTCTCTTAGTTGTTTTGTTAATACTTCCGCACAGGCGCATTCAGAGCATGATAAAGCAAGATTTGTCAGTGAGACGGGTCAAGATAAGGGCTTATGTGATAACGCATTGCGCCCGTGTAAAACAATTGCTTATGCAGTGACTCACGCTAATAAGGGCGATCGTGTATTGGTTGCTGATGGTTATTATCAAATTCAAGATATCGATGAACTCTTCTTACTGACCAGTGAAATCGTGCCTGTTATGGGGGGATTTAATCGTTTTGATCATTATCTTTCCCAGGCGCCACAGCTTAATAATACTGTTTTGGCAGGTGTACCATTAGAGTTTGCATCTAGCTTACACGATCGTGGTTTTAGGGTGATAAGTGATGGTATAGGACAGTATGGCAGTCAGCTTGATGAGATGTTAAAAGAGCATCAAGCGTTACAGCAAGACCATTCAAGTCAGGAGTGTACAGGTGGTAAGGCGGGTGGCTTTAACTGTGATGCCATCGACTTAGTATCCCATGTTTCCCTTGGTAGCTTTTCTTCCAAACCTTCGGCTGCCAATGATATTTGGGGCCATGTAGATCTTAATACCGGTACAGAATATGCCATTATTGGATTAACCAATGGTACCGCCGTAGTGAGTCTGGCCGATCCTGCTAATCCGGTTGAAATTGGTACTGTTTCTGGTAGCAATACCAGTTGGCGCGATATTAAAGTTTATCAATGGTTTGACACCTTAACTTCTCGCTGGAAAGCCAATGCCTACGTGACATCAGAAGGCTCAGATAAGATTCAAATTATTGATTTAAGCCAGTTGCCGACCTCTATCACTCGACTAGCAACTGATTCAGCTGAAGGAGCGGCGCACAATGTGTATATTAGCAATCTTGATTATACTACCAATACCGCGTTAAGTGGTTTAACACCCAACCTTCATATTGTAGGTCAAAGTAGTGCTGGTGGTGCCTTTAAGAGTTATTCCCTAACAAACCCCGGTCGCTTAAGTGCTAGTTTTAGTCATAGCGGTGCCACGCGTGATGATTACACTCATGATGCCAGTTCTATGGTAGTTGACGATGCTAGAGCACAAGCCAGCTGTCAAACGGCCATATGCACGGTTTTATTAGATTTTAATGAAAACAGCATGCGCCTTTGGAATATTACCAACCCCTCACAGAGTAAGTCATTGTCAGAAGTTAGCTATGCTAAAGCTGAATATGTTCATTCAGGCTGGTGGAGTGAGGATAAACGTTATGTGTTTGTCCACGATGAATTAGATGAACAAAGAGCCGGACTTAATACTACATTACGGGTTTTTAATGTTGATAATCTAGATGCTCCTAGTTTAGTTAAAGTATGGTCTGGACCGACTAAGGCGATAGATCATAATGGCTATGTTCGTGGAAATCGATATTACATGTCCAATTATCAACGTGGCGTGACTATTTTAGACATTAGTCAGCCAGACGCCCCTAAAGAGGTAGGTTACTTTGATACCTTTCCAGCGTCAGACAGTAATGCGTTTAACGGCGTTTGGGGAGTTTACCCTTACTTGCCATCTGGTTTAGTGATTGCTAGCGACATCAACAGTGGTTTATATATTCTGCGAGATAAGACGCAAAGCCAGATTCAGGGTAATGCGAGCTTTAGTTCAACAACATCATCTGCACTAGCGGGAGATGTGATGACTGTTAATGTGCAACGTCCGCAAGGCGAAGGTGTTGTTGATGTGGGTTATGAAACCCTAGAGGCAAGTGCAAAGCAAGGGCGTGATTTTGAGGCTCAAACAGGGCGGTTAAGTTGGGGGGCGAATGACCTTACGGACAAGCAAATTATTATCACCACCTTTGACAGCGGTCAAAACCGTGAGCTTAAGGCATTTGTCCGTTTGTTTGATCCCCAGGGCGGTTTAGGCATTACCAGCCCAAGCTACCATGAGTTATCTATTGGCGAAGATGTACCTCAGCCAGGCACTCTTGGTTTTGAGCGTGAACTAAGCACGATTAATGAAGGAGCAGATCCACTAAGTGTATCGGTATTACGCGTTGGTGGTAGTGTAGGTGAGGTGCGTGTTAACTATGAGTTTATAGAAGGCACCGCATCGTTAACAGAGGATCTTCAAGGTAGTTTAAGTGGCGAACTTGTCTGGTTAGATGGTGACTCAACGGCTAAGCAAATTGTGATTACTCCCAAAGAAGATACTCTGGTAGAAGGTAATGAGCTATTTTTGATAAAACTGACCAGTGTTGACTCAAGTGTACTTGGTTATGACACTCTGACCGTAACACTCGTTGATAATGACAGACTTAATAGTGCGCCAATTGTTACTGTGGGCGACAGTCGTGAGGTGAATGCAGGGGAAACCGTGACATTAACCGCAGTAGCTTCCGATCCTGAAAATGATGCTATTAGTTACCTATGGCAACAAACAGGTGGTACTGCAGTGAGCCTAACTAATGCGAATACAGCCTCTGCGCAATTTGTTTCACCAACGTATGATACAAGCTTAGTGTTTAGTGTGACAGCAACGGATAGTTTGCAAGCTAGCGCCTCAACAAGCGTCACTATTACGGTCAAGGCGGCTGTTGTGCCATTACCTGTACCAATAACTGAGCCATCCGGTGGCGGCAGCTTAGGTTGGATATCGCTATTATTACTGACTTTAATAGGTAAGCGTAGAATAGCTTAATAGTGGTTGTGGGTAATTATTAGCGTGTTATAAGAAATGGAACCTAATGGTTCCATTTTTGTTAGTAAGTGAACACCCACTAACTTTGCTATTTTATTATACTGGCAAGCATTACAGTTAAAACCCTGCTATATAGCGGCTATGGTCGTACATAATATTTTTGTGTCGGCTTGATATGACTTGTACTTAAATCAAAGAGTTTAGGTAGAATGCACCCAGATTAATTATGGTAAACTTCATTATTCGAGTATATCACCTTATAACGATTAACCATTGAGGGTGATTTGTGATTCAACTGGCCAAAGACAGACTTGTGTTGATGAGTATCACATAAAGTTCTATGGTGAGCTTGTTGAAATCAGTAAATTAAATATAACTCATCTAGATTTTATTGTTGAGCCAAATTATAAAACAGCGCCATCTAGCTGCGACTTTTATTGCAGAGTGCTATGGTTAAGTCAGAGCCTTTTATTCATTATCATTTGGATCAATGCCGTGGTCAGAACATTTTTTAAGAAGTTGTTTAATATTCGTGATAATCAAGAACAAGCTAAGTTTACCGGTGTGTCCAATACTGAAAAATTAAAAGCAGCATCACGCGCTAAAGCCGCTGAACGAGCCACTGCAACACAGGTAGAGTCGCAGATTAATGAAGCTGAGCAGTTGTCATCAATTGATGTTTCGGCGTTATTTTATAGTTTACTTTTTCCTGTGCAACAGCAAGGTACGGGTATAGCCAATAATCTTGAGCGCCAAGTGATGGGCAAAATTGAGATTGCGTTAAGCTCTCCCAAAGATATAGCTGAAAATGTGTTAAAACTCCCCAGTAAAATAGTTGAATTAGATAATAAGCTGGCTAATCAAGACGTCGATATTAAAGACGTATTGCAATTAATAGAACAGGATCCTTTGTTAAGTGTTGAAGTCTTAAAGTTATGTAACTCGACAACTTTCAAACGCTCTGATAGAGAGGTGACTAATTTACAACAAGCTTTAGTGCAATTGGGCCGTGAACAATTAAGGCAGTTTGTAACGGCTTGTTTGGCCCGCGAAATGATAGATATTAAGCCAATTTATTTCCGTCGTTTTGGCGCTGAAATATGGCGTCATTCAATGCAGGTGGCTTTTTTATCTAGCGAGCTTGTTGAAGGTGAGCGTGATAGCGCTTTTTTATTAGGCCTATTACATGATGTGGGTAAGATTGCTATATTCAAAATGTTGATTGATGCTTTTCATCAAGCAGAACCCGGCGAACAGCCCAATTCATTATTGTTTAGTCAGCTCATGACCTCAAAATCACTGACGCTAAGTGCTTTATTAGCTAAATATTGGCAATTGCCAAATACCTTTGCTGAAAATTTATCTTTACTGGCCAATGCTAATGTACCGCCTAAGTCAGGTGCAGCTAAAGCGGTTTGGCGAGCGAATGTGATAAGCGAATGTTCTATGTTAGTACAAGCGAATAAAATATCAGAAGAAGTACTGATTAAGTTATTGGCTCAAGTCGACATTTCCCGCGAGTCTTTTGATGAACTACATCAAAAATTATTACAGTTTTAAATCACTCTGATTTGAATACACATAAAAAAAGCGCCTAGGGCGCTTTTTTGTGTAATGACATTTAAACTAATCGTTATTGCAGTACAGAAATGTCTGCAACATGTAAGAATTGCTCACGTAAGCTATTAAGTAACGCTAAGCGATTATTCTTAAGTGCTTCATCATCAGCCATCACCATGACATCTTCAAAGAAGGTGTCTACACTTTCACGTAAATCGGCTAGCAAGGTTAATGCCTGCTGATAATCAGCATTAGCAAATAGCGGTGCTAATTCTGGTTGCAGTTGGATTAACTTATCCGCTAAAGCTTTTTCTGCCGGTTCAACTAATAAGCTCTGGTTAATGGTTTCAGGCAGTGTGCCTTCAACCTTGGCCAAGATATTAGACACTCGCTTATTAGCTGCAGCAAGGGCTGTGGATGCCTCTAAACTGCGGAAGTGTGATACCGCTTTAACACGACTATCAAAATCAGCAGGGCGCGTTGGGCGACGTGCTAACACTGCAAGAATCACATCAACTTGAATGCCTTTATCTTGATACCAGCTACGGAAGCGGGCCATAAAGAATTCAAGAACATCATCAGCGGTTGTTTTATTGCTAAGACTATCACCGTGAAGTTTTTGCGCTTGAGCGATTAATTCCACTAAGTCTAACGGTAGATTGTTTTCTACAATAATACGTAAAATACCAATAGCGGCACGGCGAAGAGCAAATGGATCTGCTGCTCCCTTAGGGGCTTGGCCGATACCGAAAATACCCACAAGGGTGTCAAATTTTTCAGCTAAGGCAACCGCACAAGATACCGCATCTGTTGGCACTGTATCACCTGAAAACTTAGGCTTATATTGTTGTTCAATAGCAACAGCAACCGCTTCTGACTCACCATCTAAGCGTGCGTAATGCATACCCATAGTGCCTTGGGTATCGGTAAACTCCATCACCATATTGGTCATCAAGTCTGCTTTTGATAGTAAGCCTGCACGACTAGCATCAGCTTCGCTGGCATTTAATTGTGCAGCGATAAAACATGCCATTGCAGAAATACGTTCAACGCGTTGCTTTAACGTGCCTAATTGCTTTTGGAATACCACGGTTTCTAGGCTGGCTAAACGAGACTCTAGGGTGTGCTTTTTATCTGTGTTGAAGAAAAACTCAGCGTCAGCAAGACGTGGGCGAACCACTTTTTCATTACCTGAAATAATTTGCTGCGGATCTTTCGATTCAATGTTGGTGACAAAGATGAAGTTAGGCAGTAACTTGCCTGCGTTATCAAACACAGGAAAATACTTCTGATCGCCTTTCATGGTGTAAACCAAAGCTTCAGCTGGCACGTTTAAGAACTTTTCTTCAAAGCTGGCGGTTAATACCACTGGCCATTCAACTAATGAGGTGACTTCTTCAAGTAAGTCATCTTCAAGTTCTGCTATACCACCAATAACCGCAGCAGCTTTTTCTGCATCGGCTTTAATCAAGGCTTTACGCACATGATAATCTGCAATCACTTTACCTTGTTCTTTGAGCATAGTGATGTAGTTATCTGCATGATCTAGCTCAAATGAGGCTTGCCCCATAAAGCGGTGACCACGAATAGTTCGTGCAGATTGAATCCCTAACACTTCACCTGAAATAGACTCAGCGCCTAATAACATGGTGACAGTATGAACCGGGCGAATAAACTGAGTTTTGTTATTACCCCAGCGCATTGGCTTTGGAATAGGCAGCTTATCTAATGCTTGTTGAGTCATGTCAGCAATAAGGCTACCTGTGGCTACACCCACTATTTTGGCTTGATGAACTAACCATTCACCTTTGTCGGTCACTAAACGTTCAGCTTGCTCTACCGTAATACCGTTACCACGAGCCCAGCCTTGAGCTGCTTTGGTTGGATTACCGTCAGCATCAAATGCTGAGCTAACAGCAGGGCCACGTTTTTCAACAACTTTATCCGCTTGCGCTAACGCTAACTGAGTAATGCTAATGGCTAATCGGCGAGGTGCGGCATACCAAGTTGATGCGGTAAAAGGCAAGTCTGCTTTAGTGAGTTCAGCTTCAAAGTTAGCTAAAAATGATTCCGCAAGTGTGCGTAGTGCTTTTGGCGGTAACTCTTCAGTGCCAATTTCAATGAGTAAGTTTTCAAATTTCATCTAATAACCTCTACTTACACATAGGGAAGCCTAACGCTTCACGTGCTTTATAATAAGATTCTGCTACACCTTTAGCCATGGTACGAACGCGTAAAATATAACGCTGGCGCTCGGTCACTGAAATAGCATGGCGTGCATCAAGTAAGTTAAAAGCATGGGAGGCTTTCATCACTTGTTCGTAAGCAGGAAGAGGTAATGGTTTTTCTAAGCCTAATAATAGTTGGCAGGCTTTTTCACAGTCATCAAACTGTCTAAATAGTACTTCAACATTCGCGTGCTCAAAGTTATAAGTGGACTGTTCAACTTCATTTTGATGGAAAATATCGCCGTATGTGACTCTTCCCATTGGGCCGTCTGTCCATACTAAGTCATAGACACTATCGACTTCTTGGATATACATAGCTAAGCGTTCTAAGCCATAGGTGATTTCACCCGTAACAGGGCTACACTCTATACCGCCAACTTGCTGGAAGTAGGTGAACTGAGTCACTTCCATACCGTTTAGCCAGACTTCCCAGCCTAAACCCCAAGCACCTAAAGTCGGTGATTCCCAGTTATCTTCTACAAAACGAATGTCATGGACTTGAGTATCAATACCTAAAGCCTCAAGTGAACCAAGGTATAACTCTTGAATATTATCTGGAGAAGGTTTCAATACCACTTGGAACTGGTAATAATGTTGCAAGCGGTTAGGGTTGTCACCGTAGCGTCCGTCAGTTGGGCGGCGTGATGGCTGCACATAAGCGCTGCTCATTGGCTCTGGCCCTAAGGAGCGTAAGAATGTTTGTGGGTGGAAAGTTCCAGCGCCCACTTCCATATCTAACGGTTGAACAATTGCGCAACCTTGCTGCGCCCAGTATTCTTGTAGGGTTAGGATGAAACCCTGGAATGTCTTTACGTCATGTTTCGTCGTCATGTCTACTACTGTCAGGCTATTAATAGAAAATGGAATTGATTATACCTTGTAGAACAAGGTAGATGTAGGTTATTTTTTAACGTATTACTGAAATTGTTAATGGACACCATAACATGCAAGTTAACCGATGTGGCTGGGTAAGTGAAGACCCTATGTATCAACAATATCATGATGAGGTATGGGGGCGGCCTGTTTATGACTCCATAGAGCTTTTTGCTAAACTGTGTTTAGACGGTCAGCAAGCGGGATTATCCTGGATAACCATTCTTAAAAAGCAGGCTAACTATGAAGCCTGCTTTGCTCATTTTGAACCGAGTATTATCGCCAGCTTTGATCAAGACAAGGTCGAGGAGCTGTTACTTAATCCTGGCATAGTGCGTAATCGATTAAAGGTTAATTCCATTATTCGCAATGCTAAAGCGTATTTAGCTTTTGTTGAGCAGGGCAATGATTTCTCTGAATTCTTATGGGGCTTTGTAAACGGTAAGCCACAGGTAAATTATCCTGCAAGGCTGAAAGATGTGCCTGTGCAAACGCCAGCATCTGAAGCTATGTCAAAGGCGCTGAAGAAGATGGGCTTTAATTTTGTTGGCCCAACAATTTGTTATGCTTTTATGCAAGCCGTTGGCATGGTCGATGACCACACCACAGATTGCTTTTGTGCCGCGTCTAAGCGTCAATAATGTAGAGCGGTTTGAGTATCGCTTAATAAAAAAAGGGGTGTTCCACGTGGAACACCCTTTATTGTTACAACATAATGCTGTTTATTACATCATCACTATTTTGTTTCAAAGAAAAACGGCTTGCGTTGTATCTTATCGCCATTCAACTCATTCATTGTTTCCGAATTAAATAACTTACCGTTAACCATAGTGTAAGTTACTTTATCAGTGCTGCGAATGTCAGTCAGTGGGTCGCCGTCAATAACAATCAAATCGGCTAGTTTACCTGGCTTGATTGTACCAAGCTGATGATCCATACCAAAAGTGGTTGCTGGGTTAATGGTGGCTGTTTTCAATACATCCATATTACTCATGCCACCTTGGGCAAACATCCACATTTCCCAATGTGCCGCCAGACCTTCACGTTGTCCATGTGCACCAATGTTTGGCTTAACACCAATTTCATTTAGTTCGTTGGCAACGCGTGCGACATTAAAATGATTGTAATGTGCATCAGGTGCAGTGGTTCTACGCATTGAGCGCGCATCTAAAATATCATGTGGGACATACATACTTAAGCGTGGATGTGCCCAAACGTCGGTTTTATCATACCAGTAATGTTCACCAGAAATACCACCGTAAGCCACCACCAAGGTTGGGGTGTAAGCTACTTTAGTTTGACTCCAAAACTGTTTGATGTCGCTGTAAATGGCAGCCACTGGTAATGAGTGTTCAACCGTTGTGTGGCCATCAGCAATCATAGTGAGGTTATGTTGAAGTAGCGAACCACCTTCAGGGACTACCATCATTTCTAATTCACGCGCTGCCGCTATTACTTGCTGACGTTGGTTACGTCTTGGTTGGTTATAGCTTTTTACGCTAAATGCACCGACTTTTTTAAGGCGTTCTAAATGGAATTTAGCATCATCTAACGAATCAATGTGTGAGGTATAACCAGGGCCGTTAGCGCCATATAGAATCGTACCGGTTGAAAATATACGTGGGCCAACAATGTTACCGGCTTTTTGTTGCTCTGCAGCAGCAAAAATCTCAGTGGTATCATTTGAAGGATCATGGATAGAGGTGACTCCTAATGATAAGCCTGAATAGAGCGCCCAGTTTTGTTGTGGAATGATCTCATCATCTGCTTGGCCACCATGTGCATGGGCGTCAAACAGGCCAGGCATAATAGACTTACCGGCAATATCGATAACTTGCGCGCCAGATGGAATGGATGTTGATGCATCGCCAACAGCAACAATTTTATTGTCTTTAACTATCACCACACCATTTTCAATCACTTGATCATTTTCAAGGGTGATGACTTTACCGCCAACAAAAGCGATTGTTCCACGTGGAACATCTGCATCCTGTTTAAAGCCAATAGAGGTTATTTGGGGCTCAATTTTGGCGTCAGATTTTTCATACTGAGTATCAACTTTGGCTTGATATAAGTCTGGGCCAAGGGTCCAATAAAGCTCGTTGCTGTCATTGTTCCAACTTATGCTTTCGCCGGCACGGGCACTGAGTTGAGTAACGGGTAGATTGTTAGCTTTAGGGCCAATGTTAATTGTTTCACCATGCTTAGCAAATGGCGTGACATAAACACGGAAACGTTCTGCAAATGCAAGATGTTCACCATTCGGGGCTATACGAAACTCTGTCGCATGTTCGCTAGTGTAATGAGTGCGTTTTTCGAAACCGTTCATGCCAATTGATGAAAGTTGCGGCGAGCTGCCGTAATCCATAAAGTACACTCGGTCGTTATCTGCACCAAATTGTGGTTGATAACCACTGGCAGATAGCTTGGTGTTTTTCTTACCTTTAGTATCAACTTTATATAAACCAGGTTCTTGAGACCAAGTGCGAGCTGTCATATAGCCGCCCTTAGCTTTACGATAAACCACATATTCTCCATTCGGAGAGAATGTTGGCTCAACATATTTACCAGGTTCATTAGTTAACACTTTGGCTTTTCCACCACGCGAACTGACGATGCTAACGGTACCTTGGGCTTGGTCATTCCAAGTGGTAAATACAATGTTTTTACCATCACGTGACCATTGAGGGAATAGCTCGTTAACATCATTATCTAAACGAGTTAAGCGTTTTTGTTTTCCATCTTTTATATCGCGGATCCATAACTTGCCCAATGCTTCAAATACCACTTGTTCACCATCAGGTGAGACCTGTGCCATGCGCAGCATTTTTACATCAAAATTATCTTGATCAAGGTTCTGAGTAAATCTAACAGAGGGCTGTACATCTAACTGGGTTTTAATAGAAAAGGGTATATTACTAAGCGTTTTTTCAGCCACGTTTAGCTTGTTGATTTTACCGTTAGCCCAGAACACAATATCTTTATTATCATTGGTCCAAGACATTGTTGGGTAAACGCCGTGAATAGCCCAGGTTTCTTGCATGTCACGATCTAGCTTGTCATACAGCTTTGTTTCTTCACCAGACTTTAAGTCCAGAGAATATAAGGTCGACTGGAAACCATCGCGTTTTATGTATGCTAAAGATTTACCATCAGAGCTTGGCGTTGGGCGAATAGCACCGCCGGTACCTTCAATTAATACTTCAATGTCACCGGTTTGGGTGTCATAGCGTTTAATTTTATAAATCCCTTTTACAGAATCCTTTGAGTAATGAAAGGTTTTACCTGGGGTCGCATCTTGGCTGAAATAGATATAGCGGCCGTCAGGTGAGTAGGCAGGCTCGCCTAAATCTTTTTGATCATTTGGACGTTCTGTCAGCTTAACGCCTTCACCTCCAGCAACATGATACATCCACACTTCGCCAGCACCTAAGCTTCGACTTGCGGTAAAGTGTTTACGAGCAACTAGATACTGTGAGTCAGGACTCCAGGCTGGGCTGTTTAATAGGCGGAATGTTTCGCTGGTTACTGGATGTGGATTGGTGCCATCGGCATTCATTATCCATATGTTGTCGCCGCCATCTTCATCTGATGTGAACGCAATATATTTTCCATCAGGGCTATAAACTGGCTGCATTTGCCATGCAATGCCACTAGCAAGTTGGGTTGCTTCGCCACCAGATATAGGCATTTGATAGATATCGCCTAGTAGGTCAAATACAATCGTTTTGCCGTCAGGTGATACATTGACGTTCATCCATGTGCCATCAGTGACATTAATGTCGACTTTTTGTAATGGGGCATTTTCTGGGGCGTTGACTTGCCATTTCGCTGCTTCATCTTCTGTGGCAAAACTAGTTGAGCTAATACCAAGTGATAATGCTATCGCGGTATAAATAGGGGTAAGTTTTTGTGTGAACATGCAAGATCCATTTATTTATCATTATAAGAGTATTAATGCCAACCAACAGTATCTAAAGTGGTTTGTGTCAGGCTTGTTAGCATCAAATCTGGCTTGGTAACCTTTATCGCACAAATGGCTATAAAACGACACAAAAAATCTGTTTCAAATAATGACAGAAAAGTAACTTGGTTGTAAAAATGGTGTGATAAGTTGACATGCATAAAGCAGATGATGGGTAACTTTATGGATATATACCGGGTCTTAGATTGGAGGTTTTTTTAGTATTGTTATGTTCGATAAATAAACCTTTAATATGACAAGATTCATTTATCTATAGAGTAGCGATTAAGTGATTTGGTTGTCATGTTTAGCGCATCGTTACTGGATCATCTGGTTGTATCAGTCCTGCTTGTATGACTTTACAGGTTACACCGCCTCGCCAGTCTGGTGTTAATGCTTGTTCTAATCCAGCAAAAGCGGCTTCCATTTTTTTACAGGGATCTGTTTCACCTGTGATCAGCAATTGTAAGTCCGCACCAATTTTGAGTGTCTTGCCTACATCAGCGGCACTGAACTCATACCCTGTTATTAACAGATTTGCTCTACGGGTAAGCCAGTCTAAATCGGCATTTATTTGCTTACAGGCTATTTGCCATTGCTGTTGAGATAGTACGGTTACTTGACGTTTTCCTGGACGGCCAAAAACATCATTTTCAACACCTCGCTCTAAGGTGACGTTGGCGCAAAATACTTGACTCATTTTGCCACGCTTAGCTGTTTTATAAGCTATTGCTGCTAACTTAGCTTCCATGTTCATAGTCCTTTTTTTAGCAGATATTGATAGGGCGTTTTTGATGTTTCGCTGGCAATTAGGGTGTGGTCCATAAACTCACAAAAACTTGGAATGTCTCGGGTTGTTGCTGGGTCATCGGCAGTAATTAATATTGTTTCACCGTCTGCCATCTTACGTACCGCTTTACGGATCATCATTACTGGTTCAGGGCAGCGTAAGCCTAACGCATCAAGCTGGTGTTGTGCCTGTGCGAATATTTCTAGGGAGGTTAATTCTTCTGACATTGCCACTTCAACTTAGCTTTTTTAATATTCATAATTTTACTCCGCCAAATCTAGATTGCCAAGTTTAGGTGTAACTAATGTGATTTAGCTATGAATTAACGTTTTAATTTGTTTTTAAATTTTCCTCAAACATGTTTCACGTGGAACATTAGCCTGTTGATGAAAAATAAAAAACCGAATTATTTTTCAATAATTCGGTTTTTTGAGTTAATTTACAACCGATAGGGTGAACCCGTTAGATTGATAAACTCAGATTAACTTTAAAGATAGCTTAAACGCGTTCGAAAACAGTCGCGATACCTTGACCTAATCCGATACACATAGTGGCTAAACCTAATGTTGCATCTTTATCTTCCATCAAGTTAATCAGGGTGGTAGAAATACGTGCACCTGAACAACCTAGTGGATGACCGAGGGCGATAGCGCCGCCGTTAAGGTTAATCTTGTCATCAACTACATCTTGTAAACCAAGATCTTTAACACAAGGTAAAGACTGGGCTGCAAACGCTTCGTTAAGTTCAATCACATCTAAATCAGCAACTGAAAGACCAGCACGGGCTAATGCTTTTTGAGTAGCAGGAACTGGACCGTAACCCATAATAGCTGCATCACAACCCGCAACAGCCATAGAGCGAATGCGCGCTCTAATTGGTAAACCTAATGCGCGAGCCTTAGATTCTTCCATCACTAACATCGCAGATGCACCATCTGATAGTGCAGATGATGTGCCCGCTGTTACAGTGCCGTTAGCTGGGTCAAACGCTGGACGTAAACCAGCAAGTGACTCAAGGGTAGTTTCAGGACGGATAACTTCGTCGGTCATAACCTTGATTAATGCGCCGTTTACATCGTGGCCTTCAATGCCCCAAATTTCTTTGGCAAAGCGACCTTCAATCGTTGCAGCATGTGCACGCTGGTGAGAGCGTACAGCAAAAGCATCCTGTTGTTCACGGGTAATGCCATGTAACTTACCTAGCATTTCAGCAGTTAAGCCCATCATGCCAGAGGCTTTAGCTACGCGGTTAGCCAGGCCTGGGTGAAAATCAACACCGTGGTTCATTGGTACATGACCCATGTGCTCAACACCACCAATAATGAAGGTATCACCTTGGCCAGTCATAATGGCACGAGCCGCTTGATGAAGTGCATCCATTGATGAACCACATAAACGGTTTACGGTTACTGCACCAGCCGTTTTAGGAATACCAGCTAATAATGATGCGTTACGCGCAATGTTAAAACCTTGCTCTAATGTTTGTTGCACACAACCCCAAATAACATCTTCAATAGTATTTGGATCCAGTTGCGGGTTACGCAACATTAATGCTTTCATTAGTTCTGCAGAAAGAGTTTCTGCACGTACATTTCTAAATACCCCAGCCTTAGAACGGCCCATAGGGGTACGAATGCAGTCTACGATAACAGCTTGTTTCATGATTTAATTCCTTTCCCACTAATTAGGCTTGGTAGTAACTACCGTTGTTGGCTGCAAGTGCGCGCATTGCATCGGTAACTTGATATAAGCCACCAAGATGTGCGTATTTGTCTGCTAGGGCAACAAAGTTTGCTACGCCCATGGTGTCTAAGTAACGGAATACACCGCCACGGAATGGTGGGAAACCAATACCGTATACTAGACCCATATCGCCTTCAGCAGGTGATGCAATAATGCCTTCTTCTAAACAGCGAACCGTTTCGATGATCATCGGGATCATACAGCGAGCGATGATGTCATCTGACTCGAATGCCTTTAATTCACCGAACTCAGCGCTTAATAATTCATAGCTAGTTTGGTCAACGTCTTTTTTCGGCTTACCACGACGGTCTACAGAATAAGCATAGAAGCCTTTAGTGTTTTTCTGACCTAGACGTTTGTTTTCGAACATAATGTCGATAGCATCTTTGCCGTTTTTACCCATGCGGTCTGGGAAACCTTCAGCCATTACTGCTTGTGCGTGATGACCGGTATCTAAACCGACTACGTCAAGTAAGTAAGCTGGGCCCATTGGCCAACCGAACTGTTTTTCCATGACTTTATCGACAGCGGCAAAGTCAGCACCATCAGCAAGTAGACCGCTGAAACCTGCAAAGTATGGGAACAATACGCGGTTAACGAAGAAGCCTGGGCAATCATTTACAACAATCGGGGTTTTACCCATTTTGCTGGCGTAAGCAACCACTGTTGCAATGGTTTCTTCTGAGCTGTGCTCACCACGAATAATTTCAACAAGTGGCATTTTGTGCACAGGGTTAAAGAAGTGCATACCGCAGAAACGTTCAGGTTTCTTCAGGCTTTTAGCTAGCAAGTTGATAGAGATAGTTGAGGTGTTTGAAGCAATAATCGCATCTTCAGATACATAGCCTTCAACTTCAGCCAGTACAGTGGCCTTCACTTTTGGATGTTCAACAACCGCTTCTACAACGATGTCGCTATTTTTGATAGAGGCATAATCTAGTGACGGCGTGATGTTGTTTAATACTTTAGCCATTTTCTCTGGCGTAGAGCGACCGCGTGCAACTTGTGTTGTTAGAATTTTAGCCGCTTCGTTCAAGCCTAACTCTAATGCTGGCTGAGCGATGTCTTTCATGACAATTGGCGTGCCTTTACTGGCGCTTTGGTAAGCAATACCACCGCCCATAATGCCTGCACCTAATACCGCAGCTTGGTTAACATCTTTCGCTAATTTACCTGCTTTTTTCGCTTTGCCTTTAACTAATTGGTCATTTAAGAAAATACCAATTAATGCCGTCGCAACGTCAGTTTTAGCCAGCTTAATAAAGGCCTGTGCTTCAACTTGTAATGCACCAGCGCGATCTAAAGTCGCCGCTTTTTCGATAACATTCACAGCTGCCATTGGCGCTGGATAATGTTTACCGGCAATAGAGAACACCATGCCTTTGGCTGTGGTGAACGACATCATAGCCTCAAGCTTACCTAGTAGCAGCGGTGATTGCTTTTGCTTACGACGAGCTTGCCAATCTAAGTTACCCGCTAATGCGTCATGTAACATCTGAATAGCTGCTGTGTGTAGGTTTTCTGGAGCGACTACCGCATCAATAGCACCCACTTTAAGTGCATCGTCAGGACGTTGTTCTTTACCTGATGTGATCCATTCTAATGCATTGTCAGCACCGATTACGCGAGGTAGACGAACCGTACCACCAAAGCCAGGAATTAAGCCTAATTTGGTTTCAGGTAAACCGATAAGTGCATTGGTATCAGCAACACGTAAGTCGGTTGCTAGAATCGTTTCACATCCACCGCCTAAAGCAAAACCGTTAATCGCTGATACGGTAGGGAAAGGTAAATCTTCAAGCTTATTGAATACTGCATTAGCTTGTTCAACCCAAGCGAGCAGTGTGGCATCGTCTTGCTTAAATAATTCTAAAAATTCAGTGATATCAGCGCCCACAATAAATGTGCTTTTAGCTGAGGTAAGTATTAATGCTTTGATATCAGTCTTTTGTTTGATGCTATCTAGTGCAGCATCTAAAGAGGCTAGAGTCTCTCTGTCAAATTTGTTTACCGAGCCCGGTGCGTTAAAGCACAGCTTGGCAATATTGTCTTCAAGTAACTCAACCTGGATGGTAGGGCTTTGGTAGATCATTGCTTGCTTCCTTATTGCTTAAAGCGATTTCAACATCTTTATAATCGTGTAGTTATCAAGCTTGTTTCACAGCAGTATAGGCCATCATTTGACCAGTTACACAACAGTGTGCGACTAAATGACAGAAATTACAACACCCAATTTAAACGACCGTTTAATTTTTGTCTACTAAGGTGATTTTTATCCTTTGTGGTAAACTGTGAGTGTTTGCCAACTACTGAATAGGAATCAAAAAATGGATCAGCTGGATAGCTTATATCATGCACATATTGCCGAGTTAAATCGTCGGGTTGCTGAGATCACCCGTCGTGAGAATTTTGCTGGCGTCGTTATTCATTCAGGACAACCCCATCGTCAGTTTTTAGATGATATGAATTATCCATTCAAGGTGAATCCTCATTTCAAAGCATGGCTGCCTATTCTTGATAATCCAAACTGTTGGGTTATTGCCAACGGGATTGATAAGCCTGTATTGGTCTTTTATCGTCCAGTGGATTTCTGGCATAAGGTTAGCGATGTGCCAGAGGCATTTTGGACTGAACATTTTGACATTAAGCTACTAACCAAAGCAGATAAAATTGCTGAGTTTTTACCGAAAGATTTGAGTAATTGGGCTTACATTGGTGAGCATTTAGATGTTGCTGACGTATTAGAGTTTAAGTCCCGTAACCCTGATGCGGTAATGAATTACTTGCATTACCACCGAGCTGATAAAACGCAATATGAGCTTGAGTGCTTACGTCGAGCAAACAAAATTGCAGTTAAAGGTCATAAAGCGGCCAAAAGTGCATTTTTTAATGGTGGCAGTGAGTTCGAGATCCAGCAACAGTATTTAGCTGAAATCAGCCAAGGCGAAAACGAAATGCCATACGGCAATATCATCGCCTTGAATCAAAATGCGGCTATTTTGCATTACATGACATTAGCCCACGTAAAGCCAAAGCAGCGTTTATCGTTTCTTATTGATGCAGGTGCAAGTTACCATGGGTATGCCGCTGATATTACCCGTACTTATGCGTTCGAGAAAAATCGTTTTTCTGAACTTATTACGGCGTTAAATCAGCAGCAACTGGCCATTGTCGATGCAATGAAACCCGGGGTGAAATATACAGATTTGCATATTATGACCCATGAGCGAATTGCGCAGTTATTGATAGACTTTGAATTGGCTCATTCTGATGTGGCTGCGTTGGTTGATTCTGGTGTCACGCGGGCATTTTTCCCCCACGGATTAGGTCATATGCTTGGTTTGCAGGTACATGATATGGGCGGATACTCCCATGATGAGCGCGGCACTCATATACCAGCCCCCGAGAATCATCCTTTTTTACGCTGTACTCGAACTTTAGCGGCCAACCAAGTGCTGACGATTGAACCTGGTATTTATATTATTGACACCTTGCTCAATGATTTAAGTGACCATGCTAAGCAGTTAGTTAACTGGCAAGCAGTTGATGTAATGCGACCTTTTGGCGGTATTCGCATTGAAGATAATGTGATTGTGCACAGTGATCGAAATGAAAACATGACAAGAGAGTTAGGTCTTGACTGAGAGTTACTCAATACCTGATTCCAACTTGTTGATTGAAGAGGAGATAAAGCATAGTCGCTTTATCTCTTTTCTATTTCATTGCCCAGACCAAGATGTTATGAAGTTAACACTTACTAACATGAAGCGCGATTACCCAGGGGCGAGTCACTATTGTTATGCCTTTATAGCCGGAGAGCCCAATGAGATGGTTAATATTGGTTCCAGTGACGATGGCGAACCTGGTGGTAGCGCTGGACGCCCTATGTTAGCAAGCTTACAAGGCGCCAATGTGGGTGAGGTTGGTGCAATAGTTGTACGTTACTTTGGTGGCACAAAGCTTGGCGTTGGCGGCTTAATGCGTGCTTATAGTTCAGGCATAAAGCTGGGCATTAGTCAGTTAAGTCTACGGACTAAGAATATTCGTTACCCGATCACCCTAAACTGCAACTATGCACAGTTAGCGGATGTTGAATATTTAGTGGCTCAATATGACGGGGTTATTTTAGCGAAAGCGTTCAGTGACAAAGTCGATATGACATTCGAGTTAGCAAAAGATGCCTTAGCTGATTTTAATACTCACTTAGCCACAATGACGCAAGGAACGCTTCAAGTGAAGTTTACTGTATGAGCTGGGCTGAACTTATGCCAAAATGCCTTACAAAGTTAATTTTTCATATTTTTATAACATCGAACTAACAGAAGCCTTTAATGCAATATAAAACAATTATAAGAATCACAGGTTTGCTGATGGCCTTGTTCTCTATCACTATGCTTCCGCCTGCTTTGGTGGCGGTGTTTTATAAAGATGGTGGCGGTACTGCGTTTGTTCAGGCGTTTTTTGTCAGTTTATTTTTAGGTTTTTTACTTTGGTATCCCAACCGTAAGCATAAAAGTGATTTACGTACTCGTGAAGGCTTTCTTATTGTGGTGTTGTTTTGGACGGTATTGGGATCCATTGGGGCACTGCCGTTTATTTTCTCCAAAGTGCCTGATTTAAGTTGGACCGACAGCTTTTTTGAATCCTTTTCTGCGCTGACAACCACTGGGGCGACTGTTATTGTCGGCCTAGATGACTTACCTAAGGCGGTATTGTTCTATCGCCATTTATTACAGTGGATGGGCGGCATGGGTATCATCGTGCTCGCCGTGGCTATTTTGCCGTTACTGGGTATTGGGGGCATGCAGCTATTTAAAGCCGAGATCCCTGGGCCAGTTAAAGACAGTAAAATGACCCCAAGAATTGCCGAAACCGCCAAAGCGTTATGGTACATTTATTTGATGTTAACTATCGCCTGCGCCACAGCATTTTATTTTGCCGGTATGAATGCTTTTGATGCTATTTGTCATGCGTTTTCCACTATCGCCATTGGTGGTTTTTCCACTAAAGATGCCAGTATTGGCTATTACGATAGTTCGGCGATTAATATTATCTGTGCGGTATTCTTACTCATTGCCGCGGTTAACTTTAGCGTGCATTTTGCCGCTTTCACCCGTCGTGGAATTAACTTTAAAATTTACTTTAAGGATGCTGAGTTTAAGGTATTAATCGGCGTTCAAGTGGTGCTAACTGCCATTTGTTTTACCACTTTATATTACTCGGGGGTTTACGACACCGCTGAGCAGACATTAGATTATGCTTTTTTCCAGGTGGTTTCGATATCAACTACCGCTGGCTTTGGCACCGAAAGCTTTCACTCCTGGCCGCTGTTTTTACCCGTATTACTGATATTTTCAAGCTTTATTGGCGGTTGTGCTGGTTCAACTGGCGGGGGGATGAAGGTTATTCGACTTATCCTGTTGGTATTGCAGGGCTCGCGTGAGCTTAAGCGTTTGGTTCATCCTAAAGCTATGTATTCTATCCGTATTGGCGGTGCAGCATTGCCAGACCGTATCATTGATGCGGTATGGGGCTTCTTCTCGGCTTATGCGTTAGTGTTTGTTATTTGTATGGTGATCTTAATGGCGATGGATATGGATGCTATTACCGCATTCAGTGCGACTGCTGCGAGTTTGAATAACCTTGGTCCAGGGCTAGGCGATGTTGCCAATAACTACGCTAGTATTACCGATGGCGCTAAGTGGGTGTTGGTTATTGCCATGCTATTTGGTCGTTTAGAAGTGTTTACTCTTTTGGTGTTATTTACGCCGACATTTTGGAAAAACTAATGCAAAGTTTAATGGTTTACTCAACTGTGGATGGTCAAACGCTTGCCATTTGCCAGCGTATTAAGCAACAACTTGAGCAATCTGGACATGTTGTTACATTAAAGGATGTCGCTCAGGTCTCTCAGAAAGATATCGAAAGTGCCACGCAAATTATTATTGGTGCGAGTATTCGTTATGGTAAACATCGACCCGCATTATATGATTTTATTGCCAGAAATAAGGCCGCAATTGAAAGCAAAGCTAATAGCTTTTTTACGGTCAACGTAGTCGCAAGAAAACCTGAAAAAAACACCCCTGCAACTAATCCTTACATGCAAAAGTTTTTACTGTTATCACAATGGCAACCACAGTTGTCTTCTGTGTTCGCAGGTAAGATCGACTACCCTAAGTATGGTTTTGTCGATAAGTTTATGATCCGCTTTATTATGTGGATGACCAAGGGCCCTACGGACACATCTGCCACGTTTGAGTTTACTGATTGGAATAAAGTAGATGATTTTGCGGCTCAGTTGGTGCAACAAGCTTAATCCAACAAGCTTGCTGCATTAAGCTATATGTACAATATCGATAATAAAGTGGAAGTGTCGATAACAGAAGTAAATATTTAGGCGCAATAACGGCGATGTAAAATAGAAATCACCTCAGTCACTTGCTCGTTTTTTAACGTATAAAACACCACTTGCGAACTCTTACGAGTGTTAACTAAGTCTTCTGCGCGTAATACGGCTAAGTGCTGTGATAAAGCAGACTGACTGAGTGGCACGGTCTCATTCAACTCAGTTACGCTGAGCTCTTTATCCAACAACAAGCACAGAATCATTAAACGATAAGGGTTTGCTATCGCTTTCAGCCATTTTGCAGCTGTTTCTGCGTTTTCTAGCATCGATGAAATATCGATATTTTGCTGCATGGGAGGATCCTTGGATACGAGTGATATCCGAATCATACTCGTGCTGTGTGTAGATCTCAATTATCGGTGCTAATAATATGAGCTAATTCTAATTTGTGATCACTTCATCGGTATCTTAAGTCTTTTTTTGCCACACTCATTCTTTCTTTATCAATAGAGGTTCACTATGTCCAAAGTTTTGGTGTTGTATTATTCTCGAGGTGGCCATACTGCACAAATTAGCCGTGCTATCGCGCAACAAATATTGGCCAAAGGAGGAGAGTGTGATGTGCTCAATATTAATGAGGTTAAGCATAATATTGATTGGACCCAATACCATGCCATCGCATTAGGCGCCTGTGTACTTTATGGTTCATACCATAAATCGGTATTTGAGTTTGTCGAACGTTATCAGGCTGAATTGGCAAAAGTGCCCAACAGTTTCTTTTGCGTTAACGTTGTTGCCCGAAACCCAGAAAAACGTGTACCTGAAAACAATAAGTACCTACAAAAATTTTTACAGCTTTCACCTTGGCAGCCACAGGATGTCAAGATTATCGCAGGTAAGGTCGATTATCCTTCTTGGCCCTGGTACGACAGTTTAATGATCCGTCTTATTATGAAAATGACTGACGGCCCAACGGATCCTAAAGCGATTATAGATTATACCGATTGGGAGGATGTTAAGCGTTACGCTGAGCATGTGTTAGCTATGACTTAATAGCGTTGAAAAATTAACTAAATTGGGCATTAACCGGCGGCTATTGTGGGCGCTAGACCCTTACTACCAATTTACTTAGCGATTTACGCTGCAATTATATTAATAACGCCAAAATTGTGGATGACAAAGCACCGCGACGGTTAAGATTTCAAGGCGTCCCAATAACATACCAAAAGCTAACGCCCACTTAGCCACATCAGATAAGCTTGAGAAGTTACCAGCAGGACCGATAATTGGCCCCAAACCAGGACCTACATTGGCAACCGCAGTAATAGCACCGGTAAAGCTGGTTATAATATCTAAGCCTGTTAGCACTAAAATCATTGATAATCCCAAAATAACGATGAAAAAAAGCATAATGAAGGTGACTAATGAGCGAACAATATCTTCACTGACTTTATGGCCATTGAAGGTATCTTTAAACAAGCCTTTAGGGTGGAATTGCTGTTTAATTTGCTGGCGCATAATGACCATTGAAATTTGAAAACGAAATATTTTAATGCCACCTGAGGTTGATCCCGAACAGCTGCCGATCAACATCAAAAACAAAAATGCGGTACTGGCAAACGCACCCCATGCTTGATAGTCGGTTAAGCCATAACCTGTAGTGGTTACCACTGAAATAACATTAAAACTGGATAAACGCAGTGCATCGATAAAGCTTAAGTTTTTGTGCAATGACAGCCACAACGCAATACTGAAAGATACTGTAGCCACAAACAATAAGAAGCCCTTTACTTGCTGATCATTCCATATTGAAATATTGCGTTGCTGTATTGACTGGACAAACATCAATAGGGGCAGACCTCCTGCCAACATAAAGACAATACCCACCCAATGTGCCGCATTAGAGAAGTGAGCCATTGAGTTATCTGATGTGGAATAACCACCGGTAGAGAGGGTGGTCATGGCATGATTAATCGCTTCAAACCAGTTCATACCTGCCTGGTGATAGCAAAATGAACACAATAAGGTTAAACAGCCATAAACCCAGAAAAGATTTTTAGCCATATATTGTGTTCTGGGAGTAGCTTTGTCGCTCCAGTCGGATGATTCAGTTCTAAATAAACGCATGCCACCGACGTTTAAAAAAGGTAATACCGCGACGGCCATGACAATAAAGCCAATGCCGCCCAGCCATTGTAATAAAGAGCGCCATATTAGAATGCTGTGATCCATATTATCTAAGCCAGACAATACGGTTGACCCAGTGGTGGTGATCCCTGACATAGTTTCAAAGAAGGCGTCGGTATAAGTGATACCGTGATATAGCGCAAAAGGTAATGCTGCACAAAGGCTCACCGCTAGCCAGGTGGCGCAAGTCAGGACGAACATATCGCGAATGTTTAACCGAATATCATGTAGACGACCAGATTGAATACAAAAAATAGCTACACTGCCGGTAAATATAGCCGATAGCATGAAGTCACCTATGGTTTCTTCACCATAGATGAGTGCAAAGCTCATAGGGATTAGCATGAATCCGGTTAAGATTGACAAAAATATGCCAATCACAAACACCAATTGCTTGATATTTATCATGTTGGATTAAAAGAAAAACGCGCTCGGTTGGAACAGTTTTTCAACATCGCCAATAAATTTCTTATTTACTAAGAAAAGAATCACATGATCCCCTTGTTCAATAACGGTTTTGTCGTGGCCCATCAGCACTTCATCATTACGCACAATTGCGCCAATGGTCGTGCCTGGTGGCAGTTTGATATCACTAATTTTTTTGCCCACGACTTTAGATGTGCTGGAGTCTCCGTGAGCAATCGCTTCAATCGCTTCAGCTGCACCACGGCGTAATGAATAAACGTTACAAATATCGCCCTGGCGAATATGTGTCAGTAATGCTGAAATAGTCGCTTGTTGTGGAGAAATAGCAATGTCGATATTAGCTTCTTGGACTATATCGACATAGGCTTCGCGCTGAATTAACACCATGACTTTCTTCGCACCTAATCGCTTAGCAAGCAGGGCTGACATAATATTGGCTTCATCATCATTGGTGACCGCAATAAATACATCTGTTTGGTCGATATGTTCTTCAGTTAGCAGCTCTTGATCCGATGCGTCACCACAGAAAACCGTGGTGTTTTCAAGCTTTTCTGACAACATTTCAGCACGCTCTTGGCGATGCTCAATCAACTTAACAGAATGATTTTTTTGTAACCGCTTAGCTAAACCAAAACCAATATTACCACCGCCAGCAATCATAATGTTGCGATATGAGTTATCCAGCTTTTGCATTTCACTCATTACCGCACGAATATGGCGGCTGTCGGCAACAAAAAACACTTCATCATCGGCTTCAATAATGGTGGTACCACGGGGCATGATAGCTTTACCTTGACGGAAAATAGCTGCAACCCGGGTATCAATATTGGGCATATGTTCACGCAGGGTAGCAAGCGCGTTACCGACTAAGGGGCCGCCATAGTAGGCTCGTACCGCCACCAGACTCAGCTTACCTTCTGCAAATTCAAGTACTTGCAGTGCGCCTGGGTATTGGACTAAACGATGTATGTAAGCAGTGACTAACTGTTCTGGTGCGATGAGTTCATCAATGATAAAACCGCCACGGGGTTTGGTATCACCGGATTTTACTTCAGAGTTAATAAATAGTTTATCGCGCAGATCTAAATAAGGTTCTGAGCGGATGCGGGCAATTTTAGTGGGAGTACCAAACAGTGAATAAGCAATTTGACAGGCTGCCATATTACATTCATCACTGTTGGTGACCGCAATTAACATATCGGCATCTTCTGCACCGGCTTCTTTTAATACGCTAGGATGCGCCCCATGGCCTACCACTACGCGTAAATCAAACTTGTCCTGAAGTATTCTTAGTCTAGCTCGGTCATTGTCAACGAGGGTTATGTCGTTATTCTCACCGACTAAGTTTTCTGCCAATGTGCCGCCAACTTGCCCTGCGCCCAAGATAATAATTTTCATAACCTTGCAAATATCCTTACTGTGCTTTAACTAAGCGAGCGTAGTAGAAACCATCCATATTGTCTTGGCCAGGAAGGATCTGCCAGCCAATATCCTGTGCATTTGATTGCTGACTAATTGGCACTAATTGCGCATCGGGTGTGCGCGCTAAAAATTGTGTCACCTGCTGGCTATTTTCTTCGGGCAAAATAGAACATGTTGCATAAAGTAATGTGCCACCCGGTTTTAACCACTGCCAGCAATGATCAAATATTTGCTGCTGTAATATGGCTAATTCTTCAATATCTTTATTCTTACGTAACCATTTAATATCAGGATGACGGCGAATCACTCCGGTTGCTGAGCATGGTGCATCGAGTAAGATGCGGTCAAACTTTTCACCTTGCCACCATAGATCAATATTAGCTGCATCACCATGAATAACTTGCGCTTTTAAATTCAATCTGTCGAGGTTTTGTTGTACTCTCACCAAACGTTTTTCGTCAAAATCGACCGCTATGACGTTTGCTTGGGGAGCTTGCTCAATTATGTGACAGGTTTTACCGCCGGGGGCAGCACAAGCATCTAATATGAGCTCGCCATTTTGTGGTGCTAGCAAGGTTGCCGCCCATTGCGCCGCACCATCTTGTACTGAAGCTGCGCCATCCATAAAGCCTGGCAAGGCGTTTACATCTTTTGGGCTGTCGAGCAAAATAGCATTTGGGCTTGGACCTTCGCTGGCATCAATATTATGCTGTGCTAACGTGGCTATATACGCCTCTCGACTGTGTAATTGCTGATTGTTGCGCAACCACATAGGCGGGCGCTGGTGGCTTTGTTCAATTATATCTTGCCATTGTTCAGGGTAAGCTTGTTGTAATCGCTTAATGAACCAGGCTGGCGTGTTATAGCGCAAGGTCTCGATATCTGTATTGAGCGGCATTTCATTACGTTGAATATTACGCAGTACGCCATTGACCACTTTAACCAAACCGTCAAACTTCAGTTGTCTGCAAGCTTCAGCTGTTTCTGAAATAGCTGCGTGGGCGGGTATACGGGTAAAGTAAAGTTGATAACAGCCAACAAGTAACAGCTGATAAACAATGCGCTGTTTACCTTTAAACGGTTTTTCTAGGCAGTCGCTGACGCATTTGTCTAGTTGAGGTAACTGGCGCATCACCCCATAGCAAATTTCCGCCATCAAGGCTTTGTCTTTACCACTGTCTAAATATTGCTGTTTATCGGGTAAGGCTACCGATAATGATATACCCTTTTCGAGTACGTCAAAAATGGCTTTGGCGGCTAATGCACGCACATTCATGCTAGTTAGCCTCTGAATTTAATTGGGTGCCAACACTAAACCAATCGGCACGTGAATTAAGAATGTCAGCGACCGACAAGGGCTTTTTATTGGGGAGTTGCATTGTTTCAACAATTAAGCTGCCGTCGGCTGTTGCAATGACAATGCCGTGCTTATCTGCTTGAGTAATAGTGCCGGGCATGGCATTGTTTGGTGTCGTGTCATACCGTACTTGCCACACTTTAATGCTACTTTGTTGGTGCTCGAAATAACTCACTGGCCAAGGATTAAATGCACGTACTTCTTGCCATAACTGTTTAGCGGATTTATGCCAATCTAGTTTAGCTTCTTCCTTTGACAGTTTCTCGGCGTAATTGACCAAAGACTCATCTTGTTTTTCAGCAGGCAGCATATCTTGGCTTAATTTTGCTAAGGCATCAATTAATGCATCCGGTCCTTGGAGAGCCAGCTTTTCATATAGGCTTGCTGAGGTATCAGTATCTTCAATTGGCAGTGATGTTTTAAGTAGCATGTCACCGGTATCTAAGCCAATGTCCATTTGCATAATAGTCACACCGGTTTCTGTATCGCCAGCCCATAATGCGCGTTGAATAGGTGCAGCACCTCGCCAGCGTGGCAAAATAGAACCGTGAACATTGATACAACCTAAGCGCGGCATGTCTAACACCACCTTAGGTAAAATAAGACCATAAGCTACTACCACCATAATATCGGCGTTTAGGGTAGCAAGTTCTGCTTGGGCGTCTTCAGTACGCAATGAGGGTGGCTGAAAAACGGCAATGTTATTTTCAACCGCTAATTGTTTCACTGGACTTGAGGTCAGCTTTTTGCCACGCCCAGCCGGTCTATCTGGTTGAGTGTAAACGGCACAAACATTGTGCTCTGATGAGATCAGTGCTTGTAAATGACGCGCAGCAAAATCTGGCGTACCAGCAAAAATAATGTTTAACGGTTTCAAATTCAGTCCTATGCGTCTTTAGCGGCGATACGAGCTTCTTTTTCAAGCTTGGTTTTGATGCGTTGGCGCTTCAGTGGCGATAAGTAATCCACAAATAGCTTACCTTGTAGGTGATCCATTTCATGCTGGATACAAATCGCAAATAGCTCGTCTGCTTCCACTGTAAACTCTTCACCATGGCGATTAAGCGCCTTTAAGGTGATATGCTCGGCACGGTCTACTTTAGCGTAAACACCCGGAACAGAGAGGCAACCCTCTTCGTTAGCAAAGTCGCCATTTGAGGCGACTATTTGTGGGTTAATGAAGATTGTTGGGCGTTCAATTTCGTCCTGCAGGTCCATAACAATTAACTGCTGATGAAAATCAACTTGAGTCGCTGCTAAACCAATACCTTTTTCGTGGTACATTGTTTCAAGCATGTTATCGATTTGTGTTTGCAATTCTGAGCCAAAGTCGCTCACAGGCTTGGCTACAGTGCGTAAACGCTCATCCGGAAAACGTAAAACATTAAGTAATGACATATATAAACTCTTAACAAGTCTGACAAATTTTAGCTAGTTAGCTATACTGACGGTAGAAAATAGGATAATTTTAATCCTTACCGACCTTCAATAACAGTAAAAAGCTCAATTAAAGGGCTTAATAACATGGACAACACCATGAAACGGATATTACTACTTGCTTTTATAACATTGAATATCTTTGGATTAAATGCAGATACACTGACTTTAAAAGCGGGACATCCCGACACATATGTCGTTAAAAAAGGCGACACGCTTTGGGATATATCAGGGTATTTTCTCCAAGATCCATGGCGCTGGCCTACATTGTGGGGGGTTAATCCACAAATTGCTAATCCTCATTTAATTTATCCTGGCGATCGTCTTACACTGGTTTTTATAGATGGTCAGCCACGTTTAGTTAAAAAACAACATATCAAAAAGGGCGTGGAAGGGCATATTCTGCCCAAAGGTGGCGCAATTCCGGCAATCGACTTAGCGCTCATTGAACCTTATTTAGTGCAAAATCGTGTAGTTGAACAAAGCTGGTTAGATTCTCAGCCAATGGTATTAAGCGGTGAAAGCCCTTCTAAGCATCATATTCTTAATGATGTTATTTATGTCAATGCGAATATGCCAGTAGGTCAAAAGGTCGCTATTTATGAACATGGACGTGAATTTTTAGACACCCAAACCGGTGAGTTGCTTGGCCGAGAAATTATTCTGAGTGCCAGTGGTCGTGTAACGGCTGATGGCGATATTTCAAAGGTGAAGATACTGAGTAATTTACGTGAAACTGAAGTGGGATATTCGGTTATTCCTGTTGAAGATGACGCGTTAATGTCTGCCTACTTCACCCCTACAGCTGCAGAGCTAGGTGTGCCAGCCAGTGTTATTGCTACCGTAAGTACTAACCGTGAAGCAGGTAAGCTGGAAGTGGTTTATCTTGATAAAGGATTAGATGCGGGCGTTAAGCCTGGGCATGTTTTTGCTATTTATCGTGATGGCGAGGAAGTGGTAATAGGCAGTGATGGTCAGCCTGTACGGGCAATTGAACGTACATCGTATGACAAAGTAGTCGCTCATTTTTCAGATGATAAAGTATTTAAGGTACCTGACGTTTATCACGGTAATCTAATGGTTTTTAAAGTCTTTGATAAAACCAGTTTAGGTTTGATTATGATGAGTGATCGTCCTGTTAGAGTAAAAGATAAATTGGTTACGCCAGCCAATTTGACCTTTAAAGGTGAATAATTTCTGATAATCTGGTCGACTGGTTAGTTGTTTCTGCAGTATCCGGGCTAGGACCCGCTCGGATTAAACAATTATTAGTGCACATGGATGTTGAAGAGTTAAGGCAAAGGCTGCAATTTGAACCTGATGCCTTACCGCTTTCTTCTCAATCTTTGAGGGCGTGTAAAATCGATTTAGATAAAGTCGATAGCGCCCTCGACTGGCTTGAGCAAGCTGATAATCATCATCTTATCTGTTTATCTGACCCTTTATATCCTCCACTGTTACAGCAAATATATGACCCTCCCTCAATTCTTTTTGTCAAAGGGCAAGTAAACGGATTATTACCGCCTTCAATCGCTATAGTGGGTAGTCGTAATATGTCATTACATGGCGCAGATACGGCCGCCAGTCTCGCTCGTGGCCTTTCTTGTTCTGGGTTTAGTATTACCAGTGGGATGGCTGCGGGTATCGATGGTGCAGCGCATAAAGCTGTGGTGGCTAATAATGGCGTGACATTAGCAGTATTGGGTTGTGGGGTAGATGTTGTCTATCCTAAAAGGCACAAATCGTTATACGACAATATTCAGCAAGATGGCTGCATCATTAGTGAGTTTTGGCCTAAAGTGAGTCCGGTAGCGGGGCATTTCCCTAAACGTAACCGCATAGTCAGTGGGTTGAGTTTAGGGACTGTTGTTGTTGAGGCTGCGCGTAAAAGTGGCTCACTGATTACGGCTCGATTAGCAATGGAGCAAAACCGCGAAGTTTTTGCTGTTCCAGGGTCGACGGTGGCGGGATATCATCAAGGTTGCCATGATTTAATTAAAAATGGGGCAAAACTTGTGGAGGATGCTGCCGATATAATAGAAGAATTAGGGTGTTTATCTGAGTATCACCTTGTACAATTGCATCATCGTCACCATATACAAGCAAGCGAAATGAGTAATTTGCCATTTCCTTCGCAGTTAGCTAGTCTGTTAACAAGTGTAGGGTATGAGACTACAACAGTTGATGCAGTAGTCGAGCACAGTGGAAAACCGATAGATCTGGTGTTAGTAGAATTGCTTGAACTTGAGTTACAAGGGTGGGTTGCAGTAGTGCCCGGTGGTTACGTCAGACTAAAGAGGAGTTAGCCATGTTTGATATCCTCATGTATTTATTTGAGAACTATGTCCATAGCGAAATAGAGTTATTGGTTGATGAAGATGAATTAACCAAGGAACTGACACGTGCCGGTTTTCATCAGGTCGATATTATTAAAGCCTTGGCATGGCTTGAACGTTTAGCGGACTTACAAGAAAGTGATAAACCGTATTTATGTAACCATGCACAGCATTCTTTCCGTATTTATACTAAACAAGAGGCAGCCAAGTTAGATGTGCAATGTCGCGGCTTCTTATTGTTTCTAGAGCAAATCCAAGTCTTAAGTGTTGAAACCCGAGAAATGGTTATCGACAGGGTTATGGACTTAGATGAGCCGATATTGGTATTGGAAGATTTAAAATGGGTGGTATTGATGGTGTTATTCAATGTCCCTGGAAATGAATCCGCTTATGAACAAATGGAAGATTTAATCTTCGAGCAGCCAGATGGCCATTTGCATTCGTAGTGTTGCTAAGCATTAAATAAAAAGGAGGCTATGCCTCCTTTTTCGATCCCGATAGGGTAAAATTGTTCTAATTTAGATAAAGCCTATTCAAATCAAACATAACAATTAGATGAGTCATGTCAAAAATTGATCAACAATTATTTACTGCCCATGAGCATGCTTTAGAAAAAGAGTATGAACTCTGCCCAAAGTGTGGCTGCGAGTTATCGCTAAAGCATAGCAAACATGGCAGTTTTGTTGGTTGTAATAATTATCCGACATGTGATTATACCCGGCCTTTAGTACAACACGAGTCGATAGAGACCCAAGTGATTGCTGGTTCAAGTTGCCCTGAATGTGGGCATGAATTGGCGGTTAAATCAGGGCGATTTGGTATTTTTATTGGTTGTACTCACTACCCGGAATGCCATCATATTGAAAAGCATGATCACAGTAATGAAGCGGAAGCGATAACATGTCCACATTGTCAAAAAGGACAGTTAGAGTCGCGTACTAGCCGCTATGGGAAAACGTTTTTTGCCTGTAACGCTTACCCAAAATGCAAATATATTGTTAATTACCCGCCTGTTAATGAGCCGTGTCCTGATTGTGGTTTTGGCATTTTAGTCGAACGCAAAGGGGCTGCAGGCTATCGTTTAGAATGTCCTCAAAAAGCCTGTAAATACAAACGGTCACTATAATTTAACTTGTGTTAAGGATTAATCATGTTGCAATTGCAACCCGATGCTGTAGTTAACGTTATTTCTAAAGGTGGCGTAATTGCTTACCCAACCGAGGCTGTATTTGGATTAGGCTGTGATCCCGATAACGAGATTGCTATACAAAAACTACTCGATGTAAAGCAACGGCCATGGCAAAAAGGACTAATCTTGATTGCCAGTCATTATGAGCAATTAGCTAACTATGTCGATGAGTCTCAGTTAACCTCAGTTCAGCTTGAGTTTGTGCTGTCTAAATGGCCTGGTCCATTTACGTTTGTAATGCCCATTAAGTCGAATGTTTCATCATTATTGTGTGGCGAATTCTCTTCTATTGCCGTTAGGGTATCAGCGCATCCTACTGTGCGAGCCCTTTGCGACACGCTGCACAAACCGTTAGTATCAACCAGTGCTAATCTAGCTGGAGAAGCGCCCGTAATGCAAACAAGGCAAATTTTAACCGATTTTAACGGCAAAATAGATGCGCTGGTGCTGGGAGCATTAGGCGAACAGCACCAACCTTCGACTATTATTGATGCACGCACTGGACACGTTATTAGAAATGGAAACTAATTTTATGCAAAAAGGCTCAGATACCTTAGTTGTACCTAATGTAGAACAAGTAAAAACATTTTTATTGTCACTTCAGCAACGAATTTGTCAGCGTTTAACTGCGCTTGATGGTAAGTCAACTTTCAATGCTGAGTCTTGGAAGCGTGAAGAGGGTGGTGGCGGCACCAGTATGGTGTTAACTCAAGGTAACGTATTCGAACAAGCTGGGGTGAACTTTTCTCATGTTATGGGCGCGGCAATGCCTGCGTCGGCAACTGCACATCGTCCTGAATTAGCAGGTAGAAGTTTTGAGGCTATGGGAGTGTCATTAGTTATTCATCCAAATAATCCTTATATTCCAACAACCCATGCTAATGTGCGCTTTTTTATTGCCAGTAAAGAAGGTGCAGATCCTGTGTGGTGGTTTGGTGGTGGATTTGATTTAACGCCTTATTACCCGTTTGAGCAAGATGTTGTTAGTTGGCATCAAACTGCACATGATTTATGTCTGCCATTTGGTGAAGACGTTTATCCTAAATATAAAAAATGTTGTGATGAGTATTTCTTCTTACCCCATCGTAATGAAACTCGTGGTGTCGGTGGATTGTTTTTTGATGATCTGAATGAGCCAGGATTTGAACAAAGTTTTGCGTTTATGCAAGCTGTGGGTAATGGTTTTATTGAAGCCTATGAGCCTATTGTTGAGCGTAATAAGGCATTGGAATACCAAGATGAAGAAAGACAATTTCAGCTTTATCGTCGTGGACGCTATGTTGAGTTCAATCTAGTTTATGACCGAGGCACTTTGTTTGGCTTACAAACGGGGGGGCGCACAGAGTCTATTTTAATGTCTATGCCGCCTTTAGTTCGTTGGGAATATGGCTTTACGCCAGAAGCGGACACTCCAGAGGCTGAATTATATGAGTACTACCTTAAACCGCAAGACTGGCTAGGGCTGAACAAGTAAGTGTTAGCTATTTACTGATTACGCATGTGATCAGCTAAAGTTGAAATAGCCTGAATAATCGCCTGACGATGTTCAGGCTTTTTTATACATTTATCAATAGCTGCCCGCATACAAATTAGCCATTGGTCACGCATAGACTCATCTATTGAAAATGGCATATGTCTGGCCCGCAGTGCCGGATGACCATATTTTTGTTGATAAAGTGGTGGTCCGCCGAGCCAACCAGTTAAAAATTCATATAGCTTGGCTTCAGATTCTGCTATTGGTGCGCGATGAAGTGCCAGTAGTGTTTGAGTTTCTGGTCGTTGTTGCATTTGTTGATAAAATTCATGGGCAATCGCTCTTATCACTTTATCACCACCAATTAAATCATAAGCATTAGATTGCTCAGCATCTCTGTGATGATCTACTTGCTGTTTTTCGAAAATTTTCTTCAGCCAATTCATTGTGATACCGTCTATTTGTTTGTTAATTATTATATATCATTTAATCTTTTTCTTACCAGTAACAACCAATGACAACTTTGGGTTAATGTTTTGAAACGATTTAGTTAAATCTTTTTATGTTGTTTGTTCGACTATCTTGCTAAATTGACCTCAATTTCAAAGGAGAACAATAATGACTAAGATGATGCCATCTTTAGTGATGATTGCTGTCACTGCTGCCCTTATGGGATGCAACCAATCAGAAGCTCAAGATCCAAAAGTAACAATTAATAAAAATCCTTATCCGAGTACTTATCAAGCCTTACCCAGTAAAAAAACGATAATCAAAAATGCAACAGTGTTAACTGGTACTGGTGAGAAAATCGAAAATGCTGACCTGATTATTATTGATGGCAAGATTAGTGCTGTTGGGCAAAATCTAGTTGCAGATGACGCCACTGTCGTCGACGCGAAAGGCAAGTGGGTCACTCCTGGTATTATTGATGTGCATTCTCATTTGGGGGTTTATCCTAGCCCTAATGCTGAGTCGCATAACGACGGTAACGAAATGACCAATCCTGTGACGGCGGAAGTATGGGCTGAACACAGCGTATGGCCGCAGGACCCCGGCTTTAATCGGGCTAGAGAAGGTGGCGTAACCACGATGCAGATCTTGCCTGGTTCAGCTAATTTAATCGGTGGTAGAGGTGTGACATTAAAAAATGTCCCATCTGAAAGCATGCAAGGCATGAAGTTTCCAGATGCGCCCTATGGTTTGAAAATGGCCTGTGGTGAAAACCCTAAGTCGCTTTACGGTAGCCGCAATGAACCACCGATGACACGTATGGGCAATATGGCGGGTTATCGCCAGGCGTTTATTGAAGCGACTGAATATAAGCGTGCTTGGGATAAGTATGAAGCCGATTATGCTGCAGGAAAAAATGCCGTTGCACCTAAGCGCGATTTAACCCTAGATACTTTACAAGGAGTGTTAGAAGGTGAAATCCTGATTCATAATCATTGTTATAAAGCCGAAGAAATGGTGATGATGATTGATTTAGGCAAAGAGTTTAACTATCACTCTGGCACATTCCACCATGCAATTGAAGCTTACAAAATTGCCGATACGTTAGCTGAAAATGGAAACTGTGCTGCTATGTGGCCAGACTGGTGGGGATTCAAGTTAGAAGCATACGATATGGTACTTGAAAATGTTGCCATTGTTGATGCTGTTAAAAACTCCTGTGCGGTTGTGCATTCAGATTCTCCTGTCACGATTCAACGCTTGAATCAAGAAAGTGCCAAAATCATGCACAATGCAAATGCCAATGGTTTTAATTATACAGAAGAACAAGTCATTAGCTGGATTACGACTAACGCTGCTAAGTCTTTAGGCATTGCCGATAAGACAGGTTCATTAGAAGTAGGTAAGAACGCTGATGTAGTTATTTGGAACGTAAATCCGTTTAGTGTCTACGCTAAAGCTGAGCAAGTATTTATTGATGGTGCAAAAGTCTTCGATGATAAAGATGCGCGCTATCAAGCTCAAAGTGACTTTTTACTTGGACAGGAATAAGGCCAATAACATGAAGAAAATGACAAAAACGTTACTTGCCTTATCGATGGCAAGTGCCATGTTAGGTACATCGGGTTTGGCGTTAGCTGAATCATTTGCAATTACTAATGCCACTGTACATACAGCCACAGAACAAGGCGTACTAGAAAACGCTGTAGTTGTCGTTAAAGATGGCATTATTACTGCGGTAAATACGGCAAATAGCCTTGCAGCATATGAGGTCGATAAGGTTATCGATGCCAAAGGGGGCGTTGTTACCCCTGGGTTTATAGGTTCGATGAACATACTGGGTCTAGTTGAAATCAGTGCGGTAACTGAATCTGGCGATGCTCAAGATAAAAAAGCGGATATTACTTTTGATCCTAGCTATGCCTACAATCCAAAAGCCAGCAGCATAGCGTTTACTCGCAAAGGTGGCATTACCCGCAATGTTGTTACTTCAGGTGGTGGTGAGGATATCTTTGCTGGTCAAACATTTGTTATTGATTTAACAGGTGGGTGGGATAGTGTTAAACAAACTAATACCGCAGTATTTGTTGAGCTAGGCGCTAACCATGAGGGATCTCGAGCGACGTATTTACAGCAATTAGTTACTCAGCTTGAAAAAGCGCAAAAGTCACTTGAAAAGACCGCTAAAGGCAAAAAAAGTAAAGATAATGAAGACGCTGAGCCAGAAGCCGCTGACGAAATTATCAATCAGTTACTTGCAGGGGAAAAGCCGCTTATCGTTGCCGCCGATCGTGCTAGCGACATGTTAGCCGTGCTCAAAATTAAACAGCGTTTTAAGCTAAATGTTATCTTTGTTGGCGCAGCGGATGCGGTATTAATTGCTGATGAAATTGCTAAAGCCAATGTGCCGGTGATTATTGATGCAATGCGTAACTTACCTGAAAGCTTTGACTCTTTGCATAATGATTTAAGCAATGCGGGCAAATTAAATGCCGCGGGTGTCAAAGTTATATTATCCAATATAGGCGATAGCCATAATGTGTATAGCCTACGTTATAGTGCAGGCAATGCCGTTGCTAATGGTATGGATTATAATGCGGCTTTAGCATCAATGACGGCAAACGTCGCAGATGTGTTTAACATCGACAGCGGTAGAATTGCTGAAGGTAAAGTTGCTGATATTGTTATCTGGAATGGAGACCCATTCGAATACAGTAGTCATGTAGTCAAAATGTACATTGATGGAAAAGAGCAAAGTACGCAAAGTCGTCAGGACAAGTTACGCGAACGTTACACCACACCATCTGACTTACCGCGTGGTTATACAAAGTAAATCCAATTGAGTATGAACATGCTGTATTAGAGAGAAGATAATTGATGACCGATTTATATGCCGTATTAGGTAATCCGATTGCACAAAGTCAATCACCGTATATTCATAGTGAGTTTGCTAAGCAAACCCAGCAAAATATGAGTTACCAAACAATACTTGCACCGGTCGATCAATTTGAGGAAACCCTGCGCACCTTTATAAAAAAAGGTGCGAAAGGTGCCAATATCACCGCCCCGTTTAAAGAGCAGGCTTATGCGCTTTGTGATGAACTCAGTGAGTTAGCTCAATTAGCGGGTGCGGTGAATACGTTGACGTTTACTGAAGATGGTAAAATATACGGCGATAATACCGATGGGGTGGGGCTGGTAAATGATCTTGAAAAGCAGTTCGGGCCACTCAAAGATAAGCATGTATTATTAATTGGAGCTGGTGGCGCTGCAAGAGGGTGTATATTGCCAATTTTACAGCATCATGTTGCTCAATTAGTTATCTGTAATCGAACTCATGAAAAAGCACAACAGTTGCAAACCTTGTTTTGCGATTATGGTAACTTTTTTGCTAAACCGATTGAGGAAATCCAGTCACCATTTGATTTAGTGATTAACTCAACCTCAGCAGGTTTATCAGGGCAATTAATATCTCTGCCGAGTGTTATTATCGATGAAACAACAGACTGTTATGACATGACTTATAGTCAGCATACTACGGTCTTCAATCAGTGGGCCAAAGACCAAAACGCACATCAGACAGCTGATGGTTTAGGGATGTTGGTTGGTCAGGCAGCTAAAAGCTTTAACCTATGGCGTGGAGTTACTCCTGATACCGATTCTGTTATGGAAAAACTGCGACAGTCACTTGCTCAAAAGGTGTCGAGTTAATGAATCAAAGTGTGATTTTTACCGATCAACTCTATATGGAAACAAATCAAGTGAGATTTATTGCTCAGCAGCAGGGAATGCATATTAACTGTTTTGCAAGCTTTGCTGTAATCAGTGCGCTTTGCGACCATCAAGTGGTTAATGAACATAACGCGGTTCACTTGTTTGAACAATGTCGATTTGATTTAGAAGATAAAGCCGAAGCGCTGATTGAAAAGGAAGCTTTCAGTGATAGTGGTGACATATTGCTACTATTATAATGGTGCAACTTAAATAGGCTAATTGAGTTTTTAGCTTAGTTTGTTTTTGATGCTGTTTTTTTAAACTCCTTTTGACTGTACATATTGTTGTCTGCTTGCTTAAACGCACTCTCCCAATCTTGCTCATACTGTGCAAGACCATAGCTAAAATGAATTGCAGGTGTTAACTGCGTTAGTTCATCTTGCATTTTTGTCATTTGTCTCATCAATATTTCAATTGGGCCATGGCATAACGCGACAAACTCATCACCACCATAACGAGCGACTAAAAAATGTGGATGCCACATTGACTTTAGCGAGTTAGCCAACATTTTCAGTGCATCATCACCCGCTTGATGCCCATGTTGATCATTTAATGGTTTTAAGTTGTCCATATCCAAAATAATGATGTAACTCCCTAAATTGGGATCATGTTGCCATTGCAGAACGGCAGCATCAAATTTTTTACGATTATAAAGTTCGGTTAATCCGTCATTATTAGCCAAACTTTCTATTTCTTTCGACTTCTGATACAACGAAATCGCGTTAGCGGCCTCGGATGTTAAAATATTGACTAAACTAATATCGTAGTCCCCAAAAGTTCCCGCCTTAGTACTGTCTAAATTCATCATTCCATAAAGTTGTCCTTTAATCCTAATTGGACTGGATAATGTTGAACAAATAGGTTTTGTTGATGCATCTGGTAGAAAAAATGGGTCATCGTTTTTGGCGCTTTTAGCATTGATGTTACTAATGACAACCGTTTTATGAAAACGCCCCTTAGTTAAACGATATAGAAAGGTTTCTTTTAGCGTAAAGTTAACATTTTGCAGGGCATCCATATTTAGGCCTATAACGGAGGCAAACTGTAACCGATCAGTCATATTGTCTACCAATATAATACTGCCCATTTCTGCATCATCTACAGCGGATACCGCTTTTTGTAATAGTGCGTCTAGAAATGATTTTTCAGAGTCATACTTATTCGATAAATTAACTAACTCGTAGGTTGTATCATTGATATGGATAACCTGTTCCAAATGCTGCCAAAGTCGTAACATATTTTGCTTATATATGTAAAAGCTAATTGCATAGCTGGCCAGATACCCGCCAATAATCAACGTTAAGTATAAATAAGTTTGTTCAATAGCTGGGGTAAAAATGATAATAGTGCAAATAAGACACAGAGGAAGAGCGAGCAGCAGAAGATGTTGCTTAAAATCAATATAGGCGATGTGTTTATTGTTAATTCGATTTTTAGTTTGCACTACACTCATCCTAAGTAAAAAATGAAGTCCAGTAACCGATAAGGTGGGGGACTTTAAACGGTCTGTATAACGATTTTTCAATACTAAAGTGACAATCTTTGCTAAATATAGACTAGAGTCACGACTTATACACAACTAAGATATAATCATTTATTAATTGATACGATAAATAAAAGTGTTATAAGCATTAAGAGTTTAAATTAAATGGACCAAGCTTATATTGGCCCATATTAGGCTTCGTCATTAGCTCGACTGTTGTAAGTCCACTAAGTATTCATTTTTTAACCGAACATAATTATCAGCAGACTGCGGTAAAAAAGCACGTTCTGCATCCGTTAAGGCTCTAATCTGCTTACAAGGGCTGCCAACATACAAATAACCGCTTTGCAAAATCTTATTCGGTGGTACTAATGAGCCCGCACCGACAATGACATCATCTTCTACTACTGCACCATCAAGTAAAATCGCGCCCATGCCTATTAATACACGATGACCAATCTTACAGCCATGTAACATTGCTTTATGCCCAATGGTGACATCGTCACCTATAATTAAGGGATGTCCATCAGGATTAGCAACTGATTTACGGGTTACATGCAATATACTGCCATCTTGTACATTACTGCGTTTACCAATACGGATCTTATTTACATCACCACGCGCGGCCACTAATGGCCAAATACTTGCGTCATGGTCTAATTTTATGTCACCCACAAGCACGGCTGACTCATCAACATAGACATTATCAGCTAAATTAGGGTGGATCCCTTGGTAAGTTCTTACATTAGTAGACATAACAATCCTTATATATTCATGGTTTGAGACAGTATAATGCTTAAAAACTAGCTGGTCAGGCTAAATTATCCGCAAACAGGCCAAAAATAACAAATAACTTTTAAAAAGGGGTTGCGTGGTTTCAGAATCTCCCTATAATGCGCATCCACTGACACGGCACAGCGCGAAAGCAAAGTAGCGAGTTAGGTTGATTTGAAAGGATAAAAACTTCGGTTTCATCATCAAATCAACAGCGAAAAGAAAGTTTGAAAAAACACTTGACGCTGACAACAGGGTCTGTAGAATACGCAGCCCAAGCCAACGACCTAGCGTCCAACGGCGATGTTTGAAAAATTAACATCAACGCTCTTTAACAACTTAAACAAGAAATCTGTGTGGACATTCACAGGTATTGAGTTATTCGAAATTGCTTCTTCTTAGGGAGAGCAATCAAAAAATTTAAACTCAATGCAACGATGAATGTTCATAGCAATATGTACAAAAAGACTTTGTTAACTTCGGTTGATAAAGCAATCAGAATTCATTGAGCCGAAACCTTCGGGTTTCAAAAAAACTTTAATTGAAGAGTTTGATCATGGCTCAGATTGAACGCTGGCGGCAGGCCTAACACATGCAAGTCGAGCGGCAGCGGGAAGATAGCTTGCTATCTTTGCCGGCGAGCGGCGGACGGGTGAGTAATGCCTAGGGATCTGCCCAGTCGAGGGGGATAACAGTTGGAAACGACTGCTAATACCGCATACGCCCTACGGGGGAAAGGAGGGGACCTTCGGGCCTTTCGCGATTGGATGAACCTAGGTGGGATTAGCTAGTTGGTGAGGTAATGGCTCACCAAGGCGACGATCCCTAGCTGTTCTGAGAGGATGATCAGCCACACTGGGACTGAGACACGGCCCAGACTCCTACGGGAGGCAGCAGTGGGGAATATTGCACAATGGGCGAAAGCCTGATGCAGCCATGCCGCGTGTGTGAAGAAGGCCTTCGGGTTGTAAAGCACTTTCAGTAGGGAGGAAAGGCAGTAGTTTAATAAACTATTGCTGTGACGTTACCTACAGAAGAAGGACCGGCTAACTCCGTGCCAGCAGCCGCGGTAATACGGAGGGTCCGAGCGTTAATCGGAATTACTGGGCGTAAAGCGTGCGCAGGCGGTTTTTTAAGCCAGATGTGAAAGCCCTGGGCTCAACCTAGGAATTGCATTTGGAACTGGGGAACTAGAGTCTTGTAGAGGGAGGTAGAATTTCAGGTGTAGCGGTGAAATGCGTAGATATCTGAAGGAATACCGGTGGCGAAGGCGGCCTCCTGGACAAAGACTGACGCTCATGCACGAAAGCGTGGGGAGCAAACAGGATTAGATACCCTGGTAGTCCACGCCGTAAACGATGTCTACTCGGAGTTTGGTGACTTAGTCACTGGGCTCCCAAGCTAACGCATTAAGTAGACCGCCTGGGGAGTACGGCCGCAAGGTTAAAACTCAAATGAATTGACGGGGGCCCGCACAAGCGGTGGAGCATGTGGTTTAATTCGATGCAACGCGAAGAACCTTACCTACTCTTGACATCCAGAGAATTCGCTAGAGATAGCTTAGTGCCTTCGGGAACTCTGAGACAGGTGCTGCATGGCTGTCGTCAGCTCGTGTTGTGAAATGTTGGGTTAAGTCCCGCAACGAGCGCAACCCCTATCCTTATTTGCCAGCGAGTCATGTCGGGAACTTTAGGGAGACTGCCGGTGATAAACCGGAGGAAGGTGGGGACGACGTCAAGTCATCATGGCCCTTACGAGTAGGGCTACACACGTGCTACAATGGCGTATACAGAGGGTTGCAAAGCCGCGAGGTGGAGCTAATCTCACAAAGTACGTCGTAGTCCGGATTGGAGTCTGCAACTCGACTCCATGAAGTCGGAATCGCTAGTAATCGTGAATCAGAATGTCACGGTGAATACGTTCCCGGGCCTTGTACACACCGCCCGTCACACCATGGGAGTGGGCTGCAAAAGAAGTGGGTAGTTTAACCTTCGGGAGAACGCTCACCACTTTGTGGTTCATGACTGGGGTGAAGTCGTAACAAGGTAGCCCTAGGGGAACCTGGGGCTGGATCACCTCCTTACCTATACGACTAACTCAATACCTAAAGTGCAGAGATGCATGTGAGTGTTCACACAGATTACTTGTTAACTTCTTCGGAAGTAGAGTGAAACACACCGCTTGCCGGTTAAGTGTTGTTCTTTAACAATTTGGAAAGCTGATAGTACTAACTAAAGGCGCATAAATGATGATTCGTTGTCGTTTTTGTGATTAGGTTAGTGCGAAAATAATATTGATGTGAAAGCATCAGTATCTTGAGTTCTCAAAACACTGTTTAAGTGTCTTGAATATTCTAAAAACTAAGGCGAGTCACACTTCCTGGTCGGGAGTGAGACAAGTAAAAACCAGCTAGTTGCGATACAGTCCGATTAGTTCACGCAAGTGAAACTCATTTGGGTTGTATGGTTAAGTGACTAAGCGTATACGGTGGATGCCTTGGCAGTCAGAGGCGATGAAGGACGTAATAACTTGCGAAAAGCGTTGGCGAGCTAGTAATAAGCATTTGAGCTAACGATATCCGAATGGGGAAACCCGGCCACATAAGTGGTCATCATACAGTGAATACATAGCTGTATGAGGCGAACCTGGGGAACTGAAACATCTAAGTACCCAGAGGAAAAGAAATCAACCGAGATTCCCCTAGTAGCGGCGAGCGAACGGGGATTAGCCCTTAAGTCTATGGGGTGTTAGTGGAATGAGTTGGAAAGCTCAGCGGCACAGGGTGATAGCCCCGTACATGAAAACTAACCATAGATGAAAACGAGTAAGGCGGGACACGTGACATCCTGTTTGAATATGGGGGGACCATCCTCCAAGGCTAAATACTCCTGACTGACCGATAGTGAACCAGTACCGTGAGGGAAAGGCGAAAAGAACCCCTGTGAGGGGAGTGAAATAGAACCTGAAACCGTATACGTACAAGCAGTGGGAGCGGTTCTTGAGACCGTGACTGCGTACCTTTTGTATAATGGGTCAGCGACTTACGTTTTGTAGCGAGGTTAAGCGAATAGCGGAGCCGTAGGGAAACCGAGTGTTAACTGCGCGTTTAGTTGCAAGGCGTAGACCCGAAACCGAGTGATCTAGCCATGGGCAGGTTGAAGGTTGAGTAACATCAACTGGAGGACCGAACCGACTTATGTTGAAAAATGAGCGGATGACTTGTGGCTGGGGGTGAAAGGCCAATCAAACTCGGAGATATCTGGTTCTCCTCGAAAGCTATTTAGGTAGCGCCTCGAGCGAATACCATTGGGGGTAGAGCACTGTTAAGGCTAGGGGGTCATCCCGACTTACCAACCCTTTGCAAACTCCGAATACCAATGAGTACTACTCGGGAGACAGACAGCGGGTGCTAACGTCCGTTGTCAAAAGGGAAACAACCCAGACCGTCAGCTAAGGTCCCAAAGTGTATGTTAAGTGGGAAACGATGTGGGAAGGCTTAGACAGCTAGGATGTTGGCTTAGAAGCAGCCATCATTTAAAGAAAGCGTAATAGCTCACTAGTCGAGTCGGCCTGCGCGGAAGATTTAACGGGGCTAAACATACCACCGAAGCTACGGGTTTGCAGTTTACTGCAAGCGGTAGAGGAGCGTTCTGTAAGCGGTTGAAGGTGAAGGGGTAACCCACACTGGACGTATCAGAAGTGCGAATGCTGACATGAGTAACGATAAAGGGAGTGAAAAACTCCCTCGCCGAAAGACCAAGGGTTCCTGTCCAACGTTAATCGGGGCAGGGTGAGTCGACCCCTAAGGTGAGGCCGAAAGGCGTAATCGATGGAAAACAGATTAATATTTCTGTACCTCTGCTAACTGCGATGGAGAGACGGAGAAGGCTAGGCTAGCGCGGCGTTGGTAGTCCGCGTTTAAGGTAGTAGGCGGTGTTCTTAGGCAAATCCGGGAACACGTACTTAAATGTACACGTTGAGAGCTGATGACGAGTCACTAAGGTGATGAAGTAGTTGATGCCATGCTTCCAGGAAAATCTTCTAAGCTTCAGGTTAGTAGGGATCGTACCCCAAACCGACACAGGTGGTCGGGTAGAGAATACCAAGGCGCTTGAGAGAACTCGGCTGAAGGAACTAGGCAAAATGGTACCGTAACTTCGGGAGAAGGTACGCTGCTGTTGGTGATGGGACTTGCTCCCTAAGCTGACGGCAGTCGCAGATACCAGGTGGCTGCAACTGTTTATCAAAAACACAGCACTGTGCAAAATCGCAAGATGACGTATACGGTGTGACGCCTGCCCGGTGCCGGAAGGTTAATTGATTGGGTTATCGCAAGAGAAGCTCATGATCGAAGCCCCGGTAAACGGCGGCCGTAACTATAACGGTCCTAAGGTAGCGAAATTCCTTGTCGGGTAAGTTCCGACCTGCACGAATGGCGTAATGATGGCCACGCTGTCTCCAGCCGAGACTCAGTGAAGTTGAAATTGCGGTGAAGATGCCGTATACCCGCGGCTAGACGGAAAGACCCCGTGAACCTTTACTATAGCTTGGCACTGAACATTGAACCTACATGTGTAGGATAGGTGGGAGACTTTGAAGCTTCGTCGCTAGATGGAGTGGAGTCAATCTTGAAATACCACCCTTGTAGTTTTGATGTTCTAACTCTGGCCCCTTATCGGGGTTGAGGACAGTGCCTGGTGGGTAGTTTGACTGGGGCGGTCTCCTCCCAAAGAGTAACGGAGGAGCACGAAGGTTGGCTAAGTACGGTCGGACATCGTACGGTTAGTGCAATGGCATAAGCCAGCTTAACTGCGAGACATACACGTCGAGCAGGTACGAAAGTAGGTCATAGTGATCCGGTGGTTCTGAATGGAAGGGCCATCGCTCAACGGATAAAAGGTACTCCGGGGATAACAGGCTGATACCGCCCAAGAGTTCATATCGACGGCGGTGTTTGGCACCTCGATGTCGGCTCATCACATCCTGGGGCTGAAGTCGGTCCCAAGGGTATGGCTGTTCGCCATTTAAAGTGGTACGCGAGCTGGGTTCAGAACGTCGTGAGACAGTTCGGTCCCTATCTGCCGTGGGCGTTGGATGATTGAGGGGAGCTGCTCCTAGTACGAGAGGACCGGAGTGGACGAACCGCTGGTGTTCGGGTTGTCATGCCAATGGCATTGCCCGGTAGCTACGTTCGGAATCGATAACCGCTGAAAGCATCTAAGCGGGAAGCGAGCCCCAAGATGAGTCATCCCTAGAGCTTTAAGCTCTCTAAAGGGCCGTAGGAGACTACTACGTTGATAGGCAAGGTGTGTAAGCGTTGTGAGGCGTTGAGCTAACTTGTACTAATGACCCGTGAGGCTTAACCATACAACCCAGATGGGTTTTACTAACCTTAGTTGTTAGGATGGGACACTTAGACAGTGCGAACTCAAGAAGCTCTAATGAGCAATCAGCTTTCCGAATTATTATTTAATGCTAGTTAATAGCGTTAGATAAACCAAATTTGTCTGGAAACCATAGAGCTGTGGCACCACCTGATCCCATTCCGAACTCAGAAGTGAAACACAGTATCGCCGATGGTAGTGTGGGGTCTCCCCATGTGAGAGTAGGTCATTTCCAGGCGCCAAATAAAACAGCAAGGCCACTCTAATTGAGTGGCCTTTTTGTTTTGTATTGAGTCACTATTCTTAAGCATAAGTCATACAATTTACATTAAACATAGTGTGGCCGATATGCCCATGTGAGAGTAGGTCATTTCCAGGCGCCAAGTAAAACAGCAAGGCCACTCTAATTGAGTGGCATTTTTGTTTTGTGTCGAAAAATTATTCTTAAGCATAAGTCATACAATTTACATTAAACATAGTGTGGCCGATATGCCCATGTGAGAGTCGATCATTTCCAGGCGCCTAATTTACTCGCAAGAGTAGTGATAAGCCCGTTGCTAATGCAACGGGCTTTTTTACATCTGCAATTTATTGTGAATATGGAGGTATTTTGAGATGTTTGAGATTATAACGTCATTATTCAAGTCACGTTGATGCCAGCCAGCTCCGTCCATGATGGCTTCAGTTGCTCCCATTTCTGGGCATACTGCTTCGTAAAAATATGCTAATCCAAACCGTTACTACACAAATCTTGCTTCGTTTTGAAACCAATTATTAATGAGATCGAGTATCAGAGAACAGGGAATATTAAGGGTACTGAATCTGAAGGTTTTTAAAAGCGTCCTAAATTGATTCTGATTACCCTGGGTGACGAGAGTGAGAGGTTATCCATGACAATCTTGATTGATCAGAAAACGGTTTGTATTTGTTTGCATGACACGTAAAATTTAGACTAGATAAAGATGATTATATCTTGACTTGGATGGGCAGTTATCTAGTTTTTAAAAATGGCTCTGGCGGCCTTTAACATGTTGGTAAATGCTGTTCGAAAAAGATTCTAGTTAAAATAAAATCAAGTGAAGTAGCGCTGATTTTTCGGTGCACTTTTTTGATTGATAAGTACAACGACGTAGAGATTTTCAATTAAGAATAATTTATTTAACCTCAACTGGGGTTAAGAGATAGGCTCAACAAGCTGAAATCAACAGATTTAGCTTATTTTGTAGCAAGCTTGTCGTTTGTTTTGAAAACAAGGCGAATTAACACGTCCATAGCACGTACTCTTGTGTAAAAAATAACGCAGTTATCAAGACAAAGGGCTGTTTGGTAAGCGTTTATTATCCCGAACTGAGGTTATTTAGTTAAAAAGAACGGCAAGTAATGGTTTAACCATTTATTCTGCTTGATAAAATAAAGGACCAAACGTTTGCACGTTGGGTCCTTTATGTTCTGCAAAATACCCTTACTCAAGTATTTTTCGAATGGTATTAAGCGTCAGGTTTATTGCTTGTTGGAGCTGATTCTACATTGACTGTTTCTGGCTCAGTTTGGCTTTTTCTCTTACTGAAAATCCTTTCAACCACCACAAAGAACAATGGAATTAAGAAAATACCTAGGAATGTCGAACTCATCATGCCACCTAATACACCGGTGCCAATGGCGTTTTTACTGCCGGAACCGACACCAGTACTAATTGCTAATGGGACCACACCGAAGCCGAATGCTAATGATGTCATTAGAATAGGACGCAAACGCACGCGAACCGCATGCAGTGTTGCTTCGATTAATCCCGCCCCTTTGTCGTAGAATTCTTTAGCAAACTCAACAATTAAGATAGCGTTTTTAGTTGCCAGCCCGACGGTTGTTAATAGGCCTACTTGGAAGAATACGTCGTTAGGTAAACCACGGCCGTTCATAGCAAGCAATGCACCAATAACCCCTAGAGGTACGACTAATACGACGGCAAATGGCACCGACCAGCTCTCATAGAGTGCAGCAAGGACCAAAAACACCACTAGAATTGACAAAGCATATAATGCAGGTGCTTGGTTACCCGACAAACGTTCTTCATAGGACAGGCCATTCCACTCAACTCCAAACCCAGGTGGCAATTGTTCGACCATTTTCTCTATCGCAACCATAGCATCACCGGTACTGTAACCAGGCACGGTAGCACCTTGAATATTGACAGCAGGTAAACCATTAAAGCGTTGTAACTGTGGCGAACCAAAGTTCCAAGAGCCTGTCGCGAAGGCTGAAAAGGGCACCATTTCGCCCTCTGAATTACGGACATACCAAGTGTCTAAATCACTGGGTTGCATACGATATTTAGCTTCACCTTGTACGTATACCTTCTTAACGCGACCACGGTCAATGAAGTCATTCACATATGAGCCACCCCATGCGGTAGCGAGTACGCTGTTGGCACTGTTTATATCAATACCCAGTGCGCGTACTTTTGCTTGGTCGATATGAATTTCGTACATTGGTGCATCTTCCTGGCCATTGGGACGAACGCCCACCAAGCTTGGATTTTGTGCCGCCATACCCAGTAACTGGTTACGTGCCTCAATTAATGCATCATGGCCTTTACCGCTTCTATCTTGCAGATATAAATCGAAACCATTTGCTGTGCCTAACTCAATTACCGCAGGTGGAACAAACGCAAACACCATGGCTTCTTTTATTTGCATAAAGCGGCCCATTGCACGACCTGCGATAGACTGCACATCTTGACCTGGTTCTTCTCGTTCGGCCCAATCTTTTAAGCCAACAAACGACATCCCCATGTTTTGGCCCATACCCGCAAAGCTAAAACCTGCAACACTGAACACAGAGTTTACCGAATCGCTTTCCTGTGTTAGATAGAAATCATTGATTTCGTTTAACACTTTAACGGTACTTTCTTGGGTTGAGTTGGTTGGCAAAATTGCTTGGGTGAATAAAATCCCCTGATCTTCATCTGGTAAGAATGCAGTTGGCATGCGTAAGAAAATCCACGCTGTAGCAATAACTAGCACAAGATATATGCCCATCATGCGGAAACTGCGTTTAAGAATTTTAGCCACGCTCGCTTCATAGCGAGATGTCATGCGATCAAACATACGGTTAAACCAACCAAAAAAGCCGGTATTAATATGGGTATGACCTTTAGGTAATGGCTTTAACATGGTTGCACATAAAGCAGGTGTTAAAATCAACGCTACTAAAACAGACAGTGCCATCGCTGACACGATAGTGATTGAGAACTGGCGATAAATCACCCCGGTAGAGCCTGACATAAAGGCCATAGGCACGAATACCGCAGAAAGTGTTAAACCAATACCTACAAGTGCGCCAGTAATTTGATCCATCGACTTACGTGTTGCTTCAAGTGGGCTTAACCCCTCTTCAGACATTAATCGTTCAACGTTTTCTACTACCACAATGGCATCATCGACCAGTAGACCTATTGCCAGCACCATAGCGAACATGGTGAGGGTGTTAATAGAGAACCCTGTTGCCGACAAAATAGCGAATGTACCCAGTAGTACTACGGGTACTGCAATCGTTGGGATTAACGTTGCCCTGAAGTTCTGTAAGAACAGATACATGATCAAGAATACTAATACGATAGCTTCGATTAACGTATGAACCACACCTTCAATAGATTTCTCAACAAATGGAGTAGTGTCATACGGATAGTAAATTTCTAACCCTTCAGGAAAATAGGTTTTTAAATCATCTAAACGGTCGCGAATATTATTAGCTGTATCGAGTGCGTTTGCACCTGTTGCCAACTTAAAAGCTAGACCAGATGCAGGTTTACCATTATAGAAGGATTCAACCGCGTAGCTTTCGGCACCAAGTTCAACTCGAGCCACATCTTCAAGATAGACATTTGCGCCAGAAGAGTCTGATTTCAGAATAATACGTTTAAATTGTTCAGGTGTTTGTAAACGGCTTTGTGCGGTAACCGTGGCGTTTAACTCTTGGCCAGGCATTGCAGGTGAACCGCCTAATTGGCCAGCCGATATTTGAGCATTTTGCTCTCTAATCGCTGCCATTACTTCAATACTGGTTAAATTGTATTGGGTTAACTTTAGCGGTTCAAGCCAGATGCGCATTGCGTACTGTGCACCAAACAACTCGAGTTCACCAACACCTGGTACTCGACTCATAGGGTCTTGAATATTGGCAGCAACGTAATCAGAAATATCGTTTTTAGCCAGCGAGCCGTCTTCAGACACAAACGCCACAACCATTAAGAAACCCGCGCTGGATTTGTTAACGTTTACACCTTGTGATTGTACTTCTTGAGGTAAGGAGGTCATTGCCGACTGCAGTTTATTCTGCACTTGAACTTGAGCAATATCGGCATCGGCTTCGGCATTAAACGTTAAGGTAACAGTCGCGTTACCAAAACTATCACTGCTAGAAGAAATATAGCGTAAATGGTCAATACCTGTCATACGTTGCTCAATAACTTGAGTCACGGTATCTTCCATGGTTTTGGCCGATGCACCAGGATAAAATGCGGTAATGACTACCGTTGGCGGTGCAATACTAGGGTATTGAGCAATGGGCAGGCCTTTAATGGCCAGCACCCCTGCTAACATAATAAGAATTGCGATCACCCAAGCAAAAATAGGGCGATCGATAAAAAAGCGAGCCATAATAATGTCCTATTTTTGTGGAGTGTCTGCAGTTAATACCTGTGGTGATACCGCCGCACCGGGACGAATTTTTTGCAAGCCTTCTACAATTAATTTATCGCCAGCTTGGAGACCATCAATAATGCGCCATTGGTTATCAATTACTTCAGCAGTAGTGACAATACGCACTTCGACATTGTTATCTTGATTAACAATCATCGCCATTGCCTGACCTTTGGTATTACGAGTAATGGCGCGTTGAGGTACTAAAATAGCTTGTGGATCCGTACCTGTATCTAAGCGTGCACGCACATACATACCTGGTAACAGCACACCATCAGGATTAGGGAATTCAGCACGTAATGTGACAGACCCGGTAGCTTCGTCAACACTGACCTCAGCAAATTGCATCGTACCTTGCTGATCATAAGTGGTACCGTCTTCTAAAATCAGCGTAACAGTAGCATTGTCACTTTTTTGTAACTTACCCGCTTTTAGCTTACTTTTAAGGCGTAATAACTGCACACTAGATTGAGCAATATCAACATTGATAGGGTCTAATTGTTGAATCGTCGCCAAAGTGCTGCTTTGATTTGCGGTAACTAAAGCACCTGCAGTTACTGATGATTTACCTATGCGACCCGCAATTGGGGCTTTTACTTCAGTATATTCAAGGTTGATTTTAGCTGTGTTAATAGCGGCTTGCGCAACGGTTACAGATGCTAAGGCTTCTTTATAAGCAGCTTTTGCTTCATCAAAATCTTGTACACTGACCGAATTAGTTTTTACCAATGTTTGGTAGCGTGCCGCTTTCGCTTTAGCAGATTCTAAACCTGCGTTAGCACTGGCTAAATCAGCTTCTGCACTGACTAAAGCCGCTTTGTAGGTAGCAGAATCGATTTGATAAAGAGATTGACCTTTAGTGACCTCTTTACCTTCAACAAATCCACGTTCAGTAATAATACCAGACACTTGTGGACGAACTTCAGCTTCTAAAAACGATTTGCTGCGACCCGGTAGCTCTACTTGAATAGACTGCGACTGTGCTGTCACCACCATTACACCAACCGGAGTAGGTGGGCGCTCTTGTTGAGCCTGCGCTCCTTCGTCTTGTTTGCCACAGGCTGTTAACCATAACGTCGCAGTTATCACTGCGGCAATTTTCAATGCTTTGTGCATGAGAGCTCCTACTCTAATGTATCCACACACAACTAGGTTACTGTGTGAAAAAGGCTATTTCAATTCTAACTGTATATTTTGCTACGCAATTAACATTGCTCATAGAAACTATTCGCAAAGCCAATGGGCTAAATTGTAAATAAATACGTTAACCCGATTGATTGATAACTGTTTGTTAACGAATTTGGACCAAAAAACTTGTTTTATGAGTAATCTAACTAAAAATGTTTACTCAGTGTGTGATTAATTTAACAGCTATATATTGCAATTACACTGACCAACTAAGATAACCTTGTTGAAAGTTATTATAGTATTCCACTATTAATGGTTTATGTCTGTTAGCTCTTTTGGTTAGTTTTGCTTATTTTTATTGTAAAACAGGTATTTGTTGCGTTAATTTCGCTGAATTTTGTCATCAAAGATTATGTGCTTGTGGGGTTGCCATGCAAATCAGTCGGCCAAATTCAGGAATAATCAGCTCAACACGATGTTGTTTAGCAAGGGCAGTTGTCCGTTTTGTAAACGCAAGACTCTTGAGCATATTGCAAACATCAGATATTCCTTTTTGCTAATCTACAGCTTGGTTTTCGACACAATTAACCATTGAAATATCCCAATGGATATACTCATGATTAACAAGACTGGTACGACAATAATCAACATTTTCATTATTAGCCAAAAAGTAAACTATACGGTGTAGTTTATTTCGATCCAGTTGAAAAGTAAACTGGTCAGTGTAAAATAACTTTTATCAATTTTTTGAATATAAAGCGACATGGATACTGAAAAGAAAAGCCGCAGTCAGTTAAAACGACAAGCCATTATTGATGCAGCCAAGCGCACCTTTAAATCAATAGGTGTCGCAGCGACCAGTATGGACAAGCTAGCTGAAGAGGCGCAAGTGTCTAAACGCACGGTTTATAATCACTTTGCCACCAAAGAAGCCTTAGTGATGCACCTGGTGAGTGAATTGTGGCTTGACGCTATGGCACGTAATCAGGGTCAATATCAAGCCGACAAAGATTTACTGCAACAATTTACGGCCATTATTTTGACCGAAATTGAGTTTATTAATTCACAAGAACATATCGATATGGCCCGAGTCGCATTTGGGCACTTGTTTTACAATAGTGAAGACATGAACCGAGAGGTTGAGAAAATGAAGCTGCTTGAAACGGCGTTACTGCGCTGGATAAAAGCCGCCGTAAGCGATAATAAGTTAGCACTAACCGATGTTAATTTTGCTAATGAACAGCTAATGCACTTAATTAAAGGGCATTGTTTCTGGCCACAACTATTGGCTTATAAACCCTTACTCACCACTGAAGAACGTCAGCATCTGGCCGATGAAACAGCACAAATGTTTCTAAGCCGTTATCATGTAACAGCTTAATACCCATTATCACTTCTACAGATAATTATCACCGACGCCGAGTGAAATAATTCGGCTGATTTCAGCTAATGTCAGGCCTGACTCTTGTTGCCATGTATTGAATGCGGCTTGAGTTTGTTTAAGGCCTGTTTGTGAACTAAATCCAGCATCAACAACGTTTTTAGCTTTTAAATACCCTTGTACGTCGTTGGATAAAATGAAAGTATCTTTGCCAATCGAGCGTAAAAAATAAGCGCCAGTATTGCCGCCTAAACGAGTACCTTGTTTTTTCAGTAACTGCCATAAGCCAATAATGTCTTCGGTTGGCCAGTGGGCGATGAGTTCAGCAAAGCTGCCGTGTTTAGCCGCCAATGATTGCACCATATAGGCATTATCCATAATAGCCTGGGTCTTCTTTTGGTGGCGGATCAGTGTTGCGTCGGATGCCCGTTGTTGAATCTGCTCAGGTGATAGCATCAGCACTTTTTGTGGCTCAAAATCAAAGAAGGCTTTTTCATAAGCGGGCCATTTATTGTCGACTACGCGCCACACAAAACCACTTTGAAAAACCCGCTTAGACATAGCTGATAATAATTGTGCATCACTGTATTGGGCTATTTCACTACTGGATAATGTGTTGGGTAACAAAGCTTCAACAGCCGCCATTCCACCTTTGCGTTCACAGGCACGTAACACGATATCAGCAAATTTTTCTAGCTTAGCCACAATATGGTCCTCAGGTATTTGATTGTCATTTAGCGTTTGAGTTATGAGCTAAATTAATCTATTTAAATGATTATATGGCACAAACAAAACAGCCATCTATACGATGGCTGTGGTTGTTTAGATTAACATTAGGCGTTAAATGTTTCTTTCTTTTTTAAGTTGTAAAAATTGCTTCCACTTTACCACTTCTGGTGGTAACTCTGGTGTTGCACCTTCATACCCCGCTTCTAACACTAAGGTGTCAATCGGCACTTGTTTGCCTTTACATATAAATACGCCACGGACATGAACAATACAATGCAAACCGCGTGCGGTGACAAAACGCTGCTCAATATAGAAATATTTTTCGTCCCATCCAACCACTTTAGTTTCAACTTCAAACTTTTCAAATGGCTTAATATCACGGATATAAGTGAACTCAGATGCATTAACAATTGGCATCCACTTCATCTTAAGAAATTTTTTCATTAATCCCATATCGGCGATCATATAGGTACGTGCCAAGTCCATAAATGCAGGGTAGCGTGAGTTAGTGAGATGCAGATTTACATCGCAATCAAACGGCAGCGCTCGATAACTAATCTTGCTAGTGCCTAAAAAACCAATGCCAGGACAATGGCGAATGCGCCACATGAATAACCACACTAATCGAAAATAAAGATTCATTTACAACCACTCCTTTATGAGTGCCACAGGCTAGCAGAGGTCATACCAGCGAGCAAGTAGAGTTTTCGCGATTTTCGTGGGTGTTTGTGCGTTGAGTTGATTGAACTTATGTGGCTAGGACATTATTATAGCGCTGCTGAATTTCAGCATTAATTCTCAGGGCGGGGCGAAACTCCCCACCGGCGGTAAATACTTATGCCTACTTATATGGTGTAAGCATAAAGCCCGCGAGCGCTCGATTCGTCGAGGTCAGCAGATTTGGTGACTTAGTTTATTACTATTTGGTAATAGCTAATATTCCAAAGCCGACGGTTAAAGTCCGGATGAGAGAGAATAGCAACACCATCAGTAGACTCTGTCCACTGATGCAATTCTATTTGGCGTAAAAACCCTCTTCAAAGCCCTGGTTCTGGTATTTTTTAGGAGTAAACCATGAATCAGTTATCTTTACTTGCACCTTTTGGTGATCCAATCGAACGCGTTGAAAAAGCTATTATTGCCTTACAACAAGGTCGGGGCGTGTTATTGCTTGATGATGAAGATCGTGAAAACGAAGGCGACATTATCTATTCAGCACAGCACCTAACCACAGAGCAAATGGCATTAATGATCCGTGAATGCAGCGGTATTGTGTGCTTATGCTTAACCGATGAGCAAGCTAATAAGCTTGAACTGCCACCTATGGTGATGGATAACAACAGTGCTAATCAAACGGCATTTACGGTATCGATAGAAGCCAAAGTTGGCGTGACCACAGGTGTTTCAGCAGCTGATCGTGTTACTACAGTTAAAACGGCAACAGCAGTACATGCTAAAGCCAGCGACTTAGCAAGACCGGGGCATGTGTTTCCACTGCGCGCCCGTGCTGGTGGAGTGATGTCGCGTCGCGGCCATACAGAGGGCACAGTTGATTTGATGCAAATGTCAGGTTTAGCGCCTGCTGGTGTGTTGTGTGAACTAACCAATGAAGATGGCACTATGGCTAAAACACCACAAATTGTTGCCTTTGGTTTAAAACATAACATGCCAGTTCTAACGATAGAAGATATGGTAATGTATCGCTTAAAGCATGATTTGAAATTAGCCTAGTTGATTTAACGGACTTAATAGCTTTGTGAAGTACTATTGCTGGAAAGAGGCGCATAAGCGCCTCTTTTATTATCAGCCAGCGTACTAGATTAAGCCTGCTTATATGAGGGGTAATGACATTAAAGTGCATCTATAAAGACTTGGTATTGGGCCATTGTCTTAGCCTCAGTTAACATTCCTTTGTGGATCCACACTTATAAAAGATGCCATATACCAGAGTGTTTTTTCATCCATCCAGTCGTTGGGAGTGAGTATTTAGTCAAAATAGCTACAGTGCTAAGGGGAAATAATATAGATTATTTGACTGAAGTGTCGATGACTGACATTACAATTCGATAAAGAGTTGGTTCAATAACTTTTTGATCTGTTCATCATCTTCTTTAAATTGAATGCCTACATTTACTTTGCCATTTTCAAAACGACTATTACATACTCTGGCGGGAATGGTAATTTCAAGATCGCTAGGTGAGCGAAGCACAACAAAGATATCTTTTTGGTTTACGGTCACTTTAGGGTTATCGGTTTTAAAAACAAAACCACAACCTTTTGCGGAAATATCAGAAATAATGCCCTTTAATTGGGCTGCTTTTTTAACCTCTTGTTCGCCTCTTGCGACAAGAGATGCCGGTAAATGGGTGACATAACGTTGATGAGTACGTAGTTGTCTATTTTCAATTTTTTCTGGGTAGGTTAAAAATATAAATTTTTCAGGAATCTTAGTGATATTTCGAATGGTGGCTTTAAACGCGTAACACTCCCCTTGTTGACCTTCGAGTAGATAACGAACAACAACCACATTGCCTTCGGTCAACACATCGCTGTAGTTATTCATATTCTGTGGGGCGGGATGTTTTAAGATAATATATTGGCCTAAATCATAACCTGCTAACGTCGCTTTTATACGTAGTTTAACAGGATGGTCAATTTGTAAATCGACGATTTTTCCTGGTTTTAAATCAAAGAAAATAGGCTGTATATTGGCTGTCAACGTTCAAGTCCGTTCATAGATTATTATTAGTATGGAGGCCTGTTAATGTATTGTGATAATCCCTATAAGGCAATTCTTTTTATGCCAATAATGGATAAACGCCCTAAGTTATCAAGTGTGGATGTTTCAATTTAAAGAAAAGCGCCATTAAGGCGCTTTCGTTGTTTACAGTATTTTGTTAAGCAGCAATACCACTATGTCTTAATAGGGCATCGGTATTAGGTTCACGTCCCATAAAGCGTTTAAATAGCTCCATGGGTTCTTCACTGCCGCCCATTTCGAGTATGTTGTGTAAGAAACTTTTGCCTGTTTCTGAGTTGAAAATACCTTCATCTTCAAAGCGCGAAAATGCATCTGCAGACAATACTTCAGCCCACTTATAGCTGTAATATCCCGCGGCATAGCCACCGGCGAAAATATGGGCAAAGCCATGTTGGAAGCGGTTAAAACCAGGCGGTGTTAATACCGCAATCTTACTGCGTACTTCATCTAAAATACCCTGAATATCGGCGCCCTTAGCAGGATCAAACTCATGGTGCATTCTAAAGTCGAATAACGAGAACTCCAACTGGCGCAACATCATCATGCCAGATTGGAAGTTCTTTGCTGCTAACATTTTATCCAGCAATGCTTTAGGAAGTGGCTCACCGGTTTCAAAGTGGCCTGAAATTTCCGCTAATGCTTCTTCTTGCCAGCACCAGTTTTCTAAAAACTGACTTGGTAATTCAACCGCATCCCATGGCACCCCATTAATACCTGATACGCCGCCAACATCAACTTTGGTGAGCATATGGTGAATGCCGTGGCCAAATTCATGGAATAAGGTAATCACTTCATCATGGGTAAATAAAGCCGGTTTACCATTTACAGGGCCATTAAAGTTACAAGTTAAATAAGCAACTGGCTTTTGTAGGCCAGTAGAGGTAATACGACGACCTCGGCAGTCGTCCATCCATGCTCCACCACGCTTACCTGTGCGGGCATATAAGTCGAGGTAGAAACTGCCTCGGTGAATATTTTCTGCATCAAAAATATGGAAAAAACGCACATCTTTATGCCAAGTATCAAATTGTTTTTCTTCTTTAATGGTTAGCCCAAAAAGCTTGTTTACCGTAAAGAAAAGACCTGATAAAGCTTTGTTTTCAGGAAAGTACGGGCGTAACACTTCTTGGGATACTTCATACTTATGCTGTTGCAGTTTTTCGGCATAGAAGCTTAAATCCCACGACGCCATTTCGGTCACATTGAAATGTTCTTTTGCGAAGGCACGAAGTTCAGCCAACTCGCTAGCAGCTTGATTTTTTGAGCGTTCACCTAATTCATTTAAAAAGCCCAGTACTTGCTCAGGGGTTTCAGCCATTTTGGTTGCCAAAGATTCATCGGCATAGCTTTTAAAACCTAATAAGTTAGCAATTTCATGACGTAGTGCAATAATTTCATTCATGTTGTTGCTGTTATCAAACTCACCGGCATTCGGGCCCTGGTCTGATGCGCGTGTCACAAATGCACGGTAGCATTCTTCACGTAACTCACGGTTTTCACTGTAGGTCATAACAGGTAAATATGATGGAAAATCTAAGGTGAATAACCAACCTGCTTGCTCATTTTCTTCAGCCATGGCTTTTGCTGCTGCTATAGCGGACTCAGGAAGACCAATTAACGCTGATTCGTCAGTAATTAATTTTGTCCATGCTTGAGTTGCATCGAGTAATTGGTTGGAAAAATTGCTGGTCAGTTCTGAAAGACGTTTCACTATGTCGCCATAACGGACTTTATCTGCATCACTTAAGCCAATACCCGATAATTCGAAATCACGTAGGCTTTGTTCAATCACCATTTTTTGTGCCTGGGTTAATTGGCCAAAATCCGCGGACTGGTGAATCGATTTATACGCTTCATATAAGCCTTGGTGTTGGCCGACATAGGTGCCGTAATCCGATAATAGTGGTAGGCAGTCATCGTGTGCTTCACGCCATTCATCATTACTAACAACTGAATTCATATGAGAAACCGGCGACCAGACTTTACTGAGCTCATCATCAACTTCTTCGAGTGGCGCAATTAAGTTATCCCAAGTATATAGACTATTCTTTGCGAGGAGTTCATCAATGCTGTTGCGGCAGTTTTCGATGGCTTGTTCTACAGCTGGCTTGATGTGTTCAGTTTTTATTTGTGAAAAAAGCGGTAATTCTGTGCCACTTAGCAATGGGTTGCTCATAATGTTTCCTCGAAGAGTAGGCGTATATGATCTTTATTAGGGCGACAGGGTTGAATTTCAAGTCAAATAGGCTGTTCGGATAAATCGGAGTATGCCTAAGAATACTCTATCAGGCATTACCTAGGTTAAAAACTGACTAAAAAAAGTGATTTTGCTCCCGATTTGCATTTACATGCTATTTGCGGTGCAACTATTGACAACTAGATCGCAAATGCAATTCGTTATTATTATCTTTCTTACGGCTATTAGTTAGTATTATTAAAATTGTTAATTTCTGTTTCGATGAGTCAATAATCATTATGGCAAAGTTACCTTCTGTTTCAGCAAGCATGAGTACTTATATTTTAAGTCAGGTTTATCTTTTGCGAACCGCGATGATGGGGCTCACCTTGGCAGGTATCCTTTTAACATCGTCAGTTCAAGAACTGTCAGCGTCTGAGTTTGCATTAGATATTGCTTGGGATAGCGAGTATATCTCCGAAGGGCGCAATAACCTCGATAAAGGCGGCATTGCCTGGGGCGTTGCGAGTGTGATTCAAGATGATTTAATGGCTTTTGTAGCATTAGGCCGCGGTGACCAAACACATTATATTGAGTGGGATTTTGGTGTTGAATACACTGTTCATTTACATGAATACCTTGACGCTACGGTGGGTTATCAGCGTTTAGAATTTTATGGCGATGAACGCGGTTCAGACAATGAGTTATTTAGCTCAATAACTTATACCGGAATAGATTGGTTAGTGCCTGCAGTGAGTTACACCTATGCTACTGAAGCCGCTGGATTTTTTGTTGAAGCAAGTTTACATAGCCCGTGGGATATTACTGAACAATTTATTGTGACGCCTTATATTCTCCAGGGCTTTGACTTTCAATATGCAACTGAACAACATGATGGTGCCAACCACATACAGTTCGGTGTTGAAGCGGGTTATGCACTATCTAATAATGTTGAATTGTCTGCGCATTTTAGTCGTACCAAAGCATTAGAGGATATTAAGCGTGAAGCGTTAGCTGATGGCACGACAGGCAGTTTAAGCGAAACCTATGGCGGCGTGCATATTAACTGGGTTTTCTAATTCGGCTAATGCGATGTGCCTCCTTTATTTGAAAATTTAGTCTACACTTTAAAGCGCAACAGGATGGTTGTGTTTTTTATTACCTCAATTTTTGCAAGGATGCATTATGAAGCGCCTCATTTTATTTTGTTTTGTCCTATTTTCTCTAATTTGCCTATTAAGCCTAAATCAAAGTGTTGCCGGCGATGATTGGGCAGAGCTAACTGCCAATACAAAGTTAAAACAAACTGAGCTTAATAATCAATCAGCAGTAAAGCTTGGTAAAGATGGTGTTTATGACAGTGAAGGTAAACCTATTAAGATAAGTCAGCCTTCATTTTCACTTGAGTATGATGCTGAAGAAGCATTAGTTGCGCCATATCGGTTACAAAATGCCACAAAATCCATTAAAGGGTCAGGAAAAACATCCTCCAAAACAAAATCATCCGCAGCCGCTAAAATGGCCGATGATCCCAGTTGTCGCTGGTTGCATAATCGTATTACCTATTTGCAAGGTAAAGTTCGAACAGAAAACCGCCATCAACAACATTTTGAAAAAGAGTTGTCCGCTAGGTTATCTGAGTGGAAATGTTTGCAGTGCGCAGGAAAAGGCCCTTCTCAGGGTGATCACGACCGATGCCAGTACAAACGTTAACGCGAGTTTATTAATGGCACCTAGCATCCAAGTCGTTTCCTCCCTACAATAGCCATATCAATTGCAGCGGAGATTATCATGGCTCAACATTTTGACTATATTGCTTTGGGTGCCGGCAGTGGCGGTATCGCATCAGCAAATCGTGCAGCAATGCGCGGTGCAAAAGTATTAATTATTGAAGCAAAACATGTGGGTGGCACCTGTGTAAACGTAGGGTGCGTGCCTAAAAAAGTGATGTGGTATGGTGCGCATGTCGCAGATGCCATGAATCTTTATGCCAAAGATTATGGTTTTGATGTCACAGTTAATAAATTTGATTGGAACACCTTAGTTGATAATCGTGAAGCTTACATTGGACGTATTCACGAAGCCTACGGCCGTGGTTTTGCTAGCAACAAAGTGACACTACTAAACGGTTACGGCAAGTTTGTTAACAACAACACCATTGAAGTGAATGGTGAGCATTACACCGCCGACCATATTGTGGTCGCAACCGGTGGTGCGCCGACTATTCCTGATATTCCAGGTGCCGAGTACGGTATCGATTCAAACGGGTTCTTTGAACTACGTCACCAACCAAAACGCGTCGCCGTGGTTGGTGCGGGTTATATTGCTGTTGAGCTAGCAGGCGTATTACATGCCCTTGGTAGCGAAACTCATTTATTAGTGCGTAAACATGCACCTTTGCGCAACTTTGACCCTATCTTAGTTGATGCGCTTGTTGAAGCAATGGCAACAGATGGCCCAACACTGCATACTCACAGCACGCCAAAGCAAGTGATTAAAAATGCTGATGCAAGCTTAACGCTAGAGCTTGAAAACGGTAATAGCATTACCGTAGACACGCTAATTTGGGCGATTGGGCGTTCACCAGCAACGGATAATATCGGTCTTGAAAATACTGATGTTACTTTAAATGCCAAAGGTTATGTAGTAACCGATGAGCAACAAAATACTACCGCAAAAGGCATTTACTGTGTTGGCGATATTATGGAAGGTGGTGTAGAGCTAACTCCTGTTGCAGTCAAAGCGGGGCGTTTATTGTCAGAGCGCTTATTTGGTCAAATGCCGAATGCTAAAATGGATTACAGCCTGATCCCTACTGTGGTGTTTAGTCATCCTCCAATTGGTACTATGGGGCTTACCGAACCCGAAGCGATTGAGCAGTACGGTAAAGATAAGGTGAAAGTCTACACCTCAGGCTTTACCTCAATGTACACAGCTGTCACAGCACACCGTCAAGCTTGTAAAATGAAGCTAGTATGTGCTGGAGATAATGAAGTGGTAGTAGGTATTCACGGTATCGGTTTTGGTATGGATGAAATTCTGCAAGGGTTTGGTGTTGCCATGAAAATGGGCGCAACCAAAGCAGACTTCGATTCAGTAGTCGCTATACATCCAACAGGTGCAGAAGAGTTTGTTACTATGAGATAATAGCTATCGCTATTAATAGACAAAAAAAGCAAACGACAGCGTTTGCTTTTTTATTGTCTGAGCATTTATTCCAATCATGTCTTTCATATTCATGCCGTTGGCGGTGAGTCTAAATGATACTAAAGTAGGGTTTATCAACGCTTTAAAATCAATAGACTATGACAATCGATAAAAAGATCGTAACTCCTCATATTATCGTATAAGACTTAGATTAGCTAAATGCTTTTCATTGGTACTGCCAGATTAGGTGGTGATAGTAAAGTAACGATATAAAGGACATCGTATTTCGTATGTATAGTTTAAGCTCAAACCTCAAAATCAACCTTACCCATATCCCTCACTCGAATGCATTTATCTGGATTATTGATAACGTCATTGACGATTTCGATAAAGTGCTGCATTACTGCGATAAAATTGCTTATTTTAATCCTGTAGGCGCAGATGGAACGCTTTTTCCAGGCATGCGTGACGAAATGCCCAAGCCTTACTATCGATTGCTTTCCAGTTTATTCAACCGTTTAAGCGAGCACCCACAAGGGCATATTTTTAAACAGTTTCAGATCATTAAAAGCTGGTTGTCAAAAGTGACTTTGCCCCCAGAACAACTTGATGTAATACAAACAATGCCACATTTTGATTCATTATCAGTTAATCATATCGCGGCAGTGCATTACCTAAATGATAATTGTTTGGGAGGAACAAGTTTTTATCGTTATAAAGGCATCGATAAACTACAACTAGCGCATGAGGATAAAGCGGTGATTTTAAAAATGGTGGAAGAGGTGAAACAAGCCGCCGATGTAAGAGGGGGTTATATCAACGAAACGGATCAATTTTTTGAAAAAGTGTTTTCTGTTGATGCTAAATCTAATCGGTTAATCATTTATGCTAGCAATATTCTGCACAGTGCTAATATTACTGAGGCAGTGGAGTTTGACAAATCATCTTCTTACAATCGCACCACAATTAACTCTTTTTTCATTGTGAATTAAAGCCTTAGGTGATTGATTAGTTAGGGTTGACTTGTGCGTTCCTACTTTGACCTTGGGTTAATAACCAAGTTTTAAAGTCTTTCAACGCAGGGATACGTTTATTTGAATGACCTATCAATTGGGTTAGGGCGTAACTCAGCTGGTGGTATAGTTCAGGGGCATCATATTGCTTTTGTGCATCATCAATATTAATCAGCGCACCCCGCAAATATTGGATAACCAATTCCACTCGATCAAAACCGTTTATTTCACCAATTTCTTTAATCGCATCAGCATTCCAGTGATAATAAGCCGCTGCCAATGTTTTGAACTTCTCTTGAAATGCATCGCTGCTCTTACTGAGAATGTCATCATTGGGCAGTACCCGTTCAATAACAAACATCTTTTCAGATAAAATTGAATATAAGCGCTGGCAATGATGGTAGATAAACCGAGTATAAGGGTCGAGGTATACTTCAGAGTCTTTGCGCGCCTGTATTAACCAGCGCTCTAGTTGATCACACCCTACAGCTACGATTAAATCAGCTTCGCTATTAAAATGATTATAAATTGTTCCCTTTGAAATCTGGCTAGCTTGGACTAAATGAGAGCGGCATAAGTCAAAGGTTTTATGACCTTTTAAGCAACGCTGTGACACGTCAACTAAGTACTTACCACGTTGATCCCAGCTGCTCATATTACATTCCTCACACTTTATAAAAGATCTTTACTACAGCATCACATTTAAACAGTAACAAACTTCTAACTTGTTGGGCATTGAGTAATACTGGTAGCACTATGAATAATATCAATAGCCCATGTTAAAAATAGAATTGCTTGAAGGTTTTATCGCTGTTGCACAAAGCGGCAACTTATCAAAAGCGGCCGAAAAGATATGCCGAACTCAATCGACCTTGAGTTTGCAAATCAAAAAACTGGAAGAGAGTGTTGGCCAAGAATTATTGATTAGGGGTAACAAAGGCGTAACCTTGACTGAGTCAGGTAAAACGCTATTGAACTATGCCTATAAAATGACTCAACTGCATTTACAAGCGTTAGATGATTTGAAAGATTGCGTTAATCGTGAGGTTATTCGCCTTGGTGTGCCTACTGATTACATCAAACGATACTTAAAGAGTTGTCTGTTGGAGTTTATTCGTGAGTTCACCTGTATTGAGTTGGTTATTGATACCGACGTCAGTGGTAATCTTTATAAGCGTTTGAAGCAGGGGGACTTTGACTTAATAGTGGCAACACATTGGCAGCCACCCGTTCAAGGTGAATTGTTGTTTGAGCGAAAGTTTATTTGGGTTGCAGCTAAAAATGGCCAAGCACATTTACGTAGCACTATTCCAATGGCGCTTTATCCTGAAAATTGTCCCATTCGTGCCCAAGTGTTTGCTAACCACCAACTTTCAATGCGGCCGATCAACGTGCTGTTATCAACGCCTTCTCCTGACGCCTTGTGTATGGCGGTTGAAACTGACCTTGTGGTTGCGCCTATCGCAGAATTTAGGGTTACAGATAAAATGCAAATACTTGACCCGATAGAGCACGGATTACCGCCTTTACCGATGTTTAATGAGTCATTGTATGTTAATCCTGAAACACAGACAGCTACTACGCTACAACTTATTTCGTTGTTAAAATCGAATGTGCAAGAATTAGCAGACGTTCGCAGCGTTAATTAATCTCGATTAACGAACTTATAAAAATGCCAATCTTATTAAGATTGGCATTTTTAAAATTTAATCTTCATTACCGCTTTTACAAAGAATAAAACTGCAATGGAATTTATGCTATTTATTCCTTATGTTTATCGTACTTAAACGTATGGCAGTTGCTGCAGAGTGGTTTTTTAACTTTATGCTCACCATGACATTCTTGGCAAGGTAACTCTTTACCATAGTGAAGGTTATTATGTGGATTTTGCCACTTTTCTTCTTCACTTCTGGCGGTTTGCTTGGCCAAGTCATCAACATCATGGCACTGCAAACAGGCTTGATCTGAGGGATACTGTTTGATGCCATTGTCATGGCAGCTTTTACAATCTTTACCGATAACATCTTTGTGGTAATCTCTAATTTCTACTGCTTGAACTGATAAGCTGGTTAAGCTAAGTAAGCCCAGTGCAAGCATAATTTTTAATGTTTTCATCAATAACTCCTCTTGTATCTGGTCTTTACTAAACGGTCATCATGCTACGGGCAGCGGTCATTCCCATTACCATGCACTCTGGTATTGAACAGCTACCTAAGCGGCTAACACCGTGAATACCACCACACACTTCACCAGCAGCATAAAGGCCAGTAATCGGCGCGCCAGTGAAGCTATCTTTAACTTCCGCCTTGGTATTTACCATCACACCCCCTTGGCAGTAGTGTACTTTTGGCCATAAACGCACCACAGTAAAGGGGGCTTTAATATACTTGCCAGCAGCTTTAACCATATTCTTGCCAAACTGTGTGTCTTTACCCGTTTTGACATAGCCGTTATATTCTTCAATTTGAGCTTTTAATGGCTTAAGTGGCACATTAAAATGCTTTGCTAAATCTTCAATTGAATCAAACTTCCAACCTACATTGTACTTAATTACTTTTTCAGTATTAGGGTGCTTTTTAGAGTCTTCAAAACTGGTGATTAAAATAGGCGGTAATGGATTACCTTGCTCATCACGACAGGCTAATTCAGCATCTGCACGTATTTTTCTATCGGCAATTTCATCCATAAAACGCTGGCCGGTTAAACGGTTAACCGCGATAGAATGTGGGAAGTTGTAAATAGCATAGTTAGACACATAGCCAAAGCCACCTTCATCAGGTGATGCCCATGGACCAGATTGGATATGCGCAAGATGCACAGGAATTGCGCCAAGACGGAACATTTCAAACATTCCTTCACCTGTAGCGCCTGGAGCATTAGTGCAGCCCACTTAAGCGGTAAGCGTTGGGTCTTGTGCCATTCTTAAATTAACATTTTGTGCAAAGCCACCAGTGGCCATAATCACACCGCGTTTGGCGCGAATGTTGAGCACTTTACCAGGCTGGTCTTCACCAAAGTGGTAATTGTCACGCATTTTAACACCCAACACTTCGCCTTTATTACCGACAAGAAAGCCTTCAAATTTTGAACGATTGTGGGTTTTAACACCTAAGTCGCGACACTTATGCAAAAGTGGTTGGGTAATTCCTGCGCCACAGCTCACTGTAGTTTGGTAGGTTCTTGCTACAGAGTGGCCGCCTAGTTGCTGTAAATATGGATGGTATTCAGAACCCGCATCCAAAGTCATTTGCAATGCTTCCATTGCATGGGAGGCAACATGACGTAATAGTGCTTCGTCGGCAATACCACGACCTGACGCTAATTGGTCAGCCACCATGCGATCAACTGAATCGTCTACGCCTTCTGTCTTTTGCATCGGCGTAACGGGTGCGGCAAATAACCCACCATTGATAGATGAGTTACCACCAAAATAAGACATTTTTTCAAAAATATGAACGTCTTTAGCGCCTAACTTACTGGCTTCAATGGCTGCGGCTAAGCCTGCAAAGCCAGAACCAATAATGACAATTTCAACTTCTTCGTCCCATTTAACGCCATCCGCTTTTTCGGATATAGCCATTGCTGGTGCAACCATGGCTGCTCCTGCTGCTACACCTAGGCCCGCGATAAACTTACGGCGCCCTAATAGATCTACATTGCTCATGGCTCATCACCCCTTTCTAATATTCGACACAATAAGAATAAAGGCGGAATCAATTCCAAAATGGGAACTGATGGCCGTTTTAGGCTAATAAATGAACGGATTGTTAATACTCAAAAGTAGGTAGCAATTTTGTTGATGGTGTGAGCTTTCTCACGAGTTGGAATTGATTCCAAATAGTCATCGCGTCATTTTTGTCAGTTTGAAGTTCTGCTGCATAAATCGGTTAGAAGACCGTTGGCTGTAAGATCAGTTATGACCATCGCAAAGGCATAAATTGCTATACAAATAGGTGATAACTTTCAATAATACTCCCAATCATCTTTAGCTGGATCTCATTATATGACTGTCGAAATTGAACGTAAGTACCTTGTACATAATGACCAATTTAAATCACTTGCTCACCGCTCAACTCGAATTGTTCAAGGGTATTTAAACTCTGAAAAGTCACGCACGGTAAGAGTCAGAATAATGGGCGAGCAAGGCTTTTTAACCATCAAAGGCATTAGTAATCAAGCCGGTTTGTCACGCTTTGAGTGGGAAAAAGAAATCAGTGTGCAAGAGGCACAAGACTTGCTCAAATTATGTGAACAAGGGGTGATTGATAAAACCCGGTACTTGGTGGAATATCAAAACCAAGTATTTGAGGTTGATGAGTTTTATGGTGATAATCAAGGTTTGGTAGTGGCTGAACTTGAGCTAGAAAGTGAACAGCAAGTGGTGATAAAACCGGATTGGTTAGGTGAAGAGGTGACTGGCGATAATCGTTATTACAATTCTTCATTAATGAAACAGCCTTATAGCCAATGGGCTTAAGCTGTTATCGGTTTCATCTTTTGTAAGCGAATAAAATGCCGTTTAAATTGATATTTAAACGGCATTTTAATATTGGCAGTGTTTGAGTTAATTCTCTTCACATAAATTTTTACCAACAGCGTAACAACTTGGTTGTCTTGGGCACACTGCGCCGCGTGAGCAAATTAAGCGGGCGTCATTTTTAATGCCGCGTTCAATCCAATTAATGTTAAGAATTTTAGCCACACTGGTGAGATCTTGTTTGATGTGCCTTGGAATAACCACAGAGCCACCATTAGAGGCGCACGCTTGTTTCAAATCATTGGCAATCGACAGTGAATCTTTACCCTGGGCATCAATGGCTGGGTTTAAATCAATACCTGCACACAACACATGTGGATTACCCGCTGAGTCTTCAACCTTAATAGATTCACAGCAATATATTCGCGGTTGATTACCCACATTAAGAATCGAAATTTGCGCTGACGTACCAGATGACGGCTCATTAATCATTCTGAACACCGCCCAGTGCTGACAAGGGTCTTCCACTAAACGCATGTTGCCCCATGGCAGCGGAATACCATTGCCGCGATATACCGCTTTTAATTTGCCTGGCGCATAGGCATCAAAGAAGTGCCAATGTGGGTAAGGGGATACCACCGTCATACGGCGCATGGCAACTGATGCCGAAACCTGTAATTGCTTGTGCACGCTGATTTCATAGCCGTGACGATCAAGCAATTGCCTAAAGGGAACCTTGGGACACAATAAGGCACCGGCAAAAAAGCTTGATTCAAAATCACGCCAGGCATGCAAAATATCTTGAGCATTAAGGGTGTTTGACTGCGGAATACCGTTGTCATCACCTTCTTCTTTTCGCCCTGAGGTCATCACCGACTTTAAGCCATCTTTATTGTGTAATACACAATGGCCAATATGCACCGCTAAATCATATTTCAAACGATGAGGTCGATTCTTCAAGGTGTTGTTTAAGTAAATCGTGCCGGGTGGTTCAAAAAAAGAGGTGACTAATTGATGTGAACTTGCGCCCATTTCATCACGAATTTCTTGCGGAGTGCGGTCAATCCACTTAATCACTAATCCCATTCTGGCGGCAATGGTGAGCATGTCATCGGCCATTAAGGGCATACGTTTTAAACCCACATCTTCAGCGGCACGCTCTAAATCAGGAAAATGATTTTGGTGATGCTCTTGGTGCGCGCGGATTAGCAAGTGGGCAAACTGCCTGCCCGATGTACCGGTTTGCGACAGCATTTCGGGTATCGCAATTTGTAAAATATCATTAGAGAATAAAAAGCTTGGCTCTAGCGGCATACCACTAATGCCACCTTTATTGCCTTTTTCAGGCGTAATAGCGTGATCTTCTGGCACGTCATCCAGAAACCAGCCGACTTCTTTTTGGAAAACCACTGCGATAACCGCAAGCATATCGGCACTTGGCACACGCTTACCACGTTCAATCATAGATAAATATGACACAGAAGGTGAGTTGTTAGCGTCTACCCGCATACAGCGGGCAGATAAGTCTTCCATGGTTAAGTTGTTGCGTTTACGCAAGTTTCTTATTTTTGTGCCCAAAAAATGGGTCTTTCGCATCAAGCTTTTATCATTTCTCATTTTGTATAATTCACACTGTAAAATTTTTATTGTGAAATTCTTAGTAAAAATAGCATAGACTAAAAATCAAGCTGTGAACAAGGCTTAAATTAAAAACCATTTTGAATCATTATAAATAAAATAATGTGACCTACGATTAAAAGAAGAGGATAAGGCTATGAACATGTCTACTCAAGCAAGCAAAACATCTACCCAAAACCTTAACCACTTCATTGGTGAGCAATTTGTGGCAACTACTAACCCATTGGACCGCTCTATTAATGCGAAAGAATTTTTAGACGCTCAATTTCCATTAGCAACAGGCTCACACCAAGATGTGACTAGCTATGTGGTTTACTACACGCACTTGCTTGCATTTTTAAAAGATGGCACACAATGTGGTTTATTAAATCCTTGTCAATTTGTTGCGCTAACGGGTCATAAAAGCGAGCCAACATCAGTGGTATTAAAAAATAATGACACTCATATTGAAATTTGTTTCGACCGCCAGGGCGATATTGGCTCTGATGATTTGGCGAACATTGAAGATATTCAAATTGAAATGCCAATTAAGAATTTACCGACACCTTACAAACAATGGATCAGCTTATTACACTCAAGCTGCAAACCAACCGAAGGCCGTTGCAAAGTGTTTACCGCTAAAGATGGTAGCGATTACGCCATGCACCAGCGTTAAGCCTGTTGCTAACTTTAGCGTATTAAGAAAGCATTTAAGCAAGTAATCAAAAAGCCAGCGGGCTAACCCCGCTGGCTTTTTGATTACTTGCTTAAGTTGCTTGGCTAGAAAATTAGTTGCTGGGCCAGAAAAAATTAGAGTCTTGGCTGACTTTGTTTGATGGCGTGGCTTGGTCAGCAATATAGAAGCTGATGGTTTGTTTGCTCATCGCACTTGTGTTTTCTGACTGTTTACAGCGTAAAGTCACCGGATATTCAATTTGCTCGCCTGGTTGAATATGGACTTTGTTGTCGGTGATAAGGGTGAGATCGCAACCCGGATGTCGGCTATCAATACCAATAATATAATTGACGGGTTGCTGGGTTTTATTGCGGATTTTAAGTTGATAGCTATTTTCAACAAATTCTCCAACTTCGCGATAGAGAGTTTGACGGTCTCGTATCACATTGAGTTGAATTAAGCTGCGATTGGCTAAGTCTACTACCATTAATACGCACATAATGAGTAAAGCTGATGCGTATCCTAGCGCTTTTAATGATAGCTTTTTAGTTGGAATGCTGGGTTGTTGATCTTTATGGCTTTGAGTTATTTGGCTTTGGGGAGCCAGAATGGCGGGAGTTGGCTTTAGTGCATTCTCGCTGGTAAAACTAATTAAGTTGGGTTGATAACCAAATTTTTCCATTGTTTGATTACATGCATCAACGCAGGCACCGCAGTTGATACATTCATATTGCAAACCATTGCGAATATCGATACCTGTTGGGCAAACATCCACGCATAAATGACAATCTACACAGTCACCTAAATCGGTACTTTGTGAGCGTTTTCGTGGCCCTCTTGATTCGCCTCGGGCGGCATCGTAACTGACTGTTTTGGTATTTGAGTCAAACATCACCGCTTGAAAGCGCGAGTATGGGCAACAATGTAAACACATCATTTCGCGCATCCAACCCGCATTAATATAAGTAGATAACGCAAAAAACCATACCCAAACGCCAGTCCAAAACCCGCTAGAAAAAGTAAAAATATCAATATATAGATTTTTAGCAGGCATAAAGTAGCCCATAAACCCACAACCAGTAACTAATGCAGCAATGGCCCATAAACTGTGTTTGGTCATGCGTTTACGGATTTTGGATGCAGATAATGGGGCTTTATCTAATGTGGCACGATGGTGGTGGTTCCCTTCAACTTTTGCCTCTATCCACATAAACATAGCGGTCCACGCCGTTTGCGGGCATAAAAAACCACACCATACTCTGCCCCAATAAACGGTCACAAAAAACAACCCAAATGCCGCCGCCATAAACATCCAGGCCAGAATAGTGAAATCTTGCGGCCATAGGGTGATATTAAAAAAGAAAAACTGTTGCTGGGTAACATCAAGCAAAATGGCCTGACGCCCTTGGTAGGTTATAAAGGGCAACAGAAAGAAAACGGCAATCAATAAAGTATTACTGTATTTTCTAATGCGCTGAAACACACCATATTGTTCGCGCACATGAATTTTACCTGAGGGAGATGAGCTGACATTCACAATTGGGATGCGTTGGGATGATGGTAATCGACTTGATTCTGGTGCTGACATGTTGTTTTCCTAAAATGACATTACGTCGTTATGTAGCAATAGGTAAGCCAACATAGTTTTTATTTATCAAGCTGATTTTAATAGAGAAATATTTTTTTGAGTTGATGATGCATCACGATATATCGCAATTAAGCGAAATGTCGTGATCTGGCGGCAATGATGTTTAAGTGAGTCGCTTGATGAATCCAATATTGATTAAGCGTCAGGCTAACGGTTAATACCGAGTTTTTTCATTCGAGATCGCAATGTGCTGGGCGGCAATGCCAGCATGGCTGCTGCGCCATTTGGGCCTGATATTCGCCATTGAGTCAATTCTAGTATGTCGATAATATGCGCAGCCTCGGCTTCTATCATGGTTAAAGGTTGCTTAATGGCAGTATTGTTATCTTTGAGTGTTGGAAGCTGTAAGCTATTAAATGTTAACGTGTTGTCGTGGGTTAGAATGATTTCTCTTTCGATTAAATTTTGTAGTTCACGCACATTTCCCGGCCAAGGGTATTGTTGTAACTTGTGTAAGCCTTTTGCGCTTACTTTGGTGATTTTCTTTGCCAGTTTTTGACTGAGTGATGCGACCAAATCACTCACCAAGTTAGGTAAATCGTCTTGTCGATCGCGCAGGGGAGGAACCTGAATAGGAAAAACATTGAGGCGGTAAAACAAATCCATTCTAAACAAACCCTGCTCTACACGAGCTTGTAAATCATGATGCGTTGCTGCAATAAGACGAATGTTAACCTTAATGGTTTCGCTGCTACCAACCCGTTCAAAAGATTGCTCTTGAATGACGCGCAATAACTTTGATTGCGCTTCAAGGCTGAGTTCGGCAATTTCATCTAAAAATAATGTGCCATTATGGGCTAATTCAAAGCGACCTTTGCGTCGACTAATGGCCCCAGTGAACGCGCCTTTTTCATGACCAAATAACTCACTTTCTAAAATTGACGCCGAAAATGCAGCGCAATTGACGCTTACCATGGGGTGGTTTTTACGGTGGCTTAATTGGTGCAGACTGCGGGCGACTAGCTCTTTTCCTGTGCCATTTTCACCGCAAATTAACACTGTGCTGTCGGTATTAGCAACGAGGTTAATTTGCTGAGTTAAATGGTTTATGGCTTTACTGTTGCCAGACAAGCCCATAGCGCCTTGCTTACCTTGTAGTTCGGTGAGTAAGTATTGATTCTCTGAGGTTAATCGCTCAGATAAGGCTTGTACTTGTGCGAGGGCTTTGCGTAATGAATCTTCAGTATGCTTTTGAATACTCACATCGCGAAAGATGGCGATAACACCAATAAGAATATTATTATCATAAACCGGTGTTGAGCTGTAATAAACAGGGAAACAACTACCATCTTTACGCCAAAACACATCGTCACTAACTTGACGGGCAATACCGTCATGTAATGTGCGATATATCGGACAATCTTGCTGAGGATAATGGCTACCATCTGCATGACTATGATGGTGACAATCATGAATATTTTTGCCGATTAACTCTTCAGCATTCCACCCAGTCATTTGCTCTGCTGCTGGGTTGATGAACACAGCGTTCCCTTTAAGGTCAAAGCCATAGACACCTTCAGTCATTGCATTGAGTAGCAAGGTATTTTCTGGCAGAAAATGGCTGGTGGTTAAGCTGGATTTTTCGGTCATATTTAAGCTTATAAAGACTGATCAACAAGAAATATCAATCATTATAACTAAGTCACGATATTTCGCGACTTAAATGTCGCCCACAGCAGTCGGTTCCTCTTACCTAGTTTGAATGCTGCTGGAGACAGCATTCAATTAACCGTTACCTAGCTAGGCATAATTTGTGTAGTGGGTTGAAATTATCCACTATAAACATCGTTTGAGTACAATCAAGTTGTTACAATAGCGGATTGCTTTTTTAACGTGTTATTCCATGACTAACTTATCTACTACACATTATAAAATGTGGTTGTTTGTCGCAGTGGGCTTGTTGTGCCTCACGCCGCTAATATCTTCTCCGGTAGCTTTACTGATGGGGTTTACACTAGCGAGTATCGGTTTGGTGCCTGACTGTATCGATTTAGGTAAGTGGACTAAAAAGTTACTGGCGTATTCGATTGTTGGTTTAGGTTTTGGGATTAACTTACCTGAAGCGATTGACGCCAGCAGTCATAATCTTGGCCTTATTGTGGGGTCAATTTTCTTTACTTTGATTTTGGGTTACGGCCTGACACGATTAATGGGCTTAGACAATAAAACCGGGCATTTAATTAGCTGTGGTACTGCTATTTGTGGCGGCAGTGCTATTGCTGCGGTCGCACCGGCGATTAATGCGAAGAATGATCAAATTGCTGTGTCGTTAGCCTGCGTATTCTTACTCAATTCAATCGCCTTGTTTGTGTTTCCAACGATTGGCCATGCGCTGCAATTGTCTCAATATGATTTTGGCGTGTGGAGCGCTATCGCTATCCACGACACTTCGTCGGTTGTAGGCGCCGCGGCGGCCTATGGTGATGAAGCGTTAAAAATTGCCACCACAGTTAAGCTAGCTAGAGCGTTGTGGATTATCCCTATCGCATTATTAAGTGCCATTGCCTTTGGTGGTGATAAAAGCAAAATTACCATTCCATTTTTTATTCTGTTTTATTGTGTCGCCATTTTAGTTGCCTACTTTATCCCCCAGGGGCAACCGGTTTATAACCTATTGTTTGTTGTGTCTAAACAAGTGTTAGTCTTGTGTTTGTTTTTAATTGGCGCGGCGATTACAGTCAAAAAAATGCGCGCTAATGGTCCTAAACCGTTACTGTTAGGCGTCTTGCTGTGGTTTGCTATTGGCAGCAGTTCATTGTTTTATATTGTGACATTTTAGATATGAAAGCTTTAGAGTAATGATATTGAATTTGCAGTGCAGTTTTATGCATAAAAAGATGCTGAAATCGGTAAATAAAATCTATCACAAAGACATGAATAACTTGAACGAGGGAATGAGCGGTAGCAAAACCTGTGTAAGGCTTAACCGTTAGGCGTCGTGCTGTTTAATATCAGGTTTGCTTAATGCTAGCCAAATAAGACCACCGAATGCAATTAATTCGATTAATGCTCGTGTAAGTCCTGTGGTTTGTATTGATGCAATAACGGCGATAATGCATAAGGTAATAATCACAGCTGATTTAAGCCGACGTGATAACCAGAATTGTGTCATTTCCCCTCCAATATAATGATAAAAGCGGATTATATTATCGAGGTAATGACTTTGTTGGTGCCAATATCAATTTTAACTATCTCATAACTGATTGGTTACCATTTTGTCGTGACTGGGTTAGCTGAGTTAAACATGCTACTAAATGATGGGTCAAATACCGAGCGTCACCTCGGGGTAATTGTGCCAGACGATAGCAAGCACCGTAGATGTGGCCAGTTTTACTCGCATAGGCTTTTTAATGAATGTTTAAGTGTAATGTTTACGCACTTAACACTTGTTTACGGGAATTGATAAACCCAAACAGCGTAAATTATGTTATTAGTTATATTGGTAAGAAGTTGGTTATATTGATCATACTTAGTTACATAGTGAGCTGAGTAATATTATGCATTTATGCAAAGGGTTAAGCTAAACTTACTGCAAATGTGTCATCAACCAAGAAGAGATGTAAATGCTGATTTTTCGATTACGGGTGCTGATATTGTTAACCTTTTTTACCTTATCTGTTGGCGCGTCAGCGACTATCTTAGATGTTGATGTGAGTGACCTTCAAGGTGCTTCAATCAGTGATGCTGTGGTGGAGTTGATCCCTGAACATAGTATGTCAGCATCAACCATTAACAATCATGAAATGAAGCAGCAGAATCGAATATTCCAGCCTTTTGTACTGGCCGTTCAACAAGGCGATAAAGTCAATTTTCCTAACTTTGATCGTACCCGGCACCATGTGTATTCATTTTCAGCCGCAAAACCGTTTGAATTAAAGTTATATGTCGGAAAAGCAGAAGAGCCAATCGAATTTGAACAGCCAGGTATTGTGGCGATAGGCTGTAATATTCATGATTATATGCAGGCCTTTATTTATGTCGCCCAAAGTCCACTTTACGGTGTCAGCGATAATAAAGGTCGTGTGAGCTTTAATGATTTAACCCCAGGAAAATATAACGTTAACGTATGGCACCCGTGGCAGAAAACTTCCGTGGCAGTAGCACTAATGGTATTAACCGGCGAACCCCAAAAAACGCTAGAGCTACATCTTGATATAGAACATCAGGACAAGCCAACATCCCCCCCAGCAGGGTTTGCTGCAACCCGTCAGTCAACTCAAATTGAGTTAGCCAATGCGCAATAGTTTTCGACATAGATTGATTTTGGTCTTTTTAGTGGTACTGACAGTGGTGCAACTGTTAACGGCAGTATTTGTGTTGAATGCGACTCAAAATGCCAGTCGGCAACAGCAAATACAGCGATTAAGTGTCGGTATTAACGTTTTTAGCGATATTTTGGCTAACCGCAGTGAACAGTTGAATCAGAGTTTGTCATTATTGAGTGCTGACTTTGGCTTTAAACGTGCTGTTGCAACTAAAGAGCAAGAGACCATTTCTTCGGTTTTATCGAATCACGGTAAACGTATTAATGCTAATGCGGCCATATTACTTTCACCGCAGGGGCAGTTGTTATCGTCTAGTTTGACAGGTTTATCAGCCAACGATGTTGCTAGCTTATTTACCAAGCATAAAAGTGAAGATAACGACTTTGTGATGTTAAATGTTAATCACGCTAACTATCAATTTGTGTTTCAGCCAGTAAAAGCGCCAACATTAATTGCCTGGGTTGGTATGGGCTTTTTACTCGATGAAAATGTGGCTCAACAAGCTAAGGCGATGACAGGTATCGATGTGAGTTTTATTAACTCAACATCAATACCTGTTGAAATTATTTCTACTTTAGCACCAGAATTGATTCAACACTTAAGTGATATCTCATTCAGTTTTGCCGATGCTACCCTTCACCCACAAGAGCACTATCCTGATAACTATTTGTCCCAGGCTATTCAGTTAGATCCGCAAAGTGATGCGCAATGGGTCGTATTGCATCAGTCTAATCAGCGCTGGCAACTCAATTATCAGCAACTGCGTAACAACATGCTGCTGATATTTGCATTCACTTCTTTATTGGCCTTTATTGTGGCCATGTGGGTCACCAATGGATTAACTAAACCGATAGATGCTTTGGTTAATTTCGCTAAAAAAGTGGGCCAGGGTGAAAATCCTACTAAAATTTACGGCGCCCCTGCAGAATTGCAGGCTCTTGCAGATACCTTGTCCACAATGCGCAGTAATATTGAGCAGCGTGAACAAGACTTTTTATATCAATCAGAACACGACCCCTTAACGGGTTTGTTTAATCGTTTTGCCGCCGAAAAACACATCAAACATAAAATTATTGGCTTAACTGGTACCTTGTTATTGATTGATATTAAGCATTTCAGGCAAGTGAATGACATTATTGGTTTTGCTAATGGTGATCAGCTGTTAGTCAGTTTTTCTGAACGGTTAAGCCGCTTGTCTATCGATGTATCCCTTGTTGCAAGGTTAGACGGCGATGCCTTTTTATTGTTGTTACAACAACCGGCAAATAAAGCTGAGATTAGCCAGTATTTACATGGTGTGGTTATGCCATTTGATGTTGCAGGGTCAAAAATAACGTTATCAATTAGAACTGGCATTGTGCAGTTGAATGGCTTGTATCAACATATAGACACTCTCTTTAGACACCTTGAGATAGCCTTGAACGATGCCTGTGTTCAAGCCGATGATTCGTATGTTTATCAAGAAGGTGATGATGATAAATATCAACGCGAGTTGTCATTGGTGCGGGATTTACCGCAAGCATTAATTCAAGGACAATTGCATTTGGTATATCAGCCTAAGGTGAATATTCAACTTAATACTTGTCATGCTGTTGAAGCATTAATTCGCTGGCAGCATCCAGATTTGGGCTTTGTTCCTCCAGACGAATTTATCCTACTTGCCGAGAACTCAGGTAACATTTCGATTATTAGTGAATGGGTTATGGCTGAAGCTATCCGTCAGGCGCACATTTGGCATCAACAAGGGTTAGCTATTTCTGTGGCGATTAATTTATCGGCACATGACTTAATGGATGAGTCATTGCCAGCTCGATTAGCGCAGCAGTTACATGATGTTAATTTACCTATTAACGCGATAGCTATTGAAGTTACTGAAGGTGCGGTAATGACAGACACAGAAACTACCATTAAGGTGCTTAACCAATTTAAACAACACGGCTTTCATATTGCGATTGATGATTTTGGGACAGGTCACTCGTCATTAGCTTATTTAAAAATGTTACCCGTTAATGAAGTGAAAATAGATCGCAGTTTTATCAAAGACATTCATCATAACGCGACTGACCATATGATAGTTGAAACCAGCATTAAATTGATTAAAGGCCTGGCTTTGTCTGTGGTCGCCGAAGGTGTTGAAACCCCATTAGGGATTGATATTTTAAAGCAAATGGACTGTGATATTATCCAAGGCTATGTGTTTTCTAAGCCCATCAAAGCTGCTGAGTTGCAGGTTTGGGTGAGTGAATTTAATCGCACGACAGCTTAACTCTAATAGCGTGGGAATTTAACATGCAACGTATTTTACAGGCCATATCTGCCGCAACTTTATCTATCTGTGTGATTTTCATCCCCAATAGTTATGCTGAATCGAGCAGAATTATTGCCACGGGTGGCGCCAGTGAAATTGAGGGATCAGCTGGTGGCGGTATTGTTCCCTGGGCAGTGATTAACGGTTATGGCAGTAGTGGTGAGTGGGCGGCAACCGCAATGGCTACTCAGGTTGCAGTTGATGACTTTACCCTTAATGTTGTGGGCGCATCCGTCAGTTATGATAATCAATTTGAACTTAGCATAGCCAAACAAACATTTAGTTTAGATTCATTAGGTGGTGAACTTGGACAAGATATTTTAGGGATAAAATATAAACTTGCAGGCGAGTTACTTTATAGTTCCATGCCACAAATCAGTGTGGGTATGCAGTATAAAAAAGTTGACGATTTTGGTTTGCCCAGCGCGGTAGGTGCGCAAGATGATTCAGGTTTAGATATTTATTTAGCCTCTAGCAAGGTGATTTTAGATGCGATAGCGGGTCGTAATTTATTACTTAATGCTACGGTGCGAGCCACTAAGGCGAATCAAATTGGTTTACTGGGTTTTGGTAGTGTGAATTCAAATGACTATCAGTTGATGTTAGAGGGCTCGGTAGCTGTTTTATTACGCGATGATCTTGCCCTAGGTTACGAGTATCGCCAGAAACCCAATCAGTTGGATTTTGCTAAAGAAGACGACTGGCAAGATATTTTTTTAGCATGGTTTGTGAATAAACATTTTTCAGTAACAGCCGCTTATGCCGATTTAGGTGATATTGCGGGTTTTGAGCAACAAAAAGGCTGGTATCTCTCAGTTGAGGGGGCGTTATGAGACACATTGGTATTATGCTGATTAGCAGTGTTTTGTTAGTGATATGTTTAGGCTGTTCTATTACTAAACCATCTACAAACCTGCTTTACCAACGCCTTGGCGGTTATCACGGTCTTGAGTTAATTGCCGATGATTTTTTAAAGCTTATTTCACAAGATGAACGCATAGTTGATCACTTTCGTGAAACGGATATTAGTGTTTTCAGGCAAAGATTAGTCGAACATTTATGTGTTGTGTCCGGGGGCGGGTGTGACTACCAAGGCGAGAGCATGTTTAATGCGCATCAGGGGTTGAACATTAGCCAGGCTGACTTTGACGCTGTTGTCGGCCATTTAACCAAAGCAATGCAGCAGAACGATATTCCGATACAAACCCGCAATGCTTTACTCGCTAAGCTTGCCCCCATGTATGGGGACATTACTTACCATTAATATGATGTATTGATATCAAGAATTAATAAAATGGTGCAGGGTCTACATCTAGTGCGCTTGGGGAGATACCGCGTTCAATGTTAATGTCAGCTTTTAGCAAATCCACCATAGTGACATCGGTATAGCGTTTGTGTTTTAACGAGTAGAAACATTTCACTATAGGGTGTAATGCATCACGGTTTTTAGCTTCCCAGACGATACCGACACGTTCATCTGACAGTTGTACCAGTGATCCCACAGGATAAATCCCAATACAGCGGATAAACTCGTAAACCAATGATTGATCTAAGTGGAAGGGCGTTAAGCTGATTAAGATTTTAAATGCAGCAGCCGGACTCATGGCTTCTTTGTAACAACGTGCTGCAGTTAGCGCGTCAAAAATATCGACAATACAACTCATTCGCCCATGTATTGGAAGTTCATCCCCTTTCAAACCTTTCGGGTAGCCCCGGCCATCTAGCTTTTCGTGATGCATTAAGCATACGTCTTTACTGATCTGCGACAAACCCTTGGTGTCTTCCATAATTTCAACCGCATACACTTGATGCAGTTTCATATGCTCAAACTCTTCCGGTGTCAGTTTTCCGGGTTTATGCAAAATTTTATTATCGACTTTTACCTTGCCAATATCATGCAAAATACCACCAACAGCCATATGGCGCAGGGTGTCGATATCTAGTTTGAGGTGTTTACCGAAAGTCACTAATAGAAATGCGACATTGATTGAGTGTTCCAGCAAATAAGCATCTTTGGTCCGCAGCGCTGAAATACATTTAAAGGCGTCAGCATCATCCATCACAGATTCAATCATTTTATCGGCAACGGCTTCAAAAGGACCAACCTCAACGGCTTTACCTTCAAAGGTTTCAGATAATACTTTTTTGATTAACCCTTTCGCTTCATTGAGAAGTTTTTTGGCGTGAACTTGTTGCGCATCACGGCTAATAGTGGCTTTTCTTGCCAGTGGTTTACCAGGCACTTGCTGTGGAGGCACTTTTTTTAGACCGCAACTGTCTGATGAGCGGTCAATATCTACCCATACAAATTTAATATTGCTGTTAGCTAATTTTGTAATAGCGTCACGGCTTTTTATTTGGCCGGCATTGGCAATTTCTACAGTGCTGTTGTTATGATCGATAGCCGTCACAAACATACCGAGGTTTAGTTTGGCGACTGGAATTTTTACAGTGTTTGAAGATTCTATTGAATCACTCATTTGACAAGCGCCCTCAAGGTCAAAAATGCACTTAACAATTTATATAATAGTTAAAGTGATATTGGCCTGCTTAATGTTGAGCCTTCCTTGGGGTCAATGTTAAAAACCTTAAAGATTTACGTTACAGCATGCGCAATAGTTTACACCATCATTCTGCAATATTAGCATATTAATTAATTATAGATCACAGCGTGCAGAGTTGACGATTGACACTGAATCTTTGGTTGATTAACTTTATCTAAATTATCAGCATAAATAGGAGTCGGTATTGTCTGGTCACTTTTTTAGTTCACAATTTAATGACTTAAAGCAAAAACTTGTCCAAGTTATGCAGGCGCCTAATATCGTGCCGATTGTACAACTATCTGTAGAAGCACCAGCAGTTCCGTTATTATCTTGGTTGAGTGCACAAACTCAGTATCCACGTATCTATTGGCATGGCCGTGACAAGGCAGAAGAAGTTGCCGCTATTGGGATGTGTAAACAATTCTATTATCAAGACCAAGTGGATGATCATCAACTATCCGCAGACTACCAGGCACAGCGGAGTAAGGGCGCAAGCCAAGACTTACGTTACTACGGTGGGGTAGCATTTGACCGTACGGTTGACTGCTGGGCTGACTTTGGACGGGTTCGGTTTGTTCTGCCTCGTATAGAATTAAGACGAAGTGGTCATAAAATAAAAATCTTACTTAATTTAAACTTCGATGGCCAAGATCGAGAGTTAGAGTGCCAAAAAGCGCTTGATTTAATCTCTAAAATAGAGCGGCCTAAACCGCTTTCACCGCCTAATAAAACACAACTAATGAGTCGCAGTGACTTACCGAATCAAGAGCGGTGGCGCGAGTTAGTTGAGCAAGTGACTCAAGATAATTTTAATCAAACTACCCCTAAAGTTGTGCTGTCGCGACAAACACAAATTGATATAGCTGAGTCACTTGACCCCTGGACTGTACTGGCTTGCTGGCAGGGGCGTAATCCTAATAGCTTCCAGTTTGGGTTTCAATTTAGTCCTGAAAGGACATTTATATCATGTTCACCAGAACGGTTATATTTGCGTCGCCAAAATGAGTTATTTACAGAAGCCCTAGCAGGCACAACGACCCGAGGTTTAAATCAGGAAGAAGATGACTTTTTAGCGCAGCAGTTATTAGACGATGCTAAAAACAGTCATGAAAACCAGCTGGTTAGGCAGCATATCGTGGGTGAATTAAAACCACTTAGTCAGTATGTTGGCGCTGACGAGCAAGCTAAAATATTTAAATTAACCCATATTCAGCATTTACACCGCGCAATTCGAGCAGAGTTAAAAGCTGGGGTGAATGATTTTGACCTATTACGCGCGCTGCACCCAACTCCTGCGGTAGGAGGGTTGCCTCGCCACAGTGCACTGAACTTTATTCGTCAGCGTGAAGGTTACACCCGCGGTTGGTATGCCGGAGCTTGTGGCTATTTTAATCATTATGAATCTGAGTTTTCAGTCGCTATTCGCAGTGCATTGATTGAGCCACGTCGAATTACCTTATTTGCTGGCGCGGGCATAGTCGCAGGGTCCGACCCAGATGCAGAATGGCAAGAATTAGAGAATAAACTGGAGACGGTTTTATCGATATTAATCGATTTTTAATGGCTGTTTGAACGCGAGCGGATCACCCATTGATTTGCTCGCATCCAATAAAAAACGCATCTTACACAGATGCGTTTTTTATTATTGTGCCATGCTGTTATTTATTACGGCGTGTAATAAGTGGCAGCATTGGGGCCGACTGGAATGCCTAATACAAATACCCACAGGAAGAAGAACATAGTCCAGCCAATAAAGAACACGATACTGTAGGGCAGCATAGTGGCAATTAAAGTGCCGATCCCCAAATCTTTCTTATAACGGCAAGCTACCGCCAAAATAAGTCCAAAGTAGCTCATCATCGGAGTGATAAGGTTAGTGACTGAATCACCAATTCGATATGCCGCTTGGATGGTTTCAGGAGCATAACCAACGAGCATTAGCATGGGTACAAAAATTGGCGCAGTAACAGCCCATTGTGCCGAAGCACTGCCTAGCATAAGGTTGATCACGCCACACAGCATAATAAATAACACAAATACTAATGGTCCTGTTAAGCCAATGGTATTTAATGCCTGCGCACCACCTACAGCCAATACCGCACCTAAGTTTGTCCAATTAAAAAACGCCACAAACTGAGCAGCAAAAAAGACTAATACTATGTACATGCCCATAGTACTCATACTGTGTGACATGGCATTGATGACATCGACATCCTTCTTCATGGTGCCAACGACTTTACCGTACACTAAACCTGGAATAGCAAAGCCGATAAAGATAAATGCCACAATTCCTTTCAAGAAAGGTGAGCCAGCCACGAGTCCCGTTTCAGGGTGACGTAATGGCCCATTTTCAGGAATAATAGTCAATGCTAATAAAGCAGAAAATGCGACAGCAGCAAAGGCTGCCATTTTTAAGCCACGCTTTTCAATATCACTAACGTTCTCCATGGGTTGGTCATCTAAGTCGCCAGCTTCACTTGGGTCATATTTACCTAATTTAGGTTCAACAATTTTTTCAGTTACCAGGCCACCTAGCAAGGTAATCAAAAACGTGGAGGCAAACATAAAGTACCAGTTAACCTCAGGGCCAACAGTGTATTCAGGGTCGATCATTTGCGCTGCGGCTTCAGTAATACCTGACAATAGAGGGTCAACAGTACCCAATAAAAGATTGGCACTATAGCCGCCAGATACACCAGCAAAGGCCGCTGCTAGCCCCGCCAGAGGATGGCGGCCCAATGAATGGAATATCATTGCAGCCATAGGAATGAGGACAACATAGCCTAGCTCAGCCGCTGTGTTAGATATAATGCCTGCAAATACAATAGTGTAAGTGACTAAGCGCTTTGATGATCCCATTACTAATAAGCGCATTGCCGCTGATAACAAACCAGAACGTTCGGCAATACCTACGCCCAGTAATGCCACCAGTACCGTACCCAATGGTGTAAAACCGGTAAAGTTAGTCACTAAGCCTGACACAATACGTTGTAAGCCTTCTGCGCTGAGTAAGCTCACTACGTGAATTAAACCATCAGGACTTCTGCCTGAGGTGCCTTCTGGTCTAGGGTCAACAACCGACAATTCAAAGTAACCCGCAATACCGCTTATCACTACCACAGCGACACAGAACATGGCGAATAAAGTGATTGGGTGGGGTAATAAGTTACCGAGTCTTTCTACTATGTTTAAAAATCGTACAAAGGCACCGGACGAGGCTATGTCAGAGGCTGTTTGAGGCGATTTAGTCTTTGGTTGGTTTGATTGACTCATGTGGTTCCTTGATTTATTTAGGCTTTTTCCTCATCGCCATTAATACATTTGTGTATTGATGTGAGCATGGTCGTCAGGATAGTTGATATAGCTTTGCCAACTTATTAGCTTACAGGGGCAGAGTTAATTGAAAATTAATTTATATTTATGAGTTAATTAGGTTTGAGTAAAAATGACTGCTTTAACGGGTAAAAGTAAGCGTTTTATAGTGGATTTGTTGTATGATAAGAGAGTATTTATTGTGATGTGGGTTAAAAATTACTCACCGTAATTTATGTTTAAGTGGCTGATTTTAATGTTTTTGTATTTTATTTTTAAACTTGTCATTTAGCGTGGCTGTTTAATGACTTAATTCGTCACGATATTGAGTTAGATGCAATAAAATTGTTTGTTTTGTCAACCAAATGTTACTGTTAGCCATTGTGATGTAATAAATATAGTTGTGACTTCGCTGAGATTTAAGTGAAATATAAAGTAAATTATGCTTATTATGCTAGATAAGAATTAGAAAAATCATCATTAAGGAAAATATCATGCAAGCATTGCTGCTGAGTGTAAGCTTGGCTGTTATTCTCTGCTACCTATGGTACGCCAGTCTAGTCAAAAAACGTCAATCAGCGATTGATTCTCTGATTGTTTTGAATCAAAAAATTGATGCTCGCTTAGTTTTATTAAGCCAGTTATCTGATGTTAGTTTACAACATCAACCTTTGGATGAAGCGCAAGCTGATCAGTGGCAGCAGTTGCGCGCCCTAGCTGATAATAGCTTGTGGTCGCAGGGCATTGATGATCATTTACCGACTACTTTAGCTGTCTGGTCTGAAATGGATATGCTGCAGAAAGGCTTGTTTTCAGCTTTGCATGGCGATGCTCTTGATGAGCAGCGGGTGAATGAATATCTACAATTAGAATTAGATTATCAAAACGTGGCTGATTTTTATAATCAAACCGTGACTGAATTGAATCAAGGCGTTGGTATGTTTCCGGGGTCTATTGTTGCCAAGTTAGCCAAGGTATCGGTTATGCCCCAGCTCATACCTGATGTAGGTTAATCGAGTTGAGTGGCATATTGCAGTTAAGCAGTATAGAAAACCGGTTACAGCTAAAACGGTTACTGCACAGCATTGTGCTGACAAGCTTGGTTTTTTGTCCCGGGTTACTGGCCAATCAAACTGCGGAAAACAATACAAAAAAACCAGTAATAAAAGCGGTATATCAACCCAACCTTCAATCTACACCCGCAGATAAAGCGCATCTTAGTTTGTTTCCCGACCTAAATGAGCTCGCTGTTATTCCGCAAGGGGCAGAGGGTGCGGATAAATCTATTACATCAGCTCTGGTGCTAGACAATAGTTATCCACTCGCTAAACCTGATTTAAGCAAGCCTGCTAAAAAACAGCTTAAAGCCAGTTATTCAGAACACGGTATTTTATCCGACTTAGGTGTTGAAAAACGTAAAGTCTATCAATATGAAAAAGATGGTATTACCGCATTCAGTGACACTGAGCCAGACCATACTAACTACCGTGTGTTACTGTTTGAATGCTATGCATGCCGTCCTGATTCAACCATTGATTGGTATAAAACCCCATTATTCACCCAAGATTATGCCAGTTTTGTCGCCGTAGCTGCATCACGATATAAACTAGAGCCTGCACTCATCAGAGCTGTTATTCATGCCGAGTCAGCTTTTAGAAGTAATGTGGTGTCTAAAGCTGGTGCTATGGGGTTAATGCAATTAATGCCAGGCACGGCCAAAGACATGCAAGTGTTAGATGCCTTTCAAGCAGAGCAAAATATAAACGGTGGCAGTCGTTATTTGGCACTGTTATTAGCACGATTTAATGGTGACATAGACCTGGCTTGTGCGGCCTATAATTCAGGTCCATCAACGGTTACCCAATACAATGGTGTACCGCCATATCCTGAAACCCAAGCATACGTGCAGCGGGTAAAAATTTTATACAGCCGTTATCGTAAGGCCAGCTGAGTTGATTGACAAAACATAAGTTCAGCTAAACAAATGGCCATCAACGGCATTAATACAACAGAAAATACCAATAAATAACCCTGCCTAATCATATGGCTAAAATTTAAAGGAATGTTTATGACTTTTTCACCCGTTATTACCTCTTTATCGGTTGCCATTGCTGCCCTGTGCTTATCTTCCTCAGGTTATGCAAACGCTGCCGTACAAGCTCCTGCAATAAATGCGGCACCATCCCAAGAAGATGTGCGCTTATATGACATAGCTACCGCGCCACAGGCCAGCCGGCTAGAGCAAGATGTGCGAAAATTGGTTGGTTTTGGTACCCGTCATACCCTGTCTGAAACTCAATCGGATACCCAAGGCATAGGCGCGGCAAGGCGTTGGATTGAAGCCGAGTTTAATCGTATTTCAAAAGACTGTGGTGGCTGCTTAGAAGTCATAACCGTCAGTGACACTGTGCAAGGCAAACGCATTGCTAACTCTACTGAAGTGGTTAATGTCATCGCTATTCAGCGCGGTAAAACTGACCCTAAGCGTGTGGTGATGATGAGCGGCGATATCGATTCTCGAGTCACCGACGTATTAGATGCTACCTCAGTTTCACCGGGTGCCAATGACAATGCCTCAGGCGTTGCAGGTGCAATTGAAGCGGCTAGGGTGTTATCGCAATATCAATTTAACGGCACTATCGTCTATGCCGCCTTGTCAGGTGAAGAGCAGGGCCTATATGGCGGAGATATTTTAGCTAATTACGCTAAAAGTCAGGGCTGGCAAGTACAAGCGGTATTGAATAATGACATGATCGGTAATATTGCCGGTATTAATGGCGTGGTGAATAACTCTACTGTACGGGTGTTTTCTGAAGGAGTGCGTTTTGTTGAAACCACTGATGAAGCCAAAGAGCGCTACTTCAGTGGCGGCGAGAATGACTCTGCGTCACGCAATTTGGCGCGCAAGATTAAAGCGTTAGTTGATCAGTACATGACCAATTTAGATGTCATGTTAGTGTATCGGCTTGACCGTTTTGGCCGTGGTGGACATCATTTACCGTTCAACAAAGCGGGTTTCCCTGCCGTGCGGGTGATGGAAACCAACGAGCATTATGATCGTCAGCATCAAGATATTCGCACTGAAAATGGCATAAACTATGGTGATGTTATTGAAGGCGTCGACTTTGATTTTACTGCAAAATTAACCGCACTTAATGCCATTAGCTTAGCGTCAATGGCGTGGGCACCCGCGCCGCCATCAGGTGTCAGTATTAAAGGGCAAGTGTCTCCTAGCACCACACTCAATTGGGCTAAAACAGCGGATAAAGATGTGGTTGGATACCGGGTCTATTGGCGGTTAACCACAGTGCCAGAATGGAGCCATAGTCGTTATGTAGGCAATGTGAATGAATTTATGCTGAAAAATATGGTCATAGATAATTATCTATTCGGTGTGGCAAGTGTCGCAGCGAATGGTAATGTTAGCCCTGTGGTGTTTCCCGGGTCGGCAGGTAGGTTTTTTTAAACTGAAATTTTACAATTAAGGATTAAACATGAAAAAATGGATTTTAATTGTGAGTGTATTGTTATCTAGCTTACTACTGACAGCGTGTACCTCCAATTCAGGAGTTAATGCGGCTTGTGATTTTGTAGATGGTGCAACAGCTAGCAAAAGTCAGACTCAGCATAAAACGCCAGGTGAGCCAGATTACGAGAAAGAGGTTCCACAGGAATTTAATCCCTTTATGGGTGGTGCGACGGCAATAGTAGGATTTATTTTTCGACCATTATTTGGCGATGATGAATGCGATTAAATGCGTAAATATTGAATGCTTAAATAAAAAGCCCATGTAATTTGAATTACATGGGCTTTTTAATAAAGTGCTAAATCATAATATAGCCAACTATTCTGGCACTTCTTGCTTCACCACGGTTTTACCACCGCTATGGCCTAAACGACGCTCTAAGTAGTTAAGGGTTTCTTTTGCGGTCACATCTAATTGCCAAGGCGGATTAATAATCCATAACCCTGCCGCAGTCATACCAAATTCATTACTGTCAGGTTTAATTGCTTGCTCTACTCGTAGTTGATTTCTAATGCCGCTGTTTTTAAGTAAATTGAGCATAGATTCCGTTTGTTCACGCTTAACCACCGGATACCACAACATATACACCCCAGTCGAAAATCGCTTATGGGCTTTAATGATAGATTCCGCAACATCAATATAATCAGATTTAATCTCGTAGCTCGGGTCGATTAATATCACCCCACGGCGCTCTGGCGGTGGCACTGCAGCGATTAAACCTTGTAAACCGTCACCTTTAAGTACTTTTACTTGCCTATCTTTAACAAAATATTCAGCTAATAAATCGTGATCAGTACTGTGTAACTCGTGTAATAGCATCCGGTCTTTTTCACGTAACTCGGCATCGACAAAACTGGGCGAGCCAGGGTAAACCGTTAGCTGATCATATTCAGCGTTAAATACTTTAACGGCTTCGACGTAATCTGCTAATGCAGCGGGCAGATTGCTGGCCTCCCACAGTTTGGCCACACCTTCTAAGTATTCACCGGTCTTTTGAGCAAACTCATCGGTTAATGAATAAGCACCCGCACCAGCATGGGTATCAATATAGGCAAAAGGTTTATCTTTTTTCTGCATTAATTTAAGCACTTGCAGTAACATTGAATGCTTTAGTACATCGGCATAATTGCCAGCGTGATAACCGTGACGGTAACTTAACATGAGATATTCCAAAAAAAGTAGCAGCGTGGACTGCAAGATAATCACATTATAAGTTTTATCTTGGCTAATACCAATCAGCTTAAGCACGGTATAGGTATTCACTGCGGTAGCCTTTTGGCATAATAGACTTATTCACCCTAAATGTAGGCAATACAGTGACCGCGATTTATTTCAATCAACAATACCCAAGCCTTGTCGATATTTGCCAACGATGGTCACTGCACTATGAACCAAGCGCACCCTTTGAGCTGCGTTTCGAGCAAAATCAATTAACCTTACACAAACGTGACGAGCCAAAACTCGACGGCATTCTGGTCGATTTTGTTACGGGTGCCGTCGCCCATAGGCGTAAGTTTGGCGGTGGCCGTGGTCAGTCAATTGCTAAAGCCGTCGGCCTTAAGCAAGGTGTCACCCCAACCGTGGTAGACGGTACAGCAGGCTTAGGCCGTGATGCATTTGTACTGGCCAGTTTAGGCTGTAAGGTGATTATGGTTGAGCGTCATCCAGTGGTCGCAGCATTATTAGAAGATGGTTTACGCCGCGCCTATGAAGATGCTGAAATAGGCGATTGGATGACGGAGCGCATGAGCTTGTTTCATGGCTCGAGTATTACCGCATTAGCAGATGCAGCCAAAGCTAGCGGCACAGAAATTGATGTTGTCTACCTTGACCCTATGTACCCGCACCGTGAAAAGTCTGCCCAAGTGAAAAAAGAAATGCGCGTATTTCAAACCCTAGTGGGCGCAGACTTAGATGCCGACAGCTTACTCAAACCAGCAATATCAATAGCCACTAAACGCGTGGTAGTCAAACGCCCTGATTACGCCGAAGACTTAGATGGTGTTAAGCCCTCAATGGCCATTGAGACTAAGAAAAATAGATTTGATGTATATGTGAGATCGGCAATGAAATAGCGACTATTTAAGTGACCGCTAGAGTATTGGTTTATAAAGACATTCCTGTAGTTCTAATAGGTAACTCTTTGAAGATCATTTGCAATAACGCAGAAGACACAGTCAATTCCATGATGCTAATGCCAGATTTAACACCAGCCTTGGCGCCACTGGGAAGGCTGCTTTAAATCACGCCAATTAATCTCATATTCATTATTGTTGTAAACCGCTTGAATGACGCAGCGAATGACTTTTTTATCGTCATCAAATTCAACGGCGGTCACGGCAAAATGTTTTTCTCGATTCACTGGCGACGTTGCCGTCCATTTGCTCAAAAGCAGTGCTTTTGGATTGATTTGATTCATGCAACCACTCCTAAATGGCTCAATTGCGCCCACATTAATAAATGACACACCAATACCACCGAGGTTATTTTGGCCCGCATTTGTTGGTACTCTTTGCTTAATAACGCCCAACTTGGTAACCGCTTTTGCAGCAATAATAGCCAAACAAAACTGCCGGCTAACCACAGTAAGCTAAATTCAACACTAACCCACACCCCAAGTGGTAAAGGTAAAGTCACCAGCACGACAAGCCACGCCTGAGTGAGCGACTGGCTTCGAGCTGTCGACTCTTCTAACTGGTCAACGTTATTTTGCTGATGTTTTGCGCCTTGTTTTGTTTGAATATTGAGTGGAGCTTGCCACAAACTGCCTGCCACAAAGCTTAAAATGCTGACACTATAAATAACAAAAGCCTGCAGTATCCACGGTGTCTCGCTAAAAAAATAGCCGCCGGTTAAAATCAAAAAAGGTAATAAGCCTAAATAGCTTAGAGTCACATGATGGGTTGAGTGCATAGTTGATTCTGCTCATAAAAATTTGATCATTCAATACGTGCATATTACATAAGTCGATCAGCTTAAATTCAGCCACAACTTAGGCAGTGGCTGGGCAATGACAGCAAAACTACCCTAACTCAAAGGCATCCATTATGGATGCCTTGTATGTGATTCAACTTTATCTGGCATCAAACCAGTTAATTAATATTATGGACTAGTCGCCACAACAAAATCGCCATCGGCTACAGTGCCATTGGTTACTGTCACTGCTTGTATATCGGCTTGGATAAAGAAAGGTAGCCCAACATCGTCTGGGTTGTTATTGGCATCAGGATCATCATTTTGAGCGACACAGGTGTAACCCACACTGTAGCTACCAGCAACGATGAAACCAAATTCATAGCCTTGGCCAATGACTTGGTTACTTTGATCCATAATATCGTTCACTCTTGCAGCTGCAATAGGCGCAATTTTTGGCGCCACAACGGCATCACTTCTAAAATCGCTCATATTATCAAGCGCAGTTGCAGCGGAATATAAATAGGCAGCATGGCTAAAGATACTGCCACCGGCAGCAGCTTCGCACTGTGTCACAAGTTCTGATGGGATATTGCCTTTAATTGCGCCGACTTCTGCATTGTTATATAGCTGCACTGATGCTGGCTTTAGGGTCCAGTAGTCTTTATTTCCTTTAGGGTCTTGTAAGCCGCTATTTAAGTCAAATTCAGCAACAAAGCTGTTGGTACCGGCTGCAATAGTAAATTTCTTATTAAAAAATAAACGCCCAGTATCAGTATCGTCTGCACCAACACCGCCACAAGAGCCATTACTGTTGGTTGTTAACCCATGGAGATTATCATCCATGGTTTTAACATAAGAGCTATCGGCATTGGGCGTTTCACTTCTTTGCATGTAAATACACATTTGGTATTCGCCAACAGGAATACTTTGGCCGCTCACTAAGGTTTCAACTGCAGTACCTTGAAATTCGAGTAGATTGACTTGTTTTAATGCCCCATCGTCAGACACGTTAAATGAAATACTGCCAGTACTGCCTTTCAGTACCACTTGATTAAAAGCGATAGTCACATCTTTAGCGTCACTTGGGTTATCTGACACGCCTAAGCTAAACACTCCCATTTGCTCCGCTGGGGTGTCGTCACCGCCGCCACAGGCGACAAGTAAGCTTGATAGGGAGAGCGCTATCAGGGTTTTCGCTGTTTTCATCATGGACCTTCTTATAATTAGGGGGTGAGGTTGTCGTGTGGAACAGTATAACTGATCATAAAAGTTAACTTACTGTATCGAGTATTATTCTATTTGCAAGTGTCAATATTTTGAAATATGTCAATAACTTAGCTATATATTGCGGCGTAAAGATAGATAGTTTTTTATTGTTATTAAACTCATGGGGATAGAATTGTGTTTACCGCGTCTCGTTGGAACATCTATACATCGGCCTGCGGCAGGCAATAAGCAACCCATGAAGTATTGGGCTAAGTTAATCGACCAAACGTGGACTAATATCTATATAGTTTGCTGGACATAATTAAAGTCCAGTCGTTGGTTCAAGGCCAATTTTCATAAAAATACACTTTCTAATCCCATTTTGTCCAAAATCCTGTTAGTGCTGGTAACACATGGGCAGTCTTTTTATGACGGTATGTATAGCATCTTATGCGAATTAACTAATGTGAAACAAAGTTGCTCTTGCAAAAGCTACTGACTGGCTACAGGTAGAAATAGTCACTGACAATGTGCTTCGAAATGATATTAGTGTGCCCCATAGGATTATTTAAACTCCTCTGCCTTCAAGAAATAATCTTAAATGAGCCTCAACATTAAATGCTGGAATATCATCTCTTAGTCCAGATTGTTTAAACATCAGATAAGTCGCGATAGGGCCAATGAATGATGTCAGTGTCAGCATTGGGTGTTCATCTTTTAGGTGGCCTTGTTGCTGATGAAAACCGACGAGTTGGATCATTTTTTGAATATTACTGAGTAAATTGGTCATCGCCTCTTTGACTTCTGGGTGGCGGGGGCTTTCCTGCAAGGTACGAAAAACCACATCTCCATGGGCCTCAAAAGTTGCAACATAAGCCGTCGCTAGCGAGGATAGATCAGCGAGTAGTACTCCGGTCATTTTAATGTTAGCCAAAGGTGTGTCAGCTAACTGATGATCGACAGCTCTTGCGAATAGTCCCGCTTTACTATCGTAACGGCGAAATAGTGTGGCCTCGTTTATACCTGCTATCTTGGCAATTGCTTTTGTTGTTGTACCCACGTAACCATGGGTCATCCAGTCATGGATTACGGTTTCAAATAGTTTTACTTCATCAATTTTTTTTGGCATGTGCCCTCCAGCAGATCGGTGGCAGTATAAATTATGCGAGTACGTACTTGCAAAAAAGAATACCCCTGCCATAATGCAAGCGATCACTTGCATATAGAGGCGTAATCATGACAGCAGTAACCAGACCTAGAAAATCAGACATTATTTATAAAAGTCTTGGTGCCAATGAGCAGGCGATCATCGACAAAGTCGCTATTCCTTGGTTACGCAGGCTGCTTATTCACGCGGTTGCGCAAAAGATGAAACTGCAATTTACCGGTTGGTTACAGTATTTGATGCTAGTGCCTGCAACGCTGGGGCTATTTATATTTGTTGGGTTATTATATTTATTGGGTTTGAATACCCTTGCCAATGTGCTGTTGGTGTTACCACTGTTGTTGTTAACCATTATTGTGTTTGATGTGATTACATCTCGATTTCACATTCGTTTTCCTGAAGCACTACCAAAGCCAAGAACTGAGGATGTGTTTACCTTAATAAAACAGCGACGTTCATGTCGCTCTTACCAGATTCGCAAGTTAACCTCTGAGCATGCTCAGGGGTTGGCACAGTCGGTTAGCACGCATTTGAATGCACCCAAATTAGGTAATGTGCCTATTCGTTTAGAATGGGTGGAAGCACCTATCACCGTGTGGCCAGTTGTGAATGCTCGTCACTTTTTAGTGGCTATTGCGCCAGCAGAATACGATAGAAGTGCGATTTTAGATATTGGCCGAAGCTTGCAAAAAATCGTTATTGATGCGACTAAAATGGGACTGGGTACTTGTTGGATTGGTCCTGGGGCCGATCATGTCAGTGTCAAATCGCATCTTGGAGATCGTTTTAATGCAGATAAGGATGCCATTATTTGCCTGTGTGCGGTGGGTTACCCAAGCGGGTATATTCCTTTATTTATTCGCATATTCAACGCACAGTTTCATAAGCGTTTACCTTGGTCAGCGTTATTTTTTGCCGATACAGAAATGTCACAACCGCTTGATATGAAAATACAACCTTGGTCTGACTTTGCTGCTTGTTTTGAAAGCTGCCAATGGGCACCATCCTCTTATAATGGCCAAACCACTCGATGTGTAGCAAAGCAGATACCTGAGGGTTTTCAGGTTGATTTTTATGCCGTGACTTCATCGCGCTATTACGCCGCCGTAGCCATTGGTATTTGGTGCGGCAATTGGGAGATGGGTATCGATGCCTTAGAAATGAAAGGTCACTTTATTCAGCAAACAGAGCTAAACGGCAAAAGTGATCACGGCCATGAAAAACTGCCACACTATGATATTAGTTGGGTTAGCGATATTAGTTAGGTCAGTCGACAAACTAGCATATTGGCTTATTTGAATGAGCCAATATAACGACATCAGTGATTTATAATGGCTTGCTAGGCAAAATATATATCCACTTATTCCAGGTGCTTAGTGAGATAATCAGTGATATTGTGATGCTTTGTATTTGGCGACATTTTAGGCATTATGATTAAATATTTAATGGACTACCTGCGGATCATTTTATTTGTGTGTGGGGTATTAATTGGTATTCAGGTTCCCGGTTTTGTTGATCAATATGGGCAACGTCTTGAGGCGCATCAATTAGAAGCTAAATTGAGTTTGGCTGAATTTCAGCGCGATGCTGATCGCTTTTTTGGTGGCGACTTCAATAAGCTAATTAGCCACTATCGGCAAAACAATGATCCGGTTGTTAATGCTGGTGGTGAAAGTATTGAGTCTATTTATCAACGTTATGTGTTGTTAACCGAGGCGCTTACTCAGTTCCGCCTACACAGTTACAGCCCCTATCAACAGCTTATTCTGGCACCGCAACATGACATTCAAGTTGAGGTATGGAAAAACTATTCCCATGTGATTTTATTAAAGCCCGAGGCGATTGCTATTGGCATGTTGCTAGGGCTGTTATTTGCCGTGCTATGTGAATCTATATTATCGATTTTGTACTTGGGTTGCCGTAAGGTATTTGTGTCAACTTAACCTTTTGTTCTGAACTTACTGTGTCAAGATGACATGGTTAACTTACCTAGGCCTGACTTGGCCCGAGTGTTATGACTGTTCAACCCATATGATGCACTTCGGGCCGATGTTATTCGCCTGAAAAGTTTCTATTACTGACACCCGATTTCATCTCATAATCGATGCAATCACTATAGGTAGCACAACGTGTAGTGGGCAGTGTTAGTCCTCTATATTAATTCTAATATTGTCGGCTATTGTTTCAAGTTGAGTGATTAACAATGCTTGGGTAACGTTTTCTGGCAGCCTTAAGTTGAGCTTGGCGCTGTATACGGTTTTACCAATAGACGTGACTTGTACTCGGTTACTTTCTTGGTGTTCAACACTGGCTTCAAGTTCAGACAATATTTGATTTATATCGTGGGTTAATCCTGCTCGGTCATTACAGTCTAAGGTTAAGGTAAACTCGGTGCAAAGTGGTAGGTTTTCATGCTCGAATTCGGCATAAACGAAGGTTAGCTGAGGAAATTTTTGTGCTAAATGTTGTTTAAAAATCAATTCTTGTTCTGTACTTATCATAACCCGCATCATAGCCGTGAATTGACCGTCGAGCTTGATGACTTTAGTGGTTTCCCAACTGGCACCCATTTCGCGGCTGACCTGAGCTAAAGACTGTAAAAGGTTGGGTTGTAAAGCCCCTAGTACTGTAGTGATAAATTTATGTTTCATGTAAGCTCCCCTGTTTGTTGCGTCTTACTTCAGGTTACCGATAGTGCACAAACTAATCTGTGGTTAACGACACATTTTCATCAAATAAGCGCACTTTTGGGTTAACCTGCACACTTTAATAGTCGGGTGATGATAACGGGAGTTGCGTGTTTAAAACGCCAATGGCTAATAATATCGCTTGAAACTATTAACAAATCATATTGAGCGATTGAATGACTCTGAGTGGCTTCATCTTGGTACTCAGTATCTTTTAAAAATAACAGGATTAATTCGCCTTCACGCTGAATTGTGGATAAACAGTCGGTGGTTAATTGGCATTGGGTTACCTTAGCCTGATACGACCCTCTACGAACCATGACATTAAAATCTAACACCTGTGAACCAATCAGTTCACTGTTAATAGACCATTCGCCTTTAAAAGCATAAGGCCTACTTGTTTGGGTTAAGTCTATTGCAGGACGGCTAGCTGAAGGCTTGTTAGTCGCAGAGTTATCAGTAAAAGTTAGCCTTAACCCGTTACCTTCAAGTAGTGATAAGTGACGATCGATACCCTTAAATATTGAAAAAGGTCCATTGGTTTGTACTCTTGCCATGCTGATCCGTACATCAAAGTTATCTAGATCAGCATCTAGGGGCCAAATATAGCGCTGAAATGTACTGCCTAAGCCATTTTTCCACGGTGTTGCCTGGCATTGACTGAATTTGAATAGCATTTTAGTCGGCTTATGTTGCTTGAGTAGAGCTTCAAAATAGGCGTAAATCTTTGTCTGTACAAGTTGCTATTGAAATATAAGTAATCTGCGTTATTATCAATAAATCGCCATGTTAAATTTAAGTATTCTTATTGTTAACATCTCTTTTCGAATCTCGCCGATTTCAACGTTTAGCGAGCTTGAATCAAACCGTGCTTATCCTGTCTATGCGCGAAGGCTTTATTGCACTTATTCCTTTTTTTGTAATTTCTTCGTTAGCTTTTATGCTGATCGGATTACAGCCTTTATTGCCCGATTTTGCGGGTAAAATAGCTGTTTTTTCTGCTTTGTACACAAGTCACAGCTTAATTATGGCCATCTCACCTTTAGCAATTGTGATTTCGCTAAGTTACCACCTTTCTAAAAATTTAAGAGTTAACACTATAGTGGGCAGTATTTTGGCTTGCTTATGTTTTATTACCCACAGTAATTATCTGATTAAAAGTGATTCTGGCTATATGCTAAGCTCTGTTTGGCCTAACTTTTACTCCATAGTGATTCCACTGTTGGTGCCGTATTTAGTGCGTTTTTTTCTTGGTTTTAATGGATTGAAGCTAGTTAGAGCATCAGTGGCAAGCTCATTTTTAATGAAGCACTTAAATCTTATTCTGCCTTTCTTTTTAGTGTACCTCACGCTGTACTTAGTTTTACCGATTATGGATTTGTTGATTGGTGATTTGACTGCCAATTTGGTGACCTTTGTGACTGGATTGTCATTAGAGGTGCAAGGCTTTATTCGGTTGTTAATCATACATAGCCTTTGGTTTATCGGGGTGCATGGTGATAACACTTACTTAAGTCTTTTTTCAAATGCGCTGATGTCAGAATCTTTTGTTGCGGGCTTATCTTTAAACAGTTTTTACAACAACTTTGTTATTGTGGGGGGCTCAGGCTGTTTATTGTCTTTGGTGATTGCAACCTTGTGGCGTGGTCGTTCGTTACAAGAGTTAACGCTGATGAAAGTGTCTTTGCCTTTTAACATGTTTAACTTCTGTGAGCTAATCGTGTACGCATTGCCGATTGTGTTTAATCCGGTTTACTTAATTCCCTTTATTTTGGCGCCAGCGGTTAATTTTATTATTTCATATTGGGTACTTGGTTTAGGTTTCATTGAATTTACCTCTCAAGAAATATCTTGGATGACCCCGGTGTTTTTGAACAGCTGGTTAATCAGTGGTGACATTAAGGCTGTGCTATATCAGGCCTGTTTAATTGTGTTGAATGTGTTTATTTATCTGCCATTTGTGTTGTTTTCCAGCAGATTTGCCAATAATGCCAACTTAATAGAAAAACTCAGTCATAAATTAAAATTTACTGATATCCATCAATTAGATGCAGAAGCGCGATACAGCACTGAGCAGCGAGATTCAATTATTCATATTACAGAATTGAATCAAGTATTACACCAGATTGACAATGGTAAGTTGATTTTATATTACCAACCTAAAGTGGATATAAATCAGCGTAAGGTAATCGGCTTTGAGGCGCTGCTGAGACTGGAAAATAACCTGGGTGAAATTTCTGGCCCCTGGTTTATGGATATTCTTGAACGCAATAATTTAGTGTCGATGATCGATTTTTGGGTGGTTAATAGAATTAAACATGACCTCAAAAAGCTGGCAGAAAATAGTATTAGGCCTTTTGTGTCGATTAATCTTCACCCTTTGTCGTTATTAGAAGCCTCAATTATACAGGGATTAGATGAACTCAATCGTTTGTATCCACATCAGATACAGTTAGAGGTTTTAGAGTCTGGTTTTAAAGATGACAGTCCCCAGGCTTGGGCGAATTTAGCGCAATTACAGCGCAAAGGTTTTAGTGTTGCCATTGATGACTTTGGCCGAGGGTTTTCTAACTTATCACGTTTAATTAAGTTATCCCCTAATGATATAAAACTTGATCGCTCGATGTTATTGGCGACAGATTCTGCCGACGGGTTACTGTTATATAAGCATATGGCGGCTTTATGTTCCGAATTAGGTTATCAATTAGTTGCTGAGGGCGTTGAAACCGAGGCTGAATTAGCGATTGTACGACAAGCAGGAGTGTATTGTGTACAAGGTTGGTTTTTTGCTAAAGCTATGCCAATAAATGAAGCTATGGCGTATCAATTTCCGCCAGAGTGAGTATAAAACTAAACATAGAAATAAGCATAAGAAGTGACTATTTATCGATTGTTGAATGCCGTTAATATTACAACGGTCACGTTATATATGATCTAAGGGAGTTCAGATGTCAGAAACGTTAAAAAATACTATTCCACAACAAGCATTTGATTGGTATGACGAATATGCCCATGGGGGCATGGATCGTCGCATGTTCATCAAAAAGCTCGGTTCGCTAGTCGCGTTGGGATATTCCATGAGCGTGCTGACGTCAGCTTTACTGCCCAATTATGCTTTAGCAGAGCAGGTATCTTTTAATGACGCTGCTATTAAAGCCACTTATGAGATCTTTGATTCGCCGTTAGGGTATGGCAAAGGGCGCGGTTATTTAGTGACGCCGACAGATAAAACGGGTTTATTACCCGTGGTGCTGGTGGTACATGAAAACCGTGGCCTTAATCCTTATGTTGAAGACGTGGCTAGACGTTTAGCCAAAGCGGGCTTTGTTGCATTTGCCCCAGATGCTTTGTTTTCGTTAGGCGGATACCCTGGGAATGATGATGAAGGGCGGGCGATGCAAGCAACATTAGATCGCGCTAAAATTGAACATGACTTTGTTGCTGCGGGCAAGTTTTTAAAAGCTCATCTAAACAGTAATGGCAAGTTAGGCGCTGTTGGTTTCTGCTTTGGTGGTTATATTGTGAATTATCTCGCCGCTGTTGATGCTGAGCTTATTCAGGCGGGGGTGCCTTTTTATGGTACTCCAGCGCCCAAAGAGCTGCGCAAAAATATTAAGGCACCTTTAATGATGCAATTAGCTGAGCTGGATGAAAGAGTGAATCAGTCTTGGCCTGAGTATGAGCAAGATTTAAAAACTTTTGATGTACCTTATCAAATGCACATGTACAAAAATGCTAATCATGGTTTTCATAATGATTCTACTAGCCGTTATGATGAAGCTAATGCTGAGTTAGCATGGCAAAGAACATTGGCATTTTTTACTCAGCATTTAGCATAAGTGATTAATCATGTTTTCAAACTACATGTGAATAGCTGTCGGGTGCGAATACCTTTATTGACTAAGCCTAGTTTGAGCTATCGCTTTAATGTATAAAAAAGAGGCTCACATAATGTGAGCCTCTTTTTATTTAGCTATCCTAAGCTGAAGTTAACCAGCTTACTTTAGTGGTTTTCATTTGCTCAAAGCTAATGACTAACCTCTAACATGACCGTTACCAGACACTAAAAACTTTTCAGCGGTTAATGCTTCTAATCCCATAGGACCATAGGCATGTAGCTTAGTGGTGGCAATACCAATTTCGGCACCTAAACCTAGCTGACTACCATCAGAAAAGCGAGATGAGGCATTGACCATTACAACCGAGGCATCAACACTACGCTGAAAACGTTGAGCACGCTCAGGGTTTTCAGTACAAATGACTTCAGTGTGATGGCTGCCATTTTGATGAATATGATCTAAGGCCTTATCCATATTATCGACCACTTTAATCGCGATTTCTAAATCAAGATACTCTTGACCAAAATCTTCATCAGCCAATAAATTAGCTTGCTTAAAGAATGGCAGGCTGGTGGCACAGGCGTTGATGGTAACCTTATGTTCAGCTAGGTGCTTTGCCACTAACGGCATAAAGTCGTTAACAATTTGCTGGTGAACCACTAAGCCTTCTAGTGCATTACACACCCCAGTACGCTGGGTCTTGCCATTCAGCAAAATATTGATGGCTTTGTCAAAATCAGCATCTTTGTCAACGTACAGATGGCAAACACCTTTAAAGTGCTGAATAACCGGTACTTTACTGTTGTCTGTGACAAAGTTAATTAACCCTTCGCCGCCACGGGGAATGATCACGTCAATCAGGCCGCGTTGATCCATCAAATCCATTAGCAGTTGTCTGTCAGCATTAGGTACCACACTGATTAATGCTTCAGGTAAGCCGAACGAAGCTAAGGCTTTTTGTAAAATAGTCGCGATAGCTTTACTTGAATGAATCGCTTCTTTACCGCCGCGTAAAATAATGGCATTACCTGACTTGAAGCACAGGGCACCAGCATCTGCGGTCACATTGGGTCTTGCTTCATAAATCATACACACAACGCCTAAAGGCATGCGCATTTTACTGATTTTAAGGCCGTTAGGTTGCTCGCCGATATCACGTATTTTACCTACTGGATCCTCAAGCTTTACAATGTCTTCTATACCTTTAGCCATCAGCTCAATGCGATCTTCATTTAGCAATAAACGGTCAAGCATTGCACTGGCGACATTATCTTGCTTAGCGCCATCCATATCTAACTTATTGGCTTCAAGTATGGCGGGTGAACCTTTACGCAGTTCGGCGGCCATGACTAACAAAACCTTATTCTTTGTAGCTGTATCTAAATTTGCTAACACGCGTGCTGCTTGTGACGCCTGCTGTGACATAGTTGTCATTAAATTCATGTGTTCTCCAAAACGGTTAAATGCTCTTTTGCGATAATAGAATTGTCTTGAGAAAAATAGCCGTCGGTTGTTTTTATATCGTCTTGCTCTTGGGCGATATAATTTAATAAGCAACTACTGTAATTCGTCATGGCTTTAGCCACTCTAGTGCCATCATCTGTGGTGACTAAAATGGTGTCTCCTGCTGAAAACTGACCTTTCACTTCAATAATATTTTCGCGGGTCAACATATCTTCATTGTCACCAAACGCTGTGGTGGTGTCATTAATGATCACTTCGCCACGTTCGCGAACTGTGTGAGTCATCCAATGCACTGCGGGTGATAATGGCTCGTTGCTAGGTAAAAAGTGAGTACCAGGATTTTTACCTTCAAGTAACTGGTTAAAAGAGTTAACGTCAAAACCATTAATAATGAAGGTATCAATACCATGTGCGGTGGCTTTTTCTGCAGCCTCAATCTTAGTTTGCATACCACCTGTGCCTGTTGAGCTTACTGCTCCACCTGCCATGGCATATATTTCCGGTGTGATGACATCCACTTGCTGTAATAATTTTGCATCACTGTGGCTGTGTGGGTTTTTATCATAAAGCCCATCAACATCAGTGCACATAATTAAAGTATCAGCATTAATGGCCGCGGCAGCCATTGCGGCGAGATTATCATTATCGCCCACTTTCAACTCTTCAGAGGTGACAGTGTCATTTTCATTAATCACTGGCAGTACGTTATATTCGAGTAATGACTCGATAGTTTCTTTTATACTGACATAGCGCTCGCGGTTACATAAGTCGCCTTGAGTCAGTAATATTTGTGCCAGTGGCATATCAAGCAACTTAGCCCATATTGCCATCATGTCGTTTTGACCCGCGGCGGCCATGGCTTTCTTCAATGCTTTTGAAGGGTTCTCAACATTAAACCATTGACGACCCGCAGCAACAGAGCCTGAAGATACTAATATGACTTGCAGGCCTTGCTTACGGCAAGATTTAATAAAGTCGGCAATGTTTTTCAGGTATTTAGGACTGCAACCGTCACTGCCTGGGGCAATTAATGCACTGCCCACCTTGATAACGATCCGTTTGTTATTACTTAAAGACATACTTCCTCTTATGATGTGCTTTCAATCAATACTTGATTAACTTCTTTAAATTGGTCAGTTATTTTCTTTGAAGGCTTTTCGCTCCAAAGACTAACAAGCCATATGCTGAGTGCACTAATTAAAAACCCAGGTAGCATTTCATACACTAAGCTACTGAGTGTTGCGCCGCCTTCTAACACAGGCGCATAAATCCAAAATAATACTGTTGCTGCACCAGTGATAATTCCGGCTAGTGCACCACTATAAGTGACGCGTTCCCACAGCAGGCAGAACAAAATTAACGGACCAAATGCGGCACCAAACCCTGCCCATGCATTACTGACAATGCCAAGAATATTGCTAGAAGGTTGCAATGCCATGACTGCCGCTATTAGTGCAACGACAAATACGCATCCTCTGCCCACATTCACTAAGTGTTTTTGCGACAGCTTTTTTTTACTGTAAACACGGTAAATGTCTTCGGTGAGTGAACTTGATGACACTAAAAGCTGTGATGATATTGTGCTCATTACCGCGGCTAAAATAGCGGCTAATAAGAAACCACTAATTAGTGGGTGAAATAAGACGTTTGAAAAGAAAATAAATATGGTTTCAGGATCTTTTAAATCAACATTATATTTATTCACATACGCCACCCCAGTTAGCCCTGTTGCTAGCGCACCCACAATGGTAACCGTCATCCAACTCATGCCAATGCGTCTTGCCGTTTTGATATTCTTAACTGTATCAATTGCCATAAACCTAACAATAATGTGTGGTTGACCAAAGTAGCCTAGGCCCCATGCTAAGCTGGATAATAATGACAATACGGTCAGGCTTTCAAGACTTTGACTGAACGAGGGGATCTCTTCTAGTGAGTAAGCCATCATGGTTTCTGTGCTTTCAAAATAAGTAAAAGCCACCACGGGCACCATAACTAGCGCGATGAACATAATCACGCCCTGCACAAAGTCAGTCAGACTTACCGCAAGAAAACCACCTAATAAGGTATAAGCTACCACCACAAACATGGTAATGAAAACGCCTAGCTGATAGTCGAGCCCGAATGCTGATTCAAATAGTTTGCCGCCGCCAACTAAGCCTGCAGAGGTATAAAGCGTAAAGAAGATAATGACGACAATCGCAGATACCAGCTTAATAATGCCATCTTTTTTGTGAAAACGTTGGCCAAAGAAATCTGGCAAGGTTAACGCATCATTAGCGACTTCGGTGTATACACGTAACTTAGGGGCGACTAACTTATAATTTGCCCAGGCACCTACAACTAAGCCCACAGCAACCCAGATGGTGCTAAAACCAGAGACAAAAATAGCGCCGGGTAAACCCATCAGCATCCAGCCGCTCATGTCTGAGGCTCCAGCGGAAAGTGCGGTTACTTGAGGGCTGACTTTTCTGCCGCCCAACATGTAATCAGATAAGTTAGAAGTGGATTTTTTAGCGGCATAAATTCCGATGCCTAGCATTAACATAAAATATAACGTTAATGTGAAATAGGTATAATTCATTACTTTCCTGCGTTATTGTTTGAGTTCGACTTATATATTGTATACAAAGGGCTAAAAACATAAGTCGCAAGAATTAACCAGAAACAAAGGAGTTCCATTGAGTTCTTAGCGATTCTCTTAGGCTTTACTTTTGATTTGAAGATTTTTCTCATAAAATTATTGCGTTTCATATGATTCACCACGAATGATTAGAGTACGAACCATTATGATACGTTGTTAACGGGGAAGATCAACCCATGTTGGTAACTTTATGACAACTATTTCGTTTTAAAATAAACAAAATAGTCTGTTTATGAGTTATTCAGATTTTGATAGAATTGTAATTATTAGCGTTGAACAGATAGTTGGGGTGAATAAGTCCGATGAAAAAGTATGAAGAGTTACTGGTCTCTTTGCGGCAGGTAATCCGCGCGATTGATTTGTATTCAAAGAAGTTATCTAAAGAGACTGGCTTAACAAGCCCACAACTATTGGTCTTGCTGTCTATTGCGGAACATGACGGTGCTATGGTTAAAGAAGTGGCTAAAACCATTAACTTAAGCTCAGCAACCATTACCAGTATTGTCGATCGTTTAGAAAAGCGAGGGTTGGTGACGCGTACGCGTTCAACCACAGATAAGCGCAAGGTGGGGATCAGTTTAACTGATCAAGGCAAAGAGATAATTAAAGACTCTCCTAAGCCTTTGCAAGATCACTTCATTGCCCGCTTTGAGTCAATGCAAGAGTGGGAACAGTCGCAGATGTTGGCGACCATGCAACGAATTTCAAGCATGATGGATGCAGAAAAGTTAGATGCATCACCTGTTTTAGAAGTTGGGCAAATATATCAGCATGAGCATTAATAAGATTATAGAGCTAACAATTCAATGTTAAGTTAGCTCTATATAGCCGTTTTAATCATGATTAGAACGGTATACTAAGACGCGATATTCCCTCAGAAAAAACTAACTTACCTTTACTGTACACCGCTTCAATAGACAGTGTCTGAGCATTCAATAAATTAATATCGCCGTCCATATCAATAGCTACTCTGCCTTTGTGTGTCAGCCTTAATATATTTGCCGGTGACTCAGTTATTGAGGCTAAAGCAAGTTCAATAGGCACGTCGAATAGATTAACAGCATCAACCATAGCTTGATGTAGGCTACTAACTTGGCCCATCTGTAAATCAACTAGGTTACCTTTAGTATCAAATACCGGCAGACTAGCATTACCATCTGAGCTCATAGTTAGCTGGCTAATTGGAGTCTGTTTGTCTAGTGCTAATGCTAATGCTTTTGCAGCGGGAACTTCCCCCTGTTGAATAATTTGTGCCGTGGTGCTGGTGGTGAAGTCAATAAACCCACCCTTAAGGGCAAACTCAATCCCTGCCTCTAACAGCGCTTTGCTGCGGTTAATATGGGTTGGGTAGTACTGGGTAATGGGGATATCAAACTGACTAATCACCTGTTCAAGTAAATCGAGTTTACTGGGCTCATCCCCCACATGAATACTAACAATCCCGACTTTACCAGCCAGCATGCCAGCTACTCTTGCTTCTGATGTGAGTCGGGCCATTTCGTGTGAGGTTATTTGCGAGCTGCGATGATCAGCAATAGCCACTTCACCGACACCAATAAATTTATCGATCAGCATAATGTCATGCTTAACTGATTGGGTAATGGTGACCATAGGCAAGTGGTAGGAGCCGGTATAACAAAATACTGATAAACCTTGCTCTTCTAACGCATATGCTTTGGCGAGAAGATTTTCTAAACTGCGGGTTTGAGCATCAGTCCCCAGTACGCCTATCACAGTAGTTACGCCGCCTTTAATGGCATCGTTTATATGCATTTCAGGGGTGCGAGTCGTGTATCCGCCTTCGCCACCCCCACCGGTAATGTGCACCAGTGAGTCTACAAATCCTGGGGTTAATAGTCGTCCTGTTGCATCAATGACTGTAATGAATGAATTGGCGGTGAGTTCAATATTATCTTCAATGGCAATAATTTTACCGCCGCCCAACAGAACATCTTTTTTACCCAGGTACATTGGGGCATAAACTTGTGCATTTTTAAATAATTGCATGAAAACCCTTAGCTAAAATTGATGCTGACGGCAACAATCATAAACGTGATCGAAATGCTGACCAGCAGCAACATAAATCGCCATATAAATTTGGCCCAAACAAACCAATCTACTTTAGCGACACCAAGACAGCCAATCAGCGCGGCAGATGTTGGGATGATGATATTGGTTAAGCCGTCACCTAATTGAAAGGCTAATACGGCAATTTGACGGGGTAAGCCTAAAATATCAGACAATGGCGCCATAATCGGCATAGTTAACGCAGCTTGGCCAGAACCCGATGCGATGAAAAAGTTAAATATGGATTGAAATAAGTACATAAAAACCGCTGAAACGGTTTCAGGTAATTGTCCTAAAAATAGACCAGTATAGTGCAGCAGGGTGTTTAATACAGATGGAGTGTCCGCTTGATCGCCGCCTAATATAATCACGATACCCTTGGCCATGCCGACAATCATTGCCGCCGGCAATAATTCTTGTGCGCCTTTTTTAAAGGCATTGGCAACATCATTAACTTTAAGGCGTTTACTGAGAATGGCGATTAAACCTATCGCACAACCTAAGGTAAAAAACTGACTTGCCAGTTCGGGAATATAATAACCTCTGGCAATAACACCCCAAATAACCCAAACAATACCCAGCATAAAAGTGGTGAGAATAAGGCCATCGGTTAAATTGAATTTAACTTTTACCTGCGGCTCAGTTGAAATAACGTCTTCGCTAAAGCAGGGTGATAATTGAGGATGTCGTTTTATTTTTTGGGCGTAGTGCATAGTAAATGCAACACCGACAGAGGTAAAAATAAACCACATTATCACTCTAAACTCTAAGCCTGACATTAACGGAAGGTCAGCAATACCCTGAGCTATTGCAACACTAAAAGGGTTCATCCAAGATGCGGCAAAACCAATTTGAGTCGCCACATAAGTGACTAAAATTGTCACAATACCGTCGTAGCCTATGGCGCGCATTAAGGGTAACAGCACAATACAAAAGGCAATGGCTTCTTCGCCCATGCCAAATATCGCACCGCCTGCAGAAAATAATACAAATAGAATAGGAATAAAAGCCAGTTCAAACTTTTGGGTTTTAGCGATTAACGCCAAAATACCATTATCAACCGCTTTGGTTTGCATGATGATGCCAAAGGCGCCGCCAGTAATAATGATAAACATCATTACTCCAATGGCTGAGCCCCATTTGTCACCTGAAACCATGCCTTCAAAGGCAAAATTGAGAAAGCCAATTTCACCCTGTTCGGCAAATAAAGGCACACCCTGATAGTCGCTGGCAAACTGAAAGCTACCGGCAATTAATGCTGATTTATTGGTATCAGGATTGATAGCCACTTCAAAAAAACCTGCTGGGACAAAGTGGGTGGTAATTGCGGCAAATAACACAACAAAAAACAAGATGATGAAGGCATCTGGCATTTCTCGAGCTGTCTGTAACTTCATATTGTTATACTTTTTATTTTGGTGATAGAAAATGTAGGCCGTGCTATGCACGACCTACATGGCTTAAGTTATTTAAAACTTAAAAGTATAACGTACATTCCAGCGGCGTCCGAGCCAATCATGTACCGAGCTGGCATAGCCATTAGTAGGTGAAGAAGCATAGGGTGGCTCTTCATCGGTTAGGTTGCGGACCGATAACAATACAGTGTGATTTTCGTTAAGTTCATAGCCAATACTGGCGCTAAAGGTTAACCAATCTTCAACGGTTTCATTATCAAACTTAAAGTCACCGTCACCCATGGAGCTAATGTAATGACCTGAAATGTTGGCATTCCAGTTATCAACTTCCCAGTCTGTGCCTAAATCAATAACACGTTCAGGGCGCGCGGTTTCAGATGCACCACTGAGCTTGCCTAATAAGTCTTCAACAGGACTAGTCGGTGTCACTTTGCGTTCAAACGAGAAGGTTTCGGTGCCAGCTACATAGAACTTAAACTCACCTATTGTTTTGGTGTCTAAGCGATAGTTAACGTTATAATCTAAGCCGTCAGTACTTTGATTGCCAACGTTAAAATAACCTGTGCGTAAGAAGCTAATATCACCTCGTCCATCAACGACACAGCCAAAATTATCGCCTAATTCAGCAATACTACCGACCACGTTAGCAGGATCTTTAATACAGGCATCCAAAGTGGTATTCGCGTCAATATCAACAATGTCGTCATGCTCATAGCGCCAATAATCGACAGTCAATTGCAATTCATCGGTCGCATTCCAGGACATGCCCACATTAATCGCTTGCGACTTTTCTGCTTCTAAGCCTTTATTGCCTATGGTTTCTTGGTCAAACTCTAATTCGCCTAAATCGGCACCAGCTGTGCCACATAATGCGTTATAAGCTTCATCTGCACCGCAATTAATATATTGGCTGCCTAATGAAGTACCTGCCCCAAGTTGCGATAACGATGGCGCTCTAAACCCTGTACTCCAAGATGCTCGTAATACCAGCTCATCGATTGGGTTATAACGTAACGAAACTTTAGGGTTTACATCACCACCAAAATCACTGTAATGGTCGTAACGTAAGGCTGCTATTAAGTCGAGTGATTCAGCTAATGGAAAGTTAAACTCACCATAAGCAGCGTATTGGGTGCGATCTGCGGCGGCGTCGCTGGCGCCCAAGCCAATGATTTCATTATTAACGGCATTCACTGAAGGTTTATCAAAAATATCTTCTTTTCTGAACTCGCCACCAAATACTGAACTGACCGTACCCGCAGGCAGCTCAAATAAGTCTCCAGCGAAGTTAAAATCGAGTGATAAAACTTCAGACTCACCCTGACGCACGCCAGGATCTCGTAATGCCGCTATTTGGGCTGCACTGCTATCTTGACCTAAATTAAATGGATTAAAGCTATCGTTTGCCACCGCTGCATCTAGACGATTGGCATTCATATAGCCAGATACGTTTTTAATTTCATTGGTCGATTTTCCGTAGCTCAGTGCCGACTCAACACTCCAATCGGCAATATCCCCTCGAATACCGGCTAGCATACGATAGCTTTGGGTGTCATATTCTTGAATTCGACGTTCAGGAAAACGCGTTCTTACAGTGATAAAATCACTCACGCTGCCATCTAGCATATCGATATCTTGAACGTATTGAGGAACATTTACCGAATCACCGGCCACATAAGCCGTGTAGCCAGCTGGAGCTTCATAGGATGAGCCGTTATTTTGTTGAAACATGCCTTCAGCAAAAAATTCTAAACCACTATCAAGTCGATAGATATGATTCAGTGTAGCGCCTATGTTTTCATAATCAGGTTGAATGGCGCGTTGGATCACGTAGTCATAGTTACAACGACTACCGCTTTTTTGAGTGTCGTCACCGCACCAGTTTTCTGCGTAGTCATCACCGTCAATTGACATACGCGTATTAGACTCATATGTCACGTTAACCGGTCTATCACTGTTAAAAATTGGATTGCGCGTAGCATAGTCAACCACAATGGTTGTATTACTATTAGTGGTTTCAAACCCGCCCGCATAGGTCAGATTGGTTTTACTGGCATCGTGGTCTGAAGTGTCATTACCATATTGTGCACTTAATTCATGGCCGACAAAATCTTTACGTAGGATAAAGTTAATTACCCCAGCTATAGCGTCAGAACCATAAATCGATGAGGCGCCATCGGTTAACACATCAATCCGTTCGATTGCAGTAAGCGGGATGGAGTTAACGTTCACAAATGAGTCAGAACCGTTTGAAAATGAATCCACTGCAACACGTCGACCATTGACTAATACTAGGGTAGAGCTTGAACCTAGCCCTCGTAAACTGACCCCTGAAGCGCCAGCAGGAGCGCCATCTGCTCCTGCTACGCCGCCAGACTCAGAGAATGTTCCAGCGCTCGATGCCTGGGGTAAATCACGTAAAAACTCACTGACAGATCCATAGCCTTTTTTGGCTATTTCATCCTGGCTAAAACTTTGTAAAGGGTTAGCCCCTTCCATATCGACGCCTTTAAGGCGTGATCCCGTCACTTCAACCCGTTCTACGGTCTGTTCTGGTTGTGATTTTTCTAATTCGTTGGCAACGGCTAAGGCAACAGGTGATAACGCCATGCCAAACACGGCGCATAAAAGTACTGAACTTCTCATGGTAAGCTCCCGATAAATCTCTAATTGTAATTTTTAGACGTAGCTACACTGCGCGTGAGTCAATACGCTTGGCATTAATAAATGTTTGCAGGCAGTACAACGTCAATCAAATGATTGAGAGGGGAGTAAGACGGCTAGACAAAACTCCACCAAACACTAACGTGTTCAGTAGGTTATTCGTCCCACCATTCAGACAGATACCAATTACGGAAGTGGTATCTTTGGAAAAGAGTTGCTGAAAATATCATGTTATAAAAAATAATCTTTTGTTGTTGATATGTTAAGAGGCTATCCGTAATATGATACTTGAGTCAATACGTGGCAGACACTTTTTTTTGAGTGCAACCATGAAAATTATTTCTAAAATTAAATTATTTATATTTTTTAGCACCTTAGCTTTTAGCTCATTACTGCAATTATTGTTTGTTGGTAATGTATGGGCAAATCAAGACGTTTCACCAAAGCTAGAAAAACCATTATCGCCTGGGTTTGATTTGATGTTAGTTGGGGGCGGCTTAAAAACCTGTAGCTCACTTTCACCTCATTCCTGCGTCGACAGCATCACTTTTTCACCTAATGCCAAATTATCAATTCAATATCACTTCAGTCTTGATTGGCTTGAGCGAGCACTTAATCATTTTAGCTTGCAAACATTATCTTTAAATCAAACGAACAATCTGCGCAAAGCCAGTCGAAAAGCAGCAAAAAGCAGCGTTAATTTAAACCAGTTAAAAGATGCTGTGTATCAGGTTGATAAGCATTTATTGGATGAGTTAACCGATCAGCAATACTATGCTTTACTCGATTTATTAGAACAAGAACAACACTCTATTGATGGCCGCCCCTTGCAAGAACAAGTCAGGATTGATGCCACAACCAAGCCTTATGGTCCGGCTATTTATCGACTATTTACCTTGCAGGCTTTACTAAAAAAACAGCTAAAAAATCCCGATGCGACACGCCCATTAATTGGTATTGTAACCGCTTCTGCCCGAGACCCGTTTGAGTCCATTTCTTTCTACACCAGTGCTTTTGAACAAGCTGGCGCTGATGTTATTTGGCTGCCCTTAGATGCGGCTTTGCAAGCTGGTATACATCATGATCAATGCGAGAAATTACCAATGTTGCGTCAGCAACTACAAGGCAATTTTGATAAAGCTCGGCTTTATCCTGAACACACGCAATTACAACAACGCCTGTGTGAATCACCTGAAAAATTGTATAAGTTACTGAAAAGTATTGATGGCTTATTTTTAAATGGTGGCGATCAAAGTTTAACCTTAACAGCATGGTTAACGCCGGATAAAAAGCCGTCTAAAGCGTTAACTGTGATTAAAAATCGCTTGGCCAATAAACAAATCGTGATTGGCGGGACGAGTGCGGGCACTGCTGTAATGACAGCTAATAATATGATCACTGGCGGCACTAGTGACGGCGCAATTCAGCATGGTGTATTGAGTGCCACACCACCGAGTGAGCGATGCGAAATGAATCAGTGTGATGGGGATATCCCCGCAACGGCAGTGACCTATCGTGCAGAGGGTGGCTTGGGGTTATTTCCTTTTGGGATAATGGATACGCATTTTTCTGAGCGGGATCGCCAAATAAGATTGTTAATGCTAACCGCCTCCACTGATAGTGAAATGGGATTTGGTGTGGATGAAAATACCGCACTGTTAGTCAATATTGCTGATAAACATCTGTCGGTTATTGGTGAGCATGGTGTGTGGGTTATCGAACAAACTCAAGCCCGTAAAGATGATAATGGCAAATCGATATTTAAAGGGGTGTCTCATTATTTAACTTCAGGCAGCCAAGCCGATATTGATAACAAACAGCGTCTGGCTAATATTGAATTCGCCAATCGGGTGGTTTCAGTTAATATGGCTGCCAATTATCCAGCTTACCAACAGTGGGTTGTGCAAGCTTGCCGTGAGGGACGCTTATCGCGCAAACTTATCGATGATGTTGAACTTATCCTCCTCCCAAGCTCAACAACTGGGTGCCAATCAGTGCTAAACAATCAGCAAAGCTATCAAGGTATTAAGCTATTATTGCAGCAACAAGATGATTAATGATCACCTAGCTAAAACTGTTAAGGTAATAATATAAAAGTGTTTTAGCTCAAATACAGAGAAAGTCATGCATAAAACCGCAAGAACGCTTCATCAATGGTTGATGTTATTTTTAGGGCTGCAATTTGCGATATGGTCGGTCACGGGCGCTTATATGGTCTATATGGATATCGATTTTATCCATGGCGATGATTTGGTTATCACCCCGCAATCTAAAGTGCAGCCCGCCCAGATGAATTATTCACTGCAACAGCTCATTCAAGCTTATCCCCATATTGACAAGATCAGTGTCGATACCTTGTTAGGTGAAACTGTTTATAGGCTGACCTTAGCGGATGGCGAGCCCACTAAAAAATTAGTCATTAGCGCTAATAGCGGCCAAGTGTTATCACCATTATCAGAGTTAACGGCCGTATCAGTTGCGCAATACTTTTACACGGGCAAGGGCGATGTTGCCGAGGTGACGCTGATTACCGACAATCCCCCTTTTGAGTTAAGCCCACGCCATTTGCCAGCATGGCGAGTCAACTTTAATGATTTTGGTGCCCCGTCGCTTTATGTTTCGGCACAAACTGGCATCTTGGTGGGCAAGCGCCATGAGTTTTGGCGTTGGTTTGATTGGATGTTTAGGTTTCATATTATGGACTACAGCAGCGGTGAAGATATAGATAATATGCTGCTGTTTTGGGTCGCCTTGCTAGCCAGTGGTGGGGCACTGACTGGCATGGTGTTAGTGTATTCAGGGTGTTCAAAGGCCAGTTTACACGCCGTAAAAAAAGCCGCGTTCAACGCGTGGGAGTTGCCTAATGCGTTGGATTAGAAAATTGCACAAATGGGCGTCGGTCATTGTCGGGATTCAGTTTGTGCTGTGGTTAGCCAGTGGCCTGTATTTCAATTTGATGGATCACACCAAAGCGGCAGGGCTAAGCTATTTTAGTCAGGATATGGTTCAACATCAGCTTGATATGACTCAGTTGATTGAGCCTAAAGCTGTACTTGAACAACATAGTGATAGCATGGCGTTAGATACGGTATTTTTATTGGCTAAGCCCTATTATTTACTTAGCCATCAGCAAGGCTTGTATGCGCATTCTTATCATGAATACACCTTGGTCGATGCCTATAGCGGTGAGGTGGTCACTCTTGATGAAGAGCTGGTAACAAGGTTAGCGCAAGCGTCATATACAGGTGAGGGCAAGGTAGCCGAACTCAAATTACTCACCCCACCGATTAGCGATTTTCCAAAACAACAAAACCCCACATGGCAGGTCAACTTTACTGACGACATCGATACTCAAGTGTATGTTGAGGCGCAATCTGGGCGAATAGTCGGCCACAGTGATCAGCATAAAAAGTTAGCCGATATCTTTTTTATGCTGCATTTTATGGATTATTTTAATGAAGGTAGTTTTAATAATCTGCCTATGATGTTGATGGCCTTTTTCAGTTTGTGGTTAACCGTTACCGGGTGTTATTGGTGCATTGATTTACTTCGAAAAGGAAAATACCGCCGCAAGCGTGGTACTCGGTCAAAGCCCGCTGCGATAAAATTGTTATAGTTATTGCTAAATTAGGCATTTGTCACACAATGACAACAATAAAAAAGTTATCATCAGCATGAATTTAGCGTTATGCTATTGCCTTTATCGACTTGTTTGTTAGCTGAGCTAACGACCAAAGTTGTTTTAGATTGAAAGCATTTTATGGTTTACACGGTCAACTCTATTAGTTGATATTTTATGAGCCTATATTGAATAATCGCCATCGTAAGATGCTGTAAGATTTATTCAGTCCGGCATATTGGATTTTGAGTGCGATGCAAAAAACACTGAAAAACTACTGGCTAATTACTTTCACTTTGTTCGCACTTGTCGGACAAGGTTTGTTAGCTAATGGTAGTTCTATGGTGCCGATGGATCATCAACAATCCCATATGGTGAGTCAAACATTGAGTGATGGTTCAGATAATAATGTGCCTCTGACCTCAATGCAGCATGCCTCCGCTATGACAGATTGTCATGGCAATATGCTGCCTGATCAGAAATCGCAGCAAGCAGATAACAACAGCTGTTGTAATGGTGTAGGCGGTTGCAGTATCGATTGTAATCATTGCTTAACCATTACCTTTACCGCTGACTTAAGTGATATTCAGTTAGCTATTGCTAATGCTCCTGCTAATCCAGCCCCTATCGCGGTGGCTGTAAACAGTTTCTCTATCGACTTCCCGCCAGCTTTTAGACCTCCTATCGTCTAACGTAAACATCTTAGCTGCGCATTTATGGTATATCGCCCATGTTAGCAGCAAATTTTACTGTTTCTTTTTAAACGAGTTTTAACACTTACGAGTTTTAACACTTACGAGTGTTAAATAGTTCGAGGTCTATATGAAAATATCCCCCTGTAAAAGCGTATTTACGTTTGTTTTAATGCTAACCACAAGCTTGCTGATGCCATCAGTGACATTTGCTTCCGAGGATGAACATGCGGGGCATGATCATACTGCACAGCCAATGGATGCTGTAAATAGCACCACCACTGCTGACAAGGTTTTTAATCAACCACAGCCGGCACTACTACCGACTAAAAACAGCGCTAATGACGCGAACATCAAATATGTTTGTCCCATGCACCCGCATGTGGTGTCTGATGCTCCTGGTACCTGTCCAATTTGTGGCATGAACTTAGAAAAAGTCACCCTAGGTGAAGTGGGCGAGGAAGTGGTTGTTGGCGTTTCTGGGGGCATGCAGCAGGCGTTAGGCATGCGCAGTGAAACCGTTACCGAGGGCACCCTGTGGAAGCTAGTTAAAACCATAGGTACGGTAGAATACAATGAAAATATGATTGGTCATGTACATACCCGAGTGACTGGCTGGATAGAAACCCTTAAGGTGCATACGGTTGGCCAGCAAGTAAAAAAAGGCCAATTATTGTATGAGCTGTATTCACCTGAGCTGATAAATGCTCAAGATGATTACATGCAAGCCAGAGATTACCTTAAGCAGGATAAAAACCGTGGTGCGTTATTGTTGAAAAAAGCTCGCCTACGCCTTGAGTTATTAGGGGTAAGTTCGGCGTCGATTCAGCAATTAGAGCGCACCGGTGACACCCTTTATCGCGTGCCATTTTATGCCGAGCAAGATGGATTAATTAGCCGGCTTACAGTGCGTCATGGCATGTACGTGCAACCGGGTGATACCTTGTTTGAAATCGTTGATTTAAGCAGTGTGTGGGTGATTGCCGATGTATTTGAGAATGAACAAAGCTGGTTAAAACAAGGTCGCCCAGTTGAGGTGACGTCTGCGGCGCAAGGCCTGTTTGATATTGAATCCAGCATAGATTACATCTACCCAGAGTTAGACCCAGTGACACGGGCAATGCGGGTAAGAATTCGCTTAGATAACCCGAATCAGCAATTAAAACCAGGCACCTTAGTGGATGTAAAACTGTTTGGTGGTCCAAACCGCGGGGTTTTAGCCATTCCAACCGAGGCGTTAATTCTTACCGGGCGTGAAAACCGTGTTGTGGTGCAACGCAGTGATAACCAATTTGCTTCTGTACCCGTTAAAGTTGGCATGATTGCCCAGGGTAAAGCTGAAATCACCGAAGGCTTAAAGGCTGGCGATAAAGTGATTGTGTCGGGGCAATTCTTGCTTGATTCTGAAGCCAGTATTCAAGGTAGTTTGCAGCGATTAAGTGGCAGCAATAGTGCTGCGCTTGATCCACACGCAAATCATTAATCGGAGCTCACTATGTTAGAAAAAATAATTAGTGCGTCGATTAAGCAGCGCGCCATGGTGTTGTTAATGACCGTGGTTATCGCATTAATTGGCTATCAAGCCATGCGGATGACGCCTTTAGACGCTTTACCTGATTTATCTGATGTGCAGGTGATTGTAAAAACCTCATATCCAGGCCAAACACCGCAGTTAGTTGAAGACCAAATTACCTACCCATTGTCGACGGCGATGCTAGCCGTGCCTGGCGCGAAAACCGTGCGTGGCTTTTCGATGTTTGGCGATTCCTATGTGTACATTATTTTTGAGGATGGCACAGACATCTATTGGGCTAGATCACGGGTTTTAGAATATTTATCGCAAACACAAGGTCAATTACCGCCTAACGTCACCCCTTCATTAGGGCCTGACGCATCTGGCGTGGGCTGGGTATTTCAATACGCCCTTGTTGACCGTAAAGGTAAGCATGATTTAGCTCAGCTTCGATCACTGCAGGACTGGTTTTTAAAATTAGAATTGCAAAGCGTTGAAGGTGTTTCAGAGATCGCCACTATTGGCGGCATGGAGCAGGCGTATCAAATTATTGTCGACCCACACAAACTGGCGTTGTATCAAATTGACTTGATGACGGTCAGGAATGCGCTGGATAACTCGAACAGTTCTACCGGTGGCTCGGTGATTGAAATGGCCGAAGCTGAGTACATGATCAGCTCGTCGGGTTATCGCCAAACTCTAGAAGACTTTGCCGAAATCCCTTTAGGTATTGTGGCAGAGTCGGGCACGCCAGTATTGATGAAAGATGTGGCGCAACTGCGTACTGGCCCTGCGGCTCGAAGAGGTATTGCCGAGCTTGATGGTCAAGGCGAAGTCGTTGGTGGCATTGTGGTGATGCGTTACGGTGAAAATGCCCTAGCAACCATCAACAACGTTAAAACAAAATTAGCCGAAATTGAGAATGGTTTACCCGATGGTGTTGAGCTAGTGATTACCTATGATCGCTCGGAACTCATTTTAAACTCGGTTGATAACCTCAAGCGTAAAGTACTAGAAGAAATGCTGGTGGTCGGCTTTATTTGCCTTATTTTCTTACTGCATGCTCGCTCAACCTTAGTGGCGATCATTTCATTACCGATTTCAATTTTAGTCAGTTTTATTGTGATGAACATGATCGGTGTCAATGCCAACATTATGAGTTTAGGCGGGATTGCAATTGCGATTGGTGCAGTGGTGGACGCCGCCATTGTGATGGTCGAAAACCTCCATAAACACCTTGAGCATTATCGCGACCAACATGATGGCGAAGCGCCAACGGGTGAAGCCCATTGGGAGTTAGTGCGACAATCGTCGGTTGAAGTCGGGCCGGCACTGTTTTTTAGCTTATTGATTATTACCTTAAGCTTTGTGCCTGTGTTTGCACTTGAAGCGCAGGAAGGGCGATTATTTCATCCGTTAGCCTTTACTAAAACCTTTGCTATGGCAGCATCGGCTATTTTGGCCATTACCCTAATTCCGGTATTAATGGGTTATCTTGTGCGGGGCAAAATTCCCGCAGAAAAGAAAAACCCGCTAAGTCGCATATTAATTGCCATGTATGAACCGCTGTTACGCGTGGTACTGCGCTTTCCTAAAATGACTATATTAGTCGCTATTATGGCACTTGGCAGTGCGATATACCCTATGACTAAAATGGGCAGCGAGTTTATGCCGTCACTCGAAGAAGGCGATTTATTGTATATGCCTACCACCTTACCGAGTGTCAGTTCAGGCAAGGCGGCGGAAATATTGCAGCAAACCGATCGCCTGATTAAAACCATTCCTGAAGTGAAAAGGGTATTTGGTAAGGTTGGCCGCGCAATTACAGCGACCGATCCCGCACCGCTAACCATGCTTGAAACCACAATTATGTTGAATCCTCGTGATACCTGGCGTGAAGGTATGACACTGGAAGGCATTATTAGTGAACTGCAAAAAACCGTAAAAGTGCCCGGTATTACCAATGCATGGGTGCAGCCGATTAAAACCCGTATTGATATGTTATCCACTGGGGTAAGAACCCCCGTGGGAATAAAAATATCCGGGGCAGACATTAATGAGCTACAACGGATAGGTGCTGAAATTGAAGCTGTAGTGAGCAAGTTGCCAGGTACCACTTCTGCTTTTGCGCAGCGCACTAGTGGTGGCCGTTATATTGATATCGAACCCGATCTTAAAAATGCAGCCCGTTACGGTATGACCTTAAAAGATATTCAAGATGTGGTGCAAATGGCCATTGGTGGCATGCAAGTTGGCCAGTCGATACAAGGGCAAGAGCGCTATCCTATTATCATTCGCTACCCACGTGAGCTACGTGACAACATAGAAAAACTCAAAGACTTACCTGTACTTACCAAAACGGGTAAATATGTGCCTTTGGGTAATTTAGCCAGCATTACCATCAGTGATGGCGCGCCTATGTTAGCCAGTGAAAATGGCCGTTTAATCAGTTGGGTGTTTGTTGATTTGCAAGACATCTCCATTGGCGAATACATCAAAATGGCACGTATTGCGCTGGATGAACAAATCACTTTGCCGCCTCGTTACAGTTACAGCTTTGCTGGCCAATATGAGTACATGCAGCGGGTTGAGGCTAAAATGAAGTTAGTTATTCCATTGATGTTAATGGTGATTTTTATCCTGTTGATGATGACATTTAGCTCATTTATTCAAGCGTCGGTGATCATGTTAAGTCTACCATTCTCATTAGTGGGCAGTGCATGGCTATTGTATTTGCTCGACTTTAACTTCTCGGTTGCTGTGTCGGTCGGGATGATAGCCCTTGCAGGTGTTGCCGCTGAGTTTGGGGTAGTGATGCAGGTGTATTTGAATAACAGTATTAAAGATCGCCAAGCCGCAGGGCAATACAATCATCGCTCTGACTTAACCGAAGCGTTAATTCATGGTGCGGTAATGCGTATTCGCCCTAAAGCCATGACGGTAGCAACTATCTTCTTTGGTTTGCTGCCCATTATGTGGGGTAGCGGTACAGGTAATGAAGTGATGCAGAAAATCGCCGCGCCTATGGTCGGTGGTATGGTGACCGCACCGTTACTGTCATTGTTTGTTATTCCGGCGATATATTTACTGATATACGGTCGTAAGATGGCCAAGTAACGTCAGCTTGAGCTAAGAGATGAATAAAAAAGCCCTCAATATGATTGAGGGCTTTTTACTGTCACAGTAGAAAGGTTAAAACTGAACACCTAGGTTGGCGATTGATCTCGGGTTTTCCACAATGAATACAACACGCCTGCCAAAAGTAAACCAAAGGTCACACCTAAAGACAGCGCGGTCGGAATTTTAAAGTCGATTAAGCCGGTTTGGTTAAAATAAACCAGCCCGACTTTAACGCCGATAAATACCAATACCACAGATAAAGCGTATTTTAAGTAGTGGAATCGATGCACCATTGCCGCCAAGGCAAAATACAACGCACGTAGCCCTAAAATGGCGAAAATATTTGAGGTATAAATAATAAAGGGATCTTGCGTTATCGCAAAAATAGCCGGAATACTGTCTACCGCAAAGACCAAATCTGCTGTTTCAACTAAAATTAGCGCTAGAAACAATGGCGTAGCCCACCACCCTTTACTGAGTTGATGGTCTTCACCGCGCACCCAAAATTTTTGTTGGTGTAGCCCAGGTGTAAAGCGCATCTTGCTTCTCAGCCACTTGTAAAACTTATTATCTTCAAGACTGCTGTGTTCATCATCAGAGAACAGCATTTTGATACCGGTGAAAATAAGGAACAAGCCAAACAGCACCAATATGCCCTGGTATTTAGCCACTAGCACAGCGCCAAGACCAATCATGATAGCGCGCAGCACAATTACGCCTAATATGCCCCAGAATAACACTCGATGTTGGTATATCCGCGGAATGCCTAAGCTGCTAAAAATAAGCGCAATAACAAAAACGTTGTCCATTGAAAGCGACTTTTCAATTAAATAGCCCGTCAGGTATTCCATACCTGCGGTAGAACCTTTGTACCACCATAACCACGCACCAAACAGCAAGCCCATCGTAATGTAGAATGCCGACAGCTTAAGGCTTTCTGCGACAGATATTTCGTGCTGTTCTTTATGTAATACACCTAAATCAAAGGCTAATAAGCCAACGACAAAAGTAAAAAACATTGCCCATACCCAAACGGGGTACCCAATAAACAACGTTGTAAGCAATTCCATAAATTTCCTTAGTTATCGATAATCAGCGTGACAAAACACACTAATAAGAAGCCGATATAGTCACTCAATAAGCACTTTATCTATAAGCTAGTTATACCGGCTCGTTATTTTAAATCATCATTTTTAAAATTGGCTTAAGGTGAGCGGTTTAAAAAATGGTTTTTGTCGTTTAAACAGTGTTTTATACTGAAATTGACGTGATGATGTTGTCTTAAATGGCCAATGGCACCTTATGTTTGTCGCTTAGACAAGATGATTTAGGGCGGCATTAGGGTGGATTTACATCAACTTGCAAATCTATGTTTGGCTTATGCCCGAAAACAGATGCATTTTTAAGCCACTTTTGTCAAAATGTAACAATTACATGACTTAGTACACCTTATTTTTTCAACATTTCAGTTTATAAAAATAACCTAAAAAAGGACTTTCTATGAAAGCTTTTACACTGGTTTTGACCAGTTTAGCCTTAGCAGTTGCGGGCATGGCGCATGGCGTCGAAATCGATCTTAATCATATTCATCGCCTAGGCCCCGTTAACCAAAAAAGCGCTGCGCCATTGTCGAAAAGTGCTCATGCGGATGCGTTACGTGCCAATCTTGTGGCAAAATTAACCCAGCCCGATGCCACTAAACCCGTGTCAGTTTTTAATCAGCCATTAACTTGGCAGTCAGCGGTAGAAAAAGCGGAAGGCGAGGGCTGGTTAGCTTACCAACTCCCACTATCAACCCAGCGATTTACCCAGGGTACACTAAAGATAAAAGGGCTTGAAAACCCACAAGTGTATTTAAATGGGCAGCTCGTAAAATCCGCAGATGAAGTGCCGCTGGTGTTAGCCAATGGTGATTATCAACTCATTGTGTTAGCTGATGGCCAGCAAGCTGATGTGCCTTTCAGTTTAGATTGGCAGGGTAACAGTGATGTTGATGTTCTGAGTTTTGTAAAACAAGACACCCAGCGCGTGTCTGCGCAGCAGTTGTTTGATGCCAAAACGATTAGCAGCATGCAGTTATCGCCTAATGGTAAATACCTACTGCAATCAACGGTTGAATATTCCCCTAGTGAGGGCGACAAAGCCATTTCGGTTACCGAGCTACGTGATGTTGCTAGCAACCAAGTGCTTTACCGATGGCAAGACAGCTCGCCGCAAAGCAGCGCATTTTCATCAGATAGCAAGCAGTTAGCTTATGTGACTGGGCAGCAAATCGTGCTGTTAGATATCGCCGATTTATCTCTAAAAATGGTAGCGGATAAAATTGAAGATGTCTCTGGTTTACAGTGGTATGGCGATACCTTGTTATTTAGCTGGCAAAAAACCTTTAAAGCCGACGAAAAAGCCACCTCAAAGCGCTATCAAGCACTGGAAGATCGCTGGAGCTATTGGCGTAATAACAGCCAGATTTACCAGTTAGATCTGGCATCTGGCGCAATGAGACAACTTACTGACTCTAAACAAAGCAGCGACTTGTTAGACAGTGATGTCAGCTTAGGTAAGCTGTTATTGACACGTTCAGTGGTCGACTATGCCCAACCTGCTCATGGCCTGACGCAATTAGTTGAGTTGGATATTGCTAGCTTAACGGAAGTCATAATTGGCGAATACCGCACCTTTGGTAGTGCTTTGTACGGCGAGAATGGCATGTTTATTTTGGCCGGTCCTAATTTTATGGATGGCCTAGGCAAGCAAGACCCTGCTATGGAAGTTAATGACTATGACGGTCAATTATATTGGCGTGAAACTAAAAACGAACAAATCACAGCCCTAAGCAAAGAGTTTGATCCTGCTATTACTAGCATGACAGCGGTTGCGGGTAGAGACTTGATTTTATCCGTGATAGAGGGTGATTTTGCCCCATTGTATTTCTTTGATAAAAGCCAAAATAAGTTCAGTAAAATCGATACGGGCGTCGAAATGGTTAACAGCTTTGGTATTGCTACCGATCAAGCTTTACCTACCATTGTTTATGCCGGAACATCGGCAACTGTGCCGCAACAAGCATACGTGATGAATATAAAGTCAAACCGCAAAGTGATGCTGTTTGATAGCAAAGTCACTAGTTATGCCACCACACGTTTAGGCCAAATTGAAGATTTTGACTTTACCAATAAACAAGGTCAATTGATTGATGGCCGAGTGTATTTACCGGTCGATTATGATGCCACTAAAAAGTATCCGGCATTGGTTTATTACTACGGCGGCACCTCACCTGTTGGGCGTCACTTTACTGGACGCTGGCCATTTAATTTATGGGCGGCGCAAGGCTATGTGGTGTATGTATTACAGCCTAATGGCACAACGGGTTATGGGCAAGCATTCAGTGGCCGTCATGTTAATGCCTGGGGTAAACACAGTGCGGACGACATAATTGAGGGAACTCAAGCGTTCTTGCAGGCTTATACCGCCGTTGACCCTAAAAAAGTAGGTAATATGGGCGCGTCCTATGGCGGCTTTATGACCATGTATTTAGCGACTCAAACAGATATTTTTACAGCATCTATGTCTCACGCTGGGATCAGTAACCTATCTTCATACTGGGGACATGGCTGGTGGGGTTATGGTTACTCTGGTGTGGCGAGTCGAGGTAGTTTTCCATGGAATAACCGTGAGTTATATGTAGATCAAAGCCCGCTGTATCATGCTGATAAAATTACCACGCCATTATTACTAATCCACGGTGATGCCGACACCAATGTGCCAGTTGGCGAAAGTCATTACATGTATACCGCGCTTAAGTTATTAAACAAAGACGTAGAATTAGTCGAGTTTGCCGGTCAAGACCACCATATTAATGCGCGTAAGATACGTTTTGATTGGTGGGACACCACAATCGCATGGTTTGACTTACAGCTTAAAGGTGAACCAGAGTGGTGGAACACCCTTTATCCTGAAACCAAAAAATAGTCTGACTAAATAACCTCACCGTCACTTTTAACTCGAGTTAAGGTGAAATAAATTAGCCTCGCAATGCGAGGCTTTTTTTTGTTATTCAACAGTGAGCTGTTTATCGCTCATTGATTAAACATCATTGCGTTAGACCAATATGATGCCGGTATATTTCAGTGATGGTGTCCCGCAACCATTTATGCGCAGGATTATTACGCTGTCGTCTATGCCAAATTAACGATAATTGTATCGGTTTAATGTTAACCGGCATGTCAATAATTTGAATATTAAAAGCCTGCTGGTATTTATGGGCTAATGATTTGCTACAGGCGCCAATACAATCACTTTGAGCCACCAAAGAAATTAACGAGAGTAACGAGTTGCACTCAGCCACCACTTTTCGGGTAGACAGATTATTCTCCGCATAAAAATCAACAATCGAGGTATTTGCGCGGGTGAGATTGAGCTTAATGTGTTGCTCAGAAAAAAATTGTTCAGCACTAACACTACCATTAATGCGTGGATGATTATGGCGGCAAATTAATACAATTTCATCCGTGGCTAGGGGTTGGTAAATTAAGGTGTTATCGCGGCTATCAGTAATATCAATGGCGAGATCGGCTTGTTGGGAAAATAGTGCCTCATTGATTTGTGTTTCATTGGTATTTTGATCTTTAAAGGTGATTAACGGATTGCCTAGCTTTTGCAAATGCAAAGTATGCGGTAGCAATTGATCTGTGATGGATTCGAAGGCTAGAACAGTGAATTGCTGACGAGAACTTTTGCTATCAAATACCTTAGTATCTTCAACTAATCCTTCTAACACTTCAAGTGAAGGCAGTAGTTGCTCCATCAGTTGATGTGCGTATAGGGTGGCGATAATACCGCGCCCATTACGAATAAATAAGTCTTGGCCGCATAACTTTGATAACCGCTTAATCGAGCCACTGACCGCCGCTTGAGTCACGCCAAGCTGTTCAGCCGCAAGGGTGATCGACTGGTGATGGTATACCTGCGAAAACACTCTATAGAGATTCAAATCAATCTTGTTTGACATAAGTTTTCACCATGGCTGCGGGCGTTAATTCATAAGTATAACTTAATAATCAACCATAGTTACCTTTGTTTATCTAAATTGTTAACAGTTTATGATGAACGCAATTAAGTCAGCGAGCGCTTTGATTATTCGCTTGGCATCAAGTAGCAACCTCAATATGGGTGATTAATTATGAACAAGTCAGTTATTGCTTCAATCGTTATTTCAAGCTTGTCTTTTAGCTATTCAGCTGTGGCACATGACCACGCTGCTGGCCAGGATGAACATGCATTAACAACCTCATTTATGTATCAAGGTAAGCCCGCCACTCAGGCGACCAAAGCATACAATACTGAGTTTGCCAAGGGGTTAAAGTTTGACGATACTAAATCGTTTCAAGAAGGCCGTGCCAACTTGATTGCCCCGCTTGATGCAGCAACCGCAGCACTATTAGCCGATGCCTATGAATTTATCGGTGATAAAACACCAGATACCATTAATCCATCGCTTTATCGTCAGGCGCAGATGAATAATGAAGCCTATGGCTTGTATCAGGTGAACGATAACATTTTCCAAATTCGTGGTACTGACTTAGCCAACATGAGCTTAGTGCGTACCGATAATGGTTGGATTGTATTTGACCCGCTAACCACACGCGAATCAGCCAAAGCCTCGTTAGCCTTCGCCCTTAAAAACTTGCCTTTTGGTAATAATGATCCTGTTGTCGCTATGGTTTATTCGCACTCACATGCGGATCACTTTGGGGGTTCTCGTGGAATACAAGATATGTTTCCTAACGTAAAAGTGTACGGTTCAGCCAATATCACCAAAGAGATGGTTGATGAAAACGTACTAGCGGGTAATGCCATGTCTCGCCGCACGTCTTATCAATACGGTGCGACTATGGTGCCATCAGAAACCACTATTGTTGATGCCGCCTTATCAAACGGTATTGCTAAAGGCGAGATCACCTATGTGCTGCCACACCACGAAACAAACTTAAAGGGTAAATTCGAAACGGTAGTGATTGACGGCTTAGAAGTGGTGTTTATGGATGCATCAGGCACTGAAGCCGTATCAGAAGCCGTCGCTTATATCCCCAGCATGAAGACGATTTGGGCAGCGGAAGTGACCTACAAAGGCATGCACAATGTGTATACCTTACGCGGCGCTAAAGTTCGTGATGCGCTTAAGTGGTCGAAAGAAATCAATAACATGATCCAAGAATGGGGCGGTGAAGCAGACTTCTTATTCTCAGCGCACAGCTCACCAGTGTGGAGCAACAATGATATTAATGATTTCTTAAAACTTCAGCGTGACAACTATGGTTTTGTTCATAACCAGTCATTACGTTTGGCTAATAATGGCGTGGTATTGCAAGATATTGGTTGGGAAATCCAAAAAGTATTACCGCAATCAATTAAAGATGCATGGCACACCAATGGTTACCACGGGACTTACTCGCACAATGCACGCGCCGTATATAACATGTACTTGGGTTACTTTGACATGAACCCTGCTAACCTAAATCCATTACCAACAAAAGCGGAAGCGGCTAAGTTTGTTGAATACATGGGAGGTGAAAAAGCCGTGCTGAAGCATGCTAAAGCCGATTTTGCCAAGGGTGAATATAACTTTGTGGCAACAGCATTAAACAAAGTGGTTGTCAGTAACCCAAGTAACAACGATGCGCGTTCGCTACTGGCTGATACTTATGAACAGTTAGGTTATCAATCGGAAGGCGCAGGTTGGAGAAACGTGTACCTTTCAGGGGCACAGGAGCTGCGTATTGGTCGTCAAGCGGGTGCGCTTAAATCAGCATCAGCAGATATTATTGCTGAAATGCCAGTCGGGTCGTTACTGGATTACTTAGCGATTAAAGTGGATTCAATTAAAGCGCAAGAATATGCCTTTGAAGTTAACTTAGTCCTTCCAGACACCAAAGAAATCTTCGTGGTTGAGCTTTCGAACGGTAACTTAAGCAACGCTAAAATTGATAAAGTAAAAGACACAGCAACAGCGACTTTGACTATTAATCAATCTGACATCGTTAAGCTGAACCTTAAGCAAACAACGGTTAAAGACTTGCTTGCAAGTAAAGCGGCTAACATTAAAGGTGATGCATCTTTCTTAGAAACCTTAGCGAAAGTGATGACAGAGTTTGACCCCGCATTCGAGATTGTGCCATTACCGTCAGATAAAGTGATTGAAGCTAATCGTGCTATCTACATGCAAGATGTCGCCAAGCCAGCACACAATGACCGTCACCATGGTCATGATAGTAAGTAAATACTGATTAACTTACTCCGTAATAACAAACCGCTCATTGAGCGGTTTTTTTATGGGGTTCAGTTTGGTCCTGTAGCTTGCCATTGCTGACAAAAAGCCATAAAGCTTTTAAGCAGTGGGTTTTGATATTTGTCTTTATGGATTAAAAACCAAAAGCGGCGTGGCATGCTAATAGGCGGAGTCAGTTGGCTAACTCGACCACTTTTTATGGCATATTGTGCCGCCAAAGTGGATAAACAGCCTAATCCCAGCCCTGCTGAAACACTGCTAATCAATGCCTCAGTGGTGTTGATTTCGAAGGCGAGCTGCCAATGGTTAAGTTTCGGTGCCAGAGTATTAATAAAAACCTCGCGTGAGCCTGAGCCGGGCTCCCTTAACACCCAATCGCTATGTTCTAAGTCTGTTATTGTCAGCGTTTTTTGCTTAGCTAGTGGGTGATCGATGGCGCTAATAATGCACATTTCATCGTGACTGAAAGGGATTGAAATCAAATCTGGATGATGGGTTTGACTTTCGATAAGGGCAATATCTAGCTCAAAATCAACTAACTTTTGGCAAATAGTGGCAGAGTTTGAAATAAATAAGCTTTGCGATAAATGCTGATGTTGTTGCCGAAATTGGCTCAGTAAATACGGGCTAATATGATTGCCTATGGTATCGCTACTGCCCAGCCTGAGCTTGCCGTACAAGGCTGGATTATCGCTAAAAAGATGCGTGATCTGCAGGGCGCGATTAAGTAATTCATCTGCCAAGGGTAACAGCTGTTGCCCTTCTTGATTAAGAATAAGCCGATTGTTTACCCGATCAAATAATGGATGAGACAGTTGTTTTTCAAGTTCTGCCAACGCCATGCTGATAGCGGCTTTAGATAAGCAAAGCTGTTCTGCTGCAGCCGTTAAGGTTTTGTGTTGCGTAATTGCATGAAATACATTGAGCTGCTTCAAAGATATGTGCATGGCCATAGTGATACCATCCTCGCGTTTATCGTTATCATCAACGCCGCCATTGATGAACCTAGTGTTAATTTATTTTTATACTCTAGTATATCGTTCAGTATTTCTTAACGCACGTCATTAATAATTGGATATATATAAACAATTAGCAAGGGTAATATCTCATTAAGAAACACATTCGCGCGTTAATTGAAACAGTGAGAGGTCAGCATGATAAACATGGCTAAAGGTAAATTAATTACAGCGCCAACGCCTATGGCCGGCTTAGCTTTGGGGATTGCCAGTCTAGGCTGGTGTTGGGAAAACTTCGCCAATTTAGATGGTTATGGTCAACTGATAGGCGCGGCCATTGCCAGCGTGTTACTTCTGCTGTTAGCGATGAAGTTTGTCGTCTTGTCCGATACCTTAAAAGAGGATTTAGCCCATCCCGTGATTGGTAGTGTGGTCCCCACATTTGCCATGGCGACTATGGTAGTGTCTAACTCGGTAGGGCAGTTTTATTTACTCGCAGGCGATGCGTTATGGTTATTTGCCGTTGGCTTACATATCGTATTTTTAATAAGCTTTTTATATCACAGAGCGAAAGCATTCGAACTCCATCACATGGTGCCCAGTTGGTTTATACCGCCCGTAGGGATTATCGTTGCCGACGTGTCATTTTCGGGTACGCCACAATTAGCCTTAATTGCCCATATCGCCTTAATCTTTGGCATGGCGACGTATGCTGTGATGTTACCGCTGATGATCTATCGTTTGATGTTTAGCCATGAAGTGCCCGATGCGGCCAAACCAACTTTGGCTGTGTTAGCCGCCCCCGCCAGTTTGTCATTAGCAGGATATTTAACCGTATCGGCTACGCCATCACCTACCATTATCGCCTTACTATTTGGCATTGCAGTGTTGATGACCAGCGTTATCTATCTGGCATTTATTAAATTACTTACCCTGCCATTTAGCCCCGGCTACGCAGCGTTTACTTTCCCTATGGTGATAGGCTCTACTGCATTATTCAAAATGGTCACCTGGATGGAAACGACCAATATAGCAGTGGATTATATTGATCAAGTACGCCGATTAGCGCAGTTAGAACTAGTCATCGCAACCGTGGTAGTGGCCTATGTGGCAATACGATATCTGTATTTTTATCAGCCGTTTAGGGTGAAAACGATGGTTAGTTAATCAGTGTTTTTGGGATAGGTTTTCGATGAGCCATAGGGCTTAAAATATTTTTAGACAAAAGTGGCTTAGAAGGTTTTTTTGAAAAGGTTTACCAGCCCCACTAAAATAATGCCTCTAGTGAATAGGAATGTTTACCTGACCCCACTAAATTCGGTGTTTAAGACAGCCAACTCTGGTTCATTACTTTCAGTAATTTAGCCCACTTTATTACCAATGAAGTCAAATGGAAGAAATAGAATATTAGGTGTAAGCGCGGCTGTGACCGTCGATGGCAGGGATGCCATCGTTGAGCTTACAGGGACGTACTTGCAGCGTGTCACGGAAGTGCTTGCACATAAGGTGGCTATCTCACATCCATGTGATCGCGTCATTCGTATATCCAAACGGAGTTTGTAAATACGAAAAGGAACCTGCGGTCTGAATCTGCTGTGGGCGAAGCACTACTCGGTTGATTTGTTTAACATGGCCGACAAGCTTTAGCGCAACACTTAGTTAGCCCTGATCTGTTTTAGCGCAGCAATCAGTAAATCATGGTCGCTTACTCATACGCGAACTCTTATGTTCACTCTTAGGTCCGGTAAAGCACTTTTACCACATGCCAACCAAACTTTGTTTTAACTAAATGCGGCGTGATGAGCTCGCCACTAAAACAGACCTTATCAAATGGTGGTACCATTTGGCCTTGTTTAAATTCACCTAAACTGCCGCCTTTTTTACCCGATGGACAGCTAGAGTGTTGCTTTGCAAGCACATCAAATTTAGCGCCTTTTTTAAGTTTAGCCATAATGTCATCGGCCAACTCTTTGTGTTTGACCAAAATGTGTAATGCGCTAGCAGTGCGTGCCATGATGTGAACCTTTTATAAAATGTCGCTAATGACGGCATTATATCATTGCTTATGCCTGTTGCTAACCTTGCAAACTGAATGATATTTATCTGCTTAATTCGCCCGAATTAAGCATAATGATGCTGGCATATCACTTTATGCTACTGACTGATTTTACAAAATAAACACTTATCATTTTTCCTTAAGAAAGCCTTAAGATTGGCCCGATAGATTGCCAATATAGGGTTTATAAGGATTAATCATGCCAGCCATCCATAATCAAATTTCGTTACTGTCTTTTCGAAAAACCATCAATGCATTGTGCTTATGCTGTAGCGCTTTGTGGGTGATGACGTTTGCACATTCAAGCATTGCTGCGCCCGCATTAAATTATGCTGTGCAAAATGTTAAGGGTGAAACCGTTAACTTGTCGGAGTTTGCGGGCAAAGTGGTGTATGTCGACTTTTGGTCGTCCTGGTGTGGACCTTGCCGCAAATCTTTCCCTTGGATGAACGAGATGCACGCCAAATATGCTGCCAAAGGTTTAGCTGTGGTGGCGATTAATTTAGATGTTGAACCTGAGCTTGCTGCGCAGTTTTTAACAAAGTTACCCGCGAGTTTTCCTGTGCGTTATAACCCCGAAGGCGATGTGGCGAGATCATTTGATTTACAAGGCATGCCGAGCAGCTTTTTGTTCAATCGCCAGGGCGAATTAGTGCAAAAGCATGTGGGTTTTTATGATGATAAAAAAGCCCTGTATGAGCAAGAAATTCAACAGTTGTTGGTGGAGTAGTTTATGAAAAAAAATTTGATTAGATTCAATATTAAAGCTGGACTCGCTATTGTTATTTTAACCGGTTTATCGGCTTGCTCAACCTTAGGTGTTGAGCCCTGGGAAAAAGATCAACTTGCAAGAGCTGATATGGCTCTAGACAGTGAAAAGCTTGATATGGCCTTAGATGATCATATTTATTTTAGTAAAGAAGGCACCAGTGGTGGTCGCTCATTAGCGGGCGGAGGTTGCGGATGCAATTAACTCAAAAACGCAATATAGCTGGCGCCATAGCTATGGCGAGTTGCAGCTTAATTAACCCTAGTGCTCAAGCGACAGACCTTAATGACACCGTAAAATCAGACGATTGGAAAGTGGATGCCGCCATTATGTATTACGGCGAGCAAGATAGAGTGCAAGCCGCTGAAGTGATCGGCAATGTGCAGAAATCGTTTGGCGATAACTCATTATTAGACATGAAGCTGGTGGTGGACAGTTTAACGGGGGCATCGGCGTCAGGTGCGGTGGCGCAGGACAGTAGCCAAACCTTTACTCGCCCTTCTGGTAATGGTGAATATACCGTTACCCCTGGTGAAACGCCGCTTGATGACACTTTCCACGATACGCGCGTGCAATTAAGCGCGAACTGGATGGAAGTACTTAATCCAGATTGGACCTTAAACGTGGGCTTAAACGGCTCAACCGAATTTGACTATTTATCGTTAGGTTTAAATGCGGGCCTTGAGCGTAGCTTTAATAAAAACAACACAATCGTGGCGTTATCAGGGGCGTTTACCCAAGATACCATTGATGCCGTAGGTGGCAGACCTGTGGCGTTATCTGAAATGGCACTGAGATCTAAATATGATACTGAAGCCGCGTTTCAAGCTGCATTTGATGACACGCGTCAATCGGGTACCGATGACAAGCAAACGATTGACCTAATGCTTGGGGTAACCCAAAACATTAATCGCTTTTGGTTAATGCAAGCTAACTATGGTATTTCGAATGTGTCGGGTTACATGAGCGACCCATACAAGGTGTTATCTCAAGTGGATAACAGCGGTACCACACAGGCGTACCTATATGAGAATCGCCCTGAAGATCGCTTAAAACACAGTGTGTTTTTAATGACCAAAGGCGCGTTAGATTCTGGTGTAGTTGATTTTTCTTATCGCTACAGTACCGATGATTGGGATATTTCATCACATACCTTGGAAACCCATTATCGTTATTATTTGAGCCCGAGTATTTATGCTCAGATACACTTACGTTACTACCAACAACAAGCAGCAAACTTTTATCAGCCATTTTTGTTGGCGGATGAGCCGTTACCTGAATTTGCCAGCGCAGATTATCGTATTGGTGATATGACCGCGTATACGGTGGGATTAAAGTTTGGTCAACGGTTATCTGGCGGACATGAATTAAGCTACCGTTTAGAGTACTACCAGCAAAACCCAGAAAATAATGGCACTGAGTTGATTGGGCAGTTGAATCAATTTGAACAATTCCCTGCGGTGAAAGCGATTGTGGCACAAGTGAGTTATTCGTTTTAAGATGAACACATAATGTGTTTGTGGACTATGCGCTAATGAGCGGTGCCAATTTGAGTGCTAATCAGACTTATGATGCTAATCAAACCCTTCAGCGACTTTACAGAGTCGCAGTTGGGGCTTTTTAGGGTGTTTTCGCGCTATGGCAAGCCCTTGTGAGCTATTAATGGCAACAGATAACGCCGATATAGCCCAAGCTATGTTGGATATTGCCCATAAGGAAGCCATTCGCATTGAGCAAAAATATAGCCGTTTTTTAAGTCATAACCCCCTATGGCAGATAAATAATGCCCATGGTGCTGCTACCCCTATCGATACAGAAACCCTACAATTGCTAACGTTTGCCCAGCGATGCTACCAATTAAGTGATGGTGATTTTGACATCAGTGCAGGGCCATTAATGCGCTTATGGCGCTTTGATGGGCAGTCTTCGATACCGGATGACGCGACTATTACTCAGGCTAAAACAAATGTTAATTTTGCTAAGGTCTATTTTGATCAAGCTAATATTCAGATGCCGGCGGCAATGAACCTTGATTTTGGCGGTATTGGTAAAGAATATGCGGTTGATAAAGTGGCTCATTTATTAGCGGCTCAGTGGCCAGATATTTCGGTATTAGTGAATTTTGGCGGCGATATTCATTGTTTAGTTGAGAAATCACACTCCCCTTGGCAAGTTGGTATCGAAAACCCTAACGCCTTAGATAATGCCGCAGCGGTGCTTAGTATTAACCAGGGAGCGCTTGCCACCAGTGGTGACACGCGCCGTTTTATTGAAGTGAATGGCAAACGTTATGGGCATATTATTAGCCCAACAACGGGCTATCCAGTCGTTAATGCGCCCCGCTCTGTCACTGTACTAGGGCCTAATTGTGTCACCGCCGGAATGTTAGCCACCATGGCGATGTTACAGGGCGCGAATGCTGAGTTATTTTTAGAACAACAGTCAGTGAAATTTACAGTATTTAGATAATTGAGTGAATCAAAAAGGACAAGGTCATGCGGGTGCTACTGGTTGAAGACAATGCATTATTAGCGCAGGGAGTGTGCTTAAGTTTATCTAAGCTTGGTATGCAAGTGGATCATCTCTCAACATATCAACAAGCCTTAACGGCAGTGGATTATGAAGACTTTAGCGTGATTATTCTTGATTTAGGCTTACCAGACGGTGATGGCGCTGATTTACTTAAGCGTTGGCGCAAAAACGGGGTGTCTATTCCGACTATTGTGCTGACCGCGAATACCGATTTTGATATGCGCCTGGCTTGTTTAGATATGGGGGCCGATGATTACCTAAGTAAACCTTTTGACGTGAGAGAGTTAGCGGCAAGGTTGCGCGCTATTGTGAGGCGACAGCATGGCCTAGACCATAATCAATTTGAGTATGGTGCATTAAGTATCGACTTTTCTAAATGTGAAGTGCATTTTCGTGGTGAACTCGTTCATCTTTCACGACGAGAATATCAATTATTACTTGAGTTTGCTCAGTCCGCAGGGCGAGTGTTAACGCGCTCTCAACTTGAACAATTAACCTATGGCTGGGATGAGGTTGGCAGTAACTCTATCGAAGTGCATATTCATCATTTACGTAAGAAAATGGCTAACGAACTCATCAAAACAGTGCGCGGTATTGGTTATACCTTAGTTGAGGTTGTTTAATGTCGGTAAAATCGAATCGGGGTTTAAGCTCGCTGTACTCGCTGCGCATGCTAATGGGCGTTGCTATGGTAACGGCCATTATCATTACCGTGGCTATCACTAATTTACTCAGCCGAGATGATGCTAGTAGACAAATAGAAGAGTTATTTGATGCGCAAATGCTGCAAACAGCCAAAGTGCTGGAATTGTTTTATGTGAGTGAGTTTACCGACGTAAAAATTAAACAACTTATTCAACAGCCTATAAAACTGCATGTGCAACAAACCGATATTGAAACCTTTGCAGAGCAGTCGACCACAGCCAACTTGATGTATGAAAACAAAATGTCTTTTCAACTGTTGAGCGAGTCAGGGGAATTATTAGTTTATTCAGATAGCTCCGGTGAAAAATCACTAAGTCGTTTGGTTCAGGGGTATGAGTTACGCAACATTGATAATGCCTTGTGGCACGTGTTTAGCTATTTTTCCAAAACACATAGGATATGGATTGTTACTGCACAAAGTGAGGATGTTCGCGAAGAGTTGTTAGCTAAGATGATGTCGAATACCTGGACCGTGCCGTTCCTTGTGATGCCAGTCGTGTTGTTGGTGTTTCTATTGATTACTTATTACTTATTTAAACCAGTCAAAACCCTCGAAGCTAATTTACTGACGCGCGCGCCACAGGATTTATCGCCCATCAATATTGCTTTGCCTACTGAATTAATTCCGGTGCAGCGGGCTTTAAACGATTATATCCACCGTATATCACAGGCAATGCAGCGGGAAAGGCGTTTTAGTGCTGATGCCGCCCACGAGCTCAAAACCCCATTAGCTATTGTGAAGCTGCACCACAATGGTTTAAGGGATTTATATGGTGACACTGTTGAACAATTAGTCACTGAACCACAACAGGCGCAACTTCACTTAAGTGCGATTGAGCAAGGTGTGGATCGTATGAGCCATATGGTTGAACAGTTATTGCTCTTGTCCAGAGTCGATGCTATTGAGGCGCTTAATTTGCAACAGTGTAGAGTGAGTGACATCATTGAGGCATCGATAAACCAGCTTATTACTATTATCGCCGACTACGAATGGCAGATTGATATTTCTCCTTCTATTATTGCCACGGTTGATGAGTTTTATATGGAGTTAGTGTGTAAAAATTTGATAGAAAATTCCTGTAAGTATAGTCCTAAAGAGTCGATTATTAGTATTCAAGCCATTGAGCAAGATAACAAGATTATCTTAAAGTTTGCTGATTCAGGTAAGGGAATGAGTGAGACGCAAATCGCACGAGCAAAAGAGCGATTTTATCGGGTGGATGAAAATGACTCCCAAGGTGCTGGTTTGGGATTATCGATTTGCCAGCACATTATTAGTCTACATGGCGGTGAACTTCATTTGGCAGCCAACCAACCTAAAGGCTTGGTCGTCAGTATGTCATGGCCAAACGCAACACAATAGACAGCGCGGATAACCTAGTAGCCGAATAAATTAGTTTGGACTAATTTATCTCTACAGACGTACAATGAGGTTATTTGTTAGACTGCATGGCTGATCAAAATACGCGTTTGCAATGAGTTATTGCAATAAACTGTCATAATGTTCAGTCACAATCATCGAACCTTATTTTTATACAGCGGCTTTCTATCATGCCGCTGCAACTTCACTTCATCGTTAAGGAACAAACATGATCACTCAAGGACAAACTTTACCAGCGGGTACATTAGGTCAATTAACTAAAGACGGCATGGTAAACCATAACGTTACTGAGCTATTCGCGGATAAAAAAGTGGTTTTATTTGCCGTACCAGGTGCATTTACGCCAACGTGTTCAGAAGCACATTTACCGGGTTTTGTGGTATTAGCTGATCAGCTTAAAGCCAAGGGCGTTGATTTTATTGCCTGCGTGTCGGTTAACGATGCATTTGTGATGAAAGCCTGGGGCGAAGCGCAAAATGCATCAGAATTAATTATGCTTGCAGACGGTGATGCTAGCTTTACTAAAGCATTAGGTTTAGACATGGATACCGCAGGTTTTGGTGGTGTTCGTTCACAGCGCTATGCCATGGTTGTCGATAATGGTGTGGTGACAGTATTAAATGTTGAAGCGCCAAAAGCATTTGAAGTCAGTACTGCAGAAGCGGTATTAGCTGCCCTATAAGGTTTTCTTTCATCACTTTGACGTGATGATGAACTAAAAAAGCACACCATCATTACTTTGATTGGCGTGCTTTTTTTATGGTTACAAACAGTACGATGCAGGCTTAGAAGTAGTGAATATATTCCGCACCGACACGATACAACACATCATCAAAACCTATTAAATCTAACTCATAATCACGGCTGACATATTCGGTTGCGAAATGCAGTAAATTATTCTGGTTGCCTAACGGCACTATGACGCCAAATTTTAAGTGATCTACTTTATAAAATTGATTGTCGTCATAAGCCCACTCACCAGAGAAATGGCTGTAGGACGCAGTTATTTGTACGCCACTGTTGGTAAAGGCATACGCGTTATTCCATTCAACAAAGTAACCTAGACCAGAGCGACCAAGTACATCAACACCGTGGCCAAGTTCTTGGCGCGGCCAATCATCATCTTTTTCTTCTTCGCTGTAACCTGCGCCGAGTACAAAGCCAAGATCGTAATGGTTAACGTCAGTAAAACGACTATTTAAGCCTAAACCAGCAATGGCTAATATTTCCAATTCTTCTAGTTGCTGGCTATTGTAATGGCCTTCAACACGAGCGTGGGCACTGACGATATATTGCTGCTGATCACCAAAACTGGTAGAAGGACGATAATAATGGAACTGAGCATCCATAGAGTTACGATAGCGGTCGTCATCGTACTTTTCAGAGTCTTTTTCGTAGTAATAGGTTGCCCGTGCGCGAATGTAGTTTTCATCTAGCTTGAACCCATTATTGTAAAGGCGATCATCCCAAATGATTGAAAATCCAGCACCACGCGACATTGAGCTATATTCTGAGTCTGGATATGATTCAAGACCGACAATAACCGACGCAGCTAATGGCAAGGCCTTCTCTTTTGCCATAACGGATATACTGATATTGGCCAATAATAAACTACTGAGTACTGACACCATCAATTTCATAATCTGGATAACCTTTTTAATGTAAACCTAATGTGCTGCCTAAGATTAACATCTTGAGGGCACATATCCTTATAAAAAGGAGGGATTAAGCAGTACTTAAGTGTTAGCTTTTGATCATGTTTTGGGTAATAAAACCCGGGCAATTAATCCACCATTAGCACGATTTGCTAAGCTCACTTTACCGTTATGGCGGTCGATAATACGCTTAATGATTGCCAGGCCTAAGCCTGAACCTACGCTACCACGGGCACTGTCACCTTGGGTGAAAGGCTGGAAAAGTGTTTCTGCTGTAGCTTCATCAATACCTGGGCCGTCATCTTCTACTGAAAACCCGACAAACCGACCTTGTTGGAAGGATGATATTTTTACCCAGCCATTACCGTATCTAAAGGCATTTTCTACCAGGTTACTCAGTACCCGCTTAATCGCTACGGGGTGAATAAGAATTTCTGGACATTCGCTTAAGCTGGTTTCTAGTACACCGTTTCGATGACTTTCCTGTTGGCTTATCTCTTGAATTAGCTGATTAACTTGAAACAATTCACGAGCAACATCTTCATCATTGCGGATATAAGCAATAAATTGGGTGATGATGGCGTCCATGTCTTCTATATCACCGACAATGCCGTCTTTTAAATATTGGTCATCTTCCACCATCATTTCTGATGCAAGGCGAATCCTGGTTAAAGGAGTGCGTAAATCGTGAGATATTCCGGCCATCAGTAGGGCGCGGTCTTGTTCTAGTTGTTTCATGCTGTGCGCCATTTGATTAAACGCATGGGTCACTTCAACGATTTCCGTTGAACCACTTAAGGGTAAAGGGTCGGGGAATTGGCCTTTTGATACCGCAAAAGCGGCCTTTTGTAATCGTTTTAAGGGTTTGTTTTGTTTGCGAGCAAACAGCCAACCGCCAGCGACACTGAGTGCTCCGATAACCAGCAAATATAATGTCAGTGGCGATAAGTCAGATTCGTTAATGCTAGTCAGCGGCACTTTTATCCACAATTTAGGCGCTTGCGGTGGGCGGATCCAAACATTTAACGTCTCGCCTTGAGAAAAGCGCACTTCTGCTTCACCGCCTAAATAGCCTGACATTTGCTCAGATAAAAAACCATAGTAAGCGGCATTGTCTAAACCTGCTTTACGGGCTTGTTTTAGGTTGTAGACTGTCATGCCATCGTGACGAACTTTAGCATTAAGCGCGTCAACCATAGACAGGTGTTCACGACCAACGTCAACACCATCAACAAATAGAATATTGATTTGCCTAGCAATAAGCTGGTTAATTTGCTCATAACTGGGTTTAATAAAGTACACAGCAACTGACCAGTAAGACACCAGTTGATTGATCAGCAGCAAGCTACCAATCAATACCACGGTTTGACTAAAGGCGTTACGAGGTAAGAGGCGTTGCCACCACTTTAAGACTAATTTGGCAGGTTCTGGCACGGTTTACTTACGCGCCGAACCGTCAGGCACAAACACATAGCCTAAACCCCATACCGTTTGAATATAACGTGGGTTGGCAGCATCTTTCTCTATTAATCGGCGTAAACGCGATACTTGCACATCAATTGAACGCTCTAGGGCAGAATAATCCCGTCCACGGGCTAAATTCATGAGTTTGTCGCGCGATAGTGGCTCACGAGGGTGGGAAACCAATACTTTTAATACCGCAAATTCGCCACTAGTGAGCGCAATGCTTTCATCACCATGGAACATTTCGCGGGTGGCTAAATTCAGTGAAAACTCACCAAACTCAATCATTTCTTCTTGCTGTGCAGGGGCGCCGGGTACATCAGTAATTTGTCGGCGCATTACCGCTTTAATGCGGGCAAGTAATTCACGGGGATTAAATGGTTTAGGTAAGTAATCATCGGCGCCTAGTTCTAGGCCAATAATGCGATCGACTTCATCGCCTTTTGCGGTAAGCATCACAATCGGGATCGGGTTTTCTTGCTGACGCAAGCGGCGACAAATAGATAAGCCATCTTCACCAGGTAACATTAAATCTAATACGAGTAAGTGAAAGTTTTCACGCTCAAGTAGTCTATTCATTTGCTCTGCATTGGCAGCGCTGCGTACCTGGTAGCCTTGCTCCATTAAATAACGCTCTAACAACGAACGCAGTCGCATATCGTCATCAACAACGAGAATTTTAGATGTTTCTTGGCCCATGAAAATGTCCCTTTACCTTTAGCATTTTTAGTTAATATAACCAGTTTACCGTCTGGCTAATAGTGTCTTAAAAGTAACTTTAGCTTGAAGTCGCATTTTTATAACTATTTGTTATTAAATGCTATTGATTTTATTGGTTTTTAATTAATATCAATAAAAGTGTTAAAATTGTAACAAATCCCATTTTGTAGATGATTAACAAGGCTTTGTAAGCTAGGTATGCAAATTGTATTAAATGCTTATGTTTAAAATAATCTTCCCCACACAAACTCAGCGCTAATAGCTTGATCTGAACTGCTGTAAACTTGGGCGTAATAGCCGTTAGCAAAAATTACACAATAGCTGATATCAACCGCCAATTTATCAGGCCAATATCCAAAGGTGTGATGGCGCTCAAGTGCTTGGTATTGCTGACCGAGAATATCCACATCACCATACTCAGAGGATAACGTGAGTAGGGCATTTGCTGCGGACAGTGAGTAATGTATCGGTTGGGTTACAAGGTCGTGAGTGATCAAGTCGGTTTTGGTTATTTCTGGTAATTCTGCAGGCTGCGTGACTAAAGATTGTGCCGCTACAAACTGAGCTTGTAACGATTGTTGTCGGTAAAATACCAGCTCACTGGGAATAAACTGCAGTGCATCAGTCTGTTGCTTGATACGTCCCCAGTGGTGAAAGCTGCTATTTGGTTCATCAAGGTTAATAAAAATGTGGCTATAACTGGTATCAGGATTAATGTGCAGCAATGCCATTTGGTTTGCTGATTGATAAAGCCAGTCGCCTGTTATTGGCAGGTCATTATTGGGTAGAATACTACTTGGTAGGGCGCTGTTAGGTAGATCTCTGTTCGTTAGAGCGCTCGTTAGTAGGTTATTACTGTAGGCGAAACCGACAGTAAAACACATTGATATAGGCAACATAATGACAAGTGTAAATAGCGGTTTAGGTCGATATTTATCAAATAAGTCTTTTAGCATTGAGTACATATAATTCCCTTTATGTGTACAAATAGAAGGTTAAGTATAGTTGATAAAATGGCACATAAAAAAAGAGCCTCATAAAGAGACTCAATTTTAGGTATTCATAAAGTATGATTTAAGGTGAGTTAGAAGCGGCCTACAACACCCACACCTACATTATAACCATCAGCATCAGAATCAAGATCTTTTGATAAATCAAATGTAGCAGAGAATGCATCTGACATGCGTAACCAGTATGCGGTTTTAACCATAAAAGCATCATCAGAGCCAACATCCGCATAACCTAAACCCACAGACCAGGCTTTAGTCACATACCAATCTGCATTGATATTGATTAAGTCATCAGCATCTGTGTGAGTCCAAGATGCACCTAGGTCGATACCGGTTGTTGTTTCAAAATCAATAAAGCTACGCACTTCAGCACCGAACTGTGATTCAAAGTCATCACTGCCATCAATATAAAAAGCGGCTACTTTTGAGCTATCATTGAAAAAATAACCCCCATCCAGTTTGTAAACACTGCCACTATTATTGCCAAATTCTACACGTTGGAATTGACCACCAACGAACCATTTTGAATCAAACACATAAGTACCATCAAAACCTAAAGTGTCCACATCCGCAGCGTCAAATATAGAATAGTTAGCGCCAACGTTAGATTTTTGCGCTAAAAAGCCGTTAAGTGCATAAGGGCCGTTTGCTTGGTCAACAGGGCTAACATAGTAGCGATATTTTGCATTCCAAATACCGTCGCCAAATTCTTCAGAGTTAGCGTTATAGCTTAAGCCCGCTTCGTGTTGAAACGCAGCATCTTGTGCAGCTACAGCAGGTAAGCCTACAAAACCTAATAATAACGCTAGAGCAGTAACATTTTTCATCAATCATTCCTTTATTTGATTATTTTTCGCTAGGTAATTCAAGCAAGGTCGGGGGGAGATAGACTGAACATACAAGATGTTTAATCCACTATATTTTTCTTCCAAAACATCATGTTTGTGAAGTGTGCTTTCCTAGCGGCGCAAACCATAAAGCAAATGAGGTTAAAAATAAAATGAAACTTATAAATCAATAAAAAACTTAGACTTTTTATAAATGTCAATCCACTAAATAGAATGGGTTTTACTGTTGGCATTCTACTTTGTAATTAGTTTTATGTGCTATTCCGCTGCATTGAGCTAATCGTGATATATTGCGCTATTGAATTTTTTATCCTCTAACTGTGATTATAAAATTATTATGAGAACGGCGATTGTGACCCGTGAAGGGTTTGACAAACTAAAGCAAGAACTGCATTTTTTGTGGCGTGAAGAGCGACCAGAAATTACCAAAAAAGTGGCTTGGGCCGCTAGCTTGGGCGATAGAAGTGAAAATGCGGATTATCAGTACAACAAAAAGCGGCTACGTGAAATTGATTGGCGAGTAAGATATTTACGTAAAGCGATTGAAAACCTTAAAGTTGTCGACTATTCCCCTGAGCAAGAAGGCAAGGTGTTTTTTGGTGCTTGGGTAGAGATTGAAAACGATGATGGCCAACAACTGACACTGCGGGTGGTCGGTTATGATGAAATTTTTGGCCGCAAAAATTATATCTCAATAGATTCGCCTATGGCACGCGCCTTGTTAAAAAAAGAAGTTGATGATGAAGCGATAGTCAGCACACCTGATGGTGATAAGTGCTGGTATATTAATAAGATATTTTATCGACAAGCTGAATAAGCTCATTTGAAAAACATTATTTTCTCGCCTTCTTATCGTAAAGTTTGATAAATAGAACTCTAGACTGCGACACCTTGTCGCAGTTTCCGCTTTAGCTTTTGTCTCCCCCTATTGTCGCAGGCACAATTGCACTACAACTTATCTACAAAAACAACAACATGAATGTAAAGTTTTCAATATTAACCGCTGCAGTTTTGTCTGGGCTCTTTAACGGTCAATCTTTTGCTGATCAAATGGAAATTATCACCATTGAGCATATTGATAATTACGCTGTTGCTTCTGCTTCAGACAAGGCATTAGCCGCCAAAATTGATGTAAGCGATTTATTTAAGGTGTTACCCGGGGCATCTATTAATGGTAATGGCCCGTTAACGGGAATTGTGCAATACCGGGGTTTGTCTGGGGACAGAGTTAATACTCAAATTAATGGCGCTAAGCTGGCAGGAGCAGGTCCTAATGCTATGGATACGCCTTTAAGTTATGCCAGCTTGATTATGACTGAACGGGTAGATCTATATCGAGGTATCGCGCCTGTTGCTAGCGGTATTGATACCTTGGGCGGCACAGTTAACGTTGTAGAGTCTAGCGCCGAGTTTGATGTGGTGAATGGTAAAGCTGCCGGCCAGTATCAAGATAATGGGCAACGTGGTTACTTAGGGGCAAAAGCTAATTTGGCGAATAAAGACCATGCTTTATTGGTTTATGCTGATGCATTAAATGGCAATGAAGATGTTAAAACAGCTAGCGGCAAGCGTATTCACCCCACTGATTATAAAAAACAAATGTTGGGTGGCCAATACAAGTTTAATTTAAGTGACTCTGCCAGCCAGGACGCGTTTATTGGTGTGGGTTATCAACATCTTGAAACAACCGATGCGGGCACGCCAGCATTACCCATGGATATTGATTTTATTCGCACAGATCGTGTTAATGTTGAAGGTTTACAGCAATTAGCCGACTGGCAACTTGATTGGCACTTAGCCTATTCCGATGCGCGCCATGGGATGGACAATTTTAGTCAACGTAAGTTAATGCCAACCATGGGCGCGCGTTATAACAATGCTGATTCGACAAGTTTTGATGGTGCAGTAGCATTAAGTAAAGATAATTGGCAGCTAGGTGTGGATGTACAAATGGCCAACCATGACTCTGTGATTACTAATCCTACCCAGGCTATGTTCAGTGTCGATAACTTTAATGATGTAGAAGATAATCGCTACAGTGCTTTTGCCCAGTGGGACCAGAAAATCAACCATTGGCAAGTTAGCCTTGGTGCGCGTGTTAAACAATATCAAGCGAATGCGGGTGACGTACATCATTCAATGGCAGCCAATATGCCCGCTATTAATATGCTGATGACGCAGTTTAATCAAGCCGATAAAAGCCAATCGCAAACCGGCTTTGATGCTGTGGTGGATGCAAGATATGAAGTCAATAATGAGCTGTCTTGGATTGTAGGGCTGGCTCGCAAGCAATCTAGCGCCTCTTATCAGCAACGGTATTTGTGGGTACCTATGCAGTCTACCGGTGGTTTAGCTGATGGTAAAACCTACGTAGGACAAATCGATTTAGACCTTGAAACCGCTTATCAAATTGAACTGGGTAGTGAGTATCGCTGTGAAGGTTTATCTATTCTTCCGCGTATTTTTTACCATAGTATTGATGATTATATACAAGGTGTAAGCGCAACCAGTTCTACAGTGATAATGGCAGGAGCTATGGTGGGTGATAATCAGCCTATGCAGTTTGCCAATGTCGATGCAGATTTAATGGGAATGGATATCAACGCTGCGTATGCGTTTAACTCACTTTTTTCAATCGATATGGTAGCCAGTTATGTTGCGGGTGAACGTCGCGATATTGACGATAATTTATATCGTATTGCCCCAGCCAATATTAATGTCGGATTAAACTACGAATCACATTCCTGGTTTGCAAGATTAGAAACCTTAGCGGTAGCGGCACAAAATAAAGTGTCCCAAAGCCAATTAGAACAGCGCACGTCAGGTTATGCGGTGGTGAATATGCTAATGGGATATGAAGCTCAGTCTTGGTTAATAAAAGCCGGCGTCAATAATGTTTTTGATATTGAATATCAAGACCATTTGGCGGGATATAACCGGGTTATGGCAAGTGAAATTTCACCGGGTGAGCGTATGCCTGGGCTGGGTATGCAAGCATGGTTAGCGGGGGAATATCGCTTTTAATACTTAATCATTTCACTCGTTTGGTTGAGTACCACACTTTGTCGATGACGACCCACTTTCGCATCTCTGCCAAGAATGAAAGTGGGTATTTTTTTACTGCTTTTATTGGGCTTTAACCTAACTTACTGAGTTACAGGTTTTTTTAACAGTTTTCGCTGTAATGTGCGCCTATGCATGCCTAATTGTCTTGCTGTTTGCGACACATTACCATTATTAGCGTTCAGCACTTGTTGAATGTGTTCCCACTCTAAACGTTTGGGGTTAATGGGTTGGTCCACTATGGGATTTTGGTCAATTTCATACTGTTGTTTAGCAAGGGCTTTTAATAATGTTTGGGTGTCTACCGGTTTAGATAAATAGTTGTCAGCGCCTAAACGGATCGCTTCTACTGCGGTGGCAATACTGGCATACCCGGTAAGAAACACGATCGTCGATTTAGGTAATAACTGGCGTAAAGGATTGACTAAGTTAAGGCTATTGCTGTGCTCAAGTTTCATGTCGAGCAGAATATGGCTAGGTAAATGTAGCCTCGCCAATAACAAGCCTTGGCTAGCGTCATGGGCTACGACGCATTCAAAGCCGTGCTGTGTCATACGCCGATGAAGAATGTTAGCCAGCGTTGTGTCATCTTCAATAATCAGCAATTTATGCATAGGTTTCTGCCTGCAACAAATCTGGCGTTATCGCTAAACTTGGTGCTATGGGTAAGCGTACCTGTGCCAATGTGCCGCCCTGTGGATGATGGTGCAAGGTTAAACTTCCGCCCAGTTTTTCTAAGCTTGCGTGACTGAGTAATAAAGCCACCCCCATTCCTTTTGCGTCGCGAATGATGTTTTGCCCTATTTGGGCTATCAAGTCGGCGGAAATTCCTGCGCCGAAATCGCGAATGTTTAAGTGACACTGTTGGTTGTCGATTAACACTGATAGCTCGACTTGGTAATCAGCGTTATTTTCTTTGCTGGCTCTGGCTGCATTATCAATTAATGACATTAAAGCGGGTAACAGGCTGGTATCCATATTGATTATCGCATTTGTGTCGATATTCACTTTAGTGGTTAAGGTCACTTCAGGCATTAATAACAATACTTGTTGGGTTAATATTTCTAATAGTGAAGTTAGGGCAATATGGGATTGTTGATTGTCTCGTATTGACTGAGTTGCGGTGCGTAAATCCGTTAAGGTTAATTCACAGCGGCCTAAAGCATGTTCAATATCGGGCAGAATATGGAACATGGACTCACCTTCGTGCAGTTCATCGACTAATAAGCGCAAACTGGCTAATGGTGTGGCAAGTTGGTGAGCCATTTGTGCCGACGCAGTACCTAGTGCTAATAACTTTTCTTGGCGTAATTGAGCCTCTCGTAAAATGCCCAGTTCTGCTTCTTTTTGTCGAATTTTACGGGCGATAAAGGCAATGCTGGTGGTCACAATTAATGCTGATATTAAAAAGTTAAACCACATGCCCAAAAAGTGTGAACGCATATCCATTGTATGATCGCCCATATCGTGTTCTGGCATAACAAAAATCATCAAGCTGTAACTGGCGGTAGAGAGTAATGTTAATACCCAGGGCGCCCATTGAGGTAATGCCACAGCAGCTACGGCAATGGGTAATAATAACAATGAGATAAAGGCGTTGGTTGCGCCGCCAGTAAGGTATAACCAGGCGGCCAGTAATAGTGAGTCTATTATGAGTGATGCAAATATCAATAAGGTATTATGCAGGTAATATTTTTTGAAAAAGAAGCTTAAACCAACATAAATAGCTTCCACTGTGATCAACAGATAAATCATGCTCGGCGGCGACGATAAGCCAAACAAATCAGCGGCAAAAAAGGTTAACCCTATTTTGAGCAGTAAGTATACTAATCTGAGGTGGGTGTGATGGCTATTGCTCAGCCAGCTTTGTCGTTGAGGTGTTGGCAAAAATACAATCCTTTTAAGCCTAGTGATAAAAATGCACTCACTTATTGGGCAGATAAAAACGTTTTTAACTCGAACAAAATTCAACCAGCAAAGATCAACAGACCTAATAGATAAATATGCTGGGTGCGTCTCACATCATAATATTATTTTACGGTTTAATGAACTTATACCAATTTCATAAGCGTTACTTAAGTTTCGGTTATCACAATAATTAAAAATTATCGCTCACTGATATTTAATCATCAGTTTTTAGGCTTATTTATATTACTTCGAGGTTAATTATGAAAACATCACATGAGTTTCCGCTGGTTCACCGATTAATCCATTGGGGCTTAGCTTTTGCTATGCTGGTGATGTTGCTGACAATATTTTTGCGCTTGGGTTGGATGGAAAAAAATCATATGGCGGCGATTATTCAGCAGGGCTTAGCCAAAATTTCAGTGACTATTGATAGTAAGCAAGCGGTGAGTATTGCCAAGATGATCCGCGGTGAAATGTTCCAGTGGCATATTTACTTTGGGTATGCCGTTGGGGTGTTCTTATCGGCACGCTTTATTTATATGGCAAAATGTGGCTTGCATTATTTATCGCCCTTTAATCCGTTGGCAAGCATGCAACAAAAAATGCAAGCATGGGTTTATTGGTTATTTTATCTTGGGGTGAGCGCTTCGATGATAACGGGTTTATTACTTAAATTTGGCCCTGAGTCGATTGAAGAATTAGCCGAAACTGTGCATAAATTAGCCTTGTGGTACTTCATCCCGTTTATTGTGCTTCACTTAGCCGGTATTGTGTTTGCTGAAGCTGGACATGACAAAGGCATAGTATCGAAAATGATTGGGGGTAAGTCTTAAGTTTATTATTAGCCTAGCCTAACGGTTTACTTTAATGGTTAGGCTAAGCGAATTTATGACAAGACTAAATCACATTCCTGTATATTACTGATTAGTTGTTCAATTTCGCGAATGGGCATAGGTTTACTGAACAGATAACCTTGAAAATGAGAGCATCCTATATCGAGCAAATAGCGTTTTTGTTCGATGGTTTCAACCCCTTCTGCAATGACTGAAAATCCTAAGCTGTCAGCCATGGAGATGATGGTTTTCACAATTGATTGGTCGCTTTGATCGGTTAATAAGTCATCAACAAATGACCTATCAATTTTTAATTGTGACAAGGGTAGCTTCTTTAAATACTGTAAAGATGAGTAACCTGTACCGAAGTCGTCTAATGAAAACAGGATCCCCAGTCTGCCTAAGGCATTCATTTGAATGATGGTATTGTCGATATCATCGAGTAATAGTGACTCGGTTAATTCCATCTTTAGTTTAGTCACATCAATGTCGTAATGGTTAATCATTTTAATTACAGTATCGACAAAGTTTTTTTGACGGAATTGCTTGGAACTGACATTCACGGCAATGGTTAAATGCTTAGTATCACATTGTTGTTGCCATTGTTTTAGCTGTGCACAAGCGGTTTCTAATACCCATTGGCCTATTGGTAAAATTAATCCAGATTCTTCGGCGTAGGGAATAAATTCTACGGGGCCAACAATGCCTTTAGTTGGATGTTGCCAGCGTATTAATGCTTCTACACCCACAGGTTGCTGATTTTGGTTTACTTGTAGTTGATAGAAAAGTTTGAATTGGTGTTGTGTTACCGCCTGGTGCAGTTCAGCTTCTAATGCTGCACGCTTACTAATTGCTTCTTGCATTTTGGGGTCAAAAAAACGCACTGTATTTCTACCCGCTAGCTTAGCTTGGTACATGGCAATGTCAGCTTGCTTCATCACTTCTGAAGTGGTGGTTAAGTGATCCTTAAACAACACCACACCAATGCTGGTAGTGCAATTATAGTGAATGTCGTTGAGCTGAAATACGTCATTCATTCTGGTCAAAATAGTGGTGCAAATAGTGGTTGTTTTTGATGCCGCAATAATATCTTCTTCATCAAGCCCTTCTAATATAATGACAAATTCATCACCGCCTATTCTGGCCAGGGTATCTTCTTTTCGTATGCAGTCACTTAATCTGGTAGCAATTAATGTGAGCAATAGATCACCTACATCATGACCGTGGGTGTCATTAAGCATTTTAAAATGGTCGATGTCTAAAAACAGTACTGCATTATTTTTATGGAGTCGTTTATTGGAAATAATCACTCGATTTAATCTATCCAGTAATAGGCGCCGATTGGGTAGTTCAGTCAGTGGGTCGTAAAAGGCTAACTGTTGAATTTTTTGTTCATTATTTTTACGTATAGTCATGTCATTGATAGTGATAACGTAATTTGTAATACATTGATTCTCATTGCGGACTGCATCGATAAATAAATAAGCTGGAAAGGTAGAGCCATTTTTATGGTTATGCCATATCTCACCCTCCCAATTATCGGTTTCAACAACCTTATTCCAAATCTCATTATGAAAATTGTCATCGTACAGCGCAGCATTAAATAAGTTAGGTTGCTTGCCTATTAGCTCTTCTTCTGGATAGCCAGTAATCGTGCTAAAGGCCTTGTTTACTTGTAAAATTGCTCGATTAGTATCGGTAATGAAAATTCCTTCATTCGACTCGAATACCTTGGCCGCTAAACGAAGTTTTTGTTCCAACTGTTTACGCTCAGTAATATCAGATATGCCTGTGATGTAACCGACCACTTGCTGTTGTTGATCAAACTCGGGGACGTACTGAACTAATAATTCCTGTGTAAACAAGCATAAGTCATAGGTCACAGAAACTCCTGACAGCACCTTATCAATATGTTGACTAATTTCTTGGTAAATTATTTCCCCAAAGATGCTTTTCACCGGCTGACCCACAATGTCATCAGGCTTTAGGCCAAACAAGGCTGCATAAGATTGTGTCGCATAAATAAACTCTTGCTGTTTGTTGCATCTGGCAATATAAAAAGGCGAATTGTCATTAATAAATTGCAATTGTTGCTGCTGCTCGATCAGCTTTATCTCTGCGTTTTTAAATGCGGTAATGTCTTGGGAAAACCCCGATATTGTATGTGATTTACCATCAGGACTTGCGATACGTTTACCACGGCATTCTATCCATCGAGTTGTTCCATCACAGGGGCGAGTAATAGGGTATTGAATGTGATGTTCGATGCCCGTGTTATAACAGGACGTTATTGACTCAATTAAAGTGTGATGATATTTAACGGGGATCAACTGACAAAGCATTGCTAAACAAGGTTGTTGATCTTTTGATAACCCAAATAAGCTATACATTTGATCAGACCACTGCAACGGTGATTGTAAATCGACTAAATCCCAGTAGCCAACCTGAGCATAGTACATTGCTTCTTCAAAGCGTTTTTCGCTATTAACCAACTGTTGCTGAATGTCATGGTTCAGTCTTGTTTTACGCATCAGGTGCAAGGTGTTAGTTGATAAATTAGCATAGCTGGACAAAATCACATTGATAAGGCGTCGAGTTGACCCCTGCATTTGCTGTTGTGAATGGGCTTTAGCCTCTTTTAAAGGTACTCCCTGTTGCAGCATCATGACTAGGATTGCCATGTAGCGATCACTTTCTAAAATATGGGATGCTAACCATTGGGTGAGGAAAGATATCATTTGCTCGAGTAAAGCATCAGATGGCGTTGTAGTGAGTTGAGTTTGCAGGGTAATGACCTGCTGAACAAAATCATCATGGCCTAATTTGTGGTTTGTACTGAGTTGATGATTGGGCAAGTATTGATGCCAGATATCTTCTTCAGTTTTAAAGTGGTAAACAGTGTAATTAATTAGCTCTTGGAATACGGCATTCATATCTATCACTGAGGTACCAAATACCGCCTGATTCGCCAGGCGATTTAAAATGATGACTAATTTTTTATGCTGTTCATCGATTTTTGCTAATCCTGTGCAAAAATTTTCATTCCATGGAAAAATATCTATCGATTCAGTCACTATGCCACCAATTAAATTCTGGTATCTCTAAGTAATCAGTATAGTTGTACATTTTACACTTGTGGATGAATTTTAATTTTCCTGACAATTGTTGTGATCAATTTCTACGGTTTCGTAAAGTAAAAATCATGTTCAATATCTAATTTTATGCGGTTTGTGGTATGGTGAGGCAATTTTAAAATTTAAGCCTATAAACATCTGCTATGCATAATATTGCCCAAATAATTGCCCAAGAATTGAATGTTCGCCAACAACAGGTCGACGCCACTATTGCCTTGCTTAATGATGGTGCAACAGTGCCCTTTATTGCTCGTTACCGTAAAGAAGCTACCGGCGGATTAGATGATACTCAGTTACGGCAGCTTTACTCCCGTTTAGGGTATCTAACCGAGATGAGCGATCGACGTCAGGTGATTTTGTCTAGCATCAACGCACAGGGTAAGTTAACCCCAGCGTTAAAGTACGCAATCGATGAAGCCGACAGTAAGACCCGTCTTGAAGATTTATATTTGCCGTACAAACCTAAGCGCCGCACTAAAGGGCAAATAGCCATTGAAGCTGGCATAGAGCCGTTGGTCGATATATTGCTTGCCGATCGCAGCGCAGATGCTGACGCTAAAGCCGTCGAATTTATTAACTCTGAAGCCGGTTTTGCAGATGCGAAAGCCGTGTTGGATGGCGCACGTTTTATTTTGATGGAACGCTTTGCCGAAGATGCTGATCTGGTCCTTAAAATTCGTAACCATTTAGCCCAACAGGCTGTGTTTGAAAGCAAAGTGGTTAAAGGCAAAGAAAAAGAAGGCGCTAAGTTCCGCGATTACTTTGAACAAAGTGAAAGAATCACTAAAGTGCCATCACATCGCGCCTTAGCTATGCTTCGTGGCCGCAATGAAGGTATTTTAAGTTTAAGCATGAATGCCGACCCTGATACTGAAGCCAAACAAGGCAGTTACTGTGAAGTAATTATTGCCGACCATTTCAAGCTTAAACTCACCGATTCAAGTGTCGATCAATGGTTAAAAACCGTTGTTACCTCGACGTGGCGCATTAAAATTGCGTTACAAATGGAAACTGAATTTATTACTAAAATGCGTGAAAGCGCCGAAGAAGAAGCGATTAAAGTCTTTGCCCGCAACTTGGGTGATTTGCTTATGGCTTCGCCTGCGGGCGCAAAAGCGACTATGGGGCTAGACCCTGGTATTCGTACCGGTGTGAAGGTTGCTATTGTTGATAACACCGGCAAGTTAGTTGCCCATACAACGGTTTTCCCGCATGCGCCACAAAATCTGTGGGACAAATCAATAAAGACATTATCCAATCTGGTTGGTATGCATAAAGTGGACATTATCGCGATAGGTAATGGCACTGGCTCGCGTGAAACCGACAAGCTGGCAGGTGAGTTAATTGCGGCGGTAAAAGAAAGCCGTCCTACTCTAACTAAAGTTATGGTCAGTGAAGCGGGTGCTTCTATTTACTCGGCTTCCGAATTCGCCGCCAATGAATTTCCAGATTTAGATGTGTCTATTCGGGGCGCAGTGTCAATTGCGCGTCGTTTACAAGACCCATTAGCCGAGCTAGTTAAAATTGAACCTAAAGCCATTGGTGTAGGGCAATATCAACATGATGTTAGCCAAAGTCAGTTATCGCAATCGCTTGAAGCTGTGGTTGAAGACTGTGTGAACAGTGTGGGTGTTGATTTAAACATGGCCTCTGCGCCGTTATTGGCACAAGTGGCTGGGCTGAATAAAACCTTAGCGAAAAACGTGGTTGATTACCGTGATGAGCATGGCCAATTCACTAACCGTAAGCAATTATTGAAAGTGGCGCGTTTGGGGCCGAAAGCTTATGAGCAAGCCGCAGGATTTTTACGCATTCGCAATGGTGATAATCCACTTGATGGTTCAGCTGTGCATCCTGAAGCGTATTCAATTGTTGAGTCTATTGCCGCCGCGTCGAAGCATGATGTTGCCCAATTGATTGGTAATGGCGAGTTATTAAAAGGCGTGAAAGCTGAGCTGTTTGTCACTGAATCATTTGGTTTACCGACCATTACCGATATTTTGGCTGAGTTAGATAAACCCGGGCGAGATCCGCGTGGTGAGTTTAAAACCGCTAATTTTAAAGATGGCGTAGAAGAGCTTAAAGATCTTAAGGTTGAGATGATCCTTGAAGGCGTGGTGACCAATGTGACTAACTTTGGTGCCTTTGTTGATGTGGGTGTTCATCAGGATGGCTTAGTGCATATTTCTTCATTAACTGACAAGTTTGTTAGCGATCCGCATACCATAGTGAAAGCGGGTGACGTGGTTAAAGTTAAAGTGATGGAAGTGGATATTGAGCGTCGCCGAGTCAGCTTAAGCATGCGCCTTGATGAAATACCGCAACCGGCTAATACAGACGGCAAGCCACAATTTACGGGTCAGCCTGGCAAGGGTAAACCTGCTCATAATAAAGGCCAAAAACCTGCGCATGCTGGTAGAAATGTTACACCGCCAAAAGCTAAAGCGCCGGCTAATGCCGCTATGGGTAATGCGTTTGCGGATGCATTGGCTAAAATGAAAAAGTAATTTTACTGCAATATTTTACCTAAAAAGCGCTTATTTTTAAGCGCTTTTTTGTTTTTGTGCCTGTTATAAACTGAAGTTTCACTGGGCAAGTGAACATTCAGTATCTCTTAAGCGCTTCTTAAGTTTGGTTGTGGATGATGTATTTAGGTAATTAAGAATATTAAATAATAATAGGTAAAGCATGTCGACACTTTCTAAACTATTTTTACGTATTGGCTCTCCTCAATTACATGTCACTAGCGTTATTATTCTATTGTCAGTTTATTTTGCTGTTGTGTTAAATTACCCAATTAATCAACGTATTTATGAATTATCAACAGAAGGCCATCTGCTGTTTAAGCTGTCTCCTGCTGTGCTGTTAACCGGGCTATTCCTAATTATTTTCAGCATGCTTTCTATTTCCATTAAGTATGTTTTTAAGCCTTTTGTGACATTGTTATTAGTGTCGTCAGCCACGACCATGTTCGCTATGTTGTTTTATAACGTCATGTTTGACTATGGCATGATTGAAAATATTTTTGAGACTAATACTGGTGAGGCTTGGTCTTATGTGAGTTTACCCTCGGTGTTATTTGTCAGCACTTTGGGTATTTTTCCATCATTATTATTGTTACGAACTCGGGTTATTCGGGCCGACAGTATCTTAAAAGGTGTCTTGCAACGTATTGGATTAGTTGTTATTGGCTTAGCACTTGTTGGTGTTGTAGCGTTATTTTTTTACAAAGATTACGCTTCTGTAGGGCGTAATAATCATTACTTAAATAAAATGATTAACCCAGCACATATTTTTAATACCGTTAAGTACATCAATAATACCTATTTAACAGAGCCATTAGTTTACAAGGCGCGTGGCACAGATGCCCACTTAGATGCCAAGAAAAACCAAAAGCCAACCCTATTTGTCCTGGTAGTAGGCGAAACAGCTAGGGCGGAAAATATGGCTTATTATGGCTACTCTCGAAACACAAATCCTTTTACTCAGTCGCTGGATATGATCAGTGTTGCTAATGTATCTTCATGTGGCACGGCAACCGCGCATTCATTACCTTGTATGATGTCTGATATGAATCGGGATAATTTTAAGCGAAATCAGGCTAATGCCCAAGATAATGTGTTAGAGGTATTACAGCAAGCGGGCATTGAAGTGACTTGGTTTGAAAGTGATGGTGGTGACAAAGAGGTTGCTAGTCGCATTACTAAGAAAGAGGTCGCCATAAGTGATAATAATCCGCTTTGCGATGGTCTAACCTGTTTTGATGCGGTTTTAGTTGAACAACTGTCAGCTCATATCAAAGCAAGCGCGGTAAATGACCTAGGGTCTACTTTGCAAAATCAATTTATTGCTTTGCACACTATTGGTAGCCATGGCCCGACATATTGGAAGCGTTACCCGAAAGAGATGGAGGTGTTTACGCCCGCTTGTAATCGCAGTGATATTGAAAACTGTACCGATGAAGAAATCGTTAATGTGTATGACAATACGATACATTACACCGATTATATTTTGTCTCAGGTTGTTAGTGTATTAAAGCAGTATGAGTCTGAATATCAGGTTGCCATGTTGTATGTCTCTGATCACGGTGAGTCATTAGGTGAAAATGGTCTTTATCTGCATGGTACACCTTACGCGATAGCCCCAAGCCAACAAACTCATGTGCCTTGGCTGATGTGGTTGCCTGAAAGCTATACAGAAGCAAAAATGCTTGACCGGAAATGCATTGTTGAACAGGCCAGTAAAGGTGAACACTCACATGCCAATCTTTTTCATACCTTGTTGGGTTTATATGGCGTAGAGACCCATTTAAAAAATAGCCAACTTGATATTAGCCATGGCTGTAAAGTGATTTAAGCAATGTAGATATATGAATCGACAGAATGCTGGCGCTTGAGATGTCCAGTGGTATACCTATAAATGCGTTAATGGAATAAGCAGGAAGATAGATGAAAGTGTTGCTAATTGAAGATTCTGAAGCGCTTCGTCGGGGGATCAGAGTAGGACTGGATCATTTGGGTTATACGGTTGATGAAACTGGTGATGGTTCTGAAGGCCTCAGTATGGCGCTGACAAATCATTATGACTTTATTATTTTAGACTTAATGTTGCCCAATGTGGATGGTATTAGTTTACTTAAAAGTATTCGTAAACTGGGCAACCAAGCCAAGGTGATTATCTTATCGGCAAAATCATTAACTGAAGATCGCGTCGCCGGTTTACTCGCTGGGGCTGATGATTACCTCACCAAACCTTTTTCATTTGACGAACTTCAGGCTCGTTTGGTTACCTTGGGCCGCCGCGGTGATCTAACCTCACATTCGAAAAATATACGATTGGGTGAGTTACTGCTTGATGATAATCAAAAGGTATTAATTTATAAGCAGACAATCATAGAGTTAACTAAAAATGAATACAAAATTATCGAGTATTTATTTAACAACCCTAATCAAGTGCTTAATCCTGAACAAATAAGTGAAGCCGTTGTCGGCTCATTTAACCATTTATCTAAAAATACTATCGAAGCCCATTTGTCGGCCGTGCGTAAAAAAGCAAATCTAGTGGGAGCGACGTTACCGATAAAAAACAAACGCGGTTTTGGTTATTTTGTGGGTGAAGATTAATGACATCATTAGCTAATAACCTAGTTAATAGGATGACATGGGCGGTATTAATTATTGTGGTATTGGTATTTTTAGCCGTTGATATCATTATTGATAACTGGATTGATACCGAATTTGATAATGCATTAATCACCAAGTCGAACTACCTTAAAACCTTAATTAAAGTGTCGCCGGCAGGAGTCGAGTTTGATTTTGCGGGGGAGTTTATGCCTGAGTTTACTTTACCTGCCAAAGGGGAGTATTTTCAGCTGTGGCAAAATGGCGTTGTGTTCGAACGGTCTGAATCTTTAGCGCATTTTGCTCAAGCAAATCTAATAAAAGCCGATTTGGCTATCAATGGTCGTCAGTTTTTCGATGTGACCTTGCCAGATGGGCGTTCAGGAAGAGCAATGGTGTCTGTTTTTGAACCACAGGTGCCTGATAAATATCAAAGTGTCATCACTGAAAATATCGCTCCCATGGTATTAACTGTGGCGCTGTCAGAAGAAGAGTTAAATCATATTCTGATTATTATCGACTCCAGTCTAGCTGTGGGTTTATTGCTGGTGATTTTATTTATGCGTTGGGCCGTGGTGAAGTTAATTCATCGGGGGTTACAGCCATTGAATGATCTAAACCAGGCACTCAAAGATATCGACTTCCAACAAGCTGAATTAAAACTTCCTGCCCATTTTAAAGCGTTTATCGAAATTGAACCGATAAAAAATGAACTCAATAAATTTCTAAGAATCAATCACAAACATCTGCAGAATGAAAAACGGATCACCGCCGATATTGCCCACGAGCTTAAAACCCCGATCAGTGAGCTAATTAGTTTAAGTGAAATCTATATACGTTATCCCGACGACGAACGAATAGGCGTGAGCTACAAGCAAGATGTACTCAGCATAAGCTTAAAAATGAAAGATATAGTCAATAATTTATTATTACTGCAAAAGGCGTCTTCCGAAGGGTTGCAATTAAGCCAAACTTTGATTGATGTTGAAGCTTTTATTCAAAAAATCGTCGCTGAGTTAAATTCTTTGCGAAGCGGTTCGTTAGCCAGAGTGAACGTCATCAGTGAGTTAAATGGAGTCATGTGCCAAACAGATGCGTTTTCGCTTCATACTGTACTGTATAACTTGATTGATAATGCACTGTTTTACAGCCCGCAGCAGTCAAAGGTTGATATTCGTCTTACTAAGCAAAAACAACCTGTTCAGGGCAACAAATCAGCGATGATAGTGATCACCATTGAAAATGAGTTACTTAATAGTATCAGTGATGATGATTTAGACCGTTTGACGCTCCCTTTGTTTCAAACCGAAAAGTCACGTCAACACCAAAATAGGCATGGGCTGGGTTTAGCTATTGTGGATAATATAGCCCAGGTAAACCAATACGCTTTTTCGTTTGGCCTCGTTGACACAAATCGAATCGCATTTACCTTTGCATTGCCAGTGATGGGCGATATTAGTGGCTGACAAGAGACAATGGGTTAAGTAAATGTGAATTTTATTAGTTTACAGTGAACTAATATTTATATTGAGCGTCAAATTTGAATCGAAATAATCATAAACAATGAGTTTTATTTTATAAGCTGACTGTAATCATTGAACAATATCGCATTAATCATTATTTGACACATGTTAGTATTCTGTTAACGTGCACGTCGCTGATTGCCGGTGTTAAAACCGATTGCTGTTATGACACAAAGTATCGTGCCATAGACATAAAGTATCCTAAAAATAACAGAATAATATATTGGAGTCATTAATGGGGTTATTTTCCCTCAAGTCGAATGTCGACTACATCAGATCGTCTCGTTACCCCAAGCCACATAATATCTATAGCGCTATTTTGGTGTTTGCGCTGATCATTTTAGCTGTGACTACATTGAGCCGTATTGGCTTATCACTGTGGCAACTTGAACGAGTCAATGACGCTCAAGGATGGTCAGATATTATATTTCAGGGCATAAGGGTTGATTTTGCAACATTGTGCTGGTTGTTCGGTATTGCAGCGCTTGGTACTGCATTATTTGCAGGAAATCATGCAATAGGGCGCTTGTGGGCACTGATTTTAAAAGTCTGGCTAACTCTTGGCTTGTGGTTAATCGTGTTCTTAGAAATATCGACGCCGTCATTTATTCAAGAATACGGCTTCAGACCGAATCGTTTATATGTTGAATACCTTATTTACCCTAAAGAAGTGCTGTCGATGTTGTGGGCCGGTCGAAAGGCTGAACTGATATTCGCTTTTGTAGTGTCTACAGCAACATTATATGCAGGCTGGCGCTTGTCTGACTATTTTACCCGAAATGTACGTTCACCGCGGTGGTATTGGCGCCCTGTGATGGCCATTTTAGTTATTTGTGTCACTATTTTAGGAGCGCGTTCTTCTTTAGGTCATCGTCCATTAAACCCTTCTTTAGTCGCGTTTTCAGATGATCCTTTAGTTAACTCATTAGTATTGAACTCGGGTTACTCACTCACTTTCGCCATTAAACAAATGAGTAATGAAGAAGAGGCCTCAAAGGTATACGGCAAGTTAGATGATCAAAAGGTTATCGATATTATTCGCCGTCAAAGTGGTCGTTCAGCACAAGCATTTACGTCAACTGACTTGCCAAGTTTGACCTTTAACCAGGCAACTTATCAGGGTAAGCCTAAAAACCTAGTGATTATTTTGCAAGAAAGTTTAGGCGCTCGATTTGTTGGCAGTTTAGGCGGGTTACCGCTGACACCTAATATTGATGAGTTATCCTCACAAGGGTGGTTTTTTGAAAACCTTTACGCCACAGGAACCCGCTCAGTACGAGGAATTGAAGCTATTACCACAGGTTTTACTCCAACGCCCGCTCGTGCGGTAGTTAAGTTGGGTAAAAGCCAAACTAACTTTTTTACCATTGCAGAATTATTAAAGCGTAACGGTTATTCAACCCAATTTATTTATGGTGGCGAAAGTCATTTTGATAATATGCGCAGCTTTTTCCTGGGCAATGGCTTTAGTCAAATAATCGATCAAAATGACTACAAAAAACCTGCATTTGTCGCATCTTGGGGCGTGTCAGATGAGGACTTGTTGTTTAGAGCCCATGACGAGTTTACCGCTATGCATGAGCAAGGTAAGCCATTCTTTAGTTTAGTGTTTAGTTCTAGTAATCATGACCCATATGAGTTCCCTGATAACCGGATTGAACTGTATGAACAACCGCAATATACCATGCACAATGCCGTGAAGTATGCGGATTACGCAGTGGGCGAGTTTTTCAAAAAAGCCCAAAAAGCAGACTATTGGAAAGACACTTTATTTCTTGTGGTAGCTGATCACGATAGTCGTGTCGGCGGCGCTAACTTAGTGCCTATTTCACGTTTTCGTATCCCGGGACTGATTTTAGGGGGTGGGATTGAAGCCATGCGTGACCCTAGAGTGGTTAGCCAAATTGACATGGCGCCGACGTTATTGTCTATGATGGGGATTTCAGACAGTTACCCTATGTTAGGACGTGATTTAACCCAACAAGCGGCAGATTGGCCGGGTCGAGCCATGATGCAATATGATAAAAACTTTGCCTTAATGGAAGGCAATCAAGTGACTATATTACAGCCAGAACAAGCTGCTAAAAGCTTTGTATATGATTTTGGTGCAGAAACACTAACGTCACGTGAACTAGATACCGAACAAGCTGAAAATGCACTCGGAATTGCATTGTGGGGTAGCGCTGCCTATAACAATCATTGGTTTACTTTGCCGAAACAAACTCAAACAGAGCAGCAGTCGCGCTAGTTATTCAGTCGCGCTAGTTATTCAGTCGCGCTAGTTATTCAGTCGAGTTAGTTGCCATGCCGTGAAAGTGTCTAGGCGTGAGATAGGTTAAGACGATAGTAGGTATAAGACGTCAGAGGGCGTCTTATACCGTATCAGGGATACTCGCAAGATTGGTCGGCATGTTGTTTTGGCCATAATATTGGCTAACATGTTGCCTTACTTGCTGATAATACGCTGAGCTTTGCTTGGGCATTTCATCATTACGTACCGAAGACTTACTGCTTTGCGTTGTGCTTTGTTCAGCTTGGAGCGATTGTTTAATACGAATATCTTTACGCTGTATGGTTGGCGTGTTGTTTGCCACTATATTTAGCGGTTGTCCCTGTAAGCTTTTAGGTGCAACTAATTGTTGAACAATGGCTTCTCTTTGGTTTGCTGAACGCTGCTGTTGCTGTTTTTGTTCAACAATATTGTGCGCTTGAGTGCGTTCATTTTGTTGATTGTAAGCACGCTCAGGATGATTCTTTGTCGGTTGCTGCGGTGGGATAATGGGCGGCTTTTGTTGATTATCCACCCGTGCAGAATCCGTCGCAACATTAGAGGTTACTATCGAAACTTGCGGGTAATGGGAATTAATCAACATACTCAATAACCTCCGCTCGGGATAATCTATATCTGAAGTTAATTTGTTTTTATGGCGGTTAAATTATAGCCAATATTTAAGCGATGTTAAAGTACTAGCTGTTAATACCTTTAATCCAGTCACAAAGGTGTTCAATAAATAGGCTTGAATGTGAGATAAAAGGCGCATGGGATGCTTTGGCTAGGATAATGTCATCGATATTTTTAGCTTTTACTAGCATTTTAAGCCCACTTTTCGGCACTAAACTATCTGATTTGCCCCATATCCTCAACCAAGGTTGTTTGATAGCGTTTAATTGAGGGCGCAAGTCGACCTCTGCCAGCATAGTTAACCCCTGCAGCAAACTGTCCTCACAGGGTAAGGGCTTAGCCAGCACCAGATGTTTTATCATTTGAATATCTGCTTTTGCTGTTTCACTGCCCATGGCTTGAATAGCTAAAAAGCGCTCAATGGTTTTAGGCAGGTTTTTATGTAACTGCTGTGAAAACTGAGATAATACCTGCGGCGCAATGCCTGGCCAGGGTTGCGGCTTTTCATCGGGCTGCGCCATAAAACAAGGGGACGATGCGACTGTAATTAAGGCTTTTATTTTAGTTGGAAATGTTAATGCTACTTGAGTGGCAACTAACCCGCCTAATGACCAGCCTAACCAAATTGCATTATCGGGTAATTGTGTTGCTAGCGCTGCAACCCAGTCATCAATATCGCCCTCAATAGGGTCACTGTCACCAAAACCGGGCAAGTCGACATAATGCACTCTATACTCAGACAGGGCCTGTTTTAAGGGTTCAAACACCGCACTATTGACGCCCCAACCGTGAAGTAACACGATATCTTGGCCATTACCTAGGGTATTGATATACAGTTTGGGTTTTGGCAATTTTTTAACCTCTATTTAAAGGAATGAATAGTGAACTCACTTAATAAGCAAGGATGCACGCAGCTATACAATCATCAACCTAAGATTAAACTCCAAAGTCAGTCTGCTGTTGTCCCATTAGCCGCCTTACATGCTAAAGGCGTTAGGTTATTAACCCATTTTAGTCGTTATATTCGTCGCAGTTTACCTAACCGCTGTTTACTGTGCCAGCAAAGGATTGAGCAGCAAGGCTATGCGAAGTTATTTGACGGTCAAGTACTCACTGGGGTATGTCAGCATTGTTTAGTGAGTGGTTTATATCAAACCGAAGTGTGTTTGGGGTGTGCTAAACCGTTAGTGCAGTTACAAGAGTATTGCGGTCAGTGTATGGCTAGCTTGCCGATTAAAGTGATTGCGCCTTGCAGTTATCATCAAGGTTTAGGCCAACTGGTGAGTGCGATAAAATACCAGCGCCAAATAGCCGCTTTACAGGTACTGGCACAACAGCTGGCATACCGCATTCAACAACTTGTTAAACAAGGTTTAATTGAGTTACCCCAAGTGATTATTCCTGTGCCATTACACTCAAATCGTTTACGTCAACGGGGCTTTAACCAGGCGTGGTTAATTGCCAAACAACTTAGTGCGATGCTTGACCTGCCGTTAGATGATCAGTTTATTTTTCGACTTCAAGATACGCAGCCACAAGCGGGACTGAACGGAAAACAAAGACGTGACAACTGTCACCAAGCCTTTGCTTTGATGACATCACTGGAACCTGACTTAGCATCAGAATTAGTACCGAAGCAATCTTGCTACCAACATGTGGCGCTGGTTGATGACGTGGTCACAACCGGCACGACGATTAATGAGATAGCTGCATTACTAAAACAACACCACATAGCTAGTCAAGCATGGAGTTTAGCGCGTGCCGAGGCGCCTGAGTTACGCGGCTAAATTGATCAATATATTCGCTTGAATGCTAGGCATAACACCTTGCGTTGCAGGCTAATATAAAGAACAAAACAGTTTAACTCGAACAAACTTTGACTACGAAAACTCAACAACTCCTAGTGTCACTTTGATACTAGACTTCTATTATTACCCATTAATGCAGGTGATTTATTGTATTTTTTAATCATCAAACGATGAAGAGGGCTACAAAGAGAATGCAACACAGAGTATCATGGTGCTAATTCTCACTAATTTACTCAGGTATTACCTGACGGAGTAAGTTTTATGATCTCCATTTCCGAAGCAGCTCAGGCTCATTTTGTAAAATTATTAGCAGATCAAACCGAAGGTACGCATATTCGTGTATTCGTTATCAGCCCTGGTACCGCGCAAGCAGAATGTGGTGTGTCATATTGCCCACCAGATGCGGTAGAAGATGATGATATGGAATTACCGTTCAACGGATTTAAGGCTATGGTTGATGAGAAAAGTGTGCCTTTTCTTCAAGAGGCCACCATTGATTATATTACTGATCAAATGGGTTCGCAGTTAACCTTAAAAGCACCAAATGCCAAAATGCGTAAAGTGTCTGACGACGCGCCATTAAAAGAACGTATTGAATATGTTATTCAGTCGGAAATAAACCCACAGCTTGCTAGCCATGGCGGCAACATTATGTTGGTTGAAATTTCTGCTGAAGATGTCGCCGTATTACAATTTGGCGGTGGTTGTAATGGTTGCTCTCAAGTTGATATCACCTTAAAAGATGGTGTCGAGAAGCAATTACTTGACCTATTCCCAGGTGAACTTAAGGGTGTGCGTGATGTGACTGATCATCAACATGGTGATCACTCTTACGCTTAATCTTTGATTATTTTGATTTAAAACGCGCCTATAGGGCGCGTTTTTTGTTATATCAGGCTTTAGATTTAAATGTCCGTCGATAAAACGTTACTACACTAAACAATAAAATAAATGTACCAATTACAGATACGAAAGTAATGAATAGTACATAGCTAAAAGGCATATTCAGTGCATCATGGAGCGGTCTGACAAAGCTGGCTATTTGACCTGCAATCGGTCGGTCACTGTGCTTTAATGCGGACTGAATTTCACCTCGTTGGTAATTCATCGTAATGTTATCTGCTTGTCTTAACCACACACTATTGTGGCTATCAAAACGTATACTGTATTCTAAATCTTGTTCTGTAGCGTCTTGCGCCTCTGGTTGCCTTGGTTTACTTACCGCGACTAACAGTGATTCTGGCCAAAGCTTCTGAGCGGTATCTAGTTGGCTGTACCAGTCGTTTTTCTGGCTTTGCGGATAAGACACATTGGGTGCTTGCTGGTGTTGTAAATAATCCGTCCATAAGCCTTTGTAAGTGATCAAAAATCCACTTATACACAAAATAAATAACGGTAGTGAAATAAATAATCCTAGTTGAATATGGCTTTTCACTAAGCTGCTTGAACGGGTGTCTTTTGGCACACTGTGTTTAAACCTAAATCCACTGCGTACCCGCCACCATAAGTAAATCCCAATTAAGGTAATCACACCGCCAATGATTGCAGCCCATGCGTTGATATATTTGCCCACATCATCGAGTAAAAAATTTCTGTGTAACCAAAAAATTGTACTATAAAAAGGCACATTTTTAGATTCATGGATGGAGATTTCATTTAGATTATTATCTAACGCAATACTTTTTCCACGGGTCGCGGCTTCAATAAAAGGTGAGTGTTCGGTTGGAAAACGTACTGTACTCATTTCAGGATAACGCTCAAACACAGTTTGGGTTACCTGTGCTTTTTCTGCTGTGTTTAGCGGCACAAATTGCTGGCCTTTATTGTCTAGGCGATTAAGCATATCCATGCTGCCAAGATAGACCCCTGTGGTTAAGACTATGAGCATAGTAATGCTAATAAAAAATCCTACCCAGTTATGAAACCATTTTAAAGCTGATACCACTCTCATAAATAACGTTCTCAGTTTTGATCGTGAAAAAGTCACGACTATTTAGTATTGTGTTTAATTTATGCGAATGATAATTAATATCGTTTAATTCATCAATTAAAGAAGTGTAAAGATGCCAACTATACTCCTTGTGAATATCAATCAAAATCTGTTAAATTTGTATTTTATTTTACTTAAAATACTGTATTTAAAGGTCTTTAACCTATTGTGGTAGGTTTTTTAAAATGAGTAATGTATTTACCCTCACCTCGGGTTAAAGAGGTGAATATCACGCTAGGGTGGATATCGTTTGCTGTAAGAGAAGACTGCCCATGGTGTTGTCACGATAAATTAAGTATTGGTTAATAATTAATTGCTAATGTTTGTTGAAAAATGGTCTATCTAATCCGCGCTTTTTGTCATTTGTAAGGTATTTCTGCTAATTAACTCTATCTCATTCACTTTTGATATTTGCGCGTAATTCTTTTCACATCTATTGTTATAGTGTTTAAAACAGCGTTTAAAAAAGATTTTAAAACAGTGTATTAGTATTTTTTGTTTGTTTTATGCCATTTTGATGGTGAAAAAACTCCAATTAATATCGCAGTTTAATATTGAAGGGATACTCTACCTCACGCAATCATCACGGATGAACTTAAAGGTTATTAAATGAAACTTAAGCAAAAGCTATTGCTGGCTTTCTTGTCGATAGGCCTGATCCCAGCATGTATTATCAGTATTACCGTGCTCTACATCAGCAGCCAAACATTAACCCAACAAGCATTCAATCAGCTTGATTCGATTAAATACATCAAAAAAGAACAAATTGAGTCTTACTTTGCTGAACGGCAGGGAGATTTAAACTTACTGCAATATACCCTTTCTAAAAACTTAAACTTCAATGATGAAGCGCAATTATCCCGTAGTGCTGATGTGCAGCACGACTACCTGACGCAGTTTGTCAGCGCGTATCAGTATTATGATCTGTTTGTGATTAGCCCTTCGGGTAACATTTTATATACGGTTGCTAAAGAGTCAGATTACCAAACGAATTTAAATAACGGCAATTATAGAGACTCAAATTTGGGTGAGTTATTTCGCCAAACCATGAGTCGACAGAGTTACCAGATCACCGATTTTGCTCCCTATGCACCGAGTAATGGTGAGCCAGCGGCCTTTATCGCTCAGCCGATTATTGAAAATAATCAGGTGAAAGCCGTGATTGCTTTACAGCTGTCACTTGAGTCGATAAATGAAATCATGCAGCTACGGGCTGGTATGGGTGAGACAGGCGAAAGTTATCTTGTAGGGCCAGATTTGCGGATGCGTTCAGACTCTTTTCTTGATCCCACAGGACATTCAGTAAAAGCCAGTTTTAGTGGTAATGTCAAAAATAATGGCGTTGATACTGTTGCTGCTCATGCTGCATTAAAAGGGACGTCAGACACGCAAATAATCACTGATTACAATGGTAATCCGGTACTGTCCTCATATGCACAAATTAAAATTAATGATTTGTACTGGGCCTTGCTAGTTGAAATTGATGAAGCCGAAGCCATGGCTGCTGTGCATCATTTGCGCTGGGTTATTTTGCTTATTACCGTGCTTGCGGTGATAGGTATTTTGATGATTACCTATGTGATCACGCAATCAATTTTGCGTCCTTTGGGCGGAGAACCCAAAACAATGCAAGTGATTACCGAGCGCATAGCCAGTGGTGATCTTACCGTTAACTTTGAATCTAACGTTAAGTTGATTGGTGTATATGGTGCCATGCGTACTATGTCGACATATTTAAGACAAATCATCGGCAGCATTGTTGATGCCACATCGCAATTATCCGCCACAGCAGAGCAAACTAGCTCAACAAGCCATCAATCAAATATCAGTTTACAAGAACAACAGGCCAATATTCATAATGTGTCCGTAGCAATGCAAGAAATGGCGACTACGATTGCAGATGTTGCTATGAACGCTAGAAACGTAGCAGATTCAACCAGCCATGTATCTAATATTTCTGAGGCTGCTACTGACAGCATTGAACAGACTATTATCGTTATTTTATCCTTAAGTGACGAAGTCTCCAAGGCTACAAATGTGGTGCAAGAAATTGCTAAGCAGAGCCAAAGCATTGGGTCAGTGCTTGAGGTTATTCGATCGATAGCTGAGCAAACAAATTTACTGGCGTTGAATGCCGCGATTGAGGCCGCTAGAGCAGGGGAGCAGGGACGTGGTTTTGCCGTTGTTGCCGATGAAGTTAGACAATTAGCGTCGAAAACCCAGAACTCAACGGCAGATATTGAATTGATGATCCAAACTCTGCAAACCAAAACTAATCACGCAGTTACAGTAATGAAATACAGCGCAGAGCATGCTTTAGACACTGTAGAGAAGGCTCGTGATACCCAAAACTCGTTTAAAGAAACTACCGTAGAAATTGATCGAATCGCATTAAATGCGCAGCAAATTGCTGCTGCAGCTGTGCAGCAAGCCGATGCCGCTGAAGAAATTAATCAGTGTTTAGTGACGATTAATGATGTTGGCAGACAAAATGCTGAAGGAGCACAGCAAATTTCAGAGGCCAGCGCTGATTTAAGTCATTTAGTGAGGCAGTTAAATGGCATTACGCTGAAGTTTAAACTGCAATAGTCAATACCATAAGCATCCCCCGCATAGGGGGATGCGGAACCTTTATGGTTAATTGCTCTTTAGGATTCATCTAGGTATTCGTTATAGCGTACCTTAATTATACGGGTTGATACGACATCACCTAGTCAGGTTTTCATTTATGTACTTTTTCACCTAGCTATTTTTTAAGTTATGGACTGTGCTGATGACTGTGGCAATGATTTGCTTTCGATTAATTTTAAGGCCATTAATTGCGATATCTGGCCAGGCATAAAAGTGTCTGGGGCGCTTAAAACTAGCAAGCTGTCGCGTTACCATTTGAGCTAATTGTTGTTCTACTTTCGTTGGTACTTCAGCTTGCTTGTATTCAATAATCGCCGCGGGTAGTAAACCAAATTTGTCATCAGCAAGGCCAAAGACTATAGCGTTAACCACTAAAGGATGTTGCAGTAACACTGATTCAATTTCTTCTGGTTGGATATTCTCGCCACCACAGATAAACATGTTATCGACTCGACCTAATAATATCAGTTGGCCTTTTTCATTTAATTGGCCGCGATCCTGTGTGCAAAACCAGCCCTGTTGATCGACAGGTAAATGCAGCTGGTATTGTTGCTGTTGATTTATCTCTAGATAGCCTTGAAACAAACACTCACCCTTTACCCAAATAACCCCATCAACCAATTTTAACTGTCTATTAGGTAATGCACGGCCATGATGTTGCTGTAAATTAGCTTTGGCAGTGGTGATTTGCGAACTCATTTCTGTCATGCCATAGCTGGTATAAGTGTTCACTTTTTTCTGTGCTAATGATGCTATCAATGTAGCTTCGATAACCCCACCACCAAGTAATAAGGCTTTTAATCCGCTTAACGCCTGTGGCGCTTGCTGCAGAATTTGCAGCGCTTGTGTTGACACCATAGATACGTGGGTAACTGCTTCATCTTCAAGTTGCTGCGCCAATGTGATGTAGTTTGATTTAATCACAATACATGCACCAGCGAGGGCACAGCGATTAACTATTGCCAGACCACCAATGTGAAACAAGGGCAATGACAGTAACCAACGGTCGTTATTATGCAGCGGAATATAACGGCTTGAGCCCTGAGCACTGGCAATGTGATTGATTAACCCATGTACAGCCGCTTTGGGCGTGCCGCTAGAGCCCGATGTCAAAATGATATTAACCGGCTTGTGCGGGTTTACTTTTTGCACAGCATAAACGGGCTGACTATTGTCGAGTTGATGATCAGTCGTTACGTTTTGAGCTAAATCAATTAACGCTGGATGGCGCTCAAGCGATATTATTTCGCTTTGTTGCCAAATAAAATGGATCTGAAAACGGCCAAGTAGTTGCTCGATTTGGTTAACAGAAAAGTGGCCGTTGATGGGAAAAAATATGGCGCCAATTTCAACACATGCCCAATAAAGTGTCATGATGGCAAAGGTTTGCTGAGCTAAGTCGTGATTTGAGATTTTATTGGCGTTAACTGGTGTTGGGATAATGGTCGCAATAATAGTACCAGGCATTACCCCCTGTTGTAGCAAGTTAGCTGACAGCACAGAAATTTGTGCTGCCCAGTTTGCGTAAGTTATCGATGCTCCCTCAAGTAACACTGCAGTATTATCAGCGGACTGCCGCGCGGCTTGTTGAACTGGAGATAACATCATATCGCTGACTAGCCTTTAATCAGTTTGAGCTTATTAAGCTTTAATTGGCCATTTTCATCTAACAAACGCTGGCTAAATGCACTTAAGGTGTCAAGCCCTGGTGGATTATCAGGGGTGAGTGCCTGGCTAATAAGGGCTAAATCAGCAATACCGACATCAGACTCAAGGCTTGAGCTTAAAATACAACGCACACCTTGGTGTTCGGCCAGGCTGACAATCTCTTGCATCTTACTGAGTGAGCCCAGTAACATAGGTTTTAAAATAAACGCCCCTATGCCTGGTTGCTGTTGCAATAATTTATCGAAGTCTAAATCTGTGGTTAGCAAAAACTCATCTAATGCGTATTTAATGCCGAGTTGCTGATACATTTTCAAGTTGTCACTGGGTTGCTGGCAAGGCTCTTCAACGTATTCGATTTGTTTTTTAGGTAAACAGGCTAAAAAGTCGACCGCCTGATTGAGGGTAAAACCGCGATTAGCATCAAGACGTAGCGTTAAACTGGGTTTACGTGCTAACACCTGATGAACAAAAGCAATTTCACTGTCCATGTCGGTTTGTGCCACTTTGATTTTTACACTGTGTATATGGCTTAAATCAGCCAGCTTTTGATCAATTACCGTTATGGATAAACCTTGGTACAGCAAAGGGATATTTGCTTGATTAATGACTCTAACGGGGAACTGTTGCAGGCATTTGGCCGCTAATACACTTAAACCAAATTGCACAGAAGGCAATAAACTACGCTCTGCAGCCAGGGCGAGTTCAGTGATCTCTTGCCCTATTAACTGAGATTGAAGCTGGATCAGTTCAGCGCTAACTTGCGCGAGGGTTTCATGGCTAAATCCAGTCAATGGTAAACCTTCAATATCAATACCTGCAAGGGGAGATATTTCGGCAAAATATTGTTGGTTATCGTCCAGTGTCACGTTAACAATAATACCAATTCGATGATCAATGCGTTGTTTAGCAACAGGTAAAGGTACGGTTAAATCAATTTGAAATTGATACAATTCAAACGATGCGATCTTAGTCATAGGGCACTCTTATTTTTGTGGATCATCGCGAAGTAACAATAATAACCTGTCAGCGAACATTTGCGGTTGTATTGAATGAATATTGTGACCCACTCCTGCAATTATGCTCACATGAGGCTGTGATATAAATGTTTGTTCTACGCTAGAGGTTGGTATGTTTGCTTGGGCACTTTGTTGCAGTTGTTCTAGCCAATTACTGGTTATTTGCAGAAATTTTTTATCCTGCTCGCCAGTAATAAAGTAGCTAGGACACTTGAGTTGTTGCAACACGTCTCGACAGTCTTGCTGCCAACCTAATGAGGTTGCTTGGTAGCATGCATGAAGATGATGTGGATTGTTCGATTGGCGCTTACTGATTAGCCATTGGCGCTGCTCTAAGGTTAAGCCTGAGAATACCGCTTGTTGATACCATAAACTCAGAAATTGTTTCAAAGGAAGGGCGATAAGCCTATCTGACCAGCGTTTATCGCTTAGTATTCTTTGTTGTTTATCTAGTTCATTTTGCAAACCGGGATGGGCAGACTCTAGCACTAAACTCAGTAATGCTTGTGGCCTCTGTTTGGCGATATGCAAAGCTATGCGCCCACCTAGCGAATAACCGACTAAGTGAAAATTTTGATAGCCTAATTGAGTTACCGCCTCGAAAATATGTTCAGCAGCCTCTAATAATCCTGGGGTCGGTAAACGATATTGATTGCCGCCATGGCCAGGTAAATCGATACAAATGCAATGGTAATACTGGCTCATCTTGGCCATCAAAGGTTGCCAGTCTTCTTTTGCTCCCATAAAGCCATGTAGAAACACCATGGCAGCTAATTTAGGGTTGCCGTATCGATTAATCCAAGTCATTAATGCTGTTTAACCCATTGGCTAATTTGAGCGATTTGATTACTCGCTTGATCATGGCTGACATTCACTTCAATTACGCTGGCGCAATTAAAGTCCATAGCTTCGGTATAGGCTTGGGTAAACGACTCTAAATCATCGGCTTGACGGTAAGCTAAGCCAAACATTGCTGCGCCATAACCAAACTCTAATCCATGTGATAAACGATAAAATTCATCTCTGAGTTGTTCGGTTGGAACAGGTAATAAATTAAAAATATTACCACCGTCATTATTTAATACCACTAACACATACGCTGAGGTGATTTGCTTCAATAACGCCAAAGAATTTAAATCATGTAAGCAAGAAATGTCGCCTATTATCATAACCATAGGGAGTTTGTGACCGATAGCAACCCCTGCGCTGGTGGCTATCAGCCCATCAATACCAGAGGCGCCGCGATTAGTGTATATCTTAGGCAAAGCTGGGCCTATTGGGGCATACATATCATATAAACGGATCGGTAGGCTATTGCCAATAAATAAAATATTATCGGCAGTTTGTTGTTGGGCAATCCAGCGAATAACTTGTGCCTCACCAAATTGAGTTTGGTCAATGTGTTGGATAAATAATTCAGCTAGGGCTTCATTATGGTTAATGAGTTCTAGCGCCCAGTTGGCACTTGATGATCGTGGCCAGGCTAATTTACAAAATGCACTGATACTGGTTTGCCAAATCTGTTTGCTTTGATGGCTAGGGTCTAAACGATTTGAGCGAGGTAAAACTTGCCAATAACTATGCCAAAGTTGATTTGCCAAGTAGCTGATTAAGCGCTTGGAAATAAAGCGTCCACCAAACACCAAGACACGATCAGCTTGTTCTAATAGCTTGCTGGTTCTAGGGCAAAGCAGCAGTTGATCGACATTACCAATAACCCCTGAATGCTGTCTTAGCTGAGATTGGGCATCGGTTACTATCGGCCAGGCCAGTTTTTGAGCTATTTCGACAATTTGTTGCGGATTATCTTCAGGTGACAAGGTGCCCACCACGATAACGCCCTTACCATGGGCAAAGCGTTTTAAGCCATCTTCGCTGGGCAGCTTTGCGCCCATTGTTGGATGATAATAACTATATGGATGTTGATGGCTTAACCACTGACAAAGAGGTTTTAGATATTGTTGAATAACAATCGGCGCATTTTTAGCTTGCTTGGTTAGGGGGCTAAGTTCATTAGGGTAAAACGGCTCACGGTACATACAATTAATGTGTACTGGTTGGCTAGTTTGGCTAATCGCTTGATTTATAGTGGTTAACAGTGCACTTGCTGGTAAAGCTAAATCTGGCGTAGGTAGATTCACCTGAACTGCATAATGGCCAAAAATACCCGGCTGAGTAATCGCTTGATTGGCGCCACAGTCAATTAATTCTGGCGGGCGATCGCCTGATAATATAATTAATGGTACATGGGTTAACCATGCTTCTATTATTGCAGGGTATAAATTGGCAACGGCTGTACCAGAGGTGGTAATGATCGCCACTGCAGCGCAGCTTGCTTTGGCTAACCCCAGTGCCATAAAGCCTAGTCCGCGTTCGTCAAAATGAATATGGCGACTAATGCTGGTTTGTGATGCTGCGGCTAATGTTAAAGGTGTAGAGCGTGAACCTGGCGCCATGCATACGTGCTTAACCCCTAAGCGGCTAAGTTCTTCAAAAATTAATTGGCCCCACAAAATATTTAAATCGGCACTGGCCTGAGATTGCATATTAACAAACACCTGCAAAAAAGAGTCTATTTTAAGTGTAACCGTTCGTCATAGGGATATCTAAGATTTAGTTTTCATTTTTAACATGGCATTGAAAAATATCAGTGAAAATATTTACTAAAACCCCACAAGTAAATTTTTTGTTGTGCTAATGTTAGATATATGATTTATATAAAGCCAGATACTTAAACAATGTCAAACTGTTAAACAAGAAAAATCAAACATCAACAGGATAGCTTGATGTTAGCGATAGACTGATTCTTAAATTGCTTAGGCGATTGATAATGCAATTGCTTATGCAATCGGAGTCACACTAGCTCTTGCTTATGACGGTTACAACTTGGTTATAACAGGATAAAAACACAATAATCTCGCCTACCATAGTGAGTCGGTTAATTGGCTAAATATTACTGACCAATTAAGTGAACTCATCCCTTATCAAAAGAGGATATAGGTGAATCATCAGGAGAACATATATGCAGACTGCGGCGCTATTAAAAAGAGTTGATGAACTTCCTCGTTTACCTAAAGCGATCAGTGAATTACTCGAAGCGGTTAATAATGAAAATAGTTCAGTAAAAAGTATTTCATCAAAAGTAGCTCAAGATACATTGATCAGCGCGCGGGTACTTCGTTTAGCTAATTCTGCCCATTTTGGCCGCAGTCGAGAAGTGGGTTCGATTGATGAAGCTGTGATCCGCCTCGGAATGCAAACTTTACGAACCTTAGTCATTGCCTCTGCAGTGGTTGGTGCAATTCCTAAGGTAGACGGTATTGATTTAGCTGACTTTTGGGGCCAGACCTTTGAGGTTGCACTTTACAGCCAAGAATTAGCCAAACGCTGTAATGTACCGGCAGATGAAGCATTTACCTGTGGTATTTTACATCGTATTGGTGAGTTATTGGTGGCAACCATTGAACCTAGCTTAGCGGCACAAGTGCGTGCGGCGGTTGAGCAAGGTGGTAATGCGCAAGAGCTTGAAACCACATTGTTAGGTTTTGACTCTCCTTCAGTTGGCGCTCTGTTGGCTAAAAACTGGAAATTCACCCCTAGTTTAGTGGCTGGAATCGAGTTTCAACGTAATCCTATCGCGGCAGAACCTGCGTCAAAACTAGCGATTTTAATGTATTTGTCTCAAAATATTTATATGCATTGGGATGATGAACGTGAGGAAGAAATCTTTACTGCCTGGCTTGCTGCCCTAGTGAATAAAGCCGGTATTATTAAAATGGATATGTCAGGTTTAGCTGAGAAATTAGAAGAGTTACGCGGTAAAGGCTTAGAGATTGGTAAGCAATTAGTGTAAATCGATTTGTAGAGTCAAATTTTTCATATATTTAGCATCAAATCTTGCCATAAGACAGTACCAGCAACTTTTACTCGGTTGCTGGTTTTTTTATTTATAAATTAGTGCCTACACCTTGCTTGATTGAACCCGATTATGAGAACGCTTATTTAGCTTAATCCGAATTGAGATTATTTATCCATTCACTCATTACCACGTGGGTTTTGATTTTAATAATGTCAGTTTGTGCATCAATAAATTCACGAATTTCATGTAAGCGCTTCATTGAGTCTGCATGTACATAGACTAATAAGTCCATGTCACCGGTAATGCCCTGGCAGGTAATGACCTCAGGGATACTGTGAAAAACGTGAACCACATCTGCGCACCGCGGGCATTTATGCTGGATTTCAAAGTAAGCTGATACCCCTTGTTTTTGCGATTCGCTTAAAAGCACCTGGTAGCCGCGGATCACGCCGGTGTTTTCCAGTTTTTTAATCCTTTCGGTCACAGCACTTCGAGATAAATTGACTCTATCTGCAATAGTCGAAATACTTTGACGCGCATCTTGGCGTAACTCATTTATAATGGCTTTATCAAATTTGTCCACAGCTGATCCGTCATTTTGTTGGTTTTTTTGCTTTTCACCGTCATTTTGTGGGTTTAATCGAGCAGTTTGCGTTATATCGCCGACAGAATGAAAACCGATGTGACACTATAATAACCTAAAATAAGCCCAGTAGAATAACAAATGAATCAAATCACAGGAACCATAGGACGTTGGCAAGGCGCAGGCTTAATGGCCACCACTTTGCTGGGTACAGGGGTGTTTATATTACCGCAAATGACGATAGCAGTGGCGGACTCAGGAGCTTTATTAGGCTGGTTAATTCTGACTTTAGCCATTATTCCGGTAGCGTTAGTCTTTGGATTATTGGCGAGCCGTTTCCCCCACGCAGCTGGGCCAGCTTATTTTGTTGAGAAAGCATTTGGCCGAACTGCAGGCAGAACCATTGGGCTTATTTTTCTACTCGTTATTCCTATTGGTGCGCCTGCGGCAATTTTAATGACCTTTCAATTTATGAACGCATTAGTGCCACTGCACAATGGCTGGCAATTAGTCGCCGAACTATTTGTTGTGTTGATGTTGTTAGGCCTAAACATTCGCGGTATTCAGGTGTCAGCCAAGTTGCAGTTTGGATTAACTTTGGCGATTGTGGCTGTAGTGGCAATATTATTTGGCGCAAGTGGTCTCAACTCAGAGCAACTTGAGTCTTTTAACCAAACTAGCCATCCACAGGTGAGTACAGTCATGTTGGCAATGGGCATAGGTTTTTGGAGCTTTTTAGGTATTGAAGCTATGACCCATCTTGCTAGCGACTTTCGTCGCCCAGATAAGGACATGTTACCTGCCATTTTAATGGGTACAGTGTTAGTGGGTGTTATTTACTTAGCCTGTACATTTTTATTGTTAATGGTGCCGTCGGATAAAAGTGGCGTAGCGATGATAAGCGCGTTTGACTACCTACTGAGTGACAGCTTTTTACACGGTTATGGTGCTCAAATAATCGGTGTTTTAGGTATAGCCAGTGGTTTGGCAACGGTAAATGTTTATGCTGGAAGCGCTGCAAGATTACTGTGGAGCTTTAGCAAAGAAGGTATTTTACCTAAATACTTTGTGGTGCTAAATCGCCATGGTGTTCCGTTTAGGGCCTTGTTTGCCATTCTGGGCACTATGGCATTAGTGATTGTGCTGACCTTTTATTCTAATCAGGATTTAGAAAAACTGATTGCCTGGAGCAATGGAGTATTTGTGATTATCTATTTATTGGCGATGCTCTCAGCGGTTAAACTATTGAGTAAGCGTTATCTGCCTTTAGTGGCTGCTAGCTGCCTATTTTGTGTCGGCATTGGAATCGCCCTTGCTGACAACATGCTGTATGCAGTTTTGTTGGTCGTTGTTATAGCCCCATTCATGTGGTGGCAAAAAACACACTTACAAAGCAAGTCCATACAGGCTCCGGCTCACTTGCCGGAATAAGCTGAGCTAGCTTTGGGATATAGCGATATTACGCATTTGGATCAGTTCGCTGTGCTTGAGATGAAGTAAATCAGCACAGCGGCGAATAATTTGGTCTTCATGTTGCGATAGTTCACCATCGGCATAAGCTAATTGCCACATTGCCAGCAGTAATTGCTGCTTTTCATCAAGGCTGAACGCTTGATTCACTTCAGCGGTAAATTCAAATAACGAGGTTGCGTTACCTCTGATTAAGCTCGCTTCTTCAATTAGCTCTTTTGTTTGCTCGGCAGTGATATTCAATGCGTTAGCAAGCATGCTAGGTAACAGTGCTGCTTCATTGTCATCCAAGGTTTCATCTGCATAGACCACTTCGAGTAACAGTGTGGCTGCCGCCAGGTGCAATTGACGGGTTTTATCTTCAGGGCTGTCTGCCTGGGAGCGAGCTTGAATAAATTGTTTGAGTTTGGCAATCATCGTTGTTCCTCTTTATTTGGCCTCTTTCTAACAAAGACGCATCTTAATCAACATACATCCTAGCAAAGACAACAATGCCGAGCACAGTGCTCGGCATTAATTTATGTTTATATTTGTAAATGAGCAGATCAATTAGCTGACAAGGTTTGGCTAATGTTTTATAGCAGCGACCCTAAACCTTTCATAAGCAAATCAACTGTGCCTTCACCTGATTGTTGCTGTAAATATTGCTTAGCAATGTCGACCATAGGCGCAATATATTCTTTTGAAATACCCAGTTTTTCAAAAGAGTCATAAACAACTGCAGCGCCCTGGAATGATGAACCTAGGTTACCTGCTTTTGACAATAAGCCTGACATACCTGAATCACCACCCATGGCCGGTACTGCACCTAATAATGAGTCTATGCCGGGAATGCTGTTACTTAAGGTGCTGAAATCGTTATTGCCTAGGTTTGACTGGGCTAAATTCAGTATCGAGCCTAAGCCGCCAGCAGCTTGTTGCTCAGTTAAGCCAAGTTGGGACATAACATTGCCCACTAAGGCGTTATCCGCTAACCCAGTTACTGCAGCAGCTTGGGTTGCTACGGGGACAACTTCTTTTTTGGTGACATTGTCTAACCAACCAGCATTTACTGGAGCAGAGAGTAATACGGCTGATAATACTGAACAGGCAATAATAGAACGGTTCATAAAGTTGATCCTTTGGTAAAAATAGTGCTGATATTGGCATTATGTTAACTTTTTTTGCCTCTATACGACATATGAAGATTTTGTTTTGTGCAAACTCGATCAATTTTGGGTATCCTTAGCGCCATAATCATCTTAAGCCGATTTTTGGGATCTCACTTATGTCACTTTCAGCGATTTTGACTGAAGCCTATAATTTTTTTCGTAATCATATTAGCCAACTTGCCGCAATAACCTTTCCGTTATTACTGATACAAGTGATGATCCAGCTTTGGCTGGGTAATGAGATGTTGATGCAAGCCCAGGCTGAAACGCCAGAGTTTGGTAGTATTCACGCCGCAGCCATGATGGTGTTGCTGTTACTGTTTTCTATATTGATAGCAGCAATTACGGTATACCTAGAGGTGCGCTCACGTGGCCACGATGTTTCAACCGCTATGGTATTTAAACAAAGCATTCAATTTGTGCCGCCTTTATTACTTGCGGGAGTGTTTTCTGGTTTAGCTATTTTAACACCCGTGATGCTATTTGCTGCCTTTGGTCCATTTGGCATAGTGGGCTTTGGGATTAGTTTTTATTTATTTTCGCGCTTAGCTTATGTGAACTTTATGGTTATTGTTGAGCGTTTAACGCCTTTGGAAGCCATTAAAGCTAGCTTTATATTTACCGGGCCGATTACGGTTAAAACCATTGCGATATTAATGTTGTATCTGCCACTCATATTAATCAGTGGTACGCTTTCACAAATGGCTGCACAAGTTGGTTTTCCACTGCAATTAATTACCGACACTGTGTTCGCTTTTTTTGGGTTATTTATTAACGTGGCATTGTTCCGTCTCTATATGGTTAATCGTAAAATTGATGCTCCTATAGATGACGCCTCAACAGATGATGATAACCACACAGAAGTGTAATTTATTAGACCTAATTTACTGAGTTGATAGGAGAGTCTATTGATAACTGATACTGAGTTAGTTAGCCAATTCTCCATTGAACTTGGTGAAGATTATGCCAGCGCAAAGAGTTATGTTCGTGACATTCCCACTCAAGCGCTGGTTTATATCCGCAGCTTTACTCACAAACTTGCCAGCCTAGTTGCTAAACAGCATCAGCTAGAGTTTATTGGGCCTAATCTATACGATCGCATTGAGCAATTAAACCAAGCTCGCCTTATTGACGTTACTGCTATTCGTACCATGCATAAATTGCGTGCTGACGGTAATCGTGGTGCTCATCCAGAAAAATATCATCTTACCCAACATCAGTTAGTGTCCTTGGCTGAAAAATCAATTAAGCACATTATTGACGTGATCAAGCAGCTTTATCCGTTAGTGCACCAAGCGTCAGCGCCTGCTTATCAATTTGTGCCTTTTGATTCATTGGCGGGCAGAGATGTATGCTATCGCGCCATGATGCACAATGACCATCATGCTCAGTATTTAGTGGCAATGTCGCTAAAAGCTCAAGCACTAATGGCTCAAGATCAAACTGGCACTCAAGCTGTTGCTCCCGATGAAACACATAATTCACAGTCTAATCAGGATGAGATGCAGCGACTTTTTGCTCAGGCGGCTTATTGGTTTGCCCAGGCAGCACCTTTTGAGCATGCGGCATTATATGAGCACGGTGTCAGCTTGCTACATGGTTATGCTGATTTTGACCCAGCAAAAAAAGTCCAGCACACAAAACAAGGCGAGTTACTTATTGCTCAAGCCGCTAGGCATGGCATTGCCGATGCTCAAGCATTACTGGGTTACTTCTATTTAGTGGGCAGTGAGGCTTTTGGTGCAGATGTTGAGCAGGCTAAATTATTGCTAACCCAAGCGGCTGAAGCTGATAATGTTGAAGCTATGTCTAATCTTGGGGTATTGTTTTATGAAGCTGGTGAATACCAAAAGGCATATGTTTGGATGAGCAAAGCGGCAGAGTCTGGCTATCCTCAGGCGCAGTATCATTTAGCGTTACTATTAACCGAAAAGTTGGCTTTAAATGTTGGCGATAATATCGATGTGCAGCTTGAGCAAAGTCAAATATGGATGCAAGAAGCGGCCAGCCAAGGCCAGTTAGATGCCATGTTACATTGCGCTACGACTATTCTTCACCATGAACACGCCACTAAAGCCGAACTAGAACAAGCCGAGCACTACTTACATGATGTGATTAAGTATGGCCATAATGTTACCGCAATGATTGAGCTCAGCGTTGCTTTGGCTGACGGTATGTTAGGTCGAGTCGATGTGGTGCAATCAGCTTACTTATTACAACAGGCAAAATTGCATGGCAATGATATTCAGCGGCAAGTAGTAGCGCCTTTGTGGCAGTCGCTATTAATGCAAATTGACAGTGTTATTGACAACCACTGCGTGACCGCGCTTCAGCCTAGTGAAGGTGAGTTGGCTGCCCTACAACAAGCAAAACATATGCTTAATCTAAGCTCGTGATAGCAAACACTTAACAAATAGCCCTTTTTCTTGCTAATAGCGTGACATTAACGTGCGATAGGCAGGCTGTTGACGTGTTAATGCGCCTTGTTTTCAAAACAAATGGCAAGTAGGTTAAACGTGTTTAATTTAGCTAATTGAATGCATCTCTACCCGAGTTGAGGTTAAATTAACGCTTTCAATGTATAACGTTTGGCGCATGTGCTTTGTAAAGAGGTATCACATAACACGAGAGCTCTTTATATTATCGACGTATTTTCAATGTTTAACGATGCCAATCGCTAATCCTGTTATATCAGTAACAGGATTAGATCAGTCTGATGATTCTTGCCCCTTAACTCTAACTAGTAATTCCAAGGCTTTGCTCAATATTATCGACACTATTATTCACTTGTGATGCAATGGTTTCACTTTGTTCAAATGCATGCTTGGCACGTTGCATTAAGTTTTCCATGGCAATAACAAACTCATCAAGATGATGCACCTGCTGTTTGGCAAACTCGCTGCCTTGGCTGGCACTGTTGAGCATAACATTGGCCTGTTGTTGAACTTGCTGGGCAACGGCAAGTAAGCTTTGTGCGCGGGTTTTCTGTTGCGCTGATGCTGTGCTTATATCACTGACACTGCTACTGAGTGCACTATTTGACTGGGTAAGTTGGGTGAGAATTGCCATTATTTCCTTTAGCGATACCTGAGTGCGTTGTGACAGGTTACGCACCTCATCAGCGACAACCGCAAATCCTCGTCCCTGCTCGCCAGCCCTTGCTGCCTCAATAGCTGCATTTAATGCCAATAAGTTGGTTTGTTCGGCAATGTTACCAATCACATCAACAATTTTAGCAGCATCACTCACAGAGGTACTGAGTTGTGATAATGAATGGTTACATTGAGTGACCGTGTGTAATGTATGGTTAGTGGCGGTCAGGACTTCTTGGGCTTCTAATTGACTGGCTTGCATGTCGTTCATGGTTTGCTGGGCATTGACCGTTAATGCGCTAGACGATTGGTTGACTTGATTGGCTAGTTCAATTAAATCCGCGGTTTGACCTTGTGCTTGTTGTACCACAGTTTGAGTTTGTTGGGTGCTGTTTGATAATGAGCCAATTCTTGCCACTAAATCACTTAATGATTGCGACACCTTAGCCATATTGTGTTTTTGTTTATTATCTTCTTGCTCAAAACGTTGTAATAGTTGGTTAAAGTGCGCGGCGATTTGCCCGGTTTCACACTGGCTATTCACCGCAAGCGGTTCCCTTTGATTCGATTCACTTAATAATGAGAAAGCACGGTTCAATTGTTTTAATGGCGCAACAACGCGGCGCTGCTGCAAGATGAAATAACCGATTGAAAAGAGTGCCAGCAAGGTTACCATGCTATAAAGCAGCCATTGTAAATTAACTTTTAATTGCTGGTCAGTTGCCTGCTGGGTGCTTGCTAATGCGACAAGCTGATACTCTACCTGGTTGGTAGCTTTGATTAATGCGCCTTGTACTCGCTGATTTTCTGTCAACATCTGCTCAGTATTCGCCACCTCCTTACCGTAGCGCTGTGTCAGACTGAGTAACTCTGCCCGTGGCGTTTCGCCTGTTTCAATTTGGGTAGGCTCATCATCACCTAAGGCAAATTCATCCGCTTCTTCGGTCTGGTAAATGCCCAACAAAGGCAGCTTATCTAATTTATCGTGCCACAGGTTTAGGGCATTGATAGAAAAATTTAGGTTGTTAGCCACGCCGCTATCTTTGTCGATTAATATCGCCTGGGTTTGCTGAGACAATGTATACACTAAGCTGGGTAACTCAACACTAAGCGCGAGATATTGCTGTGCGATATTGAGGTCGTGAATGTCTTGCGAAGCTGATTGGGCGTAGCGGCTTAAGTTACGACTGTAGTCGAGCATTTCTGATTCAGAGAATGCCAATAATTGTCTTGGGTTACCTGCTAGCTTACCCGCTGCGCGATACTTAGTGTCTAAATCACTAATTAATTGCGTCATCAATGTGGTTAAAGAAGCACTGTTTAGGTAAGGATGAACTTGGTGTAACTGAGTAATGTCTGCATTAATTTTAGTAATGTCATTACGCGCTTGTTCAAGGTAATTCGTTTGACCTGTTTGTAAGTATTTATCGATATTGCGACTGATGCCATATTGGAAACTATGCTGGATTTTTTGTAAGTCTTGATTCAGTTGTTCACTGACTAGTCGCTGTTGATTGCTCCATAAAACGGTTGTTGCTAGCAACGCTGCCAGCAGCAGTAATAGCGCTGATGCGCCTAAAGATAGAGTGGATATTTTCAAGGGGCTAATACTCACATAAATGGCATGAATAAAAGCAGCATATGGCATTAATATTACAGTTCTGTGTTCGCTGTAAATATAGTCTTGATTGCGGTGTAGCTTAATGATGTGTTAACTCCCCTATGTCACTAAAAGGGGGGGGGAGTGACATCGGGGGAGGATTATTACATCCTCATTTGATTCAATATTAGATTAGTCTGCTTGATGCTCAAACGTACGTCCACCTTGGTTTGGCTTGTTTTGATGTTTCCCCGCGGGCGAAAACATATCAGCATAAGGTGCAGTAGGTTCGCGTTGAATATCAGCATCGCTTCCGTATGTGTGACCTTGTTGGCGCTGAGATTGTTCAAAAGCACGCTTCATTTTTGGGATAATAACTTTACGACCTAGTAGCTGAAAAGTAATGAAGCTCAGCAATAAAAATAACAAAATAAATGGCAGCAATACCATGGCAATTAATGATAGACCAATAAAGGCCACTAATGCCAAAAGTGGGTTCATTGCGGTTAAGTTGTTTTTCAAATTAGTTGCGCGAAATGATTGATTAAATTGCATGATGGCTCCTGAATATGATTAGTCCATATAAATAATAATGAAGACTGAAAGGCTAGTGTGCCGCTTTACGACATAATATGTCACGTTAAAGTGAGTTAATGTTTCCGTTTAACGTGACATGGTTGCTTGCTGCGGATGTTTATAACTGCAGGTCTTTGTGTATTTGGTTTTTGTTTATTCAGTATGGGCTGATGCTTTGAGATCTTTGGGGATGCTATTAACAATCATTTGTCTCACCCATTCATGTCCAGGGTCTTGATTATTACGTTCGTGCCAAAGCAAAACATAGGTCATCGGCATAAACTCAAAGGGTAGAGGAATTTGCACTAATGGATATAGGTTTTGTGCATGGTGCGCAAAACTGGATGGTAAAGTGAAAATCAAATCGGTATGGGCGCAAATACTGGCCGCACCATAAAAGTCGGGTACAGTTGTGGATATTCGGCGATGATAATTACTATTTGCGAGAAAGTAATCTAATGCCCACCAGTCGTTACCTTCACAGCGAACTTGTACATGACTCATGGCAAGGTACGCCTCTTGATGCCAGTGACCTTGTTGTAATACAGATAAAATAGGGTGATCTTTACGCACTAAGCAGACTTGCCTATCGCTAAACAAGGTTTGGTATTCAAGACCGTCAGCAAGATCATCCACTTTAAACTGTGATTGGGGATGTAAATCTCTACCCGCAATACCGAAATCTATTTGGCCGTGTTGTAAGTCGTAAATTGATTTCTCTGTCCAGCCATAGGTGTCTAGCTTTAATTGGGGAGCTTGCTGTAGCAGTGAACCGATAAAGTAGGGAATTAATGTTTCATAAGCACTTTCAACCATAGAAAAAGCAAAGTGGCGCGGGCTGGTGGCGGGCTCGAAACTAGGTGGTAAAGTTAACTGATACAAGTTTTGCAAAGCTTGTGGTAACACTTTGCCTAATGCCAGTGCATGGGCAGTTGGTTTTAAACCGTGGGCTGTGCGTTGAAATAATGGGTCGTCTAAGGTGTCACGCAATCGGTTTAAGCTTTTACTTAATGCAGACTGGCTTAAATGCAGCCGATTAGCTGCACGGGTCACGCTTTGTTCTTCTAATAATACTTGTAAAGTAACCAGCAGGTTTAAATCAATGCGGGCAAGGTTGTCTAAATTCACAGCAGTTATTCCTTTTTGGAAATTCATTATGGATTTTATATCATTTCTTGTCATACCACTAATGCGCTAATATTACTAATTAACCTCAATAAGAAATAACGATTGAGGTGAGACACATTGAAGTCTGTGGTTAATCTATAAATCGAGTGAGAAATTTGATGCAACGTAATCTATTACCGTTATTAATGTTGATGGTGCTGCTAAGCCCTTTAGCGATTGATATTTATTTGCCTTCTATGCCAACCATGGCATTAGAGTACGGTGTGTCAGACAGCCAGGTGCAATCCACGTTAGTGTTGTTTTTATTTGCGATGGGTGTTGGACAAATTCTGATTGGCCCACTTGCTGATCGTTTTGGCCGCAGACCGATTGCGATTTTTGGTATTGTGCTTTATGGCGTCAGTAGCTTTCTGGGGGCTTATGCGGTTGAGTTTGAGTTATTGCAACTTGCAAGGGTATTTCAGGGGCTAGCCGCGTGTTCAACGTCTATTGTAGTGTTTAGTGCGGTGCGTGATTGCTACAGCAATAAAGAAAGTGGCTCGATTTACAGTTACCTTAATGGCGCTATTTGTGTGGTGCCCGCACTTGCGCCTACATTAGGTGGATTATTGGCGCTGCAGTTTGGTTGGCGTTCGACCTTTATTTTTATGGCGTTATACGCCATTATCGTGTTGTTTATTGTTGGCTTTAAATTTCCTGAAACTCGACCGCTTAACACTGATACCTCAGGTAAATTATACCGTTGGGGACGCTATAAGCCGGTGTTAAGTGATGGTCATTTCATGTTTTATGCCTCGGCTTGTATGGTCGCAATGGCTTCTATTCTTTGTTATGTGTCTTATGCCCCAGTGTGGTTAATTGGTCGTTTAGGTATTTCTGAGCTAACGTTCAGTGCCTTATTTGGTCTTAATGCCGTAGTGAATGTTGCGGCTTGTTTTGCTGCGCCGATATTAGTGAAGCGCATCGGTAATCGTGCTGGTGTGGTTGTAGCACTTAATTTTATGGTTGCAGCCGCGGCGATTGAAGTGGTGATGCAGTTAGTGGGCCCACAAACTGGCTTAGCGGCAGGTTTTGGGTTTATGTTACCCATGATGTTGTTATGTGTAGGCTTTGCGGCGTTACTTGGCCCAGCGACTAGCATGGCATTGGCAGGCTTTGGTGAGCGTGCGGGTACAGCAACGGCCATGCTAGGTTGTATTCAAATGAGCGGCGCAGCGATATTAACCGCACTTATTCAATTAACTGATATTCCAGCGCCCTATGCAATAGCCTTATTAATGGGGGGATTGTGCAGTGTGTTGTTGCTGATGATGGGCATGAAACGTTTTAATCATTGGCACCAAGAGCAGCATGCTTAATTGAATAGGCATATGCACTGATTGCTTATGAAGCAAAAAAGCCCATTAGTAAAGTAATGGGCTTTTTGGATCTAGGTCATTAGGTTTTAGAATCGAGCGTTAATGGCGATACCAAATGAGGTCTGAGAATCAGAATCTACAAAAGTCTGCTCAAGAGATGCTTTAGCAGAGAAAATATTTGAGAAACGCCAGAAATAGCGGGTGTTTATCGAATATGTATCATTTGAGTTTGAGTCACTGAAACTATAATTATCATTAACTACAGTATCAGGTGTCGTAATAATATTTATGCCATCCATATCATAATCACTATTGAAATGAGTATACAGTCCGCCCACTGACCAAGAGTCCGTTATATACCAATCAGCGTTAACACCGAGTACCGTTACTGAGTTTTCGCTGTGAGAGGTGCGTGATGAGATGTGGTCATCTGGCTCTAAAACGAAAGTGTAATCGCTGTTATTTTTAAATGATGAATGCAGTATAAAGCCATTCAACATCAGCCCTGAGGTCGACTCAAAAGGTAGATAATGCTGGTAATCAAGCTTGATAAGGCCGTATTTATTCTCATCGCTATAGTATCTACCGTCATACTGTTCAGCTACATCATCAGAGTTCCATAAGTATGCCAAGGTTAATTTTGACTGTTTCGTAAAGTAGTAGCCTAGATTAACACCGTAAAAATTTGAGCTATCATCAGAGTTAAATAGCGTAATGCCTTCAGTGGTATTTCTAGTATAGTCCCCACCAATGAAAAACTTAGAGTCAAAGACGTATTCACCCGCAATATTATATAAATCTTGGTAATCGGTTACGGCATAGCGAGCTGAAATGGTAGAATATTGATTGAGAAAAGGCGCCAGTGCGTAAGGAACGTCAGCTTGATTAACGGGCTCAAAATAATAACTATAATTGAGATTGAGTAAGCCATCAGAGTTTTCACTAGAGTCTAGAAAGCCTAACTCGGCTTCATGTTGAAAAGCGTCAGCGGTTTCTGCGAACGAGTTCGAACTGATCAATGCCAGCATTAGTGCTAAAGACAAACTTGTCTTAGTCATTTATTCATCCTTGATATGGTAAAAGTATTGTAAAAATATGATGTTATATGGTTTCCTGTATTCAAGCAACAGGTTTGATTTAAGATGAAAAGAACTTATTGTACCGTCTGTGATTACCCACAAACAGCATGTGTGTGCCATGCCATTAGTCCGTTACAGGCGCGCACAAATGTCATTGTGATGCAGCATGAAAGTGAAGTTAATCATGCTAAAAATACCGTTCGGCTAATGCGTTTAGTTATGCCAAATATACAGGTGTTTGTAGGTGAAACCGCAGAAGATTTTATTGAGTTACAAGCTTACCTAGCCCAAGCCTCCAAGCCGATATATGTGGTGTATCCAAGTGGCAGAAGCCAAACTGTGTCGCAATCGGGTGCTCAGGCCGATTGCATCATTATTTTACTGGATGGCACTTGGCGTAAAGCTTATAAAATACTCCAGTCTAATCCATGGCTGCAAAACTACCCCTCTATTCATTTAAATGTTGAACACGCATCAAATTATATTATTCGCAAAGCAAAACGGCCTGATAGTTTATCTACCTTAGAGGCTACGGCTTTATTATTGTCGGCGCTAGATAAAACCTTAAACACAGAGCCTTTGTTTGCCGTTTTTGATGCTATGGTGCAACATAGATTGAGCGCCATGCCTGAAAACATCAAAGCCCGTTATCAATTAAATGACAAGGAAGTAAAATGAAGTATTTATTATTAGGATTGTGTTTGGTATTTATCTTGACCTCTAGCGCGTTTGCAAATGATGTCATTAAGCCAATCGATCCTGAAAAACCGCGCAAAAAAATGTCATTAGAAAAACAAGCTGAACAAGGCCGCATTGATTCTGAAAAGTTAGCGCAATCGCAATTAGACAAGGCGCGTGTTGCAGCGCAAGCTACCGCTGAACGCGAACAAGATGTGTTGTCGCGCCAAGAGTCTGGGGAGTGGCAGAATGAGCAACGTGAAAAGGCTAAAATACAGTTTGATGATCGTGCTGAGCGCGAAAATAAATATTTAAAGCAAGCACAAGAAGCCGCCGCTAAAGAAAAACAAATTAGTGAAGAAAAGTAGTCTAAGTGTTGAGCCAATAGAGTGTCTTTCATGTCAGTAGATTTAGCTGTTAATACTGTTGTTGCGCCAGAACGCTGCCCATTATGTCACCACACTGAAGTGGTGTTTTTTCACCAAGATAAAGACCGTAGCTACTTTCAATGCAAGCGATGTGAATTGGTTACTGTACCTGCGTCATTTTATTTAGATAAAGCCGCAGAAAAAGCCCACTATGATTGTCACCACAATGACTTTGCCGATGCGGGTTATCAACGCTTTCTATCTCGTACCTTAACGCCATTACTCGCTCGGGTTAACCCCAACGCCAAGGGCTTAGACTTTGGCTGTGGGGAAGGTGCTGTGCTTAGCCAAATGGCAGCGCAGCAAGGTGTTGAGGTGAGTAATTATGATTTATTTTATTTCCCTAACCATGACCTACTACAGCAGCAATATGACTTTGTCACCATGACCGAAGTGCTGGAGCATATTGCTAATCCCCAAGCAATATTTAAGCAACTACAAGGCCTGCTAAATCCTTCAGGCAAGCTGGCTATTATGACTAAGCGAGTAAAGGGTATTGCAGGTTTTATAGACTGGCATTACAAGTTTGATCCTACTCATATTAATTTTTATAGCCTATCGACCTTTGAATGGATTGCGAAACAGTATCAATGGCAACTCGAAGTGATCGAGAATGACGTGGTAATGTTTCATTTGCCAGAATCCGCTGACTCTAACTAATTTGTTTAGGGTGCGACTCATTACTGCAAACAAATAGATACAATTGTTCTGAGTCGGCCACCCTCAAAAAATTTAACAATTTAGCAAAATAAAGGTAAGTTAATTGTCCAATTATAATAATTAAACGGATTAATCATGCGCCTTACATCAATTGCTAAGTTCATTACCACTATGACGGTAAGTTTAACTACAGGTTTATTAGTAGTACCAGCCTTTGCCGGCCAACCCAATGCTGCTCAGCTTGCTGCAGATGTAGAAGCAAAAGTTATTGAGTGGCGCCGCGACTTACACCAACATCCTGAATTATCTAATCGTGAATTTCGTACCAGTAAAGTCATTGAAAAACATCTAAAGTCTTTAGGGCTAGAGGTCCAAACGGGTATTGCACATACTGGCGTAGTTGCCATCTTAAAAGGGGGTAAGCCAGGGCCGTTAATCGGTTTACGTGCCGATATGGATGCGCTACCGGTTACTGAGGTAGTTGATTTACCTTTTGCATCCAAAGTTACCGATACTTATCGAGATCAAAAGGTTGGTGTAATGCATGCGTGTGGTCATGATACCCATGTGGCTATGTTAATGGGTGTCGCCGAAAGTCTGGTAAAAGTAAAAGATAGCCTAGCGGGAGATGTAATGTTTATCTTTCAGCCCGCGGAAGAAGGCGCACCTGAGGGTGAAGAGGGCGGAGCTGAGTTGATGTTAAAGCAAGGCTTATTTGCTAAACGTAAACCTGATCAAGTATTCGGTATGCACGTGACCTCAAGTTTACCTACGGGTGTGATTGGATTACGTTCAGGGCCAGCCATGGCCAGCGAAGATTCATTCACCATTAATGTCACAGGCAAGCAAACCCACGGCTCACGTCCTTGGGGCGGGGTTGATCCTATTGTGGCATCCGCGCAAATTATCACTAGCGTACAAACTATTATTAGTCGCCAGGTTGATATCACTAAAGCGCCAGCCGTGGTGAGTTTTGGGGCCATAAATGGCGGGATCCGCTCTAATATTATTCCTGATAACGTTGAGTTAATTGGCACCATCCGCACCTTTGATCAAGACATGCGAGCTGCCATTAAGGTCAAGCTAGCTGATATAGCCTCCAATGCTGCTAAAACAGTGGGCGCAAGTGCTGAAACCATTATTGATGCAGGTTATCCAGTAACGGTGAATAATCCTGAGTTAGTCAGTAAAATGCGTCCTATAATTGCATCTGTTGTCGGCGAAGAAATGCTTATCGAACCCGGTTTAATTACCGGTGCAGAAGACTTCTCTTATTACGCATTAGAAACCCCAGGGTTATTTTTCTTCTTAGGTGTAACTCCACATGACCAAGACTTAAGCCAAGTCGCCAGTAACCATTCACCTGCATTTTATGTGGATGAAAGCGCTTTGAAAGTCGGTGTACAAACTATGACACAAATTGCGCTTACAGCATTAGGTGCAGCAGAGTAAAATTTATTCAACATTGATAGTTAAAATAGCTCAAAGGAGCGAAATATGAAACGGACGTTAACCGCGTTAATGTTATTGGCAGGCATTTTAGGCACATCAAGTGCTGATGCCACTACCGCCAAAGATATTGACAGTTTTACCTTAGATAACGGTATGAAAATTATGGTATTAGAGGATAGCTCTATACCTAATGCCAATATGTACTTATTTTGGAAAGTTGGCTCGCGCAATGAGGTACCTGGTATTACCGGTATTTCGCACTTTTTTGAACACATGATGTTTAATGGTTCAAAAAAGTTTGGTCCGAAAATGTTTGACCGCACTATGGAAGCTGCTGGTGGGGCAAATAATGCTTACACCACTGAAGACATGACAGTGTATACCGACTGGTTCCCCGCCAATGCCATTGAAACCATGTTTGATTTAGAAGCCGACCGTATCGCTAATTTAGATATCAACCCTGAAATGGTTGAGAGTGAGCGTGGCGTGGTGCAGTCAGAGCGCACAACAGGGCTTGAAAACTCTAACTGGCGCACCATACAAGAAGCGTTAAAAGGTGTGGCATTTTCAGCCCATCCTTATAGCTGGTCGGTTATTGGTTATGAGTCTGACATTGCCGCATGGACGTTAGAAGACTTGCAGCAATACCATAAAACCTATTACGCGCCAAACAACGCCGTGGTGGTTATTGCCGGTGATGTAAAGCTGGCTGAAGTTAAGCGATTAGCAAATAAGTATTTTGCACCTATTCCGGCACAAGCACCGCCTAAAGCCGTTCGCACAGTCGAGCCATTACAGCAAGGTGAGCGTCGCGTTTTTGTTAAGAAAGAGTCGGTAAGTACTCCAAATGTGATGTTGGCTTACCATATTCCTGCCACCAGTCATGCTGACTATTATGCGCTTGATTTACTCAGCTCAATCTTAAGTCAAGGTAATAGCTCGCGTTTTTACCAAGGCTTGGTAGACAAGCAACTGGCGACATCGGCAGACACGTACATGCCAATGTCGTTCGACCCTAACTTGTTTTACATCTTAGGTGTTGCTAACACAGGCGTTGAAGCCAGTACCCTGGAGCTTGCCTTACTAGAGCAAATTAACTTAGTCGCTACCCAAGGTGTCACCGCTGGAGAGTTAGAAAAAGTTAAAAACATTAAGTTAATCAATTTTTATCGTGACATGGAAACCATAAACGGCAAAGCCAACACGCTAGGGACTTATGAGATGTACTTTGGCAGTTTTGATAAATTATTCGATGCGCCAGAGCGTTATAACACAGTGACCCCAGAAGATATCAAGCGTGTGGCGCAAACCTATTTAATTCGCGCTAATCGTACCGTCGGTGTGTTGGCGGCTACAGAGGAGAGCGACAAATGAGACCTATGAAACAAACAATTAAAATGTCGTTGTCGGCCCTGGCTATTGTCAGTGCATTATCATTAGCGGGTTGCGCTACTACAAGTAACAGTACTGTGGCCAATGTAGTCGAAACAGGCAGCTTTAGCTTACCTCAGTATCAAACGGTGAGTTTATCTAACGGCCTTAAAGTGAATTTAATGGTGCAAAAAGAAGTGCCATTAATCACAATCAATGCCGTGGTGCGAGCCGGTGCAGTGAATGACACCACCTCTGGTTTAGCCAGCATGACAGCCCAAGGTTTAATGCTAGGTGCGGCGGGTCAGTCAAAAGCCGATATTGAACAAATACTCGATTTTATGGGTGCCAGTTTGAATACCGGTGCAGATCAAGAGGGCAGCTATATTGATGCCAGCTTTATGAGTAAAGATCTGGATAAGGTACTGCCTATTTTTAGCAATGTATTGTTATCTCCTGACTTTGATACAGCAGAATTTGCTAAATTACAGCAACGTGAAATTGTGGGTTTGTCGCAACAAAAGGAAAGTCCGCGTGCTGTGATTGGCCGTTACTTTAATAAGCTAGTTTTTGGTGACCATCCTTATGCTAACCCAAGTTCAGGTAGCAGCGAGTCTATTGCTGAATTATCTATTGAGCAGCTACGAGCGTTTCATCAGGGTTTCTATCAACCTAATAACGTAGCAATCAGTGTTGTCGGTGATTTTGACCCACAGCAGATGCAAGCTAAGTTAGAGCAAGCTTTGGGGCAATGGCAAAATACTGAAGTCGCAGTGCAAGCCGATTTAGCTCAAGCTGTACCTGTAATGGGTGCTAGCCGCGTGTTGCTGGTGGATAAGCCTGATGCAATTGAAACCACTTTTGTGTTTGGTGGCATGGGCATAAATTACGATAACCCTGATTACGTTGGCTTAACGGTAGTGAATACCATTTTAGGCGGTCGTTTTACCTCATGGTTAAATGATGAGCTTAGAGTTAATGCTGGCTTAACCTACGGTGCGCGCTCTGGTTTTGTGCCGTTCTCAAAGGCTGGAGTATTTCAAATTAGTACCTTTACTAAAGCTGAAACCACCAAAGAAGCCATTGATTTAGCCTTAAAAACCTATGCAAGATTGTGGGAAAAAGGTATCGATCAAGCGACATTAGATTCAGCTAAAGCTTATGTTAAAGGGCAGTTTCCGCCTAAGTTTGAAACCGCCAGTCAGCTAGCGGGCTTAATGTCAGAGATGTATTTATATGGCTTTAATGATGATTTTATTAATCAATTTCAAGCTAAAGTTGATGGGTTAACCATTGCTGAAACCCAGCGTTTAGTTAAGCAGTATTTCCCTCAACAGAACTTACAATATGTGTTGATTGGTAATGCTGAAAAAATTGCCGATATTGCCGCTCAGTATGGCGACGTGACCAAGGTTGATATAAAAGACAGTGGTTTTGGTCAGTAATTTGGGGTGGTGAATTGAGCTGTAATTAATAGCCAAACTAAAAAAGACCCACGATTGAGTGGGTCTTTTGTTTTATCAGGTGTATATTTTGAGTTGATTATCTTGGGGGCGATTAAATAAGTGTATCCCAAGCCTTAGGCGCTAAAAACGGGTCAAATATGGCAATCAGTGAAATATACACTCGCGCTTTACTTTCAACAATCAACCGACTTTAAACAAGATGATATTGAACTGCTTTAAATCGATAACCTGTATTCTATTTGGCATTATTACGCTGCATTGTGCGCCTGCTTTGGCCAATAAAGTGCAGCTTGGGCAACTTTGCCCGTTAATAAGTGGTCAGTGGCAAGGCAGCGCAGCAAATCCAAACGGCCTATCAAAACAGGTGACTACCTCAGTGCTGTGTTCTGCCGATAACAATAATATGTATATTAGTATTAGCCAAGGTGCACGGTTCAGTAATAGTGAGACCTGGTGGTTTCGTGTGCGAGGCAATGAGATAGAGCTGATTTATTCTGATGGTATTAATGCAGACATTAGCCAACTATTTACCTTATACCAGCAAGGTGATGGGTTTACTTTTCTAGGTAAGGGTGAAATTAAACAGCGTCCAGCGTTAATACGGCTTTCCTTTGATGAGCAGCAAACTAACAACAAGACACACTGGTTATGGCAGCAAAGCGCCCATTTTCTAGATGATGATAGTGACAGTTATCAAGTCGTAAGAGGGATAAGCTTGATGGCAGTGGACAGGCACAAATCTGCGCAATAAACGATATAAAACCGATGCAAGTTTGGTATGCCATATCCCCACGATCTAGCTATGCTAGTCAATAAGTTAGTCACTTAGTCAGTTAGTTTTAGTCGGTGAACCCTACCCAGTAAAACTTAGTCGCTAGTAAAATTTGGTAGTCCGTAAAACTGAGTAGGTCGTAAAGCTGAGCCTAGCTAAAAAAGTACAACGCAAAACCTAACCAACTTAAGCCCAATGCGCAAACTAACGCCCATACTATAGGCGTCATTTGGGTTGATTCAGTAAACTCTAATTCAAACTCAGGCTCATCGTGTTGTATTTTTTGCTTAGATTTAACTTGCTGCTTGCGTGCTTTATCACTCTGTCTTGCTTTGGCTTTATGCTGTTTTTTATATTCAGTAATGCCTTTTTCAATACCGCTAGCAATAAGCTTAGTTTGTGCTTTAGTTTGACCTTCTTTCTGGGTCGACTTGGCAATGGTTAATGCTTGTTCTTGAGTTTCGTTTGAGCTGGATTGCTTCATTCTGCGCCTGCAAAATCGAGCTGTCGCCAGGCTTCATAGCTAATAATCGCTACTGAATTAGAAAGATTTAAGCTGCGACTATTGGCAGTCATAGGAATGCGCAAACGCTGCTCTAATGGCGTCGCATTAATAATGTCCATGGGTAAGCCGCGAGTTTCTGGGCCAAATAATAAAACATCATCTTCGGCAAAAGCAATTTGAGTGTGTGGGCGACTGCCTTTAGTGGTGCACGCCATAATACGTTTACCTGCCATAGCGACTAAAAAGTCTGGGTAATTTTTATGGCGGGTGACTCGGGTTAGGTCGGAGTAATCTAAACCTGCGCGACGTAGCTTTTTCTCTTCTAAGTCGAAACCGAGAGGCTCAATGAGATGAAGTTGCGTACCATTATTGGCACATAAACGAATAATATTGCCCGTGTTTGGGGCGATTTCTGGCTCATAAAGTGCGATATGGAACATGGTGACCTACCTGAAAAAAATAACGGTGCATTATAGCGTTAGCGAAGCGACAAATCAGCTAAATTACTCAGTTTGATATTATTTGATTTTGATTCTGCAGGGCAGTTGACTATATCGCTTTAAATCCTTTGGAGCCTAAATGATTGAGTACTTTCTGACTTATAGGGCATTGAGTGTTAATCCATACTCCTATTGGAAATTTTCTAAACACTGTGGTCGAACTTTGAATTTGCTCTATAGGAATACCAAGCTGGTTTGCTGCGAATGTAATAGCACGTAAGTCGGCATAGACATAATCGACTCGATTTTTTATCAGTAAATGCGTACCTTGTTGAATAGACTCAATATCAAATAATACCGCACCAGCATCAGAGAATTGTTTGATAACGCCTTTAGGTTGCATCATCCGAAGTTGTGCAATACGCATCCCTTCAATCTTATCACCTGTAAATTGGCTCGATTGCACTAATCGATGTAATTTCAGTTCTAAAATGTCATCGTATAATGGAACAAGTTTATGATTTTTCTTTGTTTTAAATGGCGGAATAAAACTGGCACACCAATCCTGATTAACTAATTTTTTATGTACTCTGGCGGAAGATAAAAAGTTTGCCATCACCTCGAAACCCGATGATGTCATGGCTTGAGATAGCTTGGCGAATGCTTCGCCCTTATCAGTTTGCTGCTGTATTAAATAGGGAGGGTATTCAATGGCATCAACGTAAAATGGTTCAGCATGAGTTATGCTCACTCTCATAGATAAAACCAACGTAAAGCAAAATAATATTACTTTATAACATGTTGTTATTTCCAGGCGCATTCCTTTCCCTTGTTAACTTATTCTCCTAAGTTTTAAGCATAGCAGAACCGCATATTAAAGTAGGGGGAAGTTTATTCTTTAGAATACATAAAGTATGTGTCGTTTAAATGGGAATGTTTAATTTGATATGCAGTCCATTAGGCTTGTTATTCAACGCTTTAATATCCCCATTATGGGCTTGAATTGCCGCTTGAGTAATTGCCAGACCTAACCCCCAGCCACCACTGATTCTATCTCGTGCGTTATCTGGACGATAAAATGGTCTAAAAATCGCTTCTAATTCATGCTCATCAATCCCTGGCCCATCATCAATAATAGAGATAACAATTGAGTGGCTTTGCTGGGTTGCTTCGATTGAAATTTGGCAGGTTGCATAACGAATGGCATTACGTAACACGTTTTCAATTGCGCGGCACAAATGCTTTGGATAATGCTCAAACGCAAGGCTGTCATCTATATGAATATGTAGCTTTTTGTTTTGTTGCTCTGCCTCAAACTCTGCATCATCAAGGACTTGGCTCAAGGTTTCGCTTAATTCGGCATGAATTTTTATTTCGCTGGCATTTAGTGTTACTCGGGATAACGTCAGTAACTCACCGATTAAGTCATCTAATTGGTTAGCTTCATATTCAATGCGGGTTAACTCTGTGCTGTCTTGGCCTTTTTTACGTGCCAGCGCCAAGGACAGTTTTAAGCGTGTTAGCGGTGTGCGAAGTTCGTGGGAAATATCTCCCATTAACCGTTGCTGGTTAGTCACCATAGCTTCAATTGAGTCGGCCATACTGTTGAACGTCATTGCAAGCTGGCCCATTTCATCACTTCTGCTGACGGTGGTTTTGTCGACTCTATGCGATAAATCGCCTTTCGCGATTGCATTGGCGCTGCGTTTTAGACTATTCAGGGGTTTACCAAGATGCCAAGCGAGTAAACCACATAATAAGCCTGAGAATAGAATGGCAATAGAGGCTGTGAGTAGTTTGTTCTCTGAAAAGTAAAAGAACCAGGGTCTAGGATGGTTAGCGGGAACTCGACCATAAACTTGAAAGGTTTGCTGGTTAACGCTGAAAGTTAAAGGGCCAAAAATAAGCTCATTTCTAAACTGATTACTAATTGGCTGCTTAGCGTCTTCTGCCATTAATAGAAACTGTCGTAATGAGCGGGGGACTTTACGGCTATTAATAACTTGACCGTCGTCGTTTACAAGATACACACGTAGCGGTTTGTCGTGTCTTGAATGTTGGCGTTGTAATTTATATAGCTTATCTGTAGTGAGAATATCGGGGGATTGTTGAATGTCTTTAGCGACCGTTTGTAGCACTTGCTGTAAATGCTTTTCAATCGGTGCGCGGTCCTGACTTTGCATAATAATTGGCAGAATTAACACTAATGCAATGGTTAAAGAGCTGCATAGCCAAAAGCCAATCAACAATTTAAAGAATAAGCGATTTAATGGGTTAGTTGAACTCATTAGGGGATCCAAATATAGCCCTTGCCTCGCAGGGTTTTTACCCTCGCTCGGCCATCTTTGCGCTCGGGTAACTTCTTACGCAAATTGGATAAGTGCATGTCTAAACTGCGATCAAAGGGCATCAGTTTTTTACCCAATACACTTTCACTTAACGAGTCTTTGGTAACTAACTCACCTGAATTGGCAACTAAGTTAAGCAGTAAGCTAAATTCGGTTGATGTCAGAATCATTAATTGTTCATTGCAATAAACTTCTTGGCGCTTAGGATCTAGGCGCAAGTCACCAATTTTCAAAGCATCACTAGTTGACTGCTCTTGTTCAGCATTGGTCGCACGACGCAATATGGCCCGAATACGGGCGATTAATTCTCGGTCGTTAAACGGTTTTGGCAGGTAATCATCGGCGCCAATCTCTAGGCCAATCACACGATCGATTTCATCGCCACGGGCGGTTAACATCAATACTGGAGTTTGCTTACGTTTGCGGATGCCTTTTAATACTTCAAAGCCCCCAAGTTTCGGTAGCATCACATCCAATAGAATCAGATCAAAATCAGTTTGTAATGCTTTAGTTAACCCTTCTTGACCATCATAAGCCTGGTTGACAGCAAAGCCTTCCATTTCTAATAACTGAGTTAATAATTCTGATAATCCGACATCATCATCAACAAGTAAAATTCGATTCATTTCAGCCCTCAATATGCATTCAAACACTTTAGCCTATGGCGAGCTGAGATGAAATCATCATTGCACAGTTTTACATTCGTTGGTGCTTTACTGCTAGCCAGCAGACTTATCTTTTTTTGCTGGGGTCAGTTTGACGATAATGAAGGTCAATATGATTGACCCCACAATCAGCCCAATTGATAGTACTGGATTTTGCAATGACATGGGATTAATCACTAGCATACTACCCAAGCCTAGCATCATAACCCCAGACATTAGCTTTAACTTTTCGCCTTCTTTTTCAGTCAGTTTTCGCTTGCCCAGTGTCATTGAAAATACAATTACTATGGTGGCTAAAGGGATGACGTAAACCACGTTGTAAGCGATCAAATAAAGATAACGCTCCATGACATCCAGGTTAGAAATGGACAGCACTGAAGTGTAAATCATTGGAAAACCTGCAGTACACAATAACTCGTAAGCATTCGCCAAAATAGCCAATACTGATGAGCCGATAATCATGGTCGGTAATGAACTGGTTTTAGACAATTTACCCATACGCTTAATAAGCGTCCCTCTATTTTCTACTGACATCGATAGACTGACATCGCCACGGCCGTAGAAGTAGTCTTTGATATTGACCCCAGCAGCAATCAAAGCCAATACTCCCGCACAGGTAATAATAATGCCGCCATCACCGCCGCCAAGTAGTTGGAATAAATTTAACCAGGCACTCATAAAGATGAAATAAATAAACCCAGAGAAAAATACAAATATACCGCCCACTAGTAACATGCGTTTTTTGCTGCCAGCATTGACCATGATGCTGAGTAAGAATAACAACACGAAAAATGCGCACGGATTAAAGGCATCAACACCTGCCAATACTACTGTTAGCAGGGGTAATGACATTTTTTCAGGATGCACTGCACCAATTAAGGGAATATCCACGGGTTGAACATGTGGCTTTGAGGTGTTGGTGCTGACTGAAGTGTCTTCGGTTGCTATGCTACTGTCCATGCCACAAGTGCTAGCGTTATCTTCAACATTACTGGTATCTCCACATGTAGCAAATAAGGGCTCGGATTGTGTGTTATCTAAGGTTAGAAAGTCATCAAGTTTGTCGCCAATAGTAGCTTTGCCACCTTGTTTTTGGTAACAGTCGACTAAACGCTCAATAATATATTGGCCAGTGACCTGATGGCTGTTGTAGCCAACAATGGCTTCACCACATACCGCGAAGTAGGGCACAGATTTAGGTTCAACTCCTGTCCGCTTGCCCATTGCCATAAGTTTATCGACATTGCCAGTTTCACTGATTAAGTAATCTTCAACCGTTATCCAATCAAATCGCTCGCCTAATGCGTCAATTAAAGGGTGAGCCTTGCGACAGTGCGGGCAGGTTTCTGACCAAAAGAAATGCAACTTAACAATTGGCTGCTCATTTTTTTGGCTATACCATATTGAGTTATCTATCGACGAAGGGGTACTGGCTATTGAACTTGGTGCCAATATCAGTAAACAAAGAAGTAAAAAAAACTGGCCAATCAAACGGTTCATAATCTATTCCACAAAAACGCTAATAGTTAGATTTTATGCCCTTATCGAATGACTGTAAAAATCAAGTCTAAATTACGTTAACTAGCTCGCATTACAATGATTTTTATCATTCAATATGCCAACTTGATCATGAATTACTGGCGTTAAAGTGTTATGAAAATAATCTTTACATAGGTTTACGCAGTCTTAACCCTGATTGACATTGCATTCGGTAAACTGAGTATCAAATCTGCTGAAGCAGAACATAAACCCCCCATTCATACCGAGGAACTTAACAATGAAAACATCATCAATCATCAAAACGAGTTTAGTTGCCTTAGTGGCAAGTTCAGCATTATTAGCTGGTCAGTTATACGCAGTAGATAATACTGACAGCACTGTAAAAACTGAGCAAGTTGCCGCCAAAGGTGACAAACATCATGGCCACAAAGGTGGCATGCATAAAATGTTACGCAAACTTGATTTAACCGATGCACAAAAAGTGCAAGTTAAAGCGATATACGAGAAATATCAAGCTAACCGTCCAGAGCGCCCAACCAAAGAGCAACGTGCTGCGCACAAGGCAGATATGTTAGCGTTAATCACTACCGCTGGTTTTGATGACGTTAAAGCCACTGAAATGGTTGAAGCAAAACAACAAATGCATTTACAAAAAACGCTAACGCATATGAAAATGCAAAACGAGATTTATCAATTATTAACACCTGAACAGCAACAAAAGTTTCAAGATAAATTTAACTCAGGCAAAGGCCACAAATCACGCTATTAATCTAGTTTATCTAGGCTGACATAGATAAAAGCCATTACTTCAGGGTAATGGTTTTTTTGTTTAGTTAAGCTTGTGACTTTTACAAGATTGAGAAAGGTCACACTTTGCATAAGGTGAGTCGATTGTTTAGTAAACTTTATCCTAATTAAGTAATCAACTTGCTATAGTAAGGGTTGTTAGATTATCAGTATAAAGAGTCGATAGATCTTTTATGAGTGAAACTTCAGAATATGATTTTTGGGTAAAACTGGCTAGCCGTGCAGCGGTAGCAACAGCCCTTTGCTTGATAGTCATTAAGCTTGTAGCGTGGTTGTATTCCGGTTCGGCAAGTATGTTGGCATCGTTAACCGACTCTTTTGCCGATGCTTTAGCGTCAATAGTCAATTTTATTGCCGTGCGTTATGCGATTGTGCCTGCGGATAAAGATCACCGTTATGGTCATGGTAAAGCTGAGCCGTTAGCTTCACTAGCACAAGCGGGGTTTATTTTAGGCTCGGCTTGTGTGTTGTTGCTCTACGGCGGTGAAAAGTTGATTAACCCTGTAACGGTTACCCACGCCACTTTAGGGGTTATTGTGTCTATCATTGCCATTATTATGACCTTGGCCTTGGTATTGTTGCAAAAAAGAGCGCTGGAAAAAACCAACAGCACAGTAGTTGAAGCAGATGCTTTGCACTATAAGTCTGATTTGTTTTTAAACTCAGCCGTGCTATTAGCGCTAGTTTTAGCACATTATGGTTGGTGGTGGGCGGATGGATTATTTGCAATATTTATTGCTATCTTTATTGGTCAACAAGCCATCGATTTAGGCTATCGCTCAATACAAAGTTTGTTAGACAGAGAGCTAGATTCAGATACTCGTGAACAGATTAAAGCTTTGGCTTTAGAAGATAAAAGAGTCAAGGGACTGCATGATCTACGTACCCGTCAATCAGGGAAAACCAGGTTTATTCAATTGCATTTAGAATTAGATGGTAACCAGCCATTGTTTGAAGCACATTCAATAGCTGATGCGACCGGACTGCGTATCAAAAATGCATTTGAAGATGCTGAAGTGATTATTCACCAGGATCCCGTTTAGCATCCTCGTTTGTTATGCCTAAGCTTTGCCTCTTAGGCATAGCAACTTAGGCATAGCAACTTAGGCATAGCAAAGTACCTATTCCATTGATAATTCTTTTAATTTACGGGTTAACGTATTGCGCCCCCAGCCTAAACGTTTAGCGGCATCTTGTTTATGACCTTGGGTATGTTTTAAGGCGGTTTCAAGTAATATCCGCTCAAATTCAGGTTGTATCTCGGTGAGTAAATCGTTATCACCGGCACTGAGTCGTTCATTTATCCAGTCTTTAAGCGCCGATTGCCAGTCTGAATGTGCCGCATTTGGCTGGCTAGTTGCCACAGGATCCTTGAGTAATTCAGGAGGTAAATCTTGAGGCAGAATTTCTTGTCCCGATGCCATTACGGTTAACCATCGGCAAGTGTTTTCAAGTTGACGCACGTTCCCTGGCCAGGGTAATTGCGATAGTTTAGCGGCGGTTTCTTTGGTGAGTATTTTGGGTTCTACGCCCATTTCTTTGGCTGCTGTACTGAGAAAGTGAGTGGCGAGTTGAGAGATGTCCTCACGACGTTGTGACAGAGGAGGTAAATGCACTCTAATGACATTCAAGCGGTGAAATAAATCTTCGCGGAAAGAGCCTTTTTGCACCAACAATTCAAGATTCTGATGCGTTGCTGCAATAATACGGACATCAACCTGCACTGATTGATGACCACCAACGCGATAGAATTGGCCATCTGATAGCACCCGCAGTAACCGTGTTTGGACATCGAGTGGCATATCGCCAATTTCATCTAAGAATAGTGTGCCACCATTGGCTTGTTCAAAGCGCCCTTGACGCACATTAGCTGCCCCAGTAAATGCGCCTTTTTCATGGCCAAATAGCTCTGACTCAATCAGGTCTTTGGGTATTGCGGCCATATTAAGGGCAATAAAAGGTTTATCTTTGCGTGGGCTGTGTTTATGAAGCGCACCCGCGACTAACTCTTTACCTGTACCTGATTGGCCATTAATTAACACGCTGATAGAGGACCGAGATAAACGGCCAATAGCACGAAACACCTCTTGCATAGCGGGCGCTTCACCGATAATTTCAGGTGTCTTTACCTGTGTATCAACTGCTGGAGTAGCGGGTGTTTGTTCGGTTGCATGGGTTAATGCCCGTTCAACTAGCGCAATGGCCTCGTCAATATCAAACGGTTTAGGCAAATACTCAAACGCGCCTGCTTGATAGGCGCTAACGGCACTGTCTAGGTCAGAGTGAGCTGTCATGATAATTACGGGAATATGCGGGTAATGAAGCTGTAAACGGTCTAGCAGGGTTAAGCCGTCGGTACCTGGCATACGTATGTCAGACACAATCACTTGAGGTTGAGCTAGTTCTAATGCTTGCCATAGTGACTCGGCAGCAGCAAAACTGGCGCAGGTTAATTTTGCGCCTGAGAAGGCTTTTTCTAGCACCCAACGAATGGAGCTATCATCATCTAAAATCCAGACTTGTTCGCTTATTGTCATCTTGTTACCTCGTGCTGCCTAAGGTCTAGAATTTTTGTAATGGCAGGGTAATTATAAATTCGGTATGGCCTGGAGCTGATACGCAGTCAATACGTCCGCCATGTAATCTTGCTATATTGTGTGCAATGGATAAACCTAGGCCTGAGCCATCTTCACGCCCTGTCACCATAGGGTAAAACAAGGTGTCTATAAGATCAGAGGGTATGCCGGGGCCGTTGTCGATAATCGACAGGACTAACACTAACTTATACCTTTGTGTACCAAGGGTGACTTGATGTTGAGTTCGGGTCTTTATCAAGATTTCACCGCCAGCATGTTCTAATGCTTGAATGGCATTTTGGACAATATTAAGCACAGCCTGCTGAAGTTGGTCGGGATCCATCTGAAAATCAGGAATAGATGGGTCGTAGTCACGCTTTAGATTTATGTTTGCGGGTAAAGCCATTTCAACCAGCTTTAAAACCTTTTGCACCACTTGATGAATATTGTGTTCGGTATGCTGTGTTGGTCGCTGCGGGCCTAATAACCTATCGACTAGGTTGCGCAGACGATCGGCTTGTTCGATGATTAAAGTGGTAAATTCTTTTAATTCCGGTGAGTGCAGTTCTCTTGATAACAGTTGAGCTGCACCGCGTAATCCCCCTAATGGATTTTTAATTTCATGGGCAAGATTACGCACAAGATATTGCGCTGCTTGTTGCTGCGCGTCCATATTTAGCTGCTGGTGTATACGACGTTGTTGATCAACTTGTCGTAGCTCTAAAATACTGAGATTTTGTTCATTCTCGATAGGAATTAAGGTCAAGTCTACAGTGTGGTGCTGACCGTCTAAGGTAATTAATGCCGCAGTGTTAACTGTGATCCCCTGATTTGATGATACAGCATCTCGCAAAATATGTTCATCAACGCCTAAAAACTGATATAAATCAGGTAAGCTTAATTCGAGTAGTTTATGGTTGGCGACAGCCAATAGCTGCTCGGCAGCAGCATTGGCAAAACAAGGCTTTAATTTGGTGTCGATCACTAGTACTGCGGTAACTAGATGATTAAGTAAATTATTAGTGTCCATTCGCCGTCCTGATTATTGGGTTGCAGCTTGCACCAATATGTTGCACCAATATGGTGCGATCTGCAACTCAGTTCACGCAGGCAAATAGGGAAATAAACTCAAACAGTTTTTGTTGTAAAACACTGTTTTAATTGCCTTTTTTAGCATAGTAAGGCGTTGGTTTCGCCAATCCGCTCACACTTGCCTGGTGAAGAAATATCTTTCTTGGAGAACTAGATGCAAGGACTTTGCCGTTTTGATCCAATGCTTTCACCACAATGATATGTTCCCCTCGGTAAATGCCCATTAAGCTAAAAGTGGATGAAGATTGTGGTTGAGCTTTAACTTCGCCATCAATAAAAAGTGCCAGTAAGATACCTCGGGGGAGTGTTGGGGTAACACTGACAATGACATCAAATTTTCCCTCATTACTGCGAATGGTTTCATCATGTGTGGGCGATACTATACTTAAGACGAGCTCAATAGCATCATTTTGCGAGGTTGAATCTATAATGATTGGGGTATCATTCAGCACGATAGTATTTTGAGTATTTTCTTTTACTTCTACAAGCTCTGCATTAGGCTTAGCTTCGTCGCTATAGTGAACTTTCCCGTTTTCATCGACCCAGCGATAAACCGCTGCTGTGCTACTGATACTGATTAGTAGCAAGGTAAATAATAAAATGCGCATAAATAGAATCCTTTTGCGTGTGCATTTTACTAGACTAGCTGTTTTTTGATAAAAAAACAGCCAAAACTGTTTGGTTCTGGCTAAGTTTATTTGTAACTAAACTGCAGAGTAAGACGACTTAAAGGTAGCTACAACAGTATTCAGCAATACCGCTGGTTTTAATACTAAAGCTCACTCCAGCAGCTAATTCAAACTGAGTGTCAGCCGAATAATTGATCCATTCGGTCGTACCAGGCAATAACACTTCAAAGTTACCTGATGTGACTTGCATTATTTCACCTTGAGAGGTTGAAAAGGTATATTCGCCAGGTAAGACAACACCTAGCGTTTGTCTGCTTCCATCGGCTAAAAATACTGTGCGGCTAATGACTTTTCCATCAAAATAAACATTTGCCTTTAGGGCTACATCGACTTGTTTTAACATATTTCCTGATACTCCATAAATGTTTTAAGTGAATTTATATCTATTTTAAATGTATATCTAGTTATTTTTGTGCTCTGGTTATGAATTATTTATGTGTAAGTTTTTAGATTAGCAGGCACAAAAAAGCCCAGAACAATCTGGGCTTTTTAGATACTAATAAGTGGTAAATATAGCGCCACTCATTAATTTTAATTAACTGCGGTTATGACGCTTACGCTCGTTCTCAGTTAAGAATCTCTTACGAACACGGATGTTCTTAGGAGTTACTTCAACTAATTCGTCATCATCGATGAACTCAAGTGCTTGTTCAAGCGTTAAGTTAATCGGTGTCGTTAACACTTGTGCTTCATCAGTACCTGATGCACGCATGTTGGTTAGCTGCTTACCTTTAAGACAGTTAACCGTCAAATCGTTAGAGCGAGCATGGATACCAACAACTTGGCCTTCATACACTTCAGCAGCGTGGCTAATAAACAGACGACCACGGTCTTGTAAACCGAATAGTGCGAATGTTAATGCTTTACCAGTTGCGTTAGAAATCAATACGCCGTTAGCACGTTGACCAATATCGCCACCTTTGTGCGGAGCGTAGTGATCAAATGAATGATAAATTAGACCAGTACCTGAAGTTGCAGTTAAGAACTCAGTTTGGAAACCAATTAAGCCACGGCTTGGGATGATGAAGTCGATACGTACACGACCTTTACCATCAAGCTGCATATCTTTCATTTCAGCTTTACGTACACCTAACTTTTCAATTACGGTACCTTGATGTTCTTCTTGAACGTCAACAGTCACAGTTTCGAATGGTTCGTGTAGCTCGCCATCAACAGTTTTAAGAATTACTTCTGGACGTGATACCGCTAATTCGTAGCCTTCACGACGCATGTTTTCAATCAAGATTGATAAATGTAATTCACCACGACCTGATACGCGGAAACGATCTGGACTGTCAGTTTCTTCAACACGTAGTGCTACGTTGTGAACAAGTTCTGTTTGTAAACGCTCAAGAATGTTACGAGAAGTAACATACTTACCTTCTTTACCCGCGAACGGAGAAGTGTTTACCTGGAACGTCATCGTTAGTGTTGGTTCATCAACTGTTAACGGCGGTAACGCTTCAACTTCAGTTACTGCACAAATAGTGTCAGAAATCTTAAGCTCACCTAAACCTGTAATTGCCACGATGTCACCAGCGTTAGCAATTTCAACTTCAGTACGGTCTAGACCCATGTAACCTAATACCTGGCCCATTTTTCCGTTACGTTTCTTACCATCAGCACCAATAATAGTCACTTGTTGGTTAGTTTTTACGTTACCACGCTTAATACGACCAATACCGATAACACCCACGTATGAGTTGTAATCGATTTGAGAAATTTGCATTTGGAATGCACCTTCCGAATCAGCGTCTGGGAAAGAAACTTTCTCAACGATGGTTTGGAAAAGTGGTGTCATGTCTTCGCTAACTACGTCTGGATCTAAGGTCGCGAAACCATTCAATGCTGAAGCATAAACAATAGGGAAGTCTAACTGTTCGTCAGTTGCACCTAAGTTGTCGAATAAATCGAATACTTGATCAATAACCCAATCAGGACGAGCACCAGGACGGTCAATCTTGTTAATAACAACGATTGGCTTTAGGCCTTGAGCAAACGCTTTCTTAGTCACAAAGCGAGTTTGTGGCATTGGACCATCAACTGCGTCAACTAACAATAATACTGAATCAACCATAGATAGAACACGTTCTACTTCACCACCGAAATCGGCGTGACCAGGTGTGTCTACGATGTTAATGCGGTAGTCGTTCCATTTGATGGCAGTGTTTTTTGCCAGAATGGTGATCCCACGTTCTTTTTCAAGATCGTTAGAATCCATCACACGCTCAGTCGCTTCTCCACGTGAAGCAAGGGTACCAGACTGCGCAAGCAATTTGTCTACCAGGGTCGTTTTGCCATGGTCGACGTGTGCAATAATGGCGATGTTACGTAAATTCTCTAGCACGGATAAAACCTCTATACCATCAAACAAAAAAAGGGATTATTTACAGCAACTATTTAATGATAGCCACCATAAAAAAGCGTGCCATTCTACTCCAGCAAGGTCTCAGTAGATAGGATTTTTTTTGAACACCCCATATTTTCGTCTTATTATGCTATAAATTTGCCGTTAATTTAGTGATATAAACTTTATCATCGCCTTAACGTAGGCTAGGTTACAAAAGATGTAAAACACAGTTTTCGCTATTTTGTTCAGTAAATTGTTATCTGTACGCACTTTTTGGGTTTCAGTCTCTATATAATCAAACTGGCGTGCACCACTCTGGTGTTGTGCACTGTTATGGTGCGTAGAATGGATCTATTTGGTGCAGACTTTGTTTTTTGAGAAAATCTAAAAATATCAAATTTATATAAATCAGATGCTTATATATCTGGCATGATAATAGCTAAGTAAACGTCATCATGTGGACATCATTGTTTTACATTAGTTTGCTGAGTCAATAAAACTTGGTGAACAGTAATATTAAATATTAGAAGGGAATACCCTTGACCCTACCGGAGGCTTGAGAATGTCAGTTGAATCAGTATTAAAGCAACTTAAAGAGTTAGAAGTTAAGTTTGTTGACTTACGCTTTACCGATACTAAAGGTAAAGAACAGCACGTTTCTATTCCATCTCATCAAGTAAATGAAGAGTTTTTTGAAGACGGTAAAATGTTTGACGGTTCTTCAATCGCAGGCTGGAAAGGCATCAATGAATCAGACATGGTATTAATGCCTGATCCAACTACTTTTGTTTTAGACCCTTTCACCGAAGAAACAACAGCACTTATCCGTTGTGACATTTTAGAACCTGGTACTATGACTGGTTACGACCGTGACCCACGCTCTATCGCTAAAAAAGCAGAAGCGTATCTAATTTCTACCGGTATTGCTGATACAGTATTGATTGGTCCTGAGCCTGAGTTCTTCTTATTTGATGACGTTCGTTTTGGTACTGATATGTCAGGTTGTTTCGTGAAGATTGATGCGAAAGAAGCTGCATGGAACTCTGGTAAAGAATACGCTGATGGCAACACAGGTCACCGTCCAATGGTGAAAGGTGGTTATTTTCCAGTTGCGCCAGTTGATTCTTCACAAGACTTACGTTCTGCAATGTGTTTAGTACTTGAAGAAATGGGTCAAGTTGTAGAAGCACATCACCATGAAGTGGCGACAGCGGGCCAAAACGAAATTGCAACACGTTTCAACACTTTGACTAAGAAAGCGGATGAAATCCAAATTCTTAAGTATGTTGTTCATAACATGGCGCATGCTTATGGCAAAACAGCGACCTTTATGCCTAAGCCTATCGTAGGTGACAATGGCAGCGGTATGCACGTACACCAATCTTTAGCTAAAGACGGTGTCAACTTATTTGCTGGCGATAAGTATGCTGGTTTAAGTGAATTAGCGCTTTACTACATTGGTGGTATTATCAAGCACGCTCGTGCATTGAACGCATTCACTAACCCAAGCACTAACTCTTATAAGCGTTTAGTACCACATTTCGAAGCGCCTGTTATGTTAGCTTACTCTGCGCGTAACCGTAGTGCATCTATTCGTATTCCAGTAGTGCCAAGCCCTAAGGGTCGTCGTATCGAAGCACGTTTCCCTGATCCACATGCAAACCCATATTTAGGTTTTGCGGCATTATTAATGGCAGGTCTTGATGGGATACAAAACAAGATCCACCCTGGCGATGCCATGGACAAAGACCTGTATGACTTACCGCCTGAAGAAGCTGCTGAGATCCCACAAGTTGCAACTTCTTTAGAAAACGCGCTTGAAAACTTGAAAGCTGACCATGAGTTTTTAACTAAAGGTGGCGTATTCAGTGAAGATTTCATCCAGTCTTATATCACTTTGAAGACTGCAGAAGCTGAGCGTGTAGCCCGTACTACTCATCCATTAGAGTTTGAAATGTACTACAGCCTATAATATTAACGCGCTAACTTTGTTAGCGGTTAAGTGATAAAAAAAGCCTCGCATAGATTGCGGGGCTTTTTATTAAGTTATTTTTACAATTATTTACAACCTTTCTCATTCTGTTTTAACTCATGCTTTGCGAATTTCTGTTTTAAATTCAGCTAACTCGTGTGCGTTAGAATTAACCAATTTTTTTATCATTAGTTATTGATATATATAAATAATTAAATTACATGTTATTTGGCTATAACTATTCAGCCAACACTTCGTTGATATCCTTTTGTTTATTGAATAACTTGTGAGCAAGTTATCAGTAATATCAATCATTTTGTGATCCAGCATTTGTACGCTTGCGGTTGCAATGGCGTTTTAGATCCGTAAACTTGCGCCGTATAAATGCCGAGCAATTACTCTAAAAGTGATTTTGGGTTAAAGGCAGATATAAATAACCTCAACTTGGGTTAAGGAATGAATAAGCGGGATTTAAATATTTAAATTCAGATGTTTACTCTCAAACTTGAGCTTTGCGCTGGTAATAAGGCGAACTAACGCGTCAACAGCTAGCCTATTGCAAGTAAATTAAACACAGTTAGCGGTGCAAAGAGCTGTTTGATATGCATTTGTTATCCTGAGCTGAGGTTAAATACAATAACTAAGAGAATGATAATGAAAAAAACAATAATCACTTTGGCAATATCAGCTATTGTCTTTGGCACGACTTCACAAGCTCAAGCTGCAGGTTTTCAGTTAGCAGAATATTCATCAACCGGCTTAGGTCGTGCATTTGCAGGTGAAGCGGCAATGGCCGATAACGCGTCTGCGCAATCACGTAATCCGGCAATGTTAACGTATCTGACCGGGCGTCAACTGTCAGCAGGTGGCATTTATGTCATGCCTAATATTGATGTGACGGGTGACATTGCGATTACCTCTCCTTTATTGGGCGCTCAAGCTATGCATGTGCCAGCCAGTGCACATGATGTAGCCGGTGACGCACTAGTGCCTAATTTTTATTATTCTAACCAGTTAACTGACGAATGGACCTGGGGATTAACGGTAAACTCAAACTATGGCCTAGCCACTGAAATTGATACTACACATGCTGCGGCAATTTTTGGTAATAAAACCGCGATTACAACGGTAGAGTTTAATCCTAACATTGCTTATAAAATCAATGAGCAATTTTCAGTAGGTGGCGGTCTACGTGTGGTTTATGGTGAAGGTAGTATCAGCGCAACTACGCCTGCTTGGGTTGGGGCGATTAAATCTAATCCAGCATTGCCCGCAGCCGTTGCAGCACGTTTACCAGATTCTGGTATTACGTTAAAAGCAATGGAAGGTGATGATATAGCCTTGGGGTGGAAACTGGGTGCTAGCTGGCAGATAAACGCTGATCATCGTTTAGGTTTGGCTTATCACAGCGGCGTTGAACTTGAGTTAGATGGTCACGCGTCTGGCTTGCTTTATGATGGTGGTCAAGATTTATCAATTGAAGGTTATCTTCCGATCGAGACGCCTGCATTTGCTGAATTAGCTTCTTATAACCAGCTTACTGAGAAATTTGCGATGCATGCAAGTGTCAATTGGACTCAATGGAGTGTATTTGATCAATTAGTGGCATATTTCCCTGGTGAGCAAAAGCCAGTGAGTGGCGTTGAATCTGACTTAGTAAAAGACGAAAATTTCAAGGATAATTGGCGTTATGCCCTTGGTGGTACTTATCAGCTTAATAATGATTGGTTAGTGCGTGCAGGCTTGGCATTAGATAAAACGGCTGTTGAAGATCAATATCGTACTACAACTATTCCAGATACTGACCGTTTATGGTTTAGTATGGGAGCAGGTTATCAAGCTAGCAAAAATCTTACCGTTGATTTTGCGGTAACCTATATTCGTATGTATGGTGACGCGCCGATTAATGAACAGCAAAATCTGGCTGGATTGGCTTTAGTGAATTTTGATGGCGAAGCTAACGGTGACGTGTGGCTTGCGGGAGTTCAATTAAGCTACAAAATGTAATCCGCATTTTTGAGCCGCTTTTTAATAGCCTCGCATAGCGGGGCTTTTTTGTGTGAATAAGGAAACAAGAATGATTAAATTTATGATGGTCGCAATAGCCTTAGTCGCAAGCTTTTCTGTTCAAGCTAACGATAAAAGCCAACTAGTGAGCCAATTTGTTGAGGCATTTAATTTACGTGATCCAGAATTAATGGGCAAAATGGTGACCAAAGAGGCGCTGTGGTTTGATGTAACACGTGCAGGAATTAATAATCAAACAACCACAAGAGACGAATTAGTTAAATCAATGAAAGATTATTTCTCAGACTCTAGCCGGGCGCACTCTCGAGTAATTAAGTCGATTGACACAGGTGATTTTGTTAGTACGGTTGAACAGGTTTCCTGGCAAAAAGAAGGTAAGTGGGTATCTAAATGCAGTATCGGCGTATATCTATTTGAAGAACAAAGAATTGCAGCGGTTTGGTATTACAAGGCACATCAGTGTGATGATCCTCAGTAAGTCGTGGTCAGCGTTTATCATCCTGAGCTGAGATTAATAACTCATTAGTAATGTAAATGAATAAGAGAGCGTCACATGAAAGCTAAAAAATACATTATTGCTTTAGATCAAGGAACCACCAGTTCTAGAGCGATTGTGTTTAATCATCAAGCCGACATTGTGGCTATTTCGCAGCGAGAATTTAGTCAGCATTATCCACAGGCAGGCTGGGTGGAACATGATCCAATGGAGATTTGGTCGTCACAAAGCTCTTCATTAGTGGAAGTGTTAACGCGTGCAGGTATTAGTCGTCATGAGGTTGCCGCTATCGGCATTACCAATCAACGTGAAACCACTATTATATGGAATAAGCACACCGGAAAACCTATTTATAATGCAATTGTGTGGCAGTGTCGGCGCAGCCAAAGTATTTGCCAGCAATTAAAAGCGCAAGGCGCAGAAAAGCTTATTCGGCAAAAAACCGGTTTAGTATTAGACCCTTATTTTTCAGCTTCAAAAATTAAGTGGATTTTAGATAATGTTGAGGGCGCGCGTGCGCAAGCTGAAGCAGGCGATTTACTATTTGGTACTGTTGATACCTGGTTGGTATGGAAATTAACCCAAGGCGAAGTTCATGTCACCGAACCGACTAATGCGTCCAGAACTATGCTGTATAATATTCATACTCAGCAATGGGATGAAGAGCTATTAAGTCTATTTCAAATACCGCGCGCTTTATTACCTGAAGTAAAATCCTCCTGTGAAGTTTATGGCCACACTGAGTTAGCCGGTGGCCAGGGCATTCCTGTCGCAGGGATGGCGGGCGATCAACAGTCGGCTTTGTTTGGCCAACTTTGCTTAGAGCCGGGCATGGTGAAAAATACCTATGGTACAGGTTGCTTTTTATTGATGAACACTGGTGATAAAGCCGTTGAATCTACCCATGGGTTATTGACCACTGTGGCTATTGGCGATAAAGGTCAGGCCTGTTTTGCGTTAGAGGGGTCGGTTTTTATGGGCGGAGCGATTATTCAATGGCTACGTGATGAGTTAGGCCTGATTCAAGATGCCTGCGATACACAATATTATGCCGATAAGGTGAGTGATACCAACGGGGTTTATGTGGTGCCAGCATTTGTTGGTTTAGGTGCACCTTACTGGGACGCTGATGCTCGTGGGGCAATAGTGGGATTAACCCGTGGTGCTAATCGTAGTCATATTATTCGTGCTGCACTAGAGTCAATTGCTTATCAGTCGCGAGATTTGCTCGATGCCATGAGTAAAGATTCTGGTGTGCCACTCACCCAAATTCGAGTAGATGGTGGCGCAGTCGCCAATGACTTTTTAATGCAGTTTCAAGCAGATATAACTGATGTGAATGTATTAAGACCTAAGGTGACTGAAACCACCGCGATGGGAGCAGCATTTTTAGCCGGGCTTGCTGTGGGGGTATGGAAATCGACGCAAGAATTACAGTCTATATTGGCAACCGATCGTATTTTTAGTGCGCAAATGGATAACGCTACCCGTGAAACCTTATATCAAGGTTGGCTTAAAGCGGTCAAGCAAGTCAGTACGCAAGAGGTATAAATTAATCCAGTAACAGATTTGGATATTGAATATAAGGTTGAGACAGCTTTTTAGTGTCTGCAGTAAACCTTTTTAGTGTCTGCAGTAAACCTTTTTGGTGTCAATGACGCCGCTATACTTCAAGATCTATATGCTTGGTCTTATGTTTACTTTTAGGCTCACTTAAAGGCGCGTCATCATCAGTAATATAGTCGCCAGTGCCTAGTTCATATTCTACTTTCGATTTCTGCTTAGCTTGGGTATTGTGTACACGTTCGTTATGGGATGAGGGAAGCTCAGCCTGTGGCTCCTCATAACTATCAGGTGCGACCTCACTCGAGGGAGTCGACGCACTTACACGATCGACAATGCGTCTTCGCTGGGTAATAAATTGTACGGGTTTGCTAAGCATGGCATATATGCTGTCTAAACTCATGTTTGCCTCCTTGTCGTGTATGATCACTGACATCCCATGTGAGTAATAATAGGGCTATTGACTTCATTTATTTCAATGCCATCTTTTAGGCGCTGTTACCGTAAGATTGCATTATTATTTACCTTATATCGGCCTGTGTGGGCGATATTTTAATCAAATATTCATTTATTCTATCAAATGATCTAAAAAATGCTTTAGCAATGCTGTAGTACAAATCATCCAGCCTGCATTACATTCTACTAACCAAATGTCTGCTAAGTTCTCTTGTCATCAATTATCAGCAACATAAATTGTATGCTTTTTATGCTTGATGGCGATTTATTTACACCAGATGGATTAAGTTTAATTAAAAATGATATTTAATATGGCGTGTTGTTAAGGGTAAATCATAGCGTTTACAGGTGATTTGTCCTATTAATCGTACGATATAGTTTGATTTGTTAACATTAGGTAAGATAAAAGTTGCTGAAATAACCGCCGATATGTATCTGGTTTTATTCATTAACTCATATTTTTCGTGGTTATTATTCGCTTTATCTATTGTTTTTATTCCCCAGCTAAAAATTCCCTGCTAACCCGCTTGGCGTCTGGATTTAATATATGTTCACATCCCTTGACAACACTTGTGTTGTATCCCTAAACTTAGCATTTGTGGGAAGAAGTGGATCATTGTGGATCAAATTAAAACAACAAGGACTTTCTAAAGGTGTTTCGAGGTGCAAGTGCAATCAATATGGACGCAAAAGGACGGATCGCTATGCCAGCGAGATTCCGCGATGCGTTACGTAATGCGCACGATGGCATGCTTGTATTGACCGTTGATATTAACTCTCCTTGCTTGCTGATTTATCCCTTACATGAGTGGGAACTCATGGAAACTAAATTGTTACTACTTTCTGACATTGACCCCACAGAGCGCTCGTTGAAACGCAAATTATTGGGATATGCCCAAGAATGTGAACTAGACAGCCATGGCCGCATTGTTGTGCCGCCAATACTCAGAAGCTTTGCTAATTTGGATAAAAAAACCATGTTAGTTGGCTTATTAAATAAATTTGAATTATGGGAAGAAGGGGCTTGGCAGCTGCAAATGGAGCAAAACCATGAGCTGATCAGCAACCAGAATTTGGCCAGCCATCCAAGGTTGAGTCAATTTACCCTGTAATGTGATGAAAAGAAGACCCAAATGAGTCAAGAGTTTGCTCACTTAAGCGTGTTATTAAAAGAGACTGTAGAGGGTCTTAATATTGAGCCTAATGGCATCTATATCGATGGCACATTTGGACGTGGCGGACACTCACGACATGTACTGAGTCACTTAGGTCCTAATGGACGTTTAATTGCCATTGACCGAGACCCGCAAGCAATTGAAGCTGCTAAAGCGTTTGCTGACGATCCTCGCTTTCAAATTGTCCACGGTGGATTTGGTCAGATGGCCGATTACATTGAAGACTTAGGGCTAGTTGGCAAGATTAATGGTGTACTACTGGATTTAGGCGTGTCATCGCCACAACTTGATGATGCTGATCGTGGCTTTAGTTTTTTACGCGACGGTCCATTAGATATGCGCATGGACAATAGCCAGGGCGAAACGGCAGCGCAATGGATTGCCCGTGCTGAAATTGAAGATATGGCGTGGGTATTTAAAACCTATGGCGAAGAAAAAAATTCTCGTCACATTGCCCGTTGCATTGCTGCTGACAGGGACGAAAAACCCTTTTTACGTACTAAAGATTTAGCTGAATTGATTGCACGTATCACTAAAAATAAAGAACGCAACAAGCATCCTGCGACACGTGTGTTTCAAGCAATTCGTATTTATATCAATAGTGAGTTAGAGCAAATTGACCAGGCACTTGAAGGTTCTTTAAAAGTGTTAGCGCCTGAAGGACGCTTATCAGTCATTAGCTTTCATTCATTAGAAGATCGCATGGTGAAACGTTTTATTCGTCGTCACAGTCAAGGTGAAAGTGTGCCGTATGGTCTACCTATCACTGAAGATCAAATAAATAAGTCGCGCAAATTGAAGCCAATGAGTAAAGCATTAAAACCATCGGATGAAGAGATTGAACAAAACCCTCGCTCGCGTAGCTCAGTGCTTCGTGTGGCCGAGCGTTTGCCTTACTAAGGTAGAAGATTTTGAGCCAGCCTCCACTCAATCTTCCCCGTATCGTTTTACAAGATATATGGCACCATAAATGGGTGGTGCTGGCGACGATTATCGTGATGATAAATGCCGTAGCCGTGGTGTATACCAGCCATGTGAGTCGCAAGCTGACATCGCAATGGGACGAATTATTACAAGAACAAGATCGTCTTGATATTGAGTGGCGAAATTTATTGTTAGAAGAGCAGTCGCAGTCGGAACACAGCCGTGTTACCCGCATTGCAACAAAAGACTTAAACATGTCTAGACCACTTCCCAAAGAAGAAGTGGTGATACGGGCACAGTGAGCATAGGGAATATGTCCAGACAAGCAAAGCGTAAACAAAATCCTGAATTGATCCCATGGCGTCTATACGTTGTGGTGGGATTTGTCATGCTGTTATTTGTCAGTTTGATTGCCCGTGCAGCCTACATTCAAATTATTGAACCGGATAAACTGCGTCACGAAAGTGATATGCGTACCCTACGAACGACCAGTAACCAGGTACAAAGAGGCTTAATTACCGACCGACATGGTGACATGCTTGCCGTCAGCGTACCTGTCAGAGCGGTATGGGCCGACCCTAAACACGCATACGATCAAAAAGCCTTTGTTGATATGCGCCGTTGGCAAGCATTAGCCGATGTACTGCAAGAGCCTGTGGATAAATTGGTTGAGAAAGTAAAGCGCGATCCAAAAAAACGGTTTGTCTATCTAAAGCGTCAAGTTACCCCTGCGGTTGCTGATTATATTGAGCAATTAAAAATTGGCGGTATCTACCTGAAATCAGAATCACGTCGCTACTATCCCGCCGGAGAAATTGCTGCTCAGTTAATTGGTATCACCAATATTGATGATGTTGGCATTGAGGGTATTGAAAATACCTATAACACCTGGTTAACAGGGACACCGTCAAAGCAAAAAGTACGTAAATCTCGTGACGGTAGCGTAGTTGAACGTCTTGATATGGTGCAAGAGGGTGAAAACTCTAACGACATCGTCTTGAGTATTGATCAACGCATTCAACAATTGGCATATCGAGAATTAAAGCGGGCTACTGAAACCTATCAAGCAACTTCAGGTTCTGTGGTGGTGATTGATGTGCTTACTGGCGAAGTGCTAGCTATGGTCAATACGCCATCATATAACCCCAATGCTCGCGATAATTTGCAAGCACACCGAATGCGTAATCGCGCATTAACAGATACTTTTGAACCTGGATCTACCGTTAAACCCTTTGTTGTGGCGGCGGCTTTAGAGGCTGGAACCGTAAAGTCTGATGATCTGATTTCAACATCGCCAGGTTGGATGCGGATTGGTGGTCGTCAGGTACGTGATTCAAACAACTATGGTGATATGTCGCTGGCAAAAATACTGGTCAAATCATCTAACGTAGGTATCAGTAAACTCGCCTTATCTATGCCAGTTCAACAATTGCTTGGTACTTATCAATCTATGGGACTTGGCAATTATTCAGGTATTAACTTAACGGGTGAAAGTGCAGGATTAATTCATGATCGCCGCCGTTGGTCTGATTTTGAACGCGCGACATTATCATTTGGTTATGGTTTTACCGCCACGCCGCTTCAACTTGCCCGCATGTATGCCACCCTAGGTAGTGGAGGCGTATTGTTTCCGGTATCTATTTTAAAGTTGAAAGAGCCACCTAAAGGCCAGCAAGTATTATCTGAGCAAGTTGCTAAAGATGTCATGCAAATGTTGGTCGGCGTGACTGAAACCGGTGGTACAGCGACTAAGGCCCATATTGATGGTTATCCTATAGCGGGTAAAACAGGCACCAGTCGTAAGGCGGTAGCTGGAGGCTATGGTGATGATTATGTAGCAATATTTGCCGGTGTAGCGCCTGTGCATACCCCAAGACTGGCTATATCTGTGGTCATAAATGAACCCAAAGGTGATAAGTATTATGGCGGCGATGTGGCCGGCCCTGCTTTTGCCAAGATAATGTCCGGTGCCCTGCAAATGCTCAATGTCGAACCTATTTCTGAACGCGATGCGATAAAGCTTGCGGCTGCGCCAAGGAGCGCGGGATGATGTTACTCAAAGATTTACTCGCGCCCTGGTTTCATTATGCCGGGGCTGAAACTTTTTATAGCTTAACCCTAGATAGTCGTCAGATAGATGAGGGTAAAGTGTTTGTTGCCTTGCCTGGTTATCAAGTTGATGGGCGAAAGTATATTAACGCTGCGATTGAAAACGGCGCAGTAGCGGTACTTGCGCACACAGACGATCCCGCTCGACATGAACACGTCGAGTTGATTAATAGCGTGCCTATTATTCATTTCTGCCAATTGACAAGACAGCTGTCAGCTGTAGCAGCTCAATACTATAGTGTCTCAAATAAGCTTAAAGTAATAGGCATTACTGGCACGAATGGTAAAACCTCAGTCAGCCAGATTATTGCGCAAATAGTGAGTTTATTAGGTCAAAAAGCGGCTGTAATGGGGACTCTTGGCAATGGATTATGGGGCGAGCTCGTTGACAGTGGCAATACCACAGCTGATGCGATTACCGTGATGCAGCAATTAGCTCAATTTGAACAGCAGGGCGCGAACGTGTGTGCCATGGAAGTATCAAGCCACGGTTTAGTGCAAGGGCGGATTGAAGCGGTGCCATTCAATACCGCAGTATTTACCAATTTAAGTCGCGATCATCTTGATTATCATGGTGATATGGATGCCTATGCCGCAGCAAAAAAACGCTTATTTCAATTTGCATCATTATCCAATGGGGTGATTAATTTAGATGATGCCGTGGGTAAGCAATGGTTAAGTGAATTACAAAAAGATGGATTATCCACAGCTGACTTACTTAACGGCAATGCTAGCAAGCTGCAGTTATACTCCTTTAGCTTAACGAGTAGCAAAGCAGACTTTTACTGCCAAGACACGGTATTTAATGATCAGGGTGTTAATGCAACATTGATTTATCCTTCAGCCGATGGCAAGGATAAATTGAGCGCAAAATTAATCTCACCGCTACTTGGACATTTTAACCTTGCAAATGTATTAGCCGCTATTTCAGCTTTATCGTTACAGGGTATTGAAATGGCCGACATACTTAATGTGTTACCACAAATTAAACCAGTTGCAGGCCGAATGGAGCGTTTTGCATGCGATGGTAAAGCAACATTAGTGGTTGATTATGCCCATACTCCAGATGCTATCGAGCAGGCATTAAAAGCGCTTCGCGTTCATTGTGCAGGTCAGTTGTGGTGTGTTTTTGGCTGTGGTGGCGACCGTGATAAAGGCAAGCGTCCTTTAATGGCGCAGGCCGCAGAACAATTTGCTGATCGCGTTATGGTCACCAGCGACAATGCGCGTAGTGAAAATCCGCAAAATATTATTGATGATGTATTAGCGGGGTTAGCTTCACCCGCACAAGCACTGTCTAATATCGATCGGATCAGCGCAATCAAGCAAGTTGTGGCGCAAGCGAAGCCGGATGACATTATTTTATTGGCGGGCAAAGGTCATGAAACTTATCAAGAAGTGGCAGGAAAACGATTGAATTATGATGAACGCGCATTGGCCATGCAGTTAATGGAGGCTTCAATATGATTTCGCTTTCATTAAGTCAAATAGCACAGACTTTAAATGGTCAGTTGATTGGTGAGAATATCACTATCAAGGCCGTCAGTACTGACAGCCGTGAATTTGATCATGACAGTCTATTTATCGCGCTCAAAGGTGAACGATTTGATGCTCATGAATTTGCAGCTAAGGCTTTAGAAAATGGCGCTACAGCGTTATTAGTTGAACGAGAGTTGCCGCTGAATATCCCTCAAGTTGTCGTCAGTAATACTCACAAAGCTTTAGGCCAATTAGGTCAGTTAGTGCGACAGCAAGTGGCACCGATAGCCGTGGCGTTAACCGGCTCAAACGGTAAAACCAGCGTTAAAGAAATGGTCGCAACCATTTTATCTCAGCAATTTCAGGTGTTATTCACCGCAGGTAATTTTAACAACGATATTGGTGTCCCACTTACCCTGTTGCGATTATCACCAGGTGATCAGTATGGTGTATTTGAATTAGGTGCGAACCATAAAGGTGAGATTAACTACACCAGTAGCCTAGTTGAGCCGCAAGTTGCCTTAGTCAACAATATCGGCAGTGCACACCTTGAGGGTTTTGGCTCGATAGAAGGCATTGCACAGGCTAAATCTGAAATATTTAATCATTTGTTACCAGACGGTACTGCCGTGATTAATGCCGATGATCAGTTTGCTGATTTTATGGCAATTAAAACGGCGGCGTTTAAGCAGCTGCGCTTTTCTCGGGAGTTAGATGTTACCGCTGATGTGCGAGCTACTAAATTAGTTGCCAGTGCCCAAGGTTGTTATCATTTTTCACTCGAATATGCCTCGCAAGCGGTTGAGGTGCAATTGCCGTTGGCGGGTATCCATCAGGTCAGTAATGCACTGGCTTCTGCGTCTATATGTTTAGCTCTAGGGCTAGATTTATCGATGGTGGCCTCAGGGTTGAGTTTATTGCAACCAGTAAAAGGGCGCATGATGCCGAAAGCATTGGGGCGTTTTTTAGTGGTAGATGATAGTTATAATGCCAACCCTAGTTCAGTCAGTGCTGCGATTAACTGGTTGCAACAACGTCAACATCACCGTTGTTTAGTGCTGGGAGATTTGGGCGAATTAGGCGACAATGCTGCCCCTTTGCACGAACAGCTCGGCCAGCAGGCTAAAATGGCTAATATTGACGCGCTGTATTGTTGTGGCAGTTTATCTGCACACGCAAGTCGTGCTTTTGGTAGTCAACATTTTCTAGATGTCAGTGAATTAGGTCAGATGTTAATAGCACAATTAAATCAGTTGCCAGGTGAGGCGACAATATTAGTTAAAGGTTCTCGAAGCGCAGCGATGGAACGTGTGGTCGATATATTAGTAGATGCCTTTGGGCGCGGGGAGTTAGTGTAGATGCTGGTTTATCTGGCCGAGTATTTAACCCAGTTTTACAGTGGGTTTAACGTTTTTTCTTATGTGACTTTTAGAGCTATTTTAGGGCTGTTGACCGCATTAGTGTTTAGTTTGTGGTGGGGACCAAAATTGATTGAGCGTTTGCAGTTATTGCAAATTGGTCAAGTTGTGCGTAATGACGGCCCTGAATCACACTTTAGTAAACGCGGCACCCCAACCATGGGCGGATTACTGATCCTAGCGGGTATTTTTATTAGCGTATTACTCTGGGGTGACTTATCCAGTCGATACGTGTTGGTAATGTTGTTTGTGTTAGGTGCTTTTGGCGCGATAGGCTTTCTTGATGACTACTTAAAAGTGGTTAAGAAAAACTCTAAAGGACTTATCGCTCGCTGGAAATATGCTTCGCAGTCTATAGCGGCGTTAATTGTCGCTTTTTACTTATATAGTTCAGCGTCAATACCCGGAGAGACTCAGTTAGTCGTGCCCTTTTTTAAAGATGTCATGCCACAGCTTGGCATCCTGTTTATCTTTTTAACTTACTTCACCATAGTGGGTGCCAGTAATGCGGTTAATTTAACCGATGGTTTAGATGGTTTAGCGATTATGCCTACGGTAATGGTAGCAGGCGCATTTGCGCTGGTTGCTTATCTGTCAGGTCATGCCCAGTTTGCTAGCTATTTGCATATCCCTCATTTGCCAGAGGCCGGTGAGTTAGTGATTGTATGTACCGCAATTGTTGGCGCTGGTTTAGGTTTTTTGTGGTTTAACACCTATCCTGCACAAGTTTTCATGGGCGATGTGGGCTCACTCGCACTCGGTGCTGCTTTAGGCACTATTGCAGTATTGGTTCGCCAAGAGATTTTATTGGTCATTATGGGCGGCGTATTTGTGATGGAAACCGTTTCAGTGATTTTACAGGTGGGCTCTTACAAGCTTCGCGGGCAGCGTATTTTCCGTATGGCGCCTATACACCACCACTATGAATTAAAGGGCTGGCCAGAGCCGCGCGTAATTGTCCGTTTTTGGATTATTTCACTGTTCCTTGTGTTACTGGGTCTTGCGACCTTGAAGTTAAGGTAAATTATTATGCAATCCAATTATACGCACATAGTGTTAGGGCTTGGAGCCACAGGGCTTTCGGTCGTGCGTTATTTAGTTTCGCAGGGAATTAAACCTTTGGTAATGGATAGCCGTCGTCACCCACCAGGCGAAGATGTGCTAGCAAAAGAGTTTACTGATGTTGAATTGATGGCAGGTGGTTTTGATTGCCGATATTTAGTTCAAGCAAGTCAATTAATTATCAGTCCAGGTATCTCAATTGATACACCTGAGATTAGAGCTGCGCGTGACATGGGTATTGAGGTTATTGGTGATGTAGAACTATTTGCCCGAGCCATTGCCGATAGAAAACCTTGCGTGATCGGTATTACAGGATCTAATGGTAAGTCTACCGTAACAACCCTGGTGAACGACATCTTGGTTGCAGCAGGAAAAAAAGTCGCCATGGGCGGTAATATTGGTATTCCAGCATTAGATTTATTGGCTCTGGATGTTGAATACTATGTATTGGAGTTATCTAGCTTTCAGCTTGAAACAACCTTTTCGTTAAACTGTATTGCAGCGACTTGCTTAAATATTAGCGAAGATCATATGGATCGTTATTGCAGCATTGCCAGCTACCGGGAAGCTAAGTTGAATCTGTACCCACAAAGTAAGTTTGTGATGTACAACCGTGATGATGAGCTGACTTTTCCCTTTGAACCCATGAATCAAAATACATTCGGTTTAGGGGTGCCTGAAGGGGACGAATGGGGATTAAGCGACGGTAAAATCTTCCACGGTGACAGTGAGATCATGAATTTGAATGATGTCACCTTAATTGGGTCGCATAACCACGCAAATTTACTGGCAGCAATGGCATTGGTTGATGCCTGCTCAGTCGATAAAGCTTTTGCTATTCAAGTTGCTAGTCGCTTTAAGGGCCTAAGCCATCGTTGTGAGCTTGTGGCGGTTGTAGACGGTGTGACGTATATCAATGATTCTAAAGCCACCAATGTTGGTGCAACGGTTGCAGCGTTGCAAGGATTAAATACCCATTTAGGTGAGGTGTTTTTAATTGCAGGTGGTGATGGTAAAGGGGCTGATTTTAACCCCTTAATTCCAGCATTAGAGCATGTGGCAAAGGTCATTACTCTTGGTAAAGACGGCGCGAAAATCGCTAAGCTCAAAAGTAATAGTATTAGCGTAAACACCATGAAAGAAGCGGTTGATACCGCTGCAAAAATAGCTTTTTCAGGTGATATTGTATTACTGTCACCTGCGTGCGCCAGTTTAGATATGTATCGCAACTTTATGGCGCGTGGCGACGATTTTAAGCAATGTGTGGAACAACTAGATGGCCAGTAATGAGCAGCGATTAAGCTTGTTCAAACAAGGGCTGAAAGGAATTTGGCCTTCATTGCTTGATGATAATAGCGCTGGCGTGGAGCTTTATGATCGCACATTTTTAGCGGCTATTATTGGTCTGATGTGTTTTGGTTTTGTCATGGTAATGTCAGCTTCTATGCCAGAGGCAGAGAAGTTAACGGGGAATCCGTTTCACTTTATATATCGGCATATTTTTTATCTTGTTGGCTGCATTGTCATTGCGTTTGCGGTGTTGAAAGTTGAGGTGAGTCACTGGGAAAAAAATAGCGGCATGCTAATGATAGGCGTGTTAGTTATGCTATTTGCCGTATTGGTGGTGGGAACATCGGTTAATGGTGCAAGGCGTTGGTTAGCCATTGGACCTGTGCGTATTCAAGTCGCTGAACTGGCAAAGTTTGTTTTTATTGTTTATATGGCGGGTTACCTAGTTCGTCGACATGGTGAATTAAGGGAAAACCGCAAAGGCTTTTATAAGCCTATTGGTGTTTATGTGTTGTTTGCGGTGTTAATTCTACTGCAACCCGACCTAGGCACAGTAGTGGTATTATTCGTTTGTACCGTCAGTTTATTATTTTTAGCTGGAGCCCGAATAACTGACTTTATGGTGTTGATATTACTCGGAATCGCCACCTTTGTGTTACTGGTATTATTTGAGCCATACCGAATGCGACGGGTGACGTCGTTTATGGACCCGTGGGAAGACCCATTTGGCAGCGGTTATCAGTTAACTCAATCGTTAATGGCTTATGGTCGGGGGGATTGGTTTGGCCAAGGCTTAGGTAATAGTATTCAAAAGTTAGCTTACTTACCTGAGGCGCACACCGACTTTATTTTTGCGGTCATTGGTGAAGAACTAGGCTTTATGGGCATTATTGCAGTGCTAATAGTAATGTTTTTTATTGCACTGCGCGCTATTAGATTGGGTAACCTGTGTTTGCAAATGCAACGACCGTTTGAAAGCTATGTAGCGTATGGCGTGGGTATTTGGATTTGCTTTCAAACTGTTGTTAATGTCGGTGCAAGTATTGGCATGTTGCCAACAAAAGGGCTGACATTACCCTTTATTAGTTATGGTGGTAGTAGCTTGTGGGTAATGACCGCTGCGGTAATGTTGTTAGTCAGGATTGATCATGAAAGGCGTGTCAGTTTGATTCAAGCAGTACAAGGGAGGGCTAAATAGTGACAGATACAAATAACAATAATAGTGCAGTTGCTTATAGCCACTCTCCAAGATTATTAGTGATGGCAGGTGGTACCGGCGGTCATGTTTTTCCCGCGTTAGCCGTGGCTAAGCATTTAGCCGCCAGCGGCTGGCAGGTTCGATGGTTAGGCACTGCAGACCGTATGGAAGCACGCTTAGTGCCACAACATGGTTTTGATATTGAGTTTATCGATATTAAAGGCGTGCGCGGTAATGGCTTGCTGCGTAAATTAGCTGCACCGTTTAAAGTGATACGCTCTATTATTCAAGCCAAAGCAGTGATAGACGATTTTAAGCCCAATGTGGTGTTAGGTATGGGCGGTTTTGCCAGTGGACCTGGTGGCATAGCAGCTAAGTTGGCTGGCGTTCCGGTAGTGCTGCATGAGCAAAATGCCATTCCAGGTTTGACGAACAAATTACTGTCAAAAATTGCCACCAAAGTATTGTGCGCTTTTAACAACACGTTTTCGAGCGATGTTAAAAATGTTGAAGTGGTGGGTAACCCCATCAGACAAGAGTTGGTGTTACTCGGTGGGCTAGAGAAACCCCTTAATGAAGACGCATTAAAAGTGCTTGTTGTAGGGGGAAGCTTAGGTGCTAAGGCGCTTAATGAAACCTTACCTGATGCGGTTGCTCAGTTAGCGACACAGCATTCGATAACTGTTTGGCATCAAGTGGGTAAAAATAACCTAGATTCAGTTAAAGCCGCTTATCAGCAACTAAACCAGCTTGATAAAGTGAATGTGGCTGAGTTTATTGATGATATGGAAGCGGCATACCGATGGGCTGATGTGGTTGTGTGTCGATCTGGTGCATTAACGGTATCAGAGCTAGCCGCTGTAGGTTTACCGAGTATATTAGTGCCTTATCCACATGCTGTAGATGACCATCAAACTAAAAACGCAGCAGTGTTAGTGGATGCAAAGGCGGGTTTTTTATTACCGCAAACAGAATTGAATGCAAAATTGCTTGCTGAAAAATTGCAGCTATTTGCCAGTAATAGACAAGTATTGCTCCAAATGGGGCTAAAAGCACGGGGCGTAGCCGTGTTAGATGCCACTCAAAGAGTTGCAGCTATATGCGCCGCGGTAGCGAAAAAGGGTTGAAATGACAAAGACAGAAAAGTACGCACAGCTTCGTAGCATGATCCCAGAAATGAGACGGATCAAGCGAATTCATTTTGTTGGCATAGGTGGTGCTGGCATGGGTGGTATTGCGGAAGTGTTAGTCAATGAAGGCTATCAAATCAGTGGCTCGGACATTGCGGTAAATAATGTCACCGAACGCTTAGCGCGTTTAGGAGCAAAAATTATTATTGGCCATCAGGCTAACAATGTTGTTGATGTGGATGTTGTGGTCGTCTCAACGGCTATTGATAAGCAGAATCCTGAAATTCTAGCCGCACAGGAAAATCGTACGCCAATCGTGCGTCGAGCAGAAATGTTAGCTGAACTGATGCGTTATCGTCATGGTGTAGCCATTGCTGGTACACATGGTAAAACCACCACAACCAGTTTAATTGCCAGTGTTTATGGTGAAGCTAAGCGCGATCCCACTTTTGTTATTGGCGGACTATTAAACAGTGCAGGTACCAATGCACGTTTAGGTACAAGCCGATATTTGATTGCTGAAGCAGATGAAAGTGATGCCAGCTTCTTGCATTTACAGCCAATGGTCAGTGTCGTAACCAATATTGAAGCTGATCATATGGACACTTATGGCGGCGACTTTGAAGTACTTAAAACCACATTTGTGGATTTTTTACATAATTTGCCATTTTACGGTGTCGCGGTAATGTGTATTGATGACCCGGTTATTCAAGAGATTTTACCGCGAGTGGGTCGTCAAGTAGTCACCTATGGCTTTAGTGAAGATGCCGACGTCAGGGCAAGTAATTTTGTTCAGCAAGGGCATCAATCTCGTTTTACTGCGCACAGAAAAGACAGACCCGATTTAGATATCGTGTTGAACTTACCCGGAGCACACAACGTGCTTAACTCTTTAGCGGCTATTGCAGTGGCCAGTGAAGATGAGATTGATGATGCTTCTATCGTCAAAGCATTAGCAGAGTTTGAAGGTATTGGCCGTAGATTCCAGCATTTAGGTGAGTTTGAGACCCCAAATGGCAAGGTCATGTTAGTGGATGATTATGGGCATCACCCAAGCGAAGTACTTGCAACCATTAAAGCGGCACGTGCAGGTTGGCCTGATAAACGATTAGTGATGGCTTACCAGCCACATCGTTATAGCCGTACTCGCGATCTATACGAAGACTTTGTCGAGGTACTATCGCAAGTCGATTGTTTACTGTTACTTGATGTTTATGCCGCTGGCGAAAATCCGATACCGGGTGCTGATGGCCGAGCATTGTGTCGTTCAATTCGCGTGCGCGGGCAGGTTGACCCGATATTTATCTCTGGGCCTGATCAACTCGCAAGTGTATTACCTGATGTATTACAAGACGGAGACTTATTACTAACTCAAGGTGCGGGTAATATTGGTGCGTTATCACGTGAGTTAGCAAGCAGTGAACTGGGTTTTAAGCCAGCATGATGTTAAAATAAAACTGAACGGTTTTTGTACAGCTATGCAGTTGAAAAATCGTGCTTTTATACAGCCATTAAGCACTATATAATGGCCGGTTTGTTGCAGGATCGTATCAGCAGTTTTCGGGAGTGATTATCGGTGTCATGGAGCAAGAAAGGACGCCAGTTAAAACAAAAACTAAAACACGTTAATTGGTATTTGTATTTTGGTTTGATGTTTTTGCTCAGTGTGTTGGCAACAATTACATGGAGTGGCATGAAGCTTCATGAGTTACTTAATGATGCTGATGCCCTTCCGATAGAAGCAATTGCCATTAAAGGCGAGCGCCATTATACCTCGGACGAAGAAATCCAGGTGGCGTTGCAATCAATGATGAAAAGTAGTTTTTTTAACGCAGACGTATTAGATATACAGAGGGCATTAGAAAGCCTACCGTGGGTTTATCATGCGTCTGTTAGGCGCGAGTGGCCTGCAAAATTTAAGGTTAATTTGCAAGAGCAACAAGCCGTGGCGCACTGGAACGGTGATGCTTGGCTAAATGTTAACGGTGAAGTGTTTAATGCTTTGGCAGAATTGGACCTAGTTGATTTACCTAAGTTGTCAGGTCCTGATGATATGGCCGAAGAAGTACTTATAAGCTTTAGGCAATTAGATGACTTACTTCAGATTAATGGATTTAAATTAGCCAGTCTGCGATTAAGCCCACGCCATGCATGGCAAGCTGAATTGGCTAACGGCATACAAATAGAGCTAGGGCGTGAGGATAAAATGTCTCGAATACAGCGTTTTATTAATGTCTACCCGACACTAGTGCAAAGTGAAAGACCCGTCGCCAGAGTTGATTTACGTTATGACACAGGTTTTGCTGTGGGCTGGGATGAGACCAATAAGAGAACTGAGAATAAATGACCAAAAATCAGGAAAGAAACCTTATCGTAGGGTTAGATATCGGAACATCAAAGGTCGCTGTCATAATAGGTGAAGTACTGCCGGATGGCGAAATTAGTGTTATTGGTTTAGGTAATCATCCTTCTCGTGGCATGGACAAAGGCGGTGTGAATGATCTCGACTCAATCGTACGCAGTGTTCAAAGGGCATTAGATCAAGCTGAATTAATGGCTGACTGCCAGGTGTCTTCTGTTTATTTAAGCATTTCAGGTAAACATATCGCGTGTCAGAATGAAAACGGCATGGTGTCGATTAACGACGAAGAAGTGACCCAAGAAGATGTCGACAACGTCATTCATACCGCACGTTCGGTTAAAATTCCCACCGAGCGTCGTATTTTGCATGTGTTGCCACAAGAATATTCAATTGACGTGCAAGACGGTATAAAAAGCCCAATAGGTATGTCTGGCATGCGGATGGAAGCGAAAGCTCATATTGTGACATGTGCAAATGACATGGCTAAAAACATCACAAAAAGTGTTGAACGTTGCGGTTTAAAAGTGGATGACTTGGTTTTCTCAGGTATTGCATCCGCAGACTCTGTATTGACCAATGATGAAAAAGATTTAGGTGTGTGTATTGTCGATATCGGTGGCGGAACAACCGATATTGCGGTTTATACCAATGGCGCATTACGCCATTGCGCGGTTGTGCCAGTAGCAGGTAATCAAGTAACCAGTGATATTGCTAAAATATTTCGCACACCGTTAACCCACGCTGAACAAATTAAAGTGCAGTTTGCCAGCGCAAGAAGCTCAATGGTAAGCCGTGAAGACAGTATTGAGGTGCCATCTGTCGGTGGAAGACCTTCGCGCAGCATGTCACGTCATACTCTGGCAGAAGTTGTTGAGCCAAGGTACCAAGAATTATTCGAGTTAGTACTTAAGCAATTACAAGATAGCGGCTTAGAAGATCAAATTGCCGCAGGTATAGTACTAACTGGTGGAACATCTTCCATAACAGGCGTGGTAGACATTGCCGAAGCGACTTTCGGTATGCCAGTGCGAGTTGCATCGCCATTGCCTGTTAAAGGATTATATGAATACGTGGACCAACCAATTTACTCAACAGGGATAGGGTTGCTTCACTATGGGGCAAGAAGGCTTATAGAACGTCAGTTCGAACGTCCTGAACGCCAAGGGGTAACTAGCTTTTTAAATCGGGTAAAAAGCTGGTTTAAGGGTGAATTTTAAATAACGCAGACAAACGGGATCAGACAATGTTTGAGATCATGGATTCACATTCAGACGAAGCGGTGATTAAAGTCATCGGTGTCGGTGGTGGTGGCGGAAACGCTGTCGAACATATGGTAAAGCACAGCATTGAAGGTGTTGAGTTTATCGTAACAAACACAGATGCACAGGCATTACGTAAATCAAGTGCGGGTTCAACTATCCAACTTGGACGTGATGTTACAAAAGGTCTAGGTGCTGGGGCAAACCCAGACGTAGGTCGTCAAGCGGCAGAAGAAGATCGTGAAAATATTCGTGCGGCAATTAAAGGATCTGACATGATCTTTATCGCAGCCGGCATGGGCGGAGGTACCGGTACCGGTGCTGCACCAGTCGTTGCTGAAATCGCACGCGAAGAAGGCATCTTAACGGTTGCCGTTGTGACTAAGCCGTTCCCATTTGAAGGCAAAAAGCGTATGGCATACGCTGAAATAGGGATCGCTGAGTTAGCTAAACATGTGGATTCATTAATTACCATTCCAAATGAAAAGCTACTTAAAGTGCTTGGTCGTGGTACATCATTACTCGATGCATTCGCTGCAGCTAATAATGTGCTACTTGGTGCGGTGCAGGGTATTGCTGAGCTAATTACTCGTCCAGGTTTAATTAACGTGGATTTCGCCGACGTGAAAACCGTTATGTCTGAAATGGGTAATGCCATGATGGGTACGGGTGTCGCTACTGGTGATGACCGCGCAGAAGAAGCAGCAGAAGCAGCGGTTGCAAGTCCATTATTAGAAGATATTGATCTAGCTGGCGCCCGTGGCGTATTAGTTAACATTACTGCTGGTATGGACATCACAATTGAAGAGCTAGAAACAGTGGGTAACCACGTTAAAGCTTATGCATCTGAAAATGCTACAGTAGTAGTCGGTGCGGTGATTGATCCTGAAATGAGTGATGAGCTACGTGTAACGGTAGTGGCTACGGGTATTGGCATTGAAAAGAAGCCTGATATTCAGTTAGTGCAAAAAACAGCACCACGCCCAGAGCCAGTAGTTATTGAGCCACGCCCAGAGCCAGTTGACGAACCTATTGTTGCGCAAACATATTCTTCGCCGAAGAGTAATGCTGTACCACAATCAGTTCCTGCTCCACGTGCAGATGCAGATTATTTAGATATTCCAGCATTTTTACGTAAGCAAGCTGATTAACTAGCATAACTATCAACCCGTTTAAAAGCGGTTTTGATAGGCTGATATTAATATTGTTTACAATATTAATATCAATAAAGGTGTGATGATTACGTAGTTGATAACGAAATGACGTTGTTCTGGGGTCATTTGCATTTTTTTTGTGAATTGCGCAAGATATGGTAGCATGTCGTACCAGCTATACATGATAGCTTTAGGTATTTATTTTAAGCTTTTGTTTTTATTGTTATTTACGGGTAAATGAATGATTTTTCAAAGAACTGTTCAAAAAATGGTGAAGAGTACAGGTGTCGGATTACATTCTGGCAACAAGGTCACTCTGTGCATTATGCCCGCACCAGTAAATACAGGGATTGTACTAACACGTACCGATCTTACGCCTCCAGTGTCTATACCTGCTAAGGCTGAATTAGTGCGTGAAACGACAATGTGTACAGCGCTTGTAAATGATACTGGTGTTCGTATATCTACAATTGAACATCTATTTGCAGCACTTGCTGGTTTAGGCATTGATAATGCGATTATCGAAGTTGATGCCCCTGAAATCCCAATTATGGATGGCAGTGCCAGTCCGTTTGTATTTTTGCTGCAAAGCGCAGGCATTAAAGAACAAGCGGCACCGAAAAAATACCTAAAAATTACCAAACCTATTCGAGTGGAAGACGGTGATAAATGGGCTGAGTTAAGACCTTTTAAAGGGTTTAGAGTTGATTTTAAAATTGACTTTACTCATCCAGAAATTGCTCGAAGCCAACAACATATGGTAATGGACTTTTCTACATCCGCTTTTGTAAAAGATATCAGCCGTGCTAGAACCTTCGGCTTTATGCGTGACATTGAATATTTGCGTGCGAATAACCTAGCTTTAGGTGGCAGCATGGAAAATGCTGTAGTGCTTGACGAATACCGCGTCCTCAACCCTGATGGTCTGCGTTATGAAGACGAGTTCGTTAAGCATAAAATTCTCGACGCTTTTGGTGATTTGTATGTAGCAGGTCATGCCATTGTCGGTGAATTTAAAGCATACAAAACAGGTCATGCATTAAATAATCAACTCGTTAGAGCGCTACTTGCCCAGCAGGATGCATGGGAATTAGTCAGCTTTGACAAAGAAGCCGATGTGCCTGTCAGCTTCATTGTGCCAGGTTCAGCGGCACTAGCTTAATCGTTTTATCGCCTATTACGGCTGGCCAATGCAGCCAGCCGTTTTAGTTTTTCACCCAGTGATCCTTCAACATGATCAGCCAATGCAGTGATGTGTTGCGCAGCTTCATTACTGATATAAGTGTGATTCACCTGGGAGTTTACATTTCCTATTGCTAATCCTGGGTTGACTTTAACCTCAATAGCAGTGAGCATGGGTAATGTTTCAGCCTGAAGTTGTCGTAGTAGTTTAGGCTTTTGAAAATTAATTCTCGCGGCCCAGGCAGCGGATGACGTTTCAACAACAAGAACACCCTGGCGGAGATTGGCTACTTTTAGCTGCTCTGCCGCAGGACCATCGATAATCTGTTTTAAATAATTATTCAGATTATTTAATAGTTCTGCTTTCTCAGCGAGTTCAGGAAGTTTTCCTGACAAATGTAATAAATTGCTGAGGTCTTGAGGGGGCTTTTTCATATGATAATAAGATGGCTGAGTTAGGCTATGAGTGTAACAGTATTTGTTCAAGGTCGAAATGGGGTCACGCGCTGGCAACCCAGTAAGCGATGGTTTCTTCTACCGATAATGATAATGGTCACCGGAACTGCTATTTATCAATACAGTACCGATCGCTTTGCTAATCAACAAGCTAAAGTGGACGAAAACCAACAATTGCGTGAGCAACAAAAACAGCAAGTTATTGAGCTCAAACACGCAACCGAAATTCAACTGTCTACGTTAGTAACTCATGTTGCTAAAATGCAGGCCAAAATTACCCGACTTGAGGCATTAGGCCAGCAAGTTGCCCAAAATAATTTACTCGACGATCAATTCGATTTCCATGTAGAAGTTGGTATCGGCGGTTACAGTGAATTAGGGACAGGAATCGAATTAAGTCAGCTTATTAATGATATGAATACGCTGGCATCAAGAATTGATAGTAATAATCTTCAGTTGTCACTACTTGAAACAGTGTCAACAAATCTCCATATAGATGAAGAGCGTTATATATCAGGGCGGCCAATCGATAAAGGTTGGTTATCTTCGCCCTATGGTTTACGCAATGACCCTTTTAATGGCCGTAGAACAATGCATAAAGGTATTGATTTTGCTGGGCGAGAAGGGGCCGATGTTGTTGCAACTGCCGCAGGTGTAATAACGTGGTCAGGAAGTATGTTTGGATATGGTGAGCTTATCGAAATAGATCATGGTAATGGTCTTCGAACTCGCTATGGACACAATAAATCTCTGTCAGTAAACGTAGGTGACGTCGTTGCCAAAGGCGATACAATCGCCAGTATGGGAAGCACAGGCCGTTCAACCGGCCCTCATGTGCATTACGAAGTGCTTCGCGGTGGACAACAAATAGATCCACAAAAGTATGTCTATCGCAAAGCAAGTTGATCATATTAACGGTTAATCCGCTCTGAAGAGCCAAACCTACAAGAGATAAGTGACTAAGATGTTAGGTAAATTACTGACAAAAGTATTTGGAAGCAAAAACGATCGTACCCTAAAGAACTTGGGTAAAGTGGTCACTAAAATTAACGCATTGGAAGCAGATTATGAAAAACTCTCCGATGAAGAACTAAAAGCAAAAACCGCAGAGTTTCGCCAGCGTCTAGAATCAGGTGAAAGCTTAGAAAGTCTGATGGCAGAAGCATTTGCCGTTGTGCGTGAAGCGTCAAAACGTGTATTTAATATGCGTCCTTTTGATGTCCAATTACTTGGCGGTATGGTTTTAGACAGCAATCGTATTGCTGAAATGCGTACCGGTGAAGGTAAGACATTAACCGCAACATTACCTGCATATTTGAATGGTCTCAGTGGCAAAGGTGTTCACGTTATTACTGTGAATGATTACTTAGCCCGTCGTGATGCTGAATTCAATCGTCCGTTATTTGAGTTTTTAGGCTTAACGGTTGGCGTTAACGTTGCTGGTATTGGTCAAATAGAAAAGAAACAGGCGTATAACGCAGATATAACTTATGGCACCAATAACGAATTTGGTTTCGATTATCTGCGCGACAATATGGCCTTTTCTCCACAAGAGCGTGTACAACGCCCACTAAACTACGCATTGATCGATGAAGTCGATTCAATCTTAATTGATGAAGCGCGTACGCCACTGATCATTTCAGGTGCAGCTGAAAACAGCTCAGATCTGTACATTAAAGTGAATCAGTTAATTCCTAGTCTTGTACGTCAAGATAAAGAAGATACCGAAGACTATATCGGTGAAGGTGACTTCACAATCGATGAAAAAGGTAAACAAGTTCATTTAACAGAACGTGGTCAAGAGAAAGTTGAACTACTGTTAACTGAACAAGGTATGTTAGCTGAAGGTGATTCACTTTATTCAGCCGCAAATATTTCATTACTGCATCACGTGTATGCAGCACTTCGTGCACATACTCTATTTGAACGCGATGTTGATTATATTATCCAAGACGATGATGTTGTTATTGTAGATGAACATACTGGCCGTACAATGCCAGGACGTCGTTGGTCAGAAGGTTTGCATCAAGCGGTTGAAGCCAAAGAAGGGGTTCATATTCAAAATGAAAACCAAACATTGGCTTCAATTACCTTTCAAAACTACTTCCGTCAGTATGATAAATTAGCCGGTATGACGGGTACTGCCGACACTGAAGCATTCGAGTTTCAGCATATCTATGGCCTAGATACCGTTGTAGTACCGACTAACCGTCCAATGGTTCGTAACGACATGGCTGATTTAGTTTATCTAACTGCCACAGAAAAATACGATGCTATTGTTGCAGATATTAAAAGTTGCCGTGAACGCGGTCAGCCAGTATTAGTGGGTACAGTGTCTATTGAGCAATCAGAGCTGCTTAATACATTATTGAAAAAAGCCAAAATCCCACACAGTGTACTAAATGCTAAATTCCATGAAAAAGAAGCTGAAATTGTTGCCCAAGCCGGTAGTTTAGGCGCAGTAACTATTGCAACAAACATGGCTGGCCGTGGTACGGATATCGTATTAGGCGGTAACTGGAACATGGAGATTGACGCGTTAGATAATCCAACAGCAGAACAGAAAGCTAAAATTAAAGCAGATTGGCAAATACGCCATGATGAAGTGCTTGCGGCTGGCGGTTTACACATTCTTGGTACCGAGCGTCATGAATCGCGTCGTATCGATAATCAGCTACGTGGTCGTGCTGGTCGTCAAGGTGATGCGGGTTCTTCACGCTTCTATCTATCGATGGAAGATAGCTTAATGCGTATCTTCGCTTCAGATCGTGTTTCAGGCATGATGAAAAAACTGGGTATGGAAGAAGGCGAAGCTATCGAACATCCATGGGTATCTCGTGCCATCGAAAATGCACAGCGCAAAGTAGAAGCGCGTAACTTCGATATTCGTAAGCAATTGCTTGAATATGATGACGTGGCAAATGATCAACGCCAAGTTGTTTATTCGCAACGTAATGAGTTAATGGATGCTGAAAGCATTGAAGACACCATCAAGAATATCGAACAAGATGTTGTTTCTGGCGTTATTGATTCTTATATTCCACAGAATTCTTTGGAAGAGTTATGGGACGTACCAGGCTTAGAGCAACGTTTACATAATGAGTTCGCATTAAAGCTTCCGATACAAGAATGGTTAGATAAAGAAGACGATCTACATGAAGAGACATTACGTGAGCGTATTGTGACATCATGGACTGAAGCTTTTAAAGCTAAAGAGCAGATGGTTGGCCCGCAAGTATTACGTCAATTTGAAAAAGCTGTAATGCTACAAACCTTAGATGGTTTATGGAAAGAGCATTTGGCTGCGATGGATCATCTACGTCAAGGTATCCATTTACGTGGGTATGCACAAAAAAATCCTAAGCAAGAATATAAGCGTGAATCATTTGAGTTGTTTCAACAGATGCTTGAAACATTAAAGCACGATGTCATCAGTGTATTATCGAAAGTGCAAGTACAAGCACAATCTGATGTAGACGACATGGAACAACGCCGTCGCGATGAAGAAGCTAAGATTAAACGTGATTACCAACATGCAACGGCACAAGCATTGGACGAAGGTGAAACGACAGCTACAGCGGAAAAACCTAAGACGGTTATACGCGATGGTGAGAAAGTGGGGCGTAATGACCCATGTCCCTGCGGATCAGGTCAGAAATTTAAACAATGCCATGGCAAATTAAGTTAATAAGCCAGTTAGCTTAGCTAAACCAGCATAGTGATTATAAAAAGCAGCTTATATAGCTGCTTTTTTATATCTGATTGGCAAGGGTCTAAGGTTATAAAGCACCTATTGTGGATAACTTTGGGGGTAAATGGTGCAAAACATGTATGTAAGTGGGTAACTATCAAAAAGATCGTAAAAAAACGATCTTTTTACACAAAAGCCCTTGCACTGCCTCAGAATCTCCCTATAATGCGCAACCACTGACACGGCACAGCGCGAAAGCAAAGTGGCATCTGAAGTTAATCACTTAGGAAGTCAGGTTGATTTGAAAGGATAAAAACTTCGGTTTCATCATCAAATCAACAGCGAAAAGAAAGTTTGAAAAAACACTTGACGCTGACAACAGGGTCTGTAGAATACGCAGCCCAAGCCAACGACCTAGCGTCCAACGGCGATGTTTGAAAAATCAACATCAACGCTCTTTAACAATTTATCAAGTAATCTGTGTGGACATTCACAGGTATTGAGTTATTCGAAATTGCTTCTTCTTAGGAAGAGCAATCAAAAAATTTAAACTCAATGCAACGATGAATGTTCATAGCAATATGTACAAAAAGACTTTGTTAACTTCGGTTGATAAAGCAATCAGAATTCATTGAGCCGAAACCTTCGGGTTTCAAAAAACTTTAATTGAAGAGTTTGATCATGGCTCAGATTGAACGCTGGCGGCAGGCCTAACACATGCAAGTCGAGCGGCAGCGGGAAGATAGCTTGCTATCTTTGCCGGCGAGCGGCGGACGGGTGAGTAATGCCTAGGGATCTGCCCAGTCGAGGGGGATAACAGTTGGAAACGACTGCTAATACCGCATACGCCCTACGGGGGAAAGGAGGGGACCTTCGGGCCTTTCGCGATTGGATGAACCTAGGTGGGATTAGCTAGTTGGTGAGGTAATGGCTCACCAAGGCGACGATCCCTAGCTGTTCTGAGAGGATGATCAGCCACACTGGGACTGAGACACGGCCCAGACTCCTACGGGAGGCAGCAGTGGGGAATATTGCACAATGGGCGAAAGCCTGATGCAGCCATGCCGCGTGTGTGAAGAAGGCCTTCGGGTTGTAAAGCACTTTCAGTAGGGAGGAAAGGCAATAGTTTAATAAACTGTTGCTGTGACGTTACCTACAGAAGAAGGACCGGCTAACTCCGTGCCAGCAGCCGCGGTAATACGGAGGGTCCGAGCGTTAATCGGAATTACTGGGCGTAAAGCGTGCGCAGGCGGTTTTTTAAGCCAGATGTGAAAGCCCTGGGCTCAACCTAGGAATTGCATTTGGAACTGGGGAACTAGAGTCTTGTAGAGGGAGGTAGAATTTCAGGTGTAGCGGTGAAATGCGTAGATATCTGAAGGAATACCGGTGGCGAAGGCGGCCTCCTGGACAAAGACTGACGCTCATGCACGAAAGCGTGGGGAGCAAACAGGATTAGATACCCTGGTAGTCCACGCCGTAAACGATGTCTACTCGGAGTTTGGTGACTTAGTCACTGGGCTCCCAAGCTAACGCATTAAGTAGACCGCCTGGGGAGTACGGCCGCAAGGTTAAAACTCAAATGAATTGACGGGGGCCCGCACAAGCGGTGGAGCATGTGGTTTAATTCGATGCAACGCGAAGAACCTTACCTACTCTTGACATCCAGAGAATTCGCTAGAGATAGCTTAGTGCCTTCGGGAGCTCTGAGACAGGTGCTGCATGGCTGTCGTCAGCTCGTGTTGTGAAATGTTGGGTTAAGTCCCGCAACGAGCGCAACCCCTATCCTTATTTGCCAGCGAGTCATGTCGGGAACTTTAGGGAGACTGCCGGTGATAAACCGGAGGAAGGTGGGGACGACGTCAAGTCATCATGGCCCTTACGAGTAGGGCTACACACGTGCTACAATGGCGTATACAGAGGGTTGCAAAGCCGCGAGGTGGAGCTAATCTCACAAAGTACGTCGTAGTCCGGATTGGAGTCTGCAACTCGACTCCATGAAGTCGGAATCGCTAGTAATCGTGAATCAGAATGTCACGGTGAATACGTTCCCGGGCCTTGTACACACCGCCCGTCACACCATGGGAGTGGGCTGCAAAAGAAGTGGGTAGTTTAACCTTCGGGAGAACGCTCACCACTTTGTGGTTCATGACTGGGGTGAAGTCGTAACAAGGTAGCCCTAGGGGAACCTGGGGCTGGATCACCTCCTTACCTATACGACTAACTCAATACCTAAAAGTGCAGAGATGCATGTGAGTGTTCACACAGATTACTTGATAGAAAGAAAGAGAAATTACGTTGGGTCTGTAGCTCAGCTGGTTAGAGCGCACCCCTGATAAGGGTGAGGTCGGTGGTTCAAGTCCACTCTGACCCACCAATTCTTCATTTCTCCTGTGTTAATTTACCGCTCGTTTAGTGAACTAAACGTCGCAATAAATTGCCTTGGATAAATTCGAATTGGCAAGCCAAATAAATTGGCTGACCTTCTTAGAAGGTAAACGTAAATTCTCACTGTATGTAAAGGGGTTATAGCTCAGCTGGGAGAGCGCCTGCCTTGCACGCAGGAGGTCTGCGGTTCGATCCCGCATAGCTCCACCATTCATCTTCGATGAAATACATACATATTGGTCCGAGATGCCAAAGATAAACGAAATTTTATCTTTGGCTTTTTTAAGCCCGCTCTTTAACAATTTGGAAAGCTGATAGTACTAACTAAAGGCGCATGAATGATGATTCGTTGTCGTTTGTGTGATTAGGTTAGTGCGAAAATAATATTGATGCGAAAGCATCAGTATCTTGAGTTCTCAAAACACTGTTTAAGTGTCTTGAATATTCTAAAAACTAAGGCGAGTCACACTTCCTGGTCGGGAGTGAGACAAGTAAAAACCAGCTAGTTGCAATACAGTCCGATTAGTTCATTCTCTTGTTTACAAGGGCAGTGAAACTCATTTGGGTTGTATGGTTAAGTGACTAAGCGTATACGGTGGATGCCTTGGCAGTCAGAGGCGATGAAGGACGTAATAACTTGCGAAAAGCGTTGGCGAGCTAGTAATAAGCATTTGAGCTAACGATATCCGAATGGGGAAACCCGGCCACATAAGTGGTCATCATACAGTGAATACATAGCTGTATGAGGCGAACCTGGGGAACTGAAACATCTAAGTACCCAGAGGAAAAGAAATCAACCGAGATTCCCCTAGTAGCGGCGAGCGAACGGGGATTAGCCCTTAAGTCTATGGGGTGTTAGTGGAATGAGTTGGAAAGCTCAGCGGCACAGGGTGATAGCCCCGTACATGAAAACTAACCATAGATGAAAACGAGTAAGGCGGGACACGTGACATCCTGTTTGAATATGGGGGGACCATCCTCCAAGGCTAAATACTCCTGACTGACCGATAGTGAACCAGTACCGTGAGGGAAAGGCGAAAAGAACCCCTGTGAGGGGAGTGAAATAGAACCTGAAACCGTATACGTACAAGCAGTGGGAGCGGTTCTTGAGACCGTGACTGCGTACCTTTTGTATAATGGGTCAGCGACTTACGTTTTGTAGCGAGGTTAAGCGAATAGCGGAGCCGTAGGGAAACCGAGTGTTAACTGCGCGTTTAGTTGCAAGGCGTAGACCCGAAACCGAGTGATCTAGCCATGGGCAGGTTGAAGGTTGAGTAACATCAACTGGAGGACCGAACCGACTTATGTTGAAAAATGAGCGGATGACTTGTGGCTGGGGGTGAAAGGCCAATCAAACTCGGAGATATCTGGTTCTCCTCGAAAGCTATTTAGGTAGCGCCTCGAGCGAATACCATTGGGGGTAGAGCACTGTTAAGGCTAGGGGGTCATCCCGACTTACCAACCCTTTGCAAACTCCGAATACCAATGAGTACTACTCGGGAGACAGACAGCGGGTGCTAACGTCCGTTGTCAAAAGGGAAACAACCCAGACCGTCAGCTAAGGTCCCAAAGTGTATGTTAAGTGGGAAACGATGTGGGAAGGCTTAGACAGCTAGGATGTTGGCTTAGAAGCAGCCATCATTTAAAGAAAGCGTAATAGCTCACTAGTCGAGTCGGCCTGCGCGGAAGATTTAACGGGGCTAAACATACCACCGAAGCTACGGGTTTGCAGTTTACTGCAAGCGGTAGAGGAGCGTTCTGTAAGCGGTTGAAGGTGAAGGGGTAACCCACACTGGACGTATCAGAAGTGCGAATGCTGACATGAGTAACGATAAAGGGAGTGAAAAACTCCCTCGCCGAAAGACCAAGGGTTCCTGTCCAACGTTAATCGGGGCAGGGTGAGTCGAACCCTAAGGTGAGGCCGAAAGGCGTAATCGATGGAAAACAGATTAATATTTCTGTACCTCTGCTAACTGCGATGGAGAGACGGAGAAGGCTAGGCTAGCGCGGCGTTGGTAGTCCGCGTTTAAGGTAGTAGGCGGTGTTCTTAGGCAAATCCGGGAACACGTACTTAAATGTACACGTTGAGAGCTGATGACGAGTCACTAAGGTGATGAAGTAGTTGATGCCATGCTTCCAGGAAAATCTTCTAAGCTTCAGGTTAGTAGGGATCGTACCCCAAACCGACACAGGTGGTCGGGTAGAGAATACCAAGGCGCTTGAGAGAACTCGGCTGAAGGAACTAGGCAAAATGGTACCGTAACTTCGGGAGAAGGTACGCTGCTGTTGGTGATGGGACTTGCTCCCTAAGCTGACGGCAGTCGCAGATACCAGGTGGCTGCAACTGTTTATCAAAAACACAGCACTGTGCAAAATCGCAAGATGACGTATACGGTGTGACGCCTGCCCGGTGCCGGAAGGTTAATTGATTGGGTTATCGCAAGAGAAGCTCATGATCGAAGCCCCGGTAAACGGCGGCCGTAACTATAACGGTCCTAAGGTAGCGAAATTCCTTGTCGGGTAAGTTCCGACCTGCACGAATGGCGTAATGATGGCCACGCTGTCTCCAGCCGAGACTCAGTGAAGTTGAAATTGCGGTGAAGATGCCGTATACCCGCGGCTAGACGGAAAGACCCCGTGAACCTTTACTATAGCTTGGCACTGAACATTGAACCTACATGTGTAGGATAGGTGGGAGACTTTGAAGCTTCGTCGCTAGATGGAGTGGAGTCAATCTTGAAATACCACCCTTGTAGTTTTGATGTTCTAACTCTGGCCCCTTATCGGGGTTGAGGACAGTGCCTGGTGGGTAGTTTGACTGGGGCGGTCTCCTCCCAAAGAGTAACGGAGGAGCACGAAGGTTGGCTAAGTACGGTCGGACATCGTACGGTTAGTGCAATGGCATAAGCCAGCTTAACTGCGAGACATACACGTCGAGCAGGTACGAAAGTAGGTCATAGTGATCCGGTGGTTCTGAATGGAAGGGCCATCGCTCAACGGATAAAAGGTACTCCGGGGATAACAGGCTGATACCGCCCAAGAGTTCATATCGACGGCGGTGTTTGGCACCTCGATGTCGGCTCATCACATCCTGGGGCTGAAGTCGGTCCCAAGGGTATGGCTGTTCGCCATTTAAAGTGGTACGCGAGCTGGGTTCAGAACGTCGTGAGACAGTTCGGTCCCTATCTGCCGTGGGCGTTGGATGATTGAGGGGAGCTGCTCCTAGTACGAGAGGACCGGAGTGGACGAACCGCTGGTGTTCGGGTTGTCATGCCAATGGCATTGCCCGGTAGCTACGTTCGGAATCGATAACCGCTGAAAGCATCTAAGCGGGAAGCGAGCCCCAAGATGAGTCATCCCTAGAGCTTTAAGCTCTCTAAAGGGCCGTAGGAGACTACTACGTTGATAGGCAAGGTGTGTAAGCGTTGTGAGGCGTTGAGCTAACTTGTACTAATGACCCGTGAGGCTTAACCATACAACCCAGATGGGTTTTACTGACCTTAGTGGTTAGAATGGGACGCTTAAATAGTGTGACGAGACTCAAACTCAGATAAAGCAATCAGCTTTCCGAATTATTATTTAATGCTAGTTAAATGGCGTTAGATAAACCAAATTTGTCTGGAAACCATAGAGCTGTGGCACCACCTGATCCCATTCCGAACTCAGAAGTGAAACACAGTATCGCCGATGGTAGTGTGGGGTCTCCCCATGTGAGAGTAGGTCATTTCCAGGCGCCCAATTCACTCGCAAGAGTAGTGATAAGCCCGTTACTAACGTAGCGGGCTTTTTTACGTTTGAGATTTGAGCATGTCATTTGAGCATGTCATTTGAGCATAGTATTAGTGTGGCCCATATTCCCATGTGAGAGTAGATCATTTCTAGGCGCCTAATTTATACCATCTACATTAAATATGTGATCTAATTAGTCGTCATTTCCTTATTTCAGTATCGATGAATAATCTCAATCTTGCAGTATTAGTTAAATCTGAGAAAAGCGCACGTAAACGTATGCGTTATCTCGCCTTACTTCATTTTACCGAAGGTCATTCTCGTACTGCTATAGCCAACATGTTGAAGGTCAGTAGAACCAGTGTAAATGCATGGGTTACTCATTAATTAACTCATGGCATTAGCGGCCTAGATGATAAACATAATCCAGGTCGACCCGCTCAATTATCGGCGAAACAACTGGTAAATCTGAAAGAATTTGTACAACGTCAAAGCTTGTCTGAGAGTGGCGGAAGATTGATGGCAAGAGATGTCAGTCTTTTTATTCAGTCAGAATTTGGCGTGACCTTTAAACAGGTAAATATCTACAGATTACTGCATCAATTAGGATTGTCATGGATAACGACCCGCTCACGTCACCCAAAACAATCTCAAGATATTCAGGACGCTTTTAAAAAACTTCCAGCTGTCAACGATCCTTAACCCCCCTGGTCATGTGGCGTTAGATCGCATTGATGTTTGGTTTCAAGATGAAGCCAGATTTGGTCAGCAAAATACCACGAGCGGTAAGGCAACAACAGTTCGAATCAGCGTATTTATATGGCGCGGTGTGTCCGGCAACGGGCGCGAGAGGCTATTATTGCCCCGCATGCCAATAGTGAATATATGTGGGAGCATTTAAAATTAATTTCAGAGGCTACCGAATCGAGTCGCCATGCTTTGGTCATCATGGATGGCGCAGGTTGGCATCAACAGGTGATGACAGAGGACTTTGATAACCTTAGTATCCTTAAGCTTCCGCCCTATTCGCCAGAACTCAACCCTATAGAACAAGTGTGGCAATGGCTTCGTCAGAATGAACTCGCCAATCGTTGCTTTAGTGGATATGACGATATTGTTGAGCAGTGTTCCATTGCATGGAATCGATTTATTGCAGAGCCGGAAAGGGTGATTCAACAATGTTCTAGACGGTGGGCAAAACTGACCAATTAATTAATGTAAATGGTATTACTCGAAACATTTCATTGAGAAGAGATTGATAAGCCCGTTACTAGCGTAACGGGCTTTTTTACGTTTGAGAGTTGAGCATGTCATTTGAGCATAGTATTAGTGTGGACGATATGCTCATGTGAGAGCAGGTCATTTCCAGGCGCCTAATTTACTCGTAAGTGTAATGATAAGCCCGTTACTAATGTAACGGGCTTTTTTACATCTATGATTTCTGGTCAACATCAATCAATGATATTAGAGAGTGTCAGTTATGTGGTGAATATAAGGATATACGCTTATTTAGAAAAATTTATGCTTATCGTTTGTATTTTGTGTATTTATTCTATCAATATTGAATGTTATTCAACTGAAATAGACATAGGCTTTAAACTAAAAATCTATAATGTCTCTAATTAAGTTCAAATTTGATAGCTATTATAGTTAAATTCCGGTTATTAATTTTTATTATTATTTGCGTTATAATAAATTATTATCGGTGTCGAAAGCTTTTAATAAACAATAACTTTATGACTTATATTTACAATAAAAACCCTAACTATTTCTTTACTTGTTATAAGCTTTGCCGCTAGCATGTGGAATGCTTTACTGATTTGGATATCATTTGTTTAACATACGGAATTTGTCGCTCACATTTATTATTCCATTTTGTATCTTGTCTATGCACCTAGCCATGGTATTTGGAGGATATTACTATGAGTATTCTGATCTCAAGCAGCAGCTTGCTGAAGAGCAGACTGAGCAGTTAAAAAAAGATCTATTTCGTATGCGGCATGTCATCGAGTCATCAGTACAAGCGCAAGATTTTAGCCGTATCGATCAAGAGGTAGCTCTGATTTCTACTGATATGAGTATGATGGTCTATGTTATCTTGGATCCTAGCCGCACTATTCATTTTGCAAATCATATTATTTGGCGTGAGAGTGATGCGAGTAATGTGCTCGAAGGTTACTCTAACGCAATCCATAAAAGCGTGATTCAATCCAATAAACCCTATTTTCAAGTCAATTTCGACCGTTTATCGATCCAGGGCTATTATCCCATAACCGATAACAATCGATTTAGCTACGCGCAATCTGTTGAATTGATATATCTCGAGTATGATATTTCTGGGATGATCTCCCAAATATCGGATTCCCTTTTTAATAGGACGGTTCAAATATGGGGAGTTGGTTCATTATTTCTTATTGCTTTTTGTGCCTTACTCTACTGGTTTTGGATTCATCCCTTAAGCCGCTTAAGTCTTAGAGCGAAAAATATTGATACCTCTGATTTTCAGCGCGGAATTATTTGTTCTTCGCTTGAGGTTGCATCACTCAGAGATTACTTGGTGCAAGTAAGTGGTAAGCTCAAGCGTAACCAAAAACGATTAAACGATGCTGAGCAGAGGTGGCTATTTTCTGTTGAAGGTGTGCGTAATGGTATATGGGATTGGAATATTACTACTGGCAGTGTTTATGTTTCAGACCGCTGGAAAGATATGCTGGGCTATCAGTCTTATGAGTTGGATAGTGATTATTCTGTTTGGGAGTCTCGACTTCACCGTGAAGAAAAAGCAGATGTATTAAATGCGTTACAAAAATATATTGATGGCAAAACTACTGAATATGAGAGCGTTCATAGATTAAGGCATAAAGATGGTAAACATATTTGGGTGTTGGATAGAGGGAAAATAGTCGAATGGGATCAACAGGGTAAACCGGTTCGAATTATTGGTACCATCACCGATGTATCAGGCGATGTGAAAGTTCAAAAAACGGAGTCTGATAAGGATAAACAAGCTCATACAGGCTTAATTGATTTAGTTAATCGTGAAGCATTGGCTGATTCCTTATACGATTTGCAAGTTCATAGTCGGAAGGTTAACCAGTTTTCTGTTATTTTATTGATAAATCTAGATAATTTTGCTGTTTTAAATGATGCCTTAGGTGCTGAGTTAGGTGATCGATTATTGATGAAAATTGCCGCTAGGTTATCAAGCGCTTTTTCATCAGCAGATTTTGTTGCCCGTTTAGGGGCTGATGAGTTTATTTTACTGGCTAAAAACTTTGGTAATGAAGTCGGCCACGCTAATAAACGAGCCTTGGCTTTGGCTAGCGAGGTCAGGCAGTTAATTGGGAGAAGCTTTTCTGTTGCCGAACAAGAGCTTTCTATTTCAGCCCGTGTCGGAGTTGTAGTATGTGATGGTGTTGAGTCACTTGAGCCTCAAACTCTACTCGGTAGGGCTGATAATGCTCTTGAACATGCCAAAGAGCCAAGATCAAATGGCTGTTCTATTTATCATCCACAACTTGATCATAGTCAAATACAACCTTTTAAATTAAGTCACGAGTTGAAAGTTGCACTAGCGCAAGAGCAGCTAAATTTAGTGTATCAGCCTGTTGTTGATGATGATGGTCATGTAATGAGTGTTGAAGTTTTACCACGTTGGTATCACCAACAGCATGGTTTTATTAGTCCGCGTAAATTTATAGAGGCTGCAGAATTATCGGATTTCATATTTGAATTAGAGCTTTGGATCCTTGAGAAGACATGTCAAGTGTTGCATCAGTTGCAATCATTAGGTGTGCCGACACCTATCATGTCTTTAAATATATCCTCGCGTCACTTCCATCAAGAACATTTTGTAAGTGTGGTATTAAACCGCATTCAAAGCAGCAAGGTGAATCCGAGTAAATTGCAGTTTGAGTTAAATGAGGATGTTTTCTCTGTTAATGCCGAATTGGTTAAAGAAAAAATTATTACGCTTCAAAATATGGGTATTAATGTTGCTTTAGATAATTTTGGTTCGGGCTTATGTTCGCTGAATCAACTGCAAGGTGTGAGTTTTTCACAGGTTAAATTAGCGGCTTGTTATGTTGTAGAGGATAAGCAAGATCCTAGTTCACAAATATTGTTATGTGCGTTAGTTGAATTAGCCTCTCGCTTGGATTATCAGGTTATTGCTAAGCAAGTTGAAACTAAATCACAGCTTAATAATTTAATTCACGCTAAATGTAATGGCTTCCAGGGATACATTTTCAGCCGTCCTTTAAGTGAGGTCGATATTATTCAATTAGTTAAGTCTCAGCTGTCTTTGAGTGTTGTTTAATAAAGTTGATAGCATAGCTTAATGCTTTATTCCTTAGTTTATCGCTTTCGATAAAGACCTCATGATAAGCACCTTGGATGACGACCTTATGACATTGTGCACTCAGTGCGTTGTCCTGTGATTGATTCGTGACAATGGTATCTTCACTTGCCTGTAAAATGAGGATTGGTGTTGGTGAACTTTTGGCTAATTCTGCACAACTCTCTGCTGCATTAATGGCTTCAATCAACCAATGGTTGGTCGGTGAGCCAAGTTGTAATTGAGGATGTTTTTTATAACATTCTCTATAGTGTTCATACCTGTGCTTACTGTGTGTTAAATAGTTACTGATAAAGGGAGCTGGATTATAGTCTGTGCCACCAAGAACATAGTTACTAGTGACTTTACCTTCAACCGTTATTGCCGATGTCTTATCAAGACGTTTGGCTAACCATAACACCATCTTGGTATTAAACGGTAAGGCTATACCAAACATAGGTGCTGACAATACCGCACTATCAAAAATAGTTGGATGTTTATGCAAATAATGGGTGGCGATTGCGCCGCCCATTGAGTGTGCCATGATTGACAGAGAATGATGATTTGTTGGTTGGACAATATGTTCGATAAAATGCGAGAAGTCATCGACATAATCCTCAAACTTTCCTACGTACCCTTGATGCGGCTGCTGTGTCAGTCTATCAGAAAGCCCTTGACCACGGTGATCGAGGGCAAAGATGCTGTAGCCTTGCTGAAATAAATCAAAAATCAATTCTTGGTATTTTATATATGATTCTACTCTACCATTACTAATAACAATGGCCTGTTTGGTGTCTGGTTGCAGCACCTGACAGTAGGCAATATTAACGCCGTCTTTACGACTAAAATGGCTTTGCTCAACACTTTGCCAAAAACGTTGTTGTTCTGGTGTATTGAGTTTTTTTTCAGACGAGAATTTTTTATAAATCATAAGGTCGCAGAGTTGTTTTCCTGGTGAGTCGATAGTATTTCATCATAGCGTATTTACCCCGCTATAACAGCGGGGTAAACAGTAAAGGTTAGCTTAATTTTTGAGCAATATAGGCATCTATCATTTGCTCTAGAATAGGCATCGGCACTGAACCATTTTCTAAGATGGCATCATGAAACTCTCTGATATTGAATTTTTCACCTAAAGTGTTTTCAGCTTTTGCGCGTAAACGTTTAATGGTTAGCTCACCAATTTTATACGAGAGCGCTTGCCCTGGCCAAGAGATGTAGCGATCAATTTCGGTGTTAACGTTATGCATAGATAAAGCAGTATTACCGGCCATAAAATCCACAGCTTGTTGGCGGCTCCACCCTTTAGCATGCATACCAGTATCAACCACTAGTCTTGCTGCACGCCACATTTCATAGGTTAATCGGCCAAAGTTACTGTAAGGGTCTTGATAAAAACCAGCTTCAAGGCCTAAGTATTCTGAATACAAACCCCAACCTTCACCAAAAGCCGAAATATAGCTATAGCGCCTAAAATTAGGCAAATCAGTCAGCTCTTTATTTAATGAGATTTGTAGGTGATGTCCCGGAACCGCTTCATGTAAGGTTAACGCTTCCATTTCATATAGAGGACGTTTATCTAACGCATATGTGTTTACCCAGTAATATCCTGGTTGGTCATCTCTATCTGAACCCGCGTATCTTCCCGTTGTGTACTTAGGTGCAATTTCAGCTGGTACAGGCGCAATCCCATAGGGCGTTCTAGGGAGTTTACCAAAATATTTAGGTAACATTGCATCGGCTTTTTTAGCAATATATGCCGCTTCTTTTAATAATTCTTCTGCGGTTTTAGGATAAAACTGTGGGTCAGTACGTAGAAAATGTAAAAACTCTGCAAATGTGCCTTTATAGCCAACGTTCGTAATCACTTGTTCCATTTCAGTTTTTATTCTGGCGACTTCAGCTAACCCAAGTTGATGTACTTCCTCTGCCGTCATTGGCAGCGTAGTGTAGTATTCCACTCGGTTTTGATAAAATGCAGGCCCATCAGGTAAGGCTGAGGCAGCGATTTGTTGCCTTGCATTGGGAATGTACTCTTGGGTCATGAAGTCGTAGAAATCTTGATAAACTGGCAACACTTTTTCTGAAATTGCTATTTTACCTTGTTGAGTGAGCTGGTTCTTCTGTGTTTCAGTAAAATGGCTCGGGAAGGTAGTAAACGGTTTGAAGTAACCACTTTGCTCAACGGGAACGATAAAGGCGCTAATGCTATCTTCAAAGCCGGTAAGCGTCACTTTTGCTGGGGTAATACCTGCCGCTAAACCTTGTTTTAACCAAAATGTTTGTTGTGCGAAATAGGTTGGCAGTGCGGCCAGTTTATCTAAGTAATACTGATAATCATCTGCAGTGTTGAAAGGTGATGTTGCCATACTGGCAATGTAAGCATGGAAGCCGCTTTCTGCCGTGATAGGCAGATAATGATCTTTGAATGCATACATATCAACTTGGTTTTGTAGTTGGTCTTGCAAAATTTTAGCGTTGATGATTTCATCTTTTGATAACTTGCTTTTATCAAGCGACTTTAACGTATTCAGAATTTGCTGTGTTTGTTTATTTTGTTCTGATAGTGACTCGGGTGATAAATCAGGCAGTTGTCCGGCAGTACGTTTGTTACCTAAGCTAGCAGCAAGTTCTGGTGAGTATGCTAAATTTAATTGCCATGCATTAGTAATTATTGAGTCTAAAGTAGCGTTGTGAGTGGGTGCTTTGATATTTTTTTTATTGTCTGTTGTTTGTTTTTGAGTGGTGTCGCCTAGATAATAATAGGCTTTTGAACCTGTGGTTGTTTTACATCCAGTGATAGAAAGTAATATCAATACAGGTAGAATGAGCTTACGCATATGAATCCCTTTAATAGACAATAAATTACAAATATCATTATTGCATCACAACATAACAATTCAACTTCAATCATGCTAGTTGATTCAACACAATTATTTGTTACCGATTGTGCATCTTTGGTGATTTCTTGCGTCACTTTTTATTCATGCATGTTAAACTTCGGTCACTGGGTGTTCTAAAAATAGAAAACACATTTAGCCTAGAAAATTAATAGGGGTTACGAATGATAGATAAATCGATTCCGCTGGTTGATTTGCATCGCCATTTGGATGGAAATGTTCGTGTTCAAACCATATGGGAGCTCGGCCACAAACATGGCATAGTTCTGCCTGCTGATTCATTAGAAACCTTAGCGCCATTTGTGCAAATTCAAGGTAAAGAGAATAGCCTAGTCGCCTTTTTAAAGAAGCTCGATTGGATGGTTGCTGTGCTAGCTGATTTAGATGCGGTAAAGCGTGTCGCCTACGAAAACGTAGTAGATGCTAAAGTATCCGGCTTAGATTATGCCGAACTACGTTTTAGTCCGTATTACATGGCGATGAACCACAATCTACCTATCGAGGCCGTAGTTGAAGCTGTGATTGATGGCGTTGCTGCGGGCACTAAAGAGCACGACGTCAAAATCAACTTGATTGGCATTATGTCGCGCTCATTCGGCCAAGAAAAATGCCGTTTGGAGCTAGAAGGTTTACTGGCCCATAAAGATAAAATCGTCGCGATTGATTTAGCCGGCGATGAGCTAGGATTTCCGGGGGATTTATTCACAGAACACTTCAAGCGTGTTCGTGATGCTGATTTACAGATCACTGCTCATGCTGGTGAAGCGGCAGGTCCTGAAAGTATGTGGCAAGCTATTGAAGTGTTAGGTGCGACTCGTATTGGCCATGGTGTTAATGCGATTCGTGATCCTAAATTGATGGAGTATCTGGCTAAGCATCGTATCGGTATTGAGTCATGCCCAACCAGTAACCTGCATACTTCGACTATTGCTGATTATGATTCTCATCCCTTTATGCAGTTCTTCAATTCTGGTGTGTTAATTGGTTTGAATACGGATGATCCAGGGGTAAGTAACATTGATATCAATCATGAATATCGTGTTGCTAAATCTGAAATGGGTTTGACGGACGAGCAATTATCGCAAGTTCAACGCAATGGCGTTGAAATGGCGTTTATGTCAGATAGTGAACGCAAAGCATTATATGCATCAAAAGCCTAATGCTTTTGATGTTGATTAAAAAAGCCAGCAGATGCTTAACACCATTCAGTTAAGGGTTTCTTCTCTTAACTGGATAGCGGGTTTTGTTAATTCGAACGGTCCTACTTTTGGGCCGTTTTCGTTTTTTGGGCAAGATAAATTGCTTAACGTTTTCCCTCATTGCTTTGAGCTTTTTAGGGATTGTTCCTGGCGAAGCAATTGCGCACCACATCAACTCATCCTGTATATAGCGCATCGCCATTACAAAGCTAATCCGTAATGGTGACACTTCTGCCTCTTTAGCGATTTGGCTTATTTCAACTCGGATCAAGTTGTACGCTATCAGTAATCCCCAAATCTCCTGATAAATACCTTCAACTGTCTGACTTCTTAATAAAATACTCTCATCAAGTTGATATTGCTTGATTTCTCCATAGCCATTTTCTATCTCCCAGCGTTCGAAATAGACATCTAATATATCTTGAGAGGAGTATTGGCTTCTATTGGTTAATGAACTCAGCACACCTGTAATATGATTGCCCTGGGATTTTTCTTGATAGGTCACTAGTCTTGCATGCCACTTTTCAGGTAGCTCTGGGTTCTTTTTTCTCGCTTGTGGTGATACTGGCATCTCAACTAGATAATCGTTGTCAGCGTATTGCTCGATGACTTCAAAGCGTGTATTACTTTTGAGTGGTGTAAGCCAATGACTATTCTGGTTGGCTCCCCACCAACTTGTCATAAGATCTGCACTAAAGTAACAACTATCAAAAATAGTGAGAGAATTAGCTGGAACTGATCCAATTAGCTCTCGAGCATAACTAATTTCCCCTTTACTACACGGACCAAATTTTACATTTCTTATCATACGACTTCGTAATGACATGAGTGCGCATAAGCGGGCTACTGGGTATACGGACTGCTTCCTATGCTGATTACTGATATAGCCAAAATGCTCTGAATTCTCGGTATTTTCTGCACATCGAAATGTCGTTCCATCAACAGAAAATAACTGAAGACCATGCCATGTATCTTGGCTGTCTTCCCTATGACACCAGTGTTTAGAAGTGATATCAAAAAGGGCTTTAAGGGGAGCGGCTGTTAGTCGCTGTCTGGCTTGCGGGATAGCACTTGGTGCAACGGTTTCTCCCAACTTATCAACTAACGTTAAGTCGAGCTTGGAGACGACTTCAGCGATGGAACGATTTCGGTAGAGGCCAATTCCAACGATGAGCCAAACGACTAATTCTGCTGGAAGTTTTCTGCGCCTAATACTTGCTTTGTTGGTTAGCTCCAAAGCTTGTTCAATCCATTCCAACGGCAATTCTTTTTGAAAGATAGATAGTTCTTCGGGGGCGACAAGTAATTCAGTATCAATAAGCCAGTTAGACAACATAAAAAATGACTCCGTTCAAAAGAAGGAGCCATTTTCGTAGGATCATTTTTGCTGTCAACCGATCAGTTTCTTAACTGATCGGTGTTAAGCAGATGCTGGCTTTTTTGTTGTGACTCTTGCACATTTTTAAGCGTAAAGAATTAAATCACCCGAGAGAACTGTTGTTGACGTGCTTTTTGGCGATAATAAACGTCGAAGCACATACAGATGTTACGAATAAGCAAATGACCTGTTGGACTGACGGTTAAACGGCGATCTGTAATATCGACTAGCTTGTCGTCTAAAAATGTCTGTAGCAACTTTAAATCTTCAGCGAAATAATCTTCAAACACGATATCAAATTTTTGCTCAATTTTTGCCATATCTAGGTCAAAGTGACAGATGATTTGCTTGATCACCGCACGACGAATTTCATCATCACGATTTAAGCTACAGCCTTTCCATAAAGCATGACCTTGTTGATCAATCGCTTCGTAGTAAGGGCGGATATCTTTTTGATTTTGGGCATAACAATCACCAATTTGGCTGATTGAAGATACACCTAAGCCAAGTAAGTCACACTCTTCCTGAGTGGTATAACCCTGGAAGTTGCGGTGTAATTTACCGGCATTTTGCAGTTTAGCTAATTCATCATCGGGTTTAGCAAAATGATCCATTCCGATAAATTGATAACCTGCGCCAGTTAATGATTCAATGGTTTGTTGCAGCATGTTCAATTTTTGCTGTGGAGACGGCATATCAACATCTTTAATTTTACGCTGCGCGGCAAAGCGCGACGGTAAATGCGCATAATTAAATACTGATAAACGGTCTGGTGATAGCTCAATTATGCGTGCAATGGTTTGTGCAAATGTTTCAGGCGTTTGTAATGGTAAGCCGTAAATTAAATCCACGTTTGTAGAAACAAAACCTAACTCTTTTGCTCTGGCAATAAAGTCGAAAATAAATTGCTCGTCCTGTTCACGATTCACCGCAACTTGAACGTCTTTATTGAAATCCTGTACACCAATCGAAACCCGGTTAAAACCAGCTTCTTTTAAGGTATCCAGCATGCTGAGTTCAATTTCACGCGGATCAACTTCAATTGAATACTCACCAACCTCAGCAAAGGTAAAGTGTTGTTTAATTAATGTGGTTAAATGCAATATTTGTTCTGGTTTCAAGAAGGTTGGTGTACCACCGCCCCAATGCATTTGGGTGACAGTGTAATGTTTAAATAACGGTGCGCGTTTAATAATTTCAGCTGCTAAATATTCAATATATTGATCGGCTTTGTGCGAATGACGAGTAATGACTTTATTACAACCGCAGTAATAACAAAGCTTGGCACAGAATGGAATATGAACATATAAAGATAGCTTATCGCTTTTACTGCCCTTAATCGCCGACAGTAAATTTTGTTCAGTAAAGCTGTCATCAAATTCTAATGCTGTCGGGTAAGACGTATAACGTGGACCGCTGTAGTTATATTTCTCGATCATTGACTGATCCCAACCAGTTTGTGTGGGCTGCTCCAAGACGTGTACTCCGATAGTAAATTAGCAATAGGCGAATTATGCAGGTTTACCCGGGCAATAACTTTGATCTAGGTTGTAAATTTGATGTTTGAGTGTGATAGGCGCTGCAATAACGTATTTTTTACAGCGGTAAATACTGGTAATTCATTTCATTTAACGAGTATTGCTTGATGCTATTTTAAAGTGTTGTTGACCTAAATTTCGCCCTTTGCCGTCAAATCGTGTTTCATAAAAATCGATATGGCCGTGTTTATCTTTGAGGATAATAGTGGTTGAACGGGTACCATATTGTGGGTGTTGAATAAAGATAGAAGATAAATGGCGCTCCCACTCTAAGTCTAGGCCTGTGTTAGGGAGTAAGTTGTCAGCAGGTTGTGTGGTATCTTGCATAAAGCGCTGTAATTCATTAATACTAATGTTATCGGTTTGCGCAATATACGACTGCAAAGCTTGTTGACCTAACGCCATTTTGGGCCACACATCATCCATATCACCATTACAAACAGCATGAAAGCCTTGAGTTAACTTTGTGGTAGCAGCGCTACGACTATTGAAGCAATAAAGGGTATTTTCATGTTCAAAAACTAGGTTGAATGGATTGTAATTTTGGCTATGTGCTTGCAACCATTGTGAGGTTATAGGCCAGTGGGGAGACTGTGAGTGAGAAGATGTTAGTGCGTTGATAACCAGTTCGCCCCTTGAGCGCACTCCATCCCGAAGGTCTTGAGTGCGTAAATTTGTCAGGCCAGCAAATTGCCCAGCTTGATTTACACCAAGCCAGGTTCCACCGGCTTGTAAATCTTTACCCGCCAGTATGTTTTGATCTGGAGGCCAAAAATGTGCCGGTTGAGTTGCGCGATGATGAAACTCATCTCTATTAGCACAAATGATTAAAGGATATTGAGGATGGCTTTCGATAGCGAAAAATAAAATACACATAAATTTCTCCTGTCATTTTTGCTGTTGCTAGCCGTTAGCCGACTCTAATCATTAGTGATGGTGATGAGAATGTCCACCGCTGTGTTTATGGCTATGCTGATGATCGGGTTTAAGATTTGCGATCATGCGGCTTAAAAATTTTCTTGGACCTAAACGCAGTAAGCTTGCGCCAAATAGTAAACTGATTACCACTAAGCTTAATATATTGATTGATTCAGGCAGTTGCAGCACATAACTAGAGGTTAACGCGATTTGGTCCGCCACAATAAAGGCGCTCAGTAACACTCCGCCCAGCATTAACCCTTGTTTCCAGGTCATTAATTTCAGCTGTGCTATATTGATAACCGGTGCCGCAAGTAAGCTAAATGCTACCGCGACCTGATTCCATCCGCTATAAAATAACGCTAATGCTAAAATAGCCGCTCCTAGATTACAAAAACGCATCGGAATAAAGACGAGTAGCAGAATAAACACCTGCAATGCAGGGTTTTCTAGGGGGACCGATGGGTGACCAATTAAATTGGCTAATATTAAGCTTAATATGATCCAGGGTGCACTGCGGTCGACTAAATGAGCGAAGCCAAATCGCAATGCAGAGTTGGGTAATTGTAAATGTGGATCGGTTAATGGGATTTTACTTAACGTCAGTAAACCACCAATAACGGCTAAACCGATAATTTGATATAGCGCAAACCAGGGGCCTAATAACGCCAGAGTAATAATTAAGGACTCAGGACCAGCTAGTCGTTGTAACCATCGTAACGCGAGATTTTTATGTTGAGGTTGTAGTCCTAATTTGAATCTTAGCGCTGCAAATAAATAACTTAATAGTAATACAGGTGAAATCGTTAATAGCCAGCTAACAAACTGCTCTACACCGTGAGCGTGGTTATGGTCTGAATGTGCCTGGCTGCCAGTATCCAGTAACAGCAAAAGCGCTAATAAGCCTAAACCGAGCAAACTGCCGATGCCCGCCTGGTATTGGTATTTGCCTTGTTTATCTGTGGAGTGTTCACCATGGGGCTGATGCAGCACCACATGCAAAATTGAACCTGTCACAAAAGCTTGTAAATAAACGGTATTTTCAATACTTAGTTGATGAAGTAGTTGTTCGCCAGCAAAATAACCTACCGCGGTTAATGCCATCATGGCAATCAAAACGACACTTGCCCAGCGAGTGCCAACCTGTGGTTTGAGTAACCACCAAATCGCTAATCCTACCGGTAGTCGATGTAATATCACCCCTAAAGCCAGCAGCGGAGAATTACCTTGCTGTTGCGACAACACCATAGCGCCACCGTCGGTGATGGTATGCAGCAGCAAACCCGCAATACCCAGAGTTAGCGTTATGTTGTGGGTGATCTCTGAATAGCGATGGAAAATACGTTCACTTGCGGTGGGCCCCCACAAGCCTAATACCACGAAAAGCAAGGTAATAAATCCACCGTGCTCCAACAGCTCTGGCAAAATATGGATGAGCACCAGCCCGCCTAAAGAGACGAATATAAAACCATCTAGACCTTTTTGTAATCCGCTGCCAGAAGAAAAGTAGCGGTAAAATAAAGGGCCAAATAATAAAGCGATACAACTAGCGGCTAAATAGAGCATGGGTTCCAAGCATAAATTGACAAAAAACGCAGCAGTATAGCATTTTTGTACTCTTATGTAGCTAGCGTGCAGGCATAGATGTGTAAATTACAATGGCCTGAGATAAAGGAGTTAGGCTGTAGGGTTAGTGAATCAATAAATTTGTGCTGCTTCAGGTGAGAAAAACTAATTCATTGGCTAAAAAATAATAGCGCATTTTCTCGCATCCATAAGTGACGGATTAGGTATACAATATGAGCTATTGTATTGGCTAACTAAATAGATTGTGACTTATGGATATTTTTTCTGCTGCGGTGATGTTGTTTTTAATTATGGATCCTTTAGGTAACCTGCCTATTTTTGCATCGATTTTACGCCATATTGATCCCAAGAAACGTCGCCGGGTATTAATTCGTGAATTGCTTATTGCGTTAGTGATCATGTTGCTGTTTTTGTATGCCGGTGAAGCCATTCTTAACTTCTTAAATCTGCGTTCAGAGTCGGTCAGCATTGCGGGTGGGATAATTTTATTTCTGATTGCGATAAAAATGATTTTTCCTCAGCCTGGCGGTGTTGTCGGCTTAGCTGCAGGGGAAGAACCCTTTATTGTGCCTATGGCTATTCCGCTTATGGCCGGACCGTCTATTTTGGCAGCATTGATATTATTGGCTCATACAGATAGTAGTAGAATGACTGATTGGACTATCGCCCTTGTTTCAGCTTGGGGATTAAGCGCATTTATTCTGATGTTTTATAAAGTGTTCACCCGTGTGTTGGGCGAAAAAGGCTTAACGGCTGTAGAGCGTTTAATGGGGATGGTGCTGGTGATGATTTCAGTGCAAATGTTCTTAGATGGTATTTCAAGCTACATGAACACACTGGCGCAATAACCTATCGTTTTTAGTCACTTTCTTATTTAATCTTTTTCGTTTTAGAGTTTCTACGGCAGCGGAAATTGGCTGCCGTTTTTGTTCTTTCTGCCAATATTTAAATCGTTAACAATGCGGTATACCAAAGGTTACAGCAAAATCGGTGATGTTTTACACGCTCAAACTTATTTGAACATTAATTCGTAAAAATGAGGGGCTTTTTGTTTGTACGCTAGCGGTAACAACTGTTAATCTTACGTGAATACTCTAGGGGTAAACCGAATGGAATTCACTAAAATTGCATTATTGCTAAGCATCGCATTGATGTTTGGTTGCCAAGCTAATGAAGCAAATCAACAAGCAGAGAATATTACCTCAGCAGAAGTAAGCCAACCAACAAGTGTGGGATGTGGTGCTATGCCACCTATTCGAGATAAATCAAAAATTGCCGATAATTTACGTAAACAAGGTTTGATAACCACGTCCATGAACCAACAAGAAATTGACCAAGTGGTTGCAGATTACATCAGCAAACGCCAAAAGCCGTTTGCTAAATGCCCCAAGCCGCTGACACATAAGCCTAGCGATAACTAAGGAAAGATATCGATGAACAATACTACAAAATTACCGTTAGCCGCAGCGTTAGGCCTATTGCTGACGGTAGGTGCTTCAGGCTCTATTGCTGCGCCAATAAAAGGCTCTCCGGCAGATGGCGGCGTGATTAATAAAGAACAAGTACTTTACTGGTTAATCAAACGCGGCGAAGTCGCAGACGATGCCACTGAAGAGGCTAAAAACTCAGCTGTTGAGGCATTTATTGCCCGTGGATTAAAGTCTTCATTTACGCCGTCTAAATTTGAGCTTAAGACTGAAGCTTCAATAAAAGCAAGCAAAGTTAAGCAGGCTAGAATGGAGATGCAGTCAGCTGTTATGTTGGCGGATGAAGATATCACTAAAACTGTTAAGGTATTAGGCGTGCTGGTGGACTTCCCAGACCTTCGCCATAATGATAATCGTCTAGCGAGTGCTGATACAGATATGTTCTATAGCAGCTATCCAGTATCACATTATCAAAACCTCCTTTTTTCAACTTCAGGCTTTACTGGCCCAGATGCTAATCCGGCAACGTTACAATCAGCATATCAATATTTTAAAGCGGCATCAGGCCAGTCATTTACCTTCAGTGGCAATGTGATTAATTGGGTTACCGCAGACAACAATGCCGCTTACTATGGCGGTAATGATGCTGATAACGATGATAATGATAGCGCCGTGCCTGAACTGGTAAAAGAAGCGGTCGTTAAAGCGATTGCCGGTATGTCGGATGCAGAGTTAGCGACTTATGACATTGAAGATCCATATGATTTAGACGGTGACGGTAATATCGATGAGGCTGATGGAATAATCGATCACATCATGCTATTTCACTCTAGCGTGGGTGAGGAAGCGGGTGGTGGTGTGCTAGGTACCGACGCTATTTGGTCGCATCGTTTCTTTGTTAACACCGATACCGAGGGATACAAAATCCCTGGCCGGGACATGAAGATTTACGGTTATACGGTACAACCTATTGATGCTGCTACGGGCGTATGTACGCACGAGTTTGGCCACGACTTAGGGCTACCAGATGAATATGATACCAGTAATATAGGCGATGGTTCACCTGTGGGGTCTTGGTCTTTAATGTCTGGTGGTAGCTGGACCGGCAATATTGCAGGGAGTGAACCGACAGGTTTTAGCCCTTATGCTCGCTCATATTTACAACAAAAATATAAGGGTAAATGGGTTAAAGAGCAGGAAGTGGCTTTATCAAGTATCGATGAATCAGGCTTAAGTGTTAATTTAGCCCATGCGGTAGATGCCAATAATGTAAACCAAATTTCAATACCTTTACCTATTAGCCCCGTGGAGTTTACCGCGCCTTATGCGGGAGAGTACCAATATTACTCTGGCCAAGGTGATGATATTAATCAACAAATGTCATTTAATCTCACCCTGCCTAGTGCAACACCTTTATCGTTAGCTTTCCAAGCGCATTGGAGTATAGAAGACGATTATGATTATATGCAGCTTAAAGTGAACGGTGTTGCTATTGCGGGTAATTACACTAAAGCCAGTAACCCACTTTACGGCTCGGTTAAGCATTATATTAGTGGTAAGTCGAGTGATATAGGCGCAGCTACTGGTGCAAACTCATGGATAAAGTTGAGCTATGATCTGGCAGATTTTGCCGGAAAAAATGTGACTATTTCGATGCATTATGTAACCGATACCGCAGAAGGTGATTATGGTTTTGTTGTTGATGAACTCGAGCTTACTAACAATATCAGCGTGATATATAACGATGATGCTGAAACAGCTTCTAAAATGATATTGAATGGCTTTAGTCGAGTAGATGATACACGTCCAGGCAAGGCAAGCCGCTATATCGTTCAACTAAGAAGTCATCAAGGCATTGATAAAGGTTTAGTCAGCCATGGCTATATTCCGGGAGTATTAGTGTGGTTAGAAAACTTTAATCAGGCTGATAACAATGTTTCAAATCATCCAGGTGAAGGATTAATTGGTGTAATCGATGCCGATCAAAACTTGATTGGGCAGAGTGCGACAGATACACAAATCCGTGATGCCGCGTTTAGCCAATTTGTTCAGTCAAGCTATCCAGGTGACAATCATTTATCTGCCAATAGCATGTTTGATGACAGTAACGATTACAGTGCCCCCCTTAAGCCTCAGGCGGGGATCCAGTTAACCGAACTTGGCTTAACAATGGAAGTGACGGCGCAATCAGCCAATAGCACTTCAGCTACGGTAGAATTTAAGCGTTCAAGCACGATTGTATTACCTCCCAGCCCATTGAGCGGTGATATTGTTACTAGCTTAAATGGTGCTACTGTAAGTTTTAATGCCGACATAAATGGAGGTGATGGTAATTACCAATACACTTGGACCTTTGGTGATAATCTTGGTTCCAGCAGTGTCGTTGCACCTAGCTATACTTATGCCTTATCGGGTGATTATGTTGTGAAGTTAACGGTTACAGATGGTGAAGGGAATAAGCTTGAGGTTGCTAAAACCGTTAGGGTCGTGATTTTACCTACAGCAGCTTTCAGTGCTTCAGCGACAAACTTGGTGCTTAGCATAACCAATAATTCGAGTAATGGTTTTGGTGGTTTGACTTATGTGTGGCAATTTGGTGATGGTAATAACAGCACTGCAACTAGCCCAACCCATACCTATGCTCAAGCAGGAACCTACACGATTACGTTAGTGGCGACAGATACACTTGGCAATACTCAAACGGTGACTAAGGCGATAACAGTCTCGTCACCAGTGGTGATCACCCCGCCAGTGGTTACTCCTCCGGCCGATTCTGGTGGCGGTGGTAGCTTAGGGTGGCTAAGTTTATTGGCGTTAGCTCTATGTGGAGTGCGCCGCAGAATTTAATCTGAGTTTAACCCTAATCACATGACAAAAAATACCGCCTAATCTAGGCGGTATTTTTTTATGTTTTCCGCTGCAGCAGGTAAAAATATTTCACTTACAATAAGCTCAGATGTGCCAATATGGAAGTATCGACGACGGCCCCAAAGCGTGTCGTCAACAGGTTGAGATAAGCTGGTGGCAAGTTGCGCTAAACGGCCACAGGTTTCAAACGCTGCAACTTCAATTTTTCCCGGTATGATCTCGTTATGGGTAAATAACAGTTCGCCTAATGGTCTGTTGCCCAGGTGAATAAAGTCGTACAAGGTATTATCTAATAATGCTTGTGGAATTAAGGTGCGGGCGAAAACCCAAGGAATATCGTCTAGACTGAGTAATACTTCACGCACCCAAACGGGTTCTGACTGGCTTGGAAGCTCATTTGGTAAAGGAGACAATAAATGTTCACCTAAAACCGTAACGGAGAAGTTGTTACAATGTTTTTTTAATTTTTCGGTTAAACTGCCTGTGGCTAATAACCAGTTTTTAAGCGGTGTGTGGGGAAGTGAGGCGGCTTTTTCAGGTGAATACCATAAAATTGATTCACCATAAGGAAAGCTATTACTGGTCACATTCATCAAAAACTCGTTACAATATACCTAGACCCGAGCAGTTTACCATGCTCAACAAGATGAAATACACAAAAGCGGCTATCTGCTTATTAATCACTCAAGGAGAGCATCACACTATGCAAAAATTTGTTTCAGCATGCATGCTACTGCTGTTAGTTGCATTTAACGTCCAAAGTGCTGATGAAATCAGTGAAGAATATGCTTACTATGGCTTTGAGCCTGAAATCGTCACCAATTATATTTCTAACCGTAAGAAACTCGGTTTTGTTCGTATTAATGTTGAGCTAATGGTGAAAGATCCGGCTGACCTGGTAAGTATTGAGCGCCATGATCCATTATTGCGTGCTGCCATTGTAGAAATATTAGGTAATCAGGCCGAAGATAAAGTTAAATCATTATCAGGCCGTGATGAAATTCGCCGAGAATGCTATGAGATGGTCAATCGTCTATTAGAGCAAGAAACCGGCCGCTCGCTGGTGGTTAACTTATTGTTTACGAAATATCTGTACGATTAATGCCAGTAAAATCATCTATGCAGGGCAAAACGTGCCCTGCTAAATCTTCGACTAGCAAATCCGGTGATAGTAAGTCTCTTCACCCCCGTAATCTGCATAATCAGGGCTATGATTTTACCTCTTTGGTTGCTGTATTACCCAAATTGTCCCAGTTTGTCCGCCCCAACCCCTACGGTAATATCTCAATCGATTTTGCCAATCCCGAAGCAGTAAAAACCTTAAATACCGCACTGCTAAAGCTACATTATCATATAGATAAATGGGATATTCCTGCTGGTTTCCTGTGTCCCCCTATTCCTGGGCGGGTAGATTATTTGCATTATATTGCTGATTTATTGGCGCTAAAGGGCAAAGTGCCAAAAGGGGCAAAAATACACGCTCTTGATATTGGTACTGGAGCAAATGGCATTTATCCTTTGCTTGGTATTCAATGTTATGGCTGGCAATTTACCGCATCAGATATCGATGCAAAATCATTAAGTAATGTCGCAGCAATTTGCAGCCATAACCCTGCGTTCACCTCAAAGCTTAAATTGGTACAACAAACCGATGCTAAGACGATATTTAAAGGGGTGATTAACGCAAGTGATCGTATTGATATCACTTTATGTAATCCACCATTCCATCAATCTTTAGATGATGCCATGGCTGGAAGCCAACGCAAGCTGTCGAATTTAGCCGCAAATCGCGCTAAAAAGCATTCAGTTGTTAATGCTCAAGCGGACAAGTTAGCATTAAATTTTGGTGGCCAAAAAGCCGAGTTATGGTGTGAAGGTGGCGAGATCCAGTTTTTGCGCAACATGATTACCGAAAGCTGCCAGTTTAAACATCAAGTGTTATGGTTCAGTTCACTCGTGTCTAAGTCTGATAACCTTAAACCATGTTATAAACTGCTTGAAGAATGCGGCGCAGAGACAATCAATACCATTGATATGCGTCAAGGTAATAAACAAACCCGTATTCTAGTGTGGAGTTATTTAAGCCCATCATTAAGAGAGCAATGGGCTAAGTTTCGTTTATAACAGTTCTATTCGAAAGCATAATTGATCAGCCGGTTTATATGTTCTAACGCCTGTGCCGGTTCAACGTTGGGCTAATGTATTACTGTTGTTCGCTATGGCTACGTCATATCAAACACAATATTCTCTACCCCATGGTAAACCAAAAAGTGACGGCCTTTGGCGCGGGCGATAAGGGTTATTCCTAGTTGCTGTGCCAGCTCTAATCCCATCTGTGTGACACCGCTACGAGATAACAAAATGGGAATGCCCATTTTGGCCACTTTGATGATCATCTCTGAGGTTAACCTGCCTGTGGTGTAGAAAATTTTATCATCACCGTTTTGCTGATCCATCCACATGTCCCCAGCCAATGTATCAACGGCATTATGGCGGCCAACATCTTCGACAAACGCAAGAATTTTATCATCTTGGCAAATACCGCAGCCATGTACCGCACCAGCATTTTTGTAAGTTTCGTTATAGGCGTTGATGTTGTTCAATAAGCTGTAAATGATCGACTGCTTTAGTAATGGTGCAGATAAATGAATTTCATCTAAACCTTGTAAAAAACTGCCATAAACCGTGCCTTGCCCGCAGCCCGATGTGACCGTTTTTTCAGATAGTTTAGCCGCTAAGTCATCGATGTTTTCCGTAGTGATCACCGCAGCAGAACTGACGTCCCAATCGACAATAACAGATTCTAATAAACTGATATTGCTAATAAAACCTTGGTTTTTTAAATAGCCCAAGGTTAATGATTCAGGCTTGGCGCCTAGCGTCATTAGCGTCACTATGGGTTGCCAATTCAAGTAGACCGTAAGCGGTCGCTCACAAGCAACAAATTTATCTAATGCTTCACCCCGTTCGTTATATGCCACAACGGGCAAGGTGAGGGGGACTTCAGTTTGGGTTTTGATAAATTTGATAGCTGATTTACGGGCAGATAAGTGCTCAGTCGATTGGGTCATAAGCAAGGTTTACCTTATAGGTTATTGGCTTAAATCATCTATCAAATACCGCAACCATAAATATATTGTTAGCAGCAATAATAAAAATCTATTGTTTAAGAATATCAATTTTTCTCATTTCGGCATGCAGATGTTTAGCGTTGCGTGATCCAGCGCATGTTTTGCTCAATCGAGCTATCAAAGCGTGTACTTATGTCCTACTTTTTAAATGCAGCTAGGACAATTTGTCTACCTGTTAGTGGACTTTTGAGACCCACTTCAAATTTATCCCTATAAAACATATTGGCATTGTTATTGCTGTATACAGGGTAACTATAGAGTATTTATCGCGCGCTACTGGCATTAATTAAGTGTTAAGCAACACAAAGGTGAAGCACCGTATGCAACATACCGAAAGCGTTTGGCCAATGTATGTCTCGTTAAAAAAAGTGACTAAGCAAGTCGGTCGCTGGACAACTACATGCTGGCAAATGGACCAAATGGTGCCTGCTACTCAGCCCGCCCCTGAAGGCGCGACATTAATCTTACTTGAGTTGCATCGTGATCAGCGTGGCAGTTATCGAATAAATCTTGATATGGACAATGCCATGATCTACATCGTTTGTGATGAACTTTCTGATGGAACTTGGGTGCCGGCAATGATTTCTGCTGACCAAAATGTCGGCGCAGCGTGTTTAGAGTCCGATACGCCAGTATTTAACGTGTTGATGCCTAAAGCCATCGCATGTTGGATTGAAGCCTTTATTACCCGCCATGGTGAAGTTGAAATTAGTGCCCATCGTCGCAAACATGTTAATCGTCGCAACAACGACGGCCCAAGTGCAAATCGCCCAGGAAAAATGCAATGAGTGATTTGTTAAGCCGTTGGAATCAGCGCCGCGAACAAGTTGCCAAAGAGGCTGAACAGCCAGATATTGCTCAAAATGTCGAAACAAGGTTGGAGGCAGAAGAAGACTTAAATCAAGCAGACTCAAATCTTAATGTAGAAGACGCTAATGCACTTTCAGTGCAAGAGTTACCCGATCCTGATTCGATTGAAGTGGGTGGTAGTTTTGCTAGTTTTATGGCCAAAAATGTTGATCCAGCAACTAAAGCCGCCGCATTAAAAGCACTTTGGAAGCAGCCACAATATGGTCACATTGACGGTTTGCTGGAATACGCACTTGATTATACCAATCAACCCAAATTATCGGCTGAAGTGTCAGCAGAGCTTGCAAAGAAAATATTTAAACACGTTATTGAAAAAGAAGAGTCACCCGAGGATGAACTGCTTGAAACAGCTCAGTCTGATGAGCTGAATGATTCAAGTGACCAAAAAACAGATAGGGCTAGTTCAGAAACTCAAGATACAAGCAGTGCCGATTTGGAAAATGTCGATGCTAACCAAGCATTAGTTTTAATGGAAGTGCAGTCTGATGAACAGCAATTCCATTCTTTTACTGGTGATGCGGTAAAAGTTAGCTAATTGGGGGTCGCTAATAATTAACGATTAGCAATCAATATCGCCAGATATTGCTAGTGAGAAAATAGCTCACTTAATAATAAAAATTAGGAACGCAATGAGTATGAGACAATCCCAGTTCGAGCTTAAGCAAGCTCGGCAACAAGTGATGGCGAATACCCAAATTCTGCAGAATTTGATCCCGCCTACGGTAAGTTACTCCACCCAAGGCCATGTGTTGTTCATCGGCCCTGAAGATATAGCTCGTCTTGCCGCAGACACACTTCCCATGATGGCCAGTAGAGTCATTTTGGCTAATGAATCTATTACCAGTCAAGATGAAAACTACCTTGAAAAGGTTATTAATGCCGCCGAAGGTGTTGAGAGCTTTTACAATAAACTCAAAAGTATTAAAGGTTTTTTAGGGCAGTTTCAAGTCAGTGTAGAAGCCGATGCCGGTGGTGTTGCAGAGTTAAGTGCTGTGGCGATTCGTCAGGCACATTTTGACATTATTGTAGATTTAAGTTCAGCGCCTTGTATTAACCTTGAATTACTTCCCGCAGGTTACTTCTATGTCGGTGCAGACGCCCAAAAATTAGCTGAGGCCATTGAACAAATTCCAGATTTAGTTGGTGAGTTTGATAAGCCCCGTTACGTTAAGGTGAATGCCGATATTTGCGCGCACAATCGTAATGGGATTAATGGTTGTAACCGCTGTTTAAACTTTTGTCCTGCCGATGCTATAAGCAGTATTGAACAAAAAATCGAAATCGACCCCTACCTTTGTCATGGTGCGGGCAGTTGTACAAATTTATGCCCAACAGGGGCCATAAGCTATGACTTACCCACACCTAAATCGCTACATACCTACCTTGAAAAGTTAATCAGCCGTTATCGGGCTGAAGTTCAAGTCGCGCCAGTGATTTTATTCCATGACAATATTGCGGGTAGCGACCTGATCACCGATACCTTATCGGGAGATGTACTGCCCATCGCAATGGAAGAAATTTCCGTAGCCAGTATTGACCACTGGCTCGCTGCTTTGGCTCATGGGGCACGTGAAGTATTGATTTTACATACCGATGCTACTGCGCCGACATTAACTCAAATGATGCAGGGCGAACTTAGTTTAGCCAACCGTATATTAGATGAGATGGGCCAACCACAGCGCTTACGCCTTATTTCTGCAACTGACCTTACTGAGCTTGAGCAATCGTTGGCTACGAGTATGACCTGGCCGATTATTGTGCCTATGGTCCTAGCGGTCAATGCTGATAGTCACAATACCAAACGGGATATTTTGTACCAAGCCATTGATCATCTCAACAGCCAAGCGGGTGCGATTCAAACTCAACTAACCTTAGCTAATGTGCCTTATGGTCAAGTAAAGGTGAATGTTGATAAGTGCACTTTATGTATGTCGTGTGTGTCTATCTGCCCAACACAGGCATTAAAAGATGGCGGTAACACACCGGCATTACGTTTTGTCGAGCAAGATTGTGTCCAGTGCGGACTATGTGAAAGTGCCTGTCCTGAAAGCGTGATTAGTTTAGCGTCACAAGTTAACTTTGATAGAGACAGCCGCCAAGGGCTGACAACATTAAAAGAAGAAGCCCCTTTTGAATGTATTACTTGTGGTAGCGCTTTTGCTACTCAATCAATGGTACGCAAAATGGTTGAAATGGTCGGTGCGCACAGTGCATTTAGTGCCAATATTGAACGTTTAAAAATGTGTGGCGACTGCCGCGTAAAAGACATGTTTGAAGACATTCTTCAAGATCCAGAAAAGCAATTGCGATAAGAGATCTGCTATGACCCAAATACAAAGAGAAATCAGCGAAAACGATCAATTAAGAGCCGATATTTATCAGCTATTAGCCGCATTGTTGCGTCGTCATCCTAATGCAGAGTTATTACAGTTTTTAGCTGATTTAGACGTAGATGCCGAAGAAGGTAATGCGATGAATCAAGCATGGATCGCCTTAAAAACGGTAGCGAAAAGTAGTGATGTAGAAACACTAGAAAATGAATATTTTAGTATTTTCTTGGGCGTAGGTAGCGGTGAAATTATCCCCTATGGCAGTTGGTTTATGACTGGCTCATTAATGGATAAGCCATTGGCATTATTGCGTACCGATTTGATGCAAATGGGTTTTGAGCGCGAAGAAAATGTCAAAGAGCCGGAAGATCATGTAGCCGCATTGTGCGAAGTGATGGGGGTATTGATTTTAGAAGCGCCAGGCTATCGCCAATTGGCATTTTATCAACGTCATATTGGTTCATGGATTAATCGCTTCTGTGAAGCATTAGCAAGAACGCCTAGCGCAAAGTTCTACATACCTGTAGCGCAATTAGCCAAAGCGTTTTTTGAAGCTGAAGTAAACGAATTTGACCAACTGAGTTTAGATATACCGGTGAACTGCCCAGGTAGTAAAGAGCTTGAGCCGGTTACTGATGAAGTCGTGCAAGTAAACTAATGACTTGATGGCACTCGCCATGATGTAAGTCATTTATGCTCTAAGTAATTAGGGTGATTTAAACAAGGAGAAACTATGAAGAAGCAAGCTTCCGACATGGGACGCCGTCAAATGCTAAAAGCTATAGCGTTAGGTAGCGTAGCAGGCGCGGTTGCCAGTGTGAGTACGCCAGCATTAGCGGCCTCACCCAAAGCAACAGACGAGCCATCAAGTAACAACTACAGAGAAACAGAGCATATTCGTAACTACTATGCCTCGTTAAGTAAATAACTAATAGGAGAGGGTGAAATGCGATTAACCCGTAAATCTGACACGGTCGCAAAAGCTGAAAAGCCAGGCCTAGGTCTTAACAGACGTCAGTTTCTCAAGTCGGCCAGTTTGGCGACTGGTGGAATTGCAGCAGCGTCGATGTTAGGTGCCGGCATGATGCGTAAAGCTGAAGCCAAAGATGTACCACATAACGCGCCAACTGAGGTCGTACGTACCATTTGTTCTCACTGTTCAGTGGGTTGTGGTGTCTATGCCGAAGTTCAAAATGGGGTGTGGACTGGTCAAGAACCCGCATTTGATCATCCATTTAATCAAGGTGGTCACTGTGCTAAAGGTGCTGCATTACGTGAGCACGGACACGGTGAGAAACGACTTAAATATCCAATGAAGCTGGAAGGTGGAAAATGGAAGCGGTTATCTTGGGAGCAAGCCATTGAAGAAGTTGGCCAGAAAGCACTCGATATACGTGCTGAATCAGGTCCAGATTCTATTTACTTCATGGGTAGCGCGAAATTTTCGAACGAGCAAGCTTATTTATACCGCAAATTCGCGGCAATGTGGGGCACTAACAACGTCGATCACTCTGCTCGTATTTGTCACTCTACCACGGTAGCCGGTGTTGCAAACACTTGGGGCTACGGTGCGCAAACAAACTCGTTTAACGATATCCGTAACTCAAAATGCATGATGTTTATCGGCTCAAACCCATGTGAAGCGCATCCAGTTGCGATGCAGCACATATTAATTGGTAAAGAGCGCGGTGCAAAAATCATTGTTGTTGATCCACGCTTTACCCGCACTGCGGCTAAATCTGATGAATTTGTTCATATTCGTCCAGGTACTGACATTCCATTTATATATGGTTTGCTATGGCACATCTTCGAAAACGGTTGGCAAGATGAAAGCTTCATCTCTCAACGTGTATACGGTATGGAACGTATCAAAGAAGAAGTGAAAAAGTACCCGCCTGAAGAAGTTGAGCATGTTGTTGGTGTGCCCAAATCACAAATGTACCGGGTGGCTAAAATGATGGCTGAAACCAAGCCTGGTACTATTGTTTGGTGTATGGGTGGTACTCAGCATCATATTGGTAATGCTAACACTCGCGCATATTGTATTCTTCAATTAGCCCTAGGTAATATGGGTGTTGAAGGCGGCGGAACTAACATTTTCCGTGGTCACGATAATGTACAGGGTGCCACTGATTTTGGTTTGTTATTTGATAACTTACCGGGATATTACGGCTTAACCTCTGGCGCATGGGATCACTGGGCAGGTGTATGGGATCTTGAGCCAACTTGGATCAAAGACCGTTTTGACCAAGGTGAGTACTTAGGTCAATCGCCACAAACATCAGCAGGTATTCCTTGTTCGCGTTGGCACGATGGTGTGTTAGAAGATAAAACCAAAATTGCCCAAAAAGACAATATACGTCTGGCATTTTTCTGGGGACAGTCTGTTAATACAGAAACTCGCGGCCGTGAAGTGCGTGAAGCATTAAACAAGATGGATACCGTGGTTGTTGTCGATCCATTCCCAACAATGGCCGGTGTCATGCACCAACGTCAAGATGGGGTATATCTATTACCCGCGTCTACTCAGTTTGAAACCTACGGTTCAGTATCTGCTTCAAACCGTTCATTACAGTGGCGAGACAAAGTGATTGAGCCATTATTTGAGTCATTACCTGATCATGTGATCATGTATAAATTGGCCAAAAAATGGGGCGTTGCTGAGCAGTTCTGTAAGCACATTGAAGTGAAAAATGATGAGCCTGTGATTGAAGACGTGACTCGCGAATTTAACAAAGGTATGTGGACCATTGGTTATACTGGCCAAAGCCCAGAGCGTTTGAAAATGCACCAGAAAAACTGGGGTACATTTGATGTTGATACACTAGAAGCACCTGGTGGTCCTGCGCGCGGTGAAACCTACGGCCTGCCTTGGCCTTGCTGGGGAACACCTGAACAGAAACATCCAGGTACGCAAATTTTGTACCGCACAGGACGTGAAGTGAAAGACGGTGGTGGTAACTTCCGTGCCCGTTATGGTGTTGAACATGAAGGCAATAATATTCTTGCTGAAGGTTCATTCTCTAAAGGTGCTGAAATTGAAGACGGTTACCCAGAGTTTACTGCCGACATGCTTAAACAGCTTGGTTGGTGGGATGACTTAACCGCAGAAGAGAAAAAGCTTGCTGAAGGAAAAAACTGGAAAACAGATCTTTCTGGTGGTATCCAACGTGTAGCAATCAAACATGGTTGTATCCCTTATGGTAATGCGAAAGCTCGTTGTATTGTGTGGAATTTTCCAGACGATATTCCGTTACATCGTGAACCCTTATATACCCCTCGTCGTGATTTAGTGGCTAAGTACCCCACCTATGATGATCGTATGGTTGCACGCCTGCCAACCCTTTATAAAACCATTCAAGACAAAGACTTTGCTAAAGACTATCCATTAGCTCTGACCTCTGGTCGTTTGGTTGAATATGAGGGTGGCGGTGAAGAAACCCGTTCAAACCCATGGCTTGCTGAATTACAGCAAGAAATGTTCATCGAAATCAGCCCTGCTGATGCAGCCGATCGCGGTATTCGTGATGGTGATGATGTGTTTGTTCACGGACCAGAAGGCGCGAAAATCACCGTTAAAGCAATGGTGACTCCTCGTGTGATTGAAGGCGAATGTTTCATGCCTTATCACTTTGCTGGTGTGTTTGAAGGCGAAAGCCTAGAGAAAAACTATCCAGAAGGCACAGTGCCTTACGTGATAGGTGAATCAGCAAACACTATTTTAACTTATGGCTATGACGTTGTGACTCAGATGCAAGAAACTAAGTCCAGTTTATGTCAGATAAGCAAAGCCTAACTTGATGAGGAGATAAGCCATTATGGCAGTCATGAAATTTTTGTGTGACACCAAGCGCTGCATCGAGTGTAACGGTTGCGTCACAGCATGTAAAAACGAGAACGACTCTGCTTTAGAGTGGGGTATTCAACGTCGCCGCGTGGTGACAATTAACGATGGTCTACCTGGTGAAGCGTCAATTTCAGTGGCATGTATGCACTGTACCGATGCGCCTTGTATGGCTGTTTGTCCGGCAGATTGTTTCTACCGTACTGAAGATGGCATTGTGCTTCACGACAAAGATACCTGTATCGGTTGTGGCTATTGCTTCTACGCTTGCCCATTTGGTGCGCCGCAGTTCCCTAAAAAGAGCGCATTTGGCAGCCGCGGTAAAATGGACAAATGTACTTTCTGTGCGGGTGGCCCAGAAGAAACACATTCAGATGCTGAGCGTCAAAAGTACGGTGCAAACCGTATTGCTGAAGGCAAGCTACCAATGTGTGCTGAGCTATGTTCAACAAAAGCACTGCTTGCGGGTGATGCTGGTGTGGTATCTGACATTTATCGTCAGCGTATGGCATCGCGAGGTAATCCAAATGTGATTTGGGGTTACAACCCAAAAACAGGCGAGATGATCTAAACCCACTGGATGGGCTGCACATTATTGCGGCCCAATGAGGAGTGACAATGTTAAACACATCGTTAAACAAATCACTGCAGATATTGTTTGCGTTGCTAGTGTTGGTGATAGGTATCAGTTTGGTTATGCCAAATGCTTATGCTGCTGATGATCAATCATCTAAGCAACAGGCGGCAAAAACCAGCGATGCAGATCTCTGGCGTGCAGTGAAAGCAGGTGAACCGGGATACACTACCGATACTGGCTTAGAAGCTAATGTGTTAATTAACAAAGCTGGTAATGAAGGCAAAGAGCTACGCAATACTTACCTCAAACCCGCAATTGTTTTAGCTGTGTTAGGTGTATTTTCTGCGTTCTTAGTGTTTTACTTGGTAAATGGTCCATCAAAATTATCCCATGGTTTTTCAGGAAAATTGCTAGAAAGATGGACAAAAGCTGATATTTTGCGGCATTGGATTATGGCAATTACTTGCTTAACCCTTATGCTAACAGGCATTTTTATTATGCTTGGTCGCCACTTTATCGCGCCATATGTGGGTGAAGGTTTATGGGCAGGAATTATTGCCACCAGTAAATTTATCCATGACTGGTCAGGACCGATTTTTATCGTGTCTTGGTTGATGTGTGTTATCAAGTGGATGCCATTACAAACCTTTAAATTATATGATTTAAAATGGTTTTTAGTGGTCGGTGGTTACATTAATTTTGGTCCGTTTAAAGGCAAACATCCAGACAGTGGATTTGCTAATGCGGGTGAGAAAATGTGGTTTTGGACCTTAGTTATCTTTGGTTTATTGCTCAGCATTAGCGGATTAATGCTAGTACTGCCTAATCTTGATTTACCACGTGAAGCCTCTATCGTTGCGTTACTAGTACATGGTGTCAGCGCCGCCGTTCTCATCGCTTTTACCATAGTACATATATGGATGGCGACAGTACTTAGTGAAGGTGGCATGGAGTCTATGGTGTCAGGCTACTGTGATGAAAACTGGGCAATCCAGCACCACAACTTGTGGTATGACGAAATCAAAGCAAATGGGTCATTGAAGTACAAAAAATAAGGTTAACAGGCACTGTTTAGATGCTGCTGTGTTAATGTTATTTGCCAAAAACACCTTACTGGGCAACCAGTAAGGTGTTTTTTTATGTATATGTAGTCTAATCTTGTTATGTAATGGAGCTAGCATTTACCATTATCTGAGCTCGGTATTATTTAAAATAAATATCCTGTTTTGAAAATGAGAGAATTTAAATGGACTTTAATTTACAGTGTATTGGGAAATTATTATTTTTTTGCAGCCTGTGTGGCTTTATGTTTGCCCCATTGGCCGTTGCTGCAGATAAATTCATCATCAATCATTCGGATTCAGCACGCGATCATCGCTATCAATACCCCTATGAACTATTAGCGTTAATTATTAAAGAGACCCAAGATGATTTTGGCGATGCCTCTATTGATGTGACTAATATTGTGATGAGTCGCAATCGGATATTGAGGTCATTAAAAGAGGGCGAAACCATCAATGTTATGGCTGAGGCACCAAATCATAAATGGGATACAGAGTTAATTGTAATTCCAATCCCTATCCGTAAGGGAGTTCAAGGATTAAGAGTGTTTATTATCAAACATGAAAATAAGCATCTGCTGGCTAATATTGATTCACTCGCACAATTGATGACGCTGCAAACTGGCTCGGGTAGTCAGTGGTCAACAAGAGTCGCAATGAAACAGGCGGGATTTGATGTGGTTGAAAGCCCTCAATATGATAGTTTGTTCAATATGCTGTCAAAAAATCGTTTTGTCACCTTTGGGCGAGGCGTTAATGAGGCATATAAAGAAGTAGAAATTTTTCACAATCTTTATCCGGAGCTTATTGTTGACGAACACATACTGCTAAATATTCCGCTAGCAACTTACTTTTATGTATCACCAGCAACACCCAGGTTGGCAGAAAGAATTAAGGTAGGTTTACTGAGACTTATTGAAAATGGTCAGTTTGATCAACTGTTTTATCAATGGCACTGTCAATCTTTAATGCAGGGCCAATTGCACAAGCGGCGGGTGTTTAAAATTACTAACCCTTTGGTTACGGAATCACAAATGACATCGATTACGGGGGAGGATTTTTTATTTAACCCTAGTGTAGACGTACAATCAATCTGCCAAAAATATCTTTAGACATCTTTCTCAATAATAAAACAGAGAGTCAGGTTTAAGTGACTCTCTGGAGTATTTTTATGTGTTTATTATCAGTGAGCTAATAAATTGTTAACTTAGACAGTTACCAAGCCATGTCTAGAATTTGACGGCTCACGGCTAAGTCCACTTTGCCTGATTCAGATAAGGCAGTCATACCGTGTGCTTCTAGTGCATTAATAACCGTATCGATTTGTGCCTTTTCAACACCATGATCACGTAAACGAGTTTTTAAACCAACCTGTTGGAAGAAGGCTTCTGTTTTGACAATCGCTTGTTCAACGCGGCTATCTTCATCACCTTCGGTAATGTCCCACACACGTTCTGCATACTGTAATAACTTAGCCTGTTTTTGCGTTTTCAATACACGCCAAACTGACGGTAATACCACGGCTAAGGTTTGCGCATGGTCAATGTTAAATATCGCCGTAAGCTCATGGCCTATCATGTGGGTAGTCCAATCAAATGGCACACCCACACCAATCATACCGTTCAAGGCTGACGTGGCACTCCACATTAAGTTAGCGCGCGCTTCATAATTGGTAGGCTCTGCCACTGTAATAGGGCCAATTTCAATTAAGGTACGCATAATGCCTTCAGCGGTGCGATCTTGCACTCGGGCATCAACAGGGTAAGTCGCATATTGCTCAAGTACATGCACAAAGGCATCTACCACACCATTAGCCACTTGAATTTTAGGTAAGCTAAAGGTTAACTCAGGGTCTAGCATCGCAAATGTTGGATAAACACTTGGGTGATTTACCGGGAATTTGCCGCCTTTATAGCTTACAACTGCAAAGGCATTCATTTCTGAACCTGTCGCAGGCAAAGTCGCAATCACGCCTAATGGAATCACTTTATCTTCAGCAACAGGCACTGGGGCAAAACCATGATGAAGTAGGCTAGCAGTGTCACCTTCAAACTGGATAGCTAGGGCAATAAACTTAGTGCCGTCCATCACTGAACCGCCGCCAACAGCCAATAAAAAGTCGATGTTTTCTTTACGCGCCACTTCAACCGCTTGCATTAATGTGTCGTACTTAGGGTTGGCTTCAATACCACCAAATTCAATAACAGTGCGATTACCTAGTGCCGCTTTTACTTTGTCTAGCGTCCCGAAACGGACAACGCTGCCACCGCCATAGGTGATAAGCACTTTGGCATTAGCGGGTACCAGTTGGTCTAATTCTGCAATACGGTCTTTACCGAAAACAACATGGGTAGGATTACGATAATTAAAATTCAGCATATGATGTTACCTTAATTTTTCGAACCAATAAAAAGGGTGCAGGTTCGTGAGTTCAATAAATTGCCCGCGTTAATCAAAATCATTAACGGCTTATTGGCGCGATAAAGTTGATGGGGTAATGATAGGCTTCTGGCCTAAAATAAACAGACACATAACTATCAGCTTTATGCCTATTCCTACCTTATTTACTGTTAAAGTATGTTCTGGTGGTTTTTTTAATGCATTTTTCTGCTTTATTGGTAAAGTGCTTCAATAAGGTAAACGGCAGGGCAATCGATATGACAGACACCGCAATATTAATGGCACAACTCGCACCTAAAGAAGGTGTTAATAAAACCCATTTAGCAGGCGTGCATGTATTTAGGGGCTCACAGTATGGCGCGCGCGGCCCTATGTGTTATTCGCAAGGCATGTTGTTTGTAGGTCAAGGTAAGAAACGGCTTTATTTAGATAATCAAACCTTTGACTATGACAGCGAGAATGCGTTAGTCATGACGGTGCCGTTACCGGTTGAATGTGAAACCTTTGCCAGTCCAGAAGAACCGGTTTTGGTATTAATGGTCGATATTGATTTGGTGCAACTGAATCACATTATTCGCTTAATGGATGAGCATAATCAAATACCCAAAAATTTGAATGAGTCGCGTCAATCGGGATATTTTGTGGCACCGACCACAGAAGAGATGGACTGTAGTGTGTTTAGACTATTACAGGCATTACAATCACCACTAGAAGCCAAGGTGATGGGTGAAGCATTAGTGCTTGAGCTGTTATATCGCTTACTTGAAAGCCCAAATGCCGCACCGTTATATGCATTATCGCTTAGCCACACCCGCTTAGCGCGAGTAGAGAAGGCGTTAAGCTATATTCACCGACATTATGGCGAGTCAGTTGAGGTAGATACCTTAGCGGGATTGGTGAACATGAGTCCGTCGGCATTTCACCGTTGTTTTAAAGAGGTGACCGCATCGTCGCCTATTCAGTATTTAAAGAAAATTAGACTCACCCGAGCCAAAGAGTTATTACAAGCACAAAAACTGAAAGTAAAAGATGTGGCAACCCAGGTGGGCTATGAAAGTAGTACACAATTTAGCCGCGAGTTTAAGCGTTACTTTGCCCAAAGCCCTGGTGAGTGTGCAAGGCTGTAACTCAATTCTAATCGCGCAATTAAGGCAATAACTATGTCGAAAATCATGGCACCAACAAGCATCACTTTTTTTGAGTATTTAACCCCGCTGGTGGCCTCGGGTAAAAAAACCATTACCATACGGGATGAATCTGAAAGTCATTATGTACCCGGTACGCAAGTGGAAGTATTCACCTTAGAAACCCATCAAAAGGTGTGCGACATCACCATACTATCGGTTGAACCGTTAGCCTTTGATGACATAAATGAGTTTCATGCGCAGCAAGAAAGCCTGCCTTTAGACGAGTTAAAGCAGATTATTCAAAAGGTTTACCCAAACCAACAGTCATTGTTTATGATTTCATTTGAGCTGGTTTAGGTGAGTTGATTGGTGAGCCAATCTGAGCCAAATGTTGTGCGGTCATATTCATATTTACCTTGAACCCACAAAATGCTGAACTGCAATCACTCTGATTAGTGTAACTAGCCCAATACTTCATCGGTACTTATTGCCTGCCACTGCGATGTTCAGGATGAACGGAATGTCGCGATCACATGGATGTGAAAGAGCGACCTTACGTGCAGATTATCCAGCGAGACGCCACAAGCACGTCCATGTGGGCTTAACCAAAACATCCTTGTTTTGGATACTCGCTGGCTCATCTGCACCTGAATTTTTGTCTCTTCGATTTAGCTTCATTGATGATTGTGGGAAAAAGCGATACAAAACAAGATCAAAGCTGAACGGTTAACTGATCTCATTGCTTTATTTCTTACTAATAGCTGATTTTAATAAATCAAAAATAGCCACACTTGAGATTGAATCTTCTACTTTTATTTCCTGAGAATTTAAACCAAAAAACTTTTTAGTAAGCTCTTCTTTTACTTTATTTCTTGTATCTTCAGGTAATTTTTCTAAATATGGGTCTAAAGAGGCGAGTTCTAGTTCCGAACGTCTATTATGATTTTCGAGTAACCTATGTTTTGCAGATTCTTTAGCAGCGTATGCAGCTGGAATTGCTAGCGCTAGAGCTGCACCAATCCTAAATAAAGCAAGTTTCCAATCAAAACCATTTGTAGCAGAAATAAATATAGTAAAGCCAATAACTGCAACCATTGAAATCATTAACCACAGTGCAATATTACGCCATTTATCTGCTGCTGCTTTTTCAATATTTGCAATATTTTGATAGTTACCAGTGATTCCAATATTTCCAATGATTTGCAGTAAATTAGATGCTTCTGATTTTTTCTTTTCTAGTTCGTCAAGTATTGCTTGAGCATCTGATTTTTGTGACTCTAACTGCGTAGTAAAAGTATTTTTTTGCTCGTCTAGATTTTTTTGGAATAGATTTTCTGTATTCTCAATTTTTTCATCAAGTTGAGAATTGAACTCTTGAGTATAATTCTTATATTTCTCCTCGATCTCGTCAACAGTTGAGTCAAACTTATTTGTGAAGTCGCTTTCTGTATTTTCAAATTTTTCTACAAAGTGATTTAATGAAGTTTCAATACTTTTGCTATGTTCTTGAATTTCTAAGACCAAATTATCTAAACTTGTTTTTTGATCGGCTGCATCTTTAGATATTGTAACTATAGATGCTTGTAAAGTGTCTTTTGACTCTTTTATTTCTGATAAGGACTTTTCAGCTAATGACTTAAATTGAAGCAGTGATTTGGTAAATGATTGTTCAGAGATAGGAAAACTCTGCATTGGAAGTGAAATAAGTTGAGCCATTGCATTATCAATATGAGATGCGGTGTTATTTAAATGTGCAACGTTTTTATTTGCAATGAAATTATTAAGCTCAGCGATTAAACTTTGGATATAACTATTTGTATTATTTAGATTGCCATGATTCACTAAAGCTGGAATCAAGCTCTCAAGGCAGGTTTCTGCATACGATTTAAGCTGAGCAATTCTATCAATATGTTCAATTACCGATAAGTCATCAGTTTTAAGGCTTTCGTCACCTAAACGATCCTCTAAATTATCTAATGTGGCATGTATCGGATGACTTTTAAACTTTTTATCCCATTGTGACATTTGAGCACCATTCTATGATTGCAATGTAATTAGTAGAGGAAGGGCAAACATTAAAAAGGGAGCTGATAGGCACATATTATTGAATGGCTTCTTCTTCCCTAAATGGCGTGCTCGATGATTGTGTTCGAGATTGGCCAACTCTGTCCTTAAGTTTTCATAATTTAACCTGGTTTGTATTTTAAATTCAATATATTACTTATTTTTTGTTGGTTAAATCACAGTAGGACATAACGGTCATCCAACCAATTACCTGCCTTAGGCTTACCAGTACCTGACATTTTCGTATCAGCCAAAGATCTAAAGGCGTTATTACCAATGCAGCCTAATCGAAGAGATAAATTATTAGGTGTAAGCGCGGCTGTGACCGTCGATGGCATGGCGAAGTTTCATCTTATGAAACGCTATGAGCGAGAGGCATGGATGCCAAACTGGCAGTTAAACATGGATGTTGTTTAAAATCGTTGAGCTTACAGGGACGTACTTGCAGCGTGTCACAGAAGTGCTTACGCATAAGGTTGCTCTTTCACATGGTCAGTGATGTTCCTGACATCACAATGACATTTCCTATATCCCTATGGATCGACGTGAAAGAGCCACCCATTTCAAACTTAATACTCAAGCATTCAGGCGCTTAGCCAATACCGCAGTTCTCTGAGCTTAACGTTAACAAAATTAAAGTATGCTAATCTAATAAGACCTCTTATAGTTAGGTGTAATCATGATTGGATAAGTTAGGTGACGGCAGAAAAAATCGCTGAAGCAGGGCTAGTGTTTACCATCATTTAGAGGTCAATAATAAAATGAATAATGAGAGCAATCGGCTCTTCCCACAATCTAATATGTTAACATTAGCGGATCTAAAGGCTAAGTGTTTAAATGCTATTGGCATGATTTTACTTTATTTATTTTCTGGCAGCATACAAGCCAAAGATCTTGAAATCGGTGTCAGCTTTTCAATTCCCCCTATGTCATTCAAGAATCTAACAGTGGTTTAGAACTCGAATTGCTCAAAAGTGCCCTTGCCGTTAAAGGCCATAGCGTCAACATTCAATACCTGCCCCTAGCGCGTACCTTTCATGCACTTAAAGAAGGCAAACTCGATGGCATCATTAATACTAAACAAAACATGCTCGAAGGCGTGTTTTATTCAGATGTGGTCATTCGTTTTCAAAATTGTGCCATTAGTCTTAAAGATAAGCATTTCAAAATAGATAAAGTCGCCGATTTGCAAGACAAGAGTATTGTTGCCTTTCAGCGAGCCTCTATGATTTTAGGCAAAGACTTCACTAATATGGCCGCACTAAACAGCCAATATCGCGAACAGGCGAAGCAAATACTACAAGTGAAAATGCTGATGAAACAGAGAATGGATGTTGCCGTGATGGATAAGAATATCTTTATTTATTACCTAAGGCAGTCCTATCTCACAGGCAAGCTCACTAAAGAAGAAGTACAACAAGAGGTGATTTGCCATAAAGTATTTGCCCCTACGTCCTACCGATTTGCATTTTTACACGCCGATATTCGCGATGACTTTAATTTTGGCCTAGCGCAAATAAAACAAGACGGCACTCGACTTGCCATTGAGAACAAATTCCAGCAAATGTTATCGCTCACCTTAGATGACAATGTCACTATACGCTTAGCTGCTTCACCCACCCACTAGCTGTAAAAAGCTAAGTCTAATGGTTATTCAATAATTAGTGGTCTGAGTAAACTTTATCGCTAAGTTGATCGGCACGTGTTATTGAATGGTTTTTTCTTCCCCTAAACGGCGTGCTTGATGATTGTGTTCGAGATTGGCCAATTCTGTTGTTACTTTTTTGTTGGCTAAGTCACAGCAGATCATAACTGCAATCTGAGTTGTTGCTTCTTCGATTGAGCTGCATTGATGATTGTTGCAAAGAGCAATACAAAACAAGGTAAAAGCAGATCGGTTACCTGATTTTTTATAAAGTTTATCCCGCCCCCGCTAAATTTTCTTATCAATACTGATAGCAAACAAGCCACTAGGCCTGTGCGAGAGTTGAATTAATATTTGAACTTGAATAGGTTAACTTATTTAATAAAATGTAACATTTTACGTTTTGTTATAGGAAAGGAATGACATAGGATGGATGTGAGGATGAAAATTAAACAATAACAAGGATGTGTAATGAAAATGAAATCTTACCTAGTATTCCCTTTTATGGCATTTACCATGGTTGCTTGTGGTGGCGGCTCTGGTGATAGTAGTTCAACAACGCCTATAGAAAACAATAGTGCACCAACAGCTATAGCCTCAATAGATAGTACCTCAATAGATAGTACCTCAATGAGTATTGGCGACACGGTATTAATTCGAGGAGATCAAAGTAGCGACCCGGATAGTGATAATTTAAGTTACCAGTGGCAGGTTATTGATCCACAAGGTGTTGTCTTGGCTTTAAATGATGCTAAGAGTAAGCAACTGAGCTTTAATCTGACGATGGCTGGAGAATACCAAATCAGCTTGACTGTAAGCGATGGGAAAGGCGCAATTGATAAGGCTAGCTTAGTATTACAAGTTGGAGGGGATAAAGCGATTACAGCCATTATTACTTCTGCAAGTACGGTAAAGCAGGGTAATAAAGTGACGCTTTCAGGTGAAAGCAGTCAGCTAAAAACTGACACTCGCTTTAGTTGGAGTTTATTAGAGAAGCCTACTGCTAGCGTAGCGACACTGACCAGCACAGACGCAGTAGAAACATATTTTACCGCCGACAAGTTGGGTGAGTATAAAGTGCAGTTGCGCTTGAAAGATCAAGATAATAATACCGATGTAGTCCAGCGTGTTATCACAGCTACAGGGGTTACCAGTAACACGGCTCCCGTGGCATCTATTACAGCTGCGAGTACTGTACTGAAAGTGAATGAGGAGCTGGCGCTTTCTGCTGCTCAAAGTACGGATGCTGATGGCGATAGTTTACGTTTTAGCTGGCAAATTACTCAAAAGCCGGACAATGCCAACGTAAAACTTGATCAGGCAGCAACGCAGCTAGCGAAGTTTACCGCGAGTACTTTAGGTGAATACCATGTCGAGCTGACTGTCAGTGATGGCAAACTACAAGATAAAAAGACACTGGTATTGCAGGTAACGGCGGTCAATCGAGCCCCAGTTGTGAGCATTAATCTCAATTCTAGCTCACCTAAACAAGGTGAAACCATTAACTTGCAAGGTGTGGGAGTTGACCCTGACAATGATAGCTTAAGTTATAGCTGGAGCTTAGTTTCTAAACCTAGCGATAGCAGCGCCGAATTTACCAGTACTAATCAGCAGAATACTCAACTATACCTAGATGCCAAAGGGGATTATCTTGTGTCTTTGACTGCTACTGATAATAAACTAACCTCAGAGCCAGCAACCCAAATGATCCGCGCTGCTGTTAACCATCCGCCGGTCATTACTGAGGTTATATACAATACTCACGTTGTTGCAGGCTACCCTACTCAGCTAGAAGTGCTGGCGACGGATCCCGAAGGTCAACCTCTGACTTTTGAATGGCGCTTGGTGGAAAAAGATCCTGGTACAGAAGGCACATTTAGCGCGCCAACTCAGTCAGTGACCGATTTTACGCCGGATTTACCTGGTTGGTATACCCTAGAAGTCAGCGTCAGTGATGGTATTCAAACATCTCTACTGCCGAGTACATTTCTGATCATTGCTCAGTAGTATTGCTCGTATAAATGTTGGTTTTAACATTTACACAATGCTGGTTTATATAACCAGCATTGTGGATGTTTCACATCATCTAATATCTGCACATAAGCCTGCCGTAAGCTATTAATTGCTGACAAACACACTTTGGGTGTTCAATACATTAATCAAATCTAAAACATGACCTGCTTAACAAATCGTCTCTGAAAATCCTGCTAGTTTACTTTTTAGTTTACATAGCATCGTCTACCTCACATTTTATCTATACCTAAAGTGGTATTTTTAGACTCCGCTTGCAGGATGTATCTTTTATCGCTTTGTAATCATTGATTTTGCTCGCAAAAAATAGCACTCATTTAGGATTATTTATGTCTCCAATTATTCAACCAGCATCTAATGGGTTGATTCAGCCTTATCAGTCGAATATTACCATTCCGAACTGGATGGTGAGCTCGATGGAAAAGGTGATGCAGTTTTATGTCGATAAAAATTTGCGCCTAGATACCATTTCAACCGACCGCATGCCTAAACCTGTGGAAGGGCGCAAGTACATGCTGTACGCCCATATCCCGTTTTGTCATACCCTGTGTTCTTTTTGTACTTTTCATCGTTTTTTATTCCGCGAAGATAAGGCGCGGGAATACTTTGTAGCGCTGCGCAAAGAAATGCAGATGGCCAAAGACTTAGGTTATCAATTTAGCTCTATGTATATTGGCGGCGGTACCACTACGGTATTGGAAGATGAATTAGCCCGTACCATTGAACATGCTAAAACCTTGTTTCCTGATATTAAAGAGGTGTCGTGTGAGTCAGACCCACAGCATTTGGCTAACCCTGAATTTAGGCAATTGAAAGGCTTAGTCGACCGTATGTCGATTGGGGTACAAAGCTTTGATGACGGTATTTTAAAAATGACTGACCGCTTAGATAAGTTTGGTTCAGGCCAGCAAACTTTTGACCGTATTATGGCGGCAAAAGAATTATTCCCCATCATTAATGTCGATTTGATTTTTGGTTTTCGCGGCCAAACCGATGAGGTTATTCAGTCAGATTTAGAGATGGCCTCTCGATTAGACCCAAGACAAATTACCACTTACCCATTAATGATCACCCATCAAACCCGTAAAAGTGTTAAAGGCACGCTGGCAGCGCCACAGGGTGAAATGATTAATCAATACCGTCAGATCCTTAACAAATTAACCGGCCAATATACCCAATTATCAGCCTGGGCGTTTGGCAAAGCCAATGATGAAGGGTTTGATGAGTATGTAATTGATCATGATGAGTATTTAGGTGTGGGGTCTGGGTCATTTAGTTTTTTAAACGATACTTTATATGTCAATACTTTCTCATTGAAAAAATACCAAGAGCGTATTGCCCAGGGGCGCATGGCTGTAGAGCAACAAAAGCATTACCAAAAGAAAGAGGTGATGCAATATCGCTTCTTACTAGGCATGTTTTCTGGTCGTTTATCACGTAAGTATTTCCGCGATGAATTTGGGGTGAATTTAGACACCGCATTATTCAAAGAAATGAGTTCAATGAAAGCAATGGGCGCGATTAAGAATGACCCAGTAAACCCAGATAAACTGATTGTGACTGATAACGGCAAAATGATGGGATTATTGATGATGAAAGAGTTTTATTCGGGTATGGATAATGTCAGGGCGCAACTGCGCAAGCCATTAACCGACTTAGATATGTAGTTTTCTTTAAGATTGAAGCATTTAGCGTAAATATTTCATTAACACGGCTATGTCACTATTCTTTAACAAATAGAACTCAGTTATGATGCTCGCTTCTGCTACTTAGGTTTTATTTGTTCAAAGGATAGTTATGAGCCAGTTTTCAAAGGGATTTGCATTAGGTGCATTGGTACTTTCATTAGCGGGTTGCGGCGGTGGGTCTGATTCTTCGCCTGCAATTACGCCACCACCAGTCACTCCACTTCCAACCTTTAAAGTTCAAGATGATCCCGTAAACACATCGACTATGGCCCTGAGTGTGGCAGAAAGCTTTATTCAGGTTGGCACATTTGCCAATAGCATTATCAAACAAGCCAGTTTTAACGATTTAGGTATCGATAAAAGTTGTACTAACGGCGGTATTTCCACAAGAACAATCAATGATATTGATGGCAGCAACACAATTTCAGCTGCTGATGTTATTTCTATAGATTATCGTGATTGCTACATCCCTTCCCTAGATAGCACGATTTCAGGCGTGGTTGCCGTTAAAATCGTTAGCCTTAATTCTGACGACGGTAAAACACTCGCAGAAGTTAATTTATCGGATGTTGAGTTTGACGGAGAAACCCTTCTTCAGTTCAAAGGGATTTTGGGTACCGAAATTCAAAAGTTTGCTGTCAGTCAAAAAACCACAGTTAAAAATATAGGCAATGTATCGCTTATAGTTGATCGTAATGCTGACCTGAAAATGAACTTTGTTAATACGGCTATTACCCGTTCTGAGCAGTTTTCAGATGCTACTTATAGCATTAGCGGTGCGGGGAAAATTGAATTACCTGTGGCGGCAGTGAGTTTTTCCTTTGCATTTAAAGAACCTTTAGTTGGGCACTTTTCTGAGTATCCCCATAAGGGCTTGATGCATGTTTTTACTTCAAATACCGATATTGTTGAGACTAGCAGTAACTTTGTGACCAACTCTGAATCTATGAATGTTAAATCGGGTTCTGACATTTACAGTATTTCTTGGAGCTATGCTGTTGAAGGTTCCCTGTGGTGGTTTTCGGGTGGCGCAAATAACTACGTAAACGCCTACCGTTCAGACAACTTTGATTTTGTTGGCGTGTTAAATAGCGATTTGCTGACCGAGTTTCCTGCCAGTGGTGGAAGTGTTCAGTTTCTTATGTCTAGACCGGTGAAGTCTGGGACGTATACCACAACATTCAATACGACTAACTGGCCTTATCATCGCGTGGATGCAACCGTGTCTGTTGCAGGGGCAATTGTTAGTATTACACCTAAGACGCCATTAGCTGCAGGTAGAGAATATGAAATTGATTCATTTGAATTAATTAGCACTCAAGATGTTGCTCGATACGTATACCGAGTCACTGGCATTAATGTTAATGATGCAATCTTGATCAACTTGGACAAAGGGACAGGCTTGTATCAGGCGGACGACTTCCCCACTTTAGATGCATCTAAATCGGTGATGAATAAAGGCAAAAAACTTAATTTCAAATGGATTGATGTCAATAATGTAGGTCTTGTATTTGCCGATAAATCAGCGAGTAAGACGACATTTTCTGCTCCCGCAGGGCATGCTAATGATATTTCAGTGCGTCTTGAAATTGATAACGGTCAGGGCTATGTTATTTCGTCTGATTTCACCATAAAGTACTTTACGCCGAGCAGCACAGTACTTCATTTTGTGAGTTCAATGGGTGATTATATTGGTGGCGGACAAACTCAGACTTTCGATACCTCAGATTCATCATTCACAGTGTTCAGTAATGGCGCCGAACAACGGGACTATATTTCTGTCGGTATTAACTCTAATACATGGTGGAACTTAGATCTTGCCGCCCCTAAAGGCGAAAGTTTAGCGGTAAAAAAATATGAAAACGCAACACGCTATCCATTCCAATCACCTGTTACCGCGGGGTTAAGTTTTACCGGCGACGGTAGGGGTTGTAACAATAGTCTAGGCAGTTTTGAAATATTAGAATTGGTATATGATGCCAATAATAATGTGGAGAAATTAGCGGTGAATTTTCAACAAAGCTGTGAAAACACCAATCCACTATTAATTGGGTTATTGCGCGTTAATTCTTCTGCTAAGTTGAATTAATTTCTAACATTGTTTTAGCTCAATCAATTATTACGGCAACTTAGGTTGCCGTTTTTTTTATAACGGGTACTCTTAAACGACCTCAATTATATGATTGTGCATTCATCATGGCTAATATTTTATTACTGGCAAACATCAACTGTGACCGAATTCTTCGGCTTGATAAACCGCTGCAAACCGGTGGCCGTTTTCATTATCAAGATGGTGGGCTCCGGCTCGGTGGCGGCGGGGCTAATACGGGTTTAGGGTTAGTTTGGGCGCAGCATAATGTGTCTTTAGTGAGCCAAGTGGGCACGGATGATATTGGCGATTGGATTGTGGCACAAGCCAGCACCCAGGGGTTAGATTGTAGAATGGTGCAACGTTTTGCCGGTAACACCTGTGAAATGCTATTGGTGATGACCCCCGATGGTGAACGTACCATTATCAGGCCGCAGCGACCAACGTTTGAACTAGCTAAGCAGCCTAATTGGGCAAAGTGGGATGCGTTTTACATTAATACGTCTGCAATTGGTGCTGATGCATGGGCATTAGCTGCTATGAGGCAATCTAAAGTGCTGGTGGTGGCGCAACTAGCCAAAGATCAACGACCAAGGCCTTGTCACGTATTAATTGCTTCTATTACCGATATGCAAGGACGTTGTGGTCAGGATTTGTGGGCGTTTGCTAAATCGATAAGTGGCGAGCATGTGCAGTCTTTTATTGTCACCGACGGTGAAAAGGGCGCGACGGTTTATACGCAAAACGCTCAGCAACATGTTCCAGCTGTGCAAACTGATGTCGTCGATACCACGGGTGCAGGTGATAATTATGCAGCCGGTGTTATTCATGGTTTATGTAATGGTCATAGTATGACCGCTGCAATGGCCGAAGGTGCTAGATGGGCTGCCTTTGCCGTTGCGACTCCGAGTTCTGTGCCCGGGGATAAGCTAAAAAACTATCTGTTTAGTTAATACCTGTTTAGTTAATATCTGCTTAGTTAATACCTACTAAGTTAATTACTGTCATTTGTTTGTCATCAAAGCAGGGTAAAGTTATTCATGTTGAAGAGCTAGTTTACTCTTTAATGTCTTAAGCGTTTTTTTGTTCTGACTCTATCTCATAGAGCCTGAACTCCCCACTTGATATATTCAGCCTTACCCGTTTCATTGGTGAGGCTTTTTTTTTGCATTTTATTTAGGTATGTTGATGTTTCAAAGCAGATCTTGTTCAAGGATGTACTGAGTGAAAAATCGCATAGTGAATCAAATATCGGCACTTTATTTAGGTGACGAAGTGCAAATGCACAACGGTGTAGCCAGTTGTATTAACCAGAAGTACGCTGTTAATAAACTGACGGTTCAGTTTGACCGGGTTCTCGGTAATGGTGAAGCAGACCCTAAACATCATGGCGGTTTAGATCGAGTCTTACATCATTTTCCCCGTGAACATTATGGCCAATATCGTCGCTGGGACATGATGTCATCGTTTAAAGATGCGCCAGCAATGGGAGAAAATATCAGTACTGTTGGCTTGAATGAATCCCAGGTGAATATCGGCGATATTATTCAAATTGGTGATGTCACTTTGCAAGTCACTCAACCGCGCTCACCTTGTTTTAAGCTTAATCTTCAATTTGGTCATGCCGAGTTTGCCCTTGCGATGCAAAAAAGCAAAATGTGTGGCTGGTTTTATAGGGTACTATCGGAGGGGGATATTGCCAGTGATGACGCTATCTATCTGGTCGATCGTTTATCTGATATCAGTATTGTCCATGCGATGAAAATTTACTTTTTGCCAGAGTTTGATGCCAAACAATATCAACAACTTTTACAATGCCCTGGATTAGCGCAATCCTGGGTGGACTCACTAACTCGTCGTATCAGTAATCAATCGATTGAAGATTGGCAGATGCGCTTGTATGGTAAGGCGGAATAATTATTTTAAGGAAATATCATGGAAGATTTACAACCCAGCAACCAATCTAGCCACCAGTCAAGTAATGATAAGCAAGCTCGTGATATGGGCGTATTGGTACATGCCTCAAGTTTTGCCGGTTATGTGATACCAATGGGCAGTATTTTAGGGCCATTAATTGTTTGGTTAATGAAGCGGGATGAGTTTGAGTTTGCCAATCAGTGTGGCAAAAATTGCTTAAACTTTAAAATCAGTTTGTTTATTTATGTCTGTATTTCAGTGGTGTTAATGTTTGTCGGCATAGGATTTCTTTTGCTAGGAGCGTTGGCCCTGTTAGATATCATTTGCACCATTATCGCTATTATGAAAGCGACCGAAGGTGTGGCGTATCAATACCCGTTAACGATTAAATTTTTAAAATAAGCTTTGTCACGCAATAAAAAATGCCGCGAGCTCAGAAGAGTCATCGCGGCATTTTTATCAGTACGATTAACGTTTTACACTTTAAAGCGTGCTACTAAAGTATCTAGGCGGGTGGCAAGTTGATTAAGTGATTGACTCGCCTGTGCTGCAGCTTGTGCTGTTTGTGCAGTACGTTGAGTAATATCGTTAATTTCGGTCACGTTGCGATTAATATCTTCAACCACAGTTGATTGCTCTTCGGTGGCCGCTGCAACTTGAATATTCATGTCGCTAATTGAGGCAATTTGCTGGCTAATACCGCTAAGTGAGTTACTGGCATCATCAACGGCTTGCACCCCTTCGCGTGAGCGATTTCGTGACTGCTCCATCGCACTAACAGCTCGGCTTGCTTCAGACTGTAACTTATCAATCATGGTTTGTACTTCGTTAGTCGATGCCGCTGTGCGTGACGCAAGGTTTCTAACCTCATCGGCAACAACCGCAAAACCTCGACCCGCTTCACCTGCGCGCGCAGCTTCAATCGCGGCATTTAACGCAAGTAAGTTGGTTTGTTCTGAAATGGCGCGAATAACATCTAAAATACCGCCAATCGACTTGGTATGAGTCGCCAGTGACTCGATCACTTCACCTACTTGACCTACATCTTTAGACAATTGATTAATGGTATTACGGGCACGGGTAACAACTTGTTGCCCTTCAGCTGATTCCGTATCGGCTTCTCTTGCGGTAACCGCTGCTTGGGCTGCGTTACTGGCAATTTCATTAACCGTGGCACCCATTTCATTTATAGCTGTCACTACCATAATGGTGCGGTCTTTCTGAAGCTGGCTGTCTGCTAATGTTTGATGCGCTTGATTTGATACATCAATAGCTGATTTACCCAGCTGTTCGCTGGTTTGAGCGACTTCGATAACAGAATCTTGAATTTTACTGATAAAGCTATTAAAACCGCGGGCAAGTTGAGCTATTTCATCTTCACCATTAACAGGTAAACGTTGGCGTAAATCGCCTTCGCCTTCACCAATGTTGCGAAATAACTCGGCAACTTGAGTGATCGGACGGCTTACTGAACCGGCTACAGCAATCGCGATAGCGATAAATAGTGCCGCAATAATAATAGTCGAAATCAAAATGTGATATGACGACTCTTCGATTAATGCAAAAACCTCAGCTTCAGGTACCTGAGCGACTAAATACCAGCCCATAGAAGAAATATAGCTACTGGCAATTAACATGTCTTGATTGTCGACCGCCGCTTTAACAAGGTTAAAGTCGTTTTTATTGAGTAGCTTTTGGATGTCGGCATTGGGGTATAACTGATTTAAGGTTCTACCTTTTTGATTTTTATCATTATATAGCTTCACCTGACCTTCAGCATCGACTAAATAAACAAAGCCTGTGTCTTCAATTTTGAATGAGGCTAACAGATTAACCATGTCATCAAGTGATTTTGCTAAACCGACTAGGCCGCGGCCATTCGGCTGTTGGTAGTTAATAAACAGTTTGACATCACCATTGTCCTCGGTAAAAACATTGAGCATCCGCTCCTGACCACTGTTTTTATAGTCAAAAAACCAGCCGTCCTGTTGTTGGTTCAATACTCGTAAAAAGCCGTCTTGGGTGTAGTACGCTGCAGTTTCTCTGTCCGCAAAAGAGGCTTGGGCAAGATCATATTGTTGGGTAATGCCTTTGAGCTGTGCAACGACATCACCTTCTTCACTTGCAGGGCGGCCTCGCTCTAACCACTTGAGTAACATCTTGCTACTGGCCAGTTGTTCAGCGGCATTCATTAAGGTGCTGATATCCAACTCAACCTTGTTACGCATTTGCATTAATATGCTGGGCATTTCTGAACTAAGCATACGCTCTTCAACCACATTTTTGGCACTGCGTTGGCTTATTACGCCCACTAGAATGGTTGAAAGCAGAACCGCAAGTGTCACGGTAAGTAATATTTTTTGTTTGATGGTCAATTGGCTAAAGAAATTCATGTCATACGCCTTGTTACAGTTGTCACTCTATATCGGACTGAAGCGGGAAAACTTAAACAAGCTTAGCCCAATAGATAAAAAAAACGCACCAATTATAGTGCGTTTATTAAAATTAAAGGCAATAAGTAAACATCAATCACATATTTGGATAGTTTGGACCACCGCCGCCCTCGGGCGTTACCCAGGTAATGTTTTGGCTTGGGTCTTTAATGTCGCAGGTTTTACAATGGATACAGTTTTGGCCATTGATAACAAATTTTTTGTCCCCCGCTTCCTCAACAACTTCATATACACCTGCGGGACAATAACGCTGCGCCGGTTCATCAAACTTGACTAAATTAACCGAAATAGGAATGCTTTGGTCTTTTAAGCGCAAATGGCAAGGTTGATCTTCCTCATGATAAGTATTGGACAAATAAACTGACGACAGTTTATCAAAACTCAACTTGCCATCAGGTTTTGGATAATCGATTTTATTGTAATCGCTTGCAAGTCCCATAGTGGCATAATCAGGTGTAGTATCTCTAAATGTCATCGGGAACTTGCCACCAAACCAATTCTGGTCGATGAAGTTAAATGCACCACCAATAAGAGTGCCAAACTTATGTAGAGCAGGGCCAAAGTTACGTGATTGATGTAACTCCTCGTGCAGCCAGCTTTTTTCAAAGCGAGTTTGGAAACAGTCTAAATCTTTGCCACCGATTAATCCCGCAAGTAAGCCTTCACCTAAGGTTTCAGCCGCTAAAATACCACTTTTAATGGCGGTATGAGTGCCTTTGATTTTGGAAAAATTTAACGTACCGGCATTACATCCAATGATAAGTCCGCCTGGGAAGCTCATTTTAGGTAACGAATTTAAGCCGCCTTTGGCAATGGCACGTGCACCATAGGTGAGTCGCTCACCACCAGCTAAATATTGCGAGATAACCGGGTGTGTTTTATAACGCTGAAATTCATCAAATGGACTGAGGTGCGGGTTTTTGTAGTTTAGGTCAACAATCAAACCAACCGCCACTTGATTATCTTCCATGTGATACAAGAAACCACCACCTGATGAGCCATTGTTTAGCGGCCAGCCACCTGTGTGAACAACTTTACCTTGCTGATGTTGTTCAGCTGGAATTTTCCAAATCTCTTTAAATCCTAAGCCATAATGTTGTGGTGTTTTACCATTATCTAAATGGAACTTTTCGATCAGTTGTTTACCTAAATGACCACGACAACCTTCAGAAAAAACAGTGTATTTGGCGTGTAACTCCATACCTGGCATAAAGCTATCTTTGGGTTGGCCATTTTCGCCAACGCCCATGTCGCCAATTAAAATACCTTTTACGCTGTTATCTTCGTTAAACAGTAATTCGCTTGCGGCGAAGCCGGGGAAAATTTCGACGCCCATAGATTCAGCACGCTCAGCTAACCAGCGAGCTAAATTACCGACACTAATAATATAGTTACCGGAATTATGCATCGTTTTTGGCACTAAACTATTTGGGATAAGACGAGACTGGGTCTCGGAACTAAGAAGGTAAATATCGTCATCAGTGACTTTGGTCTTCATCGGTGAGTCTGTATCACGCCAGTCATTAAACAACTCGTCTAACACTTCGGGTTGAAAAACCGCGCCAGATAAAATGTGGGCACCGACTTCTGAGCCCTTTTCGACCACACAAACGGTGATCTCTTTTTCAGCATCTTTAGATATTTGCATTAGACGACATGCGGTTGCTAAACCTGCAGGACCCGCTCCGACGATTACTACGTCGAATTCCATTGATTCGCGTTCCATCTTCTCACCTTTAAAATTGCCCGCTGTATAACGGGTTTATAGTTATTATTGTGTATGATTACGATAACTAAACGATCGTTTATTCTATTGCTTACCTTACCGCAATTTTATCTTGCAGCCCAGTATTTCAATCTATTTGATCATAGTGAGCAGAGTCACAAATCGCTAATGCAATTATCACTATTATCGACAAATACAGCAAAAGGGGTATTTGTGGCCAGTATTTTAGGCCTATAATCAATAACGACGGTTCTCCGAGCTTTTTATCCTACGTCTATCGATATGGATATTTAGCCGTGGTAATAATGCCACCGGGGTGGGCAAAGAAATGCACTCACCTCCCACACTTGGAAAGGTTAACATGTCCCAACTACAAGACAGTTTTGGTCGAAAATTTCACTATTTGCGCATGTCAGTCACTGATGTGTGCAATTTTAAATGCACCTATTGTTTACCAGATGGCTATCGCCCCGATGGTAAACCAAGCTTTTTGACGTTATCAGAGATAGAGAATCTGGTGGCGGCCTTTGGCGAAGTCGGTACGCAAAAAATTCGTATCACTGGCGGCGAGCCTACCCTACGTAAAGACTTTACCGACATTGTGCGCATTGTTGCTGATAATCCAAACATTCACACTGTAGCAACCACCACCAATGGCTATCGCTTAGAAAAAAATGCTAAGCAATGGTATGACGCAGGTTTAAGGCGCATTAATGTGTCGGTGGATAGTTTAGACCCGCGAATGTTTTATCAAATCACCGGTGAAAACAAGTTTGATGAAGTGATGCGCGGTATTGATGCTGCGCTGGAAGCCGGATTTGAGCGAGTTAAAGTCAACGCTGTATTACTGAAAGATTTAAACAGCAAAGATTTACCGCGCTTTTTACACTGGATTAAAAGCACTCCGATTGATTTACGTTTTATTGAGTTAATGGAAACCGGTTTAGGCCATGACTATTTTAAAGCGCATCATTTAGCGGGTAGTGATATTAAGGCGCGCTTGATGGCTGAAGGCTGGCTACATGATCGCTCCGCCGTTGACGATGGCCCTGCGCAAAACTTCAGCCGTCCAGATTACCAAGGCCGAATTGGTTTGATCATGCCTTATGCAAAGGATTTTTGTGCAAGCTGTAATCGTCTTCGGGTATCGGCGAAAGGTAAACTACATTTATGCTTATTCACCGAAAGCGGCCTTGATTTACGTGATCTACTACAACATGCCGATCAACGATCTGAGCTTATCGAACGTCTTCATGGCCAACTTGCCCAAAAAGAACAAACCCATTATTTGCACCAAGGGATCACCGGCGTTACCCAGCACTTAGCATCTATTGGTGGCTAGTGAATATTAGTGCTAGCTGAATTTTTCTATTCTCTAATTTAAAGGCTGTATACATGAGCAACGCATTTACCCATATTAATGCTGACGGCAATGCGCACATGGTCGATGTGACCGAGAAAGCAGTGACTGAACGTGAAGCCCGCGCTGAAGCATTTATTGAAATGGCCCCGGCAACCCTTGAAATGATCATGAGCGGCAGCCACCATAAAGGTGACGTGTTTGCTACAGCACGTATTGCCGGTATTCAAGCGGCTAAAAAAACCGCTGACTTAATTCCTTTGTGTCACCCATTAATGCTAACCAAAGTGGAAGTTGAGCTAGTCGCGGAACCTGAGTTTAATCGGGTGCGCATTAATAGTTTATGTAAGTTGTCCGGTAAAACCGGCGTTGAAATGGAAGCATTAACTGCGGCATCAGTGGCGGCATTAACCATTTACGATATGTGCAAAGCTGTGCAAAAAGATATGGTGATTTCACAGGTTAGATTACTGGAAAAGCGTGGTGGAAAATCAGGCCACTTTAAAGCCTAAATCTTGTTGGTATCACATGATGAGTTAACCCCAGGATTGTTGTAACCCCCTATATTGTTGCTAAATTCGCTCTTGTTATTAAAACCAGTATTATCCTACGTTAATCGATATTGATAAGTGAAGATAAGATTATGATCCAAATATTATTTTTTGCTCAGGTACGTGAATTATTAGGTACCGCCAAATTAGTTTTTCCTGCTAACGGTATCACCACCGCAGAATCTTTGAGACTTGCTTTAGCCGCACAAGATGACAAGTGGGCTAAAGTGATGGCGTCAGATAAATTACTGGTTGCGGTTAATCAAACCATTAGTCATTGGGATACCTTAGTTGCTGACGGTGATGAAGTGGCCTTCTTTCCGCCTGTTACAGGGGGTTAATATGACTCAGCCAGCTAAAGTGCAAGTGCAAACAGCAGACTTTAATGTAGCAGAAGAATATAACCTACTGGCCAGTGATAATAGCGACGGCGCCGTAGTGACTTTTGTGGGAAAAGTGCGAGATTTTAATGACGGTAATCCAGTGACCGATCTCACGTTAGAGCATTACCCTGGTATGACAGAAGCCGTGCTAATGCAAATTGCGCAGCAAGCAAAAGAGCGTTGGCCGCTTAATTATGTCACCATCATTCACCGCGTTGGCACTATGTCATTAGGTGAGCAGATTGTATTTATCGGTGTGACCAGCGCCCATCGTAAAGCCGCTTTTGCAGCGTGCGAGTTTTTGATTGATTTTTTAAAGACTAAAGCGCCTTTTTGGAAGCTTGAGGCTGGCAGTAATGGCAGTAATTGGGTAGATGCCCGTGACAGTGATGAGCAAGCCGCCAAAATGTGGCAAAAAGACGAGTAGATAAAAGTGAGCACTATGGGGCAACTCAAGCAGAAAAATATATTCAGTTGCGCTAGTTTGACTAATGTATCGACTTGGCTAAATAAAAAATGGCTGCTGTCTTGCTGCCTGTTGATGGCGTTCAACAGTATAACAATATTGACGGTTAATGCTGCCGATGCTCCCGCGATTGCAGTGGCTGCCAACGTTAAATTTGCGATGGATGATATTGCCAAGCAGTTTAGTCAAGATACGGGTCTTTCGGTGAGATTAAGTTATGGCTCGTCAGGTAATTTTGTATCGCAAATTTTGCATGGTGCTCCATTTGAGTTGTTGCTCAGTGCCGATGAGCTGTATCCAAACAAGTTAGTTGAAGCAGGTATCACTCAAGATGCTGGCCACATTTATGCTATGGGTCGCTTAGCCTTAGCTGCCCCTAAAAACTCCCCGCTAAAGCTTGATGGACAACTGCTTGGTTTAGTTTCCTTAATCGAGTCTGGTCAATTACAGCGGTTTGCTATTGCTAATCCGGTGCATGCCCCTTATGGCGAAAGCGCTAAACAAGTGCTAATAAAAAAAGGCTTATGGCAAGCCATTGAGCCGCATATCATTCTAGGTGAAAACGCTTCTCAAGCGGCGCAATTTGCCGTTAGCGGCTCAACTCAGGGCGGTATAGTGCCATTGTCATTAGTATTAACTCCTAATTTTGAACGTATAGGTCAATATGTTGCCATTGCTGATGAGCTTTATCAGCCAATTAATCAACGTATGGTATTAATGAAAACCGCCTCTAATACAGCGCAGCAATTTTATACCTATATGTTATCAAGTTCTGCACAGCAAATTTTATTACAATATGGTTTTAAAGTCCCTGAGGCATCATCCTTGCAAAGCATTATAATCTCACCATCAAATACGATGGAGCCAAATTAATATGGATTGGCAAGCGCTGTGGTTGTCGGTCAAACTCAGCAGTGTAACTGTGTTATTTCTTATTCCATTGGCATTGTTTGTTGGACGGGCTTTGGCTTATCGCCAGTTTCGTGGCAAGTCATGGGTTGAAGCCTTGATCATGGTGCCCTTAGTGTTACCGCCAACCGTGGTGGGGTATTATTTGTTAGTGGGCATGGGTAATCAAAGTGTAATAGGCCAATGGATTGAACAGCTGTTTGGTCAGCAATTGGTGTTCCATTTTTCAGGCTTGGTGATTGCTTCTATATTGGTCAATATTCCCTTCGCTGTACAACCGATTCAACGTGCGTTTGAAACTATTCCCACAGATGTTCGAGATGCGGCGGACTGTTGTGGAATGAGTCGACTAACCTTATTTTTTAAAGTGGAGCTGCCTATGGTATGGCCTGGGGTATTAACCGCTTTAGTGCTGTGTTTTTCCCACGTATTAGGTGAGTTTGGTGTGGTGTTGATGCTGGGTGGCAACATAGCCGGTGAAACAAAAACTATTTCTATTGCCATATATGATAGCGTGCAAGCTTTTGACTTTGATGGTGCAGGTACCATGTCTTTAGTGCTGTTATTATTTGCAATTAGCGCCTTAGCATTAACCACCAGTTTATCAAGGCGATTAGGAGGTCATCTTGGCAGTTCCGGTCGCTGATTTACATTGTGATTTATCGCAACTGCTACCCATTCCCTTAGAAGCCCATTTTTGCTGTAAAGCGGGAGAGGTCTTAGCGGTTGTTGGCCCTTCTGGCGGCGGAAAAACAACGTTATTACGCATGATTGCTGGCTTGAGTAAGCCAGAGTCGGGCAAGATAACTTATGGCGAGCAAGTGTGGTTTGACAGCCAACAAAAGGTTTATAAAACCCCACAACAGCGGCATATTGGTTATGTTCCCCAGCACTTTGGCTTATTTCCGCACCTTAGTGCCATTCAAAATGTAATGGCGGGATTAGATCATGTTCCTAAAGCAAAGCGCAAGCAGCGGGCATTAGATTGGTTGGAGCGAGTTAATCTTGAGGGATTGCCCGACCGATTACCCGCAAATTTGTCTGGTGGCCAGCGTCAGCGTGTTGCGTTAGCAAGAGCCTTAGCCCGTGAGCCTGCGGTATTATTATTAGACGAGCCTTTTTCTGCAGTCGATAGGGAAACCCGCGAAAGGTTGTATATCGAACTGGCCAGATTAAAATCCCAATTAGCGATTCCAGTGATCATGGTGACCCATGATATCCATGAAGCGCAGTTACTGGCTGACCGAATGATTTTGATTAGCCAGGGACAAATGTTACAGCAGGGCAAGCCTTTTGAGGTGCTATCTCATCCGCGTAATGAAGCCGTTGCCAGGCAAATGGGATTACGTAATATTTTTGATGCAAAAGTCATCGCCCAAGAGCCGGGGCGTAATATGACCTGGCTAGCTTTTGGCGAGCATCAAATAGCGATCGAAAACGCGCCTAAAATGACTATTGGCCAGAAAGTGCGCTGGGTGATCCCTAATCAGGGTATTCGATTTAATGCCATTACCAGCGGTCGCTTATGTAAAAGTATTAATAAATTAGATGTTGAAATAGAATCTTTACTGGTGATGGGCGAATCTGTTCGGGTTATTGCCCGTATTGCTGGCGTTGAGCAAGTCATTAATGCGGATATCCCAACGCATTTATGCGATAAACTCGCATTAGTTCAAGGTCAGAAAACCACAGTGGCATTGAAGTCTGATCAAATCCAAATTTTACAAACTTAAACTTAGAGCCTGTGGATTGCCATTTTATGCTATTTGAATGGCCCCAAAAGCCTTGGAAGCTAAAGTTTCGCTTGCTTGCATGATCAATTATTAATCTTACATTTCTTGGGTCTTTAGTAGGACTTAGGTAAAGTATCACGGTACGCATTCTTTTATATTCGAGGCTTAAAATGGTTCGGCTGCTTTTTGCACTGTACTTGTTCCCTTTTGTGTCGATGGCCACACCATCAATACAATCATTACTTTCCCAAGAAGGCTTGTTAACGCCAATTTCTGTGATGGAACATTGGGAGCAACAGGACAAGGGAACCTTGTGTGGCTTTGGCCTCAATATTGAAGATGACCAGCTAGTTTATCAGCTGTCTGCAATTAATACTGAATCGAAACGGCTTTATCAATTTGAATTTAGTGCCCAAAATGGAGCGCTGCTTGAAGAAGCCAGCGAGCCCTATGAGGGGCGCGACATTGAACTACTTCATGCAGTTAGTTTGATGCGTGAAAAAAATATTTCTTTCTCTTCTTTAGTGAGCTTAGCTACGCTTAATCAAAGCGGTTTTTTATTGCAGGCTGATTTAGACCACGACCTATCAATTAGTTATCTTGAATTACAAATGCTCAATAACGAAGCCAAAAAAATCATCGCTTTCGATATTGAGAATCTCCGTCCATTACCACTACTTAAATGGGATTAATTGCGACTATGACTATGCGTATTTTGATCGTTGAAGATGATGCCACAACATTGAAATATGTGGCAGAAGGGTTTACCGCGCAACAGTATAGTGTTGATAGTGCTACAGATGGCCAAGAAGGGCTAACACTGGCTAAACATAATCAATATGATCTAATTGTGCTAGATAGAATGTTACCCAAACTTGATGGCTTGACCTTGTTGTCAGCGCTGCGTACTAGCGGTAATAAAACACCGGTGTTAATTTTATCTGCCTTAAGCCACGTTGATGAGCGAATTAAAGGCTTACGAGCGGGGGGGATGATTACATGACCAAACCCTTTGCATTTGCTGAGCTATTGGTGCGCGCAGAAAAGCTAGCCCAACGAAATGTAGTAGCGCCAACGACCACAGATCTCGAGGTCGGCGGTCTTAAAATGGAGTTGTTGACTCGAAATGTTACCTTAGATGACAAAGAGTTAATGCTACAACCTAAAGAGTTTCAATTACTTAAATATTTGATGGAACATCCTAATCAGGTAATTAGCCGTACTTTATTGTTTGAAGCAGTTTGGGACTATCATTTTGATCCCCGCACCAATGTGATTGATGTGCATATTGCTAAGCTGCGTCGTAAGTTTGAAGAACTGGGACACGGTGAGTTAATTGAAACCATAAGAGGTGCTGGATATCGTCTTTGCAAAGGGCATTAAGCCTTACCAAAGTAGCGCTTGGCGCATCACATTAATTTTCTCTACTTTAGTGACAATTTTAATTGTGATGCTGATTTCTAGCTTATACAGACAACTGATTATCGAGCAAGAAAATCAAGTCGATAATCATCTAGCTGCTGAGATGCAACGTTATCAGCAATTAGCTTTGACCGTTAATCGGCGTAGCTTTGCAGCTCAAATTCAAGCATCTGATCCCAAAACCGCTTTAATTGCCTGGAAAAATAGCGTCGATATGGTCGGCGCATTAACTTTTTTACCTGACAACATGCCTCTGTTACCCGAAACGCGCCAGTTTCCGATTTTTACCGGCGGGCCAGATAAGCTGCACATTTTGACCGGCGGCTTGGCCATGACCAATTACGGCCCGGTATTAATTGCGACTCGAACGGATCAATTAGCGATGTTAATTGAAAAGTTTGTGAATGCGGCATTTTGGGCGGTAGCTTTTACACTAGGCTTAACGTTGGCACTAGGCTATATCTTTTCTAAGGCCATTTTGCGCCGACTAGTGCAATACAATCAGCTTAGTGAACAAATTGAAGCGGGGCATTATGACACGCGATTACCTGTCTCACGCCAGCAAGACGAGTTTGATATGTTGGCACAGCAGTTTAACCGGGTGTTAGATACCTTAGAGCAAAACTTACGTGCCGTCCGGGGCGTAACCGACAATATTGCCCATGACCTGCGTACGCCGCTGTCTCATTTACGCATAGGTATTGAGCAGCTTGCTGACAAACCTCAATCTGAGCTTGCCGATGCTCGCGCAGAGTTGCTAGAAGAGCTAGATGACTGCTTGGCCACCTTTGATGCCATGTTGTCATTAACACGAATTGAAGAAGGTCAGCAGTTACTTGATTTACAGCCGGTGCATTTACAAGAAATTTGCCAGGATTTATATGAAATGGCAGATGTGTTAGCTGAAGCCAAAGAACAACAGTTCACCATTGATTTGCGTCAAGACGTGGTGATACAAGGGGATAAACACTTGCTGTTTCAGGCATTGTTTAATTTGGTCGATAATGCGATAAAATATTCACCAGAAGGCGCTAAAATTCATATAGAACAGCATGGTAAGTGGATTAGAATTGCCGACAATGGCCCAGGTATCGCTGATGAAGATAAAGAACGCGTCTTTGAAAGACTCGTCAGACTTGACCCTAGCCGTCATTTTAAAGGCACTGGTTTAGGTTTATCTATGGTTAAAGCCATTTTATCGCGTCATCAAGCCAGTATTGAAATGTCGGATAATCACCCTGGATTATTAGTTAGTATCCATTTTAAATAAGCGAACTGTTGCGGTATGAGCATGTATCAAGTTATTAGCCAACAAGATGACTTTATTATTATCAATAAAGCCCCTAATGTGCATTTTCATAGCCAAGACGGCTCGGCCGGTGTTGTTGCCCAAGCTGAGATTGATCTCGGTATAAAACTGTTTGCGGTGCACCGTTTAGATACCCCAACATCAGGGCTACTCATCCTAGCTAAAAATCCCGAAGCCGCTAACCGTTTTACGCAGATGTTTACCGCTCATCAAATTCAAAAATACTACTTAGCAATCGCCAATGGAAAACCTAAAAAGAAGCAAGGTTGGGTGATTGGTGATATGGCTAAAGCGCGCCGCAGTATGTATAAACTGTTACGCAGTAAAGATAATCCGGCGATTACTCAGTTTTATTCAACTTCAATTGGGGCGGGTATACGGGCTTATTTGCTTAAGCCTCACAGTGGTAAAACCCATCAACTCAGAGTGGCGTTAGCCAGTATTGGTGTACCCATATTAGGTGATAGCCTTTATGGTGAAGCTATTGATGATCGTTGTTACTTGCATGCTTACCAGTTAAATTTTTGCTATTTGGGACAAGAATATCAATTTACACAAGTGCCACATCAAGGTCAGCAGTTCCTCGCACCAGCGATGCAAACTTGCCTGCTAAATGAGTGGTTATTGCCAGCGGAACTTGACTGGCCGCAAAAGCCTTAGGCTTTAGCTATGCCTTGTTAGTGCGATATCGCTAGGGGTGTTGTTTTTTGATGTAGTAAACCCGTTGCCACATGTGTAAGCTAATACGGTAAATTAATTTATCAAAATCAGGACATAACACTTTATGGATACCAACAAATTATTACTGGTAATTATTGCTATATTGTTGCCGCCAGTTGGCGTTTTTTTGAAAAAAGGCGCAGGTAAGGATTTATTGATTAATATCTTGCTGTGTATTTTCTTCTTTGTACCAGGCTTAATTCATGCGTTATGGGTTGTGTTACAAGATTAATAACAGCGTTGTAATAGCCTAACCATATCGAGTCTAGCCGTATTTTTGAGCTAACTTAACGCGTTAAGTTTACTTGATTTAAGATGTTGCGGCTTTAATGGTTAATACTCGCTAGCAGTATACTCAGCAAGTGCCTTTTGACTTGAGTGAGTTTCAAGTTATTGTTTGAAAACTATTTAAAAGTTAAATCACCATGAACCGAAAAAAGAAAATCAACCAAACTCTTAAAGCTAAAGCTAAAAAAGCCAATCAAAAGTTACATACTGCGAATAAACCACAGTATGTGTCTAAAGCTGAACGGGCTTTGTTAGACCAACAATCTAATCTGACCAATACAGATGCGACTTTACCTATAACTGACAGTGATATTACAGTTTAAACCGCTATTTAAGTTTGTTGGTTGGTGAACCGCACACCTCACAGTGGGGCTGTTTAGTCAGTTTCATGGTGCGAAACTCCATCGTCATCGCATCGATCATCAATATTCTACCCACTAAGTGTTGCCCCATTGCAGTAATCACTTTTATTGCTTCGGTTGCTTGAATACACCCTACCAAACCGACTACTGGAGCTAGAATGCCTGACTCTACGCAGGTTAGGTGTTGCTCGCCAAAAAGTTGGCTGTAGCAATGATAGCAAGGTGTATTGGGTTGATAGTCAAATACTGTCACCGTGCCTTCCATTCTAATCGCCGCCGCAGAAACAAGCGGTATTTGGTGCTGTAAGCAACTGTGGTTAAGTTGTTCGCGTACCGAAACATTATCGGTGCAATCTAATACTAGGCTATGGGTAGAAACGAGCGTGTTGATTTGCTCATCATCGAGTAAAGCGTTAATCGCATTAACGGTAATCAGTGGGTTGAGTTGAGTTAACGTTTGTTTGGCAGAGTGAACTTTAGCCTGACCAATATTGGCATCCTGGTGCAAAACCTGGCGTTGTAAGTTAGACAGTTCAACTGTATCAAAGTCGACCAGTGTAATCTCACCAATACCTGCAACAGCAAGATACTGGCTTGCGGCACAACCTAATCCGCCAGCGCCTATAATCAGTACCTTAGCTAATTTAAGTTTTTCTTGGCCATCAATATCCATTGCTTTAATCGATATTTGGCGGCTGTAACGCAGCATTTCGTTGTCTGACAATATCTCGTCGTGACACACATTATCACTGATAGCGTTATCTTCGGATTGGCTCATATCAACTCCTAAGTTAACACATGACTAAAGGGTTCTACTGTGACCATAGATCCTGCTTCTGTATCACCTTGGAATTGAGCTAGGTTGATAAAGCAGTTAGCAATACTCATTGACGTTAACATACCAGAGCCTTGCCCACCGGTAGTAGATACTTCTAGTTCACCTTGGGTGTTTTGAGTTAATACACCACGTTGATATTCAACACGCCCCGGGTGTTTGCGAATATGGGTGAGTAATTTTGCCTGATAAGTTAGCGGTGTTTTATGGGGTAAACCCTGCATTTTATTTAAGATAGGCCACACCAATTTATAGAAAGTGACCATAGATGAAACCGGATTGCCGGGTAAGCCACAAAACACAGCCTTACCTAACTTACCAAAAGCAAAAGGTTTACCGGGTTTTATCGCCAGTCTCCAGAAGGTGATTTGACCTTCTTCGGATAGAATTTGTTTAGTGTAATCCGCATCACCCACCGACACCCCACCAGAGGTTATTACCATGTCGGCACATTCGGCAGCATCTCTAAATGCAGCGCGAATCGCTTCTTTATCATCTTCAATTACGCCTAAGTCTATCCATTCGACATTCGCTTTGGCCATGAGTCCCTGAATCGAATAGCGATTTGAATCATAAATTTGTCCTGGAGCAAGCTCTGTACCAACCGGACGAAGTTCATCGCCAGTAGAAAAGAAGGCGACTTTTATAACGCGTTTCACTCTTACTTTACTGATGCCTATTGTTGCCAACACGCCCATTTCGGCGGCTCTAATTTGTGTGCCGCTAAATAATACTTTGGTGCCAGCGGTAAGCTCTTCACCGCGATATCGTATATTTGCCCCTTGCTTGCCTGGGTGGGTAATCGTAATTTCTTCACCATTAGTCACCGCCTTTTCCTGCATTTGCACGGTATCGTAACCCTGTGGCACAGGTGCACCTGTCATGATCCGAATACAGGTATTTGCGGTAACTTTACCGCTATAAGGATGGCCTGCAAATGAGCTGCCAACTAAAGTGAGTGTGGTTTCTGACTGATTGGGTATTAAGTCCGCAAATCGCATTGCGTAACCGTCCATCGCAGAATTATTAAAGGGAGGTAAATCTAAACCTGACGCAAGATCTTCTGCTAATACTCGTCCGATAGAGTGTGATAACTCAACTACTTCAGAGTCTTCAGTGGTTTCAACTTGTTCAAGTAGCTGTACCATAGCGTCATCTGGGTGTAATAACGTAGGTTGAGCACAAGGGTCTTGAGTTGCTATCATCAGATATTCCTTTAAAGCAGGGTTGTCATCACCAAGTGGTGAGAAGATAAAATTGTCGGTTAGTATGCCATGATAATCGTAGTGTTTTATGATCCAACTTAAGGTTTTTAGCAAATATGCAGCAAAAAAAATCAGCAAAAGATTGGTTTTTATACATAATTAAGTGTGCCAATGGGCATTTATACACAGGGATAACCACTGATGTCGCCCGACGTTTCTCTGAGCATCAATCATCAGGCCCTTTGGCTGCAAAGTACCTTAAAGGTAAAGGTCCACTAACATTGGTGTATCAAGAGTCATTGAGCTGCCGCAGCAGTGCGACCAAGCGTGAAATTGCAGTAAAAAAATTGCCAAGACATAAAAAATTAGACTTAATTAAAAGCAGTGCATAATAATATACGCGTGAACCAGTAAGATGGTTCGCTAGTTTTAGGCGAACTCAATGTTTATTAATACTTATTTCGAGTGATTTGCTTATGATTTTTTATCGGCTAGCGACAGCATTTTTTTTACTAACAAGTCCGCTTTATGCGCTGGCACAAGACACTATTCGAACAGAATCTGCACAATCAGCAGATAACCTAAGCCATATTTATTACCAAGATTTATTACTTAAGGTGTTGCAAAGCACTGAAGCTGATTTTGGCAAGGTTGATGTGGTTACCGTAGACATTAACGTGTCACAGTCGAGGGGCTTTCAATTACTTGATCGCGATATGTTAGATGTGTTTTGGGCAGGGACTAATGTTGAGCGAGAGCAACAATACGGCGCAATAGCTATTCCCCTTATCGGTGGGCTGTTAGGTATTCGAGTCCCTGTTATCGATAAGGCTAATCTCACGTTATTTGAATCAATTAAGACAGCAGAGCAATTAAAAAAGCTCAAAGCTTGTCAGGGGTCTCAGTGGCCTGATTCAGATATATTAGAGTTTAATGGCTATAATGTTGAACGTATTATTAGTTTTAATTTAATGTATTCAATGTTAAAGCAGGGGCGCTGTGATTATTTTCCCCGAGGACTCAATGAGGTCTATGCTGAATTGAGTGCCCCTACTAATCAAGGATTAGTGGCATATGAGCCTCTTTTACTACGCTATCCATTACCTATGTATTTCTTCGTTAGTAAGCAAAATGAACAATTAAAGCAGCGGCTTAGTTTGGGGTTAAATCGTCTTATTGATAGTGGTGAGTTGGCTACTTTTATTAAGCAACACCCGACTACAGCGGATATTTTCCCACTAAGTCGTTTTAGTCACTCACATATTCTTGAATTAACTAACCCTCATTTACCTGAAACAACGCCTTTAGATGACAACAGATTATGGTGGCGCATTCCTGTGTCAACTGGAGGTGACATTGAGCGTGGACACTAAATCATCTAGTCTCATATAACATTGATAAAAATATCGCCATCGATGTTTTCGATGGCGATATTTTCGTGTTTATTGGACTTCTCTTAAGACTGGATACACTTGATATTGTTGATCGTAATAAGGGCTGCGCTCATAAAACCAACGCAATCTTGCATCACTGTCACTGGCAAAGCTTTCATCTTGTAATGCCTGCTCAAATTCAGCTTTTAACTGTGGATTTTGTGCGAGCATTTTTACCGCTAAAGGCTCAACAGCATAATCTTCAATGTATTCAGTACGAGTAAAAATAGTGTTGAAAAATCCCCAGAAAAATAATGAATCCTCAGCCTGTGGCTCAAGCAACAATATGGCTAAGTTGCCAAGCGGTTGTGCGGTATCAATTTTAATTGTACCAGCATCGAGTGTGACTTTGACTGTGTCACTGATGGTATCGGCCGTTACTGTTTGACGGCTTTCATAATCCTGTTGGCTAAATTTAGGGTGCTCAAAGCGATACTGCTCGGCGGTGATCGTTATCGGCTTAGCCAAGCTGGTCATTTCTATACCGTGTAATACTAATTTTTCAATCACGGCTGTCCATTGTGACGGAATATAATAGGCGTTGGGTCGAGTCACCTGGATGTCAGCTTTCGTATTTCCTATAACAGGCAGGTCTTTATAAAGCTTGGGTTCTGCGGTCCAGCGCACCACATTTGCGCCGCTGATAGCACTTTTTTCAAGCTTGTAATCAATACCTTTAAAGTCCCATGTTGCTTGGGGCTCATCTTTCCAGGTTAACACTATATTACTAGCAAGCCGTTGTTGATCCTGACGAATAGCCGCCGATAAGGTTTTACTGTGTTCTCCTAACGTTTTTAAGGTTTGCTCTAACATTACATAGGTGCCTAAAACGCGTTGTTTAAACGGTTTTAAGCTGTGATTTTCAATTAAGATTGTCGGTAAATGTCGTGCATCACCATAACCATTTGAAAAACGGGGGCTTGGGTTCCAGTAAGACACACCTTTGTACATGTCGGTATTGTCATTGGCAAATATCAGTTTACCTGGAATATGATCATTGGCTGACAAAGCTGATTCAATTTCTGGTCTATAAGTGCTATCCAGCCATGCAAATATCTGTGGGCTAGCACCTTGCTTAACGTTATAGCCAAAGGTGACATCATATTGATAGTCAATGCCGTCGGTGACATGCACATCAATATACAGGTCAGGTTGCCATTGGTTAATGACGCTTAACACATGCTGCATTTCAGGCGCATCTGCTTTGACGTAATCTCGGTTTAAATTAAGATTTGTCGCTGTTGTGCGCCAGCCCATATTAATGGGGCCGCGTTGATTTACGCGACTATATTGGCTGCTTCGCTCATGGGCATCAACCGACAGAATAGGAATAAAAAGCAGGTTTGTATTGTCTAATAAGGCTTTTTTGTTGCCATGTGCTATGTCGCGCAGCAACATCATGCCGGCATCTTTACCGTCTATTTCACCAGAGTGAATACCTGCTTGTACCAGCACAGTGGGTTTATTGTTTTCGCTTAATTGATCAGAGGTTGCTGCACCGTTTTGAGAGGCGATAATCATCCAAATATCTCGCCCTTGCGGACTTTTGCCTATACTGACTTTTTTAAGCATTGGGCTACTTTGCACCAGTTTATCAAACCAACTTACCGTGTCGGCATAGCTAGGGCTGCTAAGATAATTTTGCTGTTCAAATGGCGTTACCCATGGGTGATCATTTGCCACCAATAATGACTCACTCTTACCTTGCCAGGCATGCATTGGCGGCAAAATAGCATCATTAATAAATTGCGCATTTGAGTGTGTATCGGCAAAACATGCTGTCGACAGTAACATCGCGGCAATACTGGTTGATAAAGCTAATCTGTGCATCGTGGCTCGCTTAATATTATTCTTATGAGTTTGAACAGTTTAAAATATTACTTATCATAGCAACGTTTTGTGTGAAATAACCTAGATGTTAAAGCTTGTTACAAAGTTATTAACTTGGCTAATCAGGTACACCTATAGCGGTCGGTGAGAATTGACCCAATAGCCTATTTAATAGGGTAAGTCAGATGATGTTAATCAGAATAGGTTGTTGGTGAGACAGGTTTAAACGGGTAGTGAAAGGGTAAAAAATAAGCCCTAACTAGGTTAGGGCTTATCAGCGGTTAAAATAGTAACCTAAAGCAAGGGGAGTTAAGCTTTAGGTCCAGCATTTTTAATCGCATCTGACACATCGTATTTAACAAAGTTTGCCGCAAACTCTTGGGCAATTTGTTGGGCATACTTATCGTATTCAGCTTTATCAGCCCAAGTGTTAACTGGGTTAAGTAACTTACTATCAACACCTGTAATTGCAACGGGTACCGCTAAATTCAATTTGTCGATATGAACTGTTTCAACATCTTTTAGTTCACCACTAACAATAGCATCAACAATAGCGCGAGTTGTTGGTATGTCAAAACGCTTACCAACACCATGTGGACCACCTGTCCAACCGGTATTAACGAGGTACACTCGGCTACCAAATGATTCAATACGCTTCATTAATAATTCAGCGTACACGCCCGCTGGGCGAGGGAAGAAAGGCGCACCAAAACAGGTTGAAAACGTTGATTGAATCGCAGCAGTAGAGCCCATTTCAGTTGAACCCACTTTAGCCGTGTAACCAGACAAGAAGTGATAGGCAGCTTGCTCTTTAGTCAGTATTGAAACTGGCGGTAATACACCAGAGACATCACAGGTTAAAAACACCACTGAGTTTGGTTCTGCGCCACAGTTTTCTTCTTTACGTTGGGCAATATGCTCAAGTGGATAAGCTGCGCGGCTATTTTCGGTTAAGCTGGTATCTGAATAGTCAGGCACGCGGTTAGCATCTAATACGACGTTTTCAAGCACGGTACCAAAACGAATAGCATCCCAAATAACAGGTTCATTCTTTTGGCTTAAATCGATACATTTGGCGTAACAGCCGCCTTCAATGTTAAACACGCCACCCGGTGCCCAACCATGTTCGTCATCACCAATTAAGAAACGTTTTGGATCGGCTGACAAGGTGGTTTTACCTGTGCCTGATAAACCAAAAAACAGGGTAGTATCGCCATCATGGCCTACGTTTGCCGAGCAGTGCATTGGTAGCACGCCTTTAGCTGGTAGTAGGAAGTTTTGCACCGAGAACATCGACTTCTTCATTTCACCGGCGTATTTAAGACCCGCTAACAGCACTTTACGCTCAGCAAAGTTAAGAATAACTGTTGCTTCAGAGTTGGTACCATCACGCTCTGGCACACAAACAAAGCCTGGCGCATTGATTATTTGCCAAACGTCTTTGTTGCCACGGTTAAAGGTTTCTGGCGTGATAAATAAATTACGTGCGAATATCTGGTGCCATGCATATTCGGTAGTGACTTTTATCGGTAAATAATGGTCATCATCTGCGCCTACCTCAAGTTCAGACATAAACAATTCTTTATCTGCAAGGTAAGCTTCTACACGGCCCCATAACGCATCAAATTTTCCTGCATCAAATGGGCGGTTAACTTTGCCCCACTCAATTTCACTTTCTGAGCCTGATTCTTTAACAATAAAACGATCGTTAGGTGAACGTCCTGTTCTTTCGCCCGTTTTTGCCACTAATGCACCGTTTGCGGTAAGTTGACCTTCGCCACGAAGAAGCGCTATTTCAACAAGTTGCGCAGTTGTCGGATTAAGGTGAACGCGGTTTGATACATCCGCCATAGTGTAAATCTCCAATTTTATAGGTCGTTTTCGCTCTAAAGCATAAGAAAGAGGTTTTCTGAAAGACTATTATTATATGTCTATGCCGTTCAGATGCTTGATTGTAACGTATGTTGTAAGCGGGGTAACGAACAGTTTGGTAATTTTTTTGAAAGTTTTTCAGGTTTGTCTATTTTTTGCTGAGAACAAAGACCAAAAAAGGCGCATTTAGCGCCTTTTTTGTGAAACCCTTTCAGCTTTTTTTACGTGGTGAGGTTACTGTGCAGTGTCGTTGCTTGGGCTTATGGCATAAATGGAGGCGATGTCGATGCGGTCAAAGGTGTACATTATTGAGCAGTATTCGCAGTTCATATCAATTTTACCTTCTTCAGCTAAAATCTGCTCCACTTCAGTCTGTGGAATAGTACGAATAGCTGCTGAGGTACGTTCGCGTGAACAACTGCATTTAAATGTCACATTTACAGGATCAAATAAACGCACTTCTTCTTGATGATATAAGCGATGTAGCACTTGTTCAGCGTCAAGGGTGAACAATTCATCAGCTTTAATTGTGGCAGTAATTGCTGATAAGTGCTCATAGTCTTCATTTTCAGCTGATTTAGAAGGTAATACCTGTAACAACATTCCCGCCGCTTGTTGACCGTTGGCAAAAAGCTGAATTTGAGTCGGTAGCTGCTCTGACTGGTTAAAGTATTCTTCTAAACAGGCCGCCATATTCGAGTGGTCTAATGACACAATACCTTGATAACGCTCACCTTCATCCGGTGTTAGGGTTATCACCATATAGCCTTTGCCCATCATATCTTGCAGGCTAGCATCAGCGGCAATATCACCTTTCCAGCGTGAAACGCCGCGTAATACTTGCTTGTTATTGCCATTAATGACCGCTAATGATACTGGGCCGTCACCTTGTAACTGGACGCTGATATCACCAGAAAATTTAATTGTGGCTGTCAGTAAAGAGGTTGCTGCCATCAATTGACCTAATAAATGCTGAACCGCTACAGGATAATCATGGGCGGATAGTACTTGTTGGTAACAATCTTGTAATTGAACAATTTCACCACGGACATCAGCATTATCAAACAGGTAGCGGTGTAATATATCGTTAGTCATCACGTATCTCTTCTGTAATAAGTCGATTAATTGATTAATCGTCTAATTCTATAATTCTTTGAAGCGCATAAGCTGTCTGCGCTGTTTTTTATCCGGTTTATGGTCTGGAACCGGATTGTTTAGCATGTTCAATCGTCTTGCTTCGGCGTTAAACTCACGTTTAATAATGCTTTGTTCGGTTTCTTGATAAAGTGTTTGGGCAATTTCAGCACCTTGTCGTTGCTCCGATAACTTTACAATAACAACCTCTCTGTCGTCGTGACCTTGGCGAATGCGTATTTTACAACCCAGCTCAGCATTCTTACTGGATTTAGTACGTTGTCCATTGTAATGTACTTTGCCGCCATTAATCATGTCTTTGGCTAATGCGCGGGTTTTGTAAAAACGAGCTGCCCAAAGCCATTTGTCGAGCCTAATAGTGGATTTATCGGACTTATTGTCTTTCAAAGCGCCTCCATAAACTGGACTGAGTTCACAAGCTGATTCATTTTACCGTCATATCGATAAAGTATCATCGTAAAAAGCGGCAGGCCTCACACCCTTTTCAGGCGCGTAAAGTTAGCATATTTGGGCGTATTTCGCCAATTGATCTGCTGTGGGCTTGTTGCTTATTGCTGTGTGAGTTAGCATGAGAAGCTATAACTAAATTACAACATAAAACAGAGGCCTGTACTGTAAAAGTATAGAGGGTCCAAAACCTATGGATTTATTAGATAAACTGATCACCAAAGCGGCCGTTATTCCTCACAAGCAAGTGAGTAATATCGTTTTTGGCTTAGGTCTTATACTTGTGTTGCTGCTTGCTGCACAAATTACATGGAAGTTAATGCCCGTGTCTGATAATCAGGCAAATTGGCAACCCTCTCCTGTGTCGGCCTCTTCCGCCAAGCGTGTGGAGCTTGATGCTGTGCGCAATTTATTATTGTTTGGTCAAGTTGATAACAATAATAGTCGGCCCAAGGCAGAGGTTGTTGAGCAAATCACTGATGCACCTAAAACCAATTTATCCATTTTATTAACGGGTGTGGTTGCATCAACATCAGAGCGACATGGCCTGGCTGTTATTGAATCTAGCGGCAACCAAGAGACCTACAGCCTTGGCGATAAAATTAAAGGGACGTCTGCTTCACTTAAAGAAGTCTACGCCGACCGCATCATTATTACTAACTCGGGGCGCTATGAAACCTTGATGTTAGATGGCTTGGCATACACCACGCAAAGTAATGTTAATCAGCAGCTCCAGCAGGCTAAAATTAACTCGCGTGATGTTAGGCAAGTGGACATGCGCAACAGTGAGCTTTCTGCTGAATTGGCTCATTCACGTGATGAGTTGCTGTCTGACCCAAGTAAAATTACCGATTATATTGCCATTTCCCCCGTTCAAAGAGACGGAGAAATAGCCGGGTATCGTTTAAATCCAGGTAAAGATGCGGAACTGTTTAAACAGGCAGGGTTCCAACCGAGTGATTTAGCTAAATCAATTAACGGATTTGATCTGACCGAAATGAGTCAGGCATTAGAAGTGATGGCGCAGTTGTCTGAACTGACAGAAATGTCGGTGATGGTCGAACGCGAAGGACAATTGGTCGAAATCATGTTTAGCTTGCCACAATAAGTAGTGGCATTAGGGGAATAAGAATAATGAATAACAAAGGACTTCGACACAAGATTATTGCAGGCATGATTGCTGGTGCTGCGATGCTCGCTTCCCATGGCGCTTGGTCGGAACAATATGCTGCCAACTTCAAAGGAACTGACATACAAGAGTTTATTAATATTGTCGGTAAAAACCTGAATAAAACTATTATTGTCGATCCTACCGTGCGCGGTAAAATTAATGTGCGTAGTTATGATCTGTTAAATGACGATCAGTATTACCAGTTTTTCCTCAATGTGCTGCAAGTATATGGTTATGCCGTGGTTGAAATGGAAAACCATGTCATTAAAGTCATTAAAGATAAAGACGCTAAAACTGCTGCAATTCGTGTTGCTGATGACTCTACTCCTGGTTTAGGTGACGAAATGGTGACGCGTATTGTGGCGCTATACAATACCGAAGCTAAGCAGCTTGCACCGCTATTGCGCCAATTAAATGATAACGCGGGTGGCGGTAACGTTGTTAACTATGACCCATCAAACGTATTAATGATTTCGGGGCGAGCCGCTGTTGTTAACAAGTTGGTGGATATTGTTCGCCGCGTTGACAAACAAGGTGATACCGCAGTTCAAGTGGTGTCATTAGAGTTTGCTTCGGCGGGTGAAATTGTTCGCATCATTGACACACTTTACCGTTCAAGTGCTAATCAATCACAACTACCTGGCCAAGCACCTAAAGTGGTTGCCGACGAGCGCACCAATGCTGTGATTGTCAGCGGTGATGAAAAAAGCCGTCAACGCGTAGTTGAGTTAATTAAACGTTTAGATGCAGAACAAGCGAATACTGGTAATACCAAAGTACGTTATTTACGTTATGCCAATGCCGAAGATTTAGTCGAAGTATTAACCGGTTTTGCGCAAAATTTACAAAGTGACAAAGACGGTGCTCAACAAGCTGGTGGCAGTAAGCGCCGTAGCGAAATTAATATTATGGCCCACGCTGACACCAATGCCTTGGTGATCAGTGCTGAACCCGATCAAATGCGCACTATCGAAAGCGTGATAAACCAACTCGATATTCGCCGAGCACAGGTATTGGTTGAAGCCATTATCGTTGAAGTTGCCGAAGGCGATGATGTTGGTTTTGGCATTCAATGGGTTACCGAAGCCGGTGGCGGTACTCAGTTTAATAACCTAGGCCCAACGATTGGTGAGATTGGTGCAGGTATATGGAATGCACGCGAACAAGAAGGTACTTTTATTACTAATCCAAGTACAGGTGAGGTAATTGGTCAAAACCCAAGTTCTCAGGGCGATATTACTTTACTTGCACAAGCTTTAGGCAAAGTAAATGGTATGGCCTGGGGCGTTGCTATGGGTGACTTTGGAGCACTTATTCAAGCGGTATCAAGCGATACAAATTCAAACGTATTGGCAACGCCGTCAATCACCACCCTTGATAACCAAGAAGCCTCGTTTATTGTTGGTGATGAAGTACCTATTTTAACCGGCAGCCAAAATTCCAGTAATGGTAACAGTAACCCTTTTCAAACCGTTGAACGTAAAGAAGTGGGCGTTAAATTAAAAGTCGTACCGCAAATTAACGAAGGGACTTCGGTTAAGCTAACGATTGAGCAAGAGGTGTCAGGCATTAACGGTAAAACCGGTGTTGATGTGACCTTTGCGACTCGCCGTTTAACTACGACTGTTATGGCTGATTCTGGTCAAATTGTGGTACTGGGTGGCTTAATCAGTGAAGAAGTTCAAGAAAGCGTGCAAAAAGTGCCGTTTTTAGGTGATCTACCTATTATTGGTCATCTCTTTAAATCGTCTTCAAGCGGTAAGAAAAAGAAAAATCTAATGGTGTTTATCAAGCCAACCATTATCCGTGACGGTATCACCATGGAAGGCATAGCCGGTCGTAAGTATAACTATTTCCGTGCACTGCAACTTGAACAGCAACGTGGCGGTATTAACTTAATGCCTGACTCTAATGTGCCAATTTTGGACGAGTGGGATCAAGACACTTATGTTCCGGATGACGTTAACCAGGTACTTGAACGTTATAAAAATGGTAAAGGGTTAGAAACCCAAATGCGTGAAACTGACCCGGCATTAAGAAGCATTAATGAAAGCAAGCAAACAAATGATCTAAATGATAGTGAGCAAAATGATGACTGATATCGCAGCGGATCCGTTGGCGCAGGCATCTCAAGAGTTAGCGCTAGAAGTGGAAGGCGATGAGGTCTTCCACTCTAATAGCAAAGAGCGACTACCGTTCACGTTTGCCCACCGTTTTCAATTGGTGCTGGCTAAACAAGATGAGCTGTTGTCGTTGTTTTACACTGAGGCGACCCCTATTGAAGCCATGCTTGAGGCGCGTCGTTATACAGGACAAGATTTACCCTTATTCAAATTGGAAAAAACCACTTTTGAAGCTAAGTTAACCCAAGCTTATCAGGCCAATTCGTCAGAAGCACAACAGCTTATGGAAGATATTGGTAACGAGATGGACTTGTTTACCTTAGCTGAAGAGTTGCCTCAAACAGAGGATTTGCTCGAAGGTGATGATGATGCGCCAATCATTAAGTTGATTAACGCTTTGTTATCCGAAGCCATTAAAGAAGAAGCCTCTGATATCCATATTGAAACCTATGAGAAACAACTTATTGTCCGTTTCCGTATTGACGGTGTGTTGAAGGAAGTTTTAAAACCAAACCGCAAGTTATCTTCTTTGCTAGTGTCACGTATTAAAGTGATGGCACGATTAGATATTGCCGAAAAACGTGTACCACAAGATGGACGCATTTCGCTGCGTATTGCTGGGCGTGCGGTCGATGTGCGTGTTTCGACCATGCCGTCGAGTCATGGCGAACGTGTGGTGATGCGTCTGTTAGATAAAAATACCGGTAACCTTGATTTACAGCAATTGGGCATGACACCCGGTATTCGCGAGCAATTCGATCAACTTATTCGTAAGCCCCATGGCATTATTTTGGTGACCGGTCCCACAGGTTCAGGTAAAAGTACTACCTTGTATGCTGGCTTGACTGAAATCAACTCCAAAGACACCAATATCTTAACCGTTGAAGATCCTATCGAATATGAATTAGAAGGTGTAGGCCAAACTCAGGTTAACAATAAAGTCGACATGACGTTTGCCCGAGGTTTACGCGCCATATTACGTCAAGACCCCGATGTGGTAATGATAGGCGAAATCCGCGACTTAGAAACCGCACAAATTGCCATACAAGCATCACTTACGGGTCACTTAGTGATTTCAACCTTACATACCAATACCGCTTCTGGTGCGATTACGCGTCTGCAAGATATGGGCGTAGAACCTTTTCTGGTTTCATCTAGTTTACTGGGCGTATTAGCGCAGCGACTTATTCGTACCTTATGCCCTAAATGTAAAGAATCGCATGTGCCAGATGAACGTGAACGTGAATTATTAGGCATAACCGCCAATGACACACGGGTTATATTCCGCGCCAAAGGTTGTAAAGCCTGTGGCGAAAATGGTTATCGTGGCCGTACCGGCATTCATGAACTGCTGGTGGTTGATGATAACGTGCGTGAACTTATTCACGGTGGCCGTGGTGAGTTAGCCATTGAAAAATATGTCCGTAAAACCATCCCAAGTATTCGTCATGACGGCATGAGTAAAGTGCTGGCAGGCTTAACTACATTAGAAGAAGTACTACGCGTCACTCGCGAGGAATAATCAATGGCAGCGTTTGAATACAAAGCCCTTGATAAAAAAGGCAAGCAACAAAAAGGGGTGATAGAAGCCGACTCGGCGCGTCATGCCCGTAGTCAATTACGTGAACAACGCCTAATGCCGGTAGAAATACAGCAAGTGGCAGACAAAGAGGCTCGTTCACAAAGTGGCGGTTTTAGTTTTGGTAACTTATTTAAGAAACGTATTTCTGTCGCGGAATTGGCGTTAATTACCCGACAAATTGCCACCTTAGTTGCCGCGGGTTTACCTATTGAAGAAGCCTTAAAAGCTGTGGGGCAACAATCTGAAAAAGCCCGTTTAGGTAATATGATTATGGCGGTTCGCTCACGGGTGGTCGAAGGTTATAGCCTTGCTGACTCAATGGCGGAATTCCCCCATGTATTTGATGACTTATATCGCGCTATGGTGGCGTCGGGTGAAAAATCGGGCCATTTAGAAGTAGTGTTAAATCGTTTAGCCGATTACACCGAGCGCCGCCAACAATTGAAATCAAAACTGACTCAGGCGATGATTTATCCTGCGGTACTGACCACGGTTGCCATTGGCGTCATTGCGGTATTATTGGCCGCAGTCGTACCTAAAGTGGTTGGTCAATTTGAACATATGGGACAAGAGTTACCTGGCACAACCCAGTTTTTAATTCTTGCCTCTGACTTTGTGCAAAACTACGGTTTTATTCTTGTTGGCGTGATTGTCGCCTTGTTTGTTGTACTTAAACGCTTATTAACTCAGCCAGCAATGCGGATGAAGTTTGATTCATTACTATTGAAACTTCCTGTGATTGGTAAGGTCAGTAAGAGTATCAATACCGCACGATTTGCTCGAACCTTAAGTATTTTATCCGCTAGTGCGGTGCCATTATTAGATGGTATGCGTATTGCCAGTGAAGTACTGCAAAATGTGAAAGTGCGTGCTGCCGTTGATGATGCCGGTGCTAGAGTGCGCGAAGGTACCAGTTTAGGCGCAGCATTAACCAACACTAAGCTTTTTCCCGCTATGATGCTGTATATGATCGCTTCGGGTGAAAAAAGTGGCCAGCTAGAAAATATGTTAGAACGTGCGGCAGATAACCAAGACCGTGAATTTGAATCTAACGTTAATATTGCTATCGGCGTATTTGAGCCGCTGCTTGTTGTTAGCATGGCAGGTGTAGTGTTATTTATTGTAATGGCAATTTTACAACCTATTTTAGAACTCAACAATTTAATCAGCGGTTAATGCTAAAGCCTTAATCCACATAATATTAACAACACTGTTTTAGAGGAAGTATTCAATGCAAAAGCACACCAAACAACGTGGTTTTACCTTACTTGAGGTCATGGTTGTTATCGTTATTCTAGGGATTTTAGCCTCAATGGTTGTTCCCAACTTAATGGGTAACAAGGATAAAGCTGATCAGCAAAAAGCGGTATCTGACATCGTTGCACTCGAAAACGCATTAGACATGTATAAGCTAGATAACAGTGTTTATCCAACCACAGATCAAGGTTTAGATGCATTGGTTCAAAAACCGTCATCATCGCCAGAACCACGTAACTACCGTGATGATGGCTATGTAAAACGTTTGCCACAGGACCCATGGCGCAACGAATATTTATTATTAAGCCCAGGTGAAAACGGCAAGTTAGATATTTTTAGCGCAGGCCCAGATGGTCAACCAGGTACTGAAGATGATATCGGTAACTGGAATTTACAAGATTTCCAATAAACCATGCAAAAATATCGTCAATCTGGTTTTACGCTACTAGAAGTCTTGCTTGTTGCATTATTGATGGGGCTAGCCGCTGCGGCTGTCACCCTATCAATGGGCAGTGCTGGGCCTGAACAAGAGTTAAAAAAGCAAGCTCAACGCTTTATGGCTGCAGTAGAATTAGTACTCGATGAAACCGTGTTAAGTGGCCAATTCATTGGCATAGTGGTTGACGAAAGCGCATACCAATTTGTGTATTATAAAGATGCTAAATGGGAACCCATAGAGCAAGATAAGCTGTTATCTGTTCATGATTTAGCGCCAGGAATGACGCTTAATTTAGTGTTAGATGGTATGCCTCTTGACCAAGAGGATGAGCAACAAGACTCCTGGTTTGATGAGCCTTTTATTGACGAGCCCAGTGCTGAAGATAAAAAGAAAAATCCTGAACCTCAAATTCTGTTGTTTCCAAGCGGTGAGATGACCCCATTTGAGCTGAACTTTTCAATAAACGATGAAAACCGACAACCTATTGATGTATTAGTTGTGGGTGATGCATTAGGGCGATTATCGATAGGGCGTTTTGATGAACAACTCTAAAGGCATGACCTTACTAGAAGTGATTGTCGCCTTAGCAGTATTTTCTATTGCAGCTGTGTCAGTCACAAAAAGTTTAGGCGAGCAAATGGCTAATATGCCCATTTTAGAAGAGCGAACCTTAGGGCAATGGGTTGCCAGTAATCAAATGGTTGAGGCGCGTTTGCCAGACAAGTTTCCCGACATTGGTTCAAAAGATGGCCAAGTAGAGCTGGCAGGTGAAGAGTGGTATTGGCGTCAAGAAGTGATAAAAACCACCGATGATAATTTCAGAATGATCCGAGTCAGTGTGAGTAAAGATCAACGTTATACCCGCATAGTGGCACAAGTGAGTAGTTATGTTCACAACCGCGGTTAAAGGCCATAAAGGTTTTACCTTACTTGAGATGCTTATTGCTATCGCTATTTTTGCGATGATCGGCCTTGCAGCAAACTCAGTGTTATCGACCGTAATGAAAAACGACGAAGTGACCAAGGCTTTCTCCGTTCGTTTAAAAGCATTACAACAAGGTTTTGGCGCAATTGAGCGAGATTTGGGTCAAATAGTTGCGCGTACATTTCGCGGCTTAGATGGTGAACGCAGTAACAGTTATTTTCAAAGTGGTGACAACCTACTAGGGTCAGAAACTGAAGCATTGGTGTTTTATCGGTTAGGTTGGTTAAACCCTGATGGTATTTTACCCCGAGGCAGTATCCAGTCGGTTGCCTATGTTGTTCAAGGTGGTCGCTTAGAGCGTTGGTATTATCCTTACCCAGAGCCTGAAAGTGGTGCAGAGCCATTAAAAACACTTATTATTGAAAATGTATTATCAATAGAATATTCATTTTATATTAATGATAAATGGGAGCGAAAAACCGATGGCACCACCATGCCAAAAGGAATTGCAATTAACCTGGAAATTGAGGGTTTAGGAAAAATTCAACGCCAGTTTTTATTACCCAAAGGCGCATCAGCACCCAAACCTAGCGACAAAAATGATTCTAATAATGGATCAAACGGTAATAATGAGTCAGACAAAGATAAAGTTGACGATGGTACGAATAATGGTGACGGGACTGATGATAATGGCCGTAATGTCGGCAATGGTAATGATGGTGGACGAGGTTGATGGGGCGTCATAAGCAGCAGGGCGTAGCCATGATAGTGGTGATTTTAATTGTTGCTGTGGTAGTCACAATTGCCACTAACATTACCAGTCGCAACCAGCTTTCCATGCGTCGTACACTTAATTTAGCGCAATATGATCAGGCTTATTGGTATGCCCTGTCCGGCGAAGAGTTGGCAATGAAAGTGCTCAAACAAGACTTTGAAGATGCCGACGGTAATATCGTTCATCGCCAGCAATATTGGGCATTAGCCGACGTGATTTTTCCTGTTGAAGACGGCCAAATTGCCGGTGAAATACAAGATATGCGTGCCTGTTTCAACTTGAATGCCGTAGGGCTTGAGTCAAAAGAAGTTGAAAATGGGCAGCCAAAATTAACCTTGGCGGCTAAGCAGTTTCAAGGGTTATTAATTGCCCTAGGCATGGATGAGTTTGGTGCAGAGCGCTTAACGCATACCCTAAAAGATTATATTGATGAAGATACTTTATCGGGTCCATTTGGTGCAGAAGATGCCGAATATGAGTCTCGAAAAGTACCGTATCGTGCAGCGAATACATTAATGCAGCATCGTAGTGAGCTTCGTGCAGTACTGGGTTTTACCCAAGATATATATGTAACACTATTACCCTATATTTGTGCGATACCCGGTGATGATCGCCAATTGCTCAATGTAAATACTATTGAAGTTGAACAAGCGGCGTTAATGGTAGGCATGTTGGATAATCAGATTTCTATTGCCGATGCCGAAAATATTATTAACCAGCGGCCTGCAGATGGTTTTGAAAAAATAGAAGATTTTTGGGATAACTCCTCTGTAAGAGGGATAAAGTCTGAAGCGACTCTTCGTTCAAGTTTTGTGATTACGAGTGATTATTTTTTACTGCACTCAGGTGCCAAAGTAGATAATGCAATATTCAGAATGGACAGTGTATTGAAGCGCAGTGGCAATAATTTAGATGTCATCACTCGCCAGTACGGTGGCCAACAATAATAACAAACTCAACCGCATGATGCGGTAAGAGATTGGTGGAGAATAACAGTGTCTGAAAGGCTATTTATCCGATTAGGTAAAACAGCAGATCACCCATGTTCATGGTTAGTGTGGTCTGAGCAGGAGCAAGAAATCATTGCTTCAGGCGAATTACCCGATGCGCTCAGTCTTAACAGCTTAACAGCTCGTGTGGGTAATCGACCTGTTGATGTGTTAGTGCCAGCAGCAAGTATGACGTTAACTAAAATAGCGGTACCTGAAAAAGGCCAACGTCAAGCGCTTAAGGCGTTGCCATTTATGCTGGAAGAGTCCATTGCCAGTGATGTAGATAACATGCATTTTGTGGTAGGAACCCGCCATGGTGACAATGTTAATGTGGTCGCGGTTGAGCATCAACAAATGCAATTATGGCTAACATGGTTAATGGATGCAGGTTTAAAAGCAAAACGCATTGTGCCAGATTGCTTAGCCTTACCCCTTGAGCAATGTCGTTGGGCTATTATGAGCTTTGGTGATGAGTATTTATTGCGAACAGGCGAAGGTGCTGGTGTCAGTTTGCCTAAGGCCTGGACTGACTTAGCATTGCCAAAGTTAGTCGCAGAGGCGCAAAAAAGTGCCGCTATCGAGCAGAGCATTGATGTTGCTTGTTATAGTGAAGGAATAACCTTTAACGATAACCATATAACGCTGTCACCTAAGCCGCTTGAGCTCCCTATGATGGTATTGGCCAAAGGTATTTTGAATGCCCCGGTTAACTTATTATCAGGTGCATATAAACCAAAACGAGAATACAGCAAACACCTTATGTTATGGCGTAATGCTGCGATTATGATGGTAGCTGTTTTGGTATTGGCGCTCGTTAATAAAGGTTTGGCGATTTCTCAATTAAATCATCAGACAGCGGCAATGAAAATTCAAAGTGAGGCGATATTTAAGTCTGTAGCGCCAAGCATTAATCGTATTGTGGATATTCGCTCCCAAATCAATAGCCAGTTGCGCAGCATGCAAGGTCAAGGTGGTGGAGTAGCATTTTTTGAAATGTTAGATGGGTTGAAGCCCGCATTTTCCAGTGTACCTCAACTTAAACCCACCTCATTGCGTTTTGATGCAAACCGTAATGAATTAAGGATGCAGGTTGTTGCTGACAATTATGCCCAATTAGATAAATTTAAAGACATTGTCAGTAAAGACTTCCAGCTCGATGGCGGTGCAATGAACAGTAATGAAGACAGTGTTACCAGCACACTAACCTTGAGGAGCAAATAAGATGGATAATTTGCGTATTTGGTGGCAAGGCTTAGTGCATCGAGAGCAACAATTAGTCGGTTTTTGTAGTGTGTTTGTGGTGATTGGTATTTTGTATTGGGGAGTATGGTCGCCTATTTCAAATGCTCAACAAACAGCCGAGCGTAATTATAATGCTGAGTTGCAAAACTTAAATTATGTGAAGCAAACAGCCAATAAGATAGCTGGCCTTGAAAAAGCCGGAGCGAAAGTTCAAGCTAGCGGCAGTTTAAGCTCGATTGTGAACCAAACTGCCAGCCAATATAATTTAGAGATAACTCGAATGCAGCCACAGGATAATAAAATTCAACTGTGGATGGACGAAGTGCCATTTGACTCGCTGTTAGACTATTTACATAATTTGGTTGATCAAAAAGGTTTAACGTTAGATAGCGTCGATTTATCAGATTCAGATACGGCGGGTTTTGTTAATGTCAGACGTATTCAGTTGTCTCAGTAAGGAATGTTTGTGAAATTATTTGTCAAAATTGGCATTGCTGTAGTGGTGTATTTGATTTTTTTGATTGTATATTTACCTGCCAGTCTGTTAGTGAGCGTAGCGCCATTACCGAATAATATTCAGTTTGCGGGTGTGGACGGCACACTATGGGATGGTAAAGCCGATCTGGTGCGTATTGATCAACGCCAATTAGAACAGGTGAGTTGGCAGTTGAGTCCGTGGGCATTGTTTATTGGCCGTGCAGATATTGATTTTAAAATCGGTACGCGGGCAACGGCTGTCAGCAGTAAAGGCAGTATCAGTTACTCTTTTTCTGGTTTACAGGTTGAAAACTTACGCTTTGATGCGCCCAATAGTTTTATTGTTGCGGGAGCACGTTTGCCGTTTAGAGCGCAATTAAATGGTGACATTAGTTTAATGGTAGAGAAGCTAGAGCAGGGGCTGCCCTGGTGTGAGCAGCTTGCGGGTAAGTTGTTTTTAAACAGTACTCACCTGACCAATCAATTTGGCGAGTATCCATTGGGTAATATTGCTTTAGGTCTTAGCTGTATTGATGGCCAAGTGCAATTGAATACCGACGAACAACTTAATCAATTAGGTTTAGTCGGCACGATTACGTTGGCGGAAAATAACTTGGTTAAAGTCAGCGCTAAAATAAAGCCTACAGCAGCTCAGCCAAAAGATTTAACCGAAGCGTTAGCATTTTTGGGCAGGCAAGATAGCCAAGGATATTATCCGATTAACTATCAAGGTGCTATTCCGGGTTTATAAGTTTCAGCGAGTGCTGAGAGTTCGAGTATTGATTATAAAAGGGCGCATTCGCGCCCTTTTTTCATCAGTGAGGTTATGGACAATTTCGCCAATACTACCTTGGCTAGCGTTATAGATGTTGGCCTGCAAGTAAGTCATCTAATAAATGATGGTAATCATCAATTGCCGGAAAATCATTAAATAGCTTATGGCCTTTTTGGCTGTCAGGATTTTTTATACCCAGCTGAAACCCTATGCCCGCTTTTTTAGACGCCGCTAAAATAGGCTCGCTGTCATCAATAAATAAACATCTGGCGGGATCAAGCTGATATTTTTCAATCGCCGTTAGCCAAAACTGCGGATGCTCTTTAGGGTAACCCGTTTCGTGGCTTGATAACATTGCATCTAAACCATTCGCCAGTTCAGTATGCTCAAGTTTCAGCGCTAAACTTTTAGGGTGAGCATTGGTGAATAAAATACGTTTTTTATTCACACGTCCTAATGCCATAAGAAAAGGCATGCTGTCTTGACGCATTTGAATCCGTTCAACAAGTGAATAATGCAGGGTGAGAATATCCAGCTCAAGCTGTTGCTGCCAATAATCTAAACAATACCAATCTAATGTGCCAGCCACTTTGTGGTAAGCGTTTTCGACTAATTGCTTGGCCGCATCAAGGCTAATTTGTCTTTGTTGGCTTAATTGCTGCGGCACTAAAGTAAGCCAAAAATGGTTATCAAAGTGTAAATCCAGCAAGGTGCCATCCATGTCTAATAGCACTGTATCTATGTTATTCCAGTTAAACATCAATAAATCCTTTGCAGACAAAAAGTTTAGCCATCACTTGTCATTCTTCCTTTATATACTAGCCTCAATAAGCGTGCTGAATGTTTAAGCGTCACTTTGATAAGGGTATAAATTCATTATCTTAGCCAATGTGATTCAACGCAATTTAACAAATTTAACAGCATATAGTGACAATAGTTCGGAGTTAAATTCGGACCTTACTTAAAAATGCAGGGTGACCTTATGTGAATAAACACTATTTTCAAGGTGTTTTTTGACGTTGTGCGCCAGAGCATTATGTTAAGTATGTTAGCTACCTTCAATTGCTAACTATGTCTTATTTTTGGAGTACTAATGTTAAGTCAGCTAAATCCACTATTGAATATCTGTGTGCGCCCAGCCAGTGATGATGACGTATTTATTATGGCGCAGCTATTTTATTCTACCCGTAGCGATTTCTATCAACTTGGATTACCCCAAGTTACAGTTGATATGCTACTGCAGCAGCAATATCAACTTCAACAAATGTCCTACAAAAATCAATTCCCCAACGTAATGGATTATATCCTGTGCCGCCAAGCTCAGGTAATTGGCAAGCTGACCTTAGAGGTTAAGCCAGAATATTTGTGGCTTGTCGATTTGGTGATAGCGCCTGACAGCCGCAGCAAAGGTGTTGGCACCGCAGTTTTAGACGCGCTTAAGCAAGATGCCAAGGGGCGGCAAGTACCCATTTACTTGTCTGTAGCAATAGATAATCCAAGATCGAAAGCACTTTATTATCAGCAAGGTTTTACTATACAAGGTGTTACGGATACTCATGAAAGCATGCAGTGGCAATACCGAACATAAATGACATTATTTAAATATAGTACCAATGTATCTTTTTTATGCCTATACCCTTGCAGTGTCGTTTTGTTTACTACACTTGTATCGTTTGGATCATTGTAATTGTTTTTAGGTGATACGCAGTAAAGCGCAAAGGGCTTATTAGCGATAAATTTAGGTAACGCGTTTTGTGCTTAAAATATCACAAGTCCTGACGTTTAAAACAAGCAAGATTAAATAGACTTAATCGTAAATAATCTAAGGAGAGAAAACATGTCAGAACCATTTCTTGGCGAAATCCGCATGGTGGGTTTCAACTTCGTGCCACGTGGCTGGGCCTTATGTGACGGTCAGTTGTTGTCTGTGGCACAAAATAGTTCTCTGTTTGCACTGTTAGGCACAACCTATGGCGGTGATGGTAGAAACACATTTGCGTTACCAGATTTACGTGCGCGTGTAGCTGTAGGCGAGGGGGCTGGTCCAGGCTTATCAACTGTTCGATGGGGTGAGAAAGGTGGTAGTGAACAAGTTACTCTTACACAAGCACAGCTCCCCAACCATACCCATAATACAATGCCAGCATCAGTAAACCTTACTGTGGCGGGTACGCCAACTAATCCTCTAACCGCGCCATCGGCAACCAATAATGTATTGGGAGCATCGCCTGGCGGTCCTGCTAGTGCTGCTATTTGGTCTACGGCGGCAGCTGATCCTATCACTATTGCTGCAGGTACTGTGACGGCGGTTGTTGAACATACTGGCGGAAGCCAATCTTTTCCAATTCGCAATCCATATTTAGGTATGAATTACATTATTGCTTTACAAGGTATTTACCCTTCAAGAAGTTAATGAAGAGTAAGTGCATGTGATTAAACAGAAGTACAGGGATGTACTTTAATCGCGCCAGGTTTAAATAGTGCTTTAATCACCCTTACAGAGGGTTGAATTAAGTAAGACCTATATATTTGTTCTTTACTCGGCTTGTTTAACATTTTATTTCTTAAATACTGGCTCGCTTAGGGGCTTTGATGGAGTTTTTTATGTCCTTTATATATCGCGATAGACATCCCAAGTCATATCTTGTCTTTTTCCCAAAGTTGTTTACGCGATGTTTTATGGCATTGCTCCTGTTCTCAGGCCTGGCATTAAATGCGCCGACAGCACACGCCGCAAATGGAACGCTCACGTTCACTTCCAACACTGGTATTGTAGGAGGTGTAGCTCAAGATGGCCAAGGCGGGTCGACTGATTTAGCCGGTGTTACCATTCAGATCCACAATATAATAGACACCGCTGGCACCACTGGTGGCAACATAACTTGGCAAAATACTAGCTTTTACGGGAGTGGAGCCTATACCGCCTTAACGGATGCTGATTTTGAAAGGAAAGGCATGTCGATTAAATCAAGCGATGGCAGTGAATTTCAAATTAACTCATTTCAGTATTTAAACTGGGGAGAGTCGTCCACTACTACCATTACCGTTAAAGGCTATAGAGATGGATCTGAAGTTGCCACTGTAGACTTTGAGGGATATGACGTAGGCTATAATCCTACAACGGTTTCGCTAAATAGCACCTTTGACAATGTCGATCAGGTTAGGCTGTATATTTCTGCCGGTGGTTATAAAGGTGATCAGTCTGCTACTGCTCACAGTATCAATAATATAGTTATTGCAGATGCTGTACTTCCCGCCCCTACCATCACCAGCTCTACTTACAATGCCGCGACGGGCGCATTAGTAGTAACCGGCACTAATTTCACGGCAACGGCCGGCGCGACCAATGATGTTGTTGCAAATAAATTTACCCTAACGGGTGAAGGCGGCGCTACTTATACATTGACCAATACCGCCGATGTCGAGATTTCCTCCGCGACCAGTTTCACCTTAACCCTGAGTGCAATTGATCGCGCCAGTGTTAATGTTCTGACCAATAAAAATAATGCCACTTCTACGAGCGGAACTAGCTATAACCTTGCCGGTGCGGCAGGTTTTATCGCCGATGCACCAGCCACGGCAGACTTGACCGGCAATGCTATTACGGTTTCAAGTGTACCTTTGCCAACAATTTCTACGGCAGCTTACAACGCCAATACCGGTGTGCTCACGGTGTCAGGAACTGGATTTAGTAGGTTTGCAGGCGCTACCAATGATATAGTGGCAAATAAATTTACGCTCCACGGTGAAGCGGGTGCGAGTTATACCCTAACCGATACCAGTGACGTCGAAATAACCTCCAATATCAGCTTTTTGTTAACCTTTAGTGCAACAGATAAGGCCGCCTACAATCTCATCGCCAATAAAAATGGGGGATTATCGACAGATATATCCACCTATTACTTAGAGGCGGCAGATGATTGGGCTGCAGGTGCGGATTCAACCCTCGATGTTGAGGATTCTTCGGGCAATAACATTACGGTGACTAATGTCCCTCTGCCGACCATTAGCAGCGCACTTTATAGCGCCTCTACGGGTGTATTAGCTGTTACCGGGGCTGGCTTCACCAGCTCAGGCCCTGGTGGTAGCGATGATATTATCGCGAATAAATTTACCCTTAGGGGAGAAGCGGGTACCACCTATACCTTAACGGATACCGCCAATGTTGAGGTCACCTCGGGCACCAGCTTTACATTCACGTTGAGCGCCACGGATAAGTCAGGTACTAATGCCCTCCTGAATAAAAATGGAACCAGCTCCGTTGATGCCACTACTTACAATCTCGCAGCGGCGGAAGATTGGGCGCCAGGCGCAGACTCAGCCCTGACCATTGCTGATCTGGCTGGCAATGGAATTACCGTTAGTAATGTGTTTGCTGCGCCGGGTGCACCCACAATAGGCACGGCTACAGCTGGAGATACTCAAGTGTCGGTTACCTTTAGCGCTCCGGGCTCTGATGGTGGCTCAGCTATTACCAGTTATACAGTAACGTCGAGTCCGGGTGGTGCAAGCGCATCTGGGGGAAGTTCGCCCTTAGTTGTGACGGGTTTGACGAATGGCCAGGCTTATACTTTTACGGTAACGGCTACCAATGGCATTGGCACTGGATCTGCCTCGGCAGCCTCAAACAGTGCAGCTCCTAAGGCGCCACAAACCATCACTTTCGGCAATCCGGGCACGCAAAATTTTGGCACTACGCCAACACTCAGCGCGACGGCAACATCTGGTTTAACGCCAACCTTTAGCTCTACAACGACGGGTGTTTGTACCATTACCAGTGGCGGCGCATTGACGTTTGTGACAGCGGGTACTTGTAGTGTTGATGCCGACGAAGTGGGTAGTAGCAGCTATCTGGCCGCCGCGACTGTTACGCGCTCATTCAACGTAAATGCGGTAGTGGCAGGCGCGCCTACAGCGGCGACAGCAACAGCTGGTGATGCTCAAGCGACTGTTAGTTTTACTGCTCCGGCATTTACTGGTGGCGCTGCAATAACGGGTTATACCGTTACCTCTAGCCCCGGAGCCTTAACGGGTACAGGTGCAGGCTCACCCATTGCGGTGACTGGGCTAACCAATGGTGTTGCTTATACCTTTACCGTTACGGCGACTAACTCTGCGGGTGTTGGTGCAGCCTCTGGAGCCTCTAGTACTATTACGCCTAAAGCGGCGCAGACTATTACTTTTAGTAACCCAGGCGCTCAAAACTTCGGTACTACACCAACCTTAAGTGCTTCTGCTACGTCAAGCTTAACCCCGACATTTACCTCATCCACAACGGGTGTGTGTACTATCACTAGTGGTGGTGTCTTGAGCTTTGTCACCACAGGTAGCTGTATCATTAATGCCGATGAGGTAGGTAACAGTGTCTATTTACCAGCAGCTCAAGTGAGCCAGAGTTTCTCTGTCACTGCCGTGGTTGCAGGTGCGCCTACTATAGGCACTGCCACAGCCGGTGATGCTCAAGCGAGCGTGAGTTTCAGCGCTCCGGCTAGCAATGGTGGTGCTGCAATTACTAGTTATACCGTTACCTCTAGCCCCGGTGGTTTGACTGCCAGCGGCGCAAGCTCACCATTAACAGTTGCAGGTTTGACGAACGGCATAGCTTATACCTTTACCGTTACGGCGACTAACTCTGCGGGTGTTGGTGCAGCCTCTAGTGCCTCTGGTGCTATTACGCCTAAAGCGGCGCAAACCATTACTTTTAGTAACCCAGGCGCGCAAAACTTCGGCACCACTCCAACGTTAAGTGCTACTGCAACGTCAAGCTTAACGCCAACTTTTAGCTCAACGACGACGGGTGTTTGTACTGTTACCAGTGTTGGCAACTTGAGCTTTATTAGTGCAGGCACGTGTACCATAAATGCAAATGAAGCGGGTAATGGTAGTTATTTAGCAGCAGCGCAGGTGAGCCAGAGCTTTTCTGTTAATGCTGCGGTAGCAGGTGCGCCAACAATAGGTACTGCGACAGCCGGTGATGCTCAAGCTAGTGTGAGTTTTACTGCGCCTACTAGTACTGGTGGTGCAGCCATTACCGGTTATATCGTGACGTCTAGCCCTGGTGGTTTAACTGCTAATGGAGCGGCTTCACCTTTAACCGTCACGGGTCTCACTAACGGCATAGCTTATACCTTTGCGGTACAGACTATTAACAGTGTTGGGGCGGGTAATACTTCTGTTGCAAGTAACTCTGTTATTCCAAACGGCGCACCTGTCATTACTGGCACGCCAATATTGACTATTGATCAAGATACACAGTACTCATTTACGCCAAATGCAGTGGATACCGCGACAGATACTTTAACGTTTAGTATTGTCAATAAGCCGTTATGGGCAACATTTAATACGAGTACGGGTACATTGTCAGGTACTCCATCAATTCAAGATGTAGGGGTTACCAATGGCATTGTGATCAGCGTGTCCGATGGTACTTTGTCTGCAAGTTTAACGGCATTTAATTTAACCGTTATTAATACTAACAAGGCACCAACCATTACTTCTACTCCTATCACTAGCATTGCAGAGGGTTCTGTATACAGTTATACCTTTTCAGCTACGGATGTCGACCCTGGTGATACGCTCACGTTAAGTGCGCTCACCTTACCGAGTTGGCTAAGCTTTAATGTTACTACTGGTGTACTAAATGGTACTGCGACTAATGAAGAGGTTGGTACACATGCAGTGACACTTCGCGTAGCTGATACTGCAGGGTTAACAGCTGATCAAAGCTTTAGTATTACAGTCACTAATGTCAACGATGCGCCAATTATTGGCTCAACGCCTATCACCAGCATTGCAGAGGGATCAGTATATAGTTATACATTCTTAGCTACGGATGCAGATTCAGGTGACACACTAACGTTAAATGCAGTCGTGCTTCCAAGTTGGCTAAGCTTTAATGTTACTACGGGAGTATTAAGTGGCACCCCTACTAGTGCAGAAGTTGGCACGCATGAGGTTACGCTTCGTGCTATAGATGTCGCAGGGTTAACTGCTGATCAAAGCTTTAGTATTACAGTCACTAATGTCAACGATGCGCCTATAGCGAACAGTGCCAGTGTGACATTGAGTGAGGATAGTTCAGTAATGATTATTCTTACGGCGGAAGATCTAGATAATGATCAATTAACCTATGATGTAGTTAACATGCCTGTGTCAGGTACGTTAGAGCAACATGGTACGGCATGGCTTTATACCCCAGAAAAAGACTTTAATGGTAAAGACAGCATTAGCTTTACCGCGAAAGATGCAGAATTAACTTCTGAAGCCGCGAGTATCACCATCAATGTTACAGCTATAAATGATGAGCCATTAGCCGTGGATGATAGTTATAGTCAAAGTCTATCAACGGACAATAGCTATACCTTAGCTGTGTTGGACAACGACAGTGACGTTGATGGTGATACCTTGACTATTGATGGCGCAGCTGCCGATGTCGGTAGCGTGCAAATTGTAGCGTCACAGCTTAAATACCTAGCGCCTACCGATTTTGTTGGCCCGGTGACATTGCGTTATAGCATTTCCGACGGTAATAAAGGTCGCAGTAATGCCAAAGTTCAATTGCTTGTGACCGGTGAGAATTCTGCTGATTTGCCTGTTATTACCGTCCCTGCCGACATTACCGCTAACGCAACAGGTTTGTTTACTAAACTTAAGCTAGGCGTTGCAACTGCGGTGGACAAAGCGGGTAATAAGCTTGCTGTGTCGCTTGTTAATACTCAACAACTGTTTGCTCCTGGTGAGCACTTAGCTTACTGGAAAGCCACTGATAGCCAAGGTCGCAGTGCGATTAAACCACAAAAAGTGACGGTTAAACCATTGATTTCCATTAGCCGTAATCAAGCTGTTGCTGAAGGCAGTGAAGCACATTTCAGCGTATTCTTAAATGGGCCATCGCCGCAGTATCCTGTCAGTATTCCTTATACAGTGTCTGGCAGTAGTGATGGCAATGATCATGATTTAGTCGATGGGGTGTTTGAGATAACCTTTGGTTTAAGTGCAAGCTTTAGCGTTAACGTGTTTGATGATGGGATAACGGAAGCGGACGAAGAACTGATCATCGGCTTAGACCCAAGCCTGAATCTCAGCGGACAGCGTGAAACCCGCTTATTGATTACTGAAGCAAACATTGCGCCGACGGCTAGTATCGAGGTTACTCAGTCAAATGAGCCACGCACTCAATTGAGCAAGCAAGATGGAAAGGTGTACATTAAGGCGAAAAGCCAAGATGTGAATTTGCAAAATAGCCTTACAGAGGTCTGGTCAACAGGTGTGTTGGTGTTAGAGAGTGATGCTGATGGCAGTTACTTTGACCCAAGTGCGCTGGATGCAGGCATTTACCCTATTAGCTTGGTAGTGACCGATGATGGTACGCCGCAATTATCGACTGAGGTGCAATTAACCTTATTGGTGAAAGACAGCTTGCCCGAACTAACAGGAAATGACAGTGATGGTGATTTAATCCCAGATAATCAAGAGGGCTTTGCTGATACCGATGGCGATGGTATTGCCGATTACCTGGATGGGATTAATGAGTGTAACGTGCTGCAAGAGCAGGTTAGTTCGCAACAGACCTTCCTTGCAGAAAGTGAGCCGGGTGTGTGTTTGCACTTAGGGAATGCGGCGCTAAGTAATGGTGCTCAAGGTCTTCAGATACCAGACGATAACTTCATCCCTGATCCAATAGCATTTATTCCAGCAGGTGGCTTGTTTGATTTTGTAATCGGCGATCTCCCCAAACCAGGTATGACTGTTAGTATCGTTATTCCGCAAATACAACCCATACCGGCAAACGGTGTGTATCGTAAGTTTATGAGTGGAAGATGGGTGACCTTTGTGGAAAATGCCAACAATTCAATCCACTCTAGTCAGGGCTCTGTCGGTTATTGTCAGCCACCAGGCGCTGCAGAATGGCAGCCCGGCTTAATTGAAGGCTACCATTGTGTGCAGTTAACCATAGAAGACGGCGGCCCTAACGATGATGATGGCCTGGTCAACAGCACGGTTTCAGACCCAGGCGGCGTTGCTGCGATGCTTAACAATAATCACTTACCAGTGGCAAACGCAGACAGTGCGTCTTTATCATTGAACCAAAGTATTGATATAGATGTGCTGGCAAATGATACCGATATCGATGGTGATACCTTGAGCGTGCAGAATGTGACCAGTGATTTTGGTGATGCGGTGATTTTAGCCAATCAACAAATTAGTTACACCCCTGATGCTGATTTTATCGGCATAGACGTACTGTCCTACAGTATTTCAGATGGACAAGGTGGTACATCGACTAGCAAGCTGACGGTAACCGTTATCGCTAACAGTGCACCTACTACGGTAGATGACATTGCTAATACGGATGATAGAACCAGTTTGCTGTTAAACGTATTAAGCAACGACAGTGATATTGATGGCGACAACTTAACATTAGTCAGTGGTGCTGCACTACAAGGTGCGGTATCGATTGAATCTAACCAGCTTCGTTATACACCAAAACAGGGTTTTGAAGGGGTTGATACAGTGAGCTATTTGATAAGTGATGGTGCTGGCGGCGAAGCCTCAGGGCAAGTGTTAGTGACCATTAAAGCTTATCAAGAAGTTGTTATCGATAATCAATCCGGTGGTGGTAGCTTATCCTTGTACGGATTGGTGCTACTTGCTTTTGGTGGTTTAGTGCGTAGAGGTAAATGGCTGGCGGTAGCAATCAGCAGCGTGTTATTGACGGGTGTGACAGCGCAAGCTAATGCAGCAGAAGCCAACAGCTGGTATCTAGATGGGTTTGTTGGACAAGCGTATGCTGATAGCAAGATACAAAATTGGCAATATCCAAACGATACTGAAGTCACTGATGTTGATGATAGCGATACTGCATTGGGTTTGAGTGCGGGTTATCAATGGAACAATTTTCTTGCTGTTGAGTTAGGTTATTCTGACTTTGGTAGCGGCACTGCACAACTTAAAGGCAGCACCTTAAGCCCTGAGGCATATCAACAGGCATTGAAATCGGTTACGCCGATACTGGCTGATGGTATAACTCTAGGACTGCGTTTTACTTTAGTTGAGCATCAGGATTGGCGATTTGAGATACCGGTCGGTTTATTTAGATGGAATGCCGATATTGCCAGCCAGATGAATAATAACCATATAATGACCGAGCTTAGTGGTACTGATTGGTATATTGGAATGCAATTTCATTACCAAATGACCAAATCCTGGTCTTTAGGGCTGGGGTACCAATATGTTGATATTGAGCCAAATGATATTTTAACTGGCCAGCTCCGTTTACGTTATCATTTTTAAAGGGTTGTAGAAGTGAAAAAGGAGCTAATTAGCTCCTTTTTTATTGAGTCTGAATCCCAAAAGTAGTGCTATGAATCATCTTTAATGACCAAAACATAGAAACTTGTTTTAAGAAGACTGTAAATTCCGGTTGTAGATTACGCTTAGGGTAGTAATATTGTCGCTTGTCTTATTTCATTCGTCACACGGGGTTGCAATGACACAGCGGCATAGTAAGCCGGAAATCTTGCACACAGAAATTGTCGCTAAAAGTCGGCTATTTCAAATTGAGCAAGTTCATCTTAAGTTTTCAAATGGTGTTGAGCGCCAGTATGAGCGAATGAAGGGCGGAAGCCGTGGCGCTGTAATGGTGGTGCCTATTCATCAAGGCCAGCTACTACTTGCCAAAGAGTATGCGGCTGGAACTGACAATTACGAATTAGGTTTTCCTAAAGGGCTTATTGATCCTGGTGAAGAGGCTATTGAGGCTGCTAATCGTGAGTTACAAGAAGAAATAGGTTTTGCCAGTAAAAAATTAACCCATCTAAAAACGCTGTCACTGGCACCGGGGTACTTCTCTAGCAAGATGCATATTTTTGTTGCTGAACAATTGTATGCCAGTGAACTTGAAGGTGATGAACCTGAACCGATTATTGTAGTGCCTTGGGCACTAGATGATTGGCAAACATTGTTAGATAACCCCGATTTTTCTGAATCTCGAAGTGTAAGCGCACTTTTTTTAGCCAAACAGTTTTTAGCTAAGTAATTTCTAGCTAAATAACTGCTTGTTTCGCCGTATGAGTCATACAGAGGTAAGTGCCATTCACTTACCCAGTAAAGTATTATCCTCGCACTTTGGCTAAAGTTAGCTAAAGTTAGTTTTAATCAGTAATACATGCTTATTTCCAGCAACTGGAGTTGTAATGAAGCCTGAAGCCATCATCGAACAAGCAATTGAAATTGCTATCGAAGCAGGGAATGCTATTCGTAAAATCTACCAATCAGGTGATTTTAAACGAGAGATAAAATCTGATAATACCCCTGTAACGTCTGCCGATTTGGCCGCCCATGACATCATTTGTTCACGTCTTGCTAAGCTGACACCAGACATCCCTATTCTCAGTGAAGAAGATGCTGATATCCCTTTGTCTGTCAGACAAAACTGGTCAACATATTGGTTAGTCGATCCGCTTGATGGTACCGGTGAATTTATTGCTGGTAGTGGTGATTTCTCGGTAATTATTGCCCTTGTTGAGCATAATCGCCCGATAATGGGAATTGTTTATGCGCCAATGACCGATGTATGTTATTACGCTATTGCAGGGTTAGGTGCCTATAAACGTAGTCCCGAAGGTGAAGTACGTATTACTAGCACTCAATTAGCGCTATCAGAGCAAAATCATCTGCGAATAGCGGTTAGCCGCCGACAAGATCCCAAAAAGGTACTTAAATTATTTAACCACCCTAAAGACTGCGAGTTAGTGGTGTTAGGTGGTGCGGCATTAAAGAGTTGCTTAGTTGCCGAAGGCCAGGCCGATTGTTATATCCGTTTGGGCCCAACAGGTGAGTGGGACACAGGTGCAGCACAAATTATTGTCGAAGAAGCGGGTGGAGCCTTGGTTGATATCAACTTACATCCAATGACTTACAATGAACGTGATACCTTAGAGAACCCTAACTTTATTGTTGTTGGGACAGAAAACCTCCCATGGAATGTTATGTTACTTAATGACGAGTAATTAATTTCTACTTGAGTTCAGAAATGTATTCAATCAGCTAAATTCAATCCGTTTAGCCTATATTAGCCACATCATAAGTGCATATACCTGAATAATGTTGCTGACACCTTAGGGGGAACATTATTTAGGGAGTGATAGAGTTAAATAAAACACTGTGTAAAGAGTTAAAATTGCCGTTGGCATTAATGACGACGCGATATAAGTTAACCCTCCGGTAAAACAAGGTGTTTATATTTGCTCATTCAGCCATTGGTGCACTTCAGTGGCATTACCTTTAAAAATCACCTTAGTAAGTTTTTTATCAAGTTGATATAGGTACATGGGGTCATAGTATTTACTGAGTAATTGGCTTATCCAGGCGTAATGACCATCCAGATTATGCTGATTTTGCTGCTGCTTTAATGCTTGTTGAATAAGTCCTTGTAACTCGTCATGTTGTTTGCCGCCTAAGCGTTTACGGATTTTGCTAATACTGTCGACTAAATACGCAGCAAAAGCGTTAAACCCCTCAACCTCTCCGAGTAGAGTGCAATATTGTTGGTGCATATTACTGACATACTCACCATGAAGCCTATCGACTCTGGCATTAAATGCTTCTTCAAGTAATACAACTGGCGCTTGTTGCATGGCTTTAAAAAATGGCTGCGGAATAGCGGTACGGCCAATTAAGAAACTCTCATCTTCTAACAGCAATTTGGATGATGGCTTGACCTGTTGATATTTAAGTAACGCGACCCCTAGATTATTTTCAAAATTAATTTGGCTAGGCTGTGAGGTTATTTGTTTACCAAAACTTGATCCGCGATGATTAGCCAGGCCTTCTAGGTCGATGGTTTCTTTACGCTGATGAATAAACTCAGTTTTACCACTACCTGTACTGCCGCTTAAAATCAAAAAATGGTGATTTGATTCAGCTTGTTCAATAGTACTAATCAAAAAGCTACGCAGTGCCTTGTATCCCCCATAAATATAGGGAATATCAATACCCGCATGTTGTAGCCATTGTTGACTAAGTTGAGAGCGAAGGCCGCCTCGAAAACAATATAAATAACTATGATTATGTTGGTGTACTTGTTCGCACCAGGCATCAATTCGGCTTTGCTTAATATCACCGCTGACCAATTGATGGCCTAGGGTAATGGCGGCTTGTTGCCCCTCCTGTTTATAACAGGTACCCACTAGTTGACGCTCTCTATCATTCATCAAAGGTAAATTAACTGACTCGGGAAAAGCACCTTTATTGAATTCAATTGGCGCGCGAACGTCAATCAGAGGTCGCTTTTCTAGTAACAATCGACCGTATTCACTGGCGGCAATGGTATTACTCATTGAGTAAAGCCACTAGTTGTTCAGGTGTGTTCAATGCATTGCTACTCAATGTCCCAATACAATGTAGGGCAATTTGATGCTCAGCTAATACTTTGTGTAACTCTGCCAGCGCCGATTCATTTACTGCTATCAATAAACCACCACTGGTTTGAGGATCACATAATATTGCCTGCTGGTAATCGGTCAATGATGGTAAGTGCGGTGCATAACTTTGATAGTTACGACTTGTTCCTCCTGGAATACAACCTTGGGCAATATAGTTATCGACTTCTGCTAATCTAGGAATGGCATTAAAGTTAAGTGTCGCAGTGAGATTAGCCCCTTGGCAGAGTTCGATTAAATGACCTGCTAAACCAAACCCAGTCACATCTGTTAAGGCATTGACGCCTTTTATTTTAGCGATATCTTGGCCAACTTTATTCAGCTGACACATAGCATCAATCGCAATATGATTATGCTCGGGTTTAAGCTTTTTTTGTTTTTGAGCCGTTGTCAGTACACCAATACCAATAGGTTTGGTCAGATACAGCTTGTCATCAGATTTAGCCGTGCTGTTTTGCTTTAAATCATTGAGTTGTACCTGGCCTGTCACTGCTAAACCAAAAATAGGTTCTGGTGCATCAATACTGTGCCCTCCCGCTAACATAATGCCGGCATCTTTACAGGCCTGGCGTCCGCCATCTATGACTTGTTGAGCCACTTCTGCAGGCAGTTTGTTTACTGGCCAGCCTAAAATAGCTATCGCCATTATAGGGGTTCCGCCCATGGCATAAATATCACTTATTGCATTCGTCGCTGCAATACGACCAAAGGTAAAAGGGTCGTCGACGATAGGCATAAAGAAGTCAGTAGTACTAATAATCCCAATATCATCATTGAGTTTGTATACCGCAGCATCATCACGCGTGTCATTACCGACCAGGATATTAGGGTCAGTGAATAGCGGTAATTGTGATGACAGTATAGTACTGAGTACTTGGGGGGATATTTTACAGCCGCACCCGGCTCCGTGGCTGTATTCGGTTAAGCGAATGTCTTGATAATTGGACTTCATAATGAATAACTTAATCTAAGGAAGTGAAGGTCTGTTATAGATTCATTGTGAAAGATAATCTGGTACTTGGGTAGCATTAAATAGAAAAAGCGCATTTGAATTAGTTTTTGAAATGGCTATAACGTCTTTAGACACAGTCAACAGGCTAATAAAAATGCCGCGCCCTTAAAGGGCGCGGCATTAATGTCACTGTAAAGCGGCTGTTAATTGGCCGCTAGAATTCAGACTAAAACTACGCATAAGCAGCCGTCAGGCTTTTCCATTGTCGCTGCTGCTCAAGAAAGCGTTCGCGAAGTTCTTGAACCTGTTCTTTTAAGTGGGTATCAACTAATTGCTTTCGCTTAGCTTCAATCAACGCTTTTTTGGCTTGATAGTATTCCATCAAATGCTGCTTCATAAGTTCATATTCAGCTTGGAAGGTATCAATTATTTCATCACAATTAGGTAAATGGGCCACCTTGTACTGCACACGTTGCAGTTGCATTTTCAGTTTGGCCGCTTCAATACGCTCTTGTGGTACTTTACGTAAGTCGGAGGCTAGTCCAACCCAGTCCATCGTTTTTATTAACCACTTGGTTGGATCGTAATCCCACCATTTAATACCATTACGGTAATCATTTTCAAAAATATGGTGGAAGTTATGGTAACCCTCACCGTATGTCAGCAAGGCTAAAAAAGCATTGTCGCGAGCGGTGTTTTTGTTTGTGTACGGCTGTTTACCCCAAATATGGGCAAGTGAGTTAATGAAGAAAGTACAATGATGCACTACCACCAATCGTAGCAAGCCAGCCATTAATACCATTGACACTATGTCACCATTTAACCAGCCCAATAAAGCGGGTAAGCCGATATTCATTAAAATAACCAATGCTAAATAGTGTTTGTGTTGCCACACAAGAATCGGATCATTTTGCAAATCGCGGACGTTATTGTAATCACTATAACGACTCGCTTGATATTCACGTAACATCCAACCTATATGGCTGTACCAAAAGCCCAGCTTAGCTGAATAGGGGTCTTTGTCGTTATTATCGACATGTTTATGATGTACACGGTGATCACTACACCAGTGTATAGCACTATTTTGTAATGCTAATGCACCACCTAATGCAAATAATACTCGCATTGCCGGATGCGCTTTGTAGGCTTTATGGGACCAAAGACGATGATAACCAGCGGTGATAGACAAGCCACTGGCATAGGCTAAAACAATGAAGGCAAGCCATTCTACACCATCAAAACCGTGCGCTATACCGCGCCAAGGCACTAATACCACAGCACCAATAAAGGTAATAGCGAACAACAAGGTGTTAAGCCAAATAATAGGAGGTTTTTTCATCTAATCGCTTTCCTGCTAACTTTTAAATATGAGTCTAAACTAATTGAGCGTACATATGTAAGCTAATTTATCCTGTGATCTGTTTTGGGTCAAGCTCAATAGGGCTGTGTTTATACGATAAAAGGGGTATTATCTGTTAATTAATCTTGACTGAGCGATTTTTTAAATGGGTGTAAGAGCACAACAAAAAGAGAAAACCCGCCGTGCATTAGTGGATGCAGCGTTTAATCAATTAAGTGCTGAGCGCAGTTTTTCTAGTTTAAGCTTACGTGAAGTTGCTCGAGAAGCCGGCATCGCACCGACATCTTTTTATCGTCATTTTAAAGATATGAATGAGCTTGGCCTGACTATGGTTGATGAGGGCGGATTAACGCTCAGACAAATGATGCGTAAAGGTCGTCAACGTGCTGAAGCGGGTGGAAGTGTTATTCGTATTTCAGTTGACACTTTTATGGAAGTCATGGAATCAAACCCCAATGTGTTCCGAATCCTATTACATGAACGTTCAGGAACATCAGCGGCTTTTCGCGCAGCAGTTGAGCGTGAGGTCGAACACTTTATTTCTGAACTAGCCCATTACACCGAAGCACACGCAAATAGACACCCAACACTTGCACGAGCTCAAGCCGAGGCTTTGGTGACTTTAGTGTTCAATGCGGGTGCTAGCGCATTAGACCTAAAGCGAAGTGAGCGAAAATCGCTGGCTGATCAATTGGTGTTGCATTTACGAATGGTGGCGACAGGGGCTGAAGCATTACAACAGAAAATGGACAGCCGCAGCTGAGAATTGATTTATATTTTAATAAAAAAGGGCAGATAATTAATCTGCCCTTTTTATTCATATTGATAAAGTTGTCTTACTTGCGCTCAAGTAACACACCCGATTCCATATGGTCGGTATATGGGAACTGATCAAATAATGCAAAGCGGGTAATTTTATGGGTAACGCCTAGTACCGTTAAGTTATCTTTTAACGTACTTGGGTTACACGATATATATAAAATTCGCTCATAGCCTTGAACCAACTTTAATGTTTCGTCATCAATACCGGCTCTTGGTGGGTCTACAAATATAGTATTGCAATCATAGCTGTCCAAATCGATACCTTCTAAGCGTCTAAAGCTACGTTTTTTGGCCATCGCATCACTAAAGTCTTCTGCAGACATGCGAATAATCTGCACGTTATCGACTTTATTAATTTCAATATTATATTGCGCAGCATCAACTGATGGTTTAGCTAGCTCAGTAGCCAGTACGCGTGAAAAATTTTGCGCCAATGCAATTGTGAAATTACCATTGCCGCAATAGAGTTCAAGTAAATCACCCTGGCTATTTTGGGTAGCGTTTATTGCCCACTCAAGCATTTTAACTGACACGTTAGCATTAGGCTGGGTAAAGCTATTTTCAATCTGCTTATACTGAAGCATCTTACCGTTCACATTCAGTTTTTCAGTGACAAAATCTTTATCTAAATCGATTTTTTGCTTCCTAGCTCGGCCAATTAAATTAACATTAAATTGTTTGGCGAGTTTAGCCTTCAGTGCCTTAGCATCTTCAAGCCATTGATCATCTAATTGACGGTGATATAACAAAGATACTAAAATCTCACCGCTTAAAGTAGACAGGAAGTCGATCTGAAATAAACGATATCGCAAAGAAGGGCTTGGTTTTAGTTCTTCAATTAAGGCGGCCATCATTTGATTGATCAAAGTACCCGCTGGTAAATATTGATCACAGCGCACTTTAGCATTCAGCGCTTTGTCAAACATGTAGTAATATAAGTCTTCGCCTTCATGCCACATTCTAAATTCGGCGCGCATCCGATAATGAGCAGGTTCAGAAGCGAACACTTCTAATGCTGGTGGGGTAAAATCAGCAAAGGCTTGTTCAAGCTTGTTACGCTTCTGTTCAAGTTGCGTAGCATAGTTATTTGGGTCCATGGCTGCTAAATTCATTTTCTCCACCAAAGGCAATAAAAAAGGGCGCAAATTTTATAACAAATAGCGTCGATATCCAATGTATATAAAATAGGAGACCACTTTGTCAGAGCCAATTTTAGTATTCGACTCAGGAATAGGTGGTTTATCAGTACTATCAGAAATCCGCAAGTTACTGCCAAATAGGGATTATCATTATTTATTTGATAATGCCCGCTTGCCCTATGGCAACTTATCAGAAGAGGATTTAATTGAAGGGTGTGTTGAGTTAATTCTACAACAGGTGCATCAAATCAATGCTGCTATTGTGGTTGTTGCATGTAATACCGCTAGCACTTTAGTATTACCAAGGTTAAGGGCGAGTTTATCTATTCCTGTTGTTGGTGTTGTACCAGCCATTAAACCCGCCGCCGCATTATCTGCTAAAAAGCATATTGGATTACTTGCCACACCAGGCACAGTAAAGCGCGACTATACCCAAGAACTGATCAATGAATTTGCCGATGACTGCAAAGTAGAATTATTCGGGTCATCAGAATTGGTGATGATGGCAGAGAAATATGTCGCAGGTGAAATCATAGACCTAGTAGAATTGGCGTTAATACTGCAACCTATTAAAGATGCCGATATTGATGTGCTGGTATTAGGCTGTACACATTTTCCTATTATCGCAGCGAAAATTAACCAGATACTGGGTAATCATGTCAAATTATTAGATTCTGGATTGGCAATAGCGAATAGAGTAAAAACATTAGTGCCTATAAGTAATAAGCAGGGAAGTGAATTAACGGTCAGTTATACAAAGCAGATTTCAACAGGACTCTATAAAGCATTAGTCGGTTATGGGTTCACCAGTGTGAAACAAATAACCGACTAAACCACCTAACTAAGTTAGATTAAACATCAGAAGAATCGGAAGAATCAGATTCTTGAGATTTAGCTTCTCTTACCTTTAAAGTACGCTCTTGGAAAGTATAGTCGTTCAACTTACCCATTGCTTTTTGAGCTCCCGCTTCAGACATTTCAACAAAACCAAAGCCTTTACGGCGACCTGTTTTGCGATCACGTACTAAACGGACTGAATTAACCGGGCCATATTCACCAAATAACTCTTTAACTTCACCTTCATGAACACGGTAAGGTAAGTTACCAACATATAACGTCATTGTTGGACCTACATAAGGTTCATCAGATGCGCGAGCTTGGCTAGCTGGAACAAAGGTAAAGATAAGTGTTGCTACTACTATCCCTGCAATAAACGCTACAGAGGAAGCTACACTACCTTGAACTTGGAAAAAAACAAAAGCACCAACAAGTGCTGCAATAAGAACAATCACGAATGATTTCTGCATAAAATAATCTCTAATAATAATGAAATGAAAAATAACTGTTAAAAAACCGCTATATATTAATGAATAATCCGCACATTAACCAGTCCGTTGTAGAAAAAATGAGCTTAAAACTAACTTAAATATGATAAATACTGCTTTGGGCATCAAACTTGTTGCATTTATAGGCTGGAAAAGCGAAAAAAACAGCGATCTGGGTAAAAGATCATCGGTCAGCAAAAAAGATCGCGATCCCCCCTTGCGCCGAATCAGAATCTCCCTATAATGCGCAACCACTGACACGGCACAGCGCGAAAGCAAAGTGGCATCTGAAGTTAATCACTTAGGAAGTCAGGTTGATTTGAAAGGATAAAAACTTCGGTTTCATCATCAAATCAACAGCGAAAAGAAAGTTTGAAAAAACACTTGACGCTGACAACAGGGTCTGTAGAATACGCAGCCCAAGCCAACGACCTAGCGTCCAACGGCGATGTTTGAAAAATCAACATCAACGCTCTTTAACAATTTATCAAGTAATCTGTGTGGACATTCACAGGTATTGAGTTATTCGAAATTGCTTCTTCTTAGGAAGAGCAATCAAAAAATTTAAACTCAATGCAACGATGAATGTTCATAGCAATATGTACAAAAAGACTTTGTTAACTTCGGTTGATAAAGCAATCAGAATTCATTGAGCCGAAACCTTCGGGTTTCAAAAAACTTTAATTGAAGAGTTTGATCATGGCTCAGATTGAACGCTGGCGGCAGGCCTAACACATGCAAGTCGAGCGGCAGCGGGAAGATAGCTTGCTATCTTTGCCGGCGAGCGGCGGACGGGTGAGTAATGCCTAGGGATCTGCCCAGTCGAGGGGGATAACAGTTGGAAACGACTGCTAATACCGCATACGCCCTACGGGGGAAAGGAGGGGACCTTCGGGCCTTTCGCGATTGGATGAACCTAGGTGGGATTAGCTAGTTGGTGAGGTAATGGCTCACCAAGGCGACGATCCCTAGCTGTTCTGAGAGGATGATCAGCCACACTGGGACTGAGACACGGCCCAGACTCCTACGGGAGGCAGCAGTGGGGAATATTGCACAATGGGCGAAAGCCTGATGCAGCCATGCCGCGTGTGTGAAGAAGGCCTTCGGGTTGTAAAGCACTTTCAGTAGGGAGGAAAGGCAGTAGTTTAATAAACTATTGCTGTGACGTTACCTACAGAAGAAGGACCGGCTAACTCCGTGCCAGCAGCCGCGGTAATACGGAGGGTCCGAGCGTTAATCGGAATTACTGGGCGTAAAGCGTGCGCAGGCGGTTTTTTAAGCCAGATGTGAAAGCCCTGGGCTCAACCTAGGAATTGCATTTGGAACTGGGGAACTAGAGTCTTGTAGAGGGAGGTAGAATTTCAGGTGTAGCGGTGAAATGCGTAGATATCTGAAGGAATACCGGTGGCGAAGGCGGCCTCCTGGACAAAGACTGACGCTCATGCACGAAAGCGTGGGGAGCAAACAGGATTAGATACCCTGGTAGTCCACGCCGTAAACGATGTCTACTCGGAGTTTGGTGACTTAGTCACTGGGCTCCCAAGCTAACGCATTAAGTAGACCGCCTGGGGAGTACGGCCGCAAGGTTAAAACTCAAATGAATTGACGGGGGCCCGCACAAGCGGTGGAGCATGTGGTTTAATTCGATGCAACGCGAAGAACCTTACCTACTCTTGACATCCAGAGAATTCGCTAGAGATAGCTTAGTGCCTTCGGGAGCTCTGAGACAGGTGCTGCATGGCTGTCGTCAGCTCGTGTTGTGAAATGTTGGGTTAAGTCCCGCAACGAGCGCAACCCCTATCCTTATTTGCCAGCGAGTCATGTCGGGAACTTTAGGGAGACTGCCGGTGATAAACCGGAGGAAGGTGGGGACGACGTCAAGTCATCATGGCCCTTACGAGTAGGGCTACACACGTGCTACAATGGCGTATACAGAGGGTTGCAAAGCCGCGAGGTGGAGCTAATCTCACAAAGTACGTCGTAGTCCGGATTGGAGTCTGCAACTCGACTCCATGAAGTCGGAATCGCTAGTAATCGTGAATCAGAATGTCACGGTGAATACGTTCCCGGGCCTTGTACACACCGCCCGTCACACCATGGGAGTGGGCTGCAAAAGAAGTGGGTAGTTTAACCTTCGGGAGAACGCTCACCACTTTGTGGTTCATGACTGGGGTGAAGTCGTAACAAGGTAGCCCTAGGGGAACCTGGGGCTGGATCACCTCCTTACCTATACGACTAACTCAATACCTAAAAGTGCAGAGATGCATGTGAGTGTTCACACAGATTACTTGATAGAAAGAAAGAGAAATTACGTTGGGTCTGTAGCTCAGCTGGTTAGAGCGCACCCCTGATAAGGGTGAGGTCGGTGGTTCAAGTCCACTCTGACCCACCAATTCTTCATTTCTCCTGTGTTAATTTACCGCTCGTTTAGTGAACTAAACGTCGCAATAAATTGCCTTGGATAAATTCGAATTGGCAAGCCAAATAAATTGGCTGACCTTCTTAGAAGGTAAACGTAAATTCTCACTGTATGTAAAGGGGTTATAGCTCAGCTGGGAGAGCGCCTGCCTTGCACGCAGGAGGTCTGCGGTTCGATCCCGCATAGCTCCACCATTCATCTTCGATGAAATACATACATATTGGTCCGAGATGCCAAAGATAAACGAAATTTTATCTTTGGCTTTTTTAAGCCCGCTCTTTAACAATTTGGAAAGCTGATAGTACTAACTAAAGGCGCATGAATGATGATTCGTTGTCGTTTGTGTGATTAGGTTAGTGCGAAAATAATATTGATGCGAAAGCATCAGTATCTTGAGTTCTCAAAACACTGTTTAAGTGTCTTGAATATTCTAAAAACTAAGGCGAGTCACACTTCCTGGTCGGGAGTGAGACAAGTAAAAACCAGCTAGTTGCAATACAGTCCGATTAGTTCATTCTCTTGTTTACAAGGGCAGTGAAACTCATTTGGGTTGTATGGTTAAGTGACTAAGCGTATACGGTGGATGCCTTGGCAGTCAGAGGCGATGAAGGACGTAATAACTTGCGAAAAGCGTTGGCGAGCTAGTAATAAGCATTTGAGCTAACGATATCCGAATGGGGAAACCCGGCCACATAAGTGGTCATCATACAGTGAATACATAGCTGTATGAGGCGAACCTGGGGAACTGAAACATCTAAGTACCCAGAGGAAAAGAAATCAACCGAGATTCCCCTAGTAGCGGCGAGCGAACGGGGATTAGCCCTTAAGTCTATGGGGTGTTAGTGGAATGAGTTGGAAAGCTCAGCGGCACAGGGTGATAGCCCCGTACATGAAAACTAACCATAGATGAAAACGAGTAAGGCGGGACACGTGACATCCTGTTTGAATATGGGGGGACCATCCTCCAAGGCTAAATACTCCTGACTGACCGATAGTGAACCAGTACCGTGAGGGAAAGGCGAAAAGAACCCCTGTGAGGGGAGTGAAATAGAACCTGAAACCGTATACGTACAAGCAGTGGGAGCGGTTCTTGAGACCGTGACTGCGTACCTTTTGTATAATGGGTCAGCGACTTACGTTTTGTAGCGAGGTTAAGCGAATAGCGGAGCCGTAGGGAAACCGAGTGTTAACTGCGCGTTTAGTTGCAAGGCGTAGACCCGAAACCGAGTGATCTAGCCATGGGCAGGTTGAAGGTTGAGTAACATCAACTGGAGGACCGAACCGACTTATGTTGAAAAATGAGCGGATGACTTGTGGCTGGGGGTGAAAGGCCAATCAAACTCGGAGATATCTGGTTCTCCTCGAAAGCTATTTAGGTAGCGCCTCGAGCGAATACCATTGGGGGTAGAGCACTGTTAAGGCTAGGGGGTCATCCCGACTTACCAACCCTTTGCAAACTCCGAATACCAATGAGTACTACTCGGGAGACAGACAGCGGGTGCTAACGTCCGTTGTCAAAAGGGAAACAACCCAGACCGTCAGCTAAGGTCCCAAAGTGTATGTTAAGTGGGAAACGATGTGGGAAGGCTTAGACAGCTAGGATGTTGGCTTAGAAGCAGCCATCATTTAAAGAAAGCGTAATAGCTCACTAGTCGAGTCGGCCTGCGCGGAAGATTTAACGGGGCTAAACATACCACCGAAGCTACGGGTTTGCAGTTTACTGCAAGCGGTAGAGGAGCGTTCTGTAAGCGGTTGAAGGTGAAGGGGTAACCCACACTGGACGTATCAGAAGTGCGAATGCTGACATGAGTAACGATAAAGGGAGTGAAAAACTCCCTCGCCGAAAGACCAAGGGTTCCTGTCCAACGTTAATCGGGGCAGGGTGAGTCGACCCCTAAGGTGAGGCCGAAAGGCGTAATCGATGGAAAACAGATTAATATTTCTGTACCTCTGCTAACTGCGATGGAGAGACGGAGAAGGCTAGGCTAGCGCGGCGTTGGTAGTCCGCGTTTAAGGTAGTAGGCGGTGTTCTTAGGCAAATCCGGGAACACGTACTTAAATGTACACGTTGAGAGCTGATGACGAGTCACTAAGGTGATGAAGTAGTTGATGCCATGCTTCCAGGAAAATCTTCTAAGCTTCAGGTTAGTAGGGATCGTACCCCAAACCGACACAGGTGGTCGGGTAGAGAATACCAAGGCGCTTGAGAGAACTCGGCTGAAGGAACTAGGCAAAATGGTACCGTAACTTCGGGAGAAGGTACGCTGCTGTTGGTGATGGGACTTGCTCCCTAAGCTGACGGCAGTCGCAGATACCAGGTGGCTGCAACTGTTTATCAAAAACACAGCACTGTGCAAAATCGCAAGATGACGTATACGGTGTGACGCCTGCCCGGTGCCGGAAGGTTAATTGATTGGGTTATCGCAAGAGAAGCTCATGATCGAAGCCCCGGTAAACGGCGGCCGTAACTATAACGGTCCTAAGGTAGCGAAATTCCTTGTCGGGTAAGTTCCGACCTGCACGAATGGCGTAATGATGGCCACGCTGTCTCCAGCCGAGACTCAGTGAAGTTGAAATTGCGGTGAAGATGCCGTATACCCGCGGCTAGACGGAAAGACCCCGTGAACCTTTACTATAGCTTGGCACTGAACATTGAACCTACATGTGTAGGATAGGTGGGAGACTTTGAAGCTTCGTCGCTAGATGGAGTGGAGTCAATCTTGAAATACCACCCTTGTAGTTTTGATGTTCTAACTCTGGCCCCTTATCGGGGTTGAGGACAGTGCCTGGTGGGTAGTTTGACTGGGGCGGTCTCCTCCCAAAGAGTAACGGAGGAGCACGAAGGTTGGCTAAGTACGGTCGGACATCGTACGGTTAGTGCAATGGCATAAGCCAGCTTAACTGCGAGACATACACGTCGAGCAGGTACGAAAGTAGGTCATAGTGATCCGGTGGTTCTGAATGGAAGGGCCATCGCTCAACGGATAAAAGGTACTCCGGGGATAACAGGCTGATACCGCCCAAGAGTTCATATCGACGGCGGTGTTTGGCACCTCGATGTCGGCTCATCACATCCTGGGGCTGAAGTCGGTCCCAAGGGTATGGCTGTTCGCCATTTAAAGTGGTACGCGAGCTGGGTTCAGAACGTCGTGAGACAGTTCGGTCCCTATCTGCCGTGGGCGTTGGATGATTGAGGGGAGCTGCTCCTAGTACGAGAGGACCGGAGTGGACGAACCGCTGGTGTTCGGGTTGTCATGCCAATGGCATTGCCCGGTAGCTACGTTCGGAATCGATAACCGCTGAAAGCATCTAAGCGGGAAGCGAGCCCCAAGATGAGTCATCCCTAGAGCTTTAAGCTCTCTAAAGGGCCGTAGGAGACTACTACGTTGATAGGCAAGGTGTGTAAGCGTTGTGAGGCGTTGAGCTAACTTGTACTAATGACCCGTGAGGCTTAACCATACAACCCAGATGGGTTTTACTGACCTTAGTGGTTAGAATGGGACGCTTAAATAGTGTGACGAGACTCAAACTCAGATAAAGCAATCAGCTTTCCGAATTATTATTTAATGCTAGTTAAATGGCGTTAGATAAACCAAATTTGTCTGGAAACCATAGAGCTGTGGCACCACCTGATCCCATTCCGAACTCAGAAGTGAAACACAGTATCGCCGATGGTAGTGTGGGGTCTCCCCATGTGAGAGTAGGTCATTTCCAGGCGCCAATTAAAATTACTGATCATAATGATGAGTAATAATATAAAGCAAGTTTTGCTGATATGGCTCAGTCGGTAGAGCGCATCCTTGGTAAGGATGAGGTCCCCAGTTCGATTCTGGGTATCAGCACCACGAATATTCTAGTGTATTGTCCTAGTAGAATTTGTCTGGAAACCATAGAGCTGTGGCACCACCTGATCCCATTCCGAACTCAGAAGTGAAACACAGTATCGCCGATGGTAGTGTGGGGTCTCCCCATGTGAGAGTAGGTCATTTCCAGGCGCTAAATAAAACAGCAAGGCCACTCTAAATGAGTGGCCTTTTTGTTTTGTGTCGAAGTACTATTCTTGAGCATGAAAGTCGTGTGGCCGATATGCCCATCTGAGAGTAGGTCATTTCCAGGCGCTAAATAAAACAGCAAGGCCACTCTAATTGAGTGGCCTTTTTGTTTTGTATGGAATCACTATTCTTAAGCATAAGTCATACAATTTACATTAAACACAGTGTGGCCGATATGCCCATGTGAGAGTAGGTCATTTCCAGGCGCCTAATTTACTCGCAAGAGTAGTGATAAGCGCATTACTAAAGTAACGGGCTTTTTACGTCTATGATTTGTGGCGAACTGATCTTTGATATTAGGGAATGATATTAGATAATGGTTGTAGTGTAGCCGATATGCCCATGTGAAAATATTGATCAAATGTAGTGAGGTTTTTTTAGTGATGAATACAAAAAAGCCCGCACAAATATGTTGGGGCTATTTACACTATTACTGCAGAATAGAGCTAGGCTAATTCAGCTAAAATTTTATCAACTATTGCTTGATTCGCTTCTGGAAAGTCAAATTGCTGAAGCTGATTGATTGGCACCCATTGTATCTGCTGTCCTTCTAAACCCTTTGCTTGATTTGAAAACTCAGTAACTAAATGAATATCTAATCTGACATGTTTATCTGGATAATCATGAATAATATCCATGAACGGTATAGAGGTGGTTACATCTAAGTTTACTTCTTCTTTTAGCTCTCTAATTAATGCTTCAGTGACTGTTTCACTGACTTCCACCTTACCACCTGGGAATTCCCATTTACCGCCTTGGTGAAGATGTCCGTGCCTTTTAGCCAATAGAATATGATTATCTTGGTTAATGATGACACCTACGGCTACATGAATTCGCTTTTGCATAATGTGTATTCCAATATCGCTTAGGTAGAGTTAGTCTTCTTTAAAGAAAGAGGATTCGTTTAATCCCAGTTCGTCATAACCTAAGTCATCATACATATCAGGGTCTAGTGGTGCAGTAACGGGAATAACATGTTTTTCATCAGCCCAGTCACCTAGGTCGATCAATTTACAGCGCTCACTGCAAAACGGTTTAAATTTAGATTCAGCTACCCATTCAACTTGAGTTTTACAGATGGGGCAATTAACAGTCAATGGCATAATTTATATACTTGAATAATGAAGAAGTAAGATTCTGCAAGATCTTAAAAGGTTTAGCTGCAAGTAGCCAGCAAGAATTGAATTGTTTTGTCGGTATGGCGAAGTTGGTCAAAATCAACAAAGTGAATGGCGTAACGGTTACGGTGGCCACTAATTGTTGGGTAGCATCCTTGAGATACGTCCACTTTAACGCGAATTAACGCAAGAGGTTGTCCGCTATCACCCTGATAAAAACCTGCTTTTGCTTCTGTAGGGCAAAACTCTGCAGTACTGCGGATAAGTTCAAGCAATAAGTTTATTGGGGTAAGCAGTGGTTGAAATTGATCAACCCAGCATTGAAGATCAATTTGACGTTCTTTCCAGGGTTTAGCTAACCAAAAGTGTAATTGGGGCAAATCGAAGTTACAACAAGCTCCGGGCATTCCAAAACGCTGTCGCAATGCAGAAATAAATTTATCTTTCTTAAGATGGACGCCAATTCTATCTGAGGTTTGTAACTGCGCTTTCGATTGTATTAAACGGTTAATTAATTCGTTAATTTGTACTTTATCAACATGGGGTAATTCGAGCCACTTTGACAACATTATTATATGGCGCTCGATATCTTTTAATACATCGGAACGATAGTCACAACGGTCGGTTAATTCACAAAGCGAAAATAGCGGATAAAAGCAGCGATGTTGATGATCTTGGGTCAAATTAGATTGTATTTGTGTCGACAGATATTCTAACCGTAAATAACTACGAATTTTTTCATTCAGTGGTTGTTCGTATATTAGTTCAGTCATCGGAGTTAAGTATTTTCGCCAATTTCAAATATTTGTGATGTAACAAAGCTACTTTGTCCCGTAGCACGTTTAACTCTCCTTGATTATCAACAATATCATCGGCTTTAGATAATCGTTGTTGACGTGATATTTGGCTTTGAATAATTTGTTCAACTTGCGTTGAAGCCACGTTATCACGTTTACTCGTCCTTGAAATTTGCAACTCAGGTGAAATGTCCACTACTAAAGTTGTATTGACTAACTTATCTAACCCATTCTCAAATAGCAAGGGAACAACCAAAATGACATAGTCAGATGCAGCATTTTTTACCTGCTGTAACATAGTATTACGGATCATTGGATGTAATAAGTTATTTAACCAGTCGCGCTGTTCTGGTTGGTTAAAGATAATATCTCTCAGCTTGCTGCGATTTAACGAACCATCGGCCAGACATAAGTCCGCGCCGAAATGTTGGATAATCTGTTGTAAACCGCTTGAGTTTGGCTCTACTACTTGTCTGGCGACAATGTCGGCATCAACTAAGGTGATGCCTAAATCAGCAAATAAATTAGCAACTGTAGTTTTGCCGCTGCCGATGCCGCCAGTAAGACCGACAATAAAGTTAGACATGTGATTGTTTAGATGAGTTAGTTAGCATTAAATAAGCGTGCTCAAATACCAGTTAATGATATCTTGGCCCCAAATAAGGGCTATCCAGCCGGCTAGCGCAATATATGGGCCAAATGGAATAGGTTTACCTGCATGCAGTTTTTTGGTCACTATCATAGTGATGCCCACAATAGCGCCCACTAACGATGATAATAAAATGATCAGTGGTAGCATTTGCCAACCTAGCCATGCCCCGAATACCGCCATTAATTTAAAATCACCATAACCCATACCTTCTTTGCCTGTGACTAGCTTAAATAGCCAAAATACCGACCAAAGACTTAAGTATCCGGCAGCTGCGCCAATTAATGCATCGCTTGAACTGGTAAACACCCCTTGCAGGTTGATTAGTAGCCCTAACCAGAGTAAGGGTAAGGTGAGTTGATCGGGTAATAACATTTCATCTAAATCAATGCCGGTTAACGCTACCAAAAAGAACGTCAGTATTGCGGCAAACAGAAATTGAGTCGTAGGGCCAAAATAAAATGCCAAGGTGGCCACCATTACACCAGTGATAAATTCCATCACAGGATAACGAGCTGAGATAGCGGTCTTACAGCTGGCGCACTGGCCTTTTAAGATTAACCAGCCCAATACGGGTAAATTATGCCAAGGCTTGATATTAGCCTTACATTTCGGACAAGCGGAGCCTGGCACTATAAGGTTATACTTTACTGGGAACTCATCTATCGGTTTGGCTAAGCGTTTTTCACCGACTTGCTGGACGATATCAGGATGATATTCAGTTAAATAAAAGTTACATTCACTTTGCCATTCACGCTTCATCATAACCGGTAAACGGTGGATAACCACATTAAGAAAGCTGCCAATGGTGGCGGCAAAGATAAAGCTTATACAAACAAAGAGCCAAGGATACTGGCTCATTGTGGTAACGAAAATTGAAATAAATTCAGTCATTAATTATTCTTATTTTTTATATTTGATAAGAGTTAGCTAACTATTTTACCCATTTGGAAGATTGGCAGATACATAGCGACAATTAAACCACCAACAAGGGTACCAATCACTACCATCATTATTGGCTCAATTAAGCTCGATAATGCATCGACAGCATCATCCACTTGCATCTCATAGATATTAGCAACTTTATTTAGCATGTTATCTAATGAGCCTGATTCTTCGCCAATCATCACCATTTGAATAAGCATATCGGGGAAAAGTTCTGTAGTACGCATAGCCACGTTCATTTGCATACCAGACATCACTTCTTGACGCACTTTTAGCAATGCAATGCGATATACCGCATTACCTGAAGCGCCAGCTGCTGATTCTAAACCATCAATTAGTGGTACACCTGCGGTAAACGTTGTCGCTAGTGTGCGGGCAAAACGTGCCATTGCCCCTTTATGTAAAATGTCACCTATTGCCGGTATTTTCAGAATAAGTGTATCGACTTGGTCTCTGACAATTTGTGAATTTCGATGGGCCCTTACAAATAAAAAAACAGCTGCTACGACTAGCCCTAAAATAACGTACCATGATGATTGTAGGGCTCTCGAAATACCTAATACAAATTGAGTAAATGCAGGCAACTCTGCACCGAACCCTCTGAAGATTTCTTCAAATTGTGGTACGACGAATAATAACAACATTGTTGTGACTAAAATGGCGACTACCACAACAGCGGCAGGATAGAACATGGCTTTTTTAATTTTAGATTTTAGTTGCTCTGACTTTTCACGGTAAGTTGCGATACGGTCAAATACGATATCTAAAGCACCAGAATGCTCACCTGCAGCGACTAAATCTACATAGAGCTCATCAAAATATCTGCGGTGGGGACGAAGTGCATCTGATAGCGGAATGCCCGATTGAACATCGGATAAAATTCCGCCCAGTAATTCACGCATTTTAGCTTTTTCATGGCCTCGACCCAGTAGTTCTATAGTGGTGACTAAAGGTACTCCGGCAGCCAACATGGTGGCTATTTGACGGGTAATCATCGCCATATCCATAGCTGTGATTTTAGGGTCACCTAGTTTGAACAGTGGGGCTGATTTTTTTCTAACAGTCTTGGGAGATACTCCCTGTGCTTTTAAAATTCCTCTAATCTCAGCAATGGTTGAACCACGTAGTTCGCCTGAGGTTTTTTGTCCATCGCGATTGACACCTTTCCATTCGAAGGTAAATACTTTTGGCTGGTGCTTTACATTCCTTTTTTTGTTAGAGGTTTTTCTTTTCGCTGCAGCAGTGGCCATAAAGCGATTCCTTGAAATTAGGCTTACATATTGATTATTTATTTTAATTGTAAGCGAATAGTGAACAAATATCTAAAATGATATTTTTATCTAAGTCTCTAATTAAAGCTAGTCACTCGATTAACTTCGGCGATACTGGTGACACCATGAACTACCTTTAGTAATCCTGACTGGCGCAAATCGCGCATGCCTTCGGTTTTTGCCTGTTGGGCAATCTGCAAAGAATTACCACTTTCCATAATCGTCCGCGCAATGGCGTCAGATATTTTCATTACTTCATAAATGCCGACACGACCTTTGTAGCCGCCGGAACATAAATCACAGCCGCAGGGTTTATAGACGGTAAACCCTTCATCGATGTTTTGTTGGTTAAAACCAAGGCGCAATAATTCTTCAGCGGGTACATCTTCAGGCTGTTTGCATTCTGGGCATAAACGTCTGGCTAAACGCTGGGCAATAATTAAATTCACTGAGCTGGCGATATTATAGCCTGGGACCCCCATATTGATTAAACGGGTAAGGGTTTCCGCTGCCGAGTTAGTGTGTAGCGTCGATAATACTAAATGACCGGTTTGCGCGGCCTTAATGGCAATTTCAGCGGTTTCTAAATCACGTATTTCACCTACCATCACCACGTCAGGGTCTTGACGCAGGAATGAGCGTAGCGCTGAAGCGAAGGTTAAACCTGCTTTAAGGTTAATATGAACCTGGTTAACCCCTTCTAAGTTAATTTCTACCGGATCTTCCGCGGTAGAAATATTGCGCTCTTCGGTATTTAATATATTAAGACCAGTATACAAGGATACGGTTTTACCCGAACCCGTCGGGCCAGTAACTAAAATCATCCCCTGGGGTTTGGCAAGCATCTCTTCGTACAGCAAACGTTGGTCATCTTCATAACCGAGCTTTTCAATGCCCAGCTGCGCAGAAGATGAATCCAAAATACGCATTACAATTTTTTCGCCCCAAATAGTGGGCAAGCTGCTGACACGAAAATCGATAGATTTAGTTCGCGACAGTTTCATTTTAATCCGGCCATCTTGCGGCACGCGGCGCTCGGCAATATCAAGCTTTGACATGACCTTTAAACGGGCTGATATACGCGCAGATAGATTAACTGGCGGTTGCGACACCTCATGTAAGATGCCGTCAATTCTAAAACGAATCCGGTAGCGTTTTTCATAGGGTTCAAAATGTAAGTCAGATGCTCCTTTACGAATCGCATCTGTGAGTATTTTATTAATGTAAATTACAATAGGGGCATCGTCACTACTTTCAGCTTGTTGTTCATCTTGTTGATTGGTATCTGAGACATCAATATTAGCTAAGGCTTCTTCATCTAAACCTGTAAGGTCAAGGCTGCTTAAGTCATCCTCAGCAAGTTTTTCTAAAATAATATGTAACTTGTCATCTTCAACTAAAATGGCTTCTGCATGCAGGCCTAAACTAAATTGAAAGTCTTCTAAAGCGGCTATGTTCGTTGGGTCTGAGGTCGCTATATATAAACGGTTGCCTCGTTTAAATAGTGGCAGGCAGCGGTGTTTATCAATAAGCTTTTTATTGAGCAACTCTTCAGGTATTGCAGCGATATCATATTCATTTAAATCAAGAAGTGGCGTGCCATATTCTTCGTAACACAGTTCTGCAATTTCTCTGGCTGAAAGGAGTTTTAATTTGATGATGGTGGTAACTAAGGAGTTTTTAGACTTTCTCGACTCAGCAATCGCAGATGAAGTTTGCTCTTCGCTAAGTAAACCTTTGCGAATAAAAAGAGTGGATAAACCAAGATGCAAACCGTTATTAGGCATAACTTTCCTAGTGAAGGAATTAATTGATAATGTTTAGATACTCTAACTAAAAACGCCAAGAATAAAAAGGTATCATTCTTGGCGTCTAAATAAAATAACAGGCTTATTAAGGTATTAGATACCCGCACCAGCTTGACATTGGGCTAAAGTAGCACCTGCACCAGCAGAGACAATGCCGTAAGTCACTCTGCCGTCACCTGTTATAGTAGCGGTTAAGGTACAAGAACCTTCAGCAAAAACTAAAGTTCCTTCTATCCCTTCTCCTGTCAAACCTGTTATTGACATTCCTGGTGCTGCAGCAGCGTCAGCCACTAGTGTGTTACAAGAAATGCCTGATTGAACGCAAGTAACAGCTTTCGTTGTATATGATGCAACAGCTTTCATTGCTGCGCCTCCGTGAGCGGAACCAACATAGTCACGGTAAGCCGGCAATGCGATTGCTGCTAAAATACCGATGATCGCGACTACGATCATTAATTCAATAAGGGTAAAACCCTTAGCGTTTTTAATTTGATTAATGCTTTTCATTTTTTCTCTCCGTAAATGTGCTTGGGCCTATCCAATCCTAGGTACTGAACTGTATATCGGGCGGCTATACATGAAATCGTATTGCCGTTTGTTACAGTATTCAGTGGCATCCATCGTTGCCGAAGCCTTACGGGCACATATTATTTGCTAGTGTTGAAGTCATTGAATAACAATGAATTCAGTTTTTGTTGTAATCAACTTTGGTTTAGTCAACGTTTAATCAGTTTAGCTAGGCTTTAAATATTTTGTAGGGCTTTTTAAGCCTATGTCACTTTTTAACAAAGTGCCAACAAGTATTTATAACTAACTACACATGACTTTTCGGCTGATTTGCTTATTTCTAGAGCAAGTATTTCATAAAAACACAATTTTGTAACATCATTTATCAGTAAACTTTGTCAAAAATAGGCTGTTGTTTGAAAAACACACTCTTAATAAATCAAGTTCTGGCCGAAAGGCCACTCGCCTAATGCAAACGTTAGTATAAAGTGACCTAAAATGGAATACTTTTATCCGGTAAAAGTAAAATTAATGTTTAAATATTCTGTACTTGGCAGTTTTTAGGATGAAATATTGCAACTGTTTTTTGACTATTGACTTATAAGGGCTAATTTTTGACAGTCGAAAGTGTTAGGTCATAAAACTGACGCTTCAACTTGCTGCCGACTGTAGGTGTATTAGCACATTTAGGCATCAACGTTTTAACGCGAGTAAAGGGTTTGTTACGCATAAGCTGTTAATGTTAGCTCAGCGCTTCTTATTACAACTCGCCACTTTTAGTACAACTCACCGTTTCTCAGTTTAGGGCATCACTTCTCAGCACAGCTTACCGCTTCTCACTTAAGTGAAGCGGTAAGCTATCGTAGTAGTTTATCCTTTTAGTCGTAACGACAAGTCTAACGCTTTTACATGTTTGGTCAGTGCGCCTACAGAGATGTAATCGACGCCTGTTTTAGCAAAGTCGGCTAAGGTGTCAATGGTAACATTGCCAGACACTTCTAATTTTGCGCCTTTGCCTGCATCTTTGTAAGTTTGATTTAAGGCGACAGCTTCAAACATCATGGTGATATCAAAGTTGTCTAGCATGATGATGTCGCTACCGCCGTCTAATGCTTGAGTGAGCTCGGCAATAGATTCCACTTCCACTTCTACGGGTTTGTCACTGTGTAGTTCCCGGGCAGCTTGAATTGCTTGGGTAATACCACCACAGGCCATGATGTGATTTTCTTTAATTAAGAAGGCGTCAAACAAGCCTATGCGATGATTTTTACCCCCACCACAGGTTACGGCATATTTTTGTGCGGTGCGCAGGCCTGGAATGGTTTTACGGGTGTCGAGTAAACTAGTATGGGTGCCGGCGAGTTTATTAACATACAGTTTAGTTAAACTTGCGACACCTGATAGGGTTTGAATAAAGTTCATTGCGGTGCGCTCGCCGGTTAAAATGACGCGGGCTGGACCGGATAAGTCACATAACACTTGGTTGGGTACGACTAAGTCGCCATCGTCTACGTGCCAATGCAAGGCAACTTCACCGCCGAGCTGATTAAACACTTGTTCTGCCCAAGCTTTGCCGCAAAATACGCCTTCTTCACGGGTGATTAAGCTGCCTTCTACGTGTTTGTCAGCGGGAATAAGCTGGGCGGTAATATCGGCTTTGAGCATTTGTTCAACATTTTGATGTTCGCTATACCCTAGGTCTTCATTTAATGCGGTTTTCACTGCATGGCGGATATCATTTTCAAACATAAGCTAAATCCTTGCGAATATTGGGTGACGAGGTTTTGAATAAAAGGTCACACAAAACACTGTGTAAGCTAATAGATTAACATAACTTTGAATGGGTTGTGAGTGCTGTGACCGTGGTATTAAGGCTATTTTACTGTTAATTTATTCGCTTACCACATTGCTGGAACCTGTATGGGGTATTGCACAATTCATTATCTGTTAAAACGCTATAGTAGTAGCTTGTTTAGAATGAAACTGAACCCAGATAGGATGCAACAGGCCTTAACATTGACAAGAATATAATATGAAATCACACACAAGTATGTCTTTAGGTTGGTTGCCCCAGGCGCGCCGCTGTATTTCGCCGCATTTTAATGCACGACCTAATAATGAAGTGAGTTTATTGGTTATCCACAATATTAGCCTGCCTGCAGGCCGTTTTGGTTTACCTTATATTGATGCATTATTTCAGGGCTGCTTAGAGACTGATGCAGCAAGCGCTGCCGACGATTCTTTTGTCGATTTAGCGGGTTTACAAGTGTCGGCGCATTTTTTAATTCGCCGCGACGGTGAAATTGTTCAATATGTCAGTTGTGATGATAGGGCGTGGCATGCTGGGGTATCTGAGTTTGAGGGTAGAACCAATTGTAATGATTTTGCCATTGGTATTGAGCTAGAAGGCACGGATGATATTGCCTATACAGATACGCAATACCTTAACCTTGCACAACTAACACTGGAGATTATGGCGCAATACCCTATGATTAACCCAGTACGGATAGTTGGCCATTGTGATATTGCCCCTGGCCGTAAAACCGACCCTGGCAATAGTTTTGACTGGCTAAGGTATCGACAAGCGCTTGGTTTAGGCAATGGGTTAACCTAATTAGCGCTAAAATAATGGTAAAGGCTTACCGTTAAACTTATTTTACATGATTGAGCGTAATGCTTTTATTACATCCTAAGGATACAAGATGGCTTTATTTGCACTACTGGTCGCTATTTTAGTCGAGCGACTAAAATTACTCCCGGTCAGTCTACAATTTGACACCTTGATGCTGCGTTATCACAAACAGTTTTGGGATAAAAAGTCGTTATCAACCGATTTTGGTGTAGCGATAGCGGTAGTATTACCGTCTTTTTTGGTGTTTGCTATTGGGTTGTTAGTGAATGGCTTAGTGTTCGATTTACCGAGTTTATTGCTGTGGGTTGTGGTGACTTTAGTGTGTTTTAGCCATCAGGACTTACGTGACATTTTTAAAAAATACGTGCAAGCGGCATGTCGAGGTGATGTGCAAGCGTGTTATCGCTACGCCGCAGAGCTTGATTGCAGCGAATGTATTGATGCGGTAGATGAGCGTGATTTAGGCATTAAAGTGGGCCAAAGTGTTGCGTGGATTAATTATCGTTACTATGGTGCTGTAGCCTTGTTTCTGGTGTGTTTTGGCCCAGTAGGGGCGGTGTTGTATTGCAGCATTCGATTTTATTATGATTTAAACATTAAACAAGATTTGTCTTTACCCTTAATCGATCACCTACAGCGACTGTTTGATTGGTTGCCTAGCAGAATATTCAGTTTCGGATATGTGTTAAGTGGGCAATTTTCACAAGGGCTAGCAGCCTGGCGAAAACGGGCGTTCGATACCCGCAGTAGCGCTAAATTAGTGGTCACTGAAACCGCGTTAGCGGCTGAGTCTTTGCCTGAGGCTGGGCCTGCTCCTGTTAGCGTGCAACCAACATTAGCCCTATTGGCGCTGACCAAACGCAACTTTACTTTGCTGCTTACTTTTGTGTCTGTTTTGACCATATTTGGGATCATTAGTTAGCCTAGATATTGTGTTTTTCGGGCTTTTGTCAAATGGTCTGACCCCTTAACGATTTTTTTCGTTTATGCTGCTTTATCTGAGAGTGCAATTGGTGACTATGCTAGAAACTAGACATCAATAGGATGATTTGATAAAGTGCGCGCTCTCACATAAATTGGTAAGACCAATTTACAATAAGGCTTTCAAGGGAGTTTGAGCGCAATTATGGCTTACAGCAAGATTAACCAGCCAAAAATTTCTGATGTGATCATGGAGCAACTTGAGCGCATGATCCTTGAGGGCAGTTTACAGCCTGGCCAGAAATTACCTCCTGAACGTGAACTTGCAGTCCAGTTTGAAGTGTCGCGCCCTTCATTGCGCGAAGCCATTCAAAAGCTTGAAGCAAAGGGTTTATTAATGCGCCGTCAAGGCGGTGGCACTTATGTTAAAGAACAACTCTGGCAAAGCCTTGCTGATCCTATTGTTGAGTTGATGCATAACGATTCTGAAAGCCAATACGATTTACTTGAATTTCGTCATGCCACCGAAGGCATGATGGCGTATTTTGCTGCACTACGCGGCACTGACGCCGACATGAAAAATATTCAAAATAGTATTTTAGATGTGGAAAATGCCCCCAGTATTGAAGAGCAAGCGGATGCGATTGTGCGTTTTTATCGCGCCGTAGCCGAGGCGTCACACAATGTGGCAATGCTTCATTTAGTATTAAGTTTAACCCCTGTGCTGCATAAAAACGTGGCGCAAAATTTGGAGCTTCTTAGTCGTCGTGAAGAAGCTTCCACCATGGCAAATGATCACCGCCGCGCGTTATTGGCGGCGATTGTACGTCGAGACCCTGATGCGGCACGTGAAGCGTCGAATGAGCATTTAAGCTATATCGAAGAAGTCATGTTGTCAGTAAGAGAAGAAGATAGTCGGTTGCAGCGTAGCTTGCGCCGTTTAAAGAGCGGCGTATAGGTGAGTTAAACAAGACCAAAGCCTGTCGCTAACAAGATTTTTTATTATTAACATACACTAAACACTCTCAATGGTGTCTTAGGTATAACGTATAGGAAAAGACTGCAATGTCTGAACATATGCTAAATGATATTGACCCGCTAGAAACGAATGAGTGGTTGTCTGCTTTAGAATCAGTGGTTCGTGAAGAGGGTCTAGAGCGCGCTCAGTATTTACTCGAAAAAGTGCTAGATAAAGCCCGTTTAGACGGTGTCGCTATGGCAACGGGTATCAATACTAACTATATCAACACTATCCCTACGACCCAAGAGCCGGCGTATCCTGGTGATACCACAATTGAACGTCGAATTCGTTCGGTTATTCGTTGGAACGCCATTATGATCGTGTTGCGTGCATCGAAAAAAGATTTAGACCTTGGTGGCCACATGGCCTCTTTCCAGTCGGCTGCATCATTTTACGAAGTGTGTTTTAACCACTTTTTCCGTGCCCCGAACGAAGTCGATGGTGGAGATTTAGTTTATTACCAAGGTCATATCTCTCCTGGTATCTATTCTCGTGCGTTTGTTGAAGGCCGATTAACTGAAGAGCAGCTGGATAACTTCCGTCAAGAAGTCGGTGGTAAAGGTTTACCGTCATATCCGCATCCAAAGTTAATGCCTGAATTTTGGCAATTCCCGACTGTTTCAATGGGTTTAGGGCCAATGTCGGCGATTTATCAAGCACGCTTTTTGAAGTATCTTGATGGTCGTGGTTTAAAGAATACTTCAGCTCAGCGTGTTTATGCCTTTTTAGGTGACGGTGAGATGGACGAGCCTGAATCTCGTGGTGCTATCTCCTTTGCCTCGCGTGAAAAACTCGATAATTTATGTTTCTTAATTAACTGTAACTTACAACGTCTAGACGGCCCTGTAATGGGTAACGGCAGTATTATTCAAGAGCTAGAAGGCTTGTTTAGAGGCGCTGGCTGGAATGTGGTTAAAGTGATTTGGGGCAACAACTGGGATTCGCTAATCGCGAAAGACACCAGTGGTAAACTACTTCAGTTGATGAACGAAACTGTTGATGGTGATTATCAGACCTTTAAGTCAAAAGATGGTGCTTATGTGCGTGAACATTTCTTTGGTAAGTATCCTGAAACAGCAGCCTTAGTATCTGATATGACAGATGCGCAAGTCTTTGCCCTTAAACGTGGTGGTCATGACTCTTCTAAGCTATATGCCGCGTTCAAAAATGCACAAGACACCAAAGGCAAGCCTACGGTTATTTTAGCTAAAACCGTAAAAGGTTATGGCATGGGTGAAGCTGCAGAAGGTAAGAACATTGCACACGGCGTGAAAAAGATGGACATGACTCACGTATTGCAATTGCGTAATCGTTTAGGTCTGGAAGATCTATTGAGCGATGAGCAAGTGTCTGAGCTGCCATATTTGAAGCTTGAGCCGGGCTCGGCAGAATATGAATATTTGCATGCACGTCGTAAAGCATTACATGGTTATACGCCGCAACGTTTGCCTAATTTCACCGAGAAATTATCGTTACCGACTGTTGAAGAGTTTGGCGCACTGCTTGTTGAGCAAAAGCGTGAAATTTCTACCACAATGTCGTTTGTTCGTGCTTTAAATACTTTACTTAAGCATGAAGGCATTGGTAAAAATATTGTGCCAATTATTGCTGATGAGGCACGTACTTTTGGTATGGAAGGTTTATTCCGTCAAGTCGGTATTTATAACCCTCAAGGTCAAGGTTATACCCCTGAAGATCGCAGTGTAGTGTCTTATTATAAAGAAGCGACATCAGGCCAGGTATTGCAAGAAGGTATTAATGAGTTAGGTGCTATGTCTTCATGGGTTGCTGCGGCAACGTCATACAGTACTAACGATTTACCTATGATCCCATTTTATATCTACTATTCAATGTTTGGATTCCAACGCGTTGGTGACATGGCATGGATGGCGGGCGATCAACAAGCACGTGGTTTCCTATTAGGTGCTACAGCGGGTCGTACTACATTAAATGGTGAAGGTTTGCAGCATGAAGATGGCCACAGCCATGTTCAAGCCAGCACTATTCCAAACTGTATTTCTTATGACCCTACGTTTGCATACGAACTTGCGGTAATTTTGCAAGACGGTATTCGCCGTATGTATGGTGATCAAGAAAACGTGTTCTACTATTTAACCTTAATGAATGAAAACTATGCCATGCCAGCCATGCCAGCAGGCAGTGAGGAAGGTATTCGTAAAGGTATTTACAAACTTGAGTCGCATAAAGGTAGCAAAAAAGTTCAATTAATGAGCTCTGGCACCATTATGAATGAAGTGCGTAAAGCTGCGCAAATATTGAGTGAAGAATACGATGTTGGATCAGACGTGTTCTCAGTGACGTCGTTTAACGAATTAACGCGTCAAGGCCAAGATGCAGAACGTTATAACATGCTGCATCCTGACGCTGAGCCAAAACAAGCGTATATCACCACCATACTGGGCACTGAGCCTGCAATTGCAGCAACAGACTATATGAAAAACTACGCAGAACAAGTGCGTGCATTTATGCCTTCTGTATCATACAAAGTATTAGGTACTGATGGTTTTGGTCGCTCTGATAGCCGCGAAAACTTACGTCGTCACTTTGAGGTCAATGCTGGCTATGTGGTTGTGGCGGCATTAAGTGAATTGGTAAAACGTGGAGATATTGACAAGTCTGTAGTGGTTAAAGCCATTGCAAAGTTCAATATTGACGCTGACAAGACAAATCCGCTATACGCGTAAGAGGCAATAACATGACAATCGAAATTAGTGTACCTGACATAGGTGCAGATGAGGTTGAAGTAACTGAGATTCTTGTTAGCGTTGGCGACAAGGTTGAGTTAGAACAGTCACTGATCTCTGTTGAAGGCGATAAAGCTGCAATGGAAGTACCGGCATCTGCTGCGGGTGTGGTAAAAGAAATTAAAGTCAAAGTCGGTGATAAAGTCGCGACAGGCTCAGCCATTATGATATTCGAGTCGGACTCAGTTGCTGAAGTAAAATCTGCTCCAGCTGCTGTGCCTGCTCCTGCTGCGGAAGCTCCTTCAGCCGCAGCATTGAAAGAAGTGCATGTGCCTGATATTGGTGACGATGAAGTCGAAGTGACCGCTATTTTAGTTAAGCTTGGCGACAGTGTTGCTGAAGATCAATCTCTGCTGAGTGTGGAAGGCGATAAAGCGGCGATGGAAGTGCCTGCACCTTTTGCGGGTGTGCTTAAAGAAATTAAAGTGGCTGTGGGTGACAAGGTTTCTACCGGATCGTTTGTAATGGTATTTGAGGTTACAGGTTCTGCTGCACCATCTGCCACTACAGCCGCTCCTGCCCAAGTTGCCGCTCCTGCGGTTTCTTCTGCGCCATCGGTACAAGATATCCACGTACCTGATATTGGCGGTGACGAAGTTGAAGTCACAGAAATCATGGTAAAAGTGGGTGACACTGTTACTGAAGAGCAAGCACTTATTAGTGTTGAGGGTGATAAAGCCGCAATGGAAGTGCCTGCACCCTTTGCAGGTAAAGTGACTGCCATTACGATTAAGCAAGGTGATAAGGTATCAACGGGTTCGTTGATTATGACCTTTGAAGTTGCTGGCAGTGCACCTGCTACATCAGCACCTTTGGCGGCTCCAGTCGCCACCGCAGCACCTGCTGTTACTCAAGCGACCCCTGCTGCAGCGGCGAAAGAAGACTTTGTTGAAAACAATGCTTATGCCCATGCATCACCTGTGATACGCCGTATGGCTCGTGAACTGGGTGTTAACCTAGCAAATGTTAAAGGCACTGGCCGTAAAAATCGCGTAATGAAGGACGATGTTCAAAATTACGTGAAAGCGGCGGTTAAGCAAGTTGAGTCCGGCAGTGTGAAATCTGCTGCTGGTGGCGCAGGAGGTGAGTTAAACTTACTCGCATGGCCAAAAGTTGATTTTAGTAAGTTTGGCGAAACAGAAGTTAAGCCATTATCGCGGATTCAAAAAATATCTGGTGCAAACTTACATCGTAACTGGGTGAAAATTCCACATGTTACTCAGTGGGATGATGCCGATATTACTGAACTTGAAGATTTCCGTAAGGCACAAAATGCCTTGGAAGCGAAAAAAGACTCAGGCATGAAGATCACGCCATTAGTGTTTATCATGAAAGCGGTTGCTAAAGCACTCGAAGCATTCCCTACCTTTAACTCTTCATTATCAGAAGATGGCGAAAGCTTAATTTTGAAGAAGTTTGTTAACATCGGTATTGCGGTTGATACGCCTAATGGACTCGTTGTGCCAGTGTTCAAAGATGTGAACAAAAAAGGTATCCATGAATTATCTGACGAGCTTAAAGAAGTGTCTAAAAAAGCCCGTGGCGGTAAGCTAACAGCTGCAGATATGCAAGGTGGTTGTTTTACTATCTCAAGTTTAGGTGGTATTGGTGGTACGGCGTTTACGCCTATTGTTAATGCGCCAGAGGTTGCCATTCTGGGTGTGTCTAAGTCAGACTTTAAGCCTGTTTGGAATGGCAAAGAGTTCGTGCCACGGTTAATGTTACCGTTATCATTGTCGTATGATCATCGAGTTATCGATGGTGCAGATGGTGCGCGATTTATTACTTATCTGAATAGCTGTTTATCAGATATTCGTACTTTAGTGTTGTAACTAATAGGCTGCTTGATGATTCAAGCAGCCTATTTTGTTAGTGAAATGTGTTGTCTTTAATGGTTGAATCAGTAAAGACATGATTACACAACGATGGGCACTTAGCCTAAGCCACTAAATTGAAGTAAAGATCGGATTAAACGATACTCTGTCATAGAACACAGAATTACTAAAACCTAGGATTGTGATTGTCATCCAAGAAAGTGTAAACTGCGGCCAGTTAACATGATGTGATCACAATGATTGTAAAGACGGTGTTGCCGCCAACTCAAGCAAAAGAATAGAGGAAAACATGAGTAACGAAATTAAAACTCAGGTAGTTGTATTAGGTGCTGGTCCTGCAGGTTATTCTGCGGCTTTTCGCGCAGCAGATTTAGGTTTAGATACTATTATCGTTGAACGCTTCAACACCTTAGGTGGTGTGTGCTTAAACGTGGGCTGTATTCCATCTAAAGCATTATTACACGTAGCAAAAGTGATTGAAGAAGCCAAAATGGTTGCTGACCACGGTGTTGTTTTTGGTGAGCCAAAAATCGACTTAGACAAATTACGTAGCTTTAAAGAGAAAGTGATTGGCCAATTAACAGGCGGTTTAGGCGGAATGTCTAAGATGCGTAAAGTTGATGTGGTTAATGGCTTTGGTACGTTTACCGGCCCAAACACTTTAGAAGTTAAAGCTGAAGATGGTAGCGTTAAAGTGGTTCAGTTTGAACACGCCATTATTGCTGCGGGTTCGCGCCCAATTAAATTGCCTTTCATTCCTCATGACGACCCACGTATTTGGGATTCGACTGATGCATTAGAATTGAAAGAAGTACCAGGTAAACTGCTTGTTATGGGCGGCGGTATTATTGGCCTAGAAATGGGTACGGTTTACGAGGCACTAGGCAGTGAAATTGACGTGGTTGAAATGTTCGACCAAGTCATTCCTGCTGCTGATAAAGACATTATTCGCGTGTTCACTAAGCAAATTAAGAAGAAGGTTAATCTAATTCTTGAAACCAAAGTGACTGCTGTTGAAGCAAAAGATGATGGTATCTATGTGACAATGGAAGGCAAAAAAGCCCCTACAGAACCAGTGCGTTATGATGCTGTGTTAGTGGCTATTGGCCGTGCACCAAATGGTAAATCACTGGCTGCAGAAAAAGCCGGTGTTAATGTTGATGAGCGTGGCTTTATCAATGTTGATAAACAACTGCGCACCAACGTGCCACACATCTTTGCTATTGGTGATATTGTTGGTCAACCAATGTTAGCGCATAAAGGTGTGCATGAAGGTCATGTTGCTGCTGAAGTTATTTCTGGTCTTAAGCACTTCTTCGACCCGAAAGTTATTCCTTCAATAGCGTATACCAATCCGGAAGTCGCTTGGGTTGGTTTAACTGAGAAAGAAGCAAAAGAGCAAGGTATTGCTTATGAAACTGCGACTTTCCCTTGGGCTGCAAGTGGCCGTGCAATCGCTTCAGATTGCAGTGAAGGTATGACTAAGTTAATTTTCGACAAAGAGACTCATCGTGTTATCGGTGGTGCTATTGTGGGTGTTAACGGCGGTGAGTTATTAGGTGAAATTGGCCTAGCAATTGAAATGGGTTGTGATGCTGAAGATTTAGCATTAACGATTCATGCTCATCCAACCTTACATGAATCAGTGGGTCTTGCTGCTGAAATCTATGAAGGTTCAATTACTGACTTACCTAACCCAAAAGCGGTTAAAAAGAAGTAATTCATTTAGTCGGATTTACATAAGGCACCCAGTTGGGTAACACCATTCAGTTAAGGGTTTCTTCTCTTAACTGGATAGCGGGTTTTGTTAATTCGAACGGTCCTACTTTTGGGCCGTTTTCGTTTTTTGGGCAAGATAAATTGCTTAACGTTTTCCCTCATTGCTTTGAGCTTTTTAGGGATTGTTCCTGGCGAAGCAATTGCGCACCACATCAACTCATCCTGTATATAGCGCATCGCCATTACAAAGCTAATCCGTAATGGTGACACTTCTGCCTCTTTAGCGATTTGGCTTATTTCAACTCGGATCAAGTTGTACGCTATCAGTAATCCCCAAATCTCCTGATAAATACCTTCAACTGTCTGACTTCTTAATAAAATACTCTCATCAAGTTGATATTGCTTGATTTCTCCATAGCCATTTTCTATCTCCCAGCGTTCGAAATAGACATCTAATATATCTTGAGAGGAGTATTGGCTTCTATTGGTTAATGAACTCAGCACACCTGTAATATGATTGCCCTGGGATTTTTCTTGATAGGTCACTAGTCTTGCATGCCACTTTTCAGGTAGCTCTGGGTTCTTTTTTCTCGCTTGTGGTGATACTGGCATCTCAACTAGATAATCGTTGTCAGCGTATTGCTCGATGACTTCAAAGCGTGTATTACTTTTGAGTGGTGTAAGCCAATGACTATTCTGGTTGGCTCCCCACCAACTTGTCATAAGATCTGCACTAAAGTAACAACTATCAAAAATAGTGAGAGAATTAGCTGGAACTGATCCAATTAGCTCTCGAGCATAACTAATTTCCCCTTTACTACACGGACCAAATTTTACATTTCTTATCATACGACTTCGTAATGACATGAGTGCGCATAAGCGGGCTACTGGGTATACGGACTGCTTCCTATGCTGATTACTGATATAGCCAAAATGCTCTGAATTCTCGGTATTTTCTGCACATCGAAATGTCGTTCCATCAACAGAAAATAACTGAAGACCATGCCATGTATCTTGGCTGTCTTCCCTATGACACCAGTGTTTAGAAGTGATATCAAAAAGGGCTTTAAGGGGAGCGGCTGTTAGTCGCTGTCTGGCTTGCGGGATAGCACTTGGTGCAACGGTTTCTCCCAACTTATCAACTAACGTTAAGTCGAGCTTGGAGACGACTTCAGCGATGGAACGATTTCGGTAGAGGCCAATTCCAACGATGAGCCAAACGACTAATTCTGCTGGAAGTTTTCTGCGCCTAATACTTGCTTTGTTGGTTAGCTCCAAAGCTTGTTCAATCCATTCCAACGGCAATTCTTTTTGAAAGATAGATAGTTCTTCGGGGGCGACAAGTAATTCAGTATCAATAAGCCAGTTAGACAACATAAAAAATGACTCCGTTCAAAAGAAGGAGCCATTTTCGTAGGATCATTTTTGCTGTCAACCGATCAGTTTCTTAACTGATCGGTGTTACCCAGTTGGGTGCTTTTTTTTAGTCTACACTCAGGTAATACTGTTATGTTTATTTAAGTGTATTGGTCAATAACCTCCCTCAGTTCACAATATAAAAGCTAACAAAATAGTCTTTTTCTTTGATTTAAACACAAATGATAAATTTCTATACAATAGTTAAATTGCTTTTTTTTGCTGTTTTTTTGCTGTTTTTACAGTATTTTCTGTATGTGGTGTTATTTTATATAAATGGTTTTGGTATCGGAATGGATTTCTAAACCAAATAGATATGAAAGTCAGTTCGTTGTCTGTCATTAGCAACGAGATTAGATTGGTTTGGAGCTCTCACCTTAAATGTATAGTCTTTACACTCTTCTAATAACTATCGCAGTTATGCTGGTATCAGTTACACCTGTTAAGGGAGATGACTTTGTTCAGCGTGTATTTAATACTAAAGATGGTTTAGCGAATAGTAGTGTTCGTGACATTAGTTTTGATCGTTATGGATATACATGGCTTGCTACTGATCAGGGATTGTACCGTGTTAGTAGTAACTCCATCAGGCGCATGGATATGGTAGGCAATGACTCTGTATTGAATGATGTGATGTTATTTCAGGTAGAGTCTGTTGCGGATGAATACGTACTACTTGCTTCGCGCAGTGAACTCTATTTATATCATGCCAGTGAAAATCGGTTTACCCAACTATATCAACCCTCTGCTCCCGGTGAGTCACAAAGTAAAACTAACCTCAGCATTGCTTCTATTGTAAAAAATCAACGTAATCAGTTTGAAATACTTGCCTTTGACGGTCAGCGCTATCTATTTGATGTAGCGACTATGGCTTTGTTACTTGATCCAAAAGGGTCTTTAGCCCCTAATGTTAATTGGCATCATCAACTGGTGTTGAATAGCCAAGAGAGTATTTATACCACATCCCATAAGGCTGAATGGCATCTTGCAAATGGTGAGGTGTTTGACTTGGGGTGGAGCCGGAAGCGTGGATCGATAAAGGGATTAATTCAAGACACTCAGCAACGCATATGGCTTGTGAGTTCTAAGGGATTGTTTAATATTGATTTAGTACAAAAATCGATTCTACCTGTTGATGGAAAATCTTTTTTTATTGAAAAAATTGTGCAAGACAATAAAGGTTTACTCTGGCTTGGTAGCCGTTCTGGATTAATATCGTGGAATGCTGATACGGATGAAACTATTCATTATGACCAATCATTAAAAAAACTTGCCAATATTGATTATATCCAAGTGCTGGCAATTGATAACAATAATCTTATCTGGATTGGTGGTGCAGGGGATGGCCTTGCATTAGCTGCTACTCCTCCTGCTTTTATTATTGACGAGTTTAATGCGAAGTCAAAATACCAACTTAAAAATGACATGGTATGGTCAATATATCAACAGGATAATACTGTTTGGTTAGGGACTGATGGTGGGGTAGAGGTAGTTGATACTGTTACTAAAAACGCTATTCGTGTGCAACCAGATAATATTGAACTAAATGACAGTATTTATCAAATATCGAACCTTGATACTGATCATGTGTTGTTATCAACTACAAATGGTCTGTTTGTTGTTGATAAGCAGACTTATATAGCCCAAGAGTTTCATCAATGGAGTGGCGGGATAGAGTCTTTAAGGCAGAGTGTTATTTACATGAGTTACTTTGACCCTTTAATGCTCGGACGTATATGGTTTGCGACTAATCAAGGACTTTATGTTTGGCAAGAGGGTTCTATAGATATTCAAGCCGTGCCAGTTGAGGATTTACAAGCACCTAAGGCTCAGGTTCTATTTCGAACTATGATCCGGGATGCTAGTAATAGGTTATGGCTAGGGGGCAGGGATATATTTGGTTATTTAGATGAAAACCTCACGTTTACCGCAATTAAAGATGCATTTTTACCCTTGGATATGCAACCTAATATTACTCATTTGATGGAGGTGAGTCCTAATATATTATGGATTGGCACCGCGCAAAATGGCGTATTTGAATATAATATTGCAACAGCGCAGATGACTAACTTTAATGATAAATGGAATATTGAATGTAACGTAGTGATGTTTCTGAATCAAACCATAGACGACTTCTTAATTGGTTGTTCAAGGGCAATTATTAAAGTTAACAAACAGACACAATTTCCAGTTTCATTTACGCAACATGATGGTTTTATTTCGGATGAGCTAAATGAGGGAGCTGTGCTTTTTCAGCCTAACGTTGGTTTATATGTAGGTACTCCTGATGGCGCTATGCTAATAGCGCCTGAATTATTAGTTAATCGCATTGTAAATAAAGACGTTTTTCTTGAATCGGTTTCAATTTATTACGATGATAGAACGGACTTGTTATTATTACCTGAAATGCTCAAAACCGTCGAGCCAGGAGCAAGTTTAGTTAGTTTTCAAATATCAAATTTGGACTATCTTGATGAAAGTCCAATCAGCTTAAAATATAGACTGCTAGAGCGTGGAGAAAAACCCTCCAGCTTTGTTGTGTTAGAAGGTCAATATCAAATCAATGTAAGCGGGTTAAATGCCGGAGAGTATACTCTTGAGCTGCATTATAAAAAGAACAATATATGGTCATCTCATCCATTTCAATTTAGTTTTAAAGTAGAAGAGTATTGGTGGCAATCTAAGATTTTTAGAGGCGTGTTGCTTTTTATTATTCTATTTTTAGCCTTTATTTTATCTTTTTATCGTCATCGTCAGGTGATGCGTTTTCAAAAAGTGAACCAAGCATTAATTGAAAGTGATGATCGATTGTCTCAAGCACTTCGTGGCAGTGACTCCGATTTGTGGGATTGGTGCGACAGTAGCAAAATGTTTTCCTTAGAGAATCGGGGTGGTTTGCTCGGTAATAAGCCGAAGATTTTTTCCAAACTTGTCGATATTCCTATCCATCCAGATGATGTTGACCATGTAACTGAGGCATGGCTTGAGTTGATTAAGTCCAGAGCAGAGATGATAGATGTGGATTTTCGTTATCGTCATGAGTCGAAGGGGTGGCGGTGGTTAAGGGTTAAAGGTCGCGCTATAGCCTGGTTAACTAACGGGAGGTTAAGTCGTGCTGCAGGTATTTATTCAGATATTACCTTGCAGCGTGAATTAGAAAGTGAAGTGAACCTATTAGCTGAAGCCTTTGAGAATACATCAGAAGGTATGCTTATTCTTGATGCCGATAAATGCGTTAAAATTAGTAATCTTGCGGCAAATCAAATGTTGGGTATCAAGGAGCCAGACTTAGTCGGTAAGCCATTTTCTAGCTTAATATTGTCCAACCCAGTAACTTTAAATATTGATAAGCTGTTTAGAAAAGATAATTTTTGGAGTGGTGAGCGCGAGCTATTGTGTGCAGATAACCGAACTTGTCCAGTGTGGTTAAATATCTCCAAAATGCTTAATTCTACTGGAGCTATCCAGCATTATGTGGTCGTTTTCTCTGACATGAGCGAGCGAAAACAAAATGAACTTAAATTACAGCACTTAGCCAACAATGATCCGCTGACGGGTCTTGCAAATCGCAGTCAATTTGTTTCCTTACTCAATCATGTAATTGAGAATGCAGGAAGTAGTGATGAAAAGTTAGCATTAATGTTTTTAGACTTAGATCGCTTTAAATCGGTTAATGATTCCTTTGGCCATAGTATGGGTGATGCACTATTGGTTGAGGCTGCAAACCGCCTGCAATCTTGTTTGCACGCAGATCATTTGTTATGTCGTTTTGGCGGTGATGAGTTTGTTATTTTACTGCGCAATGCTGATGATATTGATCAAATTAATCATCTTGCTAGCCAGTTGTTAATAGAAATTCAAAAGCCGTTTAAATTATACGGACGTGAATTTTTTATTTCTACCAGTATAGGCATAAGTTGCTGGCCTGAGGATTGCCAAGATTCAGAGGCGTTGATTAAAAATGCTGACTTAGCCATGTATCACGCTAAAGATGAAGGTAGGGGAAATTTTCAATATTATTCAGCTGAGAGAAATTCTGAAGCCCTATATCATTTACGTTTAGAGTCTGATTTACGTAAAGCCATTGAACGAGATGAGTTTGAGTTACATTATCAACCTCAGATTGACATTCTGCACGATGACCGCTGTATCGGTATGGAGGCATTAATTCGTTGGAAGCACCCTATTGATGGTTATATTCGCCCAGATATTTTTATTCATGTTGCTGAGTCTTGTGGCTTAATTATTGATATTGACACATGGGTGCTCAAACAAGCCTGCCTTGATGGAGCCCGTTGGTATCAACATTATGGTCAAGAATTTAAACTATCAGTCAATGTTTCAGCGGTGCAGTTTAGACAAATTGGTTTTATTGAGTCTGTTAAATGCGCACTAGCGGAAACCGGTTTTCCGCCAACAAGCTTATGTCTTGAAATTACTGAGGGAGTATTAATGAAAGAGATACATGTTGCCATTCAACATTTATCTCAATTAAAAGCTTTGGGCATACAAGTGGCGATTGATGACTTTGGTACCGGTTATTCCTCATTGGCCTATTTAAGATCATTTGAGGTTAATACACTCAAAATTGACCGCTCTTTCTTAATTCAAATTGCTGAAAATCAAGCAGATCAAGCGATTGTATCCAGTATTATTGAGTTAGCACGTAATCTTAAATTACAAGTTGTTGCCGAAGGAATTGAAACTAAGGAGCAATTAGAGCAAGTATTTAGCCGTGGATGCTACATTATCCAGGGTTATTATTTTGCTAAGCCGATGCCAAGATCTGATTTGGATACTTTTCTGGGTATTGACACCAAAGAAAAACCCATCACTTTTCATAATTGAGTTAGGGGGAGTTGACCATTCTTTGCTAGAATATGATCGATTTTAATTGTATTTGGGATAACTAAGTTGGTCATTTTTAGGTCAATACTACATGTTAGATTGTTTAGCGCTGTCATTATAACGCTGTTTTTTTTCGGCTATGCACATGCTGCAGCAGATAAACTGCCAACATTTAAAGAACGACCAACCATTGGCCTAGTGCTCAGTGGTGGCGGCGCCAAAGGCGCAGCTCACATTGGCGTACTGCAAGTGCTGGAAGCGAACAATATTCCTGTTGATTATATCGCTGGTACCAGTATTGGTGCGTATATTGCGGGCATGTACGCGTTAGGTTTTAGTGCTAATGAAATTGAATCTATTATGTTGGAAGGTGCCTGGGATACAGGCTATTCAGACACTATTCCTAGAGAAAACTTATCTTATCGCAATAAACAATTACGAGATAAATATAATATCCCACTTAGTGTAGGATTTAACAACGGCGAGATCACCTCACCTTCAGGACTATTGCAAGGCCAAACTATGTCGCAGTTGTTACGACACTCAACTGATTTAGTTGAGCAATTTGGTGACTTTGATGACCTGGCTATTCCTTTTCGTGCGGTAGCGACCAATTTAGCCACCAGTGAAGCTGTTGTGATAGATCGCGGTAGTATTTCTAAAGCTATGCAAGCATCTGCGACTGTGCCAGGTGCACTGCAGCCGGCCAATATTGATGGCATGCTATTAGTCGACGGTGGTATTGCGAATAATATGCCTATTGATGTAGTTCAAGGCATGGGGGCTGACATCATTATTGCGGTGGATATAGGCTCACCTTTAACTCAACAAAGTCAGCTAAACAGTACTATTGCAGTGCTTGAGCAATTATCAACCATCTTGACCCAAGCCAGTACCGCGCGTCAGAAGCAACTGCTTAAAGAAAACGATATTCTAATCAGACCTTGGATTGATAATCTCAGCACCACAGACTTTTCGATTATGCCCCAAGCATTAGTGATAGGTGAGCAGGCTGCACAGCTGAAATATGACCAACTGATTAAGCTCTCTATTTCTGACGAAGAGTACCAAGCTTATGCTGATGCTAAACAACAAAAGCGGTTACGCTGGAATAACCCAATTAAACAACCGATTTATCAAATTGTGTTAAATAATGAATCTAAAGTGAATGATAAATTAATCCACGATAGTCTGCAGATAAAGCCGGGGCAGGTTATTACCAAAGAAGAATTAGAAGCAGCGGTTAAACGTGTTTACTCATTAAACCGATTTGAAAGTGTAGATATCGAATTTAATGATACTGAGCTGGGACGTATTCTGACGGTGAAATCTAAAGCGAAATCTTGGGGACCTAATTATTTTGATGCTGGTTTTAATTGGGAAGACGATTTCACATTAGACTCGGCAGTGACTTTAAACTTAGCTTTTGCGATGACTGACTTAACTGACAATGGTGGTGAGTGGCGCAATGAATTAGAACTTGGTTTTCAAAAGCGTGTAGCGACTGAGTTTTATCAGCCACTTAATAGAGATCAAGATACCTATGCTATCGCTCGATACCAATATGAGATGAAAAGCTGGGATCTTTATGATGAAAATCAGCTAATTTATAAATTAGACAACAACGTGTCGACCCTGACAACGGGCCTTGGCTATAACTATTCTTCCTCGGGTATCATCGAGTTAGGTTTAATTGGTGAATTAGGCAATATTACTAATAACGCTGTGCTCTCGGGGAAATTTGATTATGACACCTATGGTGCTTATCTGAAAATAGCCTATGACACGTTAAACAGTATTAGCTTCCCTACAGAGGGTAATCGTTTTACGTTAGCGAGCTACTATCGCAATGAAAGCTATTCGTCGCGAAGTTTTGCGGATGCCAGTGATAGAACTTGGCAAGTTGAAGCTGATTGGAAAGGCGCACTTAATTTAGGCCACCATGCGGTTGTGGGCAAGATGGCTTTATCTACGGTTGAAAGTGACGGCGACTTTTCTATTCACTTAAGTAACTTAGGCGGTTTTTTAAATTTATCAGGCTTTCATAAAAGTGCGCTTGCCGGTGCGCATAAAGTTTTTGGTGCCGTCATTTACCAGTATGATTTAGGCCGAGATGTATTAATTACCGATATCCCCTTATATTTAGGCACCAGTTTTGAGGCAGGTAACGTCTGGTATTTACGTGAGGATGTTGATATTAAAGACCTTATTTTTTCAGGCAGTCTGTACTTAGGGACAGATACTTCCTGGGGACCTGCTGCATTAGGTTTTGGTTACAGTGATACAGGCGACAGAGCGTTTTACTTATTCATTGGTAAGAACTTCTAAACTCATTATTCAATCAAGGCAGCATCCGCTGCCTTGATTTTTTTGGTGAGATACACCTATCGATAGTGTTGTTTAAGTATGTCTATGATAGCGTGAGCATTAGCTACTTGATGATGACCAACAAGCCATTTAGCTTGTGTTGCCAACTGTGGCGCAGGAATAGCAATCGTTTGCATCGACGCGGCTCTTGCAGCAACTAAGCCATTAAATGAATCCTCTATTGCTAGGCAGTTTTCTGCATCAATGTTCAGCGCTGTAGCACAATTCAAATATACTTCAGGATGGGGTTTTCCTCTGGCTAAAAACTCCGCTGAGGTGATGGCTTCAAAATAATGCCCAATACCAAGCTTATCAAGCACAGCATCAATGATAAGGCTTGGGGAAGAGGTTGCTAGGCCTATTTTTAGCCCTTGCTGCTGACAAAAGCTAAGAGTGTCAATAATGCCGTCCATAACTTGACCCTGTTGGCGGATAATATTGACCACTTCTTCTACGATAGCATTAGCCGTTTTAGCATTATCATAGTTGTCCCAAGGGTAGCGTTGGTACCAATAACGCACCACTTGATCGATGCGGAACCCGGTGGTACTTTCGACATCTTCTAAGGTTAACGATAATCCGAGCGCGTTCAAAATAGCCATTTCAGCTTGTTGCCATGCGGGTTCGGAATCGATAAGCACACCATCCATGTCAAAAATGATCGCTTTGATATCCACATTTGCCATAAAAAACTCAATATTGGTCAGAAAGGACCATTAGCGTAACGTTTTCCCTAAATGAGTTCATTAAAAATACAAATTATTAAAAATATTTATTTTTAAAGTGTGAGATTGTTTACAGATGATTTTAATCAATAGATATATTTTAAGGTATTGAATTTTATGTTTTTTATTGTTATTTCAAACTATTGTCTAATTTTATTTGTTTAAATCAGGCTTTACATTATCTGTAGTACCAAAAAATCCCGTAGATTTCATCTTAGTAACAGTGTGAGCAGATTCATACTTTTTTAAAGCTGTAGTATACTGGGGATCGGATTTCAAGCCCGAACCTGTGGAATTTCAGCGTGACTAAAACTGACGTTGAGTTTCGCCGTAAGGCGTCAAACAAAGAGGAATGTTGCCGTGCTAGAAGCATATCGTAAACACGTCGCAGAGCGTGCCGCAGAGGGTATTGTCCCTAAGCCATTAGATGCACAACAAGTGGCTGAATTAGTAAAATTAGTTGAGACTCCGCCAGCTGGTGAAGAGGCTGTCATTCTCGATTTATTAGAAAACCGTATTCCACCAGGTGTTGATGAAGCTGCCTATGTGAAAGCGGCATTCTTAGATGCTGTGGCAAAAGGCACTGTAAAGTCACCTATATTATCTGCTGAACGTGCCGTAGAGTTACTTGGTACTATGCAAGGTGGTTACAACATTGAGCCGCTAATTGCTCAATTAGATAACCCAGCATTAGCGCCATTATCAGTTAAAGCATTATCAAACACCTTATTAATGTTTGATTCTTACCACGACGTGGTAGAAAAAATGCAAGCAGGTAATGCATCAGCTAAACAAGTTGTAGAAGCTTGGGCAAATGCCGATTGGTTCTTGAACCGTCCTAAACTTGCTGACAAAGTGACCTTGACGGTATTTAAAGTGGCGGGTGAAACCAACACTGATGACTTGTCACCAGCACCCGATGCATGGTCACGTCCTGACATCCCATTACATGCATTAGCCATGTTGAAAAACGCCCGTGACGGTATTGTACCTGATGTGTCTGGCGAAGTGGGTCCAATTAAAGAAATCGAAGCGCTTAAAACCAAAGGTCATCCACTTGTTTATGTGGGCGACGTTGTTGGTACCGGCTCTTCGCGTAAATCAGCAACTAACTCAGTGTTATGGTTCATGGGCGATGATATCCCTTATGTACCAAACAAGCGTGCGGGTGGTTTCTGTTTAGGTAACAAAATCGCACCAATTTTCTTCAACACTATGGAAGATGCAGGCGCGTTACCGATTGAACTAAACGTTGATAAAATGGAAATGGGCGATGTTATCGACATTTATCCATACACTGGCGAAGTTAAGCGTGGTGGTACTGACGAAGTTATCTCTACGTTCGAACTAAAAACAGACGTATTATTAGACGAAGTTCGTGCTGGTGGCCGTATTCCATTAATTATTGGCCGTGGCTTAACAGACCGTGCTCGTGAAACCTTAGGGTTACCAGCGTCAGACGTATTCGTGCGTCCGCAAGATGTTGTTGTGACTAACAAGGGCTTTACCCTTGCACAAAAAATGGTCGGTAAAGCATGTGGTGTTAAAGGTATTCGCCCAGGCCAATACTGTGAACCTAAAATGACTTCAGTAGGGTCGCAAGACACTACAGGCCCAATGACCCGTGATGAACTAAAAGATTTAGCTTGTTTAGGTTTCAGTGCTGATTTAACCATGCAGTCATTCTGTCATACAGCGGCTTATCCAAAGCCTGTTGACGTTGACACACACCACACGCTACCTGATTTCATCATGAACCGTGGCGGTGTAGCTTTACGTCCAGGTGACGGGGTTATTCACTCGTGGTTAAACCGTATGCTACTTCCAGATACCGTAGGTACTGGTGGTGATTCACATACACGTTTCCCAATTGGTATTTCATTCCCAGCAGGTTCTGGTCTAGTAGCATTTGCTGCAGCAACCGGTGTTATGCCTCTTGATATGCCAGAGTCAATTTTGGTCCGCTTTAAAGGTGAAATGCAACCAGGCATCACATTACGTGATCTTGTACATGCCATTCCGCTTAAAGCGATTGAACTTGGCTTATTGACCGTAGAGAAAAAAGGCAAAATTAATGCTTTCTCTGGTCGTGTATTAGAAATCGAAGGTCTTGAACACTTAAAAGTTGAGCAAGCATTTGAACTATCTGATGCATCAGCTGAGCGAAGTGCTGCTGGTTGTACTATCAAGCTAGATAAAGAGCCTATCATTGAGTATCTTAACTCTAACATCATCATGTTAAAGTGGATGATCAGCGAAGGTTATGGCGATCGTCGTACTATTGAACGCCGTATTACTGCTATGCAAGAGTGGGTTGCTAACCCAGAGTTAATGGAAGCTGATAAAGACGCAGAATATGCTGAAATTATCGAAATTGACTTAAACGACATCAAAGAGCCAATCCTTTGTGCACCAAACGATCCTGATGATGCAGTATTATTATCAAGCGTGGCACAAACTAAGATTGACGAAGTGTTTGTGGGTTCTTGTATGACTAACATCGGTCACTTCCGTGCTACCGGTAAGATGTTAGACAAGTTTGCTAAAACACTGCCAACACGTTTATGGATTGCACCACCAACTAAGATGGACCGCGATCAATTAACCGAAGAAGGTTATTATTCAATCTTCGGTCGTGTTGGTGCTCGCATCGAGATCCCTGGTTGTTCTCTATGTATGGGTAACCAAGCACGTGTTGCTGAAGGTGCTACAGTAGTATCAACTTCTACTCGTAACTTCCCTAACCGTTTAGGTACTGGCGCAAACGTATACTTAGCATCAGCTGAGTTAGCAGCAGTAGCCGCGTTATTGGGTCGCCTACCTTCAGTTGAAGAGTATCAAACTTACGCTAAAGAATTAGATGCAACAGCAGCTGATACTTACCGTTATTTGAACTTCGATCAAATCGACTCTTATACTAAGAAAGCCGGCAGCGTGATTATCCAATCGGCAGTTTAAGCTTGAACTAGTTAATCGTTGAACTAAAAATGCCAGCAGAAATGCTGGCATTTTTGTTTGGTTCTATTTTTCATAGTTGAGATTCGGAAAAGTATAAATATCAACAGCATCAATTTTATTTTGAATTTTAGTGATATTCTCGACTAGGCTTCCTTTGTGGAAGTTAAGATTTTGATACCTAAAAATATGCCCAGTTTGTTGTCCATCAAGCACTAAACTAAGTATGCCATTTTCTTCACAGCTGACCCCGAAACCATTAACGACCACACTTTCCTTTATATTAGTTCTATTATAAAAGCTCAAACTGATCCCTGAGTTATTCGTGGATAATTTTGTTGACTCACCGAACCATACTTTTCCATATAATGTCGACGCAGATAAGCTGGAAGTCCCATCTTTGTTAAACTTGAGAATATAAAGGGCATTTTTATCCATATCAAAAGCTTGCCATAAACCAGTTATATTAGAAGCCGTTGCAATCGGACATCGATCTACATTTGCCTGGATGGAAATAGAAATGAAAATGGTTAAAAAAGCTAAGTATTTCATGAGTGTTTCCTGAGGTCATTATTATTAATTACTTTGCCATTCATTGTTAATTAATACCAGTTTTAGAAGTGGTAGCTCTTTATATTATTAGTTTTAAAATTAACCAATTGCCTGCCGCAGGGATGTTCAGGATGAACTGAATGCCACGATCATATTGATATGAAAGAGTGACCTTAAGTGCAGATTATCCAGCGAGACGCCGGCTCTTGATTTATAAATCAGCTTCCATGTGGGCTTAACCAAAACCAATAACATCCTTGTTAAACTGCCAGTTCGGCATCCATGCCTCTCGCTCAAAACGTTTCACGCAGTGAAACTTCGCCTTGTTTTGGATACTCGCTGGCTCATCTGCACTGAAATTTTTGTTTCTTCGATTTGGCTTTGTTGGTAGCGACACTCAAAAGCAAAAGCTGGATCCCCGATAAAAGATCTCGGGAATGACGGTTTGAACATTACTTCAAGTGAGGGTAAATCGAAGAGATAGAATATCAGGCGCAAGCGCGGCTGTGGCCGTCGATGGCAGGGATGCCATCGTTGAGCTTACAGGGACGTACTTGCAGCGTGTCACAGAAGTGCTTGCGCAAAAGCCTGCGGCAGGCAATTGATTGCAGTAATGGTAATGTATAAATTTAACGATCAAATAACTAAACTGCCATGGCATGAATTATTTCTGTTTTAGATAATAGCTGACTCATCTGCACCTGAATTTTTTGTTTCTTCGATTTAGCTTTGTTGGTTGCTACATTTAAAAGCAAAAGCTGGATCCCCGATAAAAGATCCCGGGAATGACGGTTTGAACATTACTTCAAGTGAGGGTAAAGCGAAGAGATAGAATATCAGGCGCAAGCGCAGCTGTGACCGTCGATGGCAGGGCGAATTTTCATGGTATGAAACGCTATGGGCGAGAGTCATGGATGCCGAACTGGCAGTTACACAAGGATGTTGTTTAACATCATTGAGCTTACAGGGACTTATTCTATATAAAGAGTGCAGCGTGACACAGAAGTGCTTGCGCCAAAGCCTGTGGCAGGCAATTGATAGCAGCAATGGTACTTTATAAATTTAACCATTAAATAACTAAATCAGCATTCGGATCAGGTTCTCGCATTCTTTGCCACCAGGTTGCATTAGCCTCTATTTGTCCTTGCTGATCAATTTTCGGATAAGGGATATTTTTACGTCGACAGGCTTTTGCATAAACTGGATGGCCTTGCTCGAACAACATTTTCTGGCAATAAGCTTCATCTAAATGACGAGTGCCATACATGCCTGCTTGTTCACGTTGGCGTTGTGCTTCATACATGATCAATGCAGAAGCGACCGATACATTGAGCGATTGCACCATACCAAGCATAGGGATAATGATATGTTGGTTAGCAATCGCTAGCCCTTCATCACTGACACCGTCACGCTCGTTGCCCATGATGATCACCGTTGGTTTGGTGTAGTCTATTTCGCGAAAGTCGACGGCGGTGTCAGAAAAGTTGGTCGCCAGCACTTGCATGCTCTGAGCTGTAAACTGAGAAGCCGCTTGGCTCATGTTGTCATGCACTATGGTTTTTACCCATTGCTGACTCCCAGAGGCTGTATTGCCTGATACTCGCATTTGAACGTCAGGCCATACCGCATGAACTTGATGTATACCCACGGCATCTGCGGTGCGAATAACCGCAGCAATGTTTTGGGTTTTATGGACGGTATCTAAACATAAAGTAAGATCAACCTGGCGATTATCTAGCATTTGATTAATACGGGTGAAACGTTCAGGGCTCATAATAAATATTCGGTAAAATTTTAGCTAACAACAAGTAAACAAAAGGGCGCATAAGCGCCCTCTATACTGAGTAATATTGGACGTTGATGACGGAGCTTATAGCTCCATAATGCCGTCCATTTCAACCAATGAGCCTTTTGGTAGCTCTTTTACCCCAATAGCAGCACGCGCTGGGTAAGGCTGTTGGAAGTAACGGCTCATGATGTCATTAACCGTAGCAAAGTGTGACAAGTCAGTTAAGAAGATATTTAACTTCACTATGTCTGACATTTTTCCGCCAGCAGCGTCACACACCGCGGTTAAGTTTTCAAATACTTGCACAACCTGTGCAGAAAACTCATCGCTTACCATGGTCATGGTTTTAGGGTCTAACGGAATTTGACCAGATAGATAAACAGTAGTGCCGACCTTTACTGCCTGAGAATAAGTGCCAATCGCCTGCGGGGCTTTGTCAGTAGCAATGATAATTTTTTCAGCCATCTTGTGCTCTCTTGTTGTTTATTATAATGATTTATATAAGGGTTATCTGTTGCGTGAGGTACGCAGTACTTCTGGAAGCACTCTGATACGGCGCATCACATTGGCTAAATGTACCCGATCATTGACCGAAATACGCAAATTAATTAAGTACACTCGGCCATCGCGCTCTTCGGTACTCAAGTTATGAATATTTGATCCTGCTGAAGCAATAATCGAGGTGATTTTTGCCAATGCACCTTGATGATTGACAATTTCAACGCGTAAATTAGCATGATATTCAACCCCTTCAGTATTATCCCAATGGACAGAGATATACTTGTCTGGTTCGCCTTGATAACCACGAATATTGGCACAGCTTTCCATATGCACCACTAAGCCTTTACCTGGACTAACATGGGCAATAACCGCATCACCAGGTATTGGTCGACAACAATTTGCATAGGTAACTAACATGCCCTCAGCACCGCGAATTGGCATGGCATGGCCATCTTTATTGTTGTGTGACTCTAGCTTTTGGCCGAGTAAGCGCTGTGCTATCACTATGCTCATCGCATTGCCCAAACCAATATCGGCTAACAATGAATCTAAGTTAGTATGTTTGGTTTCTTTGATAACTTTTTCGATCAAATCTGCAGGAATACTGTCAAACTTGGTTTCGCCCAATGCATGATTCAATAAGCGGCGTCCAAGTGTGATGGCATTGTCACCCTTTAAACTTTTCAATACTTGACGAATTTTACCGCGAGCTTTACCGGTTACCACAAAGTTAAGCCATGCAGCATTAGGGCGTGCACCTTTTGCAGTAATAATTTCAACCGTTTGGCCAGAAATTAGCGGTTGGCTTAGTGGGTAAGCTTGGCGATTCACTTTTGCGCCCACACAGGTATTACCCACATCGGTATGCACTTCATAGGCGAAGTCGACAGCGGTGGAATTAACCGGCAACTCTAAAATACGGCCTTCAGGAGTGAATACATAAATTTCGTCAGGGAAGAGTTCGGTTTTAACGTTTTCAACAAATTCGAATGAGCTAGACGCACTTTGCTGTAATTCAAGCAAGCTTTGCATCCATTTTCGGGCTCTGACCTGGGTGGTATTTTGCTGGCTAGCATCGGTTTTGTTTTTATACATCCAATGAGCGGCAACCCCTTTATCAGCCATTTGGTCCATTTCTTCGGTGCGTATTTGCACTTCAACTGGCACTGCATGGGGTCCAAATAACGAGGTGTGTAATGATTGATAACCATTGGCTTTAGGTATGGCGATATAATCTTTAAAGCGGCCTGGATGGGGTTTGTATAATCCATGCATGGCGCCGAGAACTCTATAACAGGTGTCAATGCTGTCAACGATGACTCTGAAGGCGTAAATGTCCATTACTTCTTCAAATTGCAGCTCTTTGTTGCACATTTTACGGTAAATGGAGTAAAGATTTTTTTCTCGGCCTTTGACCTTGCCTGCTATACCAGCATCTTCTAATCGCGTTTCAATGGCACCTTCGATACCAATGATTAATTCCTTACGATTTCCTCGTGCAGATTTAACCACTTCTTTGATCACTCGATATCGCATGGGGTAATAGGCTTGAAAGCCTAAATCCTCTAACTCTATTTTGATATTATGAATACCAAGACGGTTGGCGATAGGTGCGTATATTTCAAGGGTTTCGCGGGCAATGCGACGACGTTTATCAGGACGAAGCGCGCCTAATGTGCGCATGTTATGGGTTCGGTCAGCCAGTTTGATAAGAATAACCCGAATATCTTGTGTCATGGCCATCATCATTTTACGAAAGTTTTCCGCCTGCGCTTCTTTCTTATCGCGAAATTTGATCTTATCTAGCTTTGATACACCTTCGACTAATTCCGCCACATCAACACCAAATAACTCAGCAAGTTCTTCTTTGGTGACGGGGGTGTCTTCGATGGTGTCATGAAGCAGGGCAGCCATTAACGTCTCATAATCAAGACGCATGTCTGCCAGGATGCGAGCAACCGCAACCGGATGGGTAATGTAAGGTTCGCCACTTGTGCGCATTTGCCCTTCATGGGCATCGCGCGCGACCAAATAGGCCTGCTTGAGTAATTCTACTTGCTCCGGCTCTAAATAAGCGGAAGCTGATTCTTTGAGACCTTCAAACAGATACAAGTGGCGCTACTCCTTAAATTACACGACCTTCCGCAATGGCGGCAACAGCAGCTATTTCAGCAGCTTCGCGTTCACGGACAGTTTGACGCTCATCAGCATCTAAAGTATTAGAGGTGACTAAACCTAATTCGATTTCGCGTAAAGCGATAACCGTTGGCTTATCATTCATCTCTTCAACCATTGGATCTTTACCTTGCACAGCGATTTGGCGTGCACGACGCGCTGCAACCAGGATCATATCAAAACGGTTGCCGATTTTATTTACAGCGTCTTCTACAGTTACGCGAGCCATGTGTGGAAACTCCAGTGTTATCTATGGGGAAAAAATGACGCAAAATTGTACACTAAGACAATTAGTTTGCCAATAGATCGACAAGCATATCATTGTGAGTGTGTCTCTGACTAGCACAGGTTAATCTTTGACTGCTAATGATGGCTTTTAAATTGTCCAATGCAGTGTCGAAATTATCATTAATGATCACAAAATCATATTGAGTATAGTGTGACATTTCTGAGACAGCTTGAGCCATACGACTATCAATAACCTCTTGACTATCCTGGCCTCGACCAGTTAAACGGCGTGCAAGCTCGGTTTTTGATGGCGGTAAAATAAATACCCCAACGGCTTCAGGCATGAGCTTTTTAGCTTGCTCGCCACCTTGCCAGTCTATATCTAAAAAAACATCTACACCTTTGGCTAAGGTTTGTTCGATAACAGTGCGTGACGTGCCGTAGTAATTACCAAATACTTCAGCCCACTCAAAAAAGGCATTTTCAGCGATTAACGCTTTAAATTGTTCAACTGTGACAAAATGATAGTGTTGACCGTTAACTTCACCTGGTCGTGGTTGGCGAGTGGTATGAGATACAGATACTTGCATATCACTGGGATTATCTTTTAAAAGTGCGGAGATAAGAGACGATTTTCCTGCACCGCTAGGGGCTGACACAATAAAAAGATTTCCAAGAGTACTCATAGTTTTGCTGTTCTCACAATACGGTTAAGAAAGTTTAATATTATAACTCAACAAAAACTGCCTACATAGCCATAAAATCTCTGCCGATTGAGATTGAAATTCAGTACTCTCTTTTTACACAGATTCATACTAAAATACCCCCGCGACCCAAACGGGTTGCCTTGCTTACGATTCAAGGATTTTTCATGCAGTTAAACACGCTTTGGTGTTATCAAGGCCGCGACAATGCCTTCCGCTTTTTGGCCATCATTTTAGCCAGTTTTAGTTTTTTGTTTTTAGTCGGGATAGTTTTCCCGCAAAGCATGATTATTTTATTTGCAGCACTGCTAACAACGACAGTGATTAGCTTGTCTGCGCTCAGACGTTTACATGATGCAGGTAGACCCATTTTTTGGGTGTTACTTGCAGTCTTGCCACACTTATTATTTGTATTGAGTTGTTATTTGTTTTGGCCTTTTGCTGCTATTGCAGGAGTAGGTTTATTAGGTATTGCTTGTAGTGTTTTTATTAGCTTCTTTCCCGCCATTAGTCAAAAAGTGCCTTATGTTGAAGGTTATTATGGCCCTAAAGCACAGGTTAAGTCGGAATTAGGTGGCGTAAGAAAACGCCGTGAGCCACAGGTTTTTGGCCAGGCTGCTCGTGCGGATGTTAAACCGATGGCTGCTGAAGTGCATCATGTTGCTGATGATGAGCGGGGGCAAAATGAAGTCTCAGATATAGGTGCGCATCATGCCTCATTTGATCATGCAGAAGTTGAGGTTAATGAAACCGAACATACAAACAGCAAACATATCGACATTGATACTACCGACGAACCTTTAGTCGCATCAATGCGTTTTTCTGCAATTGATCAAGCACCCGAGTCAATGTCAGCTTTTAAGCAATCTTGGCAGGCATCTCATCGTTTTGATGTTGATCGTGATGCGCTTGATACCGGCTCGGTGACTGAGTTAATCAAATCTTGGTTAAATCGCTTAAAGGAGCATCATATTCCAGTGATTCTGGGCGCTAAGGTGTTAGGTGTATTACTGGTATCGGGTTTAATCGTATGGTTGCTAGTCAGTCTTACTAATAGCGGTGACAGTGATGAAAAAGCTATTGCCAAGGTTAACGTTACCCAATCAGGAAAAATCGACAGAGTCAGCGCTAAGTTGCCTGATGGTTTTTGGATAGTCATGCAAGACAGCATATTTATTGTGCGCTGGCTCGGTGATACAGATACGGCAAAAAACCTCTGGCGACTCGATACCGCCCAAGGCGATAAAACCTGTAGTGAGCTCGTTTTTAACGATGGTAGTGAATATAGGCCTATTAGTGTTGATTTAATGAGCGATGAGGCCACAGAAGCGCGTTTTTCACCTTTAGATAACAAATCTATTATTAATCATATTGCAATGCGTGGTAGTTTTAAGCTTTGTGGCTATGACTTTAGCTTAAAGGGCAGTCAAGCTACGTTAATGCAGCATCAAGAGTTTGCTGATTATCTACCGACAGATTAACTGAATATAATTAATACGATATAACTTAAAAAGAATATGGAGCGTATGAGTGAGTGATTTTATTAGGCAGCAAGTGCTGCCTCATTTTGGTATTGGTTTAGATAAAGTCACCATCTCAACGCTTGGAAATGGACACATTAATCAGACATATTTAGTACGTTGGCCCAAGGGCGAATTTGTTTTACAAAGAATAAATACCGATGTATTTACTCAGCCAAATTTACTGATTGAAAATGCATTACATGTCAGTGAACATCTTCAACAGCAAGTTGAACAAGGCCATTATCAATTACAAGTTGTTAAGCCTGTTAGCGCGCAAGATAAACAATATGCTATTAATCTTGGCGATGACGGCTATTGGCGGGCGATAACTTACTTGCCCAATAGCCATACTATTGAAGTGGTTACTAACACCGAACAAGCAAAAATGGCTGCCGGAGCCTTTGGTCATTTTGTCGCGGCATTGAGTTCACTCAACCCAGATTGCATTAATGATGTTATTAAAGATTTTTTGAATTTTCCTTTTAGACTACAACAGCTACAGCAAGCGGTCAGTGATGATAAATGCCAGCGCTTGTCAGAATGCCAATATTGGGTTGATTTGGTTTTTAGTCAACATGCGTTATTTGATGAGCTTGAGCAGGTTGAATTGCTATTACCTTTGCGTGTTTGCCATAATGACACCAAAATCAACAACATGCTGTTTGATGAGCGTGATATGTCAAGTATGGCCATTATTGATTTGGATACCTGCATGAAAGGGTATTTGATGTATGACTTTGGTGACATGGTGCGTGCTTTTTGTTCGCCAGAGGAAGAAGATTCCACCGCATTAGATAAGGTAATTGCACGACCAGAGATTATAGCTGCGGCCAGTGAAAGCTACATCAAAGCATTAGAAGGGATCATTACTCCAATAGAAAAACGGAGTTTATGGCTAGGTATAAAAGTTATGGCATTGATGTTGGGCAGTCGTTTTTTAGCCGATCATATCAATGGCGATGCTTATTTTAGTATTCACAGACCTAATCATAATTTAGATCGTGCGGCTAACCAGTTAACGATTTTTAAAAGTTTGCTGGGGCAAGAAGCCAAATTAAAACCACTTTTCGAGTAATTATCAGTTAACTCAACATATCAATTAATGGGTGAATGTAATTAATGCATATTTCAAAATATCAGTGGATTTTATTTGATGCCGATGACACCTTGTTTCACTTTGATGCTTTTGCTGGACTGAAGTTATTATTTTCAAAATATGGTGTTGAATTTAGTCATGCAGATTTTGACCATTATCAAAAGGTAAATAAACCTCTTTGGGTTGAATACCAAAATGGGGTCATTGATGCCAAAACGTTACAGACGCAACGATTTGTTGAGTGGGGAATAAAGCTAACCGTTCAGCCTGAGCAGTTAAATCATGGTTTTTTGACGGCAATGGCCGATATTTGCGAACCTTTACCTGGTGCTAGGGCGCTTATTGATGCTTTAGTGGGTAAAGTTAATCTAGGTATTATTACCAATGGCTTTACTCAGCTTCAGCAAATTCGCCTGCAAAAAACCGGTATGGAAACGGCATTTTCTCAAGTGATTATTTCTGAGCAAGTGGGAAAAGCGAAACCCGATAAAGCGATATTTGATCATGCTTTTGAACGAATGGGCCATCCTGAAAAGCATCAAGTGTTAATGGTTGGGGACACATTACAGTCAGATATTTTGGGCGGTATTAATGCCGGAATTGACACTTGCTGGTTAAACTCTGCGGGTGTAATGGCTGATAGTAATATTACACCTCACTACCAAGTTGGCTCATTAACCGAATTACATCAACGACTATTGCCATAATTAATCGATTCTCATATTCAAACGAACATAAAAAAGCCGTATTAAGTTTTAACTGAATACGGCTTTATCATTTTCATAATTAGCTATTGGAATAAATCTTCCGCAACGCTATCAATAAATGTCTCACCAGAGCTTTGAGTTTCTATTGCATATTCTTTGGGCTCAGTGCCGGCAACAAAATATTCAAATGCGGTTGTGTGATCAGTCTTTCTTGTGAGCTTACCTGTTTCTAAATCAATACGAACAGAGACAATGCCTTTTGGTGGTTCAGCCGATACTTCGGTTGTGCCTTTTAATGCTTTATTCATAAAGTCATTCCAGCCAGGGCCAGCGGTTTTTGCGCCGGCTTCTCCGCCTGATATTTGATCAGGAGCACCGCTAGCCATCCAACTGGCACGCCCTAGTTGACGGCCGTGGTCATCAAATCCTACCCAAAATGTCGACGTTAACGTAGGGTTAAATCCACTAAACCAAGTGTCACGAGATTCGTTGGTTGTTCCTGTTTTACCTGCAATGTCATGGCGTTTAAGTAACTTAGATGCACGCCACGCAGTACCATTCCAACCAGTACCTTTACTCCAATCTCCGCCACCCCATATAACACTTTTAAGCGATTCGGTGATCAAAAAGGCAGTTTGCTCTGAAATAACTTGCTTAGCATAGCGGCCATTTTGACGATTACAGACTAATTCAGTATCTGAATTAGCGGCTGATAAATCTTGATTCATTGCAGCAAAAAAATCGTTGCTAGCCTCATCGTCAGATGGCTCGCTAATCGTTTGCTCATCTAAACCGGATGAACAAGCAAGAGTAGGTGAGGCTTGCTCAATGACATTATCGTATGAATCTGTTACATGGTCGATAAAGTAAGGTTCAACTAAGTAACCGCCATTGGCGAACACGTTAAACGCAGTGGCTACCTGTAAAGGTGTTACCGAAGGTGAGCCTAAAGCCAAAGATTCATTACGGGGTAAATCTTTAGCATCAAAGCCAAATTTTACCAGTTCATCAGTGGCATTTTGTAAACCCACATGACGAAGTGCGCGTACCGCCATAACGTTAATCGATTGAGCTAAACCTACTCTTAGTCGAGTTGGCCCGCCATAGATATCTGGCGAATTTTTAGGACGCCATGCAGTGCCTTGGCGAGTATCAGGCTTATTAATAGGCGCATTATTAATTAAGGTCGCAAGAGTCCAGTCTTTCTCAAGGGCCGAAGCATAAATAAATGGTTTAATATTTGAGCCGAGTTGACGCTTAGCTTGGGTCACCCGGTTAAACTGGCTTTTGCTAAAACTAAATCCACCAACCAGTGTGCGAATAGCCCCATCAAATGGGTCTAAACTTACCGTGGCACTGGCAACCTCAGGAATTTGCGATAATTGCCAGAAGCTGCCGTTATTACGCACATAGACTTGCTGTCCCTGCGATAAAATATCAGTAGCAAGCTTAGGCGGTAAACCTTGACGTTTATCAGTAATAAATTTACGTGCCCATTTTAATCCTGACCATTCAATGGTTATTTCAGAACCATCAGCAAGCATCATTTTTGCTTGTTGATCTGTAACAGACATTACTGCTGCAGGTAAAATACCTTGCATTGGTGGCGTTTGGGCTAACTGTTCAATAATCTCAGTACGACCAAGTGGCGTTCCTGTCCAGAGTTGCGAAATTGGACCGCGATACCCATGACGTTGATCGTATGCGAATACGTTATCTCGTAATGCATCCTGAGCCATTAATTGTAAATCAGATGAAATAGTGGTGTAAACATTATAGCCATTGGTATAAGCCGCTTCTTCACCGTATTTCTGGATCATGTAATCGCGGGCCATTTCAGAAATATATGGGGCATATAAGTCAATTTCTGCACCGTGATATCTTGCCGTAAGCGGGGCGTCAATCGCTTCTTGATATTCTGCCTCAGTAATGTTGTTTTTCTCTAACATTCTGCTTAATACCCAGTTACGACGTGCTTGAGCTCTAGCGGGGTTACGTATTGGATTGGCCGCTGATGGTGCTTGAGGCAAGCCTGCAATCATTGCCATTTCTGGTAATGACAACTCATTTAAGTTCTTACCATAATAAACTTGCGCCGCTGCCCCAACACCGTATGCGCGGTTTCCTAAAAATGAGCGATTTAAATATAAGGTTAAAATTTCATGTTTAGTGAGGGCTTTTTCAATTTTTAACGCGAGAAAAATTTCTTTTACTTTACGAATATATGTTTTTTCGTTTGATAAGAAAAAGCCTCGAGCAACTTGCTGGGTTATAGTACTCGCACCTTGGCTTTTTTTGCCTGTCGTAATTAAAATTGTTGCAGCACGAATAATACCGATTGGATCAATACCTTTATGTTCAAAAAATCTCGCATCTTCGGTATCAAGTACAGCATTGATAAGCTGTTGTGGCACGTCTTCAAACTCAACAGGCACTCGACGTTTCTCACCAAATTGAGAAATGAGTTTGCCGTCACTACTATATATACGCAGTGGTGTTTGTAATTGAACTGTTTTTAGTGAGTTAACATCAGGTAAGTCAGGTAAAACATAAAAATATGCTGCAGCAATAGCACCTACACCAAGTAAAGAAAGACTAAAAAAAGCAATTATTAATCGTTTAAACCACTTCACGCATGTATTCCAAAAAAACTTAAATAGGGCGATAGTATATAAGCCGCAACCATTTTGGTGAAGTAAAAACGTATAAACAAAAAAATAGTGTTTGTACAATATAGAAACATTTTGTACAAATAAGTGTAACGAGATGATTTTGTGCTACTATATTTTAAAACAATAAAAGAATTGTGATGACGGAATATGCTTTCTAAATTATGGAAGCGTCAAGCTCCGCAAATGGTGGGGGTCGATATTGGCTCCCATGAAGTAAAAGCCATATTGCTAAGCAAGACTGCTGATGGATATAAAATTCAAAATTATGCAACTGTACCAATTAAAAAAGGTGCCGTTGCCGATCATGATATTCGCGATTCTGAAGCCGTATTAGAATCGTTAAGACAAGTAAAACGTTCTTTGCCTAAAGGGGTGAAGTTCGCGTCTGTTGCTGTTTCAGGGTCCGCGGTTATGACCAAAGTGATTTACATGGATGCTTCATTGAATGAAGAAGAGATGGAAGCACAAATTGAAATCGAAGCAGATAACTTGATCCCCTATTCACTCGATGAAGTCAGTATCGATTTCGAAACTCTGAGTCAAAACAGCACCGACCCGACAAAGGTGGATGTTTTGCTGAGTGCTTGTCGTACAGAAAATATTGACTCACGTGTTGATGCTTTAGATGCTGTCGAATTAGATGTGAAAGTGGTTGATGTTGAAGGGTATGCGTTAGGTCGCTCAGCTGAGTTGATTTACGCACAACTTCCAGAAGGCGCTAAAGATAAAACCATTGCGATGGTAGATGTCGGTGCTAATATCACTACATTTGCCGTTGTCGAACGCGGTGAAACGACTTTTATTCGTGAGCAAGCATTTGGTGGGGAGCTATTCACTCAGTCAATTTTATCATTTTATGGTATGTCCCATGCCGAAGCTGAATTAGCTAAAGTGAGTGGTAACTTACCTAGAAACTATATGTTTGAAGTGTTATCCCCATTTCAAACTCAACTGCTGCAACAAATCAAGCGTACTCTACAGATATACTGCACAGCCAGTGGGCGTGAAAAAGTGGATTACGTGGTGTTATGTGGCGGAACAGGTAGATTAGAAGGTATGGCAACCGTATTAACTAATGAACTTGGCGTTTATGCCATTGTCGCGGATCCCTTTCAAGGCTGTTTGTATGCCGATGAAGCAATTAAATCCCAATTACAGCCATCAATTAATAAGTTCATGGTAGCAAGTGGCTTGGCGCTGAGGAGTTACGCTCAATGGCGAACATAAATTTACTCCCGTGGCGCGAAGAGGCACGGGAAAAACAAAAGCGTGACTTTATTGGTATCCTCGCGCTAGTCTTTCTAGTGACATCTTTATTGGTCTATTTGTTTATTAGTTACATTGAATTAGTGACCGATGATCAACGTCAGCGTAATAGTTATTTAATGTCTGAAATTTCCTTATTAGATACTCAGATTGCAGAAATAAGCGAAATAACCAAACGTAAAAAAGATATTGAACGTCGAACTGAAATTATTTTAGCACTTCAGCAATCTCGTAACTTACCCACTCATGTATTAGATGAGTTGGTTAGGATAGTTCCACCAGGCATTTATTTATCGAGTATTGAGAAAAAAGGCAGCACCCTTTGGATTGAAGGTCGCAGCGAGTCAAATAATAACGTTGCGAATATGATGAGGAAAGTAACAACTTCTGAGTATTTATCGGATCCAAGCATGCAGTCTATTATTTCTCAAAATGAAGAATTACGCCAATTGCAGCGGTTCAAGCTAAAAGTGTCTATTACTAATCAGTTCGGTAATCAAGCCCTTGATATGCAACAAGGAGCGAAAAAATGAATTTAGATTTAGACCAATTTAATGATATTGATTTTGAAAATATTGGTGGCTGGCCTAAGTTAGTCAAACTCGTTTTTGCAGCGTTCTTATCTATATGCGTTATTGGTGCCAGTTATTATCTGTTTATTGCCGATACCATTTCAGTAATGGAGTCAGAACAAAATAAAGAAATCGAATTAAAAGCTGATTTTGAAACTAAATATCGATTAGCTGCTAATCTAAAGTTATACCGCGAACAACTTGTTATCATGGAAATGCAATTTGCCGAGTTATTAAAAATGCTGCCTTCTGAAAATGAAATGCCAGGATTACTTGATGATATAACTTTTGCAGCAACCGATGCGGGTTTAAGAATAAACAGTTTAGACTGGGATAATGAAATTGAACGTGATTTCTATATCGAATTTCCTATTAGGTTAAATGTTGAGGGTGATTATCATGAAATAGGCAATATGGTTAGTGGTGTTGCAAAGCTCCCACGTATTGTTAGTTTGCATGATTTTACTATTACCTACAAAGAGGGCGGTGGTTTGTCTATGGCTATTTTAGCTAAAACCTATCGCTTTAAAGAAGGTGCAGAGTTACCTAAAGAAATTGCTAAGGGGAAGAATTAAATGAAACTCTTACCCGTTTTTATTGGTGTTAGCTTGTTATTAACAGGCTGTATTGGTGACCGCAGTGATTTAGAGTTGTTTGTTACGACCACTAAAGCACAGCATGTTGCCCGTATTCCACCACTAACAGAAACACCAAAGTTTGAGCATTTTTCATATCAAGCTGAATTAATGCGCAGCCCTTTTGTTCCGCCTTCAAGAGAGTTAACCGAAGAGGTTATTGATACCTCAAAAGACTGTTTACAACCCGACTTGGCAAGACGTAAAGGCAGATTGGAAACCTACGCGCTAGATAATTTAAGAATGCGTGGTACGTTAAGTGAAGACGATAGTATTTGGGCATTAATCGAATCAGCCGATGCTAATGTTTATCGTATGGGTGTGGGCGAGTATTTAGGGCTTTATCATGGTCGCATTTCAAATGTAACGCCCCAATATATCGAAATTATAGAATTAATTCCTGATGGTTCAGGTTGTTGGGCTGAACGTCCTAGCAACTTAGAATTATCTGGCAAATAACCATGCGAAGGATGAGAGAATAATGAAATCTTCTGCCGCGATGAGAAAATCAATGACGAATTCATCAATAATAAAAACCCTCCTAGGGTCAGTGCTATTAATTTTTGCCTTGCCGAGTGCTTTTGCGGCTAATCGCCTATTGGATGTGAAATATCATTCAATTGTCGATCATCAATTAGAATTAGAGCTGGTATTCGAGTCTGAAATCACTTCCCCTACAGTGGACCTTTCAGCCAATCCGGCCGAAATTATTTTAAACTTTGATGACACCATCTCTAGCTTAGCGAAAGATAAATTAGCGATCGATAGTGTGGGTGTGAAATATCTAACAGCACAGCAACAAGCCAGTGATCTTTCAGTTATTGTTGCGCTCAAAAGTGTTAAGCCTTATCAGGGTAAAATTGAGGGTAATACTTATCGATTAACGATTAACGATGCGGTGTCAGGGCCTTCTAGTGCTGATAATCCATTTGTGAATTCGATACAAAGTATTGATTTTAGAAGAAATGCAAAAGGTGGCGGAGAATTATTATTTAATCTCAGCAATCGCTCTGTGGCTGCCAATGTCGAGCAGGTTGGTGCCAAGCTCGAAATTAAATTATATAACACTAATATTGGTGATGACTTATTGTATGTCATGGATGTTCAGGACTTTGCAACTCCAGTCAGTAGTTTTGAAACATTTAAAGAAGACTTAACCTCACGAGTGTTAGTCGATGTAGGTGGCAACTATGAATACAATTACAAGCAAGATGGTAATGTATTTACTGTTAGTATCGATAAAATAGAAAGAGTATCTGTTGCTAAAGAGGCTAAGAAATATAATGGCCGCTCTTTATCATTAAATTTTCAAAATATTTCAGTCAGAACTGTCCTACAAATTATTGCCGATTATAATAATTTTAACCTAGTGACGAGTGATACCGTCGAAGGAAATATTACCCTACGTTTAGATGATGTACCTTGGGATCAGGCATTAGACTTAATTTTGCAAACCAAAGGACTTGATAAACGTATTGAAGGTAATATTTTGATGGTTGCGCCGAGTGAAGAATTGGCTATCCGTGAAAGTAACGACCTCAAGAATAAGCAGGAAGTAAAAGAGTTAGCACCATTATACTCTGAGTACTTACAGATTAATTATGCTAAAGCGGTCGATATTGCTGAGCTATTAAAAAGTACAGACTCCAGCTTATTATCTACCCGTGGCAGTGTGGCTGTTGATGAACGTACTAACACTTTATTGGTGAAAGATACTGCAGAGATTTTAGAAAGTATTCATCGTTTAATAGAAGTGCTCGATATCCCTATAAAACAAGTGCTAATCGAAGCACGTATGGTTACTGTTAAAGATGATGTTTCTGAAGACTTAGGTATTCGCTGGGGCATCACAGATCAGCAGGGTACTAAAGGCTCTTCTGGTTCACTTGAAGGTGCGGGAAGCATCGCTGGTGGGCTTGTTCCAAGCTTAGATGATCGCTTAAACGTTAATTTGCCTGCGGCGATTTCGAACCCAACAAGTATTGCCTTTCATGTGGCAAAGTTAGCCGATGGTACCGTGCTTGACCTAGAGTTAAGTGCATTAGAGCAAGAAAACAAAGGCGAAATTATTGCAAGCCCACGTATTACAACCTCAAACCAAAAGGCTGCTTATATTGAGCAAGGTGTTGAGATCCCTTATGTGGAGTCAGCGTCAAGTGGTGCAACATCGGTTACCTTTAAGAAAGCTGTGTTGTCGTTACGTGTTACTCCACAAATTACCCCTGATAACCGTGTGATTTTAGATCTAGAAATCACCCAAGATTCACAGGGTAAAACGGTTCAAACCCCTACAGGTGAGGCTGTGTCTATCGATACGCAGCGCATTGGTACCCAAGTGCTTGTGGATAACGGTGAGACGATTGTATTGGGTGGTATTTACCAACAGAACTTAATTAGCCGAGTGAGCAAGGTGCCAGTTTTAGGCGATATACCTTTAGTTGGCTTCTTATTCAGAAACACATCTGATAAAAACGAACGCCAAGAGCTATTGATTTTCGTGACCCCTAAGATTATTTCTGAAAAGTTATAACATACAATAAAATGATAAAGGCCAGCTAACTCTTAGCTGGCCTTTGCTTTTGGCTACATTATGGACTTTTATTGAATATAATTGCCACCATCACTTGCCAGCAGTAGCCTTAAGCTGAGATAATCCTCCGTCAAGTCTCAGTAGAGCAAGGTAATATTTTAAGCGGTCGGCTGTATCTTTAGTCGATCAGGCATTCTTTTATATAAGATTCAGACGTATACGAAATGGCTGAAAAACGTAATATTTTTCTAGTAGGCCCTATGGGCGCAGGTAAAAGCACAATTGGCCGTCATTTGGCTCAAATGCTGCATTTAGAATTCCACGATTCTGACCACGAGATTGAACAACGTACAGGCGCTGATATCGCTTGGGTGTTCGATGTTGAAGGTGAAGAAGGTTTCCGTCGTCGTGAAGCACAAGTTATTGCCGATCTTTCAGAGAGGCAAGGTATTGTGTTAGCAACTGGTGGTGGCTCAGTTCAGAGTAAAGATATTCGCAATTATCTTTCTGCTCGCGGAATTGTGGTGTATTTAGAGACGACTATCGATAAACAAGTTGCTCGTACGCAACGTGATAAACGTCGTCCATTACTGCAAGTTGATGACCCACGCGAAGTTCTTGAGAACTTAGCAGAATCGCGTAATCCTTTGTACGAAGAGATTGCCGATGTCATCGTAAAGACAGACGAACAAAGTGCGAAAATTGTCGCAAATCAAATAATTGAGCAACTCGGTTTTTAGGTAAAGCAATGCAACAAATTCAGGTCGATTTAGGTGATAGAAGTTATCCTATTTATATAGGCCAGAATTTGATGCATGATAGCGCGCTTTTTAGCCGTTACCTTGCAAACAAGAATATACTCATCGTTAGCAATGACACTATTGCCCCTTTGTACTTATCTACATTGGAACAGGCAATGGTGTATTGTGCGTCAGTTGAAAAAATTATTCTGCCTGATGGCGAGCAATTCAAAAATCTTGAGCATCTGGATCTTATTTTTTCAGCTTTGCTAGAGGGTAATTTTGCTCGTGATTCAGTTCTCGTTGCTTTGGGTGGTGGGGTTATCGGCGATATGACCGGTTTTGCGGCTGCATGTTATCAGCGTGGAATCGATTTTGTTCAAGTGCCGACGACATTATTGTCTCAAGTTGATTCTTCTGTTGGCGGCAAAACGGCTGTAAATCACCCCCTTGGCAAGAATATGATAGGCGCATTTTACCAACCTAAAAGCGTTATCATTGATACCGATTGCTTAAAAACCCTTCCTGCTAATGAATTTTCTGCTGGTATGGCAGAAGTCATCAAATATGGCATTATTTGGGATGGAGAGTTTTTTTCTTGGTTAGAGCAAAATGTCGCCGCGTTAAAAGCGTTAGATACACAGGCGTTGGAATATACCATAGCCAAATGCTGCCAGATTAAAGCTGATGTCGTCACACAAGACGAAACGGAACGCGGAGTCAGGGCGTTACTTAATCTTGGCCATACCTTCGGTCATGCTATAGAAGCTGAAATGGGCTATGGTACCTGGCTGCATGGTGACGCTGTAGCAGCAGGCACAATTCTTGCTGCATTGACTGCGCAGGAACTCGATTTGATAGATGAGTCAATAGTTTGTCGTATTAGAAATCTATTTGTTGCATTTGACCTACCCGTTAATGCTCCTAAGTCGATGGATTTTGATAGTTTTATTAAGCATATGCGCCGTGACAAGAAAGTATTAGCTGGTAAGATTCGATTAATTTTGCCAACTGCTTTAGGTCAGGCAGACGTTTTCAGTGATGTTAGTGAAGACTTACTTGAGCGGGTGATCAACCGCGCATAATTGACGTGTGGTGGATTTTTTGACTTCAGCATTATTATTACTGCCAACCCAAGAAGAGCTCGTTGAGCGACTTCAGCATACCGCCAGCTATAGTGGACAGTTACTGTTATTATGTGGCCAAAACGGATCGGGTAAATCTACCTTAAGTGCAGCACTAGCCAGTGAACTTGATGATTATAATTCGGCGCTTGTCCTTTGCCCTCAGCATGCTGCTTCAGCAGAGATCCGACGTAAAATTCTGGTTCAATTAATTTCTTCGCCTATTTTCGACGATGAAATCCCCCTGATGGATACCATTATGCGTATTCAAGCAACGTTGACTAAACCCTTACATATCATTATTGATGATGCCCATTTATTGCCAAAAACCTTATGGGCAGAATGCATTCTGCTATCAAAAATTCAATGTGGCGGCTCAAATGTTTCAGTGACTATGGCAATGGATTCCTCTTATCTTTCAAAATTAATGGCTGAGCTATCCAATGACATGCGTCAGTTATTATTGCCTATTACCATTGAACCATTGCCGATAGCAGAGCGGGATGGTTTATATCAAAGCTTACTAATGAGATCCGGTAGTACCTCTTTTATCGCGAGAGATATTATTCATCGTCAGCTCGAAAATCAATCAGGTACGCCTTTTGAAGTTGTTGAATTATTGCAATTAGCGATAACTGAGCCGAAACAAAATAGCCCTGCTTGGGGGATGAAAATCAAATTAGCCTCGTTGTTAATGCTTGTGACTGTATTGGTAATAATGGGCTACTTTGTTAAAAATGAGCCAAGGTTTAATCAAGTAGAATTAACCGAGCCACAGAAGCAATTGACCGCACTTCAGCAACAACAACGAGACAGCGCTGAAGCCTTTATCGTATTCTATGGTAAGACATTGATATCATCTATTAAGTCAGCGACAAAAAATAATCAAACTCATCCTCCTTTTGCGATACAGAGCATTAAACTACCTGGGATAGAAAAGGTGAGTCACAGTAGGGATACTGCGCTTGTAAAAGACTCGACAGCGCTTAATAACACCGAATCTATCGCTGATGCTGAAAGCTCTGCAGCTGAACCGAAAGCCGCTAGTTCGGATATGCCAAGTGTTGTGAAAGATGTTCGCAAGCCAGTGCTCACAAAGATAAATGATAACAATGGTCTACTTAATAAGGGCTATACGCTTCAGTTGGCCAGCGTAATAGATAAGAAATCATTAGAATCGATAATAACTAAAATCGGTAATAAAGAGTCTGTTTATATCGCTAAACATAAGCAGCGTTATGTGTTGTTGTTTGGTCAGTATTTTTCTCCACAGGAGGCTCAACAACAGGCTAAGCGGTTACAAGCTGAGCATGGCATAAGTGCTCCTTGGGTGAGAAAGTGGACCGATTTAAGCGAATATAGAATTGAACTGGAAAGTCGATGATAAATAAGTGTAAACAGAGTACAATCTCCAGCTTTAATTTTGGCAGCAAGCAACTTACTTTATGACAAAAAAGCATAGAGCCTTTCTAAAATGGGCGGGTGGAAAATTTAAACTCGTCGATGAATTGTCGAAACATCTACCAAAAGGTCAGCGATTAGTTGAGCCTTTTGTTGGTGCTGGCTCAGTGTTTTTAAATACCCACTTTGACGACTACTTGTTATGCGATATTAATCAAGATTTGATTAATCTTTATGAAATAGTAAAGCAAAAGCCGGATGCTTATATCAAGGCGACTAAAGCATTATTTGTTGCTGAAATGAATAACAAAGAAGCTTATTATCAGATACGTACCGATTTTAATTTGAGCCGTGATCCGTTTACCCGCTCGGTATATTTTTTATACTTAAATCGTTTCGGATTCAATGGCTTGTGTCGGTATAACCGCAAAGGTGGCTTTAACGTACCTTTTGGTTCATACAAAAAACCCTATTTCCCTGAAGCCGAAATTCGCCATTTTTCAGCTAAAGCCAAAAATGCCACATTTAAATGTATTGGTTATGAAGGTGCATTCGCTTTAGCAAAAGAAGGCGATGTTATTTATTGTGATCCTCCTTATGCTCCATTATCGACCACCGCAAGTTTTACTACCTACGCAGGTCCAGGCTTTAGTTTAGATGATCAGGCATTACTTGCCAGACATTCACGTCATACAGCCCATAAACGCAATATTCCAGTGCTGATCAGTAATCATGACATTGCGCTGACCAGAGAGCTTTATCGTGGTGCAAAGCTTGCCACAATATCTGTGCAAAGAAATATTAGCCAGAAAGGTGCTTCGCGAATTAAAGTAGATGAAATTATGGCGCTATATGACCATCACTATTGTGACGATGAAGAAAACTAGGCTTGAGAGATTAGCTAAGGACTTGTTGCACAATAAAAATTAACGTTAAAACCATCACGACAGCTAGAGCAATGCCCATTAGAATAAAAGGCACAGGTGAAGTTGTTTTAAAATCTCGCTGACGATTACTATCGGTTTGTACCCCAAAAAATGCGGCAATCGTGCTGCTAAATACTCGCCAAAAAGACATTGTTAAATCTGCTCTGGCTTATTTGATGCAGGTATATCTGCAAGTGGTTTATCTTTATGACCATATAATAATTCAATTAAGTCGATAAAATGAAATTGACTTGAACGACTATTGCCAGAGATCCAATTTTTCCAACTTACATCATGTTCTTTGGTGGCACAGCGGTTGACTGGGTGGCTAGAGGGTAAACTCGCATTATAATTTACATCCGTATCACAGGCGCATGCCTGATCAATATTTTGTTTGGCTAACGATGAAAATGCAAAACTAATTAGCACGACCAAGGTTGAAGTCGTCACCATAGCAGCGATCGATTTTACTGACTTAGTGCTAAGGTACGAAAATAAACGATGTGGACGTAATTCCATAAGGGGATCCTTTCCATTAATTAACGCCAGTATATTGCTGGCATTGTTCGCTTTCACTTTCAACAAACTTGAACTTAATATAAATTGTTTTCTAAAAAATTTAATACTTAATTAACAATGTGTTAGTTTGCTTGATTTGCATTTAGCTTCTATAGAATTGATAGCTAGTTAGTCATACTAGTGCATTGGTACCATCTAGCTGTACCTGAAATACTGCCAAAATCTTATTCATTATACCAAATCCGTATAGTTTATGAACATTTACAGCATATTTATTTTAAAAATCAAACTTGTTGCATACCTAGGGCTTTTTTTTGTCGTTTAACTAGAGGCTTTTCGCCTCAAAGGGTAAACTATTACTTCATTTATTTTGCTGCGAGACCAAGATGCAACCTTATTTAATTGCTCCATCAATCTTATCTGCTGACTTTGCCCGTTTGGGTGACGATGTTAAAGCTGTACTCGATGCGGGTGCAGATGTGGTGCATTTTGATGTAATGGACAATCATTATGTCCCTAATCTTACTATAGGCCCTATGGTTTGTACGGCATTACGTCAATATGGGATCACTGCGGATATTGATGTTCATTTAATGGTTAAACCTGTAGATAGAATAGTACCTGACTTTGCTAAAGCAGGTGCATCAATTATTACCTTCCATCCAGAAGCGTCTGAGCATGTTGATCGTACCTTACAGTTGATTAAAGAGTCAGGATGTAAAGCAGGTTTAGTGTTTAATCCTGGCACACCATTGCATTACTTAGACCATGTAATGGATAAGCTGGATGTTATTTTATTAATGTCGGTTAACCCCGGTTTTGGTGGTCAGTCATTCATTCCGTCAACATTAGATAAATTACGCCAAGTACGCCAACGTATTGATGCCAGTGGTTTTGATATTCGTTTACAAGTAGATGGCGGTGTTAAGGTTGATAACATTGCTGAAATCGCGGCAGCAGGTGCGGATATGTTTGTAGCGGGGTCGGCTATTTTTAGTCAACCTGATTATAAAACGGTCATCGATGAAATGCGCAGCGAGTTAGCAAAAGTATAATCTATAACGTCAACTTCATTAGCAGTAAATAGTAGCCTAACCATGACAAATTTTGATCAAATACGTGCCATAGCCTTTGATTTGGATGGCACCTTAATAGACAGTGTGCCAGATTTGGCTGCCGCAACCAATGCAACATTACTTGAATTGGCTTTGCCACAAGCAAGCGAAGATCAAGTTAGGGGCTGGGTAGGCAATGGCGCTAAAATGCTGATGCACCGAGCGCTAAGCTTTGCACTGGCTAAAGAGGTTGATGAATCGCTATTAACAGACACTATGCCTAAGTTTATGCATCATTATGGTGTGTTTCTGGAGAAATATAGCCGATTATATCCTAACGTATTGTCGACGCTAATGGCTTTAAAACAGGCTGGCTATCGTTTGGCTGTGGTGACGAACAAACCCTATCGTTTCACTATTCCGCTATTAGAAGCGTTTGGTTTACGTGATTTCTTTGATCATGTGTTAGGGGGGATTCATTGGCAAAAATGAAGCCTGATCCATTACCCCTTAATCACCTTTTGCAGCAATGGCAAATTGAACCACAACAGTTGTTGATGATAGGCGACTCTAAGAATGATATCTTAGCAGCTAAATCGGCCAAGGTTGCAGTCATAGGGTTAACTTATGGTTATAACTATGGTGAACATATTCGTTTAAGCGAACCGAATGAAGTGTGTGATGACTTTGGCCAAATCGGTCAGTTTTTACTTTCTAAATAATTTTACAACACAGTAATTGGAGCAACAAAACCCATGACTAAACCCATAGTTTTCAGCGGAGCACAGCCATCAGGCGAGCTCACCATAGGTAATTATATGGGCGCGCTACGCCAGTGGGTGGCAATGCAAGACACACATGATTGTATTTATTGTGTCGTTGACTTGCATGCAATTACTGTTCGTCAAGACCCTGAGAAATTACGTGATGCGTGCTTAGATACATTAGCGCTGTATCTAGCCTGTGGTGTTGACCCTGATAAAAGTACCGTGTTTGTCCAGTCACATGTGCCGCAGCATACTCAGTTAAGTTGGGCGTTGAACTGTTACACCCAAATGGGTGAGCTAAATCGCATGACCCAGTTTAAAGACAAGTCACAAAAGCATGCTAACAATATTAATGTCGGTTTATTTGGTTACCCTGTATTGATGGCGGCAGATATTTTATTGTATCAAGCGCAATCAGTGCCTGTAGGGCAAGATCAAATGCAGCATCTTGAACTGACGCGTGATATTGCCACTCGCTTCAATAATGCCTATGGCGATACTTTTACCGTGCCTCAGGCATATATTCCAGAACACGGCGCTAAGGTAATGTCATTACAAGAGCCGCTGAAGAAAATGTCTAAGTCTGATGATAACCGCAATAATGTGATTGGTCTGCTAGAAGAGCCAAAGGCAATTCTGAAGAAAGTTAAAAAAGCCATGACAGACAGCGACGAGCCACCAGTGGTGCGTTTTGATGTTGAAAATAAACCCGGTGTATCGAACCTATTGAGCCTGATGTCAGGTGTAACGGGTAAGTCTATTGCGACTTTAGAAGCTGAGTTTGAAGGCAAAATGTACGGCCATTTAAAAGTTGAAGCAGGTGAAGCGGTTGTCGCTATGCTTGAACCGTTACAGGAACGTTTTAAGCAGTATCGTGCAGATGAAGCTTATCTTGAGCAGGTGATGAAGCAAGGGGCTGAAAAAGCCAAAGCGCGCGCCCAAGCAACTATAGACTTGGTGTATAAGAAAATCGGCATGATTGTATAGGGTTTCTTATGCATAAAAAAGCACCTTTTTAGGTGCTTTTTTGATTTATACAATTAGGTTTTAAAGTTCGACTAATCTTCTTCTTTGGGCTCGACATATTCGAACACTTTAACGACTTTACGAACTCCGGCGGTATTGCGGGCTACGTCAACGGCCAGATCAGCTTGGCTACGTTCAATCAAACCGAGTAAAAATACCTCGCCATTTTCAGTAATCACTTTAATGCGCGTCACATCTAATGATTTCTCATTCAACATACGGCCTTTTACTTTAGTGGTTACCCAAGTGTCATTGCTACGGGTGGTAAACGAAGTGGGATTACCAATACGTATTTGATTATGAATTTTACCGCCAATATTTAACTCTTGTACTGCTTTAATTGCTTTATCGCGCAACATAGAGTTAGGCGCTTGCCCATACATTAATACGTTACCGTTCATCACCACGCCAGTTATATTGGTTTGATTATTTAAGTCTTCGTATTTTGAAAGGGCGCCAGTAATATCAAAGCCAGCATTGGTATCACTGATTTGAGTAGACATACTGCGCTCATCATTAGCCATCTTGGCGCCACCAACAGCGCCAACCATAACTGCCCCAGCACATCCTTGCAGCAAGGCTATAACCGAGATGATGGCAACAAGCTTTATCATGCTTGTTCATCCTGAGGGAACAACGTACGGTCAATATTGTCACATAAGCAGTGAATGACTAATAAATGTACCTCTTGAATACGCGCGGTAACATTTGATGGCACACGAATTTCAACATCGCCAGCACTCATCAAGCCTGCCATAGCGCCGCCATCTTTACCTGTCATTGCGACAATAGTCATGTCACGGCTTAAAGCAGCTTCCATGGCTTTAATAATGTTGCCAGAGTTACCACTGGTAGAAATAGCCAATAAAATATCACCTGGTTGGCCTAAGGCTAAAATCTGCTTAGAGAAAACTTCATCGTAACTGTAGTCATTCGCAATGGCTGTAATAGTTGATGTGTCGCAGCTTAATGCAATAGCCGGTAAAGGTGGGCGCTCAATTTCATAACGGTTAAGTAGCTCAGCCGAAAAATGCTGCGCGTCACCGGCACTGCCGCCATTACCACATGAAAGAATTTTATTACCGCCGAGTAAACATTGCACCATCATTTCAGCAGCTTTTTCAATTGATTCAGGTAAGGCTTCCGCCGCATCAATTTTAGTTTGAATCGATTCTGTGAAACTGTCTTTAATACGTTCTAACATGCAACAATCCTTACGATATAGAATTTTTACTGGCGGCTAACTACCGGGGTGTATTGTCGCCAAGTCTGTGTCGATATAATGCCATAAATCAATGCTGTGGTAACTATTGATGCTTAAAAACATCCCTTAATCCAACTTATTTGTGTGTTATTTATGGCAATAACATCAAATCGGCAAGGTGGATTAATACCTTGTTGTTGCAAATAAGCGTTGGCACTGAGGCGAATGCGATTAATTTGCTTAGCGCTCAGTGCATTTATCGCGCCGCCAAAGGCTTGCGATTGGCGATATTTCACCTCAACAAACACTAAAGTCTGTTGCTGCTTCATAATGAGATCAATCTCGCCGAACTTGTAGCGCACATTTGCAGTAACAAAGGTTAATCCTTGTTGCTGTAAATATTCTCTAGCCTGTTGTTCAGCGAGTTCGCCTGATGTCATAGTGGCGTGAGTTTACCTTTTTCGTATTTGCCCCAGGTTAATTGACGGTCAATTAACCCATTAGGTTTTAGCGACAATGCACCGCTTCGGCCATTAAATTGGTATCCTGGAAATGCACGCATTTGGGCTAACCGGTTCACTAACTCGAGCGCGTCATACCCCATAACATATAAACGTTTTTGGCTGTTATTCCAGGTAGACCATAAAGATTCAACCATACGAGTTTCGTTACTTGGCTGCATTAACCAAGGTATGTCGCTGATCATCACTTTATTTAACTCTTGTGCCGACTGGGTTGATTCGTTTTCTAAGCGGCCGCGACTCGAAGTATAAAGTGCAACAGGTTCTGCAAATACACTGAAGTTAACGTCTAAAAAGGCTTTTAATAACGATAAATCTTGGTAAGCCGCAACCATATAGATAGCATCTATATCTTGGCGAGAGCGAAAATCAGCTTCAAGTTTGCTGCCCAGTATCTCTTTCATACGAGTAATTCTTGCCTGACTGTCTTTAACCCCTAAGGCTTCCTGCACCGTGAGTTTCATTTGGTCGCCGCTATCAAAATAATGAATTTCAGCGTTATTTTCTGTTAACGATAACCAGGTTTGATTAAAGCTTTCAGCCATACGTTTACCAATGGCGTCATTACTGGTTAGCAGTAAAGGTATCTTAACCCCATCGGCGTACAATTTACGCGCGGCATCACTGGCTTCTTGCGCGGGTGATAACGAGAAATAAAATTGATTAGACTGTGGCTCAAACTGCTCTAGTTGATTTAAATACAGTTGCGGAATAAGTTGCTCTTTACTTTGGTTTAAGCGTTGCAATTCCTCCACTTCATTAGGCAATAATGGCCCGATAATAAAGTCTGCACCGGTATCAGTTGCTTGCTGATAAGCTGCTTTGATGCCTATTTGGCTATCAATAAAATGCAGAGTGACATTGCTATCAAATTCGGCCATATAGCTGGCCATAATGCCCATTTTTATAGGTTCAGCAACAGCCGCTCTTGGGCCTGAAAGCGGTAATAGCACCGCAATGTTTTGCGGGCGATAAGGTTTAGCATTGAGCGCTTTTTCTAAATCAGACGGTAATTTTACCGCACCTGGATGATACGGGTTATTGCGTTGCCATTCGCCTAAATAACGAACCAGCTGAGTGGGTTCAACTGCATAGTGTTTAGCAATATAAGCGAGTTGTAGCCAGCCTGAAAATATTGGGTTTGCCGGTTCACGCATGAAGCTTTTAATGGTTTCTTCATGTAAGGGCTGTAACACTTTCCAAATAACGTCATTAACCTGAGTCGATTCAGATTTAGGCAAATAGTTACTTAACAAACTTAATTGTCTAATTTGATCGATAGGTTGTTGGATAGCCTTATAAAGGCGGGCTTTATACTGATGATATGTCGCCATTTGCCAACGGGGCAGTTGCCAATGGGGTGGATATTGTAATGTGTTTAATGCTGCCTGCGCATTTTGAGTCTTTTCATCAATACGCGCATTTAAGTAAATGTGCTCAGCCTGAATGGTAGACACTTTCACCATATTTTTTAGCATCGATGACAAAATGCTACGAGCAGAACTGTAATTACCATCATTAATATACGCATGGGCTGCTAATAACAGGTTGCGATCACGTTTTTCAGGCAAGCTGCTTTTGCTGGCTTCGGATAAATAAACACTTGCTGGTTGCTCTACAGACACTAATGACGTATTGACTACTTGATCAATACTTTCGGTTTTAGTGGCTGAACAACCAATCAATAATGCTGGTAGTGTCAGTGCCAATAGAAATTTAATTGAAATCAGTCTTTTTAACACAGGGCTTCACTCTGGTAAGATATTGGCTTTAGTTTAACCTGCTCTTACGCTGGGCGAAAGACTTGTGCAAAGAGATTATTGAGGTAGTTATGGATCAAGCCGCAGCACTTTATATTGTGCCCACCCCCATTGGCAATTTCGCGGACATGAGTAGCCGTGCAATTGAAGTGTTAAATCAAGTTAGCTTGATAGCATGTGAAGATACTCGGCACAGTGGCAGATTGTTAAGTCATTACGGTATTGAAACCCGTAAAACAGCCTTACATGACCACAACGAGCGTGATCGTGCCCAGTGGATTGTTGAGCAATTACAATCAGGTCAATCGGTTGCGCTTATTTCAGATGCTGGCACACCGCTAATATCTGATCCAGGCTATCACCTAGTTAAACATGTTAGAGATGCAGGTCATAAAGTCATTCCACTGCCGGGACCTTGCGCGGCAATTACTGCACTAAGTGCCTCTGGACTTCCATCAGACAGATTCAGTTTTGAAGGTTTTTTACCGGCGAAAGAAAAAGGTCGCATTGATAAATTAACAGCGCTTAAAGAAGACCCGCGTACGTTAATTTTTTATGAATCACCGCATCGCATTGTTCACAGCCTGACTTCAATAGTTACCGCGCTGGGCGCCGATCGCCAAATTGTTATGGCCAGAGAAGTCACTAAAACCTTTGAAACCTTCTTATCAGGCACTGCTGAAGAAGTACTGGCGATGGTTATCGCAGATGAGAACCAGCAAAAAGGTGAAATAGTTATTATGTGTCATGGCTTTGCCCAGACCGATGACGAGGCGATTCCCAAGGTCGCTATTGATACATTAACCCTGTTAGCTGCTGAATTACCACTTAAAAAAGCTGCCGCAATAGCTGCGCAAATACATGGTTTTAAAAAGAACGCATTGTATAAAATCGGGCTTGAACTCGGTTTATAATTTAAGTCATATCGATAAAGTAAACTATGGATTGGTTTGTTGGCAGGCTTACGCTATAATCCGCGCCGAGTTGGCCAGACAGTTGCCGCGTACTTAGGTACGGGGAGGAAAGTCCGGGCTTCAAAGAGCAGGGTACCAGGTAACGCCTGGGCGGTGTGAACCGACGACAAGTGCAACAGAGAGGAGACCGCCATTTTAGCTTGCTAAAATGGTAAGGGTGAAAGGGTGCGGTAAGAGCGCACCGTGCGGTTAGCAATAGTCCGTAGCAAGGTAAACTCTACCCGAAGCAAGACCAAATAGGGTTCCATTACTTTAAATAGTATGTGCGCTGCTCGCGTAGGAACCGGGTAGGTTGCTTGAGCCTGTGAGCGATTGCAGGCCTAGATGAATAACTGTCCACGACAGGACCCGGCTTATCGGCCAACTCACCTCTTTATAATAAAAGGCCTCACAGCGATGTGAGGCCTTTTGTTTTTCGCTTATGCCTATATACGCAGTAGCAGTTATAACTCGCATGTTACTAAGGTTGGTATTATTTACGGCATAAGCTAATTTTATCAAAGATATCATCAGCCTTGTTGTCTAGTGGCTAAATCTAACTAATTTATCAAAGTGCTCATAAACGGTTTGTGAGTGAAATTAACGCTTTAGAAAAGATTTTTTTAACCATTAGTGATTCCACTGGCGAAATCTTTCTGAGTAGTCCAATATCATAACTCTATAATTTTAATATCTTAGGTGATTATGGATTTGTCTTTGGAGTACAAAACTGCCGTTAAGCGCGGCTTCGCAGTGCTATTTTTGGGCTTAATCATCAGTGCCGCTTTGGCCTGGGTAGTTAATGAGCGTAACTCCGCTGAAATCAATAAGTCACTTCAAACTGCTTCAGAACAAATTAGTTATCAAGTATTGAGCCGTATCACTCTTTATCAATATGGTCTTCGCGGTGCTCGTGGAATGATTGTTACCGCTGGCGAAAATGAAGTATCTCGTGAGGCATTTGTTCGCTACAGTGCAACGCGAGAGGTTGATAAGGAGTTTCCCGGCGCGCGTGGGTTTGGTTTTATTCGTATTGTTTCCCCTGAGCAGCAAGCGTCTTTTATTACCCAAGCTCAACAAGATAGTTGGCCTAATTTTGCTATTCGTCAGCTTGCTCCCCACGATAATGACCGTTATGTGATTCAATATATTGAACCGGTTGAACGTAATATTGCTGCTGTTGGTCTTGATATTGGCTCAGAGCTGCAACGCCGAGAGGCAGCCGATGCCGCAATGCTATCTGGTGAAGTGCGTTTGTCTGGGCCAATTACCTTAGTGCAGGCGACAGGCAAATCGTTACAATCTTTTTTAATTTTGATGCCATTATACCGCAGTGTAGTAACTCCTTTAACACCAGAAGCTCGCAAAATTGAAGCATATGGTTGGAGCTATGCGCCTTTGGTGGCCGATGATGTATTGAGCGGATTAGCTTTATACCAGCAAACAGCTCAGTTAACCCTGACGGATGTAACTTCGCAAGATAACCCCATTACTTTTTATGAAACTCAGGCAACAGAAGCGGCTACTGTTACCCACTATCAATATACGGTGAACAAGAATATTTTTGGCCGTACATGGCAATTTAAGATAAGCGCCTACCCTGAATTTATCAATAACTTAAAGCTTAATCATGCCAGTGTTGTATTTATGTATAGCGTGCTTGTCAGTATTTTATTGGCGGGATTGGTTGTGCTGTGGTCTATTGGTTTACAACGTAAACAACAAGTGTTAACTGAACAGGCAAGGTTAGCCAATATGCTAGCGCATTCGCTTGACGGCATCATTAGTTATGATCTCGAGGGTTATATCACCAGCTGGAATCGAGGTGCTGAGTTACTGTTTGGCTACAACGAGGCACAGGTGTATGGGTCACTTAGTACTGAGCTGATTGTACCGCCTGAAAAAGCTGAACTTGAAAAATGTTGGTTTGCGAAAGTGTTAGCTGGAGAGGTTATTTTGAATCAAGTTTCATCTCATCAATGCCAAGATGGTAAAACTTTAGCGACGTCTATGACCGCTATGGCGATAGTGGATGAACAGGGTGATATTGTCGGCGTTAGTCAAACCATTCGCGATGTTACGGCGCAGCAAGATGCAGAGCTGCGGATTTTAAAGTTAAATGAAAGCTTGGAATTTAAGGTTGCCAACAGAACGCAAGAGCTGCAACAAGCTCTATCTGAAAATAGAGCCCTGCTTAAATCAATTAATGATCAACTACTTTCTGTAGTTACTGATATTAACGGTGTTATTTTAGAGGTCAACGACTACTTTTGTCGAATGAGTGGCTATTCTCGCGAGCAGCTCATAGGGAAAAACCATTCAATATTACGCTCTGGTGAACATGATGCCGTATTTTGGCAAGGCATGTGGGCACAGATTAATTCGGGGCAATCCTGGCACGGTGAAATTTGTAATTTAGACCAACAAGGTAGCAGACATTGGTTTGATACCATTATTGGCTCAGTAGCCGATGACAATGGCAATATCGAACGCTTTATTGCACTCAGCACCGATATTACTGAGCGTAAATTTGCCCAGATTGAGAAAAATAAACTGGGATCACTATTAACCAGTGTATTAGATGCGGCTTCTGAAATGTCGATAATTGCCACAGATGAAAAGGGTATTATTACGATATTTAATCGCGGGGCAGAACGTCTATTGGGCTATGACGCCAAAGTGTTAGTCGGTGTATGCAGTCCTGCTTTAATGCACTTACGTGAAGAGATAGAGTCACGTTCGATTGAGTTATCGCAGCATTATGGTATTCCGATTGAAGGTTTTGATGTATTTGTTTATAAGGCCAGAACAGAAGGCTCGGAAACGCGCAATTGGACTTATATCAAAAAAGATGGAACCCATTGCCAGGTATCCTTATCAGTTACTGCTATGCGCGATGATGACGGTCTCTTAGTGGGTTATTTAGGTATTGCGGTGGATGTTACCCAGGTATTACAACAACAAGATGCTTTAGTGACGGCAAGTAATCATCTGAGTAAGGCTTCTGAAGTGGCCAAAATGGGTATTTGGACTTTCAACGTACTAGACAATAGTTTGCAGTGGAATGACCGTATGCTTAGGATTTACGGTTATCCATTGAGCATGCGAGAAGAGGAGATAACCTACGATCATTGGCTTAGTCGAGTTCATCCTGATGATTTAGCAATGGTAGAGCAGAAACTGACAGGGGCGATAGCGGGCACTGAGGTATATGATCCAGTATTTAGAATCATCAAGACTGATGGTGAAATTCGTTATATTCAAGCGGCTGCCGAGGTTGAAAAAGACAAGCATGACAATGTTGTGAGAGTGATTGGTATTAATATTGATATTACCGAACAACGTGAAATAGAAGAAACGCTTCGCACAGCCAAAGAACAAGCTGATGCAGCTAATGCCGCAAAGTCGGTATTTTTAGCCAATATGAGTCACGAAATTCGTACTCCAATGAATGCGGTGCTGGGCATGTTGCAGCTAATGGAGCATACCGCCATGTCCACTCAGCAAGAGGATTATATTGCTAAGACGCAAACTGCGGCTAAATCTCTGTTGGGTTTATTAAATGACATTTTGGACTTTTCTAAAATTGAAGCCGGTAAGTTACAACTTGACCCGCAGCCCTGCGAAATAGAAATGTTAATGCGCGACCTTGCCGTGGTGTTATCAGGTTATTTTGGCAATCGTGATGTTGAAGTGATGTTTAATCTTGACCCCGCTATCCCATCTTGGCTGCTTCTCGATAAGCTAAGATTACAGCAAGTGCTAATCAATTTAGCCGGCAATGCGCTGAAGTTTACCCAACAAGGGCAAGTCGTGATTGGCATTGAGTGCCTTGAATCAACAGCGGAAAATAACAAGCTGCGATTCTCGATTACCGACACAGGGATAGGCATCAGTGAAGAGCAACTTAGTCGCATTTTTACCGGATTTGAACAAGCGGAATCTTCTACAACTAGGCGTTTTGGAGGCACAGGTTTGGGGTTAGCCATTAGTAAACGTTTGGTAGAGCTGATGGACGGTGAGTTGTTAGTCACCAGCCAAGTCGGCAAAGGAAGTTGCTTCTGGTTTGATGTCACTTTACCGCTAATACCTATGACCGCAGAAGCTTCAATCGATATTCAGGGATGTCGAATTTTAGTGGTAGATGACAATCATACCACTACGGAGATTTTACAAAGTATCTTGGTTAATTTTGGTTGTGTTGTCGAGTGCGCTTATAGTGGTGCTGAAGCGATAACTAAATGTAAACAGGCAAATAATGCTCGACTGCCGTTTGATGTTGTTTTAATGGATTGGAATATGCCTGAACTTAATGGCATAAATGCCGCGAGGTTATTGCGTGCGTCGGTGCAAGGCCAGCAGGGCCAGCAAGGTATTGCACCGGCGGTAATAATGTTGACGGCTTACAGTAAAGAAGCTTGCCGTCAAGATTATAAAGATTCAAGTGCGCCATTTGTGCACTTTTTAACTAAGCCTGTAACGTCTAAGCTTTTGGCTGAGTCCATTAGCCAAGTGATCCGCGGTGAGCTGATGGCTTTACCGGTACCGGTAAAACTGAACAAGCAAAAGCGCTTGTCGGGATTAACCATTTTAGTGGTAGAAGATAATCAATTAAATAGGCAAGTGGCCGATGAACTACTTACCCTAGAAGGCGCTAAGGTGGTATTGGCCGAAGGTGGTATTAAGGGCGTGTCTTTGGTTACCCAAGCAAAACAGGCATTCGATATCGTTATTATGGATATGCAGATGCCTGATATAGATGGCCTGGAGGCAACTCGACGCATTCGACAAGATGCCCGTTTTGATCTGTTGCCTATTCTTGCTATGACGGCTAATGCCTCACAGTCAGACAGAATCAATTGTATCAATGCCGGCATGAATGATCATATAGGTAAACCTATCGATATGCAGAAGTTAGTGCCGAGTATTTTGGCCCTTGTCGGGCGTGAATTTACCTCAGTTGCAATCGATAATACTGTAGGCAAGCAAGAGACATCTGTAGTGCTTGAGCCTAAACTTCCTGCTGAGGGCGAGCACTTATTAGATAGCCTTGAACAAATACTGAGCCGATTTGGAGACAATGAAGTGTTTTTCAAAAAAATGGCCAAAGGATTTGAGGCTGAAATAGATAAACAGTTATTGCTGTTTACAGCTGCAATTGGGCAAGCCGATCCACTAATTAGCGCCGCAGTTAGCCATGGAATTAAGGGCGTTGCCAGTAATTTTGGCGCAAAAACCTTAGCTGATTTTGCGGCTTATTTAGAACAGCAGTTTAAACACGGTAACCCTCAAGTGCGACAAGTTGAACGCTGGACGGAGAAGTTAACTTTATTAGCTCAACTCAGCGTTAAGCAGCTGTCTGAGTATATATCTGAGACGCCATCAAATGAAGCACCAGCAGTTGACCCACAAGTGCAAGGTTTACCTGAAGATGTTGAACTTATAAACAATAAAATCATGTTGTTGAAGCAATATTTACAACAAAACAACTTGGATGCTATTTACCTAGTGGACGACATGGCCGCTTCATTGTCTTATCATAGGTGTTGGACCGAGTTATATTCCCAAGTTCAAGCGCTTGATTTTGAAAATGCTTTGGCATTACTCGCGGTTATCGAGACGGAGGTAGGTTAATGTTAGATTCTGAAGTATTGAGTTTGGCTGACGATAATAAAGGTAAGATCTTGATTGTTGATGATCAGCCGTTAAATATCAAAATATTGCATCAGCTATTTCATCAAGAGTTTGATGTCTATATGGCCACTAGTGGTAAACAGGCCATTGAAGTGTGCGAAAAAGTGAAGCCTGACGTGATATTGTTAGATATTGAAATGCCCGGAATGACAGGACTACAGGTTTGTGAAGAGGTAAAAAACAATCCTATAACCGCTCATACTGCAGTGGTTTTTGTGACAGCGCACTTTGATGAAGAGTTGGAAGTTAAAGGGTTTCAATTAGGTGCTGTTGATTTTATTCACAAACCAATAAACAGCATTATTACCACCACAAGGGTTAAAAACCAATTTTTACTCAAGCGCCAGTCAGATATTTTACGAGCGATTGCCCTGCTCGATAGCTTAACTGGATTAGCTAATCGCCGTCAATTTGAGCGGAGCTTACCTGAATCGTGGCGCCATTGTATTCGCCATAGTAAGCCTTTGTCATTAGTTATGCTGGATGTCGACTTTTTCAAACGCTACAACGACACCTATGGCCATCAACAGGGTGATGACTGCCTTCGCGCAGTCGCACAAGCTATTTATGGCATAGCACTTCGTCCCTATGATCTGGTCGCCCGATACGGTGGTGAAGAGTTTGTTTGTATTCTACCCGACACTGACAGTGAAGGCGCAGTCTCTATTGCTCAGAAGATGGTACAGGCAGTGCAGGCATTAGCTATTGAGCATACTGACTCTAGTATTTCATCTACTGTGACTATTAGCGCGGGCGTCGCCACCATTTTGCCGACGCTAGACGAGACATGGGAACAGGTACTCAAAGAGGCTGATATGCAGCTATATCAGGCGAAAGAGTCAGGGCGTAATCAGGTTAAAGGGATAATGTTGTAACTGACATTATCATCGCGACTAGACGAACCATTCTCGATAAGTTTACCTTGTGTCTTCTTCGACACCTTGTTCCTATCAACGGCTTTTATTTCACCTCGCTCATTTAAGGTGGGCGTCTTTGATATCGATCCATTTATTAAATCAGCAAGCAAGCTCTAAAGTCTAGGCTTGTAAGCCGTTTGCTAAAGAAATAACAGCGCGATTAAATACATTAAGTCAGTCGGTGAAATGGTGTAATGTTTATTATGCTGTGTGACGTTATCTAGGTACAGCTCGCTACATTGATGTTGTAAAAGCTAAAAATGTGAAGCTAATAGGGGGTTGTTAGACCTTAGTCTAGCAGCTAGAGCCTTGACCTCACACGGTAAGTCGTTGACACTTCTAAGCTACAATAATGCCTCCCCCTACTGGACAAATATTATGCTTATATTTTTCATATGTATTGCGTTGCTGGTCCTAGCTTATAAATTTTACAGCCCATTTGTAGAACGACAAGCTGGAATCGACCCCACCGCAAAAACGCCGCAAGCTCGATTTAATGATGGTGTGGACTATGTTGAAGTTCACCCTGTAAAAGCTTATTTAATTCAATTTTTAAACGTTGCAGGCGTAGGACCAATATTCGGTCCTATTCTTGGCGCTTTATATGGTCCCGTTGCCTTAGTATGGATTGTCATCGGTAATATCTTAGGTGGCGCGGTACATGACTATTTTTCGGGTGTATTGAGTATTAAAGAGGATGGTAAAAGTTTACCTGAAATTGCAGGTCACTATTTTAATATATTCTTTAAAGGTTTAATGCTGGTTTTTACTGCTATGTTACTGTTTTTTGTGGGCGTGGTATTTATTATGAGCCCAGCAGGACTATTAAGTAATTTAAGCTATTTTGAAGGCACATTCTTAAGCGGAAATACCTTTTGGGTATTGGTTATTTTAGTTTATTACTTTTTAGCGACTTTATTACCTATTGATAAAATCATCACTAAGTTATATCCGGTATTTGGGCTGTTAATGATTGTGATGACCCTGTCTTTAGCTGTGGCATTATTAATCAATGCGCCGCATTTACCCATGGCCGGAGACTTTCTAGCCTACTTTGACCATAGCCATTATAACAATGATTTATTAGAGCCTAATCCTGACGGATTACCCACATGGCCATTATTATTTGTCACTATTACCTGTGGTGCTATTAGTGGTTTTCACTCGACTCAAGCACCTATTATGGCGCGCTGTTTAACCAATGAAAAATATGTCCGCCCAGTGTATTTTGGCGCCATGATGTCAGAGGGTATTGTGGCGTGTGTATGGGCTACTGCAGGTATTGCAGCATTCCCAGGTGGTTATGTTGAGCTTAAAGAGATTTTGGCTCAGGGCGGCCCTGGGTTAGTGGTTAATCAGGTTGCAACCACTTATTTAGGTGTAGCGGGTGGCATTATGGCGATTATTGCTGTGGCAATTTTCCCTATCACCTCTGGTGATACCGCGTTCCGTTCATTGCGCTTAACCATTACCGATGCGTTTAATATTCCGCAAAGTATGCGTAACCGTTTACTGTTAGCTGTGCCAATTTTAGTGATTGCTTATTTCATGACTAAGATTGACTTCACATTGATCTGGCGTTATTTCGCCTTCTCAAACATGCTGTTATCTACCAGTGTATTGTGGCTAGCGACTAAGTATTTGTTTGATCGCGGCACTTTCCATTGGATTGTGAGTTTACCGGCGATTATTGGTACCAGTATTACGGTATCTTATATTATGACCGCAGGTATTGGTTTTGGCCTACCGATGGAATTAAGTAAGCCAGTCGGTATTGCGGTTGGTGTGGTGTCATTGATTGCACTTGTACTCGCACATCAAAAGCGTAAAACTGCAGTGGTATAAAATACAGTTTTTGTTATTAAAAAGACCTTGCGCTTGCAAGGTCTTTTTTTGGATTAAAAATTGGCTTTAACCCCTAGGTTAACAGTCGTGCCCAGAGATTTAGTATTATAGCCATTGTAAGTATATGCCTGCGAACGGGCTGAGAAATAATCTTCATTTAATAGATTTTCAACCCCAAGCGATAATTGCCAGCTGTCAAGTTGATAGCTGCTGCTTAGGTTCACTACATTGTAATGCTCAATTGGCCCCTGTGCTCCAACGTACGCACCATTGACCTGTTCAAAGCGTTTACGATCGCCTACATACATATAATTTAAGCCGATGCTGGCCTGCTGAATCGGCTGCCAGTTAAGGTAAGCGGTAAATTTAGGTGCGGCAATAATGCCGCCATCTAGGTAAACGTCAGCATCGGTATCTTTACCTTCAACCCAGCTGTAGGAAATTCCGGAACTTAGGTTGTCGAGTATTTGGTAGTCAAGTTGTGCCTCATATCCCCATATTTTTTGAGGTGCACGCACTGGCATATAAACACCTGTAACCGGGTCAAATTTGTTACTGGTACCAAGTTCAGATTCACTCTTGTAAGCCGCAAGCTCATAGCTTAGGTCGTTTAATTGACCAGAAAGGCCTATTTCATAATTATCAACAACCGAGGCTTGTGTTTGTACTAGGTTGATATCATTAACGGTAGCGGCTCGTAGTAATCTGCCTAAATCTGAAATATCAGCACCTTGAGAGAAACTAACAAATGGGCTGAATTGAGGAGTTAAGTTATACCTTAACCCCAAATTGTAGGTAGTAGAGTCATAGGTTAAGTCACCACCTTTTACGTCAAATGGGACTGAACAAGTACTAGGAGTGCTGCATAACTTGAGCGTTTGATAATTATCAACGGCCAAGTCGACACTGTCTTGTCTTACGCCTGCTTTTATAATCCAGTCATCGGCAATAATAAATTTGGTTTGTAAGTAGGCCGCTAAATTATACATGTCCATTTCTGGCACCCAAATACGGCCATCTTCTAGCGGTTGTGAGCTCACATCTTGTAGCGCATCGATACCATAAATGAAGGTTGCTGCAACGTGTTCCCAGTCGGCAGCGGTGGCCAAATTAACGCGAAAGCCTGTTTTTTCAGATTTAATCAGTGATTGTCCACCATCGTAACCTTCGCTAGGGTTAGCTAAGCTAGCTGAATAGAAAAACATGTTCTCTATTGTTTGAAGGTATCCATCTAATGTGAGTTGGGTGTTATAAAAAATGTCCTGGTCGACGTATTTCAACATTAAATTGTGATTGCCTCTAGGGCCTTGTGGCACCCCAGGTTTTGCTATGCCTTGAGTGTTATGAATAGCATAGGTTTTTACGCCACTATTAACACTGCCAAGCACATCAATTAAATCAGCATCTTGCTGGGCTTCATAATAGTTGTAAGTGAGTTGTACAGACTTATCATCGTCTAGCTGATAAGCGAGCTTGGTGAAAAGGTTATTTGATTGGGTTTCAGACAAACCATAGATCAAGCCAATAATATCGCCTTCAGCATCTCGCTCTAAACCTGTTTTTTCACTTATTGCACTCAATACATAACTAAAATCATCTAGTGTGCCGTCTATCGAGGTATCAAGCCTTACACCTGCGCTGTCATCTAGCTTTACCGCGCTAAATTTTGTTGAAGCGCCCAGATTAATATTTGCTTTATCAGTGCCCGCACCTTTGGTGATGTAGTTGATAATGCCACCAGAGGCGCCATTACCATAAATTGAGGTAGCCCCTTTAATCACTTCAATACGTTCTATTGCACCTGGGTCGATAGAGCTTACCCCCAGTTGACCATTACGCAGAGGGGTAGATTGCGGGACACCGTCAATCATAACCAATGCGGCGCGACCACGCAGTGTTTGGCCTGAATTACTTGAGGTTCCGGTGCTAGGTGCAAGGCCTGGCACACGAAAGGCGAGTAGGTTTTGTAGCTCACTGGTCACTTGCATATCTTGTGCTAGGGTTTGTTGGTTTATTAACGTCACCGATGATGGGACTTCGTCTATGCGCTCAACAGCGCGACTGCCAGTTATGATCATCCGTTCCATTGATTTGTTGCTAGTCTGAGCCTCATCGGCGATAGCGCTAGCTGATGATAAAGACATTAAGCATAATGCCCAGCGCGTCGCAGTCGCTAATTTACTAGGGGTAAATAACATATGTGTACCTATTGTGAATAATTTTTGCAAATGATATTAGTTATCATTTACGTTTTCAGATTATTTTCACAATATTTACATTCGCGAGACATTTGTGCTCGATGCTAGGCTTAGCATCAAACGTGTTATCGAGTTAAAAGTGGTCTTTAATTTGGAATCGAAACTCCCAGCTGTTCACGTCTTGTCCATTCGTAAACGGCTTGGCAATATCAATGTGGGCAATATTACCGTAACTTGATTTAGATGAATAAATTCGAGCGCCAATACCAATACTGCCTATAGGATCATTTACTTCATTAAATGCATCTGTGCCACCAAATGCCTGACCAACATCGGTAAATAAAGCCCAGCCCAAATCGGCAAGTTGATATAAATTGATATTAGGATAATTTCTTAATTCAGCGGTCAACACCCACTGATTATCACCGTGTTGATAATCATTAGGGTAGCCTCTAATACCGGTCTCATCCCCTAAGGCGAATGTTCGGTCAAGGTAGTTATTTTTTGATGTTGCAACGACTGCTTTGGTGTAAGCGGTCCATTTATCTGTAATGTTATAAAAATATTCAGACGCTAACGAAACATTATAAAAATCATCCTGGCTGGTGGCTAAATCAGCCTCGCCCTGCAGTTTGATTAAAAATAAATGGTTATCTGACTGCCATCCTCTGCTGCTGAGAATATTTAAGTGATATCCTAAATTAGCGTTATCGGCAAGATCATTGGTTTCAAAGCCAAGCTTAGCCGAATGGTGCCAACCTAAATTAAAGTCTTCGTTATTGCCGATAAGGTGAATATTATTAAGAACAGTAAAATCATCCTGTAGGTATTCATAGCCTATCCAGGGGTAGATAAAGTCACGATCAACGGGTAGTTCGCTTAGCGGATACGTTTCAAGATTTTCAAATTTATTGCTATCTTGAGTTAAACCAAAAGTCACCCGGCTAAGTTGATCCTGATCACGGGTTAACAACCAACCATAGGTTAGGTTAGCAAACTCGACATTATGTTTAAATTCGTTCACGTCGACACCATTTTGTCTAATGATGTCTGTTCGCTCATCTTGTACCCAAGATGTGCCATACATGTGCTTAGTATCTAAAGCATAAAAGGGTTTGTAAAAAGCCAATGCTGTGGCTTGACCATCACTATTATCATAAAAATCTGCGGCAACAATGGCATGTTTGATTGCTTTTACCGGTGCGCTAAAGGCAAATTTATAGCCGGTTCTGTCATCGCTAGCTTGATATTTCACCCGGGTATTAATACCTAAACCGAGTAAGTTATCCTCTTTAATACCAAAAGAGTACTTAGTGCCGCCGCCATTTTTGCTTAAACTCACAGTCGGTAATAAGGACCAGTTATCCCATGTTTCAACCAGCATGGTTTGGTCGGTCGTATTATCGGCGTCTGGCGCCTTTTGGGTAACGGTAATTTTAGCGTCACGAATATAAGATTCAGATCGCAAAAGACGTTGTGCTTCTTCAATATCTTTTTGGCTAATATCATCACCCACTTCAAAACTTAAATTATCTATGATGGTTGAGTCAGTCGTATTGATATGCAGATAGTTAGCCCAGCGGTGGATAAAGAATGATTCGGGGTCAGATTCATCAAAAATTGGATTACTTTGAACCACTATTTTACTGACTTTAACGGTGGAATTTGGGGTTTCTTTTTCAGCTAGGGAGGCCGTTTCAGGTGGCGGGGTTAAGGGTGTATTATTTGTATTAATATCTGCTGTAAAAGCTGAAAATGGCAAGGTTGCACACGCGATACTCAGTAACACTAAACAGGTTTTTGGCATCGAGATGTCCTTTAATTATTATCTTTAGACTAATTGTTACTAAAATGATCGTTAACATTTTGCTGGTGTTTTGTTTTTGTTGTCAGCATGTTTAATAACACACCTGAATTGGTATAGAGTCAAGTGTTTACCGTATTTGATTGGTATTGTTTTTGATATTGGTTATTAAAAAAACTAAACAGACAGAATTAGCTATAAATGGGTCGCTAGAATGGTTAATGAGTCAGTAGGTAAAATACTATTATGTAGCGAAAAAAATTAAGCAGGCCGAAAAATAGCAGCCTGCAGTATTTATCTGAGTATGACGACAGCCTATAAAGATCGTCTAGGCGGCACTATCACGTTAGCAAAAATAAGCCCTGCAATAAGCGACATAAAGATTAAAAATATTTGCGACCCCAGGTGTGCCTGATTCAACATTGTTTCACCAGAAATCAACGCATTAAGGCCGATATACGTTTTACTGCCGGGCACCAAAATAACGATGCCTTGCAACAGCGCGATAGAGGCAGGCGCTTTCATCCAACGTGCATACAAATTGGAGTAAATACCTACCGCCAGAGCGCCTACAAAAATACCGATGGATTCGCCTAAATAAATGCCGCCTAACATGGCTGAGAAAAAGGCCACAATACCGGCAAAAACACCCCATGGTGAATCTTTTAGGCGGGCTTTAAATATAATCACCAGTGACATAGATAGCATGGGTACCGCGGACCAAATGGCCCAACGAGGCAGTGGTTCAGGATCAATGTAAATCGCTTCGCCAAAAATGGCTTTACCGATTGTCATCCCAAGTACGGCGCCAAAATACAGTTTAAACAACTGCATAACGGCATCCATTATGCGTGCCGTGCCTGATATTAAATCGCGCGCCGCTAACTCAGCTAACCCTAAAGTCAGTGCTAAACCGGGGACAAAGATGATGATCCCCGATAAAATAGTCACAGGTAAATTAATGCTGGCATCAAATTGCGCAATACCGCAGGCCAGGATAGCCACAACAACGGCGGCCAAAGGTTCTAGCATTTCGGCAACACGTTTAGAGCGCTCAGCCCAAAACACTAAACTGTATACAATTAGCCCCAGCAGGGCAGACCAAAACACATCATGCCAACCCGTACCCATTAACATGGCAAAAGCACCCGCACTTGAACCAAAGGCTAATAAAGTAAGCTTGTGGCCATAAGGGTTGGGTTTGTTGGCAATTTCTTCTAAGCGGTCAAGCGCTTCTTGCAATGTGCGTTGGCCAGAACTTAATTCTTCAACTAATTCAAAGGTACGCGCCAGTGAGCCTAAATCTAAATCACCAGGTTTTACGCGGGCAACATGGTTGTATTCTTGTTCTGTATCATGTTGTAAAACAAACGTCATAGACGTGGGAGATATAAGAAAATAACCTTCAATACCAAGGGTGTGGGATACCGTCTGCAAATGGGATTCAAGGCGATAAGCTGGCGTACCAAACTTGTGTAATGCTTTACCTAATTTAATGATAAATCTACGTTTTTCGATAAAGTCTTGATTATCCACTGGCCGTCAGTCACTCTTAATTAATCTTGGGTTAATAATGCAGCGAATAGTAACCGATCCGTCGTTATTAATCGATAAACTATTTGCCTTCAATACCAGCCGTTAAAATTTTAGCTGGTTTTTATCAAGGTGATAGTTTACTCATTTATGGTTATGATAGTGTTACAAAAATAGACAGGAGCAAAAAATGGCTTTATTGGTAACAGGTTTATATGCGAGTTTGACCGGATTATTGGTGCTCGCACTTGCTTATCGCATTGTTAAATTACGACGTTTACATGCTATTGGTATTGGTGATGGCGGTAATAAAGACTTATCGTTAGCAATGCGAGTGCATGGCAATTTATTAGAAAATGCGCCACTGGTATTAATTTTACTTGGGGTGGCAGAAGCAAATGGCATGCCTGTTTATTTGCTTCACTGTTTTGGTACCGCTTGGATTGTGGCGCGTTTACTACACGCCATAGGATTAACCCAAGGAAAAGGCGGTTATCATTTTGGCCGCTTCTGGGGAGTATTAACCACTTGGATAATCACCTTAGGTTTAGTGATAGCTAATATTGGTTTCTTTATCGGTTTTTAATAAACCAGCCACTTTTCAAGTTATCAGTAATAACATACAGAAATAAGTGGAATTTTTCTATTTCCACTTATTTTATAGGGTTCTAAGCTCTGGTGAAAACATAAAATTATTTCACCTTTGCTGTTTTTTTAGTCACACTTCCCCCTTGCCAACTGCTATACTCCGCGTCCGCTTCTTTGGCGTATTTTTCCAATTTTAGGTCATACACATGCAAGTTGAGTCTACATTATTTAGTTATCCCAAATTTTGGGCCGAAAGCTTTGGTGCGGCGCCATTTTTACCTATGTCCCGCAAAGAAATGAATAAGCTGGGTTGGGATAGCTGTGACATTATCATTGTGACTGGTGACGCCTACGTCGACCATCCTAGCTTCGGCATGGCCGTTATTGGCCGCATGTTAGAGGCTCAAGGTTATCGGGTGGGGATCATTTCTCAACCCGACTGGTCAAGCAAAGAAGACTTTATGCAGCTGGGTCGACCAAACTTATTTTTTGGTGTCACCGCTGGCAACATGGATTCGATGATCAACCGGTACACCGCTGACCGTAAATTACGTCACGATGATGCTTACACCGCCGGAGATATTGGTGGTAAACGCCCTGATCGCGCCGTGACGGTTTATGCCCAGCGTTGTAAAGAAGCATTTAAAGAAATACCTGTAGTAATAGGCGGTATCGAAGCGAGTTTACGCCGTATTGCTCATTATGATTATTGGTCAGACAAAGTCCGTCGCAGCGTGATTTTTGATGCTAAAGCTGACATTTTAATTTACGGCAATGCCGAGCGTCCTTTAATGGAAGTTGCCCGTCGTATTGCCAGTGGTGAAGCTATTGGCGATATTGATGATGTGCGTGGCACAGCAGTCATGCGCAAAGAAGCTATGCCTGGCTGGCGCGGCATGGATTCACGCAAAATTGATCAACTGCATAAAATTGAACCTATACCCAATCCCTATGGAGCTGATGACGTTGGCTGCGCCAAACTATCTGGGCCAACCGATAACAAAATTTTTGACAACGATGCGCCTAAAGCGATCAGCGTACAACCGCCTAAACCGAAACCTTGGGATAAAACTTACGTATTACTGCCAGCCTATGACAAGGTAGCAAGTGATAAGTATTTATACGCCCACGCATCACGTATTTTACACCAGGAGCAAAATCCAGGTTGTGCCCGTGCGTTATTCCAGCCACACGATGCCAATCGTGGTGTGTGGGTTAACCCACCAGCTTGGCCGTTAAATACCGATGAAATGGATGCGGTATTTGATTTACCATACCAGCGCATTCCGCACCCTGTGTACGGCAAGGAAAAAATCCCTGCTTATGACATGATTAAAACCTCAATTAATATCATGCGTGGTTGTTTTGGTGGTTGTTCATTCTGTTCGATTACCGAGCATGAAGGGCGAATTATTCAAAGTCGCTCGCAAGAGTCGATCATTAAAGAAATTAAAGATATTCAAGAAAAAGTGCCGGGCTTTACCGGGGTTATTTCTGACTTAGGCGGCCCAACAGCTAACATGTATCGCTTAGGTTGTACTAGCGAGAAAGCCGAAAAAACCTGTCGCCGTTTATCCTGTGTTTACCCATCAATATGTGGCCATTTAGGCACAGATCATAAACACACCATCGACTTGTATAAAGCGGCGCGTGAAGTGCCGGGTATTAAAAAGGTATTGATTGCATCTGGGGTTCGTTACGATTTAGCGATTGAAAACCCTGATTATATTAGAGAGTTAGCTAAGCATCATGTGGGCGGCTATTTAAAAATTGCCCCTGAACATACCGAAGATGGCCCATTAAGCAAAATGATGAAGCCGGGTATGGGCACCTATGATAAGTTTAAAGAATTGTTCGACAAGTTCTCTAAAGAGGCAGGTAAAGAACAGTTTTTAATCCCTTACTTTATTTCTGCGCACCCAGGCACTACCGATGAAGACATGGTCAACTTGGCGTTATGGCTTAAAGGTCAAAAATTTAAGTTAGATCAGGTGCAAAATTTTTATCCTTCACCTATGGCCAATGCGACCACAATTTATCACACTGAGTTAAACTCACTTAAAAATGTGAAGCACACCAGTGAGATAGTGACAGTACCTAAAAAAGGTCGTCAGCGTAAATTACATAAATTCTTATTACGTTATCATGACCCTGCAGGCTGGCCGATGATCCGTGAAGCCTTGATAGCCATGGGTAAAGAATCGCTTATTGGCAATAGCCCAAGCTGTTTAGTGCCACCGGAAACCCGCAATGAGCAAACAAAACTTAAGTGGGGCCAAAAGCCTGCTAAGTCGTCTGCCAAAGCCGATGGTAAGCAAGATGGCCAAAAAGCCATGACCCGTTTTTCATCAAATCAATTTGATGATCGCAAGGGCGACACCAAAGCAGATAAAAAGCCCAAAGCGGCAGGCGGGCAAGCTAAAGCTGGTGCAAATAAAGCGGGTTCAGGCAAAGCTAATGCTAGTAAACCTAATGCCAGCAAAGCGGGTGGCAAAAGTAATGGTTGGGCAACACCGTCAAAGCATACACGCTAAGATGCATTTATTATCCCGAGCTGAGGTTAGTTAGGTTTGTTTGATTCATCAAAGCCGTACAGTTAAACTGTACGGCTTTTTTATTAGCTAAATTGGGGGCTCGGCTCAATTATTCAAACGACTTCCTTTTGGTGCATTTATTCAGGTTCAATTCAAAAAAAACTGCTATGGTTGCCAATCTTACCCATACCTATTAGGCATAATAATGACAACAACTCCTATCAAATCAGCCTTATCTTTATCATTACTTGCGACAGCACTTTTTTCCGTTGCAAGCCTTGCGGCAGATGACATTCAAAATCAATATTTTGATGCCTTATCCGCCCACTGTGGCAAAGCATTTGAAGGTGTAGTGACCGCAGGTAGCAGTGCTGATGATGGCTTTAGCGGTAAAAAACTGGTGATGCATGTACGCGAATGTAGCGACACAGAATTAAAAGTGCCATTTCATGTTGGTGATGACCATTCTCGTACTTGGGTGATCACTAAAACTGAAACCGGTTTACGCTTAAAGCATGATCACCGCCACAAGGATGGCACAGAAGATAAAGTCACTATGTACGGTGGCGATACCGCAGATTCTGGCACGGTTACCCAACAATCTTTTCCGGTTGATGCTGAGTCCATTGCCAACTTTAAACAAAACGGCCTAGATCAGTCAGTGACCAATGTATGGCACATGTACATAGAGCCAAACACCTTTACTTACCGCCTAACTCGCGAAGAACGTAACTTTAGAGTCGACTTTGACTTGACCAAACCCGTCGGATTACCGCCAACGCCATGGGGGCATAAGTAAGTTTTTGCTGAAAGCATACGCAAGGCTTAACGTATAAATGCTTCTGCGGCAAGGTAGTCAATTGCTAGCCGCAGAAGCCTATGTGCAGATACTTCTTCGGGACGCTGTACGCCATCCATGGCCGCTTAACGAAAACATCCCTGTTTTCGATACCCTCAGCGGCATCTACACTTCGCCATTTTCTCTCTTCGATTTAGCCTAATAGGTTTATATCTATACAAGTATCTATTTTTAATAATAAATTTAAGTTGTAAGTGTGACAAAAATCTTGAATTAAACCCACAAATCAGATTAAAGTATAGCCACTTAAGGACAGGGTAGGCTTAGCTCGAAACAATCATCGAGCACGCCATTTAGGGAAGAAGAAGCCATTCAATAATGATGCGCCAATCAACTTAACATTAGCTTTAAACCTGAGCCAGCAGCTGATTGGACAAAACCTTAAGTCATCCGGCCCAGTTTAAGTGAGCATTGCTGTTACTAAGCTGGGCCTAAGTTAGTCGCCACAAATAAGTGTAATAAAAGTAGATGCAATAAAATGAGTTGCAATAAATTCGTGGAGCTAAGTCATGGAATATGAAATTAATCGAGTCACTACCACCTTGTTGGCAGCCTGCGAGGCGGCGCGTCTGCCAGAACGTTACCAAGCGCTAGTCGACAAGTACCCTCAAGATCCCGATGACAACGCGCCTATGGTGTCTTTGCCGGGAAAGATAGCCATAGTGGACAGCTTTGGTCTGCCTATACGCTATGTTAAATCTGAAGGTGGCTACTTTCGCCTCAACCATAAAAAATTCGCTCATCCGCATATGAGTGTGACCATAATTATGCTGCAATGGGTAAGGTTTACAATTGGCACCTATTTAGATGGGAATTGGCGTGGAACTTATATGCCAGAGCTGGCCCATATGGTGCGTTATCTTCGGGGGGAAACCACAGAGAATTATCAGCATTCACCTAATAATTCAGTCTGGTGCTATAACGAGACCCAGCTAACTCAAGCATTAACCGAGTTATTTGCCATCTTTAACGATGTTTGCCAGGCAATGCCACCTTTGCCTCCCGGCACTAAAGTGACCTGGAACTAGTAGGTTGTGAACACATAAATGATTACTGCTGCCTAATTAATAATGCAGCGGCTCTGATGAAATAAGGAGGCAAAATGTCTGTCGCATTAAGGTTCAGCGCTGAGTTAACTCTCAGTGAAACTCAACGAGTAGCCTTACAAGAGTTAACGCTAAAATATAATAATAACAAAGAATATCAAGGTCTTGTTTTTGATAGTGCTGCGGAATCAATCTGTTTTCAACTTGAAAATACCGCGTTCTCAGGTTACATCAAGTACCCAATCGCTAGTAACTCGGATGATTGGATATTTGATGCCATCAGTTTTGAAGGCATAGTGCTGGCCTGGCTTAGCGAAGTACGGCGCACCTTTGGTGGCGATGATTGGCAAGTTTATCGACAAGATATTGAGCCGGTAGCCTGGATTGAAGCGTCGCAAACCTACTACCACGATCCTTTGTAACTCATAAGCTGAAACTACTGATGCCAAAGAGTATGACCTTCAATAGGGATCATAGGTTTGCGACCTGACTACCCAGCGGTTTGTAATTTAGTCGAATTTAGTCGGGTCAGGAATTTAGTCGGGTCAGTGTAAAAGATAAGTTAACCCATTATCTTTTATCTTGTTTGGTATAGCTTTCCCATAGCCATCAATGAAACTAAATCGAAGAAACAAAAATTCAGGTGCAGATGAGCCAGCGAGTATCAAAAACAGGGACGTTTTTGTTAAGCCCACATGGAGGTGCTTGCGGCGTCTCGCTGGATTATCTGCACTAAGGCCTGCGGCAGGCAATAAGTACCAATGAAGTATTGGGCTAAGTGAATCAACCAAACGTGAATTAAGGTATTGTCGAGTCAGGGTAAACATTTATCGCAGATAATTTAGTGCCATTCTGCTTCTAGTTATTTCCCGCAGGTTACGGTGTTATTTTTAACTCATTCATTGGATTATAGCTGTACATAAAATTGGTAAATAAACAAACAAAAAATGGCTACCTCAGGTAGCCATTTTTATTGGGTAAAACTCACTGGATGAAACTAAATCATCGCAGTTTAACTTGAGTTACTTAGCGTCAAAAGTGAACGACTGCCCCGCTAATGCGGCTTCGTACATTAAGCCACCTTTTGCTGCGGTGAAGATAGCCATATTATTAATGTAAACCGCATTTGCTGCATGGTTACTGCCAGCTTGTCCTGCGCCTGCTGAATTACCTGTAGTACCGACTTGAGCGCTGGCACCGACGTTAATTGCTACCGCAGAGGCTTGGGCGCTAAACTCAAAACTGCCACTGGTGAAGTCATTATAGGCTTGGGCATTTTTGAAGAAGATGATTTCGCTATAGGCTTGGCCACCTAGCTGAAAACCAATCGATATTTGCGTTAAACTTGAGTCGCCAGTGTGCATGCCACCTTTATAAACGCGGCCTTTACCATAGGCAGCGCCGATACCAATGCCACCTTTTCCTACCGTGGGGAAAAGCGCGTAACCATATGCGGTATTAAAAAATGCTTGGGTTTCAGTCGCTTTTTTGAAATTAGTAATCGCATCGGTATAACTTGATTCATCAGCATAACTTACAGGGCTTAATAACAAAGATAAGCTAACCATAGTTGCACTGAACAGGGTGAGTAAACGTGTCATAAATACCTCAATAGGGTGCATTTGTGTCGTAATAATATGAGTAAGCTATCATACTGAGCATACTCAATACCGTGAAAAATGAATATTAATTAAGCCAAGCTACTCTTATTTTAACCATTTACCCGCTTTATCGACTTATTATTTATCCAGCACATAATATTCAAACCACTTTTTGTCCCACTCCATTTTGGCTTTGCGGTGCTGATAAAGGTTAAGTCCGTGCCCCTCGCCAGGATAAACAATCATCTCTACCGGGACATTTAAGTAGTGTTTTAAACTGCGATAAAGCCCTTGTGCATGGCCAACCGGAACACGTTGGTCATGTTCGCCGATATGAATAAGTGTAGGGGTGTTAATGTTATTGGCATAGGTTAAAGATGAGGCTTTATCATAAGCGTCTGGCTGCGCCCAAGGCAGTCCTTGCATAAAGTTAATCACATGACCTGGAGTGTCTTCTTGCATCCATTGCAAGCGCTGGTCGAACACACCAGCACCTGAACTAGCTGCTTTAAAGCGATTAGTGGTACTGATTAACGCATTAGTCAGGTAGCCGCCATTACTCCAGCCCATTACCGCCATTTTCTCGCCATCGACAATGCCATCAATAATTAACTTATCGACACCGGCCATAATATCAGCCACCTCGATTTGATGCTCTTTACCGACAAGATCGGTTAAAAACTTATCGCCATAGCCTGTAGAGCCGCGATAGTTAGGCGATAGCAGTGCCCAACCGCTAGCTGGAAATGTTGCACGCCCATATGAGCGATGCTGCAATGAATAAGATGTGGCAGCGGTAGGGCCGCCATGAATTTGCACCACTAAAGGTAATTTACCCTGGGATTTTTTATAACCGTAGGGCAGTTCTAAAATACCTTCAACAGTTGCCCCATCGGGGGCTTTCCAGGTGACTACTGATATTTGCGGTAACTGCCAGCTATCGACTTGCGGATTGATATTGGTTAAGCGTTTAAATTGGCTGCGTTTATAGTCGGCGTCGGCGATAAATAAGTCATGAAAATGGGTCAAGCTATTATGGCTAAATACCACTTGTTTACCTGATGCGCCAAAACTGTAGCTGCCTACTACAGTATCACCAGCTAACACGCTACGTGTATCGCCTACTTTTCCTTGGTTTATTTGGCTGCAGAATAATTGCGTGCGGGCCGATTGTGCGCCGAGATAACATAACTCATTACTTTTGGGGCGCCATTGAATATCGCCACCTTGAAAGGTAGTTTTGCCTATTGGCTTAAGCTCAATGGTTGGCGTATTTGCTTGGGTATTGACCACAAATAATTTGCCAGGATAACCATCAAAATCGATTCTAAAAGCCAGTTGCTGGTTATCTTGATGCCAATCTAAACCCAATAACCAACCATAAGGCGAAGGTGCTTGTTGGCGCCATTGTTTATCATCTATGACTTTATTACTGGCTGTTTTAACATCAAAAATTTCAATGTTAGACCAACCTTCATAATAAACCAGTTCTTTGTCGCTGGTGGTAATACGGGCGATTTTACTGCCGCTGTCATTAACATTGAACTGCCAAACCACTTTGTCATCATCTAGCACTGTTTTCTGTTTGAAGTTAGTGAGATCAAGCACCTTCAATGGATTAGTGTCGCGTTTACCATGGGCATACTTAGGCGCAGAATAATTGGCGCGCATCTCTGCCCATTGATCAGTATCTGTAGATTCTTTATTGGCTAAAAAATAAAGAGATTTACTGTCAGCACTTAATTGGAATGCGTTGACCCCCAATTCTTCTTTGGTCATAGGCTGAATAGCTAGGTTAGCTAATGTGATGCGAAAAACTTGGTTTTTGCCGTTAAACGGGGCTTTTGCATTGTCTTTTTTATCGGCAGAGATAAAGTAAATAAACTCGCCATCATGGCTCCATACTGGGCTTGATTCATTGTCATGGGTAAAGGTTAGGCGTTGGCTTTTTTTATCTTGGGTGTTAATCAGCCATAGATCAGATTGGGCTTTATCTAACGCTTCGTCCCAACGGCTTTCCAACCAAACGGCTTGTTTGGCATTAGGGCTAATCGCCACATCTTGCATTTGACCAATGTCGAAAAAATCATCAATGGTAATGGCGTGAGTACGAGGAGTGGTTGCGGGTGCAGCCTGTGCATCAATAGCCAAAGGGCTTGAAAGCATTATTGCCATCATGCTGATGTAAGAATAAATACGCATGGTATTCCTTTAAGTTGTCGAGTCTTTGTGTTTATCGGTACCATCGTCAGCGATGACATCTTGCAGATAACTGAGTTCATCAGCATCTAAAACTTGTTGGTTATTCACTGTATTGTTTGAATCTGATTGTATCGCGCGGCGGCTGAAGTAGGCGGTGCGAGTGACTTGATGCAAGCCATAAAAGGCCAGAATATACATAGTTACTAATAAACTTAATCGGGTTATGGCTTGGGGTAAAATAGAAACCATACTGCCTGAGTAAAAAGGTAAATAGACAATAGTTAACCGCACTAACCAATTTATTAGCATGCCAAGAGCCAATATAGTAATCCAACGAAGGCGTATGTCATTGAGTAATGGGTCGCCGTTGTTGCTGTTGTGGTTTTGTTGGTTTGTTTGCCGCAACAGGCGATAAATCATTGTAAAATAAAAAGCAGTTTGAATTATCATCAAACCCGGCAGAATAAGCACAAAAGCATTGATATGGCTTAATTCTGCTAGCGAATGTATTGCCGTATTACTGGCTTGTAGATTAATGCCTAAGCCAAAAAATATCGCCGAGCAGGTTAGTAACGCCGCTAACATTGCAGCCATAAAATGTTTGAAAAAATTAGCCTGGTAATTATCGCCATGTAAACTTTGTTTACTGTAAATATACAGCAAAGGCATCAATAGAAAATAAATCGGGTAACACAGTGTCAGCAATAGGTGGATGGGTATTGGGCTGGACTCTTGAGTGAATAATCCGGTAAGAAAATAGAACCCAATTAACCCTAAGATACCCGCAAGTGATTGGTTATCCGTTGTTTGACCTTGATAACTATAACGAATAAACAACGCTACCCCTAAGCAATGAACACCGCCTAGTAAAGATAGCCACCAATAGGCCTGGATAAAAAAAGTTTGATAGTCTGTCATTATCACTCTCAGAGTTGAAAGTGAATGTTACCCCAAAACATCCCATAGGGGGAAATAAACCTCAGTTGATTAACCCAATTTTCGTTGATGGCGATTACTAACACCTTCAGGTGGTTTGCCTGGCACAGGCTTGCGTTCAGCCAGTAAATGTTTGATTGCCATTATTGGATGTGGGATTAACATTCTAGGGCCGGCAAATATCATTATTTCACGTGCTTTTTGTTTCATATGAGGCTTGTAACAATGCACCGGGCATTTATTGCAGGTGGGCTTAGCTTGACCATATGGGCAGCGGTCAAGGCGGATTTCTGCATACGCTAAAAAGTCGCTACAAGACTGGCAGACCCCTTCGCTTGGTTTTAAAGGGTGATGTGCTTTACAGTATATCTCGACCATCGCGGCCATGGTGCGAAATTCATACAGTAACTTGCCTAACAGTAACTCAGAAACGGCCATCGCTATACCTTAGTGTTTTGCTCAACTATTGACAGTGTAGGGCGCTCAATAAGGTGACACAAGTCTACAAGTGCAAGCCGTGACATGTGGCAAATAAATGGCAAAATTGCCTGGCTAATCACAAAAAGTGCGTTGTTCAGCACAAACTCAACGCTTTGTTACAGTTAAATCGCTTAAATACTTGATTTGTTGGTAGTGATTAGATTATTAATAACACTGTGTGCTCAAAAAAACAGCGTTGTTTTTCGGTAGGCATCAGCCATATTGTAGCGAGCACAACAACTACACGCGGTTAAGCGCGTTTAAACAGGGTGATATTGAATGAAAGTGATCATAGTCATTATTCTTGTGGCGATTGGGGTGTATTTATTTAATCGTGCCAAGGCGACAGCGCAACAAGAAACATCTGAGAATGAATCATCAAAGCCGTTGAACCGTACTGAAGCTGAAATTAGTGCGCTTGATGAGGCCGACATAGTCGAATCGAAAGCAGTTGACCTTACAGTGGTGGAGGTGGTTGATTCGCTGCCAGAGCCAGAGCCAGAGCCAGAGCCAGAGCCAGAGCCAGAGCCAGAGCCAGAGCCAGAGCCAGAGCCAGAGCCAGAGCCAGAGCCAGAGCCAGAGCCAGAGCCAGAGCCAGAGCCAGAGCCAGAGCCAGAGCCAGAGCCAGAGCCAGAGCCAGAGCCAGAGCCAGAGCCAGAGCCAGAACCAGTTAAAGGGCTTTTGTTGCCTAAAACTGGAGCCTGGGCAAGTGATACATTTAAACAGTTAGTTGACCTAGCTAATAATACCGAGGGTAAACAGGGGCAATTTGACGCAATAACCAATGTCATAGGGCATAGTTATAAAATGCGTAAACAAGCCGATTACTGTCAGTATGGTGCTAAGTTGCAACAGGACTATTTGGGGTTATTTGATAAACTATATCAGCAGAATAAGTCACAATTTGTTGATGAGAAAGCCGCAGGCCATTTGCATTTAGCAACATTGCTTAATGATGTAGGTCAGTTTGACCAAGCCATATCAATTTGTCAGCATGCACTTACGCATCAATTATCAGATGGCACCATAACGGGTTTTGAAGGGCGACTAGTGCGCATTGAGAAAGCCAAATTAAAAACTTAGCCGCAATAAAACCGCTGTGGTTAAAGTGGTGCACAAAGTTGGCTTGAGCTTTTGCGGCCAGTTCGCAAAAGGCAAACAGACTCTGGTAATTTCGAGTATCATGTTGCTCACTGAAGTAAAAAGCGGACATCAGTCCGCTTTTTTTATGCATTTTCATTATCATTATGGATTCAATCACTTCACTGATTAATTTACTCCATAAAGTGACCCTAGGGATTTATATGACCGTCAATCTACTGAATAAACTTATCGCGTTAACGCTTATGCTCAGTATGTTTTTACTTAGTGGCTGTATTCGAACCCCTGAATGGACGTTATTTTATTTTGCGGATGCCACCGATAAAACCGATCTTACCTTAAAGCATGATGTTATTAATGGTTATTACGACACGCTTGAGCAATGCCAAGCGAAAGGTTCAGGTCTGCTGCGTATTCAAGGCATATCGATGACAGAAAATGTTGATTTTATTTGTGGTCAACAATGCCAAACGTTAGATGATAATCAAGTAGATTGTCAGCAATCTGTTAGTGACAAAGACTTTTTGAAGCAGTTGTAGTTAGGCACCATTGTCATGTGCAGCAATTGTTGTTAACAGAGATTGTAATAAGGGTTTCATCATGCGCTTTAAGCAGGATTTTTTTGAACAATTAGAAGGTTTTTATAGTCAGGTATATCCGCAAGCGATTTCTAACCCGCATTGGTTAGGGTGGAGCGATGACGCCGCCGCATTAATTGGTTTAGATAAACCCAATGATGAATTATTGATGCAACTTTCGGCAAATCATGCAGCAGAAGGCGCCACTTATTATGCTCAAGTGTATAGTGGCCATCAATTTGGTGGTTACACGTCGCAACTCGGTGACGGGCGCTCGATTATTTTAGGTGAAGCTATTGGCCCTGATCATGCCTGGGACGTGGCATTAAAAGGCGGCGGGCCAACACCTTATTCACGCATGGGTGATGGCCGTGCGGTAATGCGATCAGCGGTGCGAGAGTTTCTTGTGTCTGAATCTTTAGCGGCATTGAATGTGCCGACATCACGTGCTTTAGCTGTTATTGGCTCTGATTTACCAGTGTGGCGCGAAGGGCAAGAAACCGCTGCAATCACAGTGCGACTGGCTAAAACCCATATTCGCTTTGGACATTTTGAGTATTTCAGTTATACCGGAAAAGGCGATAACACCAAGCTAACACAGCTGGTGGACTTTACCATTAAGCAGCATTTCCCCCACTTATCGACAGACAACGCCGGCTATGTGCAGTGGTTTAGTGAGGTGGTTGCCGCGACCGCTAAAATGGTTGCCCATTGGCAAAGTGTTGGTTTTGCCCATGGTGTTCTCAACACCGACAATATGTCGATTTTAGGCGACAGTTTCGATTTTGGCCCCTTTTCATTTTTAGATACCTTCAAAGAAGATTTTGTCTGTAATCATTCTGACCATGAAGGTCGTTATGCATTTGGTCAACAACCAGGTGTGTGTTTCTGGAATTTACAACGGCTTGCCCAGGCACTGACACCGCTGATAGCGTCTGATGATTTAGTCCAGGCATTGAATCAATACCAGCGCCATTTAATCGATCATTATTTATTACTGATGGGCAATAAATTAGGCTTACCTATATTTGAGTTCACTCAGGAGTCAAGTGATTCCGACAAAACTGAGCAGCAACAACAAGACTTACAGCTAGTGGATAAGTTCACCTCTTTACTTGAAGCCAATCAATTAGATTACACTAACAGTTTACGTCGCTTTGGTGAGTTAGACTTAAACAGTCAACATGCAAGTTTACGTGATGATATGGTTGATTTAGCTAAGTTTGATCAATGGTTTGCAGCTTACCAACAACGTGTTGGTAAAGTGGATGATGTGGCCAATTGGCAGCAGGCGAGAAACGCCGCTAATCCAAAGTATATTTTGCGTAACTACCTAGCCCAAGAAGCCATTATTGCCATTGAAGAAAATGGTGATAACACTAAGCTAGCGCAATTACATCAGTTATTACGTCAGCCCTTTGCCGAGCAACCAGAAATGGCAGACTTTGCTAAACGTCCACCCGAATGGGGACAGGGCTTAATTATGTCGTGCAGTAGTTAATTGAGAAGTGAAATGAACATAGAGTCAGCCACGTTAGACCACGAAAATTTAAGTTTATTAATTAGTGCTAACATTAATTTTGAGCAATTTGCCGATTTTGCCGAACCATTAGCAGCGGCATTAGATTGCCAGATCCGTGAGCGTCAGTGGGGCGCTGATCGTCATCAATGGCTATTGGATTTTGAAGGCAGTCAGTTATGGCTGCATTATGAGTTTTATGGTGACATTTGCTGGCTAAGCACCGAGCGCCAGGATGAGTTCGACGTGCTAGTGTATTTACATCGCTTACTACAGCCCTATATTCAGTCTTAATGACTAACCTAATGCGATCAGAAAACAACAATAAGCGAATAATATGAGTGAACAAGCTACAGAATTTCATTACCAAGCGTTAACACCTGATTTAATTCTTGATGCCATTGAAAGTATCGGCATTTATCCTGAAACAGGCTTACTAGCATTAAACAGTTATGAAAATAGGGTCTACCAGTTCCGTTGCGATGACGCCAAGCGCTATGTGGTGAAGTTTTATCGCCCTAATCGTTGGACCGATGAACAAATTCAAGAAGAACATGACTACTCACTCGAACTGGCTGAAAACGAAGTGCCTGTTGCTGCGCCACTGATCATAAATGGCCAGTCGCTACACCATTATAAAGGCTTTCGCATGGCGTTATTTGACTCCATTGGTGGGCGTGCATTTGAGGTCGATAATCTTGAACAGTTAGAGGCTGTAGGGCGCTTTATTGGCCGCATTCATCAATATGCTACTAGGCAGCCATTTGTGCACCGTGAAGTGCTAAATCCGCAAATTTTAGGGGTTGAGCCGTTAAATTATTTACGTGAAAGCGGTATGGTAGCCCCTTCGATGGCCAACGCATTTTTTACTGTAGTAGAGCAAGTGCTGGACAAGACGATGACTATTTGGCAACGTCAGTCGTTTAGCCATATGCGTTTACACGGCGATTTACACCCAAGTAATATTCTATGGACACCCAGTGGCCCAGGATTTGTTGATTTAGATGATGCAAAACAAGGCCCCGCGGTGCAAGATATTTGGATGATGTTAACCGGTGATCGCCAACAACAAACATTGCAGCTGGATATTTTACTTGAGGGATACCAAGAGTTTGCTGATTTTGATACACGCCAGTTAAGTTTAATTGAGCCTTTACGGGCACTGAGAATGATCAATTACAACGCTTGGCTGGCTAAACGTTGGAAAGATCCGGCATTTCCAATGAACTTTCCATGGTTTGGGGATCTCAAATACTGGGAGCAACAAACACTGGCCTTTAAAGAGCAATTGGCCGCATTAGATGAAGCGCCATTGAGCTTATTTTAAACACCCTACAGTGGTGAAGGTTAAATAAACTTCATTATTACTGGTTGGTGTAAATTGTTACAAATACAATCGAGCTATGATTATGAATTTAATCAATACTGAAGGTAAGATGTCAGCATTGATTTATGGTTAACCCAATACATTACCAATATATGCGCTACGCAAAAGGAACTAAAATGAAAAAAGCATTATTAATGGCTGCAGCATTACTGTTTACACCATTGGCTGCAACAGCAGCAGATTACCAAGAAGGTGTGCATTACACTGTGATTAATGAAGGTCCTGGTTCTGCTAAGCCAGAAATTACCGAGTTTTTCTCATTTTTCTGTGGTCATTGTTATAACTTCTCTAAAACCGTTATTCCAAACATTAAAAAGACGTTACCTGAAGGGGTTGCGTTTAATCAGTCCCATGTCGAATTTATTGGCAGTGAAATGGGCGTAGAAATGTCGCGAGCTTTTGCGGTAGCTCACCAATTAAAAGTAGAAGACAAAGTTGAGCCTGCTTTGTTTGCCGCTATCCATGAAAAGAAGCAAAGCTTCGCCAGCTTAAATGATATTCGTTTATTGTTTATTGCCAATGGTGTTGAAGGTAAAGATTTTGATGCAGCAGCCAATTCATTTATGGTGAATGCGCAAATGTCTAAAATGAAACGTGATGCGACTAATGCCAAAATATCTGGTGTACCGTCATTAGTGGTTAACGGTAAATACCGTGTTGAGACTGGTTCAATCAAATCTTACGATGAGCTGTTAGATATTGCTTATTACTTAGCGCAAATGAATAAAAAATAGCTATTCATTATCCTAGAACAAAAAAGGGAGCTTAGGCTCCTTTTTTGTTGGGTCATGTAAAACATAAATAACAGGCAAAAAAAAACCGTACGCTTTAAAAGCTGTACGGTGCAGAGCTAAATAGCTCTGTATACCCTGAGTAACGGGAAAGATAATACCAGTACGTCAAAATATTGGCAAGTGACATTTTTTTGTCACTTTGTGTTTTTCTGTTATGTGAATAAAGTTTCATCAAAAAAGTGTGTTCGGATGCAACTTTGCAGATGTATTGCGGTCAAATAACATGCTTATAGGATTTATAAGCATGTTAAGTCATCTCTAGGCTTGTTTAAGATGTTTAGTGAGTCAAGCATCAGAGAATTAAAACATCTTTAATGAAAGTATCTGGTTTGACAGTTATTGATGGTGTTAAGTGGCTTTAACCTAATTTAAGCATCAATTAAGGGTGCATTATTTATACTGGTTATGGTTTGGAGCGTATCTAGATAAGGCGTTAATCTTTATAAACGATAGGCTTCGATAAGCGGTTAACTTCAATAAAGAGTAATCCAGAGTAACTAGCTGATAACCAATTGCTATATAACTATTGGTTAACTATAGAGTTACTCGTTAATAGTACCGACAAGGAGGCGATATGAGAATGTTTCCAGTTTATGCTCCTAAACTTATTGTTAAACACGCAAGAATTTTTTTCAGTGGCGTGATTTGGGTGAAGGATCTAGGTCGTTTAGAATTTAGCTACGGAAGGTTTTTATTGCCGAAAAAAAGCCTACCACAGGTTAGGCAGGCTATTTTAGAATTAAATGCACTAATTGAGTCACAACATGATCAACCAGCGTAAAATTTAATATTTGACTAGATTTCGCTATTCAATAAACCAACAAGACCGTTGACCTTATCGCTCCATGAGTTTAGGTCTTGTTCTAGTTGTTGGTTTTTTTCTGTTAGCGTGACATTCTTTTGCTTCTCTTCTTCAAGCTCCATTTTTAGTAGCTCAATGTTTTCAAGAGTGGCCTGGATTTTGGTTTCCAGTTGGGACAATAATTCAAGGCTCATGGGGAGTCCTAATGGTTTCTGGATGTAAACCTCATTCTAGCAGTGACAGCCCCCTGTGGAATAGTCTTAATCGCTAAGTGGGCAAAAAATAAACTAAATTTAATACTATTTTTACGTTTAAGCCTATCTTAGGTCAAACCTGTTCATATCACTCGATAAATTCAACTTAGATAGACCCATTGTTGCTAGCAAAAAAGCCAATGTTCATGATACTTTTTATGTTCAATTAAATCATGATGGCGACAACAGCACGATGATCAACCGAATCGATGTCAATCAACGTATGAGCAGTATTGTTATACACAATAAAACCGTTTATTTATGTGGCCAAGTTGCAACCGATAAATTTGCTGATATCACCACTCAAACTCAAACTATGTTAGCTGAGGTTGATGCCTTGCTTATTCAAGCCGGCAGTCAACGTGATCATATTCTGTCAGCCACAATCTACCTTAAAGATATGCAAGATTATGACGCCATGAATCATGTTTGGGACAATTGGCTACCCGAGGGGCATGCACCGGCAAGAGCCTGCGTTCAAGCGGCAATAGCTGAGCCCGAATACTTAGTGGAAGTGTCTATTATTGCCGCTGTGATGGTATAAAAACACTTATGTAAGTGAATGGTAAGTGGTTGGTTTTGTCTATGTTGGTTTTAAAGGTTCAATGTGTGACTTCAAAACCTCATTCTGTTTTAGCTGTAAAAAAGCGAGTTTGAAAAAAAATACTGATGCTTGTTACGTTGAATTGACGTAATCTGCGCAACAAAAGAGACGGTAAACTTGACTTTATTTACCGCTCTCAATAGTCTTCAAGCTCAGTTTTTAAGGTGGTATGCAATGGATATAAAATATAATTTAAAACCCGCGTCAGAGCGCCGCACTGAGCAGTTTACTCCCGAAGGTAATGTTGGCTTTGGTAAGCTACGTACCGACCATATGTTTATGATGGATTATCGTGATGGCCAGTGGTGTGATCCTCGCATTGTACCTTATGGTCCTTTTGAAATGGCGCCAGGTGCGATGACCTTGCATTATGGGCAGTCTATTTTTGAGGGCGCTAAAGCCTTTATGCATCAAGATGGTGAAATTTACACTTTCCGTTTAAACAAAAATGCCGAGCGAATGAATCGTTCAGCGGACATAGTGTGTATTCCTAATATTGATGAGCAAACTCAGTTAAATGCCATTAATAGCTTAATTGATGTTGATAGAAAGTGGTTTCCGATGCAAGACGGCGCATGCTTATACATTCGTCCGTTTATTTTTGCTACAGAAGACCGTTTATCAGTTAGCCCGAGTCAGCAATACACCTTCTGCGTTATTTTAAGTCCATCAGGTGCTTATTATGCCTCAGGTGTAAATGAAGGTATTCGCTTACTTATTACCACTAAGTTTCACCGTGCGGTATCTGGTGGTACTGGGGCGTCAAAAGCTTCTGGTAACTACGCTGCATCATTACGTGCTGGTAAAGCGGCAGCAGAATATGGTGCAGCACAAGTGCTGTATCTGGATGCGAGTAATAAGCAAATCGAAGAAGTGGGTGCAATGAACCACTTCCATATTTTAAAAGATGGCACCGTGATTATTCCTCAGTTTACTGACACCATTTTAAAATCGATTACCTCGCAATCGATTCTTGAATTGGGTGAGTTACTGGGTTGTGAAGTACGTCAGGAAACCGTGATGTTAGATAAATTCATTGCCGATATAGAGTCGGGTGAAATTGTTGAAGCCGGTGGTTTTGGCACGGCTGCTGTAGTGTCGCCAGTGACCTCATATATTTTTGAAGATCACCGAATTGTGACGGTTGGTGATGGCAAAGTGGGCCCGAATATTAAAAAGATTTATCAAGTCTTTACCGATATTCAAAAAGGTAATATACAAGGCCCACAAGGCTGGGTTAAGCGTGTTGAAAAGGTTGCGCCTTAGGGCTTGATGCCCTCGTAAAACCAACGTTAGCAACTAAAATCCGATATCAGTGATGATGTCGGATTTTTTATTTATTCACGTTTCACTGCGTCAATACCGCTTTGGCCAAAGTTGCAAAATCGACGAGCTAACAATCGCATTTGTGAATTAGCATCACGATAGTGATGCTTTTTATAAGGCATAGTGGCACTCTATTTATTCTCCCCGTTTTCGGTTTAGTCAGAGTCTGTTAGGCTTGTTTTTTGGGACTTACCATAGAATGAATTAGGCTTATTTTAGTGTGATTTAAGAGGCAATTATGATTTTGATTACCGGTGCAAGCAGTGGGTTAGGGGCGGCATTAGCTAAATGTTACCTTGATGATAACGAACAGGTGATTATTTCTGGTCGTAATAAAACGCGCTTGAATGCCGTAGCACAAGGGACAAACATGTCCGTTATCAGTGCCGATTTAACCTCTGATACCAGTGTTTCAGCCCTTTTTGATCAGCTTGATCAGGCTCAACAAACTCAATCTAGATTAAACACGGTTATTCATTGTGCTGGCAGCGGCTACTTTGGCAACATTGATACCCAAGACGCGGATTCGATATTTAGCCTTATTCAAAACAATGTTACATCGGCCATTTTACTGGTGCGTGAATTAGTTAAACGCTACCGTCATCAAGCCGTCAATGTGGTGATAGTGATGTCTACAGCAGCATTAGCTGCTAAGGCTGGCGAATCCACTTATTGTGCAGCTAAATGGGCCGTACGCGGTTTTATTGAGTCAGTTAGATTAGAGCTAAAGGGTTACCCAATGAAAATTATTGCGGTATATCCTGGGGGAATGGATACCGGCTTTTGGCCGACAAGTGGAAAAACCCTAGATACCTCTAGCTTTATGAGTGCGGATGAAGCCGCCAGTATGCTTAAACACGCCTTAGTGACTACTCAGCATGGTTATGTTGCCGATATTACCATTAACCGAGGTTAGCCGGAGATAATAATTTGTTTAGAGTAATCGTTAGTTTTTCGGCGACCAAAAATCGTTTTCAGTACGCGAAGGCGTTAACGTGATTCTAGTGCCTTTATTCAAATAAGTGGTACAGGCAACGCGTAAAAGAGAGCTAAAATTATTGATTTCGCCGCGTTTAATAATGACTTCACGATAAATGCGGGTGAGAAATTCGGCGATAGACAAATCGGCTTCTTCAGCGATTTGCTGCACAATCTGCCAAAATACCGCTTCAAGTCGAATACTGGTCACCACACCGTCAATGCGAATAGAGCGGGTTTGTGATTCAAAGAGTTCAGGTTCTGCTCCAGAGTAGATTTCACACATATGATGATCCGTCACGTTGGCTTATTAGTGCCCATCGTGACGGATTATATTTGCTGGTGCAATCCAAACTTCACACTTTTAGCGCTGATTATTAGCGAGTTAACAATAGATTAAATTGTGCTAACCAATCTGGATGTGCCGGCCAAGCTGGCGCGGTGACAAAGTTACCATCAGTAATGGCTTCGGTAACGGCTAACTCACAGTATTCACCACCGGCCTGTGTCACTTCAGGGGCGCAAGCTGGGTAAGCTGATATCTTTTTACCTTGAACCACATTGGCGGCCGTTAATAGCTGGGCACCATGACACACAGCCGCAATCGGTTTATGACTTGCTGCAAAAGCTTGTACTAACGCAATGACTTTTTTATCAAGACGAAGGTATTCCGGCGCGCGGCCACCTGGGATAAGCAAGGCATCGAATTGAGGTTCGAAAATATCATTGAAATCGCCATTTAATGCGAATAAATGCCCAGGTTTTTCGGTGTAGGTTTGATCGCCTTCAAAATCATGGATAGCGGTTTTAATGGTGTCACCTGCAGATTTATTTGGGCACACAACCGTGACTTGATGACCCACCATTTGTAATGCTTGAAACGGTACCATTAGCTCGTAATCTTCAACAAAATCGCCTGCAATAATAAGTACTTTAGCCATAATAAACCTCCTGTTAAATTGATATTCCTTTGCAACTTTACTCTCTTAAAAATCAGGGTGGTAGTAACCCAATACTACAAGGTGAGAGGGAAGGTTTGCAGAGTGGATATTGTTTAATTCAGCAGTCTTTTTGCCGACAAGAATAAAAAAAGTAGCACTGAGCTATGTCAGTGCTACTTTTCTCTCAACATTATTTTTAACCAGCAGCATATTTAATCAATATTAGTTACAGTGACATCGACGCGCGTTAGAAAAACCCTAACGGATTAATATCGTAACTGACCAATAAATTCTTAGTTTGTTGATAGTGATTTAACGCCACTTTATGGGTTTCTCGACCGACACCCGATTTTTTGTAACCCCCAAATGCAGCGTGGGCAGGGTACATATGATAACAATTGGTCCATACTCGGCCTGCTTCAATCTTACGTCCCATGCGATACGCTAAATTCATATCACGGGTCCACACGCCTGCGCCTAAACCGTATTCAGAGTTATTCGCCAGTGCCAATGCTTCAGCTTCATCTTTAAACGTGGTTACCGAAATCACCGGGCCAAAAATTTCTTCTTGGAACACCCGCATATTATTAGTGCCTTTTAGCAAGGTTGGCTGAATATAAAACCCTTTTTGGTAGTCGCCATCAATCGCTTCTATGTCACCGCCCAGCAAGACTTCCGCACCTTCATCTTTGCCAATAGCAATATAGCTCATAATCTTATCGAACTGTTCTTGGGAAGCTTGCGCGCCAACCATGGTTTCAGTATCGAGTGGATTACCGCGTTTAATCGCTTTGGAACGTTCAATGATTTTGGCAATAAATTGCGGGTAAATATCTTCTTGGATCAACAATCTTGACGGGCAAGTACACACTTCACCTTGATTGAAAAATGCCAGTACCGCGCCTTCAATACATTTGCTTAGGTACGCATCTTCAAAATCAAATACATCTTTAAAGAAGACATTGGGGGATTTACCGCCTAGCTCAACGGTTGAGGGGATAATATTTTCTGCGGCGCACTTCATAATATGTGAGCCAATAGGCGTTGAGCCGGTAAAGGCTATCTTAGCAATACGTTTGCTGGTGGCCAGCGCTTGGCCTGCCTCAGCGCCATAACCATTGACAATATTGAGTACACCGGCAGGTAATAAGTCACCCACCAGTTCCATTAACACTAAAATAGACGCTGGGGTTTGCTCCGCGGGTTTTAACACCACGCAATTTCCTGCTGCTAATGCGGGAGCTAATTTCCAGGCGGCCATTAATATCGGGAAATTCCACGGAATAATTTGGCCCACAACCCCTAAAGGTTCATGAATATGATAAGACACAGTATTGGCGTCAATTTCAGCCGCACTGCCTTCTTGTGCTCTTAAACAACCTGCAAAGTAGCGAAAATGGTCAACCGCGAGGGGAATATCTGCATTTAATGTTTCACGCACAGCTTTGCCGTTGTCCCAGGTTTCAGCAACAGATAATAAGGTTAAGTTAGCTTCCATGCGGTCAGCTATTTTGAGTAATATATTCGAACGCTCAGCGGCTGAAGTAGCTCCCCACGACGCTTTTGCTCTGTGAGCAGCATCTAAAGCCAAATCGATATCGTGTTGATCAGAGCGCGGAATTTGGCAGAAAACTTGGCCATTAACTGGGCTGATGTTATCAAAGTATTTGCCATTGACCGGTTCGACCCATTGGCCACCAATATAGTTTTGATAAATCGATTTGAAGGTCATCACTGAGCCTGTTTCACCGGGTGCTGCGTAGATCATAATACTTTCCTCTAATTGTATTTGTTGGATTACTAATTAACCTAGAACAGTTATAGGAAAGTTTACTATTCTGAAAATCCATAGCTGTTGACTCACAGTACAAATAATTATCTGACCTGTGTTTTATGCGTTGCGCCAATAGTAAGGATTGTTGTACGGAATTATGTATGGGGTTGATAAGCGGGATTGTTATATCGAATAGATGTAACCCTGCAATAGGTGGCAGACATGATAAATGGATTTTTACAGCAAAAGCGCGCAGCGCCTCAAGTGCTGGTTGAGAATAAAATTAGCTTTGCTGGGCCCGAGGTAGAGCTCAGTATTTATGATACGTTTGAGCAAGCGTCCCGCGTAGCGTTGAAGTCAGATCAATTATTGTTTTGCGGCATGGTAACTGGCAAAAAAGTGATGCATTCGGTTGATGATTATGAGGCGGCTTTTTATCCCCATGAGTCTTTTATTATGGCGCCAAATCAGGCGGTAGAAATAGACTTTCCTGAGGCTAAAATTCATCAACCGACAACCTGTTTAGCAATAGAAATTTCGACTGACCGTGTGCAAACAATTGCCAATCAACTGCAAATGCGTACACCTATTAATAAAAGTTATGGTGATTGGCAATATCAGCAATCCTTAGTACACACCCATCATAACGAGCAAACCCAAGCTTTGCTTGAGCGCATGGTGCATATTTTTACTGAAAACGAAGTCGACAGAAATTGTTTAATTGATTTAGCCATTTCAGAATTGGTGATTCGTTTGTTACGTTTTCAAACTCGGGATTTTTTGTTGTGCCACAGTGAGAAAGACCCTGAGTTTAATGGGCTTAACTCGGCGTTGCAGTATATTAAAAGTCACTTAAATGAAGCACTTAATATCGATGCCTTATGTCGCCAGGCTTGTATGAGCCGGAGCAAATTTTTTCATCAATTTAAAATCCATTTTGGCTGCACGCCAATGGCGTTTCAGCAACAGATACGCATGAAACAGGCGGCAAAATTAATTGCCCAGGGGCAGCAAATTACTCAGGTGTGTTTTTCGCTGGGGTATCACAGTGCAAGTCATTTCAGCCGCTTGTTTAAACAGTGTTATGGCATAAGCCCCACTGACTACAAGCTGCGTCACTTAAACAGTTAACCAAATCATCTCTTGTGTATGGTTGCTTAGCTGTTGTAATCGTTTTCAGCGGCTAACAGCGCCAGTGCTTTTAAGGTTAAGGTTTCAGAGTAGGCATTTATTTTAGGATGCTCTGGGCTCCAGCCTTTGATAAAACGATGAAAATCAGCCCAGGCAATGGCATATAGCGGACTCCATGCACTTTCGAGTTCTGCTGAATTGATAGCGGGGTGGTAATGCGCAACGCTGATGGTTAATTGCTTGAAATAAAAATCAAGATTCTGATCTACGGCTTGTTCTATGCTCGCTGTGGGTTGATTAAATACCATCACACTACTGAGAAAATAGGCCACATCTTTCATGCCGCAGCCTTTGCCAATGTATTGAAAATCGACCGCAGCCGCCTTAGTTGAGTCAGGGGTAAAACAAAAGTTGGCTAGCTTTGCATCACCGTGTACTAAGGTTTTAAACGGGCAATTATTAAGGATGCTATCTAACGAAGCCGCCGCATTTTTGAGTTTATCATCTTGTAATACCTCAAGTTCATCAGGCCTTGTCGCTAAGTGCCAGTATGTGCCAATCGGCCATAATCCCTCGCCAGTATGCTGCATAAATCGGCCATGAAAATGAGCCAGCCAGGTTAAACAGGCCTGAATAACCGCTTGTGTTGGTTGGGGGTTAACACGATTGAAACCGAGTACGGCTAAATCTTCTAAAATGAGCAGTGTCTCGTGGTCAGTTGTTTCAATCCATAGACATTTTGGCACACAAGAATCAGCCGTACAGAGATTGGCGTAATGCTGATACCAATAACTTTCTACTTGATACGATTGGAGTTTCCGCTGGTGTGATAAATCAGTCGCCCAGCCTCTAGGATGAGTTTTGGGTTGTGGGAATTGAATATGTTTAACAATGACCGATGCACAGTGATAACCCGTTAGATGAACTCTGACAAGCTCACCATAACCGCCCCAAAGTGATTGAATCGCGTCAACATGGGAGACGCTTTGCGCGCCAAGGGTGTTAACGATTTTTGCTAACTGTTGTGATTGCATATTACTTTGGCATTACCGGGCGAGATAAATCAAACCGATTGTCTTCGGTAACTGTGTAATAAGCGGTTGGGCCGCCTGCTCTCATAACGGGTTCAGCGAGTGTGGTTTGATAAATACCATTGTCATCAATCAGGTGATTGGCGATATGCACCGCAATGACTTCACCAAGCACTAGCCAGGTATCAATATCTTGGCCATTGGCATCTTTTAATTGAATGCATTGGGTTAACTTGCATTCAAAGTTCACCGGACTTTCCGCCACTCTGTCTACCCCAATCAATTTACTCGGTGCAGGGGTTAAGCCCGCAAAGGCAAACTCATCTTCACCGTGGGGTAAAGCCGCAGATGTTTGATTCATTTTTTCAGCTAATTCACGGGTGGTTAAGTTCCACACAAATTCGCCGGTTTCTACAATATTGGCCACACTGTCTTTCCAAGCTGTGCTGGCAAAACCGATAATGGGCGGGGTGTAATTGAAACAGTTAAAAAAGCTATAGGGCGCAAGATTGCGTTGGCCTTTGCCATTGCGTGATGAAATCCAGCCTATTGGGCGTGGACTGATAATGGCATTAAGCGGATCGTGGGCTAACCCATGGCCTTCACTCGGTTGATAAAAATAGCGATCGTCTTGAGCCATTAGTCAGTTCCTTATTGTGATGAATGTTTGTTTTTTGAACATTTATGATCCAGCTCCCGCCTTTTTGTTGCGAACAGCCTAATATTAAATCATCAGAGTGATATCTAGCATACAAATTGGAGATTAGCATGCAAATGACATTGCGATTTTTAGGCGCGACACAAGAGGTTACTGGATCTTGTCATCTAATCACAGTTAACCAGCAATCTATATTACTTGATTGTGGATTAATTCAAGGTGGCAAGGCGGATGAGCTGCGTAACCGTGATCCATTTGATTTTCGGCCTGATCTTATTAGTGCCGTGGTATTAAGTCATGCCCATATTGATCATTCAGGTCGCTTACCGCTATTAGCAAAGCAAGGGTTTACTGGCCCAATTTATACCCATAAAGCCTCGGCAGAGCTGTGCGCTATTATGTTAAAAGATGCCGCTATGCTGCAAGAGCGAGACACCGAGCGGCAAAATAAAAAACGTGCTAAAAATGACTTAACACCGCTTGAGCCTTTGTTCACCCAGGATGATGTTGATCAGGTCTTAACCCAGTTTGTTGCCCTAGAATACGGCCAACGTTTTGCGGTAACAGACGATATCGAAGCGACGCTATCCGATGCAGGTCATATTTTAGGTTCTGCGGTAGTCGAGCTTTGGCTGGGGCAGCAACCTAAGCAAAAAAAGCTGGTGTTCAGCGGGGATCTTGGCCGTGAAGGCATGCCAATTCTGTCAGACCCCACCATGATAGAACATGCAGACTTAGTGATGATGGAAAGCACCTACGGCAACCGTCAGCATCGAAGCTGGCAAGATACCCTGACTGAGCTTAAAGGCATCTTTGCCAATACCATTCATAAAAGCCGTGGCAATATTTTACTGCCAGCTTTTTCAGTGGGACGGGCGCAAGAATTACTGTACTTATTCCATATTTATGCCAAAGAATGGGATTTATCGCGCTGGCGAATTTGTCTTGATAGTCCGATGGCAATTAAAGCAACTCAGGTTTATGTCAATAACTATCCATTGATGGATGAAGACTTTAAGCGTTTTACTCGCTTATCGCCTGGGCAACATCCCTTATTATCTACCGCCGAATTTACTAGCAGCACAGAAGAGTCAATCGAGCTTAATGATATACATGAAGGGCTAATTATTATTGCCGGTAGTGGCATGTGTAATGGCGGTCGCATTCGTAACCATCTAGCCCACAACCTTGCGCGCAAGGGCACTGATATTATTATCTGCGGTTATCAAGCTTTAGGGACTCCAGGGCGTCTGCTCGTCGATGGGGCTAAAGAGCTAACTATTCACGGTCAAAGTATAAAAGTGGATGCCAAAATTCATACTATTGGTGGGCTTTCTGCCCATGCTGATCAAGCGGAACTCTTAAGTTGGTATCGTCATTTTGTTGGCAATCCTCCTGTGGTCTTAGTTCACGGAGAGCCTGATTCACAAAAAACATTGCTTGAGATGTTAAGTCAGGACCCGCAATTAGCTCCCAAAAAAGGGATAATTGTTGAAAAGGGCAACTGTTTAGACTTAAATGCCTTACCTGAATTAGTGTGGGTACCCAGTTAATGAGGTCAGTTATGTCCAGATAGCCTTAGGCCTTTACACTTAAAAAGCGGAGATTTTATGACTCTGTAAATGGATTTTAATGTGTTAGCTTGTTAAATAACCTTTACTGACATGTTGAAATCAAATGCTGATATATAAATTATTACCGTCCTCTGCAATGGCTTGTTTGCAGGGGTCATTGCTTGCGTTACCTATTATTCTTAATCCTGCGTTTGCTAACGCAAATGTGCCATTATCTAGCAGCGTTAACAAAGCCTTACCACAATTAGAATCGCTTTATATTCACTTACACCAGAACCCTGAGTTGTCGTACCATGAAAAAAATTCTAGCGCTCGAATGGCGCAGGAACTAACTCGTCTAGGATTTACCGTGACCGAAAATTTTGGCGGTTACGGCGTGGTTGGGATACTCAAAAATGGTAAAGGACCGACTATTATGATCCGCGCTGATACCGATGGTTTACCCATTATTGAACAAACGGGAAAATCCTATGCCTCTAAGGTAACCACACTTGATGCCAGCAATAATAAAGTGGGTGTAATGCATGGCTGTGGCCATGATATTCACATGACTAGCTTAATTGGTACGGCGCAGCAGTTAATGCAACATAAAGCCGATTGGAAAGGCACGCTTATGATGGTCGCTCAACCTGCTGAGGAAGTGGGCGGTGGTGCTAAAGCCATGTTAAAGCAAGGCTTGTTTAGCCAGTTTTCAACCCCAGATGCCGTATTAGGTCTGCATGTTAGTGCGACAATTCCCGCAGGTAAAGTCGGTGCAATTAGTGGTTATGCCCTGGCCAATGTCGATTCTGTTGATATCAAAATCAAAGGTAAAGGTGGCCATGGTGCATACCCACACACCACAATAGACCCTATTGTCTTAGCCGCGCGCACTGTGATGGCACTGCAAACCATTCCGAGTCGTGAGATATCTCCACTTGAGCCTAATGTGGTTACAGTGGGGTCTATTCACGGCGGATCAAAGCATAATATTATTTCTAATGAAGTGATGTTGCAGCTAACGTTACGCTCATATAATCCTGATGTCCGTGAGCAACAAATCGCGGCGATAAAAAGGATAACTAAAGGCATAGCCATTAGCGCGGGTTTACCAGAAGAACTGATGCCTGAAGTGAATGTGCATGATGATGAAACCATCCCCTCTACCTATAACGACCCAATGTTAGCGGCAAAAGTGAAAGCCAGTATTGAAGCTGAAATTGGTGCCGATAATGTGTTAGTTGCGCCACAAGTTATGGCAGGTGAAGATTTTGGTTTATACGGCAGGACTGCCGAAAAAGTACCTATCACTTTATTCTGGTTAGGCGCAGTTGAGCCTCAAATATATGCCGATAGCGTGTCTAAAGGAGACACTTTACCGTCACTGCATTCAAGCCAATTTGCCCCAGATTATCGGTTAACTATCAGCACAGGGGTGAGATCAATGACCCGAGCTGCGATAGATTTGTTTAATCAGTAAATCTAACAATGCCTGCTATGTAGGCATTTTTATTTCAGCTATTTTTTATAATAAGTGGTTATAATGCCACGAAATCACTCATTCATTATCGAGCTCCCATGACCATTATTTTCACCACCAATGTCGGCGATATTCACATCGAACTCGATATGGAAAAAGCCCCTGTCAGCGCGAAAAACTTCATCAGATACTGCCAGGAAGGATTTTATGAGCAGACTATTTTTCACCGTGTTATTAAAGGATTTATGATCCAAGGGGGCGGTTTTACCACCGACATGACCGAAAAACCGACTCATGCACCGATAGCCAATGAAGCTAATCGCGGTTTAAGCAATGTATTGGGCACCATTGCTATGGCACGTACAGATGCGCCGCATTCAGCTACTGGACAGTTTTTTATCAATACCGCAAATAATAGCTTTCTCGATCATACCGCCACCACTAACAATGGTTGGGGTTATGCTGTGTTTGGCAAGGTCAGTGCAGGTATTGAGGTGGTGAAACAGATTGAAAAGGTTAAAACGGCAACGATTGCTGGCCATGAAGATGTACCCAAAGAGCCAATTATTATTGAGTCGGTGACGATAACCACCTAAGCATAACGAGTCAGCATCACAGCGGCCAAATAAAATTCATTACCGATTGAGGGGACTCGATTCGGTAGTGGATTTGCGTTACTGAGATAGACCATCATTACCTAATATAGACAGAATGTTACGACAGATTGTTACAGGCTGTTACCAAAAACCTTGTCACTATTACCACTAACTTTTACTCACACCTTCATTCCGTTATCTATTGATGATAAAACTAATGCATCATGCTAATTTAGGTATATATAAGTATGTGCTAGTAGCCGGTTTATCGAGAAAGAAGGTTTATCGAGAATGTTATGCAGCTTACGGATATAGAATTTAAATCTTTACAGCAAGCTAAACAGTTGCTTGAAAACCCTGGGCTGGCGGCTAAGTTGACCGATTACATCGGCGCGCCTATTGAAAAAGGCTTTGCCTTGCTGCCAAAAAGTATTAGTTCAACGGTGACTAAAGTCACTCAAGCAGCCTTGATGAAGGCAAGTCAAGCTGCCTTGTATACCTTAAAAAATCAGCCAGGGACGCACTCATCTAATAAGTTACATAAACTGGGCGTAGCAATAAGTGGTGGCGCAGGTGGTTTTTTTGGCTTGAGCGCGATAGCTATTGAACTGCCTATTTCAACCACCATTATGTTACGTTCAATTGCCGATATTGCTAGAAGTGAAGGTGAAATCATCACTGAACCCGAAACACAACTTGCCTGCTTATCTGTATTTGCTTTAGGTGGAAACACAGTTGACGATGATCAATCTGAGCAAGGCTACTTTGCGGTGCGCACCGTATTAGCGAACTCTATTGCTGAAGCCGCCGAGTATGTTGCCAGTAAAGGGGTTTCAAAGGAAGCGGCTCCTATGTTAGTTAAATTAGTTGCCATGATTGCGGAACGTTTTGGCATACAAGTGACTCAAAAGATGGCAGCTCAGGCTGTGCCTGCTATTGGCGCTGCCGGTGGGGCAGTCATTAACACTCTGTTTATTAGTCATTTTCAAGACATGGCTCGAGGGCACTTTGTTGTTAGGCGTTTAGAGCGCAAATATGGCGTAGCACTTGTGCGTAAATGGTATGACGACATTGAACTAAAGCTCTAAAAGATTATGGCTAGGCAGGTGCTATAACAATACAACTAGCAGTAAGCAGCATTACTTTAGTCAATAACCTAATAATCAAGATCAAAGCGGTACGCTTTGTTTCAACCAAGGATAGCCATAATAATGAGATTGAACTCAGCCATAAAAGGGATAGTGTACAGTGCGTTAGCTTTAGTCGGTTTACATGCAAATGTAACCGTCGCGAAAGATAAATTAAGCTTTTTAGAATACACAATTGATGCCGATATAGAACTGGTTCAGCCTGCTATATCAGCCAATATTATGGACAATGAAGGCAATGAACTTATTGTCATTGGTGTCGATGATAATGCCCAACGTTGGCTATATATTTATGGTTTTAAGCAAGAAAAATTAAGCTTATTAGACAAACAACCATTAAGCCAAGCACTGTTTCGCTACGATGTTTATCAGCCTGAAGATGACAGTCAGCAATTACAATTACAAAAACTGTACTTTTTAAGTGCCGACACTTTGTGGCAATACCAAGTTGGTCATCCTGCGTTAGCGTCAATATCTGAGCAGGCTACGCAAAGCCAAATCAGTAAAGCTGCCAGTATTAGTTCAATAACCTTAACTCCCCAAGCTGATTTCATCTCCCGTGGAGAATTTGTCAAAGACATCAATAATGATGGCATTGCCGATATTGTGTTAAGTGACTTTAAAGCCATGCATATACTGCTAGCTAATAATGATCCCGCCACTGAAATACAGACCTTTATCACACAATCTTTACCTTTATTACCCAATATTGAATTAACCGATAATGGCGCACAATATAGTCAACCAACCTTGTATTTTTCCGACGCTAATTTTGATAACCGAGACGATATTATTAAAGTGGGTGAGGGATTATTAGAAGTCTATTTTCAGCAAGATAACGGTCAGTTTTTGTTATCGGCGACATTTATTCCTGTGAGTCAGCCTATCAGCGGAGTGAACTGGTGGAATAAGCGTGACATTTATGGCGGACAATTAGATCAAAGTAATTTGATGCACCGTAAAGTTGAAAAACTCGACGATATTAACGGTGATGGAATAACAGATTTAGTGGTGCGCTATACCAAAAGCAGCGGTGTATTTGATAAAAGTAATGATTACGAGGTGTATCTTGGCCGTAACAAGGACAATACCCTCAGTTTTGGCCGTAAACCTACCAGTGTTATTCGGGCTGAAGGCACATTATCTGGACTCAGTTTTGTTGATTTAGACAAAGACAACATAGATGAAGTATTGGTGTCGGGTTTTGATATTGGCGTGTCACAAATTGTTGGCGCATTGTTATCTGGTAGCATTGACCAAGATGTGTATGTGTTCAAAATGAACAGTGAGTTTCAATTTCCCAAACAGGCTAATGTGGCTAAAGAAGTTGAATTAAGTTTTAGTTTAACCTCAGGCCAAACCGGTGAGCCTGTTATTACCCTAGGCGACTTAAATGGTGATGGTTTTCAAGAGTTACTATTATCGGATACCGAAAAACGCTTAAAAATATTTCAAGGCCAAAGTGGTGAGTCACCTTTTTCTAGCCGCAGTGATGAGTTGGAATTTACCTTGCCTCAAAAAGGCTCGCTCGTTTCTGTGACCGACATTAATCATGATGGTAAAGATGATCTATTGGTTCATTATGGCCGCCAGGATGATAAGGCCTTACAGCGCAAAATATTGGTCTTTATCGCCGAGTAATATTTAGCAAAAATGTGTTAAATGTTAGTTGTAGGCTGATTAAATCATCTCCAAAAGATTGAATCTAATTAGCCTATTTTTGTATCTACAGTCCAAAATCTGAAATTTATTGATCTTGTTTCCCGTGTCACCAAATCAAAACTGAGTCTGTTCACAGGTTCACAATATTAAGCAGTTTTACTGGTTTGTTAACTATTTCGCTGTCATTTTAATATGTTGTACTTTAGTTAAATAAATAATGACATCGCTGTCATTTTTATGGTGTAGTAGTGCAATAAATTTACAAAATACGACTCTAGTATTACGATAGACATGAGGTTTCCCTATGACATTGAAAACAAAAATAATCTTGTTTGCTACCTTGCTATTTGTGTCTAATCTAGGGATTGCTCTAGGCGGTTTACGTGCATTATCAGACTCTAGTCACAATGATAATATTGCCCGTATTAATCAATTAATGAAAAGTACTGCAAATATTGTGGCTCAATTTGAGCAATTTCAACTATCGGGTGAACTCAGCGAAACGCAAGCTAAGGCATTAGCCATCCAAGTGCTGCGTGAGAACAAATATCACGACTCTGAATATGTTTATGTGGTTGATAATAATATGGACTTTGTTGCCACACCGCATGATCCGCAATTGCATGGAACTAGCTTTAATGACTTTGTTGATGCAGATGGCAAAAGCATTGGTCAAATGGTACAACAACTCGTGGGCAACCAAACTAGCAAGATTTTGACCTATGAATGGACGTCAGAGAGAGAAGGTGAAGTCGTTGCGTTAACCTCTGTTGTGCAACAGTCTGAGTTATGGCATTGGTATGTGGGTACAGGAATAAGTTACGCTGAGGCGGATGCAAGGTATTGGTCTGTTGCCAGTGGCTTGTTAACTTTTGCTATCGTTGTGGCAATTATTTTGTCGCTTAGTTTGGCTCGATTTGGTTTTAAGTTACGTCACTCGCTAGGGGCAGAAATTGAGCAAGTACATCAATTTGTGTTAAGTGTATCTCGGGGTAATTTACGCCAGCACCAAGCCTTCTCTGCCGCACAGCGTGACAGTGTGGTTGGCGCAATGAATTATATGCAAGTTGGCTTGCAGGGTGTGGTGAAAGGAATTAAAAGCGTTACTGACACGCTTCATCAGCAGGCAGATGGCTCAGCTAAACGCTCTAATGAGCTAGATCAACTGACGCGGGCAATGCATGATGAAACGCAAATGGTGGCTTCAGCGATTACTGAATTAACCGCATCGTCTGCCAATGTTGTTGAACATGCTAAACAGGCCGCACAGTCGGTTAATGCCGCAGAGCAGCAAGGTATTAATGCCCATAGACTTACCCAAGAATCAGCTAAAACAATTTCGCTATTAGAAAACCAGATTGAAAGCGCGGGTAAAAACATTCAAGTGTTAGACGATGAAGTGAATAACATCGCCAGCGTATTATTAGTGATTCAAGGCATTGCTGAGCAAACCAATTTATTAGCATTGAATGCCGCGATTGAAGCGGCAAGAGCTGGTGAGCAAGGGCGTGGGTTTGCCGTGGTAGCAGATGAAGTTAGGCAGTTAGCACAACGCACCCAAACCAGTACTGAACAGATTAAGCAAATGATTGATAAGCTGCAAAAGGCGACCCAAGACGCCAAGGCTTCTGTGGTAGAAAGTATTGCGACCAGTGAAGAAACTGTCACCAAGTCAGCACGGGTCACCGACGAGCTTAAAAATATTGCCCAGTCATTATCTGATATTGCCCACATGAGCCAGCAAATATCTCAAGCGGCTACCGAGCAGTTAGCTGCCGGCGAAGACTCTGCCCAGCGCATTGTAGTTATTGCAGACATGGCTTCTAAAACTAATACGGTTTCTGAACAGGCTCACAGTGTCAGTGAAGATGTCAAACAGCTCACCTACAGTTTAGAGGCTGAGATTGAGAAATTCGAAATATAAACAATTATCTTTGTGATAAAAAGGCTGCTGATTAGCGGCCTTTTTATTTGTGCCTATTGTAAAAGTGGCTCACAGTAAAGTACTCAGTTTATGGTGACTCTTTAGTTGAGTTAATCGACTTGCTTATAACGAATTATTAACATTTAATAGGGAGCTGATTTTAATATTCTGATAGGGACGAAACATGAAAAGACTGGCAATAGGTTTGATTGCATTATGTTGTACGCCAAGTTGGGCGGAAACCGCACTAATTCATAATATACAAGGCTACAGCGTTAATAATGGCCAATTACAAACATTTTCAGCAGTTAAGTTTACTGACGATAAAATCGAGCAAGTTTATATAGATAAACCTGATTTAGCGCTTGAAAAAGGCGTGACCATTATTGATGGCAAAGGTAAAACATTATTACCGGGTTTAATTGATGCCCATGGTCATGTGCTGGGTTATGGTCAAAGTCTTCAGCGGGTTGACTTAGTGGCCACCCAAAGTGAACTTGATGCCATTAGCCGTGCACAATCTTTTGTAAAACAGACACCTTCACAGGGTTGGTTACTCGGCAGAGGTTGGAACCAAGAGCTATGGGACAGTAAAAAATTTCCCACAAAAACTAGCTTAGATAAAGTCTTTGCCGATACTCCAGTCGCATTTGGTCGAGTAGACGGTCATGCATTGTGGGTTAACAGTAAAACTCTCCAGCTCGCCGGTATTACCGCAGCCACTAAATCACCAGAAGGTGGTGAAATTATTCTAGATAGCCAAGGCCAACCTACGGGCGTGTTAATCGATAACGCGATGAACTTGGTATATGAGGTTATTCCTGGCATGACAGCGGCGCAGCTTGAGTCGACTTTAGTCACGGCAATGAAGTCGCTAGCCTCTTACGGCTTAACCAGTGTGCACGATGCCGGTGTGAGTATTGATAATATTAATGCCTATCAAGCATTGGCCAAAGTTAATGCTATGCCTATTCGTATTAACGCCATGTTGTCGGTTGAAGATCCTCAGTATGCTACTTATCTTGCCAAAGGGCCGTTCAAAACCGCTGACGATATGTTCAAAATGGATAGCGTTAAAATATCGGCAGACGGAGCTTTGGGCAGTCGCGGTGCCTCTTTATTGGCAGATTATAGTGATCAACATGGCCATAAAGGCTTAATGCTGTATTCCAATGATAAGTTAGCTGAGTTAATTCTGGAGTCGATGACAGCAGGGTTTCAGGTTAACACCCATGCCATTGGCGATAACGCCAATAAAGTAGTGCTAGATAACTATCAAACCGCGATAGCAAAAACCAAATCGCCCACCTTAAGGCACAGAGTTGAGCACGCACAAATACTAGAGGTGAGTGATATTAATCGTTTTGCCGAATTAGGAGTAATAGCGTCTATTCAAGCAACCCATGCTACTAGTGATAAGAATATGGCTGAAAATCGTTTAGGTAAAGCACGCTTAGCCGGAGCTTATGCATGGCGCAAGTTATTGAATGCCAATGCCCGTATTGCTAACGGCTCTGATTTTCCGGTGGAATCACCTAACCCTTACTTTGGTTTACATGCTTCGGTCACCCGTCAAGACCGAGATAATCAACCTTTAGACGGTTGGCTCTCGGCAGAAAAGCTTACCCGTATAGAAGCGCTTGATAGTTTCACATTATCTGCCGCCTATGCTGGTCATCAAGACACTATAATAGGCTCAATTGAAGTGGGTAAAAAAGCTGATTTCATTTTAGTCAGTGATGACTACTTTGAGGTTGAGCCTGAAGATATTTGGCGCAGTAAAGTGATAAGTACCTGGGTTAATGGTCGTTTAGTGTATCAAAATAGTCAATTTGATATGTGATGCACAAGTTCAAATAGCCATAATAATTACCAATAAAAAAGCCTCAAAAAGAGGCTTTTATTGGTGTTTATAATGCATTGAGTTGAGATATCACTCAGCTAAGCGTTTTTCTAGCTCAGTGACTTGGGCTTGTAAAGCTTCTAACTTTTCACGGGTTTTTAATAGCACATGTTGTTGTACTTCAAATTCTTCGCGCGACACCACATCTAATTTCATCAGTTGGTTCTGTAACACCTGTTTACTGCGCTCTTCAAACTCTGCTGCAAATTGCTTAACACCGCTGGGTAAGTTTTCGCTGAGCTGTTTGGCCACTTCTTCTATTTTCTTTGGATTAATCATGATTTGCCTTCCTACGCCAATATTGCAGCCATTGTAGCTTAGGCAGGTGCTGGCAGCAAAATATGACGTCAAAATTGTTAACTCTACCAAGTTACCATCTGCTATGATCCGCCTTCGTGTTTAATAGTGGGAAAGTTATTTAATGAAACTCAATCCAGGACAGAATGAAGCAGTACATTATGTCTCAGGCCCTTGTCTGGTCTTAGCTGGCGCTGGCAGTGGTAAAACGCGAGTTATCATTAATAAAATAGCTTACCTAGTCGAAAAGTGTGGCTATAAAGCGCGCAATATCGCTGCGGTAACCTTTACCAATAAAGCCGCTCGTGAGATGAAAGAACGTGTGGCTCAGTCTATGGGCCGTAAAGAAGCGCGTGGGTTATGGATTTCTACTTTTCACACCCTGGGGCTAGAAATCATTAAGCGTGAACACAAAGTGTTAGGCTTAAAAGCGGGCTTTTCACTGTTTGATGATCAAGACACATTTGCACTATTAAAAGAGCTAACCCAAGACGAGTTAGATGAAGATAAAGATTTAATTAAATCTTTGGCGTCAGCCATTTCTAATTGGAAGGGTGGGTTGGTCATTCCACAGCAAGCGCGCAAGCTCGCTAAAGATGAGCAAGGGCAGTTATTTGCCATGTTGTATCAGCGTTATGCGCAGCATATGAAAGCGTATAATGCATTAGACTTTGATGATTTAATTCTTATTCCTACATTATTACTGCGCATGAATGAAGAAGTGCGCACCCGTTGGCAAACTCGCATTCAATACTTGCTGGTGGATGAGTATCAAGACACCAATACCAGCCAATATGAATTAGTGAAGTTGTTGGTGGGAGAGCGTTCAAGATTTACCGTTGTGGGCGATGACGATCAATCTATTTACTCATGGCGCGGGGCTAAACCGCAAAATTTAGTCCTATTAGGCACTGATTTTCCTCGGCTTAAATTGATTAAACTGGAACAAAATTACCGCTCTAGCCAGCGTATTTTACGTGCGGCTAATATCTTGATTGCTAATAACCCCCATGTGTATGAAAAGGCTCTATTCAGTGAATTAGCCTATGGCGAACCATTACGGGTATTGATTGCCGCGAACGAAGAACAAGAAGCTGAGCGAGTGATTGCGGAAATTATTCGGCATAAGTTTGTTGGCCGTACCCAATTTGGTCAATACGCCATTTTATACCGTGGCAACCATCAATCGCGCTTACTTGAGCGGGCGTTGATGACCAACCGTATTCCTTACAAACTCAGTGGCGGCACGTCGTTTTTTTCCCGCGCTGAAATTAAAGACATTATGGCTTACCTGCGTTTAGTGGTGAATCCCGATGATGATAATGCATTTCTGCGTGTAGTGAATTTACCTAAGCGTGGTATTGGTCCAGCAACCTTAGAGCGCTTAGGTAACTTTGCTAATCAAAAACATATTTCAATGTTTGAAGCTATTTTTGATGCGGGCTTAAACCATGAACTGGCACCTGCCGCGATAAAATCTTTATATCAGTTTGGCCAGTTTATTGTTGATACCGCAGAGATAGCCAAGCGGGGCGAATCTGTGGATGCGATTAAAAAGTTGATCCGCAGTATTAACTATGAAGATTACTTGTACGAGACCAGTACAAGCGCCAAAGCGGCTGAAATGCGGATGAAGAATATTTCAGAACTGTATCGCTGGGTCACCGAAATGCTCGAGGGTGATGAGTTAGATGAGCCGATGACTTTACCCGAGGTGGTAACACGACTCACTTTACGCGACATGATGGAGCGTAATAGTGAAGATGAGGGCGGCGATCAAGTACAGTTAATGACATTACATGCTTCAAAAGGATTGGAGTTCCCATTTGTGTTTATGGTGGGCGTAGAAGAGCGTATTTTGCCGCACCAATCGAGTATTGATGAAGATAACGTTGATGAAGAGCGGCGCTTAGCTTATGTAGGTATTACGCGGGCGCAACGTGAGCTGTGGTTTGTTATTTGCCGCGAACGTCGTCAGTTTGGTGAGACTATGCGCTGTGAGCCAAGTCGTTTCTTGATGGAGTTACCACAGGATGATTTAATTTGGGAAAATCGCAAACCACAACAAACAGAGCAGCAAAGAGTAGAGTCGGGTAAAAGTAACATTGCCAATTTAAGGGATATGTTTAAAAAGTAATACGCCTGGGTGAGGTTTAAAACGTCTGCTGCGTGAGTTAAAGGGCGAAGGCGATTGTTAAATGAGTAAGCAAGGCTAAAATTAATCAGTGTGCGTGCTTTAACGCTCGTCCTTGACCTATTCGGTAGCCCAATTCTAAAAATTGTTGCCGTTGCTGTAAGGTATCGATACCTGTTGCGACAATCTTTAAATCTAATGCATCAGCCGATAAGCGGTACGCCTTAACTAATTTCAATTGGTTTTCATTGAGTAAATGTTTGCTGATTTCGTTATCTAACATCAAAGTTGATATTGGTAAAAAGCTCAAGCTACTGAGTGAGCTATAACCCGTCCCAAAGTGATCAACGCCAATATTCCCCCCAAGTTGCTTAATAATATCAAATGCGTTGAGATGATTCTCAGTGTCCTTAACTAGGGACTTTTCATTGAAGAATAGGGTTAATTTAGATAAATCTATTTCGCTACTTTTGACGGTTTTTTTCAAATTTCGCAGCGCGTATTTGTGCTTAACATGCTGGCTTGAAATAGACATATATAGTTGTATGTCTTGACCAAATTGTTGCTTCAGTTGAGGATAATCTTGGTTTAATCGTTTGAAAATATAATCATCCAGTACGAGTTCGAGTTGTGAGCTATTGGCCAGCTGCAGTAATTTAGCATGGTCCCATTTTCCATGTTTATCATGGTGCCAGTGTGTTTTAGGCTCAATCGCCAGCACGGTTGTTTGATCGATGTCGTATATTGGATGGTAATCTATTTTAATTTGTTGTTGATTGATAGCCTGCTTTAACTGCTGGTCTAAATCATATTGTAGTTCGGACTGGTAGCTTAGTTTACTGTCGAAAATGATATAGCAGCCTTTACCATTTGATTTAGCTTTATACATGGCTTTGTCAGCATCACGTAATATGGACTCGCTGGTTTCTAATTGGCTGGTACTACTGAACGCAATCCCAATACTGGCTCCCGAAACAAAGTCTTGATTGGCTAACAAATATGGCTGACTGATTTGATGCAAAATCCGTTCACTTACCTCTACAGCATCTTGAGTACCATGAATAGTATCAAGTAATACCACGAACTCATCTCCACCCATTCTGGCTAAGGTATCATTTTCACGGATACAACTTTTTAAACGCTTAGCGGTTTCAATTAAAAATCGATCGCCTTCCAAATGACCAAAAGTATCATTTATCACTTTAAAGCGGTCTAAGTCGATGAACAGTAACGCAAACTGGTCTAAGCCATGGCGTCTAACATGTTTCAATGCTTGTGATAATCGCTCCATAAGATAATTGCGGTTAGGCAGACCGGTTAAATTATCATGCTGGGCATCGTGAACAAGCTGCGCTTCAATTTTACGGCGCTGATTAACTTCTTCCTGTAGATCGATATTCATTTGTGCCAGGGCTTGGGTTCGCGTAGTCACCTTTTCTTCGAGCAATTCATGGCTGCGCTTTAATGAATCAACCGCATCTTTGCGTTCAATCGCATTAGCAATATGTTGTGAAACGAAAGTCAGCAGTTCAAGATCTTTGATTTGATAATTTTGTTTTGTATCTAAACTGTAAATGGTTAGCGCACCGACAACTTCGCCATTAATCACTAATGGTATGCCTATCCATTGATGCATCAGTTCAGTTCTATTGAGTGCCGGTGATTGGGCATAAATGTCACCATGCTTAATCAAGGTTTTAATATCCTCACCACTGAGTAGCCTTGGCTGTTTGTGTTGCAAAATATATTCGGTTAAACCATCTTGCATTGGGCGGCTGGCTGGATATTCACTGTCCATCTCCGATACATAAAATGGAAATGACAAAGTATTATTTTTATCAATGAAAGAGATAAAACAGTTTTGTGCGGGTAAAAGTTGGCTAATAATTTGATGAATACGATTATAAAAATCATGCTGTGCAACATTTGACGCAGATAAGTCAGCTATTTCGAATAACGATTTTTGCAGGTTTTCAGCTTTTACCCGCTCTTTCACTTCTGATTTAAGGCTGTTATAAGCTTGGCTTAATTCTCGAGTGCGTTCTTCAATCGCTAATTCAAGTTGTTCATGATGCCGCAGACGCTCCATCACCCCTGAAATATGATGGCTAATAAAACCCATGAGTTCGAGTTCAAGTTCACCGTAATTAATTTGGTCATTGTAACTTTGAACCACCAGTACACCGCTGACAATATCTTGGTTTTTAATGGGTACCCCAAGCCATTGATGGCATGGTGAGCCCAAGCCTTCAATTTCTCCCTGCTCAATGAGTTGATTAAAGCCAGCGTCGTCACAGAGTAAAGGTTGGCCTTTTCGAAACACATAGCCCGTTATACCGCGGGTTAAAATGGCAGAGATTTCTTCATCAGGGTATAGCTCTGTTGGGTGGGGATCTTTCTCATCGGCAAAAAAAGGTAAACTCATCATGCCGGTTTTGGGATTTTGCGATGCGATAAAAAAGTTGTCAGCAGGAATTAAGCGTTGTAAATGTTGATGCACTCCAATATAGAAATCATCTAAAGATGCCGCTTTAGTTGCAATGTTAGAGATACCTAATAAAGCATTTTGAATGATTTCCGCCCGTTTATATTTAGCGGCCAAACGCTTTAAACGCATAACACGACGTTGAAGTGATTCAACGTTATTGGTTAGCTTTGGATAATTAACGTCCTTATCTATCATTAGCAGTTGCTTTATCCCATTAAATACAAAAAAGAAATCCGTTATTTCAACACCTATAATTAGCATAGTTTGATACGTGATCCAAGTAATATTATGTCACGTACAATGGTGGTAATTGCAGCTAATGAGTCAAAAGTTAATCAGTCAGTTAAAAAAAGTAAATCAGGGCTAGACGTGGAGGCAATTTATCCTTAGTATATGCGTCGCTAACCAAGGCGAGCGCCCATAGCTCAGCTGGATAGAGCGTACCCCTCCGGAGGGTAAGGCCGAAGGTTCGAATCCTTCTGGGCGCACCATTCGGTAGTATGTTTTGTCGGATTTGGTTAGTAAGATTGAAAGTCAGTGGTGATTGTAGCTCAGTTGGTAGAGTCCCGGATTGTGATTCCGGTTGTCGTGGGTTCGAACCCCATCAGTCACCCCATTCAATTTGTTGTTTTATGTATATTTCGGTGATTAGCGCAGCCCGGTAGCGCATCTCGTTTGGGACGAGAGGGTCAGAGGTTCGAATCCTCTATCACCGACCACATTTCCGCTTTCTTATAGCGAATTTAGCCTCAAAGTTAAATAAATATCAGACTTGTTTTCAAGTAAAATCTCGGTGATTAGCGCAGCCCGGTAGCGCATCTCGTTTGGGACGAGAGGGTCAGAGGTTCGAATCCTCTATCACCGACCACATAAAGCAAAAAGCCACTCTTATGAGTGGCTTTTTGCTATCTGAAATAAAATATTTTTAATAAGATTAATAAACTACTTTAACTGATTGTGATTTAACCGGCAGTTGCTTAACGGATAGTTGCTTAACTAATTGCAGCTTAACTGACTGTGCTGGGTATAAAAATGCCAGCGATTAAGCTGGCATAGTGATCTTGATTAATGACCGATTAGTCTTCTACGCGTACGCCCCACACATCGTGCTCGTCGGCATGAATAATTTGCACCCAAATTTTATCGCCAGGTTGTACGTCAAACTCGTCGGTTAAATACACTTTACCGTCAATTTCTGGTGCGTCCATGTATGAGCGGCCAATAGCGCCTTCGGTGTTCACTTCATCAATTAAGATTAAATACTCTTGACCAATACGGGCTTGCAGCTTGTCTGCGCTTATTTGCGCCTGTAAAGCCATAAAGCGTTGTAACCTGTCTTCCATAACATCGTCAGGCACATGGTCTGGTAAGTCGTTGGCTTTAGCGCCTTTTACTGGCGAGTATTTAAAACAACCTACGCGATCTAATTGTGCTTCTTCTAAAAAGTCTAATAACTCTTCAAACTCTTCTTCGGTTTCACCTGGGAAACCAACAATAAAGGTTGAACGGATCACCAATTCTGGGCAAATTTCGCGCCATTTAGCAATGCGTTCTAACACTTTGTCTGAGCTACCTGGGCGTTTCATCAATTTAAGGATGCGTTTATTGGCATGCTGAAACGGAATGTCCAAATACGGTAAAATGCTGCCCTGCGCCATTAATGGAATAATGTCATCCACATGCGGATAAGGGTAAACATAATGTAAACGCACCCAAACACCTTGTTTTGCTAACTCTTCACAAAGCTGCTGCATGTGAGTTTTGATTGGCATGCCGTCCCAAAATGCCGTTTTATGTTTTACATCGACACCATAGGCTGAGGTGTCTTGTGAAATAATCAATAATTCTTTAACGCCAGCTTTGACTAAACGCTGCGCTTCACCTAACACATCACCAATGGGACGAGAGTCTAAATCACCGCGCATAGAAGGAATAATGCAGAAAGTACAACGGTGGTTACAACCCTCTGATATTTTTAAATAGGCGTAATGTTTAGGGGTCAGTTTAATACCGTGATCTGGCACTAAATCGATTAATGGATTGTGTTTTGGTTTTTCAACATGCTGATGAACCTGTTTAAGTACTTCGTCATAGGCATGTGGGCCGGTTACGCCTAGTACGTTAGGGTGTAGCTCAATAATTTCATCTTTCTTAACACCTAAGCAACCTGTTACCAGTACTTTACCATTAGCTGCTAATGCTTCGCCGATAGTGTCTAAAGATTCTTGTACCGCACTGTCAATAAAGCCACAGGTATTAACGATAACCATGTCAGCATCGGCATAAGTAGAGACTACGTCATAGCCTTCTGTACGCAGCTGGGTAAGAATACGTTCTGAATCGACAAGGTTTTTTGGACAGCCAAGACTAACAAAACCAATTTTAGCCGCGCTAGTTTGTATTGGGCTATTTAGGCTTAATGCTGATTTTGCTTGTTCCTCTATGACCTTCTTGGGTGTCGCTAGGGTAGTGGTTTGTTTAGGGTCATAGTGATTAACAGTCATAGTGCCTCTATAAATAGGTATAAAAAAACGAGTAGATAACAGCCAAAATTGGAGTGGCGGAATTATACAGCAGTCTTTTTGCTATTACAGCTAATGAAAGCAACGCGGGGAAGTTTTTATTGTGTGGCAATAGAGGTTCGATTGAACCTCTATGTGAGTGAGTGTGCTAAAACCATCTTATTGTTAACTAAATAGCCTCGTTTAAGACTTGTTGGCGTTTTTGTTTTGACTGCACTTTAGATTGGCGTCGTTGCCAATATAAATAAAATCCGGTGAAAGCTAAAAATACTGGCATCAAGCCTAAAAAACACCAAATGATACGTGTGATTAAGCCACCAAAATAACCAAAGTGTAATTTACGAAAACTGTCGATAAACACCATTAAAAAATCTGCTTGGCGAATATCTTGTTTTGACAGCAATTTACCGCTCATTTTATCAAAACTGACCATACTGCTGTATTCGCTATTCAGTGGGTTTGTGGTGTCGACTTGACCGTAAAAATCGATATTCCGCTCAGGTTCGTGCGGCATGGCAAGGTAACCTGCTTGGAAACTGTCTATTTCTGTGGATGACTGTTGACGTAATTGCTCGAAGGAAATATCTAAGCTGTGCAAAGGTTTAGTGATATAAACATGCTCGCCGTCGCCGTGTTCCGTGACTTCATGAATAATGCCGCTGATATTCCAGTAAGCTCCGGTAAACGCCAATATAATCATTACTGGCGAGCTAATGATACCGATCATTTTATGAATGTCGCTGTACAAAATACGCTTTACGGCACCTAAACGTAGGGTGAATAATTTTGTCCAAAATCGACGGTAAATAATCATGCCGCTGATCCCTAAAAATAACATGATGAGTGCTGCAATGAAGGCTATTGAAGCCCCTTTTACATGGAGTAAAAATGAGTAATGTAGTTCGAGTAGCCAGTCGGTGATGTAGTGATCCATAGGTTGAGGTTGTGACAAAAGCTGCGCTGTATATTGATTAATATAGACTTTATTCCAATCTTCTGTGCCGCGTTTAATCAAGTAGGCAGCATCTGAGCGTGACTTATCATCAAATAACTCCCATCCACCTAACTCATAATCAGGATTAGCCCCTAATGTGGTTTGCATTAAGGTGTCTAAATTAACTCTTGGCGTTGTGGGCAGTGCGTCGACAAGCATGTGTGCTGGTCGCAGTAGACTATCTATTTCCACCTTGAAAACCAGTATGCTGCCGGTTATCGACATAATTAAGATAGGCAACATGGCAATTAGTGCACCATAGGAGTGCCATTTAAAGAGGGTTTTTCTCATGCTTACCTCTGTGTAGGTTGTCTGTGCTTTAGATTCGGTTTGACACTTATCATGGCAAAGTAATAGCGCAGAATTTTCTACGCTATTGTTTGTGCATAGTTTGATTAGTGATTACAAACGCCAGCTCATTGTGGCGCTGTAATTAGCCGGTGCACCGTAAAATCCCTGTGCCCAATAAAGACTGGTAAGGTATTTTTCATCGGTAACATTGTTGGCATTAACAGTGAGGTCAAGGCTGTCGGTAAAGTGATATTTAGCCATTAAATCAATAATGGCATAGGCCTTTTGATGAGTAGTGATCTCTTGTCCTGCATTAATGAAGTCAGCACCAACCAAGCCTTGTGAGCGCTGTATATCATCTTGCCAACGCATATTAAGCCCAAATGTGAGTCCTTCAATTAAGGCTAAGTCATAGGTGGCGGCAAATTTAAATAACTGACTTGGAGTGTAAGCTGCAACTTGGTCATTACCTTTAATGTCAAAGTCGGTATAACCAATACTGGCGTTTAGACCTGGGTAAATTTCGCCTGCAATATCCAGTTCAAAACCATTACTGCTAATGCCGTCTGAACCGATATAGCGGCGCTCTGTTGGGGGCAGTTGGCTTGTGCGTGGATCTACCATAGCAAGGTTAGTTTGTAGAATATCAAAATAGGCCAGTGTGGTGATCAGGTTGCCATTAAACAGTTCACTTTTAAGGCCTACCTCTTGGCTTTCGCCGGTCACAGGGGCTAATGTGTTGTCGTTTATATCTAGCTCGCGCTGTGCGGTGAATGTTTCGGTATAGCTGGCGTAGGCCAATAGTTCTGGAATGAAACGATAAGTCATACCAACATAAGGGATAAATTGCGCATCTTCTACATCTTGAATGTTGTCGTATGACTCGCCTTCAGCTTGCCAGTCGTTATAACGACCTCCCGCAATTAAATAAAAATCCTCAAACAGATTAAATCGGCCGGTAAAGTAAGCTGCTTTTTGGGTTGCGCTAACATCGCTGCCTTTAGGTGCGTCTGCAAAGGTCGGTTTTGGGGTGTTGCCGTCCCAGGTATTTAAATCTGGCATTGCAGGGAAGCCATTTCCCGTGCTGTAGTCGTATAGTGAGGTGTCTGTGTAGTCCATTTGGGCATAATTGATACCTGCAACAACTTGATGCTCTCGGCCAAATAGCGTGACATCACCATTGATATAGATATCTGCTAGGTTATGATTTTCGTCTAAATCATATTCACTACCATAACCAGTTAACCCAAGTTCGGTTGTTTTGTCCGGTGTACCAAAGACATAAAATAGCTCGGTATCTTCATCGGTAACTTTGTGCGAATAAGTCGCGCGTAATCGCCAGTTATCAGAAAAGTAATGGCTTAATTCAACTACAGTATTTTGCTTTTCAACTTGCCAGTTAGACCAATCGGCTGAAGTGTTGGTTGAACGGTCATAGTTTGTTGCACTGCCATCGGTATAGGACAGTGGTAATGCGCCCCAGTTATTGCCTTTAGCGTCATTATCAATATAGCTGTGGCTGATAGACAGGCTGGTATCATCGGTGAATTTGGCGTCAATAAAGGCATAAAGTACCGTTTTATCAGTTTTATAGCGGTCTAAATAGGAGTCTTTAGTTTGCTTTACGGCAACCACTCTGGCGGCAACAGTATCATTTAATTGAGCAGTGCCATCCACTTCTAAACGTAGATTGTCCCAGCTGCCATAACTGGCCAGCATATTAAGTTGGTTATCATCTGTTGGGCGTTTACGAATAAAGTTAACCGTGGCAGAGGGATTACCCACACCTGTCATTAAACCGTTTGCGCCACGTATCACTTCAACACGATCGTATATTGCGGTGTCTTCATCGGCATGGTTATTACCTGAGGTAAGCGGCAAGCCAACACCGTCGATTTGAAAATTAGTGACATCAAAGCCACGAGCCGTGTAATAGGTGCGGTCGGTTTCAATACGTTCTACGTTAATGCCTGTTGCAGTATCGAGCGCAGAGTTAATGTCATTTAATTGAAAATCGCGCAGCTGTGCATCTGTTATCACCGATACTGATTGCGGTATGTCGCTGATGGCTAAATCAAGGCGTGATGCTCCACTGGCAGAATGGGCATTGTAGCCTTGAATATATCTTCCCTTCACCTCAATGGTTTCAACGCTTGGGTCAAGTTGATCTACCGCATCATTTGAGGTTTCATTTGGGGTTTCAGCATGCAGTGTGCTGATAGGGCTTAGTGCGACAAGTATGGCATATGACAATGTTAATCGTTTCATTTTTGATCATCTTTATAGCGAGCGAAGAAAACGCGGTTAATGCGCAGCGGTAATTTGCAGGCATAGTCTATATAAATAATACACCAACCTAAATAGAAATGATTACCATTTACATTGGTGGTGAATTGTAAAGAAAACCGAAGAGCGTTCGTTATTAGAAAACTGAAAATGTCCTGATGCAGAGTAGAATCTAGTAAAAATAAGCAGAATTTTTTGGACTTATTGAGCGGTATAAAAAGCATTTTTATGTGGTAGGTTTTTTGAATGTGATGTTATTTTTGTAGGGTGTTATCTTGGTTTTTCGGACACATCCCTTAAAATAAACAGCGCCAAACCGAAAGGCCGGGCGCTGTTTAGGGTGTTAATAGAGCAGCCAATTAACCTTATTAGGTAGTAAGTTTAGCTGCTGCAGCCATCAGAATTTCTAGAGTTGATATAGCGAACATCTTTCGCTGTGTCATAGTCGACAGGATCGAGCGTTTCATGCTTTTTGATGAATTGATAAAGCATATCTGCATCAACAAAGCCTGTGTCTCTGGCCTGTTCCTTCAATTTGGGATATTTGTTACCGCCCGCAGCATTATAGCTAGGGAGGGTAAATCGATAGTTATCCTCTAGCTTGAAAGGCTTATTACCAACAGCGCTGATATCAACATCTTTAGCTTTACAGTCAACGGTCATCTTGATGCCGCTGAAGTGGGCAAAGCCTCCAGAGCCTTGAGTCATAAGTGCAACCTTAGACAAATACGCTTTCAGTTCGGCACCCTTCATCTCTGTCACAGTGACACTGTTAGAAAAAGGCAGCACCTCAAGCACATCACGATAACGAATAGGCCCTTTCTTTATGGTGGTACGAATACCGCCGGAGTTCATGATGCCAAAATCTGCAGGTACAGAGAGCTGGGTCTGAGCATGGGCTATCATAATCCCTAGAGGTGTCGCTTGGTAACGAACAACCTTTCGATCTCCAATGAAATTCGCCTTCGCAACACCAATCTCCTCTCGCAGTTTTACCTGACCATTGCGCTGATATGGACGCAGTAACTCGAGGGTTTCCGGATCTTTGGGGGTTAGCATAGAAGAATGCTGCATGAAACCATACTTGGTTTCAGTGTTCACTGGAACGAGCTCGTAGCTAGCCAAATGAAGCTGGCCACCGTAGTATTCAAAGTCAGCACGGCCAACATATTTGCCCCATTCGTAGGCTTGCATGATCCAAGTGCCATTTTGACGATCAGGCTTACAAGGCTCATCACGAGCATATTTTTTTACGTACTCACCTGTGTCTCCTTCCATACAGACAGGCAACTGTGAGTGACCGCCAATGATGGCTTGAATCTGCCCAGGTTCAAGACTGCGAGCTAGAGCTACATCACCCGGAGCATTACTGCCATGTCTACCATTTTCATAGTGACCCATGTGGGTGAGACCAAAGACCAGATCTGGTTGATGCTGCTCTTTAAGCTCTGCCAAAACTGCTTTTGCCTCAGCTTGAGCAGAAGTGAATTTTAGATTTTCAACATACTCTGGATTACCTATCTCTGCTGTCTGCTCGGTAGTTAAACCAACAACGGCTAACTTTAAGCCCTGAACTTCGAATAGCTTGTAGGGCTCAAAGTAGCGTTGCCATTCACCATCGACTTGGCGATAGATGTTGGCCGATAACCAAGGGAATTTTGACCAGCTCCTCTGCTTATCCATCACTGTTGATGGATTATCAAACTCATGGTTACCGACGGCCATAGCGTCATAACCGAGGTGGTTCATGCCGATAAAATCTGGCTCGGCGTCTTGAAGATCAGACTCAGGAACGCCAGTATTGATGTCGCCACCGGAGAGCAGTAAAACCTGGCCTCCTTGTTCAATCACCTCTTTGCGGATCTGATCAAGAATGGTTTTGCGTGCTGCCATACCATACCCACCGTTTTCACTATGCCAAAAACGGCCATGGTGGTCATTGGTATGCAGCAGGGTGAAGCGCTTGCAGTCATCGCCTGCAGCAATACAGGCGACAGATGCCGTCACCTTAGGCGCTTTAGGAGCCTCTTCTAGCTTTTTCTTACCGCAGCCACTCAATGTAAACGCAAGTGCGATTGCTGAGCAGGTAAGAAGTAGGCTAGAAGGAAGGAGTGAAGTATTCATAATAATCCTTCAATATTAAACAGATACACATTGCCACTAGCTTTATCATCGTGAGAGAAATGCGCCAATATGAGATATAAGACAACGGCAGTACAGTTAAAAAAAAGCAGCAGCCAGAACGATACCGGTGCTGCTTTATAGGCTTAACTGATGATTAGCCTTGGCGGCGACGCAACCACATTAGCGGCAGTAGCAGAGTCATAAAACCACCTAAGCTACCCGCACCCTCTGGCTTAGTCCAACCAGTATCTTCGGTGTTTATTACCTCAATACTAACAGACTTACTGAAGCTTTCTTCGTCAACAGTTGCCGTAAGCTCGAACACAAGAACTTGATCGATATTGACGCTAGGAGATGTGACATCAAGTGTCAGACCTGCAGCAGTAAACACTGCCGTGTCTCCAGATACCTGCTTCCAGCTGTATTGAGTCCCTTCTGGCGCATCCGTAACTGTCGCTGTGATAGTCGTTTTATCACCTTCGGTCACTTTAGTCGTTCCAGCAAACTCTACATTTAGAGTCAAAGGCACGTTCATCACGCTCAAGCTAACATCTTTGATTGTTTCTAAACTACCGTCGCTGATGGTCAAGGTGAAGTTCAATGTCTCATCGGCTTTAACCATTGGTGCAGTCAGAGACAAGATAGCCTCACTGCCAACAACAGTCTTCTCTTCACCAGCAATCTGTTCCCACTTGTAAGTAAGGACAACACCTTCGCCAGCTTTGATTGCAGAGGCGTCTATGGTGTAAGCAGCGCCTTCATTGACACTATCAGGAGTAACGATATCGCCTTCGACTTCCAAAACAGGGTTTGGATCGTCACCACAGACTGCACCATACACTTCTTTTACTAACTCAGGACGGTCAATGAAAGGGTTACGGTTACCTTGGTATTTGTATACCTGGTTGTTACGATTCTGCTCGTAGGTATCTATAGCATCTAACTGGTTCCATGCATACAGAGTACAAAGTGTACCGATCAGCGGAGCGCTATCCTCGTCTGCAGTTGTTAAACGATCGACTGCGACTAGATCTGGCATTTGAGTCGTAGCAGTATCCGTGCCTTGATAACGAGTATCCATGTACATGAGCATTCGGGCAACGTCGCCTTTCACCTCATCACGAGGCTCCCAGCAGTCTGTCGTTTTGTCTAGGTAGTTACCCGTACCTACACCGTTGAATAGTACCTCTTCGCCTGTATCCTTACATGCACCAAAGTCATTGTTGCTTCGTGCAGAGTTAATACCAGGATCTGATGGACGTAGGTGATGTGCATCGGTATAACCCCATTGAGACTCGCTTGGGAAGCCATGACTCTTAGCCCAAACGTGCTCACGGTTCCATTTACCCACACCGCTACCACTACCCAGATTGTCGTACTTTGATATAGAGCTACCTGTGTAGATCTCAATAACATTTTTATCGTTGGCAGGATCTTGATCTGCATAGGTCAGCGTGCTCCAAACCTGCTTGTAGGTCAGATACTTGTGATCTTTTGCTATGATGGCCGACAATGCATTCTTAAGCTCTTCTGCAGAGGAAAAATTACCACTTAGTACATCTGAGTAATAGATCTCAGCATTGAACGTCGTAGGATCGGCAACCGGAGTCAGCGTCTCGCAACCGGTGCAAGGACCTGTTTCTGGCTCTGGTACTGGAGGTGTTACTGAACCATCGCAGGTATTTTCACCAGCACAACCTAGGCCATCAGCGGTATCAACATCGAATACTGCCCACTGATTGTTGGCACCTGGGAAATCTGCTTCGGCCACAGTATCACCAGCTGTTACACTGGCTTTACGACGTAAGGTCTTATTCGCACTAGAGAAATTAGCATCGTTTGGATCGGTCCAAGCAGAACCAGGGTCTTCGCCGCGTTTACCGAAGCGATCGATAACCACGTCATCTTTGGTTAATACTAGGGCATCATCACCGTTGAAAAAAGTGACGGTAGAAGCATTGCCGATTTTAAACGCATCAGCGGCCCCTGAGTTATGGAATACCAGACTTTTTCCTGGCGCTAAAGTGCCTGTTAAAGTCTCTGTATTACCTGGATCCGTACTACCATTACCGAACAGAGTTAGCTTGTAAACATTAGCATCTAGATCGATGGCGGTGCCACCAACGTTTGAAATCTCAATCGCTTTGTTGTTGCTGCTGCCTTCGATGTATTCGGTTAGCAACAGTAAGCCTGGAGTTGCTTCAGAGCCACAAGCGCTTTCACCTGAGCAGCCAAGGCCATCAGAAGTGTCTGTATCAAACACTACCCACTGATTGACTGCACCAGGGAAATCAGCCTCGGCCACTGTGTCACCGGAGGTAACGCTGGCTTTACGACGCAGTGTCTTATTTGCGGTGGAGAAATTTGCGTCGTTTGGATCAGTCCAAGCAGAGCCAGGGTCTTCGCCACGCTTACCGAAGCGATCGATAACCGCGTCGTCTTTGGTTAATACTAGTGCATCATCACCGTTGAAAAATGTTACGGTTGAAGCGTTGCCCACTTTAAAGGCATCAGCAGCACCAGAATTGTGGAAAACTAGGCTCTTTCCTGGCTGCAGAGTGCCTGTCAGCGTTTCAGTGTTACCTGGTGCTGATGCGTCAGCACCATTGCCAAATAGAGTCAGCTTATAAACGTTAGCATCCAAATCGATAGTACTGCTACCTAGATTGGATATTTCAATGGCTTTGTTGTTGCTGCTGCCTTCAATGTACTCAGTAATCAGTAAGTCAGCACTCGCCGCAGAAGAAAAAGCGCCCAGAACTATGGCAGTTGCGGTGGCAACTGCACTCATTTTAATTCTCATAATGTTATCTCTTTTGAATCTGTGATGGGAAGCGCACTGCTCGAAAGCAGGCGCTTCATTATCTAGTTGATCGCTTATTTGCGCAGACGACGGCGAATCGCTGCCAATCCGAACAGGGATAACAAGCTGATAAAGCCGGCGCTACCAGCTTTACCATCACCACCAGTGTTATCGGTTACTTCTTCGACAATGTCAGCAATCAAGGAGTCGCGACTAGATACCTTCGCTAGGAATGTTTGCTGAGACCCTTCTACAAGTTGGCCATTACGCATTAACTTTACAGTCACGTTGTAGATAGCTGATGGCGCACCGAAGACCTCGAAATTCACCAAAGCTGTTGCGTCATTAGAAAGGACCACATTAGGCAGCAGCAGTTGGGTCAAATCTAAACGCTGTTCATCATCATAAGGACTCATACTGATAGTTGCGATATCGCCCACTTGAGCAGAAATATCGGTAGGGATCTGGTAAGGGACCTTGATCAGCTTATTCAGTTTTGTCAGGTTCAGAGGCACGTCAGCATCCGCATCACCAGGCTTATAGCTAAGGCTAATGAGTGCAGGGTCGTGATCCGACGCGCGATACATGTCCGCTTTGTAAAACTTATGCGCGCCAGTACCGTCGATACTACCTTTAAAGCTGTTTTGGTAGTCATACAGGCCGGTCTCTGCAGCGTTAACATGCCAGTCAGTGGCATCAATCACGCGATCCTTCAGCGAAGGCGAGATCAAAATGTGATCAAGCGATCCTATTTCGTCACTGAAAGAGTAACTCCAAGGCGTTTTGCCCTTCTCTTTAAACTTTTCACCGACAATATCGATATAGCCGTAAGTCTTAGTGATAGTGACTGGAGAGCCATCTTCGTTAAACTGAGGCTTAGGCCCAAGGAAAGTGTGGCTAGCAGTGACGATCGTCTTATTACGTGGGTTCTCGGTAAGAACCAGTACAGGATCTTCTTTACCATAGGCGTTCAAATCACCAAGGATGATCTTATCCCCAACCACATCTAGCATCTCTTCACCTAAGTGCACGGCACCGGCTACGCGGAACTCAGCACAAGACCCCTGGTAATCTAGATCGGGTGCTTCACGATTGTTCCAAGTTGTAGCATTGCCAAACTCAAGACCTTGCCATTCTTCCCAACAAGTAGAGCCTTTTGACTTAAGGTGATTTACAGCTAGCGTCAAGCGCTTGCCTGTTTGGTTAACGATAAAGGTTACCACCAAGGCATCGCGGTGGTAGTTTTGACCGTCTTCTAATATCTCTTGATTTTGATCTTTGATCACCTCACCTAAGTCGTTGACGATAGTAGGCGCTCTTTGCTGAGGCATTGGGATAACGCGAGTGCGCTCAATGCTCATCTTGCTTGGGCGATAGATGATACCTGTAGCAATGGCGTCAGAACCAATGGCGTCTAGATTATCCAGCATTTGATTGCCGTTGTTGTCAAAACCAACAAACACATAACGGTTTTCAGTAGAGGTAGGGCCATTGTAATCCTGGGCGCGCTCATCCACATACTGGATATTGACCTGGTTCACAATCTCAGCAATGGCACTGTCATTGCCAAAACCATTGTTTTCAATCTCCATCAGGGCCATCACATCGGCATCCTGAGCACGAATAATTTCTACCAGCTTAGTTCTCTGGTGAATGTATTCATCGTAGGTATCAGCGCCTCGGCTCTGACCAAAGTTGTTGTTGTCGCCACCGAAAGGAGAGTTAAAGAAGTTAAACAGGTTCTGACTGGCAACACGGATGGCAAACTCATCTTCTGCCACAGTGTCATTCAGATCAGGCTTATTAGTACGCGGTAGGTTGTGAATAAAGTTATCACTCGTCAACTGATTGGTTATGGTCAGGCTGTAGTCCTGGTCATACTTATCAGTGCCAGGGATCAGCTCAGTTTCATATTGACTGATCACACCCTGCGCATTAACGAGACTATCGTCAATACGAATATAGTTAGTGTGTGGGTCACTGTTAAAGCCTGCGTAATAAGGCAACTCGGTGCCGTTGGATTTAGGCGAACTTTCAATCACTAAACGATAGTCATTGTTCTGCTCATAAGCCGCTTTAGACTCTGGGCTTCCAGCAACATGCAAGTGGTTAGGCTGTAAATTAGGACGCTTATAAGCCGCCACCATGTTGTTACGACCGTTAGGAGTTGACAGGTAGTTGTAGCTGAAGCTGCGAGCAATACGCATATCTTGGTCGCCATCAGTCTGAGGATCCAGATCTGTAGGCAAGTTAACCAACATACCTTCATAGCGTTCTAGGGTCTTATCGAAAGAGCCGTTATCAGCGCTAATAACCTCAATATCTGTAGGCAGCGTTAGAATGTTAGTATCAGTAACGTTCCAGCTAAATGCCGTATCAGCTGACAGTTGCGTCTGGCCTTGGTATTCAGCTACTTTACTACCAACACAAACAGTTTGACCTACTTTTAGATCACCAGCAGCGCTAGAGCTAACAAAGATACCATCGGAAGTCTCAGAGTCGTTATCAGAAACAAGATTGCGAAGATAGAAGCCTTCGTTAGGGATAGAAACCTTAACTGAGATGATCCCCTCTACGGCAACTTTTTCATCTGATTCAGTCTTACCTTCAGCAATTAAAGGCGAGGTAAAGCCTGTCCCCTGAACTTCGCTAGGAGACATGATTTCACTCTTATCCGTTGGACAAGTGAAAATATCCATGATGTCGGCAGCATCAGCAGCGGGCAGCTCTGATTTACCTAAATCATCAAATCTCATTGGTAATATGTTCTGCCACTTAGTCGCATCGAAGGTGCTTGATTGAGCGGGATTGTTGCCATCAGCGGCTTGTTTACGACGTAAAGTGGTATTCGGTGCCCACTTGCTACCGTCATTCACTGCTCCAACACGATCAATAACGGTATCACCATTTTTCAGGAAAAAGCCGTCATTGCTGGTCATGAACAGGTTGTTATACCTATTGCTGCTGTCATATGTAGAGACAACAACTGTGCCACCTTGAGTCGCAATAGCATTACGAAACTCTTCAGTCGATCGACTATTAACAATAACCATAGACGCGCCGGAGGCAAGCGTCTGACCACTCAACAGCGGCTTAGCATCAGCGTTGAGTAACTCGTTGTCATACTTACCGTCAGAGCGTTGGAAAGCTGTAATATCATCAGTAAAAGTGAAGGCATCAGAGCCTGTATTAGTGATCTCAACCGCGCCAACATTAGCATCGGCACTTTGGGTCATTTCGGTGATCAGCAGGTCTTGAACGCCAGCGAAGGCGCCCATGCTGATGGTGCTGGCTATGGCCAGCGATAGGAAACTTTTTTTCATAGTAAACTCTATAAAAGTTGAATTCAATTCGGACTAGAAGTACATACGCGCATAAGCGTAGGCTGCTTCAGGGGCTTCGCCAACTCGGCCTTCTAGGGACAGCACGATGTCGCGGGCAGGACGATAGTTGAAACCTAAACTGGCCCACTGACGCTCTTTTCCGTACTCAGGTGGCAGTTCGGAGTAGTCGTAGTTAGGACCAATAAGATCCCAGCCCTCGTACTCTTCGTGGTTTACCGAGCTGATGATTTCCCAGTGTTGGTTCAGGTCGTACTTAGCACTTACCGTTACTCCCTGATTACGGAAGGTCTGATAATCTAGGTATACGTCACCGCTCTTACGTGTTGATAAGTCTTCATCTTCTACAAAACCATTTAAACCAATAGATAAATCTGGCATCAGTTTCAGGCGTGCACCGAAACCTATCTGTTGCTGCTCACCATATTTACTGATCCCGTTAGAGCCGCCGCGCGTTTCTAGGCCAACCACAACAGATAGCAGATCAGACATCCACCCCATGTATCCGTTAATTATGTCACCTTGTAGCGCACCACTCTTGTGTTCACCATCGTATGAGTAAGAAGTTCCGAAAATTAGATTTTCAAATTCAGCTTGATACTTAACTGTGTTCTCTTGGTCACCCGCTTCACCGGTTTCAACGGACTTGTTGAAGGTAAAATCACCGAAGTGGTCGTAATCGTCGAATGCTGTATCGGTCAAGCCGAGCTCGATCCACTGTTGTTCGGTGAAGGCATAGCCTACGTACATTTTGTCGATGGCCAATTCGAACTCACCGTCTCCGCCTAGCCAGTTACGGCGTTGGTAATCGAGCTCAAGACGATAGGTAAATTGTTGACGTTGCCCGGTTACGCCCATGGTCGCGAAGCTATCATCTACATAACCCTTGGTATCGTAGAACTCATTGTGGTTGTAATCTGCGTGAGTATCAAAATGCCCACCGACACCCACTTCGCCATATAAGCGAACATTGTCGCCTTGACTGTCACCTTCTAGCATTACAGCGCTTACTGAACCTGCACTAAACATAGTGACAATAGCGATTGCAATTATTGATTTGTTTAACATTGCTGTTACTTCCGATTAGTAATTTGTCAGCCTATATTTGAAGGCTAAACTCAAAATTAAAAATATTTATTTATTAATTCGTAAACTGCTAACGGCTCAGAGAGGTGGAGCATTCGATGGTGAAATCACCAATATCTTTGTTACATATTTCATATATCAACCCCGTTTTTATAATACTATGGTTAATTTTTATTAACCTGGGTTGCGATTGTTACAGAGTTTGATTACAAAAAAAAGAAGTTCCAGTCACATTTTTAAAACATAAGTATATGTCAAATATAGAAAATTTTAAGACGCTTGACCGCTGTAGAGAACAGTGGTCTGACTTGTGTTATTTGGTTTCTAGAAAATCAGCCACTTAAGTGAGAACGTTGTGGTATGTGTTTTGTATAAAATGGTGTGAGAATAAAGGATGCTGTTTTTATAAGTAACGAAATGTAGATCATTAATCTGTTACTAGGTACTAAAAATAGCCAGTAAACCTCACTTAATAGCTTTAAAAGACTTTTATAAAGCTGAAAGCGGGTGTGAATGGCAAGTTAACAAAAAGGATGACATTACGTCATCCTTTTTTATGATCTGAAACCTAAAAGCGAGTACTTAAGGACTGGCACTTAAAAGCTAGTCGATAAGATCGTACTGGTTTTTTAGAATTTCAATAATGTCAGCTTTCGGGTTAGATGATAAAGTGATTTTTTTACCGGTCACTTTTTCAGCTACACCAGTATAGGTTTCTGACACCAACATCATCGCCGCTAACGGTAAATCATTATCGCGAGCTAATGCTTCGCGCTCAGGCATTCTGTCTTTATTTAATAAAATGTCGGCATCGTCAAAATGGTTTAATAAAAACTGGCGAAAACCTTCTTTTGAGTTTTCGACGATCTTGCCGTCACGATAAGCAGGACCGTCCCAAATGCGTGAAGAGTCAGGTGTACCGACTTCATCCATATAAATCAGTTTCGAGTGACCATCTTTATCAGTGACGTAACCAAATTCAAACTTGGTATCAACAAAGACTTGATCTAATTTGGCTAGCGCATCTGAAATAACATTGAAGCCTTGCTTGAGTAGTTTTTCATATAAATCGATATCGGAAGCTTGTTCAAAACCAAACGCTTGATAATTGGCTTCAATATCACTGCGGCTAATGTTGACATCATCTTGCGCAGGCACGCCTGGAATACCGGTTAAAATGCCTTTGGTCGACGGCGTGATTAATAGCTCAGGTAATTTTTGATCTTTGCTTAATCCCTCGGGTAAGGTGATACCACAGAATTCACGCTCGCCTTTAGCGTAAGCACGCCACATAGAACCGGTAATGTACTGACGACAAATAGCTTCAACTTTAATCGGACGGGCTTTTTGCACAATCCATACAAATGGATGCGGGATATCCAGAATATGGCTGTCTGCTAAGCCATTTGCAGCAAATAACTTAAACCAGTTATTTGAAATGGCGTTCAGTGCCGCACCTTTACCTGGAATGCCTTGTAAATTGCCTTCACCGTGAAAAATACAATCAAAAGCGGAAATTCGGTCACTGATCACCATGATAGCAAGCGGGGTATTTTCAGGTACGTTATAGCCTTTGTCTTTAATTAAACGACGACTATCAGCTTCAGTTAGCCAGTAAACACTGCGTACTTTACCGCTATGCACGGGTTTGTCTGTGCGGATAGGTAAATCGTTATTAACGGCTAAAACGGAATCGGCAAGACTCATAACGAGTATTCCTCTAGTTGAAGGTGTAAGGGCTATTTTTGATGGCGGCTATTTTACCCGTATTCCTCAGTTTTGCCACGTAAAAAGGCTAGGGTTAAATAGGCTTTTTTGATAACAGAACAATCATGGATATAATTTTGGCCGTAATAAGCAATATCGCCAGCAGACCGTAATATTAGCTGACAGGTATTCGCATATCAGGCAGTATTCAATTTTGTAAAATAAAGAGTCAATAACGTGACCAATACCCAAGTAGATAACACCGCCAAGTTAGGTCTGATTTTTGTTTCCATTGCGGTCTTTTTTTGGGGAATTTTACCCATAGCGTTGAAATTGTCAGGGCAGTTTATTGACCCCGTAACCTTGACCTGGTTTCGATTTGTCATGGCGTTTGTGGTGACATTTTTACTGCAATGGCGCTTTGGTAAGTTGAAACAATTTAGTGTCTTAGTGAGTAGCGACTGGCTCAAATTAAGTCTGGCCGGCATTTTGTTGATGTTCAATTACGTCTCGTTTGTTTACTCGCTCGACTATCTTGCCCCTGGCACTGCGCAACTAAACTTTCAAACCGCTCCCTTCTTTCTCGCTTTTGGTGGCGTGTTGTTGTTTAAAGAACGCTTAAATGCGATGCAGCTAAGTTGTTTTGCGACGTTAGCTATTGGTATGTTGATGTTTTTTCATCCGAACTTAAATTTGGGCAATACTGACAATCATCAAATAGTCATCGGGGTGATGATTGTGCAATTTTCGGTATTGTCTTGGACCAGCTATGCCTTATTGCAAAAATCATTAGGCGGTAAATTATCACCCAGTAATGTGTTGCTTTTTATCTATGGGCTGGGCATTTTTGCTATGGCGCCGTTTAGTGACTTTAGTCGTTTTGCATTAATGGATTCATCTAACTGGATGGTAGTTATTTTTTGCGGCGCCAATACCTTAATTGCCTACGGCTGTTTTGGTCAGGCGATGAAGTATTGGCCCACGGCTCAGGTTAGCGCCATGCTAGCCTTAACCCCGGTGCTAAGTTTCAGTTCAACGGCGTTAGTGGTGAGTTTTGGCTGGTGGAATGGGGTATTTAGCGCAGATAACCTAGATGCACTATCGCTAATGGGCATAGTGTTGATTATTTGTTCAGTGTTTGCGGTGCAAATATGGCCGCTATATTTGAAGCGTAAAGCAGCTAAACGGCTTGTGAGCTAAGTTTGCTATTCTATTATGCATGCATCAGCCTGAGTCCAGATAATAGTGACAGGGTATGATGCAGGTTTCTCATGCTCGCGCGAATGTCGTTCGATACAATTTAAAACTTAGGTTTGTACTCAAACTCAGCTTGGGCTTTGCTGTCGGTAAAAATTTCAATAGTCTGTTTTTTATTAAAAAAGCGATTAACAAGGTTATTCGGAAATGACTGAATATAGGCGTTAAAGTTAGCCACGTTTTGATTGAAAATTCTTACCGCCGCGCCTACATTGTCTTCTTGTTCGGTCACTTCATACATAAATTTAGCGAATGACTCCGACGCTCTCAATTCTGGATAAGCTTCAACAGCCACATGAATGCCTTTGATTAATGCTTGCGATGCCTGATCGACCTTGCTTTGTAATTGGGTATCAATATTATTGTCTTGTAGCGCATTAATCCCTTGGCGCAGAGCAGTGATTTTAGGTAATAACTCTTTTTCATAATCTTGGTGTTGCTGCAGCACGCGATCCAATTCTGGCATGATGCGACCCCGTTGTCTTTCCTGGGTTAACACGTCAGCCCACCCCCGCTGTACCGCGTTGTGCTCTTTAATAATGCCATTATAAATACTGAAAACAGCAATGGCGACGACAACCAGAATAGCGATGATAATGAAAGACGATTGCATAATTTATCCTTAATATAATGGGTTAGCACTGTGTTTGATGATTTGATTCACAAAGCCAAAAATACGGTTTACGGTGAACAATGAGGTCTCATTGAGCAGTTCTTGTTTAAATTTTGTCGGTGAACTAATGTCATAATCGATGGGCGGATTAAGTAAATGAGTATTTTTTTGATTGATCAACACACTGCCATCATAGGCGAATTCAATGGTGAGATCATCGAGCTTATGGGCTAATTGTTCGCACGCAACTACCACAGCCGGTTCTAAAAACTTCGCTGCATTAAATTCAGAGTTTGTTTGCAGGTAAAACTTTTTCTCGAATTCCCGCGAGGCAGGCATAAAGTGTTGTTGCCAATGCTTAGGCAACTTGCTTTTGCTCATCACTAAATGACTCGTGTTATTGATTGCGGGTAAAATCACTCCTTGGCGATAGTAGTGATCATAAACGGTGCGAGTGCGCGTTCTGCTTCCGCCTTTACCATCAGACTCTTGATAGGTTTCTGTTCTTCTATCGACATAGTGATGGTAAACCACAGAGGCACGAATTAATCCTAGTTCAGAGTTAAAATCGATTTCTTTTCCCCACTCAACATTTTGAGAATAATTACCTCGTTTAAAGTCGACAAATTTATGTTCAGCATTATTTAAAAATGTCGCTCCACAATCTGTCATATTGTAAAGATGCTTTAGGGCTTCATCTCTGAGTAAATTAGAGAGATCCTTTAGGCTTTTTTGACGCTTAAATACAGTAAAAATACTTGCTATGAGTGACAGTAAGCACAGAGCAAAGATAACAAAGTCACTGTGAGTATAACGATACAACTGACCTTGAGTCTCAAGGTGGAACCAATATCCTATGCTGGCGATAATGGCGGCTAGTATGCCGAGATATAAGTGAGCGTTGCGGTATTTAAGTTGGTGTGGATACGCGATAGCTTTGTCTAAACATTCTGTGACAACCGCAATAGATTCTGAGTCAGACACTTTCGCCTGCAGTTTTTTAATAAACTGAGTCAGGGCTTTATTATTCATTCTTTTTTTATCTGATAGAGACTTAACTTCAGGGCTGAATGCTGACATCGGTGGAGTAGGTTGTTCTTGTTAAGATAGTGTAGGTATATTACAAGGCAGAATTAATCTGTAAAGCGTTAACATTATGCGGGCAGTTACCTTTATATTTTATGAGATTGGCATAACCGAGAGTAAAAACAAAAATGGAGCCGTTAGGCTCCATTTTTTATTCAGATAACTGAATGATTTACAGGTAATTAACCATTGTCACGTGGTTTACGTGGACGACGTTCTGCACTAGCAGGACGGTCACCAGCTGGGCGGTCAGTACGTGGACGACGGTCGCCTGATGGGCGGTCACCACGTGGACGACGAGGTGCAGCTGCACCACGGCCAGAATCAACGAAAACTTCATCACCGGCTTCGCGAATGTTAAGTGGACGACCACAAACACGCACTTTTCTTAAGTGAGTTAACACGTCTTTTGGCATGCCATCTGGTAAATCAACGGTAGTCACTTGATCATATAACTGGATTTGACCAATATAGCGGCTGTCGATGTTAGCTTCGTTAGCAATTGCGCCAACAATGTTACCCACACCTACACCATTTTCACGACCCACATCAATTACATAGCGGTTCATTTTCACGTCTGGATTATCTTTTAATCCTTCAGGTTGACCAAATGTAGTTGGTGTTGATGGACGGTTGCTGCGCTCACTGCGTTCACGACGAGGGCGATCGCCACCATCACGAGAACCACGGTCATTACGGTCACTACGCTCATCACGTGAATCACGTTGACGCTCTTGGATCGGCGGTAACTGAAGTGGACGCTCTTGCTGCACTTGCTGTAATAACGCCGCGGCTAATAAATCGGTATCGATTTCTAGCTGAGTACATAATTCTGCAACGGCATTTTTCATGAAATCTAAGTCACCGTTTAAGGTTTCTTGAATTTGCTCACCTAAACGAGATAAACGGCGTTCTGCAACCGATTCTGGTGTAGGAATTTTCATTGGTGCAATACGGCTGTTTGTTGCACGTTCAATTGTGCGAAGCATACGCATTTCACGGCTTGTCACAAACAAAATTGCCATACCTGTACGACCCGCACGGCCAGTACGGCCAATACGGTGAACATAAGCTTCTGTATCATATGGGATATCGTAGTTAACTACGTGTCCAATACGTTCAACGTCAAGACCACGGGCCGCAACGTCAGTCGCAATTAGAATATCTAACTTGCCACTTTTTAACTGTTCGACAGCACGTTCACGTGCTTGTTGGTTCATATCACCATGTAATGGTGATGAAGCATAACCACGTGCTTCTAATTTTTCTGCTAACTCAACACAGCTATTACGGGTACGGACGAAAATGATCACACCTTCAGTGTTTTCAACTTCTAATACGCGTACTAATGCTTCTAGTTTATTGTGTTGTGATACTTGAACATAGCTTTGCTCAATTGACTCAACCGTTGCTTGGCTAGACGCGATGCTGATATTAACTGGGTTAGTTAAGTGCTTGCTTGCAACACGCTTAATTTGCTCAGGCATAGTGGCTGAGAATAATGCAAGTTGGCTGTTAGCTGGCTTATGCTCTAATACCCATTCGATATCATCGATAAAGCCCATTTTTAACATTTCATCAGCTTCATCAAGCACTAATGCTTTTAATGAATCTAACTTTAATGTGCCACGACGCATGTGATCCATTACACGACCAGGTGTACCTACAATCACTTGTGGTCCACGCTTAAGGGCGCTTAATTGCTGATGCATACTTTGACCGCCGTAAATAGGCAGTACGTGGAAGCCTTTCATATGTTTAGCATAACTACCAAATGCTTCTGCTACCTGAACGGCTAGCTCACGAGTCGGTGCTAATACTAATATTTGAGGGGCGTTTAGATTGATATCTACTTTGTTAAGCAGTGGTAATGCAAAAGCACCTGTTTTACCAGTACCAGTTTGCGCTTGACCGATAATATCTTGTCCTGCCATAAGCGGGTCGATACTAGCTGCTTGAATGGGTGTTGGGTTCTCATAGCCTAATTCGTCTAGAGCACGCAACAAGTTCTCAGACAGGCCGAGTTCGCGGAAAGTTCTTTCATTGGATGACATTGGGTTGTAGCCTTGTGGATGTGCACGAAATTCGGATGCTCGTGCTGAGTTTCACAGACAGAAAATCAACCCCGTGTCGATTTCCCGCGCCGAAAGGGCGATATTATAGCAACCATTTTGCGGTTTGACTATATAAAATATAATAAATAATTCAATGTGGCCTGATTATTGCCTTATTTAAACTTAATTTTTGGGTTATTTTTCTTTTAACTGCATGTTAGTTTGTGTAATAAAGCTAAAGGCCACTTCCGTTACGCTGGTTAGGAAGTCGATATTTAGCGTGTCTATGGTGTCATCAACCGTATGGTATTTGCTGTGCGGTGGTACGCCAAAATATATCCAGGGAATACCCGCTTTATGAAAAGGGTAGTGGTCGGAAGCTTTTAGCCAGTTCATGCGCTTTATACCCGCGGTGTTAAATTTTGAATAACTTAGTCGGATACACATTTGATGCTGTTGACTTAGCCAAGCTTGTGTCTGGCTAAAGTGGCTGAAGTTTTGCTCGCCTTCTATATAGATTGCCCGCGGTCTTGAGGGGTGGCCAATCATGTCTAAGTTCATTGCAAGTTCAACCTCCATATCAGGGGTTGCTATAATCTGCTCTACTAATCCATAGCTACCATATAATCCTTGCTCTTCAGCGTCCGTGGCAACCAACATGAGATTAATATCTTTTAAGCCGGTTAATTGCCATTGTTTTGCCATAGCCAGCAAGCCTGCTACACCAGAAGCGTTGTCGTCAGCACCATGAAAAATACGCTTACCCTGTTGGCCTAAATGATCATAGTGGGCGGTAATCACTCGCCAGCGGTTTGATGGCACGCGGCTTGGAATTATGCCTATCATATTAACCCCTTGCAGTTGGCTAAATTGGTATTGATAGTTAAAAGTGACTTTAAAGGATTGCTGCCAAGGGATTAAACCAATGTCAGTAAAACGTTGAGCCAGGTAGTTTTGTGACAAAACAGCCCCTTGGGTACCGGTTTTACGGCCGCTAAATTCTATGGCGGTAAGCGTGCGGATATCTTCAATAATTTGGGACTGGTTGGCCCATTGATGTTGCGGCGGCAAATTACAATTTATTGAAGCGATATTGGCGCAGCCTGTTAGCATGATTAACAATGCGATACACATTAAGTGAGGGATTAACTTAGGGCGTGTGAGGATGCTGATATTTATTGGTAAAAGGCGGGTATTTCCCTTTAGCGGAAAGGCAGATTGAAGCGTGCTTGTCATCTGGTGCTCTCCGTAAAGGGAATGAATCGACTGTGATTATTTTTTAGTGCTTTTTTTAGTTTTGCTAACTTTATTATGTGCTGCACGCTGCTTATGTAATGCCAGCATCGGCTTTAAAAACCGTGCCGTGTGGGATGTTGGGTGCTCGGCCACATCTTCAGGGCTGCCTGCGACTAAAATCGTCCCGCCTCCGGAGCCGCCTTCTGGGCCTAAATCGATAATCCAATCCGCTGTTTGAATCACATCTAAGTTATGTTCAATCACCACAATAGTATTGCCGTGGGATTTAAGGCGGTGTAATACATCTAATAGTAGTTGAATATCAGCAAAATGAAGCCCAGTTGTTGGCTCGTCCAAAATGTATAAGGTTTTGCCTGTGTCGCGTTTTGACAGTTCTTTAGCCAGTTTGACACGCTGCGCTTCACCGCCAGATAGCGTTGTCGCACTTTGCCCTAAGCAAATATACGACAAACCGACATCCATCAGTGTTTGTAATTTGCGGGCAATTGCAGGAATCGCATCAAAAAACACGCGTGCTTCTTCAATCGTCATTTGCAGGACTTCGTGAATGTTTTTGCCTTTGTATTTTACTTCTAAGGTTTCACGGTTATAACGCTTGGCTTTACAGGCATCACAAGGCACATATACATCGGGTAAAAAGTGCATTTCGACTTTAATTAAGCCATCACCCTGGCACGCTTCACAGCGACCGCCTTTGACGTTAAACGAGAAACGACCCACTAGATAACCCCGGGTGCGGGACTCTTGAGTCGCAGCAAATATCTCCCGTATTGGCGTAAAAATACCGGTATAGGTAGCAGGGTTTGATCGGGGCGTTCGGCCAATTGGGCTTTGATCAATATCGACGACTTTATCGCAATGCTCCATGCCTTTAATTTCTTTATAAGGCGCGGGTTCATCTACCGTAGCGCCATTGAGCATGCGATGGGCAATCTTGAAGAAAGTATCATTAATCAGGGTCGATTTACCCGAACCCGACACACCGGTTACGCAGGTTAATAGGCCGACTGGAATAGTTAAGTCGACATTTTGCAGGTTATTGCCTGTTGCGCCAAAGAGTTCGATGACTTTACTTGGGTCGATAGGAGTGCGCTGATCACTAATGTGAATTTGTTTTTTGCCTGACAGGTATTGACCCGTAACAGATTCAGCACAATTAAGAATATCGTTTAAGGTACCCTCTGCAATAATCTCCCCGCCATGAACCCCTGCGCCAGGGCCAATATCAATGACATGGTCAGCCATACGAATGGCGTCTTCATCGTGCTCTACCACAATGACGGTATTACCTAGATCACGCAGGTGCATTAAGGTATGCAATAGACGTTCATTGTCACGTTGATGCAGACCGATTGAAGGTTCATCGAGCACATACATTACTCCGACTAAGCCGGCACCAATTTGGCTAGCAAGACGAATACGCTGCGCTTCACCGCCTGATAAGGTGTCGGCTGATCGGGATAAACTTAAATAATTAAGACCGACATTAACCAAGAAGCCTAAACGTTCACCAATTTCTTTTAAAATTTTGTCAGCAATTTGTGCCCGCTGGCCATCAAAAGTTAATTCAGCAAAATAGCTTTTAGCTTCGCCAATTGACCAGGTGGTCAGCTGTGGCAAGTTGAGATCGCCAATAAACACATTGCGGGCTTCTTCACGTAAGCGTGAGCCACCACAGCTATTACAAGGCTGCATATTGATGAATTTAGATAATTCTTCACGTACCGAGTTACTTTCAGTTTCGCGGTAACGGCGATCCATATTATTGAGAATGCCTTCAAAGGGGTGATTACGTACCACTACATCGCCACGATCGTTTATGTATTTAAAGGCAATGCTTTGTTTACCTGAACCGTATAGCACCAGCTTTTTGATCTTGTCATTGAGCTGTTCAAAAGGGGCTTCAACATCAAATTTGTAGTGTTCAGCTAATGAACTAAGCATTTGAAAGTAATAAAAGTTACGACGATCCCAACCGCGAATTGCGCCGCCTGCTAAAGATAATTCACTATTGGTGATCACTCTTTCTGGGTCAAAAAACTGTTGTACCCCTAAACCATCACAGGTTTGACAAGCACCCGCTGGGTTATTGAATGAAAAAATACGCGGCTCAAGTTCGGTCATCGAATAGCCACAATGGGTACAGGCAAAGTTGGCTGAAAAAATCAGTTCTTCAGTCTTGTCATCTTCCATTGAAACAATTTTAGCAATACCACCGGACAGCTCTAATGTGGTTTCAAATGATTCAGCTAAACGTTGTTTTAAGTCTGGACGCACTTTAAAGCGGTCGACGACCACTTCAATGGTATGTTTTACGTGTAAATCAAGCGTTGGTGGGTCGGTTAAATCGCAAACTTCACCGTCAATTCGGGCGCGGATATAACCTTGGGCAGCTAAGCTTTCTAATAATTTTACGTGCTCACCTTTGCGATCATTAATCACAGGAGCCAGAAGCATTTGACGGCTGTCTTCTGGTAATGCGAGTACCTTATCGACCATTTGGCTGACAGTTTGAGCCGCTAAAGGTTGTGCATGTGTGGGGCAGCGCGGCTCACCAACACGGGCAAATAATAGTCGCAAGTAATCGTAAATCTCGGTCACTGTGCCAACCGTTGAACGTGGGTTATGCGAGGTCGATTTTTGCTCAATCGAAATTGCTGGGCTTAATCCTTCGATATGATCAACATCAGGTTTTTCCATTAAACTTAAAAATTGGCGCGCATAGGAGGATAAAGACTCGACATAGCGGCGCTGGCCTTCTGCATACAAAGTATCGAAGGCTAATGACGATTTTCCTGAACCAGATAATCCTGTGATAACAATTAGCTTATCTCTCGGGATGGTTAAATTGATGTTTTTAAGGTTGTGGGTTCGGGCACCGCGGATTTCAATATTGTCCATTTACTCGCTCTATGTTCGCTATGGGGCAAAATGGGTTTTAGTATCGCACATTAAGCACAAGCTGTAAGGGGCTGTTAATCTTTCTAGGTGATTTACCTTAAAAGTTCAACAAACACAGATTATTTATCATAGTGATATGTCGTCTTGGCTAGTACGAATAGAACCCAAAAATAGATTAGTGATATTTTAAATTCAGCTTTAACTCTCAAACTGTGATTTCCTTTTGAGCATGTGATTCAGGCTATGGTAATATGCGCGATTCGTAGAATTGCTAAAAAGGTATTTGAATGGCCAGTAATGGGCTGTCGGGCATGGAAAAAAAGGTCGCGTTTTCGTTAGCCAGTGTATTTGGTTTACGGATGATGGGGCTATTTATGATCATGCCGGTATTTGCGTTATATGGGCAACACCTTGAAGGATTCTCTCCACTTTGGGTGGGTATTGCCATAGGTGCCTATGGACTTACCCAGGCTATGTTACAAATTCCGATGGGTATACTGTCTGATAAGTATGGCCGCAAACCGATCATTATGGCTGGGTTAGTGGTATTTGCCATTGGCAGTTTAATTGCCGCCTCATCTGATCATATTTATGGCGTAGTATTTGGCCGCGCTGTTCAGGGGATGGGCGCAATTGCGGCAGCTGTTTTAGCACTAGCGGCTGACTTAACCCGTGATGAGCAACGTACCAAAGTGATGGCCGTTATTGGTATGTGTATTGGTTTTTCATTCGCGCTTTCTCTTTTGCTTGGCCCTTTAGTGGCACAACATCTTGGCTTAACTGGTATATTTCTACTGACGGCAGTGTTAGCTGTTGTTGGTATTGTGATAGTGCAATTTTTGGTACCAAACCCTATCAGTCAAGCTCCTAAAGGCGATACTTTAGCCGCACCCGCCAAACTCAAAAAAATGTTGCTAGACCCGCAGTTGTTTCGCCTAGATGCAGGTATTTTTATTTTGCATTTAGTATTAACTGCGGTGTTTGTTGCATTACCATTAGATTTGGTCGATGCCGGTTTAGTTAAAGAAAAACATTGGATGTTATATTTCCCCGCGTTTATTGGCGCATTCTTTTTGATGGTGCCATTGATCATTATCGGGGTGAAAAAGAATAACACCAAAACCATGTTTCAAATTTCGCTGTTATTGATGATGGCATCCTTAGGTGCTATGGGGATTTTTGCTGATAATTTATGGGTGCTAAGTGGGGCGGTAGTATTATTTTTTACCGGTTTTAATTATCTTGAAGCTTCATTGCCTAGCTTGATCGCCAAGTTTTGCCCTGTGGGTGATAAAGGTTCTGCAATGGGAGTGTATTCTACCAGTCAGTTTCTTGGGGCGTTTTGTGGTGGTATGTTAGGTGGCGGAGCCTATCAGTTGGTTGGTGCCTCTGGGGTGTTTTTTGTTGCGCTTGGGCTAATGACACTGTGGCTATTTTTGACTTTTGGTATGGCTAAACCCGTACTGCTAAAAAGTTATACCCTTGAAGCTAATATAAAAGATCGGCCCCATGCACAAACAATGGCCGCACAGTTATCAAATTTGACCGGTGTAGCCGAAGCAATAGTGGTACTTGAGGACAAAGTCGCCTATTTAAAGGTGAATGACGATTTCAATTTAAGCGAAGCCAGAGCTGTGTTAGGCTCTGTCAATTAGATCATTTTGATCAACCGAATAAGTATATAGAAAAGATAATCGCAGGAGATTTCGATGGCCAGTCGTGGTGTGAATAAAGTCATTTTAGTGGGTAACTTAGGTAAGGATCCTGAGGTACGTTACATGCCAAATGGTAATGCCGTTGCCAATTTTACTGTCGCGACAAGTGAGTCGTGGAAAGACCAACAAGGTCAGCTACAAGAGCGTACTGAATGGCATAACATTGTTATGTACCGTCGTTTAGCTGAAGTGGCCGGCGAGTACCTTAAAAAAGGCTCAAAGGTTTACCTTGAAGGCAAATTGCAAACCAGTAAGTGGCAAGATCAAACTACCGGTCAAGACCGTTATAAAACTGAAATCAATGCGATGGAAATGCAAATGCTTGACAGCCGCAATAGCGGTGCAGGTCAAGATAATAACCAATATGATCAAACTCCGCAGCAACGCGCTCCACAAGCGCCACGCCCAGCAGCCCAGCCTCAGTACAATCAAGCGGGTGCTAACCAAGGTTCAAACCAGGATAGTCATCAAAACTCAGCGGGTGGCTACCAACAAGCGCCTGCTCAAGGCGGTTATGCTCAGCAAAATAAGCCAGCACCACAACAACCTGCTTATGCACCAAAGCCACAAGCTCCACAAGGTAATTATCAACCACAAGCTCAACAAAATGCAGCACCAGCACAGCGCCCAGCACCTCAGCCTGCTCAAAACTTCACTCCTGATTTGGATGAAGGTTGGGATGATGATATTCCGTTCTGAGGAATACATAAATAGTAAATGTTGATTAAAACTAGAAGAGGTCTGTTTATACAGGCCTTTTTTGTTTTTGTCATTAAAATGTGTTGACAAAAATTAGCCTAGGAATTATACATAAATATGTGTAGATAATAGGTGCGTCATATGTCGAAAATTAGAGATCTTATTTTTAGTAATGGTGAGCGTTATCCAATCCTGATTGAAGAGGGTGGAGTGCCTAATTATTGGGTAACTTTGTACGTTACTGAAAAGTTAAGAACGACGCATACTCAATCTGCAATTTCAAACTCTCTTGCCCACTTGGTTCATTTACAATTGTGGGAAAGTATTAATAATCGAGATCTAGTAGGTGAATTTCATCAAGGCAAGTTGTTAACGGATGAAGATATCTATTCAATACGTGATCACTGCATTTTAGATACAAGAAGCTTAAAGAAGTGGCTTAAGTCATCAGAAAAAAATGTTGTTAAGTTTGCTTCTGCTTCAACGGCAAGCGTTACACCAATTCAAAGAGTTTCTAATAATCATGCAGCAAACCGATTAACTCAGATTGCTGCCTTTCTATGCTTTACTGCTCGAACCATTCTTAAAACTCAGCTGATCGAAGAAAAAGTTTCAAATGATATTGAAGCTATGAGTAAATCATTACTAGCCAATAAACCCAAAGGTAGTAAAGGGAAGGGGCTCGCTGCTGATCCAAACACAAAAGCACCGCCACCAAAAGCGTTTGAAAGGATATTAAGTATTACAAGAGAATCTTCACCAGATAATCCATTTAAAGGTGAAGATGTTAAATTCCGTAATGCAATAATTTTTGAGGTCATGGAAGCAACCGGGATGCGAGCCGGTGAAATACTAGCATTGCAGATTCGAGATATAGATTTCCAAAAAGGGACTATATCAGTTGTTCGCAGACATGATGCGATTGAAGATCCACGTAAGAAACAACCTGTAGCAAAAACAAATGAGCGCGTAATTCCGGTAAATAAAGTCATAACAAACAGGCTACGTGAATACATAATGGATAAGCGATCCAACATACCATCAGCTAGAAAACATCCTTATTTGTTTGTAACACACAAATATGGTGAACATCATGGTAAACCAATTTCCAACAGCACTTTTGTCAACCGAGTGTTAAAGCCTGCAATAGCTATTTATCCCGAACTACTTGAAGATATTACAAGGCATGGTTTTCGTCACAATTTTAATTACAAGCTCTCAAAAAAAATTGATGCTGTTAACAAGGCTGCTAAAGAAAATCCTGATATTCAACCAATTAATGAAAAAAAGGAAATTCAAATCCGTAAGGAGTTAAATGGTTGGAGTTCCGATAAAACGGCTGAAACATACAACTTGAGGCATATTAGAGAGGAAGCCGACAGAGTTATGAAAGAAGATATGGATCATTGGGCTAAGCGAGCAAAGAAGGATAAGTAGTATGCAATTAAAACACAGTGCCAGCTTAGGAAGATTGCACACAACTAAAAGTGGCTACCCATTTGATTTCTTCGGTTCTGAGTGGAGGCTGGATGGCTCAACAGTGATTAACTTCAAGTATTTAGCTGATATAGATAAAGATACAGCATTGAGTTTTAGAAGAGCCTTGTGTCGATATGCAGAAGAATTATCAGCTATGCATACTTATAATATGTTTCACCGTTTTAATGCTTATATAAAAGCAACAAACGATGGCAAAGTTACATTGCAGAGTTTAACCAATTATCGAGCATCGTTCGATTCTGAAACAGAATACAAGTTAGGGGCACTTAAAGGTTTCTTGCTTGCTTGGTACGAGTGGGGCTTCAAAGGAATTACCAGTGAGGTTGCAGATTACTTAGAAGAACTTATATTAAAAGGCAATCCCAAAGGCAATGCTGTTAAGGGGGCTTGTCCATACTCTGGCCCTTTGACTCACAACGAGCTTGGCGCGTTAATAGACTGGGCCTCTAATGCATTCACGCAAAGCTTGTTAAATTTAAAAGAGTACAGTTGCTTTATGTCATTAGCTTTGACAGGACGAAGATACGTACAAATTCGCGCATTGCGTTCAGTTGATTTGGTCGTTCGGGAAGATGAAAACGGCAATGATTATGTTATTAACTGCCCCAGAGCTAAACAGCATGATACAGAATTCCGTGGGCAATTTACTCCATTACCAATTAATGAAGATCTGTATCTTCTTCTCCATAATCAGCGTAACAAATCAATTCACTATGTAGAGTCCCAATTAGGTAGAACACTACCATCGACATTGCGTGAGCAGATTCCAATATTTTTGGAGGAACCTAGAGTCGATGAGTTAACTGGTCTTGAGGCATTAAAGTCAATACTGACTAAAACTCCTGATTATTTACATATGACTACTAAATCAGCTCAAGAAATATTACGTGGGGTATCGGTTAAAAATACAGCCTACTCTGAGCGAACAGGTGATTACATTAACTTTACAGCCTCTCGTTTTAGATATACCAAAGCGACAAATTTGGCACGAAGAGGCATAAGAGGGGTATCTTTAGCTGCTGCGCTCGATCAATCAGATACACAGCAAGTTGGCATTTACTGCGAAAATACAGAAGAAACGGCTAAGCAAATTGATGAAATCATGGCTCCAATGTTGGCTACACTCGCTCAAGCTTTTGCTGGAAAGCTCATTGCATCAGAGCGTGATGCTGTTAGAGCAAATGATCCTAATAGTCGAGTTAAAAATGGCAAGTCTGATAATGTTGGTAACTGCGGAACTTACGCTTTTTGTGCCTCTGGATATCGAGCTTGTTATACCTGTTCTAGTTTTCAACCATGGTTAGAGGCACCTCACGAAGAAGTGCTTAATGAAATCCTTGCGGAAAGAAAAAAACAGCAAGAACTTAGCGTCTCAAAAAACGTTATCCAATCTACAGATCGACTTTTATTGGCAGTCCAACAAGTTATTATAATGTGCAAGCAGGCTTCATCTGAGGGGGATTTGTAAATGGCTGATATTATTCATTTTCAACCAAAAAATGAGATAGCTGCACAGAAAAATTTAGAAAATTTTATTGAGCACTGTAGAGATAATCTAACTCTCTATGAAGATCAAGGTGGCTGGCAAAATAATAATTGGCAACATAAACAAAAAAACCGTTATATTGCCATGACTTTCTCAAAGTATAGAGAAAAGTCTAACCCTGCCAACTTTGATCCGTTAAACGAGCCTTATTTATCTTTCGCTAAAGCCTATATTCGATACAACCAGAGTATAAAAGCCGTATCAAGTGTAACGAATAAAATGGTGGCACTTCGGATGTTACATGATGCCTTAAGTGAGGTTCATGGTGTTACCAATGTCCTACAAACTGATGGCTTAGTTATTGGTGAATTAGAAGCATTAATTAAGAAACGAGTTACCAACAAAGACCGAAGAAATAAAGTAGGTTATCAAGTTGAAATATTGCTCAACTTTATCAGAGATAAGCGATTTGTTCCCGCTCTTCAATCATGGACAAACCCGTGGCCTAAGGTTGCTGCAAAAGCTGAGCGAACCGATAAGGAATCTCGTAAATGGCAAGATACTCGTTGCCCAAGTATGCATCAGATGCTTGCACTTGCCGATTTTTTTGCAAATGCAGAAACCGTAGAGGATAAGTATTGGTCTAGTGTTATTACTTTATTGATGTTTGCACCTGGTAGAGCGGGTGAGCTGACAGAGCTAACAGTTGACTGTTTGCACCGAGGCGAAAATGGAGCACTTGGTGTGAGATGGTATGGCGAAAAAGGCTTTGGTTTCACTGTTAAATGGGTACCAAAAGTATTAGAGGAAACAGTAATTGAAGCCCATAAAGTTTTGATTAAAATAGGAAAGCCTGCAAGAGAAGCCGCAAAGTTTTCTTACGATAATCCGGATGTTTTTATGCGACATAATAGTTGTTGTACTTCACATTATTTCGGGGAGAACAAACCATTAAATGCACATCAATTTGCACATGCTATGAGTTTTAGTGACGATACAATATCGAGAATGGAGAACAAAACGATTAATTTTAGCAATGCGTCAGCTTGGCACATTGTTGGCGCGCACGAAAGCAAGTGGGTGCAATCATTACTAGCAAATGGTGAGCCGACATATAGAGATCTAGCGGGATTTGTAGCTTCAGAGTATCAAAACAGTGATTGGCCTAATCTTACATCCATCAAGCGTCCTATTTGGGAATCTTTAGTCATAATACGTGATCGTGAATTTCACAAAGAATTTAAAGTCAGAGAATTTTCATGGCGGCTGCCAAGTGTAAATGAATTAAATGCTCAATTAGCCGTCAGGGATAAACTTAAAAATCCACCCGAAACCTTGTTTCAACGTATGGGTTATAAGGATGAAGATGGTTCAGATATTCGTCTAACGTCTCACCAAATTCGAGTTTGGTTATCAACTAATGCCGAACGGGGAGGAATGGATGCATGGCAGCTTGCCAGATGGGCTGGTCGGGCTCGAATCAATGATAATCGCCACTATGATTTACGTACAAAGGATGAACGTGAACAGCAAGTGAGGAGTATTGTTGAGTTTAATGAAAGGCCTACAGCATTAGAGGCCATAAAGTTGAATTTGCCAGTCAGTTACAAAGACTTAGGTGTAAATCGAATCGGTATAGCAGATGTGACAGAATATGGAATGTGTGTTCATGATTATGCCATGTCCCCTTGCACAAAAGGTGGTGAGTGTATGACATGTAAAGAGCATGCTTGCATTAAGGGTATGCCTGAAACACTTGAACGAATTATTAGGCTTGAAAAGCATGTGGAGTCTCAATTCATCAAGGCTACAGAAGATAAATCTGACAGTGTTTTTGGTGCTGACATATGGGTTTCACATTTGGGCTGGAAGCTAGCACATATTCGTACACAACGTGAGCGACTTGAATCAGAAGATACACCAGAAGGTGCAATCTTATGGATCCCGCCTGAGCATGATCCAAGCCCAGTAAAACGAGCGCTAGAACAAAAAGATTTTGACATAAAGGTTAGCAGTCAAGATCTTGTTGAAGAGTCAACGGTAGCAATGTTGCTGGGGATCGAAAATGCCTAAAAAGATAATCACAGAAAAAACACTGCCTGTAGCATTGCATGAACTTGATAAATGGTCAGGAAAGTTAACGTGGAATAGTTTTGCGGCACAGCTTGCAAAAGTCCTAGGAGAAGAGAGTGTCAGTCGACATACGCTGCTCTCATATCCTGCTCTAGTAGAAGCCTTTAATAATAGGAAAGATAGCTTAAAGGAGCAGTTAAATAGTACCGAAAAGGATGTCACTCTTGAGTTTGCAAAGGAGCAGATTTCTATTCTTGAAGCTAAAGTTGAACGTCTAGAGAAGCAAAACGAAAGTTTATTAGAGCAATTTGTGCGCTGGCAACATAATGCTTACATGATGCCAAATGTCGATATGAAAGTGCTTAATCAACGGTTGGACAAGCCTCTTCCAGAGGTTGATAGACGATGATCAAAGGCAAGAGTGGGCAACAAATTGCTCAAGAAAATCTCAAGTTAGTACAAGCGTGGATTAATGAACGAAACGCCGCTCGAGATTGGGATGAGTATGAATATAGCGGTAAGGTTAATCGTAGAGTTTTGGCTGAGGAACTTGGCTTTGCTAAGTCAGTATGCACCCAAAATAAAGCCGTCAGAACACTTATTGAAGAAGCTGACGGCTATTGGTTTCGGAAAATTGATGAAGATAAAAAGTCTCATGAAGCCGCACGAGAAAGAGCTGAAAAGCAAACTAATATGGTGTCAATGAGCAATAATGCTCTGACACAGCGAATAGTTGAATTAGAAGCTGAGAATCGACAGCTTCAGCGTGAACTGACCAAATTTAAAAAACAGCAGAACCTGGTCCAATCTGGAGCGGCAGGATTCAAGATATGAATGAAGTTATCCATCTACGCCAAATCATTCAAGTCAAAAAACAACGATCAAACTCATACGCAACAGTTGATTTGATCAACGTTGACGGTTCAATAAAAAAACGTGATAAAACAACGGTCGTTAAGTTCCCCGAGCATGCTAAAGATACCGCTACAATAGGCAGCTTGTGGGAGGTATCAGGTAAAGAGCGACTTAATCATTTCGTAGTAAATGACTTTTCGTTGAGTGAATACACAATAGATGCTGCCAATATTAAGTTCCTGAAACCATCAGGTAGGATTTTATCTCGTTGGATAAGCAGTAATATCAAAGGAATTGGCAGTGTCATCGCTAATCGACTAGTAAGAAATAAACAGCTTACTCAGCTAATTATTCAACAAGATAAACAAGCACTGCTAAACATTGCGGGTATGACAGAATCTCGTGTAAGAGATTTATTGGACAACTGGCCTAGCTCGGCTCTTTATAACACGATTAACTGGCTTGAAGAGCAGTGTTTACCTTTAGGGTTCGGTGAAAAGTTAGTCGCAATTTTTGGCGAGTACGCGATAGATAAAGTCAAAGAGCACCCGTTTTTATTAGTAGCAATGGGAGCTTCATTTGATCAGGTCTCAAAATTAGCAAATAAGCTTGGCTTCACCTTGGAAGATGAAGTTGTTGTGGCTGGAATTACTCAGCATGCAGCTATTAATTATGCAAATAAAACAGGTTCCACTGTAATTACTCAAGTAGAGCTGATTAAAGAATACAGCAAGCTAATGAAATCTAATCCACCTGAAAATATTGGTGACATTGCCTGTGAACAAGGATTTTTAGTTCAGGTGAGTAGTGGCTACCAGGTTTATGGTAAAGCGTTGATGGAGGCGTCTGTCGCTCAGTTTTTTGTTGATGCACATCAACGAAAAAAGGGCGACGGTTCATTATTAGCGTCCTGGGAGACTGGCTTATCAAACGATCTGGTGTTATCTGCAATGGCAGATTACGAAACCACGTTGAATTTTGAACTAACAGTTGATCAACGAAATGCTATTGTTGGGGCCGTTTTATCACCTATTTGCGGTATATCTGGTGGGGCAGGCACAGGAAAAACGACAATACTTAAAGCCATTTTAGGAGTATATGATCGAGTGTCTGAGGGCTTGCAGTGCTATCAGGTTGCGCTAGCAGGGCGCGCCGCTCAGCGTATGGCGGAAAGTACACAAAGGCCTGCCTCAACCATTGCCAAGTTTGTTGGAGAGCATGTAGGCGATAACAAGCCCAAGCTACCTGAACAAATATTGCTAATTATTGATGAGTCATCAATGGTTGATTTGTTGTCGATGTATCGTCTAATCGGGATATTGCCCGATGCTACAAGGCTAATTTTTGTGGGTGATACGTCTCAACTACCGCCTGTGGGTAATGGATTAGTATTCCAGGCATTAACAGATACACAAATTCCATTCTTCAATTTGTCCCAAGTAAAACGCCAAAGTGCTGATGGCTGCATACACAGTTTTGCTACTTCAGTTAGAAATCGAGCATTGCTGAACCCTCAGGATACGAAAAATACACTGAGTGAAAGTAGCGATTGCTCTATTGAAAGAAATCCCTCAGTGAGCAGGTTGATAACACTTTGGCGAGAGTCAGGTGGTATTGAACAAAGCATTGTTTTATCACCAGTTAGAAAAGGTGAGTTTGGCGTCGATAATCTAAATATTGAGCTTCAAGCATCTGTTGGCCATGCCAGAAAAGCAATCTATTTCCAAGATGCTTCAAGAGGTTGGATTCCTTGGGTTACATCGACAGGAACCAAAATTTTGTTAGGTGATCCAATTCTGGTTATCGCCAATAATTACGATGATGCCGCAGATCTGCGAAATGGTGACTTAGGTATTGTAACTGAAGTGTTTGAGCAACAAGATGAAAATGGTGCAGTCGGCGTTATTGAAGTAAATCACGTATCGATAAACCTCACCGTTGATGTGCTTGCAAAACTTCAGCTAGGTTATGCCATCACTATTCATAAATCACAAGGTTCACAATGGCCTAACTGTTTTGTAATGTTGCCTAACGAGGCTGAGCGAATGATTGATCAGACTTTGCTTTATACAGCATCTACACGACCTAGTGAAAGGCTAGTATTGATGGGCGATGAAAGGATAATTGAAAAAGCCATTATGGTTGGTTCAAAGGCATTAAGCAGAAAGACTTTCCTTAAGGAAAGAATCAACTCTGCAAGTGAATAAAACCAGCCTAGTTTAGCCAGGGCTACCATATGAACGTTTATCACTCAAAAACTGTTCGATAAACACTCATGATCTATACGAATGTTAAGCTGACAACAGATATTAATGAGTGCAATTGAGTGTACTTTTATTGTTAGGTCAATTATTAAACACTTATGCGCTCACCCTGCTAGTTTAGCGTAAATTAACTAGAATTTTGAGCACTATAATTAAGTTGTATGAATTTCAAATTAGCTATACCAGATCAATGACATACTTTCGTTATTACATTATATTGATATATATAAAAGTATGCTTAACATGTTAAAAGGGACATTTATGAAAAATATTTTTCTATTAGCTATAGGGATTATCATTGCATTAACAGGCTGTAAATCTACACCCAATAATCGACAAGTTTCTGATGTTGAAGTTTCCAATTATATGTCAAAAGTCAGTGATATTACTGATGGGACTTATAGTTCATACTGGATTCAACCTAGAAATAAAACAGAAAAGTGCCAATTTCTAATGGAAGGGTATAATTTTGAGGGATACCCACAATCAAAAATCAATCCAGAAGATATACATTGGGACGGCGGGTGTAAAAATGGAAAAACACATGGTCTAGGTAAGATGACTGTGAACGCAGGAAGCTTGGATTGGTATGAGATCGCATACCATAATGAAGGTATAACTGATAGACATTATTATCGAGCTATTACTGGAAATAACAATGTTAATTACGGGATGTATTGGAGAGAGGGAAACAGATCGACAAAATCATATGAAGTTCAGGGCACCACTAAACCAGACGGCAGCATAGATTTAAATTACGCATTTCTTGAGATTGACTCTAAACGAGGATTGTCTAAAGGTGTCGTTCTCCGAAAATATGGAAATGGTGGCGAGGCTAAATATACTGGAGTTTTTGGTAATAAACTATTTTTTGGTACAGGAGAGTTTTTTAACTCAAGTAACAGCTCCATAGCTACATTTTGGGGGTTTGTGAATATGGCAAACGAAAAACCAGAGTCATATGTTATATTAAAAAATCAGCAAGGTTTGTGGCACCAATATTATGAGTTTGGTAATTTAGTCGAGTATGTGCAACTTCCTCAGAGTTATACAAGTCAAATAATGTCTGTAGCATCAGATTCTGGGACAGCAGGTAATATGGCAAGTAACGCTGGACAATTAGCACTAGCAATGAAGAAAAAATACGATGCTAGCAAGCAGACTTCTGCAACTGTGAAATCTGAACCCAATAAGCCTAAACCAGAGTATTCAAAAAGCGTTGCTACCGGCACAGGCTTCTTTATTTCTAACGATGGGTATTTGCTTACCAATAGTCATGTAATAGAAGGTTCATCAAGCATTTCAATTATTCTAAATGGTAAATCTGTACCAGCTTCATTAGTTGATCACGACAGTAGTAACGATATAGCTTTACTTAAAGTAGATAAATCAGTCGAAGGTCTTTCAATTGAATTGAAGAAGAAGACTAAACAAGGCACAGAAATAGCGGTTCTAGGCTATCCTAATATCGGATTACAAGGTAATGAACAAAAGGCAACCTTCGGTTTTATTAATGCTAATTCAGGTATTCAAGGAGATACACGATACTTCCAAATAAGCTCACCTATTCAACCTGGTAACTCAGGTAGCCCTATGGTTAATGAAATGGGAACTGTCATCGGTATAGCGTCTGCGTCTTTAAACCAAAATGCTGCTATAAAATCTACTGGAACATTAGCACAAAACGTCAATTACGCTGTAAAAATTGCTTATGCACTTCCTATGCTGATAAATCACGGTGTTGAATACACTGAACCTGTTGGACAAAAAACTTTAGAAAAAACGGATCTGATCGAGAGTATCTCTAACAGTGTTGTACTTGTGGTTGCAGAATAAATGTCTGAAGGAAGTAGTATAATGGAAGTTGTATCAGGCATAAGTGCTATTGCAGCACTGTTTTCCGCAGTGGCTGCTTTCTTTGCATGGAAAGTTGCTGATAAAGCATACCGCTTTAATAGGAGCTTGGTTCTAAACAAGTCTGAGCTGAAGGTGTTAGACGAGCTTGTAGAGAGTCTGATAAAATTAAAAGCCATCAGGCAATTGAGTCCTTTAGAAATGCCTGATGATGACTTCTTAAATGCCGAGTTGTTATTGGATAACGTAAAAGTTCAACTGGATTCGCTATGTAACTCCAATAAACAAATAGAAACTACTGTCAAAAGTTGGTTAAATCAACCAGAAGGAAAGATATTGGAACTGATTAAGTCTAAAATTGTATGGAAGGAAATTACAGCGTCTGAGTCTGACTTTTTAGATAAAATCATAGATTACTTTAAAGCAGTGAAAAATGATATTCTTTCATGAAAATGTAGATTAAAGCTATGAAAAGACCATTAATAGTGCTTTAATCTACAAAACTGGCAGTAAGTGTATTAATAAAAAACATTAATCCCTCTAATATATTGTATTTAAAGGTATGTAGTTATCACTCACTCACCCTAGTTATATTTTATGTGTTCATTACCGTTCTAAGCTTTATGCTGTTAATGCTTAACGCAAGTTAACTGAACTTTAAGGCCTGCTTGCAGGTCTTTCTCTTTTATATGTTTGGTCTGTAAACTCTGTTTAGATGACTTAGACAATCTGAGAAAGAAGATAATGATGGAAAAAATTCTGTTCATTCGTCATGACAAGATTGGAGATTTTATTCTCACATGGCCTGCTTTTTATATTTTGAAAAAAGCACTACCCAATACGCGTATTGAGGTCTTTGTGGCGCCTGTGATGAAAAGTTTTGCGCTGACTTGTCCTTATATTGACGATGTGGTGGTTGATAGCGGCGATGATACCCAGTTAGTCGAGCAAATTAAGGCGAATAATTATGATGCTGTTATCGTGTCGCATTCTGACTTACGCATTTATCGTTTAGTTACCAAAGCGGCTATTCCATATAAAATTGCGCCTAATCATGGCTGGTTTCAATATCTGTACCCCCACCGCGCTAACACTCAGTATAAAAAAGGTGAGCCCTGTTGGCGTGGTAGTTACATGTTGGCGGAACAATTTCTAAATAATCACCAAATATCGATCCCGGCGTTACCGACCCAATTATGGGATGTTAATTCTGAACGTGAGCAATGGCGCAAGTATTATCAGCAACAAAATGATGAAAAGTTAATATTTATTCACCCCGGTACTGGTGGTTCATCTGGCAGCTTGCCGGTTGATCATTTTGGCCAACTTATCAAAAAAATTGATAAGCTTACAAGTTTAGAGTGTCGATTTGTTCTAACTTATAACGGTGACGAGAAAGCACTGGCGCTTAACATTCAATCTATGCTGAAGAAGACCAAGATTAAAGTTGAATTAGCGACGCCGCTGAAAAGTTTGGCTGATTTTGCTCGTTCAATTGTCGCTGCAGACATGTTTATTGCGGGCTCCACAGGACCGCTGCATATTGCTGGGCTGCATAATATTCCAACGGTAGGCTTTTATGCTGGGCGGCGATCTCAACCTAAAGTGAAATGGCAAACATTGACAGAGCCAGCCAAAAGGCTCGCATTTACGCCACCTATTGGTCGCCGTACAGGCCGAAATATGGCCTTGGTTGATGTTGATCAAGCGGCTGAAGATATCAGTGAATTTTTAAATCGACATTATGCTAAATAAGCCAAATTTGAATAGTTTGTTTAAACAAAATTAATCCAACTCAGTGGAAGCAAAAATATGATCATAATTACTGGAGCCGCAGGCTTTATTGGCAGTAACTTAGTTAAGACATTAAATCAATTAGGCAGAACCGATATTATTGCGGTAGATGATTTAACTGATGGCACTCAAATGTTCAATTTAGCTGATTGCGAAATTGCTGACTATTTAGATAAAGATGCCTTTCTCGCTCAAGTAAAATCAGGCCAGTTAGATTATGACGTTGAGGTTATTTTTCACCAAGGTGCTTGTTCATCCACCACCGAGTGGAACGGCAAGTTTATGATGGAAAATAACTTCGAATACTCGAAAACTTTATTGCATTTTTGCCAGGCTAACAATGTTCAGTTTATCTATGCGTCATCCGCATCGGTATACGGTGGCAGCGAGAGTTTTGTTGAACAACGTGAAGTGGAGAAGCCACTTAATGTGTATGCATATTCGAAATTTTTATTCGATCAATATGTCCGTCAGCAAAAGTTAACCACGCAGGTTGCTGGATTACGTTATTTCAATGTTTATGGCCCGCGTGAACAACACAAAGGCGGCATGGCAAGCGTAGCATTCCACTTTAATAACCAAATAAAAGCCAATGGCGTGTGCCGTTTATTCGCTGGGGTTGATGGTTACGGCGACGGTCTGCAATTACGTGATTTTGTGTTTGTTGAAGATGTGGTTCAAGTCAATTTGTGGTTATGGCAAAACGCCAAAGTATCGGGGATTTTCAATTGTGGTACCGGTAAAGCACAAAGTTTTAATGACGTTGCAAATGCGGTAATTGACTATCATGGCAAAGGTCATATTGAGTACATTCCGTTTCCAGATAAGCTAAAAGGTGCATACCAGAGTTACACTCAAGCTGATTTAACTCAGCTTCGTGCGGTAGGTTGCCAGCACCAATTTAAGACAGTAGAGCAGGCTGTGCCTGAGTACTTAGATTGGTTAAAAACGCAGCACTTTATTGGACAGTAAATTGTTTTTAATTGTTTGATGTTATCTGGAAAATTAAATGAAAAAGGCTATTTTTACGCTGGCGATTGGTGATACCAATCCAATGTACAACGCAGCGTTACTTGGATTTAAGCTTTATGCTGAAAAAGTGGGTGCAGACTTAATTGTGTCTGACCAATTTCATTATCCAATCAACATACAAAACCCTCAGCATACCGCAAGTCCAGCTTGGACCGAAAAGCTATACATCAAAGAGTTGCTAAAAGAATACGATCGAGTCCTATATGTCGATGCTGATATTATTATCACTCCACACGCAAAGGATATTTTTGAACAATACGATGACCTAGAAACCATTTATATGTTCAATGAAGGCGCTTTGTTAGAGCGCCAACCTGTACTCGATAAAATATTTGCCATAAAAGAGCCTGTAGTTGATTGGCCGCAAGTCAATGGTCGCCCAGTGTATTTTAATCTAGGCTGTATGCTGATCTCGAATCAAAGCAAATTATTCGACATCGCGACTTTAGAAGACTTGCAACAGGTTTGTAATCACATTAAATATTATGAGCAAACCTACATCAATTATCTGATCCAGCGAGATGGGTTAAAATATCAAAGTATTGATGCAGAATTTAATCGTATGGATGTGCTAGGACAAGACGGCTATCGTAATGCCAGCTTTATTCATTATGCAGGTCGTGGATACACTAATTCTTCTTTGAAGCGTGAAGTACGGTTTGTGAATGATTTTTGCGAATTGAATCAGCATTTGATTGCCAGTGAAACATTGGTGGAAATTAAGCAAAGCGGCTGGGATCTTTTTATCAATAAAGCCCATAAACGTTATAAGCTACCTAAATTTATGTTGAACTATCTTGCTAAGAAATTTGTCACTATTTAGTGTTTTGGTTGTGGCGAGTCGCGCGATAGGCAATATCGGTAGCGCAATTTATCTGGAGTGATCAATTTTGCTTAAATATAAAGTCTTTGTCATTAACCTTAACCGCTCTCCAAAGCGGTTAGAGGCTATTTCTGCACAGTTACAACAGCAAGACATTCCTTTTGAACGTATTGAAGGGGTGGATGGTGCGACACTAACTGCTGAACAAATTGAAGCCGTTTCGCCACGCTTATTAGCGCAAAAAAGCTACCATAGAGATTTGGGTAAGGGCGAAATTGGTTGCTCCCTAAGTCATAAACGCGCTTGGCAGAAAATCATCGACGATGATCTTGATTTCGCCTTTGTGCTTGAAGATGACATTGGTTTAGAAGACAACTTCGCTGACGTAGTTAATTTAATGGCAAGCTTACCCCACGCAAATTGGGACTTTATTAAGTTGTATCCGCTACGTCGTGGTGGTGGGAGTAACATTAGAGATTCATTTGATTATCAAGGCCACCAATTTGTCAGTTACCATAAGTTTCCGATAAGTGCGGTCGCGCAAGTGATCAGTAAGCAAGGTGCTAAGTCGCTATTAAAAAATATGCCTTATATTGTTGAGCCAGTGGATGGACATATTAAATCTTGGTGGTCATTGGGTATTTATCCATTTGGGCTAATTCCTTATTGTGTATCAGTCGACCTAGCAGGGCTTTCAGATATCAATCCTGTGGGGAGTTTAGAGAAAATGCCGCAACGCAAGCTCACAAAACTGCGTTTGAATTGGTCTAGAGCCTTTAAGCGTATGTTAGTGACACCATCATTAGACAAGCATTTTAACCAGTTTAAAGACAGTTTGAAGTAAGGGATAACGTGAGCGGATTAATCAGCCATCAGCAGCTACTTAATGCTAAAAAAGTACTTTATATGACCCACTTGGCCATTGGGGACTTTGTCTACCAAGGTGTCTGGTTATCTGCGTTAAAAGCGAAATATCCCCATTTGACCATTGATATTTGGTTTGACGATTGTCGACGTAGTCCGCATGAATGGGCTGGTGGACGCAATCAAATTTTAACCGAGTGGATTAATGCCATTGGTGATTTTGGTGATATATATCCTATTGTGTCCAATATCGCTGAGCGTGAGCAATACATTACCAAGGCCCAGCAACAATATTACGATGTTATTGTGTTTGTGGGTAAAAACCGTTCAACTCAATATGCAAAGTTAGCACGCACTATTTCTAAACAAGCGCTCAGTGTTGCGACCACAAGTGGGGCGAATTTTTTCAGTAATTGGCTTTATTTTAATAAACTAGATGGGGTGATTAGTTACGATGATATTGCTGACTCGACCCAGCATATTACTGAGTTATATGCTGAGTGTTTTAAGCAGCTTTTAGGGTTAACCACATCTGATTTGGTGTCTGGCTATACCCAATTAATGATCCAGCCTGAAGATAAATACACCCAGCAAGCTCTGCAAATTATTGATGATTTAACCGGTAAAGATAATACCAAGCTAATTTGTTTTATGAATCATTTATCGACTGCGGATAAGAAAGATTATCCTTGGGCACAGTTAAAGACGGTTATGTTGACGTTAGCTCAGCTTTATCCGCAAGTGGTATTTATCATCAATACTCCACCGAATAAATTGATGTCAGTACAGCAGGATGTAGAGGCTGATGCAGAGTTGTCAGCGTTAAAAATTCAGGTTTTTACTGCGCTAGAAAACTTTTTTCAGTTGCCAGCCTTAATGGCAAAATGTGATTTTTGTTTGAGTGTCGATACTGCAACAGCACATTTGGCAGTCAGTATGAAGGTACCTCAAGTGACCATTATGGCAAGTGACTTTAAATTGTGGCAGCCTTTGGGTGACAGCCTTATTTTAGAGGGCACAGGCAAAGCCAGTTCAGTTGCCACTTACACTGTGATTGATGCCTGTAAGATCCAATTGAGTAAGTGTATTAAATAGTTATTTTTGATATAGAAAGGGCTTATAAAATGTTCAAAGAAATAGTGAGCATTTTATAAGTCAATTCGGTCTACTTTAATATGATGGGATCTGATACTTATCGAGAATTTTTTGGTATTCCCCCGTAGATTTTAGTGTCTTTACACCTAGATCAAACTGTTGTGCTTTGATCAGTTTATTAAGATTAAAGCCAACGTATAGACTGATTTTATCTGGCATGGAACCAGCATATTTTATTTTTTCAGACAATTTTAGTTGTCTAGCAGTGTATTGAATAACATATCTATTACCAATAATAATTTGGTGCCTCCCTCTGATCATTCTTATAATATTCATCGACAGTGGTTTATCGCCAACAGCCCAATATATTTGCTGATTATTGGACAAGTAAGACTCTAATGCTTCGCCGTAATCGTATCCCTTAATAACTGCAATAGATTTTGATGAAAGATCGCTCAGTTTTTCATATCTCCAGGGATTATTGTTAACAGTAAAAAAATCATTACTTACCTCACCGACAACAGTCTCCCCAGTAAGTAAACCTTGTTCAACAGCCACACTTTTTGATATGGCTAAAACTGCGTCAATATTGCCAACCTGAGTTTCTTTTAATGCACGGTTAAATGGCATGGGTACAAAAGTTACCTGTACCCCCTGGATTTCAAATGCTCGTTGTACTATTTCAACTAGATAACCTGGTCGGTCGTCACAAATGTAAGGGCACCACACATCAGAGGCTATATGGATAGTCTTTGCGGAAACTGGAAAACAACATATTATCAAAGTAACAATAGTGCTTAATACGGACTTTTTTGACATAGTGGCTCGTAACATAGGTGCCTTTAGTGCTTCTGGGGGCGCTATTTTAGCTATTCATATTATTTGATCAATATTTTTCGATTATAAATTAAACAATTTTTTCTTTAGGTAACCAAAGATAAATAAGTTGTCGTTTGTGTTGGTATTTTTTTACCATATTGTTGCGATCTCTTGGTTAGTGGTTTTTATTTAAATTATAGGACTAAAAGTATGCTTCAGAATAAAATGATACAGCAGGTGGTGTTTGATCAACCTGGAGATGCTAATGTCATGCGGCTAGGTAGCGGTAGTCTTGCACCTTTACAATCAGGTCAGGTTTGCATAAAAGTACACGCTGCAGGCGTCAACGGCCCTGATATTAAACAACGTATGGGAGCCTATCCCGCTCCTGAGGGCGCAAGTCCTATTCTTGGTTTAGAAGTGGCAGGCGTTATCATTGCGATAGCGGATGATGTTACCCAGTGGGATATTGGGGATAGAGTTTGCGCTCTGGTCCCCGGTGGTGGCTATGCAGAACAAGTTAATACCTTTGCTGCACACTGTTTACCCATTCCTGCAGCTTGGAGTTTTATTCAAGCAGCGGCGCTGCCTGAGACCTTTTTTACGGTTTGGGGCAATGTGTTTATGCGGGCAGGATTAAAAGCGGGTGAAACAGTGTTAGTGCATGGAGGGTCAGGCGGCATTGGTAGCACGGCGATTAAGCTTGCCAGCCAGCTTGGTGCAAACGTTTTTGCCACATCAGGCACCGATGATAAATGCCAGTTCTGCCTTAGCCAAGGTGCCACGCATGCGATTAACTATAATAACCAATCCTTTGCAGAGTCTATTCTGTCGCTAACTCATCATCAAGGTGTTGATGTGGTCGTCGATATTGCGGGTGGCGATTTTATTAATGAAAATTTAAAAGTGCTCGCAATGGATGGACGAATGGTATCAATTGCGATGCAAAGAGGGCCTAAAGCAACGGTTGATATTTTCAGGTTAATGGCAAAACGTATTATATGGACTGGTTCGACGTTACGACCACAAAGTGTAGTAGCAAAAGCCCAGATTGCCGCAGAGCTTAAGCTGTATGTTTGGCCGTTACTTGAAAGCGGACAATTTACTCCACCCATTGATAAAGTGTTTGCGTTTAATGAGGTGGTTCAAGCTCATCAATATATGGAGTCAGGTATGCATAAAGGCAAAATAATTTTAAACTTGTGTGACTAAAACTCAGAAAGATCTGATAAAAACTTGAAGCATGAAAAATTTAAGCTAATCTGCAGTTATCAAATATAAATTGGATGATTTTAAAGCAAGACAGTGTCGGTTTATGCTTGTGTAAAGTGAAATTTTTTAATGTCGTATCATGATACATACATAAATATTGTGCGTTTTTTAAGGTCATTACGCTATTGGTAAATTATTTTTAAATATTTTTACCAAAATTTGAAAATTAACTAAATTAGGCATTGATTCTCTGTATTATTCTGTTTAAATACCCACATTATTGAAGCTTAATAATATTGAGCCGAGGTTATTAATAAGTTCATCGAGCATATCTTTTTGGTATATGTGTTGATTTAAGGGCGTTAGCATATATGTATAACACAGTAAAAAAACAATTATGGGTTGGTGAGTTAAGAACGGCTAGAGGGAATACAATTGTTATTCACGACGGCCAATTACCTGAAGCATCCAAAGGGCGTATCTATTTATTTAATACAGTACGCAATGTCATCATTGAGTATGTAGAAGATATCGTTAAAGTAAATTTGCATGATCTTGATGAGGCACAAACTAAAGCTGCGTTGGCTGAGTTTGGTGATGCTTGGCAAGTCGCCCGTGCCGAGTTTATGGCTAAACAGCAAACTCGCATTGATTTGTCTAAGGTGCCTGATACCGCGCCTCCAAAGAAAGCTAAGCCAGCACCTGAGCCAGATGAGATTGCAGATGGTGACGATATTGATGTCTTTGATGACGCTGATGATTCAGATGATGATTTTGACATGGATGATGGTGTCGACGATTAAGTTGTTTGAGTCAAATAGCTAATAAAGTTGAATAAGCCAATAAAAAACCAGTAGCATGCATACTACTGGTTTTTTTGTGGGTGATAGATACCCTAATGATGATTAGGTGAGTTTGATATCAACAGGCGGGGCTATGTAGCCTTGGTGTGCATCTAAACGTAAGTCGTTAAAGCGGCTTAGCTGCTTATTCTCTTGAATTCCCGTCACAATAACTTGAATATCTAGTCCTTTTGCCACGTTAACCAACGCGCGACATAGCTCACTGTTGTGTTGATTCTCTTCGATAAAAGCAAAAGATTGATCCAGTTTTACATAGCTGGGTCTTAGGTTTTGTAAATAGGCCATGGAGCCGAATTGACGACCGAAATGGTCAATACCGAAGTGGGCACCACAATCACGAATAATATTGCACAAGTGTTCACATGAGCTTAAATCGCTATAGACACTTGCTTCAGGGATCTCAAAACAAATGCGTTCAGGCGTTTTATGATTTCTAAGGAATTTCTTAATCCAAAGATGAAACTCATGATCGCCAATACTTTGATAAGTTAGGTTGATGGCCACAGGTTCAAAATTACGGTCAAATAAATGATGGCTATTAACGGTTTCAATTAAGCAGCGATCTAACACGGTACCCAATGATAAAATTTCCACAAAAGGCATAAACTGACCTGCATGTAACACTTCATTATCTAATGTGAGTTGACAGTACAGTTCACGTTGACACACTTCATTGTTTTCATTTAATAATATGGGTTGCCAACGAAATTGAAATTGATTGTTATTGATTGCGTGGGTGAGCTTTTGTCGCCACTCATCACGGCTGAATAATTGCTGCTGAGTATTTTCATACCAATGAAAGATTTTATTATCTTTAATCGATTTTTGTAACGCATTGTCAGCTTGAGCAAGTATGTCCGATACACTCATTTGACCTAAACGTTCAGCGATACCAATATTGAATTGCTCATTGGGTTTACAACCTGCTTTCGATATTTCTTTATTGATTGTGCGGATCATGCCCTGTAAGTATTTACTGAGTTGTTCGTGTTCACTTTCTTCAATTAAGAAGGCGAATTCATATGCAGCTATTCGTGCAATAACAGAAGGGCTAATGTCATCTAAATGGTGATGTAATTTATTGCCAAGTAACTTGATGGTTTCATCTCTTACTTGATAGCCATACTGGCTATGCACATCTTCAAGCCAGTCCATTTTAACTAAAAATAATGCACCAGAACTAGGCTCACTAAGCCAACCATTAATCCGGCTTACCATGTATTGACGGTTAGGAAGATTGGAAACTTGATCAACTAAGTTTTTCTTACGTAAAGCTGATACTTCTTCATCTAGCGAATTAAACACCTGTTTAAGTTGGCTCGACATGCTATTAAATGCTTGAACCAATTCCTTTAACTCTGTTGTTTTAGGGGTTGGCATATCTGGGCCAAATTGACGATTAGCAATTTTTTTAGCGTGCTCTGATAGCGAATTCAATGGTTTTAAGATGATGCTTAAACCAACTCGAGCAAAGATGATGGCGATTAAGAATAAAATTGAAAATACTATGATGATATTGGTTATAATCCGCCACATCTCCTGGTAACCAAACCCTGGGTGAGCGGTTATTTCAATTTTAGCTAGCTGTAACCAACCTGATGTGATGATACTTTCTTTAGCAATAGGCTTAAAAATTTCAAGGTCAATAAACCATTGGGGGACATTTTGTACTCGAATGGCATTATTCCAGACTTGCTGTTTACCATCTACTAACCAGGTAAGCTTAATTTGTTGGTAATATCCACCTTCAAACAAGACATTGACTAAGGTCTCTGTTGCAGCATCATCACCGGCTTCTAAAGCTGGTACAAGCATCAGTCCTAATGAGTGACTGGCATTATTAAGGTCTGACTCCATTTGCTTTGCGAGAAAGCTCTGAGTCTCGTTAAATTGCACGTAAGCTAAGCTTGCTATCGTTAGCAAGAATAGTACGAAAAGTAACGCATAAATCTGTCGAAACAGGGTCATGTGGTCACTACTCCATTTTAAGTTTGGGTTGACGTAAACGGTCAACACCTAAGCGATGTGTTAAATCATTCCATTTTTCTAGTCGTGATGATGAGCCTGCTAACACCCCTCGACCTTTTTCTTTATTTAACCATAACTGCTTACCGTTAAAGCTATACACAGGGAGTAAATCGCGTCGCTGTGTGGCAAGTTTAATTTTCTTGTCTAAATTATCTAAAACTAACGGGACCGAACTCGGTGTTTCATAGTAGGCGAGCACCATGTGGTATTGATTCACAGAAGTCGCTTTTACCATGGTGATACGCAGTTTATCCTCTGATACACCTAATTGGAGTAAGGTAAAGTATTTGGCAATAGAGAAGTCTTCACAATCGCCGCCATTTACACCGATAAACTCCATTGGTGTGGCCCAATAGTTAGAGTCACCCCAAAGTACTTTGTCATCAACAAATCTGAATAAATTGAAAAATTGATTCACTTTCTCTAGTTGTTGTTTTTCCGGTAAAGCTTGTGCTTCGTCAACCACTTTAAACCAGGCTTTGGCCCTTAAGCCTGCGCGCTGGCCATAATTCTGGCTAAGAGTCGAAATAATTTTGTCAGCATTTAGTGTTTGCGTAGGCGCCGCAAAAAGTGTTGAAATAGACAAAATGGCTGCCACAATTAAAACGTGACAGCCTCTTTTTGTTATGGACTTATTGCATCTCGATAGAGTCAAACGCTGCTAGCCCTTATGTTTATGACAACTTTACTTATCGCTATTCTGTTTGTTGATCAACAGTGTAAATATGCCATTTTAAATTTGGAATAGTCTCTTCACTTTGTACTTCAGCGATAACGCGACGATTCACTTTTTCAGCTTCTGGAGTACCACTAGTGTCGATAAGGCGATCAAAACTATAGCCTACAGAGTTCAAACGTGACGCTTCAATACCAAATGTATCTTGGAGTATTGTGGTAACAGCTTTAGCTCTGTTTTGTGATAAAGCTAAGTTCAGCTCATAGCTGCCACGATTACTACAATGTCCTTCAATGGTCACAACCGTTGAAGGATAAAGTGTCATCAGACTCGCAACCTTTTCTATTTGTGAGTAATACTGTGGATCGATATAATCAGAGTTGTTTTCAAATAAAATTTCAAGTTCTTGGCGTTCGTTAATCTTTTTAACTGTGCCGCAACCATAATTATCAACCTCAGATCCGATGATTGTGCCCATGCAGCGTTCTCTTGCAGCAATAACACCATCACGATCTTGATCGTTTAGATCAAATTGCTGTTGAGTGGGTTGGTCCATAGAAATAGTATCATTCATAGAACAAGCACTGGTTAAGCTGACCATTAATAATAAAATGAAGTAACGCATTAGTTTGCTCCTCCTTCGTAATTACGTTCACCAGACCATACATCAGGGCGAGTTACTCGTAATGATTCTAATAACCTACCGGTCGAGTTTAATACACGATATTGAGCAATAATTTCATCATATTCAGTTTGTAAATAATCTTTACGCGCTTCAAATAGCTCGTTTTCGGTGTCGAGTAAATCGAGTAAGGTACGTTGACCTAGGTTAAACTGCTGCTCGTAAGCAACTTGAGTTTGTTTTGAGGCAACAACATGTTCACGAATATACATTTTTTGTGGCGATAACATTTCAAAGGCGTTCCATGCAAGCGAAGCACCTTCAACGACTTGGCGATTTGCGCGTTGTTGAATTTCCTTCGCTTCACTGATTTTGTAGGCAGATTCTCTATCGCGGGCGATATCTTTACCGCCAGCAAATAGGTTGTAACGCATTCTTACCATACCGACTAAGTCATTGCTGTATCCATTGACATTTTGATTGGCAATTTGGCTGTAGCCATCTTCGCCATCAACATCATTGTTCCAGTTACCACTCAATTCAAGATTGAATTTAGGGTAATAATTCGACTTAACCGAGCTGCGCTCTTGTTTAGCTGCGTTGATGTCATTTTCTGAAGATTTCAAAATAGGGTGGCTAGAAGAAGCCAGTTTTATGCTTTCACTTAAGCTTTTAGGTAGCATGTCGGCATCGGGCACAGGTAAAATTAAATCCTCCGGTGCGATTTCCACAATACGCATATATTGTGCTTTAGCGTCATGGAGATTATTTTTAGCCGAAACCACATTAGCGTTTGCGCGAGCTAAACGACCGGTGATTTGCGATAAATCAGCAATCGACCCTAAACCTGAATCTGTTCGCTGTTTTATTTGATCATATATTGCTTCATGGCTTTCTAAGTTTCTTTGTGCAAGAGTGAGAACTTGTTCAGCACGAATAAAGTATAAATACACTTTAGCTACATCTAAAGCCATGTCTTCAGCGGCAGCAAATAATGCCCATTGCTCTGCACTGGCTTCAAATGAGTAACGATCAACTTCACTACTGGTGTAGAAACCATCAAATAGCATCTGCTTGATACTGAAACCAGCTTCTCCACGCTCAAGTTCCATCACCCCTTCATCTAAATTATCATTTAGAGGTTGTACTTTTCGGCGTGATGATGGGCTATCGGTTTGCTCCCAACCATAGCCTGCCGTGATATCGACTGTTGGCATATACCCAGACTTAGCCTGATTAACCTGTTCTTCTCGCGCTTTGAAGCGGTTGAACACAATACGCAGTTCTGGGTTAGTATCTAATGTATGTGCAACTGCTTGTTCTAGTGTTTGGCTAGTCGCTACAGGTGACATTAATACCGACATGGCCAATGCAAGCGCACTAAACCTTAGTTGTCGATTTGTTGTATTGATCATTTGTAAAAAACCCTCCCGGTTCTTTAGCGCTCTCTCAGCGCAGTATCTTTTGCTCTTAAAATTGGATTTAATATGTACTCAAGTATGGATCTTTTCCCCGTAATAACGTCCACCGAGGTGAGCATACCGGGAATAATTGGCATCTGTGTGCCATCGTCTTTCATTAAATTAGATTCTTCAGTTCTTACTTTTATAGTATAAAAACTGTTGCCTTCTTCATCTTGCGAAGTGTCAGCGCTAATGTGCTCAACGGTGCCTTTTAAGCCACCATAACGGGTAAAATCGTAGGCGGTGACTTTAATAATCGCTGGTAAGCCTGGATGTAAAAATGCGATGTCTTTTGGGGTGATTTTAGTTTCAATTAATAAGCGATCTTCCGATGGCACAATTTCAATTATTTCTTGCCCTGGCTGAATAACGCCGCCCAATGTATTAATATGAATTGATTTTATCGTACCTGCAACTGGCGAGGTTATAACCGCTTTACTGACTTTATCAAACGCGCCAATTTGTGCTTGGTTCATTCTTGATAGCTTGGTTTGTATCTCATTGAGCTGAGCACGTAAATCTGCCGCATAAATCAATACGGCTTCGCGGCGTTTTAAAATGGCTTCGTCCATCGAAGATTTCACTTTGGGGCGTAATAATCGTACAGATTGAAGTTCACCCTGGATATCGTTAACGACACGTTCTAATTTTAACAGCTCAACTTCAGGGACAATACCTTTTCGTGCTAATGGTTTAGTGAGTTCTAGCTCTCTAGAAATGAGTTGATAGCTTGTGGTTAAAGTCGATATTTTAGACGATAGTTCTTCCGTTTCTTGCTGACGCTGTTGTATTTGGCGGACTAATATCTCAAGTTGGTTACTAAGGTTATCTAAACGACCTGAATACTCTTCCTGTTGACGTTTAACCAGTGCAGGTTCCTGTTCAATGAGTTCTGCTGGAAAGATTAAAGACTGTTTGGTTATTTTAACCTGTTGGCGCCAGTCAGCAGACATATCTGAAATAACAATACTGTCTAATTCCGCTCGCATACGAATAACATTGGTTTGTAGTCCATATACTTCTTGCTCCTGTTGAGCAAAGTCAGAGCGGAAGCGAGTATCATCGATACGTGCTAATGGCTGATCTTTTTCGACGAGCATGCCTTCCTGGACAAAGACCTCTTGTAAAATACCACCATCCAAACTTTGGATAAGCTGTACTTGGGAAGATGGAATAACTTTACCCATACCGGTCGTCACTTGATCTAGTTCAGAAAAATACGCCCATATAAAAAAGCACAGCATCATGGCTGCCATTGACCAAATAATCAATCGATGACCCGATGGGGCATCGGTCATCATGGCGCCGTAAACATCATCGACCATTTCTAAGTCTGCAGTGGTTAAGTGTTTACTCATGTATTTTGACCTCCAGCAAGCAGGCCATTATTAAGTTTCTGTAGTACTTCTTTTTTTGGACCATCAGCAATAATGTGGCCACGATCTAAGATGACAATGCGATCGACTAAGTTAAGTAAATGCATTTTATGGGTAATTAGCAGTAAAGTTCGATTTTTACTGACCAGTGCCATTGAATTGACAAATTGTTTCTCTGCACGCGCATCTAAGCTGGCTGTTGGCTCATCCATTAGCAAGATTGGAGGGTCATTAAGCGTTGCTCTGGCTAGAGCCACACTTTGACGTTGTCCTCTGCTTAATGATAACCCACCTTCACCCACTTGTTGATCAAGGCCTTCAGACTCTAGGTGAGTAAACAGACTTACACCTGATAATTGTACCGCTCTAATCAGTTGATGTTCGCTCACTTGGCGAGTGCCAAATAGAATATTGTCTCTAATGCTGCCATGAAAAAGGGTAACATCTTGGGGTAAGTAACCAAAGTTACGGCGTAAATCACTGGGATGTATTTGACCAGCATCGATACCATCATATCGAAGGCTACCATTGGTTGGCTTATACAGACCCAACAACAATTTAGCTAAGGTACTTTTACCCGATCCGTTTCGGCCAATAATCGCCACTTTCTCACCGGGTTCAATGTTGATAGACATAGGGTACAGAATTGGCTTTTCTGCTTCAGGAAAAGTAAAACTCACATTATCAGCGGTTATTCTGCCATTGATACGTTCTTTACTCACAAGCTGACCTTTGTTTTCAAATTCGTCTTCTTGATCCATTATTTGGTTAAGTTGACGTAATGAGCTCATGGTGTAATTGCCCCGAGTAATCAAGGAGGCTAATTGTGCCATGGGGATGACAGCTCGGCTGGATAGCATAACCGCGGCAATTATGCCTCCCATAGAAAGTTCGTTGTCAGCTAAGCGATATACCCCAAAAATAACCACGCAAATTACGCTAAATTGCACAGAGAAATTGGCAAAGTTGGCTAAATAATTAGCCAGTTTTTTAGTTTTTAATTCCCAGTTGGCAGTGTGGCCAATCATTTGTTGCCAGCTCTTTTGAACAATACCTTCAGCGCCATTGGCTTTAATCGATTCGATTGCCGTTAAACTCTCGACTAAATGGCCATGCTTTAAACTGGCAAAGCGGTTACTTTCTTCAATTGCGGCTTTAAGTTTAGGTTGTACATATAAGGTGACAGCAATTATCAACAAGCTGGCGATAACAGGGATTACTGCCAAATCACCAGCAACGATATAAATAATAATGACAAATAGGATTGCAAAAGGTAAATCAACTAGTGAGGTGATAGTTGCAGAGGCTAAAAACTCTCGAATACTTTCAAACTCACCTAGCTGGCGAGCCATGCCACCAACACTAGGAGAACGCAGAGATAATGGGATGCCAATGACTTTAGCAAAAAGTTTAGAGGAGACAATGATGTCAACTTTTTTTCCAGCTATATCAATTAAGTAACTTCTTAGTTGTCGCATGATGAAGTCAAAAACATAAGCAATGCCCGCACCAATAGCAAGTACCCAAAGTGACTCAAAAGCAAGATTTGGAACAACTTTATCATAAACATTCATGATAAATAATGGTGACACTAAGGCAAATAAATTGACAAGTACCGACGCAATTAACGCATCTCGATAAATTGGAGCTGAGTCAACAATGCTTTGTTTTAACCAATGCACGCTACTGTCATGAATGTGAACATCAACTGCAGCATCACCACGGTAATGTTGTTTTACTAAAAACAGGTAACCCACATAGAGGGTTTCTAACTCCTCTAAGGTAAGCGTTTCTTCCCCACCCGTTTCAGGAAGTTGGATAACAGCCTTGTCTTGTTCAATATTGATTTCACGTAAAATACAGGCTTTTTTATCTTTGAGTAATAATATGCAAGGTAATAAAATTGGTGTTACTTGATTAAGATCTTTTCGTGACAGCTTTGCTGATAGGCCTGCGCGTCCAGCCGCCTGTGGCAGTAAGTCAGGGGTTAGCACTGCACCGGTTAACGGAAGTCCTGCCGCAAGTGATTCACTTGAACATGGGCTGCCGAAATGCTCGGTTAATAAGACAAGGCAATCAAGAAGTGGATCGACTGTCACTCTTTGTGAGGCCGAAATGGTCCACTGTTCCTGAATCTTGGAAGCAGTTGCTGGCACTGTGGTGATATCCTTAATATTCTTTTATGAACTTATTATTCTTATTGATGCTATGAACATCTTTTATCGCCCCCATATTACTATGGGGGGATTTGTTTGCCTAAAATTAAGGGATCATTTGCCCATCAGGCTTATCAATAAACGGGTCAATACCTTGTCCATTCGGTGCTGGTGTTGGATTTGTATCAACAATTAGCGCACCATCCTTGAGTAGCCCGTTAATTATAACCCCTTCAGCAGAACTGCCATAAATACCCGCTAAGTCAACGCCATCAAGGGTAATCGTTTGCTCGAAAGTACCATCACCATCAGCATCGATTTCTATAATACTAGAGCCTTTGGCGTTGTAGCTAAAGTTAAGTAGATTTTCAAGATTGTTATATTCCTCATTAATGAGTAAATCTCTTAGATCAATCTTATCTTCCAGGCGGTTAAAGTCAGAGATGATATCATTACCAAACTCACCTTTTTGCCATACGAAAGTATCAATGCCGCTATCGCCGCGTAATACGTCATCGCCTAAGCCACCAATGAGAGTGTCATTACCTGCACCACCACGTAGACCATCGTTATGGGTACCGCCATCGATAAAGTCATTGCCAGTATGACCAAAAAGAATATCTGAACCAGATTGTCCATAGATACGATCGTTACCGCTACCACCATTAACTACATCAGCTTTTTGTGATGCCACATCATTGGCAAGCAATAAGCCATCAAGGTCTATCATGGTATCAGCACCCGATAAAGTACCTGTCATAATATGATGATTAGCAATAGTGTTTAGATCGAGTTCTAACTCATCATCAGATTTATAACCAAACGCACCTGTTTCTCCTGCGTAAATAATATCGCCGCCGCGACCTGTTTCAATATGGTCATTACCTGAACCGCTGCTAATAACTTGTGAACTATCTTTACTATAACTCGTTAAATTAGCACCTGAAGCGGATATGGCGTTATTATTTGCATCTGTAATCTGACCCGTTAGTCCGCCACCAAAATTGACGTTAACTTGTTTCTGATTTAAGCCATTTTCACCATTAAGTACCACAAAATCATCATTCAGGCTGGCACCAGTAGTCGTAACCTTAGCTGCATCTTCAACCGGTACGTTTTGAGCATTCACTAGATTTACATCTATGGTCAATGTTGCACTTGAAGTATCACCATCAGCATCTCTAATCGTGTAGGTAAATAAGTCTACGGCTCCAGTTGGTATGTTGTCTGTGGTACTCGTTAGCTCATAGGTATAACTTCCATCATTATTAATGATTAAGGTGCCGTACTGGCCAGTGATTATTGCGCTGACATTACCGGTCACGCCAGTGCTAGTTTGATCGCCAGCAGCAACGCCAATGACTAAACTGATATCAGCACCACTAATATCATTGTCCATAACGTTTCCTTCTACTGAAGGTAAGTCATAGCCAGTACCTGCTACCATGCGAATAACTAATTCGTAGCTGGTTGAAGCATTTTCATCGGTGTAAATAGAGGTAACAATATTGCCGTTATTATCTCTAAAGCCAATGACTTGAATGGTATATAAGTCGCCTTCATAGTTGAAGGTGACGTTGGTTTGACCAATTGTGACAATATCGCGAGGATCTGGTCCATTGTTAGGCGTCTCGTTGTGGCTAAAGTTTAGCTTCAAGGTGACGCCAGTAACATTACCAAATGAGTCAATCACATTGAACACTACATCCATAGTGGCCGCTGTAATAGATGAACCACTGTTAATTGGATAGTTATAGTGAGTAAATGTACCTAATACAATATCTTGGTTTAATGTTACTTCGCCGTTAAGTGCTGCATCATTATCCATAAACCCATAGCCAGATTGAGCACCATTGGTGGTACCCCAACGAACTTGATCTAATGCTAAATCATTATCTTCACCACCGCGGCCTACATCGCCATCGAATCGGTTAACGCCAGTACCACCTGTAACCGTTTTCCATTCTGCTTGGACACCACCAATAATAGCGAAAGAGTCTTGAATAACGGTTAATGAGGCAGTGTCATTGGTTGCAATAGATGCATCATCATATACCGTTGCATTAAGCGTAGCTGTAGCTTGATCACCATCAATATCAAATGCAGTGATTTGGAACTCATCAGTTAGTGAGTCTGAATTTGTTCCACTATGAGTTTGAGCATTAGTTAACGTGTAAGTGTATTCCAATACGCCATCGTTATATCCGGTAATAGTAAGCTGCCCAAACTCTCCAGCAATTATGAGAGGTGAAGTCGCTGATGCCGCAATTAAAGCCGCTAAGGTCAGAGTATTAAGTGTGCCACCAACTTGAATTTCCAGTCTGTCTAAACCATCTTTTGCCCCGATGGTCATGCTGCCAGAACTTTGAGTTACAGCTGTACTGTTTGATCCGTTTGTTAACCCTGCTTCATATACAGAAAGAATATCAGGAGTGCTTATAGTGACGTCATCGTTCACTGGGGTCACTGTGATGGTCAAGGTTGAAGTATCAGTGCTTGAGCCGTCGGTTAACACATAAGTGATCAGCGGTACTGGGCCGTTGTAGTTGGCGACCGGGGTGAAGCTGTAGCTGCCGTTGGCGCTTAAGGTAAAGCTGCCGACACCGGTAATGGTGACCGCTTGGCCTAAGGTCAAGGGGCCGGTCACGCCAGCAATGCTGAAGCTTTGCACTGTCACGTCGCCATCAACCGAGCTGGTGCCGGTTAATACGCTGCCAGTGGTGGCGCTGCTGTCTTCTGCCACTGAAATCACTTCGTTTGCGTCAGTGAAGTCATCGTTCACAGGGGTCACTGTGATGGTCAAGGTGGAAGTATCAGTGCTTGAGCCGTCGGTTAACACATAAGTGATCAGCGGCACTGGGCCGTTGTAGTTGGCGACCGGGGTAAAGCTGTAGTTACCGTTGGCGCTTAAGGTAAAGCTGCCGACACCGGTAATGGTGACCGCTTGGCCTAAGGTCAAGGGGCCGGTCACGCCAGCAATGCTGAAGCTTTGCACTGTCACGTCGCCATCAACCGAGCTGGTGCCGGTTAATACGCTGCCAGTGGTGGCGCTGCTGTCTTCTGCCACTGAAATCACTTCGTTTGCGTCAGTGAAGTCATCGTTCACAGGGGTCACTGTGATGGTCAAGGTGGAAGTATCAGTGCTTGAGCCGTCGGTTAACACATAAGTGATCAGCGGCACTGGGCCGTTGTAGTTGGCGACCGGGGTGAAGCTGTAGCTGCCGTTGGCGCTTAAGGTAAAGCTGCCGACACCGGTAATGGTGACCGCTTGGCCTAAGGTCAAGGGGCCGGTCACGCCAGCAATGCTGAAGCTTTGCACTGTCACGTCGCCATCAACCGAGCTGGTGCCGGTTAATACGCTGCCAGTGGTGGCGCTGCTGTCTTCTGCCACTGAAATCACTTCGTTTGCGTCAGTGAAGTCATCGTTCACAGGGGTCACTGTGATGGTCAAGGTGGAAGTATCAGTGCTTGAGCCGTCGGTTAACACATAAGTGATCAGCGGCACTGGGCCGTTGTAGTTGGCGACCGGGGTGAAGCTGTAGTTACCGTTGGCGCTTAAGGTAAAGCTGCCGACACCGGTAATGGTGACCGCTTGGCCTAAGGTCAAGGGGCCGGTCACGCCAGCAATGCTGAAGCTTTGCACTGTCACGTCGCCATCAACCGAGCTGGTGCCGGTTAATACGCTGCCAGTGGTGGCGCTGCTGTCTTCTGCCACTGAAATCACTTCGTTTGCGTCAGTGAAGTCATCGTTCACAGGGGTCACTGTGATGGTCAAGGTGGAAGTATCAGTGCTTGAGCCGTCGGTTAACACATAAGTGATCAGCGGCACTGGGCCGTTGTAGTTGGCGACCGGGGTAAAGCTGTAGTTACCGTTGGCGCTTAAGGTAAAGCTGCCGACACCGGTAATGGTGACCGCTTGGCCTAAGGTCAAGGGGCCGGTCACGCCAGCAATGCTGAAGCTTTGCACTGTCACGTCGCCATCCACCGAGCTGGTGCCGGTTAATACGCTGCCAGTGGTGGCGCTGCTGTCTTCTGCCACTGAAATCACTTCGTTTGCGTCAGTGAAGTCATCGTTCACAGGGGTCACTGTGATGGTCAAGGTGGAAGTATCAGTGCTTGAGCCGTCGGTTAACACATAAGTGATCAGCGGCACTGGGCCGTTGTAGTTGGCGACCGGGGTAAAGCTGTAGTTACCGTTGGCGCTTAAGGTAAAGCTGCCGACACCGGTAATGGTGACCGCTTGGCCTAAGGTCAAGGGGCCGGTCACGCCAGCAATGCTGAAGCTTTGCACTGTCACGTCGCCATCCACCGAGCTGGTGCCGGTTAATACGCTGCCAGTGGTGGCGCTGCTGTCTTCTGCCACTGAAATCACTTCGTTTGCGTCAGTGAAGTCATCGTTCACAGGGGTCACTGTGATGGTCAAGGTGGAAGTATCAGTGCTTGAGCCGTCGGTTAACACATAAGTGATCAGCGGCACTGGGCCGTTGTAGTTGGCGACCGGGGTAAAGCTGTAGCTGCCGTTGGCGCTTAAGGTAAAGCTGCCGACACCGGTAATGGTGACCGCTTGGCCTAAGGTCAAGGGGCCGGTCACGCCAGCAATGCTGAAGCTTTGCACTGTCACGTCGCCATCAACCGAGCTGGTGCCGGTTAATACGCTGCCAGTGGTGGCGCTGCTGTCTTCTGCCACTGAAATCACTTCGCTTGCGTCAGTGAAGTCATCGTTCACTGGGGTCACTGTGATGGTCAAGGTGGAAGTATCAGTGCTTGAGCCGTCGGTTAACACATAAGTGATCAGCGGCACTGGGCCGTTGTAGTTGGCGACCGGGGTGAAGCTGTAGTTACCGTTGGCGCTTAAGGTAAAGCTGCCGACACCGGTAATGGTGACCGCTTGGCCTAAGGTCAAGGGGCCGGTCACGCCAGCAATGCTGAAGCTTTGCACTGTCACGTCGCCATCAACCGAGCTGGTGCCGGTTAATACGCTGCCAGTGGTGGCGCTGCTGTCTTCTGCCACTGAAATCACTTCGCTTGCGTCAGTGAAGTCATCGTTCACTGGGGTCACTGTGATGGTCAAGGTGGAAGTATCAGTGCTTGAGCCGTCGGTTAACACATAAGTGATCAGCGGCACTGGGCCGTTGTAGTTGGCGACCGGGGTGAAGCTGTAGTTACCGTTGGCGCTTAAGGTAAAGCTGCCGACACCGGTAATGGTGACCGCTTGGCCTAAGGTCAAGGGGCCGGTCACGCCAGCAATGCTGAAGCTTTGCACTGTCACGTCGCCATCCACCGAGCTGGTGCCGGTTAATACGCTGCCAGTGGTGGCGCTGCTGTCTTCTGCCACTGAAATCACTTCGTTTGCGTCAGTGAAGTCATCGTTCACAGGGGTCACTGTGATGGTCAAGGTGGAAGTATCAGTGCTTGAGCCGTCGGTTAACACATAAGTGATCAGCGGCACTGGGCCGTTGTAGTTGGCGACCGGGGTAAAGCTGTAGTTACCGTTGGCGCTTAAGGTAAAGCTGCCGACACCGGTAATGGTGACCGCTTGGCCTAAGGTCAAGGGGCCGGTCACGCCAGCAATGCTGAAGCTTTGCACTGTCACGTCGCCATCCACCGAGCTGGTGCCGGTTAATACGCTGCCAGTGGTGGCGCTGCTGTCTTCTGCCACTGAAATCACTTCGTTTGCGTCAGTGAAGTCATCGTTCACAGGGGTCACTGTGATGGTCAAGGTGGAAGTATCAGTGCTTGAGCCGTCGGTTAACACATAAGTGATCAGCGGCACTGGGCCGTTGTAGTTGGCGACCGGGGTAAAGCTGTAGCTGCCGTTGGCGCTTAAGGTAAAGCTGCCGACACCGGTAATGGTGACCGCTTGGCCTAAGGTCAAGGGGCCGGTCACGCCAGCAATGCTGAAGCTTTGCACTGTCACGTCGCCATCCACCGAGCTGGTGCCGGTTAATACGCTGCCAGTGGTGGCGCTGCTGTCTTCTGCCACTGAAATCACTTCGTTTGCGTCAGTGAAGTCATCGTTCACAGGGGTCACTGTGATGGTCAAGGTGGAAGTATCAGTGCTTGAGCCGTCGGTTAACACATAAGTGATCAGCGGCACTGGGCCGTTGTAGTTGGCGACCGGGGTAAAGCTGTAGTTACCGTTGGCGCTTAAGGTAAAGCTGCCGACACCGGTAATGGTGACCGCTTGGCCTAAGGTCAAGGGGCCGGTCACGCCAGCAATGCTGAAGCTTTGCACTGTCACGTCGCCATCCACCGAGCTGGTGCCGGTTAATACGCTGCCAGTGGTGGCGCTGCTGTCTTCTGCCACTGAAATCACTTCGTTTGCGTCAGTGAAGTCATCGTTCACAGGGGTCACTGTGATGGTCAAGGTGGAAGTATCAGTGCTTGAGCCGTCGGTTAACACATAAGTGATCAGCGGCACTGGGCCGTTGTAGTTGGCGACCGGGGTAAAGCTGTAGTTACCGTTGGCGCTTAAGGTAAAGCTGCCGACACCGGTAATGGTGACCGCTTGGCCTAAGGTCAAGGGGCCGGTCACGCCAGCAATGCTGAAGCTTTGCACTGTCACGTCGCCATCCACCGAGCTGGTGCCGGTTAATACGCTGCCAGTGGTGGCGCTGCTGTCTTCTGCCACTGAAATCACTTCGTTTGCGTCAGTGAAGTTATCGCTCTCTGGGGTCACTGTGATGGTCAAGGTGGAAGTATCAGTGCTTGAGCCGTCGGTTAACACATAAGTGATCAGCGGCACTGGGCCGTTGTAGTTGGCGACCGGGGTAAAGCTGTAGCTGCCGTTGGCGCTTAAGGTAAAGCTGCCGACACCGGTAATGGTGACCGCTTGGCCTAAGGTCAAGGGGCCGGTCACGCCAGCAATGCTGAAGCTTTGCACTGTCACGTCGCCATCCACCGAGCTGGTGCCGGTTAATACGCTGCCAGTGGTGGCGCTGCTGTCTTCTGCCACTGAAATCACTTCGTTTGCGTCAGTGAAGTCATCGTTCACAGGGGTCACTGTGATGGTCAAGGTGGAAGTATCAGTGCTTGAGCCGTCGGTTAACACATAAGTGATCAGCGGCACTGGGCCGTTGTAGTTGGCGACCGGGGTAAAGCTGTAGCTGCCGTTGGCGCTTAAGGTAAAGCTGCCGACACCGGTAATGGTGACCGCTTGGCCTAAGGTCAAGGGGCCGGTCACGCCAGCAATGCTGAAGCTTTGCACTGTCACGTCGCCATCAACCGAGCTGGTGCCGGTTAATACGCTGCCAGTGGTGGCGCTGCTGTCTTCTGCCACTGAAATCACTTCGCTTGCGTCAGTGAAGTCATCGTTCACTGGGGTCACTGTGATGGTCAAGGTGGAAGTATCAGTGCTTGAGCCGTCGGTTAACACATAAGTGATCAGCGGCACTGGGCCGTTGTAGTTGGCGACCGGGGTGAAGCTGTAGTTACCGTTGGCGCTTAAGGTAAAGCTGCCGACACCGGTAATGGTGACCGCTTGGCCTAAGGTCAAGGGGCCGGTCACGCCAGCAATGCTGAAGCTTTGCACTGTCACGTCGCCATCCACCGAGCTGGTGCCGGTTAATACGCTGCCAGTGGTGGCGCTGCTGTCTTCTGCCACTGAAATCACTTCGTTTGCGTCAGTGAAGTCATCGTTCACAGGGGTCACTGTGATGGTCAAGGTGGAAGTATCAGTGCTTGAGCCGTCGGTTAACACATAAGTGATCAGCGGCACTGGGCCGTTGTAGTTGGCGACCGGGGTAAAGCTGTAGTTACCGTTGGCGCTTAAGGTAAAGCTGCCGACACCGGTAATGGTGACCGCTTGGCCTAAGGTCAAGGGGCCGGTCACGCCAGCAATGCTGAAGCTTTGCACTGTCACGTCGCCATCCACCGAGCTGGTGCCGGTTAATACGCTGCCAGTGGTGGCGCTGCTGTCTTCTGCCACTGAAATCACTTCGTTTGCGTCAGTGAAGTCATCGTTCACAGGGGTCACTGTGATGGTCAAGGTGGAAGTATCAGTGCTTGAGCCGTCGGTTAACACATAAGTGATCAGCGGCACTGGGCCGTTGTAGTTGGCGACCGGGGTAAAGCTGTAGCTGCCGTTGGCGCTTAAGGTAAAGCTGCCGACACCGGTAATGGTGACCGCTTGGCCTAAGGTCAAGGGGCCGGTCACGCCAGCAATGCTGAAGCTTTGCACTGTCACGTCGCCATCAACCGAGCTGGTGCCGGTTAATACGCTGCCAGTGGTGGCGCTGCTGTCTTCTGCCACTGAAATCACTTCGCTTGCGTCAGTGAAGTCATCGTTCACTGGGGTCACTGTGATGGTCAAGGTGGAAGTATCAGTGCTTGAGCCGTCGGTTAACACATAAGTGATCAGCGGCACTGGGCCGTTGTAGTTGGCGACCGGGGTGAAGCTGTAGTTACCGTTGGCGCTTAAGGTAAAGCTGCCGACACCGGTAATGGTGACCGCTTGGCCTAAGGTCAAGGGGCCGGTCACGCCAGCAATGCTGAAGCTTTGCACTGTCACGTCGCCATCAACCGAGCTGGTGCCGGTTAATACGCTGCCAGTGGTGGCGCTGCTGTCTTCTGCCACTGAAATCACTTCGTTTGCGTCAGTGAAGTCATCGTTCACAGGGGTCACTGTGATGGTCAAGGTGGAAGTATCAGTGCTTGAGCCGTCGGTTAACACATAAGTGATCAGCGGCACTGGGCCGTTGTAGTTGGCGACCGGGGTAAAGCTGTAGTTACCGTTGGCGCTTAAGGTAAAGCTGCCGACACCGGTAATGGTGACCGCTTGGCCTAAGGTCAAGGGGCCGGTCACGCCAGCAATGCTGAAGCTTTGCACTGTCACGTCGCCATCAACCGAGCTGGTGCCGGTTAATACGCTGCCAGTGGTGGCGCTGCTGTCTTCTGCCACTGAAATCACTTCGCTTGCGTCAGTGAAGTCATCGTTCACTGGGGTCACTGTGATGGTCAAGGTGGAAGTATCAGTGCTTGAGCCGTCGGTTAACACATAAGTGATCAGCGGCACTGGGCCGTTGTAGTTGGCGACCGGGGTGAAGCTGTAGTTACCGTTGGCGCTTAAGGTAAAGCTGCCGACACCGGTAATGGTGACCGCTTGGCCTAAGGTCAAGGGGCCGGTCACGCCAGCAATGCTGAAGCTTTGCACTGTCACGTCGCCATCAACCGAGCTGGTGCCGGTTAATACGCTGCCAGTGGTGGCGCTGCTGTCTTCTGCCACTGAAATCACTTCGTTTGCGTCAGTGAAGTCATCGTTCACAGGGGTCACTGTGATGGTCAAGGTGGAAGTATCAGTGCTTGAGCCGTCGGTTAACACATAAGTGATCAGCGGCACTGGGCCGTTGTAGTTGGCGACCGGGGTGAAGCTGTAGTTACCGTTGGCGCTTAAGGTAAAGCTGCCGACACCGGTAATGGTGACCGCTTGGCCTAAGGTCAAGGGGCCGGTCACGCCAGCAATGCTGAAGCTTTGCACTGTCACGTCGCCATCAACCGAGCTGGTGCCGGTTAATACGCTGCCAGTGGTGGCGCTGCTGTCTTCTGCCACTGAAATCACTTCGTTTGCGTCAGTGAAGTCATCGTTCACAGGGGTCACTGTGATGGTCAAGGTGGAAGTATCAGTGCTTGAGCCGTCGGTTAACACATAAGTGATCAGCGGCACTGGGCCGTTGTAGTTGGCGACCGGGGTAAAGCTGTAGCTGCCGTTGGCGCTTAAGGTAAAGCTGCCGACACCGGTAATGGTGACCGCTTGGCCTAAGGTCAAGGGGCCGGTCACGCCAGCAATGCTGAAGCTTTGCACTGTCACGTCGCCATCCACCGAGCTGGTGCCGGTTAATACGCTGCCAGTGGTGGCGCTGCTGTCTTCTGCCACTGAAATCACTTCGTTTGCGTCAGTGAAGTTATCGCTCTCTGGGGTCACTGTGATGGTCAAGGTGGAAGTATCAGTGCTTGAGCCGTCGGTTAACACATAAGTGATCAGCGGCACTGGGCCGTTGTAGTTGGCGACCGGGGTAAAGCTGTAGCTGCCGTTGGCGCTTAAGGTAAAGCTGCCGACACCGGTAATGGTGACCGCTTGGCCTAAGGTCAAGGGGCCGGTCACGCCAGCAATGCTGAAGCTTTGCACTGTCACGTCGCCATCAACCGAGCTGGTGCCGGTTAATACGCTGCCAGTGGTGGCGCTGCTGTCTTCTGCCACTGAAATCACTTCGTTTGCGTCAGTGAAGTCATCGCTCTCTGGGGTCACTGTGATGGTCAAGGTGGAAGTATCAGTGCTTGAGCCGTCGGTTAACACATAAGTGATCAGCGGCACTGGGCCGTTGTAGTTGGCGACCGGGGTAAAGCTGTAGCTGCCGTTGGCGCTTAAGGTAAAGCTGCCGACACCGGTAATGGTGACCGCTTGGCCTAAGGTCAAGGGGCCGGTCACGCCAGCAATGCTGAAGCTTTGCACTGTCACGTCGCCATCAACCGAGCTGGTGCCGGTTAATACGCTGCCAGTGGTGGCGCTGCTGTCTTCTGCCACTGAAATCACTTCGTTTGCGTCAGTGAAGTCATCGTTCACAGGGGTCACTGTGATGGTCAAGGTGGAAGTATCAGTGCTTGAGCCGTCGGTTAACACATAAGTGATCAGCGGCACTGGGCCGTTGTAGTTGGCGACCGGGGTAAAGCTGTAGTTACCGTTGGCGCTTAAGGTAAAGCTGCCGACACCGGTAATGGTGACCGCTTGGCCTAAGGTCAAGGGGCCGGTCACGCCAGCAATGCTGAAGCTTTGCACTGTCACGTCGCCATCAACCGAGCTGGTGCCGGTTAATACGCTGCCAGTGGTGGCGCTGCTGTCTTCTGCCACTGAAATCACTTCGTTTGCGTCAGTGAAGTCATCGTTCACAGGGGTCACTGTGATGGTCAAGGTGGAAGTATCAGTGCTTGAGCCGTCGGTTAACACATAAGTGATCAGCGGCACTGGGCCGTTGTAGTTGGCGACCGGGGTGAAGCTGTAGCTGCCGTTGGCGCTTAAGGTAAAGCTGCCGACACCGGTAATGGTGACCGCTTGGCCTAAGGTCAAGGGGCCGGTCACGCCAGCAATGCTGAAGCTTTGCACTGTCACGTCGCCATCAACCGAGCTGGTGCCGGTTAATACGCTGCCAGTGGTGGCGCTGCTGTCTTCTGCCACTGAAATCACTTCGTTTGCGTCAGTGAAGTCATCGTTCACTGGGGTCACTGTGATGGTCAAGGTGGAAGTATCAGTGCTTGAGCCGTCGGTTAACACATAAGTGATCAGCGGCACTGGGCCGTTGTAGTTGGCGACCGGGGTGAAGCTGTAGTTACCGTTGGCGCTTAAGGTAAAGCTGCCGACACCGGTAATGGTGACCGCTTGGCCTAAGGTCAAGGGGCCGGTCACGCCAGCAATGCTGAAGCTTTGCACTGTCACGTCGCCATCAACCGAGCTGGTGCCGGTTAATACGCTGCCAGTGGTGGCGCTGCTGTCTTCTGCCACTGAAATCACTTCGTTTGCGTCAGTGAAGTCATCGCTCTCTGGGGTCACTGTGATGGTCAAGGTGGAAGTATCAGTGCTTGAGCCGTCGGTTAACACATAAGTGATCAGCGGCACTGGGCCGTTGTAGTTGGCGACCGGGGTAAAGCTGTAGCTGCCGTTGGCGCTTAAGGTAAAGCTGCCGACACCGGTAATGGTGACCGCTTGGCCTAAGGTCAAGGGGCCGGTCACGCCAGCAATGCTGAAGCTTTGCACTGTCACGTCGCCATCAACCGAGCTGGTGCCGGTTAATACGCTGCCAGTGGTGGCGCTGCTGTCTTCTGCCACTGAAATCACTTCGTTTGCGTCAGTGAAGTCATCGTTCACAGGGGTCACTGTGATGGTCAAGGTGGAAGTATCAGTGCTTGAGCCGTCGGTTAACACATAAGTGATCAGCGGCACTGGGCCGTTGTAGTTGGCGACCGGGGTGAAGCTGTAGCTGCCGTTGGCGCTTAAGGTAAAGCTGCCGACACCGGTAATGGTGACCGCTTGGCCTAAGGTCAAGGGGCCGGTCACGCCAGCAATGCTGAAGCTTTGCACTGTCACGTCGCCATCAACCGAGCTGGTGCCGGTTAATACGCTGCCAGTGGTGGCGCTGCTGTCTTCTGCCACTGAAATCACTTCGTTTGCGTCAGTGAAGTCATCGTTCACTGGGGTCACTGTGATGGTCAAGGTGGAAGTATCAGTGCTTGAGCCGTCGGTTAACACATAAGTGATCAGCGGCACTGGGCCGTTGTAGTTGGCGACCGGGGTGAAGCTGTAGTTACCGTTGGCGCTTAAGGTAAAGCTGCCGACACCGGTAATGGTGACCGCTTGGCCTAAGGTCAAGGGGCCGGTCACGCCAGCAATGCTGAAGCTTTGCACTGTCACGTCGCCATCAACCGAGCTGGTGCCGGTTAATACGCTGCCAGTGGTGGCGCTGCTGTCTTCTGCCACTGAAATCACTTCGTTTGCGTCAGTGAAGTCATCGTTCACAGGGGTCACTGTGATGGTCAAGGTGGAAGTATCAGTGCTTGAGCCGTCGGTTAACACATAAGTGATCAGCGGCACTGGGCCGTTGTAGTTGGCGACCGGGGTGAAGCTGTAGTTACCGTTGGCGCTTAAGGTAAAGCTGCCGACACCGGTAATGGTGACCGCTTGGCCTAAGGTCAAGGGGCCGGTCACGCCAGCAATGCTGAAGCTTTGCACTGTCACGTCGCCATCAACCGAGCTGGTGCCGGTTAATACGCTGCCAGTGGTGGCGCTGCTGTCTTCTGCCACTGAAATCACTTCGCTTGCGTCAGTGAAGTCATCGTTCACTGGGGTCACTGTGATGGTCAAGGTGGAAGTATCAGTGCTTGAGCCGTCGGTTAACACATAAGTGATCAGCGGCACTGGGCCGTTGTAGTTGGCGACCGGGGTGAAGCTGTAGTTACCGTTGGCGCTTAAGGTAAAGCTGCCGACACCGGTAATGGTGACCGCTTGGCCTAAGGTCAAGGGGCCGGTCACGCCAGCAATGCTGAAGCTTTGCACTGTCACGTCGCCATCAACCGAGCTGGTGCCGGTTAATACGCTGCCAGTGGTGGCGCTGCTGTCTTCTGCCACTGAAATCACTTCGTTTGCGTCAGTGAAGTCATCGTTCACAGGGGTCACTGTGATGGTCAAGGTGGAAGTATCAGTGCTTGAGCCGTCGGTTAACACATAAGTGATCAGCGGCACTGGGCCGTTGTAGTTGGCGACCGGGGTGAAGCTGTAGTTACCGTTGGCGCTTAAGGTAAAGCTGCCGACACCGGTAATGGTGACCGCTTGGCCTAAGGTCAAGGGGCCGGTCACGCCAGCAATGCTGAAGCTTTGCACTGTCACGTCGCCATCAACCGAGCTGGTGCCGGTTAATACGCTGCCAGTGGTGGCGCTGCTGTCTTCTGCCACTGAAATCACTTCGTTTGCGTCAGTGAAGTTATCGCTCTCTGGGGTCACTGTGATGGTCAAGGTGGAAGTATCAGTGCTTGAGCCGTCGGTTAACACATAAGTGATCAGCGGCACTGGGCCGTTGTAGTTGGCGACCGGGGTGAAGCTGTAGCTGCCGTTGGCGCTTAAGGTAAAGCTGCCGACACCGGTAATGGTGACCGCTTGGCCTAAGGTCAAGGGGCCGGTCACGCCAGCAATGCTGAAGCTTTGCACTGTCACGTCGCCATCAACCGAGCTGGTGCCGGTTAATACGCTGCCAGTGGTGGCGCTGCTGTCTTCTGCCACTGAAATCACTTCGTTTGCGTCAGTGAAGTCATCGTTCACAGGGGTCACTGTGATGGTCAAGGTGGAAGTATCAGTGCTTGAGCCGTCGGTTAACACATAAGTGATCAGCGGCACTGGGCCGTTGTAGTTGGCGACCGGGGTAAAGCTGTAGCTGCCGTTGGCGCTTAAGGTAAAGCTGCCGACACCGGTAATGGTGACCGCTTGGCCTAAGGTCAAGGGGCCGGTCACGCCAGCAATGCTGAAGCTTTGCACTGTCACGTCGCCATCAACCGAGCTGGTGCCGGTTAATACGCTGCCAGTGGTGGCGCTGCTGTCTTCTGCCACTGAAATCACTTCGCTTGCGTCAGTGAAGTCATCGTTCACTGGGGTCACTGTGATGGTCAAGGTGGAAGTATCAGTGCTTGAGCCGTCGGTTAACACATAAGTGATCAGCGGCACTGGGCCGTTGTAGTTGGCGACCGGGGTGAAGCTGTAGTTACCGTTGGCGCTTAAGGTAAAGCTGCCGACACCGGTAATGGTGACCGCTTGGCCTAAGGTCAAGGGGCCGGTCACGCCAGCAATGCTGAAGCTTTGCACTGTCACGTCGCCATCAACCGAGCTGGTGCCGGTTAATACGCTGCCAGTGGTGGCGCTGCTGTCTTCTGCCACTGAAATCACTTCGTTTGCGTCAGTGAAGTCATCGTTCACTGGGGTCACTGTGATGGTCAAGGTGGAAGTATCAGTGCTTGAGCCGTCGGTTAACACATAAGTGATCAGCGGCACTGGGCCGTTGTAGTTGGCGACCGGGGTGAAGCTGTAGTTACCGTTGGCGCTTAAGGTAAAGCTGCCGACACCGGTAATGGTGACCGCTTGGCCTAAGGTCAAGGGGCCGGTCACGCCAGCAATGCTGAAGCTTTGCACTGTCACGTCGCCATCAACCGAGCTGGTGCCGGTTAATACGCTGCCAGTGGTGGCGCTGCTGTCTTCTGCCACTGAAATCACTTCGCTTGCGTCAGTGAAGTCATCGTTCACAGGGGTCACTGTGATGGTCAAGGTGGAGGTTTCACCTGTGTTGGTGGTGTAAGTCACCACAGGCACGCTGCCGTTCCAATCTGCATTTGGGGTAAAGCTGTATGAGCCATTGGCGTTAAGCACTAACACGCCGCCCACTAAGGTGACGCTGTCACCGGCGCTGAAGCTTTCCTGGCTACCATCTGCATCAGTGTCCACCGTGAAGCTGACCACGCTGGTGTTGCTCGATTCATCGTTGCTCAGCACGTTGCCACTGGCGACAGTGTCTTCGCTAACGGTGATCGCATCGCTGGTCACATCACTATTTTGAGGCGTGACTGTGATGGTCAAGGTGGCGGTTTCACCTGTGTTGGTGGTGTACGTCACCACAGGCACGCTGCCGTTCCAATCTGCATTTGGGGTAAAGCTGTAAGAGCCATTGGCGTTAAGCACTAAGACGCCGCCCACTAAGGTGACGCTGTCACCGGCGCTGAAGCTTTCCTGGCTGCCATTTGCATCAGTGTCCACCGTGAAGCTGACCACGCTGGTGTTGCTCGATTCATCGTTGCTGAGCACATTACCACTGGCGACAGTGTCTTCGCTAACGGTGATCGCATCGTTGGTCACATCACTATTTTGAGGCGTGACTGTGATGGTCAAGGTGGCGGTTTCACCTGTGTTGGTGGTGTACGTCACCACTGGCACGCTGCCGTTCCAATCTGCATTTGGGGTAAAGCTGTAAGAGCCATTGGCGTTAAGCACTAAGACGCCGCCCACTAAGGTGACGCTGTCACCGGCGCTGAAGCTTTCCTGGCTGCCATTTGCATCAGTGTCCACCGTGAAGCTGACCACGCTGGTGTTGCTCGATTCATCGTTGCTGAGCACATTACCACTGGCGACAGTGTCTTCGCTAACGGTGATCGCATCGTTGGTCACATCACTATTTTGAGGCGTGACTGTGATGGTCAAGGTGGCGGTTTCACCTGTGTTGGTGGTGTACGTCACCACTGGCACGCTGCCGTTCCAATCTGCATTGGGGGTAAAGCTGTATGAGCCGTTGGCGTTAAGCACTAACACGCCGCCCACTAAGGTGACGCTGTCACCGGCGCTGAAGCTTTCCTGGCTGCCATTTGCATCAGTGTCCACCGTGAAGCTGACCACGCTGGTGTTGCTCGATTCATCGTTGCTGAGCACATTACCACTGGCGACAGTGTCTTCGCTAACGGTGATCGCATCGTTGGTCACATCACTATTTTGAGGCGTGACTGTGATGGTCAAGGTGGCGGTTTCACCTGTGTTGGTGGTGTACGTCACCACTGGCACGCTGCCGTTCCAATCTGCATTGGGGGTAAAGCTGTATGAGCCGTTGGCGTTAAGCACTAACACGCCGCCCACTAAGGTGACGCTGTCACCGGCGCTGAAGCTTTCCTGGCTGCCATTTGCATCAGTGTCCACCGTGAAGCTGACCACGCTGGTGTTGCTCGATTCATCGTTGCTGAGCACATTACCACTGGCGACAGTGTCTTCGCTAACGGTGATCGCATCGTTGGTCACATCACTATTTTGAGGCGTGACTGTGATGGTCAAGGTGGCGGTTTCACCTGTGTTGGTGGTGTACGTCACCACTGGCACGCTGCCGTTCCAATCAGCATTGGGGGTAAAGCTGTATGAGCCGTTGGCGTTAAGCACTAACACGCCGCCCGTTAAGGTGACGCTGTCACCGGCGCTGAAGCTTTCCTGGCTGCCATCTGCATCAGTGTCTACCGTGAAGCTGACCACGCTGGTGTTGCTCGATTCATCGTTGCTCAGCACGTTGCCACTGGCGACAGTGTCTTCGCTAACGGTGATCGCATCGTTACTTGTATCTGCGTTGTCTTCAGTGACCGTGATGGTCAAGGTGGCGGTTTCACCTGTGTTGGTGGTGTAAGTCACCACTGGCACGCTGCCGTTCCAATCTGCATTTGGGGTAAAGCTGTATGAGCCGTTGGCGTTAAGCACTAACACGCCGCCCACTAAGGTGACGCTGTCACCGGCGCTGAAGCTTTCCTGGCTGCCATTTGCATCAGTGTCCACCGTGAAGCTGACCACGCTGGTGTTGCTCGATTCATCGTTACTCAGCACGTTGCCACTGGCGACAGTGTCTTCGCTAACGGTGATCGCATCGTTGGTCACATCACTATTTTGAGGCGTGACTGTGATGGTCAAGGTGGCGGTTTCACCTGTGTTGGTGGTGTAAGTCACCACTGGCACGCTGCCGTTCCAATCTGCATTTGGGGTAAAGCTGTATGAGCCGTTGGCGTTAAGCACTAACACGCCGCCCACTAAGGTGACGCTGTCACCGGCGCTGAAGCTTTCCTGGCTGCCATTTGCATCAGTGTCCACCGTGAAGCTGACCAAGCTGGTGTTGCTTGATTCATCGTTGCTGAGCACATTACCACTGGCGACAGTGTCTTCGCTAACGGTGATCGCATCGTTACTTGTATCTGCGTTGTCTTCAGTGACTGTGATGGTCAAGGTGGCGGTTTCACCTGTGTTGGTGGTGTAAGTCACCACTGGCACGCTGCCGTTCCAATCTGCATTTGGGGTAAAGCTGTATGAGCCATTGGCGTTAAGCACTAAGACGCCGCCCACTAAGGTGACGCTGTCACCGGCGCTGAAGCTTTCCTGACTACCATTTGCATCAGTGTCCACCGTGAAGCTGACCACGCTGGTGTTGCTCGATTCATCGTTGCTCAGCACGTTACCACTGGCGACAGTGTCTTCGCTAACGGTGATCGCATCGTTGGTCACATCACTATTTTGAGGCGTGACTGTGATGGTCAAGGTGGCGGTTTCACCTGTGTTGGTGGTGTAAGTCACCACTGGCACGCTGCCGTTCCAATCTGCATTTGGGGTAAAGCTGTATGAGCCATTGGCGTTAAGCACTAAGACGCCGCCCACTAAGGTGACGCTGTCACCGGCGCTGAAGCTTTCCTGGCTGCCATTTGCATCAGTGTCCACCGTGAAGCTGACTACGCTGGTGTTGCTCGATTCATCGTTGCTCAGCACGTTGCCACTGGCGACAGTGTCTTCGCTAACGGTGATCGCATCGTTACTTGTATCTGTGTTGTCTGCACCCACATTGATGGTCAGGGTACCGATGTCAGTTAATGTGCCGTCGGTAACCGTGTAATCCACTGTGTCGACGCCATTGAAATTCAGCGGTGGGGTGTAGGTGTAACTGCCATCAGCGGCAATAGCGATCGTACCGCCCTGAGTGGTGGTAAAGGTGCCCGCAACCACAGATAAGCTATCGCCGTCTAAATCAGTGTCGTTGGCATCTAAGTCGATGCTTGAGTTGAAGACTGTATCTTCTTGAATAGTAATTACATCATCAACAGCCACAGGTGCATCGTTTACTGCACCCACATTGATGGTCAGGGTACCGATGTCAGTTAATGTGCCGTCGGTAACCGTGTAATCCACTGTGTCGACGCCATTAAAATTCAACGGGGGGTGTAGGTGTAACTGCCATCAGCGGCAATAACGATCGTACCGCCTTGAGTGGTAGTAAAGGTGCCCGGTACAACCGTTAGGCTATCGCCGTCTAAATCAGTGTCGTTGGCATCTAAATCTACTGTTGAGGTAAATGTGGTGTCTTCCTGGACATTAATTACATCATCAACAGCCACAGGTGCATCGTTTTCAGGTGTAATTTCAATAGTTAACGTTGCTGTTGCACCAGTATTAGTGGTGTAAGTGATAATCGGAACTTGACCATTCCAATTTTCATTAGGCGTAAAAGTATAAGACCCATCTTCATTGATGATTAATATGCCACCGTCGAGAGTCACTTCAGAATCGGCAAGGTAAGTCACACCACCGATGTCAAAACTGATGACAGTCAGATCAGAATCTGGATCGCTGTCATTATCTAATACATTACCTGACACAGGGGTATCTTCAGCAGCCACAACTGAATCATTTTCGGTAACAGTAGGGTCGTCAACCGGTGTAATTTCAATAGTTAACGTTGCTGTTGCACCAGTATTAGTGGTGTAAGTGATAATCGGAACTTGACCATTCCAATTTTCATTAGGCGTAAAAGTATAAGACCCATCTTCATCGATGATTAATATGCCGCCGTCGAGAGTCACTTCAGTGCCAGCAGGATAGATTTCACCATTAATGTCAAAACTTACCACAGTAAGATCAGAATCTGGATCGCTGTCATTATCTAATACATTACCTGACACAGGGGTATCTTCAGCAGCCACAACTGAATCATTTTCGGTAACAGTAGGGTCGTCAACCGGTGTGATTTCAATAGTTAACGTTGCTGATGCACCAGTATTAGTGGTGTAAGTGATAATCGGAACTTGACCATTCCAATTTTCATTAGGCGTAAAAGTATAAGACCCATCTTCATCGATGATTAATATGCCGCCATCGAGAGTCACTCCAGTGCCAGCAGGATAGGTTTCACCATTAATGTCAAAACTGACCACAGTAAGATCAGAATCTGGATCGCTGTCATTATCTAATACATTACCTGACACAGGGGTATCTTCAGCAGCCACAACTGAATCATTTTCGGTAACAGTAGGGTCGTCAACCGGTGTGATTTCAATATTTAACGTTGCTGTTGCACCAGTATTAGTGGTGTAAGTGATAATCGGAACTTGACCATTCCAATTTTCATTAGGCGTAAAAGTATAAGAGCCATCTTCATTGATGATTAATATGCCGCCGTCGAGAGTCACTTCAGTGCCAGCAGGATAGATTTCACCATTAATGTCAAAACTGACCACAGTAAGATCAGAATCTGGATCGCTGTCATTATCTAATACATTACCTGACACAGGGGTATCTTCAGCAGCCACAACTGAATCATTTTCGGTAACAGTAGGGTCGTCAACCGGTGTAATTTCAATAGTTAACGTTGCTGTTGCACCAGTATTAGTGGTGTAAGTGATAATCGGAACTTGACCATTCCAATTTTCATTAGGCGTAAAAGTATAAGACCCATCTTCATCGATGATTAATATGCCACCGTCGAGAGTCACTTCAGTGCCAGCAGGATAGGTTTCACCATTAATGTCAAAACTGACCACGGTAAGATCAGAATCTGGATCGCTGTCGTTATCTAGTACATTACCTGACACAGGGGTATCTTCAGCCGCTGTTACTGAATCATTTTCAGTAACTGTTGGGTCGTCAACCGGTGTAATTTCAATGGTTAACGTCGCTGTTGCGCCAGTATTGGTGGTGTAAGTGATAACCGGAACTTGACCGTTCCAATTTTCATTAGGTGTGAAAGTATAAGAACCATCTTCATTGATGATTAATACGCCGCCGTCAAGAGTCACTTCTGTGCCAGCTGGATATGTCTCGCCATTAATTTCAAACGTAACAATTGATAACTCAGAATCAGGGTCGACGTCATTTGCAAGCAAATTGCCTGCAATAACTTCATCTTCAGCAACGATTTGGGTGTCGTTTGCCAATACAGACGGTACATCTTCGGGAGTAATGGTATTTTCTTCGACAGTTAGAGGGCTAACAGCGGGTTGGGCCGCAGTGTTAAAGCCAGCATTCGCAATGGTTTCATTACCAGAACGATCTAATGTGATAAAACTACCACCTTCGTTACCGGTTGTTGGTGTACCTGCAGCGGTTTCAGGAAGGTCAACAGTTGGATCCTCACCTGACGCAATAAGGGCTTGTAATGCTTCTATTTCATCAAGCGCTTCAAGGTTAGTTAAATCGTCATTTAACTCTGGTTGCGTAACAGAGATATCATCTTGAGAAAAAATGGTGCCATCATCAAAGGTGATAACAAAACGTGCGCTGTCATCAAAAATTAACAAACTACCCTCGGGGATTATTTGCCCTGGCTGTAAAATTGTTAATTGATTACCAGCAGATATACTGATTTGGCTTTGTGCCTCAGTTAATACGCCTGCTTTTGTTGTTATCGTACCCATTAATTAGCTCCCAACAGCTATTCCTGACTCGGAAATATTCAATACATTATAGACTTAGCATAACGATGTAAGATGTCTGTGCTTTACAACGCCATACACTAACCCAGATTTAACAATTTTACTTCAAAGACACTAGAAATGTCAATTTTTTGACGTGTTTTTGACTAGTCTTAACCATATGACTTTTTTAAAAAAGCCGATTTATCTGCGCATATATTATTCAACATACTCATTTTAAAACGATGCCAATTGAAGAATAAAGATTGATGCTTTTTAAGTCGTGTTAGCTACATGAGCGATTCAGCTATGTAAATATGTTATTAAATGAACATAAATTTACCCAGAATCGTTATCGGTTATCGGTAGAAAAAGTTTAGTTAATTCGATTCTTACTGGGTCTAAAAATGCAAAAAAGCCTGCAATTTTATGCAGGCTTTATGGGGAATAAAATAATGTATATAGCTAGCTACTAGCGTTAGCTGCATGACGATAGCTTTGCATCGCCATCGTATTATCACCCAGTTGCTCTTGTACTTGCGCTAAAGCTAACCATCTAGTGCGACTTGGTGCAATTTGACAGGCATTGTACCAATGTATTTTGGCTTGCTTAAAATCACGAGTTTGTAAGGCTAACTTAGCCAAACATTCTTGGTAATTGACAACATTTTCATGTGTTTGCTCAAATTTGCTGAGCAGCTTTCGAATATCATTATCATGTGCGCTAGCTATTTCAGCTACCGCATCGAATAAACTCTCAACAGGGTTAGTTTTCAACTGTTTATAAAGCAGTTTTAATGCTTCATCTTTACGTTGTAGCTTACATAATCCATAAAGATAGGCAATTAGGGTTTGAACTTGATTACGTTCAGATTTACTTAGCCAGCCCCAACATTTGTCGAGTTCACCCGCCGTTGCTTCAGCAGCTTGATTGATTAAATGGATATTAGCTTTGGTCGTTATTTCGATGATATCCTCATCGGAATAAATATGTCGCTTAGCTAAAGCCGGCATAATTAATTTAAGCGCTGCCCAGTCTTGTTGAGCTAGATATAAATCGGCTGCCAGCTTGATTACTGAGTCTTTACTTTTGCTGGTTGGATCAAGTTCATTCAACAGGATGCGGGCTTGAGTTAATTCGCCTTGTTTCAATAAATAGCGCGTGTGAGTAGTCAGTACAGCCTTTTTGGCTAAAGGATCCAATTGTGCTTTAGCAAGGTACTTATCACGTTCAGTGGTTTTATGTTGATGTTGTGCGGCTCTTGCTGCAGCAAAATAATTAAGCGCCGGCAGCTCGCCATTTTCAGCACCTTTTACCATGGCTTTCTCAGCGGTAGGCCAATCCTCTTCTGCTAGGGCTAATGCACCAATTAAAGTTTGTTTTTTGGCTTTTTTAATACGCCAACGCTCAGGTAAATAGCGACTACTTAACACTAAAGTCAATAGCAATACTAAGACCCTTTTAGTCAATGCTAAGCCAATATAAAAGACTATTAATGCAAATAAGCCAAAAGCTAAACTGGTTTCAATTTGATAGTCCCATATTGCTATATAAATATAGCCTTTGGTTTCTAAAAGGTACGGTGTGACACACAAACCTAACAGAATGATAATCACATAAGCCAACATTTTTATCATAGTGCTGGCTCCTCTTCAGGCATCATTTTCCCGTAAGTCATTAACTGTTGTAACAGTGGGGTAGATTTAAACTGATAAGCATTAACTGACTCAATAGACAGCTGTGATAACACTTTAAGCTGAGCAAGTGTATTTTGGGTGCGACGATCACTAGTATCAAAATACTGGTTTACCCAACGATGAGCATAATTAATCGCACTTTGATAACCCTGTTGATCATAGTTATGTAGTGAAAACTGAGCTTGTAATAATTTTAGGCGCACATTTTCCACTAAATACCATTGTTGTTCTAACGGCAGTAGCGGTTCTAAATCAGTGGTGCGCTCGCGGATAGTGATAAAACCTTCAATAAATTGCTTAAATGACTTAGATAAATTCGTTTGCCAGTCATCAATAGAATCAGATAGAGGTTCAGCTAATTCATCCACGGCTAAATCTGTATCAGCTTGATTTAAGGGAAGGTTAGCTACTTGGTCTATTACCGCATCAATGGCATACACAGAGCCTGCGACATCTGTCGTTTTAATCGAACGCGTTGCGGCAATATCCTGTGCGATGGCTTTACGCAGTTGATGTAAGGCGGGATCTTTCATTGCTTCAATGCGGTTATCGGCCGACTGCAACAAGCTTGCTGCAGTTTGAGGGTCTTTTTCAAGCCACAGTTTTCTACTTGCCATACGCACTAGATAGTCGGCTTCAGACGCCATCCAATGGTTCGGACTGCGTTGAGCGACTACTGCGACTCGTTCTTGTAGTTGTTTTTGCGCCTGTTGCAGCATAGCCAACTGCTGATAAGCTTTTACATCATTGGTTTGTTGCTGTTCTAATTGGGCAATACGTTGGTTTGGCTCGGATAGTGACTGCTGTAATTCTTGTTTTAGCTTTTGATTGTTTGTTTCAAGCGTAGTTAATTCAGCGGCTAACTCTTGCTGTTGATTTTGCTGACTTTCTTGTTGTGAATTGAGTTGTAAATAAAGCCAATAACAACCAGCAATAGCCGTGCCAGCAGCAATCCAGCTAATAAAAATACTTAATCGAACCCACCATGAACTGCGTAACTTACGAAGCCGACTTGAAGGACCTGGTTGACGTTTTGGCGTAGGAGAGGCAGCTTTTGCAGCTTGAGGTGAGTCGCCCTTTGCCTGAGGTTTAGACACTACATCATGAGTATCAACTTCAGTGGATTCGAGTTTGTTATTTTCCATGAACAGTCCTTGAAAGCAAAATACGACAAATTGATAGTGAAAGGCTCACTATCATTGAACAGTGTTAAATAGTGAAATTACGCTGTTAAGCCCAATGCGACAAGTATTGCCTGAGTATTTGCTCCATTTGCATTGGTTACTTTATGTAAACCTAATGCATTTGCCTGTAATTTCACACGATTACTTGGCACTATGATATGACATGAATCTAACCATGCAAATAACTCTTTTGGAATTAACGCAATTAAATTGGTTAATATCTCACCACTAGTGACCACAATTGTGTCGATACCGAAATCTAGCCATTGTGGAACAACCTGTTGATTATCGAGTGTTGGCCGCGAGCGTTGGTATACATCCCAATAGCTGACATTAGCCCCCCGCAGTTCGAGTTGTTCAGCTATTGTTTCGCGTCCACCTGAGCCGCGGCAGATAATAAAGGATTGTTTATTAATATGTTGCAGCTGTGGTAATGATAAAAGCCCTTCACTGTCTTGGCTATTTTCTGGGGCAGAAAATACAGTCAAGTTGTATTGTTTTAATGCATCAGCCGTGGCTTGACCTACAGCAAAGTAGCGACATTGAGAGGGGAATAATTTATGACGTTTTTCTGCGGTAAATGTCACTGCATTAGTGCTAATAAAAATGAGATTATCAACGTCATCAAAAAAAACAGGGGCTGGTAGGTTAGTCGCTTCTACACCTAGAAGTGGAGTGACTATATGAGCAACTTGATACTTATCAAGTTGCTCAATCATATCTTGATTACGACCTTCTGGACGTGTCAGCAAGACTTTCATATTTTAGCCGTTACTGGGCGTAAACCGCATCAAGAATGGTTTTAGCACCACGACTTAATAAGTCATTCGCCAGTGCCTGCCCAAGTTCGATAGCCTGTGTTTTCTCACCAGCGACCTGGCCAGTAATCACCTGGCTACCATCAGGATTACCCACTAAACCGCGAAGTGTTAAGGTGTCGCCGATAATTTCGGCATAGGCACCAATAGGCACCTGACAACCGCCCTCCAGGCGAGTATTCATGGCGCGCTCTGCTAATACACGATAACGGGTTTCTAAATGCTCAAGTGGTGCTAATAAGTTTTTTACTCGCTCATCATTAGTGCGGCACTCAATTCCCACAGCACCTTGGCCGTTTGCGGGTAATGATTCCTCTGCGGAAATAAAGCTGGCGATACGCTGTTTTAACTCTAGACGAATTAAGCCAGCAGCAGCAAGGATAATGGCATCATAATCACCACTGTCTAGTTTGGCCAAACGGGTACCAACATTACCGCGTAAATCTTTGATGACCAAATCAGGGCGAGCTGCACGAATTTGACATTGACGACGTAGGCTTGATGTTCCTACAACAGCACCTTGCGGTAATTCACTGATAGTTTTATAACTATTAGACACGAATGCATCGCGGGGATCTTCACGCTCACAAATTACTTGTAAGCCTAGTCCCTCAGGAAAGTCTACGGGTACGTCTTTCATTGAATGCACTGCAATATCGGCGCGGTCTTCCATTATGGCAACTTCAAGTTCTTTGACAAAAAGCCCCTTACCACCCACTTTAGCTAATGGTGTGTCTAAAATAACATCGCCTTTAGTGCTCATTGGCAGTAGCTCAACAATCAAGCCTGGATGAATGCGTTCTAATTCAGCTTTTACAAACTCAGCTTGCCACATTGCCAGTGGACTTTTACGCGTTGCAATACGAATAGTGTTTTCAGACATGGCCATATTTATCCATCAACTAACAGTAATTGCGCTAATGCTAACATTGGATTAAGGAGTTTGTCATAACTGTGTTGAAATTGTTTGAAGTTGCGCGATGATTTTATCATTTGACCTTAATCTACTTAAGTTAGGGGGCGATAAAGCAAAATAATAAAGAAACTATTTTAACGGACATGATGCAGAGGTTTAGCCCTACTTAAGTTCATTTAAATGCTATAAGCAGTAAAATTAGCGGTTAGCGCTTATTTGGTAGCCATCGAAGTTATTATCTGAATTCGGCTGTCTTTAGTTTTGTTCTACGACCTTTGGTCAGATTGCTAAAACTGAATTTAGTGTTAACCTTGTCACATCGAATAGATTTTTTTGATATAGATCACTCCCGTGCATCCATATGAGTTGAAAGCTATGGTTTGCACGATTAAAGTCGCTGAGATAAGTGGTTTAAGGATGGAGTCTTTGCACGTTTTACCCGATTTAAATACTGACAACACTAGCGCAATTTATCGTGCTGAAAAATTGAATTCGTTGAGGTTACAACGAGTTAAATTAACCTTGTCCGATCAACAATATCAGTTGTTTTTGCTCATACCTTATCTTTTACAGATTAATGATTTTCAATTACCGGGTTTTATCGATGCAGTAACGCCATCGGGAATTTGCGATTTCAAATTTTCATCTGTACTCGAGCAAGCGTGTCAAGCTGCCGGCGTACCATATATACCAACAGTGTCTGAGCAACCCTATGCATTTGAAGGCATTTACGCCATGGGAAGCTCATCTAGTTTTGGTCAAAACCTCAATAGTGATGTTGACATCTGGTTAGTGCATCACATAACGTTGAGCCAGATAGAAATAGGCCTACTTCATGCAAAAGCTTCTCAGTTAACCGCTTGGTTTGCTCAATTTGATTTTGAAGTAAATTTTTATCTTATTCACCCTAACCAATTCCGCGAATGCAGTTTGTATGAAAACTGCCAACCATTGGGTGAAGAACACAGTGGGTCGGTTCAGCATTGGTTGTTACTGGAAGAGTTTTATCGCACTCATATTCGATTAGCCGGCAAATATGTTGCTTGGTGGCCGGAAGCGACTGGCGATGCGTTGCTGTTTTTAGGTGACTTGAAAAACTTGCCTGCCAGCGAGTATTTTGGTGCATCTTTGTGGCAGTTATATAAAGGTCTCAATAAGCCGCATAAAGCGCTATTAAAAGTATTATTACTTGAAGTTTATGCCAGCGAGTATCCGCAAAATCATATGGCCACAGAAGAAGTTTGGCAATATTGTTTAAATGATAATTTCTCTGACGATAATGATGCCTACCTTATTCTATATCAACGTATAGAGCATTATTTGTTATCTCGCCGGGAAGTTAAAAGGCTTGAAATTGTACGACGCTGTTTTTACCTTAAATGCGGCATCGCATTATCTGAACCACAACACACACAGCATGATTGGCGCTATCAAAAACTCACAGATCTAACGGTGGATTGGTGTTGGCCAACTAGTCTACTAGTCACTTTAGACAATGCGACAAACTGGCATTCTGGTCAGTTACAATGGTTTAATCAGCAGTTAAACGAGTTGCTGCTTGCTAGCTATAAAAACCTGCTTCAATTTGCTTCTAAACATGAACTTAGCGATCGCATGCGAGTTGAAGAGCTTGGCCTATTAGCGCGTAAGTTGCATGGTTTTTTCAGTGATGATCCCCATACTTTACCCCCGCTTAATCCACTGTGGAGTCAAAATGTCAGTGAACCACAGCTTGCAGTATGGTTTTCAAAAAAGAAAGAACAATATCAATTATTTAGAGGCGTCAGTAACGCGGCTAACCTCATCGGGCAGCAGGCATTGTTTGTTGGAAAAACCGACGTAGATGTGGTGGCTTGGGCGGTGATGAATGGTTTGGTTACCGACAGAACATATTGGTATAGCATTGGGCGAAATAAAGCCTATGCCACCAAATTAGCACGCTTAGCCAAAGGGCTAATGCAAAATGTTAACCATACGATTGAAGTGACTAAACGCCATTTATGCCAACCTTGGTTTTATCAGCGCATCATCGTTATCGCCAATATGGATAATGATGTAACTGAGCAATGGCATGGACAAGAGATCATGGTCGATTATATGAATGGTGATATTTTGTCGCTAGGCCGTGATAAGAAAAATATGGTATCGAGTATTGATATTATCAGCTTAAATAGTTGGGGTGAGTGGCACAGCCACCGATTTGAAGGTGAAGTAGCGGTGCTAGAGGCGCTCTCTTTCTTAGTGCTAGGATTGAAACGCGCCAATACACAAAGTCAATTATCGGTATTGTCCTGCTCCACTAAGTTGGTCAAACAAATTCAGGACCAACTTATGCAATTACTGAAATTATGCCATCAAACCATTCAAAATGTGACCGACAGTCAAACACTGCTCATTGAGCTCAATATGGGCAGTCAAAAATACGGTTTACATTTTAATTCTTTGGGTATGGTTTATAACGTGTTAGCTAGCTCTAGAAACATGTTCCACTATAACAGGCCACGCTTAGTCACTCACCTACCACGTCCTGAACTTAATAATGAGCCATTTTCAACAGTACCAGCAATTATTCAACGTTATATAGCTCATGGTGCAAAACAGTTTTTTTTAAGGCAATTAAGCCATAAGTTGGAAGTTATTCTTGTCGATGAAACTAATATACTGACCCATAGCGTGCACGACAATATGACTATAAGCCAATTAGTGAACCAGCAGAGTTTAAGTTTTGTGAAAGACAGTCACTGCGATCAACAAGCATTTTTTAATATGCCGCAATTTTTTCGGTTAGTGAGAAAAGAGGGCTCATTGAAGGTCGAACCTTTTGGCGTAACGGAAGATGAAATGGGCTCAGCGTTCTAGCTAAACCCATTAACAGTGGTAATAGGATTAAATGGTAATCACTATTCCACCTTGCTTAGCAATTGAATCAAGTACAAATGGCACAAAATCAATGTTATTACGGGTATCTAACCATTTACCATTTTGGTAAGCAAAGTGGTATCCACCAGTGATGGTCGCTAACCAGATCTCGTGCAAAGGTTCTTGCTTGTTGATCACAATTTGCGAACCATCTTCAAAGGTCAATTGCACTAGATTTCCGCTGTAATTGATGTCTACATCCGCGTCTTGTTCGTCAATAGCGGTTTCAATAGCGTTATCGATTGCGCTGAATATTTCATCAGCTAATTGGTGAAACTCTGTATCTGTCATAGCCATGCATTTCTATCCTTTGCTTTCTGCGAGATGAATGCGATTATAAGGCCATAATTGATCAGATGCACAGATGTTGAGAAAAATGAGACTGCTTTTATTACTTTTGCTTGCTAGCCTAGTGCTAAGCGCCTGTGGTCAGAAAGGGCCTTTATACAAAACTCCCGCGCAGGAAGATAATAAAATTTCCGCAGCGCCAATTACGGCTGACTTAGAAACACTACCAGCGGGATCAGACTCAACAGCTGATATACAGCAATAATATAGGAAACGTATTGTGGATTTTTTTACTTATCAAGACAGTCATTTATTTGCCGAAGGTTGCGACGTCAGTGCATTAGCCAAAAAATATGGTACGCCACTGTATATTTATTCTCGCGCAACGCTAGAGCGCCACTGGCATGCTTTTGATAAGGCTGTCGCTAATCATCCTCATTTGGTTTGCTATGCCGTAAAAGCTAATTCTAACTTAGGTGTACTCAATGCCCTAGCTCGCCTGGGCAGTGGTTTTGATATCGTATCAGGTGGTGAATTGTCACGCGTTTTACAAGCCGGTGGTGATCCTAAAAAAGTAGTCTTTTCGGGAGTAGGTAAAACCATTACTGAGATGGAGCAGGCATTAAAAATCGGTATTTATTGTTTTAATGTTGAATCAAGTGCCGAGCTTGAGCTATTAAATGAGGTTGCTGGCCGTTTAGGTAAAATCGCGCCGGTATCATTACGGGTTAATCCTGATGTTGATGCAGGCACCCACCCTTATATTTCTACCGGCTTAAAAGAAAATAAGTTTGGTATTGCGATGGAAGAAGCTGAGCAAGTTTTTGCCCGCGCAGCCGAGTTACCTCACTTACATGTTAAAGGGGTCGATTGTCATATTGGCTCGCAGTTAACTGAACTAAAACCGTTTTTAGATGCGATGGATCGTATGCTGTCTTTGATAGACCGCTTAGCTGAGCAAGGTATTGTGATTGAGCATTTTGATGTGGGTGGTGGCTTAGGTGTGCCTTATAATAATGAAACACCTCCTCACCCAGACGCTTACGCCGCTGCGTTACTTGATCGCTTAGGGCAAAGACCTATTAAGCTGATTTTCGAACCTGGCCGAGCCATTGCTGCAAATGCAGGTATTTTTGTCACTGAAGTGTTATTCCTCAAAGAAAACAGCGACAAACGCTTTGCCATTGTTGATGGTGCTATGAATGACTTAATTCGTCCATCGCTTTATAGTGCGTGGCAGAATATTATTCCTGTTAACCAAACTGACGCACCAACCCAAGCTTATGATGTGGTTGGGCCAGTATGCGAAACCGGCGACTTTTTAGGTAAAGACAGACAATTAGCGGTTAAAGCTGGCGACTTATTAGCAGTGCGTTCAAGTGGCGCATATGGATTTGTGATGTCATCTAATTATAATTCTCGCCCACGGGTGGCAGAAGTGATGGTTGATGGCGAACAAGATATACTGGTGCGTGAGCGTGAAACCATGGCGCAACTTTGGCAAGGTGAACACCTGCTACCTTAATGAGTAAATGGAAAAGGAAACACCTTTGATTCAATTCACCAAAATGCATGGGCTAGGCAATGATTTTATGGTCGTTGATGGTATTACCCAAAATGTATTTTTTTCGCCAGAGCAAATTCGTCGATTAGCTAATCGAAATTTTGGGATCGGTTTTGATCAATTATTATTGGTCGAGCCGCCCTATGATCCCGATTTAGATTTTCATTATCGTATTTTTAATGCCGATGGCAGTGAAGTTGAGCAATGTGGTAATGGTGCGCGATGCTTCGCTCGTTTTGTGCGTAATAAAGGCTTAACCAACAAGAATAAAATTCGGGTGAGTACCAGTTCTGGCAAAATAACCCTGCGTATTGAGCGAGATGGTTTAGTCACAGTCAATATGGGCGTACCTGTCACTGACCCGAACCACATTCCGTTTAAAGCTAAAAAGAGTGAGAAAACCTATTTACTGCAAACCCCTATGCAAACTTTTTTATGTGGTGCTGTATCAATGGGCAATCCACATTGCGTGCTTGAAGTAGAAAATGTAGAAAATGCCGCAGTTGCGGAAATAGGTGCCATGTTAACTAACCATGAGCGATTCCCAAAAGGGGTTAATGTCGGCTTTATGCAAGTCATAAGCCCAAGCCATATTAAGCTTAGGGTTTATGAGCGTGGCGCTGCAGAAACACTGGCCTGTGGCACTGGCGCCTGTGCCGCTGTTGCTGTGGGGATACTGCAAGACAAGTTAGACAATGAAGTGCGCGTAGACTTACCCGGTGGTTCATTAACCATTAATTGGGAAGGTGAAGGTAAGTCGTTGTGGATGACAGGCCCTGCTGAACATGTATATGATGGTCAAATACAGTTGTAATATTTAGGTAGATTAATTTTTTATGAATGAGATAACGTCAGCTGCTGATGCAGCATCAATCCAAGATACATTATTGGACGCACGATCGGGTATCGATGCAATCGGTCAAGATTTAGGCGCTGAAATGTTGGCGAACTTTCGTAACCAAGTGCTAGATGAAAATCTAGTGCGTGATTATTTACTCGACAACCCTGAGTTTTTCAATCGTCACCCTGAGTTACTGATTGCGCTTCGGTTGAATCATCATGAGCGTGGCGCGGTATCACTGGTTGAGCGTAGACAAGAAATACTGCGCCAAAAAGTGACTCAGCTCGAAGAAGAAATTACTGCGCTAATGAATGTGGCAAAGCAGAATGAACGTATATTTATGTTTAATAATGAATTGTCATTTCAATTATTGGCTTGTAAGGAGCTAAGTGAACTTAGGCAAACCTTGTTTGAAGGGTTAAAGGCTGAGTTTGGCTTTACCCATGTACGTTTAATTACCGTTCATGATATTGACAGTGAATTAGCTAACATTTGGCGTCATCGCATTCAAAATAATTACTATTTTGGTCGACTAACTCAGTCAGAATCAAAACGCTTATTTGGCAGTGAAGTTGGCTCTGTTGCGTTAACTAGACTATCGGATGAAAATGGTCAGGTCATATTTGCCATAGCCAGCGCTGATGCGACTCATTTCCACCCAAATATGGACTCATTATTATTAAGCCAATTACGTCGTTTACTCAGCCATTTATTAGCAACATTTTAACCTAGTGGTTTGTGACTGATTGGTACATGGTCAAATCTTGGTGTTGTGTTCTCCAAATATAATATTCAAGGCTATGATTTTCAAAGCTGTAGCGTTCAAGATACTGCTGCGTATCAGCATAAAGCAGGAGTCGCCGTGATGACACAAACTGATTGGCAAGCTAAGTATCGGCAATACTTGACCTTTGAGCGTCAGTTATCTGATTACACTATTCGCAATTATTTTTTTGAACTCAACCGTGCTCAATCCTTATTGGGCGAAGATATTTATTTACATAATGCTAACCGCGATCAGTTACAAAGTGTGTTAGCCAAATTACATCGACAGGGTTTAAGTCCGCGTTCAATTGCATTAAGCTTGTCGGCACAAAAACAATTTTATGCTTTTTTACTGCGTGAAAATGTTATAGCAATAAATCCTGCTAAAACCCTCAGTGCCCCCAAACAAAATAAGCCATTACCTAAAAATATGGATGTCGATGCCGTCAGCCATTTACTCGATATTGACGCTGATGATCCGCTGGCTATTCGAGATAAAGCTATTATGGAGTTATTTTATTCCAGCGGGCTTCGTTTAGCCGAATTAGCCGCGTTAAATTATGATGACATTCAGTTTGATAACGCAGAAGTTAAGGTCATGGGTAAGGGCAGTAAACAACGGATTGTGCCAATTGGTAAAGTGGCTATCAATGCGTTAAAAGTATGGTTTACCTGCCGTGAACAAGTGTTTTCTTTACATGCCAATGATGCATTGTTTATCAGTAATCAAGGCAAGCGATTATCGCACCGTAGCATTCAAGCCAGAATGAATAAATGGGGTCAAGAGCAGGCGTTATCGGTTAAAGTGCATCCGCATAAGTTACGCCATTCTTTTGCGACTCATATGCTTGAATCTAGTGCCGACTTACGTGCAGTACAAGAGTTACTGGGCCACGCAAACCTGTCTACAACTCAAATTTATACTAGCTTAGACTTCCAGCATCTCGCTAAAGTTTACGATGGTGCTCATCCTAGAGCGAAAAAAAATAAGGGCAACTCATAATGGTGCACATGTTAGCGCAGCAAAGCCAAACGGGTATGATTCAATATCAACGGCTCAAACCTTTTAAAGCCATTAGTTTTGATTTAGATGACACCCTATATGATAATAAACCCATTATCGTTAAGGCTGTTGCGGAGTCATTTAGTCTATTACACCGTAAGTACCCTAAATCGTCCCATTGGACCGCAGTTGATTGGCAGCGTTGTAAACTTGCATTGCAAATGCGTCAGCCTGAGTTAGTGCATGACACCTCAGCGGCGCGCTATGCTATGCTGCGTGAAGGGTTAATTCAGTTGGGTTACAGCGAAATTGAATCCAGCCATGGGGCGCAAGCTGGGTTAGATTGTTTTCACCACTATCGCAGTGATTTCACCATTGTCCCAGATGTGCTTGCTACGCTTAATACATTAAAACAGCACTTTACTTTAGTGGGTATTACTAACGGTAATGTTGATGCTAGCCGTATTGGTTTAGATACTGTCATGCAGTTTGTTTTGCATCCAGGATGTGGCGTTAAAATGAAACCGGCAGGTGATATGTTTGATTTAGCCTGTAAACAGCTGGCGATAAAACCGTCAGAATTATTGCATGTTGGCGATCACCCTAACTCAGACATTGTCGGGGCTAAAATGGCCGGATGTCAGACTGTTTGGCTAAACCCTTGCCAGCAAAAAAGGCATAAAAACCCTGCGAGTTTATTACCCCATATCGCGATTGAACAGTTGTCGTTATTGGTTAACTTGATTTAGGTTTTAGCACCACACCTGCGCGTTGTTTCATTTGATCAACTTGTTCATGACTGGCATGCATATCAGCATCACCTACTCGGAAATAACTACCACCGTAGGGTTCTGTGCCGATATAGATAGGTCGAAGCTTCGGATCCACCGCAGGAACATGAATTCGAATCAACTTCTTACCCATAATTTCAATAATTTGTACATCAGTAGGTGAGAGAATATTGTGGCTGATTTTTTGCGGGTTATTAAGGATTTGCCAAATTTCACTGAGCATAGGCATAGGGTTAACAATACCCTCGATACTAAACTCTCCATGGTCTTCCTTTACCCCTAGAATAATTTCACCCCCTAAGGTATTGGCAAACGCGCTATAGGTTTCCCACATAACTTCTGGCAATTTTCCATTACCGTCGCGGCCACCAGCAAGCTTAAATTCTACTTGGGCAGACTCATGAAGATTGGCAATATCATCTAGTGCAAAAGTGGGGTAATTATGAGTACTCATAGGATTAGTCAATAATTAATATTCTCAACTTAGCTTATGAATAAATAACTGAAAAAGAAAGCTAAAAGTGAAAACAGTTATCAATACAGCAGAACTGACAGGATAAAATGCTCAGATAAGAGTTTATTATCCCGTTCTGAAGTGAGCAGTCTATAGTGCCAGTGCTTTGCGAAATAGTAGATTATTTTCAAGATGAATATGCATTTGTAAGTCAGCATCAAATTCTGCCAAGGTTTTATAGCAGGTGCGCCATGTGTTACAGGCACCTTCCGGCACTTGATAGTTACCCGTTATTTGTCTCAGTTTGATCAGAATATCAGCGGTATTACCATGTTCATGTTCCATCACATTAATTGGATTACCTATGTGACCAAAACAGCCATTTATCTCTTCCCCTACACTTAATGAGCGAATAGCAGGGAATAAAATCCGTTCTTCTTTCATTAAATGCGGCATTAACTCAGCCACTAATGAATTTACCCATTGAGCTAAAGGTAGTATTTCATCATGGTCATCGCCGTGGGCATTGACCATTATCTCGGTATACTCTTGCAACAATGGCGCGGTATTACGCACGTATTTATGGTGGGTAGCCTCAATGTGATTAACCAACTCAATCAATGACAATTGATCTAATTCAGCCAGCTGAGCTTGGTGTTCACACGAGCATGATTCAAGGGTAAACATTGCAATTCCAAAGATGCAAATAATAAAGCTGAATTTTAAATGCATCTTTTTGTTATGCAAGTTAATCCTGGCTAATTTGCTAAGTTAATCACAACTTATTTAGCTATTACTCTATGTGCGTAGCTGATGAAGTTTTTTGAGAAAAGCATTAAACAGCAAACTTAGAAGGGATCTAGCCTGTTGGCGAAAATCATTCTTTAACAGCCCTGAATTTTTTAGCCATAAGCATACCTAGTAGCATAGCGATGACAAATCCAATAAATTTCCTGTCTAAACTGACTAGATTAACAATGGCAGGCCCAGGACAAATCCCGACTAAGCCCCAACCTAGGCCAAATAAGCATGCGCCGAGTAATAATTTTTTATCAATATGTGCTTTGGCCGGTAAAAAAAGTGATCATCTAATAGCGGTTTGCTTTTCGGTTTGACAAAAAACAGGTAACCGACACTGAATACACTCAGTCCTGCCCCCATAACAATTGCCAGACTCGGGTCCCATTGGCCAAAAACGTCTAAAAAATTAAGCACTTTATTAGCATCAATCATTTGCGCAATAATTAAACCAAAACCAAATAAGCTACCAGCAACAAAGGCAACTAATAAATGTAGAAGGGAGGTGGAGTGATTGTATTGACTCATTTATCCTCCAATTATATGGCGGCTAACAAACACAACTATTGCGGCTACTAACATAAATACTAGAGTCGCGATTATTGAGCGCACAGACATTCTGCCTATACCGCAAATACCATGACCACTTGTGCATCCACCACCTAAATAAGCCCCAAATCCCACCAGAAATCCCCCGCAAATGGTTAATCCCCAACTGGCATCTAATGTTGCAGGTAGAGTAATATTAGCAAAAGGTACTAACAACCCACTGGCAATTAATCCCCCTAAAAAAGCCCACCGCCACCTTGTATTAGAGCTATTGAATTGTAAGGCGCCACTTAAAATGCCAGATATGCCGGCAATACGCCCATTAACTGCTAGCAGTAGTAATGCACCAAAACCAAGTAATACACCGCCGATTAAAGCGCTGATGGGGGTGAATTCAGTCATATTTATTTAAGCCCATTATATAAAGGTGGTGAAGTTTATCATATGGCAAAAATTTACCTAAATATGCTTAATGAGTGATTCATATTAAGCAGGTATAATGCCGCCATTATAAAAAGTTAAGAGCCATATTGATGAAATTAAGACATGTAGATAAACCGCAATATCGTAAAATGACTAATCAAGTCCAATTTGGCATTATAGCCATTTTAGCTATTTCGTCATTAGTATTTGGCCAAATGTTAATCGCGATATTGAGTTCGGCAACCGTCGTAGCCGGTCAGCCAACGGGCAATTTCTATTTTAATTTTGGCGGGGTAATTATGGGTCTTATGCTATGCACTTTAGTGGTAAAGCATGGCCGTAAAAAACCTCAGTATGCTGATGTCTATTACGTTTGGCAGTTGAAACAATTACAGAATAAAATTTATCGTAAGCTTAATGCGATTCAACAAGCCGCAGCTGACAATAATGTTAACGCATTAACTATATTATGTTTTTATTACCAGAGTTTAGCGATTGTTTATGAGTTAGATAACAATACCTTGACCATGACAGAAGTGAATAGACAAATCAGCGTGTTAGAACAGCAAATCCAAGATAAAAATTTGAGCTGTAATGCAGATGATTTCAGCGTAGAACAGTTAGGTGATTTTTAATTAGCAGCTTAAGCCGCAAATTTTTTATATCATTGTAGAGTTGGTACATTAATGCAAAAAGCCAAGGTTGACGCCTTGACTTTTTGTTACTGTTTTTGTTGCGAAATAGTCGATAAAAATTAAATTGCGACGCTATTAACCGTTAGCTTCACATCAATATTACCGCGAACCGCATTTGAATATGGACACACTTGATGCGCCGCCTGAACCAGCTTCACAGCGTCATCTTGCGCCAAATCTAACTCAACAGCGAGTGCAACCGTTAGCGCAAATCCTTTAGTATCATTCGGGCCAATGCCTACAGTAGCGGTTGTTGGTGCAGCTTTAATAGCGACTTTCATTTCACGCGCCACGTGTAAAATAGCGTTTGAGAAACAGGCTGCATAGCCAGCGGCAAATAGTTGCTCAGGATTAGTGTGCTCGCCAGTGCCGCCCATTTCTTTTGGATAACTCAAACCGACATCGAGTTTTTTGTCATCTGTAGTGACTTGACCATTACGACCAGCTAATGCTGTTGCTGAAGTTGTATATAAAGTTGTCATAGGAATACCTCAAAAAGTAAGTTAATTTAAGTTGCGCGCAATTTAATTGCGCTAACTATAAATGATGTTTTTGGAATGCGCAACTAAATTGTACACAATTTAATTTGTGTCAATTAAATAACCCAAATCCTCTACTAATATAACTCCATACTTAAGGGGGAATTCTTAGTCAATCAAGCTCCATATCTCAACTCAATCAATCCTCTTATCTCAACCTTAGTGATGACATTTATGACTCAAAACTTAACTAAAGTTGGATGATAAAGCCTTTATGTAACGATTTTGTCATGCGATTGTCATCCTGTATTCGCACAATAGCCATGCTTGTCTGACCTGTTGCAATGATTAACATGCAGACACCATCATTGACTTAAAAGGAATATCGAATGAAAACAGGGTTAAGTCGTCGCGACTTTTTAGCTATGTCAGCCAAAGGCGTTGGCGCGGTTGTTGTGTCATATGGATTAATGGGCTGTAGCAGCGATGACGAAGAGATCTACTCTGGTCAATTTTTACAAGGCATTGCCAGTGGCGATCCAGCCAAAGATGCAGTGATCTTATGGACCAGGGTCACTCCAGATGTTGAAGCTGATATCACAGTGTCATGGGAAGTGGCCTTAGATGCTAATTTTAGCCAAATAGTCACTAATGGAGTAATGAAAACCAACGCTAAGCGTGATTACACGGTGAAAATTGATGCGGTTGGCCTTGAGGCTGGCAAAGGATACTTTTATCGCTTTAAATCGGGTAAATATGCTTCAGACGTTGGTATGACTAAAACCTTACCAGAAGGCACTGTTGATTCGGTCAAATTAGCTGTGATGTCATGTGCAAACTACCCAGCGGGCTACTTCAATGTGTATGCATTAGCGGCCGAGCGTGATGATTTAGATGCGGTTATTCATCTAGGAGATTACTTGTATGAGTACGGTCGTGGTGGGTATGCCAGTCAAGATGCGGCGGCTTTAGGGCGTGAAGTATTACCCGCTGGCGAATTATTGTTACTCAATGATTATCGCACGCGTTATGCACAATATCGTGGTGATATGAGCTTGCAAAAACTGCATTCTAAAGTCGCTTTTATCACTGTGTGGGACGATCATGAAGTCGCTAATGACACCTGGAGAGAGGGCGCTGAAAACCACAATGACAATGAAGGGGACTTTGATTTACGCAAGCAAGCGGCACTGCAGGCATATTTTGAATGGCTACCCATTCGTCCTTGGAGTGAAGGGAATCATCAAGAAATATACCGTAGCTTTAACTATGGTGATTTAGTTGATTTGCATATGTTAGATACTCGATTGCTGGGGCGAGACAAGCAGCTAGATTATGCGGATTACATGGACCCGGTGACAAAGGCATTTAATAGCGGCGCTTTTTTAGGTGATGTGACTAACGTTAACCGCACCATGTTAGGTCAATCTCAATTATTATGGTTGCAACAAAGCTTACTTGAATCGACGGCGAAGTGGCAGGTGCTAGGTCAGCAAGTGTTGATGGGTAAAATGCTTCTGCCTGCGGCTATTGCGACTCAACAAATGAGTATTCCTCAATTTGCTCAGCTGGCGACGTTAGCCCAATTAGCCGCGCGTGCGCAGGCGGGCGACCCTACATTATCCGCGCAAGAGTTATCTTACTTACAAGCTAATCAAAGTCAGTTAACCCCTGAGGTGCTAGCCTTACTTCAATTGCCTTCTATTCCTTATAATTTGGACGCTTGGGACGGATACGCCTATGAGCGAGAAGTGATTCTGGCCACAGCTAAATCGATGCAGCATAACTTAGTGGTTATCGCTGGTGACACCCACAATGCTTGGGCAAATGAGCTAACCGACAATCAAGGTGAAGTGGTTGGGGTTGAGTTTGCGACCAGTTCAGTATCTTCACCTGGGTTAGAATACTACTTAGGCCTATCTGATGCTGAAATGCCTGCCACTGAAGCGGCTATTGTGAATCTTATCGCTGATTTAAAATATGCTAATTTGAAAGATCGCGGTTACTTATTGCTGACCTTTAGTGCCGAAGAAGCTAATAGTGAGTGGCTATATGTGAATACGATTAAAGATAAATCATTCACCACATTAGTTGAGCGCTCTGCTTCCGCTAAAGTTAACATCCAACAACCAAAAATCATTTTTGGGTAACAATGAATCACATCAGCCGATGCCGCAGTGGCATTGGCTGATGTAGTCATGGCTATAATCTGATAGCTATAATGTGGTTGCTTAGTCTATGGTGAGGGCCACAATTTTTAGTGGATGATTGTCATCAAAGGAAGGGAAGTCTTGGTCGCAATTCAGCCATTCAATATTAATGATTTTTCGACCTTGTTTTTCAACGCAGCGGACTAGGCTGTCCAACCAAGATTGGCGTTCCACTTTGGCGACATTGTTACAGCAAACAATGGTTCCGCCGGCCTTGGTGGTCAGCATTGCGGGCTTAAATAAGCCTTGATAGTCGTTAATTAAGTCGACCACCCCAAAGACGCTTTTTGCAAAGCGTGGTGGGTCTAAAAACACTAAGTCAAAAGTGGTTTTAGCCAGTTTAGGGTACTTGGGCAGTTTTTGATTACGACGTCCGCCCACAGGTAAACCGGCTAGTTGGCGTAATGCAGGAAACGCATCGCTTTGCACAAACTCACATACAGATTCAACTTTATTCAGTGCGGCATTTTTTTGACCTGCTGCTAATGCAAAAGATGAAAAATCGACATTCATCACCCGCTTTGCTCCGCCCACAGCGGCTGCAGTACCAATACCACAAGTGTATGAGAATAGATTCAACACGGTTTTATTCTGGCTATGTTTGTACATGTATTCGCGACCAATACGCATGTCTAAAAACAGTAATGGGTCTTGGCCTTCATGGCGTAACTTAGTGGTAAAAGCTATGCCGTTTTCATGCATCACCTGTTCCGACATCGCATAGTCTTGCGCTTCATTGACTAAGTTATTGGCGACGCGAGAATTTTTTTGCGAGCGGTCGTTATACACTACAAAATAATCACCGTGTTGTGCTAAAACCTGGGTGATTTGCTTAAGTTGATCTTCATTGAGTGTGTCATGAAATGATTGCACCAACCAAGCATCACCATAGCGGTCTATGTTTAAGCCATTGGCTCCCTCTACAGTGCCATGAAATACCCGATAACAATCAGTATTATTCAGCTTAGCTTGCGCAAAAAAGGCTTGGCGCTTGAGCATTGCTTCAGCAAGCACTTTGCTAAAATCTATTTCATCTGATTGTGTCAATAAAGGGGAAGAAGGCGTTTGAGTGGTCATAACAGAAGTCGCTTGAATGTGGTTGCAAGCCGACTATTATATCAGAGAATTTTATCTGGTTTCGAATAACGACAAGGTTTATTTACGCGATTAATTATCTAACACAGGGTGAACCTTAAATGTTTTGTCGGCAACAATTTTATCGTTCAGCTCTAGCGTCATCCGCCAATCCCCTGTCTTATTGTCAACGGATGCCCATATGCAGTCGCCTAAATAAAACTTCCAATCGTTTTCTTTAATAAAGACTTCACCATCAAAAGGAGGACGAGTATTGCCCTCATCATCAGGTATATTAGGATGATAAATACAATAACGTAGCCGTTGGTTTTTAGCTTTACGGATGCGGACAATAAATCCAAACTCGATATCTAGCGTGGCAGGAACATGTACTGTTGCCTGTAAGAATTGTGGCAACTTTTCACTTTGGCTGTCCCATCGGCTAAAGATGCCGCTGTAAACAATGCTCACATCGGGTTTAAGTTTGCTCACTGATGATGCCTTATTGCCTTAGCTGTTATATGAACTCTATTAACAATTAGTGTGGTGCGTTGTTATCTTGCAAGTGCTTAAGCGCTGCTTGCAATGCAAATTGATAGCCCTGTGCACCTAAACCACAAATAACCCCAATCGCTTTGTCAGAGAAGTATGAGTGATGTCTAAAGGGCTCACGTGCATGTACATTAGATAAATGCACTTCAATAAATGGAATAGCTACGCCTAAAATTGCATCGCGGATCGCCACACTTGTGTGGGTAAATGCCGCTGGATTAATAATGATAAACTGTGCATCAGTTGCATGAATAGCATCAATGATTTCATGCTCAGCGTTAGACTGAATATGTTCTAACGCTACCCCTGAGGAGGTCGCCGCACCTTGTAATTCAGATACAATGGTGGCTAAGTTTTGTGTGCCATAATGACCTGGTTCACGACGTCCCAGTAAATTTAAATTAGGGCCGTTAACTAATAAAATTTTTGCGGTTTGGCTCATAATAATCCTTTGGCAATCTTAACTTGGTGAGGTTATTCACTATTTCAGTTAGCTTGTTTTTAACGCAAGTTAGCGGTTCAGTAAACTTAAATTTATTCAAGGAAAGGTTAATCAATCAAATCGCGGTTTACCCTGGCGCAGTGCTTTAGTGGCTCCGCGTTGTTTTTTGGTTTCTATGCGGCGTTTTTGGCTGCCTTTAGTCGCTTTGGTTGCAATGCGCTTTTTGGCGACAATGGCGGCATTTTTTACCAGCAAAATAAACTGCTCCAGTGCCTGCTGTCGGTTGAAATCTTGACTGCGGGATTGCTGACACTTAATAATGATTTTACCGCTTTGGGTTATGCGGTGATCAGCTTTAGCCAATAACTTTTGTTTATAAAAGTCGGGCAAAGACGATTCATTGATGTCGAAGATCAGTTGCGCAGCGGTAGACACTTTATTGATATGTTGGCCACCCGCTCCACTTGAGCGCACAAATTGCCACTCAATTTCTTTGTCTTCGATAGTCACGCTATTAGTAATATTTATCATACTGTAAAGGGTATCACTTTTTAGATTAAAAATAGTTATATATTGGCGACGGTAATATTTGTTATGATTCGCGTCATTGAAGTGAATGTCTGGTAAGCCTATTTTATTCGGCACTTATCCATGACACCGGAGCTATTTATGTTATGCCAAATTTCTGATATCGCCAAAGGCGTTATTAGCCTGTTTGTAAGCGGTCGTTTGTCTGCTAAAGATTATCGCTCATGTTTACAACCCGCTATTCGAAACTATCGTAAAGATTGGGGCCAAGTGTGCTTATACATTGAAGCCGATGTGCTGTTAGAGGGGTGGGAGTTTGGCTCATTAACCGGCAGCGGTGAAGTACAGTTGCCTGAGTTTGATGCATTAGTGTTTGTTGGTGGTCCTGATTGGGTGGGTAACTCGGTCAGATTAATGGGCCCGTTTATGCAAGGTGAAGTGGCATGGTTTCCATTAGCACAAAAGCAAGATGCGATTAATTGGATCACCAAGCGTTCACAACATAAAGCTCAAGTGTGAGAAACAAGCGCAATAAACAAGTGCAATAGATATTTGTATTATAAGAGTTGGGCCTTTAGTCTAATTCAGCCTTAACACATCAAGGAAGTACTATGTTATTCAGAAAATTATTAGCATTATCGGCAGTGGGTATTTTCACCTTGGGCCTAACAGCATGTACACCAGAAGTCGGCAGCGACGCCTGGTGTAAGCAAATGAAAGAAAAAGAAACAGGTGATTGGTCTGCTAATGAAGCGGCTGATTATGCGAAACACTGCGTATTCAAATAAACGCTGTTTTAGATGACCAGCATGAGTCACCTCAATTCGTTTTCAATGATGCGTTCAATTAAGCTATTGATTACTATTATTGTGCTGCAATTTGCCGGTGCGAATTTAGGTGGCCATCAATTACATATTGGCAATAGTGCAGAAGAAAAAAGCAATCATGCCCATGTGCAGTTCACGCCTACCTTAGATATTACCGCCCTCAGTCAGCTAGTGGAGTGCATTCAATGCAGTTGCGCCGCAGACGGTGCCCGTGAACATGCGCCATCCGATGACCATACTCACCCTGCACCAACAGACAAAATGGTTGATTTATGCCTAGATTGTCAGTGTCACGGTGGTTTAGTGGCCATAGTGCTGCCCGATAATATCGATACGACCGAGCAAGCCAATCAACAACCGTTACAAACAGTTCAATCCTATTTTCCTCCCGCTTTAGGTGCCACTTACCGCCCCCCGATAGTGTAAATCCTGTTTAAATTCATTCATTAAAGGTTTGCTGTTGTTACTGGCAAGCTTGATTATTTTGTATGGCTAAATTGAATGCTTATCGCAGTATTTCAACTTGGTCATGTTTGAGTTCTAGGATTTATTTATGACAATTCCAACTATTTATTCGCCGATAAATACGCGTTTTTTAGCATCGTTTTATTTGATAACACGCCAGTTATTATGGCTAGTTATTATCAGCTTTGGGCTAACGCTTTTTAGCAGCAAAGTGATTGCAAGTGATGATCATGCTCCGCAGCAATCAAAGCCACAATCGCCTTCGTCTTATTCGCAAGAGGATGATCATGATGAGGCATTAACCTTAACGCCGCAGCAACGAGAGTTGGCCAACATTCAGGTTGAAACGCTGACATTTAGTCCATTTGATCTCACCTCTGTTGCGACTGCGCAGCTGGTGGTTGATAAAGACAAAACAGTCACTATAGCACCACAGCTTGCGATGCAAGTATTAAAGCGCCATGTGGTGCCGGGCCAACAAGTGAAAAAAGGCCAGGCTTTATTAACTTTGGGAGGCACCGAAATAGCCCAGGCACAGGCCGATTATATTAACGCCGCCACAGAATGGCAGCGGGTTAGCCGGATGAGTAAAGGGACAATTAGTGCCAGTGAAAAAATGCGCACCGAGGTGAATGCGGAACTAAAGCGTGCAGTATTAAATGCCATTATGATGACTAATGAGCAAATATCAGCGTTAACCACATCGCCTCAATCGATTGGCCAATTTCAGTTATTAGCGCCAATTAGCGGCCGAGTGCAACAAGATGAAGCCATGCTAGGTCAAGTATTGGATGCAGGCACACCGTTAATGCAATTAACCGATGAGTCGTTTTTATGGGTAGAAGCACAGCTAACACCTGTGCAGTCAGAACGGGTTGAAATTGGTCAGTCAGCACTGGTGCGTGTTGGGCAACGTAATGTCACGGGCGTAGTGATTGGCCGCTCTCATGAGCTCAATCCGATGACCCGCACTGAACAAGTGTGGATCAGTATGGCGAATCCGCAGCACGTGTTACATGCCGGTGAATTTGCTGAGTTGTATTTTCAGCAAAGCAGTTCAAAAGGCGACAAATCAGCACAAGCCCAAAAATCATCTCCCTTAAACGGCATTATTGTGCCCGACAGTGCATTAACGCGCAGCAGTGATGGCGACTGGCAAGTCTTTGTTGAAAATAAAGATGGTTTTGAAGCGGTTGAAATTGAAGTGCTACAAAGTCAGCGCGGGCTGAATTTAATTACAGGTCTAGAAAGTGGCTCGAAAGTAGTGGTGTCAGGTGCGTTTTTCCTGGCATCTGAATTGGCTAAATCTGGCTTTGATATTCACAACCACTAGGAGGCTGTTATGTTAGCAAAATTAATCCGTTCAGCCATTGAACAGCGACTGCTAGTGGTATTAGCCTTATTGGCCGCGATGCTAGGCAGTATTGCGATATTACCAAAGTTAAATTTGGATGCATTTCCCGACGTGACCAATGTGCAGGTTACCATTAATACCGCCGCTGAAGGCCTAGCCGCTGAAGAAGTTGAAAAGCTGATAAGTTATCCCGTTGAATCAGCCATGTACGCTCTACCGGCCGTCACCGAGGTTCGATCGTTATCGCGTACCGGTCTATCTATTGTCACCGTGGTGTTTGCCGAAGGCACTGATATTTACTTTGCGCGCCAGCAAGTGTTTGAGCAGCTGCAAGCTGCTAAAGAATCCATTCCTGCGGGGGTCGGCACACCTGAGATTGGCCCTAATACCTCGGGGCTAGGGCAAATTTATCAATATATGCTGCGGGCTACGCCAGAATCCGGTGTGGCAGCAGCTGAGCTTCGCAGTATCAATGACTACCTGGTTAAGCTGATATTAATGCCCGTCAGTGGCGTGACTGAAGTGTTGTCGTTTGGTGGCGAAGTACTGCAATACCAGGTGCAAATTGACTTAAATAAACTGCGCAGTTACTCACTCACCATGGAGCAAGTTATTGAGGCGCTTGAAAGTAATAACCGTAATGCCGGTGGCTGGTTTATGGACCAGGGGCAGTCGCAATTAGTGGTACGCGGTTACGGTTTATTACCCCCTGGAGATGAAGGAATAGACGCCATTAAACATATTCCGCTCACCGAGTTTAATGGTACGCCAATCAGAGTCATGGACATTGCCAATGTTGATTACGGCAGTGAAATCCGTGTGGGCGCAGTGACTATGACCCGTCGAAATGACAGTGGTGAAGCGGAACAATTAGGTGAAGTGGTTGCCGGTGTGGTATTAAAACGCATGGGCGCTAACACCAAGCAAACCATTGACGACATTGAAGCGCGTATTAGTTTAATTGAACAAGCCTTACCCAAAGGGGTGACGTTTGAGGTGTTTTACGACCAGGCAGATTTAGTCAAACAAGCGGTCGATACCGTGCGTGATGCGCTACTAATGGCCTTTGTGTTTATTGTGGTGATTTTAGCGTTATTTTTAGTCAATATCCCTGCAACGTTACTGGTATTGTTATCGATCCCAATTTCAATTGGGCTGGCGTTAATGGTGATGGCTTATTTTGGTATGTCAGCTAACTTAATGTCATTGGGCGGCTTGGCCGTTGCCATTGGTATGCTGGTGGATGGCTCGGTGGTGATGGTTGAAAATATTTTTAAGCATTTAAGCCAACATGACGCACAAACCGATGTCGGTAGCGTCGATGGTAATGTTAGGGAAGGCGCTAGTGCTAATGTCAGCATTAGTTCTAAGGTTTGGCAAGCGGCTAAAGAAGTGTGCAGTCCTATCTTTTTTGCTACAGCCATCATCATAGTGGTGTTTGCGCCTTTGTTTGCCTTAGAAGGTGTGGAAGGTAAGTTATTTCAGCCAATGGCGACTAGCATTATTTTGGCCATGGTTGCCGCGTTAATTGTTGCCTTGTTTGCTGTGCCAGCACTGGCAGTTTATGCGTTTAAGCACGGTGTAGTGATCAGGCAAAGTTGGCTACTGATGCCAGTTGAACGGCTTTATCGACAACTGCTTAGCATGACCTTAGCGCGTCCTAAAACCGTGATGTTAATTGCATCATTGATGTTTATTAGCAGCATGGCGTTATTGCCGCGTTTAGGCACAGAGTTTGTACCCGAACTTGAAGAGGGCACGATTAATTTACGCATCACCTTAGCGCCCACAGCGAGTTTAGGCACCTCGATAGAAGTGGCTCCTAAGTTAGAGGCTATCTTGTTAAGTTTTCCTGAAGTGGAATATGCCCTGAGTCGCATAGGTGCGCCAGAATTAGGCGGCGACCCAGAGCCCGTCAGTAATATTGAAATCTACATTGGCTTAACACCCGTTAACCAGTGGCAAAGTGCCTCAAATCGCATTGAGTTACAGCGATTAATGGAACAAAAGCTCAGTGTGTTTCCGGGTTTATTGCTGACGTTTTCACAGCCAATAGCCACTCGTGTTGATGAGTTATTATCAGGGGTTAAAGCACAGTTAGCGATTAAAATATTCGGCCCTGATTTACAGGTATTATCAGCCAAAGGTCAGGTCTTATCTGAACTGGTGCAGCAAATTGAGGGTGCGGTAGATGTGTCGCTAGAACAGGTTAGTGGCGAAGCACAATTAGTGGTTCGCCCTAAGCGTGAATTGTTGGCGCGCTACGGCATCAGTGTCGACCAGGTGATGAGTTTAGTCAGCCAAGGTGTCGGTGGTGTTAGCGCAGGACAAGTGATTGATGGCAATGCCAGATACGATATAAATGTTCGGTTAACGTCATCACAACGCAACTCACCTGATGTATTGCGTGACTTACTGCTCACTGGGGTGAGCGGCGCAACCGTGCGTTTAGGTGAAGTGGCCGACGTTGAAGTCGAGATGGCGCCGCCCAATATTCGCCGCGACGACGTGCAGCGCCGCGTGGTGGTGCAAGCTAACGTATCGGGTCGAGATATGGGCTCGGTTGTGAATGATATTTACGCCATCATCCCACAGGCTGAATTACCTGCAGGCTACACAGTCGTGGTCGGCGGGCAGTATGAAAACCAACAGAGGGCGCAGAAAAAACTGATGCTAGTGGTGCCTATTTCAATCACGCTAATTGCGCTATTACTGTATTTCTCATTCGGCTCAATTAAACAAGTGTGCTTAATAATGGCAAACGTCCCGTTGGCATTAATTGGCGGCGTGATTGCCTTATTTGCCACTGGCACTTATTTGTCGGTGCCCAGTTCAATCGGCTTTATCACCTTATTTGGTGTGGCCGTACTCAATGGCGTGGTGCTGGTGGACTCGATTAATCAACGCCGTAAAAAAAGCGAAGAGTTCAGTGAAAATGAAAGCCTGTATACCAGCGTTTATGAAGGTACAGTAGGGCGATTACGTCCAGTATTAATGACCGCATTAACCTCTGCTTTGGGCTTAATTCCTATCTTGTTGTCAACCGGTGTCGGCAGTGAAATACAACAACCATTAGCGGTAGTCATTATTGGCGGTTTATTTAGTTCAACTGCATTGACCTTGCTGGTATTGCCCACGGTTTATCAATGGCTGTACAAGGGCAAATAACACTCACTTAAGTGGATAACAATCAAGCCTTATATATTGGGGGGTTGGTTGTTATACGGCTACCACGATAATGCTACTTGCTATGAGAAAGTTCAATATGGTTAGCTATCGCCAACCTGCAAAGGATAATTTGTACAAATTTGAATAAGTGCACTAATCTTTAAGTGATTCGTGCCGACAAATGACTAAAGAGCCATTGTTTCCATTTGATGTAAAGGACTAAAACCCCCTATGTTTGTTCTAAAAACAAAGCATGACCAACTGATTCAAGATAATAAAAGATTACAGAATGAGTTAAACAAAATTACAGATGAAAACACTCAACTGACTTTAGATAATCAGCAGTTAACAACACAGCTGCACAATACTCAAAATGACGTAAATACTAAGTTTAAGCACATGCTATTAGATAGTACCATTGAGTGTATTCGCCAAATCGAAGGGGTGCGCGGCAGTGTGCTTGAAGCACATTTAGCTATTGAAGAAGAAAGACAAAGTAGCGATCAAATTAATCAATTGCTAGATTTGTCCAATAACTCATTGAATAGTATTGTTGCTGGTATGCAGTTATTAACTGACAAAATGGGCGGAATGACCACTAATATTACAGGCTTATCATCAATGGCCGGCAGTATTAATACCTTTGTATCAACAATTTCGAGTATTTCAGATCAAACCAATTTATTGGCATTGAATGCTGCTATTGAAGCTGCACGTGCTGGCGATGCTGGCCGTGGTTTTAGTGTCGTAGCTGATGAAGTACGTGCTCTTGCTAGCAATACCAGTACCTCCGCCAATGAGGTATCAGACTTAGTCAAAAAAATCATTAGCAGTACAGCAGAAACTGTGAAGTCAGTTGATGATATCCAAGGCAGCAATGAGCAACTAGCTGGTGATGTTAAAACTCTGAGCAGTGACTACGAATCGATTATTTCATGCAGCACGTCCATGAAAGAAGCGATTGGCCATGCGTCATTGCGCACGTTTATTCAAACGGTCAAGCTGGACCATATTGTATGGAAAGGAGATATTTATGCCGTTGCATCGGGTGCGAGCAATAAGTCTATCGATACATTCTCTGATCACACCATGTGCCGATTAGGTAAGTGGTATCAAACCACTGGGCGTGAATCTTATTCGCAACTGTCTGCATTTAAGCGACTAGAAGAGCCCCATAAGCAAGTGCATCGCAGCGGCATTGAAGCATTATCGTTAATACAAGCGGGTGAGCATCACGAAGCACTTAAATATCTGAATGCAATGGAGCATGCTAGTGAACAAGTGATGCATAATTTGGATGAGCTTTCACGTCAAGTGTAGTGTGCGTATTAATAGTGTTGAATATAGTATGTTAAGCCCAATCTTTTGATTGGGCTTTTTTATGGCCTAGAGTATAGCAATAAATAGATCAAATAACTGCTTGCTTATTTAAGATTACAGTTGTAATTTAATCGTATGGATTACACGTGTAATCTTAATAAGTGAACCATAACCTAGTAAGTGACTAAGCATGAAAGAAATCAGTAACAGTGAATTGTTAGTATTACAGCAACTTTGGCTGCGGTCGCCATTAACCTCTAATGAGCTGGTTGAAGCATTAGAGCAAAGCCATGATATGCATGAAAAAACAGTAAAAACCTTACTGAATCGTTTAGTTAAAAAAAATGCGCTGAGTTTTGAAAAGCAAGGGCGCACATATCATTACTCGCCGTTAATTGCTGAGCAGGAATACACATTAAAAGAGTCAGTTTCTTTTGTTGATAGGCTATTTGCCGGTAAATTAACTCCGTTAGTGGCCGGTTTTGCTGAAAAAAATAAGCTATCGGCTGAGGATGTTGCTGAGTTACAAAGCTTGCTTGATGATTGGCACAAGGAGCAAAAGTGATGATCAGTTGGTTTATGGAACAAACCCTATTACTTAGCTTAGTGTGTTCACTATTATTAATCTCACATCGTTTTTTATTGTCAAAAATAGGCGCGCATTATACCTATATTCTTTGGCTTGTTGTGCCATTATTGCCGCTGGCGGATGTAGTGCAAACTCTGTTACCACAGTATTTTAATTGGTTAAGCCCAAATCAAACACTGGGCGTTATTCAACAATATTATGTACAGGCTGCTGATACCGCATCGATGTCGAGCAGCTTGTTTAAGTTATTATATTTGCCTTACCTTTATGCCGCAGTGGTGTTGGTACTGGTGGTTAACTTAGTCTCAGATTCTATTCATCTGCAACAGCTCACGCGACGCGCCAAGCCTTTTGTGATTGAGTCAGGCAAGCTTAATGTAGTTATTCATCCCAATATTGAATCGCCCATGTTAGTTGGGTTAATCGCGCCGCAAATATTAGTGCCAAACAGTTTTACCTTGCTTGATAGTCATCAGCAAGACGCCATTATTCAGCATGAGCTTTATCATTATCAGCGCGGTGATTTATGGGCCAATATACTGGCTTATAGCTTAACGATTATGTTTTGGTTTAACCCGCTGATGTGGTGCGCTTACCGCCGTTTTAGGCAAGATCAAGAGCTGTCATGTGACGCACAAGTGACAGCCAATATGGAAACAGATTCTAAAATTGCCTATAGCAAAGCGCTATTGGCTTATTCGCAGCATGCACCGTTAAGCATGTTACATACTCACTATGGGGACAAAACCATACTTAAAGAAAGGATCTTACAAATGAAAAAACAACATGGAAAAAATACCTTGGTATTAATTGGAGTGACGCTATTACTTAGTGTTAGTGCGCTAACCTTAAATCAGCAAGCGCAAGCAGGCGACAATCAAAGCCATACGCAAGCTAAAGCTGATGGAATATACCCTACAATCCGTATTGAACCTGTTTATCCTATTGAGGCTGCTAAAGAAGGGATGAATGGTTATGTGCAATTGTCGTTTGATATTAATCCAGCAGGTAAGGTATCAAATGTGATGGTGATTAAGTCATCTCCTGCCGGGGTATTTGATGACTCAGCGGTGACAGCACTTGAGCAGTGGCAATATCAAACCTCCGCTAATGGCATGAAAGGTGCGCAGGTTCAATTAGACTTTGTTATTCATCAGCCAGATGCTTCAGTGGAAAGAATACAGGTCCGCTAAAATGACTAAAGCTAAGTTATTAAGGCTAAGTTAGTCTGGCTAAATTAACAGGTTAAGTACAACGCTGAGGTGTCAGCTTGAGCCTGTAAATAATAATGTGCCCGTATTAACATTGCAGTAGCGTTTGTTTAGGTTTGGCTTGATCAACTAAACCTTACACTTAATCAATATTGAGATGAATTTTCTGTATTTCCTTCCGAGTCAGTTTTATTGATGCTTGTTTAAAGTATTACCTCCTTAGTGATTACTTTTATTTCTATTAAGCTTAAATTTATCATCAATAAGCGTAATTTCGTCAAAATACGATACATTTACGACATTTTTGTGAAAAAAATAATTCCCTTAAAACATACTCAAAGCCGCATCCCCACAGGGTTTACATAATTCTGTCATGTCGCGGAAATGTTATTGTCATTTTTAAGCAGTCTTTTTGTCATTTTTACTCGTTAGTTTTATGCACCAGCAAATGCGTATGCCTATGGCGCGCACTAAACCCTAACTAACTTGAAATGCAATCCGTCTTCGGAGATGACAATGGAACTGAAAAACCTTTTTAAACTTACGGCGCTTTCTACTGCTTTAGCAGCAACTTTAGGGCTTGCGGGTTGTGGTGGTGATATCAATATCAACACAGGTAGCGATACCGTGACACCGACTCCAACAATACCAACAACGCCAACAGAAACGGCTCAACAAAAATCTTATAGTGGCTTTGCCACTAAAAGCACCACCTTTGCATCAGTTGATGGCAAAGAGGTTTGGGAATTAAAAGGCACATTAGCTCCGTCTACAGCGGCATCAACCATTTCTACTGGCGGCCAAAACGGCGATAAAATCGTGCTTGGTAACGACGTTGTATGGCTGCTAAATGGCGCAGTCGTTGCCGGTGGCGATAATGAAAAATCAGTTGAGTTAGCTATTCTGCCCGGTACTAAAATTTTAGGCGGCAGTGATTCATATTTAGTCATTAGTCGTGGTTCAAAAATAATGGCCGAAGGTTCGGCTACCGCGCCTATCGTATTCACCTCAGCAGAAACTGCATTAGGCCAACCAGGCGAAGCGGGTCAATGGGGCGGCTTAGTGTTACTGGGTAATGCACCGGTTAATACTTGTCCTGACTTAGCAAATTGTGATGCGTCATTTGAAGTGGGTAACCACAGTTACGGCGGTGATAACACCCAAGACAACTCTGGTGTGATTAAGTACGTCCGCGTTGAGTTTGGCGGCTTTAAAATTAACGATACCCAAGAAATGAACGGTATCAGCTTTGCTGGTGTAGGTAGCGGCACTCAAGTTGACCATATTCAAGTGCATTTAAATAACGATGACGGCGTAGAATTTTGGGGCGGTAACGTGTCAATTTCAAACGTGGTACTAACAGAAAACTTTGATGACTCGTTAGATTGGACAAACGGTTGGCAAGGTAGCGCACAGCACGTGTATATTCGTCAAGCTGACAACGGCTCAAACCGTGGTATCGAAGCTGACAGCAATAAAAGCGCTAGCGCAACGCCAATGTCTAAACCAGCACTCGCTAACATTACCATGCAGGTGGCTAACGGTACTCACGCCGGTGGTGACGATGCTGAAGGTATCTTATTCCGCGTTGGTACAGGCGTAACAGCTTATAACTTATTAGTGAAAGGCGATGTTGATTCTGGCGAATGTTTAGAAGTCAACGATGACAACACAGTCAACAATGCGAATACAGGCGAGTTAACCGTTGAAAACAGCTTAATCGATTGTGTTGAGCCATTTAAAAATGCTAAGGCAGATGCTGCTGAAGGCCGCACTTTAGCATTAGATGTTAAAGCCTGGTATCAAGGCCAAAGCGGTAATTTAGTGGGCGCGTCTGACTTAACGGGTTATATACCAAACTCATCCTCTGTTGCGTTAACTGGCGGCAAAGTCGATTTAAGCAACCTTGATGATCGTTTAGTCGATGCTCCTTATATTGGTGCGTTCGACGGTAAAAAAGATTGGACATTAGGTTGGACAACGGCGATTCACGGTGACACAGCGCCAGCACCAACCGAGCTACCTACATTAACATCTTGTCCACTTGGTACTACAGCTGACACAGTGGTTGCTGGTTTATACAAAGATGACACAGTCACGTTAGTGTGTACTTTACAGGGTAACGTGCTGAGCAATACTACATTGCTTGCCGGTCAAAACGTGATGTACAAAATTGACGGCGGCGCAGTCGTGGTTGGTGGTGATAAAACTAATTCAGCCACCTTAGCTATTCAAGCGGGCACTAAGTTGTTTGCAACGGATAACAGCTACATAGCGGTTAGCCGTGGTTCAAAAATTATGGCTCAGGGCAGTGCTGAACACCCAATTGAAATGACGTCACAGCAGGACGTTATTGCAGGTGCAACGGGCCAGCGCGGTCAATGGGGCGGCTTAGTGATTTTAGGTAAGGGTTTAACCAATACTTGCCCTGATAAAAATGCCTGTGATGCATCATTTGAAGTCGGTGATTTCCCATACGGTGGTAACGACAACACTGATAACAGCGGTCAAATCAGCTATGTAGTAATTAAATATGCTGGCTTTAAAGTAAACGACACCCAGGAAATGAACGGTATTTCGTTTGCCGCAGTAGGAAGTGGCACTCAAGTAGACCACATTCAAGTCCATGCTAATGGCGATGACGGTGTTGAGTTTTGGGGCGGTGCGGTTAACTTGAAATATGTTTATCTCACACACAACTTTGATGACAGCTTAGATTGGACCAACGGTTGGACCGGTAAAGCCCAGTTTGTTTACATTACCCATGAAGACGGCAATGCAAACCGTGGTATTGAAGGCGACAGCCACAAAGGCGCAACAGATACACCAGTATCTAAGCCAAAACTGGCTAACTTCACTATTTTACCTGGTACAGACATTGAAAATGCTAGCGGTGATAAAGGCGAGGGGATCTTACTTCGCGTAGCCACAGCTGGTGAGCTTTATAACGTGTTAGTGCAAGGTCGTAAAGGAAGTACTAGCACAACAGAGTCTGGTGAATGTTTAGAACTAGATGGCAGCTATGCTGGCTTAGTCGACAACGTTAACAACAATACCTTGACTATGTCTCACTCAATTATCGACTGTAACGAGCCATTTAAATACAGCTCTGATAATGCGGCTACAGCCAATGCTGTCAATGTTGAAACCTGGTTTATGGGTCAAGAAGGTAACGCTACAACAGCGGTTACTCTAACTGACGGTATGCCAGCGGCAACAGATGCAGCACTTATTGGCACAGGTAAAGACTTAAGTACCGATGACAACTTCTTCGAATCAACCAACTTTATTGGTGCATTCGATGGTCAGAATGACTGGCGTCAAGGTTGGGCTTACTTTCCACAGTAACCCTAATCTAATCGTAAATTAAGTTTATAGCCGCTCGCTAATGCGCAATGTTAGCAGCGGCTATCTCTGAACCGCATACAGGACTGTTAACGTATGAAAACCAAGCCGAGTTTTACCGCCAACAAATTAACCCTCGCAATTATATCGGTACTTTCTGTTACCTCATTTGCTGCGCCGGTTTTAGCTCAAGATGACACAGCTAATCCACAGCAAGCACAAAGCAATGAAGCGTCGACAAATAAGACTGGAGAATCTTTTCCCATAGAACCGATTGAGGTAATTTCTGTTACTGGGCGACTACGTACCTCAGCTTCGGCCGCGACAGAAGAGCGTCGCGAACAAATTGCTGTAGCCGATATTATGGGCTCAGAACAAATTTCTAGAACCGGTGATGGTGATGCCGCAGCAGCGCTGCGCCGTGTGACCGGTTTAACCTTAAAAGATGGAAAATTCATTTATGTTCGCGGTTTAGGTGAGCGCTATTCAAGCACCTCACTCAACGGTGCAACAGTACCATCACCAGACCCAACTCGAAATGTGGTGCCATTAGACATGTTTCCGGCATCAATTATTGAATCTTTATCAGTACAAAAGTCAGCCTCGGCAGAAAAGCCCGCCGCATTTGGTGGTGGCCATGTCGACATTCGCACTAAAGCGATTCCGGCTAACTTCTTTTTCAAAGCCTCTGCTGGTGGACGTTTCAATACTAATGACAGCAATGACACCTATACTTACAACGGTGGCGGTGATGATTGGACCGGCAAAGATGACGGCACTCGTGCTATGCCATCAAGTATTAATAACACCATTAATCAATATGGCGGCATTAGCCCAATAGACATAGTTAGTGGCTCAAACGGGGCAATAAATTACCCCGCTGCGCAAAAAATGAATCGTGAATTAGCCTTAGACATGTACCGCGACATGGCGGTAAAAACGGAAAGTACCGACCCAGGCTTTAGAGGCGACGTTGCCCTAGGTGATCGCTGGGACTTTTCCGACGATATCGTGTTTGGCGCGCTGGCGGCTTATTCATATAAACAGCAAGCTGAAAACTACACCAAGTATGAAGTGGAGTTAGATGGCGACAGCGAACAAGCTCAAATTGAAAACCAAAAAGATGTTATGGGGACAGATTCAATTGTGCAAATGTCTACCATGCTTAACCTTGGGTTAGAAATTGGCTACAACCATAAAATTGAAACCTTCACCACTTACCTGCGCGACACCTCTGATGACGTGTCGGTCGGTATTGAAGAAACCATAGACACCCTAGGTGAACCTAATGCGCTGCAAGTGTATGATATTGATTATGAAGAAAGATCATTAATCAGCAATCAAATTAAAGGTCATCACTTTATTGAAGCATTAAATGATGCCGAGTTTAATTGGATGTTCTCTGACGCTAAATCAGAGCGTAATGCCCCTAACGAATTATCATACACTTATAACGTTATTTTAGATGAAGCTAACCAGCCGGTTTCGCGTAACCTAAATACCCAAGATGCCCCTAAATACGTGTATTCAAATCTACAGGACGAAAGCCAAAACTACGGTTGGGACTTTGCGTATCCGTTACAGTTTGATGATGCGTTAATGAAAGTGAAAGTAGGCTATCAATATTACGAACGCACCCGTGAAAGCTTCGCGACACGTTTAGGGTTAGATGTAGACTTAAGCCCAACTGACCCAAACGGCAATATTTTAGCGCAAGATTTTGATGATATTTTCTCCAATGACAATATTAACAATGACACCTTAGGGCTTGAGTTAAAAGATGCCTCAACCGACACCGAAGACTATGTTGCAGCAGAGATAAATGATGCCGCCTTTATCAGTTTTGATGTCGACTTTGATGATGTATGGCGCGTTTATGCAGGTTTGCGATATGAAGATTTCCGTCGCGTGACCTTGCCGATAACCCCAGAAGGAGAAATATCTGACGAGGGCGGCCGCTACGACTTAAGCGATTACGCCATTGCCGAAGATGGCTGGTTCCCATCAATGTCACTCACCTGGAAGCAAACCGACACCACCCAATGGCGTTTAGGGGCAAGTAAAACCATAGTGCGCCCAGACTTACGTGAAGTGTCGCCGGTTCGATTCCAAGATCCAGTCACAGGTTTTGATTTCTTCGGTAATCCAGAACTTAAAAGCTCAGACATGTATAACCTTGATTTACGCTGGGAATACTATTCAGAAGCCGGTGACAACTACAGCTTAGGCGGGTTTTATAAAGACGTAGACGCGCCAATTGAGCCAATACAACGTATTTCAGAAGCCGGTCGCCAGCTTAAGTTTTATAACGCTGAGTCGGGTTATGTTTATGGTATTGAAGCCGAGTTTTTACAAACGCTAGACTTCATCAGTGAAGGCAGCATGTTGGAAGACTTCTTTGTTGCCGGTAACGTGACCTTAGGTGATTCAGAAATTACCATTGCCCCTAATGGTGAAATTGACCCGACTAACAATACGCGCCGCATGACAGGGCATTCAGCCTGGGTTGCCAACGTGCAGTTAAGTTACGATTCATCTAACAGTTACCACAGTGCCACATTAGTTTATAACGTGTTTGGTGAGCGTATTGCTTACGGCGGACGCGGTGGTCTAGATGACGTGTATGAAAAACCATTCCACAGCTTAGATTTTACTTACAGCTTTTTCCCCACCACCAGTTTGGCGATTAAGTTAAAAGCGAAAAATCTGTTGGGTGAAGTGACCGAATACGATCAACAAGATATTCAAGTGTATGCCAAAGACCCTGGCACAGAATACACAGTGCAGTTCAGTTACGAGTATTAATACTCATTGTGACCCCTTAGTTGGCGAGCAATATAAGTTGAACGCAGTAAAACCAAGTACTGATTTTTAGCCGCTTTTACTCATCATTTCAGCTGCTAAAAATGTGTATGGCCACTTTCTTTGGAACGAGAAAGTGGCCTTTTTCTTTTTGTTTACCGCAGTTGCATCAAAATCACTTTTACTAGATCATGCGTTGCTGCTAATTGTTACTGTCAATATTGATCAATACCGATTAACCCCTAAGCCTTGAGTGAATGACGACTATGTTTAACCGCCTTAAATACCTGTTGTATGTTCTATTGGCACTATCGACCAATGCGTGTGCTATGCAGACGGGAGTGACTCAAACGGGCAGTATTAACGCACCATTAATTGATGAAGCCAGCGGCCTAGCAGTATCACGTTTGAATGAACAAATACTTTGGACACATAACGACAGTGGCGACACCGCAAGGTTATTTGCAATAGACACCCGCGGTAATCAGTTGGTCACACTGAATGTTAATGGCGTAAAAAATACCGATTGGGAAGATATCGCCTCGTTTGTTTACCAGGGACAAGCGTATTTGTTAATAGCCGATATTGGTGACAACTCACAGCAGCGAACACAATATCAATTACATTTGATCAAAGAACCTGATTTAAGCCAGCTTAATGGCCAAAAAACACTGTCGGTTAAACCTCTTTGGAGTATGACCTTTACCTATGAGGACGGCGCTCGCGACAGTGAATCAGTCGCGGTTGATGTGGCTAAGCAAAAAATACTATTACTGACAAAACGCGATAAACAGCCCATTTTATACGAATTACCTTTAATCAGTCCGATCTCAGGCCTAGGCCAGTCAAGTAATCAATCGATTCAAACATTTAACAAGCAGGCCAAAAGGTTGGGTGACATCGCTGCGTTACCCACGGCCGTACTTGATTATGCCAGTATCTATACCTGGATAGGTTTTGCCGGAAAACCCACTGCAATGGACATATCCGCTGATGGATTATCCGCCGTAGTATTAACTTATACTCACGCATTTTATTTTAGCCAATCACAGCCCGGTGATTGGCTAACGCTGTTGTCGTCAGCGCCTAAACAAATTAGCTTACCATCAATAACTCAAGCCGAAGCCGTGGGGTTCAGTCAAGATGGTCACAGCATTTACATCACCTCAGAGCGGCTGCCAGCGCCATTATATAAAGTGGATTTGAGGCCCTATCAGCTCCAGCATTAACTAGCACTTTTATTTGGGGCCTATGGCCATTAACGCCTTGATGCTTTGGTCGGAAAGTGAAAGTGGTTGTGTCTCTTGGTTATAGTGATAATCACTCAAGTTATTAATAATATTAATTAAAAAAGTTGTCTTGCTTCATTATAAAAATGGCTTAGTCATACTCATGTCGACCCATCAAGATATTCAACTTATCGTAACAAAAAATGAACCGGACACAACTCTGCTATAAAACCTAAATGTTGCTAAGTGTCACTATGCAGTCTACTTTTAATCCAAGGCAATTCAAAAAACTCATCAAAGGACTCGCTATGCAGGCATTTACAAAGTCATTAATATTAGTTTCTATTTTTAGTAGTAGCGCAATATTAGCCGATACCATTAGCATTCGAGCTGACAATTGGTTTCCCATGAATGGCCAACCCAAGGCTCAGCAACCAGGTTATATGATTGAATTAGCAACTCATATTTTTACTGCAGCCGGTCACACGGTTGATTACAAATTAATGCCTTGGGAACGTGCTGTCGACTCAGTGCGCAAAGGTGAATTTGACTGTGTGGTTGGCGCCTACAAAGATGATGCGCCAGATTTTGTCTATCCTCAGGCACCTTGGGGAATGGACAGTACGGTATTTTTTGTTAAAGCAGGCGACAGCTGGAATTACAGCGGATTGGCATCATTTCAAGGAAATAAGATTGCGATAATTAAAGGTTATGCTTATGGTGATGAATTTGATCAATATGTTATTGATAACCCAAGTATGTTTGATGCCATAGGCGCAAATAATGGCCTTGAAAACAATATTAAAAAGCTCGTGGCGGGAAGGGTAAATGTTGTTGCCGAATCCCCCAGTGTTATGGAGGCAAAACTTAAAAAAATGGGCGTCAGTGGCATAGTTGCAGCGGGCTCTTTGGGCGAGGCGACTGAAATGTACATTGCCTGCAGTCCGGCAAAAGCGACTTCTGCAGGCTACATTAAGTTGATTGATGAAGGGACTGCAAAACTGAGGGCATCGGGCGAATTCGAAAAAATCTTATCCTCTTATGGGATCAGTGATTGGCAGTAATTGTTTGTCACTATAGTCAACCATTCTAAATCCATTCGGCCTTGTGCGAGCAAGATACTCAAGGCAATATATAGTCACTCACATAGACGCTTTCGGTGAACTAAGACAATAGTCTCCCACCGAAGGCTTTTGACCTAAGCTATCTATTTAACTGCTCGCCCTTGTTGTTCTGTTTATACGACTCATCCTACTAGAAGCGGTTGTACTCCGCATTCGTATAACAACAGACTAACCTGAGATCGGTTTAAGCCATAACAGAAATCGCATTGAAATCAACATCTGTGATATTGAGTTGTGGCTTATTCTCTTTGAGTTGTTAGGCGATTAAACCACCAATCATATTCAGTATAAAACCATGAACACTTTGGCGTCTCGAATGTTCGATTTGTGAGGTGTTTTTAAGGAAGTTTACTATGCTGCCCATTTTTAGATTTTTTTGTCATTCTCTAGAAATGCAGGTATTTCTATAATACTTTGTTCGCCGAGCCATTTTTTTATTGAATCATCGGATTTTTTAGACGTACACATAGGATATAAGATTTGTCCAATTTTCGTCCCAAGCATACTTGTTTTATCGACAGGATATTCAGTGCCAACTAAACGACTCGATGCGCTTAAGCACATTGCAATGCCCGTTATATAATGACTTGGAGAAGCGATATCGTTTGAAGCTCCGCCAATTTGCATCTTAAAGCTTCCTGTTTTGCTGTAAATCGATAACTCATTGTATTCGTAGCCTTGTGGGCAAAGTTCACTGGCGCGACGATGCCAATATTTAGCAAGAATGTCAGTGTCGTACCATCCACCTCCAGCCTGGAATTTAATGTCATGACAATGTGCTATGGGTTCAAAACTTCGATAACCAGTCCCGCCATCTACGGCTGACTGATAAGGCATTTGACAGCCTCCTAGTATGAACATGAACCCCAAAAAGTGTAAAATTTTCATATTATTTTTTATCATGTACTCTTGTTGTTTCTACCGTCTAGATTTATTCATATCAAAACGGCTATTGGACAATTTATTTAACTTCCATACACGTATATTTAGTGCCCTTTAACTTGGCTCTAATTACGCTTCACTGCTTAAAATAAAATTGTTCACCGCTTTTGAAATCAAATCTTTTTTCATCGTCGTGCGGGCAACGTTCTGGTTAAACCAAAAGCTCATTGGCTGATCAAAGCCAATACCGTGCATGTAGTTGTATAGTGCTTTACGTAATCCTTCCCCTAGCATGTCATGATCCGTCCCAGTTGGGTCGGTGAAGTCGACATCGTTTTCAGCGAATAAAATCTCTGGCCGTTCAGCTAAGGTAATGCCGAATTGCTCAGGATTCATGCCAATAGGACTGTGGATGGTGGCGACAAAGCGGTGCCAGTATGCTGACTGAAAACAGCCTTGTTGCATCAATTGGCGCACCATTTCCAGTGAATCAACGGTTTCTTGCTCGGTTTGAGTGGGGAAGCCATACATCAAATAAGCATGCACCAAAATACCCGCGTCACTAAAGGCTTTGGTGACATGGGCGACTCGTTCAACACTGACGCCTTTTTTCATCAGTTTCAGTAGTCTGTCTGAAGCCACTTCAAGGCCACCGCTGACCGCGATACAGCCTGAGTCTGCCAGCAATTGGCAGCGGTCTGGACTAAAGGTGCGCTCAAAGCGGATATTGCCCCACCAACTGATGACCACATTGCGTTCAATCAACCGTTTTGCAAAGGCAAATAAGGTTTTTGGCGGTAAGGCTTCGTCGACAAAATGAAAACCTGTTTGTCCGGTTTCTTCGATAAGTGCTTCGATGCGGTCAACTAGAATATCAGCGCCAGCAGTGTCGTAGCGGTCGATATAATCTAAGCTGACATCGCAAAAACTGCATTTTCGCCAGTAACAGCCATGGGCTATGGTCAGTTTATTCCAGCGGCCATCACTCCAAATACGGTGCATTGGGTTAAGCATTTCACATAACGATAGGTATTCGCCTAGTGGTAGGCCATCGTAAATGGGGGCACCAACTTCGACCTGTGGAATATCGTGCAGTTCGGTGTTTTGATTAAGATGCACATAGGGCTCACCATTTTCATCTTCGGCTAGAAAGTAAGTGCGCACTAACTCGTCTATCGCGCGCTCGCCTTCAAAGTATTCAAGCAGGGTGATAAGCGGGCGTTCGCCGTCGTCAAGACAGATATAGTCGACAAATTCGAATACCCTAGGGTCTTTGAGTGCCCGCAGCTCGGTATTAACAAACCCGCCGCCCATGACGATAGGGATGTCTGGGTTAATGGCTTTACAGGTTTGCGCAATACGTAACGCGCCGAGCATATTACCGGGAAACGGCACGGTTAGTGCGACTACGCTTGGCTGCGTGTCTTCCAGATACATCTCGACCAACTGCTCCAAAATTTCAGAGCTGAAACTCGGTTCACCCATTAAGGTGTCGTATAAATTGTCGAAGCTTGGGTTGGCTGAGGCTAACTTTTCGCCATAACGGCTGACTTCAAAATATGGGTCGACGCCTTGGGTGATCACGTTCGACAGATCATTAATAAACAAGGTGGCGAGATATTTGGCTTTATCTTGTACGCCCAAATTACCAAAGGCAGCTTGCAATACATCGCCTGATATTTCTTCCATCTGGGCTATGGTGTCAAAGGCTGGGCCTTCGGGTAAAAAACGGCGCGAGTTAATTCGCATCGCCAAGCTTGGGTCTTTACCCTGTAAAAAGCGGATCGCGGGCTCAACGGCCAGCAGGTAACGATCGTATTCAGCTAGAAAATTGAAGATCACATCGGGCAGTTCATCGTCTTCAAAGTGTTCGAAGTTTTCTTCGACATGTTGGCGAATAATCTCTAGCGCAGGTGCGGTCATCATTTCAAGAAACAACTCAATAGCAGGGTCCCGCTGCACCGCCTCATAGCCCCGTGAGCGTAAAAAACCCGTTAAATACGCCGTTGCTGGGTACGGCGTATTAAGTTGAGTCATGGGTGGAGTCATTAGAAGAACGGTCATAGCCTGCCTTTAAATAGTAAAACCTGAATGCTTATTGCGAAACAGAATATTGGCAGCAAATATTGCTGCGATAAAATAATAATGAATTCTAACAAATGGCCTGTTAAAAAGCCCCGTAAATTAGAGGATGGGGGCGAGATAACCGCTACCAAGTTGTTTCATTTGCCGTTCAACCCACACGACTCTTTGGCTGAGGTAAGGCGTTAAATTATTAGGATGACGTTTGCGGGGGCTTGGCAGTAACACGGCTAATCGTGCGGCTTCATGCTTACTGATATAACGCGCAGATTTATTAAAATAATGCTGACTTGCGGCTTCAACGCCGTAAATGCCTTGGCCAAATTCAGCCACGTTTATATACACTTCTAAAATGCGTTTTTTACCCCAAATGCCTTCAAGGCTTACGGCCAATACGGCTTCTAGCCCTTTGCGAACAAAGCTTCTTTCTGGCCATAGTAAAAGGTTTTTGGCAGTTTGTTGGGTGAGGGTGCTAGCGCCCCTAAGCCCTTTGCCATCGTCGTGTTGGTCAAGGGCGTTACTGATAGCGGTAAAATCGACCCCAAAATGTTTGGTAAATAATTGGTCTTCTGAGGCGACCATTGCCAGTGGAATATGCGAGGGTAACTTATCAATGCTTATCCACTGATAGCTCACAGGGTAAGGGCTTTGCAACATAAAAGACGTAGTGGGCGGTGCGATAAACCTTAATGTCAGTAACAATAGCGCCAGTATCAGCATCAATCGCCACATGACATACCATGTCCAGCCGAAAAGTCCCCGTGTACGATTTTGCATTAACGCCTCTTTGTTGTATTTAGCCAGATTTTTGTGCTGGTCGCTATCGACGCGCAAGAGTATAGGATATGCGCATTAAGACCAAATGCTAATCTGCCTTGTTTAAGTTTTTTCTAAGATTAGCTGGCTTTATTATAGCTGTAGTGATTGATTCTGCTTTAATTAGTATCTGTTATCGGCTGCTATTTCTGTACATATCAATACGGGATAGCTCACAATTAACGTTCATCGAGGCGCCATTAATCTTGTCATATTAATTCGATATTTTCGTCATATTCACTGCGTAAGCTAGTGCTGACAAAAAGTTAACTCAGCGTGCGGTAATGTAAAAATGCATAACAGCAAGCATGACAGCACGACAATATGGAGCAATAAGATGACAAGGCAAAAAAGCGTAATACTGGGAGTTATTTCTGTTTTGGCCAGTATGCTATGGGTTTCAGGCTGCAACAGTAACGATAATAATGATGATGCTAGCTCAGTAGGCATTGATAAAAGTGTTAGCGCTCAAGTTGGTCCTAGACCGCTATTTTTAGTCGATCAAATGCAAGCCAGCGAGCTAAAAACGCAACTTACCCAGTGTGAGTCGGGGCCATTTTATCGCACGGACTTTTCGATTGGGCATCGTGGTGCATCAATGCAGTTTCCTGAGCACACTAAAGAAGCCTATCAAGCAGCGATTGATTCTGGTGCGGGTATTGTTGAATGTGACGTTACTTTTACCGCAGACAAAGAACTCGTATGTCGCCACTCACAGTGTGACTTAGCCACCACCACAAATATTTTGGCCATTCCAGCGCTTGCCAATAAATGTTCAGTGCCTTTCTCGCCTGCCGATGTTGCTAACGGTGTTAGCGCAACAGCCACGTGCTGTACCAGTGATATCAGCCTAGCTGAATTTAAAACCTTAAAAGGCAAGATGGATGGTTTTAATTCAAAAGCGACCACAGTTGCAGAGTTTATTGATGGTACACCAAATTGGCGCACAGACCTGTACGCAGGTAATGGCACCTTAATGACCCACGCTGAAAGTATTGCTTTGTTTAAAGCTGCTGGAGTGAAGATGACGCCAGAGCTTAAATCGGCCAGTGTGAGCATGCCCTATGATGGCTTTACTCAACAAGATTACGCCCAAAAAATGCTAGACGAGTATGCGGCGGCTGGGGTTGATGCTTCGCAGGTGTTCCCACAGTCATTTAATTTAGATGACGTGAAATACTGGATAGCCAATGCGCCAGAGTTTGCTGATCAAGCTGTGTATTTAGATGATCGTTATGATTTTAGCAGTGGCTTTGATCCCCAAAATAGCGCCACCTGGTCACCGAGCATGGAGACTTTGGCGGCAGATGGAGTGAAGATTATTGCCCCGCCATTATGGGTGTTAGTCACTTTAGATGAGAATAAGGCAATAGTGCCTTCTGAATATGCCAAAGCGGCTACTGCAGCAGGCCTTAAAATAATTGCCTGGTCACTTGAGCGTTCAGGTCAACTTAGCCAAGGCGGTGGCGGTTGGTATTATCAAAGCATTGCCGATGCGATTGATAATGAAGGTGACACCTTTGAGCTGTTAGATGTGTTAGCAAAAGATGTTGGGGTAATAGGCGTATTTTCAGACTGGCCCGCTACGGTAACTTACTATGCTAACTGTATGGATAAGTAAACTATAGCGAGCTTTGTAGACTGAGCTGCTTTGCCTATTTGTTGATTTTACTATTAGTGCCTGAGTATTTAATTGATTGGTATGTAGTAGATAGTGCGCGAGTAGGTTGGCTGATTTTACATAGTAAAAAGCGGGATAATCATCCCGCTTTTTTTATGGCTATTTATTCGCTTTATAGCAAAGTTGCAGCGTTAATCAATTTCCCCTCTTAATTGGCATCTGGCATCTGGCATCAAAGTACCTCGCGGGCTTATTTATATTTCTGTTTAACGGTTTCAATCAAAGCTTGCCACTGTGGATACTCTTTGAAACTTTTTTGTAAGTCTCCCCATGGCGACAAAGTGTCATTAATATCGACCTGTTGATCTTGCTGAGTGGCTAAGTAAAGATAATAAAACGCCGAGGCACGATAATTGGCAGCACAGTGCACCACCACAGGTTGATTGTTATTGGCCTTCATTAACGCAAAAAATTGTTCCACATCTTCAAGCTTGGGTTGTTGCCAATCAACACTGATATTGTGGTAATCCATACCCAAATCAGTCACTATTTGTTGTTCATTTTTAAGCGCACTGGGATTGTCATTGGGAATTAAGTTAATAACGCTTTTAACGCCAGCTTGTTGCAATAATGCAAATTGCTCCGGCGTAGGTAAACCTGCGGTAATAACTTGATTTTGGTTAAATTTAACTGCTTTAATGTCATCCAATTTGTGGGTGTTTATTTCAACTGCCGCCATGCTATTCCCGCCCGTCAGAAGTAGTAAAATGACTAAGTGGGTCATCATAATGATTTTTAAGTATTTCATTGTTTATCCTTGCTGCTTATCACTTTTATTTATGCAAATTAGTTTGTTCAAATTAGCATAGCTCAAGTTTACGTCTAGTTAACTGAACTTAGCAAAGCAGCGCTGTTATTGATACTGTTTCTAATCATTGATTTACTTATCTATTTCGTTAATCTGAGAACAAGTCTGCCAGTTGTTGGGAATGTCATTAGCTGTTAGCATCATTCCCCTATAATAAACAGATAGTTAAATTTTTAATCGGCATGATAGACATAACTCAAGGAGTGAGTGTTTCGTGATAATTGCAACCCATGAAGAAAAAGCTAAGTGGCCAATACTTATAATAGTCAGCCTCAATTTAATTTTTACGCTAGTTGATAATCCCAGCAACGTTTTTGGTATTGTGCCAAATATACTTATTATTGCTGTCGCTTTTGGTTATCAACATAGATTGATATTCAATAAGGCCAGCGGGAAAGTTGAATACTTTCACGGCATCAAATTATTCAATAGAGGCATTTTTAAGCTTAAAAATGAGTCGATGGATTTTCATTTTGTTGACAAGGTAAAGCTACAAACTATTTTTGGTCGTCACTGTATTGAGGTATTGTCTAAAACGCCGCAAAGCGGAGCCAGTCGATTTCAAGTCAAACTGGGTACTAAAAAGAGTAAAGTAGCTGAAAAAGAACGTCATATCAAAACTGAACTGGTTAAATTAGGTCTTAATAGTGCAGGTGGTTTTAATGGTGTTGATGAACAAGTGGTACCTGAAAATGGAAAAATGTCACTGGACGAAAATTCAGTAGAAACATTCAAGCAACCCTTGTCGGCAGCGTTTAGTAAAATAAGCTCCCAAAAGTCGAGTTTTAAAATTGCTAAATGGCTATTACCGTTACCAGTCAGCTTTTATCATAAACAGCGAGCGCCGCTATATTTTGCAGTATTAATTGGCGTAGCCATTGGTGTTTCTACCCAGCAATGGTCAGCTGTTGGTGTCAGCATTATAGTGGGGATAGTGGCTTCGTTTATTTCACATATGATTTTAGCTAATCAGTATTATCATGTTCCCGCTCAAACTGGTTACGACATTGAAATCACCGCTAAGCAGATTTTTATTCCGGCGTTATTTTTTGATAATCGCCAATCTCGCACCTTACCGTTAGATCAACTAGACCAAATTGATGTGCAATGGAATTGGCTGCATATTGGCCACTCTGATGGGCGATCGCGCGCACCTAAACCTTACATTTTTGATATCAACTTTCGCTTACATAATGGTGAGAAGCTGAGCATTCCAGGACGGGTATTCGACAGTAACGCCTTTGTGTATCAGTTAGCGCATTTTAGTTTTAAGACCAATATTAATCAGGTAGATACCATACCGCTAAACTGGCGTAAGTATATTTGGATCCCATTGATTATTTTGGGGGGCGTCGCACTGAGCTTTTCACTTTACGCCCTATGGAACGTCTATTAGGGCAATTGTCACTACACATTTAAATCAGTATTTTAAGGATAAGTGGCTAGCTCTGAATAAGGCGCTTAATCTGGTCTAGGCTGGTTTCACAATGTTGATAATCTAGCTTGATTGGGTAAAACTGTTGATTATGCAGTAACACTAATGACGGAAATCCTTGAATAGGCAGTTGTCTTGCTTGAGTGATTTCGGCCATTAACTGTTGCTCCACTTCCTCACTATGTATCTGTTGTTCAAAATGGTTTTTATCCATGCCTACGTAGACCGCCAGCTCAGATAACACAGCAATATCAGACGGATTTTTTGCCCGTAAATAATAGGCTTGTTGAATGGCATTAATCATTTGCGCTTCTAAGCCTGATGCTCTTGCCACCAAAGCCGCGCGGCAACTTGGGTAGGTTGAGCGTCTTGGCTGGCACACAGTCCAAAAATCGTGATTAAACTCAGTGCCGAGTTGCTGGTGGATGTTATGCCATGTTTGCTGCAAAAATTGCTGCATCTCTACTGGCATAGGCGCACTGCTGTCGGGCGCTAAACCACCGACTGTTAATTCAATGGCTAGCTTATCGGTAAACATTGCTAACTGATTTTGTAGTTTTATCCACGTTGGTTGGTAGCCCCAACACCAGCTACACATAGGGTCGTAAACATAATATAGAATCGCTTTATTCATGGTTATTTTGCTAATCATCTGACACTTATCAACATAATGACATATTTTAGGTCTCATTTAAGAATTGTTTAAAATAGTACAGGAGGGTGGTAAAAAATTAACTATTTTTCAGAGCACTAAATAAATAACGCAAAGCTTGAGAAGCCTTTAACAGTCGTTATAATAATGATCTTGATCACAAAAGGAGAGACGTATGTTCGTAATGGGCTTGTCCAACGATGTCACTGATTCAATTGACGCAACCATTCAAAAAGGCGCATTTCGTGCTGAGGGTACGCTATGGATTGAGGAAGAGTACTTACATTTTGAACCTTTTAATCAAGACCTAGCTTACGGCCCTTATGCAATAGAGTTAGATAATATTAAGTCGGTAACCACTTGCTGGAGCCGCGGTACAGGAGTGATTCCTGTTGATGCTGATTCTATTCAAGTGATTACTTTAGATAGTCAAAAGTTTCGTTTTATTCTGGATTCACCTAAAGAGTGGACTGAAAAGATTTTATCTTTACTAACGCCTAAATTATCACTTAAATCATCGACTAAACCTTCGTCTAAATCATTAGCTAAAAATGCGTTAAATGAATAATGTTCCACTGAGTTTAGTGCCAATAACGGAGGCTGATTTAGCCACCTTATTTGCGTTTGAAAGTGACCCGATCGCAAGCCAAATGGCAGACTTTCCTGCACGAGATAAAGCCGACTTTTATTTACATTGGCAACAAAAAGTCATAGGCGTACCGGACGCGATAGCACAAGGAATATGGCTGCAAGGTAAACTGATAGGTAGCATGCTAAGTTGGTACGATTCTAATGATAGCTTGATTGAAAACGGACGTTTAATAGGTTACTGGATTGACCGTGAATATTGGGGGCGGGGCATAGCCACTCAAGCTTTAGAGTTGTTTTTACCTTTGCTACCTAAAGAGCCGTTATTTGCCTACGTAGCCGCGCATAATATCGGCTCACTAAGGGTGATTAAGCAACATGGTTTTATGCCTGTGGCGTTAACGGCAGATCAAACCATAGACTTACCAGAAGGATTAGGCTTGTATAAAAAAGCCGATTAATGAAAGTGGTGTTTAAAAGTGCTTAGTGATATTAGGGGGAGGCGCATTTTTATCGTGCGAATAACGAAAGAGCATTTATGATTTAACCCGCGAATGCTAAAATCTTGCCTTCATTTTGGGAGAACCACATGTCTTTTGGCGCGCTAGCATTACATCCGCAATTATTATCACGTTTAAGTGCGCTTAACTTTACCCAACCGACGGCGATTCAAACAGAGGCTATACCGGTTATTTTATCGGGTAAAGATGTCATGGCCGGTGCTCAAACTGGTACAGGAAAAACCGCAGCATTCTGCCTGCCGATCCTACATCAATTGCTTAGTCTGCAAGATAACCAACTTGAGCAAGCTAATACAAATCAAGCTAGCACTGCTGAAGCGAATGAAAAGCAGGCCGATGAACTTTTAGAGATAAGCTCTGCTAATTCAGGCGCCATTCACTCTGGCTCAGCTAATTTAAGCCAAGCCCGAAAGGTGAAAGCATTAATATTAACCCCAACCCGCGAATTAGCCCAACAAGTACACCATAATTTAACTCAGTTGATGGCTGATACTGATCTCAAGGCGGCATTACTTTACGGTGGTGTTAGCACCCAAGCTCAAATTAGTGAGTTAGCTGCTGGGGTTGATGTCATTGTTGCCACCCCAGGCCGCTTACTGGACTTATTACGTCGACGGGCAACCAGCTTATCTGCGGTTGATTACTTTGTCATTGATGAAGCCGACCGTATGTTAGACATGGGCTTTAGAGATGAAATCATCGAAGTATTAAAACGCTTACCTAAACAGCGGCAAACCTTGTTATTTTCCGCTACCTTAGATGACCGTATTTTTTCATTTAGTAAGCGGTTACTTACCCAGGCTAAAGTGATTGAAACCCACGCCCGCAATCAAACCGCAGTCACGGTTACCGAGCGAGTTTATAATGTCGATGCACACAAAAAATGTGATTTACTGTGTAAGCTTATATCCGTTGAAAAATGGCAACAAGTATTGATTTTTAGCCGTACCAAGCAAGATGCCGATGTGTTGGTGAAACAAATGAGCCAACGCGGGGTAAAAGTGGCGGCTTTGCATGCTGACTTATCGCAATTAAACCGTGAGCAAGTACTCACTGACTTTAAAGCTGGCGAATTAACCGCGCTAGTTGCCACCGATGTTGCCGCACGTGGAATTGATATTGCTCAGTTGGATTATGTGGTCAATATGGAGTTGCCTTTTAAACTTGAAGACTATGTACATCGCATTGGACGCACTGGCAGAGCAGGGCAAGCGGGTTATGCTATTACCTTATTAAGTGTCGACGATGAACCGTTTTTAATAAAGCTAGAAGCTTATTTAGATAAGCGTTTGCCTCAACAATGGTACCCAGGTTTTGAGCCCGATTTAACCCAGGTTGCCCCGGTGACGCGTAAAACCAAGAAAGGCTCGTTAAAGCAACAAGCCAGGCAAAAAGCATTGGCGCAATCAAAACGTTAGAATGGTGTTTCACAAGGCTGTGGTTGTTAATCAGGTAACCTAGGTATAAGCGCTTCTGTGATGCGCAGCAAGCATATCTGTGCAAGCTTAATGGCAACTATTGCTTTCATGGTTAAAGAAATTAGCTATTTGGAGAGGAACAAAATTGACTCTGTTGTCGATGGTTACTGCCACGATTGCTGGTGGAGTTATTCTTGTGGCAAAGCTTGAGCGGATCGTCATTTCGCTTATATTACATTAATAAATGAGCTATCTTGTAATATACAGGATGCAGAACATGCCGAGTTGTTAATTTATTTAATGTTAGTAAATAGCCCCAAGGAACCATTTATGCTGATTGAACATGACATTGCAGACGTATGTGTTGGGATGTATGTGGTCGAAATCACTGAACCTAAAGATACGTTTTCGTTAGCTAAGCCTGGGGTGCTTAAAAGTGAGCGTGTTATCGAAGCATTAAAGCGCAAATCTGTCACTAAGCTGTTAATTGATACCAGTAAAACAGAGACAATTGAAATTGTTAAAAACGTACCAATACCTCCAAAAATAACAGCGACTAAGCCTGTTACAACTAACTTTTTTAATCACGAATTAGCCAAAGCTCGCCAAGTTTTTGATGAATCTAAAAATATCCAAAAAAAGTTATTCCATAATGCACAACATGGTTTGCCGTTAGACATGGACCCGGTGCAAAAAATTACCTCCGAATCGACAGATTTAATTTTCAATAACCCCAATGCGCTTTCGTGTGTACTTAATATTCGCAATAAAGATGAATATTTGCTTGAGCACTCAGTGTCAGTATCGGTATTGATGACGATGTTTGCCGTGTATAAAAAAATCGATAAAGAGATTGTTAACCAACTCGCTATCGGTGCTTTTTTACATGATGTCGGTAAAATTATGATCCCCGATCGTATTCTGAATAAACCCGATAAATTAACCGATGAAGAGTTTCATATTATGAAAACTCACGCCAATCACTCGATTGAAATCATGAAAAATACCCCAGGAATCAGTCAGCTTAGTCTCGAGGTTGCAAGCTTACACCATGAAAAAATCAATGGTTTAGGTTATCCATTTGGCGTCGCCGCAGAAAAAATTACCCTTTACGGAAGAATGATCAGCATTTGCGATATTTTCGATGCGCTTACTTCACACCGCTGCTATAAGCAAGGCTATGCCCAAGTAAAAGCCTTTAGTATTTTACGAGTATTAGCTGAAAAAAATGAATTAGATAAAGACTTAGTTGATGAATTTATTCGTTGTATGGGTGTTTACCCTGTTGGCTCAGTGGTACTACTTGAGTCAAACAGGCTGGCTATTGTCGAAGGCCATAACCCAAAAGATCCTATTCGCCCTCTTGTGAAACCGTTTTATCATTTAAAACCCAATCACTTTGAAACAGGACAAAAAATTGATTTGGCTACAGTCACTGACGACTTAATTGTTAAATGTGTCCGTGCAGATGATTTTAATCTCAATATGGAACAAATTATTGAGTATTTAGCTCATGAGGGCTAGCGTGTAAAATAGTGCCAATTTAACTTTAATCTAAGTGAGTTCAACGTTTGATTTGTCACATAGCTAACCGCTTTCATTTACCTCCCAGTTTTTAGATAATATCCCATGCCGTTTCTATACTTGAATTATAACAAAGGTTACCGTCACTGAAGTGAAAAGGCGTTACGTTAAAAAGGGCTTGATTACAGCTTTAAAGTGTTGTAATTCTGACGTTTACTAATCGTAGTCTTAAGTTTGAAATGATGAATACGTCTCAATATTTGCAATCATAATACTGGCTTAATCGGCCAATTAGCCTTTGTATCTTGATTGCTGCATTAGGGCTGTTTCTGTTATCATCACTGATCGGATATTCTACGCCCGCTAATGTTGCAGATTAACCTCAACGGTTAATGGATTGTGCTTAGAATACGCGCTTTAAATATGTGATATCTATCGACAGCTTTTCGCCTACAGGTAACCTTTATGATTAACCACTTCACTGTACTGGGTGTTAAAGCCAGTGCCAAAGAAGATGAAATAAAAAAAGCCTATAAACGTTTATCCAACAAGTATCACCCAGATAAACTACTCTTAGCCTCAGATGAAGAACGGCAGCAAGCAGAAGTGCAACTGCAAAGAGTCAAGAAAGCTTATGACGTGCTAAGTGATAAAAAACTCAGAAACGCATTCATCAAAGACTTTAATAACGTGATAGTGACAGATCCTACCGCCGCAATGCGCGAGCTGTGGGACCAATTTTACCCTTGAGTATCCCATGGCCAAATCATTAAATATTGCTCGTATCCATGAGCTTAAAAACAATGCCTATGACAATATCGAGTCATATAACGACCCCGATACGCCAAAGGCATTAGAAAATTTTTCTCGTCAGATAAAAGAAATTTTACTGGCTGATATCAGCATGCTGTCTTCAGTACCAGAATACTTACCCGTTGCCTTATTTGGCCAGGTTAAGTTTGCCCCTGACGCCCTACTTAAATGGGCGCACTGGATAGATAATGCTATTCAACCAGAGTGGGATGAATTTAAAGTCAGTATCGCTTTTAATAATGGCGATATCCCTTTAGTGCAAGCGGTACGCGCCCAAGGCGAGTCGTTACTAATTGAAAGCTGTGCGGTATTGTATTTGCTTAATCAAGAAGCCAATGGCTCGAAGAAAAAAGCCAAGCCAGCACATGAAGATGACGATGAAGAATACGGTCAATCTAATAGCGACTATGATGATGACGATAATGATAGCGACGAAGAAGGCTATTACGATCAATATGATGATGAGGACAGATAATGACCACCAGTTTGATTGAAATTACCGCTCAAGAAATAAAGCAACTTGCGGACGTTGAACCACAGCAAGCCAGCAAGCGTTTTGAGATCATCGCTAATACCATGACAGACGCCCAACTTGTGGACGTTATTGAGCTGATGGATATCGTTACCTTGACGCAAATCAACAGCCATCATGACATTTCTTGCCCGTCAATCATGTCTGAGTTGATGAGCCCAGAGCAAATTCGTGACATCGTTTGTCAGCAGCCCTTATATTGGGAAGAGCAAATAAAGACCAATGCCGATGAGCTGCTTGCTCACACCTTTGAGTTTTTAACGTATTTAATCCGCATTCAAGGCAGTGAAGAAAAACAAGCCGCGATTTTGGAATGTATTGCCGATGATCCTGCTGGTCTGTTTTATTTATCGATTCCTTTTATTGAGCTTATTCTTGCGCCCAGTGAAGCAGAGGAAGGCTCACCTGAACGTGATCATTATGACGATGAAGACGACGGTACAACGGTTGGTTATGACAATTGGCATGCCAATGAAGAATCGCACAGCCTTAGCATGGATGATCCACGCAGCTTAATGGCGCTTATTCAAGAGCTTGCACCAGAGGTTGCCAAGTCGATTAAAAACTTACTGCGCAACGAAAGTTCTGGCTGGGAGCAAATCATCGCTAAGTTCGTTAATGAATTGGTTTTACAGGCGAAAGATAAAAACCAAGTGGCCGATGAATATGCGGAAGTCGACGATATGTTTAGCTTTTTAGATTAAGGATTCCAACTATGCAACTGGCATTACGGGACCCAAATCAAGGGCCATACCTGACAAAAGTGATAGCTTACGGTCAAAGCGAAAACAAACTAAGCCAAGATGAGCTCGAACAAATAAAGGCTAAGGCGATTTTAATGAGCCTTAAGCTGGCTGATAAGTTCTACAACAAGCATAAAGTGCACTTGTTAGAACATGCAGCACACGATGTTATTGGTGTGGTCAGCATAGGGCTTATTGCCTTAACAGGACAAGAGCCTGCAGCATCTTTACCTTTGCTGCAAGGTCCTGATGGGGTACTTAAGTGCTTTCAAAAGGGCTGGAGCTTGCTCACCCACGCAAGCAGTTTGAACACCAACAAATCACTTTATGGTGATGTGAGCGAAAGCTTACTTGAAAATGTGTCTAGCCCGCCGGATATGGAAGAATGGCTAGGCTGGCAAAGCTATCAAAGTGCGTTAACTGAGCATCAACGTCAGCAAGGTATTAAAGCGCTATTGCAGGCGTTTTATGTTACCTCAGATCACGACCCTTTAGATTGTCTTAATCTTGAAGCTGTATTGGCTGAAGCGGTGATTTATCGCACCTTATTTGCTGATCGTGGCGTGAGACAAGATCTTAAAAAACGCTTAGGTAAAATTGAACTTGATGATGCTTGGTTTAATGGCGATTATTTGATGGCGCAAACTGAAAATGCCATTGCTAAATTGCCTCAAGATTTGGCTGAGATAATCCGTCAAGATTTAAGCAAGCATTACATTCAAGGTTTACTGCGTACCTTAAGTTTTGCTAAAGGCTATCGCGAGTTGCAAATGCAAGGCGCAAGCCTGGAGAAGCTTGAGCGATTTGAGCAAAAAGAAGGCCTACACGGCTTACTGGGTTGGCCGCTATACTTAGATTTGTAGTGAGTTAGACTTATAGTGAGTTAGATTTATAGAAACAGCTAGATTTTAGACGCTGCTAGCGTAATGGGGCTTAAGGTCTTATTTAGTTCCAACATAGTCCCAACAATAAACATAGCGACCTTGAGTCGCTATTTTTTTAGCTATTTTTTTAGCTATTTTTTAGCATTAGCCTGCTGTCTTTAAACTGCCACTTTTCTGTCATCTAATTTATGCTCAATTGTCATAAACCCCGCTTATCTTATGTCCGGAAACTAATCTTATAAAAAGAAAGTTTACTTGTTGCAGATGACAACGATCTCGAAAACACCTAGACATTCAAAGGACATATTATGAGCAAAGCGACATTTGATCCACGACGTTTTAATAACAGCGATAACACACCTTTTGCACAGGTGATGGAAAAACATTTATCTCGTCGTAACTTTGTTAAAAGAGGCCTAGGGATCAGTGCTATGACCGCATTCGCCGGCGTGGGATTAACCGCATGTGGCTCAGACGACAATACAGTAACACCCAATCCAACGCCGACCCCTACGCCTACACCAACTCCAATTCCGCCAACAAAAAGCTCTGCGGTATTAGGTTTTGATTCTATTGCTGGTTCAAAAACCGACGCAGTGGCGATTCCTGCCGGTTATTCAGCGTACGTGCTTGCGCCATGGGGAACGCCATTGAACGCTAAAGCCGCGGCCTGGAAAGCAGATGGAACAAATACCGGCGAAGACCAGGCTAATTCAGTGGGTATGCATCATGATGGTATGCATTTTTTCCCACTTAATGACTCAAATGACGATGGTTTATTATGTATTAACCATGAATATATTGATGAAGATGCGCTGCACCCAACAGGACCAACCTTTGATGCCAATGGCAAGCGCACCATCATTGATGAAATTCGCAAAGAAATTAATGCCCACGGTGTATCAGTCGTCCGCATTAAGCTCAATAACGGCATGTGGGAAGTGGTTAGCAATGATACCCATAACCGTCGTTTTACCGGCGCAAGTGTGATGGACATTGCTGGTCCTATGGCCTACACAAGCTATTTAGAAACACGTTACTCACCCGATGGCAGCCAGGCTCGTGGTACATTAAATAACTGTGGTAATGGCAGCACACCTTGGGGCACTTATTTAACCTGTGAAGAAAATTGGCCAGATTACTTTGTCAATAAAGGCACATTACCAGCAGACCAAACACGTATTGGTATTTCCAAATCAGGTACCCGTTATGGCTGGGATCACCTAGCCGGTGATGATGACGAACGACTTGATGAATTTGCGCGTTTTGACGTTACGCCGTCAGGTAATAGCGCGGGTCAAGATTACCGTAATGAAGCTAATGGCCACGGTTATATTGTTGAAATTGATCCGTATAATCCTAATTCACGCGCGGTTAAACGTACCGCCTTAGGTCGTTTCCGCCATGAAGGCTGTACTTTTGGTAAGTTAGAAGAAGGCAAACCAATTACGTTCTATTCAGGTCATGACTCTCGTTTTGAATACTTATATAAATTTGTCTCTGATGCCGTGTGGGTAGCAGCAGATGCGAATACCAGCAATCGTATTGCTATGGGCGATAAGTACATGAATGCGGGTACGCTTTATGTGGCTAAGTTTAGTGAAGACGGTGTGGGTGAGTGGTTGCCATTAACTTTAGATGCAGTAACAAAAGATGGCAGCACTTTAGCCAGCAGTTTCGATTCACAGGCTGCGATTATTTTAAACACCGCCGGTGCTGCTGATTTAGTCGGTGCAACTCCGATGGACCGTCCTGAATGGGCAACGGTTGATCCATTTACTGGCAGTGTTTATTTAACATTAACCAATAACACTAAGCGTACTGAAGCAAATACAGCTAACCCTCGCTTAAACAACAGTTTTGGTCATGTTATTCGTTGGGACGAAGGCGATAAAGCTACCGAGTTTAGCTGGGATATTTTTGTATTTGGTTCACCAACCGACGGTGATGCAGAGACTAACTTGTCAGGTTTAGACGACTTAAATCAATTTGCTAGCCCAGATGGTTTAGCGTTTGATGCCCGTGGTATTTTATGGGTGCAAACCGATAACGGTGCCGATGAAGTGACCTCTTATACCAATGATCAAATGCTAGCGGTTGTGCCCTCTACTTTGGTTGATGCGGATGGTAAGCAGCAAGTGATTAGCGCTGAAACACAAGCGCAGTTAAAGCGTTTCTTTGTTGGCCCTAATGATTGTGAAGTGACCGGTTTTGCAATTACGCCAGATTATAAAACCGCGTTTGTTAACATTCAGCATCCAGGCAACTGGCCATACTCGAATAACGCGACTGAAGTTACTCCAGCGGGTACTCAGCTACGTCCCCGCGCTGCCACTGTGATGATCCGTAAAAACGATGGCGGCGAAATCGGCATTTAATCGGACTGATTTAATAGCTCCTACTTAGTAGCACCTATTTAACAGTGCAGCGTGTTAATAAAATGGCCCTAGACGCAAAGTCTAAGGGCCTTTTTTATTATTAGCTGAGTATGATGTTTTTTTAACAGCATCAGCAAGCGCAAACGCATTGGTCCCCAAATCAATAGACGCGACAAAGGACAGGCTTAATTAGTTAGCCAGTGCATAACCACCTTTCAGGTGGGCAATATGTGAAAATCCTAGGCGCTGCATAGCTTGAGCGGCCACAAGAGATCGACTTCCGCTACGGCAAACTAACACCCATTCACTGTCTTTATCATGCTGATGTTGTTGCATAAATTGCACTAAACGCGTTAATGGCACATTTTCACAAGCCTTTGACGTATGGTGTAATGCATATTCGTGGGGCTCGCGGATATCAATTAATTTAACCTTAGAGGAATGTAAGGCGATATCTAAACTGGCTGCTGAATACTCTATGATGGGTTTAAGTTTGCTGCAACTCGCTGTGGGTAAAGCACCGCAGAGTATTTCACTGCCGGTTTGATCATTAAGTTTGCTGTCGAGTGCTAACTTACGCGCCACAAATTCATCCACAGTGATGGTGTTTTGACTCACCTGTTGTAATAACGGATTGCGCAGGCACTCAGCGCTTAAGTGAGTGGCAAATTCATTTTGATAATCATGGCTTGCACAAATAAGGCTTTGTGGGGCTAAAACACTGTTGAGTAATTGAATGCTGCTATACATGGAAATTGCACAACTACTGTCAAAATTAGTCCGTCCTAAGGTGCCCATCAAAATAGTGTCCCCACAAAAAGCAAATAAAGTGTTACTGGCTAATGTGTCTGAGCCGCTTAAAGGCTGGCACAGTAGCAAGCTTATACTGTCATCGGTATGCCCAGGCGTAGGCACTTTGACTAGCCATTTGTCAGCCAACTGAATGTATTCCAATTGGCGGCCATTTTCTGTCACTGATAAGGCAGTTTGGGGCCAACCTAGTTCGTCACACTGAATGTTTTGCGGATGTTTTTCCGCCAGTAATAACCGTCCTGAAACGTGGTCAGCGTGGCCGTGGGTATCAATAATGGCGATTAAATCTAACTGCTGACATTGCAGTAAGGTATCTAAACGCTCTGTTAACTCTGGCAGAGGGTCAATAATAAACGCTTTCTTTGAGGCCGCTTCGACATAAACCCAAGTGCAGCTAGCGCCTGAGCGTAATTGTACTAAACCATTTAAAGGGGTTTTATCATCCATGTTAGCACTATCTAGCACCATGCAACTTTGGGTTAAGGCTTGGGCGGTACTGATAATACGCTGGCAAGCTTGACTCACTTCAGCTTGGGTCATGGCAGGGCCAAAAGACAGTCTAATAGCCGACTCACTTTGCCAGGCTGGTAAGCCCATAGCATCTAACACAAAGCTACGGGTGACTTTAGATGAGCATGCAGAACCTGAACTAACGCGAATATTAGCGGCGTCAAATAAGTCCATTATTTCTTTGCTGCTAAAGCCTTTAATTGCAAAGTTCAGTGTCGTTGGCACGCTATTGTCAAAGCTGTGATTAAACACAATTTGCGGAAAAGCTTGCCTTAGGGTGTCGGCAAGTTGTTGGCGGTATGCATGTAAGGTTTGATGACTGGCAAAGCATGAGTCTGTTGCAACCAGTTGGTCAAAAACAACATTAATCGCCGCCATGCCTGGCAGGTTTTCAGTGCCTGAGCGCTGGCCGCTTTCTTGTCCACCACCGGCAATGACCGGCGTAAGTGGCGCATTTTCTCTGATATAAATAAACCCTATGCCTTTTGGCGCATACAATTTATGGCCACTAAAGGGAGCATAGTCGATAGTGGTTTGAGCCAGATTAAGCGATATTTTCCCAAGGGCTTGTACACAATCCACTAACCAAAAAATAGTGCTGCTGGCTTGGCGAATGGTAGTTTCTAAGGCGCTTAGGTCTTGATATACCCCGGTTTCGTTATTCACCGCCATGGTACAAATCATTAATGATTTAGGCGCATACTGGCTAATAAAGTCATGATCTAAGTTGCCATAACCATCAACCGGAATGGCGATGACCTTTGCATTGATACCAAGCAAGGCATTCCAATGTTTAAGCGACTCTGGCACGGCTTTATGTTCTGTTGCGCCATAGAGTAAATAGCAATCTTCGCCCCGTTGTTGAGTGGCTTTTAAGGTTTCTCTGGCACTGATTAATGCTGACAGAATAGCGGTTTGAATGCCTTCGGTTGCGCCGCTGGTGAAAATGATTTTGCCATTTTCAGAACCTAATATTTGCTTCGCTTTGTTGCGGGTCTGTTCCATTAAATCTTTGGCGCGAAGGCCGGTGATGTGGCTTGAACTTGGGTTACCAAACAGCAGCTCCATGGCCGACAGTGCAGCTTGGGCAGCTTTAGGTAGCACAGGGGTTGTTGCATTGGCATCTAGGTATATTTGGCTCAGGTCGTGGTTATTATTCATTTAGATCAACTCTGCTTGGTATTATTAGGTGAAACCGCATATTTCTTTTTGTTATATCTAATTTCGTTTTGTTATATTAGCAGTTTGGTGATCAGTTACAAGCCTAAACTTATGGTGATTTATCTTTGAAGATTCTATTAATCAGCTTTGTTGAATGCTTACCTTTTATTACCTTGTTTAAAGTATTTTTCGAGCGCTTTCTTGAACCAAAACACCTTGCAACGTATGATGCGTTTTTTGTCAGCAGGCCCTAAGATGCGTCATTTAACCACTCGTTATCATCCTGAAACGCCGGCAGCATTTATTGATAATAATTCGTCCACTATGCTGACACGTTTGGCTGCCCGTGCCATTGTGCTTCGTGGCAACCATATTTTGATGTTGTACACCCAGCGTTATCATGACTATTCACTGCCGGGCGGCGGGGTCGATGCGGGTGAGGACATAGTGCAAGGGTTAGTGCGTGAGCTGCGGGAAGAAACCGGTGCTAATGTCACTGGTGACATCATTCCATTTGGTTTGTATCAAGAATACCGTCCATGGCGACGTGACGGTTTTGAATCGGTCAAGATGCTGTCTTACTGCTATGTATGTCAAATTGAAGATGAATTGGGTGACACCCAGTTTGAAGCACACGAGATCAGTAATGGTATGACCCCGGTGTGGATTGATATTGATACCGCGATTTCCCATAATCTGGAAACTATTGCTAGCAGTGACAAGAAAGGCTTATCGATAGAAAGAGAAACCTTTTTACTGCAGTTGATTAAAGCAGAGTTATTGAACTAAGCCGTAGGCGGCTTTTAAACTTTCGGCGACTTTATGGTCAAAGTCGCGGTCAATAACATTCACTCAATGTCTGCTATTCCATTTTCCAGTGACACGATTGAAGTTCAAGATAGGCAGTTAAATACGTACCTTGATAACCACTTTACGGACTTTTTGCGGCGTAGCAAACGTGCCTGGCATGTGCATATCACCAGGAAAGAAAATAGCAAACATACCGGTTTTTAAGGCAATAAATGCCGCATCTTGTTTATTTGATTCGAAGTCAAACTCGGCATAATCATGTTTGTCATAATACGGCTTAGACGGTGTTTGATCCGCTAACGGTAAATAACCAAACTCTTCTGCACCACTGACCACATATTGGACATCAATATATTGCTGATGTACTTCAAATGGCTCAATTTCTCTTGGTTTGGTTTCATAATCATTGACGATAACAAACAGGTTTTTACCGTCTAGTTCATAGTTACCAACAGCTTTGGCGGTAAAATCTGTTTCAGCTAAGTGTGCTAATGCCAAGGCTAAACGTGGATGCAGTTTTGTATATAGATGGCGATTTGCTAAAGTGTCAACAATCATAAGAGTTCCAATGAATAATTCAGCAGTGAAAGTGTCATAGTATGGCAATAATATCACTGTTTTAACTCTTCAAGTATTAGAGGATCAACATTTGTCAGCATTACGGCTTATTGCAGGTGAAACCGCTTTTAAACAGATAGAAGCGCAAGGTTTACAGCAAGGTATGTTTACCCAGCTATTAGCCGCTTCAGGCGGTCCTAAGTGGATTGGTATTGCAGGGTTAGACAAGTATATTTTTGGTGAGTTTTTTAAGAACCGTCAAGATCCGTTATATATGCTGGGAGCGTCTTCCGGTGCATGGCGTTTAGCATGTTTAGGACAAGACAACCCTTTAGCAGCCTATGAGCGATTAGAACATTTTTATATCACTCAGCGTTATGACGATGTGCCCACCAGAGAGCAAGTCACTCAACAAGTGCAGGGTGTGGTTGATGGTATTTTAGGTGATAAAGCGGGGACGGATATTATTGCTAACCCGATATTTCGGGATCATATTATTGCCTGTCGAGCCCGTCATGTGAATAGCAGCCAGTCTAAGGTTGGCATTGCCATTGGTTTGGCCTTAGCTGCGGCCAGTAATAGCGTTAACCGTAAAAGTATTGCATGGCATTTTGAACGTATTTTACTGAGCCATAAAGATGCCGCATCTCCGTTTGGGCGCTTAAAAGACCTACCAACCAAGCAAATGGCACTGACTGAAAATAATATTCGCCAGGCACTGCTCGCCACCGGTTCAATTCCATTATTACTTGATCCAGTGCGCGACATTGATGGTCTGCCAAAAGGTAAGTATTACGATGGTGGCATTACCGATTATCATTTTGATTTACCCCTACCCAAAGAAAGTGGCTTAACCTTATATCCACATTTTTACCCGCATATGAGCCCAGGTTGGTTTGATAAGTCACTAATATGGCGTAAGGCCCGCAGTAATTATCACAATGCGCTTATTCTGGCGCCATCGGCTGAATTTATTGCCTCGCTACCCTATGGCAAAATTCCAGATCGTGAAGATTTTAAGCATCTTGATACCCAATCTCGGATTGATTATTGGCAAACAAGTATTAAACAGAGCCAAAAGTTAGCTGATGAGTTAGCAACTATTGTGGCCAATGGTACCGTAATGGATCATCTTGAGGCTTGGTAAATTACTGGTATTGTGGAACAAAGTAAGTTGCATTTTCAGTCGTACATTAGCATTAATTTATCTTAATTTACTGTTGGTTTTTTCATCGTTGACTACACTGATATGGAGCAGCATCTTATTGATGCTCGCTTTTTTGGTGCTTCACCTTGATGGTGTTGGAGGCGAAAATGCAAACACGTGAAATGGCTTTACTGATACAAGATGCGGTGTTGTTGCCAAATGGCCGGCTCGAGTTTAGGGTTGCTTTTCCTGCTGAATTGGCGCTGGTGGCATCAGTGCTTAAAGGTGAATACGGTTTAGCCATGGCAGCGCTAAAGGCTAAAAGTGAACTTCCCTGTTATCGCAGTATTACCGAGTGTGAAATTATCGACTTTCACCAACTAGAAGATAAGTCGCTAAGTATTGTGTTAGAGGGTAAGCAACGCTTAAAAGTATTATCGGCAGCTAAACAGCACAATGGCGTATGGATAGCACGGACTCTTCCTTGTCAGAATTGGCGCCATGAGCCGATAGTGGGTAAGTTTGAAATTATCAGCGCAGCGCTTGAACAGTTTTATGAAGTTAACCCTGATTTACTTGGTTTGTATTCACAAATTCATTTAGAAGATGCGACCTGGGTGAGTCAGCGTTGGTTAGAGGTTTTGCCCATGTATAGTCGTGATAAGTTACGTTTGGTGGATCAGCCCAATTGTCACAAAACCATGGACTTTGTCCTGCAATTACTAAAATCCCATGTTGATGTATAACCTGATAATATAAGGGTATCTATTCGGTACCCTGATAATTTTTATGTCGAAATCTACTCACGAGTCACTTTTACCTACTGGCGCTATTGCGGCGCAGCCATCCTATGTTGTCTTACCTCGCACGAGTGAATCCTCTACAGTTTATCCAACAGTATTGGCTTTTTTAATTGATAAGTTTCCACAAATATCACCCTCAGCGTGGGATCAACGGATTAAAGAGGGCAAAGTACATTGGCAAGATGGCCAATTAATTGATTGCCAAAGTGAATATGCCGCAACCAAACGGGTTTATTATTATCGTGAAGTTGCAGTTGAAAAAAAAGTGCCTTTTACCGAGCAAATTCTTTATCAAGATTCCCATAAAATCATTGTCTATAAACCGCATTTTTTACCGGTTACCCCTGGTGGTAATTATGTGAATGAATGCTTAGTACACCGTTTACGTATTCGTACTGGAATAGACACAATAGCCCCAGCTCATCGGCTTGATAAAGACACCGCTGGCGTGATGTTGATGACGGTAAATCCCGAGACTCGGCATGCTTATCATCAACTTTTTCTCGATGGTAAGATTAAAAAAACCTATCAAGCAGTGGCCGAGTTACCACAAGACTTCGCCTTAAATCAGATGATGTTGCCGCATCATTGGACCATTAAGAATCGGCTAGAACGTGGAACACCTAGTTTTACCATGCGGATTGTTGACGGACCCAGTAATAGTCATTCTGAGATTACATTGCTCAAAATTAACAATAACCTAGGACTTTTTGAACTGGAACCCGTTACCGGCAAAACCCATCAATTACGGGTGCATATGCAGAGTTTAGGCATGTCAATTTTGAATGACCGTTTTTATCCTACACTGCAGGCTAAAGACGATGATGATTTTGACAAACCATTACAGTTATTAGCGCAGCGTTTGCAGTTTGTTGACCCAATCACTAATGAAGTTAATGATTGGTGCAGTGAAGGACTCACTATGTGATTTAAGCTATTTTAACAAAGATTTTTAAAGGCTATTTAATGACTTTACCGTTAATAGTAGCGCACTTAACGAACACAATATTAAGGTGGCTTTGCGGGTTTTGTTTTTATCGACTTTGCCGACAATGCGCCCTGCTATAACATAGCCTGCGAATACCGATGGAAGCAGCATTAAAGAAAGCCAAATGTGCTTCACTTCAACTAAACCTACAATGGCTAAAATAGCCAGTGCAATCATTGAGCTAAAGATAAAAAAGGCTGATAGTGCCGCCCTAAATTGGCTGGCATCTTTTCCGGCCAGCAAAATAGCCATTGGCGGTCCACCAATGGCGGCAATGTTGCCAAAAATACCTGAGACAATACCCGCAATAAATAAGGTTATCCGATTCACAGGTGCGGACAATTTAAAAACACTCAATAAAACCGCTGTAAATACAATACCCGCAATAGCGAGTCCTAATATGGGTTGGGGGGCGAGTAATAGTAAGCTTGCGCCCAAAAAACCACCCGGAATTCTGCCAAGTAACGCATATTGCAATCCATTAAATTCTAAATGGCTACGCTCTCTGAATAAGGTCATTAGTGAAATTGCAAACCCCATCACAATCACTGGAACGGGCACTAACTGCGGGTCGATAATATACAGTAAGGGACTGGCGACTACGGCTAAACCGAAACCGATTAAGCTTTGGGTTAATGCGCCGCAAAAGATAATAACTGAGGCGAGTAATAACGTGGTGGGATCAATGAATGGCATGCAATGACTCTTAGTAACTAACGTTTTTCAACACAAGCATTTGTATATTGATTGATATCAATTGTTTGATCGTGTCTAAAAACAAAATTCCATCAAGATAACTACCCTGACTAAGCAGGATATTCATCTTGATGGAATGAATAGCAGGTGTAAAATGACTTAAAAGTGATTAATTACTCTAAGTCTTCCCATTCAATACCCATTTGGTCCATCAATGCTTTCGCTTCACGCGGAATGCTGTCAGGCTCATCTTTTGATAAGTCATGATCATCGGGCAATGGTTGACCCGTGTAAGCATGTAAAAAAGCTTCGCAAAGTAATTCACTATTTGTCGCGTGACGTAAATTATTTACCTGGCGACGAGTGCGCTCATCGGTCAGTACTTTCAATACTTTTAACGGAATTGAAACTGTGATTTTTTTTACTTGTTCATTCTTCTTGCCGTGTTCGGCATATGGGCTAATATAGTCGCCATTCCACTCAGTCATTAACTCACCCTTTACTTTAAATACGGTGCAGATTTTAAACCCTTAAAGTTTCTAGTCAAATTATTGCTGTGTTTTAGTGCACATTGCAAATAGATTTCTTTATGTTTAGACGTCTAAACGTCTATTTTTGTTGACCTGAGCTGCTCAGTTAGGTAAATTTAGCCATCTAGACATCTCTTTGTGTGTTCGTAATGTTAGGAATCAATCATGACCAAGTCTTGTAAACAACATAGCAATGCTACTGTCGCCGTCCGACAGGGGATTGAAAGTGACACACAACATGGTGCAGTTGTCCCGCCAATTTATTTATCGACCAATTATTCTTTTGATGGCCATAAAAATCCGCGTGAGTTTGATTACAGCCGTTCAGGCAATCCAACACGTTGTATTTTAGGCGAAGCCTTAGCCAAATTAGAGCAAGGGGCTACCGGAGTGATAACCTGTACTGGCATGGCTGCCATTACGCTAGTGACCCATTTATTAGGCCCAGACGATTTATTGGTTGTGCCACATGATTGCTATGGAGGTAGTTACCGTTTATTTACTAACCTGGCCAAGAAAGGTCAGTTTAAATTGGCCATCGTTGATCAAACCAACGCGGCAGCATTAGCAGAAGCCATTGCCAAAAAACCCAAAATGGTGTGGTTAGAAACCCCATCCAATCCATTACTGCGTGTGGTCGATATTGCCGCTATTGCCACTGCAGCAAAAGAAGTTGGCGCATTGGTTACCGTGGATAACACCTTTTTATCACCTATTTTGCAGCAGCCTTTAAATTTAGGGGCTGATATCGTTATCCATTCCACGACCAAATATATCAATGGTCACAGTGATGTGGTTGGCGGCGCTGTTGTAGCTAAAAATCCAGACATCGGCGAGTTACTGCATTGGTGGTCAAACACCTTAGGCTTAACGGGATCAGCGTTTGACAGTTACCTGACTCTGCGTGGTATTCGTACTTTAGCAGTGCGAATTCGCGAACATCAAGCCAATGCCAAACAGATAGTTGATGTGCTATGTCAAAGTCCTGTGGTGGCAAAAGTGTATTATCCAGGATTAACGGATCATCCTGGACATGAGATTGCGAAAAAACAGCAAAAAGGCTTTGGCGCTATGCTCAGTTTCGAGCTAAAAGGTGGTGAAGCAGAGGTTGTAGCATTTTTAGATGCGTTAACCTTGTTCAGTGTTGCTGAAAGTTTAGGCGGAGTGGAAAGTTTAGTCGCCGTTCCTGCGACTATGACCCATAGAGCAATGGATGCCCAAGCCCGTTTTGAGGCTGGCGTTAAAGATACATTATTGAGACTATCTGTTGGTATTGAAGATGGTGAAGATTTAGTGGCAGATATTAAAGCCGCATTAGCTGCAGTCGCAGCGCTGTAGTTGTCGTTTAAGGAGTAATACATGGCGCGTGGTCATTTACATAAATTTGGTGGTTCAAGTCTTGCCGATGCGGATTGTTATCGCCGAGTCGCCCACATTTTACTGACCCATGGTCACAGCGATGACTTAATTGTTGTTTCAGCGGCAGGTAAAAGTACCAACTTTTTATATAAGCTGCTCAATTTGCGTGAAACCGGTCAGCTATGGCAAGAAGAGCTACAAGTATTAATCGGCTATCAGCAAACCTTAATCGAACAATTATTATCTAATGAGCAAGCACGTGATTTACGTGAGCGCTTGTCGACCGACAAGTCACAATTGATTAGCTTATTATCACTTGAACAGCGCAATGAATATCAAATTAGCCATGTGGTGAGTTTTGGTGAACGTTGGTCAGCAAGATTAATGGCGGCGTTATTACGTGAATCTGGTGTAGCGTCATCCCATGTAGACGCCTGTTCAATACTTGTCGCTGACGAAGGTGCTGTGCCTAATATTCGGGTAGAAGAGTCGCGAGCCAAAGTGCAGGCTTTATTAGCGGCTCATCCTAATGAGCGTTTAGTCATTACAGGGTTTATTTGTGCTAATAGTCAGGGTGAAACACTATTGCTTGGGCGAAATGGTTCTGATTTTAGCGCGACATTAATTGCCAGTTTGGCTGATATTGATCGGGTAACAATTTGGACCGATGTTGAAGGGGTATTTAATGCTGACCCGAATAAAATTAATGATGCCAAACTGCTAAAAAGCATGTCTTTGGCTGAAGCCGATCGATTAGCTAGACTGGGCTCTCCAGTATTGCATTCACGTACATTACAGCCTTTGTTCAATACCGAAGTGAGTTTAGCCGTACGCTCAAGCTATGCCTCTCACACTGATTTTACATTGATTGCCCCCCATAGTTCGTCAGCTAGTGCGCCTGTGGTAACCAGTTTAAATGAAGTGGTGTTATTTAGTTTTAAAGCCGCCGCAGCGATAGAGCCTTTGTTAACATTACTGACCGAAGCGGGCTTAACCCCATTGGCTTATTGGTCATTGGCGCAACATAAGTATGAATTAGCCTTTACATTAGAAAGGCAAAAGCAAGTGCAGTCTTTATTAGTGTCCCAAACTGCTGAGTTTGGTATTACGCAATTGCAGGCGCAATGCGACTTGGGGCTAGTGGCTTTGGTCAGTGCCGATGCAGAATTGTATCGTAAAAGCTTTGCCCGTTTGCTAAGTCGTGATGCCAAACCTGTTTATCAAGACGGCTTAAGCCTAGTGACATTAGTGCCACAGGGGCAGGTTAGCTTACTGACTCAAAAAATACATCGCCGCTGTGCTGGCCCAAGAATGCGCATAGGCGTACTGCTGCTAGGTATAGGCAATATTGGTGAGGCGTGGATAGATTTATTTAAACGTGCTCGTTTTGGGCTAAATAAAGACTTAGAAGCCACAGTCGAATTAGTCGGTTTGGTGAGTTCTAAAAAGGCTTTTGTTGATAACGCTGGGGTTAATTTAGACAGCTGGCAGCAACAATATGAGCAACAAGGTACAGAATGGACCTATGACAGTTTGTTTGACCAATTAGAACAACTGTCTTGCGATGAGATAGTCGCGCTTGATATCAGTGCCAGTGCCACCTTGACCTTACAATACCCACAATTGTTTGCTAAAGGTATTCATGTGGTTAGTGCTAATAAATTGGCGGGTTCAGGACCATTGCCTTTTTATCGAGAGCTAAAGCAGCAACTGTGTAATCGACGTTTATTTTGGCGCTATAACGCCAGTTGTGGTGCTGGGTTGCCTATTCAGCATGCGTTAAATGACTTACGTAATAGCGGTGACACGATTGAAGCGGTTGGCGGTATTTTTTCAGGTACTTTATGTTGGTTATTTGAAAACTATGATGGCAGTAAACCATTTTCTCAATTAGTGCTTGAGGCGAAAGAGCTGGGGATTACAGAACCTGATCCCCGTGATGATTTATCGGGTCGAGATATGCAACGAAAATTGCTTATTTTAGCGCGTGAAATTGGTTTAGCCATTGAGTTAGAAGACATTACTCTAAATTCATTAGTGCCTGAAGCATTGGCTAAATTAACATTAGCAGACTTTTTAAAGCGCATTAATGAGCTTGATGCTGAAATGCTGCAGCAATTTGTGGCCGCCGCAGAGCAAAATAAAGTACTACGTTATGTGGCGGCTTTAGATAAAGTGGGTGGCAAATTGAAAGCTGAAGTGGGCATTCAATGGGTAGACCGTAATCATCCCTATGCCAATTTAACGCCTGGCGACAATGTGTTTGTTATCCGCAGTGCATTTTATCAAGGTAATCCGCTGATTATACGTGGCCCAGGCGCGGGTAGAGAAGTCACCGCGGCAGCGGTTCAATCTGATCTAGTGCATATTTGTCGCGATTTATTGCAAGAATAATACTGCTGTTTTGACAGCAACCCAGTTCAATTAAGCAAGACTCAGCGCAGTCTTGCTTTTTTTTATCTTCAAATTGAACATTCTTCATCGTGGTTATACCTATTCAATGAATATTTATTCTTGACTTCATGGTCAGTTAAATTACTATATAGACATATGGACGTCTAAACGTCCGTTATGAAGTCGCAGTAAAGTAATAGACAGTCATCATCCGAGTATTAAATCCATCGATGTTCGCATCGAAGCAGTTGAAGGAAATATAAAATGGCTTTTCATCACGCCCAGCACTCACAGTCGTTAAATCAGAGCCTATCTGAGTTAAGTGATATCAACGTGTCATTTGAATTTTTTCCACCTTCAACACCAGAAATGGAAACCATTCTGTGGAATTCTATTCGTCGTTTAGAACCATTAAACCCTAAATTTGTATCGGTAACCTACGGTGCTAATTCAGGCGTGCGCGACCGCACTCACAGTGTTATTGAGCGTATTCAAAGTGAAACTAATTTAATTGCAGCACCGCATTTAACCTTAGTGGATGCCAGCGATGAAGAGCTGATTGAACTTGCCAAACATTATTGGAATTCAGGCATTAAAGATATTGTCGCACTGCGTGGTGACTTACCCGATGGCAGCCCAAAGCCGACTCGCTTTGCTAATGATTTAGTGCGTTTACTTCGCTCAGTTGCTGATTTTGATATTTCGGTAGCGGCTTACCCAGAAGTGCATCCGGATGCGCGCAATGCTCAAGCTGATTTAATTCACCTAAAGAAGAAAATTGATGCCGGAGCAAACCGCGCAATTACTCAGTTTTTCTTTGATGTAGAGTCGTATCTTCGTTTTCGCGACCGCTGTGTTACAGCGGGTATTGATGTTGAAATCGTGCCAGGTATTTTACCGGTAACTAACTTTAAGCAAACTAAGCGTTTTGCGGATATGACTAATGTGGCTATTCCTGCATGGTTACACCGTCAGTTTGAAGGTTTAGATGATGACCCTGCCACGCGTCAATTGGTGGGTGCGAACGTGGCTATTGATATGGTGAAAGTATTAGCCCGTGAAGGGGTGAAAGACTTCCACTTTTATACTTTAAACCGTGCCGAATTGACTTATGCTATTTGCCATACCTTAGGTGTGCGCCCTAAGTAACTTCACTTGAGTAATGACAGAATCGTTAAACTTATTAAGCCTTCGTTGTAATAGCAACGAAGGCTTATTAGTATTTAACCTCAGCACAAAGTTCAATTTTTACGTAAGCAATTGAATATTATATTTTTAATATCGCTTATTCATCTCTTAACCCGAGTTGAGATGACTTATTAAAAATGGATGAAAAATAGTCGGTGTTAATAGGTTAAATAATCATCTATAGTTTGTCCGATGAATATAGATACGGACTTCTTAAGGGCGAGATGATGAATAAAATAATAATCGCTGCAACATTCGTGAGCAGTATGGTAAGTCTACATGTGAGCGCATCCATTCCAGAGTCTTCACCCAAAGAGTTACTACAGACTGTGCCCGTTCCGGCGCAGGTATGTGTGAGTTGTCATGGTGCTCAAGGGCAGGGACTTGATGTTGCAGGACCTAAATTAGCTGGTTTATCAGCATCCTACATGGTTAAACAGATCAAGTTGTTTCAAGTTGGGCAACGGCAAAATGCACTAATGCAGCCTATGGCGATGACGGTACAAGGAGATAATATTCAAGTAGCCGCTGACTACTTTGCCTCTCAAGCCGTCGATGACATTACGCTGCGATACCGTGGTGATAAAGTGGCGATTACAGATCCCGCCGAAAAACTCGCTTATCAAGGAGATTGGGCGCGCGATATTCCCGCCTGCTTTACTTGTCATGGTCCTTCTGCGATAGGTGCTGAGCAATTTCCGCGTTTAGCTGGCCAACAAGCCAGTTATATTAAAAGCCAGCTTGAAGCTTGGCAAAAAGGCACCCGCAAAGGCGATGCCGATAATATGATGGCTAATGTTGCCAGTAAATTAACCGCAATCGAAATTGACAAACTTGCCCACTATTTTGCATCGCTTAAGTAAGGACACGCCATGAAATCCCAATTAAACATCATCTTAGGCGCAGCAGTATTGTTTAGCTTGAATATGAATGCTGCTGTTATTGCTACAGAGCTACCTGATCGCCAGCAAGCTTTACCTTCAGTGCCTAAAGCTAAACAAACCTACCTTCAGCCAGCGGCATTGTCAGATATTCCAACAGGTGAGTTTGGCGATAAAGTTCGCTTAGGTTACCAATTATTTGTCAATACTCAGCAACTGCGTGATAAGTATGTCGGCAACCAACTTAATTGCGTTAACTGTCACCTCAACGCGGGCAATAAAGCCAATGCCTCACCTTTGTGGGGAGCATATTTTGCGTATCCGGCTTACCGTAAGAAAAACGATAAAGTAAACAGTTTTGAAGAGCGGTTACAAGGCTGTTTCACTTATTCGATGAATGGCAAAGCGCCTGAATCAGGCAGCAAAGAGTTAGTGGCGTTATCAGCTTATTCATATTGGTTGGGCATGTCTGGATTAATGCTACAGCACAATGTTGCTGGCCCTGTCCCTGAGTTAAGCGACAGTGAATTGGTCAAAGGGGCAAAACGCGATGACTTTATTTTACCTGAGGCCATCTCAAGTAAAATGGATCAAAATGCATTAGCGCAATTACCGGGTCGTGGTTATCCCGCGGTGCCTAAAGCTGAACAAGCTTATTCTCCTGAACGCGGTTTAGTGGTATATCAAGCGCATTGTCAATCTTGCCACGGGCAAGATGGTCAAGGTCAAATCATTGCCGGTGTAGCTGCTCTGCCACCAGTATGGGGAGCACAAAGTTTTAATTGGGGCGCGGGCATGCACAGAGTCAATACCGCGGCAGATTTTATCTATGAGAACATGCCTTTGGGTAAAAGTGTCCAACTGACTCCTCAACAAGCTTGGGACGTCGCGGCTTATATTAATTCGCAAGATCGCCCTCAAGACCCTAGATTTAAAGGCAATGTGGTTGAAACACAAAGCCAATATCATCAGCATGATGGTTTTTACGGTCAAAGTGTTGCAGGAACAGTATTAGGCAGTACTTCTTCTGCTAATTTTCCAAAAAAATAGTGTATAACTGACATCGTTCTAATTTGAAGTGATTGAGCTGGGCGATGTCAGTTTTCAGCAGCTATCGATTAATATTCAGCATTTAATAACAACTAGCAAAGGTATGACTTTGTCTGCAAAAAACTGCCCCATCTGTGATCAAATGAACCAATGTGTGATGGCCAGTGGGCAAGATGTTTTAACTTGTTGGTGTGTATTGTCAGATTATTCAGCGGTCGAACTGATCAAGCGCTATCAGCTAGCGTATCCTCAAGCCAGCATTAATGCGCAGCAATGTGTCTGTCAATCCTGTTTAGCCCAAATGGCACGCATGTCTTTACCTGCCTTACCCGTAGTACAAATTTTTAAGCCTTCGACATCGTGAATCAAACACCTATTTTTAGTTGCTAGATTGTTGCAAAAAATACACTAATCAAGGTACTCTAAAAAATTGCTGAAAATAATGCTTCGAGTTCGATAAATTTCAGCATTGATAAAACATAAATAACAATAAACATAATAATTTAGTTAATCATGGGATATTAAATGGAAGCGGTCACACTTTTAGTAAGTAATATTAACAGCATCGTTTGGGGTGTTCCCATGCTGGTGATGATATTAGGCGTAGGGTTATTTTTATCTATTGGTTTGAAATTTATGCCGATTTTAAAATTAGGCACAGGTTTTAAATTATTATGGTCAGGGAGAACGGTCACTGATGAAAGCGAAAAAGGTGATGTAAGCCCTTTTAATGCTTTGATGACCTCGCTTTCAGCAACCATAGGTACAGGCAATATAGCCGGTGTTGCCACTGCAATTGTCATAGGTGGCCCAGGCGCCTTGTTTTGGATGTGGTGTACTGCATTAGTAGGCATGGCAACCAAATTTGCAGAAGCGGTATTAGCGGTTAAATTTCGTGAAACCGACAGCAATGGCGATCATGTTGGCGGCCCTATGTATTACATCAAAAATGGCTTAGGCAAAAAATGGGCCTGGTTAGGCACAGCCTTTGCGTTTTTTGGTATGTTTGCAGGGTTCGGTATTGGTAATACTGTGCAATCAAATTCGGTAGCAGACGCATTAAGCAGTAACTTTGGTGTACCAAGTTGGATTACCGGTGTGGTGCTAATGGTATTAGTTGGTGCTGTGTTGATGGGCGGTATTAAACGCATTGCAGAAGTTGCCGGTAAACTTGTGCCATTAATGACGGTGTTTTATATCACTGCCGGACTAGCTGTATTAGTGGTGTATATTGATCAAGTACCAGCAGCGTTCGAGCTTATCGTTCACAGTGCATTCAACCCTGTTGCGGCACAAGGTGGATTTGCTGGCGCTGCAGTATGGGCGGCAATTCGTTTTGGTGTGGCCCGTGGTATATTCTCAAATGAAGCAGGCTTAGGCAGTGCGCCAATTGCCCACGCAGCAGCAAAAACTAACAACCCAGTTAAGCAAGGCTTAGTGGCAATGTTAGGTACGTTTATCGACACTATCATTGTTTGTTCTATCACCGGCTTGGCTATTGTCGTCACTGGCTCGTGGACATCGGGTGAAAATGGGGCGGCATTGACCTCGCTGGCATTCTCCCATGCCTTGCCTTTGGGGAATTACATTGTGGCAATTGCATTGGCTATATTTGCATTTACCACCATTTTAGGCTGGAGTTTTTACAGTGAGAAGTGCGTACAGTACTTATTCGGTGATAAAGCCGTGAAGCCATTCCGCTTAATATTTACCTTAGTCGTACCGATTGGTGCGATTAGTTCATTAGAGTTTATTTGGCTATTAGCTGATACGTTAAATGCGATGATGGCGCTGCCAAACTTGGTCGCATTGATGTTATTAAGCCCAGTAGTGTTTGGCTTAACACGTGAGTATTTTGTGAAACAAAAAGCGCTTAAAAAAGCGTTACAAGGTTAAAGCACATCCAGTGCGCTTTAATTAGGATCACATATAATGAGGATGTTGCAATGCCAGCTTTTATGGTTTTAATGTTAATGCTTATGGCGTCATTGTTACTGCAAGGATGCTCATCAATTAAATTTAATACTAATGTATTTGATGTTGGTGAACAAAACATCAGGGCTAATGATGTTGATGTCTATAGCCAGCAATATATCTTTAATCGCCAATACAAAGATCTCGGTAATGTCGACGCATCATATTGTCAGCAGGATAGGCCGACGGATTTAAATAAGACGGCACCCAGTGATGAGTCATTGATAAAGTCTTTGAAAGCACAAGTCCAGCGAAGAGGTGCAAATGCCTTGGTAGTGCACGAGTGTAAACGTTCAAGTTATGGACAATGCAGCTTATTGATTGAGTGCCGAGGGACTGGATATCTTATTGATTGATTCTAGAGTGATTCGTTTATTGATTGATAGGACATGAAATAAGGGCAACTATGGTTGCCCTTATTTATGGATGTTAATCCGAGTTATTATCAAATTCTGAATCATCAAATAAGTCTGCTTCTGGGGTTTTGATGGTGACCTTATCAAAAGAGCGCGCAAAGTGGCGTTGCACTCCTTTTAAATCAATATTGCCAATACCTGAAGCAAATCCAAACCATGCATATAGACCACTAATGTCTGCAAACATAGGTGGAAGATACTTGGGCCCAGCAATCACACCTTCTTGATAAGCTTGATAGAGATCAGGAATATCTTCGATAGCCAGTTTACCTAAAAACAGCATAGGGATAAGTTCAGGTAAACCAGTGCTAATAGCACTGCGAATAAAGTTGATGTTTTCAACATAGCCGCGGACATAGGAAATATCTTTGGTAAAGAAACTGCCGCCTTGCACCATGCCGCCACGAAATACACGCTGGGTGACTCGGTAACTGTCTTTTGAGCTCAAGTGTAGGTTTCTGAAATATCGATACACTTCGATGAAGTCCGCCCCTTGCTCCGCCATATCAACGGCTGACACCCTATCACTGATACGTCTAGCTCTTCCGGGGTTAGAGCTAAGGGTTAACATCTCCATTAATACCGCTAGACCTTCCTGTGAAGCGGTAACCCGCGGAGAACCAACACTTAACCATGTAGCATGCGGTTGGGCTCGTCCATTGAGTGTGGTGCCCACATGCACCCAACCTTCATGTACTTCATACACATTCATATCTGATTCACTGAACATGGCGCGAGTGTTTATTTTAACCGTGTCACCGCCGACCGCCGCATCTGACACAATACCATCGCTGAGTTTGACGTATATTTTATCATCATGAAAATAGTTAACCAGTCGCTGACTCAGTTGGTTTACGGCCTCTGGTGCTGTGATGATTTTAGGATGTTGTTTACTCATATGCCTTGCAGCGGGTAATGAGAAAATATGGCTTAGCCTGTCGCCTAACTGACGTAATGTATGGCGATCGCCGTGTAATTTATGACTGGCACTGCCATAAAGTTCTTGGCTGAGTTTGCCAAACATGGGTTTACCACGATTATTGAGCATGTCGATCACAATGCGATATTGGTCAACATTGGCAATGAGTATTTTACCTAGTTTATCTTTCTTACCTAAGCCCTTTTCAATCGCAGAGCGAAGACTTTTCAAGTCTTGCTGGGTTTTACCGGTATTGAAAGACACGGGAATTGAATCGTAAAAGTCAGTGCTTATTTCTGGTAGTACTTTAGTTTGTTTGGCTAAAAATTTGTCTTCGATTTCACGTGGCCATTTAATGGTGTCGAGGATTTTAATCGGTGCTTGTATACGGATTAATTCATCCGAAAAGCGGCGAATATCTTGTTGATAACGAATTAAAGCATCAGACATTGCATTACCTATGGTTTGATAAATCTGGGCAAAGTTAATCAATGTTCTCATTAATTGCTTTGATTCACCAATCGAAAATTTTCATCTGCCATGGATTATATCGGTGCAATTGCACTGGTTTGTGACCTAAATAAGATGTGTTTGTTATTAAGGTTATGAATTTATTATAGTAATTAGTTGGCACAATCACTGCTTTAACCTCTTATGGTAAAGAGGGAGTGATATATGGCTGCAATGAGTTTTTTAAGTGTTATCGAACGTTATCATGAGCATGAATCGGTTATTCATGAATTATTGGATTCCATTTTATTAGGGTTAAGTGACGCATCTATATTTCAGAACCCGACCTCAGACAAGGTGTTTAATGAGCTAGCTAGAAGTTACCCTTTTGTGCAATTGCTGTATCTACTTGATGAAAATGGCACTCAAGTGAGCGACAACCTTGTGGTGTCTAAAGGCAAAGTTAAATTATCTGATAAAGGGCGCGATACCGACAGAAGCCATCGTCCCTATTTTACAGGTTTAGCCGAGCAAGACAGTACTCGCTATATTACTAGCCCATATTTATCGAATACGGGTGGAGGCCTGTGTGTAAGCGCCTCAAGACAGCTGTTAAATGCTAATAGCCAGCGCGTCATTGTAGTGGTTGATATTAATCTCACTCAGTTGATTGAGTTTATGATGGGTGACAGCGCAAGACGTAAAATGACGCCAATATTTAAAGCCGTATATAGCTGCATTGTGTTGGGATTATTTGTATTAGTTAGTGTATTAATGTGGACGGTAGTGTCTGATATTTATCGCTTGCTGTCTGAGCCGGCGCAAAATGATCCGTTACTGCCTTTTGGTATTATTATTTTTCTAACCCTCGCATTAGCGATTTTTGATTTGGGTAAAACGATTTTGGAAGAAGAAGTGCTAATGCATAAAGATATATTTCGTCATAGTTCAACACGGCGGACTATAACGCGTTTTATTTCCACCATCTTAATCGCAATTTCGATAGAAGCTTTGCTAACTATGTTCAAAGCTTCTTTAGGAGAGAAACAATATATTGAGCCGGCAATCATGATGATGTTAGCTGTAGTTGGCTTGTTAGTTGGGCTAGGTATTTATGTTTATTTAGGGGCTAGGGCGGAGCAATTGTTGACTCAAAATCAACAACAAAAATTTAATCGCTTATCTTAAAAGTTTAGTTTATTTACCGCTATTAAAAAACAAACCATCGTGTTAACGGCTTACTGATAGCGGTTGTAACGATGGTTTTTTTATTTGTGTGATGATTATATGACTAAAAGAAGTCGTCATCACCAATGGCTTTTCTAAGTTGTGCTTGCTCAAGAAAATCTTCTAAACGCCTTTTGACTTGACGTTTATGTTGCAAATTTTCGGCTCCCTTAGCACTTCTTGGTGAAGTCATCGCTTCAATTTCTGTATCGTCAGGCACTCTTTCAGTGATATTAGCCATAATAAAACCCTCATAACCAATGGTAAACAACAGTACTAAACCAATGAGCTCTTTCTAACCAAAAAATTATCCTTAGAAAAGCAAAATATATTGTTCAAGCTGAACAGTTTTTTTTACCTTCACTATTTGAGCTTAGCAGTTATTTTCTGGCAAGCTAATTGAGAGATATAAAAGAGGGAAAGTACACGGCTTTTTATTTTAAGATTGACGATCATTGGACTCGTCATTATTAGGGTAAGGTTTAAAAATAAAAACGCCACCCTAAGGTAGCGTTAACGCAACTTAACATGCCAATGAAAATTGCTTACCTACTAGATTAGCAAACAATTCACATTGTTGTACTGCTATAGATCAAAGCCGTATGAATAACCTAAAACGACTTTTGCATCGTCATCTGCTAAATCTGTGTTAGAAACCATGAAAGATACTGTGCCGACATCTGTGTCAGCGCTCAGTGACACGTTGTAATCAGAATAGGTTTCGCTAAATAGGTCTTTAACGACATCACCCTGTGAATAGCCATAATGAACGCCTAAGCTGACTTTCTCTGTTAAAGGGAAGCTGGCATTAGCTTGTAAGTAACTCCAATCAGTTTCGCTGTCAGCGCCAGAAACCCCAGAATCAGCATTGACCACTTTTGAATAACCTAATTCTAGCCATTTCCAACCTAATACAAATGAAACTTCACCAAAATCATAGCTGCTATCAGCATCAGGGTAGGCGTAATATAAATAGCTTACGTCGTAAGTGAAATCTTCAGCAAACTCTCCAGCATAGCCTGCATAAAAGTCCGCTTCATAGGTTGCTGCATCACCAAAGTCGACATTTGATGCCCAAGTGCCAGCATAAAAACCAGACTCGTGTGCGTAATCAAGGCCACCCTGCACAGCAACCGCATCATCTGTCTGGGTGACTCCGCGCCATAAGTAGTTAGACGTTGCGCCAATATTAGCGGATACTTCGGCAAAAGCTGTGCTGCTGAGTAATAGTGTGCTTGATAACGCAACTGCTTGTAATAGTGATTTTTTCATCATCTTCCCTCAAAGTTTTATTATGCATTTAACACTGTGTATGTCAGGACTTTAAAACTTCATATATCGAGACAAAGTGTTAAATGTTGGTTTATCTACTCTGAGTTAAGCGAAGGTTGTGCCAATGTTTAAATGTCATGCATATCATGGTGTTATAAAATCTTGAGTACATTAAAAGCCTATTGGTTGCTTTGTAATGGTGCGGCATTGCACTTGGGTTGTGCAGTAAGCTGATCTGGCGATGTTAATTTGAGGATTGCCCGATTTGACAGAAATAGGGCATAAAAAAACCTCCGAAAGGAGGCTTTTAAAAATAACAGTTAACTTATTTTTAGTTAACGCTATCTTTTAACGTTTTACCAGCTTTGAACTTAGGTACAGTTGCAGCGGCAATTTGAATTTCTTTACCAGTTTGCGGGTTACGACCAGTACGTGCAGCACGTTGTGAGGTTTCAAATGATCCAAAACCAACGATAGAAATTTTTTCGCCATTTTTCATCGCTTCAGTTACCGCTGCTTCAAATGATTTTAATGCACGGCCAGCTTCTGCTTTAGTTAGATCTGCGTTTTCAGCAATTTTTGCAATCAGTTCACTTTTGTTCATATTGATATTCTCTGCTTTCCATAGAAATGTTTTTAAAAACGTGGTTAACATGCCATAAGCGTTGACGCTTTAAAAGTATTTTGTCCGATAAAAGGGTAAAAAGACTGTGAAATACCCACTATGCTACTCTTCAAGCAGTTGATATAAGATCCGTTTGACTAAATTAGGTTCAAAAGGCTTATCACAAAGGGCATTAACCCCAGCGCTGGATACGTTACTTAAATGGGTGTCATTAGCCTCAGACGATACCATTAAAATAGGAATGTGTGACTGTTGGCTTTCATTACGAATATATTGCGTTAGCGCTAATCCATCAACACTGGGCATGTTGTAATCGGTAATCACTAAATCATACATATTATGCTGCATTAGATTAATAGCCTGCTGACCATCTTCTGCTTCAGTAATAACTTTAATCCCTAAATTACCAATGGTACGTTTAATCACGTTACGCGCTAAACGACTATCATCAACGACCAATACTCTCAGATTATGCACATCAAAATGGCTCAAATCTAATTCGTCATTACTGATTAAATCTATGGTTGAGTTTAATGCGCGAGCCAAATGGTCTGAATTGAAAGGCTTGGGTAAAATGGCAACCACACCTGACTGTCTAAAAATTTCAAGTTGCTCGCGGCGGCATTCACTCGATACCAACATAAACTGAATGTCTTGGTATTCTGGTTTTTGCTTGATATACGCGAGTAAATCCGTTGCTTCGCCGTCAGGAAAGTGTAACGCGCTAGTAATTAAGTCAGGCTTATGACGAGCTATAATCGCTTTGGCATCTTTAAGAGTTGTAGCGGTTTGAATGCTAACAACGCCTTCTTGCTGTAATCGAGACATAATTATTTTTCGTTGAGTCTCAGAAGGCTCAAGCAATAAAATAGATAATTCGCTAGGGGATAAACTGTGCATTTATTGAACTCTTATTATTTTGTACCACTAGATAGACTATAGCATAGACATATAAGTAGATTACTATCAAATACGTCCTCGAAAATGAGTTTCAAGTGGTCTTTAAATGCCAATATTATTTAAATACTGACGCGCTTTATGGTTTAGTGCTGCCCACCACTGCAACGTGACTAGACTTATAGCAGCGCTTGCCACTATCCAAATAGGAATGATTTGGCCATTAAATTCAATTTTCACGTCCTCGGGAGTGATTTGATACGCGATTAACGCAGTAGTTCCTATTGCAATTAACACTAATGTTTGCAGCCCTAGGTGAAAAAAGAGCACTATTTTAGCCCATTTCGCGCGGATCAATAGACCCACTAATACGGGTAAAACACCAAGGGTTAATATGTCAAAAGTCGCATATTGAGTTGCACGCCAAAGGGCGATAATAGTAAATAAACTGTATAAAGCAATCAGTAATATAATGCCCAAGGGGCGCTTAACCTGTGTCATTTTGTTCACTTGGTTTAATGGATTTAGGATAGAATATCGCAATTTAATGGATATTGGGAAAGTTCAATGACTGAAACACAATTTTGGCAACTGGTTACCCGCAACCATGCAGACCAGTCTTCTGAACAAATCGTACAGCAATTACAGCAGTCACTAGATCCTTTAGATGATGAGTCATTAAAAGCATTTGATAAAATGTTTGGTCAGCAATTGCGCCGAAGTTATCAGTGGGCTATTTGGGGCGCAGCTTATATTGTGACGGGCTGTGATTCTGATTATGCTTTTACTGAGTTTCGTTGTTTTATTTTGTCATTAGGGCAAGAGTGGTATGACAAAATTATTGCCCAACCGGATAGCTTAGGTGATTTGGCGCAATGGCCATTAAAAGATAATTATGCTTATCCGTTTATTGAAGATTACGATTTAGTTGCGGGTCAGTTATATGAAAGCCGTAATGAAGATGAATTACCGTTTGTACCTTCAGGCAATAATACGCCTGTGGGTAAAAAGTTTTCGACTAAGCCTAAAGTGTTAAAACAGTCTTACCCTAAATTAACTGCGCGATTCCCATTCTAACTCAGACTGTTTGAGGTTTAAACATGGCCTAAATGAGTCGAGCCCTACACCCCATAGTCGAAAAAGCCCTGACAAGTCAGGGCAATTTAGATACCTATTGAGAGTCGCTTTATGTTGGATTCGCGGCTACTTTATACAAGTAGATGTCTCATTATCATAAGATAAATCATATTGTTGACAAATTTTAGCAACATACTGGCTTTCTGCTTTGGCTACTTGTTGAGTAAGTTTTTGTTCTAACTTTAACTCTAATAGCTGTTCATTATTTTGTATTTGTTGACTCAATTGAGTGCTGTGCTGCTCCATAACGCCTCCGTGAAGGTTGGATTCATTGGCTTGGCTTTGAGCTGAAACGGCTAGGCCCACGACAAGAGTGGCGAATAAAGCGGCTAAAGAAACACGTTTTGTTGAATTAGTGATCAGTTTCATTGTTATGACTCCGTAGCATTAATATTGATTAGTCACGACGTTAGTTCCTTGAACAATCGCTAGTGTAAAGACGCTGTCTTTTTGTTGGAGTGATAGTAGCTTCAGTTTGTTGAACCAAAGCTGAACGAAGCATAAAAAAACAGCTGAGTTAGATTTTTACGTTTTTAGCTGTTTAAAAACAGTGCTTTAATTTACATTCTTGGAATATGCTTTATGTTAAGCAAATGTACAGGTTCATTTTGTTAAAGTAGTTTCATCAAGTAAACAAGCTATCTAAATCTATTTAAATTTTGCCTGGAGGCATATTATGAACATTAACTATTTATTGGTAGTAGGGACATTCGTCAGTAGCGTGGCAATTGCAGAGGAAGTGGAAGTGGTTAGCCCTATCACTGAGACTGGCATTGTTAAAGTAGAGTGGCTAGAGCCTGATAACTACAATGACATTAAAGCCTCAAATGAGTTGCAATCGCGTTTTGAAAATAGATTTTTTGAGACCATAACTAAAAATATTAATAAGCAGGCAGAGAAAACACTTAAGCCTAATCAAAAGCTTGAAATGCAGGTTTCTAATGTTGATTTAGCGGGTGATATGCGTCCTACTTTTGGTGCAACAACTGGCGACTTGCGGGTTGTTAAAGAGCTATACCCACCAAAAATGACCTTTACTTATCAAATTTTGGAAGACAATAAAGTCATTATTAGTGGCGATGAAAAATTGACTGACATGAGTTTTCTGAGCCGTATAAGTCGAATCAATGAACGTCCTTTTTCGGCGGAAACGACTATGCTAAATGATTGGCTAAAACGTACGGTTGCCCCACAACTTGAGGCACCCAAAGCGCTTTAAGCGACATGTAATTCCATTATTTGGTCCGATAACAGGTAAAGTCCGCTAACGGCGAGTTTTGCCTGTTTTTTTGCTTGAGCACTTAATGTCGACAATTGATGCTCTGTCGCATGAGTGGTAATGCTTGGAGGTAATACCCCTATACATAATGAAATCAATGGGTGATGTTGCAATTGTCCATTTCTATCCTCTGTAAATATGCTTTGGCTTTGTAAGTGTTCGTCGCGATAAAATTCACTCTTATGCTGATTAAATTGCTCAATAATGTGTTTGCTGTGATCTATGGTATTGTCACAAGTGCAAATCATCACAAAATCATCCCCACCAATATGCCCTACAAAGCAGCGGTCGCTTTGATACGGCATTAATAGTTTCGCTACCACCTGAATAACTTCATCCCCACGACAAAACCCATAAATATCGTTATATGGCTTAAAGTGACACAAATCTAAATAGGCTAAATAGAATGGTTTTCGTTGAGTTCTTAACAGCTTAAGTTCCTCTTGAATAGGCACGTTACCAGGTAAATTAGTCAATGGGTTTGCGTGTCGAGCCATTTTTATGCGGTGTTCAGTGATTCTTTGCAGTAAATCTTTGGTATGACCGATACCGATGAGTTTTTGATTGCGGGTAATAATAAATTGCTGAGCGACTGTATTAGCGTCTTCTGATGTTAATAATTGACTGACTTCAGATAAAGGCCGATTGGCGTCAATTTGTAACACAAGAGTGTCCATTACTGCACTTGCTGGATGATTTTCATGCAATGCACGTCCGTATGGCGTGCTAAATAGCTCTAATAACGTTGCGCGGTTAATAATGCCATGAGGAATTTCATCCTCGATTATAACAATAGCTTGTAGTGCAGGTTGGTCTATAAACTTTTGACTAAGTTGCTTTAGCTGGGTTGTTGCTGAAGTGGTAATTGCGCTATGACAAATACTTTCCGCTGTTTCGCAGTATCGGGTGCGAGGCATGCTAGGCGCAATAACCTGGGGTTGATAATATTCCTGTGTCGGCTGTGTTTCAGGTCTGCCAAGTAGATATCCTTGGCAATAACTTATCCCTAACTGAGAAAGCATAGTGAGCTCTTCTTTTGTTTCAATGCCTTCGGCAATCACTTTGCAGGTTAAGTTTTGGCATAAATCGACAATTGAGCGAACAAACTCTTGTTTTACAGGGGTAATATCTATTTGATGAATAAAATGGCGATCAATTTTAACATAATCAGGTGCGAGTTCTGACCATAGTCTTAAGCCTGAATACCCCGCGCCTAAGTCGTCAATGGCGGTGAGGAAACCTTGATTTCGATAATGATTTAAGCAGGATTTGAGTAAGTCGATATCATCAGCGGGGTATTGTTCCGATAGCTCTATGACAACATCATTGGGTGATAAGCCTAATTGCTTAATGAGCTTTAAGGTGGCGCCTTTGGGGTGTGCCGGATCGAGTAATGCTTTTGGCGATATATTAATGAATAACTTGCCCGGCAATTGCCGCTGTTTAAACGCGTTAATCGATATACCGCGGCAGAGCGTTTCTAATTCACTGAGTTTGTCGCAATGTTCTGCCGTTTTAAACAGGGAAGCGGGAGAGTGCAAAGTGCTATGTTGTGGACCTCTGCTTAATGCTTCAAACCCATGTAGCTTGTTGGTGCTGATATTAAAAATGGGCTGGAACACGGCATCAATATTTTGTGTATCAATGATTTCATTTAATGTATTACATAAATCGATAGAAGACATGAGGGGGATCTTACAACGGATGATGGCTTATCATAATCTTCATCAATGACAGATTTATGTCATATATCCTCTCTAACAAAGCTGCGCTTATCGAATTTTAGCATTAAAAAATCCTGCAATGTTTAAATTGCAGGATTGAAGTATTATTTAACCATTGCTTTGGTTAAGCACTTATTATCCCTAGTTGAGGTTATTTACTTTGTTGTTTAAATGCCTGTAATGTCTGCAGTAGAATGGCCAACTTTTTAACAAATGCCTCAAGCGTTTCTGGTGCTGTGTGGACACTTTCTTGTATGGTTTCAAATTCTGTGGCAAGTTCTTGAACATAGGGTAAAAAGCGATTACTGCTCTGGCTAAAGCCATGTTCTTCTGTGAAGATAGCAACAAACTTACCGTGACCCGCCTTACGAAGTTCATCTAAGCGAATATCACAGTCAATGGCTTGCCTGTAAGCGACTTGTAGATTTTCTTTTAACTGTTGAATGACTTTGGTATACGGCATAAGAGTCTCTAAAACTAACGATGCATTTTTACAAATTATAAGGTTCTGACATGGATGCAACAAGGAAAACTCATCATAGTGTGAATATGAATATACAAATGTTAGCTATATTGAGTCTTAACGGGGAGGGAGTAATGCTTTTTTTTAAGCATATATTATTGATTGTATTAGCAAGTTTTTTTATTTCTCCGCAGTTATATGCCGCACAAGATGATAAACCCCCGTTCTATAAAGTGACCTGGAAAAATCAGCAAGCTTATTTACTGGGCTCTATTCATGTGGGTAAGGCTGACTTTTATCCTATGGCGCCTCAAATTGAGCGTGCTTTTGAGCAAAGTGCTGCCTTGGTGCTAGAAGCTGATGTTAACAAGGCTGATACCATGGGGTTATTACAACAATACGGCTACGCAGAGGCAGCATTAATTGAGCAAGCCAAACTAGTTACAGTGAAGTATTGCCAGTCAATGGAGCAATTTTGTTTAGCGATTCAGCAATTTGCGCCTTGGCTGCAAGCTGCACAAATCAGCATGATGCGCTTTACCGCTTTAGGATATAGCGCAGAGCAAGGTGTCGACGTCTCCTTTGCTGCAATACGCCAATCCAAACCTCTATTTGAACTTGAAAGTGTGGCTTTTCAATTTGAGTTGATTTCATCTTTTAGTCGGCATAGCCAAATTCAAATGTTAGACGAGGCGGTAAATGCCACTGATGCCGAAATGCTCGAGTTAATCGCAGCATGGCGTAACGGCGATGAAAAACAGTTAGCCAATATTATGGAGCAGCAAGCTGGAGAGTCAGACGAGTTGTTGAGTAAATTGCTATGGCAGCGAAATCACACCATGAGTGACAAAATGCTAGTATTGATGCACCAAAAAACTCAGCAACCGCTGTTTTTTATTATCGGTGCTGGTCATTTAGTCGGGCAGCAAAATATACCTCAATTGCTGCGTCAACAAGGTGCAGCAGTGCAGAACTGTTGGCAGCAAAGCTGTAATTAAAGCAGCCACTATATGATTAAGGAGAAATTACAAGCTCAAATGATATCGAGCAGTGCTAAGCCCTGCTTAGTTATCTTTTGAATCGAATTTAAGCTTGTTTAGCTAAAAAGTGCACATAACGACCAAGGGATAGATAGGGTTCACGCTGCGAATAAAGCAGTTCCATCTCTATCAGCTGTTTAATATCGAAATTAGGCGGTAATTGATGCTTTAAATAATCATTGATGACCCGAACACCAGACTGACAAACTATTTGTAGTTGCCATTGGTTAAACCATTGGCGGACGTCTTCGATATATAAAGGATGTGTAGGGGTTAAACCGACTTTCTTTTTAACTTTCATGTCACGCATGACATAGTCAAAGTTGCCAGAAACTAAGCTGTGAAACCGCATTGCCTCTTTGTTGTAAAACATTAAAGAGAATAGGCCTTGTGGCTTTAATAAGGATAATAATCCCTGCAGTGTTGATTGTGCATCGATTAACCATTCGGCCACAGCATGGCATAAAATGATATCAAACTGGCCATTAAGCTCAGGTGTTAAAGCTTGTATAGGGCTGTGAAACAGGGTGATGTTTAACGGTGTTTCACTCGCATCAATTTGTTGTTGCGCCTCGGCCAACATCTGCGCAGAAATATCACAAAGCACCACTTCGTGTCCTAGCACAGCTAACTTTTGGCTTAATAAACCAAAACCGCCGCCAGCATCTAATATCCGTAACGGTGAATGATTTAACGCGGCCAATAAAGCTATGGCAGGCTCAAGATCGCGCCACAATACAGCGGCTCTAATATGACCCTTAGTGGTGCCATAGATATTTTTAGCAAATTTTTGGCTTAGTTTATCGAAGTTAGTATCTTGCACAGTACATCTTTTTATTAGTTTGATAGGCGCTTATTCTGCAATGACTGTGGTGATGGGTAAAGCTAAAAGTAGCTGTATCTACTCATTGAACTAATGATAAATATTAAGAGTTAATTCAAGTATTTCAATTTTAGGGAAATACTGAGTTATAATATCACCACTATGGTGCAAGACGTGCCGTTTAAAAAGGGTTGTCACATTGAGTTTCGATTACAAAATTGATTTAAAAGCGATGCCATCGCTTTTTACACTTTATCGCAAAATATTCTTTAGCCGTAAACCTGGTTGGGATAAAAAACCGTTACCTAAAATTGCGATTCAAACTGATAATGTTTTTTTATCAAATGATAAAGTACGTCAATATGCTAACGTTTGTGGCTTTCAATTTGACGAGAAAGTGTTACCGCCCACTTATTTATATGTACTGGCCTTTCGTTTACATGCGGTGATATTTGCACACAAGGCGATCACCTTCCCTTTGCTTGGCATGATCCACCTTAAAAACAGTATTAGTGTATTACGGCCGGTGAAAACGCATGAGATATTAACCGTAAAGTGTCAGCTCACTAGCAGCACTGAAACAGATGCCGGCTTGGAGTTTGTGCTTGAGTCGAGTGTTTACGTTGCTGAAGAGTTAGTCTGGCAAGCGCATTCAACCTACTTGTACCGCATTGAGTCCGCCAAACGTCGTCCTCGGCCACCTCGAGCATCTGATATGGCTTGGGAAAATATACAGCAATGGCGCTTAACAGAAGATTTAGGTCGTCATTACGCCAAAGCATCAGGTGACTACAATTTAATTCATTTACACCCATTACTGTCAAAACGTTTTGGATTTGAGCGGGTACTTGCCCATGGTATGTGGTCAAAAGCACGTTGTATGGCACAGCTAATGCAATTTATTGGCGAGCGTCCATTTACTGTTGATGTGGAATTTAAATTACCCGTATTTATGCCATCAGAAGTGACTTTTGCCTATGAATCACTTGAAGATGGCAAGTGTTTTGAAATGCGTGATGTAAAGGGAAAGCGTCCCCATTTACATGGTAAAATGCGTTATCTAGATTAGGCTGCTCCCCTTGTAACCCTAAACCCTCGTAATAACAATACGAGGGTTATCTGACGTACTTTTGCTTAGGCAACACTGTGTCCCATTGATGCTTGCCAAATACTGAACCATTGTTGCTTGGTTAACTGAATGCTGCTTGAGTTTACTGCACTACGAATTCGTTCAATATTACCACTGCCAATAATCGGTGTCGGTTTACTGGGTAACATAGCGACCCAGGCATAAATAACCTGACTTATGTCTGCCGTGCTTACCTGGTCTGCCACCTCTGTTAAGCAGCTTCTTAATCGTATCGCTTGTTCTGTTTGCTCACTAAATAATGTACCGCCTCCCAAACATGACCATGCCATAGGGCGTATATTTAATTGTTGGCATTGATCTAATACACCATCGTTTAAATGGGTTAAGCATTGCGGTGATATTTCCACTTGATTGGTGATGAGTGGATCGTCTAGCCGTGACTGCAGCAAAGTGAAATGATGGGGTAAAAAATTGGACACACCAAAGTGGTTCACTTTACCTTGTTGTTTTAATTGTAAGAAAGCTTCAGCAACTTCATCTGCTTGCATTAAAGGATCGGGGCGATGAATCAGTAATGCGTCTAAATAATCGGTTTTTAGCTCGATCAGTGAACGCTCAACGCTTCGAATAATATGCTGTTTACTGGTGTCGTAATGATTGACGTAACGATTATCATAACCATCAAATGCAGGCTTGATACCGCACTTACTTATCAGTTGCATTTTCTGGCGTAAATGGGGAGCAAGGGCAAGGGCTTCGCCGAATAATGTCTCACATTGGTATACGCCATAAATGTCAGCATGATCCATGCTGGTTACCCCAAGCTCAAGATATTGCTCAATAAGCGTAAGCCTTTGTTGCTGGTTCATGTTCCATGCATCAATACGCCAAAAACCGGCAATAAAATCTGAAAATGCAAAATGAGATGTTGTCATGAAGTGTCCTAATATAAATTGATGCTAAAGTGATTCAACATAATCAATGTACCTACAGCGTAGTCGGTGCATTTTGTCTGTAGTTAGCTATTTCTGATAGATATGCACATCGCGTTGTGGGAACGGAATGCTAATGCCTTCAGCATCAAAGCGCATTTTCACTGCGCGGGTAATATCCCAATAAACATCCCAATAATCATCGGGTTTTACCCAAGGTCTGACGATAAAGTCAACCGATGATTCGCCTAACGTGTGCAACTTCACTATAGGCTCAGGCGTTGCTTGCACTTTTGGATGCTGGGTAACAATGTCTTTTAAAATTGTTTCAGCGTGCTCTATATTATCGCTATAACTGATGCCAAATGTCATGTCTACACGGCGCTGGTGCTCTGCGGTAATATTATTAATGGTGTCGCCCCAAATCTTGTTATTAGGAATAATAAGACGTTGGTTGTCTAGGGTTTTGATGGTTGTCGATACTAGACTCATATGGCTGACTCTTCCGGTTACGCCGGCGGCATTAATTAAATCACCCACGTCAAAAGGGCGATAAACTAAAATCATCATTCCCGATGCAAAGTTAGATAAGGTGTCTTGCAAGGCGAAACCAATAATCACACCCGCGATACCAAAACCTGCTAGCAAAGGGCCTAACTCAAAACCGAGTTGAGATAAGGCGACCAATAAACCAATAGCGAACACGGCTTTACTCGATAACGAAATAAAGAAGTCTTGTAATAATTTACTAAATTTAAGCTTGGAAGCTGTGACCGTTTTAGTGGCAACTCGGGTCACTATTTTGGCTATCAAACTGCTGATAAATAGTATTAATATAAAAATAATAATTTTAAAAGTAACGCTTGGGCCATTGTCTAAAGCCTGATGTTTAGCAACATTTGCCCATTCTTCCAGTAGGCTGGATGCAACATTAAAATTCAGCACATCTTGGGTGATATCCCCCGATATACTAAATAGGGTTTGTTTGATGTTAGCAGTGTCTTGACCTAATTGTTCTAACAGGGATGCGGCGGTCGATAAGCTGGCGCTATTTTGTGCTAGCCTTTCTTTGAGTGAACTCACGCGCTGCTTTTGCTCTGAGCTAATGTTGTCGCCTGCAGCAGTCGCTTCGCTGACTGATTTCTGTAGCTCATTTTGTGTATAAGACACTAGACTGTCTAGTCTATCTGCACGGGTTATTAAGCGTTTGGTTAGGGTTTTCCTTAAGGTTTCTACATCGAGTTTGACTTTTTCTGCCCAGATAATTGTTTCTAATTCAGCTTTAAGATAATGATCGCGTTGAAATTCGCGTTCTGAAATTCTCAATAAGATAGCATTATCACCGCTGCCACCATCTACCTGACTGCGAAGCTGAATGATATCGGTATTAAGGTAGTGACGTACTTGCTTTAAAAATACTAATTGAGACTGTACTAGTGGAACCACAAATTCCTCATCAATTTCACTGGCGTTAATCAAGTTATCGATCAGGTTTCTCAGTTCTATCACTCTGGTTTTAATGCGATATTCTGTAATTGATTTAATTTCACCTTTTAAGTCTGGTAATAAATCAATATCACCTTGAATGATTGATGATAATGATTCAATTTTATCGCGAACATCAGTACTGGTTTGATAGACGGGTTCGATTACCTGCTCGGGATTGATAGGTGACTCAGCGTGTGTGCTGACGGTGCTAAGAAGGCAAGCTAGAGTGAAACTGGCAGTAATAAGCATTCTTGATATATTCAGGCTGAGCATATTAAAAGATCCTGTGGGTAAGCTATGTTGATTTTGGCATGCAGGCGATGAGATATTTTATCATAAAGTGTTTATCTCGCTTAACCAATAAGCTTTTGGTACTAAGCCAATATTAGTCCATAATACGTCGCTGATTTAACAGGGTTGTAGACATATACTTAATATGCGTTACGTTTGAAAGGTATGTTTACCCGCAAGGATTTAAGATGTTATTACAATGTGCTTTTTGTCATAAAGGGTTTTCGGTAGCAAGTGTCACTCAAAGCCGTGGTAGAGGTCTTGGGTCGCATATTCAATGCCCTAAGTGTGGTGCTTGGTTAGGGCGGAATAAGTGGTTAACATCAGCCAAAATTATTGGCTTTTATGTTGCGGCAATAGCCGGTGTTGCAGGATATTATCTAGATAATGTGATGCATATTGTTACCCCAACAATCATTTTATCAGTGATATTGGTCGGGATAACACACATTATGGATCATTTAATTCTCATTGAGGCACCTGAAGACCAAGTGCCAAATATAAAGCTAGATTAGCTTATTATCTGTTCTTGGCTTTCTAAAGAGGCTTCCACCCAATAGATACCACCAAGTACAACAACGCCAATGATAACCATGGCAAGAATAATACCGATGTTTGCACGTATAAAGTTAGCCATGGTCAGTCCTATTTTTGAGATTTAACAGAATATGCGCCAATGTTACGAACATCAGCTTAAGTTTATCTTAATTTGATTAAGTCTTTCGTTGAATAGCCTAGTCGCGCACAAATTGGCGCTAAAAGTGATTTGTAACAATCTATAGCTTGCTTTTTTACTGCTGTCTTTTAGAATTGCTGCTTATTACATCCTCTTTAGTTTGGTATTTTTGTGAGATTTAGCCTTCAGTTAAAGCAACATATCGCAATTTGGCTTTGTGCCATTTTGATGGTATTGGCTTTGGCTGCGTCAAATCACAGTACTGAACACCATGAAGACGGCGTAAATTCTCATCACTGTACTTTGTGTTTTCACCAGCATCAGCTGAATAAAGTACTGCATGCATTTTCTTTTTCTATCCCGATCCAAAAACAGCAATATGAAGTTAGTGTCGATGTGTTGCCCGTTTTTTCATCAGTTAGCATATTTCATTACCACAGCCGTGGCCCTCCTTATACCGTGTAAACCTATTACAAATTGTTATTAATTTTTAATTGAATCGTCAGCAATTATTGCTTTGACGACGTTAAGTTTATGGTTTTAGTCTCGCTAAATGATATTGCGGACTAAAACGTAGGGAGCATGTATGTCTGTTTTAAAAACACCTTTATCTTTAGTCGCTATCGGCTGTGCGTTTACTTCTGTTGCCGTAATGGCGGAAGATTCAAGTTTAACTAACCCCAATATTAGTGCCGTGTTAGACGGTTATTATCAATCGGGTGATCGTGCAATGTCTGAACGTGCTGAAGGATTTGGTTTAGGTGAGACCGAACTGGCTATCAGTGCCAATATTGACGATATGTTTTATGGCAAAATGACCGCAGTATTAGCCAGTCATGATGGTGATACTGAGCTTGAATTAGAAGAAGCCTTTATTCAAACTATGGCTTTGCCAGAAGGATTATCTGTTCGCGCAGGGCGCTTCTTATCTGATGTGGGCTATCTGAATAATCAACATTTACACACAGACTCTTTTGCCGATCGCCCAGCTGCTTACCGTGCATTTTTAGGTGGTCATTATTTCGATGATGGTTTACGAGTGAGTATTGTTGCTCCAACTGATATTTACTGGAACTTAGGCCTTGAAGTGTTTCAGGGCGATAAAATGCACGCAGCTGATGAGCATGGTGAACGTGACTTTAGCGATTTAGGTGTATATACCGCTTTCACCAAGTTAGGTGGTGATATTGGTGTTGATAGCTCCTGGCAGCTTGGTCTAGCTTACCTGAGTAATGACAACGGCAAAGTGATTGGCGAAGAAGAAGAGCATGACCATTTTGATGAGGGCGATGCTCACGGTGGTCATGATCACAGTGCGCAATATACCGGAGAGAATACCTACATTGCTGATTTTGTCTATAAATGGGCACCTAATGGTAATTATAAATATCAGCACTTAACTGTGAGTGGCGAATACTTTCGTGTGACAGACATTTTTGGCGTTGAAGAATCTGATCACGACCACGCAGATGATGGGGAACACGACCATGACATCTTAAGCGAAGCTGCTAATAACGACTATCATGAAGGTTGGTATGTCAGTAGCGTGTATCAATTAAGCCCGAATTGGTCTACGGGTTTACGTTATGGTCAAGTGGATACTTTTGAAGCTCATGGCGATCATTTAGATCCACAGAAGCTAAAAGAAACTGAAATCAGTTTAGCTTGGCACAACAGCCACTTCTCAACGGTTCGCCTGCAATATACTCATCAGCAAGGGACTAATTTCGAAGGTTTTGAAGACGACAATATCATCACTTTACAATATGTTATGACATTAGGAGCTCACGGTGCACATCAATTCTAGAATGATTAAAATGGCTGCTGGGCTTGCGTTAATATGCTCGGCATCTGCCAATGCAGAGTTAAATGTATTTGCTTGTGAGCCTGAATATGCCGCATTGACACAGTCACTTGCGCCTGATGCCAAAGTGTATTCTGCCACCACAGCTATGCAAGACCCGCACTTGGTGCAGGCTCGCCCAAGCTTAATTGCCAAAATGCGTCAAGCGGATTTAGTGGTTTGTGCCGGTGCTGACCTTGAAATTGGTTGGCTACCTATGTTGCAGATGAAAGCATCTAACAACAGAGTTCGTTCAACGGATACAGGGTTATTCTATGCCGCCGAACATACCGACACCCTAGATAAACTCGAAAGTGTCGATCGTTCTATGGGGGATGTGCATGCTAAAGGTAATCCACATTTACATTTTGATCCGGTGAGAATGCTTGAAGTCGCTCAAGGTTTATCCGCTAAATTGATTCAGTTAGACCCGGACAATAAAGCGGCTTATACACAGGCTTTGAGTCAATTTAGTAGCCAGTGGCAAGCGAAAATTCCACAGTGGCAACAACAAGCACAAAGTCTGAAGGGTAAAAAAGTCATCGCCTACCATTCTAGTTTTCGTTATTTGTTTAACTGGACTGGGATTGAGCAGGTGGCAGACTTAGAGCCTAAGCCTGGTTTAGCGCCTACAAGCAGTCACTTAGCAACTTTACTTGCCCGTGCTGAAAAGGGAGATGTAATGGCGATAATCGTGGCATCTTACCAGGACGAGCGTGGTGCTGAATGGTTAGCGGAACGAGCTAATCTTAAGGTTGTGACTTTACCTATGTCAGTTGGCGGTAACGAGCAAAGTACTGACTTGATCAGTTTGTACGATAATGTGCTGTCGTTATTAAACGGAGTGAAATAACTCATGTTTGATTTCGAACTTGCCGCCATTTTATTACCTGCCTTAGTGGCAGGTTTACTCGTGTTATCCACTCATGTGGTATTAGGTCGGCAAGTGTTAAAACGTGGCATAATCTTCATTGATTTAGCCATAGCTCAAGTTGCCGCGCTTGGTGCTATTGTGTCTCATATTGATCACGATATTGAGAATATACCTTTTTCACACGTGTGGATGCCGGCGCTGTTCGCGTTAGCTGGTGCGGGTGTGATAGCCTGGATGGCACGTAAATTTGAAGGTGAGCTTGAGGCTTTTATTGGGTGTTTTTATGTGCTTAGTGCAGTTGGGGCTATGTTGCTGTTAGCCAATGATCCCCACGGCGCTGAGCTGTTAAAACAGTTGATGTCAGGTCAAATATTGTGGGTGAGTTGGTCACAATTAATCTTACCAGCAGCAGTGTCAGCAGTTATTTTAGCCGCTATCGCGATTAGACCTAACTTACTTGACGGCGCTGGTTTTTACTTTCTCTTTGCGATTGTAATTACTTTGTCTGTTGAGCTTGTGGGGGTTTATTTAGTCTTTAGTTCGTTAATTTTACCGGCACTCGCACTGAATAAATACTCAGGTAAAGCTAGATTAGTATTGGCTTATGTGGTCGGTATTATTGGTTATGTGAGTGGTTTATGGTTATCGGCCAGTTATGACCTACCTAGTGGTGCGGCCATTGTTGCCACCCTAGCTATCAGCGCCTTGCTATTTAGATTAGCCATTGCACAAATGAATAGAACCTCGCCAGTAGCGATGAATTAAATTATTTATTATTCATCTATAAAGACTTGTTGTTCATAAATAGTCTGTATCATCAGGCGAAATCGACGGTTTTCGTCGGTTTCGCCTTTTTTGAGCGTACACATGTATGCAAAATTGATTGAGTCAACTTGCTGGCATCGTTATACTGTCGCCAATTAATCCGCAGGAGTCTGTTGTGCTGCTAATCGCTCGTACGTTAATACTAGCCATACTATTGTGCCTTGCTTTTGTTTTGGTACTTATTTTATGTATCGTTCGTCCTATGCACCGTGACAATGTTCATGTGTTGGCTAGGATTTTTGCCTCAGTATCGCCAGTGCTCGGCATCAAGGTGATAACGCGTCATGTGCAACCCGACGTAGTTAATCAACAGAATATCTATTTAGGTAATCATCAAAACAATTTCGACCTGTTTACTCAAACTTCAGCAGTGCCTAAAGCAACGGTAAGTTTAGGCAAAAAAAGCTTGGCTTGGGTTCCCTTGTTTGGGCAGATTTACTGGCTAACGGGTAATATTCTAATTGATCGTAAAAACCGTTCTAGTGCATTTGATACTATGGCGAAAACGGTTAAAAAAATGCAAGAAAAGCACCTGTCTGTATGGATTTTTCCGGAAGGAACCCGTTCTAGAGGCAGAGGATTACTTCCCCTTAAAGTGGGGGCGTTTCATACTGCAATAGCTGCCCAAGTGCCAGTAGTGCCAGTATTAGCCTCTTGTCAGGCACATATTAAGCTAAATCGTTGGAACAACGGCGTGGTTATTGTAGAAATGATGGCGCCAATTACCACCCAAGGTGTAGATAAAGCAGACGCAAAGCTTTTTGCTGTGCAAGTACATACTATTATGGCTAAGCGTTTGGCTGAGTTAAATCTAGAAGCCGCCGAATTAATGGCTAAACCTACGGCTTAAGATAACGTATAATACACAGATTATTACCTTATCTATTTTTAAGTCATTTGGAGTACTTCATGTCCATCGAACGTCAGTTAAAAGAACAGTTAGCCGAAAACCGCGAAATTGTTGAGAACCTTATTGCTGATGGTTCTGAACCTGATGCTGAATACACAATTGAACATCATTTTTCATCAAATAACTTTGACCGTTTAGAAAAAGCAGCTGTTGAAGCATTCAAAATGGGGTTTGAAGTTAATGATGCAGAGGAAATGGAATTAGAAGATGGATCAATTATCTTCTGTTTTGATGCTATCTCAAATCATAAGTTAGAGGTTTCTTTACTTGATCAAGCTTGTGAACAGCTTATTACTATTGCTGTTAAACAAAAGGTTGATTATGACGGCTGGGGTACATACTTTGTCGGTGATGTCGAAGAGGGTGATGAAGAAGACGATGATTATGACGACGAAGACGACTTCGAAGATGATTATGAAGACGACTTTGAAGATGATGATAACAGTGTTAAAAAGCACTAGGTTCAGCTGAATTTTATTTCAAAATTAGTGTTAAATTCAGTTTAGAAAGGTCTTTTTAAATGAATCACTATTGAAATGGCAGACGTTGCCCTTAAACATAAAAACCACTCTAATGAGTGGTTTTTATGTTTAAGGGCTGATTAACTTGGTTTATCAGAAACCTATTCATTAGCGGTAAATACTACACTTTGGTTGCGACCATTTTGTTTGGCTGTATAAAGTGCTTTATCTGCACCTGATAACCAAATTGAGCTGTTCTCCGTACCAGGTTTAATTTCGTTAATACCCAGACTTACTGTTACCTTAATGATACGGTTATCACTTATAATTTCAGAGGCTTCAATTTTTTTACGTAATCTTTCTGTAAAATACAATGCGTCCGCTGAGCCTGTTTTAGCTAATACAATCGCAAATTCCTCTCCGCCATATCGGCCCGCACAATCGGTTTCACGTAAAGACTGCTTTAGTAAATGAGCAATATGCTGAATAACTTTATCCCCCGCTGGGTGCCCATATGTGTCATTTACACTTTTGAAGTTGTCAATATCGATCATCACCAATGTAGCGTGATCTTGATAGCGGATATGACGTTCATACTCACGTTCCATACAATGTTGCCAGTGACGACGATTATGTAATTGCGTTAATCCATCTGTTTGGCTCAACTCTTCAAGTTGCTGGTTCATTGCTTTAAGCTGCAATCTATTTACTGCGACGTCGCTTACATCGTAAACAATGATACTGATGTGGGTGATGTTACCTGTCAGTGAAGCGAGCGGCAGCAATGTAATATTTTGGTACATGAATTCAGCACGGCCCGTGATGGGGCGATAGTTTTTAAATTTAAACACGTATGGCCGCTGTTCCCAGCTGATGAAAGTGCGGTTTTTGAGCAAAAATACCGACTCCATTTTCTGTTTTAACCAGTCAGCTGGCACTTCCGGCAACTCAATAAACAGGTTCTTGCCTTTAATAAAGTTCGGTGAAATGCCGCTATGGTTTTCCATAAACCCATTCCACAGTTGTATATTGTAATTACGATCTAGCACAATTAAGCCGACATCAATGGTTTGTACCATATCGATAAGCCAGTGAAGTTCGTTCATTGCATCGTGATCATTTGACATATTAACAATATCCAACCTTTAATCGAGAAGATAACCTAGCTTGAAATTCAGCGTTGGTATTGAATCTTCGGTAAACAGTAGCAGCAAGTCGCATTGGATATTGTAATCTTCAATACGATAATTAATTTCCATAGCAAGCGTACGCTGCCACTTTTCAGAACTAGCATGTATAAGGTCGTTAACTGTACAGTGGCGGCCTAATACAATAGGGTGGCTTTGGCTAAACTTCATATCAAGTTGTTCAGATATACCACTTAAAAATGCACCAATGAGCACATTGCCGGTATCCATTAGTACTTCAACTTCGGTGTGAGTTTCTTCTTCACCGTTAATCTTCATCAGTTTTGCCATATCTTCAAAACTCGAATCATGAAACAGTAATAATGCTTCGCCAGCAACACCTGCCCCAATAAATCCCTGGCAAAGAGCTGATATCGATGAAGAGTCTTCAGTTGCCTTTAGTGCCATTGTCAGCTCACTGACTTCAAGCACATTAACGTTAGGAATAGGTAATACCACGAAAACATCTAGCAATTTTGACAGTAAATCAGCTGCACGTCCCATAGCAACGTTAGCGATTTCTTGGCAAGCATCACGTAGGTCGACTTTAACCATCGGCTGGATATCTGCTTCAGCACCCTGAGTAAGGGTGAGTATGCCGTATTCTTGTAAAATATTGCTGATAGCATCAGCGCTAACGGGTTTTTGGATAAAATCTAATGCACCTAAGGCTTTAACGCGCTCGTGGGCTTTTATTTGAATGTCACCGGAAACCACAATGATTAATGCAGGTAAGTCCTGCTGTTGAACGATTTGCAATACTTCATAGCCGTCCATTACCGGCATATTCAGATCAAGGAAAACAATTTCGCCTTTTCCTGCGCGAATAGCCTCAATGCCTTCGGCGCCATTATTGGCAAAAGTCACTTCCACATCCCAGTCTTTTGGGAGTGTACGTGCCATCTGTTTTCTTGCTAATGCAGAGTCATCGCATATTAGTACAGGAATGGTCATGTTGACTTGTTGTCCTTATTTTGCCTTGATGATGCAAGTATTTATTATCACGTGGGCAGCAATACAATCTGGGCGTTTATTTATTATATAAGACGTTTTACTACTTTATCTTTTATTCTAGGATACTCGTCAACAAGATGCGAAATTATTAATATTTTCATGCATACATTTAACAAGATAATTATGTATATCATGCAGTTTTTGACCAATTCTACTTAAAAATGCTGTAAAAAAAGTGAATGGTTTATTTATTGTATGTGCAGCACTGTCGACTTATTGACCTTAGCCAATAAGTCGACATGTTATATCTATTCGCTATATACAACAAACATGTTAACCTAAAATCTGGACTGACCAGTAAGGAAATGTTTCATGGAAAAGGATTTAGTGACTTTCGAGATAAGACAACAGATTGCTTATGTTTGCCTTAATCGTCCCGACAAAATGAATGCATTAAATTTTGATATGTTTGTCGCTATCGATAACACTATTAAGCGTATTGCTAAAGACCGTAGCATTAAAGCTGTTATCTTATCCGGCGCGCAAGGTAATTTCAGCTCAGGTTTAGATGTTAAAAGTCTGTCTAAAAAACCGTCGAAGGCGGTTTCTCTGCTGTTTAAATGGTTGCCAGGTAATGCAAATTTAGCTCAACGCGTATCGATTGGTTGGCAGAGACTACCCGTACCTGTGATTGCTGTTATTCAAGGTTGTTGTTTTGGCGGTGGGACCCAAATTGTATTAGGTGCAGATATGCGTATTGCAGAGCCTTCGGCAAAGTTTTCTATTATGGAAGCTAAGTGGGGATTGGTGCCTGATATGGCGGGGCTTGCCAGTTTAAGACACATTATGGCTAAAGATAAAGCGCTACAGTTAACCTATAGTGCACAGATCCTCACGGCAGATGATGCTTTAAAATATGGATTAGTGTCAGAGGTGACTGAGGATGCTACGGCAAGGGCTGAAGCTTTAGCTACACAATTTATGCAAACCTCACCCGATGCCATAGCGGCAATTAAACACAGTATTAATCGTAGCTGGGGCGCATCGGTTAGACAGCTATTAAGTCGTGAGTCGTTGAGTCAGATACGTCTTTTAATCGGAAAAAACCGTGTTATCGCTGCAATTCGTCAAACTAAAAATCCTGAGAAATCTTATCAACCTCGTCAACCATGGTGGTAGAAGCGGCTCCACTCACCATTATTTGCCATAAGCGTTATCGGCCGATAACGCTTCTTGAAAATCCTTCAATTCGTTCAAGTGCTTCTTGCCAACCACTCGAGTTAGCTAAAGTTAAGTCTAATTGATACTGGCGATAGTATTTAATGGGTTTGACTTGGTTGTATTGCTTGCGCGCAGGTGCATTCGCTTGTGCTAGGGGGTGGGAGTCAGGTGAAACTAAATCTAACACCGGAATAGACATCATCACCAATTGTTCGGCTATTTGTTTACGTTGACTCGACTCTTCTATTAAGTCTTCATACTCTCGGTAGGGGTTTACTAAAATTAGCAGCTCAGGGCTTGGTATTTTCTTTTCAAAAAGTAAGTGGGTGACCATGCCTGCACTGTCATCAAAAGCGATGATAATTTTTGCGCCTGGGTATGGCTGGCCAATCGCGGTTAATTGATTTAATGCTTCAGTGAGGTTAGCTTGCTGAAAATTACGTAATTCGAGAAGTTGTGCTGAATTATATTTAGGTACGGCTTGTTGTGCGGGTAGGCTGAGTTGCGCGTCACCGGCTTTTTTTATTTGTTCACTTTCTGTAGTGAAATTAGGTCTATATAACCCTTTTGGTGGGGTTAAACTGATGGTAGCCCAGCCCTTAGCATTGAGTTCATGGCGTAAAAAACCCACCAGTCCCATGCTTTCCGCCTGGCTGTCTGACGGCCCTATGATGATAGCTAAGCCAAATTGCTGTTTACCACTCCAGGGTCTGACTAATACATCTATTTCTTTTGCTTCTACGGTGATTTTTTTTATTTCAGCGGCGGGAGTAGGGGCAAATGAAGGTTGCGCTAAAACAGCTGTGGACATTAACAACACGCTTAACAATAAATAATACCAAGTACGTAATGAGCTCAAATTAACCTCTTCTTATTTATGTTATAAACCAGCTAGGGTACAAACTTGTCATACCAATAATAGCTTAATGGATTTAAAAAAGAAGCACATGCCTTTTAACGGGGCATGTGCTTCTTTTCTATGCCTATTCAAATAGATTTATTTAAATAGGTGTTAGGTGTGTTTACACGTGGCTCACTAATACCATGCGTATTGCATCAAGTTGCAGCTGGCTGTCATCAATATATTCATTCAACTCTGCTATTTGGTTACGGATGTAATCCAGTTCAGCATCACGGATATTAGGGTTAACCGCTTTAAGCGCCTCAAGACGGTTTAACTCGCCACCAAGCTGATGACTCATTTTATCTTTAGCGTTGAGTACTAATTCAGATAACACCGCTTTTGCATGGCCTTCACCGTGGGCAAACAAAGGGTGCAATATTGGCTGAGAAGCATTAACAAGCTTGCTGGCAATATGACGATTAACTGCACTAAGTTGTTTATCAAAACTTTTATAATCGACTTTATCCGACATATTGTTGCCACTCTTATCCAGTAAAATGCGGATAGGCGTAGGTGGCATATAACGGTATAACTGAGTCGATTTTGGTGCCGAAGCATCGGCCATATAAATCAGTTCTAAAAATAAGGTTCCAGCAGGCAAAGCTTTGTTTTTCAGCACAGCAACACTGGTAGTGCCTGTTTCTGAACCGGTAATTAAATCTAAACCCGTTTGTACGATAGGATGTTCCTGCGAGATAAAGGCTATATCATCGCGTGACAATGCAGTTTCACGATCGAACGTCACAGTGACACCATCTTCAGGTAAACCTGGATAAGTTGGATATAACATGTGCTCGCTTGGACGTAAGACAATAGTGTTTTCGCCGCAATCTTCTTGATCAACGCCAATAATGTCCCATAGGCGGATGACACTGCCAATAAGGTCGGTACTGCTATCATTGTCCGCTAGGCGTTTAATCAACGCATTAGCGCGCTCACCACCATGTGAGTTGATTTCTAATAGCTTATCTCGACCTTGTTCCATTGATTTTTTCAGTTGCTGATATTGCTGCTTGGTGTGATTTAGTAGCAGTGTAAGCGCCTCTTCGTCGTCATTGGCCAACACTTGAGTTAACTCTTCAGCAAACTGATTAAATAATACATGTCCACTTGGGCAGGTGAGTTCAAATGAATTTAATCCATCGTGATACCAACGCATCAAGCGTTCCTGAGCTGTTCCCGCTAAGTAAGGCAAATGAATTTGAATGTCATTCTTCTGCCCAATACGATCTAAACGGCCAATGCGTTGCTCGAGTAAATCTGGGTTAAGCGGTAAATCAAATAACACTAAATGACTGGCAAATTGGAAGTTGCGTCCTTCAGATCCTATTTCAGAACAAATAAGCGCCTGAGCACCGCCGTCTTCCTGGGCAAAGTAAGCACCGGCTTTATCGCGCTCAATAATTGACATACCTTCATGGAATACTGTTGCCTGAATGCCTTCACGGGTACGTAGGGCTTCTTCAAGGCTTAATGCAGTTTCAGCTAAGCTGGCAATAATCAGTACTTTTTTACTGCGGTGACTTTTGAGGAAATCAATTAACCAGTCAACGCGTGGGTCAAACTTCCACCATGAGCTGTCGTTTTCAAAGGCTTGATAAAGTTTTTCAGGGCTTAACGCCTGTAATGCCTTGGCTTCAGGTGTTTTAGCGCCGCCCATCATGTCATTCACGCGCTGAGCAGTAACATATTGTTCCGGCATCGTTTGCGGATAAGGATTAAAATGACGCTGTGGGAAGCCTTTTACTGAGGCGCGGCTGTTACGGTACAGTACGCGGCCAGTGCCATGACGGTCTAATAATTCTTGTAACAACTCGTCACGGGCTTCTTGTTGTTGTGTTTCATCAACACCAGTTGCTTGAATTAATCGAATGTTAGGCTCGATGTCTTTCTCTGGCAATAACTCAGTTAAGCTGTTGATTGCATCTTGACTTAAATTATCATTAGACGCCAAAGCTTGGGCTGCATCGGCAACATCTTTATAGCTGTTTTCTTCGCTTAAGAAAGCGTCGTAATCATAAAAACGATCGGGATCGAGCAGACGTAAACGAGCAAAGTGACTTTGGTGACCCAGTTGATCCGGTGTTGCTGTGAGTAATAAAACCCCAGGTACAACTTCACTGAGTGCTTCAACTATTTTATATGCACGGCTTGGTGCATCTTCTGACCATTCTAAATGGTGAGCTTCATCGACCACTAATAAATCCCAATCGGCATCTAATGCCTGATCAAGACGTTTCTTTTTACGCAATAACTCAAGCGAACAAATCACTAATTGCTCGGTATAAAAAGGGTTATCGTTATCGGCATAGGCTTCAACGCAGCGGTCTTCATCAAATACTGAAAACCTGAGGTTAAAGCGGCGCAACATTTCCACTAACCATTGGTGACGCAAGGTATCTGGCACTATCACCAAAATGCGTTCAGCACGACCGGTTAGTAATTGTTGGTGGATGATTAACCCTGCTTCAATGGTTTTACCTAAGCCTACTTCATCAGCAAGCAATACTCTTGGCGCATAACGGCGACCCACTTCATGGGCAATCCATTGTTGATGTGCAATTAAGCCTACACGTGGACCTTGTAAACCTAATAAATCAGAGGTGGCTAATTTGTGACGTAACAATTGACATTGGTAGCGCACGCCAAAACGTTCTAATCGATCAATTTGACCGGCAAACAAGCGGTCTTGTGGCTTATTAAAACGAATATTATGGCTCAGTAATGTTTCTCTTAAACTGACCTTTTCTTGGGTGTCACTGTGGATCCCGTGATAAATAATAATTTGATCTTTTTGTTCAATTTCTTCAACGGTTAGTTTCCAGCCGTCACCGCTTTCAATGCAATCGCCAGGATTAAAAATGACCCTTGTTAATGGTGCTTCAGCACGGGAGAACATCCGGTTCTCTCCAGTGGCAGGAAATAATAATGTGACCATCCGGCCTTCAACTTGCACAACTGTGCCTAATCCTAGTTCTGACTCGGTATCACTGATCCAGCGTTGACCTAAAGCAAACGGCATCTTCAACTCTCATGTTTAAAGCGGGAAACAAAAAGGGGGCGTATATTATCTCAAACCCATCCAAATTTAAAATTTTAGCACTTAATTAGACAGATATTTTTAAATTATCCTTCGTTAGCGCTGAAACGAGCATTTTCAAGTGGCTTGAGTATATTGTGCTAGAGTATAAAAACATTGTAATTAAATACCTCATATGAAGGTCTATTCATTTAGATTCCAATGATAGGGTTAGGTTTTTGATGTTAAGCCACTATATTTCAACGCTAGATCAAGGTGTTTCATTTTTAACGCAATTGCAGCAAAGAGACTATTGCAAGTTGGCAGATGGTTTGCCCAGCAGCATAGGTGATCATGTTAGACATATTTTAGATCATTTTATGTCGTTACAGAATTGTCTTGAAACGGGCATAGTAGATTATGAAAATCGTCGAAGAGGCTCACTGGTTGAAACCTCATTACCCGAGGCATTGAATCAATTTAATAATATAAAGCAGTGGATGCTAGCGCTGACTGAAGCGGATATTAGTCAAGTGGTGCGGGTTCATTCTGATGTTGGTATCAATCAAACTCATATCATTGAAGTAGAGAGTACTTTAGCCAGAGAACTTATGTTTGCCTGTAGTCATGCCATTCATCACTATTCAACCTTAAAACTGATATTTCAGTTAATCGGTGGTAAAACCCATGCTGAATTTGGGTTGGCTCCTTCAACTGCGAGTTTTAATCGAAAACACTGTGCACAATAAGCTGGTTTATCACTAAAAGCGGGTATGAAGTCTTTTTTATCCTTAGTTTAAGAATTGGCTAGACGATGGCTGTTTGCTTAGGTGTTTACTTCACTAAGTTCGAGGTCATTGTGCTTGTGATGTATGAACATCATGTTGTTGATAACCCTCTGCCCCTTGCCCTAGATACAGTTTTAGTAAGCGTTCTGGTGCGTGAGGCAAGTCTACACTAAGCAATAGCCCCGGTGTTTCGGCAAAGTTGGGGTCTATACCCACACAGTAAAACTTAGCACCCAATTGGTGATATAGCTTTACCAATACCGGCAACCCTTTACCGTCAGGTTCAATTTGCTTGACCAATAACTCTAAAATCTCGATATCGGCAGGGTAGCTGGCTAAATACTGCTTAACATCATTTGGCACAGTAATATCGAACTGTTTCTTGGGCTTAACGTCTGAAGATGAGGTCACCAAAAATTGTTCAATTAACCGCACACTCATAGGCGTGTATTGCTTACTTAAAGACACTGTGCCGTATAAGGTGCGATATTGTGGGAACTTGCACACAAACGCGCCAATGCCCTTAAACAATAATAGTAAACCATGAAAGCTACGCTGATGACTGGCAACTACAAATGATCGACCCATTTCAAGACAGGGCTGTTGTTGATTGATAAATTCAGCGCTAAAGTCAAACATACGGTTTAAATACAGTTGAGATACACCGCCCTGTGCGAGTAAATTATCGGTTTGGCCCATGCGATATGCACCAGTAATTGCCTGATTTTGAGTGTCGTAGACAAATAAATGAGTATAAGTGTCATCGAATGCGTCACCGTCCTGGGGTAAGCCACTGCCTTCATCAAACTGTCTGAAGTTTTCCTCCCGTAAGCGACGAATGTCTTCAATGACAGCAGGGCATTGGGCGCGAGATGCGTAGTACACTTTAAAATACTTATACTGGAGTAAGCACTGATCTTGCGGAAGTTGGCTTATTTCGTTGTCTATATTGTGCGGTAATTGCGAGGCTGCAAGAGGCAACATTTCAGGTGCCTTGCATACCGGCCATTGATGTTGGTACTCAGGGGCATGCAAGTATGTCAGTAAACGGGCAATATCAGTCGTCATTTGGGTTTTCTCAGGTAAAGATGGCAATAATGTGGCTTGGCCAAAAGTGACCTCAACGGTTTTTCCTTTGCTGTTTAGCATTTCTCTGATCAGTAATAACATTCTAAAACGAAAGTATATCTTGCCCATGAAATAGAAAAAGTCGCTATTTTTTCCTGAAATAAAACAGGGGATTAAAGGTGCTTGGGTGAAAGAGGTTAGCGCGCCCACTATTCGATGCCATTGGTGATCTGTCACTTGACCATCACGACCGGGATAACTGACCCGTCCTGCGGGAAACAGCACTAATAAGCCGCCCTGGGCCAAGTGGTCTTTGCAGGCTCTTAGCGATTTAGCATTGCCTTTCGCACCTGGAACAAGTGGGTTGGTAAAAATAAAGAAGTCGGCTAATTCTGGAATGATTTTCAATGCTTGATTAGCGAGTATTTTGACATCACCCCGCACTGAAGATAATAAAAAAGCCAAAATAACACCTTCAATTCCGCCATAGGGGTGATTCGCCACCACAATAGCGGCTCCCTTTTGTGGGATAAGCTGAGGTAAATTGGTTTGGCTTTTTATTGTTAACTCAAATACATCAACAAAGTGCGTTGCAAAGGCTTTTTTCTCTAGTCCTTTCAATCCCGAATCTTGATAAACACGATTTAATTGGCTAATGCCTAAAAGGTAATCGACTAGGGTTATCAATAATTTTGAAAAAAAACTACGAGGCTTTTTCGGTAACAGATTGTTAAGACTCAACTGCGGCATATTTTTGTTAAACCCTGTAACAAGATTAATTGAGCATCAAGCAGTGTTTTATGCTGCTGTAGTTGGCGAGTACCTCTTGCGCAACTAGGTCCGTATTTAAGCTAACGGATTACAACACTGGGTTGATTTAAATTATTTACTATAAAGATATGTTTGAATAACATCGAGTTATTGTTTAAAAAATTGAGCCATCGTTTGAAATAGAGACATTTCTTTGACAATCCTCTTTTTTGAGACCTTCACTTTTAGGTGTAAACCAATATGCAGCTTTCTCATGTATTTACCTTCATCAGCATGATTATCATCGCTGCAAACGTCTGTCTTTCTTCTGAGCTCATACTGGTCAAAAAACTGCACAATGGCAGCTTAAAATAAATGAAGGTTGGCAATGACCTTGATGTAACAGATAAGTTTGTCTCTAATGTTATTAAGCAAATCACTAATAAGACCTGTGAAAGTAGCTAATAATTTCAATAACTATTCATAAAGGTGAATATCGGGCTCGTCATTAACAATCATCGGATGTCATACTTTATAGATTCACCCAGTTCACAGACTTGAACCATATAAATATTATCAGCGAGTTAACTTAACAAGGCTAAACAACCCATAGTGCTAGCTTTATTATGTAGTTATATATCAATTTCTTATAGTTTTTTATTCGTTTTTTGACTTCGCTTGGCACTGTGGGGTAATACCCTGATGAGCCAGTAATGAGTGCCGCTAACAGATGTCATAAAAAACCGATTTAGATTTATTCATGTGATTGAGATTATGTTCCTGATAATATGGCCTTTGTCTTATTTATTGCGCGCATTAACCTAATGTTATGATGCGCCGACACTTGTGCTACCGCAAAGGGTGCGCTGTCACCAAAGGTACGGAATGAAACCAACAGAGCCTGATTTACAGCTAAAATCACCTATTCAACGTAATTATAATCGCGCGGTTTTTTACACTTATATTGGTGTGATTGTCATGTCACTTATTTCTGCGGCCATTTTTTATGAACGCCAGAAAGAGGTGCAAATTGAACAGCGTGAAGATCAAGTTGCACGGCATGTGTTGCAAATCGATTTATTATTAGAGTCCAGTATTCGTGCGGTAAAAAGCTTACGAGATGTGGCGGTTGATCATCTCCGCCTAGGCGAGCAAGTGCGCAAAGATCGTCTACCTCAATATGAAAAATTCAATGCCGATGGACAGTTTTTTAGTTTAGAGCCTAACTATGTTAAAAGTGGCGAACCCTTTACCAATATGGGACGCATCACAGGCATGGGCTCGCTTGATGGTCGCAGTGAGAAGTTTTATCAAGAATTAGAAATGCTGTTTGAGCTATCGCTATCATTTCCCGTCGCTAAAGAAGCGGCACCAAAAGCTTCGTCTATTTATTATGTATCTAAGCGAAAAATGATGTCGTACTTTCCTTGGAGCAGTTCTGATCAACGCTTCAGGGAAGAGCAGCTTAATAAGCAGCAATTTCAATTAGCCACACCAGAATTAAATCCACAACGAAATGCTTTTTGGAGTCCGGCATATGTTGATGGTGTCCAGGAAGGCTTACTAACCACCTTAGGGTTACCGGTTTATCTTGAAGATGAGTTTATCGGCACGATTAACCTCGACATGACCTTGGCTTCATTGGCGAAACAAATACGTACTTATTTCAAAATGCCTGGTACGGTTATTTTATTAGATCAACAAAATAATATTTTGTCCCATAGCGATTTTGACTCCAATGAAATGAATCGTGTGTACCATATCAGCCAACGTATTCCGGCAGAATTACATTCGTTATCTGAATCTGAATTGTTTGACGCCCATGAAGGCATATTACGTAATAATCATTATATTCATTCTGTTGCATTGCATAATGCGCCGTGGCGATTATTGTATATTCAAGAGGAAGGCGCGCTTTTTCAAGATTCATGGGAAAAGTTACAACTGACTTTTATCCTGGTTGTGTTAGCGCTTTCGGTGCTAGTGACCATTGTGCATTGGCAAACCCGCCGTGCGTTTGTTAGCCCTGCATCAAAGTTACTGACCCATTTAGAGGCGTGTTCCCAGTCACCGATACAGCCTCCAGAAGTCATCAGTCCTGGGTGGGAGCCGTGGTTTTTACTGGTCAGTCGTATTTTTGAAGAAAACAAACAATACACGCGCCATCTTGCTGAGCAAAATAAACGTCTCGATAACTTAGTCGCCAGCCGTACTCAGCGTTTACGTGATACCACTGAGCGCCGTGAACGTGAATTTGCCTTATTAAGGTCGCTTATTGATTCATTGCCAGAAGCCATTGTCTTTAAAGATAAAGAAGGTAAGTATCTTGGCTGTAACAAGTCAGCTGAGCGTATGTTAGGTGTGAATGAAAGTGATATTATTGGCTTAACTACCTGTGATTTTACTAGCCCTGAACAAGGTAAGCGCATTTTAGCCGAAGATAAAAAAATCTTAGACGACAAAAAACCACTGCAATATAAAGAGCGAATTGAAATAGCCGGAAAACCGGTACTATTGAATGCCTTTAAACTGCCATTTTATAATCGCCGCAATGAATTGCTGGGTCTGATTTCTATTTGGCGAGATATTACCCGCGAGTATGAATCAGCAGAGCAATTACGCTTATCAGAAGAGCGTTATCACATGGCAATGGATGCGGTTGAAGATGGTTTGTGGGATTGGTATATCGATTCAGAACAAATTATTTGTAACCCAGCATTTTATTCTATGTTGGGCTATGAACCCAATGAGTTCCCTGCTTTATTATCATCCATTGACGGATTGACTCATCCAGATGACCGTGACCGAGTGCAGGAATATCGTAGCCAATACTTACTTGACCCTACCGATGCCTATGAAATTGAATTCAGGATGAAAGGTAAGCTGGGTGAATACCATTGGTTGTTATCACGTGGTCGTGCGGTAGAGTTTTTGGAGTCAGGCCAAACTAAACGTATGCTTGGTACTCATAAAGATATCACCCGTCAAAAAAGTAATGAAGTGGCCTTGCTGGAAGCTAAGCAAGACGCAGAATTAGCTAACATGTATAAAAGTGAATTTTTGGCTAACATGAGCCATGAAATTCGCACCCCAATGAACGCAATTATTGGTATGTTACAGCTAGCACAACGTACTAGCCTGACCATTCAGCAAGAAGATTATCTCAGTAAAGCGGGCTTCTCGGCCCAATCTTTGTTACGAATTATCAATGATATTCTCGATTTTTCCAAAATCGAAGCCGGTAAGTTAGAGCTAGAGCGAGTCGCATTTCCGTTAGACAAGGTACTGGACCATGTGCTGGATATGAATGCCATTAAAGCACAAGAAAAAGGCGTTGAATTATTACTCTATGCACCAGTTACCGCGGGACTTATTCTAAATGGAGATCCACTGCGTCTGGGGCAGATATTAGTTAACTTATTATCAAATGCGGTTAAATTTACCCAAAATGGTGAAATTGAGCTGGGCTGTGAAGATGTTGGCGAGCGTGATCATCGCATTACCTTGAAGTTCTGGGTTCGAGACACTGGAATAGGTATTAGTAAAGAACAGCAATCAAAACTATTTGATGCATTTGCCCAGGCCGATGGTTCAACTACCCGAAAATACGGTGGCACCGGATTAGGTTTGTCGATCAGCAAACACCTTGTTTCTATGATGGGCGGTACTATGCAGGTATCGTCAGAAGTGGATCAAGGCAGTATTTTTAGCTTTACCATTAGTTTTGAAATTGCTGAAGAAAACATCGTCGAGCCGTTAATAGTACCTGAACAGTTGAATAATTTAACCACATTAGTAGTCGATGATAACCCCAGCGCATTGCAAATTTACTCAGCATTAATGAAAGACTTCAGCTTTGGTGTTCGCACCGCTTCAAGTGGACAGCAAGCATTAGATTGTTTGGCTAGACAACCTGTGGATCTGATTTTATTGGATTGGATGATGCCTGAAATGGGCGGGTTGGAAGTACTAACTAAAGTTGATGAAATGGTGGCAGATGGTCGCTTAGCAAAACGTCCGGTGATCATATTGATGACAGCCTACAGTGCAGAACCCCTAACCAAGGATGTTGCCGATAGAAATGTACATGCCATTTTACAAAAACCCTTTAAGGCATCAGTCTTGTTTGATGAAATTATTGGGGCGTTTGCCAAAGAGCCAAAACTCAATGTACAGTCTGTTCCCAAAGAAGATATTCAAGAACAACAATCAGGATTAGTGTTGTTAGTTGAGGATAACTTTATTAACCAGCAAGTGGCATCAGAATTATTAAAAAGTGCGGGTTATGAAGTGGTGATGGCAGATAATGGTCAAATAGCATTAGATTTAATTGATACCCGAGCATTTGACGCCGTATTAATGGATATTCAAATGCCCGTTATGGATGGTTTAACCGCTTCAAAAGAGCTGCGTAAACGTTACAGTCCGGAACAATTACCGATTATTGCAATGACGGCACATGCGATGTCGGGTGACCGTGAAAAAAGCTTAGCGGCTGGCATGAATGCCCATATTACCAAACCAATCGTATTGAATGAGTTATTCGATACCTTATCTCACTGGATTGAATATAAGAATAATAACAATAAGATGTGATCTGGCGTGTATTGAGTAGCAACGGATTGCATGTTTTTTTAAAGGATTTTTACAAGGAATTTGACATGAATCGACGCCATCTTTCATTGGCGATAATGCTGGCCATCAGCCCTATATTATCGCTAACAACTTTATCTAGTCCAGCATTGGCTGCGACGGCCGAAACCGTCATTAAGCAAAGCCAAGTAGCTCAAGGTTTTGTTAATTTTTATTACGATAGCACCGACGGTCAGTTGTATTTACAAGCCAACAAGTTAAATCAGCCTTTTTTACTGTTAACTAGTTTGCCCCATGGGGTTGGTTCAAACGACATTGGTTTGGATAGAGGCCAGCTTGGCCGAACTCGTATGGTGCAATTTGAGCAGCATGGTCCCTATATTGTATTAAAACAATTGAATACTTACTTTCGAGCCAGTAGCGATAATGTCGCCGAGCAGCAGTCTGTCAAACAGGCCTTTGCTGAATCTATTTTGTGGCGTGGAAAATTACTGCCAGGCAAAAAAGCGTTAGTGTCGATTAATGATCTGGTCATTAACGACTTACACGGCGTATCGGATGTATTAGTCGACACAGAACAAGGTGCTTATACCCTTGATAGCCAGTTGTCGGTGATCATGCCTGATAATATAAAATCCTTTGCACAAAATGCCGATGTTGACGTTAACCTGACTTTTAAAGCTCAACAAGCTGGCAAGCAAGTTGCGGAGGTTACCCCCGATGGTAAGTTTATGTCGGTGCGGATGCGTTACTCATTTATTCAGCTGCCCGAAGCGGGTTACCAAGCCCGCGCATATCATCCTATGAGTGGTTATTTATCTGACGAGTATGCAGATTACTCCGTTAAGGTAGATGAGCCGTTGGTGCAGCGCTATTTATTAAGGCACCGCCTTGAGAAAGTGACACCGGGCGATGCCCCAAGTGAAGTCATTAAACCTATTATCTATTATCTCGACCCCGGTGTGCCTGAACCAATTAGAACTGCATTGTTAGAGGGGGCGCGCTGGTGGGAAGAAGCCTTTAATGAAGCTGGTTTTATTAATGGTTTTAAAGTGGCGATGCTACCAGAGGGCGCGGATCCACAAGATGTGCGTTATAACATGATCCAATGGGTACATCGCGCCACGCGTGGTTGGTCATATGGGGCAGCCGTCACCGATCCGCGTACCGGTGAAATTATTAAGGGTCATGTCACTTTAGGTAGTTTAAGGGTTAAGCAAGATCACCTAATTGCCAGAGGGTTAACCGCCGACTGGCCAGATAGACAAGCTGCTGCAGATGCTGCTATGGCACTGTCTTTAGCGCGAATTCGTCAATTGTCGGCCCATGAGATTGGCCACACATTAGGCTTTGATCATAACTTTGCCGCATCAACAAATGATAATGCGTCGGTGATGGATTATCCCCACCCATATGTGCGTTTAGAAAATAACGCCATCGTGATTGATAACCCGTATTCAGAGGGCATAGGCGAGTGGGATAAATATACCGTCGCGTTTGGCTATGGTGCTGCGGCTAATCAAGAGCAACTGCTTAATCAAGCGTTAACTAAAGGCTATCGATATATTGGCGAAGCAGACTCTCGTGGAAGCGGCGCAAGTCATATTTATGCAAGTCTGTGGGATAACGGCAATGATGCTATTGCTGAATTGTCTCGCTTAGAAGCCGTGCGTCGCCATGCTATTACCCAATTTAATGGCGAGGCGTTACTCAAAGATGAGCCTAAAGGTGAGTTGGCAGATGTTTTTGTGCCTATGTATTTATTAACCCGTTATCAGATAGAAGCGGCGGCTAAATGGATTGGCGGCACTGATTATAACTACCAGCAATTAGGCTCAGGACTGCGCTGGTTTTTTGCGGCGCCAGCAAAGCAACATGCTGCGCTGGATGCATTAGTAGCAGGCTTATCGCCCCAGAGTTTAGCGATACCTGATAATGTACTGCACGCTTTAGTACCCAAAGCTGGAAATTATCGTAAAACCCGTGAAAGCTTTAATGGCAATATGGGTGTTGTGAGCGATCCATTAGGGATGGCAGAAGTCATGAGTCGGCATATTGTGGCGCAGTTATTGTCACCAGAGCGCTTAAATCGTGTTAACCAAGCTTATATGCAAGATACTGAACAGCTCTCTGTGGTAGATATATTAGATAAGCTTATAGGGGCGACCTTATATCAAGAATTATCAAGGGAAACACAGCTAGGGATTAATATGCGGGTCAATGCCGTTGTGGTTGAAGGCATGTTAGCTACATATCATCATCAAGATACCGCCAGTGAAGTTAAAGCCCAGTTGTTCGCTAAACTTGGCTTTACCGTGAAGCAATTAAAGCGCCGTAGTACCCGTGCAAGTGAGTATCAAGCAGCGCATTACGATTGGCTATATCAAGGTATTGAGAAAAGCCTGCAAACACCGGAATACAAATTAATTGCCAAGCCACTTATTATGCCACCGGGCTCACCTATTTAACCTTCCTGTTACCTTAGTTGCTTAACGTAAACGCCCTGAAGATATCTTCAGGGCGTTTTTATGTGATCAGTTCCTTGGGGTTTTTAGGGTAAAACAGGTCAGGTTTCTTATCTAAATGTGAGAACTGACGGGTATTCTTATAAGGTAACTTCATAAAACCACTGATCCCATGACCTTGAATCTTATCCGCATTTGCAATAATTCTATCGAGCGAAGCCCTGAATGCAGCTTGTTTGCGCGGATTAAGTAGTCGTAAATAGCTATGGATTTTTAAGTGAGTCGGAAGTGCTTCAAAAATAATACAGCCAGTGTGATGAATTTGGTTGAGCCAGCCTAATTCTGTCATTATCTCTGCGGGAAGTTCGAGGTTTTCTTCTGGATCTTTACCATCTTCAAAATAGGAATGCAGGCGAGATTTATCCTCCAGTAAGGGCACATCACCAACTTCAAAAGGTAATTGCATTTCACCTGTTATTTCAAAGGGCATTTCAGGATTACTACGTTCGATATGCAGTGTGTCTTTGGCATTAAAAAAGCAGGCTTTAAATACCCCAATACGCTTAATTCCACGTGCCATAGTGACCATGTTATTCACCGCAAGTGTTAACGCCGTTTTATGGCTAGGGTCATAGGTTGCTAGGTTTGAATCAATATACACGCCTGTTGGCTGCCAGTGTATTGCCAGTCCACCGACGATGGAGTATTGAGCCAAACGCCCGACAGCCGCAATAAATCCTTTTTCAGTATCTGCCATGCCCACCATAAAATTTCGATAGTATTTATCGACCTGCACATCGTCAATATCTGCAATGTGTTCATGGCTATTATGTTCTTTTAAAAATGATTTACGCGAGCTATAGCTGACGGTTTCAATTACTCTTGGGCGTGGTTGAACCCAAACCGGAATTTCAGATTTAGTTGGCAGATATGGAATATTGGGTAAGTGCATACGATGGTTGTGACGCATACTTTTTAAAAAGTAATCGCCAGCACGGGCTCTCATCACAGGATCGTTGCTTAACATGCCGTCTAATGTTTTCGCTAGCTCAATCGGCAGACCAATACTTGTGGCGGGGATAACTTTAGTACCAAAGCGACTGCTTTGCCCTGAAGCAAGTGCATATAAGGTGCCCGCAACACCTTGTTCATCAAATCGTGCTGAAGAAAGCGCGCCACTGAGCTGGTCTTCGCCGATAAAGTAGACATCACCCATGCGGGCATTTGTCTGGTGCTGATCGCTAGACATTAGCGACATCACATTATCATCCACAGGACGATTAAATTCATCGCGCTGTGCAAATACAGCCGAGCCCCAATCAATTAGCGACAGGTTATCACTTTCAATGTCATACACTAAATTCGATGGTTTAATATCACCGTGGACAAAGGGTTTGCCTTTACGTAGATAATACAAAATATTGGCAAGCTGGCGGGCTATGCTGACTATCATTGATGCTGGCAATGCTCCCATGCGGAGGCAAATTTTATCTAAATCTTCTCCTTTAGCGCGCTCCATCACTAAAATACCTTGCTTGCCTACGCGTTCAAACTTGATTGCGGCGGGCACATTAGGATGTTTCACTAGACTAAGCATATAGGCTTCTTCTTCGAGCCTGTCTTGAATATTTTGCGGTAACGTCAGACGGGAAAATTTAAACACGTGTGAATCACCCACACTGTTTATTCCTGCAAACACAAAGCCATAAGCACCTTTACCAATAAATTCTATTGTTGAGTAGCCAAGCTTGATCAGCTGCTGCTTACATAATCTGACCCAGGCTTTATGTTTGCGGGCATCATTCGCCTTAAGCAAATAAATAGATTGCTCTTCATTAATATAAAAGTGTTGTAGTTGTGGCGTTTGCAAATGATATCCCCTTAAAACTGCTTAGGTTATTTAAGCCTTATCTCAGCCTGACTTCAAGCGCTTCCTAACTAATTTTATCGGTTAAGTAAACCTTGACCTGTATCAACTTACTTTTGCCCTTGAGTCGGTAAGATTAACAGAGATTTAGCAATCGCTTTTATAGGGAACACGTTATGCCAAATATAAAAAAAGCGGATTTAATTCAACTGTTTGACTTTCCTCGACTGCGTATACTGCAATCTATGGAAGTGACACATTGTCCCCATGCGGTATTTTTCAATGCAGCGGACGAGCAATGTATTACCTGCCATCAAGGGGAAGAGTGTGTGTGGATTAATCATAATGATGAGATGGTTGCGATGGAGCAAAAATCTGTCGATGATTTAAAGCAACAATTACTGGTCGCAGTTGATTTTGTCGATTCAAGTTTGTCCCCACACCATTTATCTCGCCGTAACTGTCAATGTGAGAATTGCGTGTGGTTGCGCAAAGTTCAATTGGTTCTTAAGGGGGATTTATCTAACGAATAGTGGCTGGATTGCAGTTGCTTCTGTTGATTCAAGCTTATACAGTGGGCTGCAGTTAAATTCGTTGGAGAGATTTAAAATGGAACCTCAATTTTGGCATGAAAAATGGCAGATGCAACAGATAGGTTTTCACCAACCACAAGTGAATCCGTTATTGATTCGTTTTTGGTCTGAGTTGAATTTAGTGCCCATGAGTAAAATTTTTGTGCCGCTATGTGGTAAATCTTTAGACATGTGCTATTTAGCTGAATTGGGTCATCAATTGCAGGGGTGTGAGTTAAGTCAAACGGCTATTGAACAATTTTTTAATGACAACCAACTCCCCTTTCAAGTTCAGCAGCATACCCAACATCAATTTTATGCAGCCGATCAAATTCAGTTAATTCAAGGTGATATTTTTGCTTTAGCCCCAAGTGTCACGACAGATATTGGCGGCTTTTATGATCGAGCGGCGTTAATTGCTTGGCCAGAAGATATGCGCCAACAGTATGCACAAACACTTGCTAAGCTGATTCCCGTAGGTATATCCGGGTTATTAATTACACTAGACTATCCTCAAGACACGCTTAAAGGTCCGCCATTTGCAGTGAGCCCTGACTGGATTGAACAATATTTATCGCCGTATTTTGAGGTGACCTTACTTGCTTGTGAAGATGTGCTTGCTGATAACCCAAGATTTGTGAATAAGCAGGTCCCTTGGTTAAACGAAGCTGCATATAAGTTAACCCGCAAAAAAGTGATATAGAGTTTACAACTAGCTTAAATATAAAGGCGACCAGAAGGTCGCCTTTATATTAATCATTAATGGATATTAGAAATCGTAACGCACACCAACGGTGAATACGTTGTCATCTTTTAGATCCGTTTTAACGTTAGTTTCAGTGTAGTCACCTTCATACATAGCATAATGGGCGAATAATAACGTCGATTTGGCTACGCGATAATCAGCACCCACTGTGATATTTTGTACGTTGATATCATCAGCACCTGCTTGACCTAAGGCTTTGTAGTACTTACCAAAACCAGCTTCATCTTGACCATATTCAACTTTCAAGTTAACACCATTTAAGTTGTAAACCGCGTTGACAAAATATGTGTTACCGTCAATGTTGCTGTCAGTTACGCTTTCAGAGTTTTGGAATAAACCGCCCACTTTGAAATCGCCAAACTTAACTTGACCTACAGCACGGTAAGCATCAACGCCACCAATAGCTTTGTTATAAGCACCAGCGACATAGTAATTTTGCTTAGACAAGCCTTTATCACCTAAGGTGACACTTAATGCATACTGAGCGTCATCAGAAGCTTGGTTATCTTCCATTAAATAGGTTGCATTAAGGGTGATGAGGTCTGCAATAACTGGAGAGTAGTACCATATACCATCAGCGCTACGAGTTTGGCCGCTGACGATACGGTCGATATCAGCGTTGGAGTTGCCAAATAAATCAACACCACCTTCAGATTGTTTAAATACCGTGTCGTTACGACCGACTAAAACAGAACCCGCTGAAGTTTTGATACCTAAAAATGTATTACGGGCTTTGAACGTATCGCCTGAATTAGAAGTATTTTCGACTTGAAATTCCATTTGGTATAACACTTCAACACCATTAGCAATTTTCTCGCTACCTTTCACGCCAACATTAGAAAAGTTGTTCTCTAAATAAGTGCCGCTTTCACCCACAGTTACGCCATTAGTACCACTTTGTAAGGTTGAGCCAGCATCTGAGTTAGTAAGCGATAAATCTAAACGACCGTAAAAATCAGGGCCATCAGCAAGTGCACCAAATGAGGTAATAGCCAAAACAGACGCAACTGATGCAGATAGTAAGGTTTTTTTCATCTTTCAAACTCCCAGAACTTAACGTTCTATGATTCCATTTTAAGAATGGTTTTAATAGTAATTAATGCCAAAAAGTGGCATGTAACAATCTGATTTGAGATTTTACAGTTTTGCTAAGCTTAGTTTGTGGTAGAGATCAAACTTTTAGACCTTAAGTTATTTTTTATATCTAAAACTGAGCTGGAAAGGTGTTTTATTGCTGTTTTTATATTGTATTAAGTATTTTCACTGTGTCACTGTTCTTTAAAAAAGATTATCAGCACATCTTCTGAGCGCTTAAGTTGCCTTGGTCACGATCAATTACTGATAGCAAATTCAATGAGTAACAATGTAGTTTAGCAGTTGTTAAATTAAGTGATGTATTTTTTTAAAGGCAAAAATGAGTTTGAACTGTTATTTAGCGATTCATGACCGACATTAATGGCATAGCTAAAACTAAAGCATTGAGCTGTAAATATGGACTCGTATCTTAATTTTTTAAGCTATTGTTATTTAGAGTTTTTTATATTTAATTTTTGACTTTTGTAACATCTATGAAGCGACGATATTTAGGCTTGTTCGAATAGTGATTATATAAACCTAGGTCATTTAGCTTTGACGGCGACTAGGCTAAAATAGGCAACTCGTTAAGTCAGTCAGAATAAAGGCATGTGATGTTGTCAGAAGCATATATGAATCGATTTGCAGGTATAGGGCGTTTATATGGTCAAGCAGCATTAAATGCTTTTGCTCAAACTCATGTGGTGGTTGTCGGTATCGGCGGTGTGGGAACTTGGGTGGCAGAAGCCTTTGCCAGAAGCGGTATTGGTCAAATTAGCTTAATTGATTTAGATGATATATGCGTGACTAATACTAATCGTCAAATCCATGCTTTAGCTCAAACGGTGGGACAATCGAAAGTAGAAGTCATGGCAAAACGTATTCGAGACATTAATCCAGAATGCCAAGTTAATGAAATTGAAGACTTTATTACCTTAGACAACCTGAGCGAATATTTCCCCCGTGAAAATAATACCTCTAATAGTCAGCAAATTGATTATGTTGTCGATTGTATTGATGCGGTAAAACAGAAAGCGGGATTAATTGCCCACTGTAAACGTAATAAAATTCCAATTGTAACTATTGGTGGTGCGGGTGGACAGACCGATCCTAGTCAAATTCAAGTGACTGATTTAGCAAAAACAGTGCAAGATCCATTATTAGCTAAAGTGCGAGGGATTTTACGTAAAGAATATGGGTTTAGTAAAAATACTGAGCGACGTTTTGCTATTGATGCGGTGTTTTCAACTCAGCATTTAGTTTACCCCCAGGCTGATGGCAGTGTATGTGCGAGTAAAGCGACAGCCGATGGGAGCATGAGAATGGATTGTGCTTCAGGTTTTGGCGCCGTGACTATGGTGACAGGTACGTTCGGTTTTATGGCAGCCAGTCGTGTGTTAGCTAAAATATCCGCTAAGGCTTGTGCGAAATAATAGCGATCAAGTCGCCGGATTGGTTGTTTTTTATAAATAGCTCACTGGTAAGAGTGTTGCTGGTTTGTGCGATTTCTTACTGACTCAATTACTCAATTACTCAATTACTCAATTACTCAACAATTAACGTATTGTCGGCAAACTTTGGTACATTTTCATAAGGGAAGCTGACAATAAACATTGGACCGCCTAATGGTGAAATAGGTTCATATCTGACGTTGCCATGTAGCAAGGTCGCGGCATTAAATGCTGCGGCTAACCCTAAACCTATTCCTCCTCTATTTCTGGCAGTAGTAAAGAATGGCTCAAACATGCGTTCGGCGACATCCGCAGGAATACTCAAACCATTGTTTTGAATTTCAATATTCACTTTGTCATACTCTATTACCACATTTATCATAATTTGGCTGTGTTCGACGCCTTTAAATGCATGTGTATAAGCGTTAGAAATAATATTACTAATAATTTGGTTAAGTAAGTTAATGTTACTAACGATTTCTAATCTTTCATCTACATTTATATTAATATCTACATGTTGTGGTGAAAACATAATTTGAGTTGAGTCGATAATGTCTTCTAGCTGTTTTTTCAAATTAAACTGAGTATTTTTCTCATAACGTTGCTCTGCTGCTACCGTTTTGAATTTTTGGATTAATGTGCTGGCTCGAGTAATATTATTAACTATTAGCTCACAACTTTGCTGGTACTCTTCAAGAATACGGTTTATCTCCTCCAAGGTGGCATGCTCGCTATGGATGAGCTTAATTAAATCTTCTACATGAGAGAGTTGAGAGCTTGCCGCAGTTAAACATATGCCAATAGGGGTATTTATCTCATGTGCCAATCCTGAAACTAATCCCCCTAATGCCGCCATTTTTTCCTGCTCGACAAGCACTTGCTGAGCACGTTTTAAAATCAGTAATGACTGCTCTAGTTCTTTGGTTTGTTCTTTAACTTGTCGAGCCAGTTCATCTTTATAGCTTCGCTCAAGTTTAAGTAATCGTTCTCGATCTTCCAGTGCACTTTGTAATGCTGTTTTCGATTCTTGTTCATCGGCAAATGATGCTCTTACTTGCTGTTGCATGCTATTAATTGCTTTTGCCACCATAGCAAATTCGTCGCGTTTACTTTTATGGTCAAAAACTAAGGGATTAAAAGGTTTATCCAAACTTATTTGCTCACAATATTGACTGAGCTTGAGTAAGTGTTTTGTGATGTTCAACCAAACCAAGAATAGAATAAAACCAGCAACTAAAAAGGTTTTTATCGCGTTTGATAACAATATAAGGATAGCTTTATCATAAAGCCTATCGTAAATAATGTTCAGGTCGGCTTGGACGAGTAAAGTGCCTACCTTTATCTGATTTGAATTGGTGTAAATAAGATCAAATTGTTTCTCAATCGTCGATGTCTGATGATACTTACCTGCCTGCCACTCTTGACCGCTATCATCCTTAATTGAGATATAGGTAATGTCAGGTAGTTGGCTTAAACCGTCTAACTGAGTACTAATTAAGCGCTCATCTATTACCCAAATACTGGCAGCTAATACTTCTAAATTTACTTTTTCGATACTAGAGAATGCTCTATCTATACGGTTTACATCACTGCTGTAATCGTTAAATAACTGATAAATAGTCGTAAGAAGGGTAATAAGTGAACTAAAAAGCACAATCGAAAGCATAAGCTTTCGACCGATAGGGCTAGTGAATAGTTGGTTGGAAAATTTCAGCATAGTTTTATTTATTTAATTAATCTAAGTGCTTATATAATAAGTTAGTTCAAAATTTATATTATAGCTATATTTAATTTATTACTTTTATATTGATTTTTTCAATTTCAGAGCAAACTTTATTATATTGATGTTTATTAATTTACCGGCTAAAGGTGGCATTAAATTTGCTTTGAAGAAATTAGATGTTCAAATTTCTGACACTGAGGCTGTGATGAAAAAAGCGATGATTAAAGCAATTAGCTTAAGTAATGCAAAGCGTACTTTCATGAGTGCGATGTTATGGTTGGTAGTGTTATGCTTGGGGTTATTATTTGCCCCGAAAGATCTTTTGTCTCAGTTAGCCCTTGCTGAAATTGTCGCACAGTATAACTATCTGATTGGTTTAGCTTTAATCGTGGGGGCGGCATACTTTTTAAGTCAATTGGTGAGCTTTGTTGCTGATGAGTCCATACAGCATTTACGTCAAAAAAGAACAGTTGAAACTATAGAAGCTAAAGTAAAACTACTTGATCCTGCCGAAAGGGCGTTGTTGAGAGAGTTCTTTTTACAAGGTGCAACTATATTAGCATTGCCCCAAAATGAGTTGGCAGTTAAAAGTTTATTGCATACCAATATTCTCGAAGAGCTGGGTAACCAGCGCCATTATGCGATTCAAGGTCCTACAGCAGAGTATAAAATCTCCATGCCTGCGAGGATTTATTTAAACCGTGACGTGCTACGTTTACCTGCAGGAGAACCTACACAAGAAGAGTTGACTTATTTATTGAAGACCAGACCTCACTTCATCAGTGGCCTGGTACAACCTCGCAAACATGCAGCTTAATAGTCTTCATTTTTAGAGACAAGGGCGTCATCAACTCTGTTTTATAGAAGTTTGTGTAACAAGAGAGGGGCTGAATTAGCCCCTAAAATGGATCAAAATTTATAATTATCGTAAATGACTAAGAATAACGAAGAGGTATAATATTACAGTACTAATGTTAATCATCATTGCCTGGAGCAGACTTCACAATAAACATCCACATTAAGTAAGATACAATTCCCAAAGTACTAAAAATGACAATCATAGACATTAATCCAATTGGGTTTCCAAACATTAAATCTAACCAAAATGCCATGATAGCTATCCTTTTATTTGTGAAGTCCCAGTTATCATAATGCTGAAATAAAATTGCAAAACTGATCTTGATCAATGATTGACTCTATTATTAGGTATACCAGTGTGTAAATGTGATCTTTATGGCGTTTATGCGCTCTAGCTGGTAGAAATTAGCTTCTGCTCACTACAGCGAACTTTTTAAATTAGTGGTGTTTTTTACAGCTTATTTTGAGGAAGCGTTGAGAATTTAGGCAATTGTTCACTTTTGTCAGTAAAGTCAACCCAAAGGACTTGCCATTGTCATAAGCATGGGTATAATTCTGTTCACTTAATTGATACTCATTAAGTGAAGTAATACTAGAGTTTTGCAAAGATATTTTTTTAAGATTTCTTTGCAAAGCTAAATGTAGCTTAAAAGGCACTGCCCGAGTGGTGAAATCGGTAGACACGTCGGATTCAAAATCCGATTTCGAAAGAAGTGACGGTTCAAGTCCGTCCTCGGGTACCATTATTTAAAGCCCTGTTCTTAATTGAATGGGGCTTTTTTATGCTTATTTAGTGATACTTGATACAAGTACACCCCTTCCTTTAATTTTATTTCTGCTCTTACTGTACTATGAGATTATTACATCTAATTTTTAGAAAAGAATAGATAGCCGTCAAAGTCATTTAATCGAGAGTTCTATTATCTGCATTTTACCGTCAAGACTAACTCTAGAGTCTTAGCTAAGCATATCAAATAGCGGAGTATCAATTCCCTGAAGCAGAACGCATTGTGAGGCAGTTGCAACAAACTGCAGCAGAGGGGCTGACTCGTCAGTTTACAATGGTTGGCTCAAGTTTCTGGTTTAGCAAGTTTGCTGAAATAGAACAGTTTGATGCGACATCTCATGCAGATGTTTTAGATGAAGATGAATAAATTGAATTAAGCTTAACTAATAAAAACCAGTTGCCGGAGCAACTGGTTTTTGTTTTACGAGCTAAGGTTATTTATTAGTGCTTACGACGACGGAATGCCGCTAAAGGTAATAATAAAGTTGTTAACCAGCCTAAAGAACCACCATCATCATCTCTTGGTAAAGATTGAACAGTTACTTCTCCAGTATTACTTTGTAATGCTCCATCACTAGCAACAACGCTGAATGAATATGTTCCCACTTCAGAAGGAGCAAAACTAATGCTCGCCTTAGTTGGGTCAAATGCAAGAGAAGGGCCTCCTGTTTGAGTCCAGCTATATGTTAACTCTGAGCTATCTATATCAGCAGCATTTGAGTTAACTGTAACAGTTTGTCTTACAAGGCGATCAACAGCAGATGGTGCAACTGTTGGCGCATCGTTAACATTACTAACATTGAACATTACTTTAGTTGGAGTGATCTTATTACCCGCATTATCTTCAGCAGTATAAGTCAGTGTATCTGTTCCAAAGAAATCATTCTTAGGTGTATAAGTTATCTCACCCGTTGAGGTTACAACAGCTGTACCATTTGTAGGATTAACAGTAATAGCAGCATTAGATAAATCGCCTGATGCTGAAATATCAATTACACTTTGTGCTTTTGCTGTCATACCAGCACCCGATACTTGAACTCGAGCCACTTTTTGGTCGACTTTAGTATCATTCAGAAGCACATTCATTGATGCAGAACTGTCTTCAACAACCTCCAGTGTATCTGCTTGGCCAAGGTTAAACTCAGTGGTTTTTACCTTGTAAGCTAACTCGACACTACCTGCTGAAGCTGCTGAAATTTCTACATAATCATTTGCAGCTACAGTTCCACCAGTACCATTGAAGTGGTAAGTTGTACCAATCGATCCACCGATGTTTTCTGCGCCGATTGTTAGTGCCGCAGGCATTGTTGGAACTTTGAAGTAATTAAATGTCACTTCTTCAGCCGCACCGGTTTTAAACCATACGCTGAAGCTATATTGATCACCTGAAGTGTCACCATATAACTGTGCGTCATTCCATTCAACAACAACCCATTGTGAAGTACTACCATTTACGACACCAATAGACATTGCTCCGCCACCAGTATCACCAACAGATCCATCGCTTAAATCGAAATCAGACCAGAATGGGGCAACAATGTTGTTAGGAGTGCCAGAATCAGGTAGCTGCTTGTTAGCATATGTGCCAGCAGTTGCGCTGCTACCAGGGATAACAATACCATTGTCAGACATGGTAATTTGAGTATATTCTTGGCCGTTATACTTATAGGCAGGAACATTAAATACAAAGTTAGCTTCATCACAACCATCAGCACATACTGGGGTAAACGACAAACCTAAATCTGTAATATTTGGATAAGAACCCGTTCCTTTAGCTGAAACCATCTTAGGAAGTTTCATGTTACCAACCCAAGTAATTACACCTGTTTCTTCATTAACGCTCATACCATTCTGAGTCGCATCTGCCATGTTAACCATAACATCATCTTTGCTTGTCAGTTTTGTGCCTTTAGGGGCTGTAGCTGTGATGGTGGTATTACCGTTAAACATAGTGTTATTAACAACAGCCTTGATTTCAAACTCATCAGCAGTGGTAATATCTGCATCAGTTGTAAAGGTGTTGATTAAAGAAGAGTCACTAGTTTCTCTAGCAAGTACAGCTAGAGGTAGGTGTGCACCTTGTTTGCCACCATTGCTAGTTAGCATGATGTTACCAAATATCCATTCACCGTAAGTGCTGTACGAAGTGTCAACGGTCACAGTGAAAGTTGCAGAAGCGCCTGCAGCCAGTTCCAATGTCGTTGGCGAAATCATGATGCCAGCAGAGTCTGCTTTAGCAGTTAAAGCCCATGATGTTGCTTCTGCACTTTTGTTGTTAACTGTACGTGTGAAGGTACATACACCTACACATGAATCAGCAGCAATAGAAGGCTTATCGAAAGTTAACACTGCTTTAGCTGCAGCGTCTAAATCCATACGGCCAGCGCCCATAGCAAATGGTGATGCTGGCGTAACACCGTCATCATCTAAAATGCCAGCCATTGTAGCTGTAGAGGTCAATGCGGTTTTAATATCAACTGCAGACCAGTCAGGGTGTAATTGCGCCATTAAGGCTGCAGCACCAGCAACATGAGGACTAGCCATACTTGTACCAGTAATGGCATTAAAAGGTTCTCCGCCATCATCTGGAGAGAATGCAGATAAAATATTTGTTCCAGGAGCGGCTAAATCTGGTTTTAGTATATTTTCATTACCGTTCGGTCCGCGAGAGCTCGACTGGTTGATCATATCAGCAAGGCCCTGCGATACAATACGCTTAATCTCTGCAGAAATCGTACCAGAGGTAGCAGCGTCACCTAATGAGTCAACAATAGCAATACCGTCAGCTTTTGAAATCATAACAGATGGAAAAGTTTGACCTGGCATTGACATAGTAAATGGTGCGCCTGGAACGCTATTATATACTACAAGAGCTTTAGCTCCTGCGTTTATAGCGTTTTGTGCTTTTATGCTAAAGCTACAGGTACCACGAGAAATCAGTGCTATGCCGTCTTTGAAAGAATCAGCGGCAAAAGGATCACAACCATTGACATTTTCTGCATTGATATTTTTAGCCGCAATAATTGGTGCGGTAATATCTAGTTCAAAAACAGTATCCGAACCCGGGATAGCTAATAAGTCTTCGCCACCAGCATTAAATGCGTTAGCAAAAAAACGACCAGTAGTGCTGTTTGCTACAGTAATACCTGATTCGATACAAGCGGGACAACCAATAGTTTTAGCGCCATTACCGTCATTACCAGCTGCACTAACAACAACAATGCCAGCAGCTTCGGCAGCTTCGAACATTACTTTGTATGGACTGTTAGCAGGATCACCACCAGCACCGCCGCCCCATGAGTTGTTAATTACATCAGCGCCATCATTTACAGCGTGTTCTAATGCTTCCATAAGCATAATGTTAGAACCACTACCGCCAGAACAGTCTTCTTTGTTGTAAAGCGCTTTATAGGCCATTAAGTAAGCCGCTGGAGCAACACCTGAAAGGGTGACATCAACGCCTTCATAAGTTACATCAACTTTATTACCTACTGCAGTACCAGCAACGTGAGTACCATGACCACCATAACCTAGTGGGCTCATATATTCGTCAGCACAAACTGGGAATGTAGGAGCAGACCAGCGAGCTACAATGAGTTTGTTGTTACAAAAGCTGGTATCAACTGTTGAACAGTAATCATCTGTTGGAAGAGCACCTTTTGGCGCTTCAAAGCCGTCATCTGTAAACATTGGGTTTTCTGGGCGAATACCACCATCAATGATAGCAACCTTAACGCCTTTACCAGCATTTTCCATGCCGTTAACTGCATTCCACATTGCTTGGCTATTGATTATCTCATGTGAAGCATCCATTTGTGCTTCATACATTGTTTCAGGGTAAACAGACTTAACACCAGGAATTGCCATTAATGCTTCAATGGTTAGGCCCTGGCCGGCAATAGATACACCATTAAATAGTGTCTTAAACTTACGCTCTACTTTTGCATTACCGGCGACTTTAGTTAACGCGCTAGCAAAGTTGTTTTGCTCAGTAGCTAGATATGAGGCGTAGTCTTTGACTGGAGCCGATTGAATGTCAATCTTACCATCTTTAGATTCGATTGCTGTGGCTGCTAGGTTTTTAATGCCACCTTGATAAAGAGCTACTGCTGGAGAAGACAGTTCAACAATAAAGCGTTGAGGAGCTGTTATACCATTTGCTTTAACAGTAGATTTTTTATAATTGTCAGTGGATTGTAATTCTGGAGAATACTGTAAACCAGTATAATCAGTGCTTGCATAAGTAACACTTGAAATTAATGCCGCTGATATTGCGAGTGATAGTTTAGTCTTCAAAACGTCTTCCTTGTTCAAGTCACCCTCAATGTGTGTCTTAAGAATTGAATAACAATCCGTTAGATAGGTCGTGGGGTGTAATTGTAATATTTTTATAATGATTATGTTGCACTACCTAGTGCGCCGTAATCATTTTTATCACAACCGAGCAACAAATGTAATGCGGTTGGGGAAAAAATTATTGTTTTTATTATACGGAATAGCATGTTGCTTGTATTAACTTATAGCTAATTGTTCTAAGGCTTAACCGCTCTTACGATGGGGTTTTGTAGGCTAATTAAGGTTTCTGTGGACTGAATTTCGTCTATTGATTGTATACGATTAATCAGTACATGTTGTAATCCATCTATAGATTGGCACATTACCTTTACAAAAATGGAGTAATTACCCGTAGTATAATATGCCTCAACCACTTCATCTAATGCATTTAATTTTGCTATTGCGGCTGGATAATCACCGGCACTTTTCAAATTAATGCCAATAAAGCAGCAAACATCGTAACCCAATGCTTTAGGGTTAACGGTAATTTGTGCCCCTGTTATGATGCCTGCTTGTTTCATTTTTTCAACGCGGACATGAATGGTGCCAGCACTCACTGAAAACCGTTTAGCCAGTTCGGCAAATGGCGTACGTGCATCTTCCATTAATGCCGATAAAATTTGGTTGTCAAGTTGGTCGCGCTGAAATGAGCTATCCACAGTAAAATGCCTATTTTCTATTTGAATAGGCATTAATTTACGTCTTTAGTTATGTAATTACTATCAAAATTACTGTTCAGTGATTGGCTCTATAAAATTGGGTAACGAACTAAAGTGCATTGGCTGCGCCGAGTAAGGATGTTTTATAGATAACTCGGTGGCATGTAGCAGTAAGCGTGGTGCCAAACTTTTTGCTAATGGGTCTGCATAGAAACCGTCTCCAAGAATAGGATGACCTAATGCCATCATATGCACACGGAGTTGGTGTGAACGGCCAGTAATAGGGGTCAATTTTACTAGGGTTGAACGCTTAGCGTAGCTGATAATGTCAATCAGTGTTTCAGAGGGCTTTCCCACCAAATGGTCGACCTTTTGTTTGGGACGGTTAGGCCAGTCACAAATTAATGGCAGCGATACACGGTTCACTGATGGCTTCATATGGCCTGCTACACGGGCAAAGTATACTTTGTGGGTTTCTCGATCTCTAAACTGACGTTTTAATTCTCGTTCAGCATTTTTTCGTAAGGCTAAGACGATAATCCCTGATGTCGCCATATCTAAACGGTGAACGATTTGTGCATTAGGATAATCACGTAATACGCGAGAAAAAACACTGTCATGGTATTGCGCTTCTCTGCCTGGAACCGACAGCAAGCCAGACGGTTTATTGATCACAATAATATCTTTATCTTGATGGATTATATCCAACCAAGGTTCAGTTGCTGGTTGGTAGATAAAGTCTGCCATGGTGTGTCTCTGTAGCGGGAGGTATGAAAGGATGGCAAAGATACTGATCCACCTTATAAGATGCAAGTGGATCATAAAAAGCTAACTTAAGAAAAAGCTTCGCCATTGACCAGCATAATGGTAAATGTCCACACCACAAATGCTAATGGAATATGCACTAGCGCATAAAAACATTGATCTAATCGACTCATCCCCTTTGCGAGCCAAATTAAATAACCATGAAATAAAATAACAAATGGAAACAACGTTATTAGGGGGTAAAGTGCAAATGGACTCGCATCGGCAAAGATACTGTGACTCAGTAAAGCCCAAAACACCATAAAAGTGGTTGTTAGTGGGGGCGTCGCAGTGCGATATTGTTCTGGATAGGGGAGCATCCTGTGTCCTTTGATGAGAGACTAACCTTTAATCTCTTTTTTACCATGGATAACCTTGCGATGCACTATTGAATAATGACGCAGACCAGCAGGACCATGTGACACCAGCACCGAAAGTAATACTAAAAGAGTAATAATTTCTACCTGCCAATCAGTTAGTGGCATCAACAAAAATAATAATCCAACCTTGGTAAGCGTCAGCACCCCTTTTAATTGAATCAGCCAGTGCCAATCTCTGATAATTTCCCATGTTATCAGCAAAATCCCTGTTGTCAGGGTGATTATCCAGTAAGGCAACCATAAACTTTTATCAACGTGCAGTAATATGCCGCCACCAGCACCAACAACACCAATAATATGTAACGCCCTAAGGCCCGTTTTGGTTAATCGTTCAAACCAAAAGCGTGTTTCGGAAAGCCGTTGCTGTTTTGCATGTTTGCTCATTAAAGCTTCTTATCATCGGTTGATTCTAATCATATTAACAACCCCAAAGTTAATTAGCAGAAATCAGCTTATTTTTTGAGAGGTAAATCAATATCTGACTATGTTAAACAATGCGCTGACACGCAAATATATCCATAGATTGAATGAGGTTATTGATGTGTGACCTTGCTAGCAGTGTACCTCTTTAGAGGGTGGTATGTTAGTTGTACGATTAATGCCGCAAGGCAGGGGGATATAATGCTAACACACACAACAAAATCACTATTAGCGTTACTGGTTTCGGGTGCGTTAAGTTCAGCTGCATATGCAGCACCAGAAAACTTAGCCGATTTTCATGCTGAAATGGGGAGTTGTGATACTTGTCACGTTAATAAAAAAGGGCCAACTGACGACAACTTAACCTATGAAAATGCCCAATGTACCAGTTGTCACGGCACTCTAAAGGAAGTTGCCGAAACAGAGCGAGAAGGTATTGTTTCACCACATCAATCACATTTAATTGGCGATGTTAGCTGTACCAGCTGTCACTCTGGGCATGAAAAGTCAGTCACTTACTGTGACTCTTGCCATAGCTTTGAATATCAAATGCCATTTTCGGGGAAATGGCAGCGTGAGTTTGTGCCAGTTAATGCCGACAAAACAGCACAAGATCAAGCGATTGCTAAAGGCGCAAAAGAAACGACCGATGTGGTTATTATTGGTTCAGGTGGTGCGGGTTTAGCGGCGGCCGTTGCTGCACGTAATCATGGTGCTAAAGTTATTTTATTAGAAAAAGAACCAGTGGCTGGCGGTAATACAAAATTAGCCGCAGGGGGCATGAATGCGGCTGAAACCAAAGCACAAGCAACACTGAAAATTGAAGATAAAAAACAAGTTATGATCGATGACACCATGAAGGGGGGCGGTAATCTTAATGATCCTGCATTGGTAAAAGTGTTAGCGAATAATTCATCTGATTCCGTTGACTGGTTGACAGCATTAGGTGCAGATTTAACTGATGTTGGCCGTATGGGAGGCGCGAGTGTTAATCGTAGTCATCGTCCCACTGGTGGTGCAGGCGTTGGCGCACATGTGGCACAAGTACTTTGGGATGCTGCAATAAGCCGTGATACTGATATTAGGCTTAATAGTCGTGTTGTGCGCATTATTGAAGATGCATCCGGCAAAGTCACCGGTGTCTTAGTTAAAGGTGCATACACAGGTTATTACGTGATAAATGCAGACTCGGTTGTTATTGCAACAGGTGGCTTTGCTAAAAATAATGAACGTGTGGCTAAGTATGACCCTAGCTTAAAAGGCTTTAAATCTACTAACCATGCTGGTGCTACTGGCGATGGATTAGATGTTGCTGAGTTAGCAGGCGCTGCAACCAAAGATCTTCAATACGTACAAGCGCATCCAACTTACTCACCTGTGGGTGGCGTTATGGTGACTGAAGCAGTCCGTGGTAATGGTGCAATTTTAGTTAACCGTGATGGTAAACGTTTCGTTAATGAGCTAACCACACGTGACAAAGCATCGGCTGCTATTTTAAATCAAAAAGGTGCCAGTGCTTACTTAGTATTTGATGACTCAGTGCGTAAAAGTTTGAGTAAAATAGAAGGTTATATTCACTTACATATAGTTAATGAAGGCAAAGATTTAAACGAGCTTGCTAAAAAACTCAACATGCCTGACGCAGAGTTAACCAAAACATTAGCTGATTACAATGGAATAGTTAAAGCGGGCAAAGATACTCAATTTGAACGTCAAGACTTACCTCGAGAATTAGCATCTGCTCCTTATTATGCTATCGAAGTGGCGCCAGCTGTGCACCACACCATGGGTGGGGTGGTTATTGATACTGAAACCGAAGTAAAAGGCGTCAGTGGTAAAAATATTCCTGGGATGTTTGCTGCTGGAGAAATTACTGGTGGGGTGCATGGTACCAACAGACTCGGCGGTAATGCGATTTCAGATATTGTCACTTTTGGTCGTATTGCCGGAGAGCAAGCAGCAAAATACGCTAAAGAGCATTAAGATAAGCCGTTATTTGTTTTGCAATTGGCGATTTACATTCTCAGCGAGCCCTTCCTCAGGCTCGCTTTTTTGTTGTTATGGCCCGCCATAAATAGGGCGAAACTACTCACATTTTCGATTTTTGTAGCGACTTATTAACGACAACAATGCGTCATTCACATACACTGGATGCAAAATTGAGTTTGCTGACAAACTGGCTGGTAGACCTAACGCGCTTTTAACTAAGAGTGAGTCTAGAAATACAGCAGTATTGTTAAGCCTTTAGCTGTAGGACATATTATGAGAATTGGTTTTTTTAGTGCTAAAACATATGATATTCATCACTTTAATCGCACAAATAAAGAGTTTGGTGCACAAATTGAATATTTTGATTATCGACTTTGCATGCAAAATGCCAAACTGGCAGAAGGCTTTCAAGTTGTTTGTGCTTTTGTTAACGACTCATTGTGTGAAGAAGTATTAGTTGAGTTAGCCAAAGGTGGCACAAAAGTCATTGCGATGCGCTGTGCAGGCTTTAACAATGTTGATTTGGTTGCGGCAAAGCGTTTGGGAATCCAAGTTGTTAACGTCCCTGCTTACTCGCCTGAATCTGTCGCTGAGCACAGCGTTGCGTTAATGCTAACCCTTAATCGTAAAATTCATAAAGCGTATCAACGTACACGTGATGCTAATTTTGCCCTAACAGGGTTAGTTGGTTTTAACATGTTTGGTAAAACTGTTGGTGTTATTGGTACCGGTAAAATTGGTCTAGCGACCATTAAAATACTCCAAGGTTTTGGTTGTAAAGTTTTGGCATATGATCCCTATCCTAACCCCGCGGTTACTGATTTAGGGGTTGAATATGTCAGTTTGGATGAGATTTATCCGGTATGCGACATCATCAGTCTACATTGCCCTTTAACTGCGGATAATCATCATTTATTGTGTCAAAGCAGTTTTCATAAAATGAAAAAAGGGGTGATGGTCATTAACACCAGCCGTGGCGGTTTACTCAATGCGATAGATGCAATGGAAGCCTTAAAAGAAGGTCAGCTTGGATCATTAGGGCTAGATGTTTATGAAAATGAGAAAGGATTATTTTTTGAAGATAAATCCAGTGAAATAATCCAAGACGATGTTTTTCGCCGCTTATCGGCGTGTCACAATGTTATCTTCACTGGGCATCAAGCCTTTTTAACCGAAGAAGCCTTAAACGCGATAGCCTTAACCACTTTGAATAATGTTAAAGCGCTGCTAGCAGGTGACAAATCTGGCAACGAGCTCTGTTAACAGAGACTCATTATTGATAGATTGGCGTCTTATGGCGCCAATTTTTTGCAAGAGGCATTATGATTATTTCAACCCAAGTACATGATATTACCACGCCTACAGGCACAATGCGCACCACGGTATTTCGCCCTGATCAAGCAGGGCAGTTTGCGAGTGTGATTTTTTATTCTGAAATTTTTCAGTTAACTGCGCCAATAGCGCGTACCGCAGCCATCATGGCGGGGCATGGTTTTGTCGTGTTGGTGCCTGAAGTCTTTCATGAACTTAATCCTATAGGGACAGTATTGGCTTATGATGATGCAGGCAAAGATAAAGGCAACCAAGATAAGTTTGCCAAACCGCTTGAGCACCATGACAGTGATACCCAGGCATTAATTGATTTTGCACGTTCGCAAACCTATTGCAGTGATAAAGTTGGCACAATGGGTGTATGTATTGGCGGTCACTTAGCGTTTCGTGCTGCATTGAATCCTGATATTAGGGGCGCATTTTGTTTATATGCAACCGATATTCATTCTAATACGTTACCGTGCAAGCCTGATAATGATTCGCTTACCCGTGCGAGTGATATTAAAGGTGAGTTGGTGATGGTGTTTGGCAAGCAAGACCCACATGTTTCAAGTGAAGGGCGTAAAGCTATTTATCATCAGTTAGAGCAAGTAAACGCTAATTTTAGTTGGTTAGAAGTGAATGCTCAACACGCCTTTATGCGCGATGAAGGCGAGCGTTACGACCCCGCATTAGCTATGCAAATGTATTTGCAAGCGGTGGCTTTTTTTCAGCGAACCTTGAATTAAACTTCTCTGTTTTAATGGTGTTATTATCAAAAATCACTCGAAAGCGTAAAATTGACACTATGATAGACAACAAAAAGGCGCTTCAGGCGCCTTTTACGTTTTACAATTGAGGTTAGTTTATTATAACCGTTTGGGAATAACCCGTTTAGCGGTGATTTTTTGTTTGGTCGGTGCCTCATTCGCTAGCTTAATCACCCCTTTTTGGAGCATCAAACTATTTGGGTAAGTCATTACATCACCTGAGTCGCGTTTAAGCAGAATATGAAATAAGGATATTTCGACGATTACTCCAGACATATCTTCATCTTTTTCAACAATTTTGATCCGATCGCCAATGCGGTACGGAAACACAAAAAAGATCAATACGCCTGCGGTAATGTTACTCAAAATAGACCATTGAGCAAACAGGGCCACACCTAATACAGCGAATGCTGATGAGACGAATAATGACACTTCTTGGTAGCCTAAACCCAATGAAATGGCAATAACGGACAAGGTAACAAAAAACATAAAATATGAAATCAGTCTCGTCACCAATCGGCTACGCACTTCACTAACCTGTTTTTTAATGGCTTGAATTTTAATCCACTTTTTTAACTGATTTTGGGCAATGATAAACACCGCTAAATACAGCAACACCATCATAGTTTGATTCAACATAACACGTCCTAAATAATACAATCTCAATATGCAGTTGTGATCAGTTATAATACGGCTTTTCAAGCAATTTGGCTTGTTGATTAATTTAAAGTTAATTTATTTTAAATTTAAAGATGGAATGATATGTCTGATTATAAAGTGTTACACACAAGTGCCGATGAGTTTGGTGACATATTTGTGCTTGATGATGGCCACTTTAGGGTCTTATCATTTGGTGATAATGATGAACAAAGTAAAATGGATAAAACAGAGCCTTTTGTCCCTCAGCATACCTATGTGCAAGCTATGTTATGCGCATTAATGGCAAAGCAGCCTAAAAGTGTGGTGATTTTAGGATTAGGTGGTGGCGCATTAGTGCACGCTTTACGTCATTACGATGCGGCGATTAAAATCACTGCCGTAGAGTTAAGGGAGCAGGTTATTCACGCCGCTAAACGATTTTTTCAATTACCCGTAGGCAAAAAGCTGACTGTCGTGCATCAAAACGCGAATCATTTTCTAAAGGCTGGTGATTTTAAGAAATGCGATATGTTGTTTGTCGATATTTACAGTGAAAAGGGAGTTGACCCAACACTACTATCCGCTGAGTTTACCGAGCATTGTTACTTAGGGCTTAAAGCCGACGGGATATTGGTACTTAACTGCTGGAAAGAACACCGTAACAACACCACATTACTCAGCCACTTACATATGCACTTTAGTCATATTCATGCGTGTTTAACTGGCGGGGGCAACTGGGTTGTTTTTGCTACAAATCAAAGTCAGGGGCTTGCTGCAATGAGTAATAAAGCCAACCAGCAAACTTTATCCCAAGCATTAGATATTAATATACCTAGGGTGCTAACCCGTTTTGAGCCTTGGCAGTAATCGCTATTTTTAAACATTCTGCTATTCAATATAATAAATCGATAACGGATTATGGTTCAGTTGTAAAATCGATTAGGATGATAGATTTTATCCGTTATACATAATTAACCTGTCAGCGTATTCTAACTCCATCGAAACAGGGCGCAGTTTTAAAGCAAGATTAAATTAAAACTAAGTCCACATTAAAAAACCTTACTAAGTTAATTAATACAATGGAGTTAATCATGACACAATCAATTATCAACAGCACTATCAAGCCATTCAAAGCCACAGCATTTCACAACGGCGCATTCGTTGAAGTGACAGAGCAAGACTTATTAGGCAAGTGGTCTGTAGTGTTTTTCTACCCAGCTGACTTCACCTTCGTATGTCCTACAGAATTAGGTGATATGGCTGACCATTATGAAAAGCTTCAATCAATGGGCGTAGAGGTTTACTCAGTATCAACTGACACTCACTTTACTCACAAAGCATGGCACTCAAGTTCAGACACTATAGGTAAAATCACCTATCCAATGATTGGTGACCCAACGGGTACTATTACTCGCAACTTTGGTGTGATGATTGAAGAAGATGGTTTAGCGCTGCGTGGTACTTTCGTTATTAACCCAGAAGGCCAAGTTAAAGTAGCTGAAATACACGACCTAGGTATTGGCCGTAGTGCATCTGAATTACTGCGTAAAATTCAAGCTGCTCAGTATGTTGCTAGTCACGATGGTGAAGTATGTCCAGCTAAATGGCAGCCAGGTGAAGAAACGTTGGCGCCATCAATCGACCTAGTCGGTAAGATTTAAGGCTAACTGCTAACGCGAAATAGATGACTCGTTAGATAGTATATCCAGCCAGTTAATGCCCCTGCATTAACTGGCAATCTCCAGCCTTGCACTCTTTTATTTTTTCCAATCTTTGTTTCCCTTAGACAAATATCATTCTTAGGAGTTGTTATGTTAGATACCAACGTAAAAAATCAACTGAAAACTTATCTTCAGAATCTTAAACATCCAGTTGAGTTAGTGGTATCAACTGATGACTCAAAAAAATCAGCTGAGCTTAAAAGCTTAGTACAAGACATAGTCGATAGCTCTGCACTGGTTAGCAGTATTGAAGCTACAGGACTACGCAGTCCAAGCATGACAGTGATTAACCCTGAATTAACTACCAGCATTACCTTTGCAGGCTTGCCTATGGGTCACGAATTCACTTCTCTGGTATTAGCTTTATTACACAGCGGCGGTCACCCAATTAAGCTAGACGCTGACACTATTGAGCAAATTCGTTCTTTGCCAGGTGAATACCATTTTGAGACTTATGTGTCATTAAGCTGCCAGACATGTCCTGAGGTTATTCAAGCACTGAATATGATGGCGGCAATTAACCCAAATATTACCAATGTGATGATTGATGGCGCGTTATTTCAACAAGAAGTTGAGCAGCGCAATATCATGTCGGTGCCATCAGTTTACTTAAATGGTGAGTCATTTTCTGTAGGCGCTATCAGCGTTGTAGAAGTATTAAATAAGCTAGATAAAAATGCGGGCAGTCGCAAAGCGGAGCAATTAAACCAAAAGTCAGCATTTGATATGTTAGTTGTCGGCGGCGGTCCAGCAGGTGCTTCTGCAGCAATATATTCTGCCCGTAAAGGCTTGGTTACTGGAATAGTGGCTGAAAAATTTGGCGGCCAAGTTGCGGAAACTGTCGGTATTGAAAACTTTATCTCAGTTTCTAAAACAGAAGGACCAAAACTGGTCGCAAACCTTGAAAATCACGTTAAGGATTATGATGTCGATGTGATGGAAAACCAGAAGGTAGTTAAGTTGGCATCAAACGGTTTATTCGATGTTGAACTGGCTAATGGCGCTATATTACAGAGCAAAACAGTGTTACTGGCAACTGGCGCAAGATGGCGCGAAATGAATGTACCAGGTGAAAAAGAATACCGTGGTAAAGGTGTTGCTTATTGTCCACATTGTGACGGGCCATTATTTAAAGGTAAACGTGTAGCTGTAATTGGTGGTGGTAACTCAGGTATTGAAGCAGCCATTGACTTAGCGAACATTGTTGAACATGTCACTGTGCTTGAGTTTGACAGTATTTTACGTGCAGATGAAGTGTTGCAACGTAAAGCAAAATCTATGGGTAATATTACTATTATTACCCAAGCACAAACGACCAAAGTGAATGGTGATGGCAGTCGTGTTACTGGACTAACCTATACAAACCGTCAAACAGGTGACAGCCATGAGGTGACTCTAGCGGGTATTTTTGTACAGATTGGTTTGGTGCCTAATACGGAGTGGTTAAAAGGCATTGTAGATTTAACACCACGCGGTGAAATTATCGTTGATGCACGTGGTCAAACATCGATACCTGGTGTGTTTGCCGCAGGTGATGTGACTAATATTCCCTATAAGCAAATTATTATTGCTATGGGCAGCGGTGCAACCGCCTCGTTAGGTGCATTCGATTATTTGATCCGTCACTCTGATAATGCAGCAGAGCAAGCTGCATAATTAACTCGACTTGATTATTGGATTAGACTTGAGCAGAGTGTTTTTGAGTTTTCCAATTTAGTATCTTATTCAAGCCAGCATTTTTGCTGGCTTTTTATTTTGAGGACTCACTTTGTCTATTTGGACTTGAGCAATTACACTTACCTTAACCAAATAATAAGAGCATGCATCAAAATGACCTTTGAGCAGCAACTGCACAATGAAACACAGCTTTATTTAAAGAAAAGCTTTATTGGCCTAAAGCTACTTTCGCTTGGTTTATTGCTGTTAGTGTTAATAAATCGGCCTTGGTATATTTATGGTGAAATACCGCTAACGAACATGCTGTTATCTATGCTGCCCTTAATGCTAAGCTTGTTTCTTACTGATACTATTGCGAGTAAATTACTGCCTAAAAAAATTAACTCTTCATATTTTTCATTTATATTCTTGTTTCTCAGTTGGCTTATTTTTACCACTTCACTGTTAATTTATTCTGCCAGCTTTATTGGCGCGGCTATCACGATTACTGATATGTTGGTGCTGGCATTTGGCATATCACTTTTTCCTAATCGAGCAATGTTCTTTAGTATAATTGCTATTTTATCAGCTTATCACCTCAGTATTAATGTGTTGTATGTGACCTCAGAACTGTGGTTTTCAGGTATTCGCTTATTGTGCTTTGTGGTGATAGTTTTTGCCGGACATCATGTTACAGAAACATGGTTTAAACGGGCGATACAAAAAGATATTGATAACCAAAGATTAATCAAAGAGCTAGAAGAGTTGGCTATTAACGACGGACTAACCCAAATCGCTAATAGACGTCATTTTGATGATGTCATTAATAAAGAAATTGCCAACAGTGAACGAACTAAGCAGCCACTGGCAATAATCTTAATTGACATCGATTATTTTAAAAAACTTAATGATAGTTTGGGGCATCAACAAGGTGATAAATGTTTAATTAGCTTTGCTAATATGCTTAAAAATATCGTTAATCGTCCGCGTGATCTTTGTGCAAGATATGGTGGGGAAGAATTTATATTATTGCTTGCTGAAACAGATCTTGCTGGCGCGATTATCGTGGCGGAAAAAGTCAAACAGCAACTTGAGCAATTAGCTATTTTACACCCTGACTCCAGTGTGAGTGATAAGGTCACTGTGTCGCAGGGTATTGCTGTTCTACTGCCCGGTATGTCTGCAGATGAATTATGCCATTTAGCTGATGAAAAACTTTATCAAGTAAAACGCACGTCTCGAAATCATTTTGCCTATTAAATTAGCTCATTTTAACATAATGAAAGCTTTCAATTATTTAGTTTAGTTTATGCTTGCACAGCCGATAAACAAAGATGATGATAATCAATAGGACTAAAGATAGATTTGTTATAATTTTTTACACCAATTAAGGCATCTGTTGACTATGATTACAGATATCGATCTTTTTTAGGTTAAGTAAAAACAAAAATAAGCGTCACAGCCTCTCACGGATCGAGATATGTTAAAAATTTTAGCTCTGTGAAATCTTTAATAAGATTCACCATATGTCGATAATCGCTTGGGGGCGAAGTATGAATTGGTTTAATAACATGTCCATTTTTAAAAAAGTGGGATTAATATTCGTATTGTCTGTGGTCATATTTACTGTCAACTTAGCAATTAGTATAGTGGCAATAAATAAAAACCAAGACACCATGAACTTTATGCAGAGTAAGGTCAGCGAGCGTGTTGAACTTGCCAATCAAAACGTTATCTTTGTCCAGAGATTAGATGAGTTATATACACAATCGGTTTCTTTTGCTGACGAAGATTTATTGGCTAATGCCACTAAGGTGTTCAAATCCTTAGATTCAAATCTCAACAAACTCAGTACAATAGATGGTAATCAGTCACAAGCGTTATCATCATTATCTCGCTCACTTGAACAATATAATGAAATGACATCTAAATTGGCTCGGGGCATGCTTGATGGCAGTATAGATATGAGTCAAGTTGGTCAAATTAGCGTCAAGAAGTCAGAAATATTTGACACGCTGACTCGGGGGATTAATCAATATAAAATCGATAAAGTCGATGAGTTTTCATCAACCCTTGCTGAAGCCAGTAATCGTTCCGAGCAAAGCTTATATCTCACCTTAGGTATTGGTATTGCCCTATTAATTATCATGGCTATTGCCACCATATCTATTGCTCGTTCAATCAGCAGTTCTGCCAGTGACGTGGCAAGTTCGTTAGGTGAGCTAGCAGACGGTAAAGGTAACTTACGTCATCAATTAAAAGTGATTGGTACCGATGAGCTTGGTCAGGTATCCAGTAACTTTAACCGTTTCTTACGCTTGTTAGCTGATTCAATTCAAGGCGTTGTGAGTGTAACCAATCCATTATTGGACAGTGCTAAATCTTTGAAAGAAAGAATGTCCTTAGCGACCAAAGCAACTCAGCAGCAAAGCCAAGATGCGCGCAATGTACAAGTTTCGATGGAAGAGATGCGTCATTCTGTCAATAATATATCACTTAGTGCGCAACAAGCTGCAGAAGCCGCGCAAGAAGCAGAGCGTGAAGCGACAGCAGGTTTAGTGGTAGTCGAGCGTACAATTAATATTTCCCAAGACTTAAATAAAGGTATCGAGCTAGCCTCTAACTCTATTAATGAATTAGCTAAAGATACTGAAAGTGTCGGTTCTATTTTAAACGTGATCACCTCGATAGCGGAGCAAACTAACTTATTAGCACTGAATGCCGCAATTGAAGCCGCACGTGCGGGTGAACAAGGTAGGGGCTTTGCTGTTGTGGCTGATGAAGTGCGCGCGTTAGCATCTAAAACGGCCGATGCAACCAAAGAAATTCGTGAAGTCTTAGACAGATTAAAAGGTGCTGCGGTGTCATCTGTTTCGACTATGGATGCGGCAATTACCAAATCATCAGACAATGAGCGTTATGCCAAAGATACTGGTGATGTACTTAAATCTATTCAATCCAAAATTGTCAGCATTAATAGCATGAATACCCATATTGCATCAGCGACTGAACAACAATCAGTTGTGGCTGAACAAGTGGGCGGAAATGTCATTGAAATGAATGAATCATTTGAGAACACCTTAAATATCTTAGGTGAAGTACATAATATTTCTCAAGGATTAGATGATTTTGCTGTGCAACTTAAAAATGCAACCTCACAATTTAAGTTATAAATATTAGTCCTTATTAAATGATAGCTGAGTTGATATAGTGTAAAAAAATGGCGCTCAAGTGAGCGCCATTTTCGTGTATTGCCGTTAGTAATTTCTATTGTTCAATTTTATCTTGTTGAGCTTTATTTAGCTTCACTTCAGCTTGTTTCACTTCAGCTTGTTTCACTTCAGCTTGTTTCACTTCAGCTTGTTTCACTTCAGCTTGTTTCACTTCAGCTTGTTTCACTTCAGCTTGTTTCACTTGAGCTTGTTTCACTTCAGCTTGTTTCACTTCAGCTTGTTTCACTTGAGCTTGTTTCACTTGAGCTTGTTTCACTTCAGCTTGTTTCACTTGAGCTTGTTTCACTTCAACTTGTTCCACTTCAGCTGGTTTCACTTCAGCTGGTTTCACTTCAGCTTGTTTCACTTCAGCTTGTTTCACTTCAGCTTGTTTCACTTCAGCTTGTTTCACTTCAGCTTGCTTCACTTCAGCTGGTTTCACTTCAGCTGGTTTCACTTCAGCTTGTTCAACTTCAGCTTGTTCCACTTCAGCTTGTTCCACTTCAGTTTGTTCAACTTTAGCTTGTTTCACTTCAGTTAGTTCAACTTCAGCTTGTTCAACTTCAGCTTGTTCAACTTCAGCTTGTTCAACTTCAGCTTGCTTAACTTTAGCTTGTTTGGCTTCTTCTAGTTGAGCTTCATCTGGTTGAGCTTCATCTGGTTGAGATTCATCTGGTTGAGCTTCATCTGGTTGAGCTTCATCTGGTTGAGATTCATCTAGTTGAGTTTCTTCTAGTTGAGCTTCTTCTAGTTGAGCTTCTTCTCGTTGAGCTTCTTCGAGTTGAGCTTTATCTAGTTGCGATTTACCGAGTTGAGATTCTTCTAGTTTGGCTTCATCTAGTTTGGCTTCATCTAGTTGAGCTTCATCTGGTTGAGCTTCATCTGGTTGAGTTTCATCTAGTTGAGTTTCATCTAGTTGAGTTTCATCTGGTTGAGTTTCATCTGGTTGAGTTTCATCTAGTTGAGTTTCATCTAGTTGAGTTTCATCTAGTTGAGTTTCATCTAGTTGAGTTTCATCTAGTTGAGCTTCATCTAGTTGAATGAAAGGTTGAAACTCGGGGTTACGTACTAGGGTTAATTCTTTAATCAAATTATCCGCATGATCAACTTGATCCATCATCCACAATATATAGCGAATATCGACATGAACAGCGCGAGTGATAGTTGGGTTAAAGAACCAGTCTTTGGTAATAGCTTCGTATGTAGAGTCAAAGTTTAAACCCACTAGCTCACCTCTACCATTGAATATCGGTGAGCCTGAGTTGCCGCCTGTGGTATCGACACTGGATAAAAAGTTAACCGGAACCGAGTTAAAATCATCTTTAGGCTCAATGCACGATATAAGTCTACACAGCCAAGAGCGTGGATCGTTATATATCGACTGAACAGTATGTTTGCCATAATCGTTAGTCGCGATAGCGGCTAATAGCTTGGCCGGGACATTATATGGCTCTGCTCCTGTATGTTTAGCAGAAATACCTTGCAAGCGGGTGAATGGTTGCTTGTATAAAGCATCTTTAGACTGATAACCATCAACCATGCCATAGGTTATCCGTAAAGTACGGTTTGCATCTGGGTAAACAGGCCAGTTATTGGCTTTATAGTAAGCTATTATCGCAGCCATATATTCTGGACGAGCTTTAGATAATTTACCCTCAATGACCTTACTTTCTTGTTCCAGTGCCATATTAGTATCATGTAACTCAACCGCTAAGCGGATGAAAGGGTCTGTGCTGGTTTGAAATTCTTCAACCGTTTTATCTATCCAAGCCAAGCGGGTTGCTTGATCTGTTAGCTCTGTTGACGCATATATGCCATGAATTTTGGCGACAAATCCTTGGTGGTCAGAACTATTGTTTAGTGCGTCATCGAATACTTTAACTTTTAAGGGTTGTGCAATATAGGCGTTTAAATCCTGTAACCATAAGGTTTTATCCACTTCAATATCAAACCTGCTATCAATACGCTTCAGGCCTGCACGGAACATTTTCATATCACGTTTTTGGTAACCTGATTCACGCATCGCATCAGGCTTCTGTTTTTCTTGGGCTAAACGGTACAAACTTTTAGCTGCAAGCAGTAAGGCACTTGATTGCGCGTTTTCAAAATAGTAGTTAATTTGATCATATTTCTGTTGTTCAGCAAGTAAGACTTCAAGCTCTTGAATTAATAAAGGATTAGCTGTCTCATCCTTTTTTAACCATGCTAAAAAGCCGTCTTCTCTACTTTGTTTTATGCCGACAATGTCAGTCGCTTTAAAGCCATCTAATAGACCATTAAGCTTCTTCATCCTATTTGACATCGAAGCCATAGTGCCGGCATATTTAATCGCGATGTTTTTATCTATATTTCCCATTTGGGTGATAGTGTCAATTTGTAACAGGTAACGGGCAGCAAGGGTTGGGTATAACCAATCACTGGCAAATTTAAGTTCACTAGTGAGGTTGTAACGACTAGTCGATCCTGGGTAACCGGCGGCAAATACACCATCGCCAGCCTTAACACCGTCAGTATTTACTTTTAAATAGCTTTTAGGTTGAAAAGGGACATTGTCTGCCGAGTAAGTTGCTGGTTTACCATTTTTGCCTACATAGGCGCGCAAGAAGGTGAAATCACCCGAGTGGCGAGGATATTCGTAATTATCAATATCACCGCCAAAGCCACCAATACTTTCAGGTGGTGCATAGACTAAGCGGACATCGCGAATGATAAGCTGTTTTATCAGGAAATATTCTAGACCGTTATGATAACTATTTACTGAACAATGGTAGTTACTATCGGCTTCACATATTTTAATTAAACTTTTGCTGTTAGTTTGAATTTGTTCGTAACGAATTAACGGCTCATTACTTAAATCCGCAGTAACAAGTTGGGTAACATCAGATACATTTTCAGTAATGTATAGACGTTCATTAGGACCTGTAGAAGGCTCATCGGCCATTGTTTTAGCTAAGAAGCCATCAGCAAGGTAATTATGCTCTTTTTTACTGTTATATTGAATGCCGCGATAGGCACAATGATGATTTGTGACAACTAGGCCTTGGGGAGACACGAAACTGGCGGTACAATAGCCCAAACTGACAACCGCATTCATTGGATATTGACCTAGATCTGCAAGTTGTGTTGCGGGAATTTCAATACCGCGTTCAATCAGTTTATCTGCGATAGAAGGCATCTGGTAGGGTTGCCATTGGCCTTCATCTGCATAGGCTAAAGCCGATGACAACACTAAAGCGGCTATCAATGTAATACGCATGTTTTTTCCTTATGCAGTTTATTTTTCCGTATGTTTACAATCGCCGCTGGGTTAATATCACTCAGCTAAATTCGACAACGGTGTTATACCATATTTTTTGCAAGTCGTTAGAATTTTGGAGTGTTAATGTCGCAACAATCAACCGCATTTAGAGCAAGAAATAGGCAGAAAGATGTCGAAGTAAATGCCTTAAAGTTACCTCCTCATTCAATCGAGGCAGAACAGTCTGTGCTGGGTGGACTTATGCTCGATGCCGAAGCATGGGATCGCGTAGCTGAAGCGGTTGTAGCGGAAGACTTTTATTCTCGATCGCACCGAATGATTTTCAATGCAATGCAACGTTTAATGGAGCGAGCTCAACCGATAGATCTAATCACGGTATCTGAACAACTCGAAATCGAAGATCAATTAGATGATGCCGGCGGATTTTCTTATTTAGGTGAAATTGCTAAAAACACCCCTAGTGCTGGCAACATCTTATCCTATGCGCAAATTGTACGTGAACGCGCAGTGGTGAGAGACATGATTAGTGTTGCCCATGAAATAGCTGATGCGGGTTATAATCCTGAAGGAAGAAATTCAAGTGATTTATTAGACTTGGCTGAAAGCAAAGTATTTAAGATTGCAGAGTCTAGGGCTAATTCAAGTGAAGGCCCAGAAGGAATAAAATCCATTCTGGAAAAAACCGTCGATAAAATTGAGCAGCTTTATAATAATCCCCATAACGGTGTAACCGGTGTTTCTAGTGGTTTTGCTGATCTTGACAAAATGACCGCAGGTTTTCAGTCTGGAGACCTGGTCATTGTTGCAGCGCGTCCATCTATGGGTAAAACCACGTTTGCGATGAATTTGTGTGAGCAAGCCGCCATGAACGAAGATAAGCCAGTGCTTATTTTTAGTCTAGAGATGCCCTCAGAACAAATTATGATGCGTATGCTGGCCTCTTTAGGCCGCGTTGACCAAACCAAAATTCGTACAGGTCAGTTAGATGATGAAGATTGGGCTCGAGTGTCATCAACTATGGGTATTATGCTTGAGCAAGGCAAAATGTATATTGATGATAGTTCAGGCTTAACCCCAACAGATGTGCGCAGTCGTGCAAGACGTATTGCACGTGAGTATGGTGGTTTATCGATGATCATGATTGATTACTTGCAGCTAATGCAGGTGCCAGCGCTAAAAGATAATCGTACCTTAGAGATTTCTGAAATCTCTCGTTCATTAAAAGCCTTAGCTAAAGAGCTTGAAATTCCAGTGGTTGCCTTGTCTCAGCTCAACCGTTCTTTGGAGCAACGAGCTGATAAACGCCCGATTAACTCTGACTTACGTGAATCAGGGGCAATTGAGCAGGATGCTGATCTTATTATGTTTATCTATCGTGATGAAGTTTATAATGACGATACAGAAGACAGGGGCACAGCCGAAATTATTATTGGTAAGCAACGTAACGGTCCAATTGGGCGTGTTAGGTTAACTTTCCAAGGGCATTTCTCACGATTTGATAATTATTCAGGGCCGCAATTCGAAGAAGATTAATATCATCGATTACCTGTTTAATTTAACAACATAATTAACGATGGTTTAGCTTTGCGGCCATCATTTGTTTTATAAGGCCATTTTTTGAAACCTTTTCCCCGCGCTGAAATTAGTCGTCACGCATTGAAACATAATCTTGCCAGATTACGTGAGATAGCTCCCCATAGCCAAATTATGGCGGTAGTAAAAGCCAATGGTTATGGCCATGGGTTGTTAAATGTCGCCCAATGCGTCAGCAATTATGACGGTGGAGCCGATGGATTTGGATTAGCAAGATTAGAAGAGGCACTTGAACTACGTAATGGCGGAGTGCAAGGGCGCTTATTATTGCTTGAAGGCTTTTTTAGGGCCTCAGATCTGCCATTAATTGTTGGAAATGATATTGAAACCGCCGTTCATCATGAATCACAGCTGCTGATGTTAGAACAAACGAGTTTGTCCAAACCGGTTAAAGTGTGGCTTAAAATTGATTCTGGTATGCACAGGTTAGGATTCAGTCTTGAGCAATTTTCTTCTATTTATCAGCGCTTAATCGCTTGCGATTCGGTCGCTAAACCGATTAACTTAATGACCCACTTTGCCTGTGCCGATGAACCCGACAACCCACTGACATTAAAGCAAATGAAAGCATTTGAAGACCTGATTGCTGGGCTTGATGGTGAACGAACGTTAGCGAACTCTGCCGCCACTATTTTTTGGCCACAAAGCCAAGCAGATTGGGTACGCCCCGGAATTGCGCTTTATGGAGTATCACCAGTAATGGGTGATAAAGGCATTAATCATCAATTAATCCCTGCTATGGAATTAGTGTCTAATTTAATAGCAGTAAGAGAGCATAAAGCCGGTGACTGTGTGGGTTACGGGGCAACTTGGCAAGCAAAAGAAGATACTTTACTGGGTGTTGTCGCCATAGGATACGGAGATGGTTATCCCCGTAATGCGCCTGAAGGAACGCCGGTATTGGTTAATGGACGCAGAGTGCCGATAGTGGGCCGAGTCTCAATGGACATGCTGACAGTCGATTTAGGCATAGATGCCACTGACAGTGTTGGTGATAGCGTGCAGTTATGGGGAAAAGAGCTTGCGGTAGAAGAGGTTGCAGAACATATTGGCACAATAGCTTATGAACTCGTGACTAAATTGACTCCCAGAGTCGTGGTCGAATTGTTGCCATAAGGGAAATCGACCGCTTCAACTTTCGATTACAGATTACGGATCAGCGAGCGAGCCATTAAGTGATGGCATGCTCGCTTAAGTCTATCTAGCGTTCAAGTCTTGCACTAGGAGTCTTATTCTTCTTCAAAGCATATTTCAATAAAAGCCATACCGTATTCATGAGAGAATGGCATCATAATTTTTTTGCCTTTGGCTTGATGTGAAATAGTGTGATTCTTTCCTGATACTACCGCAGGGGTCGCCATATCAAAATCATAACCTTTACTGCTGAGTAAATTTTTAGCTCCGCCAGTGACCATATTGGTAATTTCACCCACTAAATCAGTAATATCTGCGTTAATACCGCTCGGCTTTTCACCTAACATCTTATTCATAATCTCTAGAATAAGTGGCTCTTCGAAAGTAATCGACAGAGACCCTTTAGTTTTAGGCCCCACCATACCAATTAAACCTGAGACATCTCCTTTAGCAAGATCATGATTCTTCAATTGTGGTTTGCCTGGCTTAAGGTCCATCGTAGCCATTGTCGATATCACATTTACTAACGACACAAGAAAAGGGTTAATAAATTCAACGTTCATATTAAATTTGATCCTTATAGGTAAATGCAGTTAAGGGGAAAGGTAATTAGACTATAAATTACTCTAGCATTAACTAACAGTCTAGAACACCCTTCATTATTTGGGTATCTGAACCTAAGATATACATGATATAATTATCCCATATCGCCAGCTTATTGCAGGCCCGTCTCTATCTTAGTTATATCTTCTTTAATGATGCTGTGGTTATCACTATAGATTAACTAGGGTGGCCGCTTCAGATACAAATATTGGTTTTTATGACTGCTAATGTAAAAATAGATCGCACTTTTTCAATTGCTCCTATGCTGGATTGGACAGATCGCCACTATCGTTATTTTGCTCGCTTAATGTCTGCTAATACTTTGTTATATACAGAGATGGTTACTACGGGTGCCATCATATATGGTAAAGGTGACTATTTAGCTTACAATGAAGAAGAGCATCCTCTGGCATTGCAATTGGGTGGCTCAAACCCAAAAGACCTGGCTCATTGTGCCAAGCTTGCAGCTGAGCGCGGTTATGATGAGGTTAACATCAATGTAGGCTGCCCGTCTGATCGAGTCCAAAATGGTCGTTTTGGTGCCTGTTTAATGGGTGAACCTGAATTAGTCGCTGAATGTGTTGATGCTATGAAGCAACTAGCGGATATTCCTGTTACCGTTAAAACCCGTATTGGTATTGATGATCAAGACAGTTATGAGTTTTTAACGCGATTTGTTGAAACTGTCAGTGCGAAAGGCTGTACCGATTTTACGATTCATGCTCGTAAAGCTTGGTTACAAGGTTTAAGCCCAAAAGAAAATCGTGAGATCCCACCACTGGATTATGATCGTGTGTATCAATTGAAGCGTGATTTCCCAGCACTTAATATCGGTATTAATGGCGGGATTACCAGCTTAGACCAAGCTAAAATACATCTTCAGCATGTTGATGGCGTGATGGTTGGCCGTGAAGCATATCAAAACCCGTATATCTTAGCCCAAGTTGAACAACAGCTTTTTAACAGTAATGCGGCGCAATTAAGTCGTGAAGAAGTGGTTGAGTTAATGCTGCCTTATATTGAACGTCATATTCAGCAAGGTGGACGATTAAATCACATTACTCGCCACATGATTGGTTTGTTCCAAGGGTTGCCTGGCTCAAGAAGCTGGCGCCGTTATTTAAGTGAAAATGCCCATATAGCGGGCGCTGGAATTGAGGTGGTGCGAGGGGCGATAGCCTTGATGGATGAAAATGCTCCTGAACCGATAGCCTAACTAATTCCCCTAAATTAAGCGCTCATAAGAGCGCTTTTTTTGTCGCTGAATTCCGCGCTGAACATGAGTTTTTAAGTATTTTTAAGTCATATATTTTCATGTAAGCGCGTTCTTTTAATGTGATTTAACATGAATTAGTAAAATTGACTAACCATGTGGTTAATTTTACTAATTGTTTGTTTTTTATTCTCAAACATAGTTTGAAATAGGCGAAATATTAACTTATATATTTATTTATATATTATTTTTCAGTTGGTTAGTGTGTTTTTTTGAAAGTTGGCACGGTGTTTGTAATACTAAGTCTGTCAGCAGCGAAAAACAGGTTTCACTGCAAACTAAACAGAAAAGGAAGACATCATGTTTATTTCAAATTCAACAAGTCGTTTAAGTCGTATCGTTGGCGCCACAGCAGTCGCATTAGTTATATCGGTTAGCAGTTTTACAGCGCAAGCAGATGACCTAATGGTTCAAGATACCTTCACAATGCTAGAGCAAAATATTTCAAAAGCTAGCCAGGATTTAATTTTATCAGCCAAGCAAGAGTTTGTGTTGTCATTAAAAACTCAAATAGCTGAACAAATATTTAACAGCAGTTTTTATTCAGAAGATAAAGCCATCGCGAGTGAAGTAACGGAGCGTTCAGTCACTACTGCTGCGAATAAGAAGTAATGATGTTTGCTGAGCAACTAGGCTTGGTTATGCCCTTATTAGCCATAGTGTTACTGCCCTTTGTGAGTTTTATTTGTTGTGCAGTTATCGCTCACTTGCTGACCAAGTTGCAAAATCAAGCTTAGTTTAAGTGGCTGTTAGTTAAAGCCGTTTGGCTAGAATCATTAAGATGTTAAGGAGTATTATGGATAGAATAATTGCAAAACTAGCTGATAAATCAAAGATTATTTGTGGAGTGTGTTATTACCTGGCAAAACAATTTGGTTGGTCGGTTATGTGGACAAGAGTCGTGAGTGTATTAGTATTGTTTGCTAATCCAATAGTGTGTCTATTAGCCTATATTGTGTTAGCTATAATGGTGGATAAAAAATCAACTCACTATTAAAGACTCTCTAGTTCAGTGCTTCTTTTAAAAAGCTCTGCCGAACAAGCAACAGAGCGACCGGCTATTGAGGCATCATAACCACTGAATTAGAGAGTGCATCTATAAAATGATGGTTTCAAACAAGCCATATTTTACAGCTTTATCCCTCTTATTATGATTATCTATTTAGAAATGCTTGAAACATTTGCTTAGCTTCATCACTTTTTAATCGTTGTCCAAAGTGAGTTAATTCAAGCTGCATTTGTTGTTTCACCTGTTGCTGGTTATATCGCAACAATTGTCGTGATGCTTGCAAGGACTCAGGCGGCTGACTCGCCAACTTTTTAGCCTTAGTTAATGCAAAATCAATCACATCAGTTTCAATTACTTGATTGATAATATTTAATTTAGCAGCCGTTTCCGCATTAAATGCATCGCCAATTAAAATAAGTTCAGCAGCTTTTTGTTGACCGACGATTAATGGTAATAATAGGCTTGATGCAGCTTCTGGCACTAATGCTAGACTTACAAAAGGCATTTGAAATTTTGCGCTATTGTCAGCATACACTAGATCACAATGCAGTAATAAGGTTGTGCCAATGCCAACCGCAGCGCCTGATACTGCCGCTACTAGCGGTTTTTTTAATTCCAGTAAGCACATTAAAAATTTTACGGTTGGGTGATCACTATTGAGGTCGCCACTTTGCAAAAAATCAGCAATATCATTGCCAGCGGTAAAGCAGTTTCCTTCGCCATGTAACAGAAAGGCACGAATCTCATTGTTGCTATCGCCCTCGATAAGGTATTCTGTGAGTTGTTGATACATTGCTAGATTAAATGCATTACGTTTTTCTGGGCGATTGAAGCTGATGATACGTACACCTTGTTCATCACGCATTTTTATAAGACTCATTCGTTGTTTCCTTTGTAAACACGAGCAGGGATTACATGGAGTTTAAGACATTGAAACCAATATTCAAACATCTGTTTAATTTTTTAGCGCTAACGTCTTTATCATTTACTGCAGTAGCAAATGTTATTCTAGTAGATGGGCACGTGCGCGCAATGCCAGCATCTGTTCCAAATACAGCCGCATATTTAACATTAGAAAACCATGGTGATAAAGCGGTTAATTTAGTCGCAGTAAAAACCGCTGTTGCCAAAGAAGCACAATTGCACACTATTATTGAAGAAAATGGCATGGTCAAAATGCGTCAAGTCGAGGGCTTAGCTATTGCTTCTCATGGGGCGCTCAGTTTAAAACCGTCTGGCGATCACATTATGATATTAGGCTTAAATAAGCCATTAGCCGAAAACGATAAGGTAGTATTAACATTGATATTTGATACTGAACAGCAATTGCAGGTTGAATTGCCTGTATTAAAACAAGCTGGTTCTGAACATCAAGATAATAGCGAACATCATCACCATCATTAAGGAGTACTATTGATGCTATTTACAAGGAATAAAGTTTTTGCCGCCGGCGCTTTAGTCGGTTTAATAGGCTATTTTGTTAGCGTTTGGTGGAGTATAGAGCCAGACCCTATTGAACCCGTTGCTATGCAAACAGATCAAGGAAAGTTGATTACAGGATATGCGACAACAAACTCCTTGATTGCCACAATGGAAACCTTACTGGATAAACCTGGTGGCTGGTTAGCCAACGATATGATGCCGCCGTCGATATTTATGGATAATATGCCGGCATTTGAGTTTGGTGCACTGGAACAGTCACGTGACTTAGCATTGGTTATGCGTAAAGAGTTTAGTCGCTCGCAATCCCAGTCTACCGCCGATACGGATTTATCATCAGCACATTCCAAATTAAATATTGAGCACACGAGTTGGTTGGTACCCAGTGCTGAAAGTGAATACCGTGATGCGATTAAATTACTTAAGCTATACCAAGCCAGAATAAGTGATTCAGGCAATACTAACGCGCAATTTTATGCCCGAGCAGATAACTTAAACGAATGGCTTAAAGAAGTACAAAAGCGTTTAGGCAGTATTTCTCAGCGCTTATCAGCGAGTGTTGGTCAAGATAGATTGAATACCGATTTAGCCGGTGATACCGCAGCTCGTCAATCGACTCCTTCAGCAATGAGTGCAGAGATTAAAACCAGCTGGTGGAAAATTGATGATGTGTTTTATGAAAGCCGCGGTTCGGCATGGGCATTATTAAACTTTATGCGCGCTATTGAAGTTGATTTTGCCGATGTATTAGAAAAGAAAAATGCCGAAGTCAGCTTACGTCAAATAATTCGCGAGTTGGAAGCCACTCAGCTAACGGTGTGGAGCCCGATGGTGTTAAATGGTAATGGCTTTGGTTTGGTGGCTAACCATTCATTAGTGATGGCAAACTATATATCGCGTGCCAATGCAGCGGTAATTGATTTAACTAATTTACTTTCTCAGGGATAACAATGAACAAGACTCTTGTAGCAACAGCCATTTTTGGTTTGTTAAGTGTTTTTTCTGCACAAGCAGCAACCGTAGTCGGCTTTAAAGTCGGTGGCGATTTATGGCAAACTGACGCAACAGGTACGTTTAATGCCGACAGTAATGTTGGCAATGCGACGGGTCCTGCCCAAACCTACGACTATGATTCAGAAACCCAGGGCAGTGTGTGGTTAGCGATTGAGCATCCAATTCCAATCGTGCCAAATCTTAAAATTCGTGAAAATCGTCTAGAAGGCTCCGCTTCAAAAGATAGCAGTGGTTTTTATTATAACGGGGTGAACTTTGAAGGTGCATCACAGGTTTATAATGATCTGAGTAACACTGATTTTGTTTTGTATTATGAGATTTTAGATAACGATATTGTGTCTCTAGACTTAGGCGCGGCTTATAAGAAAATGAACGGTTCACTTCGTGTTGACGGTTTCGCTGGTGAAGAGTTAACACGCATAGCCACACAGCGCGATATCGACAGCGGTGTCGTTATGGGATATGGCAATGCACACGTTGGTGTACCAGGGTTAGGGCTTTTTGCTTTTGCTGACATCATGGTAGGTCTTAATGAAACAGGCGTACACGATTACAGTGCAGGTTTGGGGTGGCAGTTTGATGGCATTGCCTTAGATACGCTGGTGCGTGTTGGGTACCGTGATTTCAGTTTTGATGTAAATGGTTTTTCTGGTAGTAGCCAGGATATGCAATTTTCCGGTGTATTTGCGGGTGTTGAGCTAGCATTTTAGTCCGCAGTGGCCACATTACTGCACGATAAGTATTGGTCACTTTTAAATAGGCTATTTGCATAATATATTGAGTAAGCCGGATGTCGTTTAACGATGTCCGGCTTTTTTTAGCATCAAATAACGTCATACTATTTGTAATTGCAAAGTCAGCGTTCAAATTCCGCATCTATTAAGCAAAGCGGTTTTCAGGCACAATAGCGGCAAAATTTGGCTCGCATCTTTCACGCTCATTTAATTAGCCCGCTTTTATGGCTTGACGTAAATGGGGTGGCACAACCTAGGACTCATTATGACGCAAATTACTCTCACAACCCCTGATGACTGGCATTTACATTTTCGTGATGGCGACATGTTACAAGAAACCGTGCCAGCTACAGCACGCCTATTTCAACGTGCGATTGTCATGCCAAACCTTATGCCACCAGTCACTACAGCCCAGATGGCCGTTGATTACCGTGAGCGTATCCTTGCAGCACGTCCTCAAGGGAGCAGCTTTGAGCCCCTAATGACTTTATTTTTAACCAACAGCACTACAGCGCAAGACATCATTGATGCAAAAGCCGTTGGTGTTGTGGCCGCAAAATTATATCCAGCAGGTGCTACAACGAACTCTGATGCCGCAGTGAAAGCATTAGATGCATTGTTTCCAATTTTTGAAGTGATGGCTGAGCAAGGTATGTTGTTGCTTATTCATGGTGAAGTAACTGAATCACACATCGATATATTTGATCGCGAGAAAGTCTTTATCGATCGCTACCTTGCTCGTATTGTCGAAACCTTGCCACAACTTAAAGTGGTGTTTGAACATATCACCACCAAAGAAGCCGCTGAGTTTGTTGCTGCTGCTTCATCTAATGTTGCAGCAACCATTACCCCACAGCATTTATTATTAAACCGTAACGATTTATTAGTCGGTGGTGTTCGTCCGCATAACTTTTGCTTACCGGTCTTAAAACGCAATATTCATCAACAAGCGTTGCAAGCTGCTGTGGCAAAGGGCTCAAGTAAGTTTTTCTTAGGGACAGACTCCGCGCCGCATGAAAAGCACCGTAAAGAATCGGCTTGTGGTTGTGCTGGCTGTTACAGCGCCTGGAGCGCATTAGAGTTATATGCCCAAGTATTTGATAACTTAGGCGCATTAGATAAGTTAGAAGGCTTTGCTAGCTTACACGGTGCTGATTTTTATGGCTTACCGCGTAATACTGGCACCGTAACCTTGGTAAAAGAAACCTGGACCGTGCCAGAAGAAATTATTTTGCCTAACGGTAACCCTATTGTGCCGTTTTTTGCCGGCCAACAAGTGAATTGGAAAGTGAAATAATATGATGTACTAAAAATATTGCCACCTCATTTGCAGGCAGCTTTTAAAGCCGCCCGTAAATGAGTAAGTTGTTGTTTTTAAATGTAAAAATCATTCTTCTGTCATAACTCGTTTACCATTACCATCTACTACGAGTAAGTAAGAACTGCTAATGTTACCCGTACATAAATCAATGGTATTACCTGCCACTTTCAAACTGTTAGCGCAGTTACTAACTGCTAGATAATCAGTCACAATACCTTTTTCCGTAGTCAATATGGCTGTGTCGTCAACAGAGACATCGTAATTACCATTTGCAAATAAACGTACGTTGAATACATCAGGAGTATTGTGTTGCTTTTTGTTTATCGCTGACAATGTGCTGCTACCTGACGATTCCCATGCGATGACCCAAAGATGATTACCATTACTTAAATTGGTCGTTATACGTTTTTCTTGATTAGCATTGATACTGTCTTTAACGCCTAAATTAACCATATTATTAATGGCATCGTAACTATAGTTGTAGACACTACTTATATCATTGGCTTTAACATCGCTTGAAGCGATATTCTTGCTATCAAATAGGCCAGTATATCCTGTGCTAATATTTCTTTTACTAACATGAAAATCAGCCATATAAGCCAGTGAATTTATGAAAGACATCTTTACAGTATGAGTTAATTTTTCATCCAACTCATCAGAGTTTCCACTGCAGCCACTCAGTACTGCGGAAACACTTACTATTAATGCAACAATAATCCCTTTATTACCTCTGTTCATAGAATCTCCATAGTGTCTCAATATTGTTGTGGTTAAAATTCAGTTAGTCATTGCTTTGCGTTTTAATACTTTTGACTATTTAGTCATTAAGCACGGCATTGCAGACGGGCTAAATTTATAAACAAAATGCTAACACACGCCGACAAGAACAACTCTCAGCGGTTGTCAGCTGCTGTCAGATATTGTCACGAATTGTCTTTAGGTTCAGAGGGGAGGGCAATTTTAATTTCAATTTATAAAGTCGTATTTGTTTTATATTAATAGTTTAGATTTTTTGAATGATGGTGTTTACTATGATGGCAGGCTTAATTTCACCAGCCGCTAGAAACAAACAAATAACCTTTTGTGCGAATCGTTTTAATTTTAAATGGATTACGGGCGTTATCCCCCAGTTTTTTTCTAAGTTGGCTGATATGATTATCGACGCCACGCTCAATACCATCGTAGTAATGACCTTTTACTTGTTCTACTAGGTCATTGCGGGACAATATATTGTCTGCATGTCTAGCTAAAGTGACTAACAGATCATATTCACCATCTGTGAGTGGGATAGGCTCATCACTTAAGATGACACTTCGCTTTTGGATATCAATCGTTAGTTGCCCGAAATTCATACACACATTGGGCTGCTGATGCTCATTGGGTGCTTCAGTTGATAACTCCCGCCTTAGAAAGGCTTTTATTTTAGCCAATAATAAACGAGGCTTGACGGGTTTTAGTAAATAATCATCTGCGCCGATTTCAAGCCCTACAATTTGATCTATTTCTTCTTCTCTGGCAGTAAACATTAAAATATAGCCGTTATATTTTGGCCTAACCTCACGGCATACGGTCAAACCATCTTTTCCTGGTAGCATGATATCGAGCATAACTAGTGCAGGTTGCCATTCCAGTATGTGTGATACGGCTTGCACTCCGTTAGAGACGATCTCTACCTGATAACCTTCATATGTGAGGTATTCCTGAATAGATTCCGCTAAGGGTAAGTCATCTTCTACCACTAAAATTTTTGTCTTCATCACTTGTTCCATATTCAACTCGCAATGAGTCATGATGTTTTTTCTGGCCAATCGAGGACAAAGCGTGCACCTCCTAAAGCGGAAGTGCTAACGCTAGCGGTTCCTCCATGCCAATTTAAAATTTGCTTTACAATTGCCAGACCTAATCCTGTGCCACCCTTTTGTAGATTACGGCTTTCATCTTCGCGATAAAATGGCTCAAACACTTTATCTCTTGAAGCTAAGGGGATACCAGTGCCATCATCTTCGATGAATAGCATCCACCCAACACGCGACTTTTGGTAGCTTATTTGGATTTGATTTTGTCCGTATGCTATTGCATTCCTAATTAAATTGCAGATAGCGCGGCTCATATAAAACCGGTCAATCATGGCATTACAGTTACCCTTTTCAAGTAAAATAATTGTCATGTTTGGATTAGCTTCTTGCCAGGTGATGAGCTCTTGTTTCAACCAGTGCTTAAGTTCAACAGACTCAAATGTCAGTACGGGCATTTCTCTATCAAATCGTGCATGTGCAAGCATTTCTGAAACCAATGAATTTAACTCATTTAATGAAAACTCAATACGATCTAATTGCTTCAGTTGATAGTCATTTTTAGTGCTGTTTCTGAGTAGCTCGAGATTAAATTCAATCCGTGCAATAGGCGTACGCAGCTCATGGGAAACCGCATTAATAAGGTTTTTATGTGAAGAAATTAAACGCTGTATTTTCTCCGCCATATGATTAAATGTTTTTGATAAATGATTCAAATGACTAAAGCGGATCAGTTTGGCACGAGTGTCGAATTTACCTTGGCCGAGTAATATCGCAACTTTATCAAGACTGAGCATAGAGCGCCACGCAGGTATTAGCCACACAACAATAGGCACCAGCAGCGATAAGCTAAATATCAAATAAAAGATACTTAACATGTACTGTACTTTACTTTTTAGTTCGGGACTGAATGGTCCTAATACAATGACCTTGTCACTGTTAGCAATACGCTGAATAACAATATCCGCTGGATAGCCAATGAAATCAGAGTCGGCAGTGGATATAGCAATAATACGTCCTTCATTTAAGTCACTCATTTGTGCTTTGCTATAATTTAATTCACTCATGGTTTGCAGTGAAACGGGATGTTCAAAATTATCGCTAATAGAACCCATAAGTGATGGCCAGTTCTTTTCTGGCTGTCCTGCTAACCTTTTATGAATAAGATAGAATGAGCCCATACTCCAACGCTGTGCATCATTAATTAAATATTTAGGTACAGTATTCGGATTGATCACGACTAACATCTGTTCACTGTCTATTTTTCGGTATACCAGATCAGTTAAAGGATCCCCCAACACTTTATCTTGCTCAAGCCATTGTTGTTGTTCGATGGAAAAGTCATTTTTTTTGAATTCTTGTAAAGAAAGTTCAACGCCAAAATTAGCCTGTATGGTTTGTAAGTAGAGCGCTCTTTCTTGTTTGGGTAACGGCTGTAATTGCTGTGCAAGTATGTTGGTAAAACCTGAAGTTAAAAACTCTAAAGCCCATTTTTCTGTTGGATGTCTGATATGACTTTCAAACAGCGGAATGATGAAAAGTTGAATGCCCACCACTGAAAAAATAACAATCATGGCTAAAGATAATAATGATTTTTTCATGAGTAACCTGTGATCGAAAATAGATATCTATAACTGATTGTTTTGTATAGGTAATCTGATAAGGAAGGAGCGTTGCAGATATTTTCTGAATCGATTCATCTTCCTGATTGATATGCGCTTCATTTAACACGCAATAATGTGCGCGCCATCCTTTTAACGCTGCATAAATACATTGTTACCTTGGCTTTACTTTAGCTAAGATAGCTTGGGGCTTTAAGCCTGTCTACTAATTTGACCTTGTTAAATCATATTTATTAGTAGGTTACAAATGTTGTATTTTTTTCTATTGAAAAATGTAGTTTATATTTTACTTTCAATTATTCTTTTTAATATTGATGGAAAGTTCGGCGAAGGCCCAATATATACGGAAAATATCTATAATCTACTGATGATTAAACGGGTTAACTAAACTGGTTTATATTGTTCGCAGACCTAAGTAATGCAGGACGTCTTTATTATATGGAGTAATTAAAAGCCATCTTCTTCAGTAGATGGCTTGATTTCTATTTATTATCTAGTTGATTAATAAGCTGTGTAAAGTTTGGAAAAGGTTATCACCAAACGCATAATTATCACCAAAGCTTAATTGCAGGTAAGAGGGTGTATTTGCATAATTGAATTTTTCGTTTAATTCAACTTCAATAAATACTCCATCAGTATATAAATAATAACTTGGAAGCACATTTAGTTGTTTGTTTTCTGGTAATTGTTGTTTTACTTCAATTAAAGGCAACATGTTTGGGCTGGTCAATAATTTCCATCCATAAGTTTCCCCAGAATCAACAAATGTATAGGTGTCTTCTTGATCATTAATCAATACATCACCAGGTAATATATAAGAGTAGAAAGTATCAATAACGCCTAGCGTATTAAAGGTGGCGGGATTAAAAGTATCCGCATATTCATATACCTGGTAGGAATCTGCTTCTCTACACATCACATCATCCGCCTGTGAAAAGTATAGGCGGTAAATTGTGCTAGGCCATTCAATATCGGCTAACTTTAAAAATGAAGGCGACGCAGACAAAAATGATTGCCAAACTTCGGAAGCCGTTTGATATTTTTCTATGGTAATTGTGATTGGTACATTGGTTCCCTCATAGACTAAGTGCAGGGTATTACCTTGGATATCAGGTGCAATCGGAAGTGTCGGATTGCTGTTTGGCTTAACCCAAATTGACTCTTGGCTGTTCCAACATTCTTGCTGTCTTTCGTTTTCATTAGGAGAGTCTTCTTGAATAAACCCAAAAAACTGGCCAGCATCCATAATCCCTACCAGTGTTGATTTTGGTTGGCTTTTAGACATAGAAAAAATATGAAAGTCACCTATAGAATTCAAAGTAAAGACATTGGTCATGTCTTTTAGGTTTTCCATAACAGCTTCCCATTCCTCAAATGAAACTATTTGGCTGTCTATGGGTTGCTGAATTAATCCAAGCAGAATCAGCTCATCATTAATGATGAAACGAGCATCAAGTGGGTTAGCTTGCACAAACTGTTGCGGAGTTAAATTTAAAGTATCAATAAGTATTTCAAATTGATCATAGATATTCGCAAGTAGTAGTTCAATAACCAGAATTGAATCTACTTGGCCGGCAATAACTTGTTGTAAATATGCATGTAATAACTCAACAGTTATTACGCGTTCTGAAATAGATTGCGCGACACTTAATTGATATAAAGAATTAAGCTGCTGTCCGTAAAGAAATGCTAGATAACCATCAAGCTCAGCAGATTGAGTTTGAATATCTGCAGCAGATAATCCCTGCAACTTCATTGTTGCAAGCCGACTGGCCTTTATGTGAGTTAACCCATTAATTGCACCATTATGTTCTGGTAAAGCAATTAACATACCTTGGCCATTTTCATCGACGACAGAAGACGGTGCTTGAATAGGTTGCGGATTTTTAAAATTAGCGCTTAGCACTTTTGCAGGCGTTATTGATGCCGCAGTTAACGCGGTCCAATTTGCCAGTAGGTAATACTCAGGTATTTCAACTTCACTTTTCCAATCTATCTGGTAGTTACCATTAACATCAGTAACAGAGGTGGGTTCGTCATTATCACACACATAGTTTTGGTTTAAATCGATGCAGATACTTGCGCCGGATAAAGCACCTTGATAAACCGCTAAACCTGTAACTTGATGATTATACTCTGTTGGTTGTACAGGTGGTTTTAGGTCTGGAACTTCTTGTACTGGCGTGTCCGATGAACCACCGCAACCAGAAAGTAATGCTAAATAAACAAATGAAAAAAAATATCCTTTTTTCACAGAAAATCCTTTTAAACGTTAATTAAAAACGATGCCATAATAACGATTAAATCAGGATTGTAAAATTTAAATCCCTTTAGTTATCATAAAGTATGTAGTTATATTTTTTATAATTACTAGTGATAATGTTGATTGTTAAGGAAATGTGAAATGATGCTGACCGTTTTTCACTTTAATATTTTTGGAGAATGGAATGCTTAATTGCAAACAAAAAGGTCAAGGTATGACTGAATATATTATTGTGACACGAATTGCAGCTAAAGAAGGTGGTTTAGATAAATATAATGCGACAGCAGGATCATCAATTAAGAAATAATTGAAAAAACAGTATCACATTATAGTGCGGGTCTCCCGCACTGATTTTTTATTTAAATGAAGAGATTTTTATGTCAACCAGGTCGCTTTTTAAACTAAAACTCACTTTAGTGATGGCCTCACTATTGTGTTGTGCTCAAAGTTACGCCACAGAAAAAAAACAAATGCCGTGGGACTTTGACAGTAATATTTATAGGGAGCAACTAAGTGAAAGTATACAAAGTGGTATTAACAATCAAGACCTGATAAATAAAGATAAGCAGTGGGATGAATGCTCAATGATGGCGACTTCGACTGACCGAATGACTCTAGGAGTGCAATCTAACAAAGAAGATCATGATTTTGCGCGTGAGATAATCCTTGATCTTTATCCCGTGGATAATGATAGTTTTCGTGATGTGATTAATCAGAAAATAATGGGGCTGGCCTTTGAAATGGCAGATTTAGCTGACGGTGATAAAACCAGTGACGAGTCACCTGTAACCCAATCCGCTTGGGATTGGTGTATTGCCCAAGACCATCAACATTTTGCTGATTTATAACAAGTATCCTAATTGTTAGATCAGATATAATTATTGTAGCGACGATGCTACTGAAAAGCTAAGCGAGTCATCGACATGGAATGTCAAAAAAATAAAGAAGAACATGGCCACCCAAAATTACTGTGCTTACTAATAACATGGCCATATATGGACGCTCCCGGTGAGTCAAGATAATACTCTGCTAACCCAAAGTTTTTTGGCCTTAGTTTTCTATTTTATTGCTTCACACTTGTCATTGCTTTTAATGCGACTCATTTACCGCTAGAAGCGGTTGTACTGCCATATATACGGGCTTTACAGTCAAGCTGCGCCCCTAATGAAATCCGTACCACTGCGCCTTTAATTGTAAAACACCCATGCGGATTAGGTTTATCCTATCCTTGGCCTATTCGGGCTAGCACTGGTTGGACTGAGCCATTTCTTCATCGTTAACAACAACCTTGGTGAGTATGTAATGTGCTATCTTGCGGCTCTTATCACCCACTCGGGTTATTTACCCTTGGCCAGACCGAGCTCTGCAAGATAGCGACAACAGTATTAACAGGTACCATGGTTTACTCCTTGGTGCGCAGCGTATTGCGGAGCATAAGGCACTTGTTTTTGTAATAAAATCCATATCAGTCTGGCGAGCCTATGGGCAGTGGCAACCACCGTACTGCAGATGCTTTTTCGGCTTCTTAACTGCGTTATCCAACGGTTTAAATCATCCTGCTTTTTACTCGCATGGCTGACGACTGTTCTGGCGCCATGAATAAGCTGTTTACGTAAATAGCCATCGCCTCGCTTGGTAATACTACCATTGACACTTCTATGGCCAGAGGCAAATTGCTTGGGGGTTAACCCCAGCCACACACCCAGTTCTTTAGCGGTATTAAACGCCTGACCTCGGCCAATCGATGCGGCAAATGCTGACGCGATGATGGGGCCGACACCTGGAATGCTCAATAATATTTTGCCATTAGGGTCACGCTCGACAAGCTTTTTAATCAAGGTATTAATTCTGTCTAAACGAGTATTAACACTTTGATATTCATCCCAGAAATCATTAGCCATCAGTTTAATGATAGGACGTTGTGATGCATCGTTAATGATGTCCCACATAGCCACTTCAAACGCCTTATAGCCTTGGGCAAAGCAAATCCCAAAATCAACTAATACACCTCGAATTTGGTTAGTGCAGGCGGTTTTCTCCTTCACTAATCGTTCTCTGACACGGTGTAACATCAATATTTCTTGCTGCGCTTCGGTTTTCACTGGCACGAAACGAATGTTAGGCCTAAAACTGGCTTCATAAATAGCTAAGGTGTCATTGTTATCATTTTTACTACCTCGTACGAACGGGGTGACATGTTGGGCAGGAATGAGCTTAACGGTATGTCCCATATCGAGAAACTTACGCCCCCAGTAATGGGATGAATAACAGGCCTCGAAGACCACATCGCAATTGGGCTGTTGCAACATAAATTCTGTCAGTTGAGTGCGATTTAATCGTTTATTGAAGACTTGTTTTGCATGGCAATCCATTCCAAGGACTTGAAATACATTCTTTGCCAAATCAATCGCAATAGTGGTAACTTTCATAGTGGACGCTCCTTAAGTAACTGTGTGGTTCAACATCAGTTTGGCGCATTGACGCCGTATTAGGGAGCGTCCATCTAATCACCCAAGATTATTGGCTAAACATTACACCATAATAACATGGCCACCCAAAATTATTGCTTGATATTACGTTTGGGGATAACGGTAATTTTAACGACGATATCTTTAAATTAGTCGTCGATGATAAAGTTATTACAGACGGTTCAAGTCCTCAAAGAAAAGTCGGCCCAATATCTGTGCCTCTCGCAGCAGGTACTCATACGGTCAAATTAGTTGGTATACGTGCTGAAGATGAAATTGGAACCTATTATATCGAATTTGCTGGGAATGTAGTGTCAGTAAATGGCGATGCATTAGAAGGTAGAGATTTACTCAAAGACAGTGTGAAGACCTTTACCGTTGAATACAAGAAATAACATGGCCACCCAAGATTATTGCTTCTTGCGCCATTAGCGCTTCCAGTGGTTGGTGAAGCGATTATTCCAAAATAACATGGCCACCCAAGATTATTGCTTGATATTACGTTTGGGGATAACGGTAATTTTAACGACGATATCTTTAAATTAGTCGTCGATGATAAAGTTATTACAGACGGTTCAAGTCCTCAAAGAAAAGTCGGCCCAATATCTGTGCCTCTCGCAGCAGGTACTCATACGGTCAAATTAGTTGGTATACGTGCTGAAGATGAAATTAGAACCTATTATATCGAATTTGCTGGGAATGTAGTGTCAGTAAATGGCGATGCATTAGAAGGTAGAGATTTACTCAAAGACAGTGTGAAGACCTTTACCGTTGTAATTGGTAACACCACTCAAAAAATCTTTCAAAACAGTGAACCACTGCTTTATTTACAACAAGAGTAGGCCCTCGTATTATTAACAAACTAACCTAGGTGCATCACCGTCGATGCCCTTGGTTTTATTATATTAAAAAGGATGTCCCATGCTCTTAAGGAATAAGATTGTTTTTCTTCTCGCCATATTACTTGGCTCCCATAATGCTTTGGCAAACAGTGATAAAAGCCTTGATAATGAATTAGGCCAACGCTGCTTAGGCACGCTTGATTTTATTAAGAGCCAAAATTTGTCAGCTTTTATGGCAGAAATGCCACCAGAGTCAACAAAAGGCCAAGAAAAACGATTAACAAAAATATTAGAACGAGCTAATAAGCGTAGGTTTGGTAAAGGTGAGCCTCACACAGTAAAGATTACAGGGGTTAGCTACGAAGATGCACCAAAAGCAAAGCAGGAAAGATTTGCTGCAATTGAGTTAGCAAAAATAAATCTCTACATTGAAAGTGACTCATTAACATCTTATGTTAGATGTAAATACATGAGAACCGCTGATGGCTGGTTTTTATCTTCACTGCCCTAATCAATAAATAATTGTTGTTAGCAATGAGTGACAGCTCCATTTACAACAAGAATAGATCCTCTTACCATAAACGAGCTTACCAAGGTGCATTATCATCAATGCCCTTGGTTTTATTATATCAAAAGGGTGCCCCATGCTCTTAAGGAATAAGATTGTTTTTCTTCAAGGGATATTACTTGACTTCAATAGTGCTTTGAAAAACAGTGATAATTAACAACAACTAAATGCGTAACCAATAAGCTAACCGTAATACAAGGACGTCGTACATGGAGTATTCGCAGCTACCCAAACAAGCGCAACGATTTATAAAGCCTGCGGGTTTGCCAGATAAGGTACGCTTGCCTACCAAATATCATTATATTTTTCGCGGCTTCGCAATATTAGGTTTATTGCCATTATCTGCTTCTGTATTAATGGCGCTAACACTGAGTGGAGCAGAACAAACTTTCTATCAGGTTGTCACGTGTTTACTGTGTCCTCCTCTATTGCTGCTTGTCTTTCTTAAGCATCATTTGATACTGGATAATCAGACCCAGCAACGCTTTGTACAATTAACCATCTTAGGCTACCACGGCAAAAAGTCACATCTGGCACCGCTGCAATCGACAGAGTTGCTATTACGCCATAATAGTCATAACAGAAGTCAGTTTGAGCTTAAATTGCATGATATTGTCTATCCCATCGGTGACTTAGCAGACACCAAGCTTTTAGCGATGTTTTTTGCAAATTTATTTAAGCTCACAGCCAAAGAGCAAATTAGCGATTTTCCTCATATACATCAACTCACTTTCGACTCGGCAACTGGCAGTGTTAGTCGTGAAAAAATACCAAATACTTCGAACAAACAAGCCCAAGTCGAAAGCAAACCTTGTGCTGAAGTAACACTGTCACAGGCACGACACTCGCTGGATAACAACCAAAAAAATCAATCAGCAGTTCCAATTAACAGTGCGCCATTTATCGAACCACTTTTGCAGCCTAAATTGGTAATACGGATTTTTTATCCTTTGCCATTTTTAATGGTATTTGGCTTTATCATGAAATATGTGGGGAGTTTATAAACATGCCTTTTAAACAACTTTCTGCAAGCAAAGCAGTCATAGCCAACACTCACACGCATATTATCACTCGACGGATTTTTGCAGGTCTATTGGCCTTTTTGGTTCTGTTTGCGACTGCAGGTTTTGAACGCTGGTCAAACGATGAAGTTTTTATTTGGTCACTTGTCGCTTTGCTCAGTTGGCACTTTCTCTTTTTCCGTAGTTATGTTGAGTTTGATCTAGATAAACAATTAATCACCAACCACGTCAGCTCTCTTTATCCTCTGAGTCAACAGCTGATCCCAATACAAAATATTAGTGCATTTCAAATCCGTCGACGCCTTGGTGATTCAAAAGGCTATGAGTTATGTATTGTATTGGATAGTCAAATTGAGCCGCTGAAGTTTGACTATGGCAACCTGTCACACATAAAGAAAACTGGCCAGCAACTCTCACAGTTTTGTATGGTTCCCTTACTATCGGACGTATCTTAATGGTATTTACAATATGAATGAACCTTGGATGATAATAACATGGCCATATATGGACGCTCCCGGTGAGTCAAGATAATACTCTGCTAACCCAAAGTTTTTTGGCCTTAGTTTTCTATTTTATTGCTTCACACTTGTCATTGCTTTTAATGCGACTCATTTACCGCTAGAAGCGGTTGTACTGCCATATATACGGGCTTTACAGTCAAGCTGCGCCCCTAATGAAATCCGTACCACTGCGCCTTTAATTGTAAAACACCCATGCGGATTAGGTTTATCCTATCCTTGGCCTATTCGGGCTAGCACTGGTTGGACTGAGCCATTTCTTCATCGTTAACAACAACCTTGGTGAGTATGTAATGTGCTATCTTGCGGCTCTTATCACCCACTCGGGTTATTTACCCTTGGCCAGACCGAGCTCTGCAAGATAGCGACAACAGTATTAACAGGTACCATGGTTTACTCCTTGGTGCGCAGCGTATTGCGGAGCATAAGGCACTTGTTTTTGTAATAAAATCCATATCAGTCTGGCGAGCCTATGGGCAGTGGCAACCACCGTACTGCAGATGCTTTTTCGGCTTCTTAACTGCGTTATCCAACGGTTTAAATCATCCTGCTTTTTACTCGCATGGCTGACGACTGTTCTGGCGCCATGAATAAGCTGTTTACGTAAATAGCCATCGCCTCGCTTGGTAATACTACCATTGACACTTCTATGGCCAGAGGCAAATTGCTTGGGGGTTAACCCCAGCCACACACCCAGTTCTTTAGCGGTATTAAACGCCTGACCTCGGCCAATCGATGCGGCAAATGCTGACGCGATGATGGGGCCGACACCTGGAATGCTCAATAATATTTTGCCATTAGGGTCACGCTCGACAAGCTTTTTAATCAAGGTATTAATTCTGTCTAAACGAGTATTAACACTTTGATATTCATCCCAGAAATCATTAGCCATCAGTTTAATGATAGGACGTTGTGATGCATCGTTAATGATGTCCCACATAGCCACTTCAAACGCCTTATAGCCTTGGGCAAAGCAAATCCCAAAATCAACTAATACACCTCGAATTTGGTTAGTGCAGGCGGTTTTCTCCTTCACTAATCGTTCTCTGACACGGTGTAACATCAATATTTCTTGCTGCGCTTCGGTTTTCACTGGCACGAAACGAATGTTAGGCCTAAAACTGGCTTCATAAATAGCTAAGGTGTCATTGTTATCATTTTTACTACCTCGTACGAACGGGGTGACATGTTGGGCAGGAATGAGCTTAACGGTATGTCCCATATCGAGAAACTTACGCCCCCAGTAATGGGATGAATAACAGGCCTCGAAGACCACATCGCAATTGGGCTGTTGCAACATAAATTCTGTCAGTTGAGTGCGATTTAATCGTTTATTGAAGACTTGTTTTGCATGGCAATCCATTCCAAGGACTTGAAATACATTCTTTGCCAAATCAATCGCAATAGTGGTAACTTTCATAGTGGACGCTCCTTAAGTAACTGTGTGGTTCAACATCAGTTTGGCGCATTGACGCCGTATTAGGGAGCGTCCATCTAATCACCCAAGATTGTTGTTCGTTTGATTGCTTAAGAACTTACTGCCCTAAAACAGCATGGCTATCCATAGTTTCTAAATAACATTTTCACCCTAAATTGTTGCCATCATAGACTAAGTTTATGTTGCTCTGGATGCTAGAATTCATATTAAATTCCTGATAGTAATGCAAAAGTAAGTGCCACTATTGTTTTTCTGACAATGCTGTGGTGTGCTCACTTACATTAGAAGTGACACTTATTACTAACACACATATTCCCGAGGTCGTTAAGTCTGAACCAGTCGATATTTATTAATAATAGAGGGGAATTTTTAGTCTATATTATAGGTGTTATTGAGTTATTCATTGCACTCAGCTTCTCTGCGGTAAACGCTATCGATATTTAAATGAAAAAGCATTATGTTGTTTTATCAAGCCATGAGTTGCTTAATCATAATGATTAATCGAAGTAAAAATGCTGTTGGTTGAAATTAAATATGGATAAATGGGGTCAGTTACTGAGGTATTGAAAATGTCTCACAATTAAGGGTTTAAAAATGGTTCTGAAGTTAACGAATGTCGTCAAACATGTTTTATTGAGCTGCACCTTAGCCGGTTTGTTTACGGTATCAGTATTTGCGCAAGAGATTAATGTTCTTGATCAAAACGGTAAAGGGCTTGAAAACATGGTGGTGTATTTATTACCCAAGCATTCTGTTAGCGCTGAAGGCGTTGATAACAACAAAAAAGCTGAAGTCCATCAAGTTGATAAACAGTTCTCACCTTATATTACCGTGGTGCAAAAAGGTAAAGATGTTGTGTTTGTGAATGAAGATGATATCACTCATCACATATATTCTGCACTTGGGCCTAAACGATTTTCATTTAAACTACGCACGGAACAACAGCAACAAATTATCAATTTTGAACAAACCGGTCATGTGTCAATGGGGTGTAATGTTCATGATTGGATGTCTGGGCACTTGTTGGTGGTAGATACTCCTTTCTATGGGATAACTGATAAGCAAGGTCGAGTGAATTTTGACCACATTGCCGATGATGAATATCAAGTTGTTGTTTGGCACCCACAACTTAACATGCCGAATAATCAAATATCTGAAACCAGGCAGTTAGTCGCCTCTCAAGCGCAAGTTGTGCCGATAAATGTTGTTGCTGATTTTGATGATATTCCAGAACAACGTAGTCTAGATGAATTTGAATTTTTAGAAGGATACTAACATTGCGTTTTTTAAACCGCCTTCAAACCCGAATTTTCGCCTTTTTTGTACTGTTACTGCTTGCAGTGCAGCTAATGTCTTTTTGGTTAACTTATCAGTCAAACCAGCAGCTTGAAGATCAACATGTATCTAATCAATTAGCTGTTGCGGGGTTAGTATTTGAATCGCAGTTTAATAACCGAAATAACTATCTAGCGGCGTTTGCAGAAACGGCCGCGAAGGATTTTGGGCTTAAAGAAATCTTTATCGATGGAGACAACCGCAGTTTTCTGGTGGCATTAAATAATCATCGTAAACGTATCGACGCCTCGTTAGCCATTGCGGTGTCTGGCGAAGGTAAAGTGATTGGTCAGTTAGTGGCTAAAAAAAATGACCTAGGTAAAGAGCAAGTTGAATTAGGGTCTGAGCAAGGTAAGGATTTTAAATATCAACTCGATTCAGAATTTCAGCAACTGAGCCCATTTTATCTACTAGATGGTAAGCTATATCAAATCAAGTTTTCTGTGCTGACTAGTGGCGGTAGTAGCGTTATTGGTTGGGTCGGTTTTGGCTTTATTATCGATGATGTATTGGCGAATTCATTACGCCAACTTACCGGATTAGACAGCGGCTTTATGCTGAACGCTGACAGTAAAATGAAAGACATTGGTCATTCAGGTTCGGCATTAACATTGACAGAACAATCGGTATTAGCGCAATTTATTGAAAAAGATCAACGTAACAGTGATTACATATTGTGGCAGCAGTCTTTAGGCGATGTGCAAGGTGCTTCATTGCACGCTTATATGTATAAATCGCGTTCCGATCTACTCGCGGCTTTGCAATCGCAATGGTTACAACAAATTGGCTTATTGCTACTTATGGTGCCATTTTCACTTTTATTGGCATTTGTTATTTCGGGCAGTATTACTCGCCCCATTAAGCAGCTGATTGAACAAGCCAAGTTTATTGCGAAAGGGAATTATGACTCACAGGTGACGGTAGATTCCAGTGTAGAACTGACTCAACTTGCTAGTGAGTTTACCGTGATGCAGCAAGCAATTTTAAAGCGTGAAGGGGAAATTGCCCATCAAGCGTTTCATGATCCACTGACTAATTTACCCAATTTAAATGAACTAAAACGGGTCAGTGCCTCCTGGTTTATGAGCCACTCTACCATGGCAATTTGCTTAATTAATATTAGGCGTTTAACTGATGTGAATGTCACGTTAGGCCATGCAGTGGGTGACGATGTTATTAAAGAAGTGGCTAGGCGATTGTGTGTAATGAGTCCAAAAGCACTAGTGTGCAGACTATCAGGCGATGAGTTTGTATTGGCTTTTGAGTCATGTGAGCAACATTCATTTGAGATGTTTTTAAATCAACTTCAACAACAAATTGGTCAACCGTATCAATTCCAAGATGTGATATTGAGCCTACAATTTACTGCGGGGGTGAGCTTTTATAAGCAAGATGCCAGCTTAGTCACATTATTACGTCATGCCGATACTGCACTGCAATATGCGAAAAAGAACAAGCTTGATTATCAAATTTATGATGCCAATATTGATAAGAACACCCTCGAACGATTTCAGCTTATTAATGAGTTAAAGTTAGCCATTGAGCAAAATGAACTGGTGCTTTTTTATCAACCAAAGTTACATTTAGCCAGTCAAAAAGTGACTCATGTAGAAGCGCTTGTGCGTTGGATGCATCCCCAAAAAGGACTTATCCCACCGGATACGTTTATTCCTATTGCTGAAAAAACCATGCAAATGAATTCACTCACTCGCTGGGTGATAAATGAAGCGATTGCGCAATATTTGCGTTGGCAGCAAATGGACATTGAAATATGTATAGCAGTGAATATTTCAGCTGAAAATTTAAAAGACGAGCAGTTTTGTCATTGGGTGATTAATGTATTGGCAAAAAATAATGTGCCCGTATCAGCTATGACGCTAGAAATAACCGAAGATGCGGTAGTGTCAGACCCTGAGCAAGCGGTGAAACAGTTGAATATGCTGCGTGAAAATGGCTTAAAGTTATCTATTGATGATTATGGCACCGGTTACTCGTCTTTAGCGCAATTAAAGCAGTTGCCTGTGGATGAGCTTAAAATAGATAAATCATTTGTGTTAAAACTCATGCAAGATGAATCAGATCAAATTATTGTGCGCTCGACACTGCAATTGGCACATAGTTTAGGTTTAACTGTCGTTGCCGAAGGAATAGAAGACAAACTGACACTCGATTGGCTGACTGAGCTGAAATGTGAAATGGGCCAAGGTTTTTATCTTTCACGCCCATTACCTGCAGAAAAATTTAATCAATGGCTTATGGCGTCACCGTATCAAAAGGAAACATCCGATCATTAACAGATTCTTAGCCACCATCATGCTTTGCCTTTTATTACCCATAGTCGGCAAGGCAAACGAGATAGAACATGACATATCTGGCATTGTTGATGTGCGCTTAAGCTATGGCGACACAATCCAGTCCTATGTTGATGGTGGCCTGGGTAAGTTTCGGTTTAGCCCTAATGAAACCCTATCGTTAGGCCAGCTAGGCGGTAGCCTTAACAGCCAGTGGAGTGAAAGTTGGTCGAGTCATATTGTTGTAAATGCATATGCAGACGGGCTGGAAAATAATATTGGCTTTACCGAGGCTAGATTGCAGTATCGTGATATTCCGAATGAAGATGGGATTAGATTGAGCGCCGCATTTGGCTTAATGTATCCACAAATTTCAATGGAAAATATTGCCACAACATGGTCATCGCCTTATACCTTAAGTTATTCGACCATGAACAGTTGGATAGGCGAAGAAGTCAGGCATTTAGGTGCAAGCTTTACCGTTGAAACATTAGGGAAGTATCGACAATCAAAGCATGATTTTTCACTGACCAGTGAGTTAATTAGTTCAAATGACACAACAGGTGCCATGCTTGCGTGGCATGGTTGGACTCAAAGCTCTAGGCAATCACTTCATCAGCAACGTTTACCTATTACCGCTATTCCTGCTATGGCCGAAGGGGGCAAACTCGCGGCACAAGCACCAGAATCTAATCCCTTTATCGAACTGGATAACCAAGTCGGCGGCCATGTAGTCGCTAAATGGACATGGCTTGAACAGGGTCAAGCTCAGGTGGGGTATTACGATAATAATGCCAATACCCTTATTGTCAAAAAAGGTCAGTATGTTTGGCATACTCGTTTTAGTCACATAGGTACTAAATGGCGTTTACCCTATAATATTGATTTTATAAGTCAATTTATGACAGGTAGCACCTTGATGACATCAACACTTGGTGAGCCAGTTGTCGATAATGATTTTGCATCATTTTATAGTTTATTCAGTAAAAAGTGGCAAAGGCACCGATTAACTGCACGGTTTGAAGACTTCAGTGTTACCGACAAAGATAGCACCCCTTATGATGATAATAACGAACAAGGGCATAGCATTACGCTAGGGTATCAATATCAAATCGAGCGGCCCTGGTTTTTGCATCTTGAGTATAATTATCTGGATACAACCCGATCAGCACGTGTTTATTTAGGTGAGTCAGTAGACTTGCAGGAACAACAGGTTCAGCTGGCAACGCGGTATTTTTTTTGAGGTATTTAAAAATATACTTGATTGAGTTTTTATTAATTATTTAATTGATAGTAAAGGTTTTCATATCGCATACTCGAGATACATAATTTTATACGTAGTAACTGACACAGTTGCTATCAGAATTTAGGAATTAAAGGATTAAAGGATTAATATAAATGGAATTGACAAGAAACACTCTCATGGTGGCAGTACTTGCCACAATCAGTTTTGCATCATCGGCAGGAAACCAAGCGGCTATTAAATCGTTTGATGCTAAAACGTTACCGATAACAGAACGCAGCCAAGTAATAACCAATAAACAGTTAGCACTAATGGAAGAGTTTAATGAACTGGCGCAAGCGCGCACGAGTGCTGTAGGTGTGTTTAAAAGCGGTAAAGTACAGCAGTTGCAACAGCTCGGTGAACAGACTCTGGTTGAGGCCAATAAGTTTGTTGAAGAGTATCAGGTTTTTTTAAGCCAACTGCCAGAAACATCTACCTGTTACACGCCTGAAAATGTTACCGAATACCAACGTATGATTGCTGAGCTCACCGAGGCGAATTTAGCATTAAGTCAAACCGCTTTATCGGTAGGTGATGATGAGGTGGGCGCGACTATGGCGCTTCTAAACATGCAAATGCATGCAGGAAGGGTTAGTGCATTAGTACAAATGTTTCAGTTAGTAAAAGTGTGCTACATGACAGATGCTATGGGGCTAACTAAAGCAGATGTAGAACGCCAAAGGGCTGAGCAAAATAATTAGTCTATTTCAATATCAAGTCATTAAACGATGATAAAAGCCCAATAAATAAACATATATTTATGTCTATTTATTGGGACTGCTTAAGTCGGTTTAGTTTATAGATGTTAGATTTAGATGTTAGCTGTAAGAGTGTGAATTCAGCTTGTTATCCCGCACTGAGGTTATTTGACATCTGAACGTAACACTAGCTCTACTCGACGATTTTTATGTCTTCCGGCTTCATTTAGGTTATTTGCAACTGGGGCATATTCTCCAATACCTTTGGCTTCTAGCTGTGATACAGGGATAGAAAATTGTTGCTGCAAAATGCTTTTAACCGCCGCGGCGCGTTTTTCTGATAAAGTGTAATTGTATGCTTGGCTGCCTTGGTCATCTGTATGACCAATAACATAGAACTGTTGTTTTGGATGACTTTGTAGATATTGGGCAACCACTTTAATCACATCTATGGTTTCAGCTTCTAGTTCATCACTATCAAATTTGAAGATAAGTCCTTCTAGCGCCACATGACCGGTTTCTGCAAGCTTATTGGTTAACCCTTCCAAATCAATTGCGACCCTTTTGTCGTTAAGGTCGGTTTGTTCAATAATGCGGATTTCAGCTGATAAACCGTTGTTATATCCAATCACAAACGTCATGACCTGAACATTACCCTGTGGTCTTTGCAATTGATATAAACGGTAGCGCTGGCTTTCATCCATGCCATTTGATTTTAATAATTTCATATGGTGATAAAGCTGGCTTGTTTTACCACAAGCTTTAGCTAAGCAGCTATATTGTTCTATAAAGCCGAGTTGCTTTAATGCATTTTGATAGTTTGCATCAACCTCGAATTCAGAATAACCACGTGGCAGGGTGTAACCAATATCGGTGATTCTACCTTGGTAGGTTTTAACTTGATGTTGTTTGTCCAGAATGCCTGTTACCAAAGATGTTTCACCAAATTCCACCTGTTGATATTCATCAATATATGCCCCAGGAATACGGGTTAACATAGGATGGTCTTTAGTATTTTTTTGGTCTTTATGGCTTAAGTCGGCAAACTTTTTCTGAATAATATCCGTGCCTAGGTAAGCTTGATTAATGTTAAGTAGGTCTAAAGGCTCTTCAATCACTTCAATAATGTCTAATTGAACGTGAGCCGCGCGCTTCCAGTTCATGGCATACACAGAAACATAAAGCTGTTTTTGAGCCAATTGGATCTTAGCGGTTATCAATGACGGTTCATCTTTTGGAGTGGTATCTAACGGCGAAATGAATCGTGCTAAATCATCCTGATCAAAACAGCTAGGTGTATGACATTCAAAAATAACTTGCCCATTGAGTGCGTTAATTTGTTGTTTATAGTTATTAATGAGGTTTTCTGGTGACAATGAAACGGGTAATTGATAATTAATTCTGCTCAGTTGCCCCTTTACCACTTTGCTATCAATTTTAGCCTTGCTAATTTGGGTGATAATGTCATAGGCGATGAAGTTTCTGGTTTCCGTTTTAGTTTTGATCACTTCTTTAGGGGGACTAAACAAGGTGTCATTTTGTGTCGCTGCCGCGATTGATGGTGAAATAGCGATTAATGCAAATATGAATAGTAACTTTATAGACATTTTGTCCCCTGTAGACGATTAAGGTGAGAGATAGTTGTCGGGTTAGATAAAAATATGTGGTTCAAGTTTTTATATCTTTATCCAGCCAATGCAAATAATTGACCACGACTTTTAATTTTGGTTTTTTTATATATATTCTGCACATGCATTTTGACCGTGTTTATCGAAATGCCTAGCCTGTGAGCGATTTCTTCATTTGAATGTCCATCCCAAATAAACCCTAGTATTTGTTGCTCTTTTTTAGTTGTAAGCGCCAAAATTTTGGTGCGATTGGTGAACGAAGGTAAGCGCTTTTTTTGTAATACATAACGTGAAATAGCTTTATGGCTAAAACTTATCTCTTTCGCTTGTACTTGTTTAATAGAATTTATTTTATCTACAACAGAATCATCAGCTTGCATGTTGCAATGAAATCCCGATGAGATAAAGGTGACTTCCAGTTCTGTCGTTAATTTAGGGCAGATTGCGATATGTAGGTGTGTATTGAGTAAGTCGCTGTCTATGTGTTGAAGTGATATTAGTGGGGACTCGAAATAATGCACGATTATATGCATATCTTTAGGGTTAGGCTCAAGGGTGTTTAATGTATTTTTAACATCATCTGAGTGAGACTGAATTAAATTTAATGCCAGTAAATTTGAAATATGAAAAAATTGATTGGTTTGCTGTAGCGGTAAATCAATTGTAATAATATTCTGTAAAGACATTGAACAATCCTTGTAAAAATATAATTTGCAGTCATTGCAAAAGAAATCCTTCATTAGGTTAACATATTTTTAAGCCAGTTAAATAGTGTTTTAACCCCCAATGTTATTGAGTTTTCGCTTTGAATAATCATGCCGATGTAAATAAAAATGACAGGGCCATCTTATGAGTACTTAACCTTAAAGCCAGCCTTTAAAAATTCCCCAAGCATAGGTGTATTATCATGGCTTATTTTTGTTTTCCAATAATGCTTGCCCTGGCGGGCTCGGCTGGTATTTAGTTGGTCAGGAAGTGAATTATAAGGTGAAGTAAGGCTATGGCGTTGGGCGTATAAAATAACCCCATTTTTTGAGGTTTATTGTTATGAATTGGGGTCAGTTTTTGCTAATCATTGAACAGCGCATTGTTGTATATATGGCGCTTTAATGTTGCAGGGTGGTTGTGTTTTTGTTGTGACCTTGGTTTGAATGAGTGAATTGGTTAAATATCCGCTCAAAAGTAGTCGAATTAAGCAACATGATATATTATCGCAAACCTGTATCGGTGTTATATACATACCTTCCTTTATCGACATATATTTTTCATATGTTCGTCGTATAAAATCACCACTATAATATGATTTTATTAAACAATTATCATCCAAAAACCATTTAAGGATAAGAGTGGAACGATGAAAGAATGGTACTTCTCAAATAATGGCGAACTTAACGGACCATTAGGCTTAGCTGAATCAATCAAGTATGTAAAAACCAATCCAAACACTTATGCATGGCATCCTTCCTATGCTTATTGGATGCCAGTGAGCGATATTGCCGATTTTGAAATGACAATAACACCGCCACCATCTCCGATTGAAATTCCGCTTGAGCTTATTGAGAGTTTTTTAGTAAAAGAGAAAGAACTTAATACAGCTTTGAGTCGGATAGAAACTACTTTGCAAGTTATTGGTGTTTCAATGAGTGATTTAGATCGCGACACGATTAGCTGTAAGAATAAGACCCAAAACTTAAATGAGCAGGTTAAGGCGACTATTAGAGCGGTTAATGAGCAGTATGAAGCCTTGCAGAAAGCCCTGGCTGGTGTCTCTAGTTCACATACTTAATAACTAATAAAAGAATAATAAATATGAATACGTGGTTTTTTTCAAAAAAAGGCGATGTTACAGGCCCTTTAACAACGACTGAAGCAATAGCATTTGTTAAAAATGATGCAAACTGTTACGGATGGAACCCACATTTTACTCAGTGGAAGCCAGTTGGTATGATTGCTGAGTTTGACGAATATGTCTCAGCTATTACACCTCCAGCACAAGTACCTCAGTCACTAGTTGATGATTTTATTACTAAAAAGAACAAACTCGAGTTAGACATTGTATCGATGGACGACAATATCAAGTTTACTAAAACTTATTTGTACGAACTTGAGCAAGAAATCAATATTTACAAACGCTTAACCAATAACTTAAGCGACGATATGAAGGGGAATATTACTCCTTATGCGCAAAACTATAATAATTTTAATCGGATATTTGATGAATTAGTGGCAGCTTTAGCTATTGCAAAAAGTGAAATTAATGAAGTTGTTTTAGAATTTGATCAACGTGTGGCACAAAGAAAAGCTGAAACGTTGGCAAGTCTTTCAATATCCGACAAAATCGTTGCAGATTCTCAAAGTGATGTTGTTGATGTGATTACACAACCACTTAATGCGACAACAAGTTTAGATCCGGTTGCTCAATCGCCTAAGAAATCTGGCGTAACTAATATGCTTAAATCAGTGTTCAAAGGTGATTCAAAAAAATTGAATACCTTAGCTGAAATCAGCATCAAAACAACTGATACTCCACTCGTAAAAAGCGCTATCACCGACGATAATTCTGAAGCTAAAGATGAAGTCGTCAACGAAGAAAAGCAAGCTGCTCCTCATTATTGGAACATGCTAAACGCGCCCCGCACAATCTATTAACTTGAGCAATGCTGCCGTTATTATGAGTGTTAAGATTGCCGTAAAATAAATTATCGGCAATCTTAATCTTGCTCAACTCATATTAACTTTTACAAAAATAATTGTAGCATTGAGTTACTGACACGGTTTGATACCATAACTTAGTCATTAACATAGCTCATTTGTTAATAACTAAGCTTTTAATTATTAAAGAATAAAATAAATATAATGATCAATTATATTGATGAGCTATTTTTTATGGTTTGATTCTTTAGTTAATTTGCCTTGGCTTTGTTCCACATTTGCTTATAGGTATTACGTGTTCTTGAGCTCAGTGGACGCCATAAATACTGCTCTGAAAAAAATGTTTCATCACCTACTCTGGCATCCTTAACCAACTGAGGGTCAAGTAACTTGGCCGTTTCACCGTTAACTATGATAGAACCGTACATTTCTAGTATGCGCTTTTGCACTGGCTCGCTGATCATAAAATCTAATAATAGATAGGCGGCATCTAGTTTTTCGCCATTGAGGTGTTTACCTATTGCTAAGGTATCTAACCACACAGTTTGGCCTTCTTTTGGGGTAGCCAATTTCCAATTCTGTCCGCTTTGATTGGCTGCAGCAACGCCAAACCAATAGGTTGTAACCAGCTCTAGATCTTTCATGCGTTCTACATCAGCCATCCCGCCCCAAAATGAGTCTGCATTTTGTACTAGGCTATCTAATTTTGCTTGTACTTTAGATTTGTCTAATGTTGCGGCATCTATGTCATAAAAAGATTCAGGTGGATAACCTAATACCAATAGAGTGGTATAAATATTGGCTTCAAATTGATCACCTGTGATGGCGAATTTACCTTTGTTTTCTGGTTGCCATAGGACTTCCCAGGATTTAGGTTCATCCCGCTTAGCCGCATTGTAAGCCAGGCCATAGGAGCCTCCTAACAAAGGTACTGAATATTTTTCGCCTTTAAATTCATCGTATTGGCTGGTCCTTAATGAACCAAGTACTTTAGAATAGTTGGTCAGTCTACTGAAATCTATCGGCTGAAGAACTTGAAGTAATCTGTCTTGATTCATCTTGTAGTAATTGTGTGTAGGGGTAGTAACATCCGCAGCACTGGCTCGCATCTTGTTGAAAATAAGCTCAGGGTCTGTGATGTAGGGGTCCATAATATTTAACTCCACCTCCATTCCTTTTGTTTTGGCATAGGCCTTAAAATCCTCTTTAAACGGACTTATGTAGCCCTCCCATTCGAGTACGTTAAGAGTTACAGCTAGGATATTTGTCGACATCAACAGACCTACTATCAACAGGATGTGTACTTTTAAGTATTTACCTACTTGCATAATGTGTGTCCTTATCTAGCTTCGTGTTTTGAGAGTAGCGAATGTTAGTAAGTATGAGTACGTCTAAAGACGTACATCATGTGCTTTAAGGATCGCTCATAAAAGGGACTTTAGCCAGTTTGGGATTGGTTTTATATTCCATATATAGCCGTAATCGTTGCTAAGTGATTGTAGTGATAACGAGAAATTATTTTAGCCTTGTGGCATTTGTGTACGGTACTTGTATGAGGTGGATATTAGTAGGGTTATTGCGGGTTAGCTTGCAGATAATAATAGTTTCATTTCTGGCTTAAATGCGTCTTACTTTTTACTGCAATCGAGTTTTATTTAGAACAACAAATCTAATTGGTCAGATTTGTTGTCACTGTGTTGGCGTAAATTTATTTCAGCGAGCTCATTTGGTTTAACGGCTTCTTTTAATGTGTTGTAAAGTGCGACCGCGAGCTCAGGTGCTTGAAGATTATCAGGAGTATGAATAAATATATAAGGCTGCTTTCCTTCTCTTATCCATTGCGCAAGCTTAATTCGCCAGCGTTGAAAAAAGGCCTGGTTTATTTGTGAGTCACATTGGCCAATAAAGCGCACCACAGGTTGATGAGCGGTTGCAATAGGATGAACAGGGACTTGAGGCTTTTTACGTTGTGCATCAATTAGCGCTGGATTATCTGCTTTTGCGGCAAATAGCGGCCGACTATCCATAATAATACGATTGCATTGATGCGCTATTAATAGTCGGTTTAACGCTCTTTCATGCTCGCCTTTGTTGAAAAATGCCCAGTGACGAACTTCTACGCCGTAGGTAAAATCCTTAGGTAATTGTTGTAAAAATCTCTCAAGAGCTGGCAACGAGCTAGGACCAAACTTTGCTGGAAGCTGAATTTTCCACATAGCGGTTTTGTCAGTTAACGGCTCCATCACATTAAAAAAGTGGATTAACTCTGCTTGAGCATGTTGTAACTGTAAGTCATGGGTGATTGTTTTTGGCAGTTTAAAAGTAAACCTAAAATCCTCTGGTACAGCATCTCGCCAGTTCATTACTGTCGGGGATGTCGGTAATGCATAAAATGTGGTATTGCCTTCAACGGTATTAAATATTTGTGCATATCTTTCTAACCGTGCCGATACTGGCGAATCGCCATACACGCTTTGCTTCCACTGTGTTTGAGACCACATGGCTAAGCCCAATCTTAGTAAAGGTTCGGTATTCATTTGTAGCCACCTTCAATTCAAGATAATAAATTTATACCCAGCAGGCTTGGTGCCGCTAGCTGCATTAAATTTACGTTTTATCAGCGCAAGATTTAAAGTGCAAAATTGAGCATACCGTTCACAGTTGAGCTCAAGTATTTGAATTTATCAATTTTCACGGTAATTTATAAATCTCTTAATTGTAAGTTGAGCAGAGTGACTTATTAACCCGCCTTAGTAAAATGGGCATTTATGACCTTTTTTCACCACAAACCAATAAAAAGACACTTCTTATCATTTATCCATCTATCTCAACACTATCGCTATCTGATAAAATGCCTCGGCGATTTCATGTTATATTATCGAGCGGAACATTGCTGACATGTTGGCAGTGTTTTGGTACTCACCGGAGTGATTGTGTCAGATCCAAACCTAGATATGAAGTTTGATAATTATCGGCCTCAATCTTCTCAACAAAAGCAAAAAGCCAACTCTAGCCGCAGAGGTAAACTGTTGTTTATCTTGCTTTTCATCATTTTATTAGTGGCTGTTGGTGTTTTTGTTGCGTTTGAAGTTAAAACCTCCCATTACCAATCTAAATTAGTTCATCATTACGGCACACAGCTGACTTATCAAGTTGTTCCTTTTGCTACCGACAAAGTTATTTATCCAAAGTATGGCCCGTTTGATATCCGTCATGGCTATACTAAGTTACCCCAATATATTGATAAGCTAGTTAAAAATGGCTTCACTATTGAGCAGCAAGCTAGCTTTTCGCCAATGTTAATGGATTATACCGAATATGGTTTTTTTCCGCCGTACCATGAAAAAGCACAATCTGGTTTAATTATTCAAGATTGTCGTAATCAAGCTGTATTCGATGCTCTATACCCTAGTCGTGCGTATCAAGACACCGACATGATCCCCAGTGAAGTGGTTAATACATTACTTTTCATTGAAAACCGTGAGCTTTGGAACCCTGAGCCTAACCACAACCCTGTGATTGATTGGCCTCGATTTGTGGTTGCTGGTATTACCCAAATTGCCGAAAAAGCTGGCTTGAATATGTCAAATGCTGGTGGCAGTACTTTAGCGACCCAAATTGAAAAGTTTCGCCACTCTGAATTCGGTTTAACCTCTAGTATTGAAGATAAGTTACTGCAAATTGGTTCGGCGATGATCCGCGTTTATCAGCAAGGTGAAAATACCCTTGCGGCCAGGCAGCGTATTGTTCAAGATTACTTAAATACTGTGCCCCTGTCATCTGCGCCAGGCTTTGGTGAGGTTCACGGTATTGGCGATGGTTTGTGGGCCTGGTTTAAAACCGATTTTAATCGAGCCAACCGATTATTGCTGTCAGGACATGATCCCGCTACTGCTGCTGAGCGTGGGCAAGTGTTTCGACAAATTGTCGCCTTAATGATTGCACAGCGTCGTCCATCATATTACTTACTAAAAGGTCATGACGACTTAGAAGTGCTGGTAGACAGTCATTTGCGCTTGCTGGTTAGCTATGCATTGATTGACCCTAAGCTTATGAACTCGGCCATGCAACAACAGCTGCAGTTTGACCGACGCAGAGGCCATCCAGATAATCCTAACAACAAGGGCGTTAATGCGGTTCGTATTAGAACCGCGAGCATGTTGTCGAGCAGTTTATTTGACTTAGACCGCTTAGACTTAACGGTTAACAGTACCTTCCATGGTGATTTACAACAGCAAGTGGGTGACTACTTACGTAGCCTTGGTCAGCAAGAATACGCCCAAAAGGTGGGGTTGTTAGGTGAGCGATTACTGACCCCTGAACAGCTCCCTAATGTACTTTATAGTTTTACCCTATTTGAAAAGCATCAAGGTGCTAATCGAGTCCGGGTACAAACAGACAGTACCGATCAACCTTTTGATATTAACGAGGGCAGTAAACTCGAGTTAGGTTCTACTGCTAAATTAAGAGTATTGGCGACATATCTGGAAATTATTGCAGAATTACAGCATCGCTTTGAAGATAAAACCGTCACCGATTTATATCGAATAGATGTTGAACCCAAAGATAAAATCACCCGTTGGGTGGTCGATTATTTAATTGAAACCCGTGACCGTAATTTAACGCGTATGTTAAATGCGGCGCTTGAAAGACGCTATTCGGCATCGGCATATGAACGCTTTTTTACCGGCGGGGGTTTGCATGTTTTCAGTAACTTCCAAAAAAAGGAAGACAGCAGAAATCCAACTTTATATGAAGCCTTGCAAGATTCAGTTAACCTGCCGTTTGTGCGTTTGATGCAGGATATTGTTAACTATAGTAGTAGCTATAATAGTGAAGGTAGCATGGCGCAATTACTGCGCAATGATAAAGACCCTCGCCGTGAGGAATACTTAAAAGCGTTTGCGAAACGAGAAGGCAGCACCTTTGTACGACGCTTCTATCGCAAGTATCAGTCATTATCACCAGAACAAAGATTAGCGACATTTTTCAATGGTGTACAAGCCAGTGAACATCGACTTAGTGCGACGTACCGCTTCCTACAACCTTACAAAAGTGATCAGGATTTAAAGCTATTTTTAGCTGAAAAAATGCCTGATAAAGTCTTTAGTGATAAACAAATTAGCAGCCTATATAACAAGTATGGCTCAGATAAGTTTAATCTTGCCGATCAAGGCTATATTGCGCGGGTTCATCCACTAGAGCTGTGGGTGCTGAGTTATTTGAATGATTACCCTAGTGCCGGTATGACACAAGTGTTAGAAGACAGCCAAGCCACTTTGATTGAGGTCTATCGATGGTTATTCCGTACCCGCCATCAAAATGCTCGCGACAGTCGCATTAAAGTGATGTTGGAAGTTGAAGCTTTTTTAAGTATTCATCAACGCTGGCAGAGAATGGGATATCCATTTGATTTTATCGTGCCATCACTTGGCTCGGCCCTTGGCAGTTCTGGCGATCGTCCAGCAGCCTTAGCTGAACTAATGGGTATTATTCAAAATGACGGTGTGCGAGCACCCACAATACGGATAGAAGAATTACAATTTGCTTCAGATACGCCCTATGAGGTTAAATTAGCCAATAGTACCCAGCAACCTGTTCGAGTATTCAAGCCTGAGGTAGCAACCGCGTTGAAAAATGCGCTTGCCAATGTGGTAGAAAAGGGCACAGCAAGGCGATTAAACGGCAGCATTATCAATGTTGATGGTACTTTGGTTCGCCTAGGTGGCAAAACGGGCACAGGGGATAACCGCATCGCGACTGAAATTCGTAACGGACGTAAGGTGTCTTCAACTGCTATGAACCGAACTGCTACCTTTGTATTTTACCTGGGTGATAATTATTTCGGCACCTTAACCGCATTTGTGCCTGGGGCTAAAGCAGATGATTTTAGTTTTACCTCAGCACTGCCGTTACAAGTATTGAAGGGTATGCTGCCAATACTGACGCCGCAATTGTTTAATCAGCAACCTTTATGTTTAGCTGAGTCGGCTGACGTTGAGTAGGGGAATCATTGACAGACTCGATATAACTTAAGTTTGTATTATCCCTTTACCAGACTATAAAAAAAGTCAGCGATAATCGCTGACTTTTTTATAGGTTAACCATGTTATTACAACGGCATAGTTAACTGGCTAGTCTTAACAAAGCTTATGCCATACTAAACAAGGTTATGCAAAAGCATCTTGTAATGACGGCACAACTTGTTTCTTACGGCTTAATACGCCGTCTAACCACACTTTGCCATCGACTGTTGGTTTGCCATAAGCACGTTCAGTTAAGTCGGCACTGTCTGAAATCACTAACATTTCAGAGCCTTCTTTCATAATGTCTGTCAGCAATAGCAACACACTATGACGATTGCCTTCTTGCTTTAATAAGGCAATATCAGCCACTAGATCGGCTTTAATGGCGTCAAAAACCGCTAAATCAATCACTTCTAGCTGACCAATGCCCACTAGGTTACCGTTCATGTTGAAATCTTTAAAGTCACGCATCACTAAGTCGCGTGCCGGAGTGCCTTCAACCGCAGACTTAACCTTAAACATATCCATGCCTAGGTCTTTAAAGTCTTCAATACCAGCAATCACCGCTAATGCTTCAACACAGCGAATATCCGCTGTAGTACAGGTAGGTGATTTAAAGATTACCGTGTCACTTAAAATAGCGCACATCATAATGCCAGCGATATTAGCTGGAATTTCTACCTGGTAGAAATCAAACATCATTTTAATAATAGTGTTGCTGCAACCTACTGGGCGGATCCAACACTCTAGTGGTGTTGAAGTGGTTAAGTCGCCGAGTTTATGGTGATCAACAATACCGACAATCGTCGCCTGGGCAATATCGTCCGGTGCTTGAGTCACTTCAGAATGGTCAACAATATACACATCTTCGCCAGCATAGCTGGTTTTATACTCAGGAGCGTCAAAGCCAAATTTGTCTAAAATAAAAGCCGTTTCAGGTGATAATTCACCTAAACGTGCTGCAATAGCAGGCTCACCAATTTGATTTTTTAAATAAGCTAACGCGATCGCACCACAAATTGAATCTGAATCAGGGATCTTGTGACCCACTACATACATTGACATTATAAAGGCTCCTGTAAATTTGCTGCTGATTTTAGCAAGATTTAAATGCTTGACCAATCGTTATCCGAAAAAAAGCTATCATGCTGTGTTAAAAACCTGAAGCTAGCTGAGTCCCAATCTAGCCCTTGACCTAACTGTACTATAAAATCAGGGCTATTATATGTTGAAAGAGGATTTTACTATGTTACTTGGTATTCATCATGTGGCCATTATTTGTGGCGACTATGCACGCTCAAAGACCTTTTATCATCATATATTAGGCTTACGGATAATAGCTGAGAATTACCGCGCCGAACGTGACTCCTACAAGCTGGATTTAGCCTTACCCGATGGTAGCCAAATTGAACTCTTCTCTTTTAATAATGCACCGCTTAGACCCAGTTATCCCGAGGCTCAAGGGTTACGCCATTTAGCCTTTCGTGTCGATGATATTGATCAAGTGGTTGCACATTTAGTGTCGCATAACATTGATGTTGAACCTATTCGTGTCGATGAATACACTCAAAGACGATTTACCTTTTTTAATGACCCCGACGGTTTACCGTTAGAGCTTTATGCTGATCATTTTTAATGCAAAATTAAGCCAAACTCTGTAGTCTCCTGCAACATTTTATCTGTTGTACTTATATTCGCAGGAGCGCTCATTTTTATGTCTATTACCGCCATACAAAATAAACTAAAAATCATTGATCGAAGTAAGACCTTTCAGGGGTTTGTGATTTTTGTCATCGTGGTGTCGGCATTATCGATTGGCGCTCACACCTATCATTTACCCCAATGGTTAGAAAGTAGCTTATGGGTGTTAGACATCGGCATTACGGTGTTTTTTCTTTTCGAATTAATTATTCGCTACCTTGCCAGTGATGGCGTTAAAAGCTTTTTTTCTAAAGGATGGAATATTTTCGACACCATTATTGTGATTGGCAGCTTAATTCCACTCGGCGGTTCAACCGTTTTACTGGCTCGATTATTAAGAATATTTCGCGTATTGCGTTTAGTGTCTATGGTGCCTGAGCTGCGAATGCTGATTAATGCTTTATTTAAAGCCATTCCTCGCATGGGCTACATAGTGTTATTGATGTTTGTCATTTTTTATATTTATGGCGCAGTAGGCAGCATGTTCTTTGCTCACATCAATGAGTTTTTATGGGGCGATGTGTCTATTGCCATGTTGACCCTGTTTCGTATTTCCACGTTCGAGTCGTGGACATCAATTATGTATGAAACCATGGCAGTTTATCCGTTAAGTTGGATGTTTTATTTAAGCTTCATCTTTTTAACCACCTTCACCTTTTTAAATATGATGGTGGGCACGGTATTAGATGTAATGAGTGAAGAAAGTCGTCTGATGAGTGAAGCAAAGGCGAAGCAAGCACTGGACGCACAGCTTGATGAAAGTACTGCTAAAGTGACTGATGAATCGACGGAGCCTTCATCGACTACATCCCAAGTCGCGGCATACGCCAGCGTGGAAGATATGCAAAAGTTGCATGATAAAATTGATCAACTCACCGCCTTGGTCATTCAGCAGCAAGCATCTGTTCTAGCAAATAGCGCAGCTACTACAAAAGTGAAGTAAGTTCTGGTTAATGTACCAACCCTATACATTGGCAGCATCAAGCTGAATTGAACCTGTTGATATTAAAAACAAAGCCCTTAAAAATTTTCAAGGGCTTTTTTTATGGGTTCAGGTTAATCTAAATAGTTCATTTATAAGCACAAGGAATTCGAGTGTCGACGCCGAATGTATTATCTTCTAAAAGCGCATCATCTAGCCGGGCTAAATCGTATTGGTTAGGCGCTTTGGCGGTGATGCCATTAACCATAGCGGTTATTCCATGGGGCATATTAGCGGGATCATTTGCGCTTGAGGTCGGGTTAACCGGTTTACAAAGCCAAGCCATGTCAGCAATTATTTTTGCCGGTAGCGCCCAGCTAGTGGCGTTAGGGATGATAAAAGCCGGCGTTGGTTTAAGCGGTATTCTTATCACCACTTTGTTGATCACTTCACGTCACGTGTTATATGCAATGGCAATGCGTAATCGAATTAGTCCATTACCATTGAAGTGGCGATTGTCGTTAGGTTTTCTATTAACCGATGAATTATTTGCGATAGCCAATCATGGTCAACAACACAAGTTTGACCCTTGGTATGCCCTTGGTGGCGGCTTTACTTTTTATCTTGGGTGGAACATCGCGACTTTCATTGGCATTATCGCAGGACAAAATATTGATAATCTTGGTGAGCTTGGGCTAGATTTTGCCATTGCTGCCACCTTTATTGCCATTGTAGTGCCTACAGTGACTAAACCTTCGGTGTTAATTTGTGTGTTGGTGTCATTAGTATTAGCAGTAGTCTGTGCGGTATTAGGGTTACAATCTGGGCTATTAATTGCCTCATTGTCAGGCATGATAGCGGGTTACAGTTACGCTAAATTAACCGGCGAATTACAGCCAGAAAACCAGCATTCAGAGCTTAATCCTCTTCAACCCGACGGTGCTAGTAAGCAGGCTGCAAACAAGGATGTGCAATAATGATTTGGTTAACAATTATTTTAATGGCGATTATTGTGTTTGCCAGTCGGCATATTTTATTAGAGCCTAAAGTGCCAATACGCTTAAACCAAAAAACACTGACTTTTTTAAGTTATTCCGCCCCTGCAGTGTTAACGGCTATTTTTGCTCCTATCGTGTTTGCGCCTGAAAGTCAGCTCGATATTTCATTGTCTAATCCTTACCTTATCTGCGCCGTCGTTGCGACATTACTGGCATGGCTGACTAAAAATACCCTATTAACCACTATTGTGAGTATGGGACTATTTTTTATTATTTATTAAACCGAACAGTAACTTTGGACGTAATAACTGTCATATAGTTGTATTTAGAGTCAGTTACAATAATCAATGCAACTTTATTCAAGCGGATAAATTAAGCAGGCAAAGCTTAACTAAATAAACGTTAAATACTTAACGATATGAGACGTTAAATCTATTAGGCTTTTGATAATCCAAAACGCTGTGGTAGTTAATAAAGAGGATGTTATGAATAAAACGGTATTAATTACAGGCGTGGGTAAACGGATAGGTTATGCACTAGCAAAGCACTTTTTAGCCCGTGGAGATAATGTGATTGGCACTTATCGCAGCCACTATGACAGCATAGAGCAGTTACGCAAGTTAGGTGCAACCCTTATTCAATGCGATTTAACTGATGCTGCATCGATAGCGCACTTGATTGAGCAAGTTAACGCATCTACTCGTTTAGACTGCATCATTCATAATGCCTCCGATTGGTTACCCGATAACAGCGGCTTAAGCGCCAGTGCAACCATTAACCGTATGATGCAAGTGCATGTAAATGCCCCTTACGAAATCAACTTAGCGCTAGCTGACTTACTGATCTCAACAGCGCAGTTAAATCATCAGACTATTGGTGCCAGCAATATTATTCATATTACTGACTATGTCGCCGAAAAGGGCAGCAAAAAACACATTGCCTATGCTGCTAGTAAAGCCGCGCTGCACAACTTGACGTTATCGTTTGCCGCAAAATTAGCGCCACACGTTAAAGTAAATTCTATTGCACCGGCAATGATTTTATTTAACGAACACGACGATGAAGCTTACAAAATCAAAGCGCTAGCTAAAGCGGTTTTACCTAAAGAAGCCGGTAATAGCGAAATTATTGCGCTAGTGGAATACCTACAATCAAGCCATTACGTTACCGGCCGCAGTTATGCGGTTGATGGTGGTAGGCATTTGGTGTAGTCAACACAGTTTTAAATGAAGATAAAAAACATTTAGACTTCTAGATGGCTATTTGTTAGTGTGGATATTAATCAAGTATCCACACTAACAATCATTCCAAAGGAAGGCGCTATGTCAGCAGATACTCAGTTCACGGCAAATTTAAAGCTTGAATCGCTTGCTTTACACCATGGCTATAAGTCAGAAGCGACCACCAAGGCTGCTGCAGTGCCGATTTACCAAACCACGTCATACACCTTCGATGATACCCAGCACGGTGCCGATTTATTTGATTTAAAAGTGCCTGGCAATATCTATACTCGCATAATGAACCCGACAACGGATGTGCTTGAACAACGCATTGCGGCTATCGAAGGCGGCATTGCAGCCTTGGCCGTTGCATCAGGTATGGCAGCAATTACGTATGCGATTCAGGCGTTAACCCAGGTCGGCGATAACATTGTCAGTACTAGCCAGTTATACGGTGGCACCTATAATTTATTTGCCCACACATTACCCCGCCAAGGCGTTGAAGTGCGTATGGCAGCGTATGATGATTACGCGGGTCTTGATGCGCTAATTGATGATAAAACCAAAGCACTATTTTGTGAGTCAATAGGTAACCCAGCCGGTAATGTGGTCGACTTACAGCGTTTAGCCGACATTGCCCATAAACATGGTGTGCCGTTAATTGTTGATAATACCGTAGCAACACCAGTGTTATGTCGTGCATTCGACCACGGTGCTGACATTGTTATTCACTCACTGACCAAATACATAGGCGGTCACGGTACTACCATTGGCGGAGTGATTATTGATTCAGGTAAATTTGATTGGGTGGCGAATAAAGCCCGTTTTGGATTATTAAATGAGCCAGATCCGTCTTATCACGGAGTGGTTTATACCCAAGCCTTTGGCCCTGCTGCATTTATTGGCCGTTGTCGCGTAGTGCCGCTGCGCAATACGGGTGCTGCATTATCACCACAAAGCGCATTTTTGTTACTACAAGGTCTAGAAACATTGAGCTTACGCATGGAGCGCCATTGCAGTAACGCATTAACTTTAGCTCAGTATTTAGAAAATCATCCTAACGTCAGCTGGGTGAATTATGCCGCGCTACCTAATAGCCCACAATTTGAACGTTGCCAGAAAATTACTGGCGGTAAAGCCTCAGGTATTGTTAGCTTTGGTATTAAAGCGGCAGATGCACAGGCTGGTAAAGTCGCGGGCGGTAAGTTTATTGATGCACTGCAAATGGTGTTACGTCTAGTGAATATTGGTGATGCCAAGTCACTTGCGTGTCACCCAGCCAGTACTACTCACAGACAACTTGATGCCGCTGAGCTTGCTAAGGCGGGTGTATCAGAGGACCTAGTCAGAATCTCTGTGGGTATTGAACACATCGACGATATTATTGCCGATGTGAGTCAGGCACTGGATAAAGCTTCAAGCTAATGCGCTGTTAACTGCAGTGTAATTAAGCGCTAAAAGTAAACGTTAGCTTAAACAAAAATCCCCATTACATATCAATGTAATGGGGATTTTTGTTATCAAGCAACCTATAAAAGCTAAGCGGGCTAAATGACTAGGTCTGTTGATCTTCGCTGCAAAAACAATCTTGAAAGTTCAACAGACCCTAGACGCCTGCTTTGGCTAAACGTCGTGTTGGGGTTATCACTAATGGCAGAGGAATATCCCAGCACTCAATCGGTAAATGGCTCACCTGTTGGCAGTCGTGGGCAAATCCAACCGCCAGAGGTTTATTGTTCACGCTGTTTTTTAAGGTTCGGTCGTAATAGCCGCCACCCATTCCCATACGATTACAACTAGCATCAAACGCCACCAGTGGGGTGACAATCATGTCTAGCTTGGGCGTAGGAATTATGTCTTGTACATTAAGTTTAGGCTCTGAAATACCAAACTTATTCTTAATCAATACCGAGTCGCGATGGTAGTGGCAAAATAATAAATGACCTGGACTGAATGGATGTATTAAGGGTAAATAGGTTTTCACCCCAATATGCCATAACGCTTCAATCAGCTTTTCGGTTGCTAACTCACCATCATGACTAAAGTACAATGCTACGTGCTCGGCATTACGTTGCTGAATTTCAGCTAACATATGGCGGCTAGCAATTAAGGCTAATTGGTGTTGTTCCGCAACGGTAAAGCTTTTACGCTCATGACGAATGTGGCGACGAATAAAGTCACGGCTCATGCCCTGACTATCGAACAAGGCATAACGCTCTTGGTTGCTTAGTTCAAAACCAGAATCTTGATGGGCTAGATTATCAATATGTAAGTGTTGATTATTGGCATCTACAGCAGACAGGGCTTGATTAGCGCTGTCTAAGTTTTTATTTACTGATGAAAAGTAAGTAGTGTTAGCGGGCTCTGACTCTGCAGGTAATTCAGCAGTGTTCATGTAGCGAGTAATAGTCATAAATTAGGATGCTCCCCAAGATACCGTAGTAGGTGTAAGCCCTTGAACCGTAGGTTCAAGGCGGGTAAATGTTCATATCCTAAGGCTTCTCGATACGAGCCGAGCATGCACAATGTCAATGAAAGCATTCACCCTGGGTTTGTAAATATCGGCACAGGGACATTACCCACACACGCGTATCCCAGGGAGCAAAACAGGTTGATAATTGCTAAAGCAAGTATCTAAAACTTATTTTAGTCGTCCTTGCGGCTTCTTTCAATCAACGAATGTTCCAATGTTGATTGTAACAAAGAAATACGCTCGTCCATTTGCGCCATATAGTGTCTATTTTTTTGCTTTTCTTCGTACAGCTCGTTACCAATATTAAGCGCGGCCATAATGGCTAATTCTTCACGACTTAAATTATTGGTACGGGTTTTAAGGTTGGTCAGTTGTTTTTCGACCTCGCTAGCCACCGAGCGTAAGGTATCCTCGCGTCCTTTTGGACATGCGATAGAGTAGGTGCGCCCTAGAAGGGTTATTTCAACTGCGCTGGTACTCATAATGTCGCGGCAAGATCCTTTAATAAAAGCTTATTTTGTTAAAGCCGAACTATATAGGTGTGCCTATCAAAGCGCAAGGCAAGTGCACGCCTTTTTAACTATTTGCTGGATGTCTGAGCAAATCTGTCTTTTATCTCACATCATGGCTGCAAGTATTTGGCGCAAATAGCGAACTCTGCTAGCATTGGGAAAGTTATCGCCCATTAGGAAATCACCATGGCAACCCCACCTTCATTATGTATCGACAACCTTAAAAAAGCGCTCGACGACGCCGAAATTGGCCAGCATCCTGTTGAAGTACATGGCGCATTAGTCGGATTAATTTGTGGTGGTGTAGATCAAGAAAACCATGCATGGGTAGCGCCGTTAATTGATTTAATGAATGACGGCCAGCCGCTAGAAACCAGTTTACTGCAGTTAATAAATGAGCTTTACCAGGACACTGTCGCCCGTTTGGTAGATTTTGATTTTGGTTTTACCTTACTACTGCCAGAAGAAGAAGTGTCGTTATCACATCGTGTTGAAGCCCTGTCGTTATGGACCCAAAGCTTTTTAACCGGTATTGCCATTATTCAGCCTAAATTGAACCAGGCATCGGCCGACGTCAAAGAAGTGATAAAAGATTTAGCCGAAATTGCCCAAGTTGAATTTGATGTTGGCGAAGATGAAGAATCAGAAACCGCTTACGTAGAGTTACAAGAGTTTGTGCGTATGGCCGCGATTTTATGTTACGCCGAGTTTGGTCCTGAGCCATCAATGGATAACGCAGATGACACTCAAAAAGTGCATTAATATTTGATCGCCCGTTTCGGTTTTGATCGTATGTTTAGCTAGTGTGCTTTGACCAATAAACGGTGTGCTTTAACCAGTAAGCAATGAGTTGATATATGAGTTTAGCATCCACAGCAGTATTACAACCCTTTGATATCGTCATTGTTGGCGGCGCCATGGCGGGCGCCTCATTAGCCTTAGGCTTAGCTAAGCTAAATCAAGGCCGAACACAGACATTATCTATTGCCCTTATTGAAGCACATCAAGCCGACGACAGTCACCCAGGGTTTGATGCCCGCTCAATAGCTATTGCTCACGGCTCTATTTTTGAACTTGAACGTTTAGGTATCTGGCCCAAACTGAGCCATTTAGGTACCGCTATTGCCGACATTCATATCTCTGATCGTGGTCATTTTGGTATGACTGAACTCAATGCCAAACCATTAGGTTTACCGGCATTAGGTCAGGTGGTTGAACTAGCCCAAGTGGGTAAAGTGTTATTTGAACAACTGCAACAAGCCAATATCAGTTTGTTTTGTCCGGCTAAACTCAGCCAGTTAACCACAGACACCGACGGCCATTATTTAACTCTGGACGATGGCAGCAGGCTAAGTGCTAAATTGCTGGTGGCCGCAGACGGTGCCAACTCAGTGGTTCGTCAGCAACTTAATCAAGGTGCTGACAGTATCGACTTTAACCAAAGTGCCATAGTCGCCAATATTCAAACCGACCAACTGCATCAAAACTGTGCCTATGAACGCTTTACCGAAACAGGCCCGCTAGCTCTGCTGCCTATGGGCAATGTAAAGGGAATGCAAGCCAAAAATAGTGCTAGATTATCGCTTGTGTGGGCCGTATCGCCAGCGCAAGCACAGCAATTAGCACACACAGATGAAGCCGATTTTTTACAGCAATTGCAGCAAGCTTTTGGCAATAGAGTAGGGCGTTTTACTCAAGTGGGTAAACGAGTGACCTATCCATTAACATTAACCACTATGGCGCGACCGATATTTCATCGCTGCGTGTTTATTGGTAATGCGGCGCAAACACTGCACCCAATTGCAGGGCAAGGGTTTAACTTAGGCTTACGTGACGTGGTGGGTTTGATCAAAGTGATTGAGTCTGAGCTTAATCGTCAACCTACCATTGATAAAAATCTAGATGTCGTGACTAAAACGGATGCAGCAATTGATGTCGGTACAAGCGCTATTTTGCATCAATACTTAGCCTCTCGCCAAAGTGATCGCGACAGCACGCTACGTAACATTGAGTTTTTAGTACGTGGTTTTTCTAATCAACACTGGCCACTCGTGGCAGGGCGCTCAATAGGATTACGGTTACTGTCTTGGCTGCCGCCGTTAAAACGTCCCGTTGCCCAAATTGCGATGGGCTGGCGTTAGCGGCTTAGTGCTGATGATTATAGATTAAACGACTTAAATTTTGACTGACGCTTTATTTGACTGACGCTTTAAAAGGACACTGCTATGTACACCACCCAAACTTTTGATGTCGCCATAGTGGGCGGCGGTATGGTCGGCCTAGCGACCGCAATTGGTTTAGCTGAAGCCAATTTAACTGTGGTGGTTATTGATGCTGGCAGTACACAAGCGCCCAGTGGTGAACCTAAACTACGAGTCAGTGCGATTAATAAAGCCAGTCAACAATTGTTAACCAATTTAGGCGCATGGCAATACCTTGACCATAGCCGAGTCAGCCCTTATCAAAAAATGCAGGTGTGGGACAAAGACGGCATGGGCAAAATTGAATTCGACGCCCACTCAATCAGCGAAAATCATCTCGGCGCGATAATTGAAAACGATGCCATAAGCTTTGCCCTAGCCAAACGCGTCAGTGAACTCAGCAACATTACCTATATTGAACAACAAAAACTGCAACGCATTGCCTTTGGCGAACGTGAAGCCTGGTTAACCCTTGAAAACGGCGACAATATCTCAGCCGCACTGGTGATTGGTGCAGACGGCGCCAATTCCTGGGTGCGTCAGCAATGCCAAATACCGCTAACATTCTGGGACTACGGCCACCATGCTATTGTCGCCACCGTTCGCACCGAACTTAGTCACGATGCAACCGCTAGACAAGCTTTTTTACCCGACGGCCCATTAGCTATGTTGCCGTTATATGATGACAATTTATGCTCAATTGTGTGGTCTACAACACCGCAACATGCTGAGCAGTTACTTGCTGCTGATGATAACACCTTTGGCAAAGCCCTTACCGCCGCATTAGACAGTCGTTTAGGTGTGTGTGAAGTGGTAAGCGAGCGCCATGCGTTTCCGTTAAGAATGCGCTATGCCCGTCATTTTGCCCGCCATCGTTTAGTATTAGCCGGAGATGCCGCCCACACGATTCATCCATTGGCGGGACAAGGGGTTAACCTAGGCTTTTTAGATGCTGCCAGTATTATTCAAACTGTGGCTGAACTGCATGAACAAGGCAAAGATATTGGTGATTATCGCCATTTGCGTGCATTAGAACGCTGGCGCAAAGCGGATGCAATGGAGATGATAGCCACTATGGAAGGCTTTAAAAGACTCTTTGCTGGACGCAATCCGCTTAAAAAAGCCATCCGCGACATCGGATTATCGCTGGTGGATAATGTTGCTGGGCTAAAAACAGTGTTCATCAGACAAGCCATGGGTAACAAGATGACATTACCTAAACTGTGTCGTGAATCGATTTCTTCCTGATAATCCTTAAAATCGCTTATATATCAGGCCATCCAGCGCGATTGATGTTTTTAATCTAAACCAGCTGTAAATTTATTACAGCTTTCGCATTAGCCAAACTAATGCGAAGTAAGTCGGATTAGAAAATTTTCTGGTATACAATTTCACTCTGCCGAGTATAATTTTGTCCAAATTTTAGCAAATACCTAGGTCGTGTTTCTAACATGACACTACCCACAATAAGGGATAATAATGGCTAGCAAAACGGTACTCTTCAATAAGCATTTAGCATCAAAAGCCAAGATGGTCGATTTTTACGGCTGGGAAATGCCAATTAACTATGGTTCACAAATAGAAGAGCATCACGCTGTTCGTCAAGATGCGGGCATGTTCGACGTGTCACACATGACCGTTGTAGATGTAACAGGCACAGACGCTTGTGCATTTTTACGTAAACTATTAGCTAACGATGTTGCTAAACTTCAAGTCGCGGGCAAAGCCTTATACGGCGGTATGCTAGACGAAAACGCCGGTATCATTGATGATTTAATCACTTACTACCTGACCGATACCCATTACCGCGTGGTGGTTAACTCAGCCACACGTGTCAAAGATTTAGCCTGGATCAACAAGCAAGCCGCCGCATTTGATGTGACCATTACCGAGCGCCCAGAGCTAGCAATGATCGCTGTTCAAGGTCCTAACGCTAAAACGAAAGCCGCCAAAGTATTCAATGCTGAGCAAAATGCCGCAGTTGAAGGCATGAAGCCATTTTTTGGTGTGCAGTCTGGCAGCTTATTCATTGCTACCACAGGTTATACCGGTGAAACAGGTTACGAGATTATTGTGCCTGAAGACGAAGCTGAAGCCCTATGGCAAGCTTTGTTAGACGTTGAAGTGCGTCCATGTGGTTTAGGCGCACGTGACACTTTGCGTTTAGAAGCCGGCATGAACCTATACGGTTTAGACATGGACGAAAGCATTAATCCATTAGCCGCTAACATGGGCTGGACTATCGCGTGGGAACCAACTGACCGTGACTTTATTGGCCGCGCCGCATTAACGGCATTAAAAGCCGCTGGTACTGACAAATTAGTCGGACTGGTTATGGAAGAAAAAGGCGTTTTACGCCATGATATGGCAGTGTTTTTTACCGACGAAAACGGTGTAGAGCATCAAGGTGCGATCACCAGCGGGACTTTCTCGCCAACTTTAGGCTATTCTATTGCCATGGCACGTGTACCTAATGGTATTGGTGCTACAGCTGAAGTTGAAATGCGTAAAAAACGCGTTGCGGTAAAAGTAATAGCACCAAACTTTGTACGCAATGGTAAACAAGCATTCTAAGTGTATAGTTTTGTACCAAGAAAAAATTATTGATTAAGCACTAAAATATCAGATAAAGGATAACGACAATGAGCAACATTCCAGCAGATTTGAAATACGCCTCTTCACACGAGTGGATCCGTCTTGAAACCGATGGTAGCTACACAGTAGGTATTACTGAGCATGCTCAAGAGCTTTTAGGTGACATGGTATTCGTTGAATTACCAGAAGTGGGCGACACAGTTACTGCAGGTGAAGATTGTGCAGTAGCAGAATCTGTTAAAGCCGCATCAGATATCTATGCACCTATTTCAGGTGAAGTGATTGCTGTGAATGAATCATTAGAAGATTCACCAGAAAACGTTAACAGCGATGCATACGGCGAAGGTTGGTTTTTCCGCGTAATGCCATCTGATACGTCAGAAGTTGACGGTTTATTAGATGCTGACGGCTATCAAGAAGTTATCGACCAAGAGTAAATCTTGTCGACACTGAGAAGCTCCCTCGGGAGCTTCTTTGTTTTGTGTTACTTAATAGGCCTGGTAAATAATATCAGCAAAATGAGCCTTTTTTGATGATAACGGCGTATTAGACTGTTGTTACACATACCACTATTTTACACATACCCAGTTACTGTGCCCTACAGCCCACAACTGGCATTTTTGGAACAAGGTTAACCATGACCAAGCAAACTCTTACACAATTAGAACAGCACGAATTATTTCTAACTCGTCACATTGGTCCTAGCGCAGCTCAACAACAAGAAATGTTGAACTTTGTCGGCGCTGAGTCTTTAGAAGACTTAACCGCACAAACTGTGCCGGGAAAAATTCGTTTACCGCAAGACCTCACCATAGGTGATTCTTGTGGTGAAGCTGAAGGTATTAGCTACATCCGTGACATTGCCGATCAAAATAAAGTATTCAAAAGCTATATCGGTATGGGTTACTACGGCGTACAAGTGCCTAATGTTATTTTGCGTAACGTGTTTGAAAATCCAGGTTGGTACACAGCTTACACCCCTTACCAGCCAGAAATCGCCCAGGGTCGTTTAGAAGCTATTCTTAACTTCCAACAAGTGTCGATGGACTTAACCGGTCTTGATTTAGCCTCAGCATCATTATTAGATGAAGCCACCGCAGCGGCAGAGGCTATGGCATTAGCCAAGCGTGTGTCTAAAGCGAAAAAAGCTAACATATTCTTCGTTGCCGATGACGTATTCCCACAAACATTAGACGTAGTCAAAACCCGTGCTGAATGTTTTGGTTTTGAAGTGGTAGTTGGCCCAGCATCAGAGGCCGTTAATTACGAGCTATTTGGCGCGTTATTCCAATACACCAACCGTCATGGTCAAATTAGCGATTATTCTGAGTTATTTGCCACATTACGTGACAACAAAGTGATCGTTACCGTCGCGACTGACATCATGTCATTAGTGTTATTAAAGTCACCAGGTTCAATGGGTGCAGACGTCGTATTTGGTAGTGCACAACGTTTTGGCGTACCAATGGGATACGGCGGACCACACGCAGCCTTCTTCGTTGCCCGTGACGAGCACAAACGCTCAATGCCAGGTCGTATCATTGGTGTATCTAAAGACGCCCGTGGTAACCAGGCACTGCGCATGGCAATGCAAACGCGCGAGCAACATATTCGCCGTGAAAAAGCCAACTCAAACATTTGTACTGCGCAAATCTTACTAGCCAACATGGCATCGTTTTATGCAGTATTCCACGGCCCACAAGGCTTAAAAACCATTGCTTCACGCATTCACCGTTTTGCTGACATTCTAGCCGCAGGCTTACAAACTAAAGGTTTAAGCCTAGTCAATAACACCTGGTTTGACACCATCAGTGTTAAAGGCGCCGATGTTGCTGCCATTAATGCCCGTGCTATAGCAGCAGAAATCAACCTACGTATCGACGCCGATGGCGTGTTTGGTGTCAGCTTCGATGAAACCACCATACGTAAAGACATTGCTGCACTGTTTGATGTGATTTTAGGCGCAGGCCATGGCTTAGATGTTGCGGCATTAGATGCGCAAATCGTCGCAAATGGTAGCCAATCAATTCCTGATGCATTAGTGCGTCAAGACGCTATTTTGACCCACCCAACGTTTAATCGCTACCAAAGCGAAACCGATATGATGCGTTATATCAAGCGTTTGGAAAACAAAGATTTAGCCCTAAATCACTCAATGATCTCGTTAGGTTCATGCACCATGAAGCTAAACGCGGCAGTAGAAATGCTACCGGTAAGCTGGCCAGAATTTGCTAACATGCACCCATTCTGCCCACTAGATCAAGCAAAGGGTTACACTAAGTTAATCAACGAATTATCTGAGTATTTAGTTAAAATCACCGGCTACGATGAAGTGTGTATTCAACCAAACTCAGGTGCACAGGGCGAATACGCTGGTCTGTTAGCGATTAAGAAATACCACGAATCTCGCGGCGACGCGCATCGTAACATTTGCTTAATTCCACAATCTGCTCACGGTACTAACCCAGCATCGGCGCAATTGGCTGGTATGCAAGTGGTGGTGACTGCTTGTGACAAACAAGGCAACATCGACTTAGAAGATTTACGTGCTAAAGCATCTGAGTTAGCAGGCAGCTTATCGTGCATCATGATCACTTACCCATCTACCCACGGTGTGTATGAAGAAGCCATCCGCGAAGTCTGTGACATAGTGCACGAGTTTGGTGGTCAGGTTTACTTAGATGGCGCTAACATGAACGCCCAGGTTGGTTTAACATCTCCAGGCTTTATCGGTGCTGACGTATCCCATTTAAACCTACACAAAACCTTTGCTATCCCGCACGGCGGCGGTGGTCCAGGTATGGGCCCAATAGGTGTTAAAGCCCATCTTGCGCCATTTGTAGCGGGTCACGTAGTCGTTAAGCCAGGTCGTGTAAGCGACCATAACGGTGCAGTATCAGCAGCGCCATACGGCAGTGCTAGCATTTTACCTATCAGCTGGATGTACATTAAGCTGTTAGGCACTAAGGGTATTAAGCAATCAACCCAAACAGCATTATTGAACGCTAACTACATCATGAAAAAGCTACTACCACATTACCCAGTATTATTTACTGGTCGTAATGACCGCGTAGCGCACGAATGTATTATTGATTTACGCCCGCTAAAAGAAACCTCAGGCGTAACTGAAATGGACATCGCTAAGCGACTAAATGACTACGGCTTCCACGCGCCAACTATGAGCTTCCCAGTAGCGGGAACCTTAATGATTGAGCCAACGGAATCTGAATCTAAAGTTGAATTAGATCGTTTCATCGAAGCTATGATCTCTATTCGTGGCGAAATTGCCAAGGTAGAAGCAGGCGAGTGGCCAGCAGACAACAACCCATTACATAACGCACCGCACACACTAGCCGATATTATGGACAGCGAGTTTGACTCACGTCCGTACAGCCGCGAAGTGGCCGTGTTCCCAACAGCATCAGCTAAAGCTAACAAGTTCTGGCCAACGGTAAACCGTATTGATGATGTTTATGGGGATAGAAACTTGATGTGTTCTTGCGCACCAATGGAAGATTATCAGTAAATGATAATGGCTACTTGGCCTCGATAATACGGCTTCAGTTTAAGGTTTTTACTGCTCATTGACACCAGTCAACTCCGCGGTAAAAACCTCAAACTTCATTGTCTTCTCATCGCCAGCGACGCAATTATGGTCGTAGTAGGCCAAACGTCATTCCGGTAATGCTTCTGAGCCGGAACCTAAAGCATTAAAAAAGCGACCTTCGGGTCGCTTTTTTGTTTGTGTCACACCAGAAAAGTTCTAAACACACCTCATGGCGGTAATGTTTATTTACGTCATTCCGGTAATGCTTTTGAGCCGGAATCCAGCTTTATTCTTTTACATTGACACCAGTCAACTTGGCGGTAAAAACCAGCGGCTTTTTTTCATACCTTCGGCAGTAACGCTATTTCGGCTGCTTAGTCTCGCTATTACAGCGTTGAACCTCAGCTCCAGAAAGCTCATCACAAAGAGTTTGACACCAGTCAATTCCGCGCTAGAGCATTTGGTTCGCCTGCCGCGGAGCTATTTTTGTAAAGAGTAGCTTCGCCAGCGACGCAATTATGGTGGTAATAGGCTTCATTGAAGTTTAGAGCTTAAAAAAGCGACCTTTGGGTCGCTTTTTTGTGTACTCCATATTATGCACAATGGCTTGCTGACACAGTCAAATATAGTGGCTGCTGGAATGGCTTCATCGCATCAGATTATTGAGTCTCAGCAGCTAATTTTTGCTGCTCTTTTTTGATTAATCCTAAAACATCTGGATCTTTGACTAATTCCTGTTCATTTAAGCTCACACTGATGTTGTTACGAATGGCGTAACAGCCATTACGGCCGAAGTTTTTAAATAACGTGGGTACATTCAAGCCAAGCATTTTATGAATTTTATTCAGATCAGCATGGTAAAAACTGTCTTCAACCGTGTTCATCATGCCGCCGTCAATTTGATCACTTAGCTGTTTTCTGAGGGCAAACTGAATGAATAATAAATGCGGCACGCTGGTTAAACTGTGCATTACAGGCTCACTTTCTGTCGATGAGTGCTGTTGCACGCTCACCAACCAACGGCGTTGATTGTCGGGGTCGCGCCTGCCAGTAATGTGGATGTTAATTTGATTTTCAGGCAATTTTGCCAAACTGTTTTCTTTAACTTGCGCGAGCCATTGTTCTTGTAACCAACTGATGGCAACCAACAGCAACACCATCAATAACAATATTTTGGAGGTTAAACTAATAATTAACCGCGTTTCGCTTGGCGGTTGCCATTGTGCATCGGTAAACAGATGGGTTACCTCTAACATTTGCGCAAACAACGCATACAGAATAATAGTGCCAGCAATAAGTGCGGCTTGTTTGCTGATTCGTTGGTAAAAAGTCACGCAAATGACCCAACCTAAAATACTTAACGTTAGGACAGATAAAATAACATCCGGGATGTATTTCCAATACCGATTATCAATGTTGGAGGTGACAGAAGCGACCACCAGGCCGCCACAAATCACCATCCACACCCAACGTTCATGCAGTTGAAATAAACGTAATCGTCTAGGGCCATATTCAAAAAAGGCCGCTGTTAGCAATAAAAACACGCTATTTAACGTTGAGGTATACAGTCGCATCACGTTCACATCGTCAAACATTAACGCCAGCGCAGGCCAAATAGCCCAGGTTAGGCTCGCTAGGGCAACAAACAATAGTCCTTTTTCCCGCCGCGGAGCGTCGTGTGGTTCTATGTCAGGGGTGGGGTATTTATAGGTTATCCAAAAAATTAAACTCGCCATGCCACAAACACAGAGTTGAGAGATTAAATACCAATGCGGATAGGCAAAGGTTATTGCGGGTAAATTTGGCATAGGGTTCACTGAATTGAGTTACCTTGTTAATGACAATAAGCTTGTATTTTGTTTGATTACACCGTCTAGCGATAAAACACATTAACTTGAGCATAACGTCTATAAAGCGAAAAAACCACTGTAAATCAATCTGTAAAGCTTATTTAAAGTGACTTGTAAAACTTGCAAAACTATTTTTCCCACTCGTTAGCTTTAGCTCGATTGGTCATCACTGCACGCCCTCTTAACATAATTGTAACCAATCGATTTGTATTCGATTGGCATTCTATTCGCGCAGTTATCAGGAGAGCTTAATGTTTAAATCACACCCACGCGGGCTATCAACCTTATTTTTCATCGAAATGTGGGAACGATTTAGCTTCTACGGCATGCGAGGATTACTGCTGTTGTTTATGGTCGCCAGCGCTGAGCAAGGTGGCTTTGGCATGAGCACTGAAGATAGCGCTGCCATTTACGGTTTATATACCGCGTTGGTTTATCTATTAGCCTTGCCTGGCGGTTGGATTGCTGACCGACTAATCGGCCAGCAAAAAGCGGTATTTTACGGTGGCGTATTTATCGCCTTGGGTCATTTTTCGATGGCCATTGCAGGCCAAATTGGCTTTTTTACTGGGCTGGGTTTAATCATTATCGGCACTGGATTATTAAAACCCAATGTCAGCGCCATCGTTGGCCAGTTGTATCATAACGACACCTCAAAACGCGAGGCTGGCTTTTCAATTTTTTACATGGGCATAAACTTAGGGGCTTTTTTAGGTCCGCTAGTGTGTGGCATGTTGGGTGAAAATATCGATTGGCACCTAGGTTTTGGTGCTGCTGGCATTGGTATGGTTTGCGGGCTTATTCAATATAGATTAAAGATGGGTGAACTTGGCGAAGCCGGAACGTTTAAGCTTATCAATCAACAACAGCTAGACAAAGATAGAAGCCTGTTTGTTAAAATATCGCTCACCATCATAAGCTTGATTCTAGGTATTATCGTCGCCGCCAGCACTGGCATGATTAACCTCAGTTTAAGTGCCGTTGCCAGTGTCACGGGCGTGATTATTGTCGCGTTGGCGATTGGCTTTTTTGTTTATGCGTTAGTGTTTGGCAAATTAACAACCGCACAGAAAAAAAACATCGGCCTTATCTTTTTACTATTTATTGGCTACGCCATTTTTAATTCTGGGTTTGAGCAAGCGGGCTCTTCAATGAACCTGTTCGCCAAGCAATATACCGACCTCTCAATACTCAATTGGCAAATGCCAGCTAGCTGGCTGCAGTCGGTCAACGCCCTGTTTATTATTATCATGGCACCGATCATGGGTGGACTTTGGCTGTGGTTAGGCCATAGAAATCCGTCGGTATTAGTTAAGTTTAGTTTGGGTTTACTGTTACTCGGTTCAGGTTTTTTCGTACTTGCATGGGGTGCAAGCTTTAGCGATGCTAGCTCAACAGGAGTCAGCCCTATGTGGTTAGTGGTGACCTACTATCTGCATACTATTGGTGAACTGTGTTTAAGCCCTATTGGCTTGAGCGCGGTGTCGCAATTATCACCTAAACATTTAGTCAGCCAGATGATGGGGATTTGGTTTATGGGCGCATCGCTGGGTAACTTAATTGCAGGGCTAGCAGCAGGGCAAATTGGCACTTTACCGATGCAAGAATTGTTTACTATTGTGGCGAGCGTTTCAGTGATTACAGGAGTGATTTATTTGCTAATTTCGCCCTTGGAGAGGTATGTGAAAGTAAAGGTGAAAGCCAAAGAACTTGTGGGATAACTTGTGGGATAAGTGGGGTCATATACTCTGCCCCCCAGTAGCCCACTTATTCTTAGAAAAAATTGTCAACAGACACCGCTTTGCGCTGAGTGTCATTGGCCAGAAAATCTTTGATAACAGCAATATGGCCTTGCCCAGCAATCACCAAAACTCGCTTGCCCGGGCTGGCCGCTAGTTGAATGTTGGCATACATGCGAAAGTTTCTGTGCCACCAACTTGCCGAAGCATCTGCGCCAACAAAGTTATCCCCAGCACCCACTTCATTGCTGAGTAAGTAAATGGATTGATTCAGCCGATATTGTTGTTCTGAATTCATCGCACGCAACACGCCAGCCAGGCTCAATGTCTGATGCATTTCGTTACTTTGGGCAGTAACCTCCGCAATCAAGGTATCAAAAGCCGCTTGAATGGCCGGTGCCTTTGTTGGCATTTGTTCAAACAGCTGCTCGGCATTCCAATGTATTTCCTGCTCGTCGAAGCAGCGCACGGCGCTACCGCCTGCGGCTTTAGCTACCCTGAATCCGAGTTGATAACTCTCATTCACTGGCAGTGTAAACTCGCCTTTTAAATACTGTTGATACTGCTCATTTAGTTTGCCCTGAGAGCCTACAGCACACTCCAGCAAAACATCTGTCGGGGCAAAATCCTTCGCCATTTTTTGGCTAAAGGCTTGTAAATACAGCTGACTGTCGGCAGAGGTAACATCCAGCACTGATGTTTTTACCGTGTCTAAACCGGGGTTAGTAAAGTGGAAAGTGCCTAGCAACATAATTTGCGCCGGCTCTTCAGCATGAACAGTTTGAGCCCCAATAAACAGCGCGGTTGCCAGACAGACTAAAGCAGATAATTTTTTCATCGAAATAACCTTATGAGTTTTTTGAAATTAAACATCAATAAGCGAAAACTATGCCAAATAGTAAGTGATTGTTTCGTATGTTATTACAAGGATGTGGTGCGAGTTTCTGCTTTATAGTTCGAGAGGTATGAGTAGAATAGACCATTTTTTAGTGTGTCACGCTAAGATAAGTGGGGATCCCTCAGACTCTACCCCACTTATCCTGTTATACCTGTTAGGGTTGGCAGTTAAAGCGGCTGATAAGCATAGACAATACCAAGCTAATTCAATCAAGCACCGTAATGTTTTATCAAATCAATTTATAGGATTAAGCGCTTACAAAGATAAGTTTTTGAGGCTGCTGAAGTCTCACTGGCGAGCAGGAATTAAGACGCTACAATCGTTAATCAAGGATCCACAAGCATGCTATTAAATTCGTGGGGCTCCCTCAGACTCTGACCCACATAGACCCCACTTATTATTAAGGTAAATTAATTTCTCGGTTTAAGGATGAAGTTATCTTTTTCCTCTTCAAAAGTGTCTTTTACATAGCCTTGGTATGAAAGAGGGTATCTATCATTACCAGTTGTAAGGATTACTTGGTAATCAACATCTAATTTGTTGTATTCTTTAAGTTTTTCTTCTAGTAACTCTATGTTTTTAATTAATTTTTCTTTATCGATTCCCGAGTCTTCGGGAGTATCCATAATTAAAAATCTAGGGTATTTGATACTAGTGTTAGCCAAACTATATGAGAGCATTGTGAAGTAGTACATCATTCTAATCGTTACTGCACTACTCTTTTCGCGATATATACCACCATCGACAAGAGGCATGTAATCGCTATCCATACTCATCGTTTCACAAGATAATGAAGATTCATCGACCAATGACTTAAGGATTGTTCCAAACTCTTTTATTGTCGCTTTATTGGCAGTGTTAAAAATATATTCTTGATGGTTCAACTCCTTATTAGCTTCATCTCGAGCTTCCTTCTTGAGCTCTTTGTCGGTATCTAGCTTTTCAAACTCTTTATAGGTTAGATACTCACGTTGCTTCAAGTACAGATCATCATTTAACTGATTTAAGCGCAAGTTCAACTCTGTTAATGAAACTAAGTTTCCTTCATGTGTTGAGATACAAACTAATCGCGAAAGCTTAGTCTCAATAGTTTCAATTTCAGATGAAACTTGGTTTATGTTCATGGTATTTTCATGTACATCTTTGCTAACTGCTATTATGGCATCTTCTATCGTAGCTAGTTTCTTGTTCTTTTGATCGTATATGTGAAGATAATCACTAGAGCTATAAACAAATTTCGTTGTGTTTTCTTCATCTTTCTCATGCCCGCACAAGCACAGCTTTTGCCTTTCTTCGTCTATTTCTTTTGAACAAAAAGGACAAGTGGTGGTAGAGAATATACTCAGCTTATCATGTGTGAATATGATTTTATTTATTTGCTTAATTTCACACTCTAAGTCTTCTTTGAAATTATTAATTCGAGATATTTCGACTACGAGTCTATCTTTGTCTATTTTATATTCATTTAATTCAATACTTTTTTGGAAATATCTTTCCTTTAAATTATCAATAATTTCAAGGTTGTTTCCAAATTCTGTTTTAGAGCAAGCGGCCAATTCTCTTTCATTTTCAATGTTTTCAATAGTAAATATTAGTTCTTCTATCTCTTTATTTGCTTCTTCTAGATCGTACTCGAAATCAGGCGACACATTATTCAGTTTGCAAAACTCACTGAGCTCAGTGTTTAATTGCTCATATTCAAGTTTGGCCTTTCTATATGCACTATAACTCTGGTTGTACTTTTCAGACGTTTTACCTAACAATGTTTCAAATATTGCTTTTCTTATCACATCTGAGTCAGATATGAAATTGTCAGCATCAGGTGCCTTAAAAACTTTAATCGGCGACGTTTCTTGATCATAATACATGAGTCTATAAAGGTCTTTGAACCCAATGAGCCAATTATGACGGCCTAAAGTCAAGTCAAATACTTCTATACCCAATTTAGACAATAGCCAATCAGAAAAAATCTCTGTATCACCTTTTCGGTACAATTTCTTGCTGAAAATATCTTTCCCATCATTTATGAATATTTCATTTGTATTTATAAATCGTTTAAATTCATAACTGATGCCATTTATAGAAACGTCAAGAAAAACAAAGTTGTCTTTATCATTAACAATGAGAGAATACTCTCTTATCTTTTTCTTTTTTTTGATGTAATGTTAGAATCTTTATTTTTTTTAAAATGTTCAACATTACCACCGAGGCCATAATCGATAAAGAATGAAAAAGTTGACTTGCCAGATCCATTATCACCAACGATGATATTTATTCCATTTTTTAGTTTTGGAGACTCATAATAATATTCATTTCCAAAATAGGAAACTCGATTTATTTTCAAACTTCCCATACTTTTACTCCGTGTAGTGAAAACTGTTTATCTAAAAATGTGGATAATTTTGAAGTTCTAAGTCTGTTATCTATCTTTTTAATTGTTTCCAACTCCTCTAACTCATGTGCAAACATCGATTCATCGAAAAATAACTTACTTAAAGTTCTGTCTACGATCCAAATATCAGCTGTTTTTCTTTTCTCATTTAACTTAACGTTGACAATTCCTTTCTTTTCTAAAGATTGAATTATCACATCTAAAGTCTTTATTGATATTTGAGATTCATAATAAATTTTATTCCAGTCATTTTTGTTTTTCCAAAAAACTATATTCGAAATGAAAGCAATCTTTCTGTAGTCTACGAATAAAGATTTTTCACTGGTACATAAAAATTTTTCTAGTGTTAGTAGAACCATGTAACAAAGAAAATTAAAGTCATTGTTTTGAACAAACATCATTCGTTTTTTTGCACTAATTTTCTTCATATAGACCCTCTTCATCGAATGCTAAGTAACAATCATCTATCAAGGACAAAATTGCATTTTTAATGGATTCTCTATTTTTTATAGGGTAAGTATAATCCATAGTCAGTTCTTTTATTATTTTGGTAGCTTCATCAGAAAACTCATCGAGTATATCTTCAATTTGATCTACCGTAAGTTTAGGTTCAAGGCCATGTTCTATTTTGGTTAGAAGCAACTTCTGACAAGCCTCAAATATTCTATATTTTAGAGCATTCACTCTTTGCTTTGGAAATTGATCTAGCTCAATATTTGAATTAACTGCGCTACGACTATACAGCTGAATTCTTGCCTTTCTTATTTCTTGGCAAACACTTTTTAACTTGTCAGATAACGATCTAGGGTCATAATTATTTATCAATTCATACGATTCATTTGCAGAAGTATCGTATTCAGGTTTTGAGTCTAATATTTCTTTATCAATAATCTTGACGCCTAAATCTCTGATAAGAGATGAGTATTTCCTAGTAGATAAAGCCGTTATTTCTTTTGTTTTTTCGCCTTGTGCTATTTCTGTAGTAATCACTCCATATGCGTACCCGTTAACCATAAAAGGAGAACCAGACATCCCTTCATAGGAATCCCATTCTTTCTCAACTGACAGATCAATATCGTAATTATTTCTTACCTCAGTAAGCACATCGTAAGAAGACGTAATAGTATTACTACCTATTGGTAGAATATTTAAACCATCGCTTCCTTTTGCACTAATAAAACCTCGTGTATACCATTTAACACCTTCAGGGAATTTTTCAGAAATTGCTAATTTTACATAGTTTGAATCTACTATATTCTTTGATACATCTAATACCGCTATATCGATAGCTTTTAAGTCTTCAGTTATTAGTTTATTAACAATTCCTGTTACTTTCCCATGCTTTTCGTTAAATAAAGTAATCTCTTCTCCTTGTTCTGAGTCTTCGACTACATGAAAAGCAGTCATCATTAAGCTCTCACTAATTAAGAATGCAGTTCCTTTTCCGTTGCACTCTACTTGGAATATTACATCTTTATGATAGTCAGTCATTATTAGTCAAACTTCCACTTTATTTGAAAAGCTAACATCGAAGTTATATTTTTCATTGAGTTGATGGTTATTAAGTGCATCTGCAACATGATGGTTATAGTTGAAGTATAAAGTCTTATGATTTTCCTTTACCATAATTTTTGATATCACTTCGATGTTTGGATGGTTATGTTTAGCTGCATTAGTTGAGATAAAAAATTTATTACTATTGATTAGATTCACTAACTCAGTGCTAAAGTTATTGTTACTACCATGATGTGGGATTTTTATTGCTTCAAAATAGCATTCTTTATCTTGATAAATATTTTTTAGAGATTGTATTATTATATCTTCATGAGAATCACCTAAAAACAAAATATTCTTGCCTTCAAATTCTAGTATAAAAGCTATTGTAGAACCGTTTGTAGGGCTCGAATCTATTTCACTTTGTGTTGCATCAACCTTAGCTAAAATATCAATATCTAATTTTCCAAAAGATGAGATGTTTTTTCTATATTGATTGCTGTTAGAGTTGCTCATCATAAAAAATTCAAAAGCATCATCAAATATATTGTCATCAGTTATTGAAAACTTATACTTCTTTTTTCTAAGTTCTTTGAGCCAAAACGTTGCCAGTTTATTTAGTTTATCTTTACTAGGAGAAAGCAAGTGTATTTTAAAGTGGTTGAAATCATGGATTGTTTTTTGGTCTATACATATAGCGTTTGATTGACTACTTTCATTCCAATTGTATTTGTAGTCTAAAAGCAAGGCTGCGAGTGATGATCCTTGTTTTGCACTTATTTTTTCTCGACCTTTAGTTGTTACAGGTCTATTTTGAGCGATCATCTTGTCTAAAATTATTTTCTCAGCACTCGGTAAATTTGCCTTTTTATCGAATTGTAAGTGTCGAAAAGAGTTATGCCAAACTTCTCCAACTTCAATGATACTCTGCTCAGTCCCATTTTCTTTGATGAATTCTATCGCACCCTGAATGTGATCTTGATCGATATGAGTGATGATTAGTAAGTCTATCTTCTGACCTTTCGATTTCAACTTAACCAGATCTGGTTTCATTTCACTCTTGTACGTATCAGCCAGACCCATATCTATAATTATGTTCTTGTTACCTTTATCAGATTCAAGCGAGACTAAGAAAGCATCTCCTTCCTGAGCTGGATACATCTTTATCTTTATCATAAAAGTGCTTAATCAATTTTAAAAATTGACTCAATTTCCCAATTTTTTATTGGAAATGCAGCAACAAAGATCAAAGTGGGGAGGGCGTTAAGCGGTGAGCTGTGGCTTTGTGTAAACAATAGCGCGGTGGCTATGGTTTCATCCCTGATTTTGGTTTCATCACTTGTGTCGCTTTTACTGCATTAGAGCCTGCATTCCTTGTGTATTCAGACAGTAACCGATTTTGTTTACTGCTATCAATCAATATTTACTGTTTATGTGATAATAAGTACAAAAATGTCATTGTAGAATAATGACTTGTATTAATTTGTATCCTAATTGATGGTAGTAAATGAATGGCTGAATGTGTTGTGTTAATCGGTTGGTTTTATCTGCTGGGTAAGTTGGCGTGTGTTGTGGCAGAATAAAGCCCGTTAGTGCCTGTTATTTTACTGCCTGTCTTTTAAATGCCTGCTTACTTAATGCTCGGGAACTCGTGGAGCCTATGAATAAAGAATACCAGATACGAATAGATCGGGTGCTTCAGTATATTGAGGCTAATTTGACCGACAGCATTTCGCTAACGGAAGTGGCGAAAGTGAGCTATTTTTCCCCTTATCATTTCCATCGTATTTTTTCTGCCATTATGGGCGAGACTGTAAATGATTACATTGGTCGGCGTAAGCTTGAAAGAGCTGCCAATATGTTGATTTTTAATACGGAATTGTCAATCACTCAGGTGGCGTTAGACTGTGGTTTTTCATCCAGTGCTAATTTTTCTAAGGCGGTAAAACTTTATTTTGGGTTTAGTCCGTCTGAAATTAGAAACCCAGACAAAGTAAAAGATAGCAAGATTGGAAAAATATACCGCAAGTATGGAAAAGTGTTTTGCCCCGCAGATTTGTATCCTAGTCGCATTACCAATGAGGTGATGAATAACGCCAATGTGAAGGATATAAATATGAAAGTGGAAGTAAAAGACTTTGTTAGCCAACGGGTGTGTATGTTGAGTTCGGCGCGAGGTTATCAACCTGAGTCGATTTTTGCCACTTGGGACAAGCTTATAGAGTGGGCTGCTAACAATGGCATTAAACACGATGAGCAACAACGCTTTGCGTTTGCCTATGACAACCCAACAGTGACGCCAGTAGATAAGTGCCGTTACGATGCTGCGATAGTGATTGCTGATAGCTTAGACGTTAATTCACCGTTTACGACAACTGAAATTCCCGAAGGCAAGTATGCGGTGGTGTATTTTAAAGGCGCACCTGAAGAGGCTATTCAAGCTCAGCTGAGTTTGTATTCTGATTGGTTGCCAAATAGCGGCTTTGAGCCTGATAATTTTCCGATGTTAGAGCATTATCTGAATGACGCCAGAGTGGATGGTTATGTTGAGATGGAAATTAGAGTTAAAGTTAAGGTTATGTCGTTTAAGCAGTAGTGGCAAAGTGGCGCTAAGGCTAACGTTGTTAAACACAATAACATGAACATTGATGATTATTGCTGTTTGTATATTTGAAATACTGCTGCAAAGGGCAAAGGGCAAAGGGCAAAGGGCAAAGGGCAAAGATCAAAGGGGAAAGGTGTTACCGCTACGATTTTACCTATACGTGAAACATAAAAAGGCCTGCTTATTTTAAGCAGGCCTTTTGGGTTTAGCTTTCGCTGTCGGCGATGTCCACTTCAAAAACATCACTTAAGCTAGTCACTATTGTTGTAATGCACTATTACAAAATCAGTCTATAAAATCAGTCTACTACAGCAGTTTATAAAAGCGGTCTTAGAACTGGTTCATTGTGTTGTCTTTACCAGACGCTTTAAGTGCTTGGTCACCAGAGAAGTACTCTTTATGTGCATCACCCATATCTGAACCAGCCATGTTTTGATGTTTAACACAGGCGATACCTTGACGGATTTCCTTACGTTGAACATTGGCAACATAACCCAACATGCCTTGGTCACCGAAGTATTCTTTAGCCAAGTTGTCGGTAGACAGTGCTGCTGTATGGTAAGTCGGTAGTGTAATAAGGTGATGGAAAATACCTGCTTCACGTGCCGAGTCAGATTGGAAAGTACGAATTTTTTCATCAGCTTGGATAGCAAGCTCAGTGGTATCGTAATCAACACTCATTAATTGAGCGCGGTCGTAAGCTGATACGTCTTGTCCTGCTTTTTGCATCGCATCAAATACTTGCTGACGGAAGTTAAGCGTCCAGTTAAACGATGGCGAGTTGTTATACACAAGCTTAGCATTAGGAATAACTTTACGGATTTCGTTAACCATGCCACCGATTTGAGATACATGCGGCTTTTCAGTTTCAATCCACAATAAATCAGCGCCATTTTGCAATGAAGTAATACAGTCAAGTACACAACGTTCTTCACCCGTACCAGCACGGAACTTAAATAAGCCATTTGGTAGACGAGCCGGTTTCACCAGTTTGCCACCTTGCTTGAATACCACGTCACCATTTTCAAGTTTTGCAGCATCAACCGCTTCAACTTCAAGGAAGCTATTGTATAAATCGCCTAAGTCGCCAGCTTCTTTGGTTACAGCAATTTTTTGCGTTAAACCTGCACCTAATGAATCGGTACGCGCAACAATCACGCCGTCATCGATACCAAGTTCTAAAAATGCATAACGAACCGCGTTAATTTTTGCTAAAAACTCAACATGTGGCACGGTGACTTTACCATCTTGGTGGCCACACTGTTTTACATCTGACACTTGGTTTTCTAATTGAATACAACAAGCACCCGCTTCAATCATCTGTTTTGCCATCAAGTAAGTGGCTTCTTCGTTACCAAAGCCAGCATCAATGTCAGCAATAATAGGTACAACATGGGTTTCGAAGTTTTCAATTTTGTGTTGAATCGCAGCTTTATCTGACTCTTTAGCATTATCTAATTCGCGGAAAAGACCACCTAGTTCACGGGCATCAGCTTGACGTAGGAAGGTGTATAGCTCTTTAATCAAGGCAGCAACAGAGGTCTTTTCATGCATAGATTGGTCAGGTAATGGACCAAACTCACTGCGTAGTGCAGCGACCATCCAACCTGAAAGGTATAGGTAACGACGCTTAGTGGTTAAAAGGTGTTTTTTAATCGAGATCATTTTTTGTTGGGCGATAAAACCATGCCAGCAACCTAATGACTGGGTGTACTGCGATGAGTCCTTATCGTAGTTGTCCATGTCTTCACGCATGATCTTGGCAGTGTACTTTGCGATGTCTAACCCAGTCTTAAAGCGATTTTGTAGACGCATACGAGCGACTGACTCTGGGTTGATGGCATTCCATGCACTACCTTCCGAATTAATCAAGGTGGCAGCTTCATCGATATTATTTTTGTAGTGAGTCATGTGTTTATTCCTTAACAAATAGATTAGCGGCAATTGATTACGTTGATAATCATAGTTAGATTTGGTTAAATAAGCCTAATTTATACTTACTATTTTCGGTATTCACCATATGAATGTGTCTCGTATCGACTTGAACCTCCTTGTTTATTTAGATGTTTTACTACGTGAAAGAAACGTGACTAAAGCGGCAGACCAGCTTGGGATCAGCCAGCCTGCAATGAGTAACGGCCTAAAACGCTTACGAAACTTGTTTGATGATCCGTTACTTATTCGCACGAGTCAGGGTATGACGCCGACCGAACGTGCAAATGAATTACAACCCATCATCAGTGAGTTGATTATTGGGCTGGAAAAAGCCGTACAACCACGCGCCAAATTTGATCCACTGGAAAGTGATAAAGTCTTCCGTGTTATGGCAAGTGATTATGCTGAAGCGACGTTAATTCCGCCGCTAATAGCCAAGCTTCGTACTCAAGCACCCAACATCATTTTAGATATCATGACCCCAAGTGATGTTAGTTTCCCTGATGTAGAACAAGGAAGAGTCGATATGGTGATAAACCGTTTTGACAGTATTCCGCAATCATTTCATCAAAAAGTATTGTGGAGCGATGATTTTAGCTGTTTGATTAGTAAGAATAATCCTGTTTTAAAGAGGTTTTCTTTAGACAGTTATTTAAAGGCTAAGCATGTGTGGGTGAGTAAAACAGGGATGGGCGTTGGGGTAGGGATGAACCCTGATGATGTTCAGCGTTTAGGCTGGGTAGATGAAGCATTAACGCGAATTGGGGTTAAACGCCAGATCACCGTTTTTACTCGCCATTATCAAGCCGCTTGTTTGTTAGCTGAGCAACAGGATTTGATCGCAACCATACCAAGTAAGATGGCACGTCATCACAACAATAATGATCGGGTGAGTATTGTTCCGCCGCCTTTTATTATCCAACCCATTGCATTGACTATGGCTTGGAGCCCTTTGCTTCAGCATAATCCAGCCCATCAGTGGATGCGTCAACTAATCACTAAAACCGCAGAAGAGATAAATAGAGGCGATGTTTAATATTATTGATATTGTGATTTTTAGTTACGTATATGTTGTAAATTAACCAAAAAACCCCATTTTGCCATATCTTTGGTGAATAGTGGTGATAATGAGTATAAATTGGATAAATAAGATAACTTTGATATAGAGTAAAGAATTACTGCGTATGAACAGTAAGCTGTTAATAGTGGCATCAGTTTGGGCTAATGATTTATGGCCAATGATTTAAGGCTAATGATTTGGGACTATGATTTAGCGCGATGATTTAAGGCTAGGTTTACGGTCAACGCACAGAAATTAAGGTAGGGATATAAAATGACAGCACGTATTCAAGTAGGTGGATTACAAATAGCGCAAGCATTGTGGCAACTGGTCGACAGTGATATTTGCCCGGGTACTGGCATTGATTCAGCAACCTTCTGGGCTAAATTTGAGGATATTATTAACGAGTTTTCGCCCGTTAATGTGAAGCTGTTAGAAAAAAGACAACAACTACAACAGCAAATTGATCGATGGCATATTGAAAACCCCACCAAAGATTTTGACCCTGCAGCATATAAAGCTTTTTTATCTGAAATAGGTTACCTGGTGCCTGAGGGTGAGGCTTTTCAAGTTCGCACTGAAAATGTAGACCATGAAATAGCAGCGCAAGCTGGGCCACAGCTTGTAGTGCCAGTTAAAAATGCGCGCTTTGCGCTTAACGCAGCCAATGCACGTTGGGGTAGCCTGTATGATGCGCTATATGGTACTGACGCGATATCTGAAGAAGGTGGCGCGGAGCTTACTAAACAATACAACCCGGTACGCGGCAGCAAAGTTATCGCTTTTGCCAAACAGCACTTAGATACCGCTTCGCCCTTAGCACAAGGCAGCCATGCCGATGTGACCCGTTATTACCTCGACGCGGGTGTGTTACGGGTGCAATTAACTGACGGCTCGACTACAACCTTAGCCCAGCCAGAAAAGTGTGTTGGTTACCAAGGTAGTGCTGATGCACCAAGTGCTATTTTGTTAGTTAATAATGGTTTGCATATCGAAATTCAAATTGACTCAAGCAGTGTTATTGGTGGCAGCGATCGCGCTGGCGTTAAAGACTTGCTGGTTGAAGCCGCTGTTACCACCATTATGGACTGTGAGGACTCTGTCGCCGCCGTTGATGCTGAAGACAAGGTTGAAATTTATCGCAATTGGTTAGGTTTGATGCAAGGTAATTTATCTGCTTCGCTGACTAAGAATGGTAAAGAGATCGTTAGAGAGCTCAATGATGATCGCGTCTATACCGCTGCTAATGCCAACCAGAATGCTGATCTAAAAACAGTCACTTTACCCGGTAGAAGTTTGCTATTTGTGCGCAATGTGGGTCACTTGATGACCATTGATGCTGTGCTGGATAAAAATGGCAACCAAGTGCCTGAGGGAATACTTGATGGCATGATCACTGTGCTTGCTGCTATGCATGACCTTAAAGGCAACAATAATGGTCGTAGTAATAGCCGCAAAGGTTCGGTGAATATTGTAAAACCTAAAATGCATGGCCCTGAAGAAGTGCAATTTACCTGTGACCTGTTTACTAAGATAGAAGATGCGCTCAAGCTTCCGCGTAATACTATTAAGGTCGGCATTATGGATGAAGAGCGCAGAACGACACTTAATTTGAAAGAGTGTATTAGGGCTGCGAAAGATCGCGTGGTGTTTATTAATACCGGCTTTCTTGACCGTACGGGTGATGAGCTGCATACCTCAATGCTAGCGGGCGCGTTTGTGCCTAAATCTGTGATGAAGCAGCAAAAGTGGATCAGTGCTTACGAAGATTGGAATGTCGATATTGGGCTTGAATGTGGCTTACAAGGTCGCGCTCAAATCGGTAAAGGCATGTGGCCAATGCCAGATGAAATGGCTGCTATGCTTGAGCAAAAAATGGCTCATCCTAAAGCGGGTGCAAACACCGCATGGGTGCCGTCGCCAAATGGTGCCGTGCTGCATTCTACTCATTATCACCAAATTAATGTGGCAGAGGTTCAGCAAAAAATTAAGCAACGCCCACGTGCTAGCATTGACAGTTTGTTGACTATTCCTTTACTTGCTGAAGGGGTAACACTTACCAATGAGCAAATTGCTTTTGAACTAGAAAATAATGCCCAAGGTATTTTAGGCTATGTTGTGCGCTGGATTGATCAAGGAGTGGGTTGCTCAAAAGTGCCTGATATTAATAATGTCGGCTTGATGGAAGACAGAGCAACCTTGCGCATTTCATCGCAATATTTAACCAACTGGCTTGAGCATGGAATATGCAGTGAAGAGCAAGTGATGGCGGCGTTGAAAAAAATGGCCGCTGTGGTTGATACGCAAAATGCAGGGGACCCGCTGTACACTAATATGGCGCCTAACTTTGACGGCATCGCCTTTAAAGCGGCATGTGATCTGATTTTTAAAGGTAAATCTCAGCCTTCTGGTTACACAGAGCCTTTACTACATGCTTATCGCATTCTAGCTAAAGCCGGTTAATCTTTACGGTTAATACTGGCTCTGAGTGTATGTAGTCACGCAATAAATAAGCCCTGATCTTACAAAGATTAGGGCTTTTTTGTGGTCGAATGTTTTTTAAGCTTCAAATTGGCAATAGTTATCAGTAATACCGTTTATCCGTTATGCACCATCACCTATCACTAGATTCAATAGCCCTTACTGATTAGAGTTTAAAGCGTTTTACCAAACCATCTAAAGCATTTGCCATTGACTTTAGTGCCTCGCTAGAGCCTTCAATACTGGCTGAAGCTTGGGCGCTGCTGTCACTGCTGTCACTAATATTAACCACATGTTGATTAATCTCGTTGATCACCGCTGACTGCTCTTCAGTGGCGGCGGCAATCTGAATATTTAACTCTGAAATGTGTATCACATTAGCGGCGATTTCTTCAAGAGCTTGATGAGTTCTTTGCGACGCTTGAACGCCTAGTTTGGCCTGCTCGCGGCCCTGATGTACCGATGATACCGCTGCCTTAGCGCCATTTTGTAATTCAGAGATCATCTTATGAATTTCATCGGTAGAATCGCTGGTACGTTTAGCAAGATTGCGTACTTCATCGGCAACCACGGCAAAACCTCGACCTTGTTCACCTGCGCGAGCTGCTTCAATAGCGGCGTTTAACGCCAGTAAATTAGTTTGTTCTGAAATCGCTCTAATCACATCTAACACGCTTGAAATCGCATCACTTTTTTCGGCTAAGATCACAATATTAGTCGACACACTTTCCATGTTTGTGGCCATGTCATTAATAGTTGAATTTGACTCTTCTACTACAATTTGCGCGCGCTGTGCTTTTTGAGTCGCTTCGGTGGTTGATTGTGCTGCAACAGAAGCATTGTTAGCGATTTCAGCAATAGTGCTGCCCATTTCGTTAATGGCTACCGACACTTGATGGGCTCCATTACGCTGAACCTCAGTGAGTTTTGTCGAGTGCAGCGCATCTTTATAGACTTGCTGCGATGCGCTGTTAACATCAAAGGTAGTCGTAGCAAGCTCTTGAATGACATTGTGTAACTTATTGATAAAAGCATTGAAGCCTTGTGCTAAACGGCGCATTTCTTCGTTGCCATTTTCATTAAGTCGTTGCGTTAAATCCCCTTCGCCTTCACCCAGTTCTTTAAAGGTATTTGCCAGTTGATTTATCGGACGCACTAAGCTGTTACCCAAATAAATACTAATAAGTGTAAATAATGCGGCAATTATCATAAAGGTGATGATGATGTTATTACGCGATTCATCTAGTCCTGCATAAAGCTCTTCTAACGGCACTTGGGCAACTATGTACCAGTCTAAACTTGCTATGTAGCTTGATGCAATAAGCTCTTGACCAACCATAGCTGAGGCGAAGTCACTTTTATTTACCAGTTGATTGCTATTAATAGAAGGATATAAATCGGCAATGGTTTGTTTAGTCTTGTAATCGATATTCGGGTGCACCTTGATAACACCATTACCATCGACAAGATAAACAAAGCCAGATTGTTCTATTTGAAAGCCGTTGAGGTAATCCACCATTTCATCAAATGACTTAGATACTCCAGCAATGCCGAAGCCATTGGGTTGTTGGTAGTTTATGTAAATATCAGTGGACCCTTTGCTATCTTTATAGATGCTGGTTGATTCTGTTTTACCACTGTCTTTAAAGTTAAAAAACCACTTATCATGATCTGGCTTGAGCACCCTTAAGAAACCATTTGTATTCCAATGCCTTTGCTGGTCGTAATCAGTAAATGAGGCATTGCTAAAACCATTATCACTTGCTGTTTGCTTCAAGTATTGGATGAGGTGTTTCTCACCTTCAACACTTGCGCCTTTATCGAGCCACATTTTGATCATGCTATTTGAAGCAATTGATTGAGTCATTACTCTCATTTGGTTAATTTCACCATCAATAGCGTTACGAATACGCTGCAATAAGTTAGGCATGTCTGATTGCTCTAACCTTGTGGACAGTACGTTTTTAGCACTAGTTTGTCCGACATAAGCCACTATGCTGGTTGATGCTATTACCGCCAGTAGCATGGCAGTGATTAATTTATTTCGAATGGATAATGTCGACAGAAAACTCATGAATATTGACTCCTACACACTGCAAACTGAAAGCGTGTTTGTGGTTTAGGTTGACCCAAATTTTAATTGTTTATTATATCGGCTTCATTGTTGCGATTATTAGTGATTATCGTATTGTTTTTTTAAATAAACAGTTATTTTTATGTAGTAAATACCCGGGTGGTTAAAATGTAGGTAATTGATTTGCTTGTGTTAATTTAGTGTTGTCATTGTGATTTTTTTTGTTGCCGAAGAGTTTCTTAGGTGTTGGTTTGGCGGGTCTGGTTTACGTTATAAGCCGTAAGCCTCTTGGTTCTTATTGAATCAGTTGTGGAGAGAGTTTCTAGTGCTAATTTTAGTGGGTGCTATGCAGAGTGATTGTATGACGAGTGATTAATGAAAAAGTGCTGCAACACAAAGGTTGTCAGCACTTTTTCAACAATGTGAAGCTTAACGGTCTAGGTTCATCACCTTAGTCCAGGCTGTCACAAAGTCATTGACAAACTTTTGCTTTGAGGTGTCAAATGCATACACTTCAGCAATTGAGCGAAGCTCTGAGTTAGACCCAAAGATTAAGTCTACTGAAGTAGCAGTCCAAATTTGCTCGCCTGTTTTACGATCAAAACCTTGGTATATTCCCTCATCTGCCGATGGCTTCCACACTGTTGACATGTCGAGCAAATTGACGAAAAAGTCATTATTTAGCAAGCCAGGTGTTTTGGTCAATACGCCATGTTTTTCGCCTTGATAGTTGGCATCTAATGCACGTAATCCACCAACCAGTACGGTCATTTCTGGCACAGATAGCGCAAGTTGATCTGCTTTATCTACTAACATTTCCACCGGTGACTTGTAGCTTTGCTCACTGTCAAAGTAGTTTCTAAAGCCATCAGATGTTAGCTCAAGTAAATTAAATGAGTTTACATCTGTCATGGCTTGTGTTGCATCACCACGACCTGGATTAAATGGCACTGTGACGGTATAACCTGCATCTTTAGCGGCTTTTTCAATTGCAGCTGAGCCAGCCAGTACAATTAAATCTGCTAATGAAACACTGCGTTTACTGAAGAAGCTGTTGTTAAAATCTTGTTGAATCGCTGTCAGTGTTTTAATCACTTTAGCGGTTTCAGCTGGGTTATTAACGGCCCAATCTTTTTGCGGTGCAAGTGCAATACGGGCACCATTTGCACCACCACGCATATCTGAATCACGGTAGCTTGCAGCAGAACCCCAGGCAACACGGACTAATTCTGCTACGGTTAAATCAGAGGCTAAAATTTTGCCTTTTAGCGTTTTTATACCCGACTCATCAAGATTAGATAATGTTTGATCATCAATTGGGTCTTGCCAGATTAAGGTTTCTTGTGGGACTTCTTTACCATAGAAATTACGTGCAGGTCCCATGTCGCGGTGAGTCAGTTTGTACCAGGCTTTAGCAAAGGCTAAGCGGTATTCTTCTGGATCTGCTAAGAAACGCTCTGCAATTTTACGGTATTCAGGATCATACTTCAGCGCTAGGTCTGCGGTTGTCATAACTGGAGCGTTAAATTTACCGGCAACATGGGCATCTGGCACTGATTTATGCAATGACTCATCAGTTGGTATCCACTGAATAGCACCTGCTGGGCTGCGAGTTTGCTGCCATTCAAAGTTAAGTAAGTTACTTAAATATAATGACGTCCATTGTGTTGGGGCTTGAGTCCAAGCACCTTCTAAACCACTGGTGACAGTGTCTTCTGAATGTCCCTTACCACATTTGTTTTTCCAACCTAGGCCTTGCTCTTCAATGCCTGCTGCAGCGGGTTCTGGGTCTAAACAATCTTTTGGCTTGTGTGCACCATGCATTTTACCAAAGGTGTGTCCGCCAGCAATCAGTGCCAGTGTTTCTTCATCGTTCATTGCCATACGTTCAAAAGCAACACGAATATTCTTAGCTGAACCGAGTGGATCGGGGACGCCTTTTGGGCCTTCTGGGTTGACGTAAATTAACCCCATGTGAGTCGCACCCAGTGGGCGTTGTAATTTGCCGTCTCGATCCTCACGATCGCTGGCGAGCATTTCTACCTCTGGTCCCCAATAAACCATGTCTGGTTCCCAATCGTCACTACGTCCACCAGCAAAACCGTAGGTTTTAAAGCCCATGTTTTCAAGCGACACATTACCGGCAAGCACGATTAAGTCTGACCATGATAGTGCTTCACCGTACTTCATTTTAATTGGCCAAAGTAATCGACGTGCTTTGTCTAAATTACCGTTATCTGGCCAGCTGTTTAATGGCTCAAAACGTTGTTGTCCACCACCTGCACCACCACGACCATCAAGGGTTCGGTAAGTACCTGCACTGTGCCACGTCATACGGATGAAGAAGGGGCCATAATTGCCAAAGTCAGCAGGCCACCAATCTTGAGATGTTGTCAGTAGCGCGTTAATGTCTAGTTTCAATTTATCAAGATCTAAACTGTTGAACGCTTTAGCATAGTCAAAGTCAGCCCCATAAGGGTTTGAGCGACTGTCATGGTCACGCAGTGCTGATAAATTAAGTTGTTTAGGCCACCAAAATTGATTGGTTTTTGCCTGGTTGGCAATAGCACTGCCTGTGCCTATTGCGCCTTGAGGCTTGGTCATTTCTGCTTTGCCGCCATCACTGGCTATAGCTGAGCCAGATATCAGCGCCATACTGACCAGCACTGTAATGACTTTTTTATTGAATATTTGTGGTTTCATGTTTATTCCCTTGAGTTGAATCATGTTCACTTTGTGTAAAATAATGAATCCCAAAGCAGTAAGCCTAAGTATTCAAGCGGATACGTTGTGTGCTTGTTGACCAAAATTAGGTTACTGCAATATGACTGAGAAATTACAGTATAAGGAAGTTCTTAAATTGTTGGGGCGAATAAAAACGATTGTTCTAATCTGAAAAAAAGATGATATAGGTCAACATAAGTCATGGCATCACGTTGGTAGTGCTTTGTAAAACGTGGGGATAGGGTTTAATCAGTGGCAATAAAGTCGCTTTTTAAAAACTGACTCACATCTAATTTGTTATTTGAAATGCACTCACAAAGATCAGCAGGGCTAGGGCTTTAAAGATGTGTGTTTAAGAGTAGTGTTAACGACAGTGAGGTAGCTAGGTTAGACCCTGATGGAGGTTACTTGGCTATTTTTTCGTTTTGATAGCATTTTGCGTTTCCGGACAATAACCGGTTTTAGCTGTTTTGTGAAAGTTATAAATAATATTGTAAAACAATGACTTGTGCTAGTATGAATACTAGTGGCACTCATTGCTAATGAGTGCTCGCTTAGTATGCTACTTTATTTCTACCCGTTGCTTTAGCTTTGTAAAGTGCTTCATCAGCACTTGCAAGCAAGCTGTTGAGTGAGTTAGGTAAGCTGTCATTACTGGCGGCTATTCCTACACTAATGGTGATGTTGAATTGATGTTTATCTAAGCTAATCTCCATTGCTTCAACTTTTTTGCGTAGATTTTCGGCAATTACAAGTGCTTGTTTAAGATTAGTTTTCGGTAATATTATGATGAATTCTTCGCCGCCATAACGCCCGATAATGTTACTTTCATCAAGTATATTGGTACATAAAGCCGCAAATTTTTGCAAAACATGGTCGCCAGCAAGATGGCCCAAACTGTCATTGACGTTTTTAAATAAATCGAGATCTATGATTAATAATGAGAATGAATGATTTTCTTGTCGGCAACTGAGTAATGCCTGCTTACCCAAAAGAATGCACTGACGTCGATTTAATAAGCCTGTTAGCATATCGGTTGATGCTAACTCTAATAGTTCTTCTTCGTACATTTTTCGTTCTGTTAGGTCAAGTCCAATCCCTTGATAACCGAGTGGCTGGCCATCATCTGAAAGAATTAATCTGTCGGTCCATTGAAACCATTTTCTGTTTCCAACACTGTCAGTACCACTGTGTTCATGCGCCAAAATTGGGTTTTCAACTGTAATACTGGCTAGGTGATTTTTAGCTCTGTCGATATTTTCAGCATCCATAACATCATAGATACTCATACCTATAATATCATCCGCTTTTGCGCCAAAATAACTGCATACTGCCGCATTGGCTAGGGTGACTATACCTTCTGTGGTGTAGCGATATATCAAGGCAGGCATATCATCTACAACTGCACGGTAAAAGGCTTGTTCATTTTTTAGATCTTTTTCAATTTGCTGTTTTGATTTAGCAACAACAATAAATATCAGCATTTCAAGTAGGTTGCTGTGATGATCAAATACAGGTGAATAACGCAAAGATAATGTCATATCAATTTGGTTATTGATTAATTTTAACTGTGATGTTTGATCAGACTGGGTTTGATTAGCTTGCAACCAGGGGGTGCCTTGTGGCGAGGCTTGAAGCGGGCCTATGATATCAAGCCATTGTTTTCCACATAGGTGACTTTCGCCAAGTGGTTGTTTGATTGGTTTTACTGGTAAGAATAAGAGCAATAACGCTTCAATTACATCATCAATGGCGACGATAGCAAAATTTCTATCAAGTCTTATAACACCCGTTTGTGGTGTTTCAATTAATTTATTGATGTTAATTTGCTTGTTTTGTGGTGGTGTTGCCATGATTAACCTTACAAGAGTTGCAATGCAATGAAGCAAGCATAAACTTTTTGTGTTAGATGAAATTGCAACTACTTTACAAATAGCGTGTGCAAATGTGACCTGCCATGATGAACATAATCATGCCGCTTTATATGTCTGAAAGTGTATTGGTTCTATTTATTAAACACAACCGACTAATTCCTTCGTGTTACTCTATTCTTTGAACATCTAAGATGCTTTTAATCAGTTTATTGTTGTCTGATTGTGTAGATGGCTATGATGAGATTAATTTTTAGCAGCTTTTTTATTTAATCGGTTATTTTTAAATACTATGACAGCGCTTTCTCTCGCTATTGAGTATTATTTTGACTAATCTTTAAGCATAAATCGGTAAAGGAGTAATACCATGAAAGTATGCGATATCATGACCCCAAATCCTGTTTGTATTTCGAATGAGGCCAGCCTTAAAGATGCCCATGAGCTGATGCAAAGTCGTAATGTTCGCCATCTGCCAGTGATTTCTGAAACGAATGGCCAATTTATAGGGATGCTGACACACAAAAGGATGATTGCCAGTGTGTTAACCATGCTTAATAAATATGGCCAAGGCGCGTTAGATAGAAAAGAGCGTTATACCCCGATTGCAGATGTAATGGAAAATCATCCAGAAAAGTTAGGCCTAGATGAACCGCTAACAGTGGTGGTGCAATATTTTATTGATAACAAGTTAGGCTGCTTACCTGTGGTTGATAATCAAAACAAGGTGCTAGGTATTGTTACCTCGTCGGATTTTGTTAAATTGTGCCAGCGGCTATTGTTGACGCAAAAGTAAGTTAACTATTTTTTATTTGTTTGATTCTATTAAAGAAGCCCGAAGTTTTCACTTCGGGCTTCTTGTTTAGTACTGAACTGTTTGTTTAAAACTGAGCCGTTTTTTTAAAACTAAGCTTCAGGTTTAACCTATTACAAGGTATAACGAATACCTATGGCGATACCATCTTCTTCTGATAGCGACATTCTGGCTTCTTGTTCTTGATCGGCGCTAGTAAAGTCACTGAAATCTTTGCGACCTTCAACATATAACACTGTGTTGGTATCCCATACATAGTGTAAACCCATTACCACGAACTGGCGCTTAAACACGTCGTTTGGATCGGCGTTAAAGTTAGGTTGAATAACATAGTCACTACCAGCATTTAAAATATTATACGATATGAATGGACGTAAACCGTTTTCAAACTTGTACGATAACAATGATTCGACACCGTAGGCGTCTTTGATTAAACGACCTATGTTATCGGTGTCATGATTTTCTTGTTTGTTATAGTTAGCCGCAGCATAAAGGCCATCATTGTCAAAGTTGCCCCAGGTGACACCTGCACCGTAAATAAGGTCGATAGCGGTTGTCTGTTCGCCATTGCCAAATTGAACATCAAACTCACCACGGTTAATACCTGCGGTAAATGTTAGCATGTCAGTTGCACTATAGGTTACAGAGCCGCCATAGGTGTAGTTAAAGTCAACTTGCTGGGCTGCTTTGTCACCATTTTGAAATAGCGCTTCACAATCAGCCTGGCTAATTTCTTCGCTTGTATCACAAGTATAGAAGCTGCTGTTTTTAAGCTGCGTTTGAACGGCAAAGCTGAAATCACCAAAAGCATTGCGATATTGAACGGTTTTGTCACCACGGCCAACACCGTTTACAGCGCCATCATCTTTGTTATAGGTGTATACGCCAGCGGCATTACCGTCCCAAACGAAACCGTAGTTAGTGTTATAAACCACATCGTACCAGGCACCCCATTGCTTACCTATGGTTAGCGTGCCGTAGTCGTCATGCTCAAGCCCGACATAACCTAAACGATTATAAAAGAACTCATCTTGGACAGATTCAAAACGGTTATTATAAACAATATCGCTGTTACCAACAGGGTTAACACCCCACTCTAATTTAGTAAAAGCACTCCAGCCGTGGGTTAATTGACGATCAAAGCCAAAGTTAATACGTGAGGCGCCATTAACCACTTCAGTTTCACCCTGAGTATTAATTATTCGGGCGTCAACAAAGCCGCCAATTTCGACAGCATTTTTATCATCTTTATAAATTTCTATAGCTGAAACAGTCGGGACAATAAACAGTGCTGAAAGCGCGGTAGCTAAAAGTGTGGTTTTCATTGGGTGATTAACCTTGTAATTTGAGGCGGCAAGCTGCACCTCGTGATTTTATGTCTTTGTTAGTTGGATTTGAGATTAGCAAAGGATGCACAATCCCTCCAAGACAAAAAACATGATTGCAGGCGATAAACATCACAATTTCTAACCCATTAACCGATGATAAACAGAATTGAATGCTATAAAAACACCATTGAAACACTGTGGGAACAATAGTTACATTGAAATAACATTGTTTTTTGTAGTGTAGGGATTCAGAAATATATGAGGTTAGATAATGACCTTATTATTCTTTGAATCACTAGGGTAATTAACTTTATGCTAGCTTAGGATTATTCGTGATCAAAATAAGTTGACCGTGTTGCTCAGTTTATCAGTCAAATAGTTGCGCTTATTGGGGTGATGTTTGCGCCAAGATTGTGGCTTTCATTGTGGCTTTTTGGCTAACGGGATTAAGTGATAATATGAAGATTTCCCCATCAGTGTCCAAATTGAGCTTTTAAATATCAACAGCCCCTAGAAATACCTTATTATTTAGCTAATAAAAAAGACCCTAAAAAGGGTCTTTTTTTGCACATAATGACTTTAACAATACCTTTTTAAAGTCATGATGTTAAGTTTAGAAGCGTTGTTTGAATGAAGCATACAAGTAGCGACCAGGAATACGGTACGACGGATCGTAAGTATTAGCAAAGGCTGAGTATGCTAGTGGTGGCTCTTTATCGAATAGGTTACGAATACCTACTGATACAGTGCTCTCCCATGGCGTATTCCAACCCGCTTGAGTATCAAAATAAACTGTTGGAGATAGTTCATTTTCTGGTGCAGATACTTCTGTGGCAACCACTTCAGTAGTACCTGGTTTAAAGGCATAACTGGTTTCCATATTGTCAGGATTACTACATAAACCAATTAGTTCAGGTTGGTTTAAACCATTTGCAACAGTAATAACGTTTGAACAGGTTTCGGTTTGCTTAGATAAAAACTGAGCCGTTACCGAAGCGAAGTAGTCATCATTATTCCAACCTAATGTTAGGTTCGATTTAACTCTGAACTCACTGCCGCCGCCTGATGCGCCAGGTGTTAACTTACCAACATAATTACCGTCTGAAATATTACCATCAACGTTAACTTCACCTTCTTGTGGTTTACCTATATCACCAGCATAATCAACATAAGTTGAGTCCCAGTTAACTTGCCATTCACCAATAGAAGTAGTGAACTGGTAGGTAACATTTAAGTCATAACCTTCGGTTTCAAGACCACCAACAAAGTTTTGAGATAATGCTAATAAGTTTGAAATTTCGCCTGGGTTGCCATTTTGCGTGCCAACCATATCACGGCTAATTAAACCACAATATTGGGTGATACCTTGGATGTAACAACGGTCAGCAATAGATTGCGCCGTGTTAGTACCAATAGCGTTCTCAATTTGTACGTTATACCAATCTAACGTTAAGCCTAGGCCTTCAATTTGACTAGGGTTATACACAAAACCAAGAATTTTTGATGTTGATGTTTCTGGTTGTAGCTCTGGGTTACCACCTACTTTCGCACGGAATTGTGGATCTTTTTGCTTAAACGTAGGGCTTACGCCAGCGGCTAAACAGTTAGCACGCGTTTGCGCAGAGTTAGTATAAGCAACAGAGTCGATATCACATGGGTCGGTCGCCGATGGGCGAGACTCATTCTGACCACTGTATAGGTCTGTTAACGATGGCGCACGGAAACCGTCGCTAGTACTCGCGCGGAACATTAGGTCATCATTTGGTGAGTAGGTTAGTTTAAAGCTTGGGTTAGTTGTGTTACCAAAGTTTGAGTAATCTGATACACGTACCGCAGCATTAAACTCTACTTTTTTAACAAACGGTAGGTCTGCTAGAAGTGGAATAGCCGCTTCAGCGAATGCTTCTGATACCGAGAAACCACCTTCAGTTGGTTGTGAGGCATTGTCACCTAAAACTTGACCCGCAACCGTTAAAGGATCGGGCGAATCGTAACCCGCATGGCGTTGATATTCAACACCCGCAACCATAGCTAACATACCCGCAGGTAGCTCAACTATATCACCCCCAAGGCTGGCACCGTAGTTGTGTAATGATTGTGACGCTAAGTTGCGAGGTGATACAGAAATATATTTAAGCATTTCAGGTGTGACACCTTCTGGACCACCAAAAATATTTAATGGCACACATGCAGCATCACCATTACAGGTTGCTACACCGTTTGTAATGCTTGACGCACCTAATGCTTTGTTAACCTTGTTAGTATCAAAGAAACCATTTTTTAAGAATACAGAACTAGTTTCAGAGAATGCGGCAAATGCATCCCAGTAAAAAGAACGATCTGCTAGCTCAAAATCACCCTCAAGTCCACCACTTACGCGCCATGTATCTACATCTGCAGCAAATGAGCGAGGTGCAACGATAGGGCGGAATGTCGCACCAACAATATCTTGCTCAAATGGGTTATAAGTCGAATCTTTAGAAATCGCTAAACGGCTCATTGGCTGTGCAGCTAATTGCGCTTCAGAACTTCTTTTTGAGTACATTACATCTGCTTTAGCGGTTATATCATCACTTAACAGATGTGCTGCTTGTAAGTATAAGCTGGTTGTTTCAGAAGGCTGTTGCACATAGTTTACTGGCGCAAAGTTATAACCATCACTTAAACGGTCATATAGTCTAAAGTCACCTACGCTGGTACAGTCTTGGTTAGCAACACAACCCTGTTTGTTTGGGTCTAAGGTATATGAACCTTTAACACCATCAACAGTGGCGGTATATTGTCCATAAGGTGTTGTTGGACTTGCACGGCCACCAGAACCAGAAATATTAGCTGGAAGGTTATAAATAGGCACAGAAGAAATGTCGCGTTCGCCACCCAAAATTTCTTGCTGTTGAGTGTAAGCTACGTTCATTAAAATAGAGGTCTTTTCACCTTGACTACCCAAGGTAATAGAAGCCGTTTCTTGCTGGCCACCGCCTTGCTCGTAGCCGCCGATTGTGCCGGCAAATTCAGCGCCTTCAAAGTCATTACGAGTAATAACGTTAACCACACCACAGATTGCGTCCGTACCGTAGTTTGCTGCTGCGCCGTCTTTTAATATCTCAATACGCTCAACCGCAGCTAATGGAATTGTTGATACGTCAACGTTACCACCTAATTGCGGGATCCAACGACGGCCATTAATTAACACGAGTGTTCTTGCTGAACCACAGTTACGTAAGCTAACCGTTGCTGCGCCACCTGTGTTGCCGTTGTTGGTTTGTAAACCTAGTGATGCGCCGTTAGTCGACACTTCTTTTAGTAGGTTAGATAGACTACTTAAACCAGAACGGTCAATATCTTCACGACTGATATTTAACAATGGTTGTGCGGTTTCTAAATCGGTACGTTTGATACGAGAACCAGTCACAGCGATACGTTCTACTTTATTATTTGCGCCTTCTGTAACCTCTGCGGCATACACTATGCCCGAAGAAGAAACAGTTACACCAAGTAGTGCCATTTTAATTGCTAGCACCATTTGTGTTTTTTTCATGTGGTAATACTCCCTGATAACCATTTTTATTTTTGTTGTTTGTTGGGTCCAATGCACTTTCAATTGGCTTGTGCAGAGCATCTGTTAACGGAGTGTGACAAACAACAATCAAAAGGTGATTTTTTGGTGATTTTTGGTGATTAGATTGTGATATATGGTGATTTTTGTTATTGATTTGCTATTATCGCCGCCATTGTTAATTATCTAAAAAAAAAGCGAGCACGCGGCTCGCTTGAAAATATCCAGGTACAACAATAAAGATGGAACAGGTCAATTATTTTGTTTATCCATTGTTGACATGCGAGAGTAACAAATACGTAAACGAATATAATGAGTGAAAAGTGATTTATTACTGATTTCATATGATTTAACAAAGGATTGTTATTGCACTGGGTGGCGACGGAATGGATATGCTCTTAGCAAATAAAAATTATAAAATAAATAGCTTAACGTTAGATTTTTCAACACAAACTCTCGCTTTACATGCGGATAAATTTGTCCAACTTAAGCCTCAATCATTTCAGTTACTGTACTATTTTTGCCGTAGTCATCATAAAATTGTCAATAGAGAAGAATTGATAACTCATGTGTGGCAGAGCAGAATTGTCAGTGATAATGCCATTAATAGAGCGGTATCACAGTTACGTGCAGTTATTGCGCAGTTAGATCCAAACATTGAATACATACAAACATTACCTCGTACAGGTTATCGCCTGTGTGTGAAGGTTGTTGAAGCAGACAATCTAATCGCGTTCGAAAGTGCACCAGATAAAACATCAGAAAACACTGTGCTTTCTCCTTTGGTAGCGATATCAAATCTTAAAGCCATATCAAACCCAACAGCTATATCAAATTCAATATCCATACCAAATCCGACAGCTATATCAAACCCAACAGCTATATCAAATTCAACATCGGTTAGTATAGACAGTGAGCAAGCTGATAATCCATCCAACACAAAAAAACGTTTTATCACAAGCTTAATGTTACTGCTACTCGTTATAGGATCAATAACAGTATTATCTGCATCATCAATTTCAACATGGTTAAAGGGTAAAACTCAGCAATTAACTAGTGAGGCATATACTTACCTACCAGGTGCTGAATATGACACCAGTACATCGCGAGATTGGGTTGTTTATATCAATAGAGATGGGCCTGAATATACTGTCATTGCCAATAATAAGCATAACGAAAAACAAGCTGTTTTACATAAAAGTGCAGACACTATTCGTTTTCCTAAATTGTCGCCTAATCTAGAATACATGAGTGTTTTTTTGCGTAAAAATGAACGTTTAAACTTGAGAGGGTGCCAACTTAATGTGTTTGATTTTCATTCTTTAGCCCTGCTAAAACAGTATCCATGCGGCTTGGGCAATGTGGTTAATCAACGTTGGATCAATAGCTCCACAATACAAATTGTGACTGCGACAGAAGACCAAGGCATTAGTACCATGACTATTGATGTTAATTTACCTCAACAACCACCTAGTGTCAGTCGAGCATTTTCTGATGTGCACTTAAAATTTATTAGCATTCAATTTTCACCTAGCGGTGATGAAATAGCGCTGCTGAGTCGTAATTTAATCAACAACCAAACGCAGTTAAATGTGTTTTCTAATTCATCATTAATCGCTCAACGCAGTATCATACTTCCTGGTGTAAACATTAATGCCGTACTTTGGTTAGATAATGGTAACTTTATGTGGTTAGAATCTGGGCAGTTATTTACCACTGATTCAACAGGTATGGCTCGAACAGAAGTCGTAACCGACATAAAGGACATTACATTACTCAATGCTGTAGATGGCGATAATATTTATGTTAGTCATGGTCAAACTCGCACTAATTTGATCAAGGTTGCAAGTGATGGTAATGAGCAGCCGGTGGCAATATCATCGCGAGACGAATTTATGCCTGTTTTTTCTCATCATTCTGAACAGTTTATTTTTTTTAGTAATAGAACTGGAAGCAATGAAGTCTGGTTAAGTCGTAATGATAGTTCGATTAGCAAAATACCATTGCCAGGACACGAACTATTAATAAAGCCAATACAATGGTCACCTGATGATTCACATATTGTGATGACGACCAAGCGCGCTATTGTAATTTATTCATTTGATGATGCTAATTTAACCGAAATCGATATACTTAACTCACAACAAATCGGATGGGTAAATAATACCGAGTTAGCGGTTTTAAAAGGCCAAAATAATAATGAATTGACCTTTTATAATCTGAGTAATCATACTCAGAATGAAGTTGTCTTGCCCGCCTCTATTGCCCACTTTCAAATAGTGGATGAAAAATTATATTTCAGTCAGCATAACAGCAGCGACATCGGCGTATACAACTTAGCTACCCACAAAATTGACTATTTAGGCGTTGAGGCCAACAGCGGCCAAGGAATGTGGCAAATAGAAAATGAGTTTCTTTATTACATGCCTATCAGTCAGGATAAATTGCATATAGAGAAATTGAATCTGAAAATCGGGATTAAGCAGCCTGTATATTATTTTAACATTACAGATGCACCTATTTTCTCGATTTCATCGTCACTCAATATTTTAATACAGCGGCAGATACGCGATGAATCCGATGTCAGTAAAATCTGGATGCACTGAAAAATAGTACCGTCGATTTTAACTGAATTTTATATCTGAATGGTTTATTGATGAGTTGTATCTGCTTTCAAGAGATATTATAGAGGGCATATTTTTGATGAATATCACCTCAAGTGGTAATTTTTTAAACCATTTTTTATAATTTTTCGTACTTATACTGAATTGTTTATTATGCCAATAATGAAGTTAGAAAGGACTAAACATGATCATAGCTTGTCCCCATTGCGATACTTTAAATCGCGTGCCACAGGATCGCCTTGAACAACAACCTACTTGCGGTAAGTGTAAGCAAAGCCTATTTGTGGGCGAGCCGATAGCGCTTACTGCGGCTAACTTTAGCTACCATGCGAACAAATCAGAATTGCCATTAGTGGTCGATTTTTGGGCCAGTTGGTGCGGTCCTTGTAAAAGCTTTGCCCCAGTATTTACTCAAGCAGCTAAAACATGGGAGCCCACATTTCGCTTTGGTAAACTTAACACAGAAGAGCAGCAAGCATTATCGGCTCAATTCAATATCCGATCTATCCCAACCTTAATGGTATTTAAGCAAGGCAAAATAATTGCACAGCAATCAGGTGCCATGCCAGCATCATCATTCAACCAATGGCTAGAGTCAGTAAAATAGCCTTTTAGGTTTTTGATAGGCCAATATTGAGATAATCATAAACGCGACAATAAGATGTCGCGTTTTGTTATGGCGAATCTAGTTCAGGTTAGTCATTCTCGCTGTGGCCGTAACTTAATACTCGGGTAATTTGCCACTTATCGTTAACCTTGTGCCAAACCATCACAAACTTAGCTTTACCTTCACATTCATTCGTCTTACTTTGACAAAAAATATGCCCCCCTTCAGTGATGGCGCCAAAGTCCTTAATCGAATGTACGTTGAAAGTTCCCTCAACCAGTTTTCGGCTGTAATGACCACATGCATTATTTTTGGTGTTGGCTATCATGCTGTCACGATCCCAAGTTACCCCGCCATTATCGTGATAGAACTCAACATCAGATGCAAAAAAACTAGCATGTTTTTCCAGCTCATCCGGACTTTGACAACGATTAAATGATTCAAATACCTCTGTATCTAAGGCTTTCATTTTGTCCGTAAGTATTAGGTCATCAGCAACTGCTGTCATTGAGAAAAATACTAATAAAACTAGGGCGATCTTGGTCATTTTATTCTATTCCTAGAGTCGTGAGCAACAGGGTGCATGATAACTCCTTGATCAAACAAGTTGAGCTTTCATTAATATAGTACAGATGTAGACATAGTATAAATATCGTTATTTACCATCATCTTAAGCCACTATAGATTTACATCGATAAACCGTCTTATTTGTTAGATATGCCGCTGTTCGGTCAAGTCGCTTGCTGAAAGCCAGGTCTATTCATGGCATAAATGCTTCTCTACCAGGATGTTAGTTAATGATTTTAATACAGAATAATATTAGAAGGTTCACGTTAAGTAATCTTGACTATAGTCATAACGCTTGCAAGTCATTGTGAGCAATATGCAGGCTATGCATATGAAGAGGCTGGTTACTACCTAAGGGCAATCAGTGATAATTTATATAAAGGAATATAGTATGAATAGATTCTCTAAAAGGAATATAAGCTCATTAGTCAGTAGCTTAGTGTTGTGCGTATCGGGCACCAGTATTGCCCAAGCTAACCAAGCAGCATATGAAAAAACAGGGTCAGTGGCTATGGCGGATATAGCCAAGAGTAAACTAACTGCTCCTGCTGGATTTAATTGCAGTGCAGATGCCAGCTGGTTTACAACACCAAGCTTGCCTGCGGAAGTGAAACAAAGTAATGGTCCTGGGGACAGTTCTTTTTGCGACTTTTATCAGTTTTCCTGGCAAACCTTTAGTTACTTAATGGCGAAGTCACAAACGAATCCAGATGTGCTCAACTTTCAAGATACCAGTCAATTTAATGAACTTGAAGTGAATACTGATGGCACCCCAGCCAACTCCTGTGATGATAAGCATGACTCACATGTATTGTTTATTCGCTCAACAAAACCACAAGAAAACGGCACCACTTTTACGATCCCTGAGCGTATAGGCCAAGCTGGTGGAGGCGCGACTATTTACGATCAAAATGAAAATGTGGTCTATTATGATGTTCGTTTTAGTAAAAACATGTGTGATGTAAAGGCTATACAGCAAAAGCAGAATTTTCCTGGTGGAACCACTGAGCTTAAAACCGCCTGGAAAGTGCTTGGCGCTAATGATGACCCAAGTAAATTCATCACTATGGATGCCAACATTACGCCGGTTAAAGCAGACCAAAAGGACAGCAAAACCACTCAGCTGGGTATGGTGGGCTTTCATATCGCTGTCGCGACCCCTAATCACCCTGAGTTTATTTGGGCCACCTTTGAGCATAAACAAAACTCGCCAGACTGTACCTTGCCCGAGTCGACCACTGATTGGTCTTTTGCAAGTCAAGCCTGTACGGCTAGCTTAAAAGATAACAAGGCAAATTGTGATTTTAATAACCCAACTAAACAAACGGACATCACTGGCGCAGCAACAGAAATTTGTCGTATGTATCCTTATGGTTCGTCACTTGGGGATGCAAATTTTGATGAAAATACCGGTTCGATTAAAACCCTTAATGCTAATGTGCAGCCTTATTTAACGGGTGATTTTAAAGTATTGGCAAACTACTTTAATGTGGGGGCTTTGTGGGTCAGTGATATTACTGAGGGCTCTTATATTACCCCTGAAAATGGTCAGCCAGTGTCGCAGATTGGTAATCAAAGAGGGTCACTAAGACTCGCTAATACTGTGGCTGAAACTGAATATCAAGATGTAAATACCGCAGCTATAAATCTTAATCCAGATCAAAAAAATCTAGCATCTGCATCATCGCCTTCAGCAGGTTTTGTGTCTAATTGTTTTGGTTGTCATAATTATACCGGTACGGCAAGCACTTCAAGTAATACTACATCTAACAGTTTAAGTCATATTTTCGATGATATCGCAGTGGGCTCGAATCAGTGTCTGGATGTGCAAGCATCTAATACTATTAATAGTCAGGTACAGGCTAAGGCAGACTGCCCCAGTACCTGTACTAACTCTTCTTCGAAACTTAAGTGGAATGGTCAATGGACAAATCAAAGTGCCAGTACTGGTGCGCAATTACCGCAAACCGTTTGTGGTTGTTGTAATAAATAATGTTGATGACGATAAAACAGTTAGTTCTATCACTAACTGTTTTTATTTCATGTTCGTCGCTTTAGCGATTATAGACATAAAGATTTATTGTCGTGCCCATCACTCTTGATAAGCAACCCTATTTCTACCTAAGTGTTTAGCTTCATAGAGCTGTGCATCTGCTTGTGATAGCGCACTAGATAGCGTCATTTCTGCTTCAAATTTGGCTATGCCTATACTTAAGGTTATGGGCAATACCTGATCTTCAAATTTGAATTTATGTTGACTAATTTTTAGCCGAATAGATTCCGCTAACGCTAATGCTTCGGCTAATTCTTCAGCTTCAACTATGACACAAAACTCTTCGCCACCTATTCTAAAAGTACAGTGATGATTGGCGATAAGACGAATTTGGGAGGCACATTCTTTAAGGATAATATCCCCAGCTTCATGGCCATAGTTGTCATTTATTTCTTTAAAGTAATCAAGGTCTAATAACAAGATAAACATTGAAGTATTAGATTTTTCTGACATTTCTTGGAACTGTTTTGATAAACCCAAACGGTTATAGCTTTGGGTAAGAGGGTCAAGCAAGGCTAACTCTTGTAACTCTCTTTCTGAGTTCTCTCTGTTCGTTTCATATACATAAGATACGATCCACACAATAAGATAACTGCATACAAAGTTAATTAGCATAGATGGGAAAATCACTTCCGACTTTACGCTGATATCGAACACTGAAAACAGCAGCAAAATACTGGTAGGAATAGCGGCTGTTTTTTTACCCAGTATAAGAAAGTACAGCAAAGGGATAACCAGCGCCCAGCAAAACCGAAAGCTGTTTAAGTCTGCGATATAAACAGCAAAAATAATCAATGCTGTAAGGCTATAAACGTATAGATGCACTTGCCAAAGTTGATGGCGTTCATTTAAAGCACGATGCATTACTACAAGAGATAGCAAAGAGTACATTAGCTGAAAAGCCGCTAACACTGGATTGCTGGCTTCTCTAAATAAGTTAAATAGACCTAAAAATAAACCAATGACACTCAATACACAGCAGGTGCCTATTAACACTTTTTTTCTAAGCCGATAGGTTTTATCCAACTTTATTATATGCATAACGTATCCATGTCAAATTAGTCGTTTTTATATTATTGCATCATAGCTTTTATTTGAAAAACTGAGTGAATAAACTTAAAAAAACATGCCTAAAAACCAATTATTTTATTTGGTAATCAATTGATTTTAATTTACATTTATTAGTCTATGGGCCAGCTGTTGTGGCTAGCACTTATCGAACACGCTACTCCAGTGACGCGACAATTTCCCGGAAAAAGGCAATAGTTTCATGCTTAGAGATTAAGCTGTCTTGAAAGCCTAAATCTGCGCTATTTTTGACGATGACGACATTGTGTTGCTGATTGATGTAAATATATTGGCCGTAGACCCCGACACAAAAAAACTCACCCGCTTCAGCGCCGGGTGGCAACCAAATTTGGTAACCGTAACCGAGTTTATCTGCTTGTGGTTGTAGATAGTCAGCCTGTGCTGTTGTGGCGGCTTTTATCCAATCTTGTGAAATAATCTGTTGCCCCTTGTATACGCCATTATTGAGCAATAAACGGCCAAAGCGGGCATAGTCGCGGGTTGTTAAATTCAAGCCACCTAATGCGAAAGCAGAACCTTGGGAGTCTGTTAGCCAGTAGGCATCGCTTTGCATGCCTATTTTGTCCCACATAGTGGTTTGTAAAAGCTCGACTAATGATTTACCTGAAACTCGTCTTGTAATCATGCCAATAACATGGGTATCCATGCTGACATAACGAAACACTTTACCTGGAGGGGACTGATTAACCAGCTCACTAGTCATTTTATCTAACGAACCACCAATGGCCAGCACACGACCCATTTTATTAATGTCAGAATAGAAGTCTTGGTAATCTTCATTCCACTTAACCCCGGATGACATTTGTAAAACGTGTTTTACTTTCACATTGGCATAACCAGAACTTGCTAGTTCCGGTAGATAAAAATCGACGCTTTTTTCAATATCAATTTTGCCTGCATCAACCTGCATACCGAATAGTATCGATACAAATGATTTCGCCATTGACCAGGAGATGCGTTTGTCATCACTTTGGGTGCCTAAAAAATATTGTTCAAAGGTAATGTTGTCGTCTTTAAGCACCAGCAATGCCGTTGTTGCCCGGCGCGTGAGAAACTCGTTTGAGTGGGTTGTTTGGTTTCGATAGTTAAATGTCTCTGGTAAAGGCGTTAAGTTAACGCCAAAGGCAGAAGGCTCGCCATGTTGGTTAATTTTCTGGTTAAAAAAGATATCGTTCATGTGTGAAAAATTATCGACGATTAAGGCATCATCAAATAGGGTGATCACGCTGTACAAGCGATTAACGCTTTGCCAATTAAATCCAACAATAATGATGATAACAACAAGAATGCTTAAAACAGCACCTTTGATGAACTTTAACAAAGACGACATTGATGACCCCAAATGGATTAAATTTATTTACTGACAATAACTTACCGTCATGCGAAACATAAATCAAATGGTTAGCTGTGAGAGAAGCGTTAACCACTATTGTGTGCATAGCGGGCGCTATTATCAGGTTTATTTCTTGTGCTTTTTAAGCTCGTCCACCATATCAACAACCATTTGGCCAATCAGCTCAGGGTTTTGTTGTAGATTTTCTTCAAGCAATTCTTGCTCTTCTTGGTTATTGACGGTTTTGAATGAGAAATACACCGTAAAAATTAGCCAGAACAATAAGTTGCCCCCGAAACTAGGCCAGAAGCCGACAAGGAACCAACCTATTATGGTGAAAATGATCAAGCCGGAAACAGCGGTGAAAATAGTCAGTAATATTGTGTTACCTGACACTTCATCGGGATCGTAATTACCTGATACTCGTTCAAAAAATTCAGTGAGAACCTTTCCGTTTTCAGCGTCTAATAGAATACATTCAGCACATTGATCTTCACTGGGTAGAACAGAGAAATGCAGGTTAAAGTGTTCGCTAAAGAGGGCATTGGTAAAAGTAAAAAACTCAGCTTCAACCCAGTCAGATTTTTGTGACCACGCGCCTGTTAAGACTTTGCCATCAACCGTGCATGAAATGGTGGCTTGATTGTCAATGTAACTAGACCGTATGTCGGATACTTTATCGCTTAGCTTGGCGTTCTCAACAAACATCGCCAGCAGACCTGCATAATCATCATCGTTTTCAATGCATTCACAGTCAAACATCACAATACGATCAGCATGTGCTCTAATGTGCTCGGCCACTTCGTTTGGTTCAATGTCTTCATCGACATCTTCACTTACCCAATTGCTTTCTTTTAAAACAGGTAGGATTGTTTCCAATAGCTTTTCTGTTTTGCTGTCCATCATTCCTTCAACGACAGTACCAATAAAATGACTTATAAATATCATCATCATCCTTAATTAAAATACAGTTAAAACAAAGGTATAAAATAGTCTGTAGTTTACCTGCGGCCTTGCCTTAATCCAACCTCATGTTTGTCTGTTGGAGCGAACAATTTTTAATAAACTAAGTGTAGCGCTATTCGGATCTGGGACTGTTTCGGGTCAAGTTAAATTTGGCTGAAGAAATTCATTGTAAATTTAGTGGATTTAACATCAGCTATTGTACTTCTGGCGACGGTGTTAAATTCGCTTAAAGTCTTTATCTAACATGTTACTCAGCAGTAGTTTTCCCGCAGGGTTAACCCTAAACTCGCCATATTTGGCTTTAGCAAACTCTTCTGCTCGGCCCTCTTCAAAGAAAAAAGCATTACTGGCGAGTTTTACTCTGCCGCTTCTCACCCGATATTGAATTAACTGTTGATTTGGCTGTAAGGTTTGACCTTGGTAAAGGGCTTCAAATTGGGCAAGTTGATGTTGTGCTAGGGTAACGATAAACAAACCATCATGGTTTTCTAGGTCATTTGCTTGGTTAATTTGGTTGGTTATTTGGTAGTTGAGTGCCATATAGTCGCCCTGCATTAACGAGCGAGGGTCGACTGGCGCAAGTTCAAATACCACAATATCTCCGTTTGCAAGCTGCTGTTCTTGCTGATAAATGCTGAAGTTTACTAGTGCCAATATGGCTAAAGCACTGAGTGTCACCCCAATCGCGCTTTTACTTAAGGTCATGGCGTAGCTCCTTGTTTGCGATTGTTTTGCCAATCGATAAAGCCATCGTCAAGCGGATCAGCAATAACACCACACCACTGGCCATTAACCATAATGATTTGTCGAATAAGTTAATGTGCAGCGAGTAGTAATATAGGCCGATAAAGCTAACTAATGCGCAGATGGCAAGTGCAAGGAGTTTGAGTTCATTGTAGAAGTAACCTAATAACAGCATCAATAACGCTGTACTTATCCCCGCCATGGGAATGGATAATAAACTGATTAATATTGCGCTTAAGATGGCGATAAATTTAACTCGGCTAAGCTGTGCTGTGTTTGTTAGCTCAATAGGCTGGGTGCTTAACTGATTAAATACTTGGTGGATTAACCACAGTGCAGATAACAGTACCATAGCAACAGCAAGGTATTGACTAAAGCGGGCGTCAAATGCCATCAGTACTTCGGGAAGGTCGATCCATCGGCCCATATCTGACAAGGCAAAGTTAGCAAACAGTAAATTAAGGCTCAGGGCGTAACCTAATACGCGCAGACGTTGATAACACTGTGGCCATCGATAAAGCTGCGACCACACTAGCATTAAACTGACAATTAACAGCGGCAGAATAAGTTGGCTGAGTTGGTAAATTGCCAATATCGCTAGCACGCTGGGTACCATTGCTATGGCAGCGATAAATTGGTTGGCCTTGTGCGGAATAAGCCACCAATGTAAGGCAAAAACCAGAGCATACATTAACGCTATGATGCCATCATCAGTATGTTTTAGCGCGTCGTAAATTCCCCAAAGTAGCATAAGTTGGCCAGATATACTGAAGGCGAATACCATTTGCAGCACAAACTCTTGATTACTTTTACCCACGCGATAATAGGTTACACAGCCAAGTGTAATGAGTATACCCATCACCAGTATCGACAGTTCCTTGTCGCCGACAGAGGCAATACTCGCTAATACAAATGCCAATATAAACAAGGCTGCTATCCAACCGCCAATAATTTGGGCACCTATAATATACCAGGGACTTGATAACGGAGTATCAGGTGCTATGTCGTTGCCAACCAGTCCCTGATTAAATAGTGATTGCCATAATTGTGCTTGCGACCCTTGGGCTGGGCTATTTGTTGGCTTACTCATCGCTGGCATCCTTATGACTAAGTTGGGCTTTTGCGGTGAACTCTGTTTGTATTTGCTTTAGCCAATATAAGCAGCCGCTGGTGAGACCGACAATGATCATGGCAATCAATAAGAAGATCCCGATGGGATCATGACTTTCAAATAAGCCCCTTGATAGTAGTGACACTATGGTCGCGCAGAGGCTGGTAAATACTAAGGTGAGTGGGTAAAGCGCAGGCGAACGGTAACGATACCAGCCAAAAATAGCGGCCATTATCGTTAAATACAGTAACCAGTAGTAACCCAAGTTGACGGTGGATTTGAAATCAAAAATAACCCAAATCATCAGCCAAGTTAAGCTGACAATACTTGCTAATAAGCTGGTGGCCTCAACTGCTGGGCACTGAAAACGTAACTGAGCTTGCCATGTTAGCTTGCGAGCAAGGGTAAATAGTAGGTGAATAGATAAATTAACTAAGCCAAAAATGGCAATAATTTGAATATCTTCCAGTAATAGCCCAAACACATGTGAGAATGAATCAAAGTAAATGCCCAAGCTTACGTTCAACAACACCGCAACAAGTAGCCACAACAGATCAAACCCTGCGATAACAGCAAAGGGTAAAATGAACACAGCCCACAGGGCAAACAACTGCCAGGGATCAGCACCTGTTTGATAGGTTTGCCCGACTAATGCGAGTAGTGCGCCGACCATGATACTGGCACCTAATAACATGGCGTTGGGTAAGTTCCAGCCTGCGTTTAGCGCACTAAACTTAGGTGGTTTTGAGGTATTTGCCACACCATTAGCGAGATAAAACCCGCCAATAAAGACGACAAATAAGCTTTCAATAATCGCAAATTTAGTCAGGTTGGCTAACGCATCCCAATTAAATGCCATAAAAAATATTATTCCAGCCCCAAGCAATAAAATGCCAACAAACAGCACTAGATTAGCGATGAGTTGCAGCCAATTGTGTTCATTGGGATAAGGGTAGGCGACTAGCATGGCGGCGTTAAGATTGTTGGGGGCTATTTTACCCTCAGTAAACCATTGCCATATTTCTGAACGTTTTCTGATTATCATTCCTTTTCCTTGGAATTATGCCGCGGATGATTAACACTGTTTGACGATTTTTGGGTGACGCACTGTGGCCCATTCATGGTAGATATCACCTAAATATTGCTTGGCGAAACTCCTTGGTGATCTATGGTCATAATGAAAAACAATGGCCAATATAGCAATCATAATCATCTAAAAGTATGCCTATTTGATGGGACGTAGTGAGTTTTTGATTCAATGGATATATTTATGTCATAAAAAAAGCCAGTTTCCTGGCTTTTTATATTGTTAAATGGCGCTTACTTTATGCCGTTTGCGCCATTAATTATGATGCTTAGAAAGTGATTGATTTGTCAGCACTACAGGTAGCAGTAGCGGCTTCACAAACTTTGTAAGTGTAGTTAAGGGTTGATTTGGTGTTTAATGAATCGGTGTGAGCACCATCATTGGCGGTGGTGGTGACTTTAGTGCCGTTACGATAAACATCGACATTGTTACCTGACAATCCAGCAAAGCTTAAGTTGATAAACTTAGCACCTTTACTCTTCACGCCATTCAAGCTTAAAGTAATATCGCCGCCAGTAGGTGGAGGTGTTACGCCGCCTGCACAACCATTAGCCGTTAAATACGCATGCGCTGCAGCAGCTTTAACAATACCGTATCCAAAGTAATCATCTTTACCTGACGCGCCAGCATCTTGAGCGGTTGCTTTAAGTGCTTTTCTAATTTCAGTACCGGTACATTCATTGTGCTGTGACCAAACTAATGCGGCAATACCTGAAACCGCAGGTGTCGCCATTGAAGTTCCGCTCATAAAGCCAAAATCAGATGTACCAATATTAATATTAACACTTGATGCCGCAAGTAAAGTTGCTCGGTCTTCAAACGCTGCACCAACTGCAGGGATTGAAGTTGCGTTAGCATCGCCTAATGTACCGTAAAGCATGCCTGGGGCATTATTAATAAGCACTGCGCCAACACCACCAGATGCTTCACAGTTTGCTACTTTATCGTAGAAAGAAATAACGCCACGATCGATAATACATACATTACCATTTGCGCCGCTGTCTACTGCTTCTGCCGTACCCATATAATAAGTTGAGCCAGTGACATTGCCAGAATTTTCCATTGCAGAGGAAGCAACAAAAACGCCATCGACAGTCAAGCTTGATGCCGTAGCCATGCCTGCTGGATAAGTAGATAAAGTGTCTACGCCACCGGCGGTGACTTCAACACAAATGGTTTCATCTGTAGTTGCACGACGACCACTACCTGAGGTACAAGTTGGGAATTGAGAAAAATCAGCAATGTTATTATTGGCATCATTAGCACCAATCATCATTACTGATGGATAACCTGCTGGGTAAGAGCGTACATTGTTACCATCATTACCTGCTGCGGCAACGACTAAACCACCTGCGTCAGTAAACGCTTTAAATGCATTTGATTCAGTGGCGTTAGAACCGCCACCACCTAGGCTCATACTGATAATTTTAGCACCCGCTGCACTACATAAATTTGCCGCTTTTGCTAAATCTGATGAATAGCCCCAGCCTGCTTCATTGAATACTTTAATGATGTGTAAATCGACACCTGGTGCCATACCGACAACACCAAAACCATTATCTGCTGCTGCAATGGTTCCCGCTACGTGAGTACCATGTGGGCCACCGTTAACATCCCAGCTACCTGTGCCTGAATCATTATCACCGGAAATATTGTTCCACTCAAAATCAGTATTGCTACGGTCTAACCCTGAATCGATGATACACACTTTAATGCCTGCATTAGGGTTAAAGGTGACTTGGTTAGCTTGTGATTGATATACCGCATAAGGTGTTATTTGCTGGGCCATTGGGTTGCCGCTGTCATCAGCAAATACAGACATTAAATGACGTGGTTGATCTAATTCAACAAGTTTAACGTGGGGATTGTTTAATAGCCCTTTTACTTGTTCTAAGTCTTTACCACTAAATGTGGCAGCGATAAAGCCGTCGCCATCAACATGGATTTGCGCGCCTAATTGCTTTGCTAAGGCTTTAACAATGCCTTTTTTTTGTTGATCTACTTGAATGACATAACGATCATCTGCTGCCTGTGATGAGGCACAAACGCCTACAGTTAGAGCTAACATTGCACTTGAAAGTATAGATAATTTCATTGTTTTTCTCTTTTTAGTTATTGTTTTTACCACCACTACATCAGCCTGTCTTTGCAAGCTTTGATAGTACTTATTGTTTAAGGTCTTTCTATCTAACTCAGTAGAAAGTAGCATAAGGTATTGTTTTTAACAATTTTTTAACTTAATATTGCTTTAAAATACTTTTATGCAAATTTTAAAATATCCACATGAGTTTATGAAGTGTTGTTTTATAAGGTTAATTTTTAAAGAGTTACTTCTTTTCAGTACTTTATGTGTTTTTTGTGATTAATTGTGCGATTGTTTTTATAAATAAGTCATTAATTTTTTAAGAATTATTTTGTTACATCGTTTAACATTTGCTTAACAAGGTGGCGTGGTTATACTCAGATTTGTCCACTCATCCAACGGAAAACATATATGCCAACCCATTTCAAACTTAACGCTATAGCAATAGCGAGCTTAATTCTATTAGGCGGTTGTAATGATAATAATACAAAGGATGACTCATCGGCTGCACAGATCAGCAAAGTTACTCAAGATGTAAGAAGTTTAGTTAGCAAATTAGCATTAACGGGCGATCCGAGTAGTGGTCGTGATTTACCTCAAGTCGGCACCCCTTTAGTCACATTAGGTATGCAATTGTTTTTTAGTAAAGCGTTGAGCGGCGAAATGGATGTTGCCTGTGTCAGTTGCCATCATCCTGCTTTGGGGGGCGGAGATGCATTAGCTTTATCAATAGGTGTTGAGGCGATAGATCCTGAACTACTTGGGGCGGAGCGTGAACACCGTTCAGATGGGACACATTTTGATGGTGGCCCAACAGTGCCACGTAATGCACCCACCACGTTTAACATAGGTTTGTGGGATAAAACCATATTTCATGATGGTCGAATTGAAAGTATTGAAGGCACAGCCGGTACCAATGGCAGTGGCACGCAAACACTGACCCCAGACTCAGCAAACAGAGAAACGCCAGATCCTCAAGCGTTGAACTTGACCGCCGCTCAAGCGCGTTTCCCGGTGACTTCAAATGAAGAGATGAAAGGTCACCATAAAAGTGATTTAACTAATGAAGGTATAAGAGATTACTTAGTTGCTAGATTAAGAGGTGATAATGCAGATTTAACCACAAATCAATGGTTAGCTGCCTTTCAGTTAGGTTTTGAAGATGCTGCAGGAACTGCTGAGTCGCTAATTAACAAATCGAATGTGTTTCAGGCGATCGGTGAATATGAACGTTCGCAGGTGTTTGTTGACAACCCATGGCGTGACTTTGTAGCAGGTGATGATGATGCTATCGATATTACTGCTAAAAATGGCGCTAAATTGTTTTTTGCCACTCAAGCTGAAGGTGGTGCGAATTGTGCAAGTTGCCACAGTGGTGATTTTTTCACTGATGAGTTGTACTACAATATTGCTATGCCACAAATTGGCCGAGGCAAAGGCGATGGTGTGACTGGCACAAATGATTTTGGACGCTTTAAAGTGACTAAGCAGGCAACTGATAAATTTGCCTTCAGAACACCTTCATTATTGAATGTGAGCGTGACGCTACCTTATGGGCATAATGGTGCGTATTCATCTTTAGAAGCGGTCGTGCGTCATCATTTGAATCCAGAAACTGCGGTAACCAACTATTCGGTATCGGATAACGTGACTCAGGTAGGTGTACAAACCAATAACATGGCTGAAAACACCCAAGAGGCTATTGAAAAGCTAATCAGCGATAGAGTTGCAGGAGTAGATAATGTTATTGAAGATATTATGTTAAGTGATGAGCAAGTATCTCAATTGATGGCATTTTTAAATACCCTGACAGATAAGTGTATTGCTAATACAGCAACAGATGCCTGTTTAGATAAATGGGTACCTAATGATGCAATAGCCGATCCCGATGGTTTAAGGTTACAGGCTAAATTCAGCCAGTAATAATCACTGGCACAATAAAAAACAGGGGTCTATATGGCCCCTGTTTTTTATTGATATCGGTCTTATTCAGTGGATAAAAACTGCAATGTTTAACATTGAGTTAACGCCATCTTAGTTAAAGTGAATATCGATGTGTCGTGGGAGTTTTAAGATAAATCACCGCCGCTCGGGTTAAAAAGTCGGGGTGAACAAGCCATTTTCAAAACATTTACCTGTTTGATACGGTTATTATCTTCACCTAAATGGCTTTAGCAATCACATTTATCGCTGCCGCTATTGAGCATCAAGCGTGTATTGCCTACAATGACGCACGCTTTATTCACAACAGACAACGACTATGAACGATACAACTTCACAACCTGCTTTACCAGATCGCTTAAGCGTTAACCCACGTAGCCCACACCATGTGGCTGCTATTTTTGAACATGAAATTGGCATTACCTTAAACGGTAAAGAGCGTTTTGATGTTGAAGAGTATTGTATCAGTGAAGGTTGGGTAAAAGTCCCAGCTGGCAAAGCGTTAGATCGCCGTGGCCAACCATTGACAATGACGATGAAAGGTAAAGTTGAAGCATTTTATAAGTAATCTGAGTATTATTTTTGTCGCTAGTGAATGTGCTAGTGATGATTGCAGCTAATTATTGAATGTATAAAAAAGCGAACCCATGGGTTCGCTTTTTTTTAGTAAAATTCAGGCTGCTTTTGTGAGCTGTTTCCTGATTTAATCAAGTCCTAGCTCTATCAAGACCAGCTTCATCAAGCGTTAGAAGTTGGCTCTTATACCGGCATAAACGCTGCGACTTTTTTGGATGTAATCAAGATCAGTTGCTACTTGATCGCGTTCTTCATCTAATAAGTTAGTCATCCCCATTTTTACAGTAAACATAGGTGTTATTTGGTAGTGAGCACCTAAATCCACGCTGCCATAGCCTTCTGATTTCACTTTGGTGCGCAGATATTGTTCACCCGTGTAATGATAACCCACGAAGGTTGATAACCCTTCAAGAGCAAGCCATTTGACCTGCACGCTGTAACTGTCTTCTGGGGTTAAGGTAAACGGATCGCCACTTTGTTTGTCTTCGGCGTTAGTTTTACTGTAATTCGCGTTTAGGCTTAAATCTTGAGTCAGATCATACCAAGCATTGGCTTCCCAGCCGTTAATTTTTGCTTGGTTTACGTTGTGATAGGTAAGTACTGCGCCCGGTGTGCGGTTCCAGGACTCTGTGATGATTTTATTTTCAACATCATTATGGAAATAAGTTAGGGTGCCGCCAAATGTATCGGTTTGATATTGCGTCGATAATTCATAGTTAACTGAGGTTTCAGCTTCTAAGTCAGCATTACCTATGACATTACAGGCACCGCGACAAGCAGGGATGATGTAATCAGGTTGAGATTGTGACATGTTAGGCGCCTTAAACGCTTTGCCACCGCCACCTTTAATGACCCAATCCGATGTTAAGCTATAAACTAAATATGCTCGAGGGCTAAATTGTGTACCGTAAATGTCATGATGGTCGACGCGACCACCTAAGGTAATATTCAGCTCACCTAAGCTAAATTCATCCTGTAAATACAGCGCTGACTGCGTATCGTCTAATTGACCATCACCTGAAATATTGCGCGTGTTATCTAGCTGAGTCCAGCGATATTCACCGCCACCGGTTAGCATATGGTTTCCCACTAATACCGTGGCTTGGCCATCAATCGTATCGTTAGTTTGCGTAATATAGCCGATTTCGCTAATTAATGCGGAGTGATCAGTAACTTCAACCTTTTCATGATAATAACGTAAACGGGTGTCACCCCAATTCCAATGACCATTATGGCTCAAACCACTGCTAATACGTTCAGCCGTTTGATAGTTGGTGAGAATAGTACCCCAGTTATTCCAATCAGATTCACGGTCATCGTCGGCGTAACTCAGGTCTAATTGTAAATTTTGTTCATCGCTAATAAGCCACTGCAGATTTGTTAATACACTGATTTTCTTTCTATCCTCTAGTGCATCGACATTAGGTTTTAAGTCTGAGCGCCAGGCATCACGTTCGCTGCTGTCTATTATCAAGTTAGCTAAAAGTTTGTCTTTGATTAACGCGCCGCTGGTGTACAGATTGTAAGTAGTAGTGTCACCTCCGTCACCACTTGTGGGCGTATCGTACTGTACACCAACACTGGTTTGCCACTCTGGAGTCGGCTGACGCAAAATAACGTTAACGACCCCGCCTAATGCTTCTGAACCATATAAAGATGACATAGGGCCGCGGACTACTTCAATGCGCTCAATAGCCGACATTGGGATAGAAGATAAATCAAAATCGTTACCATAACTTGAAGTTAACGCTTCACGTGAGTTGATGCGTCTGCCATTAATTAAAATCAGGGTGTAGTCAGAATCCAGTCCACGCAAACTGATTTCATTGCGTCCATATGGCGTGCCTTCGCTAATATTGACGCCTTGTAAATAACGCACTGCATCGGCTAAATCATCTATGACTAATTCATCTAACTCTTCCCTTGTGACCACAGACACAGATGCAGGAGCCATTAACTCTGAATGCTGGGTTTGAGTTGCAGTAATCACCATACGTTCAATCTTATCTTTCGCCGGTGTTGTTTGGGCATCATTAGCAAGAACTAAGGTGGAAGGTATGAGCAAGCCGCATGTTATGGCACAGGCTAACAATGACCGTGCAAAGTGCTGATGGGAAAGTCGATTGGGGATCGATGCACAGTGTTGAATGGGTGGTAAAAATTTAACAGGAGATCTAAAAGTAGGCATAGGGTATTTCTCATAATAATAATTTACGCGAATGATAATTATTATTGTTTGAGGGTTCAAGGAGACATGTCACCTAAGCTTGTAAACTTTATGTAAAGATTTTTAGCGAGATGGTAAAAAAAAGTGAGCGCAGGGGAATAATAGAATCGGCACTTTCTTACGATCGGTAATATGAGTTCTATCTGGAACGTCAAACACTGCGTTAATTACGACGCAGCCAGCGTTATTGACTGTTTGGTAAACTCAATGGAGATGATTTTTACAGAGGAATAAAATGTAATAATGAAAGTGAATCGAGTGCTTGTCTGTAACTTGCGATAATACAGATACATAAATAAATAGGCCTCAGCAACAAGTCTGAGGCCTATTTATGTAATCAAAGTGCTTAAATGAGTGGCATTAACTGCTTATTGCTTGCTGTTAATTTTACACTACTCATTTTTACAAAATATCATTTAATGCTACACCAATACCGATGCGCTGGTTATGGTGGTTATAATCAATTAAGCTTTCGCCATAGCCATTAAAGTACTGGGTATAAACACGCAAGTTACCTATGATGGGATAACTCCAGGTTAATTCGACAGCGCCTTTATTATCACTTGCTAGATTATTTCGCAGCAACATAGTGAATCTGTGTTCATCTAAACCGTAAACCCCGGTGACTTCAACATGACCCATATAGTCATCGATATCTGGGTTGTCATCCCCTTTTGTATCGGTTGGGAAGGCTTTTTCATCCTCAGGAATACGCCACCAGGCTTTTATGCCTAAAGCAAAAGGGCCGCGGTCAAATACCATGGTGCCATAAAGACGATTCCAACTTCTAGACAAGGGATCAGCTTGTCCATTTGATTGGTGCACCGCGCCAAATCCCCAAAAAGAATTTGTTAAGCCTGCCACTTTCCAGTCATTGTTAAATAACATGAACATTTCCGGTTCGTGGTTAGTTTCACGAAAGGGTGATGACACCTCTTTGTTGTATAGCTGCCAATAAGATTGGTTGGTATAGGCAAAAAATAAATGGCCATTATCACCAAACATATTATACCAAAGGGGAAATTTGAAACTAATTTGAAACTTGGCTTCAAGATCATCAACTTGGATATCTTCGTCAGGATATTTTTCCTTAAAAGGTGTGTTGTTAGTCCGTGACTGGTATGTCACAGGTAAAATGTAGTTTGGCCTGTGGGGAGTCAGTACAAAAGGTTTTTCAGATGTGGCTAACTCATCTTTTACTCGCTCATCAAGCAGTGAGTCTTCAGCAAGTAAAGAAAAAGAGAAAAAACCTGCGACTAAGGGCAGTACCATCAAAAGTTTTGGAGGTCTCATTGTCACTAGTCCGTTAAGAGTGTTCCTATCATGTAATGGCATTGTAAGCGCAATTCTTGAGTGAAATCATGTGAAATTTTATTTTTTGATTGATATCGAGTAAAAAGTCTCGCCTCCTTATAGCTAAATGGAATAAAAACTAACTATTTACTATTATATCTGGAATATATAAACCGTTATATTTGATGCCATCAAAGAATACGGGGTAAGTGTAATGGAGTTAGTATCAATGCCTGGTCAGCAGGCTAAAGGCAAGGTGTGGCTGGTGGGCGCAGGCCCAGGCGACATAGAGCTATTAACCCTCAAAGCTTATCGCATTATTAAGCACGCAGATGTGGTTTTGTATGACGCACTTGTTAGCCAAGATATCCAAGATTTAATTCCCCATGGCGCAGAGAAAATCGCGGTGGGAAAACGTGCTGGTAAGCATAGTGCTAATCAGGATGAAATTAACCAGTTGCTCGTTACTAAAGCCTATACCCGTAAAAATGTTGTCCGCTTAAAAGGCGGCGACCCGTTTATTTTTGGACGTGGCGGTGAAGAGCTAGAAACCTTAGTGAAAGCTGGCGTTGAGTTTGAAGTGGTTCCGGGTATTACGGCTGCCAGTGGCACGTCGGCATATGCCGGTATTCCACTAACACATCGAGATCACGCCCAAGGTGTGACTTTTATTACCGGCCATTGCCAATTAGCGAGCCGTCCTATGGACTGGCAAGGCTATGCAAACCCAAACAATACGCTTGTAGTTTACATGGGCATATTGAATGCCAGCATTATTAGTGATGGGCTGATTAACGCAGGGCGCAGTGCCGATACGCCTGTGGCTATCGTCTCCAAAGCGACCACCTCAGCTCAACAGCGTTTTTTTGGCACCTTAGGTGAATTAGGCCAGCTAGCAGCTGACCCCGCGCTTGAAATGCCTGCGTTAATGATAATTGGCGAAGTGGTTCAGTTAGCGGACAGTTTAAATTGGTTTGTCCCTGCGACTGAACAGCAACAACATGAATATTCAAACATTACAGTTAAAAAACTGTAATTAAAATAGTTAAATTTTGCTGCAGCAGCAGTAACTCAAAGTTAATGGAGAAGAATTATGGCAAGTCGCACATTAAGCCATTTACAACAACTGGAAGCTGAAAGCATTCAGATCATTCGTGAAGTGGCCGCTGAATTTGACAACCCTGTCATGATGTATTCGATTGGTAAAGACTCATCTGTGATGCTGCATTTGGCGCGTAAAGCCTTTTACCCAGGCAAAATTCCTTTCCCACTGATGCATATTGATACGGGTTGGAAATTTAAAGAAATGATTGAGTTTCGTGATAGTCAGGCCAAAGCATTTGGTTTAGATCTGATCACTCATACCAATCAGGAAGGGGTAGAGCAAGGCGTTGGTCCTTATACTCATGGTAGTGCTAAGCACACTGACATAATGAAAACCCAAGCCCTGAAGCAAGCCCTGAATAAATATGGCTTTGATGCGGCATTTGGTGGCGCCCGTCGCGATGAAGAAAAGTCACGTGCAAAAGAGCGTGTCTATTCATTCCGTGATAAGCATCACCGCTGGGACCCAAAAAGTCAGCGCCCAGAGTTATGGCGCACCTATAACGGCGCAGTTAACAAGGGTGAAAGTATTCGTGTTTTCCCTTTATCAAACTGGACAGAGCTAGACATTTGGCAATATATCTATCAGGAAAACATTGAAATCGTCCCTTTGTATTTCGCTGCAGATCGCCCAGTAGTGAACAAAGGCGGCCAGCTAATCATGAAAGATGATGACCGCATGCCGTTAGATGCGGGTGAAGAAATCACCACAGAGCGAGTCCGCTTCAGAACATTAGGGTGTTATCCATTAACCGCTGCAATGCCTTCTGATGCCGATACGCTAGAAAAAATTATTGAAGAAATGCTACTTACTCGCTCAAGTGAACGCCAGGGTAGACTGATTGACTCAGACCAAAGCGCATCAATGGAACATAAGAAGCGTCAAGGTTACTTCTAAGTCCAGTATTGGAAATGGTTTTAGACATCAGATTGATAAACTCAAATTGAGTGAGAAAGAATATGAATCAAGCAGAAAACAACACAACACGCATGGCCGCTGAAATTTTAGAGCACGGCGTAAAACAGTATTTAGCCCTTCAGCAAAACAAAGGTCTTTTACGCTTTTTAACCTGTGGCAGTGTTGATGATGGAAAAAGTACCCTTATTGGCCGTTTGTTGCACGACAGCGCGCAAATTTATGAAGATCAATTAGCGACTTTAAAAAATGACAGCGCCAAAATGGGCACCACAGGTGAGGCTATCGATCTAGCATTACTGGTTGACGGTTTACAGGCTGAGCGTGAGCAAGGTATTACCATTGATGTGGCTTACCGTTATTTCTCTAGTGAAAAACGTAAGTTCATTATTTCTGATACACCAGGGCATGAGCAATATACCCGCAATATGGCCACAGGTGCTTCTACCTGTGACTTAGCGGTTATTTTAGTGGATGCGCGTTATGGCGTGCAAACTCAAACTAAACGTCACGCTTTTATCGCATCATTATTGGGTATTCGTCACTTTGTTGTCGCGGTCAATAAGATGGATTTAGTCGGTTTTGATCAAACGGTTTTCAATAATATTCAAGCTGACTTCGCTAAGTTTGTCAGTGATTTTGGTGATTTAGACATTCACTATGTGCCGTTATCAGCCTTAAATGGCGACAACGTTGTTAACCGTAGTACCCAATGTGATTGGTATCAAGGTGGCACATTGCTAGAGCTACTGGAAACCATTGACACCCAACGTGAGTTGAGTGAATTACCAGCACGTTTCCCTGTGCAATATGTACTGCGTCCTAACCTTGATTTCCGTGGTTTTTCAGGAACCTTATCATCGGGCATTTTAAAAGTGGGTGATGAAATTGTCGCACTGCCATCTAACAAGCGCAGCAAAATAGAACGTATTGTGACTTTTGACGGTGACTTGGTTGAAGCGGTTGCTGGACAAGCTGTCACTATCACCCTAGAAGATGAGATTGATATTTCTCGTGGAGATTTACTCGCTAAACCAGATAGCGCGCCAAGCCTAGCGAACCATATTGTCGCCGACCTTGTGTGGATGGATGAAAAGCCATTACAGATTGGCCAACTTTACGATGTAAAAGTGGCAGGTAAGAAGACCCAAGCGGTAGTCAGTGAAATTGAATATGTCGTTGACGTTAATACCCTAGAGCGCAGCGCGGCAACGTCATTAAGCTTAAACACTATTGCACGCGTGAAGTTAGATTTAACCGAAACCGTCGTATTAGATGCCTATAGTTTGGTGCGTGATACCGGCGGAATGATCTTAATTGATCGCTTATCAAATGCCACAGTTGCAGCAGTGATGGTGGTTGACGGTTATCAAGGTGAGAAACAAGTGAATACTGAATTCAGCGCGTTTGAACTTGAGTTTAATACCTTGGTACGCAAACATTTTCCACACTGGAATGCCCGCGACATCAGTTTGCTTGGAAAATAATCTATGAATGAAATGTGGTTGTTAGCGATCATATTGTTAGCAATGGTAGGCGGCCTGATAGCAGGAGCCGCCAAACCTGCCACAATGTTTTTTATGGCGCTATTAAGCGCCTACTTATTAGGCTTGGTGGAGCTTAACCAAGCACTAATGAGCTTTACAAATAATGGCTTAATTGTATTAGTGTTGTTGGTGTTAGCCGCTACAGCATTAGAGAAAACCTGGTTAATCGGTAAGTTAAGTCAGGTGATTGGTAAAGGTAGCTTATTTAGTACGCTAGCGAAAATGGGCTTATCTACCGCATTACTGTCTTCATTTACCAATAACACTGCCGTAGTGGCATCGTTAATTGGCGTTGTTAGACGTAATCAAGCCCATGCGCCATCTAAACTATTACTGCCATTAAACTATGCCGCCATTTTAGGCGGTACATTAACCTTAATTGGTACCTCAACCAACCTAATTGTTAACTCGTTTGTTGAAAATGCTGGGCTTGAGCCCCTAGGTTTTTTTGAGTTCAGCCAAGTCGGTATTTTGGTGGTAATTACTGGTTTAGCGGTATTGATGTTACTGGCAAATACCTTACCTGATCGCCGTGAAGAAAACCTTGATGAAGCATTGCCTTATCTACTCGAAGCGCATGTGGCTAAGCATTCTAAACTGGTAGGGCATAGCGTGGTCGATAACCGTCTACGTGCACTAAAAAAGCTTTACCTGGTTGAACTTGAACGCAGTGGTATTCGTATTTGTCCCGTGCCACCTAATATGGTTATTCAAGCGGGAGATATGCTGCGCTTTAGTGGTGCAGTTGAGTCCGTTGAGCTATTGCATCAATTTGATGGGCTGGAATGGTTTGGTAAGCAGCATGCTAAAGGTCAAAACCTTGTTGAGGCAGTATTAGGGCCGTCGTCTAAATTGGTCGGTACCACACTTAAAGATGCGCGTTTTCGTGAAATTTATGATTCGGCTGTGATGGCTATTCGCCGAGGTCACGCTCCACTTAAAGGTGGCTTAGGTGACATCGTTCTTCAACCAGGGGATGTGTTATTAATTACTCCTGGAGACAGATTCTCTAATAGTCCAAATTTAAGTACCGACTTTGCAGCCATTAGTGGTTTAGATTTGAATGTGCGCCTTGATGATAAACGCAGTAATTGGGTGATTTTAGGCTTTGTACTGACAATTTTAGCTAGCGTGACCGAGTTAGTGCCTTTGGCGAAAGGCTTGGTGATTCTACTTCTGAGCTACTTTGCCATTGGTGCCGTAAGTCTATCGGAATTAAAGCGTCGTTTTCCACTTGAATTAGTTATCATTGTTGGAAGTGCCTTGTGTTTGGCTACGCTAATGATTGATACCGGCTTAGCTAAAAATTTAGCCGATGGCGTTATCAGTGTCTTTGATGGTTATGGGGTGTTTGCGGCGTTTGTTGGGGTATTTTTTATTACTCTCATTGTGACTGAATTGATCACCAATAATGCTGCAGCAGCGCTGGCATTCCCAGTCGCCTATGCGGTAGCTACCAGTTACGGTGTCGACCCTCGTCCATTTATTATGGCGGTCGTTTTTGGTGCCAGTGCTAGCTTTATTTCGCCTTACGGTTATCAAACCAATTTGATGGTCTATAACGCGGGTAATTATAAGTTATCTGATTTTGTACGAGTAGGATTACCTTTGTCTGTGGTGTATTCACTGACCGTTATTTTTGCAGTGCCATATTTTTTCCCGTTCTAATGAATGAGTCATTTGTAGTATTGAATTTTAGTTTTTATATGCCGTTTGAACGTACGGCATAAAAGGAGTTGTTATGACTGATATCGTTTGGCATCAGCATGAAATAGATCAAGCCGCTCGTGGGCGTCAAAAGAATCAAAACCCAGTGTTATTATGGTTTACTGGCTTATCGGGTTCAGGAAAATCGACCCTAGCGGGGGCATTAGAACATGCACTATTTAACGCAGGTTTTCATACTTACTTGCTTGACGGTGATAATGTACGCCATGGTTTATGCAAAGACTTAGGCTTTAGCCTAGATGATCGCGATGAAAATTTACGCCGCGTGGGTGAAGTAGCTAAGTTAATGGTCGATGCCGGTTTGGTGGTGCTGTCGGCATTTATTTCACCTACCCGTGCCGAGCGTGAACGAGTAAGGAGTTTATTCCCTGAAGGCAAATTTATTGAGGTGCATGTTTCAACACCCTTAAGTGTGTGTGAATCGCGCGATCCTAAAGGTTTATATGCCAAAGCTCGCAAAGGTGAAATAGCCAACTTTACAGGTATATCATCACCTTATGAAAACCCTGAGTCAGCAGAACTCACCATAGACACCAGTAAAGGTGATCTGGCCACCCAAGTACAAGCCTTAGTTGATTACTTAAGCGCACTGCAAGTGGTAGATGGTGAAAAAATGATGGCAGGTTTAGGCATTTAATCGTAACAGATTGGATTTAATCACAGTCGGTGTGGTTTATTCACATCGACTGTGGTGCCGATTACTGTGTTTTAAGTAAGCTGATTGCTGCGGGTAAAGAGGTTAATCCGTATTCACTTAAGATGTTTTTAATCCGCTCAATAAACCTGGGTTTATGCTGGCGCACCACATGATAAACTTGAAAGCACTTGATAATATTTTCTTCTGTTAAGCCATTTTCTGCGTGATATACCGCGGTTAAATAACAACGGATCATAAAACAATCAATAATAAGCTGCTGTAAAACTTGTTCCGGGTCATGATCTTCATGCATAGGGAAATGATCGTGGAACATGGAATAGAGAATAAATTTGGTAAATAGTGCCGCGTGTTCTGTCAGCTTAGTTGTGACTTCGGTATTCCATATCTCATTAATCTTATCGATTGAATAATCATTTTGTTCATTACACAAAGCTGCAATCGCATTGTTAATCGACTCAAATCGAGCCCGTGTACTTCTTGAGTGGGTTTTACACAGCGCATCATGAATTGCCACAAAAGTGTGTTTTTGAGGCAAAGGAGTATAAGGGATATTGTTAAATTGCTCCGTAATCATGCCCATTTGAGCCATATTCAGCAGCTGATTGTAACGCACGCTTAATTGTTCAATATTAGCCTTATCTAGGCGAACTTCATTACTGGTTTTGAGTAGTAATCCAATCGCTAAAAATGATTCTTGCCAGCTTAGGCCTGAATTTAACAATAAATCTAAACTGTATTCGTAAGATTTTTCTAACCAGGGCGGGCTAGGCATTAGCGCTGCTTTACTGCCGTTTTCATTGGCTGAAAATTGAAAAGCATTGTCGTCGAATAGCACGATACGAGTTACTTCTGGGCAAGATAAAAATAAGCTTTGATATTTGTCTGGGCCAATTAGTTGCTCGTTTTTAGGGTAGGTTTTACAGGTATAACTTAAGGCTTTCTCACCGGCTTTTGCATGAATATTACATAGTTTTTGTGGGTCTAGAAAAGGACAAGCGCCATTATCATCTAATTTCACAACCGCCCATGAGCTGTCGCTTTCTTTGGTTTCGCGTAAAGCAAATTTAGCCAGATCTGCTAAATATTTATGCTTTATGGTTTTTTTATAGCTTTGTTTATCAAATATTATCTTCCAGTCATTGCAGCAACTGTCTGCACATTTAGGCCCTATACAACTAAATAAATCCACATAATTAGGTTTAATTGTCAGGTTTTCCATGTAAATCCTTTTGATAAGTTATCTCAAGATATAATGACTTATTTATGCTTAGATTGTGTATTAAATCAATACCTGCTTCAATACTCTTTGCCAGTTACCACCCATGATGCGATCGCGATCGGATGATTTAAAGCGCGCTTTTTTCAGCGCGTCATCAATAAGGCTCATACGATCGATATTGTTCAATTCGGGGATAACCACATGTTTCGGTTCTACATCAAAACCTAATACATTTTTAGCCCGTAGACTGTGCCACCAATCTAAGTACTCTTTTACCCCTTCAGCATTGTCATTATTGAGCTTTAATAAATTTTCCTGGCCCCGTAATGGATAGTCATTAGCAATCGCTACGCTGTCTACTCCGGCAATTCTGACCACATGATCAATTTGTTTAATGTAATCGCTAATGGTTGGAGTCGGTTTATTGGTTAACCAAAAGCTCATCATAAAAATACCAAATACGCCGCCGGTGTCGGCAATGGCGCGAATAACCTCATCGGGGGAGCAACGGGCATGATTAACTATATGTCTTACCGCGCCATGGCTTTGCACTATTGGGCTTTTACTGGCTTTGGCGGTATCTAGCGCGGTTTGTGCACTGGAATGGCTAACATCAATTAACATATGGCGATGGTTAATGGCCTCAATCAGTTCGTGGCCAGCTGGCGTTAAGGGTAAATTTAACCCTGTTTTACCATTGTTATCCAATGCACCGCCAGCAAAGCGGTTACCGTAATGGTGAGTGAGCTGTAAAACCCGTAAGCCCTGTTGTTTAAATTCTTCTAGTTGCTGCCAATTGGTGTCGCTGCTGTCATCTTCGACACAATCAGCGCCTTGAATTTGGAAAAATACAGCGGTACGTTCAGCGTCATATGCTCTAGCAATATCAAGGCCTGTTTGCCCCTGTAGATATACGTCAGGATTGGCATCGACCACAGCTTTCGCTGCTTTAATGCTTTTGATACACGCATTGTAACTGCGCTTGTAATTGGTGGTGCCGTCAGCCTGTTTGATGGCTTCAATATCTGATATGTCGGCGATAAAGGCGCTCAATTTGGAGGCTTTAACATCGTTAATATCGTCGGGCAAAAATGATAAACCATCAATGTACAAAGGTTGTGAGCGTGCTGCCCACGCTTGTTGGCTTATAAATGGACTACATAACGCTGCTGCGCCAAGGCCTTTAAGTAATTTACGGCGGGTGAGCAAGTCATGTGACATTAACGATGTATCCTTTTAATTTGTCTCGGTTGCGTAGTGTTTAATGGCGTGTGCTAGTGCATGCAAACCATTGGTACGCGATGGGCTTAACTGTCCGTTTAGCCCTAAATTTTCGAAGTAAGCACTGACATCAAATTGCGCTATTTGGCTGCTAGTTTGCCCTTGTGTAGCCACCAGCAATAATCCAATAAGTCCTTTGACTATACGCGCATCACTGTCGGCTAGGTAAAAATGTTGGTCATTAATGTGTTGGTGGTATAGCCATGCCTGGCTTTCACAGCCTTTAACTTGTGCACTTTCAAGACGAAACTCATCCGCTAAGCTTGGCAGTTTTTTACCTAATAGCATAATTTGGCGGTATTTTTCTTGCCAATTACTGGCCTGTTCTATCAACTTAGCGCCGGTTAACAGGTCGTCAGACAAAGGCAAAAACAAAGTTGAAGCTGGTTTAGCTATGGTGTTAAGACTCATATTTGACCTTACAATAGAATCGATTTTACTTCAGTCAGTGCGCTAATAAAGCGATCAACATCTTGCTGATTGCTGTACACCCCGATTGAGGCTCGACAGCAACCTTTAATCTGCAAGCTTTGCATTAACGGCATAGCACAATGATGGCCGCCACGGATAGCCACGCCTTGCTGATCTAATAAAATGCCGACATCCTGATGGTGCTCATCAGCCAAATTAAACGCCACTGCGCCAATATTGTCATTGTCAGTCGTTACACCATATACGCTAATATCGCCCAATTGGCTTAACTGTTGCTGAAGATATTGAATTAAATGCAGTTCGTGTTGACGAATTTGTATTTTAGGTAAGTTAGATAGAAAGCTGATTGCTGCGCCTAAGCCGATCACTTCCGCTATTGCTGGAGTCCCCGCCTCTAATCTATTCGGTAACTCGCCATAGCTTGTTCCATTAAAACTGACCGTTTTGATCATTTCGCCGCCGGTTAGCATAGGTGTTAGCATTTCTAGCGCATTAAGCTTGCCATATAAAATGCCAACCCCAGTTGGACCATACATTTTATGGCCTGAAAACACATAGTAATCACAACCTATTGATTCTACATCAATGTCTAAATGGGCCACAGCTTGTGCGCCATCAATTAAGGTTATTGCGCCGACTTTGTTAGCCTTGGCAACCATCTGGTTGACCGGATTTAGTGTGCCAAGTGCATTAGTGACATGGGATAAAGCGACTAACTTAGGCTGTTTAGCTAATAAGTTATCGTAAGCGATAAGATCGATTCGGCCATTGCTATCTAATGGAATAGGGATAACCTTTGCACCAGTGCGCTGCGCTAAAGCTTGCCAGGGGACAATGTTGGCATGATGCGCAGCGCCATCAACTAAAATCACATCACCTTGTTGAAACTGTTCGGTAATTCCGTGGGCGACCATGTTGATTGATTCTGTCGTGCCGTGGGTAAAGATGATTTGTTGACTGGTGGCCGCATGAATAAAGCGCTGCACTTGCATGCGCACATTTTCATATTTTTGGGTGGCCCTGGCCGCTAATTGATGCGCTGCACGGTGCACGTTGGCATTATTTTGCACATAGTACTCATTCATTGCATCAAGCACACATTGCGGTTTTTGACTGGTTGCCGCGGTATCTAAATAGCAAAGCGGATTATCGCCTAGCTGCATATCTAGGATCGGAAACTGGCTGCGTATGGCTTGATGATCAAATTGGCTGTCGGTCATTCACTTAACACTCATAAAAAAGGCATCAAGATCTTCAATGATATTGATGCCTATTGCAAGGTTAACCTGACTCTAAACCTAAACCTAAACCTAAATCTACACCTAAATTATGGCTTAACACTTAGTCATAGTTTAAGGGCAAGGAAAACGGTAAAGCGCGGTTAATTCATTTAATCGACTATGTAGTTCATCAGACAATATGACTTTATGGCTGTCGATATTCTCTTTGAGTTGATGCAAGTTAGTCGCACCTATGATGTTGGAGGCGACAAACTGGCGAGAATTAACAAAAGCCAAAGCCATTTGAGCCGGACTTAAGCCAAACTCTCGGGCTAGATCAACATAAGCCTGGGTTGCCTGTAAAGCCATTGGTGTACTGTTATAGCGCGCAAAACGTTTGTGTATCGTTAACCTGGCGCCTGCTGGCCACTGGTCATTTTCATACTTACCGGTTAACGCGCCAAAGGCTAACGGAGAGTAGGGCAATAAGGGCACGTTTTCACGTAAGCTTATTTCAGACATGCCAACTTCAAAGCTGCGGTTTAGCAAGTTATACGGGTTTTGAATGCTCACAATACGGGGTAAATCGTGCTTTTCGGCTAAGCGCAGATACTGCATAAAGCCCCAAGGGGTTTCATTAGAAATGCCGATATAACGCACTTTTCCTTGTTTTACCACTTCGGCTAGGGCTTCAAGGGTTTCTAAAATGGGGGTGTAACGCTCATCTTCATCATGGGTATAAATCATTTCACCGAAGAAGTTGGTATTTCGGTCTGGCCAGTGGACTTGGTATAAATCTATGGTATCGATTTGTAAACGTGACAAGGAGTCATCAACCGCTTGGTGAATGTTACGCCAATCTAGTGCCATTTTAGGCCGAATATAATCACCTTTTAGCCCAGGTGCAGCGACTTTTGTGGCAATTACTAATTCATCACGATTACCTTGGGCCTTTAAATAGCGGCCCAGTATTCGTTCGGTTTCACCTTGTGTTTCTGCCGTTGGCGGTACGGGATACATTTCCGCAGTATCAATAAAATTGATCCCTTGGCCGATGGCATAATCTAATTGTTCGAATGCTTCAGACTGATTATTCTGCTCACCCCATGTCATGGTACCTAAACAGATATTACTTACTTCTAGGCTTGAATGCCCAAGACGTCGATATTCCATATCATCCTCCTGATGGAAACCCTATACTTTAAGCTATCAAGCTTTGGGCAGATTGCAAAGGTTATTGAATCATCAGTAAATGTATTGCTTAAAAAACCAGCGCAATCTTTAATGTTTTCATTATTTGGGATTATTTAGGGGAATGAAAAGGTTAAAAATAGACATTAACACAATGAACAATAAAGGCTAATCAAGAGTCGCTAGCCATTTTTAAGCCAGCGACTGCTTTATTAACCGTGGTATACCAAGTTAAAGATTTCTCAGCATAGCGATTTCACAGGCATCGTGGCCGGTTTCACCAAGGTGCTGACAAGTCTCAAATCCGAGCTTTTGGTATAACGCTAAGGCTTCAACTAATACCGCAGTGGTTTCTAAATAGATCTTGTTAAAGCCTTGTTCTTTAGCAAATTCAAACGCTAAATGAGATATTTTTTTGGCTAATCCTTTACCGCGTACTTGCGGTAAAAAGTACATTTTTTGCAGTTCACAAATATCACTGTATCCCGCTAATGGGGCAATGCCAGCGCCACCAATGATGTGGCCATCTAACTCGATAACCCAATACTGGCTGCGTGCAGTACTGTAAACCTGGCTTAGGGTGTCTAAGGTTTTGTCAGCAACACTGAAGCCTTTATCGGGTGTTAGCCCATATTCAGCAGACACTTGACGAATAACATCTGCAATAGCGGCATTATCATCTACGGTTAATGGACGGATAATCGGAACGGTAATAGACATAATAAGTTACTCGGCAAAAAAATCAGGGTTAATAATAGGGGCCATGGCTAAAATAATCGCCTGGGTATAAATACTGCCTCGTGTGGCCAGCCCTTGGGTCAATAAGCCAATCGCACCGCCTTTTTGTTTCACATTGTGGGTATTAAACAGTCTGTCCATTACATTGCCTAACTCTTCACCCGCTTCTAAGGCGTTAAACACTTTTTGCGGCAAGGGTAATAAAGCGCTACGACCAATGCTGAGTTTATCCTGATGAATTATCGCCATATAAGCAAACGTAGCTGCGCCATGGTCAAATTTATCCACACCGCCTTCCATTGCAATATAAAAATCCGCAGGCTGATTTGCCTCAATCGCATGTTGCTGACAATATCTAGCACGATTAATGGCACCTAATTTGGTTTCGGCGTCTGTCATTGGCTGCTCAGCCACTAATGAGGGCGCATGCATGCCTTGGCAATTAATATCAGCCTTGAGGAAATACTGGCTTATCGCATCTTTAGCGGCAGCAATTTTAACCGGATTATTTGAACCGACTAGGATAGCAATCTGTTGTTGAGTCATATGATGCTTTTTTCTTATTGTATTTTTACTGACATAACCGCCATGATAGCAGAAGTTTATATTTGATCAGAAGTTAGTGAAAAGACATATTTTTTAGTGCTTTTAACGTATCGATGTTGATACTTAAATATAGTTAATTATATAAAACAAAGTCTTATGATTTTGGTGTAAGAATTGCTTATCTATGAATAATAATGACAAAAGCTAATAAGTGATGCGTTTTAGCACTTAATAACGTGATCATAATGATGGTTTCAATTAACAAGAAGCCAATGAATAAAAAACAAGGAAGAATAAAATGGCCACAATGAAAACCAAAGTCGTCTTAGTGGGCGCAGCAGCGGCTTTGTTAGTAATGTATACCGACGTGTTTAATGTCTCTTACAGCATTGCCAGCGACTTTGATCAAAAACAGCAAGTGTTAATCCTGGACAGCACTGACATTCAAAAGCTCGTTGCAGAAACTGGTGCGGGTAAGTTAGTGATCAAAGGCGATGAGAATGCTAAAGATATTAAGTTAACCGCAGAAATTTTTGCCGATGATGATGCCGACGTAACCTTAGAGTTAGTTAAAGATGGCGACCAAGCAAGGCTAGTGGCTAAAGTTGAGCAAAGTTCAAACTGGATTAATGTCGACTCGCCTTATATCGATGTCACCTTAACGTTACCCCAGCATATGGTGATGGATATTACAGATGGTTCTGGTTCAATCGACATTCAAGGTATGAACGCTGATATTGCCTTAAAAGATGGCTCAGGAAGTATCGTTATTGATGGTGGCAAAGACATTGTTATTGAAGACGGTTCAGGTTCACTTGATGCGAAAAATGTATTGGGTAACTTAACCATTAAAGACGGCTCTGGTTCAATCAATGTTAATAATGTCGCGGGTAACCTGACCATTAAAGACGGTTCAGGTGGCATAGATGTGACAGATATTAAAGGCAATCTTGATGTTAATGATGGATCTGGTGGCATGGTGATTAAGCATGTTGCAGGATTAGTGAGCATTAATGATGGTTCAGGTGGTATCGATGTTGAATATGCTAAAGGGTTAACTATTCACACAGCAGGTTCTGGTGATGTGAAGTATCAACATATTGATGGGCCAGTAAGCTTATAGTTTTAGTGATAAGTTCGCTATCTGGTTAAGCCAGTAGCGAACATTAAACGACACATGTGCAAGCTAAGCTAATTAAAGCTCTGCTAATCAAAGCTCAGTTAGCAAAGCTAAGCCATAAGCGATAGACGACATAAGCTTGACATGGCATGATCGATATATCATTTTTTTAAATATCAAGGCCACTCATGGCAAAGAAATTTTACGTCGTTTGGCAAGGTCATACCCCTGGCATTTATACCACCTGGGACGAAGCAAAGCGTCAGGTGGACAAGTTTCCGGGGGCTAAGTACAAATCTTTCCCTAGCGAATCAGAAGCAAAAACGGCTTTTGCCCAGTCAGCCAATAAAGCAATCTTTTCGGCTAAAAACAACTCGACTAAAAACAGCTCGGCTAAATCGTCTACAACAAAAACTCAATCTGGCTCAACAGCCGAGCATCAACCCACAGCATTAAGTGAGTTTGACGTTGTGCTGTATACCGACGGCGGCTGTGACCCTAATCCAGGTAAAGCGGGCTCAGGTGTTGCTGTATATCGTAAAGGTGAACTTGCTGCTTTGTGGTATGGCTTATTTAACCCTAATGGCACTAACAATACTGCTGAATTAAATGCGCTACATGAAGCGATCAAAATGGCTGCTAGCGCGCTGGCTGACAACTTGACCGTGCGTATTTACAGTGACTCACAATATTCTATTAACTGTATTAGTAATTGGGCCTACGGCTGGAAAGCCAAAGGCTGGACCCGCAAAGGCGGCGAGATTGCCAATTTAGATCTGATCAAACAAGCCCATGCGCTTTATGATCAACTAAAAGATCGATTAGAGTTAGTTCATGTGGCTGCCCATGTTGGTATAGAAGGCAATGAACTGGCCGACAGAATGTCTATTTATGCCGTAGATCAGCAACAAAAGGATTTTGTTCAGTATCAGGAGCCAATCAACCTAACGACCATAATGGCGATGCGAGCCGGGTAATTTTAGGTACAGCTTTGAGTATCTTTACTGTGGGTTCATTAACCCGCAGTAAAGATACTCAATATTAAATTTGATCTGTGCAGACTTCACTTGTTGCGCATATAGATACAATGCTGACATTACCGCTAGGTACTATCTTTTTGGTTGTGTTGCTCACCGTCAAGTCATGAAGTGATAGCTTTTCCAATAAGACTCCCCAAGATTCGAGCGACATATTCGTAAAGGTATAATTGTCGCCAAATGGGTTGGTTTTTGTTAAGTCCAAACTATTATTACCCTCTTTAATTGTTGTAAATTTAAAATGGTATTGCCCATCGAAATCGACGAAATCCAGAGCCGCATAAGCTAAAGTGCCATCAGCATAGGTAAAGACTAATGATGGTGGCTTGACCGCTATTGAGGTGGTTATTTTGTTTGAAATGCCTGTAGACCATCTAGTGAGTTTTTCTTTGTAAAGCGCGGAGCTTGGTAGGCTATTATTGAAGTAATAAACTGAAAGTCCTTGGGGATAGCTATTGTCGATTAACTCAAAAGCCGAGGTCACCATGCTGCTAGGGATTTCGATAGCACTTTGGGTGAAAAACTTTGTAGTCTCATTATACGCTAAGGCGTAGTTGGTAAAGTCAGTTAAATCTTTTTTATCAATGCTTTGACTGGTCGTTTTGTAATGATAAACATTCTGGCAAACCGGTGATATATCTGTTGGTATATCTGACTTGTTATTTTGTTCACATTCAAAAGATTTTGTTTTAGTGACTAGATATTTCTCATACAAAATATCATTTAAGTTAATGACATGCATGACAATAGTCGCATTTAATCTTGCGTTTTGTTTAGCAAAATTAACCAGTTGAGATTGAGTTGTGCAAGTATTGCACTCAAGATATATTTCTTGTGAAGCAAGAGTTGAAGCTGAGAACGTCATTACCCCTAGAAGTGGCAATAGTTTTTTCATGTTTAACAAAGAGATCTTCCTTAATAATACAATAGTAAACATGCTTGTTTACTTGACCTTCATGGTCTTTTTTTATGTGTTTTAACGTTCATTAAACAGCTTACTGGCCGAGGTTTTGTAAGCTGTTTTGTTGTGATTGTACAATGGCTACTTAAGTTATTTGGCTTTTTCTTCGTACATCAAATAGTGGCTTTGCTCCATACCTAAAGCCTCATAGGTTTTTTGCGCCGGTTTGTTTTCTTGTTCGACATACAAGCGGAAACTTGCAGCATCGCCTTTTTCAGCGGCCATATCTTTTATCGCTTGGTACAGTTTTGCATAAATCCCCTGACGACGGTTTTCTGGTCGAATATACACGCTTTGGATCCAGTAATACTGGCAAGCGCGCCAGTCGCTCCATTCAAATGTCACCATTAATGAGCCGACAATAACGTCATCAATTTCAGCCACTAAATAAAAACCACGTTCAGGATTGGCGAGTAATCCGTTTACGCCACGGGTAAGTGTTGCATTGTCTAATTGCAGGTTTTCAGTTTCCATTGCCATCGCCTGGTTAAAATTAACCAGTGCGGTAAGGTCTGCTAATTGGCCTTTTCTTATTTTCATTTTTTCTCTCAATTTGGCGGTTGATTGCGGTCAATTTAATTTAGGGTCCATTAGCATCCTACTATAAATGACCTATTCACTTATAGTCATGGCGTTAATAACCCGTGGTGTTACCAATACAATATGTGTTTACAACATATATTGTATTTTGCAAGTTAGCTCAGCCGTTAATCGGTATTTGTAACAACCTGTGATGGGTAAAGCGATCAAACTCGAATAATCTAATTCATATCAAGGCTTATTCGCCATTAATGTAAAACAAATAAGCCATCGAATTGACAGTTGAAAAGTGGCATTTAAACTTGCACTGCTCAGTCATATCTTATTGCACCATGATATAACCCTCACATTCAAACACGCAGTGCTGATTTACCTTGAATTGAGTAAACACTTATTTACGACACTCCACTAATGGATAATTGAAATTAGCCCGCCAATCCAGTAATGTGACGCCACGAAAGATAGTAGACCTATGTCACAAATTGTATAAATAGATGGAGATGATTATGAAAGTTGCCGTACTTGGTGCTGCTGGTGGTATTGGCCAGGCCTTAGCTTTATTGTTAAAAACTCAACTGCCTGCTGGCTCAAAGTTGTCTCTATATGACATCGCTCCTGTTACTCCTGGTGTTGCGGTTGACTTAAGTCACATCCCAACAGATGTAGAAGTAAAAGGTTTTGCTGGTCAAGATCCAACGGATGCATTAGTTGATGCTGACGTCGTATTAATGTCTGCTGGTGTTGCGCGTAAGCCTGGTATGGATCGCTCAGATCTATTCAACATCAACGCAGGTATCGTGCGTAACCTAATGGAAAAAGTGGCAGTAACTTGTCCTAAAGCATTAGTTGGTATTATTACTAACCCAGTAAACACGACTGTAGCGATTGCTGCTGAAGTATTAAAAAATGCCGGTGTTTACGACAAAAACCGTTTATTCGGCATCACTACACTTGACGTTATCCGTAGCGAAACTTTTATTGCTGAACTTAAAGGCTTAAACGTTGCTGATGTTAAAGTTAACGTGATCGGCGGCCACAGCGGCGTGACTATTCTTCCACTACTTTCTCAAATTGAAGGCGTGACTTTCACTGATGAAGAAGTTGCAGCAATGACTACTCGCATTCAAAACGCAGGTACTGAAGTTGTTGAAGCTAAAGCCGGTGGCGGTAGCGCAACATTATCAATGGGCCAAGCAGCATGTCGCTTTGGTTTATCATTAGTTCGTGGTCTTCAAGGTGAAGCGAACGTAGTTGAATGTGCCTATGTTGATGGTGGCAGCGAACACGCTGAGTTCTTCGCTCAACCTATCCTTTTAGGTAAAAACGGCGTAGAAAAAGTGCTTCCTTACGGTGACGTAAGCGCATTTGAAGCTAATGCACGTGATTCAATGTTAGATACATTAAAAGCTGATATTAAACTAGGTGTTGAATTCGTTAAGTAATTTAACTCGCTAATAAAAAACGCGAAGCTATGCTTCGCGTTTTTTTATGGCTGTAATTTATATCTCTATAACCAACCCAGCATTACCATTGAATGTCATTGCCTGCCCAATCAATAAAACTAGCTTGGCCGTCTAGGGTAATATTTGACTGTATGTTGTAAAGCTGCTGCGCCACAAACTCAGGGGTAAATAATTTACCTTCGGCCACATTGTGCTGAAAAGGTTTTGATAATGGTGTGTCTGTGGTGCCAGGATGAAAAGCTATCAGCTTGACGTGCTTGAGCCGCCTAGCAAACTCGACCGCAGTGGTTTTTATCAACATGTTTAATGCCGCTTTACTGGTGCGATAGCTATACCAACCGCCAAGGCGATTGTCGCTAATACTACCGACTCTGGCGCTTAAAATACTTATCACGACTCGACTTCGCTGCTTTGATAACAGCTTTACCAAACCTTGCAGCCAAAGCATAGGCGTGATGGTATTCATTTGCATCAAGGCGAGTAAATTGACTTCATTGATATCTTCTATCTTTTTTTCAGGTTGTATCGCCCCCTGATGCAGTACCCCATTACAGATTAATATTCTGCTAACACTGCCGTTGCTTGCGGTAATTTGAGGAATGATCTGTTGATTCATCAGTTTCTCAATATCCTGCTGTAAATTACTGCATTGGTGATGTTGCCATGATGACGTTTTATTTTGAGAGATTAGATGATGTATATCGGCACTGTGTAGATAGTCATCTCGGCTAATGGTGATCAAATTAATCGGCTGCGGGTGATTATCGGCTTGGTTTTGTTTAAGGCATTGAGTAGCAAAGGCATGGCCAATAGCCGAATTTGCACCAATAATAATCACAAATTCAGCAGTGCTATTAGCAACAGTGCTATCAGTAGCAGTATTCTCAGCAACAGTATTAGAGGAGTTGTTTGGGTTAGCGTTATTCTGCACTGATCATATCCACCGTTAAATTGAAGGTTTTCTAAGGCCTTTGAGGTTAATTATCAGCACTGATTGCTGTAAATCTGATGACTTCAAATCTGATTACTTCAAATTGTTCTTAGGTAAGCCACATTGACCATTATTACACCGCTGCTTACCGGTAAGCAGGTACGAGATTTTGTAGCGATTTTTAGCAAAAAATAGATAAGCTTTGTCCGCGACCGGTTTAATAAAAGGTTTTCTAAGCCACTGAACCCAAAAGTGCTTACCGGTAATTCCCCATGCCTTTGCCGTAACATCTAGCCCTAACAGCAGTTGTCCTTCTTTAGTTAAGCCGTGCAGTATAATGTTAGCTTTTTCGATATCAATTTGTGGAAAACGCTCATGTAAATCAACACTGTATAAGTCCTCTAAATGAATCTCGTCGTGCTTATCATGTCGTTTAAGTTGACGCATTTCATTGGCACACAGTGGACATGTGCTGTCGTAAAATATGGTCAATTCCATAGTGTTTTCCTTATGTCATTACAATCAATCGAACCTTGGTATCAAGGTTAATCATTGCCATTATCTTGTAGAATGGCTGTCTAGAAACGATGTTAACGTTACAGTAGCGCGTAGATGAAGAATTATACGATTAAATAAGCTAATTAGATCCTCATTGTTTTTAAATTGACTTAATGTCCCACTTAGTTAAATGTTAACATTAATTAATATTATGTTTTGAAGGATCAAGCACAATGAATGTTCGTCAGATGTTCTGTTCGTTCTCCTCCACCTCGATCATGCTGATTAGCTTGATGGTTGCTCCGCCTAGCATTGCTAGTGATAGTAATGAGATTACAGTTGATGCTAATGCTCAACCCTTTGCCCGCCCCGTTAAAGTCATACAGCTTGATATTGGCAAAGGCTTTCGTGAGCGGTTATTACCCGGTGAGGTCCGCGCGGCAGATAAAGCCTCTTTGTCGTTTAGGGTGGCAGGACAAATAGCTGATATTTATGTGCGCCCGGGCGATCATGTTAAAGCGGGTGACTTACTGGCCAAGCTAGACAGTGATTTATACCAACAACAGTACGAAGTGGCTAAAGCGCAATATGAACTGGCCAAAGTACTATTTGAACGTTCCAGCAGTTTAGTGGAACAAGGTGTGGTGTCCCGTAACGATTTTGACCAATCTAAAAGTGATTTCACCATTGCCAGAGCCGCACTGGATAAAGCCGAAACTGATCTGGCTTATACTCAACTAAAAGCGCCCTATGATGGCATGATTTCAAAGCGTGATCGCAAACAGTTTGAGTTTGTGCAAGCACAAGAATCGATTATGGGCATTCGCACTGAATCATTTATCGACATTAGTTTTCAATTGCCCGAGCAGTTTATTGGCGCAATTCAAGCTAATCGAGTCAATGAAGGGCCTGTAGAAAATATCGATGTTAAATTTGACAGCCGTGATGCCTGGTATAAAGCCAGACTGAAAGAGCTCAGTACCGTAGCGGATACTAGTACTGGCAGTTATACCATTATTCTCACCTTGAAAATGCCAACCGAATTAAATGTATTACCCGGAATGGCTGCATCAGTCAGGGTTAAGCTGCCTTACCGAGGTGCTAGCAGTAATCCTGTTATTGCCGCGGGCGCGAGAGTTGAAGAAAATGGTCAAACCTATGTTTTTCGTTGGTTACCTGAACAACTAAAAGTCGAAAAAGTAGCGGTGACATTAAATGATAATCAACTTGAATCAGGATTAGAGGACGGTGACTGGTTAGTGGTCGCGGGCGCTAGTGAGTTAACCGACGGTGAAAGTACGGTTCGCTGGGTCAAGGAAAGAGGGCTGTAATATGAAGATTAACAACACCACTAATATTGTCATCAGCGCTTTGGTCTCATTGGTCTTTATGGCCGGTTGTAGCAAACCGCTAGAGATGGCACATAAACCTACCCTAGTAGATGTGTACACTTTACCCAGTATTGAAAATCAGGTGATGCGAGAATTTAACGGCGTGTCACGGGCGCAAGACCTGACTAAATTATCATTTCGAGTTGAAGGGCGCATAGCAAGATTACCGGTTTCCAAAGGCCAGACGATTAAGCAAGGTGATTTACTTGCCGTGCTTGAAAAGCGTGACTATGAAATTGTGCTCAATGATCGCCAGGCTCGTATGGAGGTGACCTTTAAACAAGCCCAGCGTGGTAAGCAGTTAGTCAATAAAAAACTGATGGCACAATCAGAATATGACCAAATGAACGCGCAATATTTAGTCGCAAAAGCACAGGCAAAACAGGCTGAACTTAGCCTGCAATATACTGAATTACGCGCGCCTTTTGATGGCATGGTCAGCGATGTTTTTTTACAGTCATTTGAAAACATTCAACCGGGTATATCGGTATTAAGTGTACAAAAAACCGAGCAAATTGAAGTCGATGTGCAAATCCCCGATATGTTGATAGCCGTCTCTCGACGGGCAACAGATGAAAGTGCCTTCGAAGTCAGTTTTGAAGCATTTGAAGGGGTGGTATTTCAAGGTCGATTACTTGAAATTAATACTGAAAAAGATCCTACTACATCAACCTATATTGCCACTATTGCAGTAGATTTAGACGATCAATATAAAGTGTTGGAAGGAATGCCAGCCAAAGTTAAAGTCAATTTAAGTAATATGACTTATACCTACAGCCGCCAATTTTTATTACCCATAAAAGCGGTTGTAATGAAAGATGGCGACCAACTCGCTCATCAGGAAAGTGGTGTGTGGGTTTATCAGGCCAACACTAAAACCGTGCAGTATCAGCCAGTCAAACTGGGGGTTATTGTGGGTGACAACATTGAAGTGGTCAGTGGACTTAAAGATGGTCAAACTATTATTACCACAGGGGCTTCTCGTATGATTGAAGGCCAACAAGTTCAATTAATTCAAGGGTAATAACTAGATGAATATTGCAGGATATTTCGTAAAAAATACCGTGATCAGTTGGATGTTTATACTTATTTTACTTATCGGTGGATTAATGGCCTTCACTGGATTAGGCCAGCTAGAAGATCCGCCATTTACCATTAAAGATGCCGTGGTAGTCACCTTATATCCAGGTGCGACCTCAACTGAAGTCGAAGAAGAAGTCACTTATTTGGTCGAAAAAGCCATTCAAGAACTGCCTTATATTGATAAAATTCGCTCTCTCAGTACCTCTGGTATGTCACAAATCACCGTCACCATGAGAAACAATTATGGCCCAGATGAATTGCCCCAAATTTGGGATGAGCTGCGTCGTAAAGTGAATGATATGGCATCAAGTTTACCGCCTGGGGCGCATGCTCCTATGGTTAACGATGACTTTGGTGATGTATACGGCATCATGCTGATGGTCAGCGGTGCTGATTACAGTTATCGAGATTTATTAGACTATGTTGATTATGTTAAGCGTGAATTAGAGCTCATACCCGGCGTGGGTAAGGTGTCGCTTGCGGGCAAACAGCAAGAGCAAGTTTTTGTTGAAATGTCGCTGAACAAAGCGGCCAGTTCTAATATTGACCCACAACTTATTTCAAATCTACTTAACTCACAAAATATGGTGTCTGATGCCGGTAACATTCGTGTTTCGGGTGATAACCTTAAAATCAGAACCAGTGGCGGCTTTAGTTCCGTAGAAGAGCTAGAAGAGCTGATTATTCCCGGTACTCAAGGTAATAAACTGATTTACCTTAAAGATGTGGCGACCGTCAGCCGTGGCTTTCAAAATATTCCCACAAACCTATTAAGCTTTAACCAAAATAGTGCCATCAACATTGGTATTTCATTTTCATCTGGGGTCAATGTTGTAGAAGTGGGTAAGCTAGTCGATGCTAAATTAGCCTCAATTGAAAGCGCCAGACCCGCAGGCATGCACATTGAAACCATGTATAACCAGCCTAACGAGGTGGATGTTTCGGTTAGCAGCTTTGTGTGGAACCTGATTGCCGCAGTCGTCATTGTTATTGGTGTGCTACTGGTCTTTATGGGGGTTAAAAGCGGTATTTTAATTGGTCTGATTCTCTTTTTAACCTGTCTTGGCACCTTTATGCTGATGCTGCAGGCGGAAATTGAATTGCAGCGTATTTCACTTGGCGCATTGATCATTGCCTTAGGCATGCTGGTGGACAACGCCATTGTGGTGGTCGAAGGTATTTTAATTGGTCGCCAACGAGGCCAAACTACACTCGAAGCTGGTCAAGCCATTGTTAAGCAAACCATGTGGCCATTATTAGGCGCTACCGTTATCGCGATTATCGCGTTTGCGCCAATTGGCTTATCCCCTGATGCTACCGGTGAATTTGCTGGATCATTATTCTGGGTACTGCTGTTTTCACTGTTTTTATCCTGGATTACCGCCATTACGATCACACCATTTTTTGCACAGATATTTTTTGGCAAAGAGGGTGAAAAAGTGCCTGAAGGTGAGTTAGCCGATCCCTATGGCGGCGCATTTTTTGTGTTTTACAAAAAAATACTCAATATTTGTATGCGCTTTCGCTGGTTCAGCACCTTTGCGGTACTGGTGATGTTCGTGATTTCTATTGCAGGCTTTGCCTATGTTAAGCAATCCTTCTTCCCGCCTTCAACAACGCCGATATTTTTAGTCGACGTGTGGATGCCTGAAGGCGCAGATATTCGCGAAACCGAAGTAGTTATTAAACAAATGGAAGCCAAAGTCGCCGTTATTGAAAATGTTGAGTATGTGGCTTCAACCATAGGTAAAGGTTTTCCGCGTTTCTTATTAACCTATTCGCCGGAAAAAAACTTTGCCTCATACGGTCAAATAGCGGTTCGTGCCAGTAGTTTTGATACTTTACAACCGGTAATGGTTGAGTTTAGACGTCAAGCAGAGCAATTTTTCCCACAAACCCAGCTTAAGTTCAAACGCTTAGAAATCGGCCCTTCGACAGATGCCAAAATTGAAGCCAGATTAAGCGGCCCAGACCCAGATGTACTGCGTCAACTTGCGGCACAGGTTATGACCATTTTTAACGACACCCCAGGTACGGTCAACGTGCGCCATGACTGGCGTGACCGGGTTAAATACATTGAACCGCGCTTTAATGAAACCCAGGCCCGCCGTTTAGGTATTGTTAAAAGTGAAGTGGATAGATCGATTAAGTTCGCCTTTACTGGGGTAGATATAGGGGTTTACCGTGAAGGCACCACCTTATTACCGATTATTGGTCGTTTACCTAATGATGAACGTGTCGATATTGAGTCAATGGAAAGTATCCGTATTTGGAGTCCGGTGATTAATGGTTTTGTGCCACTTCAGCAGGTTGTAGATGGCTTTGACGTTAAATTTGAAGACCCGATTATTCAACGTCGCGACCGTAAACGAACTTTAACCGTGTTTGCCGATGCTGATTTTGAATACGATATTTTGCCAGCGGCACTGTTTAATCAAGTTAGGCCTAAAATTGAAGCGCTGGATTTACCAGTAGGCTATGAATTGCAATGGGGCGGCGAGTTTGAATCATCCAGTGATGCGCAAGCGTCACTGTTTTCAACCTTGCCTATTGGATTCTTGTTGATGTTTTTAATCACGGTTTTCCTATTTAATTCAGTGCGTAAGCCACTGGTTATTTGGTGTTGCGTCCCCTTAGCGATTATAGGTATCACTTCAGGGTTATTGATTTTAGATAAACCCTTTAGCTTTATGGCGCTACTGGGTATGTTGAGTTTATCGGGTATGTTACTGAAAAACGGCATTGTGTTGCTTGATCAAATCAACACCGAAATTAATGACGGCAAAGAGATATTTCAAGCAGTATTTGAGTCGACGGTTAGCCGTGTGCGTCCTGTGTGTATGGCAGCGGTAACAACTATTCTTGGGGTATTGCCGTTAATCACAGATGCGTTTTTTGAATCATTAGCTGCGGTAGTCATGTTTGGGTTAGGTGTTGCCACCATCTTAACGTTAATTATTGTACCTGTGTTTTACATCATATTCTTTAATGTGAAATACCGTGATTACAAGACCTTCTAGTCAATATTGTTAACCGCTAAAGCCCTGCTTATCGAGTAGGGCTTTTTTATTGCCGCTATGTGAACCGTTCAACAAAACATGCCGTATAAAGTTGCATCTGTATTTAATGTGAGCCATAACGATGTCTTCAAAAATAGGCGCTTATAGCCAAGCTGTTATTAATGTCACCAACCTTCGTTTACGCACTTTTATCGGCTTTAACCAGGATGAAAGAGAGAAGCAGCAAGATGTGGTAATCAATATTGAAATACATTACCCAGCAGACAAGTCATTTCAAACCGACAATGTGGCAGATGCGCTCAACTACAAAATTATCACTAAAAAAGTGATTCAGCATGTAGAGGAAGGACGATTCTTACTCCTTGAAAAGCTGGTTGCCGATGTCGTTGACATATGTAGCGAACATCCATCAGTGACTTTAGCTAAAGTGACCATCGACAAGCCCCATGCATTACGCTTTGCCGATTCTGTGTCGCTATCTTTAGAACACCGCCGTTAACCTTATTTAAGAGGCCAATTTTATGTCAGCAAATAGCATTATGTCAGTAAACAACGGCAATATTTCAGACGCCGCAAAAAAAGTGCAGTCAGCATTAGTTGCGCACGGATTAGAAACGCCATTATTACCTACAGAGCTCACCGCACAACAAAAGTATGAGCGCATTAAAGGTTTAATGACCGAAGTTGTGGCGACGCTGGGGTTAGACTTAACCGACGACAGTTTAGCTGAAACACCGCACCGTATTGCCAAAATGTACGTTAATGAGATTTTCTCTGGATTAGACTACGCCAACTTCCCAAAAATCAGCCAAATTGAAAATAAAATGGGCGTGGAAGAGATGGTTAAAGTCAGCGATATCAGTGTGGTGAGCACCTGTGAGCATCACTTTATTACCATAGATGGTATCGCTACAGTGGCTTATATCCCTAAGGGCAATATTATTGGTTTATCAAAAATAAATCGCATTGTGCGATTTTTTGCCCAGCGCCCTCAAGTGCAAGAGCGCTTAACACAGCAGGTATTAGTGGCACTGCAAACATTACTGGAAACCGAAGATGTTGCGGTAACTATCAAAGCAACCCATTATTGTGTTAAGTCTCGCGGTATAATGGACACCACATCAAGCACGCAAACCACCGCCTTAGGTGGCAGCTTTAAGGCTAACGCCTCTACTCGCGCTGAGTTTTTAGCCGCTTAATCAAGTCTAGCCAGTCTGTATCGTTCATTATGAAGTTAAATTAAGGCATTGTTAACTGACAATGCCTTTGCTACTGGGTAGAATAAGCGCAAATGGTTCTTTAATAGAGTTTTTGCATGCACGTACATATTCTTGGCATTTGTGGCACCTTTATGGGTGGTTTAGCGTTATTAGCACGTGCAATGGGCCATAAGGTCACTGGCAGCGATGCTAATGTTTATCCACCGATGAGCACGCAACTTGAACAGCAGGGCATAGAGCTGATTCAAGGTTTTGACCCAAGCCAATTGGGCGAAGAAGGCATTAGTCAGCCCGATATTGTGGTGATTGGTAATGCCATGAGCCGAGGCAATCCGTGCGTTGAAGCGGTATTAAACCGCGGGATAAAATATACCTCTGGACCACAATTCTTGTCTGAACATATTTTGCCTAATCGTTGGGTATTGGCTGTGTCTGGCACCCACGGAAAAACGTCAACTGCCAGCATGTTGGCGTGGGTATTAGAGTATTGCGGCTACCAACCGGGCTTTTTAATTGGTGGCGTACCGCAAAATTTTGGTGTGTCAGCACGATTAGGCGACTCGGCTTTTTTTGTGGTTGAAGCAGACGAATACGACAGTGCTTTTTTCGATAAACGCTCTAAGTTTGTCCATTACAAACCCCGGACATTGGTGATCAATAATTTAGAATTTGATCATGCTGACATTTTCGCTGACTTAGCCGCTATTCAACGCCAATTTAATCATGTTATTCGCACCGTACCGGGTGAAGGTAAAGTGATTTGGCCTAAGGATGTGATTGCGGTTCAACAGGTTATGGACATGGGCTGCTGGAGCGAGCAAGAAACCTTTAGTGCAACTGACAGCGATGGTTGGCAAGGTCGGTGTATTGCCGCCGACGGCCACGAGTTTGAAGTGATGTTTAAAGGTGAGTCCCAGGGCGTTTTAAATTGGGGCTTAATCGGTCTGCACAATATTGAAAATGCGATAATGGCCATTGCCGCAGCGCGACACGTGGGCGTTACTCCCAAGCATGCTATTGACGCTTTAGCGCAATTTAGCCCACCAAAGCGTCGAATGGAATTATTAGCAGCACCCAATAATATTGCGGTTTATGATGATTTTGCCCATCACCCAACAGCGATTGAAACCACCCTAAAAGGACTTCGCGCCAAAGTGGGCACAGGTGATAACGCCAGTGGCAAAATTATTGTGGTGCTTGAGCCTCGATCTAACACCATGAAAAGTGGCGTGCATAAAGATACTCTCGCCAATTCGATGGCGCTGGCCGATGAAGCATGGCTGTATCAAGCCAGTAATGTCGGTTGGGACATTGCCGATAATATGCGTTCAGCTGCTATTCCAGTAACCGTCAGCGATGATATTAGTCAAATTGTGGCACAAGTTAGTCAAGCGGCTAATCCAGGTGACACAGTAGTGATAATGAGCAACGGTGGTTTTAATGGTATTCACCAACAAATCATTAATGCGCTGCTGAAGAAATAGTCAGTTATTTAATTAATCATGCTGCTCGCTTCATAAAGGATTAAAGATGGCTTACGCCAAAAAAGATAAATCAATTAGCCTTGCGTGGACCGGGGCCTCGGGTGCACCTTATGGCATCAAATTACTGCAATGTTTATTGGTTGCCGATTATCAGGTTTTTTTAATGATATCGAGCGCCGCCAGAGTGGTACTTGCCACCGAACACGGCTTGCAATTAAGTGCTAATCCCGACAAAGCCCGCGAGCAATTACTCAGCTATTTTGCTCAGCTGCAAGCGCCTTTAGCCGGTGAGTTAATTGTACTTGGCAAAGAAGAATGGTTTTCGCCGCCAGCATCCGGCAGTGCTGCACCTAAGCAAATGGTGATTTGCCCTTGTTCAACAGGCACATTAGCCGCAGTTGCTAGTGGCATGAGTAATAATTTATTAGAACGTGCAGCCGACGTGGTGATTAAAGAGCGCGGCCAGTTAATACTGGTGCCAAGAGAAACGCCCTTTAGTGCCATACACTTAGAGCATATGCTAAGCCTCACTCGCAATGGTGCCACCATAATGCCAGCCGCCCCGGGTTTTTATCATAATCCCAAATCGGTGGAAGATCTGGTAGACTTCATGGTTTCCCGAATTCTAGATCATTTGGGTATTGCACACGAACTGACAAATCGCTGGGGTTATGGCGTCGACGCCCCCCAAGATATTGATAATTGAGAACTGTATGAAACACACCATAGAACCTATGATTTCAACCGAAGAAATCAATAAAACTTTAGATCAACTTGCCGAGCGTATTAACGCCCACTATGCCAACAGCGAACGTTTACTCATGGTTGGCTTATTGAAAGGCTCAGTGGTTTTTATGGCAGACCTATGTCGCCGTATTAAAGGTCATGTTGAAATCGACTTTATGTCGGTATCAAGTTATGGCAACTCAACCACCAGTTCTCGCGATGTCAAAATATTAAAAGATGTTCAATCAGATATTGCTGGCCGTGACGTATTGATTGTTGAAGACTTAATTGACTCGGGTAACACCTTAAACAAGGTGCGTGAAATTTTATTGCTGCGTAATCCAAAAAGTCTGGCCTTATGCACCTTATTAGATAAGCCAGAACGCCGTGAAGTGGATGTGCCCGTTGATTTTATTGGCATGACAATTCCCGACGAGTTTATTGTGGGCTACGGCATTGATTATGCCGAGCAATATCGAAATCTGCCTTACATCGCTAAAGTCGTGCCTTTATAACGACAGCAGTATTACAAATTACTCCCACAATTGTGGGAGTTTTTTTCGATAAAATAAGGAATTTAGCATGACAGAACACACCGATGCCCTGGTGATAGAAAACCTACAAAAAACCTATAAAGGGGGAGTTGAAGCCGTTAAGTCACTCAGTTTAACGGTTAAACAAGGTGACTTTTTTGCATTGCTAGGCCCTAACGGAGCAGGTAAGTCGACCACTATTGGCATTATTAGCTCGTTAGTGCAAAAAACCGCAGGCAGCGTCAAAGTGTTTGGCTTTGACATTGACCAACAACTTGAACGCGCCAAATTGTGTATTGGCTTAGTGCCTCAGGAATTTAACTTTAATCAGTTTGAAACCGTACTGCAAATCGTAGTTAACCAGGCGGGTTACTACGGCGTGACACGCAACATTGCGTTGGTTCGTGCTGAAAAATACCTGTCACAGCTGGATTTATGGCATAAGCGTAATGCGCAGGCCCGTGAACTGTCCGGTGGCATGAAACGTCGCCTAATGATTGCTCGCGCATTAATGCATGAACCTAAACTGCTTATTTTAGATGAGCCCACAGCCGGAGTAGATATTGAACTGCGCCGTTCAATGTGGGATTTTTTAAAGCAGATTAATGTCCAGGGCGTAACCATTATTCTTACCACCCATTATCTTGAAGAAGCTGAAATGCTGTGCCGTAATATTGGCATTATCGACACTGGGCGTTTAGTAGAATGCACTAGCATGAAGTCGTTGCTTAGTAAGTTAAATGTTGAAACCTTTATCTTAGATTTGACTCAAAATCTCAGCGCCGCACCTGAGCTGGAAAACATGTCATGTCGCTTGATAGACCCACACACACTAGAAGTTGATGTGGCTAAAAGCCAAAGTATGAATAGCCTATTTACCCAGCTAACCACTGCCAACATAGAAGTGCTATCGATGCGCAATAAAGCTAACCGCCTAGAAGAGCTATTTGTCGAGCTCGTTGAAAAAGCCAAGGGGGCGAAATAATGAACGCACTGTATTTAGTCGCCTTTAGAAGTATTTTAAAGAAAGAAATTAATCGCTTCACCCGTATCTGGGTGCAAACCTTAGTGCCGCCAGCTATCACTATGACCTTATACTTTCTCATTTTTGGTAACTTAGTCGGCAGCCGTATTGGTGAAATGGGCGGCGTAAGCTACATGGAATTTATCGCCCCAGGGTTAATTATGATGTCAGTTATTACTAACTCATATTCTAATGTGGCCTCATCATTTTATAGTGCTAAGTTTCAAGGCAATATAGAAGAAATCATGGTGGCGCCCGTGCCGCATTATGTGATGATAGCCGGCTATGTCGGCGGCGGCGTTGCCCGTGGCTTATGTGTCGGCCTTATTGTGACTGTAGTGGCTATGCTGTTTGTTAATATCAGCTTACACCACGTTGGCTTGGTAATATTAACGGTGTTTTTAACCTCAGTGCTATTTTCACTCGGCGGGTTAATTAATGCGGTATTTGCCAAAAGTTTTGACGATATCAGCATCATTCCCACGTTTGTATTAACCCCATTAACTTACCTTGGCGGAGTATTTTACTCGTTATCATTATTGCCAGAGTTTTGGCAAGGTGTGTCAGGGTTAAACCCTGTGGTGTATATGATCAACGTATTCCGCTATGGCTTTTTAGGCTTTGCCGATATCAGCGTGCCGTTATCGGTGGCTATCATGGTCGGTTTTTGTGTCGCCTTATGGACCTTGGCTTACTACCTTATATCGCGCGGTATTGGTTTGCGTAGCTAGAAGCTAATAGCTTATAAGCATAAACGTAATTTTAAAGGGCTCACAAGAGTCCTTTTTTGTGGGCGTAATTTACATGGTTCACTTTGTTGGCGATCACAAAGGCTGGTCATCTAATGCCGTTAACTATAATCCATTGGGCTTTGCACCCCAGTTTGGTGCAAACCTGCTACATGGGTATATATTTGGGTCGTTTTGACATCATTATGGCCCAATAACTCCTGTATTGTTCTGATGTCGTGCCCACGTTTAAGTAAGTTGGTCGCAAAAGAATGCCGGAAAGTATGAGCGGTAATCCGTTTAGTGATGTTGGTTTCATGTACTGCTTTACGTAATGCTTTTCTAAAGGTTGTAGGGTCAATATGGTGCCTGCATATATAGCCATTAATAGGATGTGAGACACAGTGAATGGAGGGAAAAAGATATTGCCAATGCAATTGCTTGGCACTTGCACCAAATTTTTTAAGTAAGCTTGAGGGTAAAGAAGCCATTCCTAGTCCCTGAGATAAGTCATGATCATGAGTCTCACGCACATTCAGCATCTGCTCATGTATAGGGTCAATGGTCATTTTGGGTAAAATACACACTCTATCTTTTTTGCCTTTACCTCTAAAAATAAACAGGGTGCGATTTTCAAAATCGATATCTTTAACTCTGACGCTTAAGGCTTCACTTAACCTTAAACCCGCACCATATAATAAACTGCCTATTAGCTGATATTTTCCTTGTAAATGGTTGATGACTTGTTTGGCTTCTGCATCATTTAATATCTGAGGAATGCGTGTTGGTGCTTTAGCATAAGGAAACTGCAAATTGTCTGTATTGATGGCTAACACATGTTTAAAGGCAAAAACCAGCGCGCAAAGCGCCTGCTGTTGCGTACTGCTAGACACTCGCCGTTCGTTTGCTAGAAAACATAAAAACTGTTCAATATGCGTAGGTAAAATATGCTTTGCAGCAGTAAACTTAAAATATCTTATAAAATAACGGTTCCAATAAAGGTATGACTTTTCAGTTTGGTAGCTGTAATGCCTTACCCTAATTTGTTGTCTAATAGCTTCTAAATATCCAGTTCCTGCCATCATTTCCCCCTTTATGTTACCTGCACTGTATTTATATACAGTTATAATGGGTTTTGACGGAATAACAATAATAAGTGAACAAAAAGCAGTCTAAAGGACTATGTCGAGAAAAATAGGGCTGCTCTAATATATTGATCTTGCTTGGTTTATTTTTTTACATTTGGCGCAGACACTTTTAACGCGCAATTTTAGTTTTATATTTGAGTGTAAGAGTCATTAAATTGCTTTACTTCAAAGACATAGGAAATGTAGGATGATATTAATCAATAACTTAAACGGGCGGCTTTATCGGTCGAGCCGTTCAATAAGCTGTTAAATGGCTTGCGTAGAGGTTTTTAAAGTTTGGCTTTTCTAGGTCTGAATTGTGCAAAGTCATTTGCGAGGTTAGTTTTCTGGTTTCGTTTAAATGTGTTTAAATCTGTTATTTTGAATTAATAACCTGCGTTGTAATTCGTTACTCGCACATTTAATTTTCAGCAAGTGCAGGCAGTGGGTTTGGTTATCAAATCCTCGTCGCAAAATAGCATTAGAAACGAGGTTTAGCTTCGTTCGTCAACTGGCTTCGTTTAAAATGAAGTTTAAATTAATAAGTGGCACGTTTACCTGTATTGCATTTTCCATATTGGTTGTGCACTAGGTCTGCCATTTAACAAGTTGCTTAAACGGAATAAAAACAGTTGGCCATCGCTTCGCGATTATAGCCAACCATTTTTATCCGCTTAGCAAGGCGTTAGGCATTTCTCTGAACTGGAGTATGGAGTACAAATGGATATTGACGAAATTATCATGCTTCCTAAAGTTATAACCTCAGCGGAAGACTTGGTTAATGAGTTTAAGGAACTCTTAGGCTCATATGAAGCCAAGCAAGATAAAGGTGTTGTCTACTTCTTTAGGTCTCAAGAACCTATACCGCGTGTAAAAGGCCAATCGGATATATTATATATTGGTAAAACTGATCAAACCTTAAATCGACGTTACTTTAAATATGCGGCAAAGTTAGCTTCCAATCGAAGTGGAAACTTTTATAAATACATTATTAATAACTTTGGTGGTATTTCTCTTGGCTATATAAAAACAGATAACCCTAAAGTTACAGAGGCTCACTACTTTAAAGAATACTACGATAATTTTTTAGAGTATCCACCTAAATCTAAAGTAGGCTAAATGAGTATCAAGGCATACGAGCAGGACAAATAACAGTTGGCTATTTTCTCCTTCGTCGCTTATTTTAGCCAACCATTATTTACCTCTTAATGGGGCGCTAGGCTTACAGGATGTATTGCATGAATATGATTTCAATTTTATTCTTAGTTTTTCTTATGGTTCTTAGTCAATCATCAATGGCTAACGTAGACGAAACTGGTGGTTATAGAATTCTAATAACAAGTTCACTAGATGAAAATGGAATGCCAATCGATGAAATCGATTCTATTCAATTAGATCACAAATTATTTTACATTTTTTCGGAATGGAACTTACCCGCAGGTGACTATAGATATAGCTGCATTATATACGATGGTGATAGGCGAGTAGTTAATTCTCAATACAACACTTTTAAGTCAGATGGAAGTAACTTTAATTTTTGGTGCTCACACGACTTAGATAAAAGTACTGATAAACCAGGAGACTGGTACGCAGAAATGGGAATTGAAGATTTTGGTTCAGCAAATATATATTTCACGGTTACCGAAGATAATATCAGAAAATCATTGATAGGAAAGTGGGATTGGAGCAACCAAGAAGATAGTTGCAATACAGACCATGTTATCAATATCTCTTTCAATGACACAGGTACTAAAATGTATCACTCCTCTCAATCTGGAATGAGATTAACAACTAGCGATGAATCGTACGAAGAAATTGTTTATTCTATTTTATCTGAAGGTGACAAGTATTTGCGTACAATAGTGATCAATGAAACCCAAAAAACAGATAATGGAGAAATGTTTCTTTGGGATTTAGTCTTGAAAGATGATAATTCATTTTGTTGGAAACAATCTGAATGGCCAGAAGGGCACTGTACAGAAAAATTAATAAAGTGTGCCAAGTAAGCCTAAGCCTAACAAGGGCTTCAAACGGAAAAATACAGGTTGTTGTTCTCACACCGTTCAACACTTTAACCAGCTGTATTTTTCCGCTTCAGCAAGCGATGAATTAAGCCGCTGGCCGGAGCCAAATGCTGACTCAATCGAGTGTATTTACCTCATTGAATCAGTTAGACTTAAAAAAGATGTGATGGAATACCATAATGACAAGGGAATTTCAATGAAACACGTACAAACCCGGCCGTAGTAACAGTTCAAAACTGCTCTGCAGCCCATAACCAGCATCAAAAAAGCAAATTCCTAGAGCATAAAGTGTACCCATTAACCTGGACTCGGCATCGGCTAAGTCCAACAAGCGGTTTGTGCCATGCAAACAGCGCAATGCACAAATACTAAAACGTTAGCATATAGGAAAACTCGAGTGTATTTTAAATTTAGAAAGGAAGTTTTAGTGAAGAAAATTCAGTTTGTGGTCTTAATAATGTCAGTGTTTATTTTGAGTGCTTGTTCAAATCTTAAAATAAATGAAAAATTTCCAACAGGTACTTGGAGCAAAATTTTAATAATACCAATTATAGGGGAAAGTGAATATGTAGATTCATTTGAGTCTAAATTTGTATATGAGCTCGGTTCTGATAGCAACTTTAAAATTGTTGATCCTGAATTAGTTAAAAATATGTACAAGGAAATGTTTCCAAATAATGACTCTAGTTATATAACATTATCCGAAGCTTTAAAATTAGCTGAAAAAAATAATGCCTCAGCTATTATCTATGGAAATGTTAAATATAGTCAAAGCGAGTTCGCCGTAAATTTGTATTCAACTATCAAAGTGGTTGATGTAAAAACTAAACAAACCGTAGCAATTTCTAGGCAAGAAGATGATTCAATGTTTTTCTTAAACGAAAGAAATTTATTTTCTGCCATTGCAGAAGAGGCGGCAGCAGATATAAAAGAAGCGCTTAATAATTTTTCCGGTATATAACTAAGCTAATAAGCCCTTTTAAACGGAAAAAATAGAGTTGGCTGTTTTCACTTAGTTCAATATTTTAGCCAACTACATTTTCGGCTTAAGCGGGCGCTAGGCTTTTTATGCGTGTATCAACAATGAATCTAAGGTTTCAGCCATTTATCGCATTTGTCATGCTGACATTGTTCGTCACTGGATGCAAAGATCACAAATCAAGCTCAGCACCGGTTGCCTCAGTGAGTTCTCCCAATGCGAGTTCTGCTCATGCTGCGGATAAGTGGCTTGGCAAGTGGGCCGGACCGGAGGGCACATTTCTTCTGCTCGCTGGTGGACGCGGAAAATACGAGGTTACAATTCAAAACCTAGACGGTCCGCAAACCTTCAAAGGCCTTGCTGTGGGAGATCAAATCAGGTTTGAACGCAATGGCGTGAAAGAGCATCTGCGAGCAACAAGCGGTGTTGAAACAGGAATGAAGTGGCTTAGCGAGAAAGCAAACTGCCTGTCAGTTCGTGTCGGCGAAGGTTACTGCCGCGACTAGCGAAGGCTTCAATGCTATTAAGTATGAGCACACTCAATATTCAACGATAAATAACATGTCCATATATGGCATTATTCTCTAACTTATACGCTTCTAACTGGCAGCAACTACGATCAGCAACAGTGTGTCTCCTCACTATCGTATATAGTGTTATATTGACGTTACTACAATAATTTACGTATTGTAAAATATATACTTAAAGATGTAATGACAGGGAGTTTTACATGACGATAGGTAAGTTTTCACTAAGGGGCTTGGGTCACAAGGTTATTCGCAATTGTAATAGTGTTTACCTAAGCTGTTTTGCAGCCTTTTTTTTCCTGATGATTATAGTGCTGTTCTTGCTCCGTTTTACCTATGCTGCCAATGCAAGTGAAGGGTTAGTTGCAGACACGTCAGTTGTATCTGATGCTGCTGTTTTGCAAGTACACATACCAATGGGCAAGGAGTTCGCTGAAAGTCATGTGTCATATTTTCCAAAGTTGTTGGCATTGGCGTTAGACAAAACAAGCATTACAGATGGGCCTTACAAGATATCCTATCTAAATGAGCAATATACCACTCATCGGCTTATTGCTGAACTATCGAAAGATAAGCATTTACTCAGTGTCATGTGGACAGCGAACAGCGCTGAACGTCAACAGCAGTTACGTCCAGTTAAAATATCAATTCTGAAAGGACTTAATAGCTATCGTATCTTTCTTATTAGAAAAGATGACCAGGTAAAATTTAATCTTGTTAATAGCTTACAGGATTTGCGAGGCTTTATTGCTGGGCAAGGTGCGCAGTGGCCTGATGCGAATGTATTGGCGACTAATGACATGCCACTTGTCACTGTGACCCAATCCGATTCTTTGTTCCCGATGCTAGCCAGTAAACGCTTTGATTATTTTCCGCGAGGATTGTATGAAATATGGGCGGAGCAACCTGCCCATGCAAATAAAGGTTTGGTTATAGAGGAGTCATTGATCCTTAACTATCCATCGCCGATTTATTTTTTTGTAAATAAAAACGACAAAGCCTTAGCTGATCGTATTGAGCGCGGCTTAACTATTGCCATCAGTGATGGTAGTTTTGATGAACTTTTCTTTAGTGTTGAAGGGTTTAGAAAAGGATGGGCTGAACTGCATAACAATAATCGTAAGCTTTTGAAATTAAAAACTGATTTTCAAGATCAAGATTAGTGAGTGTATTCCAACTACTAATATGGTCTAAGATGCCTTTGAAACAATCATTTCTTAATCAGACAAAACTATTTCCCACTTGATCGATATTAAGCTTTTCTGCGACTTCAAAATTATGGGTGGCATTATTGAAGTCGAAAGTCTATTGAAGTCCGCAATTGAAGTTCCCTAGTAAATTATCGACGTTTTCAGTGTGTATTTTGGTCTTTGGCATATTTCATAGCCTAATCTTACAGCGGATAATACCACGCGATTCATAATGTTATTAGCTTAAAAACTCTTATGCTGATCAACCATTAACAAACAATATTTTATTACAGCGACTCTGGAATCGTAAAAAAGAAATACGCACCGTTACTCTGTTTATTCTCAATACTGATATTTCCGCCTAGTTTTCCTGTGACAAGGTTATAAACAATATTCATTCCTAAGCCACTTCCGCCCTGGTTGCGTTTGGTGGTGAAAAATGGATCGAAAACCTTTGGTCTGTCATGCAGTGGAATACCAATTCCATTGTCTTTATAGTGAAATTGAATTAAACCTTTATTTTGGAATATTTCGATTTCAATTTTTCCATTGTCAATATCAACTAATCCGTGGGTCATTGAGTTACTGATGAGGTTAGTGATAATTTGCCCAATGGCACCAGGATAGGTTTCGATTGTCAGTGCTTTATCACACATAATATTCCATGTGTGTGATGTATTTTCAAAATAGGGCTGCAGACTTAAAAGAAGTTCAGTGAGATATTTTTTTACATTTATAAAGCGTTTTTCATCATTTGATTGATCTACCGCTAACTGTTTAAAGCGTCCTATTTGATTGGCTGCACGGTTAAGGTTGGACTCGATAATTGCAGAAGATTTAGAGGCCGTCTCTAAAAATTTCTCTAAATCATTACGAGTCAATTTATCTTGATGATAAAGCGTTTGGTAGCAGCTAACTTGTTGAGTCAAATGAGATGAGGCCGTTAAACAAACTCCGACAGGATTATTGATTTCGTGTGCTACGCCGGCAACCATTCCTCCCAAGGATGCTAAACGCTCAGAGCGAATAATTTGATCTTGAGCGCTCTTTAATTCGGCTAAAAAACGATTTAGTTCTTGGTTTTTATGTTGTAGTTCCGCTGTTCTTTCATTTATAGATTGCTCTAGGTTTTTATTGAGTAAAAGAATTTGTTGTTCAGTATAACGACGTTCTTTTATTTCATGTTTTAGTTGCTCAATTTTTAGATTAAGGGTTGCAAAAATCGCCGTGGATTGTTCTTTATTGTTACATTGCAACATGATCAAGGGCTGATGATTATTAGCACTGGATCTTATCGCACTCCCATTACATCGGTATGTCGAACTAGACTCATTTTGTTCATGAAATATCAAGCTTGAGGGGAGAGGGTTTGAGTGCGAGACCACATTTTTAACAGCCGCTCTATTTTATCAGGGCTTTCATTTAAGAGTTCACTGATGTGAACCATAGAGCTTGTTTGTTTTAGTAACGGAAATATATATTTAGCGCGGCTGTTAAAGGACACGATAATGCCTTTATTAGTGAGTAATAAATGAGGCGATTGAAGTGCATTAGTGATTCTATCGAAGTTCTCTGGTAGCATTTTGATTAACTTCCCTCGTAGTACTCTCTACCTTCGGCTTCCTCTGCCTCGTCAGTTGCTTGGAAATACACAGTGACATGGCAACATTTATCGCCTCGAGCAATTGTTTTATCTAGAGTGACTTTGGCATAGCCGTTATTTTCGGCCGCTATGGTGCCAAAAACGTTAGATGTCATCATACATAATGAAGGGCGGCCATGAACTTTATCACCAAATGGACAAGTGTTATTACCAAGAATAACCTTATTTTCATCCACGCTAATAATATGAAAATTGCCTTTTATACGAGTTTTGAGGTCTTGTAATACCCCACAAATTTGGTCTCTACTTAGTTTGGATACCTGTAATTCTTTTTTATAGCTATCATTGATTTCAGTACCAATCTCTTGCCCGACGATACTGATAAATCCCGATGCTTCATCAAGGCCGATAAGGTCCTCTAATTGCCCTGAGATCCCTCGAATAACCGAGCGAAAAAAAGTATCACGTTCAAGCGGGATACTGAGATGATCTAATTGGATATTGTTTACCTTTATCTCATTCATGATTATTTTCCATCGTCCTTGAAAGTGATTACCTGTTGCAATGTCTTAAATAGTTTTTCCAATTTTTGTATTGGTCTACTTTAATTTCAAATGCTTGATCGGCTGGAAGAGGAGGGCTACAGAGATACCCTTGAATTGAATCACAGCCTAATTCATCCAGAAAACTCAATTGCTCAGTCGTTTCGACACCTTCGGCAATCACATTCAGCCCAATTGAGTGAGCTAAAGTTATAATTGCAGAGGCGATGGCTCTATCATCTTTATTGGTTGTCACATCTGTAATGAATGATCTATCAATTTTCAACAGATCAAAGGGCATTCTTCTTAGATAATTCATCGAAGAATATCCTGTTCCAAAATCATCTATCGATAGTGAGACGCCCAAATTATGCAGCTCATGTAATTTTTCGGCGGTTTCAGCAATGTTATCGATTAATATGCCTTCGGTGACTTCAAGCTCAAGATATTTCGCCTCTAATCCTGTTTTGATAAGTATTTCATGGACCATTTCAACAAAGTTTTTCTCTTTGAATTGATGAATTGAAATATTAACAGCGACTTTTTTTGCCACTTGCCCTGCAGTTTGATTGGCTTTTTCCTGCTGACAAGCGGTCTGCAACACCCAATGCCCAACCGGTATAATCATGCCAGTTTCTTCTAATAGAGGAATAAAACTGTCGGGAGAAATTAAGCCATGTTCAGGATGTTGCCAGCGAAGCAATGCTTCATATGCCTCAATTTTGCAGGAGGTTAAACTTAGCTGAGGTTGATAATATAATTTGAATTCGTCACGCTCTAATGCACGGCGTAATCCAGATTCAAGCGTTAGGCGGTTTAATGTAACTTGTTCAATTTCAGAGGTATAAAACCGAAATGAATTCCTACTACTTCCTTTAGCAAGATACATAGCAGCATCTGCATTTTTAAGGAGTAATTGTGCAGTAATTCCGTGATCAGGGTAAAGACTGATACCAATGCTGGCTGTAATAAATAATTCAAAACCTCCATATAAGTAGACTTCAGAAAGTGAGCTCAGTATCTTTTGCGCTATCGCAGCAATATCGTCTACCGCTGCGATGTCATTCAGCATAATGGCAAACTCATCGCCACCAAAACGGGCAACAGTATCATCATCACGCATACAGTCTGATAACCTTTGCGCCATTTCATTGAGCAATAAATCACCAACGTGGTGACCAAGTGAGTCATTAATGATTTTGAATCTATCTAAGTCTAAAAATAATACCGCCAGGATACGGTTTCTCCAATGTGCTGTTTTAATTGCTTGCTCGAGACGATCGAGGAACAAAACACGATTTGGTAAACCTGTTAGTGAGTCATGATGGGCGAGGTGATAGAGATTCTCTTGTGCCTCAATACGGTCCGTAATGTCTTTACCGCTAGATATATAGCTAGTAATTTCACCTAGGCTATTGAGCTGTGGGGTTATTGTTTTCTCTTCATAGTAAAGGCGTCCGCTTTTATGCCTATTAATAATAATCTCATTAAAAATTGAGCCCCTTTGAATTGTTTTCCAAAGTCGATGATAAAACCGATAACTTTGTTTATCTGATTTTAATATTCTAGGAGTACGGTTTATGAGTTCTTCTTTTGCGTATCCAGTCATCTGACACATAGCCGGATTTACATATTCAATAATACCTTCCTTGTTTGTTATCATAATGCCATCGGCTATTTGCTCAATAGCCGTTGCCAGTTTACGCATTTCAAGTTCAGCATTACGCCGCTCTGTAATATCTTGTAAGGTGCCAACTATGTTAATTACCTGGCCATCTGGACTAATTGACACATCACCTTGATGCCTTATAAAAAGTACGGTTCCATTATCAAGCACTAAGTGATGCTCTATATCATAGGGTTTTTGTTCTCGGATTGTTTGCTTGAGAATATCCAAAACATAATTTTGATCTTCAATTGCTAATTTAGCGATAAAATCTTCTTGTAAAATAAATCTCTTGCCTTCGGGAAGTTGGAGTATGCGATATATTTGTTCCGAGCAAGAAACGCTATCATTTGTAATTGACCATTCAAAATGGCCTATTTTAGCAATTCTTTGGGCCTCAGCGAGTCGATCTTCGCTGCACTGAAGCGCTGCAAGACTTTGGTTTTTGATCACCATTTGTTGTTGTAGTTGATCGTTTACTTCAATTAAGTCCTGAGTTCTTGCTTTTACCAATGATTCTAAATTGTCGTTGTTTGTCGATAGTTGGTTAATGGTGCAAATATCATCATAGGATCTCAGTGAAGTGATCATCGCTGTTTCTAGGTATTGCGAAGTAAGTTTGCTTTTTTCTAGGTAATCATTGATATCATATAAGCGTACAATTTTATGCTCAGGGGCTTGACCTGGCTGACCTGTACGTAAAATAATCCTAACCGTTCTATTTTGCAGCTCTTCACGAATATACCTTACGGTCTCAAGCCCTGCGGTATCACTTTCCATCACCACATCTAGCAATAAAACGGCAGCATCGGGATGCAATGCCATCATTTCACGTGCTTCTTTACCCGAATAACCATGTATAAAGTGAATCTTACGTTCTTTAAACGTAAAATCATTAAGCACTAGCTGTGAAACGTCATGAATGTCCTGATCATCATCAATAATTACCACTTTCCATGTTGATTTTTTAGCGGGTATTTTTGAGTCATGGCTGTCAGTTCGTTTTGTTCTTGGAGTGTTAGCGAATAATAATTCTTCACCACGCTCAATACTGGGACTGCCTTGTATGTTCATAGACTTCCTTTACTCTATAAATATTCATGGTTAGTTTTAGAATCTTTAATATTTATAGCTTAGTAAATTATTTTTGTACATTATGATGGCAATAAAATAAAAATCATCGTGGCCTCGATTGTTGATTAAGTATTAAACAGACAGCTAGGCTTTGTTTGCTCTTTCAAAACGATAATTGAGATGACATCACCCCAAAAATAACGGTTAGCTTATTAGATGCTAGAGCTGATTTTCACTGTTTTTTGGGAGTGGGCGTGAAGGCTTTTTTGTGCTGGAAAATATTGCTATCTATTCAGGGTTAATCGCTACAGTTTGGATTGTCATTGGGATTTATATCGCGAGCAAATTCTATGCAGGTTACAGTCACTCTAAACAATTTTGCAGTGAGTTAGGCGCAACAGGAAGCCCCACTGAAAAATTATCTGCGTTAATTAATAATTACCCTTTAGGCTTTTCATTCTGCTTTTTTGGCAGCTATTTAACCCAACTTTCAATCGTGTTGAGCTAGTTGAACCTGTTGCATTACAAGCTAGCACTGGTTACAGATTACTAGCTTGCTCAACCTAAGCGCTTCATTATCTAAGCTTACCATCAAGGCATGTCTGTCGTTATTATTGTCTAATGGCTTGTATGAAGCGTTTGTTGTCTGCGCCAGCTAAGCTCCATTACGGGGATGGTAAAACCATAACAGCATACAACAATAAAAGGCTGAATTTGAAAGCTTAGCTCAGGCCAAAGTAAAAAGGCGGTTACACAGGCTGCTGTGCGTACAACAGCATGTACTATAGCCACTTTTTGTGCGGCTAAAACACCATGGACTAGCCACATCAGTCCTGTTTGTACTGCTAGGGCAAAAGGTAATGCGAGATAGTTCTCCATAAAAAATGGGATGCTAATAGCAAAGGTAAGTAAGCTCATGCCCATCGCGGCTAAAAATACACTTTCAAACCAGTTACGTTGATGCTTTTTCTTAAATTGTATGTTCTCACCGGTTAAACGAGATACGCCCATTGCTAGGTAAACAATTGATCCCGTGCCGATAAATACTGCCATTATCATTTCTGATGCGGGTAATACAAAGCTTAATGCCAATAATAAACTCCAAACAATCATGCCAGATAAGGGCATTGCTAACGCGCGTAGTTGACGGTATTCAATTAACTGTTGGTCTAATGATTTGTATTGCATGATGTAGCCTCCTTGTTGGTATAGACACATTATCTGGGTAACGGCATGTTTGCGTTAGTGTGAAGTGTCAACAATAGAGGATGACAAATGTCATGTCCTATAGGGTTGTTTTAATAGATTTTAAAACTGATGGTTATAGTCCAATCGATTTAAATGAACCTAATAAATTGGCTGTTTAAGGCATTTTTTATTACTTTTATTCAATTAAATGGTCGATAAACTAGGGGGCTATTCACTGGCAGAATTATCTTCAGTTTTGCTGTATTCGAAGTGGTTATACAAATTTGGGCTGAACAATCAATTCATACCAACAAAGAATCAATCGTAGAGGTTTATTTACTCCTTAATTATCTATTCCTATCAGTGATGGTCGCTTTGATACACTTTTTTAGTGCTGAAGGTTTAGGGAAGGAGCTGGAGTAACATAATAATCGTAAGCTTCTAAAATTAAAGGCTAAATGACAACATCAATATTAGGATTAATAACATGACTATTGATGCTTTTTACAACGGAAACGAAGATGAACTCTACCAAGCTATAGTTTAGCGTTTGAATCCCGCATCGTCCTACTCAAGCAAACTATAAATTAACAATCAATGACTTAATTAAGGCTACTTACTTAACTCAATAAGACTTCGATAGGGTATATTACGGATATTGAATCAGTTATAATTAATATATTCAATGGAACTGATACATAATTGAACCTATGTATAATGGACTAGAACAATGAAAAAGGAATTTCAGTGAAAAACTTATCTGCTATGCAATATCAATTCATCCCAAGCTACTCAGTCACTCAGAGTCAGCATCAAACTGTAAATGACTCGTTATATAAGCATAAAGCTTGCTAATAATTTGGACTCGTCATCGGCTAGAAAGACCTAGAGCTGATTTCATATTGTGATATTTGCTCATATTTTAATGGCCTAATCAAGGTGTTTAACTATGAAGCATATTACGGTTTAGTTTCAAATTATTCCCAAGGCATCATAGAATATTTTGTCTATTTACCACAGGGTAGTGACAATAACCAATTCAATAATATAAGGAAATTTAAATGAATCTTGCTCGTAAAATTACTGCAATCGCTGTAGCGGGTGCACTTTCTGCTTGTGCAGCGACACAAGTTGACAATACACCAAAGCACCCGACAGCAGTGGTTACTGCAGAATTTACTATTAATGGTTTATATCTGCCGGATCATAAAGGTACGCAAACCGTGTATACACGTGAAAATATGCGTGCGATCGATCAAAAAGCGGAATTTGATAGTTTTTATATGGGTTGGGCTGACTACGATGAGACTTTTATTTTCAGGATTTCTGAAAACCTACTATGGCATGTTGACCATGATAAGAAAACCTATCGTGAATGTCCTCTCAGTGGTTGTAAAAATGTGTTTGAAGAATTTATGGCTAAAACCCAAAGCGCTTCAGATGAGGAAGAAGAATATGAAACTTATGACGAAAAAGGCTGTAGTGTCACGTTAGATAAAAATGACTTCACAGTCGTTGCGACTAATAACACACGTAAAATAGGTGGCTTAGCCTCGCAGGAATATACCGCGACTTGGACAACCGAATTTAAAGATGAAAACGGTAAAATAGACCTTAATTTACTGCAATTTGTATTTTGGACCACCACCCCAACGGCAGACATGAAAGGCGTTTGGAAAATTCATGAAAAAGCCACTGACAACTATCTTAATCAGGTAGGCGACAAAAATGGTTTAGTCCGTTTATTGGGTAAAGATGGCTATAAAGCCATTAGTGCTTTTAGTGGTGACGTAGAGAAAAATGATAAACAAAATTTTAATAGCATTACTGAAAAGCTAGCCACTATTCAAGGTTACCCATTATCGATAAAAATGGAATGGTTTCAAAAAAGTGAAGCTTGCCCTACTGTGAAGAAAAAGCGATCTGACGCTGGGCTCGATTTATCTCAAGGCCTTGAAAGTGCAGCGACAAATTTTTTTGGTAATCTGATTAAAGATGAAGCAGATAACGTTGTTGACAGTGTTGTTTCAGAGTGGAAAAAAGATGCAAGGGTACGTTATATATATGAAGTCACTTCAGTGTCTGAAAAACAAATAAATGATAGTCGATTTAATGTGCCCAATGGCTATACACTTGAAGATAGGCAATAAAAATACTTAGATAAGGCCTCTTCATAAACGACTAAAGCAAGTGTGCTTAACGTTAATAAAACCCGATTAACATTGCGTGTTAATCGGGTTTTATTGATTTAGGGCCGAGTGATATCGGATAAAATCTAAGAGTTCATTTTACGTATGTCCACTCACATTACTGTCAACAACGACTTTAACAGTTTGGCCCCTTAGTCTTATCAGTGTCTTTTGTTATTATGATAACCATTCTAATAACTCGAATGCTTTAAGGCATTTTTTGCTATTTTTATTCAACTTAATAGTCGATAAGCTAGACGTAATTCACTGGCAAAACTGTTTTGCTAGTCTGGTATTTCGAGGTGATTATGCAAATTATCTATAAAACTCAAGCCCGCCCAGCAATGGATGGTGACGGGGTGAACATTAAACGTGTCGCTGATTTTGGTAAACAAAGCTATGACCCCTATTTAATGTTGGACGAATTGAAGTCGGATGATAAGCAAGATTTTATTGGCGGTTTTCCACCGCACCCTCATCGTGGCATTGAAACCTTTACCTATATTATGAAAGGCGGTTTTGAGCACCGTGATCATATGGGCAATGTGAAAGCTATTCGTGCTGGTGATGTACAGTGGATGAGCACAGGTAGTGGCGTTATTCATTCTGAAATGCCGTTAGCAGATGCCAATGAAGGGCTACACGGTTTTCAAATTTGGCTCAATATGCCAGCTAAAGACAAAATGCGTCCGGCTATATATCGCGATACAACGGTTAATCCTAACCCAAGCTTGCTCAACAATAAGGGCGCCAAGCTGATTGCGTTAGCCGGCACTTGGCAGTTTGCTGATACACCAGACAGTATCACTAATACCCATATTGAAGGGCTTGCAGGCAGTGGGGCGATCGCTGATTTGATTATTGAGCCAAACAGCTCTGCTAATATTGCGTTAAACCAGCATGGCGCAGTCAATGTTTATATTTATCAAGGCCAGCTTAATGTGCTGGTTGACGGCGAAAATGTGGTGTTTGGCGAAGGCACTATGCTTAAACTTAATCCGCACATATTGGCACAGTTCAACGCAGGTGACTCAGGGCTAGGGGGTTTAATTCTGGCGGGTAACCCAATTAATGAGCAGATTGTGCATATGGGGCCGTTTGTAATGAATACGCAAGCTGAAATTAATCAAGCGGTTGAAGATTACCAGCAAGGGCGTTTTGGCCATTTAGCACATTAATCTTCTAGCGGGTTGCTGATTTATTAAACGGCTAAAATAATAGAGCTTAAACAATGATGCAGTAATTTTTAGGGTTTATTGCTATAATTAGCCCGTTCCGGCCAAAGCCATTTGCTTTGGCCTTATTATTTTTAGTTTGCTTTCAGCACAGGATATTCCTTTGAGTCAATCACCTTCGCAAGTTGCCAGTCAGGCATTTTCATCATTAAACTTAAAACCCGAGTTATTAGATAACCTTAGCACTATGGGCTATGAGTCTATGACACAAATCCAAGCAGAAAGTTTACCGCCTATTTTAGCGGGTGATGATGTGATTGGCCAAGGTAAAACCGGCTCAGGCAAAACTGCCGCCTTTGGTTTAGGCTTGTTAAACAAGTTAGATGTGAAGCGTTTTCGTATTCAAACTATGGTGCTTTGTCCTACGCGTGAGCTAGCAGACCAAGTCGCCAAAGAAATTCGTACTTTAGCCCGTGGCATTCATAACGTGAAAGTACTCACCTTATGTGGCGGCGTACCAATGGGGCCACAAATTGGTTCACTTGAACATGGCGCGCACATTATTGTCGGTACCCCAGGACGTATTATTGATCACCTAGATCGTAACCGTCTTGATTTAAGTGATGTCAACATGTTGGTGTTAGACGAAGCCGATCGTATGTTAGAAATGGGCTTTCAAGAGCACATTGATGCGATTATCGACCAAACTCCGCATGAGCGCCAAACTCTGCTGTTTAGTGCGACTTTTCCAGAGCAAATTCAATCTATTGCTGAGCGCATCATGTATAAGCCGGTGATGGTGAAAGTGGAATCAACCCACGATAACTTAACCATTGATCAGCGCTTTTACCGTATTGAAGACAACCAAGGCCGCTTAGAAGCGCTGCGTTTGTTATTACTTGATAAGCAACCAGAAAGCGCTGTGGTATTTTGTAATACTAAGCGTGAAACCCAAGATGTGGCTGATGCACTGCTTGAGTTTGGTTTCAGTGTTTTAGCATTACACGGCGATTTAGAACAACGCGATCGCGATCAAATGTTACTGCAATTTGCTAACAAAAGTGCCCGTATTTTAGTGGCAACTGACGTAGCAGCCCGTGGTTTAGACATTGATGCGTTAGATGCGGTATTTAACTACCATTTAGCTTACGACAGCGAAGTGCATATTCACCGCATTGGCCGTACAGGTCGTGCGGGTAGCCAAGGTGCAGCATATAGCTTCTTTGGTGAAAATGACGGCTATAAAATGGCGATGATTGAAGAAGCATTGAATAAAGATATTGTGCCTTCAACACTGCCACCATTAAGTGCGTTAACTAAAGCACCGCTTGCACCTCTTATGCAAACCATACAAATTGAGGGCGGCAAGAAACAAAAAATTCGTCCTGGTGATATTGTAGGTGCATTGACTGGCGAAAACGGCATTGATTTCAACGATATTGGTAAAATTAAAGTGACTGATATTCGTGCTTACGTTGCGGTATCTCGCACCGTGGCACAGGAAGCTATGTCTAAAATTACTAAGGGCAAGCTGAAAGGTAAAACCTACCGCGCTTGGTTTATGTAAAACAGACTTATCAACTAGCATTATTGGATAGTCGCTTATCGTGACTTAACCCTATAGCTAGTCGTTAGTTTCACCCTAAAAGGAGCATAATGCTCCTTTTTTTGTTTTCGTTTTTTAATAGCATCATCACGGTAAGCGGCAGTCTTATCTGATTATTATTTTGAGCTAGCGCCATGTTTGAGGTAAATTCACCGCAAGTAAAATGATCAATAACGTCAATAGACGGATACTGAACAGTCGATTTCAAAAGGTATGATTGCTATGACTCCTGCCATTGATTTAGTTAAAAAACACCGCTTACCTTTTACTGTGCATGAGTATCTGCATGACTCGAATGCGGTCTCTTATGGTTTAGAAGCGGCTGAAAAACTGCAAGTAAAAGCTGAACTGGTGTTTAAAACCTTAGTGGTCGAAACCGACAGCCATAAATTAGCGGTAGCGATATTGCCGGTCAGCCAACAGCTGAACTTTAAGAAAATGGCCAAAACGCTGAAGGTTAAAAAAGTACACATGGCAGACAGTGCTTTGGTGGAACGCACTACAGGTTATGTATTAGGTGGGGTGAGTCCTTTGGGGCAAAAAAAGCGTTTGGCCACTGTGATTGATCAAAGCGCAGAATTATTACCACAACTGTATTTTAGTGCCGGTAAAAGAGGGCTTGAATTACAGATGTCGCCAACGGATTTACAAGCGTTACTGTCCGCCAGCATTGCTGATATTACCAATGACTAAACTGTTTGTTCACCGTGATGATTCAAACGCCGCCGTTATTCAAACACGGCAGTTATTCAAATTGAGGCCTTAACGCTTCTGGCAGTGAAAACTGCACAGGTTTAGCTGTGACAGGGCAAACAAAAGCAAACTCACAACAGCATAATTTTAAATCTGGAGCATCGGCTGCAGCATTGCCATGTAATCTGTCGCCCACCACAGGGTGACCAATACTGGCCATGTGAATGCGAATTTGATGCTTACGACCCGATTCAATTTTAACCTGCACTTTAGATTGATCTAATTCAGGGTTGTACTGCAATAAACTGGCGTGCGATAGCGCGGGTTTGCCATCTACTTGGGTATTAATAGTTACCGTATTATCGGTAAAACATCCTTGCACTATCACCTGGTAAAATTTATCTAACTGACGAGTCTCAAACAGTTTAGCAACTGCTGCGGTGGCTTTTTTGGTGTGGCCGATAATAATCAACCCAGATGCTGCGCGGTCAAGGCGGTGGATAATATACGCGCTACGTGGCGGCTCGGTATTTAATTCAATAAAGCGGTTTATGGTAGTGTGATCGCTCCACTTAGAAGCCTGGCAACGTAACCCATAGGGTTTATACCACAGGCTGTATTCACCCTGGTCAAACATCAACTGCGCAGTAGCAGGCACTTCAGCGAGGATGTGGCTGTTGTAATATAAATGCAGTTTATCGCCCACTTTAAGGGCTTTTTTCGCCCGTCTAAGTCGAATAACCTGTTTGCCATGGGTGTGCCAAACAGCGCCTTTTTGCATGGCCTGTTTAATGACTTGCTTTGATAGACCAGAATGTTGCGACAATAACGTGCTTGCATCGACCTCACAGGAAGTAATGTCGAGATGGCATTCAATCAGATTATCTATTTGTGGTGTATCTGGCATAGTTTGCATCGGCTTTTACAGTTTGATAAACACTATTTTACGCGATTTGTTGCTGAAGAGGTGATCAATTTGGCGATAGGTGAATAATATTTCAGGCCACTTTAACCGTAAGTTTCTTTATTGGTAAGATAAAACAGCGTAGCATTAGCGGCATAAGTAAGCCTTTTTTGGAGCAACAATTGGACCATTTTGTTTGGAATTTAGACCCTGTTTTGGTGTCGTTTATGGGGTTGACTGTACATTGGTACGGCGCATTATTTGCTACCGCGATAGCGGCGGGTTTCCAGGTAATGAAAAAAATCTATCAGGCAGAAGGCTTGGACCTTGAGTCATTAGATAACTTTCTGGTTTACTGCGTTATCGGTATTATTGTCGGCGCAAGGCTAGCCCATTGTGTGTTTTATGATCCGAGCTACTATTTTGCTCATCCACTTAAAATACTCGCTATTTGGGAAGGCGGCCTAGCCAGTCATGGCGGCGGCTTAGGCGCCATTTTAGCGCTGTATTACTATAAACGAAAAATAGGCCTGCCATTTTTGTTTTTGTTAGACAGACTGGCGATTGCCACGGCAATTTTTGGCTTTTTTGTGCGTATGGCAAATTTTGCCAATTCAGAAATTCTAGGTGAGCCAACCACAAAACCCTGGGGTATTATCTTTGAACGTATCGATTTGCTACCGCGTCATCCGGCGCAATTGTATGAAGCCGTGGCGTATTTGTTGATCTTTATTTTGCTGGTGGGTTTATACCGCAAAACAAAATTAAAGCTGCAACATGGTGGCCTATTCGGGGTGTTTTTAGTGTTAGTGTTCAGCGCCCGTTTTGCGATTGAATCGGTTAAGGTTAGCCAAACCGCTTACAGCGAAACCCTGATGACAGCAGGCCAGTGGTTAAGTGTGCCGTTTTTAATTGTCGGTGTTGTATTACTTGGCCGCGCTATGATGGCAAAAAGTGAACCCGTGACAAAGAAGTGATTAGCTAGCGCTATCAATACTTTTAAGGCGATTTAATAAGCGAACAAAAAAAGTGGTCAAGGCGATATGCGCCTGACCACTTTTTTATGCTAATAACAATTATGTCGATAACAATTATGTCGATAACAATCTAGTTTCGCGTGCCTGTGAGCCGCTATGACTATTTTAAAATCACTTTAATTTAAAATCATTTCAATTTAAATATCACTTCAACGCGATCACTCACGGTGACTTGCCCTTGCTGATAACCCTGATTAGCGTCACTCGATTCTGCCGCCATACGGTACATTATCGGTTGCACTGGCTGTTGGTCAAAATAGCGAATTTGCCACACGCCATCGACCTTTTTATCAAACCCTTTGGCTAACGATGCGGCTTTTTGTTTGGCATCCGTAATCGCACTTTGACGTGCCCGTTCGACATATTCCGCCTGCTTACTTGAGCTAAGCTTAATGTTGTTAACCCGATTGATACCTTGATCTAAAGCGGTGTCGAGTAAGTCATTTAACTGGCTTAAATCTCGTACGGTAATCGTCATGCTTCTGCTGGCCTGGTAAGCCACCAGTTTAGCGGGTTCATTATTTTGATAATGATATTGCGGGCGGATATTTAAATTGGCGCTGTCGATATCATTTTTGGCAATGCCGGCTTTATCTAATCGGCTTAAAAACTGGCTAATGGCTTTATCTGACTCGGTTTTAGCTTCTTTTGCTGTGGGTGCATCAACCACTACTTCAATATCAATAGTGGCCATATCGGCCTCAATGCTAATTTCGCTGCTGCCGATGGTTTCTAAGTGGGGAAATGGTAAGTCTGCCGCAACAGCCGGTAAAGCACTGAACGCAAGTACTGATGACATGATTGATGCCAGTGCTGATGTGCGTACTGTAGGAAAGGTTAAGGCTGAAAATGAGTTAGAAAAAGTAAGCAGGTTCATGTATTGCTCCAAATAAAGGCGATGTGCCTCAAGTGTAATTTGTTTTATTCGTTGATGTTGATAACGCTATAAACGAGAGTAAATCTAAAAAGGGTTAACAATATTATTTATTTTTTATTGCTGGCATCACACGCGCCGTAATGGCGGTTTTTTTCTAAAATCCTGTGGCGTGATCTGGTACCAACGCTTAAAGGCTCGTCTAAAGTTTGCTACGTCAACATAGCCTAATTCAAAGGCTATTTGCTTAATACTCATGTTTGATTCACGTAAATAGTGCTGTGCTAAATGTTGTTGAACATTGGTGAGTAATTGCTGGTAACTGGTGTGATGTTTTAGCAGCTGACGGTGCAAGGTGCGTGGGCTTACATGTAATAGCTGGGCGATATCCTGTTGAGATATTTTGCCTTGATGCTTCAAAATAAGTTGTTGAACCTGGCTGATAAAACCTATGGGTTGTTGTGCATCAAGTTGCTGTTGGCAAAATTGTTTGGCTTGAAATGCCGCCGCTGGGTCGCTGCTAGGCAACCTTTGGTGTGCGGTAGTTTGCGATAGCACAATACTATTTTGCGGTTGTGAAAATAGCAGTTCACAGGGCATAAAGAGTGAATATTGCTCGTAATAATCAGGTTTGGTTACTTTTAAATGAACCGTTTTAATCACGGACTTGTCAGTAAGAAGGTGTAAAAACAGGGTTAGAAACGTCACCGTAATGGCATCAATAAAGGCTTGATGGCCTTGAGGAAGAGGCTGAGACAAATCAAAGTTGATGTGTAGTTTTTGATGATGCGCGCTGATATCAATTTCAATTAACGGATTACGGGTATGAATAAACTGCTTTAACAGTAATAGCGCATCATTTAACGAGGCGCTATTGAGCATCGCTAACCCTAGCATGCCATGGGCAATAACAGATATTTTTTTACCGACATACAGGCCAATATCTGGCCGCTGTGACAGTGTTATCGCGCTGTCTATTAACTCACTATATTGGCTAAGGGTTAACTGGCTATTGGCTTGCTGTAAGTCAGCTAGTGTCAGTTTATTTTGTTGTAACCATTGCTGCGCCGGTAATTGCCAATCACACAATTGCTGATACAACTGATGCAGATAAAATACCGGTATTAAAGGCTCGCTAACCGCAGACATATGCTTAATGAATTTGTCATGCTTTATAGGGGGAGTTGCAGTCAAGGTTACATCCTAGTCAGACACCAATGCCCTAGTTGTAGCGGATTTAATCAAAGTTGTCTATAAATGACCCCTAGATGTCTTTTTTACCCGCTATTCTTTTTACTCACACTTGATAAATTAATTATTAATAAAAGACATTAGCTAGGAGCTAACGGTGCACTATTTAAAATTTATGTCGTTCCATTTAATGGGCCTATTTACCCTGGCTGCGCTGACGTTAGGTCAATTTTACATCGTGCTGGGTTATGCCATCTGGTTGTTATTCTATATTGGTGGCGACATTGTGTTAGGTGATGATGATTCAACGCCAAGTTATGCTCATCAAAGCATTATGACCTGGCAGCTTTGGCTGGCATTGCCCTTGTTAATGGCCATTCTATTTGTGTTTAGTTGGCATTTTGCTACTACAGATGTATGGGGTTATGGCCAATGGATAACCGAATTAACCGGCTATGATGCCCTGGCGGCCAAAGCCAATACCAGCTGGTATCAACAACTGGTATTAGTGGCTTTTACTGGGCTGGTTATCGGGGTGATAGGCACAGTGACGGGGCATGAACTGGTGCATCGTACCTGGCATAAAGTGTCTTACACTATTGGGCGATGGTTATTAGCGTTTAGTTTTGACGCTAACTTTGCCATTGAACACGTATACGGCCATCATCGTTTTGTGTGTACCGCGCAAGACCCAGCCTCTGCCCCAAGAGGCCGCAATGTTTATCAGCACATTATTGTGTCCAGCTGGTATGGCAATATCAGTGCCTGGAATATTGAAAAGCGTCGCTTATCCGTTAAAAGTTTACCGATATTTTCACGGCATAATCGCGTGTTAAGAGGCATTGCCATGAGTCTGGTTATTCTTCTGGCGGTGTTTGCTTTGGGGTCTTGGCAGGCATTGGCATTTTTTATTCCCACAGCACTGTGGGCTAAGGCGACGTTAGAAATAGTCAATTATATGGAGCACTATGGTTTGGTTCGCGCCAATGGCACTAAGGTGGCGCCACGGCATTCATGGAACACCAATAAGCGGGTCAGTTCCTGGTCATTGTTTAATTTAACTCGCCATTCGCATCATCATGCGCAAGCTCAAGTACCGTATCACTGCTTAGCACCCTATGAAGGCGCACCTATGATGATCAGTGGTTACTTAGCTACCTTAGGGTTAACCCTTATTCCGCCGTTATGGCATCGACTTATGCTGCCTAGGTTAGCCCATTGGGATACTCATTTTGCCAATGATGATGAAAAAGTATTAGCCAAACAAGCCAATGACGCCAGCGGCATAGCGGCTTACCAACAAATGCATCAAGTTGAAACGGGTTCAATATCAACCTAGGTCAGTATTAACCTAGGCTGATATGTAATGCTATGTAGAGGCTTAAGCTGATATTACAAATAGAGGCTTAAGCTGATATTACAAATAGAGGCTTAAGTTGATATTACAAATAGAGGCTTAAGCTGATATTACAAACTTAGGCTAATACGATTACGGCCTTCTGCTTTTGCACGGTAAAGCGCGGTGTCTGCGGCGCAAATAAGTGCGGTGGCGGTGCGGAACTGGCCTTGTTGTTCACAGGCAATGCCCTGACTGACACTGACTTTGACTTCGCTGGTTAAGCCCATATCGGAGAATTTAATTTGGTTAATTTGACGCTGAATTTTTTCAGCCACTCGTTGCGCCTGCGCCTGGCTGAAGTTAGGCAGCAAGACGGTAAACTCTTCGCCGCCAAAACGGGCAGCTAAACAGTCGCGGTTAGGCATGGCTAAGTTAATCACCTGAGCCACTTTTTGTAAGCACTTATCGCCATTAATGTGGCCATAGTTGTCGTTAAAAATTTTAAAGAAGTCGATATCAATCAAGATCAAACTTAACGGATGTTGATGTTGTCTGCTATCGTCCCAGGCATTTTGCAATGCTTCATCAAAAGCATGACGATTAGCTAAACTGGTGAGTTTGTCGGTATTGGCTAAACGGGTTAACTCTTCAAATTTTTCTTTGTGGCTAGTGAGATTGTGCATTACCCCGACAATTAACGGTTTGGCATTTTCACCTACGGGCAGGCACGACAATGAAATGTCGGCATTGACTAAACTTGAGTCAGAGCGTTGCAGTACAATTTCTTTGGGGCCGTGATTAAATGGGGTGAAGGTTTCACGCCAATGGGCAAACAACTCTTGGTATTCTTCTTGGTAGGCCGAGTTAACAAAGTTAATCCATTTTTGACCAATCAATAACTCTTTTGGCGAGCCGAAAAGTTTGGCTGCATGCTGGTTAATCATTTCAATGACGCCTTCATCATTGACCACAAAAATGGCTTCTGAAATGGCATTCATCAAAAAACCTAGGCTAGATAATTGGGTGGCCTGATCTAACGTGTGCTCAAAAATTTTCGGTGTTGATACTGTTTTTGGGGGACTGGTTAACGCCGTTTTAGTGGGAGTAACAGGCGCATTTTTTTGATCTGGCGTGGGGAAGTTTTTACCTGATAACGCCTTAGCAAGTTCAGTGGCACGGGTTAATGTGTCATGGAATTCTTGGTATTTGTCAGAGGTAATCATGGTCAGTCCCTTTTAAAATATAATGTGTGTCAAACAAACGTATTTCGATGACACACACTATATTGAAAAAAGTAAAAAACAGCCTTCCGTTAACCTTCTGGTTATATCTTGTTGTTTTTAAATGGCATTAAGTTTTTTGACAAGGTCTAAATACAGGTAATTAATTCTGCCCAGGGCGATTTATTACTTCTGGATCAGGACTTAATAGTACTAGGTTGCTGTCATTTGACGTCAACATGAATTGGTACTTACTGACGCCCAAGTTCTCAATGTTATTTTTTAGTGAAATGCTTTGCCCATCTTGACTGACCGAAACTGATTTAATGTGCGCATCAAAGGGATTGGTAAAACCAGCGCCAATTAAACGTAGTCCTTTAGGGGTTTTCTTTTTGTGTTTCAGTTGATAAGTAATGGTGGTATTTTCTGTTAGCTCAACATTCCCATCACAATCTGTACCTTGTTGTGTATAAGCAAAGTTTGCTTGCTTTTGTTTGTTGACGGTGACGATAAGGTCAATAGGAAAAGCCCCGTTACAAAATGGCAGTGTATTGGCTTGTAGTAGAAGCTTATCAATATCATTATTCTCAACAGCACCAGAATATTGAGTTATGGTGTGTTGTTGACCAAACAATACCAGAATATTGTAAATTTCGGAGGCAGATAGGTTATCTCTTAGTATCTGCTGGTCAAATGTAATCGAAGAAGCTTGCAGTGACGTAGCGTGAGTGAAACGTACGCTGTTGACAAAGTCAGTGAGTTCATCGTCCAGAACATCTAAAGCAGAAGGGTGACTTAGTACAGCTTGTAAATCAGTATCGTTATGAATTGCAGCAAGCGCTAAGTCAATATCCTGTTGACTGCCTGCAAAGCACAATGGTGACACTAGCAATAAAGTTGAAAGTGTAAATGATGTAGTAATTTTTACGGATAATTCCTTTTAAGTTATGCTGTTAGGGTATAAAGCGGATGGAGTGTACATGTATTTAAATGGTATTTAAATAATATGTTTTGAAATTATTGGTTTTGCGATTGAGCCGTTGGAAGGTATTTGACACACGATAAAGGCAGTGATGTGAATAATACGCACAGTAGACACTGTGCGTATTATGGAGGCTAACTTGGGTCAGTCCCTTTTAAAATATAATGTGTGTCAAACAAACGTATTTCGATGACACACACTTTATTGAAAAAGTAAGCAGCTAGCTTCGTTTACCTTGTGGTTTTATTTAGTGACAGTGGGATTCTAATTTTCACCTGGACGGTTAACTATTTGCGGATCAGGACTTAATAGCAGGTGAGAGCTAAAGCTTGGAGTCGAATTTGACAGTATAAGTCTAAACTCGGTATTGCCAATCACTTGGTCGGTATCGCTTAACTGCAATGTGTTGCCATTATTTACTACTTGCACTTGATCAATTACGCCATCAAATGGGGTTGAAAATGCAGCGCCAACAAAGGCTAGTCCGCGGGCTGTTTTATCAATTAAGTTGTACAATATTAAGCCGTTTTCGGTCACGATAACATCGCCACTTCTTGGATTATTGTTTTCATCGGTATAGCTGAAAATAGGCTGATTGTTCTCTAAAACCACAGTTACATTAATAATTGTTTCTTTGCTATTTAGTGCTGGCATTGGAGCTTCCTTGTTGTGGGTAAATAAAGTGATAGTCAGTTATTGCTGAACTTTGCAATTGTTGCAAAATTTGAGGGTGTAAAGCTAGCTCATCAACACAGTCTAGCGACCTTGCATAGGGTATTGAATACTCTGGGTCATTGGTGGTTGTTATTAGCTGGCTTAGTAAATTGAGTGTTTGGCGGCATAATAATTTGGCCTGTTCTGGTTGATTCTGCAGTTTTAAAATGGTGGCTTGGGACACCTGGTTTTCGGCTAACTTAGCTTTGTACAGTGATTTTTTATCAAATTGAATAATCAGCTGCTGGAAGGAATTAGTTGCTTTTTTAGCATAGGTTAAGCTTTTTTCTACATCACCTGTGTGCATTAAATACTGCGCTGCGGCTAATTCATATAATGCCCATAACTCTTGCTTTTTAGTTGAGCTACTAAGCACTTGATCGTCAATTAATCTTTTTGCTAAAACTTTGATGTTATAAGGTGCGTTATTATCGATGTTGGTTCGAGAGTTTTCTAGCATTTCAATATAAATAATAGACTGTTGAATAATCCATTTATCATTTTCTGGGTCTTGTTTTATGGCGATGTTAATTGCTTTTAATGCCTGACGCATTTTATCGTGGGCTTGATTTATTTTACCTTGGTACATCAATAATCGCGCTAGAAATAAATAGCTGTTGGATAATCTATCAAGCAGATAAGGCTGCTTTTCATTGTTGGATGACGTCAGTAGTTGTTGTATTTCTGTGTGAATATTAATTGCTGTGTGTATGTCGCCTTGGGAGGTTGCAGAGTTTGCCAACCATGATTGAGTGTCGGCAACATCAGCAATTAGCTGGCTATTAGATTTATCCAGCTCTAATAATGAGAGTTTTAACTCAAGTGAATGCTCAAATGCCTGCCTTGCAGCATTAAAGTTTTGCTGCGCCATATAGACTGAGCCGATGGAATTATGGGCATAGGATAGCTCCATCACTGCATCAAAGTCTGTTGGGGCATATTGGTACATAGTTTGGCTGTATTGCAGATATAACTCAAGCCACGGCAATGTGGCTTGCCAGTCGCTTTGATCATATTCCAGTTGGCCTAACCAAAAGGCATTGGCGCCTAAGGTTTTAAGTAAAGATAAGTTGTTGGTTTGTAAATCGACTAATGGCAGCATTTTGTCTCTTGCGGCAAGCAAGGCGCTTTTGGCTTCTTCGATATTGCCGCGCGAGTAGGCGACTTCGCCCATGGCCTCTAATGTTTGACCATGCTGGAAGCGGGCGTCAAAACTGAGATCTTGCGCATCATCGACATTATTAAAGTTACTGAAATATTCTAATGCTTTATTACTGATCCCATCGAGTAAATCCATACGACCAATACTGCGCATTTTGTCGGCGAACTCACCCACCATAAAGCCCAGTAAGTTTTCTGCGGCTAGGCGTTTATCCTGCGCGCGTTGCTCAGCTTCCGAGCTTTTTACACTCATAAAAACAGCCAGTAGGGTCAGCATGCACAGTACGGCAATGGTGGACATTTTCGCCAGGCGTTTTACGCCAACGCTTTTCTTTGAGGCATGAATAAAGGCGTGTTGTTCAGTATCTAAATTAAACAGCGGGTTGTCGGCCAGTGCTAGTGCTTCTTGCAGCGGTTTACCTTCGGCCAGTAAGTAGGCTTTGTGCTGTTGCTCATCTTGCCAACGTTGGCTAAGTACGGTTAAACGTGCGTTAACCCGTAAGCTGTCACGATGTGCCTCAATCCATTGTAAAACCCGTGGCCAGCGTCGTAATAGTGCCTCGTGGGCAACGCTGAAACAGCCCTGGCCATTTTGCAGGTGTGACACAAATAAGCGGTTATCAATCAGGATTTGTACTAGGGCGGTTTCGTTGTTGTTGCTCAGTTGGCTTAAGCGCGCGGCGCGGCTGGTGATGTTGGTTTCATCGGCGGATAAGGTGACTAATAACGATAATACTTTGCTTAAACTGTGTTGATGCTTTGCGGCTAATGCGGCAAAAATACCTTCGGCTTTTTGACCAATAGCGCCTTCTATTCCGCCCAGTTTTTGATATACAGACACTAATAAGGTGTCGTGTTCATCGCGCTGTAAATACAGCTCTTGTAAGGTGTATTGCAGCATAGGCAGTGCGTCAGGGTTATTAGCTGCTTCGGCGCACAGTAGTTCATCTAATGGCGTGTGGGTTTGCGGGTCTGTGTCCCATTTAAGTCCCGCCGCTTTAGCGGGCAGGCGGATCATTTGCAGTAACTCGGTGCGGTTTGGTGCGGTTAAGTCGAAGTGTGAGCCGTTACCTTTACCGGCCATTAAGCTTGGGCGACTGACCACTTGCGGGTAAAAGTCATTTCTACACGCACTGAACACCATAAAGTAGCCGCTGGTGGCGAGCAATTCAATCATATCTAATGCGGTTTGAATGTGTGGCTCGGTAAAAATAGGTGAAGAAAGTAGCACTTCTACACGGTCAATAAATATCGATAGTTTGGGCGTAATTGCGGTGTCAGTTTGCTCGATATTGGCTAAGGCCTGTTTGGCTTGTTCAATGACCTTGGGCATATCTTGCTGCAACATGACGGCGAGGTTTTCAGCGGTCATGCCATCAAATACCGGTATATCGTTTATGTCTAAATCCAGCAGTGCAAGGGCGATGTCGGTAAATAAACGGTCTTGGCTAATATCGGCTAAATCTAAACTGGTGTGAGACACAATGCCAATGCCATCAAACCCCTGTGGGCGCATGAATTGCGGCACCACACCGGCATTTAATAATGATGATTTACCGCTGCCACTAGGGCCGAGTAATAAACAAAATGCCCGACCAAATTGTACTTGGTTGCTCATGCGTTTTAGCAAGGTACTGATTTGCTCGCTGCGGCCGTAAAAAACCTCGGCGTCTTTGGCGTCAAATGCGCGCAATCCGGGGAAGGGTGAGCCACCTTGCCAGGTGTTAGCTTGAATATGTTCGGCTTGCTCCACTAATGGATAGTGAACCTCGGCTAAGGTGCGGTAACCGCGTTTACGAATGGTTTCAATAAATGTGGGGTTAGATGCGCTGTCACCAAGGGTTTTGCGCAATTGGTTAATAATTTTATGTAGCGGATTATCACCCACCACAGTATGGCCCCAACATTGCTCGACTATAGTATCTGGGCTGAGCACTTCACCTGGGTGTTGGCACAGCAGTTGTAGCACGTCCATTGCTTTGGGCTCAATTTGCTTGATGTCAGCGCCCTGTTGCAAGCTGTTACTTTCTGGATTGACCTGCCAGACCCCGAAGAAGAAATGTTGTTTATTCATATTATTATGTTTTCTTTTTAGGTGTAGTTAACAGCGAAATAACATCGTTAATGTTGATCTTTTCGCCTTGTTCCAGCTGTTTTATGGCTTGATATATTATCGTATTCACTGGTGTCGCTATATGACATTGCGCCCCCAGTTTGACTACCGCGCCATTTAGATAGTCAATTTCTGTTAAACGTTTGGCTTGAATGTCTTCCCACATTGACGAACGGGCATGTGGGTCAATGGCTAACATAGACTTTGCTGCAATATTAAACAAGCCGTTGGGCAAACGCAGTATTAATGGCAGCCACCTTGGGGCGACTTTAGTAAATTGCATTAACGGGCGCTGTGTTTTATGACATATATCAAGCCATTCTTGCATAGCTTGAGCCAGTAATAGCCTTAAAGGCCGCTGTTTCAATTGAGCCTGTATCGGCAGATCGCAAATAACATTAAGGGCATTGTTAAGGTTAAGCAACAGTTTGCCGTTTATTACAGCGGCCATATTGTCATGCAATTGGCAGCTTAGGCCATGCTTGGTCATGTCCTGGCTAATCTGCTGTGTGTGCTTGCATGAAGGCCAGATAAATTGACCTTCAGTGCCTTTGTGAAAACGGCCATTAGATAACTGCAACACGTTAAACGGGGTGATGCCCTGATAAATTTGACGTTGGGACAACTGCAGATGGGCGTTATCAAAACTGCCAAGACCATTTTGCATAAAGATAATGCTGCTGTTGGCATGGGTAATGTTGAGTAAATCTGGGTAGTTGCTGTCAAGCTGATGGCATTTTAAGGTGACAAACACTAAATCGAAACGTGGGGGCTGGTCAGTTAATGGGTCTAATAAGGTTAAGTCGGTGATGATATTGCTAGGCATGACGCAATGGTTTGAGCCATGATAGTCGCTGATAGTTATGCCGCCATTATCGAGGATGACTTGTTTAATCCGTTCTCGACAGATTACCGTGACATTTTGCTTGGCGATTATTAGCTCAGCTGCCAAGTAACACCCAGTAGAGCCTGCACCATAAACCGCGATATTCATTGCCGTGTTTGTTGGCTTGATCATTTTATGTTACCCAATAAAGTGCATTTACAATGAAACTACATCCGCAGTAAGTGGCTCGCGCTGTCGATTCTACAGGATTGTTAGCGTTAAATTATGCCATTCTCTTTTTATTCAATGGCAATAACATCAACCTAAAATGTAACAAAAAGCATAATAACTTGTAACTTTTTGCCTTTTTTGTCAGCTTAGGTAGCTATTATTATCACATATGACCAAACGAGCGATTTATAATGAAAAAAACAGTATTCGCAGTATCAAGATTAACCACTTTAATCGGCGGCGCATTATTAGCGCTAGCATCTCAAGCCGCTGAAATTCAAATTATTCATGCAGGACAATTACTGGCTGTACCCGGTGAAAAGCCACTAGAGCAGCAATCTATTATTGTGCGCGATGGCATTATTACAGAGGTAAAAGCCGGTTTTGTTAAAGAGGTTGCTGTAACGGCTGATGACACGTTAGCGATTATAGATTTAAGCCAGGCATTTGTTATGCCGGGCTTAATGGACATGCACGTGCATTTACAGGGTGAATTAGGCCCTAAAAATGACAGCCAAAAACTGCGTATGTCTGATGCTGATGTGGCAATGCACAGTGCATATTTTGCTAAAAAAACCTTATTGGCAGGCTTTACCACAGTACGTGATTTAGGCGCTAAAGCTGAGCAAATTTATGCCCTGCGCGATGGCATTAATAAAGGCTGGGTTGATGGCCCAAGAATTATTGCCTCTGGCGGCGTGTCGGTAACGGGTGGCCATGGTGATGTTGATGGCATGAGCCCTGACTTACTGGATTTATACACAGAAAAAACTATTTGTGATGGCCCTTATGATTGCCGCCGTGCCACACGCCGGGCGATTAAATTTGGCGCAGATGTGATTAAAATTACCTCTACAGGCGGGGTGTTGTCTGACACCAATACTGGTACGGGTCAGCAAATGGAAGATGATGAGCTAAAAGAAGTGATTGATGCTGCCCATGCTTTAGGGCGTAAAGTGGCCAGCCATGCCCATTCTGCTGCGGGCATTAACGCCGCATTACGCGCAGGCGTTGATAGCATTGAACATGGCAGTTATGCTGATAAAGACAGTATTAAATTATTCAAAAAGTCGGGTGCGTTTTTAGTGCCAACCCTACTGGCTGGTGACACTGTGGTGCAAATGGCCAAAAGCACAGATGTGTTTTCTCCTGCGATTAAAGAAAAAGCCATTCGTGTTGGCGGCGATATGATGGACAACTTTAAGGCCTCTTATAAAGCAGGGGTTAAGATAGCTTACGGCACTGACAGTGGTGTGTCGCACCACGGTGACAATGCTAAAGAAGCGGTATTAATGCACGCAGCAGGCATGAGTAATATGGATATTTTGAAAAGTGCGACGGTTAATGCGGCAGAGTTGATTGATATGTCAGCTACATTGGGTACGCTTGAAAAAGGCAAATATGCCGATATTATTGCGACCTCACAAAGTCCGCTTGATAACATTGAAACTTTATTAAATATTCCCTTCGTAATGAAGTCAGGTATTGTTTATAAACAAGATTTATAAGCAAACCTGTTTGTCTTGGTTTATTGCAATCAGCTGATTTTATGAGGTAAAGCCAGCTGGTTGCTTATCGTTTAACACTTATTTAATTCCAATGTTAATATTTTTTAATTGCGCGCAATTGATTATCGCGATAACAATGTGTTTTAATAGCTTCACGCAATGATAATGCTGCTCGCTGTTAATGTTAGGGCTGCTTTTATGTCAGGGCTAAGGCAGATTAATTTGCTTTGGCAGCTTATTACGAAAAGCATCTAAGCGTTGTTTAAGGTCGGCCATTTCGGCCTCATCAATACCACTTTGTAACTTAACGTGTTGCGTGATTTGCATGGCTTTTGACTTTAGCGCGATACCTTTTTCAGTGAGAGTTAATGACAGTTGTCTGTCGTCCTCAGGGTGTCTAACGCGTTGGATATAATCTAAAGCTTCAAGCCGTTTGACTACCGGTGTGATAGCGCCCGATTTTTGGGCCAGTTTTTGGGCAACATCTTTAAGGCTTAAGCCTTCATTTTGCCAAATAATCAACATCACCAGGTATTGGGTGTAGGTTAGCCCTAGCGAGTTTAATAAAGGTTTATAAAGCTGAGTAATCGCAAGTGATGTTGAATAAACAGCGAAACAAAGTTGATTATCAAGATGTAACTGGTGATCTTCTTTCATAACTCACTCTGTCTGGACTGTGATTAAAATGGCTCACAGTCACGTAAATAAGTAAAACGTGTGACGATGTTACCACTGTTGTTTTAGCTATTGTAGCCTTCATTGAGTCAACCTTTGTCAACGTTTTGGATTGCAATTAAAAAGGATTAATCATGTCATCAAACAATCGTCGTATCGTTTTAGCCTCTCGTCCACAGGGCGAACCGACTGCCGAAAACTTCCGTTTAGAAACCGTCAGCAAGCCAACGCCACAATCTGGTGAAGTGTTATTGCGTGCGGTTTATTTATCACTTGACCCTTACATGCGTGGGCGCATGAATGATGCTAAATCCTATGCTGATCCGGTTGGTATTGATGAAGTGATGGTTGGCGCGACTGTGTCACAGGTTGAAGCAAGTCAGCACCCTGATTACAAGGTAGGCGATTGGGTATTGGCCTTTGGTGGTTGGCAGGATTACTGCGTATCAAACGGTGAAGGCCTAATGAACTTAGGCGCTAACCCAAGTATGCCATCTTATGCGTTAGGCATTATGGGCATGCCAGGATTTACCGCATATATGGGGCTGCTTGAAATTGGCGCACCTAAAGCGGGTAACACTTTAGTGGTTGCTGCGGCAACTGGCCCAGTGGGTGCTACCGTTGGTCAAATAGGTAAGCTTAAAGGCTGTAAAGTGGTTGGTATAGCGGGTGGTGCTGAAAAATGTCGCCATGCGGTTGAAGTACTTGGTTTTGATGCCTGTATTGACCATAAAGCAGCCGACTTCGCAGAGCAGTTAGCAAAACATTGTGACCAAGGCATTGATGTGTATTTTGAAAATGTTGGCGGCAAAGTATTTGATGCTGTTCTACCTTTACTAAACACAGGTGCACGGGTACCAGTGTGTGGGATGATTTCGCAATATAACGCCACCTCATTACCAGCAGGACCGGATCGTTTGTCACTACTGATGGGCACCTTGTTAGTGAAACGCATTAAAATGCAAGGCTTTATCATTTTTGATGATTATGGCCATCGTTACCCTGAATTTGCTAAGGATATGAGCCAGTGGCTAGCTAATGGTGAGATTAAGTACCGTGAGCATTTAGTCGACGGTATAGAGAACACGACTAAAGCGTTTATCGGCCTGTTAAAAGGCGAAAATTTTGGCAAGTTAGTGATTAAACTGAATGAACCACTGTCTATTTAATGAGATTTTTAACTTATTAGGAATACATAAATGAAAGTGTTAATGGTATTAACATCGCACGAAAAATTAGGCGATACAGGACATAAAACTGGTTTTTGGTTAGAAGAATTAGCCGCGCCATACTATGTGTTTAAAGACAAAAACGTGGAAGTGGTACTGGCGTCTCCGTTAGGTGGCCAACCGCCTTTAGACCCTAAAAGCGATGAAGTGGATTTTCAAACTGAATCAACCAAACGTTTTAAATTAGACACAGACGCTCAGCAGCAACTGGCTACCACTTTAGTGTTGTCGACGGTGAATATTGCCGATTACGATGCAGTATTTTACCCAGGTGGCCATGGCCCGTTATGGGATTTAGCCGAAGACCGTACGTCAATTGCGTTAATTGAAAACGCAGTAAAACTAGACAAGGTATTAGGGTTAGTTTGTCATGCACCTGGTGCGCTAAAACACGCTAAAAATGCTGATGGCACTTCTATTGTTAAAGGCAAAAAAGTCACAGGCTTTACCAATGGCGAAGAAGATGCGGTGCAATTAACCGACATAGTGCCATTTTTAGTTGAAGACATGTTAATTGCCAATGGTGCTAATTATGACAAGGCAGATGACTGGCATCCGTTTGCGCAGATTGATGGTAAATTAGTGACAGGTCAAAACCCAGCGTCATCTGAGCTAGTAGCACATAAAATGTTGGCACTTTTAAGCTAGCCGTGATTATTTATCCATGTATACAAAAGCAAACTTAGGTTTGCTTTTTTTATGATCAAAAATCAGTTTTAGTAAATCTATAGTTGTACAAAACATTAATTTTTCTCAATATAACGGTTAAAGTTTATTCAGATGTAGAAAAAGTGATATATTGCGCGGTCTATTAAATTTGAGCCAAAAGGATATTGAAAGCGTGTCGAAATCGTTAAGTGATGAAGAGTTAGCCTGTTTTAGTGATATTTTCACATCAAAGATGACTTTGGGTAATCCTTTACAGTCTAGAACTGATGCGGACATTTTGGCTGATAACTCTTTAAGTGTTTCGACAGAGATTCCTCAGGTATTAGCCCATATTCTCGGTGAAGCTAAACTAACCTTGCTGGCTGAAATTAGTCACTATCGTTTGTGGTTTCCGCTAGTATTAAAACGCGATGAACTAGGGCAGTTTATTCCTGTATTAGGCGTACCTGAAGTGGTCGATATGCAAGGTGTTGAACGCAGTTGGCGCGTAACCGATTTAAAAGATGTCACCGTTGTTGGTAATACTGAGCAAGAGGTTGAGGTGTTGTCGCTATCCAGCTCTGGCTTAACGATTAAAATGCGCGGTGACTTACACGCTGAAATGCCTACATCTGGCAAACTTATGCTGACCAATGGTTTGCAAGTGGATGTAGATTTTGAGCCCGTACGTGCTGAAAATGGTATTATGGCGGCTAAAATTAATGCCCACGGTGAAGCAAGAGAAGCATTAAGGCAGTTTTTATTCAGCGCCCACAAAACCAAGTATTCTCACCTTTATAATATTTAACTCATATCTAGCTAATATTAAAATCCTGCTGCAATACGCCTCTTAACATTTGGTTGAAACCTTTATCTTGTTTTGCTGCAATCAGCTGGCAAATTTCATCGCCAATGGTGGTTAATCGATAATAGGTAAATAGTAGGTGTTGGCTTTTGGGTTGAAGAGTAAAATTATCATGCACAAATTGCATGGGTAATTTTACTTTAGGGTCAAGCAGGCCTGTTTCAAACTCACTATTATGGATCACCCCCGCATCTATTAAGGTTAAAATATTTGAGTAAGGCAACCCATATTGAGACAAGGGAATATTTACCTGATTATTTTTACGAAAATATTGCTTCACCCCGCCATTTATCCGATAACCACTGAGTAATTTATAACGGTTATCTGTGCCAATTTTAGCCGACATGCCTAAGGCTTTTTCAAGAATAAGCGCTTCACGAAAGGTGAATTGCTTCAGCACTAACAGCGAACGAAGGCTAAAGTTACCTGGAGACACTATTTCACTGGCAAGAATACGCGCCCATAAATCCTGCATTTTGCGATTATGAATTTGCTCGGCCATTTGAAAAAACTGATGACTCCAATCAGCATCTAAATCTACACCCGTTACATCTGAAGGGGTGTAATTTAATGCTAATGCAAAAATATTTTCCAGATTGGCTTGATATGCACTTAGCTGTTTACGCTGGCGATGCTGCGCCCGCTCGGCAATAGACGCGCTTGATGGACGGTAATCTTCTTCACTGGCTAGCCCTAACATGCGCCCGAGTAATAAAGCTTTTTTGCGCGCAGACATATTGGCGGTATCTGCCGCTTGTATATCGACTTCAATGATATTGTTGTCTGGTTCAGCCATTATTTACTCATTTATTCGCGTGGTTTAGGCCAGTAAGTTTCAAACCCTGGTTTGGGTGATTTGGGGACATTGAATGCCAGTAATAAAGAGCATACCGCGAATCCTGTGCCGATGAAAAAAACATATTTAGGCGAACTTAACCACAGCATACCCAATAGTACGGGAATGATCACCGCGGCAATGTGGTTAATGGTGAAGCTAACCGACATGGTTGAGGCAATATCTTGTTTATCAGCAATTTTTTGAAAGTAGGTTTTCATTGCGATTGCCATGGCAAACAATAAATGATCGATCACATATAACCCCGCTGCTACATTGGCATTTTCAACATAGGCATAGCTGATAAAAATAATAATTAAGCCTACATATTCAAAGATAAGCGCATAACGCTCACCAATGCGACCAATCAGTTTTCCAATAGCGGGGGCAAAAAATAAATTCACTACATAGTTAATTAAAAATAGAGCGGTGATTTCTGATACCGAATAACCAAACTTTTCGACCATCATAAAGCCGGCAAAAACCATAAATATTTGCCGACGTGCGCCGGAGAAAAAGGTTAGCAAGTAATATAACCAGTATCGTTTGCGCACTAATAAATGTTTGTGCTGTGTCTCGCTAATGTTAAAGCGGGGGAAGTACAGGCTCATCATCAGCACCATTATCAGTCCTAATGCGCCAATGATTGAATACATCCAAATGTAGTCAAGTTTTAGCCATGTCATGACTAGCCAAATACTGCCATATCCGATTAACGCGGCGGCTGAACGCCATGCGAGTGCTTTACCCATAAACCCTGGTGCTTCTGCTTTATCTACCCATTGCAATGTTAATGATTGATTGATGGTTTCAAAATAATGAAAGCCTATCGACATTAAAATTGTGGTCAGATATAGCCCGAGTACGTCGGGAAAAAATCCGGTTATACCCACACCAATACATAACAATGCCAGCGATATAAGGGCAAAGGCTTGTTCGCGAATAAGCAGTAAAACAAATACCGCAGTAAACGCCAAAAAGCCCGGCACCTCTCGTAAGCTTTGCAGCATACCAATTTCAGCACCGGTGAACGCCGCCCTTTCAATCACAAAGTTGTTGAGTAAGGCTTGCCACACCGCAAATACCATCGACATAACAAAGGTCATCCATAGCAACAAATGCTGTGGATTGGTTTGATAACCCTCAGTGGCTGAGGTATTTGCAGTTGTGCTAGCAGATACATTAGCCGTTGTCAGTGATGATGAATCCATGAAGTTCCAAAGGGTGGTTTTAAAGGCGTGTGACCATAGTGGCAAAAAAACATTTTTATGGGAAGTGTAATTTATTTGTAAATGCTGTTGCGAAGAAAGATCTTAATTTTAATGCAAATGATTATCAATTGAGTTATTGTGTGGCGAATTATTAAAATAAGCTTAATTATTTAAGTGTACGTGGAGAGTTGATATGAATAGCAAAATCTCACTATTGGCGATGACTTTAGCGAGCGTTATGGGCTTAGGTGTTGTAGCGAATGCAAATGCTGCTAATGAAACCGATGCACTTGCCAAGGCTATTGCCAAGCAAGAAGCTGAAATTGCAGCATTAAAGCAGCAGTTAAATCTATTAACCGAGCAACAAAAGTCACAGTCTGCACAGCAACAGGTTGAGCGCGATGCCTTAACGTCAAAGGTTGAAACCGTTGCCAGTGAGGTCTCTACAGCGCAAGATCGTTATAGCCGCTTCAGTTTTAAATCTTACGGCACCGCGAACTACACCAGCGATGAATATTTCGATAACGTTCAAGATACCAGCCCTGAGCGACGTAATCGTTTTGACTTAGAGCGCATAGTGACTGAGTTTGGTTATCAGTTCACCGATGAGTGGAGCATGGAAGTTGAGATTGAATATGAGCATGGTGGCACAGGCACATCGCTTGAGTATGATGGTTTTGATGAATTTGGCGAGTTTGAATCTGAAGTTGAAGCGGGCGGCGAAGTCATTGTTGAAAAAGCAGAAATTCGTTATCGTCCAAGTAAAGCGTTCGGGGTTAAGTTCGGTAATATTCACCTTCCAATCGGCCTAACCAGCACACTGCACAAGCCTAATCAATATCTCACCGTGTTGCGCCACAAAAGTGAAGCGGCCATGTTACCGGCTGTGTGGAATGAAAACGGTATCGGCGTTTATGGTGAAATTAGTGATTTTCATTACCAGGCTCAGGTCGTCAGTGGATTAAATTCAGAATACTTCCGTACCTATGACTGGGCTGCTTCTGGGCATCAAAAACGTTTTGAGCATGTTAACGGCGATGATTTAGCTTTTGCCGGACGTTTAGATTACGGCAACTTTAAAACCGGTAGCGCTGTGGGCGTGGCTTATTACTATGGCAATACTTCAGGTAATCGCCATAAAAGTAATAAGTTAGATGTAGATGGTGCAATGAGTATTGTCTCGGTAGCAGGGGCATTTGTCGAAGGTCCATGGATTCTTCGTGGCCAGTATCTTTATGGCACTCTGGAAAACACTGATGCGATTACTCAGGCCAACAAAACCACCCCAGGTTTACGTCCAGGTAACTTTGCCCAGCTAGGTTCTGAGTCACAATCTTTCTTTGTTGAAGCGGGTGTCAAGCTGGACAGCTGGATCAATATACCAATAACTGCGTTTGCTAACATCGATTACTCAAATCCGCTGATGGCGGTTGAAACGGGTACTGCTACTAAGCGTTTTGAAAACACCTGGAGCAGCATAGGTATCAATTATTTCCCTATTCCTGAAATTGTGATTAAGGCAGAAGGCGGCATACATCAAGTTGCCGTGGCCAGTATTCCTGATACTAATTTCTTCGCATTAGGTGTTGGGTACCAATTTTATTTATAAGTCATTGTCTTAATAGACGTTTAATAGTTTTTTTTTAACGTTAATTTGTTTTACATGGAGTTTTTATGAAATTTAAATATTCAGCTATCGCATTTTCATTAATCATGGGGTTATCTGCTTGTGGTGGTTCTGGCTCAGATGATACTGCGCCAATCGTGCCAGATGATAGTTTCTCATTTGTTGCGACTGAAATGATCACCAACTTAACCAATGAGGTTATTGTTGACGGTTATGCTGACTTAGCCAGTAAAGGTGAAGCGTTATTTAATGCTACCCAAAGTTTAATTAACTCAACCTCTCAAGCGGATTTAATCGCAGCACAAGCGGCCTGGAAAGCGGCTCGTCAGCCTTGGGAGCAAGGTGAATCGCATATTTTTGGCCCGGTTGACTCGTTAAGTATTGACCCGCATTTAGACAGCTGGCCATTAAATACTACTGACCTGCAAACACAGTTAAACAGAGCGGTCGGGTTTGATGCTCAAACCATTAAAGGTTGGAACGATGATGTGCAAGGTTTCCATACTATGGAATACCTATTATTTGGTGATGGCGTTAACGACAACACTAAAGACATTGCCGAGTTAACCACCCGTGAACGTGAGTATCTAGTGGCCTTAGCTGAAGTGTTTCGTGATTACACTAAGCAACTTGATGATGCATGGCAAGTTAGCCATAACCCACAAGATACCAACGCACTGCCATATGCTGAGTTATTAAAGCAACCTGGCACCAGTACTAATACCATTTACTCTTCACAACTGGCGGTTGTTGAAGAATTGATCAATGGCATGATTGGTATTGTCGATGAAGTGGGTAACGGTAAAATTGCTGATCCATTTGGTGACTCAATTACCACTGCTGACACCTCAAAAGTAGAATCGCAATATTCTTGGAATTCATTAACTGACTTTTCAAATAACATCATTGGCGTACGTAATGTTTACCAGGGTGAATATACCGGTAGTGCAGACAAGCAAGGTTTAATTGATTTTGTTGCTGCTGCAGACACTGTTTTGGCGACTCGCATTGGCAGTGAAATTGATGATGCTATTTTAAAAATTCAAGCGATTAAGGGCAGTAATGATATGCCGTTTCGTCAGGCTATTTTAGATGTTGAGGGCCGTAAGCGTGTGCAAGTGGCTGTTGATGCATTAAGTAAGCTGCAAGCCTCGCTAGAATCAGACATGTTACCTTTATTGTCAGATTGGAAAACCAGCTAACGTTTAGTTGAAGTATACCTGGCCTCAATTGAGGCTAGGTATTTTGATAAACTGTAAAAATGTGTGAACAAAATGATGAAAATAACAACTAAGCTTTATGCGTTAATGTCAGTGATGATGACAACAACAATTTTAGTCGGCTGTGGTGGCAGTGGTGATGAAATTACCACTGAAATAGTACCAGAGCCGCCAGTAGTCACTTACCCTAGTTATACCGATATTAGTGCCTCAGGTGGTGATACCACTACCTTTGATACCAGTAATTCAGGCCATGGTTTTTCTACCCCAGCAACTAATTTAACCGCCAGTGAGTTGGCATTGCATTTGGAGGGTGACGTTAATTTTGAAACCTCTTTTACCACAGCGCCTAATAGTGAGCATCCTGAATTAGATGGACTAGGTCCGGTATTTAATAATGCCGATTGTAACTCTTGCCATCAGCGGGATGGGCGTAACTCAACCCCATTTTTAGCCGCCAATGAAACCCGGGTTAAGCTAGGATCTGCCGCGGGAATATTTTTACGCATCAGTAAAGCACCTGATGAAGTGTGCACTGAAGGAACTGCGCAAAACAATTATTGTGCGCCAATAGCCGTGCCTGATTTTGGTGGTCAGCTATTTCACCGCGGCGTGCTTAAAGCTCGCCCAGATTGGCAGCAAAATGCTTTTGTTGGTCAAGCCGATGTATATTTGTCTTATCAGCGCAGCGAAATAACCTATGCAGATGGCAGAACCCTTATCCTTAAAAAACCTTTATTTGATGTTGAAAACCCCTACGATGCACCAGGTGAAACCAAACAAAGCGCTAATGTTACCTCTAACCTATTGCAAGACGACGTACTAATGGGCTGGCGAAACGGTATGCCAGTATTTGGTTTGGGTTTATTAGAGGCGATACCTGAAGCGGATATTTTAGCCAATGTTGATGTCAATGATGCTAATGGCGATGGTGTGTCAGGCCGAGCTAACTGGGTATTTGATGCCGTAAAAGCCCGCGATGGTGTCGCGCATCCAGTGTCATTAGGGCGTTTTGGCTGGAAAGCCAATACCCCTAGCGTACGAGTGCAATCACTAGGTGCATTACGGGGTGACATTGGTATTACTAACCCACTGTTTCCAGACGAAAGTATTGCAGGTACTAGCTTGCATGATGCCTATTTAACCCGTACAGGTTTTGTTGATACCGGCAGTGATGAAAATGGTGAGCCAGAAGCCGATGCTGCGTTTAGTGACTCAGTGACCTTTTATGCTGAAACCCTAGCGGTTCCGGCCAGACGTAACGTCAGTAACAGTAATGTACGTGAAGGGGCGCGTTTGTTTGAGCAAGTTAATTGTACAGGTTGTCACACACCATCATTTACCACAAAAACCGCCGGTGATATTGGCGGTGAACCAATGAGCGATAGCTTAAAGGGCCAAACAATTTATCCGTTCAGTGACATGCTATTGCATGATATGGGTGAAGGGCTTGCTGATGGCCGCCCTGACTTTTTGGCTAACGGTAATGAATGGCGCACACGTCCTTTATGGGGCATAGGCTTAACTCAAACGGTGAATCCACAAGCCGGATTTTTACATGATGGCCGTGCGGCAACATTGGAGGAAGCTATTTTATGGCATGGCGGCGAAGCTGAAAAAAGCCAACAAGCTTTTATGGCGTTAACCCAGAATGAGCGAGACCAGGTGGTAGCGTTTTTAATGTCACTATAACGACCGATGCAAACCCTATAAAAGAAGCAAGGCTGGTGCTTGCTTCTTTTGATCTATTTTGATGTTAAAGCCGTGATCTGTTTCAAGGTCGCTGCTAGCTATATAACGTAATATAAGCGAGTTAATTACTTGTTTAGGCGGCAATATGGCTCAGATCCTTCTTGTTTACTCCAGCGTACACGGACAAACCCGTAGAATATGCGAGTACATCCAACAACAAATACCCCAAGCTGATCATCATGTGACCTTAGCGGCTTTAGATGATGTGAGTGACTTATCTGGCTTTGATAGAATTTATATTGGTGCAAGTATCCGTCATGGTAAACATCGACCCGCTTTATATGAATTTATTCAGCAGCATCAGGTAGAGTTAGAAACTAAACCCAGCGGCTTTTTTTCAGTCAGTTTAGTGGCGCGCAAACCGAATAAAAACACCCCAGAAACCAATGCCTATATGCAGGCTTTTTTACAACAAACCGTATGGAAACCCGCTTTATTACAGACCTTTGCGGGGAATTTAGATTACCAGGGCTATGGCCCAATGGATCGCAATATCATTCGATTTATTATGTGGATGACCAAAGGTCCAACCGATCCCAATACCAAGGTTGAATACACTGACTGGCAAAGGGTGGATGACTTTATCGCTAAAATGATTGAGGCGTAACGCTATGGTACTAAAGCTGATATGGCAAAAAATTGCAGTTAAGCTACATGCATTGGTACTCGTCATGTCGGTCTTATTAGTGTGCACTAGCCCTTGGGTATTAATAGGGCGGCAATTAAGCGCAAATGCCGGTTTTTGGAGTCACTTTCATGTATACGGCGGCCTAATTACAGCATGTTTAGCGTTATTGTTTGCCATAAAAGTGTGCCTTAAAGGTCAATGGCGACAGTTCTTCCCCTGGTTACTGTTGGATTTTAATCAAGTTAACACGGATCTTGTTGGTATATTAACAGGCAAGATACCGGTTGCAGGAGGTAAGGGATTGTTCAGTGTTATTGAAGGAATAGGTGTTATTTTACTTTTGCTGGTGGCGGTCAGCGGTGTGGTTTGGTATTTAGTTGACCCGAGCGATGCCTTAGTATGGCGCAGCTATCATCAAGTGCTTGGCCAATGTTTTATCGGTTTTATGATTATTCACCTGCTATTAGCGTTACTGCATATTAAGGACTTTTTTGACTAAGCCATGTGTTTAGAGGCTAACAAGTTCTTTACCCTTAGTTATTATCATTATCTAAATTATTTAGCGTATTAACACTATTTAACATTTCAGCCACTTGCTATTTCCTTCGCTCAACTGTTTAATTGCGGCAATTTATCTCTACTTCATTTTATTGAGAATTATATATGAAATCGACTCTATGTTGCTTACTGGTTTTAGGCGTTATGGGTATGAGTGGTTGTGCGGCAACTCAGAATAATTTTGCCTCTAAAGTTAAATCAGAAGGTGCGCAAAACCTTGATTTATCTCAACAATGGGAGCAGGGTGATAAGGATGTTAGAAACGGTAAAGAGCAATTACAAGATGGCCGTAAACTGGTGCAAGAAGGTAGTGCTGAGATCCGTGAAGGTGAGAAGCTAATCGCCGAGGCAAGAATTGAAGGCCAGAAACAGAAACAAGCTTTTTTGAGTTTTACTAGCACATTAAATGGTGCACCGACGGGCAAACGAGCGATTGTTTTATTAAATAAGCTGGAAGAAATTGCCGATCTTTGGGAAGACGCTGATGACAAGTTTGCAGATGGTAAAGAATTGGTTGAGGACGGCAATACTAAGTTAGCTGAAGGTGAAAGTGCCATAGAACAAGGCCAAAACCTAATCAATAGTGGTAGTAGCCGTATGAAACAGGCTGAAGGTAAATATCAGCAACGCAATGGTTCAGGATTAGTTGAACAAAGACGTGAAGACAAGGCATTAGTTGAACAAATGCATATCGAAGAAAGGTCGAATAACTTCTAATTGTGATTTAAAATTGCGTCGGTTTTCAATCGACTTATTTTTAACAATAAATGTTTAACAATAAAAAAACCGATATTAGCAGTGCTATATCGGTTTTTTAGTTTATAAAATAAATTAGCAGAGCAGTTTAGTTATTTTTGTAGTGCTAAGTAGTTCATCACATTGATTAAGTCATCAAGGGTGCGCATTTCATTCATATTAATGGCGTATTTATCATTGACGATAAAGGTAGGTACACTTTGTACCCGATATATCACCTGCTGTTGGCGCCATAGGCTCAATTTTTTGTCGGTATCTGTACTGTCGGCCAACTCATCATATTTAGCGGCATCAATACCAAATTTAGCAAAGACCTTTTTAAGGTCATCGCGGCTATTAACCTGTGACTCATGTTTGTCACCATGGGCACTGTGATCATGACCGCCATCGTTTTCATCGCCTTGAATGGCACCGAACATTGCTACTTTTAACGCTTCTTGATTGTCCTGAGTGTGGATGACCGCTAGCGAGCGCATAACCTCAGTGCCTAAATCGCTGTTCATAAAATCGACATGCTTAGTATCAAATTTAACTTGCTTGTCTAAGCCTGCTTTAATTTCTGGTAAATACTTGGTTTCCATATTGAAACAGTTGTGACAATAAAAAGAGAAAAACTCAGTCACTTTAGGTTCGCTTGGCACCATGCTATTTGAAACTTGTGTGTAGTGCTTACCTTCTACAAAGGGGGCGGCAAAACTATTAATAGGGGCAATGATTAAAGAAAAAATGAGTGCGCTAATTACGCTGGCGGCTAATGCAAAATGTTTAAACATGAATACCTCAAAATTATGTTATTAATGGAATTTTATCCGCTAATGATGACATATTTTGACAAGCTAGACCGAAAGATTTATGTGATCCAGTGGTGATTTGTGACAAATATTGCACTTTTAGTGCTTCCGATAAGCCTACTAATGCCTCAGGCAACTAAGCTTTTGTCGCGTAATGTTTGCCATGCTTCACAGACTTCTTTAAAACGTTCGGCATTGCCTTGGTCACGATCAGGGTGCCATTTTAAGGCTAACTTTTTCCATTGCCTTCTGATGTCTTTGTTTGATGCGCTATCATCTAATTCAAATACTTTTAAAGCATGACCTTTATTCATTAATTTGATGTTTACGCCAATATATTCTTGATAGCTGTTCCAGAACGACTCCAACATTTCACGGACGACATTAATGCTGGTATCGTAATTTTTCCAGTCTAAATAGTAATCCCGCAGTGCAGCGTCCTGACGGTGTAATAGGTCTGCGTTGCCTGGCACAATTCTAAACAACTGAATTTCCATAGCCTTCACTTGTAACCATTGCTTGGGCAGCAAAATATCCTGTAGCTCATACAAGGCATTCATCAATAAAAAGTTACGTTTAAACAGGTCCTTTTCTGGTAATGGGTCTAAATCATGCATTAGGCCTTTATGTTGCAATTCACTGGCTAAATGATGCACCTTCCAACTGTGATTCGAAGACTGCAATACACTTAACAGTGGCCAAATAAGTGGATTATCACCTTTTTCAGAAGTCATCGATGACGATGGTGCTTCTAAGCTAGGCTCTGCGGAACGTTTTTCAAATAACATAATGAGCGTCTTCATGCTGAAAATGGCGATAAAAAATACTATGCCATAGTGATGATGCAAGGAAAAGCAGATTTTTATCTGCTTTGCGGCGTGTTCATTGTCTAATAAACGTTAACAATGCAGGCAAAGTGGCTGGTTTTGGTATAAAATTCTCCGCAATAAAAATGGGGGTAAACACCAATGACCGATAAACACTTTATAAGCGCGCAACAATTACTTGAAGATTCATTTCGTTTAGCAGCACAGGTTTACCAATCTGGCTTTAGACCCCAATTTATTGTGGGCATATGGCGAGGCGGTGCACCCATCGGTATTGCGGTGCAAGAATATTTTGATTTCAAGGAAGTGGAAACAGATCACATAGCCGTTCGCACCTCATCTTATTATGGTATTGGCACCGACAAGCAAGATAAGAATATTAAAGTGCATGGTTTGCATTACATTATTGAAAATGCCAACGCTACAGATGGCTTATTAATTGTTGATGATGTATTTGATTCTGGTCGCAGCATCCATGCCTTAATCGGTAAGTTGCAGAAATTTATGCGATTAAATATTCCAACGGATATTCGTATTGCTTGTCCTTATTACAAGCCAAACAACACTAAAGTACCGTTAAAACCAGACTACTTTATCCATGAGTCTGACGAGTGGTTAGTGTTTCCGCATGAAGTGAAAGGCTTGACTCCAGACGAAATTGCCAACGGCAAAGCTGATTTGAAAAACATCCAAGATTTATTTATCTAATCTGGGCATTTTTACAACAAATTTGCTAGAATAAGAAAATATATGAGTGCGCCAACAATTTTGTTGGCGCACTTTTTTATCTAACCGATTTTGCTTAATTACAAGAATTGATATAACCCTATGGCCTCTGTTGAACTTTTTACACCTACACCCGCCAAAAAGCGTCAGCTTGAACTGTTAGCACCTGCTAAAAATGCCGATTATGGTATTGAGGCAATTCGCCATGGTGCAGATGCGGTTTATATTGGTGGTCCTGCTTTTGGTGCCCGTCATAATGCGGGTAATAGTGTTGAAGATATAGCCCGTTTAGCTGAGTTTGCTCATCGCTATCATGCCCAAGTGTTTGTCGCCTTAAATACTATTTTAATGGACGATGAATTGCCTAAAGCTGAGCAAATGATTTGGGACTTATACGAAGCTGGTGTTGATGCGTTAATTATTCAAGATATGGGCGTGTTGCAATTAAACTTACCGCCAATAGCGTTACATGCTAGTACGCAAATGGATAACCGTACCCCTGAAAAATCCGTTTTTTTAGAGCAGGTTGGGTTTTCTCAAGTGGTACTCGCACGTGAGTTAAATATCCCGCAAATTCGTGATATTGCTAACAGCACTAAAATGAAGTTAGAGTTTTTTATTCATGGCGCCTTATGTGTTAGTTACAGTGGTTTATGTAACTTAAGCCATGCTTATTCTAATCGCAGTGCTAACCGCGGCGAATGTTCACAAATGTGTCGCTTACCGTGTAACTTGACCACTCGAGAAGGTGAGGTGTTAGCGGAGAATCAGCATTTATTGTCTTTAAAAGATAATAACCAAACCGATAACCTTGAAGCGTTAATTGAAGCTGGAGTGTCATCTTTTAAAATTGAAGGCCGTTTAAAAGATATTACTTATCTTAAAAACGTCACCGCCCATTATCGTCAACAATTAGATGCCATTATTGCTAAGCGCAGTGATGTTGAATCTATTTCTCACGGGCGTTGCGAGTTTAATTTTACCCCTGATCCAGATAAAAGCTTTAACCGCGGTAAAACCGACTATTTTGTTACCCAAAGAACCGAAGCGATTGAACACTTTAGTTCGCCGAAATTTATTGGTGAAAAAGTGGGCCGTATTACTCAGGTTGGTAAAGATTTTATCAAACTCGATACGACTGAAAGCGGCAAAGATATTGTGTTCAATAACGGTGATGGTTTGTGCTTTTTTGTTGAGCATTATGAAACTCAGCGTTTGTCGGATGATAAACTTGCTGGCACTCGAGTTAACCGCGCTGACGGTAATACCTTATATTTAACTGAGGTGCCAAAAGATTTAAAAGTTGGCGTGATGATGTTCAGAAACTTCGATCATAAATTTGAATCGACGTTAAATAAAGAATCCGCTACCCGTAAAATCAGTGTTGATATGCAATTGCATGATACTGAAGATGGCGTTGCGCTGACGATGACCGATATTCACGGCATTAGCGCTACGGCCCGTTTGCAATGTGAAAAGCAAGCGGCAAACGATCAAGCTAAATCAGCTGCTAACCTTAAAAAGCAGTTAGGTAAGTTAGGCAGTACCGATTTTACTGTTAATAAGCTGAACTTATTAACCGAACAAGCCTGGTTTTTACCGGCCTCTACCGTAAACGAGCTTCGCCGTGATGCGGTTGATGCCCTAATGCTTGCGCGAGTGGCTGCATATAAACGACCGGAACGCTGGACACACGATAAAGAGGCGCGTTTCCCGCAGAAATCGTTAAGCTTTTTATCTAACGTTGCCAACGAACAAGCGCGTAATTTTTACGAGCAACATGGTGTTATTCAAATGGAAGACACCTATGAAAAAAATAAAGTGCTACATGACGCACCTTTAATGGTGACCAAGCATTGTTTACGTTACAGCTTTAATTTATGCCCTAAAGAAGTAGAAGGCATAAAAGCTGACCCAATGTTTTTAGATGTAGGTAAAGATAAATTGAAATTAGTGTTTGATTGCCAAAAATGCGAAATGATGATTGTTGGCTCAAATCAGATGGTAAAAAGTTAAACTGCACTTAATAAGCACTTATTAGTACAGTAATAAATTAGGCTAAATGCCTGTTAAAGCGTTAATTCACTAGGAAAAATAGATAAATGAGTAAAAAGTATGAGTCTCGCGTGTTTCAAGCTGACAATGGCTGGAAAACAGAAATCACTCGTCGTATGACCTCGACTAAAACGATAGTATCGAAAAGTCATGATGGTTTTGCAACAGAAGCTGAAGCTACAGCATGGGGCGAAGAAGCATTGAAGGGCTTTTTAAGCAAACAAGCTGATCGTAATAAGCGTAAAACGGCTAAACACCTAAAAGCAAAAACCTTGGCAGATGCCATTGCTGCAGAATCAAGTGAAACTGAAGCAGATACTCAAGATTATGATGAAGAGTTAGGTTAGTCATCAAAGTATTTGTTTATACAACGAGTTGTTAAAGATAAGTTTCAAAAAGTAGCTGTTGTGATATATAGTTAGTGCACAATTGCATAGTTATTTTGACTGATATCTAAAATAGCCTCATCAAAGGATGTTGGTGAATGTTTACAAAAGGATGTATGAAATGAAACAGTTTACTGCAATAAAGCTTTGGCTGGGGCTAGCTTGTTTAGTCCCTTGTGCTGTGCTTTTTGCAAAACCGTTCTCTTCAATAAACACGCTGTTTGGCGATGACAACCAAAGCCTTGGTAAAGTTGAAATGCCAAAGGATGTGCAGCAATTAACTGACTTTGCCTCAAAGTTTGGTTTTTTGCCTCCGCTGAATTGGAAATTGGCATTCAGTGAAATGCAAGGCGAGATGTTTATGGCTGAATTTATTCCAGCCAATGAATCGTTAAATGATTGGAGCGGCCTTGTGTGTATGCAAGGCTTTAAAGGCTTAGCTAATGACATTGAACCGCAAAAATTTCTTGATGGAATGGCCGATACCTATAAAGAGCATTGCGAAGGCAAGGTAGTTTATACCGTTTTAGGCACGTCAGAAGTGGAAGGTTTAGATGCGGTGCATGGTATTTTGGGGTGCACAGTCATGCCCAATATTCATCATGCCTCCATTTTTGTTGAAAAAGATTTTTCCACTATTCCCAAAGGTGAAATTGGCTATTTTACTGTGGTTAGCGGCTCCCAAGATCTTTATCTTATCCATAAATCGATACGTGTAGCTGTGTTCAGAGAAAACCAACCCCCGCTTGATGCCAACAACTACCGCGAGTTTATGGCTAACCCTTAAGTCTGTCATATCTTTGATTGCTACGACTGTGAATGCTGAATATTTTTAATGTTCAATTCCTGCCGTAGCGCTTCCTGCCTGTATCTAATTTAGCTGTTAATCCGTATAATCGGCGCGATTTTATGGTCATGATGACTAGTCAATCTTTTGTGGTGCCATAACGTTTAAATGAGCTTATGGATAATCGGGAAATCAGTGAAAAGCTGATACTGCCCCCGCAACGGTGAAAGGTTAAGATAATGTGTAACGATGGCATTATTTGTTTGTTGAATAAATAGTTCATACAAAATACCTCAGTCCGGAGACCGGCCCTAAAGATGATTTTAAGATTTCGGTGGGCAGATCTTAAAATGTAATAAGCTATTTTTGATTCGATTTATTAATTCGATGTTGAAAGCGTTTTATTGCGACGTAATTGCCCCATTTTCCCTTTCAGGAGTTAAAGGTAAATGGGTACTAATCCAACAAAACTAGCCTTATCATTAAGCGCTATTCTGGGACTTTCGAGTCTTTCTTTGTGTCTATCTGCAAATGAAATTCAATCTATCGCTCAAGCTGACTCTCAAACTAATGATATCGTGCAGCAAGAAGAGAGCATGGTGATTATTGGCCGCCGTGCAGAAACACCACTTAACATTGCAGCCAACGTTAATGTCATTGATGCCGCTGAAATTCAAATGAGCGGCGCCACCAATTTGGGTGATTTATTGCGTGGTCATAGTGGTATTCAGGTTTCCAATAACAATACTGGCCCAGTTTTTTCTCTGCGTGGATTTACCGCCTCACAAGCGGCAAATAATACCCTTATTTTGGTTGATGGGCGTCGTCTTAATAATATCGATATTGCCGCACCTAACGTCAGCGCCATTTCGCTTAATCAAATTGAGCGCGTAGAAATATTATCTGGCAGTTCCGGGGTGTTATACGGTGATCAAGCTGTAGGCGGTGTGATTAACATTATCACTAAAGCGCCTACTAGCAATGGTGGCAGCTTAGCTCTGTCTGCGGGCAGTTTTGATACTTTAGAAGCAAAGGGTGATGTTGCTGGTTCAATTAATGATGCTTGGCAATATTACTTAGCGGGTCAGTATAACGAGTCGGACAATTATCGTGATGATAATGCCAATGAAACCAGCTCAATATTAGGCCGTTTACAATATAAAACCCTTGAAGAAGATTTTTATATTGAAGCAAACTACTTTGATAATGATCGTCAAACCCCAGGTTCGTTAACCAAAGAGCAACTTGAACAAAATCCACGCCAATCTAACCCTTGGAATAAAGGCGATTATATTCATGGCATGACGACAGCACTGCGCACGGGGTATCACAATCAAGTGACTGATACCTGGACGTTAGGTGCCGATGTCAGCTATACCGACAGTAATAATACCAGCCTGCAATGGGGCAGTTCAGGCCGTAATGATCGTACTTTATTGTCTATATCACCCAAAGCGGTTGCTAAGTATCAAGTCGAAAGTGGCGAACTAAATATCATTACCGGTATTGATTACAATTTAGGTGAGTCAATATTTAGCTTTGGTAGAAGTAATCAACAAACCCAAAGCAGCGCTTATATTCAGGCCTCTGTGCCACTGACAACTTCATTATCCTATGTGGTTGGCGGTCGTTATGCAGAAGCTGAGGATGACCTAGTTGATGGAAATATTTATCCTAATGGCATTGATTTAGACCAGGATGCACATGCATTTGAACTGGGCTTAAATTATCGCCCTAATACTGAACATCGTTTGTATGTGCGTGCTGATGATAACTTCCGTTTTGCTAAAGTGGACGAACAGGCTTATACCTCACCAGGTACAGTGGGCTTAAAGCCGCAAATAGGGCGATCATTTGAAGCGGGTTGGGACTATGCATATGATATTCATAATCTTCAAATTAATCTGTTTCAACTTGATTTAGAAGATGAGATTGTTTGGGATCCAAGTGCTGACAAACCAGTCGGTGGTGCTTTCAATGGCGCTAACATTAATGCTGATGCATCGCGTCGATATGGTGTTAGTACTGATTATGATATTCAGCTTAGCCCTGCATTAATGCTTGGTGTTGCATATGACTATATTGATGCCGAGTTTACTGAAGGAGAGAATGCAGGTAAGGCTTTATCCTGGGTCGCCAAACACAATGGCCGCGGTTATGTGAGTTATGATTTTGCTAATCATTGGCAAGTATTTGCTGAAGGTGTTTACACTGGCGAGCGCTTTATTGAAGGTGACAATGCTAACGTTGACCCTAAATTAGATAGCTATGTTCTGACCAATATTGCAGTTAATTACACTTACCAGCAATGGTCTGCAAGCCTACGGGCTGACAATCTACTTGATGAAGAGTATGTCAGCGCAGGTTACTATTCGGCATGGGGAAGTGGCTTTTATCCAGGCGATGGGCGTAACTTACGTTTAACCGCAGGATATCGTTTTTAAATCTTGCTGATTTAAATCACACTGGCTTAAATGCTATTGGTTTAAATCACAAAGTAACTATACTTTATCAAGCCAACAAGTTTCTTGTTGGCTTTTTTTATGCTATGGTTTTGCTAACAGCCTAAATACAAATTTCGATTTAATAATAAGGTGACAATGGGGTATGACGGATCTTGAGCAAAGAGTGTTAACTCAAGTTAGGGCAATTATTGGTAATGAAGATCAAGTCATTGGCCGTCGCGGCATTCTTATTCCGCTAAAAAAAGCGCTAATTAATGAAGCTGATATCAGAGTTGTGATTGATATTGTGTCAGATGATCCCGCATTAGCAGGGCACTTACTTATGCGCAGTAATACCGCGCAAACGGCAGGGCTTATATCAACTAAGAATCGCAGCATTAAAGATGCGCTAATTCGTCTTGGTCAGGTTAACATTTATCGTTATGCATTTTCGTTCTATCTAAAAGAACGTTTAGATGGTCTTGCCGAGCCTTATAAAAAGTTAATCCATGGCTATTGGAAATTGAACGAGTTAATTGCGGTTGATTCTATTTCGCTTTTACGTCAAGAAACCGAAAAGGGTAGCGGCCTAAAAATTGACGCCGATGAAATGCAAACCTTGGCACTGTTTAGTGTGTTTGGCCAGGTTATCGCCTTAACCGCTTTTGCTTACTTGAACAGCGAGCAAGAAACCCCCGTATCACTGCGGGTTATTAAGTCGTTACTTGACAACCATCAGCAAACACTTTCAATTGAAGCCTTTGAATCTTTAGGTCTAGATGATGATTTGCGTATTGAGTTTATGATTGCGCATAACTTACAACAAACTAAAAACCCTGACTCAGCAGGGCTTCTTTTGCGTAGAGTCTTGTCGAAAAGAGGTTTGTTGATAAATCCCCTATAGCGCCAGACCTGAGTAGTGCTAAACCTTTGAAGTGTTAGGCCTGAGTTAGACTCGATCTTTGCAGCGCCAACCCTTCCTGTGCCACTAATTCTAACCATTTCTGGATTAAGTTAGCATTCGTGGCGTCACGCCTATAAGCACCAAACAATGGTCGCTTTAAGCCTTCAGCGCCTAATGGTAATGAGGTTAAGCTTAAGCCCTGGCTTTCTTTAATTGACCATGTAGGCAGCGCGGCAACCCCATCATTACAGGCTACTCTTTGTAATAACATTGAGGTTAAATCACATTGTTTTTGTTCGCCAATTTCTATCCCGGCTGGCTCTAAAAAGTGCTTATAAATATCTAAACGGGTCAGCGGCACAGGGTATGTCAATAATGTCTGTTTGGCTAAATGTACAGGGCTAATAAAAGCTTGTTTAGCCAATGCATTATTATTGGCAACCACTAATTTAACCTCAAAATCAAACAAGTGCTGATACGCCAAAGTATGTCCAGGTACAGGATCAGAAGTGAGTACTATGTCTAATCCACCCGTTTCAAGCGCATTAAGGGAGTCGAAAAGATGACGGCTTGAAATATCAATCTGTGCATCGGGTGCGTGTTGCTTAAATGCTTCAATAACAGGCATTAACCATCTAAAGCAACTGTGGCATTCAATGCCTAATTTGAGTTGTTGATTTTCACCTTCTAATCCACGCTTCAAATCAGATTCTGTCGCAATGACCTTTGGCAAAATTTCTTCAGCAAGGTTAAGTAAACGGGCACCTTCGTGGGTGAAGGTGAGCGGTTTACTTTTACGAACAAAAATAGATGAATTAATGCGGGTTTCTAATTCTTTAATTTGGTGAGAAAGAGCCGATTGGGTTACAAAACGTTTCTTAGCTGCACCCGCTAAACTGCCACTTTCCTTTAACGCCATTAAGGTGCGAAGGTGTCTAAGTTCTATCATTGCTCACTCCACATGAAACTTACTCAACTTACCGATGAAATCAATTCGATTACTTGGTAGCAGGTTAGCACAATAAACTTCTAGACGTCCAGACGCCTGTGTAATTTATTTACACAAAGGCAACAATAATCTGTTCGCCCATAAGAAAAGTAGTATGAAAATTACGAGTTTAGCTTTCATGCGCTTTGTTGGGTAACGAGCACTTAAGTTGGCTTTATAGGAGAGCTGGTAAGATTGGGAAGAGCAAGTTTGGAGTTAGCTGAGTTTGGAATTAGCCGAGTAGTGCATGATTATTTCATTACTGCTAGTAAAACTATACTCACACACTCGCTGAAACTAGGCATCTCTTGGCAGCCCTTTTTGAACACTGCGAATAACCCGTTGGGTTTTGCGGCTTAGCGGTTCTATTATGGCGAGCGCTTGTTCCGCTAGCTTTGCTTGCTGCTGATTAATGGCCCATTCAATATGTTCAATGACTAATGCATCTACTTCATCTGTTTGAGCTTTTTGAGTCAGTGCTGCAATAATATCATCGCTTGCGGGAGCGTTACCTAGGGCGACGGCTATGTTGCGTAGCCAGCGTTTGTGGCCGATGCGGCGGATAGCACTGCCTTCGGTGTTTGACAAAAATGCACTTTCTGACCATGCAAACAAACTCAGTAAGTCAGGTTGTATTAGTTTTGCCCGGGTATGAAAGTCGGTTTCCTGGGTGAGTGGGGCTTTGGCATTAACCGGGCATACTAGCTGGCAGTCGTCGCAACCATAAATTCGATTGCCAATTAAGGGTCTAAACTCTTCCGGAATAGCAGTTTGTAATTCTATGGTGAGATAGGATATACAGCGCCTGGCGTCAACAACATAAGGGGCGACAATCGCATCTGTTGGGCAAGACTTGATACAGGCCACACAGGTATTACAGCCGTCTTTAATAGGGACGTCAGTTGGAAGGGGCAAGTTAATTAATAATTCGCCGAGAAAAAACCAGCTGCCTGCGTCTGGATGTAAAATTAGCGAGTGTTTGCCTGTCCAGCCTAAGCCTGCTTTTTCAGCTAGAGGTCTTTCTAAAATCGGCGCAGAGTCGACAAAAGGGCGAAAATCGGTGTTATTAAACGCAAGACTTTGACAGTGTGATGCTATTTTTTCGCCAAGCTGTTTTAGCCGTTGTCGCATGAGTTTATGGTAGTCACGGCCACCGGCATAACGTGAGATATAAGCTAAATTAGGGTCAGTTAAGTTACTGGCAAACCCGGCATCAGGTGGCAGGTAATCCATGCGTGCACTAATCACTCTAATACAACCAGGGTGAAGTTCTGCTGGCCTTGCACGCATCATGCCGTGGTTAGCCATATAACCCATATCACCGTGGTAACCTTTATCTAACCATGCTTGCAAATCAGCTTCGTGTGCTGATAGGTCAACATCTGCGATACCAATATGTGCAAAACCTAAATTTTTACCCCATTGCTTAATTTCTCGGGCAAGCTCTGCAAGTTGGTTTACACTTAGTACAGTATTGGGCATGTCAGTATTGAGTAGCGCAGTCGATTCGGCCATGGTAAATCATTAGGTGTGAGTAATCTTGCCGTTGATTATACGCTATCTGTAATGGACTATAGATTTTTTCATTGGGAAAATTCGGTCTTATTATTATGTGTAAGATATTGTATAAAAGAGTGGGGGTTGGCATTGAAGCAACTTTTTTATGTGTTATTAGCGGCTTTAGTTTGCATTAAGTGTGAACAATCAATTGCCGCTGAGCCCTTGATGATCGTCGCAGAAGATTGGGCACCGATGAGTTATCGTGTTAATGATCAACCTACGGGTTACGTTATTGAGTTAATTCAAGTGCTGCAGTTACAATTATCTAGAACAGATCCGATAGTCTTTTTACCTTGGGCACGGGCTAATTTGCTAGGTCAATCTCAAAAAAATGTTTTATTAATTGCCATGGCCAAGAATCATCAACGAGAAAGTCGATTTTCATTTATTGGGCCAATTGCTGAAGGAAGTATGGGGATTTTTGTACTTAAGGATGACCCTATCAAGTTAGATAATTTGAGTGACCTAACTAATCAAGGGGACATAGGGGTATACCGCGAAGGTGATTGTCAGCAGACACTTAAAGACTCGCATATAAGTCAATTAGCTGTGGCAAATTTTCCTGCTCAAAGCGTCAAACAACTAGTGCTGTCTAGGGTTCGTTTTTTGTGTCAGGCTGATTTTGGTGTGCCGTATACACTTAATCAAATTGGCAAGCGTAAGTCTGATGTAAGAATGGCATATAAAATTAAAGATTTAGCGATATATTTAGCCTTTTCTGACGGCACATCACCAGCGCTTATCCAACAATGGCATCAGGCATTAGGTCAATTTATGCAAACGCCAGAATATACAGCTTTGTATCAAAAGTGGTTTGAAACTGACTTGCACCCTAATGAGCCAAAGTTATTTACCGTGAATAATTAACCAAACCCTTAATACAGTTTTTGAAGCTGCTTGCACTTTGTAAGCACTTTCTGTGCGGCATAACTAAAAGTAGTAAAATTTCCCGTTGGATTAAATCATTATCCAACTCAGTCTACTTATCTTAAATATAATAAAATCAATAGGTTTTAAGCACTTCTAACGCAATTTCTACCATCAGCTTTGGCACTATACAGTGCATGATCAGCTTTCAGTAACAATGGAGACAGTTCGGCTTCATTGGTTAAACTCGTCACTCCCGCACTAACCGTTTGATGTAATTCTGGTGATATTTGGCTCCACTCATAATTAGCAATACAGTCTATTAAACGTTGGGCAATTTCCAGTGCGATAGTGTGTGAGATGTTAGGCAATAAGACTAAAAACTCTTCACCGCCGACACGACCAACAACATCGTTTTCTCGCATCATGCCCATGGTTAAGGCTGCTAGCTTGACTAATACTTTGTCGCCAACTTCATGACCTAAGGTATCGTTCACTTGCTTAAAATGGTCTGCATCAAACGAAATTACAGAAAAAGGTTTGCCACTTTGTTTTGCTTGCTTGATAAAAAGCTCACCTTGATGATAGGTATCTCGGCGGTTAGATAGTCCGGTTAACTCATCGGTTAACGCAAGGGTTTGATAAGTTCGCTTACGTTTAACCTGCTTGTAAGCAAATACTGAAACGATAATTAAGATGATGGCCACTAAGATAATGATCACAATTTGCATTGACTCGTTACGCTGCATTATTTGCAGTTGCAATTCTTTGTCGCTAGCCGCTTTAAGTAATAACTCATTTTCATTCTGTACTTTGTCGGTATTAAACCTGGTTTGCATTTCAGCGTTTTTATCGGACATGATTTGTTTGTCTAAGATTAAGTGCATATCAACAAAATCACTTAATGCCTTGTGCGCATTTGCTATGTCACCTTTGGCAAGATAAATATCATTTAATAAGCGCAGATTTTGAGTTTCACCACGTTTATTTGCACCGCGGTTAAAATCAATGGAGGCTTTTTTGCTGTATTCAATCGCTTTATCTAACTCATTTTTTACTAAGTAAGCTTGAGCAAAATACAAGCACATAAAACTATGTGGGCCCTCATATTCTAACGGAACATCAGGTTCTGCTTCCTTAAGTAAAATGAGCGCTTTATCTATTTGACCTTGTAAAATAAGGTTGCCAGCAATATTAACTTTTGTGCCTGCAATGGCGACCTTATCTTTTTTTGATTGCCAGTACTTTAACGATCGATAAAAGCGTTCAGTGGACTCATTAATTTTCCCCAGTGCTTCTAATGAAAATGCGATTTGCACATTAATGGTGTCAGCCTCCATAAGCAGGCCAGACTCTATATACATTTTTTCTAATTTTATTTGATATTTAAGTGCGGTTTCTGAATCACCAAAACGGCGATAACTGGTGGCTATTTCATTTAAGGTTTCATTCGCCCAGTATGTTAGATTCAGCTTTTCATAAAGGTGTTGTGCGGTAATCAAATCTTCTAAGGCTGCGTTGTAGTTACCTTGGTATGACATCATTGAGCCGCGAATACTGCGTCCATCAGCGATTAGTCTTGGGCTTTCTAGCTCATATGCGCTGCTAACGGCGGATGATATATCAGCAAATGCGCCTTCGGTTTGTCCTGCATAATTTTTGTAATAACCCAAGCATAGCAGTAAGTCAGTGTGCATTTCAGAAGGGTATGGGTCTGAATAGATCAGTAATTGCTGTTGAGCATACTCAATAGCTTTGGCTAGTTGCTCATTGGTTTCTGATGGTTGGCTCCAGCAATTTTGGCGGATAAACAGTTTTTGGCGTACATCATCGTCAGCAGCGATAATTTGTTTATATTCTTTTAGCAGTGCATCGGCTTCTTTTTGATCTTTATAATCTACTTGCTCAAACTTTTGATAGATTTCATCTGCCCGAGCATTATCATAATACTCAGCCCATGCTGGAGATAATAAAAGTAGTGTTGTTAGCAAAATTGAAATGCTAAGAATGTTCTCGCGATATTTGTTCAAGATAACAGGCCACTTATTTTTGTTTTATGTAACAATAAAAATTGATGTTTATTGTTCCTGCAATGTTTGAATTATAGCCGGTTATAGATATAAATAACAAATATATAACAGACATGCTACTTGTTATTTAAAACGGTAACAGTATTTGCATTATGAGGGCTTGCAGCGTATAACGTCGCGGTTATCGTTGTTGTCATTTATAAGTGAGTAAAGATGAAGATAAGTACCATTAGACCTGTAATGCTGTCGATATTGCTATTGGTTGTGTCTTTACCTAGCCAAGCTGAAGGTGATCTTGAAACCTCTGGTGATGTATTACATCTTGCTTTACCTGCAGTAGCATTCGCTTCTACATTAATGATAGAAGATGATTATCAAGGCGCTTGGCAATTAGCTAAGTCAGGTATTTCAAGCCGCTTAGTGGTTGAAGCACTCAAGTTAGGCGTTGATAAGCAAAGACCTGACGGCAGTGGTGATGACTCATTTCCCTCTGGGCATTCAGCGGACACCTTTGCTGCTGCAACATTTATAAATCAACGTTATGGTTGGGAATATGGCGTACCGTCCTATGTGGTTGCGTCATACGTTGCTTATACTCGCGTTGCCAGCGACAAGCATCATGTTGAAGATGTGCTTGCGGGGGCGGCCATTGGCATTGTAGCGGGTTGGTATTTTACTGATCCTTATGAAAATATTAGCGTGGTGCCACTGGCTTATAATGGCACTTACGGTGTGTTTATTAGTGGACGTTTTTAATCTAAATTCAAACGCTAACTCAAATTATAACTCTAATTTAAATTCTAATATTGATGAATATAAGGTGTAATCATGGTTGAACAAACCTATAGAGATACCGCGAAAAAGGTATCTTATAATGTAGCCAATAAAGTGCTACCAATGGATCAACTACCTGACAGCTTAATTGAAGCCTATGACGGCCTGTTTGAAGAGTTGTTTGCTGACAAAGCACAAGCGTTTAACAATGCCTGGGACAAATTGCCTGCCAGTGCTCAAAAGCTTATTTCGCAGGCTGAGTTTCATGGTTTTTATATTGCTAATGCTTGGATGCAGCTGAGTCGTGTTGCGCAAGAGATTGCCGACAGCAATGACACAGAAGAAGAGATGAACAATAACGAATACGATGGTATTTTTGGCCGTTTAGCTGAGCAGTCGTTAAAAGAATGTTTACGCAAGCTGAAAAAAGCCCGAACCGATAGAGTGATGCTTAATAGCTTCAAAAAGGTTATGGCAGATTAAGCATTTTTTATCAGTTATTTGATTAAAATAAAAATCCCAGTAATTCATTACTGGGATTTTTTACATCATTATTCAAGCACAGATTAAAATGCAGTACGACGATAACGACGATATTCTGGTTGCCAAAAGTTATTATCAATGGCTTGTTGCAGTAACTCATCAGTACAAGGTAGGGCTAAACCTTGGTCAATTGCGACTTTAGCCACTGCAAAAGCGATGTACTTACTCACTTTATGAATATCTTCAAGCTTAGGCAATAGTGAACCTTCACCCACTGTACCCAATGGCGAACATTCAGACAGTGCGCGGCTAGAGGCCATTAGCATTTCATCTGATACGCGGGTTGCACCACAAGATAGTACTCCAAGACCAATACCCGGAAAGATAAAGCTGTTATTACACTGGGCTATTTCAAAGGTTTCACCATTGACCACAACTGGCTCAAATGGGCTACCTGTTGCCACAAGCGCCTGGCCCGATGTCCAGTTTAAAATATCTTTTGGGGTCGCTTCGACTCGACTTGTTGGGTTAGATAATGGAAATACTATTGGACGTGGGCAATGGCTGTGCATGGCTTTAATCACATCTTCAGTAAATAGTCCTGGTGCACCCGATACGCCAATTAACACTGTCGGTTTAGCGTTATTAACTACATTGAGCAACGAGACATTGTCGCTGTAGTTGTGCCATTGATCAACCAGAGCTGTTTTTTGTGCCAAGTTACTTTGAAAAGGTAATAGATTAGGCATGTTGTCGAGTAATAAGCCCCAACGATCGACCATAAAGACTTGCGATCGAGCCTGCGCGTCACTGATACCTTCTGAGACCATTTGGGCAATAATAGCTTCAGCGATACCACAACCAGCACTGCCTGCACCTAAAAACACAATGCGTTGTTGGCTTAGTGTGGTGTTAGCGGCTTTACTGGCCGCCAACAATGAACCGACAGTAACCGCAGCCGTGCCTTGAATATCATCATTAAAACAACAGTACTTGTCTTTATAGCGCTCAAGTAAAGGCATGGCATTTTTTTGGGCAAAGTCTTCAAACTGAATTAATGCATCTGGCCAGCGACGGTTAACCGCTTGCATAAAGGCTTCTACGAATTCTTTATAGTCATCACCGCCAACACGCTGATGGCGCCAACCCATGTACATAGGGTCATCAAGTAGTTGCGGGTTATCAGTACCTACATCTAATGTAACCGCCAGACAGTAAGCCGGGCTAATACCACCACAGCTGGTGTAAAGTGATAGCTTACCAATAGGAATACCCATGCCACCAATGCCCTGGTCGCCCAAACCTAAAATACGTTCGCCATCGGTGACAACAATGACTTTGACTTTATGACGAGTCGAATTATTCAAAATATCGTCGATGCGATCTTTGTTCTCGTAAGAGATAAATAACCCACGGTTACGGCGATAGTTTTTTGAAAAACGCTCGCAGGCTAATCCTACCGTTGGGGTGTAAATAATCGGCATCATTTCACTGATGTTGTTGCGCACCAATGAATAAAATAGCGTTTCGTTAGTGTCTTGAATATTACGCAGGTATATATGTTTATCTAAGTCGTTAGTGAAGTTAGTAAACTGCTGATATGCGCGTGCGACCTGTTCATCAATGGTTTCAATTACCCAAGGCAACAAGCCTTCAAGGTTAAATGAAATACGTTCATCTTCAGTAAAGGCAGTGCCTTTATTTAGCAGCGGAGATTCAAGAATGGCTGGACCTGCAAAAGGAAGATAGAGTGGGCGTTTAGTATCGTCCATGGGTAACCTTTTTTGTGTGTTGTTTGATAGGTTTGTTAAAGGATAGATTAACATGACTAATATGTATTGTGGTCTGTTAAGTGATGAATTTCACACTTTTTTTATGAAGCAGTTGTTTGAATTACTCGCCAGTAACAAAAATGCACAGCCGCGAGCTGTGCATTGATAGGGTATAACAGGCTTTATTGAGCCTAATCTTATTTACCGCGGTGTTTAATTGACAAACCTTTAACGAAGTTACGCAACACTTGATCGCCACAGGGTTTATAGTTTTTGTGTTCAGGGTTGCGAAACAATGCACCTAATTCAGATTTAGACATCGCAAAATCAGCTAAGGCTAGTACGGCAATGATTTCGTCTTCGCGCATTTCTAATGCGACCCGTAGTTTCTTAAAAATAAGGTTGTTGGTTAGCTGCTTTAAGGGCGTAGGTACTTCAGCGTCAGGCTTTAAACCACGATTTTTGATGATCAAACCATCTAAAAACTGGCACATTAATTTATCGTTACAAGCTTGATAACCTTCTTCTTCCTCTTTTTTCAGTAGCGCGATTATCTCATCTGAAGTGATTTCGGCATTGGCTTGGCTGAAAATATTGATCATTTTTGCATTTGAGTAATCAAAAACAAAACGAATACGGCGAAGAATATCATTGTTAATCATAAGGTTCTCTGGCGCGGCTGCGCATAAATAGTTTAGGTCACGTGACTGAGGTATATTATAGCGATTAATCTTTAATTCGTCAGATTATTCGTGTGCTATAAGTTGCTCTGTTACCGTTTGGCGGATTTTATTTTTAACCGGCTTAATAGCTAAGGTAACTTTTTGTGTTATCGCTACTCATTTCTGTGAAGCGATCATTTGGTGACATACCAATAAATAAACACTATCGCAAAGCCTACTAAATACAGTAGCCCAAACCAAGATAAGCCGACCATTGCCTTACCATAACGGTGTTTCGACGCTAAGGTTTTACTGGTCATTAAGCGAAAATTGAGCCATGCAAATATCACTGTGGTCATAAAAGCTAAAATCATCACAAACTCTAATAAAGGCAGCAGCGCACCTTTAAAGAATAAAATTAACCCTAAGCCTAAAGCGCTCATTAGCAACATAATCATATTAAGTCTTTTAGGCGAGTCTTGCGCTTTAGTGAGTAGCTGCCAACCCATATTGAGGGTACGGCTATAACCATCAATCACGGTCACAGTGGTACTAAAAATACATAAAAATGCCACAATGCCAATAAGGTAGCGGGAGTTCTCGCCCATGACTTGACTGTATAAAGTGATTAATTGATTGGCAAACTGAGCCCCAGAGTCAGAAAACTGCTCGCCCGAGCCATGCATGACTAATGCACCTAATGCCAAAAAGACCAGCGCGAGGATTGCGGTGGTGATGTAGCCTAAATTGAAATCGAAAATGGCTTGTTTGGGGGTTACCGTTTGGCTCTTCTGCTTTTCTAATAACCACAGCGAGTTCCATGCACTGACTTCAATAGGGGCAGGCATCCAGCCCATCATAGCCACTAAAAACCCTACATTAGCCCATTGCCATGCATCCGCGGTAGTAGTCATTATCGGCTTACCCCATTGATTGGAGAAAGCCAATGACACGGCAATTAATGTGCTGATAGTCAGTACAAACATGATGATTTTTGTGATGTTATCCAGCCACTTATAATGGCCGACAATTAACAATACCAATGAAGTGATTAATACTATTAAGGCTAATACATCAATAGAGAGTGGAATAAATTGAGTCAGCATTGCTGCGGTTAACATACATACCCCCGCAGTGCTTGCGACGGCGGCAATAGTATTGAGCCCAGTAAACAGCCACAAATAACCGCGTCCCTGGCGTAAATAACCCTCAAGCAAGCTTTCACCCGTTGCAGCGGTATAACGCGCTCCAGCAGCAAAAAAGGGATATTTAACCAGGTTTACCGCCAATACTAACCAGGCTAACTGCCAACCATATTCAGCCCCCGCACGGGTTGATGCTACAAGATGTGATGCGCCAATAGCTGCAGCAGCCATTAAAATACCAGGACCTGTTGCTTTAAACAAAATCTTGATTTTAGAGAGTGTGGAAATCGGAACAGATTGTTGATTTAGCATAAAAACCATTTAAGTATATTGTTCAACAGTTAACGTATTAACGGCAAAATATAACCATTATCTTTGATTAGACAAGGGCTAGGTCGGTAATTCTAGTTACTTATCTTATTTATGTATCATCCTGTCATATTTATTTTTGAATTTAAATTCATTTATTTTAGCTTTTTATTCTTGATTAAGTGTTTGGTTACATTTACATTACTGCATTGTATTGACTTTGTTAAATTTTAAATTAACTTGGACATGTAAATAATAATCCAAGCAAGTTGTAGGTAATTATATTGTTACCGCAATTTGCAGTAGTCATGGATATAAAATAAAAAATATTTTAAGGAAGATCATGAAAAGACCTAACGTTTTGCGCAGCGCGTGCGCTATTGCTGTATCACTGTCATTGGCCCCAATCGCCTTTGTTGCTCAAGCCGCCGATGCATCAGCTGAAGCTAAAGTTGAACGTATCGAAGTTACCGGTTCTCGTATCAAACGGACAGATATTGAAGGACCTTCGCCAGTTCAATCACTTAACAAAGAAGATATTGCTAACATGGGTTTTGACAACCTACAGCAATTATTAGAGCGTATGCCTGCCAATGGTTCTGGCGCATTCTCAACTCGCGGCAACAGCCAGGATTCTACCGCAAACGGCGGTGCGTCAATCAGTTTACGTGGCTTAGGCCCTGATGCGACACTAGTATTAATTAATGGCCGCCGTGTTGGTGCAAGTGCATTTGCCGAAGGAATTTCAAACTCGTTTGTTGATATTAATAACATTCCTGTATCTGCCATTGAGCGTATCGATATTTTAAAAGATGGCGCGTCAGCAATTTATGGCTCTGATGCTATTGCCGGTGTAGTCAATATTGTTTTAAGAAAAGACATTGAAGGGATTGAGCTTAACCTAGGTTATGGCGATGATAGCGGCACGGGATATGACGAAACCACAGCGAGTTTAGTGTGGGGCGTTAAAGCCGATAAAGGCAGTGCATCTATTATTTTAGATTACTTTACCAACGGCACATTATCTGCAGAAGACATGGGCCAATTTGGTACCGCAAATCAATCACCCTATGGCGGCGAAGATTATCGTTCATCACGTGGCTACCCTGGCTATTTTTACGTTAACGGTGTTAAAACCATCGATCCAGATTGTCCTCCTGAAAATGCAACATCAAGTGGCAGTTGTTTATTCGATTACGGCCCGTATAACCTAACTATTCCTACCGCTGAGCGTGTTGGTGCTATTGGGCAATTTGATTACATGTTGGGCGAAGACTTAACCGCATTTTTAGAGTTATCTGTACAACATAATACTTCTGAAGCGGGCGGTGCACCAACACCATTAGATGAAGATGCTGGCTTAACCGTTCCGGGTTCACACCCAAATAATCCTTTTGGACAAGATATTGAAATTGGTCGTTACCGTACCGTTGATGCCGGTGCGCGTCGTTGGGATATCGAATCCGATACTATGCGTATTGTGGCAGGTCTTCGTGGCGTTGTGAACGAGTGGGATTGGGAAGTATCAACTCAACGTGGTCGCAGTGAATCCACTCAAACAGGTGATCGCTCACAGGGCTGGGTAAGAACGGATTATTTACAAGCTGAAATTGATGCCGGTAACTACAATCCATTCGGCGCAGCGGTTAATTCACAAGATGTTATTGATCGTATTACCACTAGCCTTGTAAGACAAGGTAAGTCGAGTATTACTGCTTATGATGCCAGTATTTCAGGCCATGCATTTACCATAGCAGACCGCGATATCATGATGGCAGCTGGGGCAGAGTATCGTGAAGAAAGTGTTAGCGATATTCCCGATGAGCAATTCCAACGTGGTTTGATTTTTGGTACTGAAGCTATATCAGCATTTGGTTCACGCGATCAATATGCGGCTTATGTAGAGTTATCGGTTCCAGTGACTGATAGCTTTGAGTTGCAGTTAGCGGGTCGTTATGACAATTACAGTGATTTCGGTTCAACCACTAACCCTAAAATTGCTTTCCAGTGGGGCATTAATGATGAGTTAACCGCTCGTGGTTCTTGGTCTACCGGTTTCCGCGCACCATCACTTGCACAAATTGGTCTTGGTCCATCTGAAAAGAGTGACTTTTTAGTCGATAGCTACCGCTGTGCCGCCGATAATGTGGATTGTGAGTTACTTGACTACAACTTTATTTTTGCTGGTAACCCTAACCTTAAAGCGGAAGAGTCTGAGACTTGGAACGTCGGTATGATATGGGCGCCAAGCCAACAGTTTGATGTGGGTTTTGATATATTTAATATTCTACAAGACAACAAAATTGATTCACTGCAAAACCAAGATCTTTATGATGCAAATTGTAACGTTCAAAATAGTACTGTTTGTTTACGAAATGCGCCGCAACCTGGCCAAACATTAGGTCCTCTTGATGTGATCAAATCAGGGTTCGTTAACATTGGTTCGCAAGAAGTACAGGGTGTAGATTTATCTTCTCACTATGGTATTGAGTTAAACAATTTTGGTGATGTGAAGTTTGGTTTAGAGTACAGCTACTTAATCAGCTTCGAAAAAGTAGGTGCAGAGGGGGGTTACTGATTACACAGGAAAATACGAATATCCAGAACATCGCTGGTTAGCAACAACTAACTGGAACATGGACGACTTTGCCGCTAACGTAAACTTAAGCTATATCGGTGAGTTTGAAGACTACAATGAAACCCGCACTGTTGAGTCGCAGTTATTAGTGGATATGTCTGGCTCATACCGTTTCAATGATACGGTTAAGTTATCTGTAGGTGTGAATAATGTGTTTGATGAATCGCCATCATTTGCGATTGGCGATGGTGATGCTGACCTTTATGGTTATGCAATGGGTGTCCATAACCCGCTTGGTCGTTATCTCTACACTAAAGTGACCATGAAGTTTTAAGCATTAAATCTTCAGATAATAAAAGCCACATCCCTCTTTTGGGTGTGGCTTTTTCATTAATATATTATGATTTTATCGGCATTAAAAAAGGAAGCATTAAGCTTCCTTGTTGTTTGTTATGTTATAGCCAATGACTATAGCTGAGTCGCAGCCCATTTAGCTCTACTTTCACGGCTTTCACTCATGCCGCTATCTGCGCGATAGGTTTTGTATGCTTCTGCATCCAGCGCTATAAGGCTCACATCAACTTCAAGTACCAGCTTACATTCTTTTTTAATTCGCCATGCCGCAGTATTATACAACTCTGTTACCGGTAATGAGCTTAAAAATTCAGGGTTATATTGGGTATAAAGTGCTTGGGTTGGATATACCACAAACGCTAAACGGCGTTTAGGCTCTTTTTTAAATAACTCTTCAATGCCATCGGTGGTATTGAGCACTTGCATTTCAATGATGTCATCAATTTCTAATAGCTTCTTTTGAGCAGGTATTGGCGCCTCAGCTTCACCGGCTTCCCATGCGATAACCGCTTCAGAAGTCGTTTTAGTGATGAGTGCGACCTGCTCAACTGTTAAACCAAATGATTGGCGTAAACACTGCATTTCAATGGCGTTTAAGCCAGAAGGGTTTGACATAATATTTCCTAAATAAGCTGATGTTTGAATGTGAAAATGGGTGTTATAGTCCAAGCCAAATATCTTCAATCCAGTCCCACAATGATTCCCATCGTGCATCACTAAAGCGACCGTTTTTCCAAAATTGCACTTGACCGTTTTCTTCAATGCAGTAAAAGCTGTCACCTATTTGGCAAATGGGGATTTGCTCTCTTGGTAATCCAATAGACCATGCGTAACTGGCTACTTCTGGCAAATACGTGTGCGAGTAGGGATCTGTGGCAGTAACTGGCTCATAAGTGCCATAAATAACGTCACTGGCATACAGTAAATACTCTTTTAAATCCCCTGGAAGCCCAATTAAGATTTGTTCTTCAACTTCGACTAGTTGCTCAAAAGTAGGTAATTCAAAAGGAACTGGAACGGTTTCACTGAGTTCTTGTAAATGGTCAATAATGTCTTGCATTGGATGTTCCTTTAGTCGCGATAGCGGTCAATGCGATATTGGGCGGGATTATAGCAGAGATAATGGCTGATTCAGATAAAAAAAATGCGCTCATATGAGCGCAAAAGGGTGGGTGGAATTAATGGCTGGTTAGGCTGCTTGTGGATAATCGGTAGTGATAGCTTGACGTTTATACACCAGCCAAGCTTTATGGTATTGCTTATGGGATTGTTGACGAATTCGGGTTATTTGCTGTATTTCAAATTCATTCAATGGGCGATGTTCTATGCTGGCAATGGCTTCTATTTGCTGAATTTGTTCGTAGTGTTTATGATCCTGACCACTTTTTATATTGGCAATGGTTTGTAGGTGTAACTGCACTTCAACAATCATTTGGCTTTGTGGCAGTTTTACGAGAACATTTAAATCGCGATAACCTGATGCCTTTGGGTTGGCAAAGCGGTTTTTAATTTGTACCACTTCGCTGTTTTCAGCTAACATTTTATAGCTTGCCATTAAGTCATCAACATTATTAGCCACTATGCTTCCTCGGGATAAATCGGTAATTAAACGGGCATCGCCTTCAAACTTATGAGTGACTTTTTGTAACGCCCGCTGATAGCTTTTGGCCGCAGGTAACAACATGGTTGTTTTATTCTGTTGACTGATAACCGACAAAAGCTGGCCTAACTCAGTTTGAGCCAGATCTGCTTGTGTCATTAAATCAATCAAGTCTGCTGATTGTTGCATAGGCTGGTATGCTTGAAAGTCAGGGATTGAATATAAAATATCAAGCGCATTGTGAGTACCGAGATTTAATCCGTAAGGGACTTTGTCATCTTGTTGATCTACAGGCGCAAGTGACTGGGCGGTAACTTGGCGGGTGCTCAGTAGCACTAAAAAAATAAAAAGAGTACGAAAAAGTTTATTCAATGTAAATTCTCCAAGCGATTAGCTTGGGGACACTGTAACTTACTGAAGCTGAATCAATCCTGAATGACAGCAAGCGTTTACATTAAAGATGGTTAACAAAAAGGGCGCCAGAAGGCGCCCTTGGGTATCAAGCTATTATTACCAAATTTTCACGCGGCTTTCTGGTGCAAGGTACATCTTGTCACCTTCTTTCACGTCATAAGTGGTATAAAACTCAGGCATGTTAGACAATGCGCCTAGTGCACGGAAATGGCCTGGAGAATGTGGATCAGTTGCTACGCGATTTCGCATGGCTTCTTCTTTCATTTTCACACGCCAGATTTGGCTAAAGCCCATAAAGAAACGTTGATCGCCAGTTAGACCATCAATTACTGGTGCTTCTTGACCATTTAGTGACATTTTGTAAGCTTTATAAGCAATGGTCACACCTGATAAATCACCAATGTTCTCGCCTAAGGTTAATTCACCATTCACGTTCAAATCGTCAAATACTTTATAACCGCTATATTGGGTAATAAGGGCATTACCTTTAGCTTCAAATGCTTTTAGATCAGCTTCAGTCCACCAGTCACGCATGTTACCTTCACCATCAAACTTAGCACCTTGGTCATCAAACCCATGGCCCATTTCGTGACCGATAACCGCGCCAATACCACCGTAGTTAACCGCATCATCAGCTTCTAAGTTGAAGAATGGTGGTTGTAAAATTGCAGCAGGGAACACAATTTCGTTCATGGTTGGGTTGTAGTAAGCATTAACGGTTTGTGGCGTCATGTGCCACTCGTCTTTATCTATTGGTTGGCCTAGCTTGGCTAAATTTTTGTTATGTTCAAAAATTGCAGCGCGTTTAGCATTACCTAATAAATCATCCGCTTTAATCGTCAGTTTAGTATAGTCATCCCATTTATTTGGATAACCAATCTTAGGGTTAAATTTAGCTAGCTTGTCTTTTGCCGCGACTTTAGTATCAGCGCTCATCCAATCTAGCGAATCGATGCTCGAGCCATAAGCGCCACGAAGGTTTTCAACAAGCTGTTCCATCCGTGTTTTCGCTTCTGGAGCAAAATGACGTTTAACATACACTTTACCGACGACTTCACCTAGGGTATCGCTTACTGTAGTGACACCACGCTTCCAACGCGGTTCTTGCTCTGCCTGACCATTTAAGGTTTTAGAGAAAAAAGCAAAATTTTCGTTGTCTACCGCTTCTGATAAGTTACTTGCATTGTGAGTTAGGGTCATCCACGTGAGGTAATTTTTCCATGCATCAAGGTCATTGTTCTTAATGACTTCATTTAACCCTTGGATATAGCTAGGTTGGTTGATAATAATATCAGTTTGCTTATCACCCCCTAATGCTGCCAAGTAACCTTGCCAGTTAATGTCCGGTGCTAACTCATCTAAGTCAGCTACTTGATACAAGTTGTAAGTTTTGGTGCTATCGCGAGTTTCAACGACATCCCAATGCTTTTCAGCAATTTTGGTTTCTAGCGCAAGAACAGCTTGTGCGTTTGCTTTAGCATTTGGTAAACCAGCTAGGTCGTACATTTTTTCGATATGTTCAACATAGGCTTTACGAATATTAACAAAGCGCTCTTCCTGGTTAAAATAGTAATCCTTTTCTGGCAGGCTTAAGCCATATTGCCAAATATGAGTCGCATAACGGCTAGAGTTTTTGGCATCTATTTCAACGTAGAATGCCAATGGCGTTCCGCCACCATTAGCTTGATTTTCACCAAAAAATGCAGTTAATTCATTCTTGTCTTTTAGTGCTGCAATTTTATCTAAATCAGCTTGAATTGGTGCGATACCTAACTTGTTTAAGGTTGCAACATCCATAAATGAGCGATATAAGTCCGCCACTTTTTGCTCGTCGGTACCATCTGCTAAATTAGGCGTGGCACTTAAATCTTCAATAATGACTTTAACGTCGTCACGGGCATTTTCACGTAAGTCGTAAAAAGCACCAATGTTAGTGCGATCGCCTGGGATCTCAGCTGTGTTCATCCAGCCGCCATTAACATATAAGTAAAAGTCATCCTGTGGACGAATATTTTTGTCCATATTGTCAAAGCTAACACCTGAAGTCAGTGCTTTTTCAACAGCTGCTGCGGTTGCTGTTTTAGTGACTTCAGTTTTTGCTGCCGAATCAGCTGTTGCTTGAGTATTATCACTACAAGCTGACAGGCCAGCGATAAGCGAGGCACAAAGTCCTCCAATAACCAATTTTTTCATGTTGTTTCCCTTGCGTTAAATATGCCCTTCAATGGAGGCTGGTAATTTTGTTTTTATCTTGTCAGGTTTTGAGTGCCAAAGTATTTCTTTGAATTGACTGCTGACTTATTGTTGTGACAGCTATGTTAAGGGGTTGTCGGCTAATAATACAAGCGTTCTCTGGGGGTTTTAGTGTGGTTTTTTGTGACTAGGTGTAACGAAAAGTACGATTTACTCGGCTGTTATTTCTATTTTTAACTTAAGACCGCATAATATGAACAAATTAAAGTAGTGAGTATTGATTGTGCGTTTAGACAAATTTATTTGTGAGAGTACCGAACTGACCCGTACTATGGCGAAAAAAGCACTTCACCGAAGTGATGTTACCTGTGATGGTGTCATTATAAAAGATTCGGGATTTCAAGTGACAGAAAAAACAGTGGTTTGTTTAGATGGCCAAGTGATTTCTGTGGTAGGTGAACGATATATCATGTTGCACAAGCCAGTAGACACTATTTGTTCGACTATTGATGAAGTTTATCCTTCGGTGTTGAGCCTAATGGATATCGAAAAAATCGATACCTTGCACATTGCCGGAAGGCTAGATGCTGACACCACAGGTTTAGTATTGATCACTAGTGATGGGCAATGGTCTCATAAAATAACCTCACCTAAAAAAGATTGCGGCAAGCGTTATTTAGTCGAATTAGCTGATCCCATTACTGAAGATTTAGTGGCTGTTTTTGCCAATGGTATTGCACTGCGTAATGAGGATGGGTTAACTAAACCTGCTATTTTAGAGCTTATTACCCCACTACAGGTGCGCTTGACAATTAGCGAAGGCAAATATCATCAAGTTAAACGCATGTTTGCCGCAGTTGGTAATAAAGTGGTTAATTTACACCGTGAGTGTGTTGGTCAAATTGAACTAGACCCAGAGTTAGTGCCCGGAGATTGGCGCTACTTAACACAAGAAGAAGTGGACTCCATCCATTAATTTATGATTTAGATATCCAAGTGGTAAATAGCTTGGTGGTAATTTTTTTGGTTGAAAATCGTGCAGAAGCCTATAGCTTTGCTAAAGTTGATTCAGATTGTAAAAATAACGCTTAAAATTTGATGTTGTTAGCATTTTTGATAATCTTTTTTGAAATAGAAACTAAAATAGTGGTTAATACACTGATTAAACGCGTGCAGTAAATGTTGAGCTTTGGAACGCATAATACTGATCTGCGCCTAAATGACTTAGGAGTATATATGAAATATTCAATTTTATTTGCTGCACTATTTTTTGCTGGTTCAGCTGCTGCAGTTGACTGTGTTGAGTGTCATGAAAGCATCGACGTTGCTATGCATACTGAAAATGAAGCAACCTTAGCTGTTTGTGCTGATTGTCATGCTATTGGTGATGCGCATGAAATCGACATGGAAATGCACAGCCCTGAACTGACAATGAAAGAATGTACTGATTGCCACCAAATGGAAAAATAAACCTCGTATTTGTGCAAGCATTAGGCTTTTAGCATAATAGTGATTAATTAAGGTCTTCTTCGGAAGGCCTTTTTTTATGATTTTTTGGCTGTAAATGTCGATAAAAACATTTAGGTTTAATGTCATATGCCGATAATAATTTAATGGTAATTTTTTTGTAAAAAATACTTAGCTTAATTTTTAGCTTAATTTTTAGCTTAATTTTTGGCTTACTTTTTAGTTTATTTATTAGCTTACTTACATAAAAACGACTATATATTAACTATTAAAATGAAAAAAGGATGCGCTATGTTAATCCGATCTAAGCTTCTGTTGAGTGCAGCCGTATCGATCTCGGCACTTGTTGCTATGTTTGCATTACAACAATATTCCATCAACGTACAACAGCAGCTGGCATTGGCAACAACCAGTGTAATGGAAATTGAAAAAGAAATTTATCAACTGAGAAAAGAAGAAAAAGATTTTTTAAACAGATTGGATGTCGTATATCTTGAAAAACATCAACAGAATTTCGCAGACCTAAATGTATTGTTTGAGCGTGTTGAAGAAGTGCTAAATGATCGTAATATCCCCCTTACTGCTTTAAATGGCTTAAAAGACAGTGTCCAGACTTATAAATCGACATTTAACGATGTTGTGGTGCTGCAAAAAGAAATAGGCTTAACCCCTAAAACAGGTCTGTATGGCCAGCTAAGAGAAGCTGTCCATAATGTGGAATCTATCCTAAGCAGCAATAATGAAAATGGATTACTTGTTATCATGTTGCAGCTTCGCCGTAATGAAAAAGATTTCATGTTGCGCCGCGACCCTAAATATATAGACTCGTTTAAATCTTATATTAGTCAGTTTAAGCAAGCGGTAAATAGTTCGTATTTAGCCTCTGGAACCAAAGATGAGTTACAGGCGAGTATTGACCAATATCAGGCTGACTTTCAGGCCTTAGTGAGTAAAGAGCAAGAATTTGGCTTGACTGAAGTTGACGGTAAAATGAAGGTGTTACGCGATGCTATTTATAAAACCGATGACGATAGTAAAGCGTTAAAAGAACAAACTTTAGCTGAAATTAATCAAGCAGAAGAAAATGGCATATATTTAGGCGGCAGTATTTTCTTATTGATTACCCTGGCTTTGTCGATATCCACTTATTATATTATTCGCAGCATTATTACCCCCGTTGAAAATATTACCCGCGTAATTGCCAGTATTGAGCAATCTAAAGATTTAACCCTGCGTTGTGATGACTCAGGGGATGATGAGTTATCACGAATTGCCACTCATTTTAATAGTATGGTGGGAGCATTTCAAAGTTTGATTGAGCAAGTCAATGAAGCTGTTGATGCAATGAATACTTCCTGCCAGGAGCTATCTAATAATGCCTCTTTAGCATCAGAAGGTGTGTTAAGGCAGCTGAATGAAACTGACATGGTTGCAACCGCCATTACTGAAATGGGCGCCACAATTGATGAAATTGCTAATAACACTGAATTAGCCGCATTAAAAGCCAGTCAAACCCACGATAACGCAAAGAGTGGTCAAATTGGTGTAGAAGAAACGATAGCAAAAATTCAACTACTTGCCAGTCAGCTTAATGATTCAGCTAAAGTGGTTCGCGAGCTCGAGCAGGACAGTAAGACTATTGGCAGTGTATTAGATGTTATCCGAGGGATTGCAGAGCAAACTAACTTACTGGCACTTAATGCAGCAATTGAAGCTGCTAGAGCAGGGGAACAAGGTCGCGGTTTTGCGGTTGTTGCAGATGAGGTTAGAAGTTTAGCGATGCGAACCCAAGAGTCTACCGAGGAGATTGCCGGTATTATTACTACCTTGCAAACACGGACTCGCTCTATTGTACAGTTAATGGAAACTAGCCAGCGCCAAGGTGCAGAAAGTGCTGACCAAGCTGCAAGTGCGGGTTCATTGCTACGCTTAATTAACGAAGATGTGACTAATATTATGGACATGAGCACTCAAATCGCTGCCGCAATTGAGGAGCAAAGCATGGTGGCTGCTGAGGTTAATAAAAACGTGGTGGTTATTCGTGACATAGCTGATGAGTCTTCGCATGCTTCAGAAGAGAATGCAGCAGCATCAGAGGATTTGCGTATTCGCGCAGCTGGTCTGCATAAATCAGTGAGTATGTTTAAAGTCTAAAAATACTTTGATGTGTTGGACATGGTTATTAGTATCTGTAGCTCAGTAATGAATTAGCTATTTCTATACTTTTTCTCAGGGGTAGCGGCTATTACATCTTGTATGCGCAGGTGCTAGATAAATAAAAAACCTAACTTAGTGAGTTAGGTTTTTTATTAGAAGAGAATGCTGCTCTAGCCTGTTAAGCTGCTAAAAAATAGCTATTTCAAAGCTAGCAGTATAAAAAGCTGTTACTTTGAGGTGACAGTGTTAACGCCTTCAGGTGTGCCAACTAGCAATACATCAGCGCCACGGTTAGCAAATAAACCATTGGTTACAACGCCGACTATGGCATTAATTTTAGTTTCCATTACTTTAGGATCTAAAATTTTCATATTGTGAACATCTATTATCACATTACCATTATCGGTCACTACACCTTGACGATATTCAGGATCACCGCCCAATTTAACTAATTCACGTGCCACATATGAGCGCGCCATCGGGATAACTTCTACCGGTAGCGGGAAGTCGCCTAATATCGATACTTGTTTAGTGTTATCAACAATACAGATGAATTTTTTGGCTACTGCGGCAACAATTTTTTCACGGGTTAAAGCTGCACCACCGCCTTTAATCATATCCATGCGGTCGTTAATCTCATCGGCGCCATCGACATAAACGGCTATGTCTGCAACATTGTTTAGATCAAATACCTCAATGCCTAATTGTTTCATTTTTGCTGTTGATGCTTCGGAGCTTGAAACCGCGCCTTTAATATCATCTTTCATTGTTGCTAGTGCATCAATAAAGTGATTAACCGTTGAGCCTGTACCTACACCTACAATGGTATCTCTTTCGACATATTTTAATGCAGCCCAGCCAGCCGCTTTTTTCATTTCATCTTGAGTCATTAGGCAATTCCATTAGTTGTTTTTAACATTATCTCGATTATAACGTAACCTGCGGCGAAATTATTTGCTTGTCGTCATAAAAATGCGCATCTTTAAAAGCATCTAACACTCTTACATTGATATCGCTGATGAACTTTCTCTCTAAGCGTACATCCATTACATAAGCTTTTATGGTAATGGTTTGCATATGCTGCCCATAGGATAAATCTGTCCCTAATATGATCCTAATGGGCTTATTTAAAAAGGTGTAAGGTGAGCATTGTGTAGCTTCTTTGGCGAGGGCTATGGCTTGTTTATGATCGGCGTGCAAAGGTAAATTAAAACTGATTACAACCATTTCATCTAGGGCGCCGCTATTGGCATTTGATACGGCATTTTTTAATACCTCAGCATTAGGCACCATGATGGTGTTGTCATCAAAGGTTCGCAGCCAGGTTACGCTCCATTCAAGTTTTATTACTTCACCATAATGGCCTGCGAGCGAGACCATATCACCCACTCGATAGGGGGGATTTAACATAATAATGAAGCCTGCAATCATATTTTTTGCCGGTTCTTGAGTCGCTAAACCGATAACTATACTGATTGAACCAATCATAGCTAACACTACATTTTGGTGAGGTGCGATAATTCCTGCAGTAGTATAAATTATTACGCAGCCCCAAATAAATAAGCGGATAAACGGGTAAAGTCGTCCCCAGAATAATCGATATTTTGGCAGCTTTATGGTGAGTTTATCTAAACTGATTTTTATTACATTCAATAGCGCCCAGGCAAAAAAGCATATCAATAAAATTAAGGCTATTTTCTCTAATGAGATGATGCTAATTAGCGACTGTAATGCGTCTGTTGTTGATTCCATACCTATTCTCTTTGGTAATGATTAGAAGCTAAAAAGTTTGTTGTGATTAAGCAGGTGCGTGGCGACTATTTTACTCAGTACTGGCGGTATTTGATAAAAGTGTCGCGCAAAATCACTTTCACAGTATTGTGTTATCAATAGACCTTGCCTGCTGAGAAACTCCAATTTTAACGAGCTTTCTTCGATAGACATGTTGAAAATAATGCTTAAATGTTCAACGGTTAATCCGCCATGAACATAAATTTCTGCGAGTGCAAAGAGAGATTCTTCATCTAAACTTTTTAGTGCGTGGGTGTCGATAGTGAAAATATCTTTTGAGTTGAGATCGCTAAGTTTAGATACCTTATGCTCATCAATAGATTGCTTTAAAATGAATAAAGCGAGTCTAGGCTGGCCTTGGCAGATTTTCATTAAGGTTTTGGTGTGGGACTCTAGGGCGTTTAACTCTATGGTGAGAGCTGAATCGCCTTCATTCTCTTGTGTGTTATTGCTTTCATGCGGTAAATTTATACCCATATCAGGTAAGTAAAGCGTAAGAAATGTGGTTAGTTCAGTCTGAGTAAAATACTTAAGCTGAACTACGGTCTTAATAAAATGAGTAATTTGATATTGCGAAGAGAGTCTTTGCCATACATAGGTTTCACACCCCATAATCCAGCAATGCCTTTGCCTGGTTTCCATTAATATAGTCGCTAATGTTACCAAAGCTTGATAACTGCCCATTCGGCGCTGCATTAATCGATGAATGTCATCCAGGAAAATAATATGTTGAGGCTGTGCATTGATTAATCTAATGGCATCTGTAATTGATTGGGGCTCATTTTGGATATCAAAACAATCATATAAAGTGGCGATAGCTTCTTTTGAAGACAGCGGCGCTTTACAGAAGCTAAGCCATAATAGTGGCTCAGACTCCGGTTGCCCGCGAATAATATTCTGAATAAAAGTACTGACACCTGCTCCAAAAGGGGCAATGATCGCGCTCAATTCACCTTGATTATCACGCCATAACTCAATGGCGTTGTTGATTTGATCTATAGCTTGTTCTCGCCCGATAACATGGTAAATATCCGTATTTACTGAATAAGAGATCTGTTGTTTGAGCGGGCTTCTAAGCCCATGGTGTCGATAGGTTTGCGCAATGGCTTTTAAGGATAACGTATTTGTCGGCTCTGACTCTTGCTCTGTAGCGGCACTATTAGGGTTGATATAGGTTAGAAATTGTTGCCACTTACCAAGAAGTGCATCGATAGTCATTGCCATAATGTTATCCATTTGATCAAGCCATTAGTAAGCAGCATCTGATCCAACCTCTAAAAAGTAAATCGAATTAACAGGTATAACGTTTTTCATTACGTCAGAATAAGTACTATAACAGTAAATTAACGCTGGCATAGAGTGCTAGTTGTGATTGTTATTATTACCAATTTACTGTGATTATAGGTTATTACTGCTGGCAAGTATGATTAATAAATGAGTATAGCTATCTTAATGACTAATCGATAACGGTTTAGCAGATAAAACGATGTAATGACCCCGTAGGCTATTTGTTCATGGAAAGTGAAGTTAAAGCGCTACTTTCGTATGAATTGACTCGCTGATTGATCATTGTTTAGCGTATACTTAATTTTTATTTTTTTATTGAAAAATTAACCTTGATGATGCCATTCAAATCTGCTTTTTCGACACTGTTATTATTAGCTAGCTTAACCCATCAGGCTTATGCAGCAACAGCCGTTGCGTCTTCTCAGCAACAAGAGCTAGCCGCAGGTAGTGCTATGCTGGTGGACCTTAACACTAATGAAGTTTTATATTCGAGTAATATTAATCATCAAGTTCCCATCGCATCTGTGACTAAGTTGATGACTGCAATGGTGGTATTAGATGCTAAATTACCTTTAGATGAAATGATTACCGTAGATATTCATCAAGCTCCAATTATGCGTAATGTTTACTCCAGAGTTCGAGTTGGCAGTGAAGTTAGCCGTGAAACCATGATGCTGATGACGTTAATGTCTTCAGAGAATCGTGCAGCAACAGCGCTTGCCCATCATTATCCTGGTGGCTACTTTGCTTTTATTGATGCAATGAATGCCAAAGCGAAAGCATTGGGTATGGAGCAAACTCGTTATGCAGAGCCAACAGGTTTATCTGCTGATAACGTCTCCAGTGCAAAGGATTTGGTTATTTTGCTACAGGAAAGTCAAAAATATCCTTTATTGGGCAAGTTAAGTTCAACTGAGAAAAAACACATTATTTTCAATAAGCCAAGATACAATCTTGACTTCCAGAATACTAACAAGTTGGTATTTAAAGACGGTTGGAATATCGCGCTAACTAAGACTGGCTATACCAGCAAAGCCGGTCATTGCTTGATTATGTTGACCGAAATGAATAAGCGAAAAGTCGCATTTGTGGTGCTTGATACCTTTGGCAAATATACCCATATAGCAGATGCTAGCCGTCTTAAAAAATGGTTAGAAACGGGTAAAGTAACCCCAATTCCTGCATCGGCTAAGGCATATAAACAACAAAAGCAATTGGCCAAATCTAATAGCTAAACATCAGTAGCTAAAGTCCAAAAGTGGGTGGTTGAGCATTTTGTAATGGGCACATTTAGTTGACCTGTTAAGCATTGCAGCTACGACAGTTTATTAACTAGGTTTTGTCGTGAGCCTTAACTTGTGGTGACCTTATAATATTGCATTATTGGGTGAAAGCATTTTAAGGCTCTCATTATTTATCGGTCTGGTAAATTAAATTAATACTTATATTTCATTAAAATACACCTAAAAGTACCTAGGTGTCACAATTGTACCTGCTTGTTTTCCTGTTTAATCAATCTATGATAACCACATAGTGTGAATGAGGAACCGTAATGCAAAGTAGTAATTCTAACGATGTTGATATCCCAGAGATTAATCCTTTAAAGTCGATAAAAAGTGACTCAATTAACATGGACTTTAACCAACGTGTGGTTATTGATACTAATCAATTGGGCTGGGATAAAAGCCCCGCGAAGGGCGTGTGGCGTAAGCGTCTTGCTAGAGAAGAAGCTGAGCAAGGCCATGCAACCAGTATCGTTAAATATGATGCGGGTGCCCGTTTTTCATCACATCCACACCCATTAGGCGAAGAAATTCTGGTTTTATCTGGCGTGTTTTCTGATGAGACTGGCGATTATCCAGCGGGCACATACATTCGCAATCCCGAAGGTTTTAGTCACGCCCCTTTTAGTTTACAGGGCTGTGAATTACTGGTTAAGTTGCACCAGTTTCAACCATCAGATTTAAAGCAAGTTCGTATCGACACTCAACACGCGCCTTGGTTACCGGGCCAAGGTCAGTTGCAAGTAATGCCGTTACATCAGCATCTAACTGAATCCAGTGCGTTAGTTTTTTGGCCTGCAGGATGTCAATTTCAACCACATCGTCATTTTGGTGGTGAAGAAATATATGTTATCAGTGGCGAGTTTATTGATGAACACGGCCATTATCCTGCTGGGACCTGGCTACGCAGTCCGCACTTAAGTCAGCATAATCCCTATGTTGAACAGGATACGGTTATTTGGGTCAAAACAGGGCATTTATAACGGATATAACGCGTCATTTGTGATAAATGTTAGTTTGTTGCTTTTAAAGTATTATTTTTAACGATATATTAACTTAACATGCATATTTAGGATGTAATTTAGCAATGGATGCTTTTACTCTTCACGTATCAACCGCAATAGTCAGTGCGATGATGGCTATCAGTTTACTGGCATTTTATGTTGTTGGTCATCGCCAGCGCAGCTTAATAGATTGGAGCATAGCTGGTGGATTATTTTTTGTCAGTAGTTGCATTGGCTTACTTTCTTACTCTTTCCCTATTCCCTATTGGCTTGGCCCTAGCTTAGCTAATGCATGTTATATATTAGCTCATCTTGGTTTACTTGCCGGTATCAGACGGCAGCTTCAGCTTACCCCTCAGTGGCCATCAATGATATTGATCGCTGTAATTGTGTTTTTAATGCATTACGTTCCAGGCTTTTTAGAGTCACTGACATCTAGGTTGCTTTATATATACCCTTTGTTAATGCTTATTAATATCTGTACTGTTTTGACCATTATATTGGCGGCTAAATCTAGAAAGCTTCACGCTATTTATTACCCTTTTCTGTTTGCTGAATTGATATTTTTTGGACAACAATTTGTTCGATTTATATTTGTAGCTTTTGATAAACAATTAACCTTAAGTGCTGCGGGGAATCGCGTTTTACAATCGTCAGGCACTTTGGCTGTGTTCACTTTTTTAATCTTGATAACATTATCGTGTTGTTTAATTGTATATCGTCAACAACAACTCAAATTGCAAGATGTGACTCAGGTTGATCCATTAACAGGACTGTTAAATCGCCAAGCTTTACCCCATCGAGCCAAACAAGTTTTTGAGTTAGGTCTTTATCAAAATGCCCCTATGGCCATTATGATTGTTGAGATTGATTCACTACCTCATATAAGTGAACAATATGGCTACGGTGGTAGTGATATTGTTGTTAAGCATGTCGCCAGTGTTTTAGAGTTTACGGCTCATATTAATAGCGGCATTTTCAGACAGCATGATAATAAGTTTGTCTTGTTGTTTGAAGAGACTTCAACGGATCAATTACAACGGTTAACCGTTAGATTAAAAGAGAAAGTGGCTAATTTAGTCATTAAACCATTGCACGATGACCTGAGAGTTAATATCAACATTGGTTTTGCGATGCAGTCAGACAATGACCATAGTTGGCAAATATTAATGCAACAAGCAGAACGTGTCTTGAAGCAACCCATTCAGCAAGTTAATACTTCTCAGGCCGCTAGTTTACAAGAGTTGAATGTCGATAGATTTGGTTTTATTGCGCAACAGAATTAACTTAGCTTAATGCTCTCTGCTAGTCTATCCAAGTATTGTTATAACTTAGAGAGTTCGTTTGATAAACATTACCGTTTCAATTATTCGATGATTGATCAATAGTGACTCATAGCAGGCCTGAGTATCGGCCTGCTATGAGTCACTTGGGGGAGTAAAGAGGACTTTCTAAGGATATAAAGTAATGATTACTCTGTATCGTAGTCAAGCACAGGTGATAACCAACGCTCGGCTTCGGCTAAGCTCATGCCTTTACGTTTTGCGTAATCTTCTACTTGGTCTTTACCTATGTTAGTAACTCCAAAATAGCGGGATTTTGGATGGGCAAAATACCAACCTGATACTGCCGCTGTAGGGAACATTGCATAGCTTTCGGTAATATTTAAGTCGATAGTTTCATCTGGTTTAAGTAAATCCCATAATAGGCCTTTTTCAGTATGATCAGGGCACGCCGGATAGCCTGGTGCTGGACGTATACCTTTGTATTTTTCACGAATAAGTGATTCGTTATCAAGCACTTCATCAGCCGCGTAACCCCAAAACTCTTTGCGTACTCGCTCATGCATGCGTTCAGCAAACGCTTCTGCTAAACGGTCAGCAAGGCATTTAAGCATAATGGCATTGTAGTCATCGTGATTGGCTTCAAAGCGTGCCACATGCTCATCAATGCCATGGCCTGTAGTTACAGCAAAACCGCCCATGTAGTCAGCGACACCAGAATCTTTTGGCGCAACAAAGTCCGATAAACAGAAGTTGTCGTTGCCAACTCGATCTAATTGCATACGTAAATGATGGGTAGTCATTTCTACTGTGGTTCTGCTTTCATCGGTATACAGTTCAATATCGTCATGGTTGACTGTATTAGCAGGGAATAAACCTATTACCGCTTTAGCCGTTAGCCACTTTTCACTGATGATGGTTTCAAGCATGGCTTTACCATCAACAAATAATTTACGTGCTTCTTCACCGACGACTTTATCCTCTAAAATATCTGGATAGCGGCCGTGAAGTTCCCAGCTTCTAAAGAATGGTGTCCAATCGATACGCTCGACTAAATCTTCCAGTGGATAATCATCAAAAACTTGGCGGCCTAACACATTTGGCGTGAATGGAGTGTAGTTTTCCCAATCATGTTTACAGCGATTTTCGCGGGCAACCTCAATTGGCACAATGGTTTTACGTTTAGTTTGCGATAAACGTTTTTCACGCATGACATCATATTCAGCATATTCTGCATCAATAGTCGCCTGGCGTGTTTCATTGTTAATCAGCTTAGACACCATAGGCACTGCGCGCGAGGCATCGGCAATATAAATGGCGCCATGCGGATAATGCGGCGCAATTTTTACAGCCGTGTGAATTTTAGAACAAGTCGCTCCGCCGATGATGGCTGGAATGGTCAGGCCTTCACGGTGGAAGGTTTTGACGTTATGTACCATTTCATCAAGGCTTGGGGTAATTAAGCCTGACATGCCAATAATATCAATATTATGCTCTTTCACCGCTTCAAGAATTTTATCAACCGATACCATCACGCCCAAGTCAACCACTTCATAACCGTTACAAGCCAAGACAACGCCAACAATATTTTTACCAATATCATGCACATCACCTTTAACCGTAACCATTAAGATACGACCGTTTGATTGGCCTTCAACTTTTTCTAGTTCAATATACGGGTTTAAAAAAGCAACCGCTTTTTTCATCACTCGAGCGGATTTAACCACTTGTGGCAAGAACATTTTACCAGCACCAAATAAGTCGCCGACCACATTCATGCCGTCCATCAGCGGCCCTTCAATAACATCAAGTGGACGTGCTGCTTGAAGCCTTGCTGCTTCAGTGTCTTCATCAATAAATTCGGTGATACCTTTGACTAGGGCGTGCGATAAGCGTTTTTCTACCGGCCAGCTACGCCATGCTAAATCTTCTTTTTTAGCCACTTGAGTGCCGTCGCCACGGTACTTTTCAGCCACATCTAATAATTGTTCTGTGTTGGTTGAATCTGCAACCGGGCAGGGCAGGTTCTGAACCACGTTTTCGACTTTTTGCTTTAAATCTGCATCAATATCATCATATATAGCCAGCTGCCCAGCGTTAACAATGCCCATGTCCATACCCGCTTGAATCGCATGGTATAAGAACACCGCATGAATGGCTTCACGTACTGGGTTGTTGCCACGGAATGAAAATGACACGTTTGATACGCCACCTGAAATCATCGCATAGGGTAATGTGGCTTTAATGTCTTTAATCGATTCAATAAAATCGACCGCATAGTTGTCGTGTTCATCAATACCAGTGGCAATAGCAAAAATGTTCGGGTCAAAAATAATGTCTTCAGGGGCAAAGCCGACCACATCAACTAATAAGCGATAGGCACGGGTACAAATTTGGGTTTTACGCTCTCGGGTATCGGCTTGGCCGTCTTCATCAAAGGCCATCACTATGGCTGCAGCGCCGTAGCGTTTGACTAGAGTGGCTTGTTTGATAAAGGCTTCTTCGCCTTCCTTCATCGAAATAGAGTTAACAATAGACTTGCCCTGAACACACTTAAGGCCGGCTTCAATCACTTCCCATTTTGATGAGTCGATCATAATAGGCACGCGGGATATATCGGGTTCAGAGGCGATTAAGTTTAAGAATTTCTTCATCGATTCAGCACCGTCTAGCATGCCTTCATCCATGTTGACGTCGATTATTTGCGCACCATTTTCAACCTGTTCGCGCACCACATCTAAGGCTTCTTCAAACTTTTCTTCTTTAATTAAGCGTAAGAATTTAGCTGAGCCGGTCACGTTGGCTCGTTCGCCGACGTTAACAAAGAGTGAGTTACCATCAATGGTTAATGGCTCTAATCCTGATAAACGACAAGCTACCGGAATGTCGGGTATCTGGCGTGGCTCATGATTGATCACTGATTCACGTATGGTATTGATATGAGCGGGTGTGCTGCCACAACATCCGCCTACAATATTCAGCATGCCTTCACGGGCCCAATCACTAATGACTTCAGCCATCTCCTCAGGAGTTTCATCGTAACCGCCAAACTCGTTTGGCAAACCTGCGTTAGGGTGAGCAGACACAAAACATTCAGCAATACGGGATAACTCTTCAACATAAGGGCGCAGTTCTTTTGGACCTAATGCACAGTTAAGACCGATAGATAACGGCTTGATATGACGCAGTGAATTGTAAAAACCTTCAGTGGTTTGGCCGGTCAATGTGCGACCAGATGCATCGGTAATTGTGCCTGAAATCATTACTGGCAAGCGATCGCCAAGTTGATCAAATACTTTCTCAATGGCAAATAAGGCGGCTTTGGCATTTAAGGTATCAAAGATGGTTTCAACCATAATGATGTCGGCGCCGCCTTCAATTAAGGCGGTAGTTGATTCAACATAGGCATCAACTAACTCATCAAAGCTAACGTTACGAAAGCTAGGGTCGTTTACATCTGGGCTGATTGAACAGGTGCGATTGGTTGGACCAAGCACACCCGCTACATAGCGGGCATAACCCGTTTGGGCGGCCACTTCATCGGCTGCTTCGCGTGCAACCCGGGCACCTTCTAAATTAATTTCAGCCGATAGCGACTGCATATCGTAGTCAGCCATAGCAATGGTGGTAGCGTTAAAGGTGTTGGTTTCAATAATGTCAGCACCGGCTAGCAGATACTTAGTATGAATATCTTTAATGATTTGACGTTGGCTAAGGACCAACATGTCATTGTTGCCTTTGACGTCGCAATGCCAGTCTTTAAATCTGTCACCACGGTAATCTTCTTCTTCCAACTTGTAGTCTTGGATCATGGTACCCATAGCACCATCGAGAATGACAATTCGCTCTTTTAGCGTGTTTGTCAGTTGTTCAAGCACTTGACTGTAGGAAGTTGACTTGGTCATAACGGATTACCTTTTTAATGCAGTGGCACGTTAACTTAATCGTGACATATTTATCTAACTAGCTATTTTGTTGAGAGTTAATGGGTAAATAATGAATAGCTGGCTCTCAACAAACAGAATTTTGTTTGGACATTTATACGTATAGACGTCCATAATACGCGAGTTGTTATCTTCAGGGCAAGGCAGAAAACCATGAAACATCTTCAATTGGTATTCCTGCGCCATGGTCACTGCCTTGGCGGTGAGATCCTGCGCGGTAAAACAGATGTAGCCTTGTCTGAGCAAGGTCAAATACAAATGCAACAAGCTTTTAATAGCTTAGCGCTATGCCCTGCTATTGTGTATTCATCCCCGTTGAGGCGTTGCGCTGTGTTTAGTGACCTTATCGCAAAACAACACCAGTTGCCCATAACCCTATTAGACAGTTTACAAGAAATTGATTTTGGCCAATGGGATGGTCAAACCTGGCAGGCATTATATAAGCTACACCAAGCGCAATTAGATGCATACTGGGCAAACCCTTGGCTGCATGACAACACGCCACCAGGAGGTGAGCACTTAGTTGATTTTAGTGCTCGAGTGAAGCAGGTATTAGTGAAAATTATTAGTCAGATGCTGAATTCGATTGACGGTGATGTTCAGGATGAGTCTTTTGCCACTGCAAAATTGACCAATGAAACTTTTGCAAGTGAATTACCCAATCAAGCACTTGTTGTGACCCATGGCGGGGTAATGCGTTGCATTATGGCACAACTTTTAGGTGCTGAAGGGCAGGCTGGTGTGTTTACGCAATTACAATTACCCTATGCCGCGTTGATGACAGTTGATGTATTTATTGATGCAGATGACTTACAAATGGCCACACAAGGCAGCTTATGTTTTGAAAAGCTCAGTTTTAGATTGAACTGGCCATCATTAACCACCAAAATAGAGCCGTTTTAATATAGTGTTGAGTATTGGGAATCGGGTAAGCCCGAACTGTCCCCGCAACTGTGATTGTTTGTCCTGCATATTATATGTCTGTGGCCAGCAAAAGTCAGATACCAGCTTGTCACTATTCATTTTTACGCCTGAGCGGGATACTCAGCGGAGCGTGTATGTTTGATCTTGTTCGTGCTTCCCCTATTAGCCATCTAGTTAACTTCGGCTTGTTTATGCTTGGCTTACTTAATCGTAAATCAAGCCATTGTCGAGGGCGTTATTTGTGAACTCCCAAAGTGTTGAAGCGCTAATGGCCGCTAATTCATCAGCATCGATACCTGCTTTAGTGGTTAATCAGCTGAGTTGGCGACATGATGATACTCAAATTTTAGCTGATATTAGTTTTAGCCTTACAGCCAATAAAATGCTTGGAATTATTGGCCCAAATGGTGCGGGTAAATCGAGTTTACTGCGCTGTTTATATCGCTACATTACCCCAAGTCGCGGAACAATATCCTTATTTGGTCAAGATATTAGTCAATTTCATGGAAAAGCTTTTGCCACTCAAGTTGCCGTAGTCCAACAAGATACTCCGCAGTTTTTTGATATGAATACCAGTCAATTAATTGCAATGGGTTTAACACCGCATAAAGGTATGTTTGATGGCTATACCGCCGAAGATAATCAGCTTATTAATGATGCCATCAATAAAGTGGGGTTAACTGATAAAGCGTTTTTGCAATATGGCCAATTATCGGGTGGTGAAAAACAACGAGCTTTGATTGCTCGAGCGATAGTGCAGCGCCCCCAATTACTGATTTTAGATGAACCAACTAATCATTTAGATATTCGTTATCAAATTCAAATTTTAGAATTAGTGAAAAGTTTAGGTATTACGGTCATTGCGTCTATTCATGATTTAAACCTGGCAAGTGCAATGTGTGACCACCTTTTATTACTCAATAAGGGCCTGCTGGTGGCGCAGGGATGTCCAACTGAGGTACTAACAGAAGCGCAAATTGGCGACGTATTTGAAGTGTGCTGCGAAGTTAAAAAACATCCGCAACATGCTAAACCGCTGATCAATTATTTTTATGGTTATGTGCCTCAAGATCACGCCAAAGCATTTGCCGTTAACGCATTAGTTTCCAATGGTAGCGAGGTTCAATTATGACCCCAGTTAAAGATCACCGTCGCTACCAATTTTTTCTGTTTATATTGGCTATATTGGCAGCAATGAGCCCGATTGCTGCGGCCAGCTTTGGTGCCGCCAGTATCAACTTTACCGATGTGTTATCGGCGATAATTCAACGACTGCCTTGGCAAGATGACTTGGTCTTTCATCCAGCAAGCATTACTGAACGGATTGTATTTGAACTGCGTTTTCCGCGTATTATGCTGGCTTTTGTTGCTGGAGCTGGCTTGGCCTTAGCGGGCAGCGTATTGCAAACAGTTACCCGCAATCCATTAGCCGACCCGTATTTGTTTGGCATTAGTTCTGGTGCATCATTTGGCGCTGTGGTGGTTTTTAGCCTGCTATCAAGCGGCTTATTTGCGCAGGCTGATTTACTTGCGCTTTCTTCTGGGCAACTCGCTTGGTGGAGTTGGCAAAATTTACTCCTGCCTATAGGCGCATTTGCGGGCGCAAGTTTGTCAGTACTGCTGGTGTTGAGTTTGTCTGGTTTAGGACGCAGTAGCCAAATTGAGCGGATGTTGTTATCAGGTGTGGCTACATCATTTTTATTTGGTTCCTTAACGAGTCTAGTGCTGTATTTTTCAAGCCCGCAAGCCACTGCCTCAGTGTTGTTTTGGACATTAGGCAGCTTTGCTAAAGCTAGTTGGGCTGGCGTGGTATTACCCAGTGTTATTGTGGCCAGCAGTTTAGTCATTATTTTAGTATTTAAACGTCAAATTGTTGCGCTGCAAGCCGGTGATGAAACCGCGCATACCCTAGGGGTTAATGTCGCCAAACTGCGTTTAAATATGTTGTTATTGTGCTCGTTGATCACCGCCATTTTAGTCGCAAGTTGTGGTGGCATTGGATTTGTTGGTTTGATGATCCCCCATTGTGTACGATTATTATTTCCAGGACGCCAGCCTATGGTAGTAACGGCCATGGTAGGTGGGCTGTTTATGGTTTGGATTGATGTTGTCGCTCGTTGTATTTTAGGCAATCAAGAGTTACCAGTAGGTATTATTACCGCAGCCATTGGCAGTGTATTTTTCTTATTTATTCTACGGCACAGGCGCTAATAGCTGAGTTAATAATAGCTTGAGTGTTAATGACGTTTTTTGATTTGTCAGTGATTCCCCTGACGAGGAGTGGTTATGTTTACCGTTGTGCCGGTTACTCATCAGTTTGATGCTATGATCCAACATAAGATTGATCAAAAAACTAAACCTCAGGGATCCCTAGGCTTACTGGAAGTATTAGTTAAGCAAATCGCTCAAATACAGTTTTCATGTGATCCTACAGCCACAAAATTACATATTAACCAGCCTGGTTTATTGGTGTTTGCCGGCGACCACGGTATTGCTAAGTACGGCGTGTCTATTGCCCCAAGTGAAGTCACCAGCCAAATGGTGGCTAATTTTGTTCATGGTGGCGCCGCAGTTAACGTTTTTTGTCGGCAAATGGGCTTTAATCTAGAAGTTGTAGATGCTGGTGTACTCGCTCCTTTGGGGTTAGATGGGATAACTGAACATCGATTAGGTAATGGTACCGAGGCGATTCATCTTGCACCAGCCATGATTATTGAGCAAGTCACACAAGGTTTTGAGGCTGCTAGTGAAGTGGTTGAACGACACGTATTGTCCGGTTGTAATGTCATCGCCCTTGGTGAAATGGGCATAGGTAATACCTCATCCGCAGCGGCAATGATGGCGGTGTTACTTGATATAGATGTTGAGCAATGCGTCGGGCGCGGTACAGGTATTGATGACAAGACCTATGCATTGAAAAAATCACTTATCAGTCAGGCATTAATATTACATCGTTCAAGTTTAACTTCTCCCCTGCATATTTTAGCGTGTTTGGGCGGATTTGAAATTGTGCAAATGACTGGGGCTATCTTGGCGGCGGCTGAGCGAAAAATATTAGTGCTAATTGATGGGTTTATCTCTACCGCTGCGGCATTAGTCGCTGTAAGATTACACCCTGCGGCTCGAGACTATTTAGTGTTTGCTCATCAATCAGAAGAACAAGGGCATAAATTAATGCTAGCGCATTTAAATGCTAAGCCTATTTTGTCCCTAGGATTACGTTTAGGGGAAGGAACGGGGGCGGCGTTGGCACTACCCATAGTACAAGCAGCAATCAATTTTTATAATGACATGGCCAGTTTCGAAGATGCTGGTGTTGATAATGTAGTTTAAGGAAAGTATGGCTAATCTATACCGTGGTTTAAGACAATTAAATCTATTTTTTGTGGCATTAAGTTTTTTTACTCGTCTTCCTATCCCATCATGGGTGGTAATTGATGCTGAAAAGCTCAACAAATCTAGCCGATTTTTTGGTGTAGTAGGCTTAGTGATTGGCTTAATCAGTGCCTTGGTATTTTGGCTAGTGCAACTTATTTTACCGGCCAGTATAGCGGTATTAGTGGCCATGGTCGTCGGTGTTATTGCCACCGGTGGCTTCCATGAAGATGGCTTAGCGGACACTGCAGATGGTTTTGGTGGTGGTTGGAGTGTTGAAGAAAAACTACTGATAATGAAAGATTCCCGTTTGGGAAGTTATGGTGCGTTAGCTATTGGTTTAGCGTTGTTATTGAAATGGCAGTTATTAGTGGAGCTAGCATTATATAGCCCAATGGCGGCAATTAGTGGTTTTATTGTGGCGCACACATTGAGCAGAGTGGTTGCCGCTAGCTTAATATTTAGTGAAAAATATGTCCGAGATGACAGTGGCAAATCTAAACCTTTAGCGCAGCATCAGTCGTTGAACGATTTGTTCATTCTGTTAGCCAGCGGTATTTTTGTATTGTTGTGGCTCAATGGTTTTGCTGCTTTTGCTTTGTTTATTATTCTTTGGGGTGTACGTTTTCTATTAGGCAGTTTATTTAGAAGCCAAATAGGCGGATACACGGGTGATACCTTAGGTGCCGCGCAACAAGTTAGCGAAATTGTGTGCTACTTGGTTATTTTGGCGGTTGGTTTAAGTTAGTGATCCATTTAGTACTCGGTGGAGCCAGAAGCGGTAAAAGTCGCTTTGCAGAGCAGCAAGTTGCCAATATTGTTAAGCCGCTACCGCAACATATGGACATCATTTACATTGCGACTGCTACAGCTGGTGATGACGAGATGAACGTAAGAATATCGCGTCATCAGCAGGATCGAATTACCAGTAAGCTGTTGTGGCAAACCATTGAAACACCATTGGCATTGGCTGATTGTTTAAACCAAATTGATAAAGCTAACCAGGTTATTTTAGTTGACTGCTTAACCTTATATTTAAGCAATCATCTATTATCTTTGGCACCAGAGCAATTACAAAACGGTATCCTATCTAGCTGGCAAATGGAAAAAAAGCAGTTACTGTCGACTTTGCCACAACTGCAATCTCATATTGTATTAGTCAGTAATGAAGTTGGGTCGGGTATTGTGCCAATGGGGGAACTGAGCCGTGAGTTTGTTGATCAAGCTGGTTGGTTAAACCAATCCGTTGCTTTATTGGCTGATCAAGTCAGTTTAGTCGTTGCCGGATTACCTCTTTCATTAAAAGCACCTAAATCCTAATGGCTATAGATAGCGCTCATCTCAAGACCAGTCATACCCCATCTACTCGCGACTTCAAAAATATATTAACAGGGGCTTTGATGGTGCAGGGCACCACATCCGATGCGGGTAAAAGTACTCTAGTTGCTGGTTTGTGCCGTGTTTTTGCCCGTAAGCATATTGCTGTCGCGCCGTTTAAACCACAGAATATGGCGTTAAACAGTGCGGTAACCGAAGACGGTGGTGAAATTGGCCGAGCACAAGCGTTGCAAGCCATTGCCTGTTATCTAAAGCCGCATACTGATTTTAACCCTGTATTACTTAAACCTAGTTCTGATACCGGTGCTCAAGTCATTATTCATGGTAAAGCGCTAACCACACTTGAAGCTAAAGCATTTTTTGGACCTGAAAGCCAAGGTTATAAAACCCTAGCATTAACGGCAGTGATGCAATCTTATCGGCGCTTGCAGCAACAGTACTCACTGGTCGTTATTGAAGGCGCTGGCAGTCCCGCTGAAATTAATTTACGCCAGGGTGATATCGCTAATATGGGCTTTGCCGAAGTCGCGGATTGCCCGGTGATAATCATTGCTGATATCGATAAAGGCGGTGTGTTTGCTCACCTTGTGGGTACATTGGCACTATTGAGCGAATCTGAACAAGCTAGAGTAAAAGGCTTTGTGATTAATCGATTTCGCGGTGATATAGGTTTGCTTCAACCCGGCATTGACTGGTTAGAACGCTATACTAAAAAACCTGTTTTTGGTGTATTACCTTATTTGCACGACTTACATCTTGATGCCGAAGACGGTTTAGTTGAATCTTCAAACCTAAGCCCCTCACTTACCACGAACAAGCTAATCGTATTGGTGCTAGTTTTTCCGCGGATTAGTAATCATACCGACTTTGATCCATTACGCCTGCATCCTCAGGTTGAGTTTCGCTATATCAGCATGGCAGATCAACATAAGGTGTTTCCTTATGCTGATTTAATCATTTTACCTGGCAGTAAGAATGTCCGTGCCGACTTACTTTTTATGCGCCAGCAAGGCTGGGATAAGGCTATTTTTAAGCATTTACGTTACGGTGGAAAAGTGATTGGTATTTGCGGTGGTTATCAAATGCTAGGCCATCTGATTGATGATCCCCACGGTGTAGAAGATATTGTAGGCAGCATCAAAGGTTTAGCTTTGTTGGATATTAATACTGAATTAACCACACATAAAACCCTTACTCAAGTAAGTGGTTACTTACAATTAGAGCAGCAACAGGTTAGCTTTACAGGCTATGAAATTCATTGTGGTGTATCGAGCTTTACCCATAGCGATATTTCGCATCCGATTCAAATTGGCACAGATACGGCTCAGTTTGATGGTCAAGTTAGTCAAGATAACTTGATTATGGGTACTTATATTCATGGCTTATTTGATAGTCCAGCAGCTTGTCAGCTGCTTTTACAATGGGCCGGTCTTGCGCAAGCTGAAGCAATCGATATTAATCACATTCGCGAACAGCAATTAAATCGTCTTGCTGACGTATTAGAAACACATCTTGATTTAGACAAATTAACCGGAGTGATCTCATGACCGAGAAGACAACAGACAACAATGCAAACATCGACAGTACTGATGTTGACAGTACCAATCTTGACAATACAAGTCTTGAAAGTACTAAGCTTGATAATCAAAAGGCGGATCGCCATAAAGCACGTCAACAAAAAGTAAAGCTAGGTGTAGACGCTAAAATTGCCGCAGCACAGCAAGAAAAGGGCATTTTATTAGTGCTTACCGGTAATGGTAAAGGTAAATCAACTTCTGGCTTTGGCTCTGTTGCACGCGCGGTTGGCCACGGTCACAAAGCCGCGGTAGTGCAATTTATTAAAGGCACTTGGGCATGTGGTGAACGTAATTTGTTAGAAGGTGCAGGGGTTGAGTTCCATGTTATGGGAACCGGCTTTACCTGGGAAACACAAGATAAAGAAAAAGATACTAAAGCGGCTGTAGAAGCCTGGGAATACGCAGAGAAACTGCTGCAAGATAAGTCGGTGAATTTATTATTATTGGACGAGTTAACCTACATGGTTAGCTATCATTATATCGAGTTAGAGCGAGTTCTCACAGCCTTGAGAAACAGACCTGCAATGCAACATGTGATTATTACTGGGCGTTCTTGTCACCGGGAGATTATCGAGCTTGCTGATACGGTGAGTGAAGTCCAGCCGATTAAGCATGCGTTTAATGCAGGGATCAAAGCTCAGTTAGGATTTGACTATTAATTAATAAAAATGTCGCTGAAAGCATACATAGGGTTCAGCTAAAAAAATGGCCAACTTACGTTAAGTTGGCCATTTGTATTGGTACTTAGTGTTAACGACGTCTTCTACTACGGCGGCGCATACGGCTTTCTTTATCTGCTGCAGTAGGTTCTCCGTCAGTTCCATTTCGTTCTTCATTATCAAGAAAATCGTCATCATGGTCATCATGATCATCATCTAGATCATCATTGCTGTGGGCTAGAGATACTGGTGATTCCACTTTGACTTCTTGCTTTGGTTCAACTTTTTTATCGCCCCTGAACACTGATTTTAAAATACTGGTCACGCCTTGCAATTTTGCAGAGGGCTCAGCTTTTGAACTAGACTTTTGATCAGGTATTGCAGGGCTTGCTTCAAAAACCTTTTCAAGCTTTTGTTCTATATTGTTTTTTAGTTCTTCAGAAAATTGAATGTTATCAATTTTCTCTTGCGACTTTTTTGGCGTAATATCATCAATAGATTCCCCCGGCTTCAAGCGTACAGCAACATTGTCCATGCTGGCCGATGGTCGGATAGGCTGAGGGTCTAACGATGCTGTTCTGGGTCTAATTTCAGCAACGTTATCTAGGGTGATTGTTTTACTAATAATAGGATCTAAAGGCACTGTTTTTGTTGCTACGGGATCTAATGATAGTCCTGAGCTAGCCACAGGGTCTAATGATGCAGACTTGGTTGCTATAGGGTCAAGTGATAACGTTTTAGTAGCGACAGGATCAATAGATGCCGATTTAGTGGCAACTGGATCGATTGATGTTGATTTCGCTGCTACTGATTCAAATGATACGCTCGAGGCAATAATTGATGTGGCAGAAGCATCTGACATAACTTGAGACGGCGTAGGCACTGAGGCTTGATCTTTTTCTCTTATTTGTAGACGTTTATCAAATTCTGTAGTGACTTCAGCTATTTCAGATTTAGCAATACTGACAGCGTTAACAAGTTCTTCAAAATGGGCTTGATAATCTTCATATCGACTTTCAATGCTGCTGATATTGTTCTTAACTTCATCGCTTAACTTACTTGTTAGACGCTTGTATATATTTATTTCTTGTTCTAACTCATATAGATAAGTTTTAGAATATTTAATAGACTCGTCTATTTCAACGAGGTTTTCAGTCAACTCATGTCGCTTAGAGGTAAACTCGTTAATAAGCTCTTTTGGAATTTGAGCTGGCGATTCTGGCTGCGACACTAAACCAGAGAATTCACTAATATGGCTAACCGGCAGCCATTGTGAAAATGCTGGATGCCAGCCATAACAGTTAGGCTGGTCTTGTAAAAACGCAATAGCCTCAACTTCGGTTAATGGCCCTGTTACGTCGCCATCATGTGAAAAAAACCATTTTTTCATAATCATAATTCTTATTTAGTCGTTATCAACAGTGATTAGGAGTTATCGCAAATATGATTTGGAATCATTACTTAGTTGCGACGCCAGCAAGAGTTCTTTGTAAAGCCTCATACTGTTCATTAACACTTCGGATTGTTGTTTTAACTTCTTGATTTAAATTCTGGGTTATCGTTTTCGTCTTATTAGTATCACGATCAAAATCAGCGAGTGAATTGCTAAGAGACTTTATCGTTGTTTCAATTCGACTTAGTGCGGTATTAAGCTCTTGTTCTTTTGCTATAAAACGCTCAATCAACTTTTTTGGGATAGCTTGAGGCGGAGGTGGTGGTGTGATTACTATATCAAACTCATCGACATGACTGACTGGTATCCATTGGGCATAAGATGGATGCCAGGCGTAGGTGTCTGGGTTTTTTTCGATAAACTTGTTTGAGTCCGACAAGCCTAGAGGCCCGCTAACTTCACCATTATGTGAGAAATACCATTCTTTCATAGTTCCACTTTTATCCTTAACAGTGCTTGAGCTTATAGTTATTTTTATAATTAATCAGGGGTGTAGTCTACAACTATAGTCACGTTTTTGCGGCAACGTCACTTGGTTTGTCATGTTTTAGGAGCTAAAAGTGTCAACAACAAGCAGAAGTCATAATTAGCACCTATATATTTTGTTACAATAACCTATATTTTTTAACATGACTACTGTTTATCAAGGATCGATCTTGTTAAATGTGTAATGTCTATTTGACGCAAACCTAACACTGCAGCAGTGTTAAGCTTTTTTTAGTGCTGATATTATAGTCTCATTGTTTTTACCTAGCGGGTCTTTGATGTCGATCATTCAAAGTCAGCAAAAGTATTAAATTCGATCCACGCATCGGTGGTTGGGTGGTTAAAGCCGATAAATGCTGCGTGCAGATGCAACCTGTTTTGCTGAATACCATATAAGTCATCTCCCACAATAGGCAATCCTAAGCCTTGGTGGTGGGCGCAGTGCATTCTAAGTTGATGAGTACGTCCTGTTTTTGGATATAAGTGTAAAAGGGTGCAGGCACCTTTGTGCTTATATACCTCCCAATAGGTTTCGGCTTGCTTACCGTGTTCATAACAAACTAATTGCTTGGGGCGGTCATTTAAATCGACTCTAAGCGGCAAGTTTATTGTGCCATTTTGCCCCTTAGGTTTACCGTCAACTAATGCAATATAGCGTTTGATTACTGTGCGGTTAATAAACTGTTGTTGTAATGCTTTGTTAGCGTCTTTGGTTAGTGCTATTACCATTAGTCCTGAAGTCGACATATCAAGACGATGTACTATAAGTGGACCAGTGGCTTGGGGAAATAATTGTTTCATTCTGGTTTGTACTGAGTCGGTGACATTTTTTCCTGCCACAGAGAGCATCTCAGCGGGTTTATTGATAATCGCTAAGTCTTTATCTTGATAGACTATTTCAATGTGCTTATTGACTGCGGTATTCACAAGTAATGGATCAGGGTCGACGGTCATACCTTTAAGCATATGTGCCAATATAGGACGGCATTTACTGTGGCAGGCTGGGTAGAAGTTTTTATGCTGCTTTATTTCTGATTTAGGTGATGAGCCCCACCAAAACTCAGCCATAGCGATAGGGGTTAACTGGTGCTGAAAGGCATACTGTAATAATTTAGGTGCAGCACATTCACCAGCACCAGCTGGAGACAGATGATTCGGGGCATCGTGAAATATTGTGTTTAAATCTTTGCTTTCTGCTAACACATTTAAAAACTGGTACTGATTAAACAGCTTCTTTTGCAGTTGATTAGAAAGCTGTTTGCGCTGTTTTTTTAATTGGTTTATTTGTTGTTGTCGTGTGTCAACCTGTTGCTGGGTATAGTCAACCTTGATTGCCCAATGTTGTTTTAACTCAGTAAGCTTAAATTTTTGTTGCACACTCTGGCGACTAAGCTCAATTGACAATGATGTGAATGCTTCAGTGGTCATGTTATGTTGCGCTAAGGCTAAATCAGCTTGCTCACGCTGATCTTTTCTATGCTTACGGCTTTCAATAATGACAGATCGTAGCTGTGCGAGCTCATTTTCTGAATGCAGCTGTTGATCTGCTAAAAGGTCAACTAACCTGGTTAATTGGGGATCTGTTTCATGCTGAATAATGAGTTGATTGATATCATTGATTTGTTTGTTTTCAACACTAAAAAAGCTGTCTTTAGTTAACATGTCAAACACTGGCGGTACAAAGGGAGGCAAAATATTTTGATCTGCTAACTTGCCTGAAAATGCCGCTAAAAATCCCAGTTTGTCCTGCTGATTTTTTACAACCAGTACCCCAAACATTTTACCTATGACCATTCCACGATCGTTTTCAGGATCTAAGCCAAAGTTATGTCGCCAAGGGTTTGTGTCTAACAAGTCTTGTTGTAACTGTTCTGCCGCTTGTATGCATAGGGTGTGAGGTTGATAATAAAACGGAAAAGTAAACGACTCCGGTAAGCTTTGTTCAGCAATACTGCCATTGAAAAGAATAAAACAGGGATCGTTAACAGCCATTACACACTCTTACTATACCAAAGGGCGGCTATTTTACCTTGTAGTGGATTGTGATGCATCCATAAGCGTTATTACTTTAAGTGGTGTTTTCAAGCATAAAGGTTCAATAGGTCTTAGCGTAATTCAGAGGATGTTGTATTACTAATTTATTTTATGAAAAAATGGGCGCAGTATAAATACTTCGCCCATTAAGTTGTGATTGCATGTGCAGATTATTTCTTAGCAACTCTGTGCAGTGCACACAGTTTATTACCATCAGGATCGCGTAAATAGGCTAGATACAATTCAAAGCCAGGACCTTGGCGTAGACCTGGCGCTCCTTCACAAGCGGTACCACCACTTTTAACACCCATAGCTTCCCATGCATCAGCAGCGGCAGGGGTTTCAGCCGCAAAACCAATAGTCGTGCCGTTACCATGACAAGCTGGCTCGCCGTTAATCGGCTTAGTTAATGCAAAAATGCCTGTAGGGGTGAAGTAAAAGCAGCGGCCTTTATCATCTATGACACCTGGTGCGTGGCCTAAAGTCGCTAAAATTGCGTCGTAAAACTTTTTCGACTTTTCAATATCATTAACGCCGATCATGATGTGACTAAACATGGTGACTCTCCTTGTGTGAACTCATTGAGTTCGATTAATAGACGGGTTTTTGCTCAATTCAGTAAGGTTATTGTGTACGATTATACTGTTCGATTAGTTCAATGGTATGGCTGAGCAATGTCGTATCGCCACTTGCACCATGGCCCGGAATAACGAGATTAATGTTAGGGAACTGTTGGTTTACTTTATTAATCGTTGTCGGCCATACCTGCATATCGGCTTCGCCAATATAGCCCATGGTTTTTGAGTCGAGTGATTTTATCAAACAACCGCCGAATAGCATTTGCTGTTTTGGCAACCACACCACGAGGTTATCTTTTGTATGCCCAGCACCTAAGTCATACACCTCAATAAGATCAGACTTTACAGTGTAACGATGACCTTCAAAGGCTGTATGCGCTTGGGGTTTATTGGTCACAGCTAAAATATCTTGGGTACGGTCAGAGACAATAGTCTGAACGCCATGGTTATTTAAATAGCCTATACCACCGGCGCGATCTTGATGTGAATGGGTCGAAATGCTGGCAACAGGGGTGAAACCTTGCTGTATTATCCATTCAAGTAACAATGCCGTATCGCTGTCTGTCCATGGTGTATCTATAATGTAAGCTTGTTTATCTTGCACCACGACAAGCCCATTGGCTTCGACTACACCAAAGTCAGTAACATTTAAATATGAATGATGCAGATAAACGCCATCGGCAATTTCTGCAATTGCAAACTCACCTAGTTGGCTGGTGCTGTTTGAGCTATTTCGGATAACCGTTTCTGTATTAATCGAATGTGCCTGGCTTGATGCGGTAACGAGTAGACTGATTAAGCACGCACAGAACAAGCCGATTTTAAAGCCGTTATCCATAGTTTTTCCAAGATAATATTTGATGTTGGTTGAGCATTAACAGCATGCTCTTAAAAAGTAGATAACGGCATGTTACACCGATTTTTCGATATCATTAGTTTGATGAACAGAAAATAATGCCTGCACGTTAACCTTAGCTTTAATCTTCGCCGCCAACAAATAAATGCCTGCCAATTTACGATGAATAAAAATAGCATCCATTGGTGGCGTGTGCCATTCATCTTGTTGTGTGCTCATTGATCTAGCTGCATCGGTGACTCTTTTAGCTAATCGGCTTTGGGCAAAATCATATTCGCCATTGTGCCTTAAGGGTTCGCATGCCTGATGAAAAATATCGACAATCAATGCTTGCTGCTCAGCAGAAATATTGTCTTGGAAGAAACCAATTTGTGATGCAGCCTTAGTGATTAATGCCATATCACTGGTCATTGCGCCCTGCATCAGTAATTTATAACCCTGCGATAAGGCGTTTGATATGGTTCGCGTAGCACCAAAGTCAAGCAGTACAATGCAACCTGTATCTGCTTGGTACTGAAAGTTACCAAAATTAGGATCGGTTTGAACAAGCTTAAAAGTAAATAACTCATCAAGAAACAACTGTAATAACCTGGTGGCTACACTATCACGGGTGTGTTGATCTAATGACGCTATAGATTCGATTGACTGGCCTTCAACAAACTCCATACATAAAATACTGTTGTTACTCAGTGCAGGGTAAACTTTTGGCACAATAAAGTGGGCTTGGTGTTTAACCCATTGCTTATATTGAATCAGTAATGCCGCTTCGTGAAGATAATCAGCCTCATGGTGTAGTTGCTGTTTAGCTTGGGAAAGGAGCTCGTCAAGTTTGACGTTATTCGGCACTAATCCTGACATTTTTAATAGTGAGGCGACATTATCAATGTCGCTATCAATACTGTCTTTAATACCCGGATATTGAATTTTTACCGCCAGCTTCTCCCCTGTGGCTAAGTAAGCAAGATGCACTTGACCGATTGATGCTGCTGCAAATGGGCGTAACTCAAATTGACCTAAAGCATCTAACCAATTGTCTCCCCAGTGAGACTTCAATACGCCGATAAGTTGTTTATGGGGCATGTAGTTAGCGTTAGAACGCAACTTGGCCAGTACTTCAGTTAACTCTGGTGGTAACAGCTCGCCTGCATCCATCGAAAGCATTTGGCCGACTTTCATCGCTGCGCCACGTAATTGCGCCAGTTTGTCTGCAATATGGCCAATATTCGTTGGGGTCATAACCAGCTGTTTCAGCTGCGGTGATTGACCCTGGCTGTATTGTTTTACCCCTTCTTTAATTATGTTGCCAGCTAAGCGAGTGGCTAACCCGCCAAATGCCGAAAAACGTGCAACTCGGCTACTGGGTACTTTAGCGGCTTTTTGAGTATCAGATGGCTTGTTCATATAGGCTAAAATCGACTACCAGTAATGAAAGATGATCAAATAATACGCCAATAAAGCGGTTAAGATCATTTAATCAATTTTAATAAGGCTTTAAACCTATCGCCTTCTGCCTGATGTTGTAATTCAAAAAGTAATGACTCTACATTTGTCAGCTGCGCACCAAGATTAAGCATCATTTGAATACCCAGTACTTTGTTATCCGTTGAGCGCGACGACATGGCATCGGCGACAACATGAACATCAAAGTTATGTTGAAGCAGGTCTTTGCATGTTTGATAAACACAAACATGGGTTTCGATACCGCACAAAATAACTTGCCTACGGCCTTTTTGGGCAAGTAAAGTTTGTACTTGTTTTGACTGCCAGCCACTGAAATGTTGTTTTGCAATAGGTTGGCATAAGGGGGATAACAATTCAGCTAATTCTGGCGAGGTTGTGCCGAGTTTATCTGGCAATTGTTCTAACCAAATAATTGGCATATCGAAAAGGGCTGCCCCTTTAATTAACGTTGTTAAATGATGGTGCAGTTGAGCGGAGTGTTGCATCACTTGGGCAAGTTTTCCTTGTACATCAACGACCATGAGTACGCAATCTGCTGGATTTATCATAATTTAGTCCAATTAAGTGTAAGTGATAAGAATAAGATAACGATAAGATAGGTACCTAAGCACGATATTTTATTATGGTAGTAGATTGTTTTTTAGACAAGCTTCCAATAGGGCCTTAGTCTAAAGCTGTGTCAAACGTTAAAAGGATGTTAGCTAATGAGTAAAAGGATTGTAGTGTGCGCAGATGGAACTTGGAATCGGCCAGAACTGGATGTTGAACAAGATCATGCCACCAATGTGCTTAAATTTGCCCGTGCCATTGACCCGATAGCCAGTGACGGTAAATCACAACAGGTATTTTATGATTGGGGCCTTGGCTCTTACCATGACGTGTTAATTAGCGGGGCAACGGGTCGAGGGCTACATAAAAACATTGTTGATGGTTATCGCTATATTGTGCAAAATTACTCCCCAGGGGATGAAATCTGGTTATTTGGTTTTAGCCGCGGTGCATACACGGTTCGCTGTTTATCGGGATTAATCAATAATTGCGGCATCATCAAGCGGCCCGATGCTAAGTATATTCAAAAAGCGTTTGATCACTATAAAACCCAAGATGATAAATATGCACCTGACGGTATTAAGTCTGTCGAATTTAGGGAGAAATATTCTCATTCAACACGTGACGTCGCTTTTGTGGGTGTTTGGGATACAGTCGGTGCTATGGGGATCCCTTTTTCATTTTTAGGGCTATTTGAAGATAAAGATGAATTTTTTGATACCAAAATTGGTGCCAATGTTAAAGTAGCCCGACATGCATTGGCAATTGATGAACATCGACAAGATTTTACCCCCACGATTTGGTCATCAAAAGACAGTGTTGATATTGAACAGGTTTGGTTTGCAGGGGCGCACAGCAATGTTGGCGGCAGTTATCCTGCAGATGATGATGGTACTCGGCTATCTGATATTCCGTTACAATGGATGATGCAGCAAGCTCAGTTAAATGGGCTGAGTATTGAACATCATTTACTCGATGGTATCGTGCTTAATCCGCTGGCTAAGCTAGTTAATTCCAGACGCAAATTTTATCGACTAAAGACAAAAGCGCTGCGAACGATTAACGATTTAGGCGCAGCACAAGTTCACTCGTCAGTTAAAGCGCGCTGGCAACAAGATGACAGTTATCGCCCTGAAAACCTGCTTGAATATGCAAAGCTGCATGGTTGGTAATAAACCTGATATGACTATAATTCTTAGCTATTAACCATTTTAATCACAATTACTAATCAGTATCGCTTAAGTTAAATTTATTAAAAATGAGCACTACACTCGAAAAGGACACTCGTTTGCCATATTTCATACTCACTCGCTTTTTATTATTCCCTATTGTTTCTGCCGCATTAGTGACAGTGTCATTTACCGTCTTTGCGCAAACTGTTCAGGATGGCACTCCAGCTAATAGCCACGCAAATATTCACCCTACTGGCGCAAAACGTATTGTTGCTTTATCTCCTCACGGCGTTGAAATGCTTTATGCCATAGGAGTAGGCGACAGAATTGTCGCGACCACAGATCATGCGGACTACCCTGAGTCAGCAAAGTTTATTCCCCGTATTGGTGGCTATTATGGCATTCAAATAGAGCGAATTATTGAGCTTAACCCTGATTTGGTTGTCGTTTGGGCAAGTGGTAATAAGCTGGAGGATATTAATCAAATTAAGCAACTGGGTTTTACTGTGTTTAATAGTGACCCTAAATCATTAGATGATGTGGCGACAGAGATTGAACAGTTAGGGCAACTTACTGGTCAAGCGCAACAAGCACAGAAGGTGGCAGATGATTACCGTCAGCACTTAGCTGAGATTCGTCAACAAAACACACTTAAATCCAAGGTTAAAGTGTTTTATCAGTTGTGGTCGACACCACTAATGACTGTGTCTAAAGGCAGCTGGATTGAGCATATTATTGGTGCATGCAATGGGGCTAATGTATTTTATGAGGCCGCGAGCGAATATCCGCAAATTAGTATTGAAAATGTATTATTAACCAACGCCGAAGTGATATTACAAAGTCAGGACGAAGGAAATGCCATGGGGGTTAATTGGTCACAATGGCCCGAACTGCCAGCGGTTAAACACAAACACATTTATCAGTTAGATGCCGATGTATTGCATAGGGCGTCACCGCGAGTTCTTCAAGGGATTAAGCTGGTGTGTGATGCCTTAGATAAGGCACGTAACCTTTAACTGCACAATCTTCGTTTGCCAACAACTGATTTAGGTTTATCACAATCAAACAAGGGCTGCATTTGCAGCCCTTAATTTTTTGTATTCAAGCTAGTGTTAATAACTAGTAATAACATCCAGTATTAATCACTAGCATTTACATCCATCTTCAAATCTAGCGCTTATAAATATTCTACTTCTAATGAAATCAGCATAGCATCGTCATCTTCAGTGGTGAACTCCGCTCTAATCTCATAATCATTATTGGTTACTGTCATTTTTTCTAACCAGAATGTCGCGCTGCTTGCATACTTATCCATCATGGCTTGTTTAGTTTCAGGTATGTTCATTTGCTTTAGAAAACGCATAAAGTCTTCATCAGATTCAACAGGGTAATTGATACTTTCCGATAGCTTGATTTGCTTGATCGTATTGTCGACGTGTTTTACTTGTATGTGTTTAGACAATACCTCCCAGCTACCATCATCAGAGTAATTGATAACGTTAGGAACGTAGTGGGTGACTAAATCTTGTATTTTTAACGGTTTAGGTTTAGATACTGGTACGAGTAAGTTATTTAACAAGTTGTTGTCGATATCAGAATACTGGATCTGATTTTCATCTCTATCATAATCACGTGAGTAAAAAGTAAAGCCACTTAACAATAAATCTGGTTCTTTACCGTTATATGAGGAAAACTCTGAGAAATCTAACTTCAATAGATTTTTTTGGTTTGAAACAGTGTATTCAGCTTTTGACTTCTGTTTGAGGTAATTTAATTTTGCGCGTACGTTAGGTACATTATCACGGAACCCAGCTTTATCATCGATAAGCCAATTATTGTCAAAGTCTTCATCATATAAAATAAAATTCTTACCGGTGTAATTCAGTAGTGAATGCTCTTTATAAGTAATTTTTTGTACTTTGTCATTTTCGATAATAAGCCATAAGTCACGGCCATATAACCAAGCCGTGGTGTCTGCACTCAGGGTAAACACTGCGCTTGCTGGGCCAAGAATATTCAGAACGTATTCAGTCGAGTTATTAATGTTAATGCCATAAGCACCTGATAAGGTGATATTTGTTGACAGCTTGCCCGCTTCATTTGCTTTAGCAGCCAGTTTTGCCAGTTCTAATTGTGTCATCAGTGCTGGTTTAAAGTTTTTTGATGATGTCCCAGCTCTGGCGGTATTGACTGTTCGCGTTGGTGCTTGCACTGCTTGTTCCGGTTGGACACGAGCAATCGCTAGCTCAGGTTCAGGCTTAGGTATTGTAATTGATGTGGCCGGTTTTTTTTGAGACGGAGTAACAGAGCGCTCAAAAGTAATGGGTCTACGGCTCAGTTGGTTATAGGCGGTGCTCATTGATGACAAACTTTCATCATCATCACAAAAATCGATTAAATCAGCGGTGATAATTAGCTTATCGGTTTGGATAAGATTAGTGATAATAATGGCATCGACGCGTTTTTCTTTTGCTTTTTCTCTGATTAATTGAAAACTACTGGCTATTAGCTTGTTATTTGCGCTATCAGTAAGTTTTTTTTCAATATAAATACCATCAACAATAATAGGCGCACATGAAGGTAAAAAATTAAGAATAGGGGGAAGTGATTTGGCTGAAACGGGTAGACTTAAAATAAGCAGCATTAACACTAACAGTTTGTTCATTGTCGGGCACATCCTTTTGGTTTTGCTTGAATTTATGCTAATTACTTTTTAATCATGTTCTGTTTAATTGGCATTGCTAGCGCTTACTCATCCGTACTTTAGTACTGTTTTATGACTAATAATTGAGTAGCGGCTCTAATTTAACAAGTATTTAACAACCATGTCAAAGGTGGACTGCGGATTTTGTTGCAAAAAAGATAAAAATATCACTGAACCGCTATTCTTAACAAATCTAAACAAGGTTTCAAATATCACTAGGAGTTGGCTTGCCCTACTGGCTTACAACCGCTTTATTTGCAGTGCATTTTTAGCATTGGCTTTCCCTCATCTAGGCTAACCTGATATTCTTATTTTATTATTGATTAATAGACTGTGAATATGGACAAATCGGCTTTTCTTGATGCAATGAACATCACCCGTTGGCGTAGTGCTGACAAACCGGGCAAACCTTACTTGGTATTACATGACGTCGATGCAGATTTATCTGAACAACAGTTTATTGAAAATGTGCTGGCCCAATTAGATATAACTCCAGAGCAATGCGATTTTGATTGCGAAGTGATCAAAGGTCCGCAGGTTGTTTGGGATATGCGTAAAGTAAAAAGACGTCCACGGATAGCATGGTTAGTCAGTGCACCACTGGAAGATGTGCTTCAAAGTGGGACTGAAAAGCGTCAGCTATGGCAGCAAATTTGTTCTGTGGTAGATAAACAACAAAGCTAATTTTATAGGGCTTATCTTTTACATCGGATTAAATGCCATTATTCATAATTTTTCATATTCATTTCTTATCAATTCATATCAAGCACAATAGCCATTCATAAGTTTTCCCTATAGTCACCCTATCAATAATAAGTGGTAAACATAGGGTGATAATTATGAACAAAATACATCAACTGACTCAATCGGTTTTGCTTGGCAGCTTGCTATTATCAGCGGTGCCATTTGCATTTGCTACAGATGATGCCGACGTGTTTGGCGGTAAAATTAGCGGCAACATGACTTTTGCATCTGATTATGTTTTTCGCGGTGAATCTGAAACCATGGACGGCGACGTTCCCGTGGTACAAGGCACGTTAGGTTGGGCTAACGATGATGGTTGGTACACTGGCGTTTTTGCTTCAAATATTAAGTTTGCTGATCCTAATTTAGAAATCGTGACCGCGCCATACATTGGTAAAGCTGGCGAGTTTGGTGATAGTGGCATTACCTATGACGTGATGGTCTTTTCTTACCTTTATCCGGGTGCGTCTTATTCAAACTACACTGAATTATGGATTAAAGTGGGCAAACAGTTTGGCCGTGCAAACGTACAACTAGAAGTGACCCCAACGGTTGATGACTGGTTTGGTGTAGAAGGCTGGCAAGGGGTGAACTACGCAGTACACCCAAGTTATCAATTCGACAGCGGCTGGAAAGTGTCTGGCAGCGTGGGTTATCAGGATTTAGATGGCGAGGGAGCAGAAGGTTGGGGGCACTGGAATCTTGGTGTCAGTAAAGCCTATGCAGGGATTAATTTCGATGTGCGTTACCATGGCAGCACAGTTGACTCTGAGCATAAAGTGTATGGTACCCAAACCGAAATTTTTGATGATCGCCTTGTTGTCGGTATTAACAAAAGTTTTTAGCCTGCAATAGCAGCTTCGCAGTAATTATTAGTATTGGATCTGAAACGTCACTCTCCCTTAGTGATATTCAGGTCCTTTTTTTAGACTTTTTTTGCTACCCGCTACTCATTCCTTGGAGATCTTTATAGGCAAATGTGAAAAATTATGAATAATATCGGTCATTGGCTTAAATACTTTGGATTTAACGATGGCGCATACATTTGTATCACACACGGTGCTGGTGGTTGATGATGAGGCGGTAATACGTGCTCGCTTAAAAGGATATTTTGAGCGTGAAGGTTATCGTTTACTCGAAGCTGGCGATGGCGAGCAGATGTGGCAACAGTTTGCCAATAATCATATCGATTTAGTCATGTTAGATGTCAACTTGCCCGGTGTTGATGGTTTAAGTTTAGCCCGTGATTTACGCAGCCGTTCTGATGTCGGCATTATTTTGGTTACTGGGCGCGATGAAACTATCGACAAAATTGTTGGCCTTGAAATGGGCGCCGATGATTATGTGACTAAACCCTTTGAACTTAGAGAGCTGTTGGTTAGGGTTAAAAATTTGCTTTGGCGGATTTCGTTAGTTAAAAAAGCCCAGCAGGAAGTGGTCGAGCAATTTGAAAAGTGTGACGATTTAATTGTGTTCGACCGGTACGTTTTAGAATTAAATAGTCGTAAGTTATCCCGCGGTGATGAAGTGATTAAACTCACCAAAGCAGAATTTGAATTACTGACGGCTTTTGCTTTACACCCACAGCAGGTTTTATCTCGCGAACGTTTGATGCAGCAAACAAGTCATCGAAATGAAGATGTCAATGACAGAACCATAGACGTGATAATTCGTCGTTTACGCAACAAGCTTCAGGCTGATTTATTTGTTACCGTCCACGGTGAAGGTTACTTATTTGCCACTAAGGTTGAAGACTAGGCGAAGCTACGCGATAGACGGGATAAAAGTCAGCAGGGGCTAAGCTATTTTCAAGTGCATTAATGGACACTTTACCTTGTGATAGCTTTAGTATTTGCGGGCCTATGTCACCAAAGGGCGCGGCACCTTCAAGCTCTTTTACTATTACATCAATGGCTAACTTACCTTGTAACACCACCTGATCATCTGTGCTAAAAGCCACTTTATGTCGATACAGTCCCCGCAACGTGGCGGGAGATAAATAGCTACCGACTAACTTTACCTGCCCAGTTAGCTGCTTATGTTGTAAAGAGCCAATCGCCGCCTCAATGGCCACCGCACTTCCTAAAATATAATCGGGAATATGATCATTGAGTAAGTGATGCAATTGGTCACGGTAAAGGTTGCGATTATTATCAGTATGGCGAATAGATGACACTTCTATCGAGCTGTTTGCTATGGCATCAAGAATACCAAGTTCAACCCAACTGCTACCGCCAACGCCTTCAGGGCCAGTTAATAGCGCTAGTTTTACTGGTTTATCTGCTGGGGTCTTTTGTTGCGATTGGCTAATATAATTGCCGGCAATCCAACCCATTTGATACCAATTCACGCCAACACGGGTATTGATGATAGGGCTATTGAGTTGATTGACCAGCGCAATAATCGGTTTATTGATAGATCCTTTATAATGCTTAAGCAAATCAGGGCTGACAGTACCAAGCAAAATCGCATCAAATGGCTCTGTTAAACAGTGTTCCAGTTGCTTTAGTTGTTGGTCTTTGCGGTAATAACTGCCTGCTTCAAATAACTCTAGGTTAACCCCTAATTGGCTGGCATGGGACACCAAACCATAATCGATTCCTATCCAATAAGCATCTTTAAGGTGGGGAACTAGTGCACAAATGCGCCAGTTTTTTTGGGTAGACGTTAAGGCGTTATAATGGATTTTTTCAGTGGTTTGAATTTTTTGGTTAAACGGCATTCGTTGCTCTAATGACCAATGGTTGTCGTTTTTCGCTTCAACCAGTGATGAAATTGTCCCTAAACAAAAAATGAGTATATAAATGAGTTGTCGCATCTTATTGTCTCTATTAGGGTGTCTAAGCCGTTAAGTAAATAAGCCGTTAAGTAAAACACTGTGGTTTTTGTCGAGTAGATTGTAACAGTTTAAGGAATGAATGTGAGTGCTTTATCATTATCAGGTAAGAGCTTAGTTGGTCGCCTCATGCTGGCATTTAGTCTATTGGGACTGCTATTACTATTATTAGTCAGTCTGGGCAGTTTATCTTTATATTGGGTAAAATTAGCCGATCAGTATCTATACGAAGAAGCCTTACCTGCCTCGGAAGCCGCCAGACAACTTATGCAGTCGTCCAATGCATTACTCGACAATGCTCAAGGGCTTGAACGAGTGGAAGAAGAAGCCCAACGAGCATTTTTAGGACGTAAATTATCTTTAGAAAGCACCAATTTATTTGCTGCAATTGAACGGCTTAATGCGTTAAAAGTGCAAGATAGTCATAACAGTAAAGATAATAATTTAGCCTTACTTGCGAGTGAGATTATTGATGACTTATCTGTTTTAGGGCGTCAGGTTGGCGCACGTTTAGCATTAACCGCACTATTAGATGATAAAGGCAGCGACCTTGCCGAAGCAGCCAGTCGTAGCGGTGTGTTGCTTGAAGCCGAGCAGGCGGTCGTCGACTCGGCTATTTTGGCCAAATTAAGCCTAGCTTACCCGCAAGTGGCTGGTGAAGCGCAAAGCGCTCACTTGCTCGACACCATCATAGAACAAGATTTAGATATCAGAGAGCGCTTAAACAGGGCGTTAGCGCTTATTCATCATATCGCATTAGTGGGCCAATTATTGCAGTCTCCCGAGCAACAACTTGGATTAAATAAAATATTAGACAGCATGACTCGGGTGCTTTATCAATCGGGTATTCGCCCTAAAACAAGCGGCCAAAATGTGGCGGGAGAACACCCCAATCACGCCTCAGGCTTTGATGTTTCAAATAGCGCTGTGGGTAAGCAAATTGATTTAATGCCGCTTGAATTATTAAAAGGGCTTATTCGCGATCCGGTGAGGGCGACAGAGCTTGAGCAAGAATTAGTTTTGCTAAGAGAAGTGAATATTGGTTTACGTTTACAGCAGCAATATGCGCAAGTGTTAGCTAAGCAAAATGCTCAGTTGATGCAGTTAACTGACAAATTAAGCCTGTTGAATAAGTCGGTCGATGGGGCGATGAAAGCCCAGCAAATCCAAGCAGACAATGCCCGCCGCGATTTTTTACAGCAACTGTTTTGGGCAAAGTCCGGCCTGTGGGCAACGGGCGTGTTAATGTTCATTATCATGATGCTGGTGGTATATCGGGTGATTTATAAAGGCATTGCCCTGCGCTTAAATGAAGCGACCGCGGCGTTATCACAATTAAGCCTAGGTAATACCGAGGTTGTGCTTGATCCCCATGGCGATGATGAGCTAACCGCTATGGCTTCAGCTATCGAAGCATTCAAGCAAAAAACTACCCAAAATCAAGCGTTGCAAGCCGAGTTACAAACTACCGCATCTGAACTGATTGTGCATAAAGCCTCATTAGAAAATACCGTTCAGGCGCGTACCATTGAATTAGCCGAAACCAACCGTCAGTTAGATGCTGAAGCAAAAGGGCACTCGGCCGCAAGGGAGATGGCTGAGCAGGCCAGCAATGCTAAATCATTATTCTTAGCTACCATGAGCCATGAAATTCGCACGCCATTAAATGGGCTTTTAGGCACGTTAACCTTATTGAGTCATTCACCTTTACCGCCTGCCCAAAAGCAAATGCTGGCTTTGTCTCAATATAGCGGCACATTACTGCAAACCGTGTTGAACGATATTTTAGATTTTTCGCGTTTAGAACAAGGCAAGTTAACTAACGAGCCGCGACCCGTTGCGTTAAATGATCTGTTAGATGAAGTGATGGCGGTGATGATGTCGGGTGCGGGGCTAGCCGGATTATCTTTATCGTTAAACCGTCAAAACTTGCCGCAATGGATACATGTCGATGGGCCTAAACTGCGTCAGGTGTTGTTTAATTTGTTAGCTAATGCCATTAAGTTTACCGCCAAGGGCGGGGTTGAATTACACGTAGGTGTGGTTCAACAGCAGCTGACTTTCGCCGTTATTGACAGCGGTGTTGGCATTAGTGAAACCGCAATGGAGCAATTGTTTATCGCCTACAGTACTCAACCTAATCAAGGGCGCACCCGTGGTACAGGATTGGGGCTGTCAATTTGTAAAGAGTTGGTCGCGCTGATGAACTATTTCGACAATAACAGCCAAAACAACCTCGACAATGCCAGCCAGTGTATTCGGGTGGATAGCCAAGTGGGTAAGGGCTCGACATTCAGCTTTAGCTTACCACTCATTATTTGTAATCAAGCCGATGAATTAAGCCGTATTGAGCTGCCCAAAGTGGCACCTAAAAAACTGCTGGTGATTGAAGATAATAAAGTTAATGCCATGGTTGCCCAGGGCTTTTTAGCTCACCTTGGTCATCAGTCTATATTGGTTGAAAGCTGCGCGCAGGCAAGAGCAGTTTATCGGCAGGATAATGCCGCACAGTTTGACGCGATTATGCTGGATATTCAGTTAAGTGATGGCTCGGGCATTGAGTTGTTAGCTGAGTTAACCCAGATTGCACAATCGGCGGATGTCAGCGTTAATATCGCCGCGTTTACCGCTCAAGTGCAAGATGACGATATGCAAATCTATAAAGCAGCAGGGTTTGATTCGGTACTCGAAAAGCCACTGAATATGCAGGCTTTAGCTGCATGGATTGGCGTTGCTTGTGAAGCATTTCAAACCGACACTCACAGTGTGGGGGCGGCATTTCAAACCGACACTGCAACGCTTGAACAAGATGAATTGAATCCTAATACCATAGATGAAGATAGCCTAGTTGAAGATAAGCCAATTGCTGCCAGCACACTTAAGATGGAGGCGAATTCTTCTCCAACAAACAAGTCAGCGGCGCATTTGCTCAATGAGCAGCAAATTACTGAGGACTTACAATACTTAGGCGCTGATGCGTTAACTGAAATGCTAAGCTTGTTTAAAACAAGCAGCAGCGCTCAGATGGCGGCATTAGCTCAGTTGCCAGCCAACAGCGGCGAATTATTACATGGACTCAAAGGCAGTAGCGCCAGCATGGGATTAGCCGCGTTAAGTCAGCGGTGTCAGCAATTGGAATCATGTACGTTAACTGATGAAGGGTATCAAGCACTGCAACGATTATGGCAGGACTCGATTGATGCTGTGTCGCTAAAACTGACGGGTATGACTTAAGCTAGCAGATTGCATGAATAAAAAAACACCGAGCAAGCTCGGTGTTTTGGTCCTTGGGGAGGAAGGGTGAAACTAATTTGCTCGAAGAGCATCACAATCACTGGCAACCCAGGCCTGGGTAAGTCTGGCAAGGGCGGCATAGAAATTACCGCTATCAACCGTCATTACCTTATCGGTAAACTGAGGTAACCAAGCATTCAAATATTGGCCGATAAAGGCCTGTTGTGTTTTATCGTCACTGCAACAGGCTTGGTGGGCTACGTAGGCTAAAATTACCGCGATATGATCCGCAGGTTCAGGAAACTCACTTTGCACAGCCAATTGACTTTGTTGTAAAAAAGTCTTCATTTGCAGATGCTGCTCACCAAATAATAATACTTCATCCCCAGCGTCATTATCGCCAAGATACAAGCTGGCATAGGGACTTGCGCTATGTTTAGTGCCGACTAAAAACAATCCGCAATAATCCGCCGCAAGTTCCAATAACGCCCTGTCAGTATTGAGTGTATTCAACACTGAATTTAAGCTAGCGATATCTTGTGCCAACAAGGGATCGCTGGCCAGTTGAGCAAAGAAGGCTTGAGCCTGACTGGATGTCAGTTCATGCAATAGTTGATGATCAAGCTCTTTAGCAAAAAGCGATGAGAGCAGTCTGTATACCTTAGCGCGGCCCTGGTTCATTGGGGTGGCGTACACTTGAGTTTCATTCATCTATGTTGTCTCCTTTAAGCCTATTCAGTTCATTACTAATACTGTTTAAGGTTTTACACGCCAAGGATAAACTTGGCGTGTAAAACCTTAAGTTGAGCTGATTTAGATTTTTGCTTCAATTGGGCCACTAAACGAGCTGACCTCTGGCACTTTGCCCTGATACTTTTCAAAGTTAACTAAACAAGTATAGGCTGCACAAGCTTGGGCTAGCTTGGAGGTGCCAATATCTTGAGTCAAGGTATTTGGATCACCATAGCTGCATAATGCACCAATTTCATTGCCCCCTTGTTTGCTGCCATTTTTGCCTACAGGACCGTACCAGGCACCTTCGTGGATACGAATAACACCGCGTGGGAAATTGTCAGACACCACAGCGCCTGCAAGCAATTGACCACGGTCGTTAAATACCCGCACTATATCACCGTCTTTAATACCACGTTGTTTGGCATCAGTTGGGTTTAGGTAAACTGGCTCACGCCCTTTTACTGTGTAGGTTGCACGATATTGCTCAGACTCACACATTTGCGAATGTAAGCGTTTATCTGGGTGACAAGATTGCATCCACACAGGGTACTTATCTGAACCGGGTCCACCATGACTGCGTTCTGACTTTTCCATCCAGGTTGGGTGGCCTGGGCAATCATCATAGTTAAACTGCGCAATCTTACGGCTGAATATCTCAATCAAACCCGATGGTGTGCCAAGTGGCGCCATTTCTGGATCGTTTCTGAAATCAGCGTGACGAGTCCAAGGTTGACCTTCACCAAAGTGAACATAACCGTCTTTCCAGAAGGTATCGAAATCTGGCATGTCAAACTTGCCCGCGTTATCGGCTTTGCACTCGTTATAGAGCTTTTTAAGCCAATCAAACTCAGACATACCGCGGGTATACTCTTGCTCTTTACCCATAATTTTGGCAAATCGAGTAAAGATTTCAAAGTCAGATAAGCTTTCAAATAATGGCTCAACCATCTTTTGCATTGCTAATACACCACGGTTAGCGTAACTGCCGTAGACATCAATATCATTGCGCTCAAACGTGGTACAGGCTGGTAACACGATATCAGAGAAACGGCATGTCGCCGTCCAGTTCATATCAATGGTGACTACACACTCAAGCTTTTTGAATGCCCGCTTCATTTTGTTTCTGTCCTGATGATGGTTCCAGGGGTTATTACCCGAAAACACCATCATTTTGACATCTGGGTAAGTCACTTTTTCGCCATTAGCATCAATGGTTTTACCTGGCTCTAATATGGCATCAATCCAGCGCGCAACAGGTATAGTGCTACTCGCGCCTTTGAAATCATTATTATCAAACAGCGGCTTTTGGCCTTCATCTAAATTACGTGGGAATGCTCCAGGCGCTGCGGCTCCTGATGAGGGGACGCCAATACTTGAGTAATGGTGACCGTAGCTGATACCGCCGCCAGGTAAACCAATTTGGCCAATCATAGTGGCTAACACAGCGGCCATCCAATACGGTTGTTCACCGTGTTGTTGACGCTGAATACACCAGCCCATCATTATTTGGGTACGGCCTTTAGTCATTACCTTGGCTAAATCACGAATGATTTCAGGAGTCACGCCAGTAATCTTACTGGCCCATTCTGGTGTTTTGGCAATGCCGTCAGACTCGCCTAATAAGTAAGGTAAGAAGTGTTCAAACCCCAAGCTGTAACCTTCGATAAACTTTTTATCATGCAGGTTTTGGCTAACCATTTCATGGGCAATACCCAGCATCAATGCCACGTCAGTTTGTGGATTGACATACAGTTGCTCGCAGCCCAAATACTGCTGCGTTTTAGTGACCACAGGGTCAATGCTGATCACGCGGATTTTGCCTTGCTTAACCTTCTCTTTCAGTTTCGCAAGGTAGCCATATGACTCGTGGGTTTCAGCGTTCCAACCCACTTGCAGATTTTTATAGGGATCGTTAGACCATAAGACAATGGTGTTTGACTGTTCAAGGATTAACGGCCATGACGTGCCCTGGGCGTATACCTCAGTTGAGCCTAAAATATACGGTAAAATGGTTTGCCCTGCGCCGGTAGAGTAATCACCAATTTTTTTAACAAAATTACCGTGCATGCCAACAGCGCGTTGCATATGGCTAGTGCTTGAGTGCAGTTGCCCCGTTGCGCGCCAACCCGTTTGACCCGCATGCAAGCCTGATGGGCCATACTTGGTTTGCACTTGGTCTAATGAGTCTTTGAACAAGTTCAGTGCCTTGTCCCAAGTGACGCGAACAAAACGAAAATCACCGCGCTGTGAAGTATCACTTTTATGACCTTTTAATAAAAAGTCTAAACGTACCATAGGGTAACGAACGCGTGATGGGTTATACACTAACCCTTTTACGCCGTTAATCATGTCGGTTGGATACTTGTCTAAGTCAAAAGGGATCACCTGATCAATGACACCATTTTTACGCTTCATCTTGAATGCGCCAAAATGTGAGCCGGTTGTTAACCATTCATCATTAGCCATGGTTCCCGCAGCTGCCAAAGCCTTAAATGGCGCTAGCACTGATGCACTGCTTAGGCTAACAAATGAGGTTGCTGCTAAGCCTTTAAGAAAGTCTCTTCTGTTCATAATGATGTCCTATTAGTGCGCTGACTTGTCGAAAGTAGATGAATGTTCCTGTAGGTACTTTTGCACAAGTGCTTGGGTATCTTGGTCCATGTTGACGAACGCTATCATGCCTTGAAACATTCCAGGCCAGCTGTTGGCATCGAAGTGCGCTTCAGCAGGTTGGGTATGACACACACTACAACTGTTGGTATATGTGTCTCTTGCATAGTCCCAAAGTGGTTGTAGGTCTTTCACTAGGTAATCTGAGTCGGTCCAAATTTTGGCTTCAACACGTTGCCAAATAAGTCCTGTCATCGGATCTTCTTTTTGCTCGAACACTTCCATTACACCGTCTTCAAGGGCGGCATCTTTTGACAATTGAGCCGATAAAATGTTTAGGCCAAAATCGTAGTAAATCACTCGGCCCGCGCCGACTTTTTTACGCCAGCCATCAATGCCAATTTTAACGCGATTACCTTTGGTTTCTAATACTGTCACTTTAGTGGCAATGTTTAGGGTACCGGCTTCAACGTCAGTTTTTTCGTTGAAGTAAAGTGGTTTAGTTAATGCGGTAAAGTAACTGCTGTTCGCTTCAAGGCTTGATTCACCAGCACCGACTTGGGCAATTAATTCAGGTGCACGTGAGGTGCCCATATCAGGTAGCTTGTGGGCAATTCCTTTGTGACAGTCGATACAGCTTTGGTCGGTTTCCGCAGCACGTTTCATTTGTTTCTGCGCCAGTTTTGACATGTCTTCCCACTTCATTGAGTCGTAGTTATGACAGTTTTTACAGGCCAATGAATCATCACGATCAAAACGTTTCCACTCACGGCTTGCCATTTCAAGGCGTTTCGCTTCAAACTTTTCTTCGGTATTCACGGTTTGCATTAACCAGCCCCACATATCATGTGATGCTTCAATTTTACGGCCAATTTTACGGCTCCAGTTATGTGGCACGTGACAATCAGGACACGTAGCACGCACACCAGAGTGATTAGACCAATGCACGGTTTGCTGTAACTCTTGGTAGGGTTTGCTTTCCATACTGTGACAACTAATACAAAACTCTTCAGTGTTAGTCAGTTCTAAAGCAGTATTAAAACCACCCCAAAAAATAATGCCCATTAAAAAGGCTGAAAGGCTAATAGTGCCTAAAGTGAGGTATTTAGCTGGCTGGTTGAGTGTGCGCCAGGTATTGATAAACCATTTCATAACGACATCCTTAATAAGATTGACCCAGAGTGAGAAGGACTAGTGAGCGACCACACCACCAAAGGCTTGGATCATCCAAATAACAAAGCCATAGGCGCTAATGCTGGTGGCTGTGGCAATGGGAAAAAACAAAAAAATGATAAATCCCAGTGCTTTAAGTTCATTGAATTTCACTTTTTTAGGTGTTTCAGATAATTCTTTTGTGGTCATGATTTGCTCTCTTAATGATGACATCTACCGATGAAGCCCATATTAGATAAGAGTTGTTAACGACAGTCAGACCATGGATGAATGGATATAGAAAACTTATGAAAGAATATGAATAAATCACTAAGGGGCAATTGTTAATCTGGTAACAATTACTTTAACTAACTGATATGATTTAGGTATACCTGCTCGCTACCTTAGGCAGTATCACTTTGTAATTGCCCATTTTGTGGAAATATTTATGACTTATTCCTTGGCCGTGTTAACTGAAGATCATCTTACTGAAATGTCAGTTATAGAACAGGCATGTCATCATTCGCCGATGTCGCAAGCCATCTTAGCCAGCTGTTTCGGGCATTTGTATCGCGTTGAAGGCGTGATGGCAGAGGGGCAATTATTGGGGTTTAGTATTGTTCAGCAGGTGATTGATGAAGTGACCTTGATGGATATCTGCATTGCCCCCTCAGCACAAGGTTTAGGCTTAGGTAAGCGCTTATTAACCTCATTAGTCTCACAGGCAAAGACATGCGATGCAGTGGTGATTATGTTAGAGGTTCGTCAGTCTAACTTGAGTGCGATTGGGCTATATGAAAAAGCAGGCTTTGTTGAAACCAGTCGTCGTAAGGGGTATTACCCAACGGACGATGGCCATGAAGATGCGATTTTGATGGATTTGGTGTTGAGTTAATTATCCTCGCTATCGATAGTTAGATTCTCGATTACTCCCGATATTTAATCTCTTCGATTGAGCTATATTTGTAATAGCTCTGTTAGATTTTTGATTTTGCTGAAAATATCAATTCGTTTTAACTGTTAATATTGTTTACTCTTGAATAAAGTCTTCCATAAACCAGGCACATAGTGTGTGGCGACCATCAACCTGAGCTTTGCTATAAATGGTTGAGGCTTGCTGACGTACTGTTTTCTCTTTTGTTAGTCGTACTTCTGCTATTTCTTTAAAGCTCAGTCCTTTCAACAATAACAGTGCGACCTGCTGTTCGCTTTTAGTAAAGCCCCATAGTTCAAATTGTGCCGCAATGGTTTGGCTGTATTCCTGTCTTGCAGCGCGCATTTGACTGGACATGTTGTTGATCTGTTTATCCGCTTTAGCAAGTTTACTTCTCAGGGCTTTTACCTGACGAGAGTTACGGATTAAATCAAAGCCTAAATAAATACTGCCAATTATGGTTAAAAGCACCAGCACGGCTTCTTGGGCGATATGCCACACAGGAATGTCGAGTTGAATGTCTGCAAAAATATCAAACAGTTTGAATAGCGTGATCAACAGTAACAGTACAATTATGAATACATCTTTTTTCATGGTAGATCCTGAATCAAACGGCTTGTATTGGGCTAGATATAAGTGTTTTTAATAAATCTAATAAAATCATGGCTTTATTTTATGGTACATATGTCCCATAAGCGTTTTTATGATACATCTTACCCATGTGGTTTAGGCCCTAAATGATAAAGTGAGTATTCATTTAGGGGAACAGAAATCACTTATGTCGGCAGTTAAGTTTAGTATCAAAATATGTTTGTTTATCGCTTTAGGTAGCACTTGCTTTGGCAGTATTGCTGCCAATAATGCGTTACCTCAATTAGTTGAAATCAGTCAATCAAGACTAGCTAAATCACCGCTAAGTCAGAGATCTGCAATTGAACTGAACAGTTCATCTTGGTTAACAGGGTTACCCAGTGTGAGCTTAAGTTACCTTGGTGATTTGGATAATAGTAACATTTATGAGCAAGAATTATCCCTAAACCTGCCAATAAAAACCTTCAGTTTGCACCAAAGTGATAAACAGCTTGTGCAACTGAGTCAGGCGCTTCAGGCACAACAAACCCGCTTACAAAAGTTGTATTTATCTGGGCTGTTAAGGCAAAGTATGTGGGACCAACGACTTGCCGCTGTAAAGTTAAATCAACTTGAGCGTAAATCAAGACTGTTATCTAAACTATATACTCAGCAAAAAAAATTAGCCGACGCAGGGGAATTACCCTTGGTGAATATATTGCTGCTCGAAAAAGAGCTGGTGGATATTGAGCTTGAACAGATAGGGTTTAAGCAGCAACAAACCGAAGCACTGACTTTGTTTACCTCGCTAACTGGCCTGAATCAATTACCCGATGACATAGTCGAAAAAGCCATTGATATAGGTGAGTTTAGCGCGCCAGAACATGTTCAAACTGCGTTGATGCAACATCCTTCCTGGCTGCTTCATTCTCTGCAATTGCAACAAAAACAACTGATGTTACAAAGCCAGCAAAGCGGAGAGCAAGATCCGTGGACGTTATCGTTAACCGCTAAAGAAACCGCAGTTGATCAGTTTAATGACAAACATTTAGGCATAGGAATTAATGTGCCCTTGAGCTTTAGTTCGGCTTTGTCTCAAAGCGATGTTTCTATGTGGCAAAAAGATTTTCAAGAACAAAGTGTCAACGGTGAACGCATCTACCTTGAGCTTACCAGCCAAATTCAACGGCTTGCTATTCAGCAGCAAAACTTGCGGGCTCAACAAACCTTGTTAACAAGGGGGGTGTCCTTGAGCCGTTCCATTACTGAAAATTTAGCCCAAGTGAAAAATCAAAACCAAATTGGCTATGAAATTTGGCTGCGTCGTTACATAGATGCTCTCGATACTGAAGCGCGCTTAGCCTTGAATCAAGTCACGTTACAACAATTACATTCTCAGCAACTGCAAGCCTTAGGAATTTCATTATGATGCTCAAGTTTGGTGCTCATTTTTTAACTGTTTTAGTGTGTTTATCATCGGCAGCCACTCGAGCAGAATCTATTTCACTGGCTGACCTGGGCAATTTAACCCTGAGTTATATTCAGCCGCAAAAGTTGGCAAGTTATGAAGGGAGCTCCTTACCCGCTCAAGTTGAGCGATTGCCTGGCAATGATTATTGGGTCACTGCGCCGGAAAATATTCAGCAAGTGACATTCTTAGTCACACAGGGCCAAAACGTCACTAAGGGGCAGGCCATAGTGAGATTAACTGGGCCGGAGGTGTTTCATTTTTTAGCCCAAATTGATGCCGCTGAAAGTTTATATTCACTGGCAAAAAAACGCTATGAACGAAATCAGCCTTTATTAAAAAGTGGCAGTATCAGTACCGATCAATGGCGTGAGATCAGCCTGGATTATTTCAGTACCCATTTAACGTTTGAGCATATGCAGCACTTTATGGAGATAGTGCAAGGCATTGATGCAGAGACAGAATCCTTGGTGGTGACGTCTCCTATGGCTGGTGTGGTGAAATTGAATCATATCGACAGCCAATATATAGAGGGCACACAGTTGTTTTCATTGATCCCCGTAGACAGTGTTCGGGTGAAAATCGATGTACCAATGAGCCAGTCAACATCATTATCGGCAATTAATATTAATCAGTGTCATATCGCCATTGATGAGGTGTCATCGATTGCACAGGGGATCTTTTTAACCGCATGGTCAATGCCTATTACCTCTGATTGTGGTCTGTTACTTGGACAGCAAATTACGGTGATCCCTGAATATCAAAAAGCTGTGTATTTGCTGCCTAAAAATAGTGTATTTACCTGGCATCAAGACACGCAAATTTTTACCCAAACTGTCACTAACTTAACCGCGATGAGCATCGATGTTTTAGGCTCTACGCCGGATCAATATATTGTCGCCAGTGATCATGATTTAAGCCAAATGCAGGTGTTATCGCAATCTGTTGCGGCAGCTAAAGGTATATTGCTTGGTTTGGGAGGCGAATAACATGTTGGCTGCGGTTATTCGTTTTTCGCTTACACAACGCTTATTTGTGTTGATCGTTGCGCTGATGTTAATGCTTGCGGGCGGGCGTGCCTGGTTTTCTATCCCATTAGATGCCTTTCCTGATATTTCACCTACTCAAGTTAAAATTATTTTAAAAGCTCCGGGGATGACGCCCGAAGAAATCGAAGCACAGATCACCGTGCCGATTGAAACCGAGCTGTTGGGCATTCCTAATCAGGCGATTCTTCGTTCGACCACTAAATATGCCATCAGTGACATTACCTTAGATTTTACCGAAGGAACCGATATTTACTGGGCAAGGCAACAGGTCAGTGAGCGTCTTGCTGCCGTGTGGGACAGTTTTCCTGAGGGTGTGTCTGGCGGTGTTGCGCCCATGAGCACACCGCTGAGTGAAATATTCATGTTTTCGTTAGAAAACCCTAATCTGTCTTTGATGGAGCGTCGGCAATTACTTGAGTGGGAAGTGCGACCGTTACTGCGCACTGTTGCTGGGGTTGCCGATGTGAATATTTTAGGTGGATACGCTAAAAGCTTTAATATTAGTCCGAACCCCGCAGCAATGGCTGCGGCTGGGGTCAGCTTTGCTGCGCTGCAACAGGCCATTATGGAAAATAACCATAACGAGGGCGCGGGCAAGCTAACCATAGGTACCGACACCATTATTGTGCGCGCAGAAGGGCGTATTGATGACATCGATGAATTGGAGCAATTAGTCATCAAAGCCGATAACGGCAAAGTGTATCGCCTGACGGATTTGGCTGATATTGATGTTGGTCATTTAGCGCGTTATGGCGCCGTCACCAAAGATGGTGAAGAAACCGCCGAAGCATTAATCATTGCTCTAAAGGATGCTAATACCGCGCAGGTGGTGAGCAATATTAAGCAAAAGCTTGATCAAATAAGCATGACATTGCCACAAGGCAGTGTGATCAACACTTTTTATGATCGCGCTAATTTGATTAATACCGCGATTGATACCATTTCAACGGCGCTGTTTGAGGCAGTGTTGTTAGTGATTGTATTACTCGCCCTGTTTTTAGGTAATGTGCGCGCGGCTTTAGTGGTGTCATTGTCTTTGCCCTTAGCCGCCTTAATGACCTTTTTAATGATGGATTTGTTCAATCTATCGGCTAATTTAATGAGCTTGGGTGGGCTTGTTATCGCCATAGGTATGCTGGTGGACTCATCGGTTGTAGTGGTTGAAAACATGGTGAACCTTATCGCCACCAAACAACGTTTACCGCGCTTGCACCTTATTTTTAGAGCGACAAAAGATGTCGCAGTGCCTGTTGTTTCCGGTACTGTGATTGTAATGATTGTATTCTCGCCTTTGCTAACCTTAACTGGGCTAGAGGGTAAGTTATTCACCCCCGTTGCGGTCACCATAGTGTTTGCCATGTTATCGGCACTTGTGTTGTCGTTAACCGTTATTCCGGTTGTTGCATCTTACTTAGTGAATGAAAAATCGGCGCAAGAACCTAAAGTCATCGAAAAATTGAAAGCCGCTTATTTAACCAGTCTTAAAGGCACTTTTATTTATAAAAAGCCTTTTATGATTGTGGCATTTTCCTTACTGATTGTCAGTTTAGGCTTATTTAGTTTGGTGGGTAAAACCTTTATGCCGACCTTAGATGAAGGCGATATTATTTTACAGTTGGAAAAATCGCCCTCTATTTCACTTGAGGCTTCTATTGAGATTGATAAACAAATTCAACAAACCCTATTAGCTCAGCTTCCTGAAATTAAGCAGATGGTGGCAAGAACTGGCGCAGATGAAATTGGATTAGACCCTATGGGATTGAATGAAACCGATGTCTTTTTAGAGTTAGCCCCTCGCGATGAATGGCGATTTGATACTAAAGATGAGCTTATAGAAGCTATCCGCACCGAGTTATTACATTACCCCGGGGTAAACTTTAACTTTACTCAGCCAATCCAAATGCGCGTGTCTGAAATGTTGACCGGCAGTATTGGTGACGTTGCAATTAAAGTATTTGGCACCGACATCGATACCCTTGGCCAGCTTACCGGGCAAATTGAACAACTTGTCAGTGCCACCCAAGGCAGCATCGATATCAAAATGTCGATGATAGAAGGTAGCCCATTTATTAACTTAACTCTAAATAATGAAATGGCCCGCGGCTTTGGCATGAGCACTATCGAGTTTGCCCGTTATCTTAAAAGTCAGCTTGAAGGTGTGATGGTGACGGAAGTGCTGCAAGGTAAAAAACGCACTCCAGTATTGATTGCCAGTAATCAGCTCGGGCTAAGCAGCATCAGCGAGCTACAGCAGCAATTGCTGGTAATGCCAGACCATTCGTTAAAGCGTTTAATTGATGTGGCAACGCTCAGTTATAAAGAAGGGCCAATTTTAATTGAGCGTGAACAAGGTGACCGTTTCTCTGTGATAACCACCAACGTGCAAGGCCGAGACATCGTTGGGTTTGTGGAAGAGCTTAACGCCAAAATAGCCACAGAGATTAAGTTTCCAAGCGGTTACAGCGTCAGTTTTGGCGGGGAATTTGAAAACCAACAACGGGCAACCAATAACTTATTACTGGTGATCCCAATTGCCATTGCGCTTATCACCCTGATTTTATTCACCACATTTGGATCGCTCACTAAAGCCAGTTTAATTTTGGCCAACGTCCCCTTTGCCATGATGGGCGGTATAGTCAGTTTGTATTTATCGGGTGAGTATTTATCTGTACCTGCATCAGTGGGTTTTATCGCCTTGCTCGGTGTTGCAGTGCTCAACGGCGTGGTAATGGTGAGTTATTACGAACAAACCAAGCACCTATTTAGCGACTTAATCACTAGGGTAGAACAGGGCGCCGCAAGACGATTAAGGCCTATCTTAATGACAGCCACAACAGCCATGTTTGGTTTGATGCCCTTGGTGTTTGCCACCGGCCCAGGCGCTGAAATTCAAAAGCCATTGGCTATAGTGGTTATCGGAGGTTTGCTGACATCGACTATTACCACCCTTTATTTATTACCAATCCTGTATTACTGGCTGGAGAAACGTCAATGAACGCAGAGCAAGTATTAGTGCTAATCGCTCAAAATGATATTAAAGACGACATAGTTGACACTTTGATTTCACTCGATTTCTTGTCAGGTTTTAGCCTAGGCAATATTTGCGGTTTTAGCCGCGAGCATAGCCACTTTAATATCAAAGAGCAGGTAGAAGGATATCGCGAGTTTTGTAAATTTGAAATCATGCACCCTATTGAGGCTCAAGCCGCATTACTGAATGCGCTATCTGTTGTGTGTAAACACAATCCTTGTCGCTACTGGATCACCCCAATCACGCAAACAGGAACGTTATGCTAACGAGCTAATGCTGGGTACTTATGTGTGTGCTTAATCTAAGGTATGTGCATAACGCCAAAGTATCAATAAAGCCATAGTGAGTATGGTGTTGGTTGTATTGGGCAATATGATTGGTGTGTAACAAGCGCCAATCATATTAACGTTAATCATTCTTAATACACACACCTGAAATTGACGGATTAATAAATGATAAGGTGTTTAGCTATGAATTTTTATCGCTTTTTAAATTTGGTATTTGTGCTGTTATTGGTTAGCGCACCAATATACTGCGCATATGCTAATAAGAGTGATAATCCGCAGATTAATGGGCAGTTTGAATGGGCCTGTACCACCCCAAATGTACTGAAAGCCACTTTTGAACATCAGGTGACTCTGATATCCATCACCTTAAAACGCGATAACAATATTGTACTCAGTTTAGACTCACAAACCCTAGCAAAGCAGATACTCGATGCTGGCCAATTTGGTGAACCGGATTCAATACACCGGAGCGTTTTTTATATCAAAATTCCAGAGCTTAGCAATGCAGAATATCAGCTGAGTTGGACGGTACAGGACGTAAACGATGCCATTTCAAATGGTCATGACCTATTAAGCGTATCAGCAGATAACACTTTTCCTCGTCCCTCGACTAAGAAGCATAGATACAATATTTTGCATAAAAAACTCAATCATTAGGGGCTGTCACCTTAAAAAAGTGACAGAAATTAAGTCGAATATTGAACTATCAAAACATGATATTGCCTATGGCTTCGGTGATACGGCAGAAGACCTACCAATTTAAGTAAATCATTCCCCATAAAAAAACGGCGCTATAAGCGCCGTTTCTGTTCAAACTCTAAAGCCAAAAAGTTACTTTACTTCTTTACCCTGAGCTTGCAAATCTGCATGGTAGCTTGAGCGAACAAGCGGGCCACATGCTGCATGGGTAAAACCAAGTTTATCTGCTAATGCTTTAAGCTCGTCAAACTCTGCTGGTGGCACATAACGTTCAACCGGTAAGTGGAACTTACTTGGTTGTAAATATTGACCTAATGTCAGCATTTCAACCTTGTGAGCACGTAGGTCATGCAGTACTTCTGCAATTTCTTCGTTAGTTTCACCTAAGCCCATCATTAAGCCAGACTTAGTGGGTACATCAGGATGACGTTCTTTAAACTTTCTCAATAAGTCTAGTGACCACTGATAGTTAGCACCAGGACGCGCTTTACGATAATGCTTAGGCGCGGTTTCTAAATTGTGATTGAACACATCAGGTGGCTCAGTGGCTAAGATTTCTAATGCCGCATCGATACGACCACGGAAGTCAGGCACTAAAATTTCAATCTTAATAGCAGGGTTTAACAGGCGAATTTCACGAATACAATCAGCAAAATGTTGTGCGCCGCCATCACGTAAGTCATCACGGTCAACCGAGGTGATAACCACATATTTAAGCTTCATATCCGCAATAGTTTGCGCCAGCTTTTTAGGCTCTTCGGCATCCGCGGCTAATGGGCGACCATGGGCAACATCACAAAATGGGCAGCGACGAGTACAAATAGCGCCAAGGATCATAAAGGTAGCGGTACCGTGATTAAAACATTCAGCTAGGTTAGGGCAAGAGGCTTCTTCACACACAGAATGTAAGCCATTTTTGCGCAGGGCAGCTTTAATCTCTAAAATACGTGTGTTAGATGAAGGCAGCTTTACCCGTAACCAATCAGGCTTGCGTAGCATGGTTTCGCGCTCTGAGGGTACAATTTTTATCGGAATGCGTGCAACTTTATCGGCGTCACGTAATTTAACTCCCGGTTGTAATCTTTCAGGCCTATTCATTATTCTGCTAATCCTTGATGATGCACAAGTTGTTGGTAGCCCATAACTTGGCTAAATGTTTGAATGAGTTTATCGCCAGCTTCAAGTACGGTTTGTGGACCGCCGAGTGCTTTGCATTGCACCATTTCAAGACCGGCATAACCACAGGGGTTAATACGTTGGAATGGACCAAGGTCCATGTCTACGTTTAACGCTAAGCCGTGGAATGAACAGCCTTTTCGAATGCGTAAGCCTAACGAGGCTAGTTTGCGTTCTTGTACATATACGCCCGGGGCATCGGCTTTGGCATAGGCTTCTACATTATATAGCGCTAACATATTAACTATGCTTTGCTCTATGTTGTTAACCAGCTGCCTGACGCCCATTTTATTACGTTTTATGTCGATAAGTGGATAAACCACTAGTTGCCCTGGGCCGTGATAGGTGACTTGACCACCACGGTCTACTTGGATCACCGGGATATCGCCAGGATTTAAAATATGCTCACTTTTACCCGCTTGACCTTGGGTAAAAACAGGTTGATGTTCTACAACCCAAAGTTCATCTTGGCTATCACTGTCACGGGTGTCAGTGTATTCCTGCATAGCATGCCATACAGATTGATAGTCTTGCATACCAAGATGGCGAATGTGCAATGTTGATGCTGGCAAGGGCAACGTCTCCCCAAAGGTTGGACCGGTCACGTGTATGTTCAACGTGTTTAAAATAATTCCTGAGTATTATACTCAAGTTTTACACGTTTACAGAACTCTTTAACGATTAGAGTACGCGTTTTACGCCCTCAATAGCGGCAAGATCAATATACGCTTTTTCAATATGCTCTTTGCTGGTGACGGTAATGCGGATCGTAATCGAATAATAACTGCCTTTGCTTGATGTTTTAACGGTTGGCACATAGTCGCCTGGGGCAAGTTGTTGGGCTACTGCGACAACGCGATCGGCTAGGGTGTCATCAGCATCGCCAATAACTTTAAATGGACATGCATTAGGAAACGTCATTACTTCATCAAAAGTTGTGTTTAGCATCGGATTACTCATTGGTGATTGTTACACTAAATATGGTGGCGATTATACCTGATTCAAGGCTTAGATAACTTGAAATAATAAAGCCGCTGTAAAAGCGGCTTCAATTAATTGATTTTCAGGATAATTATTATTGCTTATTCAAACCAGCTAGCAAACATTTGTTTGAAGTAGTCCATCAATTTGCTGAACCAGCTACCTTCTTCAACAGTATTTAATGTCACTAAAGGATATTGAGCAATGTCTTTCCCATCTAATTGGAAGAACACGCGGCCAACCGTTTCGCCTTTAGCAAGTGGGGCACTTAATGGCTTAGTTAGCTCAAAGTTAGCTTGAAGATCTTTGGCTTTGCCACGGCTGATGGTAATAGGCGTATCTGTTATGACACCTAGGTCAACATTATCAACATCGCCATACCAAATTTTTTGGCTTACAAAAGTGTCACCCGCTTTGTAAGGCGTGATGGTTTCAAAAAAGCGGAAACCGTAGTTAAGTAACTTTTTACTTTCAGCTTTACGGGCTGACTCACTACTAGTACCCAGTACTACGGTAATTAAACGCATGCCATCGTCACTGGTGGCAGATGAGACTAAGTTATAACCTGCACCCGAAGTATGACCTGTTTTAATGCCGTCTACTTTTAAGCTGTTATCCCACAGTAGTCCATTACGGTTGTATTGTTTAATACCATTGAAGGTAAAAGATTTTTCTGAATAGACACGGTATTCTTCAGGCACATCACGAATAAGTGCCGCACCTAAAATGGCCATATCGTATGCGGTTGTTTTATGAGCATCTGAATCTAAACCGTGTGAGTTTTCAAAGTAGCTGTCATTCATACCTAGCTGCTTTGCCCATGAGTTCATTAAATCAACGAATGCACCTTCTGTGCCTGCAATGTGTTCAGCCATAGCAACACACGCATCGTTTCCTGATTGAATAATAATACCGCGATTTAAGTCGGAAACTTTGACTGTTTTTCCCACTTCAATGAACATTTTTGATGAATCAGGAAAGTTTTTTGACCAGGCATTTTGGGTGATAAGCACATCATCATCTAGTGAAATATTCCCCACTTTAACTTCATGCCCAATAACGTAACTGGTCAGCATTTTAGTTAAACTAGCAGGGTTTAAGCTGTCATAAGCATTTTGCTCTGCGATGACGCGGCCTGAATAATAATCCATTAACACATAGGCTTTTGCCGCAACACTTGGTGCATCAGGGGTAACCATTGGGGCGCGATTAGGCGTTGGACGTGCATCTGGCTGCGGTGTGTTAGCAGAAGAGGTAAACGACACAAAAGAAAGTAGCAGTGCAGTCGCAATTGGTGCTTTGGCAATATTTATCATGAAATTAGCTGGTCTCTATTAATTCGAAGAAAAGACAATAAAAAAGATTATAACATTAGTCGTGCCACTATTAGTCAACCAAATTGCATTAAGGTTCCTTAATCGAGTAAATTACTAGATAAATTAAGGAACAATAAAGCTTTGTGGGTAACCTTGGCTATGCAAGTTATCTAATAATTTATTGGTTAAGTAAATTTTACCAATTGGACCTAACTGGACTCTGTGTATGCCATCTCTTGATACTATTCGAGATGAAACGCCGTATTTATTTTCGAGCTCTTTTGCTAGGGCATTCACACGTAGTTTGTCTTTGGATGCTGCGACTTGAATGTAATGAATTTCGTTGCTGGTCGCCTCAGATATGCCTCGCTGGTCATTTGATTCAATATGAATGACTTCGATTTTTACTTTGGCTGTGCCTTTTGCCAACATATCTAGGTGATAAGCACCGGCATAGGACAAGTCAATTACGCGGCCATTATGGAAAGGTCCGCGATCATTTACCCTCACAATAATTTGTTTATTATTTTCAAGGTTAGTGACTTTAACGTAACTTGGCAGCGGTAAGTTTTTATGTGCTGCTGACATGGTATACATGTCATATGTTTCACCATTTGAGGTTAAGTGGCCATGAAACTTAGCCCCATACCATGATGCGTGACCGGTTTCGGAAAAGCCTTTACCTGTAGGCAGTACTTTATAGCTTTTGCCTAAAACAGTGTAATTACGATTGCCTTGGCGGGTGTATGCTTCGTATTTGGGCACCGCATTTTTAACTTTGCTGACATCTGGCGCATTATCAGGATAGCGGTCATCCGCCATTTGGTAACGACCCGATTGGCTACTTGCCCCTACACTGCCTTTTTTGTTATCTGGTTTTGATGAACATGCCGCCATAAGCAATATAATCATCATGACAATGGTACTTAGATAGAGTTTATTTTGCATTGTATTGGGCTTTTAATTGTTCGCTAAATTGGTAAACAGCCATTGCATAAAGCGGGCTGCGATTATAACGGGTGATAACATAAAAGTTCTTAAGTCCCAACCAGTATTCGTCTGCTTCGGGTTGTTCTAATTTTACTAATAGCGCTTGCTGAGAAACATCAATGTCTTGTGCAGATGCCAAGCTTAATGTCGGAGCCAAAATATCTGAGGCTCGATAATGTAATCTCTCTTTAGTCCATACTTTGGCTTTTGGGGCTTTATTATCGGTATGATTTAGCGGTAAGGCCACCGGTGCGCCTCGTTGCCAACCATGCTGATGAAAATAATTTGCTACGCTGCCAATCGCATCGGCTTTACTCGTGAGTAAGTCTCTGCGGCCATCACCACTGAAGTCGACTGAGTAATGGCGATAACTAGATGGAATAAATTGACCAAACCCCATCGCGCCGGCATACGAGCCTTTCAAGCTGGCATTATCGAGTTTTTCTTCCTTAATGAGTGACATCAAGTTACCGTATTCACTTCTAAAAAAAGTGGCCCTTGGGGCATAGTAAAAGCCTAAAGTGTACAGGGCATCTTGCACGCGATAGTTACCCATGTAACCACCGTAAAATGTTTCAATACCTATGATGGCGACAATGATTTGCGGGTCAACATTAAATTTATCGGCAGCTTTGGCTATGGTATCGGCATTTTCATGCCAAAACTCTAGCCCTTTGGCCAAGCGTTTTTCGGTGAGAAAAATAGGATAATACTGGTGCCAAGGTTTTGCTTCCCAGGGTTTGGTTATGGCATCAATCACTTCTTGGGTATAAGTCGATTCATTTAAAAATGCTTCAATTTCTTGTTGACTAAAGCCTTGTTTAATTTGCTCTGCCATAAACTGCTTTTTTAAGGCGTCGACATCTGTCGCCGCCGAGGCGATACCAATATGTGTCGATACGACTAAGGTGATCGCGCTAAATAAACGGGTAGATAATTTCATTACACCTTCCTATCGATCAATAAATCGTCTATGAGTTTGAATACTCATTAAAATGCCAAAGCCTGTCATCAGCGTCATCATAGATGTACCGCCATAGCTGACTAGCGGTAAAGGCACGCCTACGACAGGCAGAATGCCTGAAACCATGCCTATGTTAACAAAGATATATACAAAGAATGTGAGTGTAATACTGCCGGCTAATAAGCGTGCAAAACTGGTTTGCGCCCGTGAGGCTATGACTAGACCACGGCCAATAATGAACAGATAAATACTCAATAGCAATAAACTGCCCATTAAACCAAATTCTTCACCAATAACGCCGAAGATAAAGTCGGTGTGTCTTTCGGGTAAAAACTCCAACTGTGACTGAGAGCCATTTAGCCAACCCTTGCCCCAAAATCCGCCTGAGCCAATGGCTATTTTAGATTGAATAATATGATAACCCGCACCTAAGGGATCTTTCTCCGGGTCGAATAATGTCAGCACACGAGTACGCTGATAGTCGTGCATTAAAAAGAACCATAAAATCGGCAAAAAAATCAGTCCGGCAATGATAATAGCACCCACTATTAACCAACTCATGCCCGATAAAAACAATACAAACACCCCTGAAGCAGCGACTAAAATTGAGGTGCCTAAGTCTGGTTGCTTGGCGATCAGTAGCGTTGGAATTAATAGGATGATTGCCCCACCTGCAAGGTGGCGTTTTTTAGGCGGTAAGGGAAATTTACTGATATACCATGCCATGGTAATGGGGAAGGCAAGTTTAATAAGCTCTGAAGGTTGAAATTCCATAAAGCCAAGATTTAACCAGCGCTGCGCTCCTTTATTAATGGTGCCAAAAAAATCTACCCCTAATAATAAAATAATACCCGCGACATAAATAGGTAGCGCCCAGCGTTTTAATGCTTCGGGATTTATTTGTGCCATGGCAAGCATGATGAATAAAGATAACCCCATTCGCACTAACTGACGTTCCATCATCGCCATGCTTTCGCCACTGGCTGAATAAATAACGAATAATCCAAAAGCCATTAATATCAACAGACCTGACAATAGCGGCAAGTCAATATGCAGCTTTTGCCAAATATTTTTTTTGTGATGATGACCGTGACTATGATGGCTATTCATTGGGTTGCTCATTTGCAGGCGTTGTAGCGGTATCTGTTAGTGTGTCGCTAGGTACAGTCCATTCATCCCTGAGGATATATTCGTCCAGTAAGGCGCGCGCTAAGGGGCCGGCATTAGCTCCCCCCAACCCGCATTTTCAAGCACAACGGCTAAGGCGATGCGTGGATTCTCATAGGGGGCGTAGGCAACAATGAGTGCATTGTCGCGTAAATGCTCAGCAATAGTATCAGCATTATACTTTTCATCCTGACCGACCGAGAATACCTGCGCCGTGCCTGTTTTCATTGCAGCTGTGTACGTCGCATCGGTAAATCTTGATTTATCAGCAGTTTGACGCATAGCTTCGTTAATAATGTCCCAATTTCTAGGGTTTTTAAGCTCAATCGGTGGCTGTTCATCTATTGGCGCATCAATTTTGACCTTGTCATCTTTAAAGGTTTTCAATAAATGCGGGGTAAAACGACGACCTTTATTGGCCAAAATTGCTGTAGAACTCGCGAGTTGTAATGGCGTACTGGTCCAGTATCCTTGACCAATACCGACAGAAATCGTGTCGCCAATATACCAGGCTTGGTTGTAACGTAAGCGTTTCCAGTCACGTGATGGCATAATGCCTGCGACTTCTTCATATATATCGATATTGGTTCTTTCACCAAAACCAAATTGCGACATAAAACTGGCCATTTTATCGATACCGACTTTATAAACTAGGTCGTAGAAAAAGATATCGCATGAATCAACAATGGCATGATAAACATCAACCCATCCATGGCCCCATTTTTTCCAATCGCGCCATTTGCGTTCAACGCCAGGAATTTGCCAAAAGCCAGGATCCCAAACCCGTGTTTTCTCACTTATTGCGCGTTCTTCTAAACCAAGGAGTGCAACTAATGGCTTAATAGTGGATGCAGGAGAATATTGTCCCTGGGTGGCACGGTTTATTAATGGCCGAGATTTATCATTCAGTAACTCACTATATCCTTGACTACTAATACCATGGACAAATAAATTTGCGTCATAACTTGGGCTAGACACCATAGCTAAAATACCACCATCTTGAGGATCGATGGCAACCACTGACCCCCGTCTACCCGCTAGCAACTCCATTGCTTTTTGTTGGAGCTTTAAATCAAGCGTGAGATATATATCCTGCCCAGGTGTCGGCGGAGTGACTCTCAAGGTGCGAATAACTCGGCCACGGTTATTCACTTCCTCTTCTAAATGTCCTGGCAGTCCATGGAGTAAAGTCTCATAGAACTTTTCGATACCTTGTTTGCCAATATCGTTAGTCGCCGCATAATTCTTCCAGCTATTACTTTTTTCTAACAGTGCTTTATCACTGGTGTTAATCCTACCAACATAACCCAGAACATGTGTCATGAGGCTATTGTAGGGGTAGTTACGTTTTAACCCTGCTTCAACATAAATACCGGGAAACATGTGTTGATCAACTGAAAAAGCAGCTACTTGCTCTTCGGTCAATTTTCCCTTAATGGTGAGCGGTTTAAAGCGCCGATGAAACTTAAGGGTGTCTTTAATTTGTTCACGTTCTTCTTGAGATATCTCAACCACAGCATTGAGTTGATCAAAAGTGGCATCAAGATCGTCAATTCGCTCAGGGATCATTTCAAGAGAGTGATAAGGTTGGTTTTCTGCGAGTAGCTGACCGTGTCGGTCAAAAATAAGTCCGCGACTGGGGGCGGTGGGGACAACTCTAATACGGTTGTCGTTGGAGCGGGTTTCATAATCTTTGTAAGAAACCACCTGTAATTGATACAGATTAAAAAATACTATACTGAGTAAAATGAACACGCAAAAAAAAGTGAACAATGCACGGCGTTTGAATAACGAAGCCTCGGCGGCGTGGTCATGCATTGTGATGCGCTTCTTTGGCGGCACTTAAGTCTCCAGCGGGTAAATAGCGAAAAGGTTAGCGTCGCTTTTATCGTGTTGCGGTGTCAACAACCATAAATGTCTTTTAATGAACTCACACCCTATTACTCGCGATGATAAGGATGATTATTATTGATGCTCCAGGCGCGATAGAGGCTTTCACCAATTAAGATACGCACAAGTGGATGTGGTAATGTTAGGGCTGACAAACACCAGCTTTGATCTGCTGCGGCCTTGCAGGCTGGGGCAAGTCCTTCTGGCCCACCAATCAATAAACTTACATCTCGTCCATCTAATTGCCACTTTGTCATTTGTTCAGCTAAATCGGGTGTTGTCCAATTTTTACCGGGCAAATCTAAGCTCACAATATGATTGCCTTTTGCAACAGCGGCTAGCATTGCTTCGCCTTCTTTTTGCAAAATTCGAGCGATATCAGCATTCTTGCCCCGTTTACCCGCAGTGATTTCGACTAATTCTAGCGGCATATCCCGGGGGAAACGACGCTGATATTCTTCAAAACCTCGGGTAACCCAGTCGGGCATTTTTGTGCCTACGGCAATCAGTTGTAACTTCATTAGGCGTTATTGTTCGACCACAATTTTTCAAGCTCGTAATATTCACGAGTTTGCTCTTGCATCACATGAACAATCACTTCACCTAGGTCTACTAATACCCATTCGCTGCTGTCACGGCCTTCAACACCAAGTGGTTGCATGCCAGCTTTTTTGGCTTCAACAACAAGATGTTCACCAATAGAGCGAACGTGTGTTTTAGATGTACCAGTACAAATCACCATAGTATCAGTGATAGTTGATTGTTTTTTAACATCTAATACAACGATGTTTTTTGCTTTTAAGTCTTCGATTTTATCGACGACGAAATCTTTCAGTTCGGTGCTTTGCACGCGAATTACCTCACTAGTCAAAATTAACGGAGCATTATACTCAATTTCATCCCACGGAAGCAATTAAGCAAAGGTGTTTATGCTGATCCATATTGCAATCAGGGCGCGACAAACAGCTTTAATCCTATTTAGATTTGTTTTGGTGATTGGTTATTTAACAAAGGTATAACTTATGTTGCTGAATATAGCTAAGCGTAGAAGGCATAATAAGTTCATTGACTGGCTGATTGTTGTGTAGCTTGTGACGTACATCGGTTGAAGAAATATTCTGTAAAGCGATAGCGACTGGAATGACTGCACCATGTGTAGGTGGTGTTTGATGAGATATTAATTGTTGTACATAATCGACATGGTTAATTGATTTGCTATCAAGTACTTGCTGCATTGAATTACAGGTGTCAAGTTGCCAGCCTGGACGTTGGCATAGCACGATATGGCAATGATTAAATAATGTTTGCCATAGATGCCAGCTAGGTAAGTGTAAAAATGAATCCATTCCCATAATAAAATAAAACTGATGCTGCGGATAAGTGTGCTGTAAATTCTGTAGGCTCACGACAGTATATGAAGGGCTATCACGGTTAATTTCAATGTCACAGACCTCAAGATCACTGAATTGCTGGCAAACATCTTCTACCATGGCAAGTCGGTGTTTGCTGCTAACATTAGTGGATTGCTTATGGGGCGGAATATGATTTGGCATCAGCCACACTTTGTCCAAGTGTAATTGCTGTTTCACTTCTAGTGCAGGGCGAATATGGCCTAAATGGATAGGGTCGAAGGTGCCGCCTAAAATACCTATTCGCATGTTTAATCCTAGGTCTAGCTTAATTCTATATGGGCTAAACGATTGTGTGCCCGCGGATCAAAAAGAATACACAAATGGCTCATACCCACCCAATCTTCAATACCATGCTGTTTAAGGTTGAGCTCTAATGTTGATGCCAAACCCAACATATGTTCAATATGGTGAAGCTCTAAACGCGTTAATGCAGCTTGATAAAGGGGTTTTCGTTTATCCCAAATTCGATATTTACCCCACAATTGACTGAGTTGCTCACCCTGTAATTGGGCGAGTTTCAAATTAAGTAATAGGGTTATTTCTTTAAAAATTGCCCACATTAAAATAGGCATGGCTGTACCTTCACCTTGCAGCTGTGCCAACATATGCTGAGCTTGCTTTTGATGATTAATCAAAATAGCGTCGGTAAGCTGGAACACACTGAAGCGTGATTGGTCTTCAAAATAGTCAGTCAGTTGCTCTGGGGTAATGTTGTCATTTGGGCTGACCAGTTGCAAAATTTGCATCGCTTGTTCGGCGGCGAGTAAATTACCTTCAAACAAATTAAACATCATTGCTTTGGCGTCATGATGTATAGTTAATTTATGCTGCTGGATGCGATTGTCTAACCAGCGCTCAAACTGTTTACCTTCAGGGGTGGCACAAGGAATATATAATCCCTGGCTATCTAGTGACTTAAACCACTTGCTGTTAGTTTGTTCAACGCCTGCTTTGGGACCTTGAATGATTAACAGAATATCTGGATTTAGTTGTTGTAATAATATTTGGAACGCATTAGCACCGTCAGTACCAGGCTTACCATTAGGTAAATTAAGTTCGATAATTCTTCTACTGGCAAACAAGCTCATCGATTGCCATTCTTGAATTAACTCACCCCAGTTAAAACCAGTTTCTTGACTAAGCTGTACGCGCTCATCAAAGCCTTGTTTTTTGGCGGCGGCAATAATTTGTCTTTTACTGTCTTCAATCAACCATAAATCATCACCAAATAATAAACACACTTGGGGAAGTTTCTGCAGATGAGTTTTTAGCTGGTCTGGATAAACCCGCATTTATTCACTACCGATTGAAGCAAGTGTTTGAATAATGCTGTCGGCGGCTTGGGCACGCATCTCACGGGTTAATATTTCCATTTCGCGGCTTTTAGCTAACGCGGTACGGGGATCGTCCTGGTAGTCTCGTCGTATTTCAGCTTGGAATTCTGTTGGTTCTTGCTCTGGTAACATCACGGTATAGTTGACCAAGTAAATTAACTCATACTCAGCGACATTGCCCGTAGGGTAGAGGGAGAGGGTTGCACGCTCTAATGAATCACTGACAAGTCTTAGCGTAGGCGTATCTTCTGCAGCTGCTACCAGTGTGACCCGATTAATACGTAGCCTGTCGCCCACTAAGCGGGTTAGTTCGCTATATTGGTCACTACTACTGAGGTGTAATTGTTGTAATTCAACCGGAATCGAGTAACTGCGCTGTAATTTAAAGCCACAACCTGCGGTGGCAATTAGCACAAAAAAGAGTAACGCTAAGCCAATACGTTTTACCAACATAAGTGTTATCGACATCCTTTATATCCATGGCAACCATGGCGGTAATAATGAATGCCCATCTTATGCTGGTTATCATAAGATGGGCAAGTTACTCATTAGTGTTTGGTAGACTTTACCCTACCTGTTATTTGCCAAGGTTAGACTGGCAACAACATACTAGTTAGCAACAATATTAAGCAATTTACCCGGTACATAAATCACTTTACGGACAGTCAGTCCTTCAGAGTGTTTTTGTACATGCTCATCTTCCATCGCGAGTGCTTGAACTTGTTCTTGAGTTGCATCTGCTGCGACAGTGATTTTTGCACGTAACTTACCGTTAATTTGCACAATAATCAGTTTGCTGTCTTCAACAAGGGCTGACTCATCAACTTCTGGCCAGCGGCTATCTTCGATATCGCTGCTATTGCCAAGCTCTTTCCATAGATTAAAACTGATGTGCGGCACGATTGGGTACAATAAACGTGTGACTGCGGATAAAGCTTCAGCCATTAATGCGCGATCTTGAGCGGACTCTTGTGGCGCTTTTAATAGATGATTCATCAATTCCATAACGGCTGCAACAGCGGTATTGAACATTTGACGACGACCAATATCATCACTGACTTTAGCAATGGTTTTATGCAGTTCACGGCGCAGTGCCTTTTGGCTGCCGCTCAGTGCTTTAACATCTAACGCTTCTGTTGTCCCGGCTGCGATATGATCACTGGCCAGTTTCCAAAAACGCTTGATAAAGCGGTGTGCACCTTCTACGCCAGATTCTTGCCATTCGAGGGTCAATTCTGGAGGTGAAGCGAACATCATGAATAAACGGACGGTATCAGCACCGTACTTTTCAACCATGACTTGTGGATCGATACCATTGTTTTTTGACTTCGACATTTTGCTCATGCCGGTGTAAACCAACTCGTTACCGTCTTTGTCGATAGCTTTGATGACGCGACCTTTGTCGTCTTTTTCAAGTTCAGCAACATCAAGCGGCGATACCCATACTCGGGCGCCTTTCTCGTTGTTGTAGTAGTAAGCGTCAGCTAATACCATACCTTGAGTCAGCAATTGCTTAGCTGGCTCGTTCGAGTTAACCAAGCCCATATCGCGCAACAGCTTATGGAAAAAGCGGAAATACAATAGGTGCATACACGCATGCTCAATACCACCAATATATTGATCTACCGGCAGCCAGTAGTTAGCTTTGGCTGGGTCAAGCATTTGATCTGCATGCGGGCTACAGTAGCGAGCATAATACCAAGATGACTCCATAAAGGTGTCAAAGGTATCGGTTTCACGCCAGGCAGTTTGACCATTAATGGTGGTTTCAGCCCAGGCTTTATCTGCTTTAATTGGACTTTGAATACCGTCCATCACCACATCTTCTGGCAGAATAACTGGCAGTTGATCTTCTGGTGTTGGCATAACTGTGCCATCTTCCAAGGTCACCATTGGGATAGGAGCACCCCAGTAACGTTGGCGAGAAACACCCCAGTCACGTAAGCGGAAGTTAACTTGGAGTTTACCTTTGCCTTCAGCGCTTAGCTTGGCGTTAATAGCTTCAAAAGCCGCTTTAAAATCTAAGCCGTCAAGTGCTGGGAAAGACGCGCCAGAATTAAACACGACACCTTTTTCAGTGAAGGCTTCTTTACTGATATCAACGTCGCCATCAACAGGTTTAATAACCGCTTCAATAGCTAAACCAAACTTTTTAGCAAATTCATAATCACGCTGATCATGTGCTGGAACTGACATGACTGCACCAGTGCCGTAGTTCATTAACACAAAGTTAGCGACCCAAATAGGCACAAGTTTGCCACTGATTGGATGCACAGCGTTTAAGCCTGTTGCCACACCTTTTTTCTCCATTGAAGCCATAGCGGCTTCAGTGGTGTCAGCATTTTTACATTCTTCAATGAACTCTGCTAAAGCTGGGTTATTCACAGCGGCTTGAACAGCTAAAGGATGACCTGCAGCAATAGCCACATAAGTCACACCCATTACAGTATCTGGGCGAGTGGTATAAATATCGAAACTTTGCTGGCTATTTTCCACCTGGAAGGTCATTTCAATCCCTTCACTGCGGCCAATCCAGTTACGTTGCATAGCTTTAACTTGCTCAGGCCAACCATCAAGCGTATCGATATCGTTTAATAATTCTTCTGCGTAGTCAGTGATTTTAATAAACCACTGTGGAATTTCTTTTTGCACGACTTCAGTGTCACAGCGCCAACAACAACCGTCTTGTACTTGCTCGTTTGCCAGTACGGTTTCGTCATTTGGACACCAGTTTACTGATGAGGTTTTTTTGTACACTAAACCTTTTTCATACAGCTTAGTGAAAAACCACTGTTCCCAGCGATAGTACTCAGGGGTACATGTGGCAATTTCACGACCCCAGTCATAACCAAAACCTAATAATTTGAGCTGGTTCTTCATGTACTCAATATTTTCATAGGTCCATGGAGCTGGCGAGGTTTTATTATTAATCGCTGCATTTTCCGCAGGCAGGCCGAAAGAATCCCAACCAATAGGCTGCAGAACATTTTTTCCTTGCAAACGTTGGTAACGAGCGACAACATCACCTATGGTGTAGTTACGGACGTGTCCCATGTGAAGGCGACCTGACGGATAAGGGAACATAGAGAGGCAGTAAAACTTCTCTTTAGTCTCATCTTCAGTCACTTCGAAGGTTTTTTGGTCTTGCCAGTGCTTTTGCACTAAGGCTTCAATTTCTAAAGGATTATATTGTTCTTGCATCAATCTATTTTCGGCCATGCCGCCCACTGTTGGATTTGCGCGTATTGTATGATCTAACGCGCATTCGCCTGATGAATAACTACATAGAATAAACTAGAAGTGATGCTTTAAAAAGGTTCGTCTTAAGGAGTATTTAATATGAGTGGAAGAAGTACAGCATTATTGGCCTTATATCAGGCATTAATTGACCAAGTGAAACAGCAGTTTGAGCAGGATAACTCATTGACTGCTAAAAGTTTGTTTAAATCTATTACTAAAGGAAAAAACTATTTACAGCTCAAATCTACAGCCGATGAACAAGAGCTGGCTTTGGTAGAAGAATTTTTAAAGCGTGATATTGCCAGCTTTTTAAAAGAGGAAAATGCCGACGATATTAGTTATAGCCCAACAGCAATTGCATTTGAAAATACCTTATGGCAATGGTTAAGTAGCATAACTGACAGAAGCCAGGTGCAATGGCACGAATTACAGCAAGATTTTAAGCATCATGGTTGCTATAAATCTGGAGAGATTATTAACCAAGGCGTATTGACCTGTGACAACTGCAACCATCAAATGACAATCGACTTTCCTGGCGTGATACCAGATTGTCCTAACTGTGACCACGATACGTTCTCTCGAGAACCCTTGTCGCCTTAAGTGTTGATTTTCTAATGACAGTCGAGTATCGACTGTCGTTTTAAAAATTAACCCTATATTGACAATTACTGGAGCTACTATTACCAATCATTTCATCATATGCGGTTTGGATTTCTATAATGGCGTAACGGATCCCTTGCAGTTTAAGCAGTTCTTCTGCTTCTTTAATTGAATTAAGGCTTAGCCATTTTCCATCTTTACTGCGTGCACTGCGAAAGTTACCACTGCTATCTTTAACACCTAACAGATAATGGTTCGAGTCAGCATAGCTGATGATGGTTGGCTGTAATGGTTGTAGTTCGATAGCATTTTTTATTTCTGAAAGTTGCATTTTTACACCCCATAATGTTTCATAATTGTTAACTATACGCAGGGGCGAGTTTTTAGGTTCATTATTGTGAATAAAAAAACACCATAATATGGATGGGAAAATCTATAGAGTGAGTTTTTGTAATGTTAAGCTGCAATATTTTTGTAAATTTTTAATAGCAATGTTTAACAGCATTCTTCAACACAATCTTCAACAGGAATATTCAATAGCCGTATTGTGTAACGTTATAGCTTTTTAGCAGCCGCTTAATTGTACAGAATATAAAGGGGGAGTATCAGCATTGGCTGCCTGGGTATAGCGGAAGTAACAGTTATCATTAATGACTTGACCATTTTTATCTATGTCATAACCTATATAGGTGTTGGCTATGCCCTGATATTGAATGCTCAAGCGACTATCAAGGCTAATCCATTTCTCAATGTCAGTATTATCCAAATAGCCCCATTTTAAGCGGGTTTCAAAAATACCGTCACCCTCTAAATCGATATCGATTAAATCAGCTCGACCGCTGACAGGCTGAACTTGTAGGCTAGGAAGTTTCGATTTGGCATACACAAGAGTGTTGGCGGTTTTCACCGCTGAGGATAAGCCCGATAGGGTACTGGCTCGGGCATCTGATCCTAAATTAATAAATTTTGGTAATGCGACAACGGCTAAAATAGCTAAAATTAAAATCACCACTACCAACTCAATTAACGTAAAGCCCTGTTTAAGAGATGGGGGCGCTCCTGTCGCGATTCTATTCAGTGACATCTTTGCTGTCTTGATGTGTTAATCCTCGATATCTTAACCACAGTGCGAATAATAACAATAACCAGCAAAGAGTCAGTAATGGTGTTTGTCCAATACGTTTGAACCAAGTTTCACCTTGATAAAGCGCAACGTCATTAATCAATACAGCTGTTTCAAATTGAGGCAGGATGTCGACAATTTTACCGTAAGGGTCAACCACAGCAGTGACGCCATTATTGGTTGCCCTGAGTAAAGGTTTACCCATTTCAATTGCACGCATTTGCGCAATTTCCATATGCTGCAATGGACCATTTGAGGTACCAAACCAAGCATCATTTGACACAGTAAGTATAAAGTCAGTATCGGTTTGAGTATTGGCTCTGACCTGTTCTGGAAAAACAATTTCATAACAAATTGCCGGAGCCACTTTATATCCTGCAGCAGATAAGTTTGGTTGAATAAAATCACCCCGTTGAAAAGAGCTCATTGGCAGATTGAAAAAAGGCGCTAATGGTCTTAATAATTCTGCCAAAGGGACAAACTCCCCTATAGGCAATAAATGATGTTTTCTGAATTCATTATCACCGTTAATTTGATAGTCAGCACTAGGTTGTTGCTTGCTGTGATGATTGCCTAAGACGATTAAAGAGTTATAAAAACTCTGTTCTTCTCGACTAATTATACCGGTAATAATGGCAGTGTTGTTTAAGTTAGCTACTTGGTTAGCATTAACTAAGAAATCTTCAACCATGGCTTCTGGTGCGGGGATTGCGGCTTCAGGCCAAATCACAATATCAACACTCGATTTTTCGTCAAAATGATTGCGAGTTAAATCCATAAATTTGAGCATGGTTGGCCATAATGCATCCGGCTCCCACTTCATGCTTTGGGCGATATTACCCTGTACTAATGCTACCTTGACTGATTTTCCACTTGGGGTTATTGGGTTAATATGTGGCGTGATGATTGCGGCAATAATCACAACAGATAAGACTGTTAGAACAGGTAATACACGTTTTTGTGTTGCTAGCATGACAGCGCCAGCGATTATCGCCAGCACAAAGCTGATTCCAAGTGCCCCAATAATACTGGCTAATTCACTTAATGGCCCATTGGTTTGACTATAGCCAATCCATAGCCATGGAAAACCGGTTAATACCCAGCCGCGAAGCCACTCTGTGAGTATCCATAACGCTGGAAACAAGCCTAAATATTTAAATACCAGCAAACCATAATGGCTAGATGCCGACTGTGGGCGAATAATGGTATTGAGTAAGTAACCCGCTAATGCTGGATAAAGCCCAAGATAGAGCGACAAAATAGCCATTAATGCTAATGAAACTATTAAGGGCAGCCCACCAAACGTGGCCATGCTGACGTGCACCCAGCTGATCCCGACGGCAAAGGTACCAAAACCGAAGCTAAGCCAATAGCGAAAGGCATGTTTGCCGATTAACTGCTGACTTTGCCATAATGCAAAAGCCAGTGCCAACGGCATAAGTGGCCAAACATTATAGGGTGCAAAAGATAAAGAGGTACTTGCACCAGCAGCAAACGCACTGATTAAGGTGATTAAACTTAATTGGCTTTGAGGTAATAATTTTTTAAACACAACTCGCCTTATTGATCGCTTTATTTTAACAATGCAGTTTGGGGTTAAGTGGCATCATGTAGATGCGTATTATGCCATGAGCCATTAGGCTATAAAGCCATTAACTTGCTACGACAGCGGATTTTAAAATGGATAAAATAAAAAAGCAGCTTAATTAACATTAAAGCTGCTTTATTGGTGTTAGATTTTTAATTAATAAAATTAGTTATCGTCGTTAATACTGTCAGAGTCAGGCAGTTTTACCCTTAATTGGATCAAACGGCGAGTGTCAGCATTAGTCACTTTAAATTCAATATTATCAATCATAATGGTTTCGTTTCGCTCTGGTAAGTGACCAAAAGCGTGCGAAACTAATCCGCCAACGGTGTCAAACTCTTCATCGCTGAAGTGGGTACCACAGGCTTCGTTGAAATCATCAATTTCAGTTAATGCTTTAACAATGAATACCGTATTACTGATTTTTTTCACCTCAGTGTCTTCCACTGAACTGTGATCAAATTCATCTTCAATTTCGCCAACAATTTCTTCAAGAATATCTTCAATGGTCACAAGGCCTGATACGCCGCCATATTCATCGACAACGATTGCCATATGGTAGCGCTGTGAGCGGAACTCTTTGAGTAACACATCAACCCGCTTACTTTCAGGTACAACTACCGCAGGGCGGATAACTTGAGATAATGTGAAAGGCACATCTGAATTTTTGAAACCATATTTAAGCAAATCTTTGGCTAACAAGATACCTTCAATATGGTCTTTATCTTCATTTACAACAGGGAAACGAGAGTGAGCAGATGCAATAACGGTTTCAAGAAGCTCATCTACCGTAGAATCAATTTGCAGAGTAACAATTTGTGAGCGTGGGATCATAATGTCTCGCACGCGTAGGTCAGAGACCTCTAACACACCTTTAATCATTTCGCGGGTGTCTTCAGTGATTAAGTCGCGCAGCTCTGCGCCATCTATCACGTCTACTAAGTCTTCGCGATTTTGAGGTTCGCCCTGGAATAATTGGTTAAATTTATCGAACCAACTTTTCTTATAGGCGTTTGTACTCGGGGGGATATCGTCACTCATAATATTTAACTAAATAGATAATTGGGCATCGATGTTATCTTGTGCCTGAAAATCTATTTATTTATGCTTCCTTATAGGGGTCTGTAAAACCTAAATGTTCAAGGAGTTGGGTCTCTAAAGATTCCATTTCCTCAGCTTCTTCATCGATAATATGGTCATAACCTAGTAAATGCAAGCAGCCATGTATCACCATATGAGCCCAGTGGGCTTCTAGGGATTTATCTTGCTGTTGTGCTTCTTTTTCTACCACATCTACACAGATGATTAAATCACCCAATAGTGGCAAATCAATTTCAGCAGGCGCTTCAAATGGAAAAGACAATACGTTAGTTGGTTTGTCTTTGCCACGGTATGTATGATTTAAATGCTGACTTTCGCTCACTTCCACAAGACGGATGGTCAGCTCTACTGCAGGCATTGTTTGACCCACAGCGATGCGTACCCATGATTCAAACTGCGCTTGAGTGGGCAAATTGTTTGCTTCAACCGCAATTTGCAGATCTAAATCTAAATTGATCTTGCTCATTTCGTCATGCTCACACTTTCTTGGGCTGCAAGTTGCCGTTTTTGTTCCCGCTCTTGGTAAGCTTTTTCTCTAGCCGCTTTCTCAAGCTGCTCTTTTTGCTCGAATGCTTCATAGGCTTCAACTATGCTGGCAACAATCGGATGACGAACAACATCTTGAGCCATAAAAAAGTTAAAGCTGATTTCAGGCACTTCACTTAATACTTCTATTGCATGACGTAGGCCAGACTTTTGACCTCGGGGTAAATCTGATTGAGTGATATCGCCAGTGATCACCGCACGAGAATTAAAACCAATACGGGTTAAGAACATTTTCATTTGCTCTACCGTAGTATTTTGGCTTTCATCCAAAATAATAAAGGCATCGTTTAATGTGCGACCACGCATGTAGGCTAAGGGTGCAACTTCAATTACGCTACGCTCAATCAGTTTTTCTACTTTCTCAAAGCCCATCATTTCAAATAATGCATCGTAAAGTGGGCGCAGATAAGGGTCGACTTTTTGACTTAAGTCACCGGGTAAAAAACCCAGTTTTTCACCAGCTTCAACCGCGGGGCGGGTGAGTAAAATACGGCGCACTTCTTGACGCTCATAAGCATCCACAGCTGCAGCTACTGCTAAATATGTTTTACCTGTACCGGCTGGTCCAACACCAAAGCTAATATCATGGCGAGTAATGTTATGCATATACACGCTTTGATTTGGGGTACGAGGCTTGATGACACCGCGTTTAGTTTTGATACTAATACCAGAATCATTCAGGCCATCATCGGCCTCTAGTGCGACTGCTTCTTGGATAGCCAAGTGCACCCTGTCAGGCTCTAAGTCAGGGGTACTACCTTTTACGGTTTGAGTTTCAATATAGAGTTGCTTGAGAATATTATTAGCGTTAAAGGCATTACGCGGTAGACCAACAATAGTGAAGTGATTATTTTTATGAATAATCTCAACACCCAAACGGCGCTCTAACTGTTTAATATTATCGTCAAATGGGCCGCATAATGAAGTTAAACGGCGTGTATCTGAGGGTTCCAGATACAAATTCATGGTAGTCACTTTAGTCGACAAATAAGGCTCCGTTAATTGCTGTGCTGATCATTTAAAAACAGTGTACGTAGGTACTGGAATTAATTCTAGCGTCCTGCATAAATAGAAACAAAAAATAAAAGGTGGACCAGCCACCTTTTATTTTATCTTGATACGCTTAAACCTGACTTAAGGTTTAAATTGGGTCACACCTATTTCATCATCTAGCTTATGCTTAGCTAAAATTTCAGCAGGGCGTAGGTTTCTGCGTAAGTCCATTTCAGCTTCACCGCGAACAAATTTACCGCGTAAAGAGTTAGTGTAAACATCAACAATCTCGACATCGACAAAACCACCAATGCTTGAATGTGGCGCTTCAAAGTTAACCACACGATTGTTTTCAGTACGACCACGTAATTCCATTGGGTTTTTAACTGACGGGCCTTCGACTAATACCCGTTGCACTGTGCCTAACATTTGACGGCTATAGCGCATGGCTTGCTGGGTGATACGGTCTTGTAAAATAGCGAGACGCTGTTTTTTCTCTTCATCTGATACGTTGTCTGGCAAATCTGCAGCAGGTGTACCTGGACGAGCACTATAAATAAAACTAAAGCTGTGATCGAAACTCACATCTTCAATTAACTTCATCGTGTCTTCGAAGTCTTGTTCTGTCTCACCAGGGAAGCCAATAATAAAGTCTGAGCTGATATGAATATCAGGGCGGGCTTTACGTAAGCGACGAATAATAGACTTATATTCGATTGCCATGTGGCCGCGCTTCATTTGAGTTAAGATGCGATCAGATCCTGATTGCACCGGTAAATGAAGAAAGCTAACTAATTCAGGCGTATCTTGATAAACATCAATAATATCTTGGGTGAACTCAATAGGATGGCTTGTCGTAAAACGAATACGATCAATACCATCAATACTGGCGACTAAGCGCAGTAACTCAGCAAAGGTACAAATTTGGTCGTCATGGGTTGCACCACGAAACGCGTTAACGTTTTGGCCTAAAAGGTTAACTTCACGTACGCCTTGTTCAGCTAATTGCGCAATTTCTAGAATGACATCATCGACAGGACGACTGACTTCTTCGCCACGGGTGTATGGCACCACGCAGAATGAACAATACTTGCTACATCCTTCCATAATTGACACGAAAGCCGTTGGACCATCAGCGCGAGGCTCGGGTAAACGGTCAAATTTTTCAATTTCAGGAAAACTGATATCGATAACCGCTTTCTCACCACGTTGAATTTGATCAATCATGTCGGGAAGGCGATGTAAGGTTTGTGGGCCAAAAATAATATCCACGCATTGAGCGCGATCTTTAATGGCTTTACCTTCTTGGGAAGCCACGCAGCCGCCCACGCCGATAATTAAATTCGGGTTTTTATCTTTCAAGGTTTTCCATCTGCCTAATTGATGGAAAACCTTCTCCTGCGCTTTTTCGCGAATAGAACAAGTATTAAGCAGTAATATATCTGCTTCACTTGGATCTTCCGTCAAGGTATAGCCTTGATATTCGTCTAATAAATCGGCCATCTTAGATGAGTCATACTCATTCATTTGACAGCCCCAGGTTTTAATATGAAGTTTTTTACTCATCACTGCTCGCCGGTAACCTATAGTAAAAATAGCGCGATATTTTACCTGTTGTCGGGCCTTGTGGCTAGCCTTTGTGCAAGTTTCGTTAATATTACCCAGGCAGAGACAATACCCTTGTTTTAGGTAATGACTTAATCGCATCTTAATATGCTCGCCTTTTAGAGGTTGTTTACGGTTTAAGCACGCCAAAAACTGCTACATCGTTTGACTGGTGACTTGCTTCCAAGACTATTTTTTTGTTCAAGTTTTCGATTAACGCTCGTCAGTATTTCCGTGCTTTATTGATATAGGGCATAATTGAACCGATTTTGATAACTTAACCTAATACTTGTTAATCATTGAGTTTGTGTAGACTGTTATACCTACTAAGTGATGTTTATTTACCCAAGGAAGTCGCATGTCGCAGAATCAATCCACATCAGAGCCTTTTAGTACAGCTGAGCATTCAGGCAATCAATCACACACTCGCCATTTTGATGTTGTTATTAATGGCGGCGGCATGGTGGGAGCTGCTGTTGCTGTTGGGCTTGGGCAGCTTGGATTATCGGTTGCTGTGATTGAGGCTCGGGCTCCACAAGCCTTTGATCTCAGCCAGCCTTTAGATGTGCGAGTATCGGCTATAAGTGTTGCATCAGCGCAGTTGCTGTCGCGCCTAGGGGTTATGGAGAATTTACTGACGTTACGCCATGTACCTTATACTGGGCTTGAAACATGGGAAATGGAAGGCTGTGTCACCCAGTTTAGTGCTGAACAAGTGGCTGAGCCATTGTTAGGTTACTTCTTTGAAAATAGGTTGATTCAACTGGGTTTGTGGCAACAGATTGAAACTTTAACCAATGTTGAGCTTTTTTGCCCCGCTAAAGTGGTTAAATTTGAACGCATAAAGCCATTGGATAAGGGGGAGTCGTTAGATGTTGCCCAAGATGCGATAACGATTGAACTTGATAATGGCAGTATATTGTCAACTCATCTTTTAGTCGGTGCTGATGGGGCTAACTCGCAAGTAAGGCAATGGGCAGGTATAGGCCTTACCGGTTGGGATTACTCACAATCGGCTATGCTGATTAATATTGAAACTCAAGCCCCGCAGCAGTTTGTTACATGGCAACAGTTTACGCCCCAAGGTCCCCGAAGCCTACTGCCTTTGCCGGGCAATAATGCGTCATTAGTCTGGTACGACTCGCCAGCACGCATAAAACAATTAATGCAGCTTAATGATGCCCAGCTAGCTGAACAGATCAAAGAAAATTTTCCGTCGCGTCTAGATCCTCACTTTACTGTAAAGGCTAAAGGTAGTTTTCCGTTAACACGTCGTCATGCCCAACGATACTATGAGCCTAACTTAGTGATACTGGGCGATGCTGCTCATACCATTAATCCCTTAGCGGGGCAGGGTGTCAATATCGGATTTAAAGACGTCGACATATTAATCACACAGGTAGCCAGTGCTATTGGTAGTGGTGACGTGTGGTGGCATGACTGCGTGTTAAAACGTTATCAACAAGCCCGATATGTCGATAACCAATTGATGATGACCGCGATGGATGCCTTTTATGCAGGATTTAGTAATGATATTTTACCTCTGAAAATCCTGCGAAATGGCATGTTGAAACTGGCTAACATCGACGGGCCTATTAAGCAAAAAGTGCTCAAATATGCACTTGGCCTGTAACTGAAAAATCTTAAGCTAAAATGGCTTTCGTTAATCGGTGTTTGTTGGTAGCCAAATTGAGTGTTAAAATGCCGCGTTTTAAAGCTGCAGTGCAATATGTGCTGTGGGTAATTCAAACAATATTTAGGTTGTCATGAGCCACATTAAACTGATTGTAGGGTTAGCTAACCCTGGTGCTGAGTATGCGCAAACCCGCCACAACGCTGGTGCTTGGTATGTCGAAGAGCTTGCACGCATTTTTAATGTGCCACTGGTCCCAGAGAGTAAATATTTTGGATTATCAGCTAGAGTGACCATTAACCACCGTGATGTGCGTTTATTAATTCCAACGACTTTTATGAATCTAAGTGGTAAATCAGTTGCTGCTTTAGCGAATTTTTTTCGTATTTTGCCAGAAGAGATTTTAGTTGCCCACGATGAGCTAGACATGCCACCCGGTGTTGCTAAATTTAAATTAGGCGGCGGACACGGTGGTCATAATGGTTTAAAGGACATTATTTCAAGTCTGGCTAACGATAAAGGTTTTCATCGTTTACGGATAGGTATCGGCCATCCTGGTGATAAAAATAAAGTCAGCGGCTATGTATTGGGCAAAGCCCCTGCAACCGAACAAGAATTGATTGTTGCGGCTATTGATGAAGCCGTACGCGCGACAGATATTTTATACAAAGAAGATATGGTGAAAGCCATGAACAGACTACATTCGTTTAAAGCTGAATAGCTTGGCGATACTATTTCGAACGTCATTATCATTAAGATAATTCTACATATAAAGGTATGCATATGGGTTTTAAATGCGGCATAGTTGGTTTGCCAAACGTTGGTAAATCAACGCTGTTTAATGCGTTAACACAAGCGGGTATTGAAGCGGCAAATTTTCCGTTTTGTACTATTGAGCCAAACACGGGCGTGGTACCGGTACCAGACGCACGTCTTGACGCGTTAGCTGCTATTGTCAAACCTCAACGTATTTTGCCTACTTCTATGGAGTTCGTCGATATCGCTGGCCTGGTTGCTGGTGCATCGAAAGGTGAAGGTTTAGGTAACAAGTTTTTAGCTAACATTCGTGAAACCGATGCAATCGGTCACGTAGTACGTTGTTTTGAAGATCCGAACATTGTCCACGTAGCGAACAAAATTGACCCAGCTGGTGATATTGAAGTGATTAATACTGAGTTAGCTTTAGCAGACTTAGACGCATGTGAACGTGCTATTTTTCGTCAAGCCAAACGTGCTAAAGGCGGCGATGGTGATGCAAAATTTGAAGTAGCAGTACTTGAAAAAATGCGTCCAGTGTTAAACGAAGGCCAAATGTTGCGTTCGTTGGCATTAACTAAAGAAGAGTTAGCAGCCGTTGCTTACCTTAACTTCTTAACCATTAAACCAACAATGTATATCGCTAACGTTGCTGACGATGGTTTTGAAAATAACCCGCATTTAGATGTCGTCCGTGCTATTGCAGCAACAGAGAATGCTATTGTTGTACCAGTATGTGCCGCTATTGAATCTGAATTAGCCGAAATGGAAGCTGATGACCGCGCAGAGTTTATGGCTGACCTTGGTTTAGAAGAGTCAGGTTTGGATCGCGTAATTCGTGCTGGTTACGAATTATTGAATCTACAAACCTACTTTACTGCGGGTGTAAAAGAAGTTCGTGCCTGGACAGTGCCAGTTGGGGCTACTGCACCACAAGCTGCTGGTGTCATTCACACCGATTTTGAACGTGGTTTTATTCGTGCACAGGTTATGGCATATGATGACTTTATCACTTACAAAGGTGAAGCGGGCGCTAAAGATGCCGGTAAATTACGCGTAGAAGGTAAAACATACGTGGTTAAAGACGGCGATGTAATGCATTTCTTATTTAACGTGTAATATTGACTGTTTTAGGGTTAACGGTTGCATTTTTTAACATGGAGTTGGTAGGATTAATTGTCATAAAAGGATAATTATTATCAATCTAGGTAAAAATATCCGTTTACCTAAAATAGTAAGCCTGTATTAGTTTAGGTTGAAATCTGGGCGTGTGATGTAAATGACAGCATTTTAGGTCGCTAATTCGTTGGAAGAACATTCAGTTTGGTGAAGTAATAGCCGAATAAACAAGAATGATGAAATAAGCGAAAAAAAGCAGTTGACCTCGATACCTTGAATAAGCATAATACGCCCCGTTCCTCAGTAAGAGGGCGATGAAAAATGTAGTGGCAATATAGCTCAGCTGGTTAGAGCACAGCATTCATAATGCTGGGGTCGCAGGTTCAAGTCCCGCTATTGCTACCATCTTCACTTAAAGTGAGTTCAAGATGTAAAACAAGAACAGTTGTGCGGGAATGGTGAAATTGGTAGACACGCCAGATTTAGGTTCTGGTGCCGCAAGGTGTGAGAGTTCAAGTCTCTCTTCCCGTACCATTTATTAGAGAAGCTGGCTTGTGCGGGTTTTTCAAAAGTGTTTCAGTTGGGGTATCGCCAAGTGGTAAGGCACCGGGTTTTGATCTCGGCATCCCCAGGTTCGAATCCTGGTACCCCAGCCATTTTATTGTAAGCGTAATGTTTTTAGTTTGACCATAGTCTTAAACAGATTATTGGGGTATCGCCAAGTGGTAAGGCACCGGGTTTTGATCTCGGCATCCCCAGGTTCGAATCCTGGTACCCCAGCCATTTTTAGTAATAAAAATGTGGCAATGTAGCTCAGCTGGTTAGAGCACAGCATTCATAATGCTGGGGTCGCAGGTTCAAGTCCCGCCATTGCTACCATATTTTTTATGGAATGGTTAGCTAGATCAGTAAGTTAATTTCAAAAGTTTATTCTAATATGAATTAGGGTATACTCGTAAAAAGTTTGATGCGGGAATGGTGAAATTGGTAGACACGCCAGATTTAGGTTCTGGTGCCGCAAGGTGTGAGAGTTCAAGTCTCTCTTCCCGTACCATCAAATTGTCTAAAGTAATTCATTCGTTATAAAAATATTGGGGTATCGCCAAGTGGTAAGGCACCGGGTTTTGATCTCGGCATCCCCAGGTTCGAATCCTGGTACCCCAGCCATATATAAAAACCTGTCTTTATGACAGGTTTTTGCGTTTTTGGAACATCATAATAGTAGACCATGTTTGAAGTGCATATCAGCTGAACTGGCATTGATATGAGACCCCTTACATTAGTGTTCATTACCTTCCTAGCAATTCAAATAGCATTAATATAACACTGTCTAGATAAGCTAAATTGTTATTGCTATCATGCAGTATTACTTTTCGGGACATTCAGGATATTGATGAATATTGAAATAAAAGATATCACCATTCAAGAGGTCAGTTGCTCAAACTGCCAAGCTTGTTGTTGCCGATTAGAAGTGATGATCATTTCAGACACTGGTGTGCCAAAAAAACATATCGCTTTCGATAAGTGGGGTGGCGAAACCATGTTGCGCTTAAACGATGGCTGGTGCTCAGCATTAGATAGAGAAACTATGATGTGCACGATTTATGAAAATCGTCCCTGGATTTGCCGTGAATTTGAGATGGGTTCATATGAGTGTGTCACTCAAAGGGCCGAGGTAAGTTAGTCTTCACTTATCAGCCAGTATCGAGATAAAAAAATGCCGCTAATATAATGTTAGCGGCATTGTCGTTTTTAATGGGGATTAATTTAAGCCACGGCGTTTAAGCAGTGCATCTGTAGTCGGTGCTTGTCCTCTGAAGGATTGGTAGGCTTCCATTGGTGGGACGCTATTACCTACCTCGCGAATAGTTTTACGATACTTCATGCCTATTTCACGGTTTAGACCACCTTGAGTTTGTACATAAGCAAAGGCGTCAGCGGCTAAGATTTCACTCCACATATAAGCATAGTAACTAGCAGAATAGCCTCCAGGGAATGAATGCGCAAAGAAGCTTGATTTATAACGTGGTGGTACCGCAGCAATATCAACACCATGCTTTTTGAGTGCGGCGGCTTCAAAGGTAACAACATCTTGCAGTGGCGCATCAGCAGGTAATGAATGCCATTCTAAATCCACTAGTGCTGCGGCCATGTATTCCAATGTGTCGAATCCCTGGTTAAAGCTACGTGCGTTAAGTAATTTTTGCAGTAGGGCTTCTGGGATCACCTCGCCGGTTTGATAATGCTTTGCATAGTTGGCTAACACTTCAGGATGTGCAGCCCAGTCTTCTTCAAATGTTGATGGGAACTCAACAAAATCTCGAGATACTGAAGTGCCTGCTAAGCTTGGGTATTTCACCTTTGAGAACATTCCATGGGTGCCATGACCCATTTCATGGAACATTGTCGTTACTTCATCGTAGCTTACAAATGTTGGCTCACCGTCAGGGGCTTTTCTAATGTTCATCACATTAACGACCACAGGCTTGGTATCAAGCAAAGTCGATTGGCCGACGAATGAGCTCATCCATGCTCCACCACTTTTACCTTCTCGGGTAAAATAGTCTGCATAAAAGATGGCGATTGAACTACCATCGACATCAAACATTTCATAAGCTTTGACATCTTCATGATATACAGGCAAGTCTGGACGTGGCTTCAAGGTCACACCATAAAGTTTTTCAAGGGTGAAAAACACCCCATCTTGTAACACACGTTCAAATTCAAAATACGGTTTAATTGATGCTGAATCTAAATCAAATTTTTCCTTGCGCACCTTTTCTGCGTAAAACTCCCAATCCCATGGTGCCAGGATAAAGTCACCACCGGTTTTGTTGATCATAGCTTGAATATCGGCAGCTTCTTTTTCAGTATTAGCGATAACGGCAGGTACCATAGAGCCAAACATGCTGTATACCGCTTCAGGTGTTTCTGCCATTTGAGACGATAATTGATAATCTGCCCAACTTTTAAAACCTAATAACGCTGCTCGCTCGGCACGAAGTTGTGCTAAACGTGAAACTAACGATGCGGTTTCATTTTCGCCGCTTAGCCCACGATTAGCTGATGCTAACCAGATACGCTCACGTAGTTCACGGTTTTCAAGTTTGGCTAGAACAGGCTGGCGCGTAGTGTTAGTGATGTTGACTAAGTATTTGCCCGTATGACCTTGTGCCTCTGCGTCCATTTGGGCTGCTCGAATACTGCTGTCCGATAACCCAGCTAACTCATCAACAGAATCAACTATTACCGCACTTTGTTTGGTTAGTGTCAGTAAGCGTTGGCTAAACTCATTCATTAAGTTTGATTGCTCTTCGTTTAATAAACGGATTTTTGCTTTTTGTTGGTCGGTTAACTTGGCGCCAGCAAGCACAAAACGCTGATGATACACCTCAATTAAGCGCACCTCTTCGGCGGTTAAGTTGAGTGCATTACGTTGCAGGTAAAGGCTATCAATGCGTGAAAAAAGAGCACTATTCAGGTGAATGTTATCTGAGTGCGCAGCCATAACAGGCGCCATTTCGGCTTTAATTTCAAGTAAGGTTGGATTGCTATTGGAGCCGGTTAGATTGTAGAATATTTGCGAAGTGCGAGTCAGTAATTCGCCACTGGTTTCTAATGCGACAATAGTATTGCTAAAGCTTGGTGCTTCACTATTGTTCGCGATATTAAGAACCTGCTGATAATGTTCTTTAATGCCTTGCTCTAAGGCAGGCTGAAAATGTGCATCTTTGATAATGCTAAAGTCGGGTGCTTGATATTGTAGAGCACTTGGGGTTAACAATGGGTTTTGCATTTGTACATTTTTAGCGGAAGATGCTTGAGTTGTTGATGAATCATGAGTGATTGAACAAGCTGTTGCCATCAAAGATGCTGCTATTGATACTGCCAGTAATGCCTTGCGCATATAAGTAAACCTTCAATAAATGATACCTATTATTTTTGTGCTGACAAGGTAACAAGTCTATCTTAAAAGCATCTTAATCTGACTGGATTAGCTATAGTTGCATTTTTACCGCATAAAAAATGCCGTTTGTAATAATACAAACGGCATTAATAAAACGGTATCAGTATATGTTTACTGAATGACGTGCTTAGTGACGGAACATCGCTGAGATCGACTCTTCGTTGCTTACACGACGAATTGCTTCAGCGAGCACTGCTGACATTGTTAACTGAGTGACTTTAGCAACCTTAAGCATTTCAGCACTTAAAGGTACTGTGTCAGTTACAATCACTTCATCAATCACTGAGTTAGCAATATTTTCTGCTGCATTGCCTGAAAATACAGGATGCGTAGCATAAGCAAACACGCGGTTAGCGCCGTGTTCTTTCAATGCTTCAGCTGCTTTACATAGGGTGCCACCTGTGTCGATCATGTCATCAACAATAATACAATCACGGCCTTGAACATCACCTATGATATGCATAACTTGTGCAACGTTGGCTTGTGGGCGGCGTTTATCAATAATGGCTAAATCTGAATCATCCAGTAATTTAGCAACTGCACGGGCGCGAACTACACCACCAATATCAGGAGAAACAACCACTGGATTATCTAATTTTTTCGCTAACATATCTTCAAGTAACACTGGGCTACCAAATACGTTATCTACAGGCACGTCGAAGAAACCTTGTATTTGTTCAGCGTGTAAGTCGCAGGTTAATACGCGGTCTACACCAACACTTGATAAAAAGTCTGCAACTACCTTAGCGGTAATAGGGACACGAGCACTGCGAACACGACGGTCTTGACGCGCATAACCAAAGTAAGGGATTACAGCGGTGATACGGCCTGCAGAAGCACGACGTAGTGCATCAACCATCACGATTAACTCCATCAGGTTATCGTTGGTTGGCGCACAGGTAGATTGGATGATAAACACATCCGCACCACGTACGTTTTCGTTAATTTGAACACTGATTTCACCGTCGCTGAAACGGCCTACAACTGCGTCGCCAAGTTTACAAAATAAACGGTCTGCAATCTTGATGGCTAGATTTGGGGTAGCGTTACCAGCAAAGAGCTTAATGTCGGGCACTTTATGAACCTCAGGTGTTTGCATTAAAATTAGTGGCTAAATCAATTTTACGTGTTAGCACTCAAAATTGACTCAGAAGAATATTGTTCGAACTCATCTAAGCGCACTAGTAGCGGCGAAGTATTAAGCCCTTTTGCAACAAAACCTTTCATATTAGCAGGAAGTTGCGCTAAGACATCAAGAGCTTGTTGCGAACGCTCGAATTCCCCAAACACACATGCGCCTGTTCCGGTCATTCTCGACGGCGCATATTCTACCAGCCAGCTTAAGGCATTGGCAACTTCGGGGTGTTGTTTGGTTACCAGATTTTGACAATCATTGCTCCATTCATTGGACATTAATGTGTCCAGTTGTAGCTTGGGTGTACTACGGGGCAAGTCAGGGTGTTGAAATACACTGCGGGTACAAACGTGGACATCAGGAGCGATAACGAGATACCAATATTCAGTAGGATATACCGGCTGAAGTTGTTCACCCACACCCTCAGCGAATGCCGCTAAGCCATTAATAAATACAGGAACATCAGCCCCTAGCGCTAATCCAATCTCAGCTAATTTACTCACTGAAAGGTTCGTTTTCCACAGGGCATTTAACGCCACTAACGTTGTGGCTGCATCAGATGAACCTCCACCTAAACCGCCGCCCATGGGCAGTAATTTATCTAACCAAATATGCGCGCCGCCATGATAATTTGTGTATTTTTTTAAAGACTTTGCAGCCTTAAGAATTAAGTTATCGCTGTCGGGGACAGAATCCGAGATATTCGAATGAAGATAGAGCTCAGGCGTTTCTGTAACTTGGAAGTCGAGGTAATCGCAATGATCTATAAATTGAAATAGGGTTTGCAGCTCATGGTAACCGTCTTCACGTTGGCCAGTAACATGTAAAAATAAATTTAACTTGGCAGGAGCTGGCCAGCTTTTAGAGGTTGAGTGATTAGGCTTCAATTTATTATCCTATTATTAAGTGGCGTTTATTTTGGCGTCAATGCCTGCCATAAATTGGTCTGAATTTTTATTTGTACGTCCTTACGGACAATTTTTAGCTGCTTAGGCACCAAAACACCGCTTTGTTGCTGCCAGCTAACAAAACTGACTTGCCAGTCGGCTTCATCATCAGGACTGTTAAATTGGAGCACCTGACCAGAAGAATTATAGCTGATAACGTTATCTTTGCTGCCAATTTGTCCTGTAAGCCATAAAGGTATATCAGCAAATGGAATCGTTATCCCACTTACGCCTTCTAACAATGCTTGGGGGTTATTGTCGTGGTAGGTTTTTCCGTCGACCTCTAATGTTGCAAGACCCTGATCATTTTTCAGGGTGAGCACATTGGTGCCCAGCGGAGTGGTTAGGCGTAACTCATTTCCATTAAGGTGATGAAACCAATATAAATTAGTACTAAACTTATCTGTTGATGACTTAAAAGCAATTTTGCCCTGTAGCTCCCAATTATCGGCGTCTTTGACATGGGTGACTTCAATTGGCTGATACTCTTGTGTTGGCAATGAGGTACAAGCACTCAAAAATAGTATCGATGCGGTAATAACCAAAAAGTGAGCTTTAAAAAAACGTTGCAAAAGTAACTCGTGTACTAAGAAGTGATTCCTCTATAATACTGGGCATTGGCATTGTTGTAAAAATGCTTTTGTGATTAAGGTTTGTTAATCGGTTATTTGAAAGAAAAATTAGACATATATTCGGTTTTGTTAACCCTACAGTGTTTTTAATTAGCCTGATTCAGTAGAATAGCCTAATTAACGATACCGAGAAAAACTTAGAACGAGTCAGATGAGCCTAGTAGCAATCGGGATAAACCATAAAACCGCCACAGTAGATCTACGTGAAAAAGTCGCTTTTTCACCAGATAAAATACATGATGCGATGAAAAGTTTGGCAAGTCGCACCACCACAGGCGAAGCTGTGATTGTGTCTACCTGTAATCGAACAGAACTTTATTGTAATAATGGCAGTGAAGCGGACATTATAGAATGGCTGCAGGATTATCATGGTTTAAAGCATGAAGACTTAATGCCATGCATTTATGTATATCGCGATCAAGTCGCAGTGAAGCATTTAATGCGGGTTTCCTCAGGGCTTGATTCATTGGTATTGGGTGAACCACAAATTCTTGGCCAGGTAAAACAAGCCTTTGTAAAAGCTAAAGAGGCTGGTACAACAGCGATAACCATCGACCGTTTATTTCAAAATACCTTTTCAGTTGCTAAAAAAGTGCGCACCGAAACTGAAATCGGCGCCGCAGCGGTATCAGTCGCTTTTGCTGCTGTGAGCATGGCTAAACACATTTTCTCAAGCTTGAGCCGTACTAAAGTCTTGCTTATTGGTGCCGGTGAAACGATTGAACTGGTTGCCAAACATTTAAAAGATAATAATGTAGAATCAATTATTGTCGCCAATCGCACTATTGAACGTGCACAAGCCATGTGCGAAGAGTTCAACGCGACTGCAATTACCTTGCAGCAAATACCTGATTACCTTGCTAAGGCTGATATCGTGATATCATCCACGGCTAGCCCTTTACCCATTTTGGGTAAAGGTATGGTTGAAAAAGCACTCAAGCAACGTCGTCATCAACCTATGTTGCTCGTCGATATTGCAGTGCCCAGAGATATTGAAGCGGAAGTCGGTGAGTTAGACGACGCTTTCCTTTATACTGTGGACGATTTACATAGTATCATTGAACAGAACATGGCTTCCCGTATGGAAGCAGCCGAACAAGCTGAATTAATAACTGAAGAACAATCTCATATTTTTATGGAATGGGTACGTTCTTTAGAGTCTGTTGACAGTATTCGTGAGTATCGCAGCCAAAGTGTGGCAATTAAAGATGAACTGGTCGAACGTGCCTTGAAAAAATTGGCTCAAGGTGGCGATGGCGAGCAAGTGTTATTGGAATTAGCAAATAGACTAACCAATCGCCTCATTCATGCCCCCACACAAGCATTAACGGTCGCAAGCCGTCAGGGCGATTTGAATACGTTAGGACAATTAAGAATAGCGCTCGGACTCGATAAAAATTAAGGTTAGCGAGCTAAATGAAACAATCCGTTATCCGCAAGCTTGAAGGCTTGCTTGAGCGAAATGAAGAAGTATTGGCATTATTATCAGATCCTGGTGTAATTTCCAATCAAGAGCGTTTTCGCGCATTGTCAAAAGAATATTCTCAACTTGAAGATGTCGTCAAAGGGTTTAAAGAGTTTCAACAAGCGCAGGACAATCTAGCGTCAGCGAAAGAAATGCTTGAAGAAGACGACGCAGAAATGCGTGAAATGGCACAAGAAGAAATGAAAGCGGCTAAAAATGAATTAGCCCGTTTAGAAGACGAACTTCAAATTCTATTACTGCCTAAAGACCCGAATGATGATACCAATGCATTTATGGAAATTCGTGCGGGTGCAGGCGGTGATGAAGCGGCTATTTTTGCGGGTGATTTGTACCGTATGTACAGCCGTTTTGCAGAAGCAAACCGCTGGCAGATGGAAATCATGAACGTCAATGAAGGCGAACATGGTGGCTTTAAAGAAATTATTGTTAAAGTCAGTGGTGAAAGTGTTTACGGCAAATTGAAATATGAATCGGGCGGACACCGTGTACAGCGTGTTCCTGAAACAGAATCTCAAGGTCGTGTTCACACCTCAGCTTGTACTGTAGTAGTTATGCATGAAGTGCCCGAAGCAGAAGCGATTTCAATTAACCCTGCCGACTTAAAAGTGGATACTTTCCGCGCATCTGGTGCAGGTGGTCAGCACGTTAACAAAACCGATTCAGCTATCCGAATTACCCATATTCCCAGCGGAATTATTGTGGAATGTCAGGATCAACGCTCACAGCATAAAAACCGTGCCCAAGCGATGAGTGTACTGGCTGCCCGTATTCAAGCTGTTGAAGATGAAAAACGTCGTAGCGAAGAAGAAACAACTCGCCGTAGTCTTGTGGCAAGTGGTGATCGTTCAGAACGTATTCGTACCTATAATTACCCACAAGGGCGAGTTAGTGATCATCGTATCAACCTGACTCTTTATCGTTTAGGTGAAATAATGGAAGGTGATCTCAATGCATTACTTGATCCTATTATGCTAGAACACCAAGCGGATTTACTTGCGGCCTTATCAGGCGATTAAGGAGCAACCTTGCCCCAGTCATCGTATTCAACAATAGTTGAAGCCCAGCAATGGGCTTTTTCACAATTGGCATCAACCTCTGACTCTGCCCATGTAGATGCAGAGGCTCTGCTTATTCATTGTCTCAATAAAACACGTAGTTTTTTATATACCTGGCCTGAGCGCACACTGACCGTTGAGCAGTTTAAAAACTTTCAGCAGATGGTTAAAAAGCGTCAGCAAGGCATGCCAGTTGCGCATATTATTGGTGAGCGAGAATTTTGGTCATTACCTTTTATTGTCAATGAATCAACACTTATCCCACGCCCAGATACTGAAATATTAGTTGAAACTGCATTAAATTTAGACATTCGATTTAATGCTAGGGTGCTGGACTTAGGCACTGGGACTGGCGCGATAGCCTTATCTATTGCCCATGAAAGACCTAAATGGCGGATAACAGCAATTGATAAAGTGCCAGAAGCTGTCGCCTTAGCTAAAGCTAATCGAGCAAACTTACAACTTGAACAAGTTGAAATATTGCAGTCAGACTGGTTTAGCGCGGTAAAAGATCGTGATTTTGATTTAATTGTCTCCAACCCTCCGTACATCGCTGAGCAAGACGAACATTTAAGTATTGGCGATGTTCGATTTGAGCCACAAAGTGCATTGACTGCTGCCGATGAAGGTTACGCTGATATTTACCATATAGCAGACAAGGCCCGTGAGCACCTGCTGCCTGGTGGCTTTTTATTACTTGAACATGGCTATCAACAAGCTATTAGAGTAAGAGAGAAAATGATCAACTTAGGTTACAAAGATGTCGCCACTGTAAGAGATTTTGGCAGTAACGATCGCTGTACTATAGGGACCTGGACAGAGTAGTCATTACACTGATGCTATTGGAAAGCGGCTAGTTTATCGAGTAGACTAGCCGCTATTTTATTTATGCCCAACTGAGAACAACAATAATGGAAACATTTTATAGTTTATATCCAGCGGTAAAACATACTCATTTAATGTTTATTGCTTTAAGCGTCTCGTTTTTTGTGTTGCGTTTTGTATTGCACCTACGCCAATCACCGCTTATGGACAGAAAATTCCTTAAAGTGGCACCCCACGTAGTTGATACTTTTTTATTAGCGTCAGGGATCACCCTTTGCTTCATGATCAACCAATATCCATTCGTGGATCCGTGGATGACGGAAAAAATTATCTCTGTAGTGGCATATATTGCATTAGGGATCATGGCGCTTAAATCAAGCCGTAATAAACTGTTTAAGTTTTTCGCCTTCCTCGGCGCAATCGGTTGGTTAGTGTTAGCGGCCAAACTGGCTCATTTCAAACAAGTCGTATTAATGGGTTAATTGATTTTTAATGGCAAAACTTCAACTTGATGATGCAGTTTCTATTCCTGAAACTGCATTTGAATTATCAGAACATTTAGGTTTTTCTCGTGCACAGCCAGCTCTATGGGCTTGGTATGAAATAGCAGGCTCAGTACTGAGCCATTATGTGGTTGATCAAGAAGCACGGCTGCAAAGGCTACTTAACTGGTTTTATAATGATTTAGGCTTTCAAGCACGTGAAGATTACTTCAGCGTAGAGGCGGCTGACCTTTGTTATTGTGTATTAAAGCGCCAGGGTAATAGTACAACTCTTGCGACATTACTCGTGTTGCTAGCTAAGCAATTGGATTTACCGCTTGAGGCTGTGTTACTGCCGGGGCAAACGGTTTTACGTAGTTTATTGAATGATAAAATCAGTTACTTTGATCCATTAACAGGTAAAGAGTTAAGCCGACATCAATTACATTCATTAGTGCGAGGCGAGTTAGGTAATGCCGCTAAGTTAAAACCAAGCCATATTAAGCCTGCATCTTTAAAACGTTTAATCAGTCGAATGTTGCATGAGCTAAAAGCGGGTTGTATTGTGAGCCAGAAGTTTGAGCAAGCAATGGAATGTTGTAATTTACTGTTGCAATGGCATCCTGATGATGTGAACTTAAATCGTGAACGTGCTTTTATTGCACAGCAATTAGGTTGCATTAAAGTGGCGATGTCTGACTTACAGCACTTTATTGATAATAGCCCACATGATCCCGTGATTGAGTTGGTTAAAATGCAGTTAAAAGAGCTAAGTCAGCACTCACAAATTTATCATTAATATATTAGGCTCATCTGAGCCTAAATATTGATATAAAGAAAAGTAAGCGCGCCTAAGAAAATTTACCAAGTCCGTACAATAAACAATAAATAAAAACAAGAAAATAACCATAAGCGAATTTCGCTTTCTATACTGCATTTGCAAGGGAGAAAACTGCATGACGACGTCGGCACTGGTCACAAATGACGCCACCGCACTGGGTTTACTAGCCGCTATTCTCGGGTTTGTATTTTATACCAGTTCATCGCCACATCCATTTTGGCAAAAATTCTATAAGTTTATTCCTGCACTTTTATTATGTTACTTCTTACCCTCATTGCTGAATACGTTTGGGGTGGTCGACGGTCATACCTCTCAATTATATTATGTAGCATCACGTTATTTATTACCGGCGTGTCTAGTGTTACTTATTTTAAGTGTCGATTTAAAAGCTATTTTAGGCTTGGGCCCTAAAGCGGTTATCATGTTTTTAACCGGCACTGTGGGTATTGTTATAGGCGGACCGATTGCGTTATTACTGGTTTCATTTATCGACCCAACACTTATCGGTAATAACGGCCCTGATGCGGTTTGGCGTGGTATGACAACCCTTGCTGGTAGCTGGATTGGCGGCGGTGCAAACCAGGCTGCGATGAAAGAGATTTATAGTGTAGGCGGGGAAATTTTCTCTGTAATGGTCACTGTAGATGTTATCGTCGCCAATATTTGGATGGCAGTGTTATTATTTATGGCCTCCAAAGCCAAAGAAATCGATGCCAGAACCGGTGCTGACACCCGTGCAATTGAAGTATTAAAAGCTAAAGTTGAAAAGTATCAAGCAGAAAACGCCCGTATTCCGAACCAGCGTGATTTAATGATGATAGTTGCAGTCGGTTTTGGTGTTACCGGTTTTGCCCATTTGGCCGCAGATTTTCTAGGACCCTTTTTTGAAACCAATTACCCCTGGACAGCAGATTACAGTTTAACCTCTAAGTTTTTCTGGTTAGTTGTTATTGTTACCACAATTGGCTTAGCGATGTCATTTAGCCCAGTCAGGCATTTAGAAAGCCGCGGGCGCATCGAAAGTAGCTACCGCCTTTTTATACATATTGGTGGCAACTATTGGCTTGCACATGGATGTTACCAAAATTATGGACACCCCGATTTACTTTTTAGTCGGGATTGTTTGGATGTTAGTTCATGCAGGCTTTATGCTATTAGTGGCTAAATTAATTAAAGCGCCGTTGTTTTATATGGCAGTTGGCAGTCAAGCCAACGTTGGCGGTGCCGCTTCTGCTCCTGTGGTTGCAGCAGCATTTCATCCTTCACTGGCTCCTGTAGGTGTTTTACTGGCAGTATTAGGTTATGCATTAGGTACTTACATGGCGTGGCTATGTGGTCAGTTTTTACTAATTATTGGCGCGTAAGCGTTAAGAAGGTCAAATGAATCAAAAAATCATTGAATTAGCTAATGGCACTGAAGTAGCCAACGACAAACCATTTGTGTTATTTGGTGGCATGAATGTACTTGAATCGCGTGATTTAGCCATGTCGATAGCTGAACATTATGTCGAAGTAACCCAAAAGCTGGGTATTCCTTATGTGTTTAAAGCCTCTTTTGATAAAGCTAACCGTTCATCAGTGCATTCATATCGCGGTCCGGGTATGGAAGAAGGCTTGAAGATTTTTGAAGAAATCAAAAAAACCTTTAATGTGCCAATCATTACTGATGTGCATGAAATCTACCAGTGTAAGCCTGTGGCTGAAGTGGTTGACGTGATCCAATTACCTGCATTTTTGGCTCGTCAAACTGACTTAGTTGTCGCAATGGCTGAAACGGGCGCTATCATTAATGTGAAAAAGCCGCAGTTTCTTGCGCCGCATGAAATGCGTCATATTGTGAAAAAGTTTAATGAAGCGGGCAATGACAACATTTTATTATGCGAGCGCGGCAGTTGTTTTGGCTACAACAACCTCGTTGTCGATATGCTGGGTATGGATGAAATGAAGCAATCTGGCTACCCAGTTATTTTTGATGCCACCCATGCTTTGCAACGCCCAGGTGGAAGGAGTGATTCAGCCGGTGGACGCCGTGCACAGGCAACTGAACTTGCTAGAAGTGGTATGGCGTTGGGCATTGCGGGTTTATTTATTGAAGCGCATCCTGATCCAGATAATGCTATGTGTGATGGCCCTTGTGCTTTACCATTACATCAATTAGAAAATTATTTGAAACAAATTAAAGCGGTTGATGATCTCGTTAAATCGTTTGAATATATAGATACCAGTAAGTAGTACATTAAAAAAAGCCCTGTTTATCAGGGCTTTTTTATGGCTGTTTAATCGACTTTCATACGACTTTTTATGGGGAAAGTAAGCATGTGGATTGCCTTTACTGTTCTTGCTGCATTTATGCAAGCGTGGCGCAATGCTTTTCAAAGTCAGTTAAGTCAAGACGTTAACATTGCCGGTGTCACGTTAGCGCGATTTATTTGGGCAGGGCCTATCGCGTTAGTGTATTTATTGAGTTTGTATCAATGGCAACCGACTCATATCCCAGATTTTAATGTTAATTTTATCCAATTTGTCGTCGGTGCATCCTTGATGCAAATCTTGGCCACAGGGTTAATGGTAAAGTTATTTAAAATGCAAAATTTTGCCGTTGGAGCTGGACTGGCAAAAAGTGAAGCTTTAGTTGCAGCTATTCTGGGGGTGTTTTTTTTCGGTACTCAGTTAAGTTTATTGGGCTGGTTAGGTGTCATGGTTGGCGGGGTCGCCATTATGCTATTAAGTGCCAAACAAGGCTTTAAACAACTGTCGATAAAAACAGTTTTACTTGGGCTAGCCTGCGGTAGTGCGTTTGCATTAACTTCACTTTGGGTAAGAGAAGCGAGCTTACAACTTGATGCGCCATTCCCCCACGGTGCAGCCTGGGTATTATTGGCCGTTATCAGTCTACAAACGGCTATATTAGTGAGTTATTTACTTAGCTATGATAAAGCAACCTTAGTTGATTTATTTAAGCGACCTAAGTTAACGCTACTTATCAGTGTTACCAGCTGTATAGGCTCAATCGGTTGGTTTACGGCTATGTCTTTACAGGCAGTGCCCTATGTTAAAACATTAGGCCAAATAGAAGTGTTTTTCATGATAATCATCGCCAGTTTTTGGCTTAAACAAAAGGTCAAAATAAACGACATGCTAGGGCTACTACTCATTGCTATTGCTGCCGTGTTAGTGATGTGGAGTTAGCTTGATTATGTGGCGCTTGTTTAGCTAAGTGGCATTTGACTGATTAGCAATTTCTAAGGCTTTAATGCCTTGCTGATTATTAAGGTTAGCGGGCACGGCAATCTGATGTTGTGCAGCGCGCTCAACCACATAACCACTGATATAATCTATTTCAGTTTTTCGCTGTTGAAGAATATCTTGATACATAGATGAGATGTTATTGGCCGTTAGCGTAATGACCTTGTAGACCATCTCTATGCTGGCAGGGAGCGATAACGATATACCATCAGCTTTAGCTACCTCGATACACTCTTCCACAATCTTGCGAATGTGCTTGGTAAAGCGATCCTCTTCCAACTGACCATTCTTGCATGCAAATATCGCTGTAAGTGGGTTAATCGCGCAATTTATGATTAACTTTTGCCATAATGCGGTAATAATGTCGGTGTGCCATATCAGCTCCGGTATTGCCTGCGATAAGCAGTCTTTTAGCGATGTAGCTAATTTTTGCCCTTGGTAATGACCGATAGTTGTTTGGCCATTGCCTGTATGGGTAACCTGCCATTGTGCGTTTCTTAAAGCACCTTGGGATGTTGTTGCTAAACTTAGGCCCATTTTAGGGTAACCACAAAGATGTTTAGCGGCATTTAAGTGTGGACCCATTCCATTATGAAGCAGAATAATATGACAGTGGCTGGCAAGTTTAGGTAATAGATTACACATCAGCTTATCGACCTGATAGGCTTTAACACAAACGATAACAAGATCTAGTTCAGCTAATTCTGGGTTTTCTTGACCAAGTACAATAATGGTATTTTTTTGGGTTGAGTGGGATAGAGTGATAAATTGAAGTGTGCTCGAATGAGAGCTTGGCTCACGGCCAATTAAATAAACGACAGTATCCGTTTGCGAGTTAGCTTGTGTCGCGATTAAATTGAACATTAATTGGCCGATAGCGCCAGCACCTATCACACCAATTTTTTGTGTCATCATCACAAGCACTCGTTAATTAAGGTTTAGCGCCTTTATCTTTCAGTTTTTTATACTGTAAAAAGCTGAAATGAAGCAAATAGAACAATGCAATGCCGACAAAGTCAGCAATAACATCCCCTATTGAAGCACTGCGGTAAGGAAGCCTTGATTGAACCAGTTCAATCAATACCGCATAGCTGGCCAATATACCGAACAAGTAATACCATTTGGGTTTAAAGGCATAGTGGGCAAGAAAAGCGAGACCAAAAAAACTGCCTAAATGACCGACTTTGTCCATATGCTGAAAAGACTGTGAATAGTTCGGCTTAGAAAATACTAAGTAGCTTGTTACTACAACAGCTATTAATAATGCCAGTTTAAAAGCATTTCGATAATTGATCACAAGTGTTACATCTGCCTTGAGGCTTATCTAAATTTGCCCCATGATAAGAAAACTACTGATTAAAGTCATCTATATTCCGCTGTTATATCGCCAAAACTGAATATTTTGCGTTAAAATAACCCAAATACCTCAAGCTTTATTAAAGGATCCCCATGCCATCAATGGATATCGTGTCAGAAGTTGACGAAGAAGAACTACGAAACGCGGTAGAAAACTCTCGCCGTGAAGTATCAGGCCGTTTTGACTTACGTGGAAAAGAAATCGATATTGATTTGAAAGACAATGTCGTTACCTTAAAGTCAGAGGATGATTTTATCTGTAAGCAGCTAGTCGATATATTACGGATGCAGCTGAGTAAGCGAAATGTTGATCCTTCATCAATGGAAGTTGACGATAAATCGGTTCACAGCGGTAAAACCTTCAGTTTAAAAGTTAATTTTAAGCAGGGTATTGATTCATTAGTGGCTAAAAAATTGGTCAAAGCCATTAAAGATAGCAAGCTTAAAGTCCAAGCTGCTATTCAAGGCGACTCAGTGCGTATTACCGGTAAAAAGCGTGATGACCTGCAAGCTGTTATGCGCCTAGCCAGAGAGTCGGAACTTGGCCAACCATTCCAGTTCAATAACTTCAGAGATTAATTCTGGGTGTTAATAAAAAAACCGACATTTATGTCGGTTTTTTTATTGGCAATAAAGATTAATGCGGATCAGTTGGTGTTTGTTCATCTTCGATTGCTTGGCGAGCATTCGCCCTATTAAGCAACACGATTAACAACAACACTGGGAAACCAATCAGACTAGCGGCAATAAAAAAGTTAACGTAGCCAAAAGCATTGACATACTCGCCTGAAAACCCTGCAATAAATTTTGGGAATAAGATCATAATAGAAGACAATAATGCATATTGGGTTGCGCTATAGCCGCTACTGGTTAAGTTGGAGAGATAGGCTATAAAGGCTGCGGTAGCAATACCTGCGCTGAAGTTATCGATAGAAATCGCGAAGGTTAAAAAGGGCACGTTGTAACCAATATAAGCCTGCCAAGCAAACAGCAAGTTAGTCACCGCAACTAAGAGTGCACCTAAAAATAGAATACGCATGGTGCCATATTTCATCACCAGAATACCGCCAGCACCTGCGCCGACTAATGTCATAATTAAGCCGTAAACCTTGCTTAAAAACGCTATTTCTTCTTTGCTAAATCCCATGTCAACATAAAATACGTTGGCCATCACGCCCATCACAATGTCGGAAATTCGGTAACAGGAAATCAGCAATAAAATTAAAATTGCAGTTTTACCATATCGTTTGAAAAAATCAGCAAATGGCAGCACACTTGCGCTGTAGATCCATGCGAGCGCTTTAGCTACTACATTTGGATAGCGTTTGGCAAAATGCTGCTGTAGCAGGCGCTCTTGTTCATCGGCCTCTTTAGTGTCTACCTGTGGCTCTTTAGCAAATAATGCAGTAATAAGCCCTACACTCATCATTAAGGCCATAATAAAGTAAGCTGTTTGCCAAGATTCAAGACTATAGCCTTGGCTGTCTGGTGACACCCAGGCGGCAATGGTTAATGCCCCCGCGGTAGAGACTATCATGGCACTGCGATAACCAATTTGATAAGCCGCGGCTAATGCGGCTTGCATTTTCTCTGGGGCGGATTCAATTCTAAATGCATCAATAACAATATCTTGGGTGGCAGAGGCGAAAGCGAGTAGCAGGGCGCAAATAGCTAAGCGTTCAAGATCTTCAATAGGATCACTTGTCGACATGCCAATAATAGCGCCAATTAAACACAATTGAGCGAAGATCATCCAGCCTCTTCGGCGGCCAAAAAAAGCGGTAAATAGTGGCAAAGACAGTCGATCAACTAACGGAGACCAGGCCCATTTAAAGGCATATGTGAGTGCTATCCAACTAAAGTAACCAATGGCAGCACGATCAACCCCAGCTTCTCGTAACCAAAAACTCAAGGTTGAAAATACCAGCATTAAAGGCAGACCGGCGGAGAATCCGAGAAATAATAGGATCAGTACCCGTTTGTGATAGTAAACGGAAAAAAGGTCACGACAACGGCTTAATATATCTGACATGGATGCTGGATTAATGAGGCGATGGGGCTAGCTTACGGGCTGGACTGAAATGGTTCAAGCCATTGATTATGAAATTAGCTTAAATCAATGGCTCGACTGCTGGAATTAACCATAAATATTCATTTACATGATTAAGGTCGAACACCGATGCAACTTTGAGGAAACGTGCCACCAATATTAATATAGTCACAGCATTCATTAACCTGACTGCGCAGGAACATATCACCCCGCAACGCCCAATCAGGCCACTTGTCAAAGCAGTGTAATAGATGCCAGAACACTTTTTCAGTGTCCGTTTGTGGGCATTCCACGGCAGGTGTTATTTCTGTTAAATATTGCCACTCCTCGAGTACATCCCACATATAGAGTTGAATTTCTTTGTATTCGAGTTGGTTGCTTAAAAAAGCTTTTCCATAGAATGCCAGTTGGGGAGCTTTGGTTTCAATAAAATCGTTAGCTGTCATAAAACGTCCTTGAAAATGAATGCATAAAGAAACAGCATTTGGAGTATATTTTAGAGTATAGACGCAAAGCTCTAAAACGGTAGCTAGGTACAGCAGAATTAATGTTTGTTACAAAATAGATTATTAATGATTTATTTTAATATGTTGCAGTAAATGCTGTTGGATTGGTCTGTTTATTTCAACAAATAAAACTGAAGTGTGGCTTAATTTGGTCGATAACGCGCTTTATAAATAAAACGCGTTATCACAAATACCCTTTATATGTTGTCGACAAGCCTGGTAAGAAGCCGATGATCAGCAGTTGAAGGAGTAAACTAACGAGCTTGTAATGTCGCTTTTTTAAGAATGACTTTATTTACTGGCACATCTGGCCAATTTAGAGTGGTATTTTGCTCTGTTGGCACTAACGAAATGGCTTCTAACACATCCATCCCTTCAATAACTTCACCAAACACGGCATATCCCCAGCGACGTTTAGATGGGTCGAGTTTTTTGTTATCGGCAACATTAAAGTAAAACTGACTATTAGCAGAGTGCGGATCGTTATCACGTGCCATAGCGATAGTGCCTAAGCCATTTGATAGACCATTGCCTGACTCGTTCACCACCGGAGCCATTGTTGGCAGTTCTTCTAATGCAGTGGTAACTCCGCCGCCTTGCACAACAAATTCAGCAATGACACGATGAAATAAAGTGCCGTTATATTCACCTTTTACAACATAGGTTAAAAAATTATCGACTGTACGTGGCGCGCGAGTCCGGTCGAGCTCAATCACTATGTTACCCATAGAGGTTTCTAGGGTGACTTTGGGATAAAGCGTATCGGGTTGAATATCGACAGTAGCTTGGGCGCTAAAGGTCGTTAATAACAATATAGACACGGCAGTGGTAACTGAACGAAATTTCGAAAACATGAATATTCCTTCTTTTTTAAAAAATCTATCTATCAACTTTTGGGTATATTTAGTTATTCAAAAATTGATGTAATTCATCATCGTTAAGAATTTCAGTGGTTAACTTATCAATCAGTTTGTTCATTTCCAGCTCTAACGTGGCGAAATCAGGACTGAATGAGTCTTTAAAATAACCGTTACCACTGAAGCTTTTGGTAAATTCTTGACGTGAATTCGACGCTTTAACATTGATCACTAAACGTGTTTTCGCTTCGTAATTTAAGGTGTTATTGATGACATTAGTGAGCAAATATTCTAGTTGAAATTCGACCTGCTTACTGGCAGCAGGATCGATCACATAACCAGCTTTACGCATTCCAGCTCTAAAAATAGTATCGAGCTGCGCTCGAATCGGTTCACTTGAGCTCACTAACTTTGGTGCCTCAGGGGCCTGGTCAAGTTGAACAATAAAGCTTTTTGAACGGGTATCAAGCATCTCGATACTGATCGCAGTATCATTAGTTGTGTGTAAACCGACTGCTCCAAGAGCTGGGTTTAATGCAATATGAGTTGGCTCGTGGCTAGCACAAGCAGTTAATAACAAGATACTTAATAAAGTAGGGATTATTTTTTTCATGGTGATACTTAAAAATCATTGTGTTGATAGATTATAGCGAAAGGATAACAGAAAACGAGCGTTTTAACATGGCTGGCATTGTGTGGGGTAAATGATTTATCTTGGTTGACAATCTGATTTTATCAGGTCAATTTAGCAGTCATAATAATGTTAAATAATATGGACCCAGTATGCAGCTTGTTCAGCCGCAATTTGCCCCTGAAAGTTTAATTGGCCATGACGGGCAACCTGTTTTTGGTTTATTTGATGGAAGTGTTAAAAACTTAAATGTGAAAGCCTTTAAGTATTTTAATGAAATGGATAAGCCCGCCTCGTTTATTGCAAAGTATTTTGATTTTAAACAATTTCAATTTGTCAGCATTGTGACTCAGCGTTATATATTAGGTTTGGCAATTGCTGATATTCGCTACGCTGCTTCCAGTTTTTGTTATTTATACGACATTCAAGCTAACCGCTTGGTGCAATCTGAATGGCTAAGGCCTTTTGGGATTGGGTGTCGATTAAGTGCATCTGCTAGTAAGGGCTCTGCAAAAGTGGGCAGTAAGCAGCATCATTTTGAATTTGATATTAAAGATGGTCAGTGGCAGGTCAATATTCTATTAACTAATATTCAAGCCAAGCTAGTTTTGTCGCCACCGGCATTAAGTTTGCCGCTCAGCTTGTCTACACCGACCGGTTATAATGGTTGGACATATACCCAAAAACATAATGCCTTGGCGGTGTCTGGCGAGCTAACTGTTTTCAATGAGCCGCAACCTTTACTTAATGCTTTGGCCAGTTATGATTTTTCAGCGGGTTATATGCGGGCTAAAACAGCATGGCGCTGGGCTTCAATTAATGCGTTAACCTCCCAAGGGGCGATAGGATTAAATTTGGCTGCGGGTGTTAATGAAACCGGTAATACTGAAAATGTTATGTGGATAAATGGTCAACGTCACTTTTTAGGTGCTGCGAACTTTATTTTTAACCGTCAGATTAGTGATGATTTTTGGCAGATATCGACTAATGATGGTCAAGTCGATTTGACTTTTAGGGCACTCAATTGCCGTAAAGAAAAGCTTAACCTTGGTTTTATAAAGAATAATTTTCGTCAATATATAGGTTATTACAGCGGGATATTGATTGATAATGATGGCACAAAGTATCACTTACACAATCAACTAGGGTTAGCGGAAGACCACTTTGCAAAATGGTAGTGATCGTTCACACATTAAGTTATAACACGGACAATTAGATGAATTTTGAATGGTTAATATCTCATCCTGAAGTGCTGCTATTAGCACTTGCACCGCTATTTTTTGTATGCATTTTACTCGAATGGCTGGTTCGAAACCGTTTACCTGTCAACGCTCAATATCATGGTGTTGAAGTGGCGTGTAACTTTGCCTTGGCGGCAATGCATCAGGCTACTGATTTATTGGCCGGGTTACTCATCGCAAAACTGTATTTATGGCTATTTGATTGGCGCATGTTCGATATTCAAATGACGGTGGTGAGTTTTATTGCGCTGATTATTGCCCAAGACTTTTGCTATTACTGGTTTCATCGTGCCAGTCATCGTATTCGTTGGATGTGGGCGGCGCATGTCGTGCACCATAGCTCGGAGAATATGAACTTTAGTACCGCTTTTAGACAAAGTTTAATGTATCCATTGGCGGGTATGTGGCTATTTTGGTTGCCTTTGGTTGTGATCGGTTTTGATCCTAACTGGATAGTATTTGTGGTGTTGTTAAACTTAGGTTTGCAGTTTTTTGTGCACACCCAAGCCGTGAAATCTTTAGGGTTTATAGAGTATATATTTAATACCCCTTCACATCATCGCGTACACCATGGCCGTAACCCGCAGTATATTGATAAAAATTACGCTGGTGTATTGATTATTTGGGATAAGCTTTTTGGCACGTTTGAACCCGAAGTGGATACGGTTGAATACGGTATCACTAAACCAGTAAACAGTTTTAATCCGTTAACGGTAACCTTTGCAGAGTGGCGTGATTTGTTAGTCGATGTGAGTCAGCCTCATTTAACTTGGCGGCAGAAAATTGCACTGCTATTGTCACCGCCGCAAGCGAGTAACACCATAGAAAATAGTGGTTCAGATAACAACAACCTTGCAGATGAAAAGACTACTGTTTAATTGCATGTAAAATAACGAATTTATCATTTGATGCAATGGTTGTGCAGTTTTTGAAAATGCGTTTTATTTTGACGTGATACTCTAAATGTCGATTACCTACTACGTGTAATACGCCGCCGGTTGCCAGTTTGCGATAGGCGTCTAAAAACATTTGCCAAGCAATATGGTCGGTAATCGCTTCACCTTGGTGAAATGGGGGATTACATAGGACTAAATCAGGCTCAACATCACCCAGATGGGTCAAACAGTCATCCCAATGAAACTCAGCATTAGCGTTAAGTTTATTGGCACTAAAGTTAACGCGGCTAGATTCAACCGCCATTTCAGAATCATCGACAAAATGGATATTAGCATTAGGATAAAGCTGCGCAGCTCGTAGCCCTAAAATGCCATTGCCACAGCCTAAATCGACAATGGTATGATACTGACCTTGTGGCATGTTATCTAACATGAAGCGCGCGCCGATATCGAGTTTGTTGGCGGCAAAAACATTAGTCATGTTATTAATGCTTAAGCCTAATTCAGTCACCTCCCAGCTCACATCTTGCGGCAAGGCTCTAGTTAAACCATCTGCTATACAGGAAATTACGCGGGTTTTTTTCCAGGTTAAGCTGGCTGATGCAGGGCCTAAATTTTTGTTAATCACATCAATAATCGATTTATTAATCGACTTTGCTTTAGCGCTAATCAACACTTCAACACCCTGAGGTAACACGTGCGATAACCGCTGTAATTGATGGGCAAAATAGCTGAGGTTTTTGGGCAACTTCATCAACACTAGTTGGATGTTACGTGGCAGTAACTCTCGGCTATTAAAGTACTCAATATACGTTGCATTAAGGTGATTGTCCGACAGGTTTTGCTGTGCGCCCAACAGACTTGTTTTTGCGTCTGTTTCAACCACTAATGGCCAGTGATCATTTATAGCGGTTAATGCACACTGTAAGGCCCCAAAACTATCATTGATGATGGCAGTATTAACCGGATTTTGCTGGTTTTCAATAAGGTGCTTAATCAGGTGTTCATCGCTAGCATCCCAGGCCTGCAGATTAGATTCTTGCTTTTTAGGGTAACGAAATAAGGTGAGTTCGATACCTTGGCAGGAAAATTGGCTGGTTGTCATTGATGTTACCCAAAAGTGAATGCATTAAAGCTGTTAATTATCGCAGTTAAGGCGTGTGATTGAAATCACTGGTTTGTATATTATATCAAACTGACTCTTACTATGGCTGATTGTGCGTATTGCCGGTGCTCATGTCATGGTGTGCAGCACTGTGGAAAGTGAGTTTGCTCCCTTAGTTATCTATTAAGTGCTAGGCCTTAGTACAAATGGCTGGTGTCGATATGATTGTATTTAAGCCTTTGACTGAGTAACATCTTCTAAAACATAATACATATAAAGGATTGATATGAAAGGTGCTGGTGGAACATCTGGGGGAATAGGGTCATTTTTTATTGGCTTAATTATGATGAGTGGTGGCTTTTATATGCTGCTCAAGGCGATTAAAGTCACCAGCTCATTTGGCCTTAGCCAAAGTTTATATAATGTAAGCGGTATGAACTTGACCAGCGGGATGATTATGATCCCCTTTATGTTTGGTGTGGGGTTAATGTTTTACAATGCTAAAAATATCTTTGGCTGGATATTGACCTTTGGCTCATTAGTAGGGTTAATTTTTGGGGTGATTAGTTCTATTAATTTCCGCTTCAGCCATATGAGCGCATTTGATTTAATTGTTATTCTGGTGCTGAGTGTCGGTGGTTTAGGTATTTTTCTTCGCTCGCTTAAAACGATTGAAAAACGCTATCCAGAAGCATGATATGTTAAGTGAGCGAGCGTTAACGTTTATAATAATAGATTCATTTTACTGAGCTGCTAGCAAGCCAGTGACAATAAGTCTACCAAGTACTCATTAACAACCTGTCGTCTCTACGTCAATAATTGGCCGGCCACTGACAGAAACTGCTTGCCTGTACCGCAAGTAGCAAGCCGCGACGCCCGCATCTTCTGCAATTTTACCGTGCCAGTAAATCCAAGCGCCAGAAAAAATACTAGGGCGTTTTTTCCAATCTCCACTGGGGACATCCATCAATAAGTCAATACCAGAAGCTGTGCCATCTGGATAACCATAAGCCAGCTTAACAGCAACTCCATCAATATTAATTGTATTTGTCGCCAGTTTTTCAACGCCAGCAATCGCGGCTTTTGAGTAAGTTAACGTTGCAGCTGTCTGCATCGCACTTTCCATACCTGCCATAGTTGAGATTATGGCATCCCGCCGGAAATTAATAAATTTACTTGAGGCAATAATGGCTAATATAGCCAAAATTAAGATGACTACGACCAATTCTATTAGGGTGAATCCGCGTGATAGTTTGAATGCATTGTTGGGGCTATAGTTCATATTTTTCTGGGTCGAATTAGATTTATGAATGGTCAGGATGTATGTTAGCTAACAGTGTAACAGTCATTATCATTCGATGGCTATACAGTGGATATGGATAATACATCCACAATACTACGATTTATTGGTAGTATCGTATCATCTTAATTTGTTATGTAGGTTATACAGTGACAAACTCCACGGCAGATAATGCTCCTGTTACTCCTTCAGAGAGTTGCACTCCTTTGCTATCCACTAGTGCATTATCGACATCAAATACTACTTATAGCGTACTACCTTGGCTCCTCGATTTTCTAAAACCTTATAAAGTGAAAGTGTTTGCTGCGATAGTCTTCCTATTCATCGGTTCACTTGCTTGGTTATCTTTAGGTCAGGGAGTGAAGTTAATGGTAGATGAAGGCTTTATTGCTGATAATGCCGACCGATTAAATCAGATTATGTTATTTATTTTGGGCATTACTATTATCAGTGCTAGTGCTGTTTTCTGTCGATTCTACTTAATGACCTGGTTGGGTGAGCGGGTCAGTGCAGATATTCGTTTAAGGGTTTATTCGCATTTGTTGACCTTGTCACCGGCTTTTTTTGCCTCGCAACGCATCGGAGAGGTTATTTCTCGTTTTACTGCTGACAGCACCTTGATACAAAGCGTTGTAGGGTCAAGTTTGTCGATGGCGCTAAGGTCATCTGTGACAGTTATTGGCGGTATTGTGATGATGGGTTTTACCTCGGTTAAATTAACTGGGTTAGTATTACTCGCTGTACCGTTAGTGCTAGGGCCGGTGGCCTTTTTTGGCAATAAAGTCAGACGATTATCGCGTGAGAGCCAAGATAGAGTTGGGGATTTAGGCGCTTATATTGACGAGACCTTGCATGAAATACATACGGTGCAAGCTTATACCCATGAGTCACAGGATAAAGCGGCTTTTACCGAACGTGTCGAGTCGGTGATGAGTGTGGCTAAAGGGCGGATTAAGTATCGCGCGTTATTGATTGCCACTGTGATGTTTTTAAGTATTTCAGCGATTGCTTTTGTGACTTGGGTCGGGGCGCAGGACGTGATGTCTGGCAGTATATCTGCTGGTGAGTTATCGGCCTTTATGTTCTATGCCGTGATGGTAGCTGGAGCGGTTGCAACCATCAGTGAAGTGTTCAGTGAGATTCAGCGTGCTTCAGGAGCAACAGAACGTTTAATTGAATTAAGCCTAGCGCCAGTTGATATCGTGCAACTAGCGATACCAGAGCAATTAAAAGGTAAGACTCATGGTGCATTATCATTGTCGGAGTTAGTGTTTGCTTACCCTGCAGAGACTAATATTGATGTGATTAATCATTTAAGCGTCGACATTCAAGCCGGTGAACGGGTCGCTTTAGTTGGACCCAGTGGAGCAGGTAAGAGTACTTTATTTGAATTACTGCTGCGATTTTATCAGCCCAAGTCTGGTTCGATATCGTTAGATGGTATTGATATCGCTAACTTGTCTTTACACCAATTACGCCAGCAGTTTGCCCTAGTGCCACAAGAGTCGGTGATTTTTGCCAGTAGTGTGTTTGAAAATGTGCGCTACGGGCGAATTGATGCGACAGAGGAAGAGGTTAAGCAAGCATGTATTGCTGCTAAGGCCGACGAGTTTATCGTTGATTTCCCTGAAGGTTATAATACCTATTTAGGTGAGCGCGGCGTACGTTTATCCGGAGGGCAAAAACAACGTATTGCAATTGCTAGAGCAATATTAGCCGATAGACCCGTGTTGTTATTAGATGAAGCAACCAGTGCTTTGGATGCGGTCAGTGAGGTGAAAGTAAAACAAGCTTTAGAGACATTAATGGCGGATCGCACCACACTGATAATTGCCCATAGGTTGGCAACGGTTATTAACGCTGATCGTATTTTAGTACTCGATAAAGGCCAGCTTGTCGCATCAGGAACGCATAATCAATTAATGCAATCGAGTGAGTTATATCGAGAATTTGCCAGTTTGCAATTACTGACTGAGCAGCCAGAGTGATCAGATTTGAGTTAAATCGTTCCCCAATAAAAAAGATGTCTGGGCATGTTTTTTTATTGGGGATTAGTGTTGGTTACTTACGTAATTCTCTGCGTAAAATTTTACCAACAGTACTTTTAGGTAATTGGGCGGTGAACTCAATAATACGAGGTACTTTATAGGCGGTAAGCTGAGTACGACAATATTGCTTAATCGATTCTTTGGCTGCTTCGCTATCTTGATCGGGATCTTTTAATACAATTACCGCTTTTACTGCTTCTCCGGAATGATCGTTTGCGACACCTACCACGGCACATTCCATAATAAGTTCATGGCCAGAAAGGACATCTTCCACTTCATTTGGGTAAACATTAAAGCCGGATACAATGATCATGTCTTTTTTACGATCAACGATAGTGTGGTAACCATCCTCTGTTGCTATCGCTATATCACCTGTTTTGAAATAGCCATCTTGAGTCATTATGTTAGCTGTTTCTTGTGGTTTATTCCAATATCCAGACATAACCTGGGGGCCACTTACAGCGAGTTCACCGGCTGTGCCAATGTCCACTTCGTTATCGTTCATGTCTAAGATTTTAATTTTGGTGTCTAAAACAGGCTTTCCGATAGTACCTAAGCGTTGATGTCCTGGCGCATTTAAACTGACAACTGGAGAGGTCTCTGACAAGCCGTAACCCTCAGATATCATGCAACCGGTAGTCTGTTGCCATAAATTGGCAGCAGCGCTCGTTAGCGCTGTTCCGCCGGAAATGGTAATGGTCATATGACTAAAATCGAGCGCTTTAAACTCTGGCTGGTGGCATAAGCCAATAAATAAGGTGTTAAGGCCAGCAAATCCTGTAAAAGGATAAGCTTTCATAGTGTTGATTAATCCAGCTATATCCCGAGGATTAGGGATTAATACTGAGCACCCACCCGATTCAAAATACAGCACTAAGTTAACCATAAAAGCGTAGATATGATAAATCGGCAACGGGGCAACAAAGATATCTTCGCCTTCGGTCATGGTGCTGGCAATTCTTGACTTAACTTGCCCTGAGTTAGCCAACAAATTGCGATGGGTTAGCATTGCGCCTTTTGATAATCCAGTTGTGCCGCCTGTGTATTGTAAGGCAATTAAGTCTGTTTGGTTAGGCTTTACTGGGGTGAATGTGTGCTCGCGACCTTGGGATAATAATGTATTAAATTCAATATTGTTGATGGCCGTTTGGGGTTGATCTTGTGGCGCGATCATATCCAGCGCGTGGGTGGAGATGACGTATTCAATGGTAGTAGATTTGACCACGTTTTCTAAGGTGGGCAGTAAGTCTGATAATACCACTAAAGCTTTAGCGCCAGAGTCATTATATTGATGAATTAACTCTCGTTCCGTATACAGTGGGTTAGTGTTCACTATCACAAAACCACCCCGAATAATACCGTAAGCGGCAATGACAAACTGAGTGATATTAGGTAACTGAACGGCGATACGATCACCAGGTTTTAAATTTGTGCAGTTTTGCAAATATGCTGCAAAGTCACGCGAAAGCTGTTCAACCTCGGTAAAGGTGATGTTTTTGCCTAGGCAAGCATATGCTGTTTTATTACCAAACTTGGCGCAGCTTTGTTCAATCAAATCAACAATAGATGTGTAGCAGCTTAGGTCGAGAGTTGAGTCAGCATCATATGCCATGGTATTCACCTTTATTAGTTTTATATTTATGCCGATTATATCGGTAGGTTAATAATCAAACGAGTGTTTAGATTAGAGTGCTTTTAGTTATCAGGTCAATGAAAACTTATTTGAGTCATAAAGTGGCAACTTATTATTTATACTGATGTATTTAAGAGTATTTGCTCTATTTGCGCTTAGTTAGCTCCGTTCACTTAATTTGGTAAACCTTGCTGCATTGACATACAAATACACCGTTTATTCAGTGAGTATAAATGGTTAAACATTAGCACTGACTTAATTGTAAATTTTAATTTCCAGTATATTTAATTGGTTTTTTTGTAAAAAAATTGATTTATTTTTAATTTGAATAAATCCCTTTTAAAACAGTTTCTTGGCCTTGTTTTTTGAGTTTTTACTCGAAAAGCACTGCTTTTTAGCGCATTAATTGCTAATAAATGTTGGCAATTGTGCTGCTGTTGTTATAAAAATGTAGCTGAGATGATGATAATTCATTTTGGGAGAGACGATTTCTTTATACAGGGAGTGTTAGGAAGTGGTGTTCAAACAATAAAATAATAATGACTGAGAATATAAAATGACTATTAACAATAAAAGAAAATTTGGCAAAAACTCATTGAGTTTAGCTGTTTCTATCGCATTATCCGGTTCTTTATTAAGCGCTCAAGTGTATGCAGCAGATGAAGAAGTTGTTGAGCAAAAAGTTGAGAAGATGGCCGTTATTGGCTCCCGATCAGCCCCTCGTTCAGTGGGTGAATCCCCAGTCCCTATTGATATTATTAGCAGTGATGATTTAAAGAAGAATGGTTCAACAGACATGATTGACATGTTGGTGACATCAGTGCCTTCTTTCAACTCACGTGCCCAGCCTATTAGCGACGCGGCAACACTTGTTCGTCCAGTTAATTTACGTGGTTTACCTTCAGACAGTACTTTGGTTTTAGTTAATGGTAAACGTCGTCACCGCGCATCAGTTATTGCTTTCCAAGGCGGCGGAGTTAACGACGGCGCCCAAGGCCCTGATATTTCAGTTATTCCAAGTGCGGCATTAAAGCAAGTTGAAGTGTTACGTGACGGCGCTGCTGCGCAGTACGGATCTGATGCGATCGCAGGTGTAATGAACTTTGTGTTAAAAGATAGCGCTGAAGGTGGCTCTATTTCAGCAACCCAAGGCCAGTATTATGAAGGTGACGGCACATCAACGACTATTGATGCTAACGTTGGCTTACCGTTAACAGACGATGGTTTTGTTAATTTAACCGCTCAGTATAAAACTGCTGATGCAACAAGTCGTAGTGTGCAACGTTTTGATGCAGCAGCTATTTCAGCTGCTGGTAATACAGATATTCCAAACCCAGCACAAACTTGGGGTAACCCAGAAATTAAAGATGATTACACTATCTTCATTAATTCTGGATTTGATATAAATGACAAACACAGTCTTTATGCCTTTGGTAACGTGTCTTCACGTGATGCTGTAGGTGGCTTCTATTACCGTAACCCACACAACCGTGGTTCTGTTTATTCAAACGACGGCGGTGAAACTTTATTAGTAGGTGATGTAGGTTTAGCTGAAACCGGCATTGCATCATGTTCTTGGGTAGGTAACGTTGCTGCAAATGTACCGAACGTATTAAACACTGCAGATTACCAGTCGATGGTTGCTGACCCAAACTGTTTTTCTATGAACCAAGTACGACCAGGCGGATACACACCACAGTTTGCCGGTACTATTGAAGATATGTCATTCTTCGCTGGTGTTAAAGGTGAAGTTGCTGATTGGGACTATGATGCAAGTGCGGGGACAGGGTCTAACAAGTCAACTTTTAGTTTACGTAACTCATTAAATCCATCATTAGGTTTAGCGACGCCAACTGACTTTGAAACAGGTGCTTATGAGCAAGTTGAGACTACGGTTAACCTAGATTTCTCACGCTTATTTGATGTTTTTGAAGGGCTAAATTTCGCAACTGGTGTTGAGTGGCGTGAAGAGTCATTTGAAATTACTGCAGGTGAACAAGCATCTTGGGAAGCAGGTCCTTATGCTTCACAGGGCTTTAACATAGGCTCGCACGGATTTAAAGGCTTTGGTCCTGAATCCGCGGGTAAAAATGATCGCAGCAATATCGGTGTTTACGCTGATGCAGAAGCCTATTTAGGTGAGAAATGGTTAGTTGGCGCAGCACTGCGTTATGAAGACTTTTCAACCTTTGGTGATACGCTAAATTACAAGCTAACTGCACAATATTCGGCTACCGATGATTTAGCCTTCCGTGCCTCACACAGTACGGGGTTCCGTGCACCGACAGTGGGTCAAGAAAACGTTGTTAACACACAAACTTCAATTGTTAACGGCGATTTGATTCAATCATTCATTGCGCCTCCAACGGATCCATTAGCCGCTTACTACGGTGGTAAAGTGCTAACTCCTGAAGAGTCTGTTAGTTATGCTTTAGGTGCTGTTTATCAAAGTGGTGATTTCTTCTTAACAGTTGATTATTACACTATTGAAGTAACAGGGCGTATTGCTCAATCAAGCCAAATTGATGTTGAAGCGGCAGATTATGATGACCTACGAGATCTAGGTGTTGAGTTTCCAGAGTTAATTTCTGCAGTAACGTATTATACCAATGACTTTGATACAACAACTCAGGGTGTTGATATTGTTGGTTCATATGATACTGAGTTGTTAGCTGGTGACACTAAGTTCAGCTTAGCCTATGGTTGGACTGACACTAATGTTGATAAATTTAATGAAGAAACCACTGATGCTGGTAAGGTTCGCCGTTTAGAAGATGGTATTCCAGCACATCGTGCCACATTAACTTGGGGTCAAAACTGGGATGAGTTAAGCATGAATTTACGTGCTAACTACTTCGGTGAGTACTATGCAACACATGCGGATGATACGTCTGATTGGGGTTCTGAAATGGCCAGTTCAGCAGTAACATTTGACTTAGAGGTGAGCTACACCGTTATGGATAGCCTAACCTTCTCGGTAGGTGCAAATAACATATTTGACCAAGAAGCGCAGAAGCTTAAAGATGGTACTTTAGGTGAACTAGGTGGTGTTTATTACGAAAGTGGTCCATTTGACTACAATGGTGGTTACTACTACGGTAAAGTTAATTACCGTTTCTAGAAACAACTTAAGGGCTTAATCAATTTAAGCCCCTAATTAATAACCAATAAAAAGACTGCCTAGGCAGTCTTTTTTGTACCTATTATGTTTTAACATCACTTCATCATGTCTAAAGCCTGATAAACATGCCTGATTTCAAGTACTTTAGGCAGCTCTATTCCTTCTGGGTAGGCTGGACCATAAACTTTGTTGTAAGGTGTACCTGCAGCGCCTTGAATACCCATATACTGTTCAATCACAGTATCAGCCTCAGACCAATTCCCCTGCATTAAAATAATGTTATCGGTCATTAGGGTATTAACTACTTGTTCGCGATGAAGCACATTGGCTTTATTTGCTTGGCAAGGAACACACCAATCAGCTGTTATATCGACAAAAACAGTAAAGCCTTGCTCAACATAAGGAGCTATTTTTTCTGGCGCAAGTGGTTGCCAATGAAGGTTTTTATATGCTTGATAGTTTTCGCCTTTATTAATAAAGGCGATAATGCTGGCAAGACAAAGCGCTAGGCCGCCTAAAACGAAAATAACCGCCATAGGGATAGCCTTGCCTTTAAACTTTGCGAACAATAAACCCGCAATCGCTAACATTAACGATATAAGTAACAATGAAGCAATAATAGACATAGTGATGCTTAATAAAGTGAACTTATAAATAGCATATCAAGATTTACTTAATTTGGTGTTAATGTTCGCAATAACAATGCAATAGTTTATATAAGAATAAGTAAGGGAAAGTATGAGTTTTACGACTTGGTTAGGGTTGCTGGCCATTTGTTGCCTAGGGGCAATGTCACCAGGGCCGAGCTTGGCTATGGTGGTTAGGCATACATTAGGTGGCAGTCGCTTACACGGTATTGTGTGTGCTTGGGCGCATTCCATTGGTATAGGGATTTATGCTTTAGTGACCTTATTAGGGCTTGCTGTTGTGCTTAGGGCATCGCCATTATTATTTAATGCGATTGCGATTGTCGGAGCCTTATATTTGGCTTGGATTGGTATTCAGGCTTTGCGCTCTAAAGGTGGTATGCAGCAAAAACTCGCCGCTGGAAACAAAACTAGTTTATTGGTTGCTGCACGTGACGGCTTGGCCATTTCATTATTTAACCCCAAAATTTTATTGTTCTTTTTGGCGTTATTTAGTCAGTTCGTATTAGCTGCAGAGACAATATCAGGGCAAACATTGATTGTACTAACCCCTTTAGTGATTGATGGCCTTTGGTACACCTTGATTGCGATTATATTATCGCATTCAGCGATATTGCCTAAGTTACGTGAAAAAGCGGTATGGATTGATAGGGTGTCTGGAGTGGTGCTAATTGCGCTTGCTGGGCGGGTTATTTTTACATTGATATAAAAATTTTCAGTATAGGCCTCGGTGTCAAGATTGCTGTGCGCGTTACATTTTTAACCTGTATGCACATATGAAAGAATGCTTACACTTTGAAATTATTAGTAATGCCATCTAGTTTAGAGATGGCATTATTTTTAATGCAATGATCTAGTTTTTGAAAACTTGCACACTGTCATCTTTTGCGGGTTCGTTTTCAGCTTTGGAGATTGGTGGGTGCTTAATGTGATCGTCTAAGTTTTCATTTAGCATGAGTTTATACTCATTGGCAAACCAAGCTAACGCATTGTCTTTTTCTGCTGCTAGATCAGAAGACTTTATTGCTGCTTCAAATGCATTATAGCGAGATGCTGCATAGCGCAATGCTGTACCCACTTTACCAATATCATTTTCTGTTTGACCGATTTGATTGGCTAAAGCGATAAATTGATCCGCTAGTTGATATATAGTCGTAGCGCTTTGTGTTTCAGAAGCGACGTTTTGAGATGCAGATTGTTCAGTCATAATGCTCACTTAAGGTGTTAGTAAAATAATGAGTGTATCGAGTTTAACAGCGAAATTCAGTTTAAATTTAGCTATTAGGATCCGAATCTGTGATGACCTGCCCATTACGGGAATCATAATAAATCGAAAGTGTATTTAATTTATTGTAGAAGAAACGACATTGGTCAGGGTTGATATAGGTGACTCTGTATTCAAATGCTGTTGAGTTTACATTGGTTGAAACACTAGGTGCGTCCTGCAAAATAGTGTTCCAAACAGAAATACAGTCGTTAGTGTTATTGAGTCGAGGTGAACTTTCAAATGGTGGGTAATTTTGAGCTGGGTATCCCCATAGATTTATATCAAGCTGTCCAGCAACACCAGCATTTTCATATATTTGTAAATTGTCCGCAGGACCAGAGTTTCCCATAGAAGCCCATTTGAGATGTGCAAGGCTAATGCCTGATGAAAATGCGCCACCTGTACCTTTGACATTTGATACATGGGCATCTTGTTGTAGGTTGATAAACTTAGGCAAAGCTGTGACAGCAAGAATAGCTAAAATAATAATAACAATGACTAATTCTATTAAGGTAAAACCTTGCTGCTGTTGAGTTGCTTTAAATTTCATAATACTTAATAAACGATTTACAATATCAGTACTTTAAAGTAGCTGATATAAATTAGCAATTTACTCCTAAAAAGTTAAGGATAATGGAAAGTGAAAAGTTGGCCTATATTTATCGAGAATGAACAACAACAGGATTACTTTATTCGGTTAAATCAATTTCTGTCTGAGCAGCAGTCGATGAACAAAGTCATCTTTCCTCCAAAGGCTGATATTTATCGTGCTTTTGAATTAACGCCAGTTGAAAAGGTGAAAGTGGTGGTGATAGGTCAAGACCCCTATCATGGCGAAGGGCAAGCCCATGGGTTAGCCTTTTCAGTTAAATCTGGCGTGAAGGTACCACCGTCACTAGCCAATATTTACAAAGAGTTAGCACAAGATATAGCGGGTTTTTCAATACCATCACACGGTGATTTAACCCATTGGGCTGAGCAAGGCTTGTTAATGTTAAATACGGTTTTAACGGTAGAACAATCTTTGGCGCATTCACATGCTAAGGCTGGGTGGGAAGTGTTTACCGATCATGTGTTAGATTATCTTAACAGCTTACCTCAGCCACTGATATTCGTACTGTGGGGCAGCCATGCTATTAAGAAGGGACGTCTAATTACCCATGAACATCATACTATTTTAAGTGGTCCTCATCCGTCTCCATTATCGGCATATCGTGGTTTTTTTGGATGCGGTCATTTCTCCAAAATAAATCAACAGCTTATTAAAAATGGCCTCAAACCGATTGATTGGCAGGTGTAAAAAAGCAGTAACAAGGGGTGTTACTGCTTTTTAAAACAACTTAGTGTACGTTAGTTAAACATAACCTAGTGCTTACGGTTTACTGATAAGTGGGCAAGGGCAATAAGCGCTTGTTTATAATCTGTATCTGGTAATACGATCAACGCATCAATGGCTTTTTGTGCTTCTTCTTCAGCCCTTTTTTGCGTGTATTCAAGCGCACCTGATTTGTTTAAGGCGGCCACTATCTCATCAATTGCCTGGGTGCCGTCACCTTTTTCTATGGCCATCTTTATTAACGCTTTGGCGGTATCATCACCATGCACCATTGCATAGATTAAGGGTAATGTAGGTTTACCTTCCGCTAAGTCATCGCCAATATTTTTACCTAGCTCACCCGTTTCTGCCGTGTAGTCGAGTAAATCATCGGTTAATTGAAATGCTGTACCTAAATACTTACCGTAATCACCAAGTGCTTGTTGCCATTCAGTTGGGGAGCCTGCTAATACACCTGCCAGTAATGTCGCTGCCTCAAACAGCTTTGCTGTTTTACAGTAAATGACACGCATATAGTTAGCTTCAGTGGTTTCGGGGTCATTACAATTCATTAGTTGCAGCACTTCCCCTTCAGCCAACACATTGGTTGTATCAGCCAGAACCTTTAGTACATGCATACTGTCGAGTTCAGTCATCATCTGAAAAGAGCGGGTATAGAGAAAGTCTCCAACCAATACACTCGCACTGTTTCCAAATAGTGCATTAGCTGTTTCGCGGCCGCGACGTAATGTTGATTCATCGACGACATCATCATGCAGTAGTGATGCAGTATGAATAAATTCAATAATAGCGGCTAATTTAACATGTAACTTACCTTGGTAATCTACAGATCTTGCTGCAAGAATTGACAGTAAAGGACGCAGACGTTTTCCGCCACCATTTATAATGTAGAAGCCTAGTTGGTTAATTAGGGCTACATCAGATTCAAGTTGCTTATAAATAAGTTGGTCGACAGATTGCATATCTGAGTCTGCCAACAGACGAATGGCGGTTAAATCCATAATACTCTCTAATTTATTGTGGAAGACGTTAACTGTCTTTCTATTTGGTGCGCATCTGGGGTCATATCTTACAGGAGAAACGCGCTGATTTTCAAAGTTGTTGTTACTAATTTTTAAACTTGTTATGACTTATTCTCAATTTCTAAAATCTATGTCGGTGCAAATGTTTTAGTTACTTCATTAATACAAAGGAAAATCCCTGATCTAATATGCTGTAAGAGCAAATGAGTCAGTGCTTTTCAAGATAAATTTAGGTAAAATCATTTCAAAATCCGGTGAAGATAACACAGGAAGATTTTAGCGCTACTTTTAAACTAATAGAATGAGTATTTTTGCGTGGTAGTTAAGGCAATTGTACTTAATGTTTATACAATATTCAGTTTGTAACAGTGAATATTGTGCAGTAGTAACGGCTTTTTAATTTGAACCTGAATTAACGCTTGCCAGTATGAAATTCTTCGCGTAGAATCCGCGCCCATTGTCATTAAAAGTTTTTTAGCACCTATTCTCGTAAGATCGAGTTAGTGTGTTAGTCATTTGGAGTGAAATAGCTATGTACGCTGTTTTTCAAAGTGGCGGAAAGCAACATCGTGTTGCTGAAGGTCATACAGTTCGTCTAGAAAAAATTGAAGTTGCTACTGGTGAAACGATTGAGTTTGATCAAGTTCTATTGGTTGCTGATGGTGAGAACGTTCACGTTGGTGCTCCATTAGTTGCTGGTGGTAAAGTTGTTGCTCAAGTGGTTAGCCACGGACGCGGTGAAAAGATTACTATTCAAAAGTTTAATCGCCGTAAGCATCACGAAAAGAAAACCGGCCACCGTCAGTGGTTCACTGAAGTTAAAATAACTGCGATTAGCGCATAATTTAGGAGTCTAACTCATGGCACATAAAAAAGCTGGCGGTTCTACTCGTAACGGCCGCGATTCAGAAAGTAAACGTCTTGGTGTTAAGCGCTTTGGCGGTGAATCAGTTTTAGCAGGTAACATTATTGTTCGTCAACGTGGTACTAAATTCCACGCTGGTGTAAATGTAGGTATCGGTCGCGACCATACTTTATTTGCTCTAACTGACGGCAAAGTTAAATTTGAAGTTAAAGGTGCTAATAACCGTAAGTTTATTAGTATCGAAGCTTAATTTTTTAACTAAGCTAAAATCTAAAGCCCTGCCTCTGGTAGGGCTTTTGTGTTTTTGTTATTGATCTTGTTTACCAATACAAAATTATTTCTAAGCTCACGTTATCCTCTTGGTTTTAAAACAATAGTGAACTGAGTGATTAGAAAGATCTATTTTTTGCAGCAAGCGGAAGATGTATTATCCATACACCACGCTTTTCTGCCCCCTGATATTTATTGTATTTAGGGTTATAATTAGCGCCAAGGTTCTATAGCTCAAAGGTGTCTTCACCTTGTGCTATTAGATGATTGAAGTGTTAGGAGTCCGTATGAAGTTTGTTGATGAATCCAATATCCGTGTAGAAGCCGGTGACGGTGGTAGCGGCTGCGTTAGTTTTCGCCGTGAAAAATATGTACCGGATGGCGGTCCCGATGGCGGTGACGGTGGCGATGGTGGTAGTGTCTTTTTACAGGCAAATGAAAACCTGAACACCCTTATTGATTATCGTTTCACTCGTTTTCATATGGCTGAACGTGGCACCAATGGTCGTGGTCGTGATTGTACTGGTCATGCCGGTGCAGATTTAGTGTTACAAGTACCTGTAGGTACACGTGCAATTGATCAAGAAACCGAAGAAGCTTTAGGCGACTTAACTAGCCATGGCCAAAAGTTACTGGTTGCTAAAGGCGGTTTTCATGGTTTAGGTAATACACGTTTTAAAAGTAGTACTAACCGTGCGCCACGTCAGAAGACTCTGGGAACTCCCGGTGAAGTGCGTGAAATAAAGCTAGAGCTGCTTTTACTGGCCGATGTGGGATTGTTAGGCTTACCTAATGCTGGTAAGTCTACGTTTATACGCTCGGTATCACGTGCTACACCAAAAGTGGCTGATTACCCATTCACAACTTTAATTCCAAACCTAGGCGTTGTTAACCCACGTCATGGGCAAAGTTTTGTTATTGCTGATATTCCTGGGCTAATTGAAGGTGCTGCGGAAGGTGCTGGCTTAGGTATTCGTTTTTTAAAGCATCTTGAACGTTGTCGCGCATTACTACACATTATTGATATTAACCCTATTGACGGTAGTGATCCTATTGATTCTGCCAGAGCTATTGTAGGTGAGTTAGAAAAGTATTCACCAAAGCTTGCCGCTAAGCCTCGTTGGATGGTATTTAATAAAATCGATCTATTGCTTGAAGATGAAGTAAAAGAAAAAGTCGCTCATATTATTAAAGAACTAGCTTGGGAAGGCGAAGTCTTCACTATGTCCGCCTATAACCGCCAAGGTACTGAAGAGTTAAGTATTAAGTTACTTGATTTCATTCAAACATTGCCTGTTGGTCAAGATGATCAAGATGACGAGCAAGAAGTTGAATTTAAGTGGGATAATTATCATCAGGGTAAAGACGACAGCATCAACGAGAATTATGATGATACTGATGACTTAGATGATGATGACTTTGATGATGATGATTATGACGTTGAAGTTATTTATCAACGCTAAGTTTTAAAGGATTACCGTGTACGCAGACAACCAAAATGATATAACCCGTTTAGTTGTCCGCTGCGCTCAATTGCTGCTTGCCTATGGTGCAGAGTCTGACTTGGTTGAAGAACTTAGTCAGCGATTAGGTAAAGCATTGGGCCTTGCAAGTGTTGAACTCTCTATATCTTCCAATGCACTTGTGCTAACTAGCCTTGTACATGGGCGTTGTATTACTACGACCAGACGGATCCGAGCTCATGGGATCAATATGATGGTGGTATGTGAATTACAACGGCTATGTTTGCTAGCTGAAAAAGGCATTTATGGCCCTAATGAGGTCCGCCGCCGTCTCGCTCGTATTCAGCCTAAAACATATCCTGCTAAAGTAGTTATTCCTGTCATTGGACTTTCCTGTGCTAGCTTTTGTCATTTATTAGGTGGCGATGTGATGGCCTGTTTAGTGACTTTTATTGCATCCTCCATAGGGATGAGTGTGAGACTTTTTCTTGCTAAAAGACATTTTAATTTATTAGTTAACTTTTCTATTACCGCCTTTATTACTAATGTTGTTGCCCAATTAGGTTACATTTATCCCATCAGTGAAACTCCTCAAATTGCATTAGCCGCAAGCGTATTAATGCTAGTGCCTGGTTTTCCGCTAATTAACGCTATTTCTGATATGGTAAAAGGTCATATTAATGTAGGAATATCGCGCTGGGGAAATGCAAGTCTACTTACCTTAGCTTCAGTAATTGGTATCACTATAGCAATGCAATTAGGCGGGATATTTTAATGCCGTCTCTGTTATTCGACTTGTTACATAATGCTTTTTTTTCCGCTATACCAGCTTTTGGTTTTGCCATTTTATTCAATGTACCGCAACGTTATCTTGGTTTCTGTGCGTTAGCGGGTGCATTAGGTCATAGTACTCGAACCGTGTTAATGCACGTTAATATGCCGATTGAGTGGGCTACATTTGCTGGAGCCGCTCTCGTGAGGGTTATTACAATTCAGTTTGCTAAACGTCATTTAGCGCCACCGTCAATGTATGCCGTTGCAGCTATTATTCCGATGATACCCGGAACCTACGCCTTTAATACTGTTATAGCGCTTATTCAATTAACGGCTCAAAACCAAGTCAGTCCAGAGTTAAGTGCGCAAGTCATTGTCAATGGGCTTAAAACGGTCTTTATTTTGGGAGCCTTAGCTGTAGGGCTAGCACTACCTAGTTTATTATATTATCGCAATCGCCCTATCATTTAATTAGAGGATTCATCATGCGTATCGCAATGATTGCCGCTATGGCTAACAATCGTGTTATTGGTAAAGACAATCAAATGCCATGGCATTTACCTGAAGACTTAAAGCATTTTAAAGCTATGACGTTATCAAAGCCTGTGGTAATGGGGCGTAAGACTTATGAATCAATAGGGCGTCCATTACCTGGAAGACACAATATTGTCATTACTCGACAGTCGAATTATGCACCGGATGGGGTCACTTGTGTCGGTAATTTTGATCAAGCTGTTGCTGCTGCGGGTGAGTGTGAAGAATTAATCATAATGGGTGGCGGTCAGCTGTATGCTGAACTACTCTGTAAGGCGGATGTATTATATTTAACTCAAATTGACCTAGATGTAAAAGGTGATACCTACTTTCCTGAATGGGATGATGGAAGTTGGCTTTTGAAACAAACTATTACAGCAACAAATGAGCATGGATTGCAATATAGCTTTAACACTTTTGTTAAAAACTGTAAACTTGTTCACGAGTTACCCTGAAACTAAATACAATCACAAAGATGAGCGTATTAAGATACAATAATAAATTATAAAGGAGTGTCAGATGCGTTTAATGCCTGTGGCGATAGCCGTACTGATAGCAGCATCTTCAGTGTCAGTCCCTGCTGTAGCGAACACTGATCAGTTAGTTGCTAACATATGCGATTATGTAAAGTCAGACGATAAAAATCGTTTACGTAAAAAGCTTAAAGAAGCCCGTGTAAAATTACGTAATATTTATTCAGCGGTGAGCTGTGATGGCAGCAGTTTATTGCGTACTGCCTACAATTCTAACGCGAATGATGTTGGTGAGTTTATTGCTAAACGTCTTCCTGCATCAGACCTTTCTGCTGCTGAATCAGATGGTACTTCTATTGTGGATTGGGCCAGTGCCAACGGTCATAGTGGTAGCCCTATCACAGCAGCGATTACTGAACGTCTAGGTGGCGGTGCAGGTGAGGACTAATCGTTAAGATTATTCTGTACCTACAATGCCAAATAAAAAATACCGACTAATAAGTCGGTATTTTTTATTTGGAAATAAGCTTTTAAGTAAAGCGACGACCTCTAATCGATAATTTATTCCATAAGTTAGCTGTAACAAAAAAGGCCTTTACGGCCTTTTCTCATTAGGAGGATAATTTAAATCTAGATTAGACTTTAAACTCTTTAACAGACGATTGTAGTTCTTCTGCCAACATGGCGACTTGGTGGCTTGATTGTGCAGTTTGTTCTGCACCAGAAGAGGTTTCTTCTGATATAAGCGCAATATGTTCAAGCTTCTCAGATACCTGCTGACTGACCAGATTCTGCTCTTGGGCTGCGTGAGCAATGTGAGTGCCAGAATCATAAGCTTTATGAACTGACTTGATAATTGTTTCAAGCGCTATATTGGCCTGTTCATTCTTATCAACACAGCTGCTAGCTTGCGATTTGCCTAGCTCCATAACAGCAACGGCTTGCTGAGCACCTTGCTGTAACACTTCGATCATTAACTGAATTTCTCGGGTTGAATCTTGGGTGCGTGAGGCAAGACTGCGGACCTCATCAGCAACTACCGCAAAACCTCGACCTTGCTCACCCGCTCTGGCTGCTTCAATTGCGGCATTTAATGCCAGTAGATTAGTTTGCTCGGCAATGCCTCGGATAACATCTAAGATTGAGCCAATAGATGCACTATCGGTGTGAAGTTTATTAATCACTGTGCCAGCTTTAGCCACTTCATCTGCCAGGGCTAAGATAGTAAGCTTGCTTTCATCAGCAAGAGAGCGCATGTGTTTGGTTTCTTCGTCGGCTTGTTTTATTTGTTCTAATGCCTGATCTGCGCTCATTGAAACCTGTTGAGAGCTTGAACTTAACTCAGTGGTTGCCGTTGCGACCTGATCGACCTGACTTTTCTGCTCTTGAATGCTAATAGTGGTCTGTGCTGTAATAGCTGAAGTTTCTTCTGCGGCCGCGGCAAGTTGATTTGAACGATCTAAAATCCCCATAATTAAGCTGCGAAGGCTGTCGACTAAACGGTTACAGTTTTTCGACAGTTCAGCAAATTCATCGTGGCCAGAGTCATCTAACTTATGGGTTAAATCACCTGAAGCTAATACATTAAGGGCTTGGTTTACTTGTGCTAAAGATTGTTTTAATGGCTGGACAACCATATAGCTGACAAAAATCGCAACAAATATAGCAAAAAGCACTACTGCCATCGTTTTAACTTCTGCAGAGTCAATCACATCAATTGCTTCGTTACTTATTTCGTTAGTAAATCCATCAATCGCCGTGGCAAATTCAGTCATTTTTACATTGACGGTTTTGGTTTTAACTTGGATATCACTTAAGGCGGCCGCTGCAGCCGCTTCATGTTGTAGTTGCTGCTTTTTTAGACCAATTATAGAGTTATTGCCCGATAATAGTTTAAACACTTTATCTGTTTCTGTATTAAGGTCAGCCAATGTATCACTGTCAATTATATCTTGGCCTTGTAAACTTATATGGCTCAACTTGCCTTTTGCTTCACTGACCATGAATTCCAATTCTTTTATAATCAGATCGTACTTGCTACTGTCAGTGACAGCAACGAGGTCATATACCGTAGTGATTAAATTGATAAATGTGTTATCAACAATATTGGCAGAAGAAGCTAAGCTTCTTTCTACTGAGTCTAAGCTTGTCTCTAAATCTGTTACGTCCAATAGAATAGAAGATGCGTCATCAGCAGCATTTTCTATCTCGCTGCGCATTTTTAATGCATCCTCTTGTTTAGATAAGGATTGCAATCTTTCGCTAAGCATCTTATCTGCTACATTTTCATAGGCTACATAAGCTGTTTTTAGTTGGTTTAGTGGTTGCGAAAGTTGCTCTTGCTCAGAAATTAAGTTTGTTAATTTACTGAATTCAGATACGAATTTTTTATTTTCACTAGCAAGGTATTGTTCTATAGCAGGGATTTTTGAAGAATGGTCACTGTAGTAACCCAAAATAAATTGAATCTGTTGGCCACTAATATTTTCGCTTAACAAATTAGTATGTGCCAAAGCGGGTAGACTAACTTGTTTTAAGGTTTGGGTACCTTTTTTGATGCTGCTATTGCCTAATAATGTGACAACGCCAAGTATGATTAGTAATAAAGTTAAGACAGAAAATCCGCCTATAACTCTAGTGGCCACTTTAATCTTCATATGTTACTCCAACCTATTATTATTTTATCCCAACAGCAAGGACTTTTGTATTCAGGTACTTTTTGAAATCCGATAGTAGATTATCGGCTTATTCGTCTTTTAGTTTAACGCTAAATGAGCTTTTTTTGGGTAATTTTTTCATTTGTTTCAAGGTGCCACAGTGTTAAATGTTCACCCCAACAGCATCCTGTATCTAAAGCATGTAAATGTGCTGCAGATGTTTGCCCCATTAGTGCCGCCCAGTGACCGAAAACGATCTGGTAAGGCGCTTTTAGCTTAGACTCAAAATCAAACCATGGCCTTAATATTTTATCTTTCACTTGGTTTGGAGGCAGTTTACATTCAAAGTCTAAACTGGCATCGGAATGTAAAAACCGCATCCGTGTTAGGGCATTGATACAATATATCGTGCGCTCAATTCCATTAAGGTTGTTACTCCAAAAATTGGGTTTATTCTGATACATTTGGCCAATAATACTTGTCAAATAATCAGCTTGTTTAAGCTGTTCACTAACCATTAAACTTTCAGATATAAGTGTTGCTAAATCCCACTGTGGGGTTACACCAGCATGAGTCATTATGAGATTATGTTCAGGTAAGTGGCGTAATAATGGTTGTTGCCTTAGCCAATTTATTAGCTTAGGGCAGTCGGGCGCTTCTAGCAATGCTTCTAAGCGGTCATTTGGGTTTGCGCGCTTTATTTTGCCATGAATAGCCATTAAATGAAGATCATGATTACCTAGCACTAACTTGCCGCTGTCTTGTAGTGATTCAAATAGTCTTAAGGTTTCTAGCGAACCCGGCCCGCGGGCAACTAAATCACCAACAGCCCAGAGTATATCTTTGGAAGGATTAAAACTGACTTTTTGTAATAGTCTCTGTAGCTCTTGAAAGCATCCTTGAATATCACCGACAAAATAATTGGCCATAATTTTATTGCAGCAACCCTGGCACAGCTAACCTGAAGGTGGGAATGACAGCTGAAAATAGTCTGCCATCATTGTAGACCATACCATATGAGCCTTCCATAAAACCGATAGGGGTTTCTAATACTGTTCCACTTGAATACTGGTAAGCGGTATTAGGTGCAATAGTAGGGGTTTCTCCTACGACGCCAGGGCCTTTTACTTCACTTTTATCGCCATTAGCATTAGTGATGATCCAGTGACGATCTTTTAACGTTACAGCTTGATCGCCCACATTGATTATAGTGATAGTGTAGGAGAATAAATATTTCTCATCTGCTATATCTGATTGATGCTCAAGATATTCAGTGTCGACTTTAATTTTTATCGGAGATTCAGCTTGACTCATAGGTGATATATTTCGTCCTTAAGCAAAAGGGCATATTCATTGAACATGCCCCTTAAGATGAAGTTATTAATTTGTTGTTTTTTTATCTATATATAAATTAGCCATCGCAACATATTGTTGCACACTGATTTGCTCAGGTCGCAGGGTTGAATCTATATTGAGTAGGGCAAAGTCTTCATCATTGAGCATGCCCTTTAAATTGTTGCGCAAGGTTTTACGGCGCATATGAAATGCTGTGGTGCATAAATGACGCATTACAGTTACGTCTTTGCATGGCCAAGGCTTTTGCTCATAAGGCAATAAACGTACCACGGCAGAGTCTACTTTTGGCGCCGGAGTAAAGCAGTGCGGAGGCACTTCTAATACAGGTACGACTTGACAAAAATATTGCGCCATAACGGTGAGACGTCCATAAGCTTTGCAACCTGGGCTGGCCGATAAACGCAATACCACTTCTTTTTGGAGCATAAAGTGCATGGTTTCAATATATTCTGCAAACTCAAATAAATGAAACATTAAAGGCGTTGAAATGTTGTAAGGTAGATTACCAAACACTTTCATTTTTTTGCCTTCTTGTCTAAGCAGGTTAAAATCAAACTGTAATGCATCACCTTGGTGAATAGTCAGTTTATTTTTTAATATAGGATGTGTTTTTAATCGCTCAACTAAATCGCGATCGAGCTCAACGACTGTGAGGTTATCTATGGTGTCTGCAACTGGCTCTGTTAGTGCACCTAAGCCTGGTCCTATTTCAACCATAACGTGGTCATTATCAGGGGAAATAGCACCAACAATGCTACTTATCACACCTTCATCAGTTAAGAAATTTTGTCCGAATCTTTTTCTGGCTGTATGGCCTAAATGTACTTTATTACTCATTAGATTAATTACTTACTCTTATCAATCATTTCAATGGCTTTATTTAATGCGCAAAATAAGCTGCCACTATCTGCTTGCCCTGTGCCGGCAAGATCTAACGCTGTGCCGTGATCTACAGACGTTCTAATATACGGTAGACCTAAGGTGATATTAACTGATTTACCAAAACCTATAGATTTGAGCACGGGTAAACCTTGATCATGGTACATAGCCAATACAACATCGGCTTGTTCTAGATATTTAGGCTGGAATAGTGTGTCTGCTGGAAGTGGACCGACGATGTCCATACCTTGCTGACGTAGCTCATTTAAGGCTGGTATGATGATATCAATTTCTTCACGACCTAAATGACCATCTTCACCAGCGTGCGGGTTTAAGCCACACACAAATATTTTAGGTGAACCTAAGCCAAATTTACTGACAAGCTCACGATGTAAAATACCGATAATGTGGTGCAACCTGTCACGCGTAATGGCTTTTGCCACATAAGCGAGTGGAATATGGGTTGTCATTAATGCAACCTGCAATCCGGGTGTTGCTAACATCATGACTACATCTGGGCAATTTGCCTGTAGGGCGAAGTATTCTGTGTGACCACTGAATGAAATACCCGCTTGATTAATGATGCCTTTATGGACTGGCCCTGTGACAACAGCGTCAAATTCTTTTGACATGTTCTTTTCACCGGCACATTTAAGCGTGTCAACAACGTAGCCACTGTTAGCTTCATTCAACACGCCACATTCAACAGGTTCTGCCAACTTAAATGGCAGAATAGTTAATGTGCCCGCTTGCTGCGCTTTAGCCGGTAATGTTGAGTCATACGTTTTTAGCTGTAACGGTAAATTAAGTAATTTGGCTCTATCTAATAATAATTGTGGATCAGCACAAACAACTAGCTCAGCAGGCCAATCCTGCTGAGCTAGTTTAATGACGATGTCAGGGCCGATACTCGCCGGCTCACCCGGCGTTATCGCGATACGTTTGATCATTGTGAGTTATTAGCCTCGTATATTGTCAGGCTCGAATACTTCGATGTATGCGTCACTGCGCATTTCATCTAACCAGTTTTGTAATTCTTCGTTAAATTTACGACGGAAAATTAATTGGTGTGCTCGATTACTATTAAATTTATCTGTTGCATCTGTTTTTCGACGATCCTCTAGCTGGACAATGTGCCAGCCGTGAGTGGTGCGAAAAGGTTCACTAATTTCACCCGGCTTTAAGTTTTGGAGCGTTTGTGAGAATTCAGGAACATATAAACTTGGTTCAGCCCAGCCTAATTCACCACCTTTTGCACCTGAACCAGGATCTTCAGAATATTGGCGAGCTAACTTATCAAAATCTGCATCGCCACTGCGTATGTCTTTTAAGAAGTTTGCTAACATAGCTTGAGCACGGTCTTCAGATAAAATAGGTGACGGTTTCAATAAAATATGACGTGACTTAACTTCATCGATTTCTTGAGTTTGTAAACCACGAGTATCCATGACCTTAATGATATGAAAACCTGAACCTGATTTTATCGGCCCTAAAATATCGCCTTTTTTAGCGTCAACAACAACTTCTGCAAACAAAGTTGGCATCTCATTGATGTTCATGAACTCCCATATACCGCCTTCAAGAGCTTTGGGGCCAGATGAAGAGGCTATCGCTGTACTGCGGAAATCATCACCTTCATTAAGCCGCTTTAATACAATATCTGCTCTACGACTTGATAGTTCCAGTTGCTCACTGGTTGGGTCGTTTGGGATCTCAATTAAGATATGACCCACTTGAAATTCAACATCTTTCAAACCCTGTTCTTCAATCAGTTTAACTAGACTGTTTATTTCTTGAGGGGATACTTGGATACGACGCTGTACTTGAATACGTTGAATTTCACCTAAAGTGATCTCTTCGCGAAGTTGTTCACGGTATTGGCTGAAGCTCATACCTTCTGATTCTAGTTGCTGCTGCATCTGGTTTACGGTAATTTTTTGTTCTTTAGCGATATTTTCAATCGTTTGATCCAATTGAAGATCGCCAATAGATAAACCAATCCGTTCAGCTGTTTGCAGTTGTAAACGCGTTGAAATTAAGCGATCAATAATTTGAGTGCGTAACGCTTCATCAGAAGGCAGCGTTTGATTAGATGCTTTTGCGTTTGCAGAAACAGTCGTAATCATGTTGCTAATTTCGCTTTCTAAAATAATACCGTCATTTAATTGAACGGCTACGCTGTCTAACGTTTGCGGAGCTGATAAAGCTGGTTGGCTTATTGTCAGTGCAAATAACGCAAAAAAAGTTTCTTACTGTGTTTCATCCAATAAATCCTTGGCACTTTTATTCTGGTATTTTGGGGGGGACCCAAATCTATTGTTATCATTTTTGTCAGTTAATCTTAATTAACTTAACATAGGACTACGGTTTTTAATCTTGGTTCAGCAATTTATCATAAGCTATCATAAAAGCGGCTTAATTCCTTAAGTAAAGTGGCTTACGGTAGTTAAATAAACCTTCATTTAGCATATCTTCAACTCCAAGTGGGCCTGAACCGCCTAAGCCTTTAATGACAAAGTTGAGGTAAATACCTTTATCAAATTCTTCACGCCCGTCGATACTTTGTGATAAATCGTCATCATAGTTTGTTTTGATGCGGTAATGGTAACTTAAACGTATAGCCCAGCAACATGACTCATATTGGACTCCAGTGTAGGTTTCAACACTGCGAGATTCATTTAAGTCATAATACCAATTACCAACAAAGTATAGGTCATCGTTAATCGGCCAAGATGTTCTGAGGCCAGCTTGAGAAATACTGACTCGGTCATTGGTGTTGGTATTGAGAAGATCAGGTACGTAACGATAGCTAAATTGCAGTAATTTGTCGTTACTAGGACGAAAATCTAAAGTGACTTCATTTTTTTTATTCTTACCATTTTCGGTATCATGTTGAACAGAACCGCTAATAAACCAATCTTTATATAACTGTGCATCGAGTTCTGCGGCCAAAATTGACGTTGATTCAGTTTCTTGTAAACGCTGGTTCTCACTTAATACTTTTGATTCGTCAAAATAGAGCGTTTGCCCCAAACTAAATTTAAACTTTTCGAAATTTAGCTCATCAAAGAAGCGAGTAGTGAAACCTAAAGTCAGTTGATTCGCATCAGCAATGCGGTCTAAGCCTGAATAACGTCTATCCCGGAATAAACCAAAATAATCTTCCTGAAGTTGAGCCGTGTCGTAAATGCCAATGTTTGTTTGGTCTTCATAACCCACATAGAGGTATTGAAATTGTGGCTCTAATGTTTGTTTTGATAGACTATCAAACATCGTTGTTGGACGCTCAAAATTTATTTGGCCCAACACTCGAACTTGAGGGATTGTACGGCTTACTGATTCGTCATAGCCAGTATCGAGATCGATAAGTTGCTGCCAATACTGGGTCTGCATAAGCTTAACTTCACTGGTTAAACTTCCAGCTGGCCCCTGAATAGGTAAGGTTAGACTAGGCACCATATGTAAGCGTGTCGCCGTTGAGTATTCATCTTGTTGATGACGGAAGTTAGTCAGTTCTGAGTTGAAATTAAAGTCAATACTATTGAAAAAATCGGTTTGACGATAATTGAAATTTAATTGTGGCATGACCTGGTAGGGTAACTCGTCCTCGCCCAGTACTTTGATGTCTTGTACTCGCATGTTGAAGTCCCAATTTTGCTCAAAATAGCTGGCTTCACCAATACGCGACAATTGATTATCTGTTGAGCGGTTAACATCGGAATTTAAGTCATTGAAATAGTTGTTATCAGATACATCGGTATAGTTTGCTCTGACACGCCAATTGTCATTAAGAGCGCCTTGATGACTCCAATGATATAAATAGCGATCAGGGTTGTTAAATAGTTTGCGATCACTGCCTAAATATTCAACATTCATCTGTCCATTTTGTTGTTCGCCAGCAAGATAACGGAACTCTGTTTTAGTAAATATACCGCGTGAAGACATGATATCTGGCGTAAAGGATAAGTCATACTCTGGTGCAATATTCCAATAATATGGCACGCTAAATTGCAGGCCATTAGTCGTACTTGTACTGAATGCTGGAAATAAAAATCCTGATTTTCGTTTATCGGATACCGGAATCGTCATGTAAGGGATATACAAAACGGGTACATCGGCAATACGCAGTTTGGCATTCCATATTTCACCCCATTCTTCTTCGCTGTCAATTTTAATCATGTCAGCTTCAAGTAACCAAGATTCATCACCAGGTGGGCAAGTGGTAAAGTTAGTGCCAGATAAAATTAAGTTATTGTCAGAGGTTATCTGTAACCGCTTAGCGTCCCCATGAATTTGTTGACCATTAAGCCAGTATTCAGCACCTTCTAAATTGGCGCTGCTGCTGCTCATTTGTGCTTGCAGTGAATCAGCAGTAATGGTGAATTGCTCATCTTTAAAAATGAGATTGCCATTAGCATTTAGTTGTTGTTTGCGCTGATCTAAAATGGCTTCGTCAGCTGCGATATGCCTTGTGCCCTGACTAAAACTAACATCTCCGCGAAAGTGCGCTTTGTTTTCAAAAGAGGCCGATGAATCGTCTGAAATAATCACAATGTCGGTATCTTTTATGCCAGATAGCTTTTCACGATCGCTAAATGAGCGAGAGACAGGGGGCTCGACTATACAAAGTTGAGGGAGTTCCTCTTCTACATTGGGTGCCTGAGCAAACACGTATTGAGGTAATAGGCATAAGGCCAGAAGATATCGGATCTGCATTATAGTCAAATAATTATGAATTCTTGTTCTGGAAAGTTTGGATTAATAAAGAAGTTAGCAGCTAACAAAAACAATCCATTCTTTAGCTGTTTCCAAATGTTATGCTGGCTATAATAAAGCAATTTTTGTTGAAGAGCCATTGAGATGAGTCAAACAGATTTAAGATTTTCCTTATTATCCTCTTGGTTAAATCAGTATTTTGGTCAAGAAGTAAACGTTTCGCTAATTTGTGGTGATGCTAGCTTTAGACGTTACTTTAAACTGACGGTCAAAAACAACCATTATATTGTCTCCGATTCGCCTGTGACTCTAGTGCCTATTGTGCCATTTATTGCGATAGCAAAGGCATATCATCAAGCCGGTGTATTAGTACCTGAAGTTGTACATTACTGTCTAGAACAAGGTTTTGTTTTGCAAACCAATGTCGGCGATGAACAGTTACTCTCTGTTTTACAGCACGATAATGTGACTGGCTACTATCAACAAGCACTAGATTTATTGGTGCCTATTTCTGGTGTGACTCAATACCATAATGCGGAAGGTATCAACCAATTATTACCTTATTACGATAGTGCATTTGTTGAAAAAGAATTAACTATTTTCACCGAATGGTTGATTGGTGCTCATCTTCAGTATGATTTGTCACAAGTAGAATCTACCATGTTGAATGACTGTTTTCAGCAGTTGATAGTTAATGTAGAGGCTCAGCCTAAAATGGGTATGCATCGTGATTTTCACAGCCGTAATTTGCTTATGAATCATGACATACCCGGTCTAGAGCGCCTTGCTGTGATTGATTTTCAAGATGCTGTAATAGGGCCGATAACCTATGATGCCGTATCACTGCTTCGTGATTGTTATGTCAGATGGCCAGAGAATATAGTGAATTCATTGATGCGTTATCATTATCAATTGCTAATGAAACATGAATTAATTGATCATAATGCCGATTTTTCTGTTTATCAACAATGGTTCGATTTGATGGGGCTACAGCGTCATATTAAAGCTGCGGGTATTTTTGCGCGATTAAAATTAAGAGATGGAAAAGCAGGTTATATGGCAGATATTCCTTTAACCTTACAATATATTGTCGATATTGCGGGGCGTTATCCTTCGCTGAAGTCCTTAAGCCAATGGGTTGAAGAGGTGGTGTTACCAAAGGTGCTCGCAAAGAATGCCACTTTAGGAGGAGGTCTCTAAATGAAGGCGATGATATTAGCGGCAGGGCGTGGTGAAAGATTAAGACCACTAACAGATTTAATGCCTAAACCTTTGGTTAAAGTTAATGGTAAACCTTTAATAGAATATCACTTAGAGAAGCTTGCTGAGTTGGGGATAACTGACGTCATAATTAATCATGCATGGCTTGGACACATGCTTGTTGAATCATTAGGTAATGGTGAACGTTGGGGGTTATCGATTCATTATAGCGCTGAAGCCGAGGCGTTAGAAACCGCAGGCGGGATAAAAAATGCTTTACCTTTGTTAGGTTCAGAACCTTTTTTATTACTGAATGGCGATATTTTTATAGATGCATTACCAGATATAGAAGCCGCATTATCTGTGGTTAATCAACGAAAGGCAGATGCTTATATTTGGTTGGTTGATAATCCAACACATCACTCTCAAGGGGATTTTTGCCTTATTTCTTCGTTAAGTTCTGTGGGTAAGAGCGATCTTGAGCATGCGTTAGTGGTTCTTGATGGTTCTACGCGATTCACTTATAGCGGAATGGGCGTGTATCATCCTAAAATGTTTACTGAGCTAGCAAACGGATCACAACCACTCGGTCCGTTACTTAGGCAATCTATTGCACAAGCACAAATTTATGGTCACTGTTTGACACAATATTGGTGTGATGTTGGCACTATTGCTAGATTAGATACATTAAATACACGAGTAATGTCATTATCTTAAGTTTGGATAACAAATTTTTATAAAATATAACGGAACAGTCAATGCGAATTTGGGGCAAGGTTTTTGGGTTTATCATTGGGTTTATGTTTGGCAGAATTGCTGGCGGCATAATGGGCCTTTTTTTAGGACACCTTTACGACAAGCGTAAACGTTTATCTGGCCTCATCCAACAAGCGGGTGAGCGACAAGCGACTTTTTTTAATGCGACCTTTGCTGTTATGGGGCATGTTGCCAAAGCATCTGGCCATGTAACCGAAGCTGATATTCGCGTAGCAACATTATTAATGGATAAAATGCAGCTTACTGGCCAGCCGCGTGCTGATGCTCAGGCTGCATTTCGTTCGGGTCGCCAAGCCAATTTTGATTTATTTCAAACCTTAGCCGATTTTAAACGAGTCACACAAAGCCGGCATGAACTGCTACAAATGTTTTTAGAAATTCAAATTCAAACGGCTCTGTCAGATGGCGAACTACAAGCTAAAGAACAGCAAGTGCTTGCTGTAATAGCGGAACAGTTAGGATTATCTGCAGTGCTAAAAGATTTACTTACTCGCTGGCAAGCAGAATTTCAACATCATCAATCAGGCCAAGGCAGTAAAATGCCACTTAACGATGCTTATCTGGTACTGGGTATTGCCGAGTCTGAAACGGATCAGCAAATTAAACGGGCTTATCGGAAACTAATGAATGAGCATCATCCTGATAAGTTGGTTGCCAAAGGGCTGCCGGAAGAGATGATGATGATAGCTAAAGCTAAAGCTCAGGATATTCAAGCCGCTTATGAAACGATAAAAACTTCTAGAGGTATGCGTTAATTGATTAATTAAGCGGTTATATTAATGGATAAAATGTAAACAGGAGTTGGGCAAAATATGAAGCTAGTAAGATTAGCACTTATGGCTGTTTGTGCATTGATTAACCCAAATAGTTATGCTGAGATATTTGTAGCCCCTTTTGGTGGTTATAGTTTTGGTAGTAATGGGCTAGAAGTCTCAGTTAATGATGCCCAGACTAATCTATCAGAGTTAAACATCACTGAAAGTGGCAACATAGGTATTATGTTAGGTGTAACGACCAATGATCCTGGCAATATGTACTTTCTATATAGCCGACAAGATACAGATTTACGTCAAGGCTCGCTGTCATCAGATAAGTTTACCGAACTAGAGGTTAATTATTTCCATCTTGGCGGAACATTATATTTTCCAAATGGAAATTTGAAACCTTATATTACAGCCAGTGCAGGTTTAACCCAACTGCGTCCAAGCAAAGAGTATTCAAGTGAAACTCATTTCTCTATCGGCATTGGTGGCGGTGTTGCCTATGAGGTTACTCAAAATGTTAGTCTGTTTGCTGATGTGCGCGGATATGCCACTTTTTTGAATTCAGATGGTGGATTATTTTGTAATCAAGCTGGCTGTATATGGCAAATACAGGGTGATTTAATGTGGCAAAGCCAAGTTAACCTTGGTCTTGAGATTGCTTTTTAATGTAAGGACTAAAGGCTAATAGATAATGAAAATAGTTGTGCTAGATGGATTTACATTAAACCCAGGTGATTTAAGTTGGCATGAATTGGCGCAACTAGCACCCTGCAAAGTGTATGAGCATAGCTTAATTGATGATGTGGTTATTCGTTGTCAGGGTGCAGAAATCATTTTAACTAACAAAACCCCAATAACAGCGGATATTTTAAAACAGCTTCCTGATATTAAATATATTGGTGTACTAGCCACTGGTACCAATGTGGTTGACCTTATCTACGCCAAGCAAAGGGGCATATTAGTCACCAATGTACCAGCGTATGGCCCTGACGCGGTAGCGCAAATGGTGTTTGCCCATATTTTGCATCATACACAACAAGTCGCCTTGCATGATAACGCGGTAAAGCAAGGCCTGTGGGCTGGTCAGCGTGATTTCTGTTTCACTTTATCTCCATTAATGTCGCTAAAAGGCAAAGTGCTCGGGTTAATTGGTTTTGGTGACATTGCTCAGCATGTGGCACAAATTGCGTTAGCTTTTGGGATGCAGGTTTTGATTCATACTCCTAAAATTAAAGTAGGACTTTCCCAAGGTATAGAGTGGTGCGAGTTAAACGATCTATTACCTAAAGTTCAATTTTTATCACTTCATTGCCCCCTGACTAATGCAACACACCAAATGATCAATACATTGTCTTTAGCGAAATTACCTAGCAAGGCATTAATAATAAATACTGCCAGAGGTGATTTAGTCAATGAACAAGATTTAGCAGACTGGCTTAACCAAGATAAAGGCTTTGCGGCGGTGGATGTATTGTCGAGCGAGCCTCCCAAAATTGATAATCCATTAATCAGTGCTAAAAATATTACATTAACTCCTCACATTGCTTGGGCAACGAAAGAAGCTAGGCAAAACTTGATGGATATAGCGGTGAATAATTGCCGACAATTCATACTAGGCAAATCAACTAATGTGGTTTAGTCGCATATTTATGTCCCTTTAATTAAAAGGCCAGAGTTACTCTGACTTGATAAGAGGGGTTATAAGATGAGTATGAGGTATGACATTGCATGAGCGGCATTAAAAAACGCCATATTAATATTTAATATGGCGAAGGTAGATGTCAGTTGCATCGCTTAATTTAGCTAATCACTAAAATATCACTTTAATTTCTGCAGCGGCCTTTTTTGCCTTTTCGATGGCATTTTCAATACTGGTATCTTTGGCCAAGGCGACACCTAGACGACGACGTCCATCAATATCGGGTTTGCCAAATAACCTAAGTTGAGTATCGGGTAAGGCTAAAGCCTTTCCCATACCTTGATATCGAATGTTGTCCGATTTCCCTTCCCCTAGAATGACCGCAGAAGCAGCGGGACCAAACTGCTCAATTTTACCGATAGGTAAGCCTAAAATAGCCCTCACATGTAATGCGAATTCCGATAAGTCTTGGCTGATTAAGGTGACTAGGCCAGTATCATGTGGGCGAGGGGAAACCTCAGAGAAGTAAACTTCGTCGCCTTTAATGAATAATTCAACCCCAAAGAGTCCATATCCGCCCAGTGCTTTAACCGTTTTCATTGCGACAATTTGCGCTTGTTCTAACACATTGTCCGGCATAGCTTGAGGCTGCCATGATTCACGATAATCGCCGTCTTCTTGTCTATGTCCAATAGGTGCGCAAAAATGAATGCCATCAATTGCGCTAATGGTGAGTAAGGTAATTTCGTAATCAAAGGGTATAAAGCCTTCGATGATCACTCGTCCTTGACCTGCACGCCCACCTTGCTGAGCATAATCCCAAGCCGCCTGAATATCGTCAGTAGACTTAATGACACTTTGGCCTTTACCTGATGAGCTCATCACAGGTTTGATCACACACGGGAAGCCAATTTGTGCTATTGCCTGGTTCAGTTCAATTAACGTGTCGCAAAAGAAATATGCTGAAGTCGGTAAGCCTAATGTTTCGGCTGCTAATCGACGAATGCCCTCTCTGTCCATGGTTAACTTTGCCGCTTGCGCGCAAGGCACTACGTTTAATCCCTTGGCTTCTAAAGCCAATAACATATCTGTTGCAATCGCTTCAATTTCAGGGATAACAATATCTGGTTTTTCTAATTCAATGACAGCAGATAAAGCAGCCCCATCTAGCATGTTAATCACATGGCTACGATGGGCTATTTGCATCGCTGGAGCGTTAGGGTATCTATCGACACCTATCACTTCAATACCAAATCGCTGCAATTCAATAGCGACTTCTTTACCCAACTCACCGCAACCAAGCAACATGGCCTTGACGGCATCAGTACAACCTGGCGTGCCTAATATCTCTAATGACGAAGTACTCATATTCACCCTTGTTCAGTGTTTTGTTATTAGAACAGTTTACCTACTTTGGAGGTCGCTTTGCTATTGTTTTACCGTAAATATTGAGCTAATACGTTAGATTTACTTATTTAGCTTTATCTTAACATTAAACAAACATTGTAAATTGTAAGTGGGTATGTAAGATTTATTGTTATGAGATTTTACATGGCCTGGAGGCTAAATGTTTTTAGATTACTTTGCATTAGGGATATTATTTTTTGTCGTTATTTTTATTTTTTACGGCATTATTGCTATCCATGATATTCCCTATGAGATTGCTAAAAAACGTAATCATCCGCAACAGGACGCCTTACATATTGCAGGTTGGGTTAGCTTGTTTACTTTGCATGCTATTTGGCCTTTTCTGTGGATTTGGGCCACGTTATATCGTGAGGATAGAGGCTGGGGATTTTCAGATAGCCGCCAAAGAGAGTTAATTCTTGAAGGTGAGGTAAAAGAACTTATTCAGCAAGTGACTCAATTAACGCTTAGGTTAGACCAGGTTGAGAGTAGTAAAGTGGCTAAAGCCATTGCCTCTAAAGGTGATTTAGCAGCGGTAAAAGTAACTGACGAGCTTCAAACCGAGTCAGTTGATAAGGAGATAAAATAATGGATTTACTGCTTATTCTGACCTATGGCGCCATTTGTATCGCAATTTTTAAAGTCTTCAAAATTCCATTAAATAAGTGGACTGTGCCGACAGCCTTACTTGGCGGCATAGTGTTAATAGGTTCATTGTTGTTATTAATGAACTATAACCACCCTTATACCAAGTTTACTCGAGAGTACTTTGTTTCTATTCCGATTACCCCTGCGGTGAAAGGGATTGTGACTGAGGTGAATGTTCAGCCCAACATGCCTGTCAAAGAGGGCGATGTTTTATTCAAAATAGATCCCACACCTTATGCTGCAACGGTAAAGCAAAAACAAGCAGCACTAAAAGAAGCTGAACAACAGGTTCCTCAGCTGCAAGCCGCTTTTGAAGCCGCTCATGCTAAATTAGAACAAGCTCAGGCAGATTCAACCCGTACCGAGTCAGCTTATAGACGTTATGAAGAAGGACGTAAAAAAGGCGGTCAAAACTCACCTTTTACTGAGCTTGAATTAGATAATCGTCGTCAACTTTACTTAGCATCATTAGCGCAGCGCGATGCTGCAAAAGCGGATGAACTTCGCAGCCGCCTAGCATTTGAGTCAAATATTGACGGGGTTAATACTAAGGTTGCGGGATTACAAGCTGAGTTAGCTAAAGCGCAATTTGAATTAGAGCAAACCATTGTGCGCGCACCTGCTGATGGTGTGGTCACCCAATTAGCATTGCGCAAAGGGGTAATGGCCGTTCCCATTCCACTTCGTCCTGCATTAACTTTTATTCCAGATGAAGAACGATATTTTGCCGGTGCTTTTTGGCAAAACTCGTTAATGCGTTTAAAGGAAGGCGATGAAGCTGAAGTGATTATCGATGCTGTGCCTGGTGTGGTGTTTAAAGGCAAAGTGGCTAAAATTTTACCCGCAATGGCCGAAGGTGAAGTCCAGTTTAGTGGTAGCTTACAATCATCAAGTAGACTGTTTCAACGTGGTCGGGTAGTAGTATTAATTGACCTTGATAAGAATGCCACCCTTGATAGCTTGCCTGCAGGCGTTGCTGGACAGGCAGCTATTTACACTGAACACTTCAGTCATGTTGCTGTTATGCGTAAAGTACTACTGAGAATGCAGGGCTGGTTGAATTATCTATTTGGCGATCATTAATTTTTAGCTGATCTCAATCCACTTGGTCTCACTAAAAACGTCCGCATTAGCGGACGTTTTTTTAACTAAAAGTGAAGTGATTATTTTGCCGGTTTGGGCGGAAACTGTTGAAGAATATGATAAACAGTTTCAGCCGTTTTCTGGGCTTTAAGCTCGCCACCTTGTTCAAAATCATATTTATCAGTACCGCGCCAAATCAATCGGTTTTCTTTTGGGTCAATGACATCAATCTGAATAGTTTGCATTTTTGCACTATCACTGCCGATCGGAACCCCAATACTAGTTCCAATACTTGCTCCACCGCTACTTCCCCAGCTACCTGTCCCCAAACCAATTGAAAGACCTGAACTTTTAGGCTTGGTCTCAGTTTGAAAGGCAAAACTAACCAAGAAATCAGCATTATTATCAGTTTGGATAAAACCTTGGTTGACCAATGCTTGCACAATGTCCCGGTTAACTCTTTGTACAGTGAGTGGATCGTCGGTATTGGCAACATCTACAAGGCTAAAGCTTTGTAACTGACTAAAATCATAATTAATATCATAGTCATTTTTTTGCGTACTTTGGCAACCTAAAGCAGCCAAACCTATTATCAACAATATGGCTTTAGAGAAAAAGTGCAACAAGGTTTTATAATGCATGATTGGCGTTAACATAAGAGGCGTCTCCAAAAAATGTACATTTTTACTGCAATTGGTATAACCTTAACTATATCGTTAATTGGTTAACTTCGCTCTCACTATGGAACAATTAAGTTTTTTCGCCATTCCTAGCCCCTGTGTTGGTATCTGTCAGTCAGATACTAAAGGGTATTGTTCAGGCTGTTTTCGCAGTCGTGACGAGCGCTTTAATTGGCTGCATTTCTCTGAACTTCAAAAGCAAGATATCGTGCGCTTGTGTGCTGCGCGGCGAAAAAGGCGTCAATATGCTGTATTCAAAGCGCAAAAATTACAGCAACAACAGCAACAAGCGAGCAGTAATAATCAGTTTGATTTTAACCAAGCTGATGATACGGATTTATTGAGTGATTTAAGTCAGTTTGAGCTAGATTAGCTTTTTGCCATTATTATAGGCCAGCTTAGAGTGAATTCAGTTTTTGCCTGGTTACTTGATATGGCTACATTTCCCTTATGGCGCATCATAATCCGTTTAACAATGGCGAGGCCCAAACCGTGGCCTTTATTGCCACTATGTTGGGATTGGCTACGATAAAAAGCATCAAAAATATAAGGATGATCTTCTACCGGAATACTAGGGCCGTCATTGTTAACTGATAAGTAGACTTTATGTTGATCCGTTCGTAAATTGATTTGAATACTTGATTTAGCATAGCGCTGTGCGTTGGTAACAAGATTTTGTATTGCCCGTTCGACCAAGGACCCTTCGCCTTTAATATAGATTTGCGTGCTGTTAGTAAGATTTAATTCAATATCATGATCACTTAAATCTTCAAGCCTGAGGATCAATTGTTTACAGATGCTGACCAGTTCGCAGTTTTCTAAAATGGGCTCAATTTGCATCGTTTCTAGGCTGGCGTAAGTCAATAACTCCTGCAACAAGTCCTCCATCTCTTTTATATCAGTTTGCATGCCCTCCAAAAAATCAATGCGTTGGTTAATATCGCTTTGAGGTAGACAATATTGCGGTAGTAGAGCAAGTGCGAACTTAAGCCTTGCTAAAGGTGTCCTAATTTCATGTGAGACAGCATTAGTAAGATGTTTTTGGTTATCTATTAAACTGCTGATGTGCTGTGCCATATCATTGAAGGTGAGAGCAAGAGGTGATACTTGAGAACTAGTACTGAGGTCAATGCGAGTATCCCAGTTGGCTTCACCAAATTTTTTAGTAGCGATACGCAGTATTTTTAAATCTCGCGAAAGGGGCCATACCCATATTAAAGCTACCAGTGCCAGTGAGGCATAAAAAACGATAGTAAATATTCCGCGTAATTGACTGCGGGGTTCAATGTCAAACGGTCCAGCCACAAGCACTTGTTCACCGACGGCAATAAATTGCAATTGTTGCTCATTTGATTCAGTGGTTAATATCTGATTATCTGCAAGTTGTATATCACCATTTAAGGCAACTTGATTACGTTGAAGCAGTTGTAATGAAAATGAGTGTTGATCACTTATCGCATCCAGAAGAGATTGCCTATCGGTCTCTGGCTGCTGAGATAAGAGCAATGCTAAAACAATAAGCGGCGTATCGACATCATCATTTTCGTCAACATGGTTTTGCCAAAGGCTATCTAATGTCCAGCCTATGCCTAAAAAGCTTAAGCTGAGTAGTAAATATAGGCTGATGAATAAACGTTTCATTTTAGTGTTATCACCTAGCCATTCCATGCTTCTGGCGCGAATAAATAACCTTGTCCCCATACTGTTTTAATACGAAACGGCGTTTCAATACTATCCCCCAGTTTTTTGCGTAGACGAGATGTGCGAACATCAATTTTGCGATCTTTGCCATCAAAATCGATGTTGAGTAGATATTGATAAATATATTGACGACTTAATACCTGACCTGCCTGTGAGGCTAACAGCCATAACAGCTCAAATTCATGGTTGGTAAGGTCAACTTGTGTATCGCCTAGTCGAATCGTTTGCGTATGCGGATCGATACTGAGCTTGCCAAAATTAAGACAATGAGACTCTGGCTTATTAGGCAAAGCTTGGCGACGAAGTAAATTATTAATTCTAGCCACTAATAATGCTGGTTCAACCGGTTTCACGACGTAATCATCTGCGCCTAATTCTAAGCCTTTAATTTGATCTTCATTGGTGCCCAAGGCACTCATTAATAAAATAGGGCCGGAAAAATAATCGGCTAACTTTTCGCAAAGACTGAATCCATCAAGTCCTGGTAGCATAATATCAAGCAAAATAATGTCAGGCTTGTAGCTGATTAAACGTGTCAATACTGTGTCGCCGCGACGTTCTACTTCAACATGCATGTCATGGGTTTTTAAGTAATCAACAATCAGGTTGGCTAGTCGAATATCATCTTCAACTAATAAAACTCTGTGGGTAGATTGTGGTTGGGTCATTAAAATAAGCTCCAAGGATTTCGATAGCGTCTTCTGATTTGTCGAGATGATGCTTTATTGACCTTTAATTTTACGCCCGCAAGCGTGATGTTGTCGTGTTTACTGACAAGTATAAATTGGATGTCTTTATCTGTTTTTATGGTTAAATTGACCGATTTTTCGTTTGGGTTGTCCGAACACCATCTCGGTATGCTTGGGTAGTCTGAAATAATGCATACGAGTTCTTCATTAACGAAATTCCATGTGAGTAAAAGGTCTATCTCACAGTAATCAAACTGATCATCAGTGAGGCAAAAATTTGGCATAGCATTTAGCTGCACTTGATGTTTAAGAGGCTCTGCCGTTGTTGAAAAAACACTCATAAACAAAACTGATATACCAATAAGCTGATATAAAATGCTGATAGGATGATATTTCAAAACTAAAACCTATAAGCTACGCCAACAAAATAACTTTGACTGTTATCTTGATTGACTAATGGACTATCAGTTATTTCATCAGACAAGGCTGTGTAACGATATGCCATTAAAATATTCCATTGCCCATTAAGAATGTAGCGGGTGGTGAGCTCCATCCCTTTATTCCAGCCTGAATGAGCTTGGTATTGCTGGCTCCAATAGTTATTCTCGTTTTGTCTAACCCCATAATAATATTGAATAACTTTAGCACTTTTCCAGTCAGTTCTTAGGGCTAGGTCAAATACCCATTGCTTAACCGCTAAGCCGTAATTCCAACTAATATGTGCAGTGTCACCATTATGAACATTGAACATGTCATGGGCATAAGCTACTTTAAAGAAGCCAAAACGAGCATAGTAGAAGGCTTCAAGACCACCATAAAAGGTAAATTTTCGCCTTTCTAAACTATTAAACACTTTAGGTTCACTGGTTCTAGGTAATGACGATAACCCCATCGGCATAGTGTTTAAATTGTCTGCAGAGCTTCGGCTAAAAAAAGGTTACTCGGGTCCCAATCATAAAAGAAAGCTCTGTCATCACTATAGCTGGTGATGAGGTTGAGCGAATACTTTTCGGCTTCTTGCAAACTATATCCAAAGTTGCCGTTATCAAAAAACCACTGCTCGCCGTAATAGGCTATCGATGGTAAGACATACAGTGGAATGTCATCATAATCTTGCAATGGATTGGTTTTCTGGCCAAAACCAATGGCGATAGATATGTCCCACTCACCTTCAGTGATACAGTCTCCTGAGACTAAACAAGGGTGATCTGTTTCTGCTGCTGCAGTAAAGTGCGCGCCGAGAATCAGCATAAAAATAACTGTATGGATATATTTAAGCATAGGTGACGGCATAACCTTATATATGTTTAATATTAAGATGTTGATATTTAAAGTTATTGAAACTAAGTCGTTAAATATGAAGCTCGTAATAAACAGTATGTTATCACTATCTCTCTATTGCATTAATAACTAACCCATGACTGATACAAAGTGTTACGAGTGAGAGGCATTTAAAAAGGGCTGGGTTTAGCTTTTGATTGCTTTCCAGAACAATTGAAAACTAGCTTGCCTGTGTAAGTCATCACACCCTAGTTCAGGATGATCAGTAAAGAAGCGGATTGCTGCTAAGTATTGTCCATGACAGTTTTCAAGTAGCAAAGGGAGCGGGTAGTGGCTAATTAGATTTTGTTGTTGACCTTGTTCAATTAACTCGACAACAAACCCTAATATGCTATTCATTGCTTGTTGCCGCGTAATGGGATCTATTTCCGCTGACAGTGAAAATTGCAGGAAAAACTTTTGTTTTATGGGGTGAGTAATCGCCCAATCAATGGCATTTTGCCACAGACTATTTGCATCTTGTTCTACATCATTTATGTATAGCGTATTAAGGGTTATTGCATCAGCAAACTCTTGTTTAATATCTAGAAAGAGTTGATTGATAATACTGTTTTTAGAAGGGAAGTGATGAAATAAGGTGCCGGTTGCCACGCCCGCAGCTTTGGCTATAGAAGCTGTTGAGGTGGCATGAAAACCTTGATTGACGAAAAGCGCTAACGCAGACGCTAAGATGGCTTGTTTCTTATCAGTTTGTTTGTTATTCGCGCTTTTAGTCATCACAAGGATTATTCCTAACGTAAAAAGAACTTCATTAACATCTTTTGAATCACAGTACCGTAAGGCGGGTGAACTAAAATGCCCGAGTTGATTTTACCGCTATTTAATACTGTTTTTGCATGACTAAAGGTAAGGAAGCCCTCTTTACCGTGGTAATGGCCCATACCTGAAGGTCCAATGCCACCAAAGGGTGCGTCATCAGCAGCCACATGAAATACGGTATCGTTAATGCAAACGCCACCTGAGTGGGTATGATGTAAAATATTATTTTGAGTCTTACCGTCAAAACTTAAGATATACAGTGCAAGCGGGCGATCGCGTTGATTGACATAACCTATCGCTTCATCTACCGATTGATAGCTAATAATTGGTAAAATAGGACCAAAAATTTCATCTTGCATCACTAGCATATCGGCATTCACATTGGTCATTAATTGGGTTGCTAGTTTTCGCTTGCCAGATGTGACTCTGCCAGTAGAAGCTGATATGACAGTCGCTCCCTTTGCCTTGGCATCATCAATCACTTTCGTTAAGCGTTCAAATTGGCGATCATTAATAATATTGCCGTAATCTGGGTTGCTATCAAAGTCAGGGTACATTTTGTTAAATCTTGCTTGGTAGGCTTGTATAAATTCGGCAATTTTATCTTCAGGGCAAAGTACATAATCAGGTGCAACACAAATTTGGCCTGCATTTAAGCATTTACCAAAAATTAATCGCTCTACAGCGGTTTCAATAGGCATGTCAGGGGCAATAATAGCCGGTGATTTACCGCCAAGCTCTAATGTCACTGGGGTGAGATTTTCTGCTGCAGCTCGCATAACATGACGGCCAACAACCGTTGAGCCAGTAAACAGAATGTGGTCGAAAGGCAGCGCTGAGAATTGAGCTGCTACATCAGCTTCACCTTCCACTAATGCGACTTCATTTTGATCAAAAACCTGTGCTAATAAGTCCCGCAATACTTGATTAATGTGTGGGGTGAACTCAGACATTTTTAACATGGCTCGATTACCCGCAGCGATAGCGGTGATCAGCGGACCAATTGATAACATCACTGGAAAGTTCCACGGCACAATAATGCCTACAACACCTAAAGGTTGATATTGCACAGAGACTTTAGAAGGCGAAAGTAATAAACCTGCATGGCGCTTACTAGGTTTCATCCAGGCTTTAAGATTTTTTAGGGTGTAATTAATGTTATTAATACAAGGCATAATATCGGAAATGACAGTATCGTTTTCTGAGCGGTGGCCATAGTCATTATTGAGTGCGGTGACTATTTCTTGCTGATTTTGCAATAGTGATTGCTTTAGTTGTTTCAGTTTAGCCACTCGCGACGTATAGCTTGGAGCAGGCATTGATAAATATTGGCTGCGTTGGGAATGAAGCAATTGCTGTAGTGGTGATAACTGTGAGTGTTCAACGGCCATATTCATAAGGTAACTCCTGCAAAAAGAATCGAAAATACGGTTAAATATAAACCGACTGATTAGTCGGTCTAATTTTAAGGGGGTTTTACTCGATATGCAATAACTGTTGAGTATTTGACCAAGATCACTTAGACGTTGTGATAAAAGACTACACTTTAAATAAGGCTACATTTTTTAAGGAGGTTATTATGCGAAGTAAAACGATTTTATGGCCGACAGATTTTTCTGAGACGGCGTCCCATGCACTGCAATATGCCATTGAAATGGCCAATCTGTATAACGTCAGCATAAGAATCTTGCATGTGGTTGATCAACCTTTTGGTGATGAAAATTATATGATCTTAGCGGTAACTCCAGAAGAGTTAGCTAAAAGCATGGAGGAGGCTGCGGCACAAAAAATGCACTCTTTGCTCGCTAAGTTAACTATTACTACTCCAGTTGAAACCATTGTCCGTAGAGGTGATGCTGTCACAGAAATAGTCGCTGAAGCTAATTCAGGCGATATAGGTATGGTTGTGATAGCCAGTCATGGACGTACAGGTTTTGCACATTTTTTACATGAAAATGTTGCTGAATCAGTCGCCAATCAAGCAAGTTGTCCGGTACTGGTGGTCAAATAGTGCAATTGTAGAAATGATTTAGATGGTCTCAGTTACTTCCCCATTAAATCTATCCTCTATTATTAATACTTAACCGTCATTAGCACCAAGACCGACTATTTATTGGCAAAATTAGTACTCATCTATAAAAAGATGACTTAGATAAAAAGATGACCTGGATAAAAAAATAACTGTGCCACAATAGTCAGTGGCACTCGTTATTTTGTTGAGTGTTAAGTGATGCTTGGTAATTGCTAAATCCACTGCTTATATTGAGTTGAAACGGTATTGAGTGATCGGGCTATTAATGTGTTTGCCACTTCAATAGGTATATAAGGCAGTATAATAGCACCACTTGCTAAACCTAATTCTAAATAGGCAAGTTGCTGTGTTTTTTGTCTTGCTGTCTGCGTGACTTTCACGTGTTGTATTTTTTCAAATGGAATTCGTTTCCAGTCTCGTCCTAGTAACCCGCTGTGTTGCCAAACTGCATCTTGTTCTAGCACATATCCCCATCGCTTATAGCGAATATAAAGCAGTAGGCTCACTAATATGGCTGCAACAAACGCGAACTCAACCAGTTTGATGCCTATATCCAAGGTGAAAAATAGGCCAAGTAAAATACTAAAGGGAATAAATGGCAGCCATATTCTTTTATATAACCAAGCAATATTTATCCCAGTGTAGTCGGTCGGTAATGTAATAACTGAAGGGCTTAATGAAGGTAACATACTGAATATCGATTCTATTTCAGTATTTTTAATAGAAGGGATAAGCATATGTTGCTTGGTTCTCTCCTCCACTTCATTACCTTTTACTTGCTTCAAAAACAGCGTCCAGCGGTTAACAAAGCGCGCTAATAACGGTTGTTGAAAATGGATAACCTGAATGCGCTTAATCGCTAATGCATCTTGTTGATGTGCAATAACCCCGCCACTACGTTGCAATGTCTGTTGATGTTTATCGAGTGAATATGGATGATATTTGAGTACTGAGGCTAGAACTGAAATAGCCGAAAAAAGTAGGTAACCCATGATAAATAAACTGCTAATCATGATTAATTGCAGCATGAAACTATCATGTGTGGCTTGGTTTACCCATTCTATTGATGCTTTAATTAAGGGAGATTGAGCGACTTTCTCCCACTCAATTTGTCCAGCTACAGGACCTGCAATAATGGCGAACCAAATAAAGTTATTTTGATAAAAACCAAATATGATCAGCTCCTTCAAGCTTCGTTTTATAATCGGTTGGTCCGAGGTCGTCGCTTTCATCGCTATTTTGCTAGTTTCATCATCCTTGCTTGTTACTGTTTCACTGACATTATTTAGCTGCAATAAGTGCTGCTTTAAAATCTGCGCATGTTGAGCGTCAAGGGCAGTTAGCTTGGCTTCATCTTTACTTGAACCAGCGGTTTCTATGACTAAAACGGCAAGTTTGAGTGGCTTGAAATAAAAAGGTTGTTCAAAACGAATATTTTGAATTCGATTAAGAGGGATTTCATCTTTTTTAGTGAAAAACAGCCCTCGTTTTACATCGAGTTGCTCTGTACTTATTCTGTAGCGAAATTTTCGCCATTGAATGAAGGCAAATGAGGTCAATAAAATAAGTAAGACTATGAATCCATCAATAACCCACACAATCGATACATCGTTGCTCCAACCAGCATAAAAAATTGGGATTAAAGCATAACCGTTACTTAGAATGTTTTTCAGCGAACCGAACACAAAGCTTAATATCGACCAAGGTGATAATGCTTTCCAATCAGTTAAAGTCGGCGTTTGCTTGATGTTGGCTTGTTCATGTGCGCTTGATGGTTGATCATCAGTCATGTTGAGGATCCAAATCAGTATTTAACACTTGTTGTTCTATTTGTTGGTTCTGCGCCGCTTGATGCAATAAATGCTGGCGAAGGTGTTCAGCTACTTCCGCCGGCAATCCGGGCAAATTTATTTCGGCTTCACCTGATCCCGCACTGAAACATTTTAGGGTAATAAGTTGGTATTTTCGTTCAAGTGGCCCCTGAGATAGATTAACGTGTTGTAACCGTGTGTAGGGTAGTGCGGTTGTTGATACCCAAAATAAGCCTTGTTGCATAATAAATTCATCTTTAAATACGCCATAGCAAACCGTTAATGCTTTTAAATAAGTCAATCGAGTAGCAAAAGCCCCAATGGCTACAATAATAGGCAAAATAATAATTTGACTGATCAAATCCAAGGGTGAGGCCAGTATTATATAAATACAAGTTACTATGGCTATTGCGCCAAATAATACACCACTGGTGTAGAGTTGCAGCTTAGGATAATTGTCGTCCACCTTATTTAGGACTAAATCCTGTAAAGGCGTTAGCTGAGTGGGATTCAATAAATCACCATGATCATAGCTTGTTAATGCAGGTGGCATCTGGCTGTGTATATCTGGATTAGTCATTATGTCTCATCAGTCATTAAAACTTGAAAGACACTATATCGACATTTTATGTCACATGATAGAGGGGTGATTGGTTGTAGTTTGTTTATTTGTAATCAGCTTCTTCCGATGATTGTTAGCATTTTTAGATGATAGTGATGTTCCATTTTAGGTGATAATTAGGTTTTATAAATGATGGAGCAGAGTGGCACACATGACGTTAGATTTATTTACTGATCACGATCCTAACATTAAGTTACCTCCAGTGGTGCACCAGCCAGATTTTCTGTCCGAGCGTCAGCAAAGGCTTTTATTACAAGAAGCGAGCGATTACCCTTTAACTAAAATAGAAATTGAGGTGTATGGAAAGAAGCACTTTATTCCGCGCACACAGGTTTGGTTTGGTGATGAAGGGTGTGATTGTCGATACTCTAAAACTTTGATTAATCCCTTACCTTGGCCACCAGTATTGTCAAAATTACGGCAAACATTATTACAAAAGTGCCACTTAGACTTTAATGCCGTGTTGGTTAATCGGTATGCTAACGGGACAGAATGTATGGGCTGGCACAGTGATGATGAGCCTGAAATTGTTGCTAATAGTGCTATTGCATCCATTACACTTGGAACATGTCGCGACTTTGTTGTGCGTCATAAGGCATCTCAACAAAAAATGTCATACGCTTTGCAATCGGGCGATTTATTGATTATGCAACCTGGGATGCAGCAAACTTGGCAACACTGTTTGCCTAAGCGTTTAACGGTCAATACTCCACGTATTAATTTTACTTTTAGGCAGATAACACCTTATTTTTACCAGCTATGAATTACCCACAATGTGTTTTATAAAACAGCACATAAGGTTTAAAGGGTTATCAAGACGCGGCCTGTTTGGTGTCAAAAACATCAGCCGCTATTCTCGCGAATTAATAATTCTATCTTTGTTTCTTGTTGAGTTAACATTTTATCGCCACAGTGTTTGACGTTTACGTTTTAACCCAGTACTCTTCGATTTTTAAGAGCCCAAGAGTAGGTCGCTATGTCAGTTGCACAGACTATTACTGATAAACTGAATCAGTCGTTTACACCATCACATCTTGAAGTGATTAATGAAAGTAATCGCCATCATGTTCCACCTAATTCAGAAACCCATTTTAAAGTGGTCATCGTCAGTGATCTATTTGATGGGCAGCGTCCATTAGCGCGGCATCGCAGCGTGAATGCGATTCTAGCTGATGAATTAGCGAATGGCGTACATGCATTATCAATTAATACCTATACTGAAGCAGACTGGCAAAGTCTTGCTGAAGTTCCTCGAACCCCAAACTGCAAAGGGTAATAGAGCCATTTAAAACCTCACTGATTAGTGGGGTTTTTTATTGAATTAAACTTCAAGTTAGCATAACTATTCTTTTGCGATCTAAGCTTGATTACCTTTACATTAACGCTATATTTATACGACTTGCTTGAGCTGATTGCGCCATTTGTCAATAAGATAAAAGGGACACTGATAATCAAGTGCCTATTTCTGTATAGAGAAACCATTGAGGTTATGTTTTAATCGGATGCCGAAACAGCAAACGGCTGAAAAACTATCACAATTAATCACTATAAGTCTTAGTTGAGTTTAATTCATGCTGGTAGAGAGTTGTGCATTGTTGATGGTATGATGATTCTGTTATCGTTAAACGTGTTGACCATTTTGAGTTGTTTCAAGTTAGCGCGCCCTTATCTTTGGAGAACACAATGCCGTTATTAGATAGTTTTACTGTAGATCACACTCGTATGAATGCTCCCGCTGTTCGAGTTGCCAAACATATGAGCACTCCAAAAGGGGATGCAATCACCGTATTTGATTTACGTTTTTGTGCTCCTAATAAAGACATTTTAAGTGAACGTGGTATTCATACTTTAGAGCATTTGTTTGCAGGATTTATGCGTGATCATCTTAATGGCGACAATGTTGAAATTATCGATATTTCACCGATGGGTTGTCGTACAGGGTTTTATATGAGCCTTATTGGTGAGCCAAACGAGCAACAAGTTGCAGATGCGTGGCTAGGCGCAATGGAAGACGTATTAAAAGTGACTGAGCAAAAAGATATTCCGGAATTAAACGAATATCAGTGCGGTACTTATGAGATGCATTCACTTGAACAAGCACAAGATATCGCCAAAAATATTATTGCTGCTGGTGTTAGCGTAAATAAGAATGATGATTTAGCATTAAGTGGTGAGATTTTAGGCACGCTTTAACGTCAGTTATTACACAAAAAAAAGCGGCTTAGGCCGTTTTTTTGTGCCTAAAATTAACTAATTTTTAACAGCTTGTGGTTGATGCTGTTTTTATGTGGATTAAACCGTTATTGTATATAGCATTAACAGTGCATTTTATAAGACAAGATAGAATACGGAGATTGATATGTCTGATCGCTCTTTTAGCGTTTCAATGGTGGCCTCAGCAGTATTATTAATGCTTGGCAGTTTTCCAAGTGTAGCAAGCACAGTAACGGAGTCTATTGAAGATAAAAACTCCCGTATTGATTTACAACAAGATGGAGTGTCAATATTTCATTATCGCCAATCGGCCAATGTATTGGCCAAAGCTGGTGTGACGGTCCTTCCCAATGTTGAACATGCGCAGAATGCGATTTCAATTCGTGGTGCAACCAATGGCGTTGCAATATTACAAGATAATATTTTTTATTCTGCGGCGCCTTATTCTGGCCAAAACCTTGTTTCTCAACCGAACTTATTTCTCCAATCGGCAGTCTCAACCAACAAGCACACCAATGTAAACTCAGGTGGGCAGGGCGCTTTTGGGCAACTTAATTATCTGACGGCCAAAATCAGTGAGCGTGAAACTGATGCGATTATTAATATTGAAGCCGATCAAGATGGATCGCCTGCTGGGGGCTTAATTGTCAGTGGCAAAACCAAGCAATATGGCATGTTATTGGGCGTTGATTACCAAAAAGATGATACAGATGCAGGGCTCAATACTAGTATTGATAATAAACATCAAGCCACAGATATCCTGTTTAAAATCAACGCTGACAGTTTAGTCGGTGCTAGAAATCCACAAAAAACAGAGTTCAGTTATCATTTTACTGATACGACACTTGATAATAGTGATATTGGATTAACCCTCTCAGATTTTACCACATCGGCTAATAATCGCTATGCAGCGACAACGTTGGATTTTGATCAAGGTAAGCGTCAACGATATGCTCTAGCGCATCAAGTTAATTTATCAGGCCAGTCGATTATGTCGACAGACTTTTATTATCAAAGCTTTGCTCAACGTGGCCATAACACGTTAACAATCAATGACGAAATAATTAACCGTCAGTTGTTACAGGTATTATCTGATTTTGAAACCAATCCTACTTCCCAAGGCTTACCCACAAGTGCAGTGGTTGCCAATAACGATTTTGATGGTTTTGGTGTGCAGACGAAGGGTGTCAGCCTTTATGGCGCTCATGAAGTAACCTACCAAGCGCGTTATCATAGTGATAAGGCTGAAATGAAAGTGGCTAAAATAGATTACTTATTAAGTGAAAATTTAGGCCTCAATGCACTGGATGTGCAATATGGTATTGGTGATTATACGGATGATGCAGATGCATTTACTACGTCGGTTAATACCAAGCTGAACTATGATGCCTGGTCAGTAAATTTCGGCTTAGGTTACGAAAGTGTGAGCGTGACGCGTGAGTTAGGTGACAATGCAGATTTATTAACCGCGACTGACTTTTCTGATGATGGCTGGTTACCTTCTGTTGAACTTGCTTATAAAAAGGATGCCTGGCTATTAGCATTAAGTGCTAAACAAGCCTGGACCGCTGCTGGTGCCGGTAATGCCGAGCAATTAGCACAAGAGGCATTACAATATCAACTGGCATTAAATTATCAACAAGAAAATTTCAATGTCGGTTTATCGACTTATATGCATGACTTTGACAATCAGCATATGACCTGTAAATTGGGTGTTAATTGTGTTCCTTTGCAGGAGGCATTACAGGTTAATTTACAAGATGTCTCTGTTGCAGGTGTAGATTTAACGATTGACTACAAAATGGACTTTAATAGTTTCTCTATTCCAATGGCGTTAGATTATAGCTATACCCAAGCTGAATTTGGTCAGTCTAGCTGTGATGCCGTTGTTGGTTGTTATGCTGATGGCCAACAATTGCCTTGGGTGCCAGAGCAACAAGTTAGCGCCAGTATTGGTCTGGTTATGGGCAAGTTTAGTATTTTTGCTAATGGCTTGTATCAATCAGAAACTGGCAGCGTGTTTACCTTAGGGAATTATGGTATTGACTCGCAACTTAAAATTGATTTAGCAGCGCATTATCAAATGACTCAAGCGCACAATGTCTATGTCCGCATAGAGAATTTGTTAGATGAAGAGTTAATCGCTAAAAATTATCAGATGGGAATGTTATCTCAAAGTGAAATGACAACCTACATTGGTTATCAAGGTAAATTCTAATTCAGATTGTAAATTTTACACCTGTCAACTAGCCTGCTTATTATAGGTTAGTTGGCTAATTATCCGCTGGGCAGTGTTCTGGTTGATAAATAATCATTTCATCTTTAAAGATAGTGTAAAGCTCATGCTGAAATAGCATGGGCTTTATTTCTAATCCTTCCTATTTTAAAAATATTACTTTTAAAATTAATGCTATATTTTAGTTTGCATGGAACAAAATATGCGCTTTAGACCTAATAAATAATCGCCAGTCGCTTTGTACTATATTACAAGACTAAATTGGTGCATTGGTTTGAAAACACCTATTATTTTCGTGGCGATAGTCTTATATATGGGGTAAAATGCGCGCGACCAGCGTGATTATGATCGCATTTCCGTGTTAAACCTGCGCTAGCTCCAGAATGAGGTGTTTTTTAACACATTGTTTTTGTAGCGGAACGTGGCGCATTGTCTTTCCTTCAAACGTAGTGCTTGTGGATATGATTACAATTAAGAAAGGATTGGAACTACCTATAACAGGTAGACCAGAGCAAGTTATCCATAATGGCCCAGCCATTAGATACGTAGCTACTTTGGGTGAAGAGTATATTGGCTTACGTCCAACGATGAAGATTAAAGTGGGCGATAAAGTACAAAAAGGCCAGGTTCTTTTTGAAGATAAGAAGAATTTAGGCGTTAAATATACGGCTTTAGCCAGTGGTACTATTTCCGAAATTAACCGAGGTGCTAAACGTGTACTTCAGTCTGTTGTCATTGAAGTTGAAGGTAACGATTGTGTTGCGTTCAATAAATATGATGCTGGCTCATTAGACACGTTAGACTCGCAAGTTGTTCGTGATAATCTGATTGAATCAGGTTTGTGGACGGCATTGCGTGTGCGCCCATTTAGCAAAGTGCCTGCAGTTGATGCTGCTACACAAGGCATTTTTGTCACTGCTATCGATACACAACCTCTTGCTGCAGATCCTGTGGTAGTCATTGCCGAATATAAAGATGATTTTGCCAATGGCTTAAAAGTGCTTGCGCGTTTAACTGAAGGTAAAGTGTATTTATGTAAAGCATCTGGTGCAGATATTCCTGCAGCAAATGCCCAAGTGGCTGAGTTTGCTGGAAAACACCCTGCAGGGCTTGTCGGTACACACATACATAACATTCTTCCAGCTTCAGCTACTCGTAGTGTTTGGCATGTGGGCTATCAAGATGTTATTGCTATTGGCCAATTATTCACTCAGGGCACTTTAAATACTGAGCGTGTTATTGCCATTGCCGGTCCTAAAGCAAAACAGCCTCGTTTAGTTCGTACTCAAGTAGGCGCAAGCATTACTGAGTTAACGACAAATGAAGTTGATGAAGGCAAAGTTCGCGTCGTTTCTGGCTCAGTATTAAACGGCCGCTTAGCAATCGGGCCTCATGCATACTTAGGTCGCTACCACACGCAAGTTAGCTTACTTGAAGAAGGTTACGAGAAAGAGTTATTCGGCTGGGCTATGCCTGGGGCGGATAAATTCTCAGTCACTCGTGCATTTTTAGGTCACTTAAGTCCTTCTCGCTTATTTCCAATGACAACTAGCACTGGTGGTTCAGACCGCGCTATGGTGCCGATTGGAAACTATGAGCGGGTAATGCCACTTGATATTCTTCCTACCATGTTATTACGTGACTTAGTGTCGGGTGATTATGATGGCGCTGTGAGACTGGGTGCTCTTGAGTTGGATGAAGAAGATTTGGCGTTATGTACTTTCGTATGTCCAGGTAAATATGACTATGCTTCATATCTACGTGACTGCTTAGATACGATCGAGAGGGAAGGCTAATGGGCTTGAAAGATTTTATCGAACGTATTGAACCGCAATTTGAAAAGGGCGGCAAATACGAGAAGTGGTATGCACTTTATGAAGCGGCTGCCACGGTATTTTATACTCCAGGTAAAGTGAACAAGGGTAGAACCCATGTTCGTGATAACATCGATCTAAAGCGTATTATGATTACGGTTTGGGCGTGTACGTTTCCAGCTATGTTTTTTGGTATGTACAACGTGGGTCTTCAAGCGCAAGTGGCATTAGTTGCTGGCTTCGGTACTCCAGATGTTTGGCAAGTTGGCTTGTTTGAGTTATTTGGTGCTCAGTTAACCGCTGACTCTGGGATCACATCATTGATGTGGTATGGCGCGTGCTTCTTCTTACCTATCTACGCGGTGACTTTCGCTGTCGGTGGTTTCTGGGAAGTATTATTCGCTTCAGTCCGTGGCCATGAAGTAAACGAAGGTTTCTTCGTGACTTCAGTGCTATTCGCACTAACTTTACCTGCAACGATTCCTTTATGGATGGTGGCGTTGGGAATTACATTCGGTGTTGTGGTTGCTAAAGAAATCTTTGGCGGTACAGGCCGTAACTTCCTTAACCCTGCGTTAGCGGGTCGTGCATTCTTGTTCTTTGCTTACCCCTTAAGTATGTCTGGTGACACGACTTGGGTTGTTGCCGATGGTTATTCTGGCGCAACATCACTAAGCTTGGCTGCACAAGGCACATTTGATTATGCTAACAATGCAAAATGGATTGATTCCTTTATGGGTTTCATTCCTGGCTCGATGGGTGAAGTTTCTACCTTTGCTATTTTGCTGGGTGGTTTAGTCATTATTTATGCTCGCATCGCTTCATGGAGAATCGTTGGTGGTGTTTTCATAGGTATGGCTGCTATTGCAACATTATTAAACGTAATTGGTAGCGATACTAACCCTATGTTCGCAATGCCTTGGTATTGGCACTTAGTGTTAGGTGGTTTTGCTTTCGGTATGATGTTTATGGCGACTGATCCTGTATCAGCTTCATTTACCAATTCTGCAAAGTGGGCTTACGGTCTGTTAATCGGTGCGATGGTAGTGTTTATCCGTGTGATTAACCCTGCATTCCCTGAAGGTATGATGTTGGCTATTTTGTTTGCCAACTTATTTGCCCCATTATTTGACCACTTCGTCGTGCAAGCAAATATCAAACGGAGGATCGCACGTGGCTAGTAATAAAGATTCGTTCGGTAGAACGCTATTTGTTGTTGTCGGCTTATGTCTTATCTGCTCAGTGCTTGTTTCTACCGCTGCTGTGGTATTAAAACCTATTCAGCAAGAGAACAAGTTACTTGATAAGCAAAAGTATATACTTGAAGCGGCAAGCCTTATTAATACTAAAGAAGGTAAGGTCACTAAAGCAGATATTCTTAGCAAATATAATCAATATGTTGAAGCGCGTTTAGTCGACCTGAAAACCGGTGAGTTTGTCGAAGGTGACGCTAATGCTTATGATCAACGTAAAGCATCACGTGATCTAAGTACTTCATCAATTCCTGAAAATGACATTGCCTCGATCAAGCGCGTTGCCGATAAAGCGGTAGTGTATTTGGTTCGTGATGATAATGGTAAATTAACAAGTGTTATTTTACCTGTTCACGGTTACGGCTTGTGGTCAACCATGTATGCGTTCTTAGCATTGGAAGCTGACTTGAACACGATTCAAGGCTTAGTTTATTACGACCAAGCTGAAACTCCGGGTTTAGGCGGTGAAGTTGAAAATCCAAAATGGAAAGCCTTGTGGAACGGCAAACAGTTATTTGATGAGCAAGGTAACTTTGCGATCAGTGTAACTAAAAACCCTGCAGTGGCGAGCACTGTTTACGGTGTTGATGCACTTTCTGGTGCAACATTAACCAGTAACGGTGTACAACATTCATTGCAGTTTTGGTTAGGTAAAGAAGGCTTTGCAAGCTTTATCGCTAAAGCACGCAACGGAGGGTTAAGCTAATGGCTGACGTTAAAGAACTTAAACAGGTTCTGACTGGACCGATTATCAATAATAACCCAATTGCCTTGCAAATATTGGGTGTATGTAGTGCCCTTGCTGTTACCACAAAGCTTGAAACTGCACTGGTAATGACGATTGCATTAACAGCGGTAACAGCGTTTTCTAACCTGTTTATTTCGCTTATTCGTAATCACATTCCAAGCAGTGTGCGTATTATTGTACAGATGACCATTATTGCCTCATTGGTAATTGTGGTTGACCAGGTACTACAAGCTTATGCTTATGCTATTTCTAAACAGTTATCAGTATTCGTAGGTTTGATTATTACTAACTGTATTGTAATGGGTCGTGCTGAAGCTTATGCAATGAAAACGCCTCCAATGATGAGTTTTATGGATGGTATCGGTAACGGATTAGGCTACGGTGTTATTTTATTGTCTGTTGGTTTTTTCCGTGAATTATTTGGTAATGGTTCATTATTCGGCGTAGAAATCCTCAGTAAAATCTCTGACGGTGGTTGGTATCAACCTAACGGTTTATTACTGCTTCCACCAAGTGCGTTCTTCTTGATCGGCGGTTTTATCTGGTTGATCCGTACTTATAAGCCAGAGCAAGTAGAAGCAAAAGGGTAAACGCAATGGAACATTATATTAGTTTATTAATTCGCTCCGTTTTCATTGAAAATATGGCGCTGGCGTTCTTCTTAGGTATGTGTACTTTTTTAGCTGTGTCTAAGAAAGTGACTACTGCGATGGGCCTAGGTGTTGCAGTTATCGTGGTACTGGCTATTTCGGTACCTGCTAACCAAATTATTTATCAAGGTTTACTTGCTCCTGGTGCTTTAGCTTGGGCGGGTATACCGGAAGCTGATTTAAGCTTCTTGAAGTTCATTACCTTCATCGGTGTGATTGCAGCGCTTGTACAAATTTTGGAAATGGCATTAGATAAATACTTTCCACCTTTATACAATGCATTGGGTATTTTCTTACCATTGATTACTGTTAACTGTGCAATTTTCGGTGCAGTATCATTTATGGTAGAGCGTGATTATAACCTAGGCGAAAGCGTAGTGTTTGGTATCGGCTCTGGTATCGGTTGGGCGTTAGCAATTGTATTGTTAGCGGGTATCCGTGAGAAAATGAAGTATTCTGATGTGCCAAATGGCTTACGTGGCTTAGGTATTACCTTTGTTACCGCAGGTCTTATGGCTTTGGGTTTCATGTCGTTCTCTGGTGTTTCTTTGTAAGAAATACTGAGACGAAGTATTAATTTGAACCTTTAAGGAATAAGTGAATGGGTATTCTTGAATCTACTCCAATAGATGTTTATCTAGGTGTGAGTATGTTTACTGTTATCGTACTAGTTTTGGTATTAGTGATTTTATTCGCTAAGTCGAAGCTGGTTGCTAGCGGTGATATCACCATTAGTATCAATGGTGATGCAGACAAGGCAATTAAAACAGGTGCCGGTGGTAAGCTACTGGGTGCCTTAGCCAATAATGGTATTTTCGTATCAAGTGCATGTGGTGGCGGTGGCTCATGTGGTCAATGTCGCGTGATGATTAAATCTGGTGGCGGTGATATTTTGCCAACAGAACTTGATCACATCAGTAAAGGCGAAGCTCGCCAAGGTTGTCGTTTGTCATGTCAGGTCAACGTAAAAAGTGACATGGACATTGAATTAGACGAAGAAATCTTTGGCATTAAAAAATGGGAATGTGCAGTTATCTCTAACGATAACAAAGCCACTTTCATTAAAGAACTGAAGCTTCAAATTCCTGATGGCGAAACTGTTCCATTCCGTGCCGGCGGTTATATTCAAATTGAAGCACCTGCTCATCATGTTAAATATGCTGAGTTTGAAGTGCCTGAACAATATCGTGGCGACTGGGAGCATTTTGGCTTCTTCAAGTTAGAGTCAAAAGTAGACGAAGAAACAATTCGTGCATACTCAATGGCTAACTATCCAGAAGAGTTTGGTATTATTATGTTGAACGTGCGTATTGCTACGCCACCGCCACGTAATTTAACCTTACCTTGTGGCAAAATGTCTTCTTACATTTGGAGCTTGAAAGCGGGTGATAAAGTCACTATTTCGGGGCCTTTTGGTGAGTTCTTCGCTAAAGACACTGATGCGGAAATGGTATTTATTGGTGGTGGCGCAGGTATGGCGCCAATGCGTTCTCATATCTTCGACCAGCTTAAACGCTTAAACTCGAAACGTAAGATCAGTTTCTGGTACGGTGCGCGTTCTAAACGTGAAATGTTCTATGTAGAAGATTTTGACGGCCTTGCAGCTGAAAATGATAACTTCAAATGGCATGTTGCTTTGTCTGATCCTCAGGCAGAAGATAATTGGACTGGTTACACAGGTTTTATTCATAACGTATTGTATGAAAACTATCTGCGTGATCATGATGCGCCAGAAGATTGTGAGTTCTACATGTGTGGACCTCCAATGATGAACGCAGCAGTTATAGGCATGTTAAAAGATTTAGGTGTTGAAGATGAAAACATCTTATTAGATGACTTCGGCGGTTAATATCAATTAAGTTAAGGTGCTAAATTTAGCACCTTAATTTTTTTATAGATTGCAGTATGCATTAGCTACTGCAATTTTTTGTTTTATGGGATAGTTCATTATGGCGACATCAATTAAATCATTCCTGCTCATCCTGATTGCTTGCACAATTACAGCCTGTACACAGCCTGAAACAACCATTAAGTTGGAAGGGCGAACAATGGGCACCACATATCATATTACTTTGGTCAGTAACGAGCATTTGCCACAAGTACAATTGTTACAAACAGAAATAGATATGGCCCTTGAGACCGTTAATAATCAAATGTCTACCTATCGTCCGAACTCAGAGTTATCTCGTTTTAATCAGTTACAAATTAGACAAGGCGTCGATGTCTCACCCGATACTCTTTTGGTTGTAAAAGAGGGGATCCGTTTGAACGAGATAACCGACGGTGCTTTAGATATTACTCTTGGGCCGCTGGTTAACTTGTGGGGATTTGGTCCAGACAAACGTCCTACATCTATTCCAACTGCTCAAGCCATAAGCGATGCTAAAGCAAAGACAGGGATCAATGAGTTAACTATTGAAGGAACCAAGCTAGTTAAACATAATGCCGATTTATATGTTGATCTATCCTCAATAGCTAAAGGCTTTGGTGTTGATAAAGTGGCATCTTTATTAGACAAGTATCAAATAGAAGGTTATTTAGTTGAAATTGGTGGCGAAATTAGTACTAAAGGCACTAAGTTTGATGGAACGCCTTGGCGTGTCGCAATTGAAAAGCCTGCAGAAGACGGGCAAGAAGTGCAGCAAGTCATAGAACTTGATACAATAGCGTTAGCAACATCAGGTGACTATCGCATTTATTATGAAGAAAACGGCGAACGTTTTACCCATTTAATTGATCCTCGCACAGGTTACCCGATTAAGCACAAATTAGCCTCAGCAACCGTACTACACAAAAGTTCAATGACAGCAGATGGTTATGCTACAGCAATGATGGTATTGGGGACTGAGGCATCATTAGCACTTGCCAAAGAGCAAAATTTAGCAATAATGCTGATTGAAAAGCAGGAACAAGGTTATCAGGTCTTTTATAGTGAGGCCTTTAAGCCTTATCTTGATTGATCCATCCATTAAACTGGAGTCCGAAATGAGCACATTTATTGCTGCGTTTGTGGTGTTATTAGTCTTTTTCTTATTGATGTCTATTGGCTATATCATTAAGAAAAAAGCAGTGGAAGGAAGTTGTGGTGGCTTAGGAGTGTTAGGCATCGAAAAAGCCTGCGACTGCGATGATCCCTGTGACAAACGTAAACGTCGAATGGCAGAAGAAGAACGCCTCGAGAAGTTAGCGCAAAACAGAATTATCTAACTTATTTGATTAGAGTTAATAAAGTTGTATATATAACAGCGCACAAAAAAAGTGGGCTGTTTTTATATGATGACGCTGAAATTTATCGTCTTTAGCAGCATTTTTAGCTATCTGACTAGCAAGTCAGTTAAAGCTTAGGTAAGCTGTTGCCCATTATCTATGTAACATCCCTGTCGTATTACTTGAAGGTTTTAAAGTAAGTCATTCCAAACGATTATTATAGTGTTGATATTTTATCGACACGGGATGCTTTTGTTTTATGGAGATCACTTAACATGAATAAAGTTCCAATGACTGTTGTTGGTGCTGATCAATTACGCAAAGAATTAGACATCTTAAAGTTTGATCGTCGCCCTAAAATTACAGAAGCCATCGCTTCGGCGCGTGAGCTTGGTGATTTAAAAGAAAATGCTGAATATCATGCCGCACGTGAAGACCAAGGAATATGTGAAGCCCGTATTCGTGACATTGAAGGTAAACTGTCGAATGTACAGATTATTGATGTCACTAAAATAGAAAATACTGGCCGAGTTATCTTTGGTACCACTGTAAGTATCCTCAATATCAATACCGATGCTGAAGTAACTTACCGCATAGTGGGTGATGATGAAGCTGATATCAAACAGAATTTAATTTCTGTTAACTCGCCTATTGCCCGTGGACTTATTGGCAAAAATGAAGGTGATGAAGTGGGGATTGCAACTCCAGGTGGCATTACTGATTATGAGATTTTATCGGTTAAATATATTTAGCTATATAGAAATATTAATGATTACCGCTTAAGCTTACAAAGCACTTAATTAATTATTAAGTGCTTTTTTGTTATATGCTGAATAATTAATTTGCTGAATATGACAGGTGCAGTTATTATCTTAAGTTGGCTATAAGCTATTTCTAATAGCATCACATGCAGTTTACACTTTATTGGCGATTTATTGTTTACGACTATATTGAGTAATAAAACTAATTAATAGGTTAAGGTCTATATGACGTTTTCTTGGGCTAAAATATTAATGATATTGATTGTTGTGGGGTTGAGCACTAGCTTCCTTGCCACTAATCATACTTTAATATCAGCTCAATTAAATTACTCTGCTGCACCTACCTGCACGAGTTCCTCTGCTACTGCTAATTGTGTTATCGCTTACCATCAATCAAATCAGTCCGATGTTAATCATCCTCATTTGATCGTGGATAGTACCGACTCAGTTATAAATGGCGAGATTACTGCCAATTACCCATCAACAATTATCGGTACTTCTTTATTCTACTTAGTTGATATAGCAAGTGTTAACACTCAATCTACTAAGCTCCCCATCTCTAATGACTTACATTATGTTCCAACCTATTCAGCACGCTATATTAATTTAGCTCAACACCATTCGGATGAAATTAAACCAAGCTACCTTTTAGCATATGAGTTTATTTCCCCTCCAGTACCAAGTTTGGCAATTGGTTATCAAATTGATTTCAGTCCACAACTAGACTGGACTTTATCGACTGTATCAGCCCCTTCAAGGCTTTCCGGTTGGAAAGAGTCTAATTTACTCTTCGTTCATACTCACATTTGTTAAACGTATAACACAACATTAAAAATAACCATTAGCTATCGCTAATGAATTTTCCTTGAGCTGTTGATCTGCAATAAATGCAGTTATAGCTTATGGTGCATTGTTTACGTGGATTTATTATTCCACGATGTTGTGAGATCTATTGTTATGAAACCTAAGTCAAAAAAAACTCTATTAAACCATTACTCCCAGTGGAAATATTGGCTGCTTATCAGTACGTTAGTAATATTTTTTTTAAGCGCTCTTCCGTCTTGGTATGGCGAAGATGCAGCTGTACAACTGTCATCAAAATCATCACACACCTTATCCTCTGAACATGTTTATCAGGTATTAAATCAAGCGGGGATCAGCAGTAAACGCATTGAGCAAAAGCAGCAGAATGTATTAGTCGTCTTGCAAGACCCACATCAACAAATGCTTGCTAAAAACACCTTAATAAACGAGTTTGAAAAACAGGCTCAAGTCACATTATCCTTATCACCTGCAGCGCCTACTTGGTTGTTAAATATGGGATTTGAACCCATTAAGCTAGGGCTGGATTTACGTGGTGGAGTGCAGTTTTTATTGGATGTCGACTTAGACTTAGTTTTTCGCCAACAAAGTATTATGGTTGGTGATTCGTTAAAACAGTTTGTCAGAAAACAGCATATAAACGGTGTTAGCATTCACTCTGGTGACAGCGCTGAAGTCACGGTTGACCTCACTTTGCCTGAGGCGAGAGGACAAATAAGACAGTTTATTGCAGAACAATATCCGTTATGGCAGGTAACAGGACAGAAAAATACACTATTTGTAGCGCTATCAGAAAATGAGAAGGTGAAATTAACTAATTTGACCGTACAGCAGAATTTACAAATTATGCGCAGCCGCATTGAAGAGTTAGGCATCACTGAGGCTTTGGTACAACGCCAAGGCGAAAACCGTATCCGTATTGAACTGCCAGGTGTGCAGGATCCAGCCACCGCTAAAAATGTCATTGGCGCTACAGCCAGCTTAGCTTTTTATCCTGTTCTTGAGAATGGTTCAGTTAATGCGTTAGTGTTAAAGGATCAAGCCAACAATCCAATTTATGTCGCGAGAACGCCTGTATTAGCTGGAGATCATATTGTTGATGCGCGTGCCGCCACTGGTGATTTTGGCATGGCAAAAGTGAATATCAGCTTAGATTCTGCTGGAGGAAAGTTAATGTCAGACTTTTCGCGCGATAATATAGGTAAACCAATGGCCACTTCTTATAGCGAGTATAGCCGTAATAGTCTGGGGAAATCACAGCAGACGACTAAAGTTATTAGCGTGGCAACGATTCAAAGTCAGTTAGGCAATAATTTTGAAATTACCGGTGTAGGTAGCCATCAAGAAGCTCAGCAGTTGGCATTATTATTACGAGCCGGCTCTATGACTGCGCCTGTAACCATCATTGAAGAACGCACAATTGGCCCAAGTTTAGGCGCTGAAAATATTGTCAATGGTTTTGCTGCGTTAGCATTAGGTATGTCATTGACATTACTCTTTATGGCTTGTTGGTACCGGCGTTTAGGCTGGGTAGCAAATATAGCGCTAATTGCTAATATGGTGATGTTATTTGGATTGTTAGCATTAATTCCAGGGGCAGTATTAACCTTACCTGGTATTGCAGGGTTAGTGCTTACAGTGGGTATGGCTGTAGATACTAACGTACTTATTTTTGAGCGAATAAAAGATAAACTAGCAGAAGGTCGAAGTTTTGCTAGTGCTATTGACGTTGGATTTGATAGTGCTTTTTCAACAATATTTGATGCCAACTTCACCACTATGATCACCGCCGTAGTGTTATTTTCTATTGGCAATGGCCCCATTCAAGGTTTTGCGTTAACTCTGGGTTTAGGCTTGCTAACTAGTATGTTTACCGGCATTTTCGCCTCACGTGCCATCATTAACTTAGTGTATGGCCGTGATACTCGTTACGCGATAAAGGTGTAATACAATGAACTCAACTCAAATGAATAACACAATAGATAAACTTAAGTTTCTAACCAAGTGGCGCTATGCATCGAGCATCCTTTCTATTGCGCTGATGTTGTTATCTTTAGGCATAATAGGTATCAAAGGGTTTAATTGGGGGTTGGACTTTACCGGCGGGGTGGTCACCGAAATTCAACTGGATAAAGGTATCACCGCCAGTGAAATACAACCGCTAATGGTTGCCGCTTATCAACAAGAGGTCAGTGTCATTTCGGCTAGTGAACCAGGGCGATGGGTACTGCGTTATGCCAATATCCCTGTTGAAAATCAACGTCCGGAACTATTAACAGTATTGGCGCCGCTGCAGAGTGACATCAATGTATTAAACAGCAGTATCGTTGGTCCTCAAGTTGGTCAAGAGTTAGTTGAACAAGGCGGCTTAGCGTTATTAATGGCCATGTTATGTATTATGGGGTATCTCAGTTATCGTTTTGAATGGCGTTTAGCATCCGGTGCATTATTGGCTTTAGTGCATGATGTTGTATTTGTGTTGGCTTTTTTTGCTTTAAGCCAACTGGAATTCAATTTAACCGTATTAGCGGCAATATTGGCTATTTTGGGTTATTCGCTCAATGACTCAATAATTATCGCCGACAGGATACGCGAGCAATTAGTCATTAAGCCTCAATGGAATATCACGGATATTAATAATTTAGCCGTTAAATCGACATTTTCGCGCACTATGGTGACTTCCGGTACAACATTATTAACCGTAGTAGCATTATGGATTATGGGGGGGGCGCCGCTGGAAGGTTTTTCAATTGCGATGTTTATCGGTATTTTAACGGGGACGTGGTCATCAATTTCTATTGGGGCAACATTTCCTGAATTACTGGGCTTAAATTCTGACCATTACAGGGTTATACCATTACCCGATACGCCGTAATATTTGTGCAATTTTTAACAATATAAAGCCGCTGAGTTCAGCGGCTTTATATTAACCAAAATCATAGATTATTTTGCTTTTGGAATGGCAATTTTCATCTCTGCTGATTGACGGAAGATAACTAAAATATGACCGATAGTTTGCACTTTCGTTGACTGAGTTTCACGTACAATGGCGTCAACGATGGCATTTTTAAGTTCTCTATCAGAAGAGGCTACTTTTACTTTGATCAATTCATGATAACTAAGTGCGCTATCAATTTCAGCCAGAACACCTTCAGTCAAACCATTGGCACCAAGCATCACAACTGGCTTTAAATTGTGCGCTAAGCCTTTTAGATGCTGTTTTTGTTTGGTTGTTAAATTCATTTATACCAACTTTTACTGAGTTACTGTTGAAAAGCGGCTATTCTACCCTTATATAGTCTTTATGTAACTCTCAATCGTTGCGGAATTTTAATGTCAGCTAAAAAACGTACAGCTAGTTCGAATCGTTGGATGCTAGAACACTTTGATGATCATTATGTTAAATTGGCTCAAAAACGTGGCTTACGCTCACGCGCAGCTTTTAAATTAGAAGAAATTCAGCAAAAAGATCACTTGATTAAGTCAGGTATGACTGTAGTAGACTTAGGTGCTGCACCTGGAGGTTGGTCTCAAGTTGCGGTTAAGTTAGCTGGAGAAAAGGGTAAAGTCATCGCCTGTGATATTTTACCTATGGATCCCATTGTCGGAGTCGATTTCTTGCAAGGGGATTTTAGAGAAGAAAAAGTACTAGAAGCTTTGCTTGACCGTGTAGGTGAAGCTAAAGTGGATGTGGTATTATCAGATATGGCGCCGAATATGAGCGGTGCAGATGTCGTTGACCAACCTAGATCAATGTATTTAGTTGAATTGGCATTAGACATGTGTAGGCAAGTATTGGCTCCAAACGGCTGCTTTGCCGTCAAAGTCTTTCAGGGGGAGGGTTTTGACGATTATATGAAGTCGGTAAAACAAGTTTTCAAAGTAGTAAAAACCCGTAAACCAGACTCATCTAGGGCGCGCTCTAGAGAAGTCTATTTAGTGGCGACTGGTTACAAGTTGTAGTAGTCTAATATCCATTATCGCAAGACTGTAATAGAGGTCTAATAATTTGAGTGACATGGCAAAAAATTTAATACTCTGGGTCGTCATCGCTGTTGTGTTGATGTCAGTATTTCAGGGTTATTCCCCCACTTCTTCGAATTCGCAGAAGATGGACTATTCCGCTTTTCTTGATAATGTCCGAGATGGACAGATTAAGACTGTTGAGATTAAAAGCGATCAGCGTACTATTGAGGGAACAAGATCTTCAGGAGATAAGTTCACCACGATTATGCCTATGTATGACCAAGATTTAATAAATGATCTTGATCGCAGAGGTATCTCGATGAAAGGTCAAGAAGCTGAAGAGTCAGGCTTCTTAACCCAAATATTCATTTCATGGTTCCCAATGCTACTGCTTATCGGTGTGTGGATTTTCTTCATGCGTCAAATGCAAGGTGGTGGCGGTAAAGGTGCAATGTCGTTTGGTAAGAGTAAAGCCAAACTGATGAGTGAAGACCAAATTAAGACAACTTTTGCTGATGTTGCAGGTTGTGATGAAGCAAAAGAAGAAGTTAAAGAGCTGGTTGATTATTTACGTGATCCAACCAAGTTCCAAAAGCTAGGCGGCCGTATTCCAACTGGCGTGTTAATGGTTGGTCAACCTGGTACAGGTAAGACCCTATTAGCTAAGGCTATTGCCGGTGAGTCTAAGGTGCCATTCTTTACTATATCAGGATCTGATTTTGTTGAGATGTTTGTTGGTGTTGGTGCATCTCGTGTGCGTGATATGTTCGAACAAGCAAAAAAATCTTCACCTTGTATCATCTTTATCGATGAAATCGATGCAGTAGGTCGCCAACGCGGCGCTGGTGTAGGTGGTGGTCATGATGAACGTGAACAAACCTTAAACCAAATGCTGGTTGAGATGGATGGTTTTGAAGGTAATGAAGGCGTCATCGTTATTGCTGCAACTAACCGCCCTGACGTTTTAGACTCTGCGTTACTTCGTCCAGGTCGTTTTGACAGACAAGTCGTGGTTGGATTGCCTGATGTTCGTGGCCGTGAACAAATTTTAAAAGTACATATGCGCAAAGTGCCTTTGTCTGAAGATGTTAAAGCAAGCGTAATTGCCCGTGGTACACCAGGATTTTCTGGTGCTGATCTCGCTAACTTAGTTAACGAAGCTGCATTATTTGCTGCACGTGGTAATCGCCGCATGGTTAGCATGGAAGAGTTTGAACGGGCCAAAGATAAAATTATGATGGGCGCAGAACGCCGTTCTATGGTGATGTCAGAATCTGAAAAAGAAATGACAGCTTATCATGAAGCTGGCCACGCCATCGTAGGTTGTTTAGTACCTGAGCATGATCCTGTGCACAAAGTGACTATTATCCCACGTGGACGTGCATTAGGTGTGACCTTCTTCCTGCCATTAGCTGATGCCGTTAGTCAAAGTCGTCTAAAACTAGAGTCACAAATTTCTGTGGCTTATGGTGGTCGATTAGCTGAAGAGTTGATCTATGGTAGTGATAAAGTGTCAACTGGTGCATCACAAGATATCAAATATGCTACTTCTATAGCGCGTAATATGGTGACTCAGTGGGGATTTTCAGACAAATTAGGTCCTTTACTTTACGCTGAAGAAGACAATGAAGTGTTTTTAGGTCGTAGCATGGGCAAATCAAAAGCTATGTCTGCCGATACCGCTTCGCTTATTGATTCCGAAATTAAGGCATTTATTGATAAAAATTATCAACGAGCGCAAACAATGCTGACTGAAAATATGGATATTTTACACTCCATGAAAGATGCATTGATGAAGTATGAAACCATTGATTCATTGCAAATTGATGACTTGATGAACCGTCGTGAAGTTCGTCAACCAGCTGATTGGCAAGTTGATGACTCTTCTGATGATAAAGGTGATGGTAAACCTGAAGCAAAAGATGATGATAAAGTTGAAAATGTGACAACTGAATCGGAAGATAATGCTAAGAAAGATGATTTAAAGCCTGATGAGTCACCCGTTAAATAATTACGTGGTGTAAGTTAAAAAAGCCCCGCAAGGGGCTTTTTTGTTTTAGCTGATGGGTAATTATAGGTAACCAGTAATGTTTAAATTATCACATGGTAATAAACAGTTAGATTTAGCTAAACCTGTTGTAATGGGGATTGTTAACGTAACACCTGATTCCTTTTCCGATGGTGGAGAATTCAATCTATTTGAACATGCCTGCAAACATGTTGATTATATTATCGAGCAAGGTGCTAGCATTATTGATGTCGGTGGTGAATCGACGCGTCCAGGTGCCTCTGAGGTCACTGTTGAACAAGAACTTGCAAGAGTATTACCTCTAATCAAATATATTGCTGATAAACATGATGTTTGGATCTCAATTGATACCAGTAAACCAGAGGTTATGCAGCAAGCTGTAGCAGCGGGTGCGAATTTAATTAATGATGTTAGAGCTTTACAGCTCCCTGGTGCAATTGAGATGGCAGCAACTTTAAAAGTGCCAGTTTGTTTGATGCACATGAAAGGTGAACCTAAAACAATGCAAGACTCACCAGAATATGGAGATGTTATCTCTGAGGTAAGTGCTTTTTTTGAGCGGCGCATTCTAGCTTGTGAGGCTGCAGGGATCACAAGAAGCAAGATAATATTAGATCCAGGCTTTGGCTTTGGTAAAACTTTAGCGCATAATTACCGCTTATTAGCGACATTGCCGCTGCTACATCAATTTCACTTACCAATATTAATAGGTTTGTCTCGAAAAAGCATGATTGGCGATTTATTAGCAAGGCCAACGTCTGAGCGCTTGGCCGGCAGTCTTGCCGGCGCGTTAATTGCTGCGCAGCAAGGAGCTCAAATTATACGTGTACATGACGTTCCCGAAACCGTCGATGTACTGAAAGTCATGTCGGCTACCATGGCGAATATTTAAGTTAGCCGCTGATAGTAAATTAATTACAACAAACTGAGTGAATTCACTTAAGTGGGGATATGTGAAACAAAGACAATTTTTTGGAACCGATGGCATTCGTGGAAAGGTCGGTTCAGGCAAGATGACACCTGAGTTAGCATTAAAACTAGGCTGGGCAGCTGGACGAGTGCTTTCACGCAGTGGTACTAAAAAAGTGATTATTGGTAAAGACACCCGTATTTCAGGTTACTTATTTGAATCAGCACTCGAAGCGGGCTTATCTGCAGCAGGTTTGAATGTGTTACTGCTTGGGCCTATGCCGACACCTGCGGTGGCATATTTAACCAGAACATTTAGAGCAGAAGCCGGGGTTGTGATCAGTGCATCGCATAATCCTTATTATGACAATGGTATTAAGTTCTTTTCAACCGATGGCAGTAAGCTAGATGATGCTATTGAACTTGAAATTGAAGCCGAACTTGAAAAGCCACTGGTATGTGTTGAATCACATTTGCTTGGTAAGGCACGCCGTATCGATGATGCAGCAGGGCGTTACATTGAGTATTGTAAAGGGAATTTCCCTGCAGAGCACACGCTTACAGGGCTAAAAATTGTAGTTGATTGTGCCCATGGCGCAACTTACCACATCGCACCGAGTGTATTTAGAGAGTTAGGTGCTGAAGTGGTTGCTATTGGTGATAAACCTGATGGGTTAAATATCAATGATAAAGTTGGCGCAACCGCAATGGCTAAAATTTGCGAAACCGTACTCGCTGAGAACGCAGATTTAGGTATCGCGTTAGATGGTGATGGCGATCGTATTATGATGGTTAATCGATATGGTGAAGTGATTGATGGTGATCAAATATTATACATATTAGCTGTCGATGCACAAAAGCGTGGTGTATTAAAAGGTGGGGTTGTTGGCACTTTAATGTCCAACTTAGGGCTTGATTTAGCCTTACAAGAGTTGAATATTCCTTTTGTTCGCTCTAATGTTGGCGACCGTTATGTGATGGAACTGCTGAAAAAGCATGAGTGGCGTATCGGCGGTGAAAATTCAGGTCATATTCTTAACTTAGATCATGGCACTACAGGCGACGGTATTATTGCAGGTATTTTAGTATTGGCCGCGATGCGTAGGCAGAATGCTTCCCTTGAGTCGCTTACCGAAGCGATGAAGATGCTACCGCAAGTGCTAGTTAATGTAAGATTTGAAGGCAGTAATAACCCACTTGATTCTGATGCAGTTAAATCGGCACAAGCCTATGTTGAGCAACAACTTGGTGCTCGAGGCAGAGTATTATTAAGAAAGTCTGGTACAGAACCGCTTATTCGCGTGATGGTAGAAGGCGATGAGCATGATCAAGTGCTAGCCTTTGCAAATAGAATTGCCGAAGCGGTAAAAATGTCCTGTTAGTCAGAAATAAATCATAAATATTTAATTAAGCTGTTGCTGGGGTAAAAAGTAACCACTTCGACAGCTTATTGTAAATATTCATCTATTACCTATTGTAACTTGATAAGTGGTTCGCTATTATTCACGCCGCTTTCAAAGGAGACAGTGATGGCACTCAGACGTCCTATGGTAGCTGGCAACTGGAAAATGAATGGCAATTCGGCATTAGCCCAAGAGTTATTTAAAAAGTTTGCAGCAAAGCTCCAAAATGATTCAGCTGAAGTGGTTTTATGCCCGCCTTCAATTTATCTTGAAAGTGTTAGGCAACTGCTTGAGTCAAACAAGCAAACCCTAGATGGGGCACTTGTTAGAATGGGCGCGCAAAATCTTAGTCAACATGACTTCGGCGCGTATACCGGCGAAATATCCGGGCAGATGCTAAAAGATTCAGGATGTCGATACGTAATTATCGGTCACTCCGAACGTCGCCGTATGTACGGTGAAACGAGTAATATAGTGGCAGAAAAGTTTGCCGCAGCTCAAAAACATGGTTTGACGCCTATATTATGTGTAGGGGAGTCAGGTCCAGCACGAGAAGCAAGACGTACTTTTGAAGTTATTGCTGAAGAGTTGGATATCGTCATTGAGAAAAATGGCACTATGGCTTTTGACAATGCGATTATCGCCTACGAACCTTTATGGGCTGTAGGTACAGGTAAGAGCGCAACTCCAGAGCAGGCACAAGAAGTTCATGCGTTTATTCGCAGTCGCCTCTCTGAAGTATCTCCATTTATTGGAGAAAATATCAGAATTTTATACGGTGGAAGTGTCACGCCAAGTAATGCGGCAGATATTTTTGCCCAACCTGATGTTGATGGTGGATTGATTGGCGGAGCTAGCTTAAATTCGTCCGAATTCCTAAGTTTATGTTCCATAGCAATGAGCGCATAATAATATGTACGAAGTACTTATAGTTGTTTACATGGTGGTAGCAATTGGCCTAGTAGGTTTAATTCTTATTCAGCAAGGTAAAGGCGCCGATATGGGCGCATCATTTGGAGCCGGAGCGTCTGGTACGTTATTTGGTTCTAGCGGTTCAGGTAACTTTCTGACTCGCAGCACAGCAGTTTTAGCTATCGCATTTTTCGCTTTAAGCTTAGTAATTGGCAATCTTAGTGCCAATCACAGTAAAGCTGAAGATAATTGGAGCGATATAGGTCCAGCAACTGAGCAAATCATTGATGAAGCGCCAGTAGTTGAACAACAATCAGAAGATAAAATTCCTGATTAAAGTACCAAATTAGCCGAGGTGGTGGAATTGGTAGACGCGCAGCCTTGAGGTGGCTGTGTCTTAACGGACGTGCGGGTTCAAGTCCCGCTCTCGGCACCAGTTAAAAATTGTTCAGTTGGCCTTGTATTACTGAATAGTTATTGCAAGATAAGACGTAAGTCAATATACTTGCATGAAGTTGACGCGGGATGGAGCAGTTTGGTAGCTCGTCGGGCTCATAACCCGAAGGTCGTCGGTTCAAATCCGGCTCCCGCAACCAGCTCCCTGTTATTGGATACTTCGATAACAGATACAGGTTCTATAGCAAAATAGCCTCGTATTTACGGGGTTTTTTGTTATATGGACTTTTGATTTTCCGTGATTTTAAGGCGGATTATACAGGGGCTTTTGCCCTTTTTTTGTTTTTTTGGGGGTCATTTTTGGCAACATTAGAATCAAGACTGGTAGACATGTTAACGGTACCAGTTGAAGCACTTGGTTTTAAGCTTTGGGGCATTGAGTATGTCCAAGCTGGTAAACACTCAATAGTACGCATATTTATTGATCATGAAAATGGCATCCATATTGAAAACTGTGCCGAAGTGAGCCGACAAGTGGGTGCGGTACTTGATGTTGAAGACCCTATTTCTACAGAATTTACCCTTGAAGTATCTTCTCCGGGTGTAGATAGACCTTTATTTACTGCTCAACAATATGCAGCCTATGTAGGCGAAGATGCAAAAGTACAATTGACTATGCCGGTAGCGGGTAGTCGAAATTTAAAAGGCGCCATTGCTAAAGTTGACGGGCAAATGCTCACAATAACAGTAGATGGAAAAGACTTGGTTGTTGCTTTGGATAATATCCGCAAAGGCAACATCATCGCAAAATTTTAATAGTTTCAGGTGAAGAACGAGGCTAGACCAAATGAATAAAGAGATCCTGCTAGTAGCAGAAGCGGTTTCAAATGAGAAAGCGGTTCCGCGTGAGAAAATTTTTGAAGCGTTAGAAACTGCCCTTGCAACAGCAACCAAGAAAAAATACGAAGGTGATATTGAAGTTCGTGTTGCTATCGATCGTAAAACCGGACACTACGACACTTTCCGTCGTTGGATGGTTATCGATGATCAAGGTGAGCCGTTAGAAAACCCATATAGCGAAATTACGCTTGAAGCTGCACGCTATGAGAACCCTGATCTTCAACCTGGCGATTATGTCGAAGATGAGATCGATTCAGTAGTATTTGACCGTATAACAACTCAAACCGCAAAACAGGTTATCGTACAAAAAGTACGTGAAGCTGAGCGTGCTCAAGTTGTTGAACAGTTTATTGAGCGTGAAGGCGAGATTGTTACTGGTGTTGTTAAGAAAAGCACCCGTGAAAACGTGGTTGTTGATTTAGGTAATAACGCTGATGGCGTGATATTTAAAGAAGACTTAATTAGCCGTGAATCATTCCGCCCAGGTGATCGCGTTCGTGCATTACTTTATGCAGTTCGCCCAGAAGCACGTGGCGCGCAGTTATTTTTAACTCGCAGCAAGCCTGAAATGCTTATTGAGCTTTTCCGTGTTGAAGTGCCTGAAATTTATGATGAATTAATTGAAGTTATGGGTGCTGCCCGTGAGCCAGGTGCCCGCGCTAAAATAGCCGTAAAGTCAAACGATAAACGCATAGATCCAATAGGTGCTTGTGTTGGTATGCGCGGTGCACGTGTTCAAGCTGTATCGAATGAATTATGTGGTGAGCGTGTTGATATCGTGTTGTGGGATGATAATCCAGCACAATATGTCATTAATGCGATGGCACCAGCTGATGTTGCTTCAATTATTGTTGACGAGGATAACCATTCAATGGATATCGCCGTTGAAGCTGACAGTCTGGCACAAGCAATTGGTCGTAACGGCCAAAACGTACGTTTAGCGACTCAACTTACTGGTTGGGAATTAAACGTAATGACAGTAGAAGACATGAATAAGAAACACCAAGCGGAAAGCGCGAAAGTGGTTGAATTATTTATGGCTACTTTAGAAGTAGACGAAGATTTTGCAACAGTTCTAGCGGAAGAAGGTTTCACTTCATTAGAAGAGATCGCTTACGTACCAGAAGCAGAATTACTTAATATTAACGGATTTGACGAAGATATCGTGGCTTCTTTGCGTGAACGCGCCAAAGCAGCGATTTCTACGCGTGCATTAGCTTCAGAAGAAGCATTAGATGGTGCACATCCAAGTGAAGACTTATTAGCGCTTGACGGTTTAGAAAGACATCTTGCCTTCGTATTAGCAAGTAAAGGTGTTGTTACATTAGAAGACCTTGCTGAGCAAGGTATCGATGATTTAATCGAAATAGAAGAATTGACAGAAGAAAAAGCAGGTGAGCTCATCATGGCAGCCCGCAATATCTGTTGGTTTGGCGAAGAAGCATAAGTCGATCAACAGGGGGATTTATTTGATGGCAGATACAAGTTTAGAAAAATTAGCTCAAGAAGTGGGCAAAACGGTCGATCGTTTAGTTGAACAATTTAACGAAGCCGGCATTACAAAGACAAAAGCTGACACCGTTTCTGAAAATGAGAAACAGCAGTTATTAGATTTTTTGAAGAAGCAACATGGTGGCGAATCTGCACCAACAAAAATGACATTGCAACGTAAAACCGTATCTACGTTAAGTGTGTCTGGTTCTGGTGGTCAGTCAAAAGACGTTAAAGTTGAAGTGCGTAAAAAACGTACTTTTGTTAAACGTGATGACGCCGATGTAGCTAAACTAGCTGCTGAAGAACAAGCTAAAGCTGAAGAAGCTAAGCTTAAAGCGGCTGCAGATGAAAAAGCTAAAGTTGAAGCAAAGGCTAAAGCTGATGCAGATGCAAAAGCTAAAGTGGCTAAAGACGCTGAAGCTAAAGCTAAAGCTGCCAAGGCACCAAAAGTTGAGCCTAAAGCTGATAAGCCTTTAGACCCAGCAGCTCAAGCAGCAAAGGAAGAAGCTGAACGCATTAAAGCGACTCAGGAGAAAGTTCTGACGCAAAAGCAAATTGAAGAAGCCGACAAAGCTGCTGAAAAGGCGCGTAAATTGGCTGAAGAAAACTCTAAGCGCTGGGCTGACGAAGAGCGTCTACGCCTAGAAGCTGAAAAGAATGGTGATCACCATGTAACCACATCTAAAGTAGCGCGAGCTGCTGAAGATAGTTCTGATATGGATGATGAAAAACGTGGTCGTCGTGCTCGCAACAAAAACACCAGTAAGAAACGCGGTGGTAAAGATGCACGTGACGGTCGTGAAAGACATATGCGTCGCAATACAGCACCACAGTCTATGGCTCATGGCTTTAACAAGCCTGTTGCCGCAGTGACTCGTGATGTGCGTATTGGCGAAACGGTTACAGTTTCTGAATTAGCTCATTTGATGGCAGTTAAAGCAACAGAAATCATTAAGCAAATGATGAAAATGGGTACTATGGTTACCATTAACCAAGTACTTGACCAAGAAACTGCGCAGTTAGTGGCAGAAGAAATGGGCCATAAAGTGGTTCTACTTCGTGAAAATGAACTAGAACATCAAGTAATGCAAGATCGTGATGATAACGTTAAGTTAGAAACGCGTGCGCCAGTTGTGACTATCATGGGTCACGTTGACCATGGTAAAACGTCATTACTTGATTATATCCGTCGCGCTAAAGTAGCAGCTGGTGAAGCCGGTGGTATTACCCAGCATATTGGTGCTTACCATGTAGAAACTGAGAACGGTATGATTACCTTCTTAGATACTCCTGGTCACGCTGCGTTTACCTCTATGCGTGCCCGTGGTGCTAAAGCGACTGATATCGTTATTCTAGTTGTTGCTGCTGATGATGGTGTAATGCCACAAACAATCGAAGCAATTCAACATGCTAAAGCTGGTAATGTGCCATTAATCGTTGCGATTAACAAAATGGATAAGCCAGACGCGGATCCTGAACGTGTTAAAAGTGAGCTATCTCAACATGGCGTAATGTCAGATGATTGGGGTGGAGATAATATGTTCGTCAATCTTTCAGCTAAGACTGGTGAAGGCGTTGATGATCTATTAGAAGGTATTTTACTTCAGTCTGAAGTATTAGAACTTAAAGCCGTTCGTGACACTATGGCAGCAGGTGTAGTCATTGAGTCTAAGCTTGATAAAGGCCGTGGACCTGTGGCAACTGTATTGGTTCAAGAAGGTACTTTACGTCAAGGCGATATCGTTCTATGTGGTTTAGAGTACGGAAAAATCCGTGCAATGAAAGATGAGAATGGTAATTCAATCACTGAAGCCGGCCCTTCAATTCCAGTTGAGATTTTAGGTCTTTCTGGTGTGCCATCAGCGGGTGATGAAGCTACCGTTGTACGTGATGAACGCAAAGCACGTGAAGTTGCACTTTATCGTCAAGGCAAGTTCCGCGATGTTAAGCTTGCTCGTCAGCAGAAGTCTAAACTTGAAAACATGTTTGCTAACATGGAAGAAGGTGAAGTTCAGGAATTGAATATCGTTCTTAAAGCGGACGTACAGGGTTCTCTGGAAGCGATTTGTGATTCATTAACAGGTCTATCAACAGCTGAAGTTAAAGTTAACATTATCGCTCGTGGCGTTGGTGCCCTTACTGAAACTGACGCAACGTTAGCTGCAGCGTCTAATGCTATTATGGTTGGCTTCAACGTTCGTGCTGATGCACAGGCGCGTAAGACAATTGAAGCTGAAAGTGTTGATTTACGTTATTACAGCATCATCTATAACTTAATTGATGAAGTAAGAGCGGCAATGACTGGTATGTTAGCGCCTGAGTTCAAGCAAGTGATCATTGGTCTTGCTGAAGTTCGTGATGTATTTAAGTCTCCTAAGTTAGGCGCAATTGCTGGCTGTATGGTTACTGAAGGTATTGTTAAGCGCAGTGCACCAATTCGTGTACTACGTGACAACGTGGTGATCTATGAAGGTGAGCTAGAGTCTCTACGTCGCTTTAAAGATGATGCCGCTGAAGTTCGTAATGGCATGGAATGTGGTATCGGGGTTAAGAATTACAACGATGTTCGCGTAGGCGACCAAATCGAAGTATTCGAAATCGTCGAAGTAGCTAGAACGCTATAACATGTGAAAGGGCGGCATTAGCCGCCCTTTTTGATTTAATGGCTTAAGTGGGTTAATAGTCATGGCAAAAGAATTTAGTCGTACTCGTCGCATCGCTCAGCAGCTTCAACAAGAGCTGGCTATGGTGCTGCAACGTGATATGAAAGATCCTCGTATCGGTTTTGTTACAGTTAATGACGTTGAAGTTTCACGTGATTTAAGTTACGCCCGGGTATTTGTGACTTTCTTCGAAGAAGACATTAAGTTAGTTGAAGAAAAAATTGCGGCGTTAACCGCTGCTGCACCTTATATCCGTACATTAATTGCAGGGCGCATGAAACTTAGGGTTATGCCTGAGCTGCGTTTTATGTACGATAGTTCATTAGTCGAAGGTATGCGCATGTCTAACCTAGTTAGCCAGGTCATCACTAAAGACAAGCAAAAGCAGCAAGACAGTGGTCGTGTTGATGAGATTGACCAAGACGATACCCAGGAGAAAGATTAATGGCGCGTCGTCAAAAAGGTCGTTTTATTGATGGCATCGTTTTACTCGATAAAGGCACGGGCATTAGCTCTAATCATGCACTTCAGCGAGTAAAACGTTTTTTTAATGCCAACAAAGCTGGACATACCGGTGCGCTAGATCCTCTAGCAACGGGTATGCTACCTGTGTGTTTAGGCGAAGCTACCAAGTTTTCTCAACATCTTCTAGATGCTGATAAACGCTATACAGTGATTGCTAAGCTAGGGCAGCGAACAGATACCAGTGACTCAGATGGCGAAGTGGTTCAAGAGCGAGACATTAATTTTACTGAAGATCAACTGCAACAAGCATTAGCGCATTTTCGTGGTGATACTATGCAAGTGCCTTCAATGTATTCTGCATTAAAGCATCAAGGTAAGCCGCTTTATAAATATGCTCGAGAGGGTATTGAAGTCCCACGTGAAGCAAGACCGATTACGGTTTTTGAATTGAACTTTTTGGGACTAGAAGGTGACGAGCTAACACTTGATATTCACTGTTCCAAAGGCACTTACATTCGCACTATTATTGATGATCTTGGTGAAATGCTAGGCTGTGGTGCGCATGTTATTATGTTGCGTCGCACACAAGTTGCCAATTATCCTTACGATAAGATGGTAACCTTAGAACAGTTAGCGGCGATGATTGACTCTGCGACTGAGCAAGATATTTCTCCTTTTGAAGCGTTAGATTCACTATTACTGCCTATGGATACTGCGGTAGCTAATTTCGCAGAAATAAATTTACCGCAAGATATGTTGTATTATGTTATGCAGGGCCAAGCAATACAGGCATCGGGATTAAAACCCGACGAATTAGTGCGCATCACCATTGGTGAAGAGCATAAATTTGTCGGCGTGGGGTCTATGAATGATGATGGTTTACTCGCACCTAAGCGTCTCATTGTTATTCGCGAAGCTGAATCAGATAATACTATAAGTTGATGCAAGTTTATTATTGCTTAAATTGGGCAAACTAATTATTTATATTGCTCTAGTCATTAATTCTCGGTAGAATGTCGCGCTTCCTTTAGCTGAGTTAGTGATCGGCTAAAGATTATTTATTATATTTTGGAGATACACATGTCACTAAGTGCTGAAACTAAAGCAAAAATTCTAGCAGACTTCGGTCGTTGCGAAAACGATTCTGGTTCTACTGAAGTACAGGTTGCTTTATTAACTGCTCAAATTAACCACCTTCAAGGTCACTTTAAAACGCATATTCACGACCACCACTCACGTCGTGGCTTGTTACGTATGGTAAGTGCTCGCCGTAAGCTTTCTGCTTATTTAAAGCGCACTGACGTAGCTCGTTATACTGCTATGATCCAGAAGTTAGGTTTACGTCGTTAATACGACTTTGACTTACTTTAGTAAGTCAAAATCGTAAAAAGGAGGCTTAGCCTCCTTTTTTATTGTCTTAAATTTGATGATTTCTAAAGTTGTAATATTTTAGCGCTTTCAGAGGCAATATACTTTTGTTCGAACTCTTCTAGTGGTAATGGCTTGCTGAAGAAAAAACCTTGCCCAATAGGACAGTTATTTTCTCTAAGCCAGTCAAGTTGCTCCTCATTTTCAATTCCTTCAGCAACAATTGATAAATTTAGTTGGCGCCCTAGCATCAAAATAGTTGATGCTATTGCACTATCAACCGGAAGGTCGCTTACAAAAGCGCGATCGATCTTCATCGTGGTTATAGGCAAATGGCGTAAATAAGATAACGAAGAGTATCCAGTACCAAAATCGTCAACTGCAATACCAAAACCAGCGGATTTGAGTTGTTCCAATTTTGCTATTGCCTGTTCTATATCATTCATCAATGATGTTTCGGTTATTTCTATTTCAAGTAAGTCTGGACGGATTTGATAGCGTAAAGCAAGTTGTTTGATATCAGGCACCAAACTTGAGTCGGCAAATTGCTGTGATGCGACGTTAACGGCAATAGGAACGGCATAATTGTATTTTTTCTGCCAATCTCTCAGTATTTTACAGCTTTGTTCAATGACCCATCTACCTATTGGAATAATAATACCAGTCTCTTCAGCTACAGGGATGAAAGACATTGGGCTGATGAGCCTGCCATCTTTTTGCCAACGAATTAATGCTTCACAACCAATAACTTTATTTGTGTTAATGTCGAATTTAGGTTGAAAATGAAGTAGGAACTCATTGTTTTTAAGTGCATCGTGCAAAGAGGCTTCTGTACGAAGTCTTACCGCTGCCCGCTCGGTCATTTGTTCTTTAAAAAACGCCCATTGATTCGAACCTGCCGCTTTAGCACTGTACATGGCGATATCAGCATGGCGTATTAAATCCTCTGCACTCTCACCATCATCAGGGTAAATGGAAATGCCGATAGAGGCCGCTGGGTGGATGGTATGTTCATTTAACTGCAGCGGAGCGTTAAGCTGTATCAGCAGTTTATCAACAAAGTCTGCCGCCTGATCTGGGCTTTGGATATCATCGGCTAATACGACAAATTCATCCCCACCTAGACGAGCAACGCTACCCTTATCACCAACAACGCGTTCCAGAATACGGGCGATACGTGCTAGAAATTGATCACCTAATGCATGGCCTAGCGAATCATTAACATTTTTAAAGCGGTCTAAATCGATAAACAGCAGTGCAAAGTTGCGTTTGTGCACACGCGATCGTTGAATAGTTACATTGAGTGTTTCTAGTAATAAAGTTCGATTGGGTAATCCTGTGAGTGGATCTCGGGTGGCCATTTTACGAAGCTTATTTTGAGTTTGACTAAATTGCAGTAAAATTTGATTAAATTTACTGGCCACTAATCCTAACTCGTCATCCTTATGAGCTTTAGAAATTGGCAATAAGTTTTCACCGGGTGAATCTGGATCTATTTTATCTATGGCTTCACTTATTCTTGCGATAGGTTGAGTTAAGAATCGATGGAAAACGACGCTCAGTACCAAGGTGAGTAATAATGCTCGGGCCAATGTTGCAATAAAGCTGAGCTGAAGTTGGTCAAACAGATGCGTCGTTAACTTTTGAGTGTCATAAAATATCGTTAAACTACCAATTAGCTGTTGCTTTTTACTGCCTTCAAAATAGAAGGGGCGGTATAAGGGGCGTGATATTTCCTTTAGGTCACCAAATAAACGGTTACTCAATAAAATGTAATTTTCTGAAAAGTCTTCACCTTCATTCACCACACTGACAAAAAGTGAGCCATCATCAAGCTCAAGCACCGCAGAGCCCACATTATCAACTTTAATAATACCCTCTAAGGTTTGCTGAGCTAATTTATCATCTAATGCCCAGATGGCATTCGTGGTTGTTTGCTCTACAGAGTTAAGTAGTTCTTGCTGCGAGCTAGATAGTTGTTGTTTAGTCGTAACAACAACTAGGGCTATTTCAACAACAAATACAGCGATTGCAAAAAACAACGCCGTAAATACGACAAGATTAGTTTGTTTCCAAGTCAGTGATTTAAATCTTGAGGTCATCATTAATTCCGTGTCTTATAAGACCAGTAATGTTATTCGTCTTTATTATTAGTTTTTGTCTATTATTTTAAGAGTTTTGTGACAAAAAAGTTCGTTTTATGTGATTGATAACAAATTAATTCATTAAATAGAATCTATCCATTACCCTAAAGTAACTGTAGTAAAATTAGTGCTCCTTGTCACTCATATTTATACGAATAGCGTCTAACGCAGGTGATTTAAGTTTACGCTAGCAAAAATAATGAAATAATTTACCAAGTTTGAAGTATTTTATTTATCAGTAAATAGGTAAGTATTTTAGAATGAAGAGTAAATTTTTATACCTAGATAAGAAGTGTCTATTTAACTATTGATTCTATTTGAAGTATACTTGCGCAGGTAATTTAAAGGTCATTAATTAAGGAATGGGTCACGTGAATCCAATTGTAAAGAGTTTTGAGTATGGTCAACATACTGTCACCTTAGAAACGGGTGTTATTGCACGTCAAGCTGATGCTGCTGTTTTAGCAAGCATGGGCGATACCACAGTGTTAGTTACTGTCGTCGGTAAAAAAGTTGCTGATTTAAGCCGCGATTTTTTCCCACTAACTGTTAACTATCAAGAAAAGACCTATGCTGCGGGTAAAATCCCTGGTGGTTTCTTCAAGCGTGAAGGTCGTCCGTCAGAAGATGAAACTCTGATTGCCCGTCTTATCGACCGTCCAATTCGTCCTTTATTCCCTAACGGTTTTAAAAACGAAGTTCAAGTTATCATTACTGTGGTTTCTGTTGACCCACAGATTGAGCCAGACATTGTATCAATGATTGGTACCTCCGCAGCATTAGCTATTTCTGGTATTCCATTTAGTGGTCCTTTAGGTGCTGCTCGCGTTGGTTATATCAACGGCGAATATGTGCTTAATCCAAGTGTTGATCAGCTAGCGACTAGCGACCTTAATTTGGTTGTAGCGGGTACGCAAAGCGCGGTGTTAATGGTTGAGTCAGAAGCGAAATCGCTTGCTGAAGAAATTATGCTAGGTGCCGTGACTTATGGTCACGATCAACAGCAAGTTGTTGTCAATGCGATAAGCGAATTTAAAGCTGAAGCAGGCAAGCCAACATGGGATTGGACTGCACCAGTTCAAGATCAAGATTTAGTTGCAAAAATCAAAGAACTTGCTGAAGCGGGTTTGACAGAAGCTTATCAAATTGAAGTTAAGCAAGATCGCTATGCACAAGTTGGCGTAGTTAAATCAGCGGCTAAAGCTGCATTAACAGCTCAAAATAGCGATGTTGATTTACGGGAAGTAGATAATCTACTTGCCAGCCTTGAAAAGAAAGTCGTTCGCGGCCGTATTATCAGTGGCAAGCCACGTATCGATGGTCGTGAACCTGACATGATCCGCGCATTAAGTGTATTAGCAGGTGTTCTTCCACGTACTCATGGTAGCTCACTGTTTACCCGTGGTGAAACTCAGGCGTTAGTGACATGTACTTTAGGTACAGAGCGTGACGCACAGAAAATTGATAGCATCATGGGCGAACGTACTAATCGTTTTATGCTGCACTATAACTTCCCTCCGTACTGTGTTGGTGAAACTGGTATGGTTGGTTCACCTAAGCGTCGCGAAATCGGTCATGGTAAATTAGCATGGCGCGGTATGAAGGCTGTTATGCCTTCAGCTGAAGAATTTCCGTACAGCGTTCGCGTAGTATCGGAAATTACTGAATCTAATGGTTCAAGCTCTATGGCTTCAGTATGTGGTACTTCATTAGCACTAATGGATGCTGGTGTACCAATCAAAGCATCTGTTGCTGGTATTGCAATGGGTCTAGTTAAAGAAGGCGACGATTTTGTTGTACTTTCTGACATTTTAGGTGATGAAGATCACTTAGGTGACATGGACTTTAAAGTGGCTGGTACTCGTGATGGTATTACTGCATTGCAGATGGATATTAAGATTGAAGGTATCACTAAAGAGATCATGGATATTGCACTGCAACAAGCATACGGTGCACGTGTTCATATTCTTAACGTAATGGATCAAGCAATTGGTTCTCATCGTGATGATATCTCTGATCATGCTCCACGTATCACGACTATCAAGATCAATCCTGAAAAAATCCGTGATGTTATCGGTAAAGGTGGTGCAACTATTCGAGCACTGACTGAAGAAACAGGTACAACTATCGAGTTAGATGACAACGGTACAGTCAAGATTGCTTCTAATAATGGCGAGGCAACTAAAGAAGCTATTCGTCGTATAGAAGAAATTACCGCTGAAGTTGAAGTTGGTCGTATTTATAATGGTAAAGTGATTCGTATCGTTGATTTCGGTGCATTTATTAACATTCTTCCTGGTAAAGATGGCTTAGTGCATATTTCGCAAATCAGTGATGAGCGCGTAGCAAATGTATCAGATCACTTAGAAATGAACCAAGAAGTTGCTGTTAAGGTGATGGAAGTGGATCGTCAAGGTCGCGTACGTTTATCAATTAAAGAAGCACAAACTAAAGAAGCTGCTGAATAAGCGACTATTTTAAGTGTAAAAATTTAGTGTGATGAAAGGGAGGCCAATTGGTCTCCTTTTTTTAATTTTTTGACAATTAAATCAAATAGCAAATAGCACTAACCCCGCTAGGTTGTTATCATGCTGATTATTAATGAACCTGATTAAAGGTAAAGTAGATGGAATTTAAATTACGCACCTCGTTTGTCGCCATGGTGGCAGGTGTTAGCTTGTTGCTTACCGGTTGTGCTGCTACTTCGGGTTCAAATGGGGATGTTGCGATAGGGCAAATTATTGTCGCCCCAGTTATGCCAGATTATAAATTAGAAGTGACTTTGGCCAAGTTGAATGAAATTTTGGCAAGTATGGAACTGACCAACGATCAGCGTGCACGTTTTCATTATGATCGCGGTGTTATTTACGACAGCGTTGGATTACGCCTACTCGGACGTATTGATTTCCACCAGGCACTTAAGCTACAACCAAATTTAGCTGATGCCTATAACTTCTTAGGTATTTACTATACCCAAGAAGGTGAATTTGAAAGTGCATATGAGGCTTTTGATGGCGTATTAGAACTCGCCCCAGAATACGACTATGCATACCTTAATCGCGGTATCGCATTATTCTATGGTGAGCGCTACGAGCTTGCAGTAAAAGATATGATGACTTTCTATCAACGTGATCCAAATGATGGTTATCGCTCTTTATGGCTATACCTCATGTCATCACAAATTGATGCGAAGGCTGCACTAGTTGCGTTAGGTACTCAGCGCGGGCAACTTGAAGATAAAGCTTGGTCAAGTGTATTAGTCGACTACTACTTAGGCAAATTAACCAAGAAACAATTATTTGCTGCCGCTAAAGTGGGTTTAAATCAACCTAAAGAATATGCAGAGCGTTTATGCGAAGCGTACTTTTATTTAGGTAAACGGGCAGAAGAGTTAGGACTGTACCAAGAAGCGGCAAATTATTACCGTCTCACCCTAGCAACTAATATTTATGATTTTGTTGAACATAGATACGCGCGTATCGAGTTAGCTAAAATAAAACACATCCTCGAACAGCCTCCTCAGTCCTAAAAGGCGCTTTGCCTAGCCAAGCTTACTGATAGGCGCTATAATTTGCGCCTTTTTTAGTATCAAGTGCAAAGGTTACCATGTCAGGCATAAATGTTGAGGTCGACAAACGTCGAACCTTCGCCATCATTTCCCACCCGGATGCGGGTAAGACAACAATTACTGAAAAAGTATTGTTATTCGGTCAAGCAATTCAAGTCGCAGGCACGGTTAAAGGCCGAGGCTCTAAGCAGCATGCTAAGTCGGACTGGATGGAGATGGAGCAAGAGCGTGGTATTTCTATCACTACCTCAGTAATGCAATTCCCTTATAAAGAATGTCTGGTCAATTTACTTGATACACCAGGTCATGAAGACTTCTCTGAAGATACTTATCGTACCTTAACCGCAGTTGACTCTTGTCTTATGGTTATCGATGCCGCTAAAGGTGTAGAGGATCGTACTCGTAAGCTAATGGAAGTGACTCGCTTGCGCGATACTCCCATTATCACTTTCATGAATAAATGCGACCGTGATATTCGCGATCCTATGGAAGTGATGGATGAAGTGGAAGAAGAGTTAAAAATTGCCTGTGCGCCTATTACTTGGCCAATTGGTTGTGGTAAGTCATTTAAAGGTGTTTACCATATTCATCGTGAAGAGGCTATTTTATATAAATCAGGCCTTGGTCACATGATCCAAGAAGTGCGTATTGTAAAAGGGATTGATAATCCAGAGCTTGATGAAGCTATTGGCAGTGAGTTAGCAGATCAATTACGTGATGAGCTTGAGTTAGTTGTCGGAGCATCACATGAGTTTGATTTAGATGCATTTTTAAAAGGCAAGTTATCGCCAGTATACTTTGGTACTGCGCTAGGTAATTTTGGCGTTGATCATATGCTTGATGGTTTGCTTGAGTGGGCACCAAAGCCTCAGTCACGCAATACTGAAGTGCGTGAAATTACCGCGAAAGATGAAAATTTTAGCGGTTTTATCTTTAAAATTCAGGCTAATATGGATCCAAAACATCGCGACAGAGTTGCTTTTATGCGCGTAGTGTCAGGTAAATATGAAAAGGGCATGAAAATGCACCATGTTCGTATTGGCAAAGATGTGCGGATTTCAGATGCATTAACCTTTGTTGCAGGTGATCGCGAGCAAGTTGAAGAAGCCTACCCAGGTGATATTATTGGTTTGCATAATCATGGCACGATTCAAATAGGTGATACTTTTACCCAAGGTGAAAAATTTAAATTTACCGGTATTCCTAACTTTGCACCGGAAATGTTCCGTCGTATTCGTTTAAAAGACCCATTAAAACAAAAGCAGCTTTTAAAAGGTTTGGTGCAGCTTTCTGAAGAGGGTGCAGTGCAAGTCTTTAGACCAATAGACTCGAATGACTTAATTGTTGGTGCGGTTGGTGTGCTACAGTTTGAAGTGGTTGTGGGACGTTTAAAGAGTGAATATAACGTTGAAGCTATTTATGAAGGTATTAGTGTTTCTACAGCACGTTGGGTTTACTGTAAAGATGAGCGAAAGCTTGAAGAGTTCCGCCGTAAATGTAGTCCAAACCTTGCGTTAGATGGTGGTGATAATTTAACTTATATTGCGCCGACAAGGGTTAACCTTAATTTATCAATGGAACGCTATCCTGAAGTAGAGTTTGCGAAGACACGCGAAAACTAATCTATTTTAGGCTAGGCTATAGTTGATGTTAAAAAGGCAGTAGTGACTGCCTTTTTTATTGCCTGTTTTTAGAGTCGATTCTATGTCCTTACCTATATTTGATACCCACGCACATCTTGATTTTGAAGTATTTGATCATGACCGTGATGAATTATTCAACCACATGCGAAACAAAAATATAACTAAAATACTTATACCGGGTGTGAGTCCTGAACTGTGGTTTAAGCAACTGGCTGTTGCTCAGCAATATCAATGTTATTTCTCACTAGGGATCCATCCCTGGTATCTTCCTGAGAATATTGATACAGCACTTGAAGAGCTAGAATATCAAATTTATCTAAATCAAACTAACCCATTATTTGTTGCTATTGGTGAGTGTGGCTTAGATAATTTACGTCCAGAATTTGAGCAACAACAAGCGTTGTGTGAACAGCAATTACAGCTAGCAAAAAAGTACCAACTTCCCGTAATTCTGCATGCGGTAAAATGCCATGCTTTGTTAATTGAGTTGTTAACAAAAGCTGCGTTGACAAAAGGTGGCGTTATACACGGTTTTTATGGCAGCGTTGAGGTCGCAAAACAGTACCAAAAATTAGGTTTTAAATTAGGCATTGGTGGCTTGATATTAAACCCTAGGGCAAAAAAACTGCATAAAGTAGTAGCAGAATTATCTTTAGAATTATTTGTCATTGAGACTGATTCACCGAGTATGTCACCCGAAAATCAGCTTGATAAACGCAATACACCGCTCATTTTACCGTTGATTATTGAAAAAATAGCTTTTTTGCGTCAAATTTCAACTGTTCCTATATTAGAACAGCTTAATAGAAATTCTTTGCAACTATTTGAGCTTTAGTTACTTTTTTTGAAACGAGGCCTGTTTACCACAATTGTCTTGCGTAAATATCTGAAACTAAACTTTAAAAGTTTGATCAAAACGACGCTTTTCCTCAATTGCTCGGTTATAATCTGTATTGGAAATAAGGTGAGTTAACAACATTAATAAGAAGTGTTAACAATTAAAAAGGGTGATGTTTAATGGATATAGTTATGAGTCTAGTAGGGGTGGTCACCCTACTTGTGATAGGTTTCTTACTATCTACAAATAAAAAAGCTATTAACGTACGTACCGTAGGTGGCGCTTTATTAATTCAAGCGTTTTTTGCAGGTTTCGTATTATATGTGCCAATTGGTCAACAAGTATTAGGTGGTGTTTCAACTGCCGTTGCTGATGTAATTGGTTATTCTCAAGCAGGTATCAACTTCCTATTTGGCGGTTTAGGTACTGACGCTATGTTTGGTAATGGCGTAGGCTTCGTATTCGCCGTTCGCGTATTACCTGTTATTATCTTTTTCTCTTCTTTAATCGCTGTTCTTTACTATCTAGGCATTATGCAGATAGTAATTAAGTTCATCGGTGGTGGATTACAAAAAGCACTTGGTACAAGCCGCACAGAGTCTATGTCTGCTACAGCAAACATCTTTGTTGGTCAAACTGAAGCGCCTTTAGTTGTACGTCCTTTTATTCCAACAATGACTAACTCTGAGTTATTCGCAATCATGGTAGGCGGCTTAGCCTCTATCGCTGGTGCGGTACTTGCTGGTTATGCTGGTATGGGCGTGAAAATTGAGTACTTAGTAGCAGCATCATTTATGGCGGCTCCTGGTGGCTTAATGATGGCTAAACTAATGCACCCAGAAACTGAAGCAACTAATAATGACATGACTGACTTACCAGAAGATACTGATAAGCCAGCAAACGTTATTGATGCAGCTGCATCAGGTGCCGCTTCAGGTATGCACTTAGCACTTAACGTTGGTGCAATGCTTTTAGCCTTTGTTGGTCTAATTGCAATGGTTAACGGCATGCTTGGTGGTATCGGTGGCTGGTTCGGTTTCGAAGGTTTATCACTAGAACTGATCCTTGGTTACATCTTTATGCCGTTAGCATTCCTTATCGGTGTGCCTTGGTCTGAGGCTATGGTTGCTGGTTCGTTCATTGGTCAAAAAATCGTTGTTAACGAATTTGTGGCTTACTTGAACTTTGCTCCTTATCTTAAAGATATTGCTGATGGTGGCATCTTGGTTGAAGCTACAGGTCAAGCAATGACAGACCGTACTAAAGCGATTATTTCTTTCGCACTGTGTGGTTTTGCTAACCTATCGTCAATTGCGATTCTGCTAGGTGGTTTAGGTGCTATGGCTCCTACTCGTCGCCATGACTTAGCTAAGTTAGGCGTACGTGCGGTTATCGCTGCATCATTAGCTAACTTAATGAGTGCAACACTTGCTGGTTTATTCCTAGCACTGTAGTAAAAGATATTCCTTTACTACAAGGGCTTTACCTACTCTAGTGAGTAAAGCCCTGTATTTAAGATTACATAATCATAATGATTGGCGTTAATCCACCGGTTTCCAGATAGCGAAGTGGTAATGAGTGACAGGTGCATATATTCATATTAACACCGCAAAATCATTCATTTTCGAATGCGACACAAAAGTAACTGTTAGTGTGATGTAGTGAGTAAGTCGCGACATTGTTCACAAAAAAGAATTTAGTATTCGTTTTTATACCGGTTAAATATTGTGATTTACAACAATAGCGGTAAAATACGAAAGCTTAAAACAAAAGCTGTCCTAGAAGGCGGCAAATTATGATAAATGGGGTTGATGATGAAAAACTTTAAAACTTTAGCTTTAGCAGCAACAACTATGGCAGCAATGGCTGCACCTGCACTAGCTGCTGACCGTGGTGAAGATATTCGTTCTGGCGATTACAGCTGGATGCAGTTCAATGCTATGTACTCTTTTGATGAGCTACCAAGCACTGGCGAAAGTGGTCACGATTATCTAGAAATGGAATTCGGCGGCCGTGCTGGCGTTGTTGACCTATACGGTTATGTTGATGTTTTCAACTTAGCGACTGGTGACTCAGGTGATAAAGCGACTGGTTCAGGCGCTAGCAAAATGTTCATGAAGTTCAATCCACGTTTCTCACTAGATGCTATTACTGGTAAAGACCTTTCTTTTGGTCCAGTTCAAGAGGTCTACTTCTCTACTCTATTTAACTGGGGTGGTGGAGTTGTCGGTGAAGATGTAAACGCATCTTTCTGGGGTATCGGTGCTGATGTTATGGTTCCATGGTTAGGTAAAACTGGCATGAACTTATACGCACACTATGACATGAACGGTAAAGATTGGAATGGTTACCAGTTCTCTGCTAACTGGTTCAAGCCTTTCAAATTCTTTGATAACAAAAGCTTCATAGCTTTCCAAGGTTATGTTGATTATCAATTTGGTGCTGATGACGAGTATGGTAATGAGTTTGTTCCTATGAGCTCTAGCGGTGGTGCTGCATATTTCGGTATTCACTGGCATTCAGACAACTATGCTTTAGGCTATGGTCTTAAAGGTTACAAAGATGTATACCTTCTTGAAGACGGCGCAGGTATTGTTGGCTTAGATACAACTGGTTGGGGTCACTACCTAACAGCTACTTACAAGTTCTAATACTTTGTAAGACATTGGAGCCACAAAATTTGTGGCTCCTTTATAGTTTTTAAAAGTTAATACTTAATTAAATGCATTATTTTAAGTGCCGTTAATTAAGCATTAAGCACAACGCGCTAAAATGGATTTTTCGCGGAAAATGATAAAATAAGTCATTTATTTATTTTGCCTTTTCCGGTCTTCAAGGATTCAAGTCGTGGTACTCGTTATCAGATTGAATACTTAGGTTAGTAAATCATATTAGTTTACTGGCAACACGTGAAGACTCGGCCATAGCTGTAATCATATAAGCTGTAATCTTTTTAGCTATATCCTAGTTAGCTATGATCATATGCCACTTTACTTTGTTGCCCTGACAAAAATTATCTACTGATTTTTCTTTATGGAGAACAAACATGACTGATTTAAAAAAAGCTGCGCAACTTGGTATCTCATTAATGGATCTAACCACGTTAAATGATGATGATACTGATCAAAAAGTTATCGACTTATGTCATAAAGCCAAAACTGCTGCAGGTAATACCGCTGCAATTTGTATTTATCCTCGCTTTATTCCTATTGCACGTAAAACCTTAAATGATCTTGATTGTGAAGACATTAAAATCGCGACAGTGACTAACTTCCCACATGGTAACGATGATATTGCAATTGCAGTATTAGAAACTCGTGCAGCAGTTGCTTACGGTGCTGATGAAGTCGATGTGGTATTTCCATATCGCGCATTAATGGCAGGGGATGAAACCGTCGGTTTTGAGCTAGTTAAAGCCTGTAAAGAAGCCTGTGGTGATGATGCTATTCTTAAGGTTATTATTGAATCGGGTGAGCTTAAAGATCCAGCATTAATTCGCAAAGCATCAGAGCTATCAATTGATGCAGGTGCTGACTTTATTAAAACCTCTACCGGTAAAGTGCCGGTTAATGCCACGCTAGAAGCGGCTGAAATTATGCTAACCGTGATCAGCGAAAAGAACCGTAAAATTGGGTTTAGGCCCGCCGGTGGCGTAAAAGATGCAGCTAAAACAGCAGAGTTTTTAGCTGTTGCGGCCCGTATTTTAGGTGAAGACTGGATCAGCCCAAGTACTTTCCGTTTTGGTGCATCAAGCCTGTTGACTAGCTTATTACATACCTTAGAGCTTGCTGACGCGCCTGCAACAATTCAAGGTTACTAATTACAATCAATGTTGTAGCTAAGGTTTATTACCTCTAGTGTGAATAAACCTTATCGCTACCAATTTTTTTGGCGATCCAAATCTAGCAGCCAGTGGATTGCCTAGATGGAGGCTATATTATGTTCCTCGCACAAGAAATTATTCGCAAAAAACGTAATGGTGAAGTTCTTTCCACCGCAGAAATTCAATTCTTTGTTAACGGCATAACAACTAATACGGTATCAGAAGGCCAGATTGCCGCCTTTGGTATGGCAGTTTACTTTAAAGATATGAGTATGGACGAACGTATTGCATTAACGATTGCAATGCGTGATTCAGGCACAGTGTTAAATTGGGACTCATTAGGACTAAACGGTCCTATTATTGACAAGCACAGTACTGGCGGCGTTGGCGATGTTATTAGTTTAATGCTTGGCCCTATGGCGGCAGCTTGCGGCGGTTATGTGCCCATGATTTCCGGGCGTGGTTTAGGCCATACCGGGGGGACATTAGACAAGTTTGATGCGATTCCTGGTTACCAAACTGAGCCATCTAGCGAATTGTTCCGCAAAGTGGTTAAAGATGCTGGCGTAGCGATTATTGGCCAAACGGGTGATTTAGTACCCGCCGATAAACGTTTTTATTCCATCCGTGATAACACAGCTACTGTTGAGTCTATTTCACTGATCACTGCATCAATTTTATCTAAAAAATTGGCCGCAGGACTCGATGCACTGGCTATGGATGTCAAAGTGGGTAGTGGCGCATTTATGCCAACTTACGAAGCATCTGAAGAGCTCGCTCGCAGTATTACCGCTGTTGCAAATGGTGCGGGCACCAAGACCACTGCATTATTAACTGATATGAATCAAGTCTTAGCTTCGTGTGCAGGTAATGCTGTTGAAGTACGTGAAGCAATACAGTTCTTAACCGGTCAATACCGCAACCCACGTTTGTATGCGGTGACTATGGGCTTATGTGCTGAAATGCTGATTTTGGGCGGTATTGCACAAAATGAAGTTGAAGCGCGTATTAAACTAAATACTGTATTAGATAATGGTAAAGCAGCTGAAGCCTTTGCTAAAATGATTGCTGGTTTAGGTGGGCCAACTGACTTTGTTGAGGCGTATGATAAGTATTTGCCCCATGCCAAAATTATTCGTCCAGTGTATGCCAATACTAGTGGTTTTGCTTACAAAATGGATACTAGAGAGCTTGGCTTAGCGGTTGTTACTTTAGGCGGCGGTCGTCGTAGACCTGGCGATGCGCTTGATTACAGTGTCGGATTAACTCAAGTTTGTGCATTAGGTCAAGCCGTTAACAAAGATGTTCCGTTAGCGATGATCCATGCGCAATCTGAAGAGGCATTTTCAGAAGCTGCGGCAGCAATTCAACAGGCCATAGTGATCGGCGATAGTGCGCCAGAAAAGACGCCTGAAATTTATCGCTATATTCGCGCTTCAGATTTATAAAGGAAAACACAATGAAACGTACTTTTATCTTAATGTTAGATTCATTTGGTCTTGGTGCTGCAACCGATGCTGATAAGTTTGGTGATGTTGGCTCTGATACTTTTGGTCATATTGCTCAAGCCTGTGCAGAAGGTAAAGCAGATATAGGCCGCAAAGGACCACTAGTTTTACCTAACTTGGCTAAATTAGGCCTAGGCCATGCAGGCTTTGAAAGCACGGGTAAGTTTGCTGATGGCTTTAACGCTGATGTTGAAGTGATTGGTGCCTATGGCCATGCCGATGAGTTAAGTTCAGGTAAGGACACGCCCAGTGGTCACTGGGAAATGGCGGGTGTACCTGTATTGTATGAGTGGGGATACTTTAGCGATTTAACTAATTCATTTCCAAAAGAATTAACCGACAAAATTCTAAAACGTGCTGGTCTAGAAGGGTTCTTAGGTAATTGCCATGCTTCGGGCACTACCATTCTTGAAGAGTTAGGTGAAGAGCACATGAAAACGGGCATGCCTATTTTCTACACGTCAGCAGACTCTGTTTTTCAAATTGCGTGTCATGAAGAAAGCTTCGGTTTAGAAAACCTCTACAAGCTGTGTAAAATTACCCGTGAAGAGTTAGAGCCGTATAATATTGGACGTGTTATTGCACGCCCATTTGTTGGGACTGGTGCAGCTGATTTTGCTCGTACCGGTAACCGCCATGATTATGCCGTATTACCACCAGCGCCAACTGTATTAGATAAGCTTAAAGACGCCGGTGGTGAAGTGGTCAGTATTGGTAAAATTGCTGATATTTACGCCCATAGTGGTATTACTCAGCAGTTTAAAGCGACAGGTCTTGAAGCGCTATTTGATGAAACGCTAACGCAAATTAAACGTGCTGGCGATAACACCATAGTGTTTACCAACTTTGTCGATTTTGACTCTCATTATGGCCACCGTCGTGATACAGCAGGTTATGCTAAAGCATTAGAATATTTCGATACCCGTTTACCTGAATTATTTGCGATTTTACAGCCAGATGATTTAGTGGTATTTACCGCAGATCATGGTTGCGATCCTACTTGGGTTGGTACTGAGCATACTCGTGAGCGTGTACCTGTATTAGCTTATGGTGCAGGTTTAGCCGCTGGTTCATTAGGTCGTCGTCAGTCTTTTGCTGATATTGGTCAGTCGATTGCAAGCTATTTTAAGCTAGAACCTATGGATTATGGCCAATCTTTTATAGATTAGTCACATTTTCGAACGACGGTTCTATATAAAACTTAATAGCTTTGCTAAACTATCAACAAGATTAAGCAATACAAAATAAAATAGAAACATAGGGGTTATAACATGGCTACACCACATATTAATGCTGTTGAAGGTGCATTTGCTGAGACAGTGCTTTTCCCAGGCGATCCATTACGTGCAAAATACATTGCAGAGACATTTTTAGAAAATGTTGAGCAAGTAACCGATGTACGTAACATGCTTGGTTTTACGGGTACTTATAAAGGTAAGCGTATTTCTGTAATGGGTTCAGGAATGGGTATTCCATCTTGTTCTATCTATGCACATGAGCTGATTAAAGAATACGGTGTTAAAAACTTAATCCGTGTTGGGACATGTGGTGCTATTAGCACGGATGTAAAAGTACGTGATGTGATTATTGGTATGGGTGCATGTACTGATTCACAAGCTAACCGTTTACGTTTCAAAAACCAAGATTTTGCAGCAATTGCGGACTACAGCTTACTAAGCGCTGTAGTTGATTCTGCCAAAGCACACGGCACTAAAATTCAAGTGGGCAACGTTTTCTCTGCTGACTTGTTCTATACACCCGATCCTGAAATGTTTGATGTTATGGAAAGAATGGGTGTATTAGGTGTCGAAATGGAAGCCGCTGGTTTATATGGTGTTGCCCATGAATTAGGCGCTAAGGCACTATGTGTTGTCACTGTATCAGACCACATCCGTACTGGTGAGAAAACCACTTCTGATGAACGTCAAACGACTTTCAATGACATGATAGTGATGACTTTGGATGCTGCATTAACACTTTAGTTTTAATAGCAAACCAATAAAAATGGGCGCATTAAGCGCCCATTTTTTATTTTATATTTACATCATTTTATTAACTTTTATCTTCCGGCTCATCTTTAGAGGCGAGATGTTTCTTAAATTGTTTAATACGTGTTTTTCGACGATCAAAGTCAGCGCGCTTAAACGATAATGCGCGTGATAGCAAGAAACCAATAAAACTGGCCACAAGTAGCATCCACTTCAATAGTTCCATATTCTCTTGATGCAAATATTTAATTTCATCAAAAAATTTGCTCAGGTCTAATCTTACTTCCACATAGCCAAGGTTATTGTCTTGTTGCATCACATTTTCAATTAATGGTGGATAATTGGCTAATAGTTGACGTAATGCTTCTGAATCAGGTGCTAAATCATCGGTAGTCACTGATTGGGCAAAAGCGAGTCTGACTCCTTGAGAGTTATAAATATTAACCGACATTACTTTAGGGTCTGACGCTAAAGTCGATGTCAGCCATCGTAGTTGTTCATCATTTTGTAAAAACATAGCCGGAGCTGCACCGTTTGCCGCCTGTTGCGCAAGGGTTCTCGCCATAAGTTGAGTCTGTGAACTCAACAGTTTTTGACCGTTTTTCAAGCTGCTTTGCCAAAGATTGATTAGGCCTAATACTAAGCCTATGGCAACAATAACCTGAATGATCCTGCTAATTTTTTGTCTTTTCTTGAGACCGTTAACAAAAATCACTTTAATCCTCAGTCATTTTTCTATTTAATGAAACGCTTAGTAGGCGCCTGATTGCCATATTGTTGATGGCTTGGTGGTGTGGAAATTATATTAATCTAAAAACTCATCAGTAGATAGTTGTAATCAAAGAGGTCTGATCCATGCACCGCAGTAGTCTAGCATCCGCCAATGCACTTAATAAGCGTACCCCAAGTAACAGAGGTGTTAGTATTCTATCTTGGTTATTAGCATCATCTACCACTGAGTATTGGCACAATGACCTATTATGCCAACGCTATGAAGAGGCGCAGTATCAAAGTGATATCGCTTCTTTTAGTCATGAACGTGTTCGAGTGATATTTGAATCATCGGCTCAATCACACATTGATGCATGGCTTGCTGAACTGCCGTTTCCTGCGTATTTTAGCGTACTTGAACGCGAAAATGATCTTATCGGTATAGAAATTTCAGCCAGTAAGTCTTTTACTGAAATGAAGTCGGCTTTTGATATTAGTGTGACTCAGCATAGTTTAGCGGCTGAATTATTATTGATCACTGCGCCATTACCTTTGTTGAAACAGCGCGGATTGCTAGCGATGGATATGGATTCAACGGCGATTCAGATAGAGTGTATTGATGAACTAGCTGTGTTAGCTGGAGTGGGTGATGAAGTGGCCGAAGTCACCGCTAGTGCGATGCGAGGTGAATTAGATTTTGAACAAAGCTTACGATTACGAGTAAGCAAACTCGCTAATGCAGATGCAGCTATCATTGATACACTATGCAAAAATTTGCCATTAATGCCTGGTTTAACAGCCTCTTTAGCAGAGTTACAAGCTAATCAATGGAAAGTGGTTGTCGCCTCTGGTGGATTTATGCCTTTTGTTAATCACCTAATGCACCTGTTGAAGTTAGATGCAGCCTTCGCTAACGAACTGGTTATTGAAGATGGCAAACTTACCGGTCATGTTTGTGGAGATGTCGTCGATGCGCAATACAAGGCTACCGTTATCAATAAATGTGCACAAAAGTGGCAAATAGACGCGGGACAGATAGTGGCTATAGGCGATGGTGCTAATGATATCCCTATGATCCAAACGGCAGATTTAGGGATCGCTTTTCATGCTAAGCCTAAGTTAATCAATGCAGCCAATTTAGCGGTAAATAAATTAGATTTACGCGCGTTGGTTTTTTGCTTACAAGCATAGTAAGCATTACGCTGCAGGTGTCACTCAACACAACACCGTCGTATTATTTAGGATGTTTGCTCTATTTTAGTTGATATTGATGGCAGTTATGGTTGAGTATGGGATTATTCTCTAAAAACCAATAGCTGCCATTTTGATATCACCCACTCAACAATCTTTGTTTATTCCCTATCGACAGGGGCAATTACATCTGCGTTATATTCCGGCTCAAACCTCGCATAAGCATCTTACACCTATTTTAATGCTGCATGGCGCCATGTCTAACGGTCGAGTCTTTTATAGTGACTCAGGGCGTGGTTTAGGCTGTTTTATGGCGCAGCAAGGGTTTGATGTTTATGTGCTAGATACCGCAGGAAGAGGGAAAAGTACTCCCTTGATTGATAAGCAATATGAATTAGGCCAAGGGGAGGTTATTAGAGAACAGTTACCTTTGGTGCAATCATTTATTTTAAAACGTCATCCTATGACATCAAAAGTACATTGGAGCGCACATTCCTGGGGGGAGTGTTAATGGCAAGTAGTTTAGCTCGGTTTGCGGATTTACAGACGAGTGTCGCCTCACTGTTAACTTTTGGTAGTAAACGTACCATCAAAATTAAGTCATTACGAAAATGGCTAATGGTAGATCTTTTCTGGAACCGGTTCGCCCCTTTTTGTGTATCTAGGCAAGGCTTTTTCGATGCTAACCGTTATCGATTTGGTATGGATAATGAAAGCCATCACTCACTACTCCAGAGTATTGATTGGGTTAGGGGGAGTGGATAGACCATGATGACCAGTTTAATTACGCACTTGCTGCAAAAAGTGCAAACTGGCCTAGTACGTGGTTTATTGCCGGAGAAAATGACACTGTATTAGGTAACCCGTCGGATGTGCAAGATATGATGGCAGAGTGCGGTTTGCAGCAAGCAAAATATACCTTGCTTGCTAAAAAAAATGGCTACCTAAATGATTATGGCCATGCGGATATGTTGACTCACAAACAAGCCAACGATGACCACTTTATGCAGATTAAAAAGTGGTATCTTGAGCTGAGTGACTGACGATGCTAAAGCTTATTTTATTATGATCCATTAAGATGCGGCTAAGTTCTTGTTGTTTTGCACTGTACTCAGTTTAGGGAAACGTAATTTTACTTCTGTCGTGATGTCTAGAAACTCGCCAATACCAATAACTTTCCAGAGCTGTTCTTCAAGCTGCTTGGCTTTATGATTTGCATGGATAGTAATATATTCTAATTCACGACGAATATAGCTCATATCTGGTTTATCTGCTGCCCCTAAATATACCCTTAACGCCATAAATCTACCTAAACGTTGGCTTTGTTCTATAAAAGATTGTTGATCTACGACACTGATTTCTGTCGCAACTTTGCAATTTAGATTGATTGTGCCACGAGCGTGTCGAGTTATTTGAATGAATACTTCAAAAAAGCGCATATCATCAGCGGCTTTCATTGTTTTAATTGGATCTATAATTTGACTTTTTAGCACCCCATCTGCCATGAGCGGTGTCAGGTTGTATTGCATTATTTGATCTGTATCTTGAGAGAATAAATGGCTTATCTCATCTACTTTGGTGCCAATGCCGATGGCTGAAAGGGAGTATGATTTACTCTGTTTTTCAATAAAATATGGCACGCTAACTAGCTCACGCATCATCAAATTTTTCATTCCATCAGCCAGCTCTTTTTGTTCACCATCTTTATCGGACAGTTGAGTTAACTTTGCTTTGTTGTGATTGATCAGTTTATTTAAAAATTCAACGCCGATATGTGGTGAGTGACCAATTAATGCACTTAAATGAAGTATGCTGCCTTTTGAGCGCGTTCTAATAAGTTGGTATGGTAATGCGCTCAAGTCAATCTGAATTGCTTTGGCCTGTAAGCTAGGCAAGCTAAGACTAACAGATGCTGGTGAGTTAAAATCGAATGCTTCCGCTAAGGTTACTTGCAAGCCTCGGCTAGAAATATCATGGGTTATTCCAGAAGCAATTTTATTACCTTGTTTGATGTTAACTAATGTTTTAAAAGCGAATCTTGATTCATGGCGCCGCTCTGTAAATGGCATTGATATTCTTTTAATGCTATTGACATTTATTTTACGTTGCGCAAAGGTTTTTAGTTGGTTTACATCTTGGTTATTGAACCAAGCTTGATATTGGCTATTTACACTTGAGTTTGTGATATCACAAACTTGAATAATATGACTAAAGCTGGCCAACTGTTGTTCTGTTAATGCTGAATATTGTGCATCATCGCCCGGAAGTGTAGAGGTTTTATAATTCAGTTTATGATCCACTTTTTGGCTAACTAATTTATAGACCCGCCAACTAGACTTTTTTGAACCAAAACCTAAGAATAATCCCAAGTGTTCGCTTTGTTGCAGTTCAAATAATGTCGCTGAATAAAAGTGCACTTTTTCGTTGGCTATATGTGTAAAACAAAACATCAGTTGATGTTCAGTAATATCCGGTGACTTTAATAAATGCACTATGCGGTTATTAGTTAACATCCCTGGCAGCTGGTTAATATCATCCTCATTTTGAAAAAAATGCAGTAATGGCTGATTACCGCGACCAAGCAGGGCATGGGTGATATGAGGCTTACCTTCTTTAATCGAAATGTAGACAGGTAAATGAGGTTGCAAGGGTAAGTAATGACGCTCGAATCCTAAACCTGTGGCATTAACAATGACATCGTTAACATCGACTTTGTAGCGAAATTTATAACTATTAATTAATTGAGTAATAACCTTATCTAGTTCTTCACTGCTACCAATTCGTTTTAGGCGAAATATGGCGCTGTCATCTTTATTTTGGATATCAACAATAGCGTAATCAACACCTTGCTGTAAGTCTTCAAAGTAAAACTCTTCATTAAGTTCAAGCAACTTTACCCTAAGTGGTCTCTCAGGTTGAAAGTTATGTTTTAATGGGAGTTTTATTCTGGCGCCGCCAACGGATAAGTCCAGGGTAGCCCCTAATACTTCAGCGGAGCCAGATTGTGACACAGCAATTTTAATGCTGTAGTTCATTCGCTCTTCACTACGATTAAAATAACTGCCTAAAACAATACCTGGTACCATAAACGGTGAGGCATTTAGGCTTGGCTCATTAGTGCTGCCTTCTTGTTTAAGCTGTTTACGTTTTTGGTGAGCTTTAATGACTTTTTCATACACACCTAAGGTGTATTTGTTTCGATAAATAGGTAACGCTTCTTCAAGGGCTTCTTTTGAGGGCGCATCTAAAAAGTGTCGTTGGTTACCAATGAAAACTTCTTCACAGGCCAGTTCGGTTTTATCACGTAAGTCTATTACGCGAGTACACAGGGCTGATATGCGGTTTAGCTCCATTTTAAGTAAAAAGCGGGTAGAATTTGATTCATCAGCCGTAAGGCTTTCGAACAGTTCCTGAAAATCAGGTTCCATTAATAAGGGCTTTAATTGTTCTATAAGTGCACTGTGGTTGTCTAGGCTCATCTTCTATTATCGTTTTTAATGCTTATTGTGAGTCTGGCTGTTAATCTTATCGGCATGAAAAGACATTGCTTTATCAATAGTATGGGTCTGAAGTTAATCTTAACCCTATTTGAGATAAATGATAAAGTTTACAGAACAATTAGTGTCTATGATTTGATATATCTTGGACTGAAAAGAGTTCTTCCTCAACTTTTTAATTTACTAACTGAGCATTATGGCAAAGAATAAAACAGCATATGTGTGCAATGAATGTGGTCAAGATTTTCCGCGTTGGCAAGGGCAGTGTAATGCCTGTCAGGAATGGAACACGATCACAGAGGTTCGTTTGGGCGCAAGCAGTGCTACGCGTACCCATCAGTTTAGTGGTTATGCCGGTTCCACCAGTAAAGAAGTACAGACGCTCGATCAAATAGATTTAAATGAGTTACCTCGTATTGCCAGTACGTTTGGTGAGTTAGATCGGGTTCTTGGTGGCGGTATTGTTCCTGGTAGCGCGATACTCATTGGCGGCCATCCTGGCGCTGGTAAAAGTACGCTTTTACTGCAAACCTTGTGTCAATTAGCGCAAATTATGCCCGCCTTGTACGTCACGGGAGAAGAGTCTTTACAGCAAGTGGCTATGCGCGCCCATCGTCTAGGGTTACCGACTCAAAATCTGCGTATGCTGTCTGAAACCAGTGTTGAAGCTATTTGTGATGTTGCGATACAAATAAAGCCTAAAGTGATTGTGATTGATTCTATTCAAGTGATGCATATGAGCGATATTCAATCTTCGCCAGGAAGTGTGTCTCAGGTTCGAGAGTCAGCTTCATATTTGACCCGATTTGCAAAACAGCATGGTATAGCGGTCATTATGGTTGGCCATGTCACCAAAGATGGCAGTTTAGCTGGCCCGAAGGTATTAGAACATTGTATTGACTGCTCGGTGATGTTTGAAGGTGATAGTGATAGTCGTTACCGTACTTTACGTTCACATAAAAATCGATTCGGCGCAATTAATGAGTTGGGTGTTTTTGCGATGACGGAACGTGGCTTAAAAGAAGTGGCCAATCCCTCCGCAATATTTTTATCCCGTGGCGATGAAGCATCATCGGGATCATTAGTTATGGTGGTATGGGAAGGTACTCGTCCATTGCTGGTGGAGTTGCAGGTTCTGGTCGACAGTTCAGCCATGTCTAACCCTCGTCGAGTCGCGGTGGGGATGGATGCCAATCGTTTAGCCATGCTACTGGCAGTGATGCACCGCCATGGTGGGTTGCAGATGTCTGATCAAGATGTGTTTGTGAACGTTGTAGGTGGTGTGAAAGTAACTGAAACCAGTGCCGATTTAACGTTATTATTGGCGATGGTATCGAGTTTTCGCGGTCAGGTTTTACCAACTGATTTAGTTGTTTTTGGTGAAGTTGGCTTATCAGGGGAAATTAGACCTGTGCCTAATGGCCAGGAACGTTTAATTGAAGCAGCTAAACATGGTTTTAAACGTGCAATAGTACCTAAAGCTAACATGCCAAAAAAACCACCTGCGGGAATGGAGGTTATTGGGGTGAACAAATTAACTGAAGCTTTAAACGCACTTTAGTTGTGCGTTTTCAGCGTTAAATTTAACGGTTATTTATTCTTCGGGTTGGATAAGCATTTCCAACTCTCGATTAAGCAGCTCAGCATCACCTAAATTAAGTTCAATAATACGGCGCAAGTGACTAATACTTTCAACATCGATATGTAAACAGCGTAAGCCTAAATGCTTGCTAGTTTTATGTACAATTTTTGTGTTCATGACTAACTGAATATCTGAATCAGGTAATACAAACTCTAATGTTATATCACTATTTTTTGTACCGCTGAATGTGTCAGGGATTTCGACCAAAGCACCATTAAGGCTTAAATCTAGAATCGTTGTACGCCAGGTAGACTCAGCCTGAGCAAGATAAGCATTAGCATCAAATAGAATTCTCGAAAATTTGCGTCTCTCGTCCATTAGTCTGTCCTTTAATTTATAGGATTAGTGTTGTATTGATTGCTATAGATTAGCATACGATATAAGCACACATAAAACACCCAGATTCAATTTATTTGTTTCGTCATTATTTCTTCGGGTAATTCAATTGTAAATATAGCGCCTTGTTCTGGAGCCGTGCTCAAGGTGACTTTGCCTTTTAAAACCTGATTAACTAAGTTATATAGAATGTTCATTCCCAGGCCGCTTCCCCCTGGCCACGTTTAGTGGTGAAAAAGGGGGTAAAAATCTTCTGCTTAATTTCATCTGACATACCGCATCCATCATCTTTATAAATAATTTTAAGCCCGTTAGGTTCTCGCGTTACGGTTAAAGTCAGTTGGCCGATTTTATTATCAGGGTAAGCATGAATTATCGAATTATTTAATAAGTTGCTGATAATTTGATACAGTACGCCCGGCTGACTGTGTAATGAAATATCTTCAGGGCACTGGTAATCATATTGGTGTTTAGTGCGGGATAATAATGGGTGCAGCGACACAAATATTTCATCTAAATATTGTTTCAGATTAAAGTCTCTTACTTCTTCATGCGATTGATCCACCGCAACTTTTTTGAAACTTTGTATTAATTTAGTTGCTCTATTTAAATTAGATAGCATCAGTCTTGCACAATCAGCAACTTCAGTTTGATATAGTTCAAAATCTTCGTGTGAAACATCGCCAGATTGATATTTTTTATTGAACTCCTCGACCCTGTCCGAAAGGTGCGATGTCGCTGTCACACTAATACCGATTGGAGTATTCATTTCGTGAGTAATACTTGCGACGAGTCCACCTAACGTGGCCATTTTTTCCTTATCAATGAGCTCATTTTGAGTGAGTTTAAGCTCTTCAGTGCGAGACTTTACTCTATCTTCAAGCTCAATGTTGAGCAGCTTTAGTGCTTCTTCAGTTTCTTTCAACGACTGAATATTCTTTATTGTACCCGTTATTCTGTTTGGTTTTCCTTGATTATTTCTCTCTATCACTTGACCTCTATTAAGTACCCAAAGCCATTTGTCATCAGGTGTTTTTGCTCTATAAGCCAGTTCAAATTTATTTTCCTCTAAGTTTAAGCAAGAGGTCATAATATTAATTACATGGGGTAAGTCATCAGGGTGAACGCACTGTTGTAGGGTGTCCATTAAACTGATTTCGTGTTCAGGATATTGTAAAAAAGTATTAGTACGAGTTGCGGTTTTATTGCGAATATCCCAGTCCCAAAACTCATCACCACTGCCCCATAATGCGAGCTGTAATCGCTGCTCGCTTTTAGCAACTTGCTCCATCATAAAGACTTTAATGCGATATTTACGAGTTTGTAACCAGCTAAAAAATCCGATGATGGCAATAAAAAACAAGCAATAAAGTAAATATGCCCACCATGTTTGCCAGGGTGGGGGCATAATATGAATCTCCAAGGCTCTTATCTGACTAAACTGATTATTATGATTTTTAGCTCTGACTTGAAATTGGTACTTACCCGGTGATAGGCCAGAAAAATGGGCAACATGACTGTTTAAATCATCAAACCATTGCTGATGTAGTCCTAGCATCCTATATTCATATTTAATCTGTTGGGCCTGATGTAAATTATTACTGTGAAAACGAAATGAAAATAATGTGTCTAGATAACTCAACTGAATATTATCGGCATAACTGACATCCAGCGATTGATTAAACCGTGTGTCATCTTGTAGGCGCTGTAACTTATTTAATAAGTAAAACTCGTCGATAATGGGCGTTTTAGGTTCTGGAGTGACGGGTAAATCAGAGGGGGTAATAATGTTAAACCCATTTATACCACCTAAATAAACACGATTATTATCATCAACAAAGCCTGCACCGAAATTAAACTCATTATTCTGAAGCCCATCTGCATCAGTATAATTACGAATTGTATGATCTTTGCTATTAAGAACGCTAAGCCCTTCAGATGTACCGACCCAGAGTTGATCCGACTTATCTTTAACCATAAGGTAAGCGATATTGTCGATTAAACCATTTTGCTTATTAAATAGTTGCACCGCCTTTGTTTCAGGTATAAAAGAGAAAACCCCATCACTGGAAGAGATCCACAACCTATCTTTTATCCAATACGCATTAAATAAATGCTTGCTAGGAAATTGCTCGACAGTGTTTGGCGCATATTGGGTAAATTTGCCCTCTACAGACATATGAATTAACCCTGCACCATAAGTCAATATCCAGTACCCGCCTTGCTGAGCAGGTAAAATCTGACTTATCTCATTACTCGCAAGGCTGTCAGGTGAATTGGGATCATGAGACCAGGATTTATAACCATGTATAGTGGGTATAAATAAACTTAACCCTGCATCTTTTGTCGTAATCCAAGCTTGCTTAGTGTCATCGAATAAAATGCTATAAAGATGGTTACTTGCTATTGCCAGAGGGTTATCTGGCTGAGCTACATATTGGTTAATTTCCTTGGTTTTAATATCCATGATAAACAAACCATTGCCGCGCGTACCAATCCAAAGCTGTTGATTATCATCTTGTGTTATAAAACTAATAAAGCTTTTACTATCAAATTGTGGGTGAGTAAAAAGTGAAAAACCAGTAATGTTTCTTTGAGTATCTTCAGCTGCAATGAATAACCCTTGGGCGGTTCCAATCCAAAGGACGTTTTGTTTATCTCGATAAATAGTTCTAATATCGTTATCAGAGATATTGTTTTCAAAGAATGCATATTGATTGATAGTATTGAAAGCTTGGCTATTTAGATCTGTTTTACTTAAACCAGCTCCTCTTGTGCCAATCCATAGTTGGCGTTCGTCGTCTATCCACAGCCTGGTAATTAAACCACTGCTGACACTGCGAGTGTTACTAGCAGAATGCGAAAAATGCTCAAATTGGTGTGTGCCCGGTTGATACCAAGCTACACCTGCTTGTTGAAAGCCAATCCAAAGTTTACCATCGATATCTAAAGCTAAGTCATTGATATTGTCTTGCTGAATGGTATCGGGAAAAAATAACTGGTGCGAAGTGGTGGTAGGCGATGTTAAACCTTGAGATAAATCTAGATGCAATAATTCACTATTACTGGTGGCTACCCAAATGTTATTACCGTCTCCATTTGCAATACGAGTAATATATTTTGTTTGCTTAGATTGTTGAGATATCGTGGTTAATTTTTTTTGTTCAGGTAAGTAAAGTTGTAGGCCTTGATTATGATAAACCCATAAACGCGATGATTTATCTAAAAATAGGCCGTGAATATTGTTATCTAATAAACCTTTGTCGCCGATATTTAAGTGTTCAATAACCACATTTTGGGTAGCAGAAAAAATATAAATTCCATTATTAGTAGCAATCCAAATATTACCTTCACTATCTTCACTTAGGTCGTTAATTCCGCTAGAGGGTAATCCAAATTTAGGCGCGTTGTAATGCTCAAAACGTTTGGTTTTTGGTTTGAATCTATTTAAACCATCATTGACGGTGGACAGCCAAAGCTCTCCTTTTTTACTGTAATACAAATGACTAATATGATTGCCTGATGGGCCATATTGATCTTCTTTTAAGTAAATCTTTATTTCTTTACCATTGTAACGATTCAAACCTGCCTGTGTCGCTATCCATAAATAACCATCTTGATCCGTAATGACATCATTAACAGTGTTCATGGATAAGCCATGCTCGGCTCCAATCGTGTCAAATAGCACCACAGCCTGAGTATGATGAGGAGCAAAAAATAATATACACAAAAAAGTATAGTAGCTTAGTAGACGTTTTTTTCTCACACAGTTGATCCTTACACTTTTTTACTTTAATAATTATCTTAAGTGTTAAATTTAAGTGTAGAACTAAATTAATAAAATGCGAGTTAAGTACTGGCGTTGACAAAAAAAGGAACCCGCAGGTTCCTTTTTATTTGTGAACTAATTTGAAGTTAATTCATTGCTGCTAACCAATTACTGTTAACCAATAATACTATCATCCGGGTCAACGATGGGTGAGTTTGGCATAATCCGCACGGATTTAATCATATTATCTGATACTTCGATGACTTCTATATGATAATCAGCTAAGCGCAAACTCGTTTTAGCCGCAGGGATATCCTCAAGATACTCGACAATTAACCCATTGAGTGTTTTGGGGCCATCGATAGGGAAATCCCATTTCATCTCTTTATTTAAATCACGAATGTTAATAGTTGCATCTATTAAAAAGCTTCCATCCTGTTGGATGTTAATATCTTCGCTTGGTGTCGTCATCATTGATGTGGTGAAGTCGCCGACTATCTCTTCTAAAATATCTTCAAGCGTAACAAGCCCTTGAATGTCGCCATACTCATCAACAACCAGCCCTATACGTTCTTTATTCTGCTGAAAATTGGCTAGTTGGACGTTTAGCGGTGTGCCTTCAGGAATAAAGTACAGCTCTTTTACCGCACGTAATAATGATGACTTACTAAATTGCTCTTTTGATTGTAGACGAAGAGCATCACGTAAATGGATAAACCCAACCGAATCATCAATTGTGTCTCGATATACTAATACACGAGTATGTGGGCTTTGGATAACAAGCTTATTAATGAGCTTAAAATCATCATTCATATTGATAGCGTAAATATCGGAACGCGCAATCATAATGTCTTCTACGGTGACTTTTTCTAAATCTAATATCGACAATAACATTTCTTGGTGGCGCTGGGGAATAAGCGCACCAGCTTCGTGAACAACGGTACGTAACTCTTCTTGGCTCAATGCATCATTGGTTTTGACTGTTTTAATACCCAATAAACGCAGGAAACCGGTAGTAATAATGTTAAGCCCTTTGACTAACGGCAGCATAATAATCAATAGCCATTTCAGAATAATGCTTGATGGAAAGGCGATTCTTTCTGGGTGTAATGCAGCATAGGTCTTAGGGGTGACTTCTGCAAAAATCAAAATAACGACAGTCAGTACGCCGGTAGTGATAGCAATGCTGGCAGCTTCATCAATATTATATTGGCTAAGTACGCGCATACCGATAATGGTTGCAATTGAAGAAGCGAGAATATTTACTAAGTTATTGCCGATAAGAATAAGCCCAATTAATCGGTCAGGCCTATCAAGTAGCTTTAGCGCTCGCTGTGCTGGTTTGTTACCACTGCCAGCTAAATGCCGTAAACGATAACGGTTAAGCGTCATCATGGCGGTTTCTGAACCAGAAAAGTATGCAGAAATCAAAATCAATACTACAAGGAAAATTAACAGTGCGCTGGTAGATATAGCGTCCAAGGAAGGGGGCTCCGTTATGGTATGTAGGCCGTTATTGACGACCAGAATAGATATATTTAACCAGCATTATTAACCACTGACGAAAAGAGTCAAGTTATAGAGGCTTATAATATCAGTAAAGTAAAAGACAACATGCAGGTTGAACAACTTCATTTCGTTGAAAATACCCGCTTTTTAACGGTTATGGCTACTTCCATAATCGTAACCACAGTGGGAATTAATTAATAATCAATTCCTTAACAATACGGGCACCAAAATAGCCTAATGAAAGTAGTCCTGCACCAGATAAACTGTAAACCACAGCAGTGCGGATACGACAGCCTATTGTGTAGTGTTGCCACAACATAGTGCCATATACTGCCCAGGCAGCCATAGACAGGATAGCTTTGTGGCCTTTACCATCAACAAACATATCTTCTAAAAACACAAACCCAGTCACTAGCGACAAGCTTAATAAAATAAAGCCAATCACAATAAGGTGGTATAGCTGACGCTCTACGGTCATAAGCGGTGGCATAGCAGTGCTCATGATCATTTTCTTATTTTTAAGCTTATTTTGAATAATCCACAATTGCAGTGCATAAAGTGCTGCAATCATTAATGCACTGTATGCCATAAGCGATAATACAACATGTGCAAGAATTTCCGGGTGCAGTTCAAAATGAGTAATATATTGAGGAGGGAGTAGCCATAGCAAAGCTACCGAGATGATTGAACAGGCATAAATTACCGGCAACACGACAATCACTTTTAGCCGCGGTAAGGTAACGGTAAAGGTAAATGCGATGATCCAGTTCACCATTGATATAACATTGGTTAAGCTGAAGTTTTGCCCATCAAGTGTAAAAATTGAATGAGATAAAGCAAAGCCATGCATTACCACACCCAGAGCAGATATCATCATAAGAAGTTTGCGATTGGGACCATCAGCATGAAATAGCCGGCTAGTGGCAAGAATCAATGCAATACAATAAAAAAACATAGCCGAAGCAGAAAAAATAACCATCTGATTTAAACCTATCAAGTTATATGGACATGCTGACTAGATATAATATCTAGTCTCAAAACGCACATGAACACTATTGGGTAAGATTAACATGAAGTCACCTAATAAGGGCAGTGACCTATTACGCAAAATTTAACAGTTTCTGACCGTTAGCTGCAAATAATTTACCTTATTACATCTGTTATGGGTAATAAGACACTTGAACACCATGATTAAACATGAGTTTGATCCTGCTATAAATAAGGCGTAAGGCTAATCGTTTGAGTTAAAAATGAATAATTTGTCACACAAGCGCGCATCTTAAAAATTTTTGAGTATAATAGTGTGCATTATCGATAAGCGTATTAAGAGCGGTTAAATGTTTGAGAATCTATCTGACAGACTATCACGAACACTAAAAAATATAAGTGGTCGCGGTCGATTAACGGAAGACAACATTAAAGACACCTTACGTGAAGTCCGCATGGCTTTGCTCGAGGCTGATGTTGCATTGCCAGTAGTAAGAGACTTTGTTAGCAGTGTAAAAGATCGCGCTGTCGGACAAGAAGTCTCTAAAAGTTTAAGTCCAGGCCAAGCTTTTATTAAGATTGTGCAAAGTGAACTTGAACGCGCTATGGGGGAAGCTAATGAAGAGCTTGACCTAGCTGCTCAGCCTCCGGCTGTCATTATGATGGCGGGTCTTCAAGGGGCGGGTAAAACCACCTCTGTAGCCAAGTTAGGTAAGTTTTTACGCACTCGTCATAAAAAATCCGTGTTAGTTGTCAGTGCTGATGTTTATCGCCCAGCGGCAATAAAACAGCTTGAAACCTTAGCAGCTGAAGTTGAGGTTGAGTTTTTCCCATCTGATGTCAGTCAAAAGCCGTTAGATATAGCAAAAGCGGCAATAGCTTATGCCAAACTAAAGTTCATTGATGTTGTTATTGTCGATACAGCAGGTCGTTTGCATGTTGACGAAGCCATGATGGACGAAATTAAACAGCTTCATGCGGTTATTAAGCCTGTAGAGACCTTATTTGTTGTTGATGCAATGACAGGTCAAGATGCAGCAAATACAGCTAAAGCCTTTAATGAAGCAATGCCATTAACAGGGGTGATTTTAACCAAGGTGGATGGTGATGCTCGCGGTGGTGCTGCGTTATCAATTCGCAGCATAACTGGCAAACCGATTAAGTTTTTAGGTGTTGGTGAAAAAACTGATGCGCTTGAACCTTTCCATCCTGACCGTATCGCATCGCGTATTTTAGGTATGGGTGATGTTCTTTCACTGATTGAAGAAGTTGAACGCGGCGTCGATAAAGACAAGGCAATGAAACTGGCTTCTAAAGTGAAAGCCGGTGGTAGTTTTGATTTAGAAGATTTTCGTGAACAGCTGCAGCAAATGAAAAACATGGGCGGCATGATGAACATGATAGAAAAGCTGCCCGGTGTCGGTAAGTTACCTCCAGAAGCATTAGCGCAAGTTCAAGATGGTAAAATGACTGGCCAAATGGAAGCGATTATTAACTCCATGACAGCCAAAGAACGCAAAAACCCTGATGTAATCAAAGGTTCACGCAAACGTCGTATCGCGCTAGGTTCAGGGACACAAATTCAAGACGTAAATCGCCTGTTAAAGCAATTTACTCAAATGCAAAAAATGATGAAAAAAATGTCAGCTAAAGGCGGCATGAAAAAAATGATGCGTGGTATGAGCGGTATGTTACCGCCTGGTATGAAGATGCCAGGTCGTTAGTTAATCAATTTAATCTTCGGAAGTGATACTTTGCTTGGCGCTATAACCCTTTTTGCTGTAAAAAACGGCGCTTTGGGTTGCATTAGTTTCAAAGTAGGGTAAAATCTTCCGGCTTTCTTACTGGGACCTTCGCGAACACGGGTTCCAGTTTTTATTTTTGCTTCTAGCAAATCATTAGAGGAATAAAACGCATGGTTACCATTCGTTTAGCTCGTGGCGGCGCAAAAAAGCGTCCATTTTACAATATCGTTGTTGCTGATAGCCGCAATGCTCGTGACGGTCGTTTCATCGAACGTGTAGGCTTTTTCAACCCACTAGCTCGTGGTCAAGAAGAAACTTTACGTTTAGATTTAGATCGTGTTGAGCATTGGGTTGCTACTGGCGCGGCAACATCTGAGCGTGTTGCTAAGTTAATTAAAGACGCACGTAAAGCAGCTGCTTAATTGCGTTTAGGTATAGATAGATGAGTAGTAACCAACAGCCGATTGTGCTGGGTAAAATAGGCGCTTGTCATGGCATTAAAGGTTGGCTAAAAATCACTGCCTATACCAATTCTGTTGAAGGCATTTTTGATTATTCTCCTTGGCTTATATATGACCAGGGGAAATGGCGTGAAGTTAAAGTCAGCCAGTGGCGCTCACAAGGTAAGGCGGTTATCGCTGAACTTGAAGGGGTAGTATCACGGGAACAGGCGCAAATGCTCACAAATTGTGAAATTGCGATTATGCCTGAGCAAATGAAAGAACTCAGTGATGATGAATTTTATCACCGTGATCTTATCGGATGTGAAGTGACTAATAATAACGGCTACAACATGGGCATTGTTGACCAGATCGTGGAAACAGGATCTAACGACGTGTTACTTGTCAAAGCTAATGCCAAAGATGCTTTTGGCAAAGTGGAACGTATGATCCCCTTTGTCCCTGAACAATTCATTTTAAAAGTGGATTTGCAAGGCAAACAGATAATAGTGGATTGGGATCCTGACTTCTAAGTCGAGGTACAACATATGTGGTTAGGGGTAATAACCCTGTTTCCAGAGATGTTTCGTGCTGTTACAGACTTTGGGGTGACGGGTCGAGCCGTAAAAAACGGCCTGCTTAAGGTGCACATGTGGAATCCTCGCGATTTCACCCATGACAGACATAACACGGTTGATGACCGCCCATACGGTGGTGGACCTGGAATGTTAATGATGGTGCAACCTTTGCGAGATGCCATTCATGCTGCAAAAGCTGCAGCGGGTGACAGAGCGAAAGTGATTTATCTATCTCCTCAGGGACGCAAGCTGGATCAGCAAGGCGTTACTGAGTTAGCTAAATCAGACAGTTTGATTTTAGTGTGTGGTCGCTACGAAGGTATCGATGAGCGCATTATTCAAACTGAAGTAGATGAAGAATGGTCAATCGGGGATTACGTGCTTTCGGGCGGCGAAATACCTGCAATGACTTTAATCGATTCAGTGGCTCGCCTAGTACCTGGTGTACTGGGTAAGCAAGCTTCAGCAGAGCAAGATTCTTTCTCTGACGGATTACTGGATTGTCCTCATTATACTCGCCCTGAAAACTTAGATGGCATGGACGTACCGGCAGTGTTGTTAAGCGGTGACCACGAAAAAATCAGACTCTGGCGGTTGCAGCAAAGTATCGGAAGAACTTTTCTACGACGACCAGAAATATTTGAAAATCTAGCTCTGACTGACGAACAAACAGCCTTATTAGCGCAGTTTGTAAATGAAACGGACACGTCCGTATAGTCATTGTTTCAGTTATTCTAGAATGGAGTAAGTTATGAACAACATCATTAAAATGCTCAACGATGAGCAAATGAAAACAGACGTACCTGATTTTGGTGCTGGTGATACAGTAGTAGTTCAAGTACGCGTAAAAGAAGGTGATAAAGAGCGTCTTCAGGCTTTTGAAGGTATCGTTATCGCTAAGCGTAACCGTGGTTTGCACTCAGCATTCACAGTACGTAAAATCTCTAATGGTGAAGGTGTTGAGCGTGCTTTCCAAACGCACAGCCCATTAATTGCTAGCATCGAAGTTAAGCGTCGCGGCCGTGTTCGTCGTGCTAAACTTTACTACTTACGTGAGCGTTCAGGTAAATCTGCACGTATCCGTGAAAAATTGGCAACTAAGTAATAGTTATCAATTTAGTTTAAAAGATGCAGTGTTCGCACAACTAACCGCCGAAAGGCGGTTTTTTGTTTTTAGCATTCGTCGCCATCATTTTGAGTCATGTAAGCAGACTTTTTTTAGCCCTTAGCTTTACTTATCGAGCCTGACTCATTATCTGAGTTCCACATTAGTCATTTAACAATAGATAGCCATATGATCCTCATGAACATTGATATGGCAGTAATTACACTTTTGAGTTAAATAAGCCTTGATCTCATAAAAATGCACAGGCATAGTTAGCTCTATGTTGTAATGGTGTATCATTACAAAAATACAGTGGTTTTAGTCATCACTAAAAAGTGTGACTAGATTGCTTTTTACCTTATTACAGTGAGTCGATATCATGCAGCAAGATACCATCAATAATATTCATATTAGTTCTGAGCAAATACTGTCAACGCCGTCACAACTGAAGCAAGAGTTACCCTTATCAGCACATGCATATCGTTATATTTTGGATGCGCGTAAAACGGTAGCAGACATTGTGCATAAACGTGATAGTCGGGTATTGGTTGTGACAGGGCCTTGTTCAATACATGATATTGATGCAGCTAAAGAATATGCGCTTAAGTTGAAAAAATTACACGATGAACTCAGTGATGACTTTTATATTTTAATGCGCGTGTACTTTGAAAAGCCTCGTACCACAGTAGGCTGGAAAGGGCTTATTAACGATCCGAATATGGATGAGTCTTTTGATGTAGAAAAAGGACTACGTATGGCTCGTGAATTGATGATTTGGTTAGCTGAATTAGAATTGCCCGTGGCAACTGAAGCGCTGGATCCTATTAGTCCTCAGTATATTTCTGAATTAGTCACCTGGTCTGCTATTGGCGCCCGCACCACTGAATCTCAAACCCACCGAGAAATGGCATCGGGGTTATCTATGCCTGTAGGTTTTAAAAATGGTACAGAAGGCAAGCTAGATGTTGCTATTAATGCCCTAAAATCTGCAGCCAGCAGCCACCGTTTTATGGGTATTAACCAAGAAGGCCAGGTCAGCTTATTGCAAACTGCCGGTAATCCTGACGGTCATATCATTCTTCGTGGCGGTATTGCACCTAATTATGATGCTAAAAGTGTGGCTGAGTGCGAAACACAAATTCATAATGCTAAGTTGAATGCACGTTTAGTGGTTGATTGCAGCCATGGTAATTCATCTAAAGATCACAATCGTCAAAAACAAGTGTGCGAAGATGTATTTAATCAAATTGTCTCGGGCAATAAATCTATCATTGGTGTTATGCTTGAAAGCCATTTAAATGCAGGTAATCAAAGTACCAATAAGCCATTAAATGAACTTGACTATGGTGTATCTGTCACCGATGCCTGCATTGATTGGGCAACAACTGAAACAATTTTACGACAAGGCGCTAACCAATTATCTGCCGTACTGCCAACTCGCTTTAATGTGCTGCAAGTTGTTAATGGTTAATGAAAAGTATGATGAACGAAAAAACCACAGCTGATTTAGAAAAACTTCGCGATTTAATCGATGGCGTTGATCAACAACTTCTACACCTGTTGCGTAAGCGACTGGATTTAGTGGCACAAGTTGGTGCAGTCAAGCACGCCGCTGGTGTGCCCATTTATGCCCCACAACGTGAAGCTTCCATGTTAGCTAAACGTCGTGACGAAGCGCAAAAGATGAATGTATCGCCACAATTGATTGAAGATATTTTACGTCGCTTAATGCGTGAGTCTTATTTGAATGAAAAAGATGTTGGCTTTAAACAGGTAAAAACAGACTTAGGCCATGTGGTTGTCGTTGGTGGTGATGGGAAGTTAGGTCAGTTATTTACTCAAATGCTCACACTATCTGGTTATCAAGTGAAAAGCTTGGACAAGAATGATTGGCACCGCGCCGAAGCACTATTTGATGGTGCCGGAATGGTGCTGGTTACTGTGCCAATTAAAGTCACCTGTGATGTTATTCGAGAACACCTGACTCATTTACCTGACACATGCATTTTAGCTGATTTAACTTCGATTAAAGAACAGCCTGTTCTGGCGATGCTAGAGGCGCACAAAGGACCAGTGGTAGGTTTACACCCTATGTTTGGCCCTGATGTTGGCAGTTTAGCTAAACAAGTTGTGGTGGTGTGCCATGGGCGTCAACCAGAATCTTACCTATGGTTGCTTGAACAAATTGCAATTTGGGGCGCCAGAATTGTTGAAGCTGAACCGGTTAAACATGATAAAGCGATGCAACTTGTGCAAGCTATGCGTCACTTTTCTAGTTTTGTATATGGTGTGAACTTATGTGAAGAGCAGGCTGATATAGATACATTACTGCAATTTAGTTCACCAATTTATAGATTAGAGCTGGCAATGGTTGGTCGATTGTTTGCTCAAGATCCCGAGCTTTATGCCGATATTATTTTTGCACAACAAGGCAGTCAAGACGCGATAAGTGATTATTTGGACAATTATCGAGATGCGCTAACATTATTGAAGTCAGGTGACAGAACTGCATTTGTAGAAGAGTTTAAACGCGTCGCTAAGTGGTTTGGTGATTTTGCACCACAGTTTCAACATGAAAGCCGTGCAATGTTACAGTCAGTGAATGATATGAAAACAGGTTAATCATTTTTCATTTTTTGTTGATTGCGTAAATACAGTGTAGGGCTTACATTTATATTCTAGTGGTCAGCGTATATTATCGATGACAGCGCATTTAAATTGCCCTTTACCTATTTTATTTTGGAGATGTACCCATGACTTCATTCGATACGCTGTCAACATCAACTTCAACATCAACATCAACATCGCAAGATAATACCGTAGGCCATTTTCTGTATGCAATGATGAGCGCTTTCCCGCTTTTTTTTATTCCTGTGTTAATGAGCTTTTGGCTTAATCTTATTCAGAAAAACATTCAGCCTAATTCATTACTTGCATCACATTTACGTTGGCAACGACTCAGTATTATTGGACTGTGTCCCTTTTTTATAGCGGGCTATTTATTAAGTCCTGTATGGCTAAGTGTGTCGCTCTATCTTATGGGGATAACGTGGTTTAGTTACCGTATATTTAAAGGCTGGGTGAGTTTGAATGAAGGCTTAATGGTTTAGGTTTTATAGTGTTATTCAGAAGGAATAAAAAATGCCGGTTAATACCGGCATTTTTGTGGATAAAGACTACAAATAAAGCTCACGAAGCAGGTTGCTATCGGCATCGGTACAAGGCGCTGCTAATACAATACCATCAGCGTTAAGTTGCTTGGCGGCTTTGGCCTGTGGATATCGGTTATTGCTCTTCTCATTAGCTACATTGCAAATGATAGGTAGATGGCACATTTGTTTTATGCTGACTAATGATGATAAGTCGAGACTGATTTGATCTGGCTTTGCAAAGCTTCTGACCCCAGAATCACACAGGATGACCTGTTGATTTCCTTGCGCTAATACTATTTGTGCAGCAGCAAGCCAATCTTCAGTACTGGCCATGTTATTACGTTCAATAATGACAGGCCTATTTAAGCTGCCTAACTGGCCGAGCAAGCCTTGATTAAACATATTTTGACCACTTAACATAACCATATCGGCTAAGTGGGCACTGCTGATATCGTTTTCTTGTTCGATAAATAATACGCTTACTAATCCCGCTTGCTCAATGACCTGAAGATGTTTCTTTAGTTGGCTTTCGCTAGTTACGCCCAAAGATGGGTTAAGAATAATAGCTTGAAAGCCCGCTTCTTTAGTTTGTTTTGCAAGACTCGCTAGCTCTGTATCAGTTTTAGGTGCATCAACTAATTGAAATGCGCCAAATTGATTATTACCTACTTGCAATTGTTTGCATTGGACTTCACTGTCCTGTGACTTATATTCGCGACTATATTTAGTTGTGGGCGATGTAGTAAGCTGATTTGGTGACTCGACAGCCCTTGAGCTATTCGGTTCAATCAGTAATTGTGCTTGCGACAATTGTGTTGGCTTGACAGATTCACAAGGGTAGCAACCTAATACTTTAATAAAACGGGTTAATCGCTCTAATTCCTTAATGGCTTGCTGCACATCATGGTTGGCAAGATTGCCATCAATGTCGATATAGAACATTTCTTCCCAAGGTGTACCAGGAATGGGACGCGACTCAAGTTTAGACATATTCAAACTATGGGCTTTTAACACCAGTAGTGCTTCAACCAGCGCTCCAGGTTTTTGGCCTGTAGCCATAATTAACGTTGTTTTAGCCGGTAATTGTGCTGGTACATCAACGGGTTTACGCGCAACAACAATAAAACGGCTTTGATTTATTTTTTGGTTCGCTAACCCATCTTCAATAGCGCTTAGCTGATATAGAGCACCCCCTTCAGCGCTACCAATAGCGGCAACACTTTGACTATCAGCTTCAATCACTTTAGACATTGCCTCAGCACTGCTAGCACAATACTCAAGTTTAAATTCTGGATGTAAGCTCAGGTAGCGGCTGCATTGACTAATGGGTTGTGGGTGCGCATAGACGGTTTTAATATTGGCAGTATCAGTACCTCGTTTTGCTAATAAACAATGTCCAACTTCTATTGTGGTTTCGCCCACAATCGATAGGCTGGTATGTTGCAAAACGTCGTACACCTCATTAATTGATCCTGAAGAGGTATTTTCAATCGGTAAGAATCCGTAATCAGCATGGCCTGATTCAACTGCGTTGACAATGTCATCAAAACTTTGACAGCCAAAGTCGATCATTGTCACCTGCCTTCTATCACAGTAACGAGTGGCGGCAAGATATGAATATGAACCTCTGGCTCCTAAAAAGGCCACTGTATAGTGTTGTTTCTGTGTGTCAGGATTGGCTCTGCCGTGTAAAAAAGCTTGCTGGTTAAGCACAGAGTCTTCAATGATGTTTTGGTAAAGAGATATCACAAAATGTGCATCAAGCCCTTTGTCTCGTCCAAGCTGAACAAGTCGTTCTAATAATTGTTTTTCCCTTTGGGTATCACGAATAGGTCTAACATCAACTTCTTTACTGCGGGCGACTTCAAGACTGAGTTCACGACGTTTAGAGAGCAAGGTCAGTAGCTCATTATCTAACGATGTAATCTGTTCTCGCGTTAGATCTAACCCTTGTGGCTTATTCATACTAACCTCTTAATATTGTTCAATTCGATTGCTTATTTCGATAGTAAAAACTAAAAAGCCCCCCATTTGGGAGGCTTTGGTATTTTCATTTTCTTTTTAATACAGAAAAACCGCCTCCCTATGTGGGTTGCATAAAAAATAAAATAAAAACGCGACACAATATTTTGTTCATAGGTTAAAACTAAAACTTCGCTAGGTGAGTGTCAATGTAAAATTGTTCACTTTGGCTTAAACCTGCATAAAAAAGCGCACCCGAGGATGCGCTATGTGTTTTTGGTATGAGTATCAAGCGGCGGTATCCTCCTTGTAGATATACTCAAAATCATCTTCTGCACGTTCAAGTGTAGTATGACGTTGAGCTTGGGGTTTATGGGTCAGGCGATTTAGCTGTTTTTCCAGCTTTTTACCCATTGCAGTAATTGCTGCGTAAAGGTTGTCGTTTTTCGCCTGGGCAAATAGTTCTCCACTTGGCAAGCCTATAGATGCTTCAATTTTAAAGAGCTGCTTTTCCTGAGTAATAATGACATGCGGGTTAATAAGATGAACATCGTGTCTTGTGAGCTTTTCAAATTGTCCTTCAATACGTTCAAGAATAGGGGCAGTGACTTCAAGTTGCTTGCTAGTGATTTTCAGCATATTTTGAACCTTCTGTTGTATTGCTTAACTTCAGATTACCAACTTAAGGCTATTAAAATGTGATCTATATCACGTAATTGAACGGGAGTTTTGTTAGGTGGTATTAATTTGAGCGTATAGACATTGTCGTTAAAAATAGCGGTAATTTAACTTGAAAAGCTAATTAACTAGGCGCATATTTGAATGGATAACAACAGCATGTTAGGCGGTTTAAGAGTGTGTTAACCTGTGTTTTTAAGGATAATGTTTATTGACCTGAGTCGCCTTTTTATTTCTTACACTTCTTTACGTTTTCAACTCCCCTTAATTGAATAAATAATTTTATAATGAGTGATGTTTTCGCCTATGGCGAATTATTACAACATTTATTAAAGTCGAGTGATTAAATGCAATCTCAATTTAAGCAAATTAAAGTGTGGGACTTTTCAGTAAGAGCGTTTCATTGGAGTATGGTGATATTACTCGGAGCGTTGTGGTGGAGTGCTGATGCGGGAGAGATGAGTCTGCATCAGATATTTGCCTACTTGCTACTAACGCTATTAGCTTTTAGGCTTATTTGGGGCATTATCGGGAGTGATACTGCCAAATTTACCCATTTTATTCGCCCCCCTAAAGCCGTTATTAAATATGCTAAAGATAAACAGAAGCCTCAATCTTTAGGGCATAATCCGCTAGGTGGATACATGGTGGTATTATTACTGAGTTTACTAGCCGTACAACTCGTAACAGGATTATTCGCTACAGATGATATTTTTACAGAGGGCCCATTCTATAGCACTGTATCATCTGCCACAGCGAGCACATTGACATGGGTACATAAACAAAACTTCAATTTTATTCTCGGTTTTGCTGCAATGCATGTTTTGGCTGTAATGGTTTATCTCATTAAAGGAGAAAACCTAATTACGGCAATGATAACAGGCTACAAGCGCGTTCAAGGTGAGTTGAAACAACCTAAAATGGTACCCATTTGGCTTGCGTTAATTGTGTTTGCTGTTTTATTTACAGGGGTGTGGTTTAGCTTGTTAGCAGATGTCGTCAAGTATATGTAGTCGATTGCTAATCGGTATGCCTGCTAAAAATTAAAGCCCATTCGATATTAGCGATATGGGCTTTTTATCATACTAGAGCAGAATGTTTGCGATATTAATCTTTTTTATAAACGTCGTGACAGCCTTTACAGCTTTGACCTGTATCACCAAATGCTTTTTTGATCTGCCCTAAATCCGTACCTTGCGCAATGACAGCCAATTTAGTGGCATTTTCTTGGAATTCAGTCATTTTGCTATCAAAATCGGCTTTGTCAGTCCAAATTTTAGCTAACGCGTCGGTATTACCTTTGTCTGAACCTGCGATAAAGCCTTCATGAGGGATTTTTGATAGTGCTGCAACATTGGTTGCACGAGCTGCAAATACCGTGGCATCAAATTCTTTTTTACCTTTTAACATCGCACCCATATCGCCAAAGTTATAGGCAATTAAACCGAATGCTGATTGGCGATATTTAATGGCATGATCAGTATCTTTAAAGTTATTAGCATAAACGCTTGGGATAAGTAGTGCAGTTGCCGTCATTGCGAGTAAAATTTTTTTCATTGTATTCTCTATTATTATCAGGGAGTATCGGCTTTATTTTACACATTTATTTTATGAAATCACCTTTAGATTGTTTCTGAATGTGAGGCGAGTTTACATAACTTCACTTTTGGATATCGCTATATAGTTTGTGCAGCTTTTGCTTTCGGCTGTTTCCTTGTTATTATCAGGGGGACTTTATTAAAGAGAGTACCTATGAGAGCGAATTGGAGTTTAGTGGTCGATAAAATTTTGACTCATTCGAATCATGATGAATTAGCGGTGTTATTTCGGTTATTGCTGACAGAGGAAGAGCGCAGCGCAGTTGCTGGCCGATTAAAGGTGTTTCAAACCTTACTGGAAGGTAAGTTAAGTCAAAGGCAAATCGCAGCTGAGTATCAAGTCAGCATTGCAACGATTACACGCTGTTCTAATTACCTTAAAAACATGTCTAATGAGCAGCGTCAGCAAGTTCAAAAGTTGATTTTGTAGATTGATAGGACTCCCATTACAATAAAAACCGCTTGATGTGATTAAGCGGTTTTTTATTGTTTGTTAAGCCTTTATTATCTCTAGTTAAGGTTGATTAACGGCCCTGGGTTCTAAACACTGGAATTTTATGGCGTCTATAACTAGAGCGCCTTAAAAGTAGGTAAGTCCCAAAGGTTACCAAGCAAATAGCAAACAAAGCGCTAGAATCTTTAGGGATAAAACGATAAAGCAAGGCTGCCGATAAAATATAAAGGAATGGCATATACCCATACAACCAGTCTGGCCATAAACCTTCTTTACGTCTGCGTTTAGTGTCGGTTCGACGGTTTTGTGAGCGTAAGTTATAAATTCTGGCGCCAAACAAAAACACTACAACAGCGGCTGCAATTGCATATTCTTGTTGTAGAATCAAAATACTTACCCCGCCGATAGCAATATATGTGTAAGGTAATAACTCATAAAGTGGCTTAATTAACATGAGCACTCCGTCGCTAATCATTAATTATTATTATTTTTATACTGAGATATACCACGCTGCTAACGCATGTTTATTAAATTGTCCTCAATCATAAACAAGGTGGAAAGGGCAAACGTGACACTATTAAATGGCGTATCAATTGATACCACACAGGATAAAGTATAGCGTATAAAAAAAGTCGCTGACTATATTTTAATCAGCGACTTGCATTTATTCAAACTTTCTACTGGTTTTAATTAGGTGAAATAACCTAATTGCTTAGTAAAATAGTCTACATTTATTATTAATTACAACCACATCCGCCATTGCCATCACAACCCGGTTTTTGGGTGTCACAAGGTTCATGATCGTGCTCATGATTATGTTCATGTCCACCGCCACAACTGCCACCATGGGCATGAATGTGTCCGTGGGCGATTTCTTCCGCAGTTGTTTCTCTCACTGCAATAACTTCAACATTAAATGTTAATGCTTGGCCTGCTAGGGGATGGTTACCGTCAACAATGACACTATCGTCTTTTACTTCTGTTACTTGAACAGGGCGCTGACCCATTTCTGTTTCTGCAATAAAGCGCATACCCGGTACGATATCTTCAATATCACCAAATGCAGCTAAAGGCACTTCTTGCTTCAAACCTTCGTGATATACACCATAAGCTTGTTCGGCTGGTATGTTTGCTTCAAATTTATCACCAACAACTTTACCTTCTAATTCAGCTTCTAGGCCAGGTATAAGATTTTCGGTACCCTGAATATAAACCATTGGCTCTGCATCAAAAGAGCTTTCCAATAATTGACCTTGTGCATCGCTTAGACGGTAATGAATGGTAACCGCGGCATGTTTTGAAATTTTCATAATGACTCCAATTGCTGATATGGGCGCATAATACCTTTATTTTTTTGGGGCTGCGATGATTTGTGTCGTATTTTGATCAATTCCTATTGATTTAGTTAGCTCGTTATTGTTTTTATCCGATTAATCGAATGCTATAGAAATTTACTCATTTATTAAGCATCAAGAACATTATCAGCTTGCTCATTCTTGCTACACTACTATTTGGGATAGCGTAATGGGTGCGCTTTATCTTTAATTATTGAAAAATATAACAATTTAATTGTGATACTAATAACGTTGACGTTAGCGTAAATGCAGTATTTTAATTGTTTTATTGCGAATGCAATTGATGTTTCAGTTTATGAAATATGAAATCTTAAATAAATCAACTTAAATGCTAATTAATATGCAAATTTATTGGCAACTGGGGTTGACAATATAGTGCTAAAAAAGCAATTCTGTAAGCATTAGTGAATAAGAGTTACCTGCAATGGAAAGCGTATGCGTTTGGTAACACTGATGAAACCCGAATAAGTGAGCGATATGTCAGCCTACAAGTCCGTTGTAATAGCAACCATTACAATCATTACAACCACCACTATTAATATAGTGGGGGCGGGCTGATTCATCCTAAATAGAATTCAGTAACAAGCCCGCTTCCCACAAAAGAAGCGGGCTTTTTTATTATAAAATTTTGCATTGATGTCATGATATTGGCAGGAGAAAACGGTATGAAAGTGATGAAGTTTGGTGGTACGTCGTTAGCAAATTGGCCTCGTTTTTTAATGGCGGCTGATATTATTGCTCAGTCTTCTAAGGCTGAACCAGTCGCTACGGTCCTTTCTGCCCCTGCAACAATTACAAATGCATTGTTGGAAATGGTTGATATAGCGGTGGAGGGAAAATCTTACCAAGCGGTTGTTGATCATATCGATCATGTTTTTAATAATTTATATACCCAAGCGGGTGAAACCTTGTTGTCTGTAGCTCAACAGGAATTACTAAAACAGAAACTTAATATGCAAATGCAGCAATGGAAGTCTAAGTTAGAGGGAATATCCTTGTTAGGTGAGTGCCCGGACTCAGTCAGGGCTGCTATTGTTGTTTCTGGCGAGCGTTTATCCGCAGCGTTAATGGAGCAAGTGATGTTGGCTAAAAACATTACTGCCGCGCAGTTGGACCCAGTTGCATTGTTTCTTGCCCATGGGCAGCCTTTAGAGTCTGTAGTCGATATTAATGTCAGTAAACCTCGGTTTGCAGTATTACCGTTAACTGAATACAGAGTGTGGGTTATGCCAGGTTTTACTGCCGCAGATGCTCATGGAAAAATTGTGACCTTAGGGCGTAATGGTTCTGATTATTCTGCTGCCGTGTTAGCCGCTTGTTTAGATGCATCTAGCTGTGAAATTTGGACCGATGTGGATGGTGTTTATAACACAGATCCTCGTGCGGTGACAGATGCTAAGTTATTGTCTCAGTTGAGTTATCAAGAGGCGATGGAGCTATCGTATTTTGGTGCCAAAGTATTGCACCCTAAAACTATCGCCCCAATTGCGCAGTATCATATTCCTTGCTATATCAAAAACAGCTTTAATCCATCAGCTCCAGGTACATTGGTATCGAACGATGAAGATCAAACTGGTTTACAAGTTAAAGCCATTTCTAATCTTGATGATCAGACTATGTTTAACGTATCTGGGCCAGGTATGAAGGGGATGGTTGGGATGGCCAGTCGTACGTTAGCAGCCATTTCACGCAGTGGTATTTCGGTATCATTGATCACCCAAAGCTCATCTGAATACAGTATCAGTTTTTGTGTTGGTACTCGTGACGCAGCGAAAGCGAAATGGGCTCTAGAACAAGAATTTGAATTAGAAATAAAATCTGAATTACTTGAGCCTATTGAGTTGCGCCAAGGTTTAGCTATCGTGTCCTTAATTGGTGATGGCATGAAAACGCATAAAGGAGTGGCGGCTAAGTTCTTCAGCGCGTTAGCTAAGGCGAGCGTTAATATTATAGCAATCGCTCAGGGGTCGTCAGAGCGCTCTATTTCAACCGTTATCCAGCAAAGTAAAACCAAACATGCTATCAGTGCTTGCCATCAGGCTTTCTTTGATGTGCAGCAATACGTTGATGTGTTCTTAGTCGGTGCTGGTAATGTGGGCGCAGGATTGCTTGAACAAATAAAACAACAAAATGACATGCTAAAAGAGCAGCACATCAGCATTCGAGTATGCGGTATTGCTAACTCACGTCAAATGCTACTGGACAGTAATGGAATTGAATTATCTAACTGGCAATGCTTAATGACTGATAATGCTCAACCCTATGATTTAAATAATTTATTGCTATGGGGGCAAGCGCAACAATTACTCAACCCAGTCTTAGTCGATTGTACCTCAAGTGAAGCTGTTTCAGACCGTTATTTAGATGTAATGAATGCTGGATTTCACGTGGTCACGCCAAACAAAAAAGCCAATACCCGTGATTATGCATTTTATCAAGCATTACGCAAAGTGAGTTTAGAGCAACGTCGTCAATTTTTATATGAAACCACGGTTGGTGCAGGTTTACCCGTTATTGATAACCTGAAAAAGTTGTTATGCGCGGGTGATAAACTGCATAAATTTAATGGTATTTTATCAGGTTCGTTATCGTATATTTTCGGGATGCTGGATGAAGGAATGAGTTTATCGCAAGCCACATCAATTGCCCGTGATAAATGTTTCACAGAACCTGATCCTCGCGATGATTTAAGTGGAATGGATGTTGCTCGTAAGGTGCTTATTTTAGCCCGTGAAGTTGGCTTGCCCTTAGAGCTTAGCGATATTAACATTGAATCTGTATTACCTACTGATTTTGATGATAGCGGTGATGTTGAGACATTTATGGCCAACTTATCCCGTCTTGATGCACAAGTATCTTCAAGAGTGTCTAATGCTAAAGCGCAGGGAAAGGTGCTGCGTTATGTTGGTCAAATTGATCAAGGTAAGTGTTATGTTCGCATTATTGAAGTTGATGCGACCGATCCTTTATATAGTGTCAAAGGTGGTGAAAATGCGCTGGCTTTTTACAGTCGCTACTACCAACCCATTCCATTTGTTTTACGTGGCTATGGCGCGGGTACTGATGTGACTGCAGCAGGTGTGTTCGCCGACGTACTTAGAACCCTTAACTGGACACGTGAGGTGGGTTTGTAATGAATAGCATTAATCAAGCTCAACTGAGTGTTTATGCACCAGCATCTATGGGGAATGTAGGTGTAGGTTTCGATTTATTAGGTGCTGCGTTAGCGCCTATTGATGGTAGCCTTCTGGGCGATAAAGTCACTATTAGCGGTATTGAAAGCGGCGTTGAATTTACTCAGGTAGGACCTTGGGCGCATAAATTACCAACGGATTTGAAAGACAATATCGTTTATCAGTGTGCCGTTTTTTTTCTTGATAAACTACAACGTCAAGATGGCGTTAAACTCATTTTAGAGAAAAATTTACCCGTTGGTAGTGGGTTAGGTTCGAGTGCTAGCTCTGTAGTTGCTGCGCTGTATGCACTAAATGAATACTTTGAACAACCATTTGATCAACAAGCTTTGCTATTGTTAATGGGCGAGTTTGAAGGACAAATCTCAGGTAGTGTCCATTATGACAACGTTGCCCCCTGTTACTTAGGTGGCATGCAACTAATGCTTAATACCGCCGATAAGGTTTGTGCGGCGATACCGAGTTTTAAGCAATGGTATTGGGTGGTGGCTTATCCTGGTATTTCATTATCGACCGCTAAAATGCGCGCATTGTTACCCGCTCAATATGATAAAGCCGTGGCGATTGATTTTGGTCGTTATTTAAGTGCTTTTGTACATGCTAGTTATCAACAAGATGCTGCTATGGCAATTGAAGTGCTCAAGGATGTACTTGCTGAGCCTTATCGCGCGGCAGCTATTCCTGGCTACCTTGATGCTAGAGAAGCATTAGCGCAACAAGGAATGCTGACTACGGGGATTTCAGGCAGTGGACCAACATTGTTTAGCGTCACCGACTCATTAGAAAAAGCTCAACAGGCAAAAACCTGGCTAGAGCAACATTACGTGACAGAGCAAGGTGGTTTTGCCCATGTATGTCAATTAGATGAACAAGGTACTCGACGCGTTTAGTATCGAAACAAAATTTTCAATTTAATAGGTAGTGGTAATGGAATTATATAATTTAAAACATCCTTCGCAGGAAGTTAATTTTAGTCAGGCTGTTCAATTAGGGCTAGGTAAAGATAGAGGGTTGTTTTTCCCTAAAACGATCCCTGTGTTAAACGATATTGACAGTTTACTTGATATGCCATTTGCACAGCGTAGTAAACTTGTTTTAGGCGCTTGGTTAGCAGATGAATTAGGGCAAGATAATGTTGATGCATTGGTTGATAAAGCATTTACCTTTGAGGCTCCCCTAAAAGAAGTTGATTTTCATCGTAGCTGTTTAGAGCTTTTTCATGGACCAACCCTTGCATTTAAAGATTTTGGTGCACGTTTTATGGCGCAATGTATCAATTTATTATCAGGAGATAAAGGGTTAACTATTCTGACAGCAACCTCTGGTGACACAGGCGCTGCTGTGGCGGATGCATTTTATGGTTTAGATAAAGTACAAGTTGTTGTGATGTATCCGAAGGGTAAAATCAGTGAGCTGCAAGAGAAAATGTTCACTACTTTAGGCAAGAATATCCACACAGTGGCGGTTAATTCTGATTTTGATGCTTGTCAGCATTTAGTGAAGCAAGCCTTTGATGATGAAGAGGTCAGAGAAGGTTTAGCGCTAAACTCTGCAAATTCAATCAATATAAGCCGTTTATTGGCGCAAATTTGTTATTACTTTGAAGCCATCGCCCAAGCTAAAAAAGCCGGTCATGAAAACTTTGTGGTATCAGTTCCTAGCGGCAACTTTGGTAATTTAACTGCAGGTTTATTTGCTAAAGCGATGGGCTTGCCAATAAAGCGATTTATTGCAGCAACCAATAGCAACGATACTGTGCCACGTTACTTACAAAATGGTGACTGGGCACCACATGATACTGTTGCAACTATGTCAAATGCGATGGATGTGTCAGAGCCGAGTAATTGGCCCCGCGTTGAAGCTATTTGTGAGCAAATGGGCTGGCCACTTTCTGATATTACTGGCTTAGCATTAAATGAATTGCAAACCTCTGAAGCGCTTAAAAATCTATATCGATTGGGTTATCAATCAGAGCCGCATGCAGCTATTGCAGCTCAAGGTTTACGTCAATTATTGGCTAAAGATGAGTATGGGATATTTTTAGGTACAGCGCATCCTGCAAAATTTAAGGATGTGGTGGATAGAGAGTTACAAGTTGACTTACCTTTACCACCTGAACTTGAAGCTGTCGTCAATAAAACCATTTTATCTGTTGAGTTAGACGCTGATTTTACTCAGTTAAAGTCACATTTATTTAGTACTCTTAGATAAATACATTGTTAGCAGAAACACTAAAGCACCTTATTAGGTGCTTTAGTGTTTCTAAAACTGCTAGCTTGTTAATTATCTGGAATATGATCTCTGTCATAACTAATTTATATGGTTGTAGTAGATTTGAAGTTAATAGGATATTGACTACAATTTGAGTAAGTGAGTTAGACATGACGGAGAAGACGATGCTTAAGCGATTAATGCGTGATCACCAACACATAGCCATTTTATTGAATATACTCACCAACAAAAATGCCCGTTTAGCCGAGGGTGAAGCTGTTAACTTTAATCTTGTGAGAGATATTGTTGAGTATATGCAGGGATATGCAGAACATAGTCATCATCCAGTAGAAGACATCACTTATCATTATTATGCCCAAAAAATGTCTATACCTAATAGCGATCAGCTTCGTGATGAGCATGAGCGGTTAGCTCAAGTCTCCGGTTCTTTGATGTACAGTTTAAATATGATCCTTTCTGATATTGTGATTTCAAGAGAAAAGTTGATCAATGATTTAGCTAACTACATCAAGTTACAAGTTGAGCATATGCAGTTTGAAGAAACGGAGGTTTTTCCTCACTTTGCTAAAGCATTAGATATCAGTGATTGGCAAAAAATTGAGCATTTATGCCATAAGAAACTGGTAGAAGACCCACTTTTTAGCCAAAACGATAATGTTATTTTTGAAGAACTTCGACAGTATATTGTGAAAGCAGATAAAAAAATTAATATATAACATTATAAATGTTATCAGTATGATCAAAAAGAGCACCCTAGGTGCTCTTTTATTATATTGCTATTTAGTGAATAAATATTCACGACTGCTCATGTCTATAACACTAACGTATTGGCATCAAATTCAAAAGAATCATCAATATCTTGTAATTCTTTTAGTAAGCGTTGCTTATCCTTAATTGCCTCAATCTCTCGCCATTTACGCTTTTTGTTAGATCCTTTGGAACGGCTTGGTCTTTCAACAACTTCGTCTAACGCACCACCATAGTCTAAACGATCCATGGTAACCTCCCTTGTTATTATGATGTCTCTATGCGAATAAGTATCATATTTCTATTGTAGGGTGCAACTTTTATGTTTCAATTGTGTTAAGTGCAGGTGAAGTTTTAATGAAGGTATTTTACCGTAATTGGCATGATGTGCTGAATAGAGTGGTAGTAGACTAATAAAAAGCCAGCTTACGCTTAACACCGATCAGTTAAGAAACTGATCGGTTGACAGCAAAAATGATCCTACGAAAATGGCTCCTTCTTTTGAACCGAGTCATTTTTTATGTTGTCTAACTGGCTTACTGATACTGAATTACTTGTCGCCCCCGAAGAACTATCTATCTTTCAAAAAGAATTTACCGAAATCGTTCCATCGCTGAAGTCGTCTCCAAGCTTGACTTAACGTTAGTTGATAAGTTGGGAGAAACCGTTGCACCAAGTGCTATTGACCTGGTCAAATGAATTCGGTCACCCTAGTTAAGTTCGTTAAGCCACTTCTTTTAACGGCTTATCCATACGCTCAAATTCATTAGGACTTTGATAATAGAGGTATGAATGCATCCGTTGGCTGTTGTACCACATCGTGATGTAATTCAAGACTGATGTGGTGCGCAATTGCTTCGCCAGGAACAATCCCTAAAAAGCTCAAAGCAATGAGGGAAAACGTTAAGCAATTTATCTTGCCCAAAAAACGAAAACGGCCCAAAAGTAGGACCGTTCGAATTAACAAAACCCGCTATCCAGTTAAGAGAAGAAACTCTTAACTGAATGGTGTTAAGCTTACACTGGCTTTTTTAGTGGTTAAATCTGCCCTTGACGATACAAATTGATTAAGGAATTACTGGAACAATCTAATTCATTTGCATTCTGGTCAGCTCCAATCCGGTCGAGTACATCGTTGCCGAGTAATTTACCTAATTCAACTCCCCATTGGTCAAAGGAGTTAATCTGCCAAATGACACCTTGAACAAATGTTCTGTGCTCATATAAAGCAATTAAAGCACCTAAGGTTCGAGGTGTCAGTTTATCCATTAATAAAGTGTTGCTGGGTTTGTTACCAGACATTACTTTGTGTTTGGCAATCAGCTGCTTTTGGGCATCATCAAGCTTGCTTGTGCTCATTTCGGCTAATGCTTCTTCGTATGTACGACCTTGCATTAATGCCTGAGTTTGGCCAAAGCAATTTGATGCCAGTTGATTGTGATGCTCACCAAGCGGATTATGACTTTGTAATGGCATGATAAAGTCAGCAGGAATAAGTGCAGTACCTTGATGCAATAGCTGATGGTATGCATGTTGCCCATTGGTGCCTTCGCCGCCCCAAATAACAGGACCTGTGCTGTAATCAACAGTTTGCCCTTCTAAAGTGACCGACTTGCCGTTGCTTTCCATATCAAGTTGCTGGAAATAAGCAGGTAAACCACGTAAATAGTGATCATAAGTTAAAATGACATGGGACTGTGCACTATGAAAATTACTATATAACACAGATAGCATTCCCATAATGACTGGCATGTTTTGTTCTAGCGGTGCTTGCTGAAAATGTTGGTCCATGTCAAAGGCACCGGATAATAATTGTTTAAAATTATCCATACCCACAACCAGTGCTATCGGTAAACCAATCGCTGACCATAAAGAATAGCGGCCACCGACCCAATCCCACATAGGAAAAATATTGTCGGCATCCATACCAAACTCAGTCGCTTTCGCGACATTTGAGGTAACAGCCACAAAGTGCTGGGCAACGTCGCTCTGTGATGCCCCTTGTGCTAAAAACCACTCTTTTGCGCTTAGCGTATTAGTAAGCGTTTCTTGCGTGCTAAACGACTTTGATGACATGACAAATAACGTGGTCTCAGCGTTCAAACCCTTCAATTTCTCACAAATCGATGTAGCATCCACATTGGCAACAAAATGACAATTTAGTCCTTGCCAATAAGGTCTTAACGCCTGAGTTACTATTTTAGGGCCTAGAAAAGATCCGCCAATACCAATACTAACGATATCTGTAATCGCTTTTCCTGTGTAGCCTTTCCATTGACCACTTTGTACTTGCTCAACAAACTTAGCCATTTTGGTAAGAGTTTGCTGTACTTCAGGAACAATGTTTTTTCCGTCAGCTTTAATATCTTGGTCAGCCATACTGCGAAGTGCGGTATGAAGTACTGCACGTTGCTCAGTATTGTTGATAATGTCACCGGAAAACATTGCGGTGATTTTATCTTGTAGCTGAGCTTCATTAGCAAGTTTAAATAACAACGCCAAGGTTTCTTTATCAGCACGGTTTTTTGAGTAATCTAGCAGTAAACCACAGCTTTTGAGATGCATTGAGTCAAAACGTTGTTTGTCTTGACTAAATAGCTCACGCATGTGAGGCAGCGCAGCTGCATTACTAATTAACTGTTGCCATGTAGCTGATTGTGTTAATTGAGTCATTAATTCACATTCCTTGTTTAGCTTAACTTCTCTTTTAGCATGACCTCAAGTTTACCTTGGTCAATCGCAAAATTACGAATACCTTCAGCAAGTTTATCAACCGCCATTGGATCTTCATTAAATGCCCAACGGAATTCTGCTTCAGTTAGCGCAGTAGGTGCGGTTGATGATGCCGGTACCGCTTTAAGTTTTTCAGTAACAAGGATATCAGTATTGGCTAACTCTTCTAATAGAGCCGGTCCAATGGTTAAGCGATCGCAACCTGCTAATTCGATGATTTCGCCGATATTACGGAAGCTCGCCCCCATTACAACCGTGCTATAGCCGTGTTGTTTGTAGTAATCATAGATTTCAGTAACCGAAATAACCCCAGGATCCGTTTCCGCAGTGTAATCTTTACCAGTATCTTTCTTGTACCAGTCAAGAATACGGCCTACAAAGGGAGAAATAAGATAAACACCAGCCTCTGCACAAGCTCTTGCTTGAGCAAAGCTAAATAATAGGGTTAAGTTACAGTTAATGCCTTCTTGCTCTAACTCTTTAGCTGCGCATATGCCTTCCCAGGTAGATGCTAATTTAATTAGAATGCGTGATTTATCAATTCCAGCTTCTTTATAAAGCTTGATAAGCTTATGTGCCTTATCAATAGAGCCTTGCTTGTCGAAAGAAAGACGCGCATCTACTTCAGTAGAAATACGGCCTGGGACAAGTTTTAGAATCTCAACGCCAATGTTTACCGCAAGCTTATCACCGGCATCTTCAATTTGTTGTGCTTGATCGTTGCTTTGGTTTTTTGCCCAGCTAACAGCATTTTCGATTAAAGAGGCATATTCAGGAATTTGTGCAGCTTTCAAAATTAACGATGGATTTGTGGTTGCATCTTCTGGTTGATAGCGTTTTATTGCTTCAATGTCACCGGTATCTGCGACAATAGTAGTGAATGCTTTGAGTTGAGCGAGTGCGTTGGCCATGTGACGTTTCCTCTCGATAAAAAATGGTTATTTTACTTCCTTTATTAAACGCGATTTTACTCTTTATTCCAACGTTTTGGTAAAAAAATTACCAAATGTTGCACTGTTTTGCTTAATTTTTGTTTTTTATTGTTGTTAAATTTCGAATTTAGTGCAAATTTATGTTTATTTAATTGGGTGATAAAAACATAAATATGACTAATAGTAGATGTTTAGAGAAGTTTATTATTGTTCAGTAAATAAAAAAGCCGCTGATATCAGCGGCTTTTCGTTAAATCGATTAGTATTAAATTATTTTAATACAGCACGTTTTTCAGTACCAGTAACGATAGCTTCAATACGACGGTTCTGTCTATGAGCTTCAGCAGTGTTACCTTCAACTACAGGCTTAGTTACACCATAACCGATAGATTTAATACGGTTTGCACTGATGCCGTATTTCGATGTAAGGGCATTAGCAACTGAACTCGCACGACGGTCAGATAGAGCCATGTTATATGCTGGTTTACCTACGTTTGACGCATGGCCTTCAACAATAACGGTATGCTCTGGGTTTTTCTTCATGTAGTTAGCTAATTTCTCTAGATCAGAGAATGAAGCTTGATTAATTACTGCAGAGTCATTAGCGAATAAGATGCCACCTAAGTCATGCTTAGTTGTCGCTAATTCATATACTGTACAGCCAGTCGCATCCACTTTGTGGTTACTTGGTGTATTAGGACATTTGTCTAAACGATCAACAACGCCATCAGAGTCAGAGTCAGCATCGGCAGCAACAACTACTACTGGTGCAACAACAGCTGCAACAGGTGCCGCTTTTACTGAACCAAAACGGTAGCTTAACTCAAGACCCCAGTAGTTACTTTCCATAGAAAGTGTGTTCCACTTTTCTTCGTCCAAGTTTTCGTAACGACGGTATTTAGCTGCTAGCTTTAAGTTGTCAGTGAAGTTATAACCAATACCTGCGCCAATATATGGTGCAATACCATTGTCGCTATAATACTCAGTATCCCACTGTTTTTTGTTAGAAATAAGATAGTTCATTGCACCAGCTTCAGCTGATAAAGACCATTTGTTTGCAAATGGGTAAAATGCAACTAAACCTAAAGACATACCACGAGCACCAACATCGTTTAACTTGTTGCTGTAGTCAGTCCATTCGGCACGGCCTAGGTCGCGATAACCTAATTCCACACCAAAATAATCATTGAATAAATATCCGCCGAATACATCCCAAGCATATGGGTCATCTTCGCCACATACTTTCATGGTTTTTTGATCACAGTTTGGCTCGTAGTTATTTACGCCTAAACCGCCACCAACGTACCAAGGTGTTAATTCTTCAGCAGCTGAAGCTGCAAAAGGTAACATTGAGGTCAGTAATACTACTTTTAATATGTTCTTCATCATTTATAAGTCCATTGTTATTAATACTTCACCAATATACCGGTCACATGTTTTTTCAAGTCGAATCGGTATTGCCAACACTTATTGTGGTGAGTCTTATCTGTATTAGTTGACGAGGCGGATTATGGGAGTAAAAACTATCAATTGCCAGTGATAAAGAAGTATTTATTGTCTTATTTTGCAAATAAGTAGTCATTTATTTATTGACAAAACGATTTTGTGTAGGTTTTTTAAACTGTTTGTTGGTTGTATTTTTGTATGAATATTCAGTTGGATATCCCACTAGAACTGAACTGGGGGATGCGTTATTCAACATAGTAAACATTTTTACACCTTTTTAGGATAAAAATATCAGATTATTGGTATTTAGCTGTGGAAATAAAAAATGCGCCCCAAAAAGAGCGCATCGTTTGTTGTCGTTTTATAGCATCACGTAACTAGATTATTTGTTAATAAATGCTATTGGGCTTTATTTATAGGCTCAATGTTAGCGAGTCCATACCCAGTTTTCGATTTCAACAGGATCTACCCCATTTGCCTTGATGTAGTTTTTATGGTCAACCAAGCGTTGTAACATATCAGTGGTAATACGAACGTGTTGAGTTTCGTCAATTACGCCTTGTTGGAACAATTTATACGCCATGTCGATAACTAAGTGGTAGCGAGAGGTGCCGTTACGTACGCCCATATCAAACGGTGTAGTCGTTGAACCTTCTTCTTCATAACCCTTAATACGGAAACGACGGTTACCTTTATAATCAAATACTAGCTTCTTAATGGTGTTTGGGTAACCGTGGTAGTTAAATACCACGCCTTTATCTTCTGTAAAGACTTCATCCATCATCCAAGGCTTGCTTTGGAACTCAAGACTACCTAAGCCACTGCTGTGAAGTTCTGACACACTCACAAAGCGAATGCGTACCCGTGGTAGAATTTCACGAATTAGTACTAGTGAAGCCATACATTCTTGAGTTGCATAATCGCCACAACCGGCTAAAACAACATCAGGATTATTATCAGAGGCGAAATCCCACACCATCATGCCGTCTTTAGCTTGCTTACGAGCTTCGTCTAATGACAACCATTGTGGTAGTGATTTCTTACCAGCAACAATGATGTTTAGTTTGTCACGATCAGCATAAGCTTTTTCGGTATACACCAAAGTACTGTTAGCATCTGCTGGTAAATAAGCAGAAATAATGTTTGGGTGCTTCTCAAGCATAGCACCTAGGAAAGACGGATTCTGATGAGAATAACCGTTGTGATCTTGACGCTCTAGTAACGAAGACAGTACCACGTTACACGCTGGAATTGGCTTGCGGAAATGGATGTCTTGACTTGCATGGACGTATTTACAGTATTGGTCAGCCATAGATGACACAACTTGAGAGAAAGCCTCATAAGTTGGGAACATACCGTGACGGCCCGTTACTGTGTAACCGTGTAACATACCGAAAAGTAAGTTTTCAGATAATAGTTCAATTACACGACCGTCGCGAGACATATCCTCATCCCAGCTCTCAATTGGCCACTGCCAAGCGCGATCTGTTTCTTCAAACACAGCTTGAAGTTGGTTTGAATAAGTTTCATCTGGGCTGAAAATACGCAGGTTACGTTGATCGCGGTTTAATTTGAATGCATCACGCATCCACTGACCCATTTTCAACATTGAGTAACCACGTTGACCGCGAGGAGTTTCAGCGCCGTAACCTAATTTTACTAAGTCTGGATTGGTTAATGCACGAACGACTTCGCCACCGTAGCTCAAACGTTGACGACCACAACAAAGATCTTTAGGTGGCATCAAAGACATAATGTCTTTATCAAATACTAATTCGCCAGCCTCAGTAGTTTGTACAAGTTCATCAAATTTGTAGCTAGCTAACCATTGATCAAGTGCATCTAAATGACCTTTGTCGGTTGCACAGTTATTGACGATGACTTGATGAGATTCACAGTTACCCGCGAGCTTTTTACCATCATATTCAGTAGTACCAGTCCAGCCTTTTGCTGTTCTCATTAAAATCACTGGCCAGCGTGGTTTAACAACATCTTCGCCAGAGCGTGCACGGCGTTGAATGTCATTGATCATGTCATAGGACAAGTCCATTGCCGCTAACATCTGTTCGAAGATATCAGTATCAAGTTCATCATCAACAATAATTGGATGATAACCAAGACCACGGAATTCTAAATCAAGCTCTTCATGACTCATGCGGCCCATACGGGTTGGGCCAGAGATTTTATAACCATTGATATGCACGATTGGAAGAACTGCGCCGTTATTTTTAGGTGATACCAAACGGTTAGCATACCAAGATGCTGCTAGTGGGCCTGTTTCAGCTTCACCGTCACCGATTAAGCAGGCAGCAATCAGATTTGGATTATCTAGCACAGAACCCCATGCAACAGACAATGAATAGCCAAGTTCGCCACCTTCTAAGATTTGTCCTGGTGCTTCTGGGTTAGCATGCGAAGGATAGCCATAGGCTGCAGAGAATTTTTTACAGATATCTTCGATACCGGTTTCTGTATAAGGAATTGTCTCTGGATAGAAATGGCTTAATGAACCTTCCATGAATAGGTTGGCCTGTACTGCAGGAAAACCATGACCAGGGCCAACAAGGTAGATGAACTCACGATTATGTTTAACAATAAGACGGTTTACGTTAGCGTAGACAAAGTTAATACCTGGGCAAGTTCCCCAATGGCCTAGTAATCTAGGTTTAATATCAGTGTGTTCAAGCTTACGTTTATAAAGTACGTTTTGCTTCAAATAAATTTGCGAAGTTGCAAGGAAGTTAGTAGCTCGAACAAACTTTTTGAGTGCGATAATTTCATTAGCATTTGTCATATTGACCTCATTAAAACGAGAAAAATTGAATGTTAGTCTTAATTTGAGAACACTGTATTTCATTTTGAGAGTCAATAATGTGTTGTGGATCTAACTTTTGTTAATTAGGTGGTGATATTTCACTGAGAGTTATGTTGTATTTGTTGTTATGTTGGTTTTATAAAGTGGAGGATTGTTATGCTGTTGTTGATCTGAGGGCGATAAAGTGATTTTTACGTTGAATTTATTAAGTTCTAATTGACTGCCTGTGCTAATTTGTTTGCAAAGAACATCATCGAATATCTTAATTAGTCTGAATGCAATTTCAAACTAAATTAGAGATCATTGGTTGAAAAGGTATAATAAGCCAAGCCACAAGACTGGTTTTTAATTAATAAAAATATAAACCAATAATAATCAAGCAATTAAAATAACTTTATATGTCGTGATTACAGCATCTATACCCAGCTATAAATAAGATTGTTACACGATAGATTGAGTTATTCCAAAGGAATAGATAAGCATTATGGCAATGTTAGAAAAAATAATTAATTATTTAAACGGCCTACTTTGGGGCGAGCTATTAGTTTATGGGCTGGTTGGAGCTGGCTTATATTTTACGATACGCCTTGGGTTTATTCAGTTTACTCAGTTTGGTCACGGCCTTAAATTACTCGCCATTAGCCGTAGACCGGGTAAAAATGGATTATCTTCGTTTCAAGTTTTTTGTACCAGTATGGCTGCTAGAGTCGGTGCAGGTAATATGGCTGGTGTTGCTTTTGCTATAGGGGTAGCAGGTCCTGGTGCCGTTTTTTGGATGTGGGCTATTGCTGTTTTAGGCATGGCCACAGCGATGATCGAATCCACTCTTGCTCAAGTTTATAAAGTAAAAGATGTTGATGGGCAATATCGAGGCGGTCCTTCTTACTATATGGAGCAAGGCTTAGGACAGCGTTGGATGGGGGTGTTATTTTCTGTTCTCTTAATTATCTGTTTTGGTTTGGTCTTCAATGCAGTTCAAGCTAATACAATAGCCGGTGCGATGACCGCTGTATTTGATGTTGATGCACTCTATGTCGGTATTTTGATTACGTTATTCAGTGGCGTGGTTATTATGGGGGGATTAAGAAAGGTTGCTAAAGTATCGGAATTTGTTGTCCCTTTTATGGCATTAGTTTATATCATTATGGCGTTTATTGTCGTACTGATAAATATTGAGGAACTACCAAGAGTATTTATGCTCGTTATCAATAGTGCATTTGGATGGCAAGAAGCTGCTGGTGGCGCTATTGCATATAGTGTCTCGCAAGCTATGCAGGCTGGTATAGCTCGTGGGTTATTTTCAAATGAAGCGGGTATGGGTAGTGCTGCTAACATTGCAGCAAGTGCTTCACCCAACCCAAACCATCCAGCATCACAAGGTTATATACAAATGATGGGGGTCTTTTTTGATACTATCGTTATTTGTACCGCAACGGCGGCAATAATATTGCTTTCGGGTGATGCAGCTGGATCTGGTGAAGGCATTGGCATGACAATCAATGCATTAACTTTCCATGTTGGTTCGTGGGGCGGTGCCTTTATTGCTTTTGCTATCTTGTTATTCTGTTTTACCTCAATTATTGCAAATTACTCTTACGCCGAAACTAACATCATGTTTTTGTCTGGCAACAGCAAAAAAGCGTTACCTTTATTTAGACTTGTTGTATTAGGTATGGTGATGTTTGGTGCTATGGCTAAAATTGGTTTGGTATGGGATTTAGCTGATGTGTCCATGGGACTGATGGCACTGGTTAACATTGTCGCGATAATGTTACTTTCAGGATTGGCGATTAGGGTCATTAATGACTATCGTCAGCAAGTTAAAGAAGGAAAAGATCCGGTATTTGATACCAGTAAATTTCCTGAGCTAGCCGATCAATTGGAAGAACAAATCTGGCCTGACTTATCTGCTAGTAACAAAAAATAAGCCGCTATTGTTTTTTGTGCATTGATTAAAGGCGTTAGGGTAATCGAAAAAGCCATGCTGAATCAGCATGGTTTTTTTATATCAGTCACGTATTATGTGGTGTATTCAGATAAAGGAGTTAGCCATGCTGGTTTTAGTCTCACCTGCCAAAACATTAGATTTTGAACAGCCGCCGATAACGGCAACGTTTACTCAACCGACATTATTATCCCATAGCGAAACACTGATAAAGATATGTCGGCAACTTACGCCTGTTGATATTGCTAGTTTAATGAAAGTTAGCGATAAAATAGCAGGTTTGAATGCTGCCCGTTTTGAGCAGTGGCAACCTGATTTCACTCCAATCAATGCCAAGCAAGCGATGTTCGCTTTCAGAGGGGATGTCTATACCGGATTTGATGCAGATAGCTTATCAGAGTCGCAAATTCACTCAGCACAGCAACATATGCGTATTTTGTCAGGTTTATATGGCTTGCTAAAACCCCTCGATTTAATCCAACCTTATCGCTTAGAAATGGGCACCAAATTAGCTAACTCAGCTGGAAATAATTTATATGCCTTTTGGGGGGAGATTATTACCAATGAAGTGAATAAGGCATTAGCAGAGCAGGGTGATGACATCATCGTCAATCTAGCCTCTAATGAGTACTTTAAATCAGTTAAAGTCAAACAGCTTGAGGGGCAACTTATTACCCCAATTTTTAAAGATTGTAAGAATGGTCAATATAAGATAATTAGCTTTTATGCCAAAAAAGCGCGCGGTTTGATGGCAAGGTATATTGTCAATAATCAACCTAAGACATTAGAGCAGTTAACTGAATTTGACTTAGAGGGCTACTATTACAGCCCTGAACAGTCCAAGTTAGATAGTCCGGTTTTTTTACGTGATGAGCAACACTAGTGTTTATTAATATTTTCAGATGAATATATAGTCAAAAGTCGGTTCAGTTTAGTCATAAAAAAATGCCCTTTTCGTTAAGGGCATTTTTATGGATAAAACATTCAATAAATATAACCTAGCAGAATAGTAAGTTGAGTTGGCTCACTTGACGGTAATTACTCCGATTTAGCGAGTGGCCTTAGCTCAATTTCAGATTGCGCCATCATATAAGCAAATTGCACATATGCTGCTACATTTTGGGCTAGTGCCTTTGGGTCGATTTTATCCAAAGTATCATTAGGGGTGTGATGATAATCAAAATAATCTGTACCATCTTGTTTTAACGATGCCACTGGCACACCTAAACTTGGCATCATAGAAACATCCGGCCCACCAGAGGCGTCATTTGATCCTAAAGCAATCCCATTTAATGTCATCGCCGACACCTGATGCTGAATTTGGCTAAAGCTTGTCGGTGCAACATTAAAATCAATTTGATAAACAGGACCAGCACCAAAATCAGATTCTGCTGCTATGTAATGCTTTTCTAATTCATTGGCATGCATCTCTGCGTAGGCTTTTCCACCGACTAAACCGACTTCTTCAGCAGCGTAGAGTACAATGCGGATAGTACGAGCAGGCTTTTGTGGTAAATCTTGAATTAATTTGGCTGCGGCGGTAACAATCGCAACTCCTGCTCCGTCATCAATAGCGCCCGTACCCTCGTCCCACGAATCTAGATGCGCGCCTATTAAGACAATTTCATCTGGTTTACTACTGCCTGTCACCTCTGCTATTACATTGTAAGATGTGGCAATACCTAAGTTTTCAGATGTCATATTCAACGACATAACAATATTGGGGTCCCGTGTTAACATGGCGTTGATTAAGTCGGCATCAGGTGCTGACATTGCCGCCGCGGGAATTTTAGGCACATCTTCTTGGTAACGCATCATACCCGTATGAGCCATACGGTCATGATCAGTCCCAATTGAGCGTATCACAACCGCAACAGCGCCTTTTTTTGCCGCTTCTACAGCTCCTTTAGAGCGTCCGCCAACAGTAATACCATATCCGTTGCCATCTTTATGCCGTTCAGTCTTATGGTCGATAAAAACAATCTTGCCCTCAATACGCCCAGGTGAGGCTAAAGTGAGTTCCTCTAATGACTCAAAACGTACTATAGGTGCTTGAATGCCTGTCTCTGGCGTACCAATACTGCCACCAAGGGCTGTAATCACCAAAGGTTGCTCAAACGGTGACACAATACTGGCCGAAGTCATTATCCCTCTAGACCATGCTGGAACTTGGACTGATTCTTTATAGACTTTATCAAAGCCCATCAGCCACAGTTTTTCCATTGCCCATTCGACAGCCATAATATCTTTATCTGTACCAGCTAATCGCGGCCCTACCTCTACGGTGAGTGACTCAACAATATCGTAGGCTCTGTTTGAATTAAGGGCTTGTTGCGCTAACAGTTGACTGATTTGCGCATCCTCAGAGTCATTAATCACTCGTTTAATCGATTTAGGTTGTGATGGTGTTGTTTGCTGGCAGCCAAATAATGCCACTGCAAATAAAGCTGTTAAGCTGACGTGCTTATAATTTCTCATGAGTTTCCTTCAAATATTCTAACTATGTCTCACTTTTTTAAACAATCTACCAAAAAGTGTGCTTTATGTCCCGACTCTATTTTTAAGGTGACGCTATATTAGGCAAATGTTAGATGAGGAGAGTATTTTAGGTGATGGATATAGAAAAAATGCAGCAACAAGCCGACCATGCCGTTGTCTTATTAAAAGCGCTAGCGAATGAACGCAGACTGTTTATTTTATGCCACCTGCTTAATGATGGTGAAATGTGTGTAGGTGATATGAATAAAAAGCTAGGGCTAAGCCAGTCTGCTTTATCGCAACACCTTGCATGGTTAAGAAAGGATAATCTAGTTGGCACACGTAAAGAGGCACAAACCGTTTATTACTCATTAAAAAGCGATGAAGTAAAAGCGCTTATTCAAGTGCTGAATAATATGTACTGCCACTAAGCTGTCTTCTTTCAAGCCTTAATCGCTATTTAGCGATTAAGGCTTTTTATTATCTGTCACATAATCAATACTATTGGTCGGCTTAAATGCTTACATCGAATACATATGCTGAATTTTAAACGTAAAAAAAACCGGCCTAGGCCGGTTTTTTGAGATTGATTACTGAATTAAGCAACTAGTGCTTTGATTCTAGCATTCAAACGTGACTTTTGACGGCCAGCTCTATTCTTGTGAATAAGGCCTTTTGTCGCCATACGGTCAACTATTGGTTGTGCAACTGCGAACGCTTCTGTAGCCGCTTTGTGGTCACCGCTTTTGATAGCAGCGATGACTTTCTTAACGTATGTACGTAACATTGAGCGACGGCTTGCATTATGCTGACGACGCTTTTCAGACTGAAGCGCGCGCTTCTTTGCAGACTTGCTATTAGCCAAGGTGCAACTCCTAAAAACTGGATTTGATACTTTTAAAGGCCGAGGAATATGCCTGCTTTAAGTCGCTTTGTCAACGACTAAAATTGAAATCTCATCATAAATGATAAAATATACAATCGGCGTGCTTATCTTCAACCCACTCGTGTAATATGTGGCGTAATTCTAACAGCTCTTTAGCCTATGTGACAGAGTTTGCTTAGAATATTTGCAACAAATACCATTAAATTTTATGGGCAAGATGAGCTTTTGGGGGTCAATTGAGTAAAAAGTTAATTAAATCAGGTGTCGTTGTCAGTGCTATGACATTGATTTCTCGTGTGATGGGGTTAGTGCGTGATGTTGTTATTGCTAACTTAATGGGTGCAGGAAGTAGCGCGGATGTTTTTTTCTTTGCTAACAAAATACCTAACTTTTTACGCCGCCTATTTGCCGAAGGTGCTTTTGCACAAGCTTTTGTGCCTGTGTTAACTGAATATCAAGAAAAGCATTCCCCTGAAGAAACCCGGGAGTTACTCGGAAAAGTTACCGGTACGCTTGGTTTGCTGGTGACGATAGTAACCTTAGTTGGTGTTATTGGCTCTCCTATACTTACAGCATTATTCGGCGGCGGTTGGTTTTTAGACTGGTTGAACGATGGCCCCAATGCCGAGAAATTCGAGCTTGCGTCTTTAATGCTTAAAATCACCTTCCCTTATCTGTGGTTTATCACTTTTACTGCGCTAGCAGGATCAATCTTAAATACCAGAGGCCGGTTTGCTGTATCGGCATTTACCCCGGTTTTTCTTAACATAGCAATCATCGGGTTTGCTTTATACATCTCTCCGACTATGGAAAACCCAGAAATTGGATTGGCATGGGGAGTTTTTGTTGGTGGTCTGGTGCAGTTTGTATTTCAAATCCCTTTTTTAATTCAAGAGCGCGCTTTAGTTAAACCTTCTTGGGGGTGGCATCATCCTGGTGTCGTTAAGATTCGCACTTTAATGCTGCCAGCACTGTTTGGGGTATCGGTTTCTCAAATCAATTTGCTGTTTGATACTTTTATTGCCAGCTTCTTAATGACGGGCTCGATTAGTTGGCTGTATTACGCAGATAGGTTACTTGAATTTCCACTCGGATTATTTGGTATTGCTATCGCAACGGTAATTTTACCAGCACTCTCGAGAAAGCATATTAATGCTGAAGGGGAGGGGTTTCGTCAAACAATGGATTGGGGCGTTAAAGCTATTTTACTATTAGGTATGCCTGCTATGTTTGGCTTGATTTTGCTCGCGCAACCTATGTTAATGGTGTTATTCATGCGCGGGGCATTTAGTCTCACCGATGTTGAAATGGCTTCATACAGTTTAGTTGCTTATGGTGCAGGCTTGCTGAGTTTTATGATGATTAAAGTATTAGCGCCAGGTTATTATTCTAGGCATGATACAAAAACACCGGTTAAATTCGGTATTATTGCCATGGTAACTAACATGGTGTTTAACCTTATATTTGCTATTCCATTCGGCTATGTAGGTTTAGCAATAGCGACATCCTTATCGGCATTGCTTAATGCTGGTTTGTTATATAGCGGTTTACATAAGGCTGGGGTTTACAATCTTAGCCGCGCAACATTGATATTTGCGCTTAAAATTGTCATCGCGACAGCGGTCATGTCTGCAATGTTATGGTATTTTTTACCCGTTCAATCGCAATGGCTTAGTTGGAGCATTAGTGAAAGAATGATGGCGTTAGTCGCGCTTATTTGTAGCGGCGCATTAACTTATCTGGTTACCTTACTTTTGCTCGGTGTCAGACCATGGAAAATAAAAACAGCCCCAGTGATTCTTTAAACGCAGATTTATAGTCGCTTAATAGAGTTATTGGGTTTAAGTGGATAGCGGTTTGGGTATATAATCTGCCGATTTACTATTAATAAACAATTTTAGGCAAGCATTGGCGTAATGGAATTAATCCGCGGTATACACAATTTATTACCTTCTCATCATGGTTGCGTGCTAAGCATAGGCAACTTTGATGGTGTTCACCGTGGCCATGCTGAGGTGATCCGTAATTTGGTAAGTAAAGCGCACCATTTTCAACTGCCTGCGACCATAATGACATTTGAGCCACAACCCCAAGAGTTGTTTCGTGGAGAGCATGCTCCAGCAAGGTTAAGCCTTTTAAGAGATAAAGTCCGTTTATTGGACGAATTAGAAATTGACCGCCTATTATGTGTTAATTTCACACGATCTTTTGCCAGTCAACCCGCTCAGGCGTTTATTGAAGAATTATTGGTTAACAAACTAGGTGTTAAATACCTGGTTGTCGGTGACGACTTTTGCTTTGGGAAAGGGCGTGAAGGCAATTTTGAGATGCTGGTAGCCGCAGGTAAGCAGTTTGGTTTCAGCGTAGTCAGCACTCAAAGCTTTGTCGTTGGAACTCACAGAGTGAGTTCAACTTTAGTACGTGAAGAGCTCATGCTAGGTCATTTAGAACAAGCAAGACGGTTATTGGGTCATCCATTTATGTTGAGTGGTAAAGTGGCTCATGGGCAAAAAATTGGTAGAACTATCGGTTTTCCAACAGCAAATATTGCGTTAAAAAGAAAAGTCGTGCCGATACGCGGTGTATTTGCAGTACGATTTTTTTGGCATGGTAGTGATGTATATGAAGGTGTTGCAAATGTGGGCTTTCGCCCGACAGTGCAAGGCCAAGTTTGTCAGTTGGAAGTGCACTTATTTGATTTTGATGGTGACTTATATGGCAAGCGAGTAGAAGTTGAATTAGTGGCTAAAATCCGTGACGAACAACCTTTTGAGTCATTGGATGCACTAAAAAAACAAATTTTGAATGATGCGAATGAAGCTAAGGCTTTATTCTGCTTTGATGCAAGCTGATTATTCAGCTTAATTAACGGTATGGGATCAATGAGCGACTATAAACTGACTTTGAATTTGCCGGAAACTGAGTTTCCGATGCGCGGTAATTTAGCTAATCGCGAGCCAGAAATGTTAAATCGCTGGACGCAGGATGGGTTATATCAACACATTCGTGAACATAGAGCTGGCCGTAAACCGTTTATTTTGCACGATGGCCCTCCTTATGCGAATGGCAGTATTCATATTGGTCACTCTGTAAACAAAATCCTAAAAGACATTATTATTAAATCAAAAACCATGTCTGGTTTTGATGCGCCTTATATCCCTGGTTGGGATTGTCACGGTTTGCCGATCGAGTTAAAAGTCGAGCAAAAAGTGGGCAAGCCAGGGCAGAAAATTTCCGCGGCTGAATTTCGTGAAGAGTGTCGTAAATATGCGGCTATTCAGGTAGATGGTCAGCGCGATGACTTCATTCGTTTAGGTGTGCTAGGTGACTGGCAAAACCCTTACCTCACCATGGATTTCACTACTGAAGCTAACATTGTGCGTTCATTAGCCAAAGTTATTGACAGCGGCCATTTACACAAAGGTGTAAAGCCAGTGCATTGGTGTACTGACTGTGGCTCAGCACTTGCTGAAGCTGAAGTTGAATATGAAGATAAAACATCACCAGCGATTGATGTTGCTTTTGAAGCGACAGATAGTGCTGTTGTTGCAGCAAAATTTGCTGTAGAAAATTATCCTCATCCAGTATCAATGGCTATTTGGACCACAACACCGTGGACATTACCGGCTAACCGCGCGTTATCTTTAAGCCCTGAGTTTACCTATAGCTTAGTGGAGTTTACTAAAGACAGTGTGACAGCGGCTGTGATTTTAGGCCAAGTGTTGGTTGAATCATGTGTTGAACGTTATGGATTTGATTCACATAAAATTATTGGTGAAGTCAAAGGTGCTGAGCTTGAACTGACTCGTTTTAAACACCCATTTTTAAGCTTTGATGTGCCTGCGATTCTTGGTGACCATGTTACCACTGAAGCGGGTACGGGTATTGTTCACACTGCACCAGGGCACGGTCAAGACGACTTTGTTGTTGGCCAGTTATACGGTTTAGAAGTGGCCAACCCTGTTGGCGATAACGGTGTATTCAAACCTGATACTGAGTTCTTTGCCGGTCAACACGTGTTTAAAGCCAATGACAATGTAGTCGCACTATTAACGGAAAAGGGCGCACTGCTTAATCACGTTGCTTATCGTCATAGCTATCCGCATTGCTGGCGCCACAAAACACCGATTATATTCCGTGCAACACCGCAGTGGTTCATCTCAATGGACAACAAAGGTTTACGTGCACAAGCTTTAGCTGAAATCAAGAAAACGCATTGGCTACCAGATTGGGGTCAAAGTCGTATTGAAAAAATGGTTGAAAACCGCCCAGATTGGTGTATTTCACGCCAACGTACCTGGGGTGTACCAATCACATTATTTGTACACCGTGAAACCGATGAGATACATCCAGATAGCGTGTCATTGATGGAACGTATTGCCCATAGAATTGAGCAACAAGGCATTCAAGCTTGGTGGGACTTAGATGAATCAGAATTATTAGGTGAAGAAGCCTCTCAGTATCGTAAAGTTACTGACACCTTAGATGTTTGGTATGACTCAGGCTCTTCATTCTCATCTGTTGTTGCGGCGCGTCCAGAGTTTCAAGGCCATGACATTGATTTATACCTTGAAGGTAGCGATCAACACCGCGGCTGGTTTATGTCATCACTGATGATTTCTACCGCGATGAACGGCAAAGCGCCTTATAAGCAAGTACTTACACACGGATTTACCGTTGATGGTAAAGGCCGTAAAATGTCTAAATCAGTTGGTAATGTGATTGCGCCGTTGCAAGTAACCAATAAGTTGGGTGCCGATATTCTGCGCTTATGGGTCGCGGCAACCGATTATAGCGGTGAAATGACTGTTTCTGATGAGATTTTAAATCGTAGCGCCGATGCGTATCGCCGTATTCGAAATACCGCTCGTTTCTTGTTGGCTAACTTAAGCGGCTTTAACCCAGAAACCGATATGGTAGCGCCAGAAGATATGGTGGCATTAGATCGCTGGGTAATGCGTCGTGCTGATGCACTACAAAATGAAATTATTGCCGCGTACGATCAGTATAATTTCCACTTAGTGACTCAAAAGTTAATGCAGTTCTGTTCAATTGAATTAGGTGCATTCTACTTAGATATCATTAAGGATCGTCAATATACCGCCAAGCAAGATGGTAATGCTCGTCGTAGCTGTCAATCGGCATTATTCCATATTTCTGAAGCTATGGTACGTTGGATCACCCCAATTTTAAGCTTCACCGCAGATGAAATCTGGCAATTGTTACCAGGCAAACGCGATAAGTATGTGTTTACTGAAGAATGGTATCAAGGGCTACAGTCTGTCACTCTTGAAAGCGATTTAAGTGATGATTACTGGCAGAAGCTGCTTGCTGTTCGTAATGAAGTGAATAAAGTGATTGAACAAGCCCGCCGTGATAAACGTGTAGGTGGTTCATTAGAAGCTGAAGTGACTTTATTTGCCGATGCAGAACTTGCCGCAGAGCTAGCTAAGTTAGATGACGAGTTACGTTTTGTATTATTAACCTCAAAAGCGGTAGTTGCGCCTTTAGCTGATGCACCAGCAGATGCTGTAGTAACTGAACTTGAAAATCTAAAATTAGTGGTAACTAAAAGTGAAGCGCAGAAATGCGAGCGTTGCTGGCATCACCGTGAAGAAGTTAGCACCATTGAAGCCCACCCAACATTGTGTCAACGCTGTGTGACCAATATTGAAGGTGAAGGCGAACAACGTGAGTTTGCATAGGGATAGAATGTTATGAGTACTGTTCCATTAAATTGGAAGGACAGTGGCTTGCGTTGGTATTGGGTAGCTGTATTTGTGTTTATTGCAGATCAGTTATCTAAACAATGGGTACTGGAAAACTTTGATTTATATGAATCAATTCAGTTATTGCCATTTTTCAATTTTACTTATGTACGAAATTACGGCGCTGCATTTAGTTTTTTAAGTGATGCCGGAGGTTGGCAACGTTGGTTTTTTGCGGTTATTGCGATAGGTTTTAGTACCTTGTTAACCATCTGGTTAAGAAAGCAGTCACATCAATTGTTACGTACAAACCTTGCTTACACACTCGTTATTGGTGGCGCATTAGGTAATTTAGTTGATCGTTTAATGCATGGCTTCGTAGTGGACTTTATAGATTTCTATTGGAAAACTAGCCACTACCCAGCATTTAATATTGCTGACTCCGCTATTTTTATTGGCGCAATATTAATTCTGTGGGAAGCCTTTAAGCCTGATGTTGCTCAAACTGAGCAGGAGCAATCAAAGTGACCGATTTAAATAAACCCGATAACCATGCAATTTTATGCCATATGAACCTTATTTTAGAAGATGGTTCAACCGCAGATAGCACCAAAGCATCAGGTAAACCTGCGCGGTTTAATTTAGGCGATCAAAGCCTGAGCCCAGCGTTAGAAGCACAAATTAAACATTTATCTGAGGGTGATAAACATACTTTCACCCTGGATGCTAAAGATGCTTTTGGCGAGTCAAACCCTGATGCTATTCATCATATGGACCGCAGTCGTTTTCCAGCTAACATGAAGTTAGAAGCTGGGGTTATTGTCAGTTTTTCGGGCCCAGGCGGCAGCGAAATTCCAGGTATTGTGCGTGAAACAATAGGTGACTCTATTACTGTGGATCTAAATCATCCATTGGCTGGGCATAAAATCACTTTTGAGCTAGATGTTGTACAGGTTATCACGGAGTAAACATTACCTATGCTAAAAGTTGATCCTACTTCAGCTAAACTCAATATTTTATTAGCAAACCCACGTGGTTTTTGCGCGGGTGTTGATCGTGCTATCAGTATTGTTGAACGTGCTTTAGAGTTATTTGAACCGCCTATTTATGTGCGTCATGAGGTAGTGCATAACCGATATGTAGTTCAAAACTTAAAAGACCGTGGGGCGATATTTGTTGAAGAGCTAGAACAAGTACCCGATAACTCAATTGTTATCTTCAGTGCACACGGTGTTTCTCAAGCGGTTAGAAAAGAAGCCAAGCAGCGTGGTTTAAAAGTGTTTGATGCAACTTGTCCCTTAGTGACTAAAGTACATTTACAAGTGACTCGAGCAAGTCGCAAAGGTATTGAATGTATTTTAATTGGCCATGAAGGCCACCCTGAAGTAGAAGGGACCATGGGGCAGTACGACAATGATAAAGGTGGCGTTTATTTAATTGAGTCACCAGAAGATGTCGCCGCATTGTCGGTGAAAAATGCGGATAACTTATGTTTTGTTACTCAAACAACATTATCTGTCGACGATACACTGGATATTATTGCTGCTTTACAGAAACGCTTTCCATCAATCGAAGGGCCACGTAAAGATGATATTTGCTATGCCACTCAAAATCGTCAAGATGCGGTGAGAAGTCTTTCTGCACAAGTCGATTTATTGATTGTTGTCGGTTCTAAAAATAGCTCTAATTCAAACCGATTGCGAGAGCTTGCTGAAAAAACCGGTACCCAAGCTTACCTAGTTGATACCGCAGCAGATGTCGACCCTAGCTGGTTTAAAGATGTTTCTAAAGTGGCCGTTACAGCCGGAGCTTCAGCACCTGAGGTACTGGTTCAGCAAGTTGTCAACGCCATCGCTGAGCATGCTCCAAGTGTGATTACTGAAGTTGAAGGGCGTAAAGAAGACATTGTTTTTGCTGTGCCTGCAGAGCTAAGGTAGCGTTAGCGCTTTTTCTAGTTCATACTGTATTAAATATACCCGTAGCGTTAAGTTACGGGTTTTTTTGTGCTTAAAATTTAATCGGAGTATAGTTGTTACCAATAACCGCTTTATATGAAGGTAAACATATTAAGCTAGATTGTTAACAACTTGTAAGTTAGAATTGTTGAACAGAAATTTGATATAAGTTATCGTTTTTTAAGCTTAAAATGTAAAATTCGAGGTCAAAAATATGACGGTTGTCGGAGGGTTGACGCATGTCATCTAAAGGGAATGGATTTTCCTTAATTGAAGTTATGGTCTCACTGGTAATACTGGTGATAGGCCTTATTGGCATTTTTAATTTGCACATAGTGGCCAAACAAGGCAGTTTTGAGTCTTTTCAACAAACTCAAGCCTCTTATTATGCCAATGATATTGTTAACAGAATGCGAATGAACCCATCTGAGCTTAGCAATTATGAAGGAACTTATAATGGTGGCACGTCTGCGCCAACTAAAGCCTGTGATGTTGCTATTGGTGTGAACAGTATTTGTACTAATGTTGAGACCCGCCTGTGGGATATATACCAGTGGGAGCAGTCGTTTAAAGGTGAAAATGAAAAGTATTCTGGTGAGAGTGTCGGCGGATTAGATTCTACCACAGCGTGTATAGATATTACTGGTAGGGATGTCACAGTTGTTATGACCTGGCGTGGCATTCGCGCTTCAACAGATGGTTTAAGCGAGGGCAGTGCTTTTGCAAAAAGTTGTGGCTCGTCAAATGATAGGCGTCGTGCGTTAGTTATTAATACCGCGATTTTGTAAGGTAAAAAAATGCTAAAAAAAATAACATTGCAAGCGGGGTTATCGCTTGTTGAATTGATGGTCGCCATGCTGATCAGCTTGTTTTTAACAGCTGGTCTTTTTAGCATGTTTAGTATGTCATCAAGTAATGTGACCACCACGAGCCAGTTTAACCAATTACAAGAAAATGGCCGTATCGCATTAGCGATTATGGAAAGAGATATTAGTCAACTAGGTTTTACAGGTGATATTACCGGCACCGATTTTATTGTTGGCACCAATACAATTGTATCAGCTTCAGCTGTGCCTAATGATTGTGTAGGCGCCGGTGTAAATAATGCAAGCTTCCCTAATAACCAGCTTTCTCACTTTAGGCGGTTGTGGGGTTATGAAGCCGGAGTAAGTGGTGAAGTGTTGGCCTGTATTACCCCAAATGCGAAGACTGATGTTCTACAGATGAAGCGTCTTGTTGGTCCGTCCGTTTTGCCTGCCAATATTAATCCTACTCGTTATTATGCAGCATCTACATCTACTGAGATTGAAATTTTTAATGGTAATGCTGTTCCACCTCCCCTAATGAACAGCCGTATTTGGGAATATCAACATCATGTTTACTATATTGAGAATGACGGTGATATTCCAATATTAAAACGTCGTACACTTTCAATTGGTAATGGGATGAATAACGATGAGCAATTAGTTGAAGGCATCGAAAATATGCGTATTTTGTATGGTTTTGACAATAATGGTGATGATACTGCAGACAGTTATATGCCTGTACAAAATGTAACATCACTTATGTGGGATAATGCATTTTTCCAACGTTTAGTGTCTCTTCGGGTTTACCTGTTAGTGCGTAGCTCCCAAGAAGACAGAAGTTATACTAACAACGTGACATATACTTTGGGTGATAAAACCGTTGGCCCACTTAATGATAACTTTCGTCGAAAAGTTGTCTCCACGACTATTGTATTAGAAAATCCTGTTTTAATTAGGAATTAATCATTAAACAAGTTTGCAAATACATTTAGGTAACAGCAATGCAAAATTCAATAAAAAAGCAGCAGGGAGTCGTTTTATTCTTCTCTTTGATCATTTTAGTCATAATGACAGTTATAGGTGTCGCGCTTGCAGTAAATTCTACCCAGTCATTACGTATGGCTGGTGCGGGATCTGAGCGAATAGAGGCCATGATGTCTGCTCAAGGTGCGCAGGTAAAGGTCATAGCTGATAATGAAGGCGCTGTAATGGGTGCTATGAGTGTCGTGACTGTAATGAATGATGCCGTATTAGGCGTGACGAATACGATTACTCCTATGTCAGTAGGTGATGTTGACTGCCAACGCAGTATGAAGGCTAATTCGGGAATATCACTAATATGCCGACGCTTTGAAGTATCAAGTAGAGCAAGTTTTGGTCGCAGTAATTTAGGGCAAGTTACTGTTATTTTAGGTTTTGAACAAGAAATGTTACCTTAGGAGCTAATTATGATAAAGCTTATATCGTTTACATCGTTATTTGCGGTACTTTGCTTATCTGCTAGTAGTTTCGCAGATGACACTGAACTTTATGTTTTTGAGTCCACAGCAAGGTCAGGTTCAAGACCCCAGGTACTCATTATATTTGATACCTCAGGCAGTATGGGCAGTAACTTCAAAACGGATACACCTTATGTTCGTGGTGCAGAGAACGTCAATTCAGGTGGGACATTAAAACCAGATACTAAGCTATTTTATACTCGTAGCAGCAGTAATATCCCTAGTGCTTCTAGCAAGCAATTCTTTTTACATGGCGTTAATGGTTGTGATGTTGGTGAGAAGTATCTTCAAGATTACGGTATGTTTACTGGTTATATTCGCGAGCATAAGTATGTTGGAGAAAACGGAACCTGGTCTGAAATACCGTTAACTGATGGTTCAGGTATTAGCCAGGTTGATTGTTATGAGGATATTGCTGAGAAGAATTATTATAACAATAACACAAACTTTTGGGGCTTTCCGGTTGATGGGTTAGGAACAAGTGCTAATCCTATAAGCCATACTGCCGCAAACAACTCATCAACACCAGCTCAGATTGACGCAGCAGTAGCTAAAGCTAAACTTACTAACTTTGGTATTGGCCAACCTATTACTCTTTACACTGAAAAGTACGTAAACTGGTATCACAGTTCGAAAACTCAACAAAATTATTCTCGTCTAGAAATTGCTCAGCGAGTTATAGAAGATACCATTGTTACTACTCCTGGGGTTGATTTTGGCCTTTCAGTATTTAACTTTAATGGTGGTGACACCCGTAATGGCGGTAGAATTGTTTATGGCATATCTCCGACTAATGAATCATCAAAAGCAAAATTGTTGACAACCATAGGTGGATTTAAAGCCGAAACTTGGACGCCATTATGTGAGACCTTGTACGAGTCGTATCGTTATTTTGCAGGCTTAGGTGTGTATTATGGCGATGATGATACCAGTCGAACTCCTTATAGGGATGCCGATGCAGAGTCTGGGGGCAAATACAAATCACCTTTTGTGGGTAAACAATGTCAAGATAACGCTTATGTGATTTACGTGACGGATGGTGAGCCAACAAATGATACTAATGCTGACAATCTGATATTAGGGCTAAATGGTGTCACTAAAACCGATAAATACAGTAATAGTTATCTTCCCGCGCTAGCTGGTTGGTTAAAGAAGAATGATGTGAATACTTCTGTTGATGGTTTTCAAACTGTGAGCACATATACTATTGGTTTTAGTTCTGGCGCGGATAGCGCAGCACCTATTTTAAAAGAAACCGCATTACGTGGCGGAGGCGCATATTATTCAGCTAAAGATGCACAAAAATTGCAGGAAGCATTACAACAAATTTTCTCTAATATCTTAGAGGTTAACTCGAGTTTTACCTCACCTTCTATTGCTAGTAATAATTTTGATAGAACCCAAACCCTCGATTCCGTTTATTATGCAATGTTTTTACCTAACAAGGGGCCACGCTGGCTAGGCAACTTGAAAAAGTTCAAAGTCACTGGTAGTGGTGATGTTGTAGACCAATCAGGAAATAATGCCATTGGTGATGATGGTAATCTAAAATCCTCAGCTTGCTCATATTGGACTTCAAAAGCCGTCTGCGATGCAACAAGTGGTGGTGGCGATGGTAATAATGTTGCTATCGGTGGTGCTTCATTAATGCTTCAAAATACCGCGACAAGGACCTTATACAGTAATTTTGGTTCCAACGGTGCATTAAAGGCATTTACTAAAGCGAATGCAATTAATGGTGCTGGCATTGGTAATGAAGATGAGTTAGCTCGTTTTATGGGGGTCGATAAATCCGAGTTAGATAAATTGTTTAAATGGACCCAAGGCATTGATGTAGATGACGAAGATAAAGATAAATCTACCTCAGATACCCGTGTTGATATTATGGGGGACCCTCTTCATTCAAAACCTTTAGCAATAAACTATGGTACCGCTGGTTCTCCTGATGTTCGCGTGATATTAGGTACAAACCAGGGGTTTATTCATATGTTTAAAGATAAGGGTAATACGGTAGAAGAGTCCTGGGCATTTATGCCACAAGAGCTATTACCTAATCTAAGAGAGCTTCGCGCCAATATTCCCACTGGCGTGCATTCTGTATACGGGATGGACAGTCCTTCAGTGGCCTATGTTAAACGTAATGCTTCTGGTGCAATTGAAAAGGCCTGGTTATTTACCGGTATGCGCCGTGGTGGTAAGTCATATTATGCACTTAATATCACCGACCCAGATAAACCATCATTCATGTGGAAGGTCAGCCCTGATTCAGCCGGTATGAGTGATATGGGCCAGTCTTGGGCTGAGCCTGTTGTGACTTTTATTCCTGGTTTGCCTGCAGGTAATACTTCTCCAGCTAATGCGTTACCAGTGTTGATTATTGGTGGAGGCTATAATCCTTCAACAAAGGATGGTGCTGGCGTTGGCCAAGATGATACCAATGGTCGTGGAGTGTATATACTCAATGCCGAAACTGGCGCGCTTGTACATCATTTTGGCGTAGCGGGTGGTAGTAATAAAACCAAGCTTGATGGTATTGTTGATAGTATTCCGAACAGCGTTGCAGTATTGGACAGTAACAATGACCGATTGACAGACCGAATATATGCGACTGACACCGGTGCTAATGTGTGGCGAATGGATCTTCCTAGCGCTTCGCCGGATAGTACCACAGTGCCTTGGACTGCATTTAAGTTTGCCAGTTTAGGTGGAACCTCTCAAGCGAATGATCGTCGCTTTTTTGCCGAACCTGCAGTCGCCCAAACAGTCTTTACTAACATCTCAGAAGTCAGTGTAACAACACCTACTGGTACTACGACCACGCGAACATATCAGAATGTCCCCTATGATGCAGTCACAATAGGCAGTGGCCATCGGCCACACCCGCTAGATAAGTCGCGTTCGGATAAGTTTTTTGTTTTACAGGACAGAAATGTCGTCAGTAAGTCTTTCACTGGGGCAGCAGGTAATGTGGTACCGGCGACTTTAGAGCTATCGAACCTTTACAATGTGTCATCAGCCCCTCCAGTAACTGAAGATGAGAACGTTGCTTTTGGTAAGATGCGTGGCTGGTATTATAACTTCGGTGCCATTGGTGAAAAGAGTTTATCTGCCTCGACGATTATTCAGGGGCGTGTGTTCTTTACTTCATATGTACCTGGTGATACTACATCGGCTAATCAATGTTTAGTGTCTGGTAAAGGCCGTTTATATGGCTTTGATTTACATAAAGGTACTCGCTCATATACGCAAGAATTTATGGAAATGGGCGCTCGTGTTCCTGATACACCGCAACTGGTTATTCCACCCAATGGAGAAGATGATAGTTACATGTACCTTATCGGTATTGGTAACGCGGGAGACCAAATGGAGAAAGTAAAAGATCCTCTAAATCCTGATCCTGATGGCTGTAAAGCAGGTGATGAAAAATGTATTGGTGCAGGGCCTGGTGTAAACAAAATTTATTATCATATTGACGAGTAAACTGAATGAAACTAAAAAATGGTTTTACCCTGATAGAGCTTATGATTACCGTTGTTGTTATTGGCATTTTGGCATCTATCGCATACCCAAGTTACACTCAATTTGTCGCTAAGGGGGCGAGAGCTGATGGTGTCGCTGGGTTAATGAATGCTGCAAATAGACAAGAGCAGTACTATTTAGATAATAAAAAGTATACCGATGATATGAATAAGCTGGGTTTAGGCGCGGATCCCTGGATAGTCGAGAATAAATTTTATTCCATCGATGCTGTAGTGGTAAATAATAGTGATTTTACATTAACCGCAACAGCAAAGGGAACTCAAGCGACTCGCGATTCGGCTTGCGCTTCAATTACCTTAAATGCAGCAGGGAACAAATTGCCTAAGGAGTGTTGGAAATGAAGTTATTACCTTTACTTATCGTTGGTTTAGGATTCAGTATCACGGCTCATAGTGATGAATTACCGCTCACCTATAAATGTTTTATTGAAACTCAAAACGGTGTAGATATAGCTAATTTTAGTTGGTTTGAAAGTGATTTGATAAAAGAACAGGCTGCGCTATTGACTCAGGATGTTAGCACTATGACAGGTAAACGCGGTGTTGTGAGGCATATTGACGAATGTGTAAAACTTGAACAAAAATTTAAGTCCAAAATAGCAAATAAAATGGATGAAGAAATTACTCAATAACTCATCAACTTAGTGGCTTAGTAATTTTATTTTATTGTGTAAAAAAGGTAGCCATCGGCTACCTTTTTTAATTGCAGTTTACACTAGCTGTGATTGCTGAAACTCGTCCGGACACGCCAATTGTTATTCCTTTAGAATCAGGATTACTCTTATCACCAGGACAATAAATGATACTACCTGTTTGGGCCTGGTTCATTAACCCATCAGCATTGAATGTATAGCGTGATAAAGTTGATTTAATAAAGTCATTGCTGTCTACGGCATCGACGGTACGTAATACAGTATCCTGTATACCATTATTGTTTTCCAGTGACCCCAATACCCCATTATCGATAAAAACACTAAATCCTTCAGTCCAGTCAGCGCCGCAACTTGTTCCATTAAATGGGCATATTGATACCCTGCTACCGTAACTTACGGCTTGGCTGCGGGCAAATAATATGGTTGATTCAATATTACTGATAACGCCTCTAGCACGCTGTCCTTCATATAATGATACTAATGAGGGCACAGCTACAGTCATCAAGATACCTGCGACGACAACAGTCACCATTAATTCAACTAGGGTAAATCCTTTAGTGGCTAATTTCATTTTATTATCCTTGGTCATATGTATTCAGTATAACCAAGAGACCAATGAAATTCAGCGATTTATTCTATTCACGTCAATATAAGTTGAGTGTTAGGGTTTGCATGCAATATTTTTCTTAGTGGAAAATCTGACTCTGCCTGCTTGATTGATAATAATTGCTTTAGAGTAGGGGCTATCAAATGTTTCAGGGCAATATGTAAGTGTGCCATTTGTACCTGATGCTAAGCCGTCAGGCTGATACCTTAATGCCTTGCGATTATATTGTATGATATCTTCTTGATGAAACTGGCTGACTTCTTGAATGATTTTATCTTGGCCATCTAATTCATTGGTTTTGCCGGAATCGGTAAATATAGAAAAGCCAGTGTGCCAATCATTACCACATTTTCCTTGGTATAAAGGGCATACCGTTATTCTTACGCCATAACTGATCGCCATGTTTCGAGCAAATTGCATCGATTGCTGAATTGTCCTGATATTACTGTCAACTCTGATTTGTTGCTGTAATGATTTAAACGAGGGAAAGGCGATAACAGACAGTAAGCTGGTGATCATTATTGTGGTCATTAATTCAATAAGATTAAAACCAAAATTGCGCTGACATAACATCATAATAGACTCATCCTTGATTTATCAATATGCCGCTCCCTGCGACACTTGGTTAAATTATAGTCAGAAATTGGTTTTTTGCTTAGAATAAATCAATTTAAAAATAAGTTTAAAATGCAGCAGAAACTTACCTCACTTTCGAGTAAGATATTCAGTAGTAATAGAAAATTGATATAAACTTTAAAAGTTACATCATCTTAGGTAATTAAGTTAACCTATACAGCCCTTTTAGGAGTGATTAAATGAAGAAAGTAGAAGCCATTATTAAGCCATTTAAATTAGATGATGTGCGCGAATCACTCGCTGAAATAGGCATTACCGGTATGACAGTGTCTGAAGTCAAAGGTTTTGGCCGTCAAAAAGGGCATACTGAACTGTATCGTGGCGCCGAGTATATGGTAGATTTTTTACCCAAAGTAAAAATTGAATTAGTAATACAAGATGAATTACTTGAGCAAGCTATCGATGTGATCGTTGATACGGCTAGGACAGGAAAAATTGGTGATGGTAAAATATTTGTCACCGATGTAGAGCGAGTTATCCGAATTCGTACCGGTGAAGAAAACGAAGAAGCTGTATAAACTAAGGCCATTATGGCCTTTTTTATTATCTGAGCTTTCTGTTAGTCACTATATAGTTATGCATTTTATGGTTTTTATTTAATAGGGTTATGTAATGACTCAAAAAATTGTAATCGTGGGTGGTGGAGCTGCTGGCTTAGCATTAGCCTCTCGATTAGGTCGTAAATTTGGTCGTAGTAAGCAACTTGAAGTCTGTTTAATTGATAAAAATACTATTCATATTTGGAAGCCAAAACTGCATGAAGTCGCAGTAGGGGTGATAGACCAATCAATCGAAGGTCTTCAGTATCGTGATCATGGTTTAAAGAATGGTTATCAATATATTAGAGGCAGTATTGAAAATTGCGCTCCCGATCAAAAATGTATTTATTTAGCGCCGGTACTCAATGATGACAATGAAGTCATTATTCCACAGCGCAAAATTGAGTATGATTATTTAGTGCTCGCACTAGGAGGTGTCTCTAACAGTTTTAATACTTTAGGTGCAGAGAAAAATTGTATTTTCTTAGACAGTTTAGAAAGTGCTAATCGTTTTCATGACAAGCTCTTAGATGCGCTATTACAACTTAACGAGACACAAACTCACCTAAGCATAGGTATTGTCGGAGCGGGTGCTACAGGTGTTGAATTAGCCGCTGAACTGCATCATGTTATAGAGTCGGTTACCCAATATGGTTATACCAATATTTCAAAGCAGCATTTAGAGATCCATCTAATTGAGGCCGCCGATAAAGTGTTGCCACAGTTGCCGGAACAAGTCAGTTTTCGTGCTCAAGCTGTGTTAGCCAAACTTGGCATTAAGCTGCACTTAACGGTGCAAGTAAAAGAAGTCACTAAGGCAGGCTTTATCACTGCAGCAGGTGAAACAATAAATGCCAATATAAAAGTTTGGGCAGCGGGTGTAAAAGGGCCCAAAGTGTTAGAAAACTTCAGCGCATTACCGATTACCGCTCGAAACCAAATTGAAGTTGATCATTATATGAAAGTGAAGGGCATAGACAATATCTATGCCTTAGGTGATTGCGCTCAGCTAATACTGGATACTGGTAAGCCTGTGCCACCAAGAGCTCAAGCCGCAGCACAAATGGCTGAAACACTTTTTAAAAATATCAGTGCACAAATGAAACAACAGCCACAAAAAGCGTTTGTTTATAAAGATTACGGTTCTTTAGTATCACTAAGTCGTTTTTCTGCTGTGGGTAATTTGATGGGTAACTTACGCACGGGGACGTTTTTTGTTGAAGGACACTTAGCGCGTCTTATGTATATTTCGCTCTATCAGCGCCATCTTATTAGTTTATATGGTTGGTTCTCGGCATTTGTATACCGCTTAGCGCAAAGGTTATTACGCTGGAAAAGACCTAAGCTTAAGTTGCATTAATTATTAATTATTAATTATTAATTATTAATTTTTCAAATTAGAAAATGCCTCGTTGATGAGGCATTTTTTATGTGACAAAAAGAGTGTATGAGTTATTTATTGTGGTGATGAGGCCGAGTCGCGGATCACAGGTGTAGGGGTAAACACCTTAAAGGTTTCTTTGCCTTGATCTTTTCGTTTATCAATTAATAATTGAGTCGCAATTTGTGCTATCTCAATATTGGGTTGATGAACAGTCGTCAGTTTTGGCCAGGTTTGACGCGAGAAAGGGCTATCTTCGAAGCCTACAATGGATAAATCTTTTGGTATATCCAACCCCGCTAGTCGTGCAGCAAAAAGTGCACCAGCGGCTATTTCATCATTACAGGCAACAATTGCAGAGGGTCTATTTTTCATCGCAATTAATTTATTTGCCCCTTCAACACCCGATTCAAAAGAGTATCTTCCGTCCAATACCCAGTCTTCGTTGACGGTTAAATCATTACTTTCTATGGCTTGCTTGAAGCCATGTAATCGCTCTTTGGTTGATGCATGTTGATGATCACCACTTAAAAAACCAATATGCTGATGCCCAAGGTTTATCAAATGTTGCGTTATTTCAACGGCGCCGTGTTTGTCGTTAACTAAAACGGTTAAGCCTTTATGATCAGTTATCTGCTCACCTGCGATAATTCTGACGTAATTGGCATTAATTTTATCTAGTGCAGCCAAGATATTAGGGGCCTCTGACATAGGCGGAGTTAACACTAACCCAGCTAGTCGAGAATGTTTGACCATAGTGGTGAGTTCTTCACAAATTGTTGGCGATTTTGCATTACAAGGATGAATGAGCAGTTCGAAGCCCCTATCTTTGCAAGCAGATAAAATGCCGTTTTGCATATCAATAACATAATAAGCATTTGGGTTGTCATAAATGAAGCAAATCACATATGAACTTGTACTGGCTAAATTTCTAGCCGCAACATTAGGTTGATAATTTAATGCACTAATAGCTTGGTTGACTTTGTCTATAGTTGTTTGCTTTACCGAAGGTTCCTTGTTAGTGACCCTTGATACTGTTTTTATTGAGACGCCTGCATATTTAGCCACGTCATTAATGGTTACTTTCATGTGAAAATTAACTCTTCTTCAGGCGAAATCCAATTAACTGATCCCCCGTAATTGATCAGTTAAAAGGGTTATTTATCTGCCAATAGTGCGAGTTTTTAAATAAATAGGCAATCACCAATTTATAACAGGTAGGATCTGTTCTATTTTAAAAGGTAACAGAATGTGATTTTACATTATGTTTACATTCTTTACTCTTATGTTTTATATAAGATTATTTAACTCTTGTTCTATTTATCAGACAAAAACACAGTAAAAAAATAGCTTGAATAGTTATTTTGTTGTGGCGTGACTGTTAATTTTTGTGTAATGTTTGCTCTAGACATGACAGCGTTGTCATTCCGTCGGAATGGTTATGAACTCTAAAACGATAATAAAGTTATGGAAGGGGAAAAAAAGATGCGACCATCTACCTTTAAAAAAAATGTACTAGCGACTAACATCGCAATCCTACTTGGCAGTGTTGTATCTGTTGGCGCTTATGCTGCAGACGAAGCTGTTGCTGATGACAACATTGAGAAAATTGAAGTACGTGGTATGCGTGCATCGATGAAAGCTTCTGTTAATGAGAAGCGATTTTCAAACTCTGTGGTTGACGCTGTGACTGCAGAAGATATCGGTAAATTCCCTGACGGTGACGTTGGTGAATCATTAGGCCGTATCCCTGGCGTTGCGGTAAACCGCCAGTTTGGTCAAGGCCAACAGGTTTCAATCCGTGGTGCATCAAGTCAATTGACTAGCACACTACTAAATGGTCACTCAGTTGCTTCAACAGGCTGGTTTGATCAACAAGCGATTGACCGTAGCTTTAACTATTCTTTATTACCACCACAAATGGTGAGTGGTATTGAAGTGTATAAGTCTTCACAAGCTGATTTACCAGAAGGTGGTATCGGCGGTACAGTTATCGTTAAAACACGTAAGCCGTTAGACTTAGATGCAAATACTGCATTTATCAGTGCTAAAGGCGATTACGGTACTATTTCAGAAGAGACTGACCCTGAATTATCTGGCTTATATAGCTGGAAAAATGAAGATGAAAACTTTGGTTTCTTAATTTCTGGTGCCGGTGCTAATACACAGTATCAACGTAACGGTATTGAAACACTATTAGGTTGGGGGGAGATTGTTCCTTCAACATTCCAACAAGACCGTGAACGTACAGCATTGAACGTTGCAGCTCAATATAGAGCAAGCGATGCATTAGAGTTTGGTTTAACCTATACAGGTTTAAGCTTACAAGCAAACAATGCTAACACCTCAATTTTCTTATTCCCAACTCAACAGGGTGAAAGCACCTGTAACCAAACAAATGCTGCTGGTGTATGTACAGACATCACTCATTCAGGTGTTGGTGGTTTTGCTTGGAACCAAGCTTGGGCTCGTGAAGCTGAAATGAATTCAGATACTATTGATTTCGATTTCACTTACAACAACGATAACTTCAAACTTGAAGGTCGCGTAGGTAATACTACTGCTGACGGTGGCACTAGCTTAACGTCTAACTATGGTGGCTCTATTGGTCAACCTGGCGATTTCGCAGGTCACTATGATGCAACTGGCGATATTATTAATATTGATATTGCTAAGAAAGATTTTGCTGCAAGTGATTATAATGGCCAATTATCTAGTGCGGGTTGGGCGTTAAAGAAACAACCTAACACAGATGAAGAGACCTATGCACAGTTTGATATCACTGTACCAACTGATTTAGGTGCGATTTCATCGATTAAAACCGGTTTACGCTATGCTGATCATGATGTAACCCAAGAAACTGATGCTGCAATTGTTGGTGATATTGCAACGCGTGATGCATCATACTACTACGATGGTACTATGAGTTCAGGTGCAGGCTTTACTTTGCCTAGACCAAACTTTGATAACATGATTAATGATGCTAAAGCGGCAATTGATGGCTTTACACGTGATAAATCTGGTTATGGTACTCTGAACGAGAAGAACCTTTCTTTGTATGCAATGGCTAACTTCGAGTCAGAAGGTATCCGTGGTAACTTTGGTTTACGCTATATTTCTACCGACGTTGAGTCAGATTATTATGATTTGAGCAGCACGGGTCAGTTTGCTGATGCATTGTCGACCGATTCATCAAGCTACAGCGACGTGCTACCAAGCATTAACGTGGCATTTGACTTAGCACCAGACTTAATCCTACGTACCTCAGCATCACAAGTTATTTCTCGTCCTAACTATGCTGAATTATTTGCTACCTCGACTTTACCTGGCTTAAATGATGGTACTCCTGGTAATGAAAAGCTTAACCGTGGTGCAGTATCATTAGACCCGTTTAAAGCTTCTCAAGCTGATTTAAGCTTAGAGTGGTATTTCAGTGATTCTGGCTTAGCTGCGGCAACTTACTTTATCAAAGATGTTAATTCGTTTATTTCTACTCGTCAGAAGTTGAATCAACAAATTGGTATTAATGACAATGATTTAATTGCCCAAGGTGAAAGTGCTTGTGGTGTTGGTGTGTATGACTGTTGGACTGTTAGCGAGAAATACAATGCTACCGGTGGTCGTATTGAAGGTCTTGAATTACAACTTCAAGATTCTTATGACAGCGGTTTAGGTTATTCTGTTAACTATACTTATGCAGATGCGGGGTCTCCTGCTGAAAACTATCCTGATCAGGTTGGCGTGTTCTCTGATTCTTCTAAGCACACTGTTAACTTAGTTGGTTATTATGAAATGGATGCATTCTCTGCCCGTCTAGCTTATAACTGGCGCAGCGAGTACATGATGCGCGAACTACCAGGTTTCTATGGTAACCGTCAACATCAAGACTATGGCACACTTGATTTAAGTACAACTTACAGTGTGACAGAGTGGATGGATGTGACGTTTGAAGCAGTTAACTTAACTGAAGAAGACAGTATCCAAACGGGTGTTGCGCCATTAGATGCTGAAGTTATCCCTGAGTTCAAAGCTGATTATCCAGTTTGGAGCTTTGAAGGTGAAGCTCGTTATAAAGTGGGTGTTGCGTTCCGTTTCTAATCAAATAATATAGTTGATTAAAAATCTTAAAGCCCAGCCTTCGCTGGGCTTTTTATTATGTACAAAGGTGGTCGTATGAATATTCAATCAGTTGCGATTATAGGCGGTGGTACAGCTGGCTGGTTAGCGGCAAATCACCTTGGTAAGGCGTTACTTAATAAGAATGTGTCAATTACTTTAATTGAGTCACCTGATATACCAACCATTGGCGTAGGCGAGGGAACGGTTCCTACTATACGTAAAACATTACAAAGCTTTGGCATTAGTGAAACTGAATTTATTAAGCGCTGTGATGTGACATTTAAGCAGTCGATCAAATTTCAAAATTGGCTAGACAAAAAAAGCCATGGAAATAATAATTTCTACCATCATCTTTTTGATCCACCAAGCCCAATGGGTGATGACTTATCTGATTTTTGGTTACAAGGCTCGACCAAGGACTATGCTGATCTAGTATCAAGCCAGTATGCTGTTTGCGAAGCTAATCTTGCACCTAAATTGATAACCACCCCTGAGTATCAGGCGGTACAAGGATATGCATATCATCTGAATGCGGCTAAGTTTGCGCTGTTGCTCGCTGACAACGCAAAGCAAAAATTTGCTGTTAAGCATCTTGTAGCTAATGTACAGGACACTCGTTTAGGTCAAGATGGCAGTATTGATAGCTTAATATTAGATACGTGTGGTGAACAAAAATTCGATTTTTATATAGATTGCAGCGGTTTTGAGTCTGTGTTGCTAGCTAAAGCGTTAAAAGTGCCATTTGTCGATAAGTCACAACAGTTGTTTATTAACAAAGCGGTTGTTGTGCAAGTGCCGACTGAGCCTGAAGCCATTATTCCACCCTATACCAAAGCGACAGCGCATCAAGCCGGTTGGATTTGGGATATTGCTTTAACAAATCGCCGTGGCATTGGTTTAGTGTATTCCAATTCGCATCTTGATGATGAGCAAGCAAAGCAAAAGTTAAATCGTTACCTTAACGGACAGTTAGACCAATATTCTTATCGCACTATTCCAATGCAAGTGGGTTATCGAAAACAATTTTGGGCTAAAAACTGTGTCGGACTAGGGTTAGCTCAAGGCTTTTTAGAACCAATTGAAGCTACTTCGATTATGCTAACCGATTTTGCTGCTGGGTATTTAGCTAGTCGTTTCCCTGCAGATAGCTGCCAGTGCGAAAGCTTGTCAGTTCGCTTTAATCACACCATGACCTATGCATGGGAGAGGGTTGTTGAGTTTGCTAAAATGCATTATTGCTTATCCGATAGAACGGATTCAGACTTTTGGATGGATAATAAAGATACTAAAACTATCCCTGAAGGGCTGCAACAAAAGCTCGCTTTATGGCAACAATATAGTCCATTGAGTGAAGATTTATTTTCAAAGTTTGAAGTCTTTAATGTCGAGAATTACCTCTATGTATTGTACGGGATGAAGTACAAAACCAAGGCGCCTCAATTAACACCTAAATCAGCGCAAGTAGCTCAACAGCATGCGGCGCAGATAGCATTAAGAGGTAAACAACTGAGTGGACATTTACCTGCACATAGAGAGTTACTGCAAAAAATTCACCAGTATGGTTTACAAAAAATCTAAAAAAATCTTTTTTGATGGATATTTAAGCGGTTAACACATTGTTATCTCGATAAGCTCAGTTCCCGCTTGAAAAATCTGAGTATCTTGGTAGTTTCAAGTACTAATTTATTTTAAACACATTATAACAAGCCTCAAAAGTTGTTATTACCACAGCCATATTTAATGAGAAGCGCCTCAAGGAGCCAAGATGTCTAACCAAATTACCCTGATCGATCATACTAAGCACGGTGATCTAAAAATCATTCCTAGTGATTTTTCTCACGTTGCAGACCAGCATATTGTACCTGTTACATTACACGAGATTGCCAGAGCGGCAACTGAGTATCCAATCGTATTTGTTAAGAATAGTGATACTGGTGAGTTTCAATCTGTTGCTATGTTAGGTTTAAAGCCTGGTGAAAACTTAAGTGTAAAAGATGGCAAGTGGTTAGGCTTATATATCCCCGCAGTGGTTCGTGACTATCCATTAGGTTTAATATTAAACCCTGACGTTAAAGATAAAGTTTGGATAGGAATTCGTGAAGAAGCGAAGGACGTGAGTAAAACCGAAGGACAAGCGTTATTTGAAGGCGATAAAGAAACCCCATTTTTAGAGTCACGCAAAAAAGCGCTCATTAAACATTTTGAAGAGGATCAATCTACTCGCAGTATTCTGGGGCTCTTAGCTGAAAAAGAACTGCTTGTTAGCCAAACACTTACAGTTGATGTTGCAGGTGAAAAACGTAACATTAATGGTCTGTATTTGATCGATGAGCAGAAGCTAAATCAACTGTCGGACGAAGACTTTTTAGATCTTAAAAAGCGTGGATTGTTAGGTCCAATTTTTGGTCATTTAGGGTCGTTAAACCAAGTTAACCGTTTAGCGCGTATGGAAGTATTAGGGCGTTAAGTTTTAATATTGCTAATAAAATGGCGCTAATAAGGCGCCATTTTTAATTAATATCCGCTAAAATCCGCTAAATCCTCGGGAAGAACTCAGTGAATACGGAGGAGTCTGTTTACAGCTAAGCAATAAACAACATTATCGTTCCAGTTAAAATTATCCATACCGCAAAAAATAACTTAAGTTTCACAACAGAAAAAAACAGTGCGACCCGTTTGGCTAGCAATCCACCGATTAATGCCCCAGGCCCTGCAAAAAGTAACACCTCAAAATTGGCTAATGAGTCTTGCCCTAAGGTGATAGGTGTTGCCGACCAAACAGTGAGTGCACTGACTACAACCCCTACCGCTATTGACAGTTTGGTGCAATATCCCCGCAGCATTAAGTAAATCACCGCTATCTCTCCAACGCCAACAGATAACCAAGCAGTAATAATGCCACCGATAAAGCCTATGCAACATAATAAGACACAGTCGAATAAAGGTTTGGCCTCAAACTGAGTCGCGATGCCATTGTTGGTTTTTTTTAGGCTGTTTATAATGATAATGCTGCCTAAAATGATTGAAAATAGGCTAAAGCTGATATGTAAAGATGCAGGAGCGTTAATGTGCATTAGTTTACTACACCATAAACCTGCAATAGAGGATATCGAACAACAGATGATCATGGTACTGAAGCCATGCCAGGTTTTGTTATGATGATGTTGTTTTATATAATGATGGCACCAGGTTAATGCACCTGCTGTCATGCCAAAGCATTGGATCAGAAATGAGGTTGATATCGCTTCTTCGGGGCTAAATCCTAATGCAGAAAATGCAGGAATAAATATTACACCACCTCCCGCTCCTGTCGCATTCGCAAATATAGCTCCACATATTCCTAGCAGTGTAAAAACACTATGACTATTCAGTAGTTGTGAAATATTGGGTGTGTGCCAAGCCCATAACACCCACGAGCTAAATAAGGTAATTGTAATAATTAAACTCGTAAGTGGAATTTTGGCAATTAGACGATTCATAGGCATATAAAAAAGTGCAGCGTAAAGGAAAGTGGATTAATCCTATCAGTGTGTAGATAACATGTCATTGCACTATGTTAACAATCTGTTGTGGTCTTGGAGATGTGGCACGGTTAATGTAACTAGCTGATTCTTAATTGGTTAGTGCTTTTTTAATATTGAGTTAATAAAATTGTGTCAAAAAGATGTAGATCTCTCGCCATTTATTAGGTAACTTAAGCAATGACAGCGTTGTCATTGCTTGTAGGTAACGTTGTTATTTAAGGTCAACATGAATAGGAATAGGTCTCCAATTCATGAGTGATAATGGTTTCTCGGTCGGGCGAGATACCATTTTCTATTTTAATATACTTTTAGTCTCTCCCCAGAAACGAGTATAGGCTGGGAACATGTCTTAACTGATTTATGTCCCAGCTTTTTTTTCCTTAAATTTAACATTGAACATTTATCAAGCACTCATTTTACAATGTGCTGAATCAAACCAGCAGGATACTATTTTATAGGCAGTAGCCTAACCCCAGTATTTATTGGTTATGATATCAATCGGCCACACTAAATAAGCCCTAATAAAAACAAAATTTATAACGAGGACGCTATGAAAACGACTTGGGCGCTCAGTGCCATAATGATGTCATTAAGTTTGACTGCATGCTCTCCATCACAATCGACTCTATCTACTTCAGCAACAGCCACCTGGCAGCAAGGTCATCTTGCTGAATTTGCAGATGAACTGATGGTTAAATATCGTTTAGTCTCCAATTTACCAGAAGAAGCATGCCCTGCAGATGCTAAAGCTGATGAGCGTTGTTTTATTGCTGAGATTGATTTCACTAGTCCAAAAGATATGCTGAACGGCGATTGGGAAATCTATTTTAGCCAAATGCGTCCAGTTCAAACGGTACTGAACGATGAGTTTAATATTGAGCGTGTTAAAGGCGATCTTCACCGTTTAACGCCAACCGACCAATTTACTGGTTTTAAAGCAGGACAGGTAAAAACAGTACGTTTTCGTGGCGAGTTATGGCAATTATCAGAAACTGACGCTATGCCTAATTACTATATCGTTGCTAAAGACGCTAAAGGTATTGAGCTAGCACCACAGATCATTAGTAGTACGCGTGTTGAAATTGATGCTGACACTGGCATGGAAGTTAGGCCATACGTCGAAGCATTTGTTGATGCTAAAAGACAATATCAGCTTAGCGATAAAGATAAATTGGTTTGGGCAAAACCCGCTGTGTTATTTGAACAGAATAAATCTGTATCTGTTGCACCTGCATTAATCGCAAATTCTTTATTACCCACACCTCAAACACAAGTCCTGCTAGATAACGTCAAAGCGGTATCTTTGTCTCAAGGGATCACCTTAGACACTCAAAGTGTCACTGATGCAAAGTTGAATGTTGATGACATTCAAGCGGCTTTAGCCCGCCTAGAACGCATTGGCGTACCACAATCAGAAAATGGCGTGAAAGTCTCATTTGCAAGGTTATCGCCAGTTGACAATCTAAACACGGGCTCATATCAGCTAACGGTTGCTGATTCGGGGATTGTGATTAAGGCTAGCGAACCGAGTGGATTTAGCTATGGTATTGCGTCAATAACCTCGCTAGTTAATTTAAACGATCTAACCATAAATGCGATGAAAATTGATGACAGCCCACGTTATCGATACCGTGGTATGCATGTGGATGTGTCGCGTAATTTTCACAGTAAACAATTCTTGTTAGATCTGCTTGATCAAATGGCCGCCTATAAACTTAACAAACTGCATTTGCATATGGGTGATGACGAAGGTTGGCGTTTAGAGATTGATGGCTTACCTGAATTAACCGATATTGGCAGCAAACGATGCCATGATGTAACCGAATCAAGCTGTATTTTACCTCAATTAGGCAGTGGACCTTTTGTTGACACCAAAGTGAATGGTTACTACACAAAAGCTGATTATATTGACATTCTTCAGTATGCGAATGCGCGCCAAATTCAGGTGATCCCGTCAATGGATATGCCTGGCCATTCACGCGCCGCGATTAAATCAATGGATGCTCGATACCGTAACCTTATGGCCAAGGGCGATGAGCAAGCCGCAAAAGAGTTCGTACTCACAGACCCTAATGATACCACCCAGTATTCTTCGGTACAGTATTATGACGACAACACGCTGAACGTGTGTATGGAATCGACTTATCATTTTGTCGATAAAGTGATTACCGAAATAGCAGCCCTGCACACCCAAGCGGGACAGCCTTTAACAACTTACCATATTGGCGCAGATGAGACCGCGGGCGCCTGGTTAGAATCACCTATTTGTCATGATTTTATTGCCAATAACCAATACGGCGTGACAGATATCAAGCTAGTGGGTCCTTACTTTATTGAGCGCGTAGCGAATATGTTAGCTGAAAAAGGTATTCAGCCAGCAGGTTGGAGCGATGGTATGAGCCATACTAATCCAGCGAATATGCCGTCTAACTCGCAAAGTAATGTCTGGGATGTGGTATCTCATAAGGGCTATCAGCGTGCTCATCAGCAAGTTAACAATGGTTGGACAACGATTCTTTCAAATCCAGAAGTGCTTTATTTTGATTTCCCTTATGAAGCGGATCCCAAAGAGCATGGTTATTACTGGGCATCTAGAGGCTTGAATAGCAAACACATATTCAGTTTCATGCCTGGTAATTTACCTGCCAATGCTGAACAGTGGTTAGATATTGAAGGTAACCCATTTGAGGCTGATGATCGTCCTCAAGTTGATGAAAATGGAAAGCAAACCAGTGGCCCTATTGTTGCCGGAAAAGCCTTTGATGGTATTCAGGGACAGCTATGGAGCGAAACATTACGTAGCGATCAAACTGTTGAATACATGATTTACCCAAGATTGTTAATGCTGGCAGAAAGAGCGTGGAACAAAGCTGAATGGGAAGTTCCGTATCAACATGATGGCGCTATCTATAACCAATCTACTCAGCACTTTAGTGCACAAATGAGACAGCAGCAGGCGACTGAATGGCAAAAAATGGCTAATCATTTGGGCCACAAAGAATTAGCTAAACTTGATAAAGCAGGTATTGAATATCGAGTGCCTACAGTAGGTGCAATTATTGATGACAAAGGCGTATTAACGGCAAATATTGCTTTCCCTGGTCTACAAATTGAATATAAAGAGCAAGGTAAAGCGTGGCAGTCTTATCTTAGCCCTGTAGCGGTTAAAGGCTCGGTTGAAGTTCGTGCGATTACACCTGACGGTAAGCGAAAAGGGCGCACTCTAGTTGTGAATTAGTTGTTGTCTTGTTCACCTAAAAAGTCGCTGACAATGACGTTGTTGGCGACTTTTTTATTTTAGAAAACTAAGTTTATACCTCTCTGTTACCCATCTATCATATTGTTTTTAAATGATTAGGTTTTAAATTCTATTTGGTTTGATATTTTTACGCAAAAAACAAATGACAACGCTGTCATTTTAAGTGTAACATAGCCTTAACTTATTCATTGGCTCGAATACAATCAAAAAAATAGTAGCCATAAACTGAATACCGAGAGGGAAGTCATGGGTGAAAATCAGCTTAGCAATTCGCAGCTTTACATTGGCATCGATGGCGGTGGCAGTAAATGTCGCGCAACCATTTATACTGAAGATTATAAGCTATTAGGCACTGGTGTCTCAGGCCGGGCTAATCCATTACATGGCTTAGAGCAAACATTTCAATCAATAACTGAATCAACCCAGCTTGCTTTAGCCGATGCAGGTTTACCCGTTGAAGCCTGTAGCCAACTTGTTGCGGGTCTAGGTCTTGCTGGCGTCAATGTAGGTCATTTCTACGATCAAATTTCAAAGTGGCGCCATCCATTTAAATGTATGTATTTAACAACAGATCTGCATACTGCTTGTATTGGCGCACACAATGGTGCCGACGGCGCCGTGATTATTACCGGTACAGGCTCATGCGGATATGCCCACGTTGGCCATCAGAGCATCAGCTTAGGTGGACATGGTTTTGCCCTTGGTGATAAAGGCAGTGGGGCATGGCTGGGCTTAAAAGCAGCCGAACATGTATTACTCGCCCTTGATGGATTTGCAACCAACACTCAGCTTACACAAAAGTTGCTGACTCACTTCAATGTTTCAGAGGCTATCGGTCTGGTTGAAAATCTTGCGGGTAAGTCATCAAGTGTCTACGCCCAATTAGCCCGGTTAGTGATAGAAAGTGCCCATGACGGTGATGACGTTGCTACGGCTATCGTTAAAGAGGGAGCCAGTTATATCAGTGAGCTTGCCCGAAGACTTTTTACTATTAACCCTAGCCGATTCTCAATGATTGGTGGATTAGCTGAACCCTTATTGCCTTGGCTAGATGACGATGTAGCGGACAAGGTTTCCCCTGCGCTTTCTCCTCCTGAATTTGGCGCGTGTTTATTTGCTCAAAAACAATTTAAAACCCAGTCGGTAGCTTAATAGAAATGATTTGATTTAATTATTTAAAGACAGGTAATTGAATCAAGTTTATGAAATAAGTTACTGGTTATGACATAACAATTTTGTATAAAGGTTTATTATGACAACTAATACCATCATGGAACAAGAAGCTCGCACAGCCCCTCAAAAAATAGCTGAGCAATTAAAAGCGAATGAAAGCATTACGACATTACTGGGTGAAAAGTTACGAGAATTTAAACCAAAGTTTGTCATGATAGTTGGCCGAGGCTCATCTGATCATGCAGGTGTGTTTGCTAAATATTTATTTGAAATTGAAGCTGGCATTCCAACATTTGCAGCAGCGCCATCTGTGGCAAGCGTTTATGGTAAAACGTTACAACTTGAAGGCGGTTTAGTGATTGTTATTTCACAATCTGGCCGTAGCCCTGATATTCTTGCCCAAGCAAGAATGGCTAAAAATGCTGGCGCATACTGTGTCGCGTTAGTGAATGATGAAACTGCGCCAATTAAAGATATCGTTGATGTGGTTGTGCCATTGCGCGCAGGTGAAGAGAAAGCCGTTGCGGCAACTAAAAGTTATTTAGCAACCCTTTCTGCCATTTTACAAGTTGCCGCTAAATGGACTCAAAGTGAGTCCTTAGCACAAGCGGTAGACTCTTTACCACAGGCGTTACAGACCGCTGTTGATGCTGAACCACAATTAACCGCAGAGTCATTAGATGGCGTTAAAAACCTTGTCGTACTCGGCCGTGGTTTAGGTTATGCAGTGTCAAAAGAAATAGCATTAAAAATGAAAGAAGTGTGTTCAATCCATGCCGAAGCTTTTAGTAGTGCTGAATTTTTACATGGCCCAGTAACCTTAGTTGAAAAGAAACTGGCAATTGTAGATGTGTGTATTAATGATGAATCTTACGCAAGCCATGTAGAGCAAATTGATAACGTGAAGCAACGTGGTGCTGATTTAGTTCATTTGAATCAAACGGCAGCAGATATTCACCCTCGTGTAGCACCTTTAGCGTTATTACAGCGTTTTTACATTGATGTAGCCGCTGTTGCTATTGCTCGCGGTATTAATCCAGACCAACCTGCTGGCTTAAAGAAAGTAACACAAACACTGTAATATCTTTAATAAAACTAAAATAAAACGAGAGCATTATGAAACAAATCCTGATTGTTGAGCGATTATTCGATGGAGAAAATTTTCATCAAAATATGGCGGTCACTATCGAAGCAGGCTGTATTATCGCAGTTCAATCTGCTGAAGCTATAGACATTGATATTGATCCTAATACCGTCTCTAAGCTAGCGGGTACGCTAACGCCAGGGTTTGTTGATGTTCAAGTTAATGGCGGTGGCGGGGCATTATTTAATGCCCAGCCCAATGTTGAATGCATTGAAACAATTGGCCGCGCCCATGCAAGGTTTGGGACCACAGGTTTTCTACCGACTTTAATCACTGATGATGTTGAAGTGATGGCAAAAGCGGCTGATGCCGTTGCGCTTGCTATTAAGCAAAATAAAGCGGGTGTATTAGGTGTTCACTTTGAAGGGCCGCATTTGAGCATCCCTAAAAAAGGCGTTCATCCCCAGCAGTATATCCGCAATATCAGTGATGCAGAGCTGGCTATATTTAGCCGCCAAGATCTGGGTATTAAAGTGGTTACCTTAGCGCCTGAAAACGTTTCAACCCAAGTGATTAAAAGTTTAGTTAAAGTTGGCGTCAGAGTATGTCTTGGCCACTCAAATGCAGATTATGACACGGTTGTTGCAGCACTTAATGCTGGCGCTACTGGCTTTACTCATTTATTCAATGCCATGTCAGCTTTAGGTTCACGTGAACCGGGTATGGTTGGCGCAGCACTTGAAAGCCAGGATGCCTGGTGTGGTCTTATTGTAGATGGGCATCATGTACACAGTGCTGCAGCCAGAATCGCAATTAATGCCAAACCACGCGGCAAAATGATGTTAGTCACTGATGCTATGCCACCAGTTGGCATGAGTGAAGATGCAAGTTTTGAATTATTTGGCATAAAAGTAGTACGTCAAGGCGATCGACTTAATGCCACAACAGGCGAGCTGGCGGGTTGTGTGTTAGATATGGTTGGTGCAGTGAATAACAGTGTCAGCATGCTGGGCTTATCCCATGGTGAAGCATTGCGCATGGCATCATTATATCCGGCCCAGTTCCTTGGTTTCGAGTGCGGCCCAGGCTCAACAAGTAACTTAGGTTCATCAAATAGCTTAGGCTTTATTAAACCCGGGTATCGAGCTGATTTGGTATTACTTAATCAAAATAATCAGGTCAGTCGAACTTATATTGGTGGCAAAATTGTTTTTGCCCAGTAATCGATTTATCCCTTCAGTTTCAGCTTCTCGATAATAATAACAATAGAGGCAAGTATGTCTGTTAAGCCCGCTACTAGAATACATAGTGAACAAACTAAGCCAGATAAACCAAGATTAAAGTCCCTTGATGCTTTACGTGGCTTTGATATGTTTTGGATTATTGGTGGCGAAGGCTTATTTGCCGCCATGTTTGCATTAACCGGTTGGGCGGGTTGGCAGTTAGCTGCGGGTCAAATGCAACATAGTCAGTGGCATGGCTTCACCCTATATGATTTAATCTTCCCGCTATTTATTTTCTTATCAGGTGTGGCACTAGGCTTATCGCCTAAGCGATTAGATAAGCTTCCTTATCATTTACGAATGCCTTTATATCGACATGCGCTCAAGCGTTTAGCGTTGTTGATTTCGCTCGGGGTACTTTACAACCATGGTTGGGGAGCGGGTATCCCTACCGATCCTGAACAAATTCGGTTTTCTAGTGTATTGGCGCGTATTGGATTCGCCTGGTTTTTAGCGGCAATTTTAGTTTGGCATACATCATTACGAACTCAAATTTTTACCGCTGTAGGTATACTCGTTTTCTACTCATTATTATTATGTTTTATGCCTTTTCCCGGTGGTCAAGCAGGTGTTTTCACTATGGATGGCAGCATCAATGCTTACGTTGATGGATTGCTTCGCCCAGGTATTGCTTATCAGCATAGGGCACTCGATCCTGAAGGTGTGTTATCAACCTTGCCAGCTGTCGTCAATGCGTTAGTCGGTGTGTTTGTTGGGCAATTTATTGTTAGACCGCATGATAAAGGCGATTGGGCAAAAGTTGGGATTATGGCGCTTTCTGGGTCGGTGTTGTTAGCTTTAGGCTGGTTGCTAAACCCGCTAATTCCGGTCAATAAAGACTTATGGACCCCTAGCTTTGTATTGGTTACCTCTGGCTGGAGTTTACTCTTTTTAGCGTTATTTTACGCCATTATCGATGTGCTGAAATGGCAGAAGTGGTCATTTGTATTTGTCGTGATAGGGACCAATGCAATTATTATTTACCTTGGTTCAAGTTTAATTGATTGGCAGTACATTACTCGCAGTGTGTTTGGCGGCGTTATTCAAGCATTTCCTTCAGCAAGCCAGCCGCTTGTTGGTGTGGTGGGTTTTATCACAGTGCAGTGGTTAATTTTATGGTGGATGTATCGTCGTAATATATTTATTCGAATTTAAATTAAAGGCAGGTCTAGCTGCTACTAGTTATAAATGACAGCGTTGTCTTGGTGGTTAAAGTGTTCTATTATCGAACAAGATAGTCTATATGTGACTCAATCCATATCTAGATTATTCAAACTACAAAGGCCCTATAAATAAAAATAATGAGCAGGTTTATGGAAATGACAACAACAGAACAACAATCTAAAAGTAGCTTTGTCCCTATGGCAATTGTCGCAGTGCTGTTTTTTATTCTTGGCTTTGCCACATGGTTGAATGGCTCTTTGATGCCATATCTTAAACAAATTTTGCAACTGACTCCCTTTCAAGCTTCGTTGATATTATTCTCATTTTATATTGCGGTAACCTTCACCGCATTACCTTCTGCCTGGGTGATCCGTAAAGTGGGCTATAAGAATGGTATGGCTTTGGGTATGGGCATCATGATGCTTGCCGGATTATTGTTTATTCCTGCTGCGCAAACGCAAATTTTTGTATTGTTTTTACTTGCGCAGTTAGTTATGGGTACGGGGCAAACGTTACTGCAAACCGCGGTAAATCCTTATGTAGTTCGCCTAGGCCCTGAAGAATCAGCGGCTGCTCGCGTCAGTGTGATGGGTATTTTGAATAAAGGTGCGGGCGTGATTGCGCCTATGGTATTCACAGCGCTAATATTAGACAGTTTTAAAGATCGTGTTGGTACTGAACTAAGCCAAATTCAAATTGATGAGATGGCTAATAGCTTGATTTATCCTTATTTAGGCATGGCTATATTCATTGGTATTTTAGCTATAGCAGTCAAGAAATCTCCACTGCCTGAGCTTGAAAAAGATGAGCAAGAACAAGGTTCTGAAAAAGGTCAAATTAAACAAGCTTTGGCCCATCCTAATTTAGCATTAGGTGTTGTTGCTTTATTTGTCTATGTTGCCGTTGAAGTGATTGCTGGTGACACTATTGGTACCTTTGCATTAACTCTGGGCGTTGAAAATTATGGTGTAATGACCTCATATACCATGCTGTGTATGGTGTTCGGTTATACTTTAGGTATCATTTGTATCCCGCGGTTTATTTCACAGCCTAACGCACTAATGTTCAGTGCTATTTTGGGATTAGTGTTAACCGCTGGCATCGTATTTGGTGACAGTCAGTCCTATGCAATTGCCAATGTATTATTAGTCCCATTTGGTGGTGCTCAGCTTCCTGATACTTTACTGATGATTGCCTTTTTAGGTTTAGCTAATGCTATTGTTTGGCCTGCGGTATGGCCATTAGCATTGTCAGGTATGGGTAAGTTAACCAGTACGGGTTCTGCCTTATTAATTATGGGTATTGCCGGTGGCGCTTTTGGACCACTATTTTGGGGATTAACTAGTTCAGCAACCTCATTAGGTATGCAGGGCGGTTATATGGTGATGTTCCCATGTTACTTGTTCATCCTATTCTACGCAGTTAAAGGTTATAAAATGAAAAGTTGGAAATAGCTTTTTCATTATAAAGTCCTGCTAATAATAAAAAGAGCGCATGAGCGCTCTTTTTTATTTCATCAAATAATGAGTAACGAACCGATTAATAAGATTCAGAGCTGCAGTTTGAGTATCAGCTGATGGTTCGATGTGTTTTGCTATATTATTGATACTTTCTATTCTTAATGCTTTAAATAAAGGGGGATGCAGTGAAAGGCGGGCTGAGACTATGCTTGAGATAAAAGGATTAATTAAATCGCTAATATTCAGATGCAAAAAAGCCACTCATTGAGTGGCTTTTTTGTTTTTTATGGTGCCGGCACCAAGAGTCGAACTCGGGACCTACTGATTACAAGTCAGTTGCTCTACCAACTGAGCTATGCCGGCTAAATTGTGGTGCCCGAACCCGGAATCGAACCAGGGACACGAGGATTTTCAATCCTCTGCTCTACCGACTGAGCTATTCGGGCAACTAAACTAAGTGTCTAGTTATCTACTTCACACTTAACAATCTTACTAAGTAAGGCCTGTCTCGTCTGGAGTGCGCACATAATATAGTGATGGTTTTTATCGTGCAAGTGGTTTTTAAAAGTTTTTACTCGTTCGGTTAGTTTGTGCGCAAGATGGTGTTTTTTTAAATACTATTGCGGATTTTTAAGGCAAACATGAGCTGAAATGAATATTTAGATAGAGTTATTAGCTGCTATTTAGCGGGTAAATATCAATCTTTTACAATAGTTCTATTTATTAGAATGATTTTAACAATTTTTAGAGGTTTTATTTCAATAAATAGTAAGTAGACTGTTTAGATTAGTTTTAGTCGCAGTTACTGAGTAAAAAACAAGGACCTGTTAATGTTAAACAATACTCCGACTCGATATGGGTTGCTTAATATCTTAGTTCACTGGCTATCCGCTATTGCTGTTATAGGGTTATTTGGCCTAGGTTTTTGGATGGTAGAGTTAACCTATTACAGTAGTTGGTATAAGACCGCACCAGATATTCATAAAAGTGTCGGGGTTATATTATTATTTTTAACCCTCATTAGAGTTTTTTGGCGATTAACAAACGTAAAACCTAATCCCATTTCAACCCATAAAACCTGGGAGAAAAGGGGCGCTCATTTGGCACATAAATTACTTTATGTCCTGATGATAGCCATTATGGTATCAGGAATATTAATTTCGACCGCTGATGGACGTGGAATATGGGTATTTAACTGGTTTGAGTTACCCGGTGTCGGTGAGCTATTTACCGACCAGGCTGACTTAGCCGGACTGTTCCATCAATATGCTGCATATAGCTTAATTACTCTGGTGATAGTTCATGCAGTGGGTGCGTTAAAACATCACTTTATTGATAAAGATTCAACCTTAACCCGTATGTTATGGGTTAAGCATAAATAATCACCAAATCATTTATACAAAGGAAGGATTAACATGAAAAAACATCTAATAGCAGCATTAATGAGCACGGCAATGCTAACGCCTATGTTTGCCACAAGTACTGCCAATGCAGCTGATTACGTTATCGATACCCAAGGTGCCCATGCTTTTATTCAATTTAAAGTTAGCCACTTAGGTTATAGCTTTGTGATGGGGCGCTTTAATGATTTTTCTGGTGATTTTAGCTTCGACAGTAAAGATGTCAGCAAAGGTAATATTAAAGTAAACATCAATACCACTAGCGTTGACTCAAATCATGCTGAGCGTGATAAGCATTTACGTAGCGCTGATTTTTTAAATACCGATAAATTCCCGCAGGCTAGTTTTAAATCAACGTCGGTAGAAGATAAAGGCGAGGGTAAGTTTGTTGTTAATGGCGATTTTACCTTTAACGGTGTGACTAAGCCTATAGCGATTGATGCGGTGATGATTGGCGAAGGTGACGACCCATGGGGCGGATACCGTGCAGGTTTTACCGGAACAACCAGCTTTAAAATGAAAGATTACGGTATAAAAATGGATCTTGGCCCTGCATCTGCCAATGTCGAGCTTGAATTAGTTGTTGAAGGGATCAAGAAGTAATAAAGTCATAATTAAGATATAACGGCTAATCTGTAATAGTTTGGCTGCTTTAGTATCAGAAACGGCCTGTAATCTAGATTACAGGCCGTTTTTATTTGAGCAATTAAACTACTGCAGATATCAAGTGATGATAAATATCAGTCATTATATTTAACGCTAGGGAATGGGTTGTGAGCTCTTTGTTGATACAGGCACGTTTAAGGTTACATAGATGAAGGAGGTTTCTAGCCGGAATAGCATCAATAAAAAAGGATAAGTAAATAACTTATCCTTTAATCAAAAGCAGAAGGAATTGAATTAATCTTCGGCTGGTGGCACATAGCCTTCGATTTCAACGTCTTTGCCTTCAAATAAGAAGTTAACCATTTGCTCTTCAAGAAACTTACGGTCCTCAACATTCATCATGCTAAGTTTTTTCTCATTGATCAACATGGTTTGTTTTTTCTGCCACAAACCCCACGCTTCTTTGCCAATATTATCAAAGATACGTTTACCCAGATCGCCTGGATAAAGTTGAAAGTCTAAGCCATCAGCTGACTTGTTTAAATGAACGCAATTTACCGTGCGAGCCATGTTTACTCCTTAACGTGAACGGGGGAAGCGACAGAATCAGACTGTTGATTTAACACCGCACCAAGATTGGCAAGAATCTTTTCTGTTGCGGCGGCTAATCCGACTTTGGCTGGATGCTTGATGTTATACCAGAGTGGTGGACTTTGTTCCATCACCCCAGTAAATTCCTGTGTGACTCTAACGTCATTTTGAGTAGACACTTCAACCATAATAGGCTGAATATCTAAATGAAAATGACTAAATGTATGCCGAAAACCGACTAAGTCAATGGTAGATTTTTGCAGCGACTGTAACGCTAAATACTGCTCTATTGATGCTTGGTCATCAAATTGTGGAAAACACCACAATCCGCCCCAAATGCCAGTAGGTGGACGTTGTACTAATTGTACTTGGCCTTGATGAAGCATGACCAGCATCCAAGCTTGTTTAGTTGGGATCGTCTTTTTAGGCTTTTTACCCGGATATAGGCTTTGTTTGCCACTAAGTTGAGCAATACAATCAATGGCTACTGGACAAGATGCGCATTGAGGTTTGCTTCTGCTACAAATGCTAGCGCCTAAATCCATCATAGCTTGATTGTACTTTTGCACATCATCACTTGGGGTTAACTGTTCCGTTAACTGCCACAGGGCTTGTTCAACGGCCTTTTGTCCGGGCCATCCTTCAACAGCACCATGTCGAGCCAATACGCGTTTAACATTACCGTCTAAAATAGGGTGGTGCTGGCCAAGTGACAATGACAAAATGGCTCCAGCGGTTGAACGGCCAATGCCCGATAATGCTAGCACTTGTTCAAATTCAATGGGAAATTCACCCTTAAACACATCGCGAACATGAATAGCGGCTTTATGCAGGTTACGGGCTCTGGCGTAATAGCCAAGGCCAGTCCAAAGATGAAGCACTTCATCCTGTGGCGCATTTGCTAAATCGACAACGGTAGGAAACCTTGCCATAAATTTTTCGTAATAGGGGATCACTGTTGCAACTTGGGTTTGTTGTAACATTATCTCTGAAACCCATACTCTATATGGGGTTTTATTGATCTGCCACGGTAATTTTTTACGACCGTGAACATCATACCAAGCGATAATACGCTCAGCGAAAGTGGCTGCTATTTTCATGCGGGCAGTGTAGCGATACGCCTATAATCAAACAAGGTTTATATAAACAATTGTTAGTAGATTAGGTATACTGTGCCGCTGAAATAAAAAATTTAAGATTAACTATTATGATCCGGGCCGTTTCGTTGGAAATTGCACCATTGTAATAAAGAGGCAAAAATGAGCGACGTTACCACAGCTGAATTTAATGAGGAAGGTAAGTACCTTCGTAAAATCAGAAGCTTTGTATTACGTGAAGGCCGTTTAACTAAAGGTCAGTCACAAGCTATTGAATCACATTGGCCAGCTATGGGGCTTGATTACAGTCCTGAAGCATTAAATCTCAGCCAAGTATTTGGCCGTGAAGCTGATACCGTATTAGAGATCGGTTTCGGTATGGGAGGCTCTTTAGTACAAATGGCTAAAGCTGCTCCTGAGCTTAACTACATAGGCATTGAAGTACATAAACCAGGTGTTGGCGCATGTTTAGGCGATGCGGGTGAAGCGCAAGTGACTAATTTACGCGTATATCATCACGATGCAATGGAAGTGTTAGAACACAGTATTGCAGATGGTTCATTATCACGTGTGCAGTTATTCTTCCCGGATCCTTGGCACAAAAAACGTCATAATAAACGTCGTATAGTGCAGCCTGAATTTGCGCAGCTAATACGCCGTAAACTTAAAATTGGTGGCGTATTTCATATGGCGACCGACTGGGAAAATTACAGCGAGTATATGCTTGAAGTAATGCAAGTTGCTGAAGGTTATAAAAACCAATCAGCCACTGGCACAGTGGTTGAAAGACCAGATTATCGTCCATTAACAAAATTTGAAGCACGGGGTCATCGCTTAGGCCATGGTGTTTGGGATATTATGTTCGAACGTATTAGTTAATAACGTCTAAATTAGGAGACAGTATCATGGCAACAAATCGTAGCCGTCGTTTACGTAAGAAATTACGAGTTGATGAGTTCCAAGAGTTTGGTTTTGACATCCAATGGACGTTTGAAGAGTCTGTGTCAGAGCAAGATATTGATAGCTTAATCGATCAATTTATTCATGAAGTGATCGAGCCACGCCAATTAGGTTTCCATGGCGGCGGACATAAAGAATGGCAAGGTATTATTGCGACTCAACACATTGGTAAATGTACCGATGAAGACATTGCAGTGATTACTGATTTTTGGAAAAGCAAACCAGTAAAAGATGTAGAAGCTACAACCTTATATGATATTTGGTGGGGTTAATTGCTAAACCAAGCATTATTACAAGAGGCGGTCGACAGTGTTCGGCCGCTTTTAGGTAAAGGCAAAGTAGCCAATTACATACCGGCATTAGCCAATATTGATAGTACTAAACTTGCAATTGCTGTAACCACAGTTGATGGTCAAACAATTGGAGCTGGAGACTATCTTGAACCCTTCTCTATCCAATCTATTTCAAAAGTATTTAGTCTCACCCTCGCGCTCAATCTTTATCGTGAAGATGAAATATGGAGCCGAGTAGGCAAAGAACCGTCAGGGCATTCTTTTAACTCACTAGTTCAAGTTGAATTAGAGCGGGGTAAACCGCGTAATCCATTTATTAATGCTGGCGCGTTAGTCATTGCTGATTTGTTACAAACCAGAAGCAGTGCACCAAAACATCAAATGTTAGAAGTGGTGCGTAAGCTGAGTATGAATCCAACTATAAGTTACGACAAAGTAGTAGCTGATTCTGAATTTGCTTTTAGTGCGCGTAATGCAGCGATTGCTTACTTAATGAAATCGTTTGGTAATTTTAACGGCGTAGTTGAAAATGTACTTAAAAACTACTTTCATTACTGTGCCTTAAAAATGAATTGTGCTGACTTATCTAAGTCGATGCTTTACCTGGCTAATCGCGGTAAAACCTTGTCAGGTGAACAATGGATAACGCCTATACAAACAAGGCAACTCAATGCACTGTTAGCAACCTCGGGTTTATATGATGGTGCGGGAGAATTTGCCTATCGGGTAGGTATGCCTGGTAAAAGTGGAGTCGGTGGCGGTATTATTGCCGTGATCCCTGGTGATATGTCTGTTTGTGTTTGGTCTCCAGAATTAGACGGTAATGGCAATTCATTGGCCGGAACCGCAATGTTAGAACATCTTTGTCAAAAATTAGGTCGCTCGATCTTTTAAACATATTTCAATCTAGATAAAAATGATTAATTTAACTAAGTTTTAGTTTTTTTGGCTAATGCAATTAAGTTATTCGGTTAATGTCATCTTTAATTTTGTTTTAAGTAACTGAAATAAAGCGGCTTGTTAATTTTGGCACACAACATGCTATGTCATTAGTAACTTATCAATAATTGTTGATTGACTGCTTCTTCTTAGTCAATTGTGATTCCCGTATAGCAAAAGGATTTATTAAATGACTCAACATAATCAAGTCACTAAAAGCACGCTTAATAGCCAGAAATTACTAACGGGCCTTATATTTTCTGGACTGATTTTTACTGCCGGCGCGTTCACCCCTGCAATGGCTAAAATGTCTTTGAACGATCAAAGCTGTAATGTCACCTTGCACTACGACGTAACTGTTGAGCCTAAATCCGTTAAGGTCAGTGAAAAGGGATTAGAAAAATACCGTGTTGAAGTTGGTCAGTTATTCGTGGAAGGAAAACCGGTAAAATTAACGGCTGCTCAGCAAAAAACATTAACTCAATACTCTGATGAAGTCTCTCGTCAGGTGCCTGAGGTGATAGATCTAGTTGGTGAAGTTGTTACCTTGGCAACCCAGGCAGTTACAATGGCGCTGACTCCGTTGCTTGGTGACGCAGCCGGTAGCCAAATCGATAAATTGATGGATGGTATTGAGCAACGTGTAGATACTATGGCTTATCAGCAGGGTGATATGTTTTTCATTGGTTCAACAGAATCGTCTTTAGAAGAAACCTTTAATGATGAGTTTGAGCAAGAAATGGAAAACATTGTCTCAAACTCAATTGGAAGTTTGATGATGAGCATGGGAAGCCAGATCATGTCTTCAGAAGGTGGATCATTCGAACAGAAAATGAATGCTTTTGCGACTAAAATGGAAAATGTAGGTAAAGATATTGAATTACAAATGGAATCACAATCTGAGGCTTTAGAAGGCCGAGCTGACAAAGTCTGCGGCGATTTTGAAAAGTTGATGGTACTAGAAAATCAACTTAGAAAAGATATTCCACAATTGGCACCTTACAAACTAGCCAGTTTAGAGGCGCAGCCTTTATCTGAATAATCTTTTCTACCTCCCTTACCCGATTAATTTTACGCGACTCAAGTGCGTTAACTTGAGGAAGACTTTGTAAATCATTGGTTTCAATGTCTTATGTATGTCACCTGACTTTCCCCCTACTAGTGCTTATTTGGCAGGGGGCTTTTTATATCCGTTATGTACCTTCCTGCAGCACCTCTTCAAGTAAACTTGCAAGTTTGTTCTGATAAAAAAATTCTCAATTATAAATATAGAGCAATGATATAGTTTTTTGTTATACTCATAAAAATTATAAGAAAAATGCACTCTATTTAAATTTTTGCTAGTTTTTCGGATAATTGGCGTAACTTTACAACCTATTGGATTTATTTAATGTTTAATAATGCTATTTAAGCCAACGGCTTCCATTGATATGACATTCATGGAAGATAAAGTGAGTAAAGAAATTGCCGAAAATCGTTTTCAATGTCGTAACAGCTTAAGGCGACTTTCATGTTAGAACTGTTAGAACCAATTGCCATTTTTACCCATGTTGCTCGTGCAGGTAGTTTTAGTGCTGCTGCAAGACGCCTTGGAATATCCAAATCTAAAGTAAGTACGCAGGTAGCTGATTTAGAACATAAATTAGGCGTGCAGCTTATTCAGCGAACAACTCGTAGTTTAAGTTTAACTGAAGCGGGTAATTTACTTTATTTACAAGGTGAAGAGCTGCTGCGCGATGCTGAACAAGCGGTTTCCAGTGTGCATAATTTGAATGATGCAACACGTGGTGTACTTAAAGTGGGAATTTCACAATCATTTGGTACCATGCATCTTATCCCTGCACTACCAGCGTTTATGGCTAAACATCCTGATCTAGAGTTGCAGGTAAGTTTGTTGGACCATAAGGTTGATGTTGTTAGTGAAGGCTTAGATTTGTTGCTAACGATGTCTGAGCAACTTCCTTTAGGCATGGTGGCTCGTCCATTAATGAAGTGCCAGTTCTTATTAGCAGCATCGCCTGAGTATGTGGCTAAGCACGGTAACATATCGCGCCCTGAACAGCTTGTTGAACACAATTGCTTAGTTTACCAAGGTGAATGGCATGAACACAGCATGTGGCAGTTCAAGCGAGGTGACGATTATTGTGAGATTGGTGTATCAGGTAATTTCCGCGTTGATAATGCACCGGCTTTAAAATCAGCAGCCGTTAGTGGGTTAGGTATAGCCTATCTTGCCAGTTATCTGATGGAAGATGAAATCGAGAAAGGCACATTAGTTCCTTTACTGACAGATTGGCAATTGACCAACAATTTACCTTTGCAAGCCGTGTATCCAAGACGTAAGCACTTAGCTCCTAAAGTTAGTGCCTTTATTGACTTCATTAAAGGCCATATTGGTACATCGCCATATTGGGACGTTAAATTCGAACATTTGTATAAATTACGTAAGTAATTTTGAAAACATTGTTCTTAAAATAGAATAAAGCCATGCAGCCCAGAATGGCTTTTTTATTTGTGTTTTTTATCAAAAGCTTAAGCTGATTGTTATGCAGTAAAAGCTAAATTGGTAAATCAATGGTTTAACCGCTGCTTACCATGGGGGTGTTGCAGTCTGTTCTTATTTGAATACAATAGATGTCAGTTGATTCGAAATGATTTGAATAAATACGATTTTGAGAAATGACCCCTTTTCATTAGCGTGTACAAATCAGCCACTTCGCAAATTTTGAGTCACGGCTGGCAGCAGTTTATAATTAAAACAATGTTAGCTTTGAAACCATCATCCTAGTTTTATTGGTTTACCCCAGACTTTGTCTGGGGTTATTTTTTTGTATAAAAAAAGCAACAACCCATGGTCGCTGCTTTATTTTCAAAACTCATCTTATTGTAACGTCGTTACTTAATCGATTTAACCCAGCGGTTCACTTTAGTTTCCAGTACATCTAATGGTAACGGTCCATATTGTAAAACGAGTGTGTGAAAGTCGCGAATGTCGAACTTGTCGCCTAATTGTTTCTTGGCGTGTTCACGTAGCTCAAGGATTTTAATCATCCCCACTTTATAAGCTGTGGCCTGTGAAGGCATAACGACATGACGTTCAACCATTTTTATGGCATCAGACTCTGCATTGGGCGTGTTTTCAACGTAGTAAGCAATACCTTGTTCACGGGTCCACTTTTTAGTGTGGATACCTGTATCTACCACTAAGCGGCAGGCACGCCATAATTCCATGGCTAAGCGGCCAAAGTCTGAATAAGGATCAGCATATAAGCCCATTTCTTTTGGGAAGTATTCAGTATATAAACCCCAACCTTCGCTATAGGCAGTGTAACGACCATACTTACGGAATTGCGGAATACCTTCTAATTCTTGTGCTATGGCAATTTGCATATGATGACCAGGAATACCTTCATGGTAAGCCAGTGCCTCCATTTGGTATTTAGGCATAGCGCTCATGTCATAAAGATTAGCGTAGTAAATACCAGGTCGTGAACCATCTGGTGCTGGTTGATCATAAAAGGCTTTTCCGGCCGACTTTTCACGGAATGCTTCTACCGGGCGTACACTCAAACTTGCTTTAGGTTTGATTTTGAATACTTCATCTATTCGAGACTCCATATTATCAATCATCGCTTTCGCATCAGTAATGTAGGCATCACGACCCGCTTGTGTGTCTGGGTAGTAGAATTGCTTGTCATCTCGCATGAAGGCGAAGAACGCTTGCAGATTACCTTCAAAGCCGACTTTTTTCATAATAATACGCATTTCATCTTGAATGCGCGCGACTTCACTTAACCCTAATTCATGGATTTGATCCGAAGTCATATCGGTAGTCGTTGTACGAGCTAAGGCATTATTAAAGTAAGTCTCACCATCAGGGAACTTCCAGGCACCATCTCGGTTATCTGCCTTTTTCTCTAATTTAACCAGGTAACTTAGCAGGCTTTCATAACCTGGTTTTACACTGTCTATTAAAGCTGACTTTGCATCAGCAAGTAACGATTCTTTTTCTGATCCAGTAATTGATAATTTTGCGACTTTACGATTAAAATCTGCCCATAACGCGCTGTCTTCTCCCGTTGAATCAAAAGGTGCACCGGTAATAATATTCTGGCTGTCTGATATTACGTAAGGAAATACGAATTTAGGGGCAATAATGTTTTTATCAGCACGTATGGTTAATTCAACTTCAAGTTGAGCCAGCAGAGGCTTTACGCCTTCTAAACGGCTGATATAAGCCTTAGCGTCGCTTAGATCAGTAATTTGATGTTGGTTAATTAAAAATGAGGCAATCATTGAATGCATACCATACATCTGGTTAACCGGATAAGTATGGTAACGCCATTTATCATCAGCAATAGCTTGCTCTAAGCTTGCTTTAAATAGCTCAAAACTTAAGGTTGTTTGTTGATCAAGCTTGCTGACATCTAATGTCAGTAATTGAGCCAATTGTGCTTTGGCGAGTGCAAGATTTTTATCTGCACCGGCATCTGAAATATCACCCCATTTATCATAATCTTGCTTTATGCCTAAATAGGTTTGATTGATAGGATTAGCCATAATGCTTTGCATAAATAACTCATCAAACAATGCATTAGCTTTTTGAGATTCAGTCTGTGTTGAACTGACTTTTGTAACACTTTCTTGAGCACTATCAGCAGGCATTGAATGTGAGTGAGCGTAAATATTACCGCTTAAAAGGCTAGAAAGAGTCAACGCAAGTAACGTTGTTTTAGTTTTTATCAGCATTGCGGGCATTCCAATCTTATTTTTAAAAACGCTATCCTAATAAAGCTGGAGGTAAAAGTGTAAATTGAAGTGTTAGTAAGTGTTTCGATATTGTGAAAATAACCTGAAAGACACTCAAATTAGTTACAGTCTGGTGCGACTAGTAAGCACCAGACTGATATGTTATATAAAGCTTATTTGTTGCCTTGCTTTAATTAACCCTTTTATTACAGTTAAATAAACTGTGATAGAAGATCGTTGACAAACATATGACCTTTTGAAGTAAGCTGCCAATGGGTGTCGGTTTCAGTTAACAAGCCTCGATGAATTGATTTAGCCATACCTTCTTTTACAACTGTCGCGCTTTGACCTGTTCGCGCTTCAAATTCTGCTTTAGGAATGGGCGTCATCAAACGTAAGCGATTCATTAAATACTCTAAAGCTCTATCTTCGGTTATGACCTCTGTGGTTTCTGAGGTGTAATCACTCGCCGCCAAGTAGCCCTTAGGGTGCTTAACTTTGACTGTGCGAATAATGCTGTCCGTATCTGGTAGAGTAATTTTTCCGTGGGCGCCACAACCAATACCTAAGTAGTCACCAAATTTCCAATAGTTAAGATTATGTCGACACTGAAAACCAGGTTTTGCGTAGGCTGATATTTCGTATTGCTCATAACCTAGTGCAGCTAATTTTTTTGTCCTTGCTCGTAGATATGCCACAATTTCTCATCATCAGGTAATTGTGGTGGTTTAGAGTGAAACAAAGTATTGGGCTCAATGGTAAGCTGATACCAAGACAGATGCGGCGGCATTAAAGCGCCAGCGGTATCAATATCATGCATGGCTTCATCAAAGCTTTGATTAGGCAGACCGTGCATTAAGTCCAAGTTGAAACTTAAGTAATTGGCTTGCTTGGCTTTCTCTGCTGCTGTTTTTGCTTCATCTTGATCGTGTATACGCCCCAATAGATTAAGCTTTTCTTTAGAGAAGCTTTGCACTCCAATAGATAAACGCGTCACGCCTGCGGCGCGGTATGCGGCAAAATCGTCATGTTCAAGCGTGCCAGGGTTGGCTTCCATGGTAATTTCAATGTCTGTTTCGAATGGGATCATGGCTTCAACCCCTTCGAGTAAACGTTGTATTTGGCTAGCGTCAAATAATGAAGGCGTGCCACCACCAATAAAGATGGTGTGAATAGGTCTTTGTTGAACATAACTCAGATCATTTTTAAGATCTGCCAATAACGCGTCGACATATTGTTGCTGTGGTAATTCGCCATTTTGTCCATGGGAGTTAAAGTCGCAATAAGGGCATTTTTGCACGCACCACGGAATATGGATGTACAAACTAAGTGGTGGTAATGACAACATCGATGGTTAGCCTATTTAAATGGGTATAATGACACTTTTCGCTTAACGGTAGCTTTTAAAAATGAATATTCAACTTACTATTAGCCCTGAATAATTCCTTTGGCCTTCATGGCTGCGACTAACATGGCTAATGCCTTACCACGATGACTATGGGCATTCTTTTCATCACTGGTTAGTTCAGCGGAGGTTTTATCAAATCCGTGTGGAATAAAAATAGGGTCGTAGCCGTGGCCTTGCTCACCTTGGGGGACTAAATTAATAGTGCCTTCCCACGCAGCTTGGCAAATAATTGGCGTCGGGTCTTTGGCATGACGCATATACACTAATACGCATTGAAAGCGAGCTGCACGATTTTGATGTGACTTCATTTCTGTAAGTAACTTTTGATAGTTGCTGACTTCTGTCGCGTCTTGGCCTGAATAACGTGCCGAATAGATACCTGGTTGGCCGTCTAATGCGTCAACTTCGATACCTGAATCATCTGCTATAGCGGGTTTACCCGTGATTTCAGCAGCATGACGAGCCTTAATGATGGCGTTTTCAACAAATGTAGTACCGGTTTCGGCGACTTCAGGGACATCAAATTGGCTTTGGGCAAGCACTTGAATATTGAATTGAGCCAGCATTTGATCAAACTCGTTAAGTTTGCCTTTATTGCCGCTGGCTAACACAATTAGTTGTGAAATGGGTGCTTGCATGAAACTGCCTTATTTTGTCATCTGAAATGATCGGCATTATACCCCAAGCTAGCAGTAAAAGAAGGCGATAAATCAGCTCGCTAAGTTAACCAGTGTAAGTTTAGCTAACCCAATATGGGCTTATTAGTCTGTATTCTAATCAATCAACATAAAACTTTTGCTTAAATTTTAGCGAGGTATTTAATTTTTTAGCGTGTTTAATGGCAATCGAAAAGTTAATTTCCTGGTCGTCACGATAGGGGACCTGGGCAATATAATAAATAGCATCGCCTTCACGAATTTCTTTAAAATTAAGCTCCATTTTTGCATCAAGTAAATTATTAGCAATGCCCGATATTTCAACCGCAACCGCTGGATTACCCCCTTGGCTTGTATCTAATACCGCAATATTGATAATGCCGTTATAGCGGCTGCGCTCAATACCATAGGTTTTAGCTATAGTGGGGGTAATAAAGGTGCTGTTAAGTGCCATATAATGAATGTCAAAATTACCGACTTGTTGTTTCTGCTCTGCTTGTGCTGGCGCAATTAATAGCATTAGGCTCATGATGAGTGCAAACGGGAGTATTTTGTTAAACATTTTAATATCCTTTTTAAAAGCAGCGCAAAACTGCTGTATGTCAGAACTGTAAGTATAGCGCTATATCATGTGTCGCGGTTAATTCTGGCATTAGGTGTCGCAATAAGCGTAACGCCATTTTTACATCAATCTAGTGCCAGTTTTCAGTATGAAAAAGGCAGTCTAAAAAGACTGCCTTTCAATATGATACGTTTTAAGTTAAATCATCGCCCAAAATGGAATGTATTGGGAAAATAAAATATTGATAAAATTCATCGCAATAAACAGCACTAATACCGATAAATCTAAACCACCAATCGCCGGGATCACTTTACGAATTGGCGCTAAAATTGGGTCGGTAAGTTGAGACATTATCATGACAATAGGGTTGTAGCCCTGATTAAACCAGCTTAATACCGCACGAATAAGCAGCATCCAAAATAGCAGCACTCCAGCGTTTTTCAGCACCGAAACTACTGAAAAAAGTAATAAGGTAGCAATATCAATTCCAGCGCCTGCAATGAATGTCAGCACTAACATTTTTAGTATTACTACGATTAAAGCTAATAGTAACGATGCAGTGTCAATGCTACCTATAGAGGGGATAACTCTGCGCATTGGCGCGACAATCGGTTGGGTCGCTTTTACTACAAATTGGCTAAATGGGTTGTAAAAATCGGCTTTAACTAGCTGTAGCCAAAAACGTAAAATAACAACCATTAAATATAAATCAAACAAGGTGCTAACTAAAAAACTCATCGCATTCATGATGTTGCCTTACCATTTTAGTGTTCAGGGTATAGTCATTGGTTTGATTTATTAACCAATGATGTCAAAATAACTTGAGTGATTTTAGCACTCAAAACCGCGAAAACACGTAATTTAAGTCAATTTATATACTTAAAATGTTTTTGCCATTTCTTCTGCTTTAGCAACACAATTACTCATTGCGCTATCGACTAATTCTCGTAAACCACCTTTTTCAAAGGTTTCAACGGCTTGTGCTGTTGTGCCACCCTTTGAGGTGACATTATTACGCAATGTTGCTAAAGATAAATCTTGATTCTGAATCACCATTTGCGCCGCACCCAGAGCCGCTTGCTCTGCTAATGCCCGTGCTTTAGCTTCATCCATACCCATTCTTTTGCCTGTTTCTATCATTGACTCAATGAACAAGAAAAAATAAGCTGGTGAGCTGCCAGCAAGCGCGATAACTTGATTAAGTTCGCTTTCTTTTTCGACCCAAATGACTTTGCCACCGCTTTCCATCAAGGTTTGGCATATGGCTTTATGTGCTTCAGTAATACTCTCATCAGCAAAAATGCCTGTCATGCCATAACCTAATTGTGTTGGCGTATTTGGCATAGTGCGAATAAGTTTAATGGGTTGGTTAAAGTATTCTGGGTATCTCGATGCTGGAATGCCTGCAGCAATAGTGATGACTAACTTATTGGATAAATCGAGAGTTTGCATAGACTCACAAACTTGTTGCATCAATTGGGGCTTGACGCTGAGTACAATCACATCGGCATCTTTTGCAGCCTGGATATTATCGTTAGATACCAGAATACCAAAGTCACTATTAAGTGCATCAAGCTTAGGTTGACTGGGATTAGTCGCGTGAACTAACTCACTTGGATAACCGTTTTTTACCAGTCCGCTAATAATGCTGCGGGTCATATTTCCTGCACCAATAAAACATACTTTCGCTTGTGTCATTATATTGTCCAACTTTTAATTCGATTACGTATCATGTTTGTTTATATGAGGGCAAAAAAGTCATTTTCAATGTTAGCCACTGTGCAGCAGTGTCCATTAGCTATCACTTTTAGAACAACTTGAAGGTGAAACGGCTCATATTTCTATCGTTATTGAGCTTGTTAATGTTGCATGCACTAACATTTAGAAGGCATTAATACAGCGTGCTGCGAGCGCTAGCTTACGCTCTGTCACCAAATATCGCACTGCCTATTCTTACCATGGTAGAACCATTAGCAATGGCCATATCTAAATCGCCACTCATTCCCATTGAAAGGGTATCAATACCTTCAAATTGTTGCTGTAAGTGCTGATATATTTGCTTAAGTTGACTGAACTCAGCTTGCTGAACGTTGACATCATCTGTCGCGGTCGGAATGGCCATGACTCCCCTTAGTGATAAATTAGGCATTTGGCTTATTTGCTTGGCTAATTCAATAACCGCTTGCGCATCAATGCCAGATTTGGTGTCTTCTTGGCTGATATTGACTTGAATGCACACCTGAAGCGGTGCTTTTTGCGCAGGGCGTTGATCGTTCAGCCGTTTGGCCGTTTTCTCACGGCTTAGGGTATGCATCCAATCAAAGTGTTCTGCAACAATTTTAGTTTTGTTCGATTGTAATGGTCCAATAAAGTGCCATTCAATATCTGGATGCGCCTGTTGCATTGCGATAATTTTTTGCTCACCTTCCTGGACATAATTTTCGCCAAAAAGTCGCTGTCCAGCCTGATAAGCTTCTATAATGTTGCTAATAGGTTTAGTTTTACTCACCGCAAGCAGCTTTATCTCGCTGGGCGAGCGTGAACATTTTTGCGCCGCTTGATTCATTCTACTCTGGGCGATTGATAATCTGTCTGCTATTGTTGTATTCATATTGTTAAAATGGACGTCTCTATAATGGAAATCACTGAATTACTGGCCTTTAGTGTAAAACATAAAGCATCAGATCTACATCTTTCTGCAGGTGTTTCACCTATGATCCGTGTTGACGGTGAAGTCAGAAAAATTAACTTGCCGCCGTTAGATCATCAAGGTGTACACAGTTTAGTGTACGACATTATGAATGATAAACAGCGTAAAGATTACGAAGAACATCTTGAAATAGATTTCTCGTTTGAAGTGCCTAACTTAGCACGTTTTCGTGTTAACGCATTTAACCAATCCCGTGGTGCTGGTGCTGTATTTCGTACCATTCCTTCAGATATTTTGTCTCTCGAGCAGCTAGGTGCACCGGATATTTTTAAAAAAATCTCCAGCTTTCCTCGTGGGTTAGTATTAGTGACAGGACCAACAGGCTCTGGTAAATCTACCACATTAGCGGCAATGGTCGATTACATTAATGAAAATCGTCATGAACACATTTTGACCATTGAAGACCCAATCGAATTCGTTCACCAAAATAAGCAATGTTTGGTCAACCAACGTGAAGTGCATAAGCACACCCACAGTTTTAATGCGGCGCTTAGAAGTGCACTGCGTGAAGATCCCGATGTTATTCTTGTGGGTGAGATGCGTGACTTAGAAACCATTCGCTTAGCCATGACAGCGGCCGAAACGGGTCACTTAGTGTTTGGTACCTTGCATACTACTTCAGCGGCAAAAACCATTGACCGTATTGTTGACGTATTCCCCGCAGGTGAGAAAGGCATGGTACGGACTATGCTATCTGAATCATTGCAGGCTGTTATTTCACAAACACTCATTAAAAAGGTCGGAGGCGGACGTGTAGCCGCACACGAAATTATGATGGGAACACCGGCTATTCGTAACTTAATACGTGAAGATAAAGTGGCGCAAATGTATTCAGCTATTCAAACCGGTATGGCTCACGGTATGCAAACGCTAGATCAATGCTTACAAACGTTAGTCAATCGTGGTTTGATTACGCGTGAAGATGCCATGCATAAAAGCGGTAATAAGCAAGCCAACTTTTAAGGAATAGTACAATGGATGTTCGCCCTTTTTTAGCCACTATGGTTGAAAAAAAGCTTCTGATTTATTTATCACAGCTATGTTTCCACCAAGTGCCAAAATTGATGGTGAGTTGCACCCACTGTCAGAGCAAAAGCTAACACCTGCCCAGTCATTAGAGTTTGTTGAATCTTTAATGACCGATGTGCAGAAAAAAGAGTTTAAAGAATCTCGCGAGTGTAACTTTGCCTATGCGGTTTCGGGCTTAGGGCGTTTTCGTGTGAGTGCATTTTGGCAGCGTGACTCAGCAGGCTGTGTCATGCGCCGTATTGAAACTAATATCCCTGAAATGGATGATTTAAAACTGCCGCCCATTCTTAAAGATTTAGTCATGAGCAAACGCGGCTTAATTATTATGGTCGGCGGCACGGGAACGGGTAAGTCAACATCGCTAGCCGCGTTAGTGGGTTATCGTAATGCTCATGCTCGGGGACATATTTTAACCATTGAAGATCCGGTCGAATTTGTGCATAACCACCGTAAAAGTATTGTGACTCAAAGAGAGGTGGGTATTGATACCGTGTCTTTTGATGCGGCACTTAAAAGCTCTTTACGCCAGGCACCCGATGTTATTTTGATTGGTGAAATTCGTACCCAAGAAACCATGGAATTTGCATTATCGTTCGCTGAAACGGGTCACTTATGTATGGCAACCTTGCATGCCAACAATGCCAACCAAGCACTAGATCGAATTATGCATTTAGTACCTGAAAGTAAGCATGCTCAGTTATTATTCGATTTGTCGCTGAACTTACGCGGTATTGTTGCTCAACAGCTTATTGCTAAATCAGATGGTACAGGCCGCCGTGCGGCAATTGAAATCCTTATCAATACACCGCGTATTGGTAGTTTGATCGCAAAAAATGAACTGCATTTGTTAAAAGAAACCATGGCTAAATCGAATGAGCAGGGCATGCAAACCTTTGACCAGGCCTTACTTGGTTTGTACTCTGAAGGTGAAATTAGTTACGCCGATGCATTACACCACGCCGATTCTCCTAATGATTTGCGCTTAATGATTAAGCTTAAAACCAATGACTCTTCTAATTCAGGCTTTTTGGAAGGTGTGACATTAGACATGGATTAAGCCAAGTTAATTAACGCTTTGTGCTATTTATGATTAAGCCGCAACAATCGTTGCGGCTTTTTTGTTATAATAGTTGCCCTTTTTCTGTACCTTTGCCATCAATAATTAAGCTGTCACTTTACAACTGTTTAAATGGGGATCTGCTTTCATCACGTTAACACCACCGTAAGGATCATTTCATGTCTTCTCTCAAGAAATTATCACCATTACTGCTCGCTATTTTATCCTTTCAGCCTCAAGCTGTTGAGGTCACTGATGAGTTAGATATTGGTGGTGCAGTTCGCGTTAATTACGGCTGGAAAGATTATGACAATAACGCAAAATTAGAGTTTGAGTTATTTCGCGCCGATGTGAATTACAATTCAGATGATGGCTTGTTTGCTTCAGCTCAATATCGTTGGTACCAAAATATGGATGTCATCCACCATGCGTATATGGGGTATCAATTTAATGAGGCACAATCATTACAGGTGGGAGTTACCCAAGTGCCATTTGGACTATTGCCTTACGCCGCGCATTCTTTTTGGTTTGGTGCGACATACTACATAGGCTTTGAAGATGATTATGATGCGGGAGTACATTATCAATATCAGCGTGATAATTTACGTGCCGATTTAGCTTATTTCGCCAATGATGAGTACGGTAAAGGTAGTCGCTTTGATCGCTACTCTTTCGATGTGGCAACCACAGAGCAATCACCTTATCAAGAATCTGGCCAATTAAATGCCCGAGTTGAATATGAGATAAGCCAAAATAGTTTTGGCCAAAAGATTGGTAGTTCTATTCAATATGGTCAACTCGATTATGTTGCTAGCGTTAACGGGGGAGAGGGCATTGATGGCAATACACCTAATACAGATGACATCAGCACATTTGCCGGCGCAGTGCATTGGCAAGTAGATTGGCAAACCTGGCAACTTCAATTGCAGTATTTACATTACAATTATGATGTTAAGTATGGTAATCGTATCGCATTATCGGCATTTTCATACCCATTTCAAATAGCGGCACAAGCTGATGTAGTAACCGCTAACCTATCAAAATCTATCGATGTCGATTGGGGGCCTATTTCAAATATTAACTGTTATAACGATTATAGTACGGTACTTGCATCGGGTAGCGGGCTTGCTGATTCGGTTCAAAATGTCACCGGTTGTGCCATTAGCGCCGGTAAATTTTATTCGTATCTTGACTGGATCGCGGGTAAGAATATGTACTTTGTTGGCGGCGACGGTGTTGGCATTGATAATGGTGATACCTCGTGGCATTCTCGACTAAACATTAATGTCGGGTTTTATTTTTAATTAGGCTCAGACTTAACGATGTACAAGAGTTAATTTCGCTATATCAATGATTTCAAACTAGTGATCTAAGTCAGCAGTATAACCGTATACATGAGACATATTTTGTGCTGTAAAATTTTGCTGATAATATTGATTTAATCGTCACTAGCACTTAGTCAGTTCGTGCTTACTAGCTAACTAGCCATCTTCTAAAAGTCAGGTTTTAAAACTCAGTTTTTAGTAAAGCTAGATATCAGTAGATTTAGTTAAATATTAGCAGCTTAACGTATTCATTAATTCAATAAGGATGTCTTATGTCAGGTTTATCGCAAATGTCTTCAAAAACGCTTCCTTCTATAGCGAAGCTTTCATTGGTTGCCACATCACTAGTGGCTCTTGCTATCGGTATGACATTTTTCAGTGCTAATGCCAGTGCAGCAAGTTGCCCTGATTACCTAAATGTAGAAGCGCGTAAACTGCATTCAGATGATAACGTCAACTTGTGTGAGCTAACCCAAGGTAAACCAGTGTTAATAGTCAACACGGCTTCAAACTGTGGCTTTACCTCACAATTTGAAGGGCTTGAAGCCTTACACAAACAGTATAAAGACAAAGGATTAGTTGTTATTGGTTTTCCATCTGATGATTTTTTCCAAGAAGAAAAAGATGAAGCCAAAACCGCCGATGTCTGTTTTATCAATTATGGTGTGACATTCACTATGGTTGCTACCTCACCAGTGCGTGGTAACGATGCCAACTCAGTCTTTCAGCACTTAAACCAGAAAAGCACGGCGCCAAAGTGGAACTTTTACAAATATTTAGTTTCGGCTGACGGTGAGACTGTGACCCAGTTTAATTCGCGCGTAAAACCAGATAGTGAAGAGCTTAAAAAAGCTATCGACAAGCAACTAAGTATTTAATTATTTAATTTCAGTCGCATTTTTAATAAAAAATTGAGACAAGAGGATATTTTCCAAATATCCTCTTGTCATAAATAAATATATTCATCAGTTCATTATACTAGGAGCGAGCTTTGGCGCGATTTTCAGGGTTAGATAAAGAGACAGGGCACAGTGCTCGCGGTAAAACAGGCGTATTGTTGCTTAACCTAGGTACGCCTGACGCGCCTACCACCTCAGCCGTTAGACGTTATTTGGCAGAGTTTTTGGCCGATCCTCGTGTAGTCGAAATCCCTAAACTAGTATGGATGATGATCCTTCACGGTATTATATTACGCGTTCGTCCAGCAAAATCTGCCGCTTTATATAAGCAAATTTGGACTGAGAATGGTTCTCCGCTGCTGGCTATAAGTCAACAACAGCAGGCTAAGCTCGATAAGTTATTAGCTTCAAGCGGAATTGACGCTAGCGTTCACCTAGCCATGCGATATGGTTCACCCTCCGTCGCTTCAACTTTGCAAAAAATGCACAAGCAAGGAATTGATAATTTAGTGGTATTACCGCTTTATCCTCAATATGCCGCGCCCACAACGGCTTCGGCATTTGATGCAATCGCCAAAGAGTTATGCAAATGGCGTTACTTACCCGCATTACACTTTATTAATACCTATCATGATCATCCTGATTTAATCTCAGCACTGGCTAATTCAATTGAGCAAGATTTTGCTAAGCATGGCAAACCGCAAAAATTAGTGCTGTCCTATCACGGTATGCCGGAACGTAATTTACATCTAGGCGACCCTTACTATTGTTTTTGTATGAAAACCAGCCGTTTAGTGGTTGAGAAATTAGGCTTAACGGAAGACGATTACGTCGTTACTTTCCAATCTCGTTTCGGTAAAGCAAAGTGGTTACAGCCATATACTGACGTCACTATTGAAGCCTTACCTGCTAAAGGCATTAATAATATTGCTGTTATTTGCCCTGCATTTAGCGCTGACTGTTTAGAAACCTTAGAAGAAATTCAAGGGGAAAATCGTCACGTATTTGAAGGTGCTGGTGGCACAGACTTCAGATATATTGAATGTTTAAATGATAATGACGACCACATTCAAATGATGGCTAACATTGTAAAACCTTATTGTTAGAAACAGATCCCGGCCCACAAGCATTGCCGGGATGACGTATAGATGCATTGTCAGCATGACGTATAAAGTCTTTCGTCAGCCAGCATGCTTCCAATCAATCATCACCGAGTGCCCCTATTCGTCATCCCCGAGTGCTTTTGTCGGGGAGCTGCTTTTGTTTCAACTAAACACCATTAACACAGCATAAAAATGTACTTTCTCGCCTCATCTATCTCAATTTCATAAACTAAAACCATTGTTCCCAATCATCATTTCTTAAGCCTGCATACTTCCAATCCATCATCTTCAATGTTTTCAATGTTTTCAATGTTTCCAATGCATCATCATGAATGTTTCCCATGCGTCTTCAAATGATGGCTAACATTGTAAAACCTTATTGTTAGAAACAGATCCCGGCCCACAAGCATTACCGGGATGACGTTAGAAGCATCATCACGAATGCTTCCCATGCGTCATCCCCGAGTGCTTTTGTCGGGGATCTGCTTTTGTTTCAACTAAACACCATTAACACAGCATAAAAATTTACTTTCTCGCCTCATCTATCTCAATTTGATAAACTAAATCTATTGTAAAAAAGCACACATAAATTATGAAAATAGATCCTAATATAAGATTAGTATTCAGTACCGATAAAGGCCGTATTGAACCTGAAAAAGAAGTAGAAGCAGTACCCGATGGTGACGGCATAGTTCGGATCCATAAAGATACTAAAGGCCGTAAAGGCAAAGGTGTGAGTGTGCTAAAGGGCCTAGGTTTAGATCAAACTGAACTTAAAGCCTTAGCGCAGAAACTAAAAAAACAGTGTGGTTGTGGCGGTACTGTAAAAGATTTTGATATCGAGGTTCAAACAGATAACCGTGAACAATTGAAAACCCTATTAGAAAAAATGGGTTACACGGTGAAGCTAGCCGGTGGATAACCCCTTAAACATTAAGCCCCTAATATTCAAAGATAATGAATATCAAACGATTATTAAATAAAGTATTGGTTTATATACTTGTACACTCTGTTTCAATAAGTAAGTATTAGGGCTAGGTATTCAAGCAAAGGAAGTTATTATGGATGGTTCAGAAGTCAGTATTGCCAAAAAAAGCCGTCTTCAAGGTGACTGTTTACAAGGTTATCTATTAATTGCTATGCCATCGCTTGAAGAGACATTTTTTGAGCGCAGTGTTATCTACATTTGTGAGCATGATGAAAAAGGCGCAATGGGGTTGGTCGTGAATCGTCCCATTGGTCTTGAGCTCGAAGACTTACTAGAGCAAATGGGACTTAATCCTTCACCTGAGTCGGCTTTCTATATTAATTCTCAAGTATTATCGGGCGGCCCAGTGTCACCAGATCGTGGCTTTGTGCTTCATAGTCCACAGCCGAATTGGATTAATAGCCATCAGGTAACAGATTATTGCATGTTGACGACATCACGCGATGTATTATCAGCCATTGGTACTCAAAAATCGCCCGCAGATTACGTCGTCGCATTAGGTTATGCTGGTTGGGGAAAAGATCAATTAGAGCAAGAATTAGCAAACAATACCTGGTTAACCATTAAAGCAACTCCAGAATTGTTGTATACCAAAGACCCTGAGCATCTGTGGGATATCGCCTCTAAACAATTGGGCTTTGATATGTGGCAAATTTCATCTCAGGTAGGTCATGCTTGAGACAAGACTACGACACACTACGCTAAGTCTACATTATCTACCTGAAGGAACATCATGCAACCTCAAACCATATTAGGTTTTGACTATGGCACCAAAAGTATTGGTATCGCAATCGGCCAAGCTATAACCGCCAGTGCCAGTCCATTAATGTCGATTAAAGCGGTTGATGGCATTCCCAATTGGGACGATATTGGTAAGTTGATAACCGAATGGCAACCAGATCTAGTGGTAGTAGGATTACCGTTAAATATGGATGGTACAGAGCAAGAAATGACCCAGCGGGCACGTAAGTTTGCTAACCGCATTAATGGCCGCTTTGGTATAAAAGTAGCGACTCAAGATGAACGTCTAACAACGGCAGATGCCAAAGCCAGATTGTTTGAATTTGGTGGATTTAAAGCACTATCAAAAGGGCAAATTGATGCAGTTTCTGCGGTACTGATTGTCGAAAGTTACTTTGAAAATCAATTCGGAGACTAAACGGCTTTATCGTATTTTTAAATCAGACCTTTAGTTACCCGCAATAGTATTTAATTTATTGATTAAATGCTGAACTTGACAATCATTTAACTGTCTATAAGCTTGTGATTATTTAAATGTTTTTGGAGTTTGTATGAAAAAGTTAGTTTTAGCGATAGCAGTATTAGCCTTAAGTGCATGTAGCACATTAAAAACCAATACTGATTTTGACCCTGCTGTGTCATTTGACCAATATAAAACATTCACTTGGGTTGCAGCCAAAGAAGAAGACAAAGGTTATCACTTAGATGGATTACTTGATCAGCGAGTGAGAGATGCTGTCGATAGTCAAATGGCAGCTAAAGGGTTAACTAAAGTCGCAGCTGATGCGGATTTATTAGTTAACTACCTGACCAAAGTAGACAAAAAGATTAATGTCGATACGTTTAACAACAACTTTGGCTATAACCCATATTATGGACCAGGTTGGGGATGGAGTGGTTCAATGCACACTCAAACCACGGTGCGTGAGTATGAAGTCGGAACGTTAATAATTGATTTAATTGATAATAAAACGGGGAAGCTTGTATGGCGTGGTAGTGTTGAAGACACCATACGCGATCAAAATACGCCACAAGAGCGTGTAGAGATTATCAACAATGCCATTGGACATGTAATGTCCGCTTATCCTCCTCAGCTTAATAAGTAGCTTTGCAACAATCATCTACTTATTAGCAGACGTATCAAGTTAAAGATTTATCATCCGCTTACTGTAGCACTGACCATTTCTGTTGTTGAATCTAAATCAACTGCAGAAAAGGTCTGTGTGACAAATGATACAAAAAATGGCTTTAAATTAAACTTTATTTAACTAATGCCATCCCACCAGTCTTAATCGTTCGAATAAGGTATATTATCAGCCCACTTTTAGATATGATCTAATGCATATTAGCTTACTTAATCAATTTTAAAACATGAATCAGGTCGGAGATAACTGGTGTTAGATATAACCAAGAAACTACTCATAGCAAGTTTTGTCATCCTAAGTACTCTGAACTTGCCTGCACAGGCTATTACTCCATCACCTCAGATGATTGAGCAATTCAAAAAATTGCCACAGTCAGAGCAACAACGAATATCTCAACAGTACGGCATAGATCCATCAGTTTTGTCAGGTGGAGTGAAGCAGGATACTAAGGTGACGTCACCTGATGTGGTTGGTCAACGAAACTTTGAGGAAGCCGTCAATTCACAATTGAAACAAGAACAAGATTTAGATTTTACTGAAGACTCAGATAAAAACGAATTAAAACGCTTCGGATACAATATGTTTGCCGGCGAGCCATCTACATTTGCACCAGTTTCCGACGTGCCAGTGCCAAATGAATATATGGTAGGCCCTGGAGACGTTATTAACGTTCAATTATTTGGTAAAGAAAATAAAGAATACAAATTAACTATCAATCGCGATGGCACAATTCAATTCCCTGAACTTGGGCCCATATCTGTAAATGGGCTGAACTTTGCTGCATTACGCCAACAGTTACAGCAGCAGATTAAAAGCCAAATGATCGGTATTGAATCTAATATTTCCATGGGAGAGTTACGTTCAATTAGAATTTTTGTTGCTGGGGATGCATACAAGCCTGGTTCATACACAGTATCTAGTTTATCAACTATTACTCAAGCATTGTTTGTTTCAGGCGGAGTGAATGAAATAGGTAGCTTACGTAACGTTCAGGTCAAACGTAGCGGTAAATTGATTGGTAAGTTTGACCTATATGATCTGCTATTAAGAGGCGATGCCTCTGGTGATATTAATCTCCGTTCAGGTGACGTGGTATTTATTCCTTCTGTTGGTGGATTAGTCTCTATTACAGGTGAAGTTCGTCGCCCAGCAATATATGAACTTAGCCCAGGTGAAACTATTGCTGATGTTGTTGATATGGCCGCTGGCGTGAAAAGTGGCAGTTATTCACAATTGACAAGTGTAGAAAGATTTAATAAAAGTGGTTTGAAAACAATAGTAAATGTTGATTTAACATCTGCAAATGGTCGTCAAGTTAAAGCAAAGGCAGGGGATTACGTTTGGGTTAAAAATTCATCTCCTCAATTTGAAAATGCCGTCACTATAGTTGGTGCAGTTGTCCGCCCGGGTAAATATCAATGGAGCCCAAACACTAAAGTGAGTGACTTATTGCCTTCTATATGGGGCGATCTAGCAGCGACAGCTGATTTAGATTATGCCCTAGTTATAAGGGAGCTTAATAAGTATGGTGATATCGAAGTACATCAATTCTCACTAGGAAAGGCAATAAGTGATAACTACTCGGTTGACAATATAAGTTTAACCGCTAGGGATAGAATAATTGTATTTAATTTTAACGATGACACTTTAAATCGTTATGAATTAAATAAACTTGTTCAAGATAGGGTTAAAAAAGTTAATAGCTTACGGGGCGATAACTTAGTTGGTAATGATGCTTTCCAAAGTGGTTTTAATTTAGTAAGTAATAAAGGTAACTCACAATACAAAGATGAAATTGCCGGTGTAGTTGTTACTGAACAACAAAATATTGAACAAGATACGGTCAGAAACGAAGTAGAAAAAATGCTTGTTAATCTTTTCGACGACAAAGACTTAATTGCTTTAAGTAAGTCGATGAGAAGAAGTGAATTACTCTTTCCCGTGATCAGCAAGCTCACACAACAACGAAAAGTGCGTGAGGGTGTTCAAATTGTTTCCGTTACTGGTAAAGTACGCCATCCCGGTATTTACCCTCTGTCACAAAATGCTCGAGTTAAAGATTTAATTCTAGCAGGAGGCGGCCTTCAAGAAGGTGCCTATGTCGAGAGAGCTGAGTTAACAAGAGAGAATAATACCAATGCTCAAGCAGACATCATGCATTCTAATATTAGTATTAGTGGTGTTTTTGATAATGCAGCCGAAGATAACCTAGTGTTACAAAGCCGGGATATGTTAAATGTTTTAACAACACCTGAATGGCAAGAATCAAAATTAATTGAAGTGCGTGGCGAAGTTAAGTTTCCTGGTTCTTATAATATTCGTCGTGGTGAAAAGTTATCAGATGTATTAATTAGAGCTGGTGGCTTTACTGATTATGCTTACCCTAGCGCCGCAGTTTTTGTGAGGCAGTCAATTAGACAGCAAGAACAGATTGAAATTAAAAAGTTAGCCGATCAGTTGCGAAGAGATATTGCTACTAGAGGGGTATCTAAAGATGGCACGTTAATTAACTATGCTGATGCACAATTAATGCTTACCGATCTTGAAAATATCAAGGCTGTAGGAAGATTAGTTGTTGATTTAAGTGCTATTAATGTTGGAATACCTGAAGCAGATATTCAGCTTGAAGAAAGTGACATATTGTACGTACCATCGACTAAACAAACTGTCGCCGTTATGGGTGAAGTGCAGCATCCTGCTACCCACAGATTTAAAAATGGACTAACACTTGATAACTACTTAGCTATGTCTGGTGGATCAAGAGAGCGTGGCGATGCAGACAGAATCTATATCATTAAAGCAGATGGTTCTGTGGTATTACCGACAAAGAGTTTATGGTTTAGCTCTGATGAGCTTATACAAGCCGGTGATACTGTAATTGTTCCTCTTAATACTGAGTATAAAGATAACTTAACCCTATGGACTCAGGTAACTCAGGTTATTTACAACTCTGCAGTGGCTTTGGCTACTATTGCGACACTGTAAGCATTATGGAATTTGAAATGAAAAAAATACAAAAAGGTTTTACGTTAATTGAACTGTTGATTGTGATTGTCATCTTAGGGTTACTAATGTCACTAGTTGCGCCTACTATGTTTTCAAAAGTTGAATCAAGTAAGTCAAAAACAGCAATGGTGCAAATGGAGATGATTGCTACCTCTCTTGATACTTATCGCCTTGATATAGGTAACTATCCAAAGTCATTAGAAGAGCTAAGAAGCTCAACTAATCCTAAATGGGATGGCCCATATTTACCTAAAAACGTACCATTAGACCCATGGAATAATCCTTATATTTATTCAGTACCTGGTGAGAATGGCGAGCCCTATACAATGAAATCCTATGGTAAAGACGGACAAATTGGTGGCGAAGGTGATAATGCGGAAATCGTCTACAAATGATCGATGTTAATTCTTTATTACATCAAGAGTTTCAGATATCTCAAACAGACTTAGATAAAGCCCTAACCTTTCAAAAGAAGTATGCTGGCAGGCTAGAGCATATTTTGATAAACATGGGAGCATTATCAGAAGATCTGCTCCCGAGTTTTTACGCAAAAGTACTTGATGTTGATATTTTTGAGGCTGATAACTTTCAGAATATAGAGATAGCAACATTAAAAAGCTTCGCTGTAAATAATGAGTTGTCTGCTTTTAATTGGTTTGTGATAGAGAAGCTGGAAACAACTGAACAGCATTACTTAGCTATCACCAGTGATCCATTTTCTGTCGAAGCTAACCAGTTTTTGAGCCAGAATAACATTCTGGTCAAGGTCAAAGTTGCCTCTGAAGAACAAATACAGTCAATTAAGGTTTTGTTTGCTAAAGCCGACACTGCTGATATTTCTATAGTAGAAGAGTTATCTGATCTTGAAGAAGATAGATTAAGGGAGTTGGCTGGTGAAGCGCCAACAGTTAACCTATTAAACTCATTAATTTCTCGTGCGCTAAAAGCTAGGGCATCAGACATGCATCTTGAGCCTATTGGAAATCGCTACCGAGTGAGATTTCGAATTGATGGCGTGCTTAAAGAGGCTGACTGGATTGCTCCAAGAATGCGTCTACCTGTTGCTTCTAGACTTAAAATTTTGTCTGGAATGGATATTGCCGAAAAACGCCGTCCTCAGGATGGCAAAATAGGCATGAAGATATCAAATGAAGACCTTGATATTCGAGTATCTGTTTTACCTTTGCATGATGGCGAAAGTATTGTAATGCGCTTTTTAAGGCAAGATGCTATTAGCTACAGTATGGATATGCTTGGGCTTTCTGCCGATATTGAAAAAAACATTCGTGAAGATATTGCTAAAACCGCAGGCGTGATATTGCTAACAGGCCCGACAGGTTCTGGTAAAACAACAACCTTATATACATTCTTAAATGCCATAAATGATGAAACAATTAAAATCATCACGTTAGAAGATCCTGTTGAGTATCAGATTGAAGGTATTAATCAGGTACAAATTCAATCTAGTATCGGCTTTGATTTTGCTGCCGGATTAAGAAGTATTGTCAGGCAAGATCCCGATGTAATCATGCTCGGGGAAATTCGTGACAAAGAAACGGCTCAAGTTGCAATGCAATCTGCTTTAACTGGGCATTTAGTGTTTTCGACAGTGCATACAAATGACGCTTCAAGTGCCTATACCCGTTTGCTTGACCTAGGTGCTGAAGAGTATTTACTCAATGCCGCTATTATTTCGATAATAGCCCAGCGCCTTGTTAGAAAACTATGCGTACACTGCAGTCAACCAGATACTAATCAAGACGCTAATATTGTGAAATATAATTTGCAGCCTCTAGCGGATGCCTATGGTTCTAAAATTCAACTGCATACAGCTGTTGGGTGTGAACATTGCTCAAATACTGGATACCGAGGACGTATTGGCATTATTGAGTATCTGCGATGTGATGACGCTATCAAAACATTACCCAAAGATGAAAACTTTCCAACCAATGCAGTTCGTTTAAATCAAGATCGTGGCGGTCGAACACTTTTACAGGACGGCTTTATAAAGGCTATTGATGGCCAAACGACAATAGAAGAAGTGATTCGAGTAGCAGGATAATTATGGCACTGTTTGAATATAAAGCTTATGACAGCAATGGTTCTATAATTCAGAGCGAAGTCACTGCAGAAACGCTTGAGTCTGCAAAGCAAAAGCTGCTTATAGAAAAGCTTATTATTGTAAATATTAGCGAAAAAATCGCCAAAGATCCCTTCCACTTAGGTTTGTCCCAAAAACTAAGTTTAGATGAGCTTGAGTTTATTACCTCTGAATTGTCACTTCTATTAAGAAGTGGAGTTAAGATTGATAAAAGCCTACATATTTTAAGTAAAGGTAAAAGTAATACACCTTCAGGGAAATTGTTAACCGCTTTATCACAATCAGTTAAGCGAGGTGAGTCTCTATCAGAGGCTTTCTCACGCCACCCTGATTTCGACAATCTATATGTCAATCTTGTCAAAATAGGAGAGGCTAGTGGTGAACTCAGCAAAGTATTTGCAGGATTAGCCCGTGACTTGATTTTCAGGAAAGAATTAAAAAGTAAAATTATTCAATCACTAACTTATCCAAGTGTTATTTTAGTGGTTTGTATCTTAGCTATTTTATTTGTTTTCAACTTTATCGTACCTCAAATGGGTGGCTTGTTTGATGGTAATGACAACTTACCTTTTTATACACTATTTTTACTAGACGCTAGTCGATGGATGCAATCCTACCAGTTGTTTTTAATTGGTGGTGTGCTTACATTTATTATAGGTATCAAAATAGCATTACAAAAAGGATTGATTAATGAACAGTTTGATGAGTTGTTAATTAAGCTACCTTTATTCAAATCAGCCGTGCATCAAATAGAGCGCATTAGGTTTAATACCAGCATGTCACTTATGTTAGACGCTGGCGTTCAACTTGACACTGCGATAGAACTTGCTGCAGGAACAGTTAAAAACAAATTTTTGAGAAATGGCTTGTTGTCTGCAAAATCAAAAGTGAAGCGCGGTGTAAGCTTAACTGAGGCGTTAAGTGCTAGCCCTATTTACCCTGACTTTTTCATTTCATTACTTGAGGTGGGTGAAGAAAGTGGACAGCTTACTCCCGTTTTTGAAGAAATTGCCAACAGAAGTCGTAATGACTTTGGTAGTTGGACGAGTAAAGTCACCAGCTTACTCGAGCCTTTAATGATTTTATTGATGGGAGGCATTGTTGGATCTGTCGTTGTGGTGATGTTGCTAAGCATTATGTCGGTTAATGACGGTTTTTAAATGAGCTTATTTATTAATTCTCTCAATAAAAACCAGACAGTTAAAAAAGGTATTGCTGGGGTAACACTGATTGAGTTGCTTGTTGTTATAGTGCTTCTTGGAATAACAATTACATTAGTTGGGCCGTTTACGTTTAAGCAAATAGAAAGCTCAAAGGCGCGTAATGAGCAGCTTTCTCTCCAACGCTGGCTACAGAAACAGAGCTTCTATGCCTTTACAAGTCAAAGTAACATAACAATTAAATTTGATGGTAAAGCAATATACAGCGTTGTAGAGCCTCAAACCTCACCGTTAGAACAGCAATTGTTAAATCACAATGCTAACCAGGATACAGCATCTCTAGTAGCAAAAAATCAGCTTACAACTGAAACAAATTCTCGTTTTAAAAGTATAGATGACTTCCTGCAATTTGATGACAATCAGCAAGACTTAACCAATGTATTGATACCAACGCATACCTTTGATTTCATTTTTTTTGAACCGCAGCAGCTTAATATTAATAATCATGGCTACTTCGATACAGGTATTTTAACTTATAGGATTAGAGGCGTAATTGTTGAGTTAAATGTATTAGACCTAATTGAAGGTGTCTCTAATGAGTCATAAACAACAAGGTTTCACCCTTATTGAAGTGTTAATTGCGGCAACAATATTATTTGCCGTTATAGGTGCTGTTAGCCAAACATATCAAGGGGCATTAATTGCTAGCACTAAAGCGACTAGAAGTGCTGAATTGTTGGGCGTTACGCCATTATTACTCGACACAATAAGGTTTAGGCTTAAATTAGAAAATAAAACTAATACCATTAATGATGAGGGCATTATTAATGGTTTTGAGTTTTATTGGACAGCAACCGTTATTGAAAAAGGCTCTCCACCATCAAGATTTAGTCCTGAGGATGGTGAGATAATTAACTTTAACGATAAGTTTTATATTTGGGAAGTTGAGTTAACCTTGAAAAAACAGGACTTCACCAAATCTTTTGTGTTTAATGAGTTAACCTGGGGTGCTATGTAATGTTCATTCGACATAGCAGCGTAAGCCGTGGTTTTACATTAATAGAATTGCTAATAGCAATGCTCGTCATGAGTATGGTTATGTATGTGGGGAGTTTGAGTTTTGCCACTTTTAGTCAGCGATGGCAAAAAGATGTTGGTAGTTTCAATTATGAAGTTAATAAAGCTAAAAACTTAGTACTTTTACAACAAATGTTGCGTGGCATTTCAAATTATATTGTCAAAAATGATGACGATAAGATGATTTATTTTTTCCAAGGTAACGCTAAATATTTATTGTTTGTCACTAATAATCCTCTTTTTAACTCTGGAAGTCCCGCACTTGTAAGGTTAAGTGTTAGGGTTCAAGAGGATGGCAAGCAACAACTTAAATACGAAGAGTCCTCATTTGAGCATAACCCGTTAATCAACGCTGCAAAACTGCCTCAGCCTGAATTCAGTAAAGTATTATTTACCGATGATAATATTAGATTTAATTTTTATGGCTGGGAAAGTCAAAATCAGAGAGCAGCTTTTTTTGAAGGGGAGGAGGAAGTTGCTCCTAAGTGGCTTGCTGAATACTTTTCAGACAAAACAGGAATGTTACCTTATGCAGTTAACATTACCTGGGCAGAAAACGAGCCAATTATATTTCCATTAGCCAACGATAATGCCTACCAACTATTGTTTAGTCACAACGTAAAAGATAATGGTTAACCTATGCATATTCTAATAGCCTCACCTCGCCAGTTAAGGGCTTGCCAATCTTTTCAACAAGGTATCGCTTTGATACAGGTATTATTGCTAAGTGCTATTTTAGCAATGATGGCGCTGCATTTTACCTTATCAAGTCGGCAGCAGGTTAACATTGCAACTGATTTACAAAATAAAATAGACGCTGAAGTTCAAATGCGCACGTTAGAAAGTAAGGTGCTTTTTGCTTTACTTACACTGCCAAGAAGCGAGCTAGAACAAGATGAACAACAAAGTAATGTGATAGGCCGTAACTGGAATTTTTTTGGAAAGCCTTTTAAAGCCGCCAATAATGCCACTGTAAGTTTTCAAGATATTAATGGTTTGCTGTCTGTTTATGGCACGGCATATAGCCAACCTTTAGAGCGTTTGTTACTGCAATTTGGTCAGTCATCGCAACAAGCAAAAATTATTCTTTCCAATTTACACCATTGGCAAGGTTTGACCAGAGAGAGTTTTAATCGTGCTGAAAACCAGCAAGTACGCGGCGATTATCTGGCAAATGTGGCTGAACTCAAATTGATAGCCGGTATTGACGACATTCTTTATGAAAAACTTGCACCTGTAGTAACAACATTGCAGAATGTGCTGTTTAATCCTATGACAGCACCGCTGCCAGTACTGGACGTGCTTATGCCTGCTGATATAGCACAAGAGGTTGAGCGGTTACGTCAAGAAGGGCTGCTAACAAAGCAGCGGTTCACCGAGCTGACCCAAATTGTTGAAGATGACACCATTACATTCGCGCCCGGTCGTCGGCAATTTATAAATATGAACGTACAGGTAGGTCATTCAATAGTTACTCGTCGTATGGTTGTCTATATTCGCCCAGAGAATCAGATCCCTTTAGTATGGTTCCAGTAATCGTTAAACTTTAAGAGCAAAAAATGCGCAATGTTATTGATAACCTTTTAAATAAAATAAAAACAATCGTTTTAAATCAGGTTATATATCTTGATTCAACAGCTTTTCGCTTTCACAAAAATGACGATCGAGCAGATGGGGTTTACTCATTTATTCCGTTAGAAAGTGTTCAAGATGACACGCAAATTCCTAAATCAGTAGTGACTATCTTAAGTCGCAATTGCTACCATGAGCACGTGCAGTGGTATCCAATTACTAAAAAATCTGATGTGTTGAAGGTGGTTAAATTACAGTCGCAAACTTCGACTTTGCCTGTTTTATTTATTATCGGCAAAGTATTCAATGGCCAAACTCCGGTCACTTATTATCATCTTAATGATTTATCTACCAAGGTGAACTCCTGGTTAATGGTGCCGGAAACTAGCCTGCTGTCACAACCATTTGTAGCTGAAACACTAATAAGCTATCAAACCTTATCGCCTTCCAATACTGTTTTTATAGCAAAAGGGGTGTCTGGTAGTTCATCCACTTTGAAAGGAGGCGTTATTCAAAGTGATCAACAGTTCGCTATGTCAACGGGTGTTGTTCTAACCAATAGGGTGACATTAGCAACAGATGAGCATGCAAAAATATTAAACATGCAGATGAAAAAGCTCTATAAAATTTCGTTATCGGGGTTATTTAGCAAAGCAAGGTTGTCATCAGCAAGCTTTACCACATTATTTTCAAAACTAGTTTTGCCTACACTTGCCGTTATAACCGTCTATTTAGTGCTATCAGTTCAAATATCCAGTGTGATTGCACAGCACACCAAAAGTGAATTAAGCGCTGCAACAAAAGAGGCTAATGAAGTCTTAAACCAGTATAATCAAATCAACAATATGATTGCACGGTATAAGCTAGTGGCAGATAAAGTGCCAGTACGTACCGAGCTACTGGCTGTTTGGCAAGTATTAGCGCCTTTATATCAATCAGGCATGACCATCAGCTCTGTGCGTCAGAATCAACAAAAAATCACCTTACAATTCTCAGCGGCGTCAGCTTCTAATTCATTACAATTATTAATACAACAACCAGGTGTAACCAATGCCAGTTTTGTCGGGCCAGTAAATCGCCAGGGCAACTTTGACACAGCTACCGTGTTATTTGAGCTAGCAACAATTGAAATCGATGAACAGTCTGTTGAAGTGCAGCTAGGTTCTGACGAGTTATCATCAAACGAAATATCGTTAACTGCGGAGGAACGTTAATGCAGGAGTTAATGAAGTATAAACATTATTTACTGTTGATTGGGTTGCTCATTTTAATCAAATATATTTGGTTACCATTATGGGACTCAAAACAAGACAACTGGCAAAATCAGCAGTATTTACAGTCTAATTTGAATAAGACCCGTGCTTTATTAGCGATAAAACAAGACATGAGCCATGCCCACATGGTTATGTCACAGCGTTTAGCCGAGGCTGAGTCGGGTTTAGCATCAACCGATAACCTTATTAGCTATAAGTTAACTACGCAGTCTAATTTAGAGAAGTTATTTAAACGATTTGACATAGTCATCAGTAACTCTACATGGCGCGATGGCTTAATTGATGAAGGTGTTCAATCTTTGTTCTTAGATATACGTTATAGTGGGTCGTTGATCCAGTATCTAAGCTTTTTAGATGACCTACAGCAAGGTGAGCAATATTCAAATATTACTATCGATACCAATCAGATTAATGTCAGCGGTCAGTCTGCAGATAATCTTGGCTCTATTAATGGGGCTATGTCGTTAAGTTTGGCTGTCAAGATAACTTCAGTGGAGGAGCTGTAATGTCAGTACTTTCTTTCGATAATGCAGTTGATTCAGACAGTCATAATAAATTACCAACTATGTTCGCCACTAAGTTAAAAACCGTATTAATGGCATTAGCGTGCGTAATCACTTTATTACTGGTTGACTACATGTTGTCGCCATCGGCGGAGCAATTTGGCGAGTCAGACCTACTGCCTGAACTTCCGCAATCTCTCAAAGCAAAGGCTTCTGCTACATTGGGCCAGCAGGTTATCGCTCAGTATAATCAGTTTGAAAAACCTGAGGTGGCAGAAGTTGTTGAAGATAAGCAAAACAGCACAACTGAACAACATCTCTCAATTGAACAACAAAATAAACAGTCCGGTTTATTACGCCAACTGTATATGGGTAATGTCATTTACCGCTTGAGTGGTATTGTTAAGTCAACCAATGCCAATAACCAATATAAAGCAGCTCTCAGTTTGACATACCTAGACACAGCACCCGAGCGCTTGGCTATAGAAGTTAATGACAGCAATGAAAGCCAGAAAAAAATAGATAAAAAAGACAAACCTTATGTCACTCTGGTTCAAGGTGAAAGGTTAAATAAATATGTGGTTGAGTCCGTCAGTCACAAACGTATTGTGTTAAATGATAATGGCCGCAGGCTTTGGTTGGAATTATTTCTACAATCAGAAACAAGTGAAAATTGATTTAAAGGCCAATTTTTGCAATTATCGCCAAACCAAACGCGCAAGGGTTTGGTTTCTTTCTTAATTGGTATCTATTTATTTTTTATAAAGCCATAAAAATTAACTGTTAATAGCAAAATAGACGAATGAAAACTAAAGTGGAAATTTTAAATATGCCAGATCAAACGGCTAAAACAAGCTTCAAAATACAACGACTTTTAGGTCAGCTAAAAGTCGTTATGCTAGTGTCTAGTAGCATAATGCTTATTAATGGGTGTGCCAATAGTCAACAAGCCGATAATCGGCCCGCTAAAAAGTTAGACTCATCATACCTTGTTAGCACTCATGTTGACGGGAAACCTGTCGTCAACAACAATGCCGTGGTTCAAGAGAGTCTTAACGAACAAGATGTCAATACTTCGCTGATAAGAGTGCCATCGTTAGTTAAAAATAAAGTCGGCTTCAGCAATGATGAAGCAATTGCAGACAGTTTTTCGGCGCAACCGACTATGACTATCGCAGCTGACAACATGCCATTAAATGACTTTTTGCATTACTCTTTTGGTGAACTGTTGCAAACAAGTTATGTGTTAAGCCAAAACCTAGCAGACGATTCAAATTCAGTAACGTTAAATTTACAAGAAAAAATCAGTCCACAAAAATTGTTTAGTTTAGTTGAGCAATTATTGCTGCAGCGCAACATTGGTATTAAAAGGCAGAATGAGGTTTTATACATACACAAACTCGGCGCCGAAAGTGGTCAAGCTACCGCTGTGGGCTATGGGCGTACAGTAGACAGTGTGCCAAATGCAATCAATGTTCAGCAAATAGTGCCATTAAGGTATTTAATTAATACCAACTCACTGGCCACATTAAGAGATATTACCGGTGTAGGCACGGCTGCTGATGTGTCTCAAGGGGTATTGTTTTTAACTGGAACCAGAGATCAAGTGGTACGTTCGCTTGAATTATTAGTATTACTTGACTCACCCGGCAGCATCAGCCGAAATATTGGTTTTTTAAAATTAATGTATGTCGATACTGACACCTTTATAAAAGCAATTACTGAAATTTTGCAAAATGAAGGCATTATGGGAGAAGGCAGTAGTAGAGATAACCGTATCTCCCTAGTGCCTATTAGCCAATTGGGTGCGGTGGCCGTTTTTGCAAGTGAAGCAGACTTTATCAACAGGGTAGAGTTTTGGGCTAAACAAATCGATAAACCAAGCAAAGGTAACGAAAAACAATATTTTGTTTATACGCCTAAATTTGCCAGGGCATCGGATCTTGGCCAAAGTGTATCAGCGTTAATCTCAGGCAGAAGCGTGTCAAGCCAGCAGGCTGAACAATCTTCTGTAGATAAAGCTGCCGCAATAGAAAATACCGCTGCTAACCAATCAAAAATAAGCAGCGCAAGTAACGCTGAAATCAATATGGTGGTTGATGAGCGATCAAATGCATTGATATTTTATACCTCAGGCCCAGAGTACCAATCCATACTGCCATTGGTTTCTCGCCTAGATGTTATGCCAAAACAAGTGGTGCTAGAGGTGTCTATTGTTGAGGTGACATTAACTGAAGAATTTAAGTTTGGGGTTGATATGGCATTTAGCTCAGGTAACTTTAACTTAAGTAACGCTTTTGGCGCTGCTGAAATTGGTGGCTCGGTGTTAAAGTGGGCCAGTGGCGGCAACAGTATTGACGCCCAGGCTTTTGAAAGTAATAAATGGGTCAATGTGTTATCTAAGCCTAGCTTACTAGTAAGAGATGGTGTTTCAGCCACAATTCAAGTCGGTACCGATATTCCGGTTGTGGGTAAAACAACCACAGACCCAACCAATGGTGTCACTAAGTCAGTAGAGTATCGTAAAACCGGTATTGAATTAACCGTAACACCAACTATTAATGCCCAGGGCGTGGTAATAATGACCATAAGTCAAAGTAACTCTAATCAAGTCGATGGCGGCGCTGATGTAGAAGGTAACCCACAAATATTTGAGCGCAGTATTGATACTGAAGTGGTTGCTGAAAGTGGTCAAACGGTTATTTTAGGCGGTTTAATCAGCGAAAACTCGAATGATAATAAATCTGGCTTACCCTGGTTAAGCCAAATCCCCGTTTTTGGTAACTTATTTGGCACCACAACAGAAAGTAAAGTGAAAACTGAGCTGGTAATAATGGTGACCCCAAAAGTAATTCAGCGCAGCGATGAGTGGAATGAAGTGAAAGAGCAGTTCTCAAAGGGACTGCAATTCATTGAACTTTAATGTGTTTTAAATTTGATGTTAAATATATGTTATTGTGGTTTTTTTTATGTTGCAGTTGTTTGCAATAGCGGTTTCTCTTATAATCAATCCACTGGTTTTTATAAGGCCTGATTAACGGAATTAACTTTTTAAAAGTTTGATGTTTGCCACAATATTTCAATAAGTTATTAGTGGTAGGTCGTTTTGTGAGCACACGTTCATTCTGTTATTGACATATGATGGTGAATACATAAAACTATAGTCGGAAAGTTAAAGTAATGTGCGCTAGAGGATACTAGTGCTTCTAGCTTAACTTTACAAAAGCCATTGAGACATTATAGAATTCACCGAATGGTTTAAATTTAGCTTTCTATCGAAAGTTGTAATATAACGGAACAAATAAGTTAATAAATGATTTATTGCTGCTTGTTCCAATTTCATGAAATTGGAGATTTAAAATGAAAAAGGTATTCAATGCCTCTGTACTTGCTGCTGCTGTAGCATTATCTTTTGGTGCTAACGCTGCTGATATTAGCATCAGCGCTAAAGCTAACATCACTAAAGAAGCTTCTGCTGCTAAAGTTGCCGTAACAGCTTTCAATGCTGATATCACATTCTACAACCGTCAAGAGCTTGCTGGTGGTGATATTGTTTATATCAGCTTCCCACTTGGCACTGTACTTCCTGTTGCTGGTGAGATTTTTGTAGACAAAGGAACTGGTGTTGGTTCTTTCAAGTCTCCAGTGACTGTTGTTCCTGCGACCGCAACTGTTGGACCAAAAATCAAGCTTGAAGTAACAACAGGTAGCCCAGTATTAAACAATTCAAAAACTGTTATTAAACTAGGTTATACTGATTTAACTACAGCTGTTGCAGCAACTTATGTTCCTGTATCTGGTAATGCTGTTTATTCTGCAGAAGATGGTTTTTCTGGTTCAGCTAAAGACACTACAGGTACAAATTCTGTAGCGCTTACAACTACTGTTGATCAAGAAACTGTTTCTGTTACTACTAAGTTTGATGGTTTTGTTAAACGTCTAAACCGTGACACATATGAAACTTCAAAGGGTACATTAGTTGCTGAAGTAACTTCAGTACGCAACCCAGCTACTGTTAAAGCTACTCCAGTTGTAGCTGGCGGTAGTCAAACACTAGTATTAAAAGCTGCTGCTGACATCGGTAATGTTTCAAAAGCAGTTGTTGCTGCTTGTACTGATTTCTCTACTCCAGCATTTACCACAGCTGGTGTTGCATCATGTACTACCGGTGCTCTTGTAGCTCCTGCTGTTGAAGTTCTTGCTGCAGCCTTTACTTGTGCTGACGCTACTAAAGTTCCAGCTTGTAAAGATACAGTTACCTTTGATACTGCTTCTTTAGTACACACTGCTACTGCTACTGCTGGCGAATCTAAAGCTAAGTTTGGTGTATATCTAGTTCCTACAGCAACAAAAGATATCCCTACAACAACTTACTCAGTTACTCGTTCAGTTGTTTACCAAGCAGCTCCAACTAACCTTACTTACAAATATCTTGATAATGCAGATTTAGGTAAGTTCAAGTTAGATGCTTCTGTAGTTAACGTTCCATACCTACCAGTAGGTTATGACTTAACACCTAACGTTGAAATTGCTAACGCTGGTTCAACTGATGCTGAAATTCAAATCGAAGGCTTCGACCAAAACGGTGTTGTTTACACAGCTAAAACGTTAACTGTAAAAGCTGGTAAGAAAGCGGTTACTAAAGTAAGCGAAGCTGATATTGAAACAGCATTCGGTTTACCTGCTAACTCTAAGAAGAAGTTAAGCGTAACTTTCGTTATTGATGCTAACGCTGCTGATATCACATTAGCACCTTACTACCGTCAAAATGAAAGCCGTGTAAACGTAATGTCTGACCAATATAAGAAAGCTGCTAACTAATTATAGTTTTTTTGCTGATTATATAATCAAATATGTGAGTTTACATAGTATGAAAAACGAGCCTTAGGGCTCGTTTTTTTATGTCTGCAATATCATCAATAAATATTTCTTGTGCAATGATTTACAGGTAAAAGTAGCGAGTTAAAGCACCCCTTGTGTGGATTAAAGTGACCGCGATATAAAAGTAAATAGCAAGGCTACATACATAGGGTAAATGCCAGTGACGTAATCTTGCTAAGTGGCATCACATTAAAATTGTAGAATATGATTGGCAAGGTTTATACTGTGGGATTATTATCCCAATTCAGCTTATTTATAAAAAGATTCAGTACTTTAGTTACTTAATCATTCGCTAACAACAAAGTGGTATTACACCGTATGGCCTTTTTTCAATCAAAAGTGTTCACTAATGCCAGTTGGCTGTTAACCGAAAAAATCCTGTTAACAGGAAGTGGATTACTGTTTGTTGTTTTACTGACACGACATTGGTCGGTAGAGCAGGTAGGTGATTACCAGTTTGTATTAGCAATATTAGCCTTACTAGCGCCATTTTCGTCAATGGGATTAAATTCTATTGTCAGTCGTGAATTAGTGCTATTTCCCCATCGCACCGCTTCTATTTTAGGCACAGCATTGGTTATTCGATGCAGTGGTGCGGCTGTAGCTATGCTGGTTAGTGCATTATTGTCTTTTTGGCTTGTCCCCAATGAGTTATTTTATATATTTTTATTATTGTTACTGGCTCAATTAAGCCATGGTTTTTATGTAATAGATTACTATTTTGAAGCCCATGTTAAGTCTAAAGTGTCAGCACTATTACGCACAAGCATTGGCCTGCTGATGTTGTTAGTCAAATTTATCTGGGTGGTAAATGGCTTAGGTGTTGTAGGGGTGTTAGTCATTACCGCTATTGAATGGTGCTTGTTTGCTTTAGCCTGGGTGGGTGTGTACTACTTTTTTCATCAACCTAAACCCGCTTTTGAATGGTCGTCAGCACAAGCTAAACTGTTTTTATCAAAGGGTTGGTGGTTAATTCTATCGGGTGTGGCCAGCATTATTTACTTAAAAATTGATCAAGTGATGCTTGGTTGGATGCAGGGCAGTGAAGCGGTAGCCTATTATAGTTTGGCAAGCCGCTTGTCTGAGGTGTGGTATTTGTTTCCTGGTATTATTGTTGCCTCATTATACCCTGGCTTAATTAAGGCCAAACAATTGGCTGATGTTTATCAAATAAAGCTACAGCAAATATGTACTCTACTATGCTGGATGGCGGTATTGATTGCTGTTGTGATGACAATGATAGCGCCCATATTGGTTGAGCAGTTGTTTGGGGCAAAATACCAGCCCACGGTATTGATATTGCAAATTCATATTTGGGCGGGAGTATTTATATTTATGCGGGCGCTGTTTAGCAAGTGGATATTGATTGAGGATATTCCTAAATACTCTTTGCTGACCCATGGTGGTGGCGCCATTGTTAATGTCATTCTTAACTTTTGGTTGATCCCTATTATGGGCGGTGTGGGCGCGGCCTGGGCAACACTTATCTCTTATGCGATGGCTTCTTACCTAGTGTTGTTTTTATGTAAACCTACTCAAAAAATGGGCGTGATTATGTCAATTGCTTTACTTGCCCCTATTCTTTTTATTGTAAGTAAAGTCAATAAACTGCTATCTAAATAAGGCTATTCTGCTGTTTTAAAAATGATTAACTATACGATGGTGTTGAAAATCCCGTAAAATAGCTGCAAATGTGAATGCTTGACTTGGTACTTATGAAAACTTTATTGCGTAATTGGCTTCCTAATAATGTTAAGCAGCAGATACGCCACCTTTTTACGGCGGTAGATGAATACCAACTGATACTGTTATCCTTTTTGTTTGCTCGTTTCCCCCGTAGCGCTACCTGGCTGTATAGTTTGGTTAATCGCGATTTTATGCGTGAACAGCAAGCCGTGTTATCAGGAAGGTTAGCTTATCGTAAGCAAGATGGCATACAGGCGGTTTCAAGTGCTTTACTTAGGCGTAATATACATCGACTAGAAAAAGGCTTATGTATGCAGCCTAGGCGGAATGTATTTGCAACAGATTTTATATTAGCCACGGTTGAGTGTTTTGCCACTTGTATGAACAACAAGCACATTGAAGCAAGCGAGCTTAAGTGGGCTTTAGATGTGCTAAGTGCTTATTTTGAAGCTGTCACTCATGTCGAAAATATCGCCCAAGCCAATGCCATTTTTATCGCTATCGATAAAAGCGTAATTGAGCATCAATCAGAGCCTAAACATAGCTTTGTTCCTTATCAGCATAAAAGCATAATCGATACAGATATTACGACCGCAAGCCTGCGTGATTTATGTATAAGAAGAAGATCGGTACGTTGGTTTACAGATAAAGCTGTAGCAGATGACCAATTGAATGAGGCAATCAGTATAGCTTTACTTGCACCAAGTGCTTGTAATCGCCAGCCATTTCGATTTCATGTTTGTAATGACCAACAACTTGCACCTGACATTGCACGCCTAGCAGGTGGTACAGCTGGGTTTGCCGATAATATTCCTTGTGTCATTACCATAGTGGGTGATTTAAGTGCCTATCCCATGTCTCGGGACCGCCATGTTATTTATATTGATGCAGCGTTGGCGGCCATGCAGCTGATGCTGGCGTTAGAAACGTTAGGGTTAAGCAGCTGCCCGATTAATTGGCCTGATATAGATGTACCAGAACAAAAAATGGCAGACAGATTAAGGTTAACTGATTTTGAACGTCCCGTGATGCTGGTTGCTATTGGGTATGCTGATCCGCATGGGATGATCCCGTATTCTCAGAAAAAATCGATTAATGTCATTCGCACAGATGTGATTTGACCGCCCTAATATAACCGCATCATATTTGACGGTATATCAAGGATGTTAGGCTAAATATTTGTCATGTTAACAGAGTGACTTTCGCTCTTCTTGCGACAAGGTTAAGTAACAGGTAAACCAATGATTATTGAAATTAAAGGCACTCAGTTCATTAATAAAGGTGCTGAGTTAATGCTTTATGCCGCATTAGAGCAAATTAAACTCAAATGGCCCGAGGCTGAAATCGCTTTACGCCCCTCTTCACATTCTCCTTATTTGAAGCGCGCCAAAGTGGGGGCCTGGCAAAAGTTATGTTTGCATAAGCATGTTATTGATATCAACTGGCTAAGTTATTATTTTCCTCAACCGTTACGGTCTTTCCTTAAAGGGTGGGGAATAGTCACTGAAGCCGACATTGACTGTGTGTTAGATGCATCGGGTTTTGCTTATGGCGATCAATGGCCTATACGGCAGTTAACTCATACGAGTAAAGAGATCACTCGTTTTCATCACAATAAAAAGCCCTTTATTTTATTACCCCAGGCTTTAGGACCATTTGAACTGCCAATTCTAGCCGACTCTATTAAACAGCATTGGCAACATGCTGGGTTAATTTTTGCCCGAGACAAAGTGTCTTATCGTCATATTAAAGCCTGTGTTGGAGAGTCTCAAAAACTGAGTAACTTACACTTAATGCCTGATTTTACTAATTTAGTTAAAGGGCAAGCTGTAGGGTTAGAAAATGCTAATCGAACTGTTTTATTTATTCCTAATAATAAAATGCTCAGCACCAAAAATAACAGGCGAGATTGGGTTGAGCATTATGTGGATATGATGGCCACTTATTGTGTTGATGTGGATAAATTGGGGTATATTCCGGTTTTGCTTAACCATGATGGTGATAAAGATCAGGGGCTGTGTTTAGCAATAGCTAAGCAAGCAAATTTACCTATTCGGATTGTTAAAATTGATGATCCTCTACAAGTTAAAGGCTTGATTGGCGAAGTTGCCGCGGTAATTAGTTCACGTTTTCATGGCTGCGTTAGTGCTTTGAGCCAGGGTGTACCTTGTATTGGCACCAGTTGGAGTCATAAGTATGAAGAGTTATTCGCTGACTATCATCAACAAGCTTATCTTATTAGCCAGCCTAACAGTGACCACAAACCGCAAATAGACACTTTGTTAACCGCGGACTATGCCAATGCTTGTCGCACCAATCCTGCTATTGCTGAACTTAAATCTCAGTCACAACAGATGTGGAATTTAGTGTTTGAAAAAATGGAATCATTACGTGGTAATTGACCCTGAAGACATAACACAAGATAGCAACACTGAGCAGCCGCTTGTGACTGTTTATATGCCTACGCATAATAGGTTGGCGTTACTCAAGCGTGCTGTTCAGTCTGTTTTAGAACAGAGCTTGCAAAATTTTGAATTAATCATTGTCAATGATGGCTCAGCCGATAACACAGAAAGCTACCTTGAACAATTAGCCCAAACCGATAGTCGTATTAGGTGTTTCCATCAATCACCTGCTCAAGGCGCTTGTGCTGCGCGTAACTTTGCGATTCAACAAGCGAGGGGAATGTTTATCACCGGGCTAGACGATGATGATGAGTTTTTACCGAATCGGCTGAAAATGTTTTCACAGGCGTGGGACCCCGACTATGCGTTTTTGTGTCATGGATTTAGATGGCAATATGGTAAGCGCTTTAAGGTGGTTGATGCCACAGCAATGACGATTACTCTGCCATTATTACTGGATTATAACTATGCGACTAATCAGGTGTTTACTTTAACGAGCCGATTACGTGAAATAGCCGGTTTTGACCCAACATTTAAAGCATGTCAGGACTACGATACCTGGGTCAGATTAATCTTTAAATTTGGCAATGCTAGTCGGTTAAGTGGTGACAGTTATATTCTTCATCAAGGCCATGAAGGGCCTAGAGTAACGGTTAAGTCTATAGAGGGTTTGAAGCAATTTTACGCTAAACATGATCATTTAATGAGTCGTCGAAATAGAAAAAACCAACACTTTTTACAATTAATTGCTCAAAAAGAGACATTGTCTTTTAAAGGCTTTATGACCATTGCCACTGACGGTCATTTTCTGCGGAAGTTAAGATATTTTTTATCGAGTCATTTTCATGTCTTGGCGCGAGTTCGTCACCGCTATTTGAAAGAAGGTAAGTTTAATGGCTGGAAATAAGCTTATTATCGTTGGTACGCATTCTACAGAAACCCGTGGTGGGATCAGCGCCGCTGTATCGGGCTATGAACAGGGTTTTACCCAACAAGGTATTGAGTTTATTCGCGTCAATTCCCACAGTGATTTAAGAAGTAGAATATTCACTTGGCTGTCAGCCTGGTTTCAAGTATTGCAACTGTCTGTAAAGTATCGCTCGCGTGCAGTATTTTGGTTTCATTGCGGTCCTTGGCTGTCTTTGACCCGTAAATGGAGTTTTGCGGTAACAGCAAGGCTTTTCGGCTGTCAAACCGTTGCGCATATGCACTCACCAACATTACATAATTACATCAATAGTCAGTATGGTCAGTATTTGCTTAAATTGTTCTTTGCCCCTTTTGGGCGTGTTATCGCATTAACGCCCTGGTGGAAGGACCAATTAGTTTTATTTGGTATAAATAAGCCAATTGATGTGTGTGCTAATCCTGTCTCAGAAGACATTTTGTCGGCAGCAATACAGACGTTATCTACGCCTAAAATAGTACGTGAACCTCAAGGTGATATCGTTATTTTATCTATGGCTAGATTAATTGAGGGCAAAGGTATTGAACATGTTATTGATGCCATGGCTATTTTACCTGAGCATTATCATTTAAAAGTTGCGGGTGAAGGCCCTTTAAAGCAGCTGCTTATTCAGCGCGTCGCCTCATTAAAACTTCAGCATAGGGTGACCTTTGTTGGTTGGGTAGACAGTGTTGTTAAACATAACTTGTTTAACAGTGTAGATATTTTTTGTTTACCCTCAAAATACGACTCATTTGGTGTTGTATTCATTGAAGCTATGGCGTTTGATTTACCCATAATCGCCTGTGACTGGGGGCCAATAACAGATGTTGTAACACCTGAGGTTGGTTTGTTAGTGCCCTATTGTCATCCCCAAGCTATTGCCGATAGCGTTGAAACACTCGCTAAAAACTATCAAGATTATTGGGGCAAGGGGCCTCAGCGTGTAATGGATAACTTTTCCCCATTAACTTGTTGTAAAAATGTAATAAACTCATTGTTTCAGCAAGATAACTCAGCATAATGTTTTTAAATTATGCGGTTCATGGCCGTGGTTTAAATTACACAGCGGGAATGTGGTTATATCCTAGGTTTTACATTACAATATCGCCCCTGGCACCTATTTTAGGTGCATATTTTTTTATTTGATTAGATTTGGTACAAGTAGTTTGTATGCATGAAAAAGTCATTTTGGTGATATATGGACGTGGTGGCCACAAAGAACAGATGCGCCGTCTATTAAATGAATTAAAGAAGAACTCACCAAATCTTCAATTTGTATCTATTGCTGATGTCGATGATCCGTTTGGGTCTTTGCTTCATTATAAATGCCCTGAGCCTAGGGATAAATTTAATGTATGGAGCGCGCCATTCAAAATTCCTTATTCTGCATTAATCAGTTTAATTCAATGTATTAGGTTAATTGTGAAATATAACATTACCGGCATTGTATCAACGGGTCCAGGTATGGCTGTTTTCCCATCTATCTTGTTTCGTTTACTCGGAAAACAAGTCGTGTATATAGAATCCTGGTCTCGCTTTTATTCAGCCTCGCTAACGGGGCGTTTTATGTACTATATATCGACTGTTTTTTACGTGCAGAACGAGTCGATGAAGAGCATTTTTTCTAAAGCAAAATACCGTGGTCGCTTATGAATATTTTTGTAACAGTAGGCCACACACGATTTGATTCCTTATTTAGAAAAATAGACAGCTATCAAAAAGATGAATGGTTTTTTATCTCTCAAATGTATGATGGTGAGTATATACCTGAGTCGGGTACATCAATCCGATACACAGATAAAATTGACCAATATTACAACAATGCTGATGTGGTGATAACCCATGCTGGAGCCGGTACGGTTTATCATTTACTCGAAATAGGTAAACCGATTATTGTTGTCGCTAATAGCGACAGAATTGATTCACACCAAGAAGATTTGATTCGCTATGTTGAGGATAATCATTTTGCACAGGTTTGTCGTGATTTAGATGACCTTGAGGGTTTATTGAATAATATCAGCAGCTATAAGGCTATTAAATATCATAGCGAGCCATTTTGTGCCGCAGCTGATATAGCAAAATTATTAAAATTAATTGATTAAGTTCATGATTAATTTTTTGAACTTACACTTGAATAGGGTGATTTTTGATGTCTAGTGAGATAGAACGACTTAACTCAAATACTGAGGTAGTCTCTTTTAGCGCTATGTTTGCGATGTTGTGGCGTACAAAGTGGTTCATCATAATATTTACAATGGCTGTTTCAACCGCCACAGTGCTATACGCAATAAGTTTACCTAATGTATACCGTGCTTCAGCTTTATATTTGCCAAAAAGCGGAGATGAAGCCGGTGGTGGATTGGCTAAGTTAGCTGGACAATTTGGTGGTTTAGCCAGCATGGCTGGCATTAATATCGGTGGTGGCGGCACAGATAAAACGGTTGCTGCACTGGAGTTTATGAAGTCTCGTGCATTTTTGCAGAGCTTTATCGAAAAACGTGATCTCTACGTACCCATTTTAGCCGCCCAAGGCTGGGATCAAGCATCAAATAAACTTATCATAGTGCCGGAACTCTATGATGAGACAAATAATACATGGGTACGTGCAGCACCTCCAGGTTTCAAGGTTATCCCAACAGCGTGGGAAGCTTATGACGCGCTAAATAAGATGATCACCGTATCTGAGCAGTCTAAAAAAGGCTTTGTTAAAATCGAATTGGAATATTACTCGCCTGAATTAGCCGCAAAATGGTTAGCCTGGCTAGTAGAGGATTTAAATGCGTATTGGAAGGCTAGAGAACACGCACAAACTCAAAAAAGCATTGCATTTTTAACTAAGCAAGCAGACGAAGCGCAATTATCTGAATTAAAGAATGTTTTTTATCAGCTAATCGCTGAGCAAACTAAAACAACCGTACTCAATGAAGTCAGTGACGAAGTGCTTTTCGAGACAATAGCTCCTATTGTATTGCCAGAACAAAAAAGTGCACCATCGCGGGCTCTTATTTGCGTAGTTGGGACATTCATCGGTGTAATCTTATCGTTAATATTGAGTTTACTTTATTGTGCAATCAGACCTGCTGTAAGCGTAAAAGACTAATATAATGCAACCGGCTAAAATAACTTTGCTATCACAGCGAGATGACAGAGTTGTCGCTTTGCTGCATTACATTGTCATGTGGATGATGTCAGGTTATTTGCTCGCTGACATGCTATCGGGTGTGTCATTAATATATTTAGGCTTAGATCTTAAAGTTTCACTGATTTATAAAACACCACTTTTTGGTCTACTGCTTGTACTTATAGGCCGCTATCAGTTTAAGCTGATGTTAGCAATTATTAGTGTAATAATGGTTTTAATGATAGGTCCTGTAGCAAGCTACTTCTCCGTTTTAAAGATCTCTCTTCTGTTTGCTGATTTCGCCTATGTTGTCAAAATCGTTATGCCAATGACGGTATTAGCCTATTTTTACGTGATGAGTCAGCTTGCTCCTGAGTGGGCATTGAAGTGGGCTAAACGAATTCTATGGTGTGGTTTTTTTGCACTCTTAGTTAATTTTATGTTCGGTGCTTTAGGTTTTGGTAAGGCTACCTATAATGTTGGTGGTGAGCAAGAAGGCGCTGGTTCAACTGGATTTATGATGGCCGGCAATGAGCTAGGTGCAACCTATCTTTTACTGTTTGGTTTCGCGTTGCATTATGCTTGGAATCACAAATCATTAATGTTTTTTTCGGCATTAGCATTCACGACGGTTTTATGTGGCGTATTAGTCGCGACTAAAACCACAATGTTAGCCTCACTTATTTTGATCTTTATGATCCCGATAGTGAATGAACGGGCTAATTTGTATCGCCTCACTTGGTTAAAGATAAAAATTATTATTCCAGTATTAATTATTACTATAGTTTTAGTAGTTATGATTGTAGAAATACTTGAGTCCGTTGGGTTGTGGGAGCGGATGCTGTGGTTCTATCAGAAGCGTGGCGTAATTATGATTATTTGGTCTAATCGAGATCAATTTATTATCGACATGATGCAGGTATATATCCATCAGAGTAGCCTGTTCGAACAGTTTTTTGGTCAAGGCATATCAATTGGGCTCAAGCAATTAGTTGGTAAAGGAAGTGTTGAGGTCGATATTGTTGACTCTCTAATCTGGTTTGGTTTTTTAGGCGCATTATTCTGTAGTAGCTTTTACATTTTGTTGCTTTCATATTCAGCAAAATTAGCTAGGCTGCCCGACTCTCAGTATGCCCCCTGTGTTTTTTTGGTTAATAGTTTATTGATGCTCTTATCTATCTTGAGTGGCCATATTTGGATGTCCGGCACGATTGGTATTGTTGTAGGCGTATTGAATAGCTTGTTGTGGTTCGAACTAAAGAAAAGCTCATCGTTATCAATACGTTGCGCTTAGTTAAGTTAATCGCTTCAATTTAGTTTTGTAAAGAGGTGTTAAATGAAGGTTATGTTGATATTTGGTACGCGCCCTGAAGCGATAAAGATGGCGCCCTTAGTCTTGGCTATGAAAGCTCATCCAGGGATAGAAACAAGCGTATGTGTAACCGCACAGCATAGAGAAATGCTTGATCAAGTATTAGAGCTATTTGATATCAAGCCTGACTTTGATTTAGATATCATGAGTCCCGGTCAAGGGTTAACTGAAATTACCTCTCGCATTTTATTAGGTCTTAAGCCTGTTCTTGAACAGGTAAAGCCTGATATTGTTTTAGTTCATGGTGATACTTCAACAACACTGGCTGCTAGTTTAGCCGCTTTTTATCAACAAATTCCAGTTGGTCATGTTGAGGCTGGTTTAAGAACTGGCAATATTCTTTCACCTTGGCCTGAAGAGGGTAACCGAAAATTAACGGGTGCAATTGCCTCAATGCATTTTGCTCCAACATCTACATCAGAGCAAAATCTACTTAATGAAGGCGTACCTGAAGCTAATATTTGTGTGACAGGTAATACCGTTATTGATGCTTTATTAATGGTCAAAGACAAAGTCACTAATGATGAAGTACTTAAAGCGACGTTAAGTCAGCAATTCTCGTGGCGTGATGCTAATAAGCGCATGGTACTCATAACTGGGCATCGACGTGAAAGCTTTGGTGATGGTTTTGAGCAGATTTGTAAGGCAATCCGTAATTCGGCTAGGGCATTTCCGGATGTACAATTTGTATACCCTATGCACATGAATCCAAATGTACGTGAACCTGTAAATCGTTACTTATCTGATATTGATAATGTCATTCTAATAGAGCCATTAGATTACCTACCTTTTGTTTACTTGATGGTGCAATCAGACATCATTCTAACTGACTCAGGTGGCATTCAGGAAGAAGCGCCATCATTAGGTAAGCCCGTGTTGGTTATGCGTGATACTACTGAACGCCCTGAAGCTGTAGATGCTGGTACCGTTAAGTTAGTCGGCACCAATGCAGAGCGAATAGAGGCAGAGATTAGTGAGCTTTTAAGTCATTCTGCTTCATATGATGCAATGGCTAGGGCTCATAATCCTTACGGTGATGGTGATGCATGCAAGCGTATTATTGCTGATATAGTATCTAAATTTTAATTAAAAAACTTACACTACCCATAAGTATTTTTATATTTAAAGTTCAATCTTTCAGATAGTTAGCTAGTGTTAAAGCGGATGATTTTAAAGGTAAAGTAGTGAACACTGAGATTAAGAATAAATTAATACCATTTAGCTCATTAGATGAGGCTAGTGTCTTTGTTCGTGAGAATAAAGGTATGTATATATCTATGAATTTACAAGCGCTTGTGGATGAAACGATTATCGACTTGCTCATGAATCCGAATGTTTATGGGTATGCTGATGGTATAGGGGCTCAAGTTTTTTTAAATAGAAAGTGTGGAGTTAAAACAGTTAAAATTCCAGGTTGTGAGTTATGGCTAAATATTCTTCAGCAGGAAAAAAGTAAATCCTATTCTATTGCTATTATAGGATCTTCTCCAGAAACAAATACACAAACTGTAGCTAAATTAAAGCGTGAATTTCCTAATCATAATATTAGTTATTTTGTTGATGGTTATAATTTTGAAGAAGAGCAGTTACTTGGAGAATTATCATCAACTAATGTGGACATGGTTTTTATAGCATTAGGCCAACCAAGGCAGGAAGTATTAGGTAACAAAATTTTGAATGTTATTCCTAATGTTACCGTTTTGGGCCTAGGCGGCTCTTTTGATGTATTCTGTGGAGTGATTAATCGAGCGCCTAAGTTTTTTATTACATTACATATTGAGTGGCTTTATCGAATTTTATTAGAGCCTAAAAGAAGTATTAAACTTGCCATATCTGTATCACGGTATTTTGTTATGATGCTAAAATCTTAATTTTATATTGATTTCTTTGGGGTTGGATTTTGAATATTCTTTTAGTTACTAATATGTATCCATCTGAAGGGGACGTCAGTTGGAGGGGGTCGTTTGTTAAAGAACAAGTTGACATGTCTCATATCCATAATAAAAATATTAATTACGATGTATTGCATATAAAAGGTAGGATATGTGGTGGCAGTAACTTAAACTATTTACTTGCACCACTATTGGTTTTAAAAAAAATACTATTTAATAAGTATGATGCAATACACTGTCATCATGCATTTTGTGTTTTTGTTTCAATATTGTTTTTTAATAAGATAATTTATACTGTGCATGAAGGTGAGCTTAATAACCATAAAACAAGTGTTCTTATCAAGCTGGCTATTTTTTTATCAAGAAAAGTTATTTTTGTTAATCAAACAGAGTTTTTGAAGTCTAATCATAAGCGAAAGTTTTTTTTACCCTGTGGCATCGATTTTTCTGTTTTTAAACCTTCAAACTCAATCCCTTCAGATTATATATTATTTCCAGCAGATCCCAATAGATGTGAAAAGAACGCACATTTACTCAGGGAGGCTGAAAGTTTTATAAGTGCTAGTTATCCCAACGTTAAATTTGTATATGGCGGGAAAATACCTAGAGAGGATATGCCGAGTTTGATGCGGCAAGCATTACTGATTGTAACTATCGGCAAATTTGAATCCGATGGGTTAGTATTAAAAGAAGCTATGGCTTCTAATGTACCGGTTGTTAGTACTGAAGTAGGCAATGCTAGTTATTACTTGGATGAACATTCCGGTATTACATGTGCACCTAATAAAAGCTCTTTAATAGATGCAATTCTTCTTATTTTGAAAAATCGTGAGCATTACCTAAATGGTAGGAAACGTTTAGAGAAATTGCAAGTTGATCAAAAGATAGTGGTTATGAATTTGGCTAAAATATATAAGTTTTAATAAATATAAAAATTAGACGTGCTAACAATACAAGGTAAAGTTATACACGTCTTAATTTATTTTAAACTGAATATTTTATATGTCGGTATTAATTGTAATAAAGGTTTGTGCATGACATATAAGTTAACCTTCAATATTATTCATTCAGAATAATTTTTCGAATTCCCTGCAAATATTATTTATATTAAACCTTGAAATGTCAGGGGCGTTGAACTCACTAAAGTTTTTGTTAAAGAAATTTTCAAATTCTGAAGTATTATCAAATGTCGTTCCAATTGATATAAATGGTCGCTTAGTTAATGTGTAATCTATCAGCTTACTGGGCGTTTGGTTTTTTGTATCATTTGTAAAGTTAATAAGAAAGTTGGCTGAGCTAAGCTGCTTTATGCAGTCTTCACGCGGGATTAGGTCATATATTTTTAATTTATCACCTAAGATCTCGATAAAAGGGCTGAGAATATCCTTCGTTTCTTGATTTTTGAAATCTGTATAAATTGTAAGTCTAAAGTCACAGTTGGATTTATAGTTTACTAGGTAATTCAGAAAGCTTGTTGGATTTCTTATATCTTTATATAGTCGTCCTGCAAATGCAAACTCTACTTTTTTTGATTGATTGACTTCATTTAGTTCAACATTTTCAAAATCAAAGCCGTGAGGGATTACGACTGCTTTATCGTCCATGTTAAGCTTTTTATAGTCGCTGATAGCATTATCTACAGGGATTGTTATGTAGGTAAATTTAGATAAAGCCCATACTTCTATCCACTTTTGGTAAGGTGCTATTTTATAGTGGTTATAATAATAAGGGTCACCACTTTCTGCGATAGATATATTGTTGAACTTCCCCATTCCAATTGCTGTGCCTAAATGTACTGCAAAAGGGTGAGAGTTAGAGATTATTACATCGTAATTATTTATCTCAATTTTTTTTAAATATCTAGCTAATGAAATTGAATACTCAAATACGTGTCCTGCTGGAAGGAAATATCTAATACATTTTCTAATAAAAGTTTTTAGACCGCTTTTAAGTGGTGATTGCTTACCACTAATAGTTAAGGTTTGGTTCGTTGTGTGTTTAACCATTTTGGGCGGGTTTAGTAAGTAACCAGTTTTAATTGTAATGATATCAATATTGTTTTCTGTTTTATATTGCTCATAATTAAAACCTAAGTCTGCGGTAATAACGGTTACTTTATGTCCTTTACTGGCTAGTTTTTTTGCTAATGCAGTAATTCTAAATGCTCTAGGATTGTTAGTAGGATAAAAAAAGTAGGTTGTAATGAGTATGTTTTTTACTTCGCTCATTTAGATCTCGATTTAATTAGATTTAATATTTCATTTTTACGTAAGATGATATTCGTTACTGTATAAAATACAACTCCGCATGAAATAAGTAAGATTAAATTTGATAATTCTGATACAAGTATGTTTGATGGTATCAATTTAATTGTTAAAAACATTGCTATTGACGTTGCTGTGGCAATCAATATCGAGTTTATGTATGGGATGATACATGGTCCTATAAGCAATTTAACTATTCTGAAATACCAAACAAAAAAGAGTATAACTTGTAGCAATACTAAGCCTGTAGCGACACCTATAAGCCCAAAAAAATGTGCACTGACAAATATTGTTATCGGTATAAATAGCGTTAACATCATATTCCACTGCAGTGATAGCTCTGCTCTACCGCAGGCGAGTATTAGACTTCCGCCAGCATTGCCTAGTGAACGAATAAACGCGTAAATAGCCAAGACCTGAATGATGGGGATAGCGGGTATCCATTGATCACCAATCAACAAGGGAATCAGTAAGGGAGCTACAGCACTTACACCAAATAACAGTGGTGCATTAATTGTTGCCACTAAGTTGAGCATATTGAGGTAACCCGATTTGAGCCGTTCTGGTTGGCTTTTGAAACGGGTTAGTACTGGAAATGCAATACTTGTCAGGATAGGGTTTATCTTACTGATCGGCTGCAGTACGAGGTTAAAAGCCATACTGTAATAACCTAGTGCCTGTGTACCTAAAATACTACCAACCAAAATTTGGTCTATGCGTGAATTAATAAAATTAAAAATGTTTCCTGCCATAAGATTCAAACCGAAATGCAGGTATCGTTGAATGCTTGTAAACTGTATTTTGGTTGTGAACTTGAGCAGAGACCAGCCACTAACCATCAAAATAATGGTGCTGATAATGCATTTTATTAAGTATCCGATAATCAGTGACCAAATCTCTAAGCCATTATACGCGCAAATAACTGCAGCTATGGTGCCTGTAACAGAAGCAAATGATTCACCTATGGCAATGGGCTTAAAAATAAGGTTTTTCTGTAATAAAGCTTTGTGAAGTTGTCCCCATGGTAGTATAAAAAAAGTCACTGCTATATAGGGTAGATAAGGCGTAATGTTACTAATGAAATTAAGGTGTTCTGCAATAAGATTGAAGCCAAATAAAATGCTAAAAACCCCGATACCTAATAATATATTGAGGCAGTAAAGAGTTGAAAGCTCAGTTCTTGTTGGATGGCTTTCCTGAATAACGGCCTCGCTTAAGCCCATTTGACTAAAAAATTCAGAAAAGCTGATTATTATCATCAATAAGGCTACTGTGCCGAATGCTTCTGGAGACAGAATTCTACCTAAAATTATAATTTGCGTCATTTGGGCAGCAGTGGTTATAAGCATTGCTACAGTAGACCAACCGGCACCAGACATTATTTTGTTTTTTAACGTCAATTAACCTCTCCTAAAAGAAGATTATTGAGTTTTTTTGCGCATATTTCTGGGTGAAATATATTTCTAATATTGTTTCTATTATCGATGATTTGCTTTTCTGTCATTATACTGTTGGCAATGATGGTGGGTATTGAGTGAGTATCATGCAAGTAAATGTTCCAGTTTTTATATGTGTTGAAGAGTGGGTTATGTTTAGGGATAAACAGCTCTAACCCGAACTCACAGGCAATATTCAACGTCCCAACACCTTGTTGTCTATCATGGTTATAGATGAGCGCATCGTGGCTACTGACTAGTTGTATAAAATCAATATATTGACACTTTGTAGTTAAAAATACTAACTCTACATCTGTCAGCTTTTCAGTAGCGTAGTTTTTTATTTTTAAAATTTGCTCTTCGGTTGCACCATAATTGAGTACAAACGTGAGTGAATCAAAAAGTGATGATTGTGCAATTAAATCAATAACTGCAGGGAAGTTGTTTGTTTCATCGCCAGAATTACCAACCATGGCATTCAGTTTTATTGGTTTAGTTTGGCGTGATATCACTGATGGTTTTTCTTTTAATTCATAAAACCATGCTGGGAAACCAATTTCTACAAAACTTTTGCAAGTTTGATGAGTAAGTTTTTGTAAGTACTCAAAGTCACCTTTTAGGCCAATTTTAGTGCCAATTCTTGGAAGTACCCATTGTCGAGCGAGGTTGATAATTATGCCTTTAAGGCCTTTAGGAAGGCTGTAATATACATCTGCACCCCACATTGACCATATAACATGCTCAAGTGCTTTTAGGTTAAAAAGCAGATTTAGCAAAAGTAGATTGTCGTATATTCCATGCAGTACTACTTTGTGTCGGCTATTGGCAGAACGAATGATGTTTACAACATCTCTTCTTTGATTGCTTATAGTAAGGTCACCACCTTGAAGCTCATCAAATAGTTGAGGGGCTTCATTGGTATAGATCAACACGTCATGCTGAAGATTTTTATCAGCCAAGTCCTTACGTATAAAGCCTACGTAAGGAATGATATGTCTACTATGGCTTAGAACAAATACATGGCTGACTTTTATGTTTTTTAACACATTATTTTGCACAAAAAAAACCTGATACCGCTGTTATAACTTGTTGTTGCTCAGCTTGTGTCATTTGGTAATACAAGGGTAATCTAACCAGTTTCTGTGATTCTAGTGTTGTGTGCTTATCTTCACCATGAAATACACCATGGTTTTCGCCAGCAGGGCTTGAGTGGAGCGGAATATAATGGAATACGGTTAATATATCGTGTTCGCGCATATACAGAATAAACGCATCACGTTGAGTTTGATCTTCTAATTTTAAATAGTACATATGTGCATTATGTACAATACCTTGTGGTATTGTTGGACCACTCATTTTACCATCATCGATTAGCTGCTGAAACGCGCTTTGGTATGTGTTCCACAATAATAAACGTTTGTCATTGATCTGTTCTGCTGCTTCTAGCTGCGCAAACAAATATGCACCTTGAAGCTCTGATGGTAAAAAGCTTGATCCAATATCTTTCCAGGTGTATTTATCTACTTGTCCGCGGATGAATTGGCTGCGATCAGTGCCTTTTTCTCTTATTACTTCAGCCCTATGTATAAGACTTTCGTCATTGATTAAAATGGCTCCGCCTTCTCCGCCTGCACTATAGTTTTTAGTTTCATGAAAACTAAAACAGCCAATATGGCCAATAGTACCCAATGCTTTACCTTTGTAAGTAGACATGACTCCCTGTGCAGCATCCTCGATAACCCACAGATTATGTCTGTTAGCGATTGTCATAATAATATCCATTTCACAGCCAATACCGGCGTAATGAACAGGAACAATCGCTTTTGTTTTTGATGTTATAGCGGCTTCAATCAATTTTTCATCGATATTCATAGTATCTGGTCTGATATCAACAAATACGATTTTGGCTCCACGAAGTACAAAGGCGTTGGCCGTTGATACAAATGTAAAGCTTGGCATAATGACTTCATCGCCTTCTTTGATGTCTGCTAAGATAGCACCCATCTCAAGTGCTGCTGTGCAAGAAGGGGTAAGCAATGCCTTTAGGGTCTTAAATTCTTTTTCTAACCAGCTCTGACATTGGTGGCCATATGGGCCATCGCCACATAGTTTGCCATTTTGGATTGCGTCAGCAATATATTGGATCTCTGTACCAAGAACTGGTGGACGATTAAATGGGATCATTATCTATATAACCAATGTGATATGGAGTGAGTTTTATAATCTAATTTATTATAAAAGTTAATAGCAGGGATATTTGTTAATTGCGTAGCAACCTGAATGGTAGTGAGTTGTTGCTTTAATGCATAGTTATTAGCCAGTTGCATGAGTTTGCTACCAATCTGTTGGCCCCTAGCATCTACAGCGACGGCAATTAATCCGATTCTACAAATGGTTTCAACTTTTTTCAATGTGATAAAGCCTAAAACTTTCTCTTCATTTTTTATACATAAGCAGATGTCATCAAATTGACCCTGAACTGCTTTTTCAACCCAAGTTGCATAAAAACGTTCTTTATCGCTTAGGGCGAACCAAGGTAAGCAAAATCGAGAGTGCTTGTAAGCGTTATTCACAATATTTCTAAGTTGATCTAAGTCGTCGTATTTTGCTGGTATTATTTCTTCTTGTGGGCATTGGAAGTCGGTCTGTTTTTGAAAAATAATTTCACCTTCCACGTATTTAAACCCTAATGATTGCAGTAGGTTAATCGAATCTGGGGAGTTAGCATTGATTTTGGCTTGTGCAAAATCATACTGTTCTAGCATTGATAACGTTAGTGATGTTGTATTTTCCGTTTGTTCAAAGTTAGCGATTTCCTTTCCAAAGAAGTCGCTATCCCAATTCAAACGTACTAGATTACCCGATATTGCCATTTGCAATGTCCATTAAGTACTTCCCATATCCTGTTTTAGCAAGAGGCGCTGCTAATTTAAGTAAATCTTCTTTTTGTAGCCAACCATTTCTATAAGCCACTTCTTCAAGGCAAGCCACTTTCATGCCTTGTCTATGTTCAATTGTTTGAACAAATTGTCCCGCTTCGAGTAGGCTGTCGTGGGTGCCTGTATCTAACCATGCAAAACCTCTCCCTAATAGCTCTACTGCTAGCTGTTTTTTATCAAAGTAGGCTTGGTTAATACAGGTGATCTCTAATTCACCTCTGGCTGAGGGTTTAACTTGCTTGGCTATTTCTACGACTTGGTTGTCATAAAAATACAGTCCTGTTACGGCCCATTTTGATTTAGGTATTTGAGGCTTTTCTTCAAGGCTTAATACATTAAAATCTTTATCGAACTCAATAATACCAAAGCGCGAAGGATCTTTTACCTGATAAGCAAACACTGTCGCGCCTTCTTTATTACTTTTAGCTCGGGCAATTTTCTCTGCGAAACCTTGACCGTAGAATATGTTGTCACCGAGTACTAAACACACATCGTCTTGGCCAATAAACTCTTCACCGATAATAAAAGCTTGGGCTAAACCATCAGGTTTTGGTTGGACTGCATAGGTAAGCGATATACCAAATTGACTGCCATCGCCAAGTAATCGTTGAAAGCTAGATTGGTCTTCTGGCGTTGTTATGATTAATATTTCTTTTATCTTTGCTAACATTAATACAGACAAAGTGTAATAAATCATTGGCTTGTCATATATAGGCAATAGTTGTTTAGATACCCCTTGAGTTATAGGGTATAAACGTGAACCTGAGCCGCCAGCTAATATTATTCCTTTCATCATATGCCTTAATTTAGTCCTAAACGATCCGTTGTATATGTGTTGTCCATGACAGCTTGCCACCATTGTTTATTATCTAGATACCATTCCACTGTCTTTCTTAAACCTGTTTCAAACGTTTCAACTGGTAACCAGCCTAGTTCGGTGGCAATTTTAGTTGCATCGATTGCGTAGCGTAAATCATGACCTGGGCGATCTTTAACGAAAGTAATTAAATCACGGTAGTGTTTATGTTCTGATGGCTTACCCAATAATTCTTGTAAAACATCACAAATAGCGCCAACAACTTCGAGGTTAGTTTTTTCGTTATGACCTCCCACGTTATAGGTTTGTCCTATTTTACCTGATGTAAGCACGGTATAAAGCGCTTTTGCGTGATCTTCAACATAGAGCCAGTCACGTATTTGATCGCCTTTACCGTAGATAGGTAGGGGTTTATTGTTAAGTGCGTTGATAATGACTAGTGGTATGAGTTTTTCTGGAAAGTGGTATGGGCCATAGTTGTTTGAACAGTTAGTGATAACTATTGGTAAACCATATGTACGGTGCCAAGCTTGAACTAAATGATCTGATGATGCTTTTGAGGCCGAATACGGGCTACTTGGCGCATAAGGTGTTTCTTCAGTGAATAGGCCTTTGGAGTCCTCTAAATCACCAAACACTTCATCGGTTGATATGTGGTGAAATCTAAATTGCGATTTTCTTTCAATTTCTAGTTGCTGCCAGTAATGACGAGCGATTTCGAGTAAATTATAGGTGCCAATAATATTGGTCTGGATAAACTCAGCAGGGCCATCGATTGAGCGATCAACATGACTTTCTGCGGCTAAGTGCATTATGCAGTCTGGTTGAAAGTCATGAACTATTTTTCGAACTGCTTCATTATCACATATATCTGCAAGTACAAATTGGTAGCGAGATGACTCGCTTACACCTGCAACTGAGGCTAAATTGCCAGCATAAGTTAGTTTATCTAAGTTTAACACCCTGTCTTGAGTGTGATTAATTATATGCCTAATGACAGCTGAGCCGATAAATCCAGCTCCTCCAGTTACTAATATATTCATAGCGACCACAGTCCTTTGGTGTCAATAATGAGCTTTGATTTTACTTGCTCTGGTTTTATATCTTTAAATTGGTCATGATCAACCAACATAACAATGATGTCTGCCTGATCAAGTGCTTTTTCGATAGTAACAAGAGTGCACTTATCAGAAATGCTCGCCGGCAAGACTTCTATATTGGGTTCAACTGCTAGTAATTTACCTGGAAGTGATTGTGCTAAACTTTCCGTAATTGCTAGTGAAGGGCTTTCACGAAGATCATCAATGTTAGGTTTAAAAGCAAGACCGAAACATGCAGTGGTAACTTCAGTCGCAGATTTCGTTGGATTTTGTATTAAAAACTCCCCGACTAACGACTTTACTTTTTCAATAACCCATAGCGGTTTACTGTCATTAACTTCTCTTGCTGTGCGGATTAAATGTGCTTTTTCTGGTGTTTTGGCAACAATAAACCAAGGATCCACGGCAATACAATGCCCACCCACGCCAGGGCCTGGCTGTAAAATATTCACCCGAGGATGACGATTTGCTAAAGAGATCAATTCCCATACATTGATGTCTAACTCATCACAAATGAGTGATAATTCATTTGCGAAAGCTATGCTTACATCACGTGAAGAGTTTTCAGTTAACTTAGCCATTTCAGCGGTTCTTGCATTTGTTATAATGCATTCACCTTCAACAAATATTTTGTATAATTCAACACATCTTGCAGAGCAAACAGGCGTTAAGCCACCAATAACGCGATCGTTAGCGACTAGCTCTTTCACCACCTGTCCTGGTAATACTCGCTCAGGACAATGAGCTATATTAATATCACAGGTATCACCAACTTGCTGAGGGAAAGTCAGGTCAGGTCTTAACTCTGCAAGCCATTCAGCCATTTGCTCTGTAGCGCCTACTGGTGAAGTAGACTCTAAAATTATTAAGTCACCTTTTTTCAAAACGGGAGCAATTGATTTACTCGCGGCATGTATGTAGCTTAAATCCGGCTGATGATTATCTTTAAATGGTGTAGGAACTGCGACTAAGAATGCGTCAGCTGGCTCAGCTTTTATTACAGCCTTTAGATATCCATTGTTTACCGCGTGTTGTACGATACTTTCTAGCCCAGGCTCGACTATGTGGATCTTACCCTGGTTAATAGTACTGACAGCATGTTCATTTACATCCACACCGATTACTTTGATTTTTCTTGAGGCGAACATAGCTGCTGTAGGTAAGCCTATGTAGCCTAAGCCAATAACTGAAATACTATTGAAAGACATGTTACTTATTTCCTGTACCATGATGGCAATTCAAAAATTGGGTGAATGTTACCTAAAAGGCGTCTTCACTACAATTAGAATTAACCTTTTTCACGCGTAGTTAGTATTTAGAACTCGCTGATATAATGCGGGCTTCGGGCTATTTTTAAATATAAAAAACGATAAATAATGGATGTGATTAGTTTCACTGTCGGCTCTAATAGTTTGTGTAATATAGTAGCTTGTTTAAATGTCTCATTTAATTGTTTGCCTACCCAACACTGGAATTTGATATTCGCTAGCGCTATAATGGCGTGATCTAATAATTTTCCTATACAAAACTAATGTAAAGCGTTGTTTTTAAAGAGGTTTCATGGAAAGCGTACTCCCAGCCTTTATTACTTTTATTCTTACGTGCACTGCAGTGCAATTTCTCAAACCTTTAGCGCAGTTTGTTGGTTTAGTTGACATACCTAATGGTCGTAAGCAGCATCAAGGTGAAGTTCCGTTAATTGGTGGCCTGGCTATTTATCTTAGTATCCTTTTGGTTTCATCTACTTTTTTTGAATATAGTCGAGAACTAAATATTTATCTGATATCAGCTGCATTGATATTATTTTTAGGGATTTTAGATGACAAGTATGACTTGTCGGTCAGATTGAGGGTTGTTTCGCAGGTTATCATTGCATCGTTAATGATATTTGGCGCAGAAATTTATTTATCGTCCCTAGGGCATATTGTGTATTTTTTCGAGTTAAAGCTTAGTTTTATGGGCATTTTCTTGACCGTTATTGCAGTAATTGCAGCGATCAACGCATTCAATATGGTTGATGGAATTGATGGCCTGGCAGGTTGTTTGAGTTTAATCACTTTTGCATCGCTTGCTTTTCTACTATATCGGATTGACAGCCCATGGTTTATGTTACCGGTTTTATATGTCTCAGCTTTGCTTGCTTATTTAATGTTCAATTTGCGTTGGCCGTCATCAAAATTGTATAAGATATTTATGGGTGATGCTGGCAGTATGTTGATAGGTTTGACTGTTGTTTGGTTATTGGTTATTGGAACCTCTGCGGACAATAGCGCATTTAATCCTGTTACAGCCTTGTATTTAATTGCGATACCTTTAATGGATATGGCTGCAATAATGTATCGCCGAGTTAAAAAGGGCCATTCGCCTTTTACTGCAGATAGAGATCATTTACACCACATATTTGAAAGAGCGGGTTATAGCAGAAGACAAACACTGGTTCGCATTAGTTTTCTTTCGTTTTTATTGGCTGCCATAGGCATTTCATCTGAGCTTTTAAATGTACCAGAATGGATAATGTTTGTTGGTTTTATTGCCATATTTACCGCTTATAGTTGGGCTTTGTCTCATGTCTGGCAAATACTTACCTGGCTAAAAAAGTAAGCCAATACAGTTGAGTCATTTTTCCTTTAGAATTTATTGAGGCCTTGAGTGAAAACTCAAGGCCTCAATGTTCTTATAGATATTTGCTGGAATGGCAGTAGTTCCATGGCATGATTTTTGTGCTAAGTTAAATCCATCTAAAATATAAAATGGATTTTTTATGCAGATACTTCATCATGGTGCGGTTAATGGTGTAACTGGCTCTTGTCATCAATTGGATATCAATGAAACTGGCAGATTATCAAGTTATCTTATAGATTGTGGATTGTTTCAAGGCGCGGAAACCGCGGGTAAATCTTCTGCTCAGCAGCTTCAAATTGAGTTTGATATTAGTGCTATTCAAGCGTTAATTGTCACCCATTGTCATATTGACCATGTCGGTCGGATCCCTTATTTAATCGCTGCAGGTTTTGATAAACCTATTTATGCCACTAAAGCGACTGCGGCATTGTTGCCATTAGTGATTGAAGATGCATTAAAAATTGGCGTGACGCGTGATAAAAAGTTGATTGATGCTTTTTTATTACGACTTGAATCATTAATATTGCCGATTGATTACCATCAATGGACACCATTGCCTCTAGATGATAGCAATGCTAAGCAGCACGACGTTACCGAGATTAAACTTAAGTTTAAACCTGCCGGTCATATCTTAGGTTCAGCCTATGTTGAGTTTGACCTAATAGGTAAGGTAAAACATCGAGTGGTATTTTCAGGTGATTTAGGTGCAACTTATGCTCCTTTACTGGCCAGTCCCCGCAGTCCTTATCGCGCCGATACGTTAGTCATTGAATCTACCTATGGTGATAAGAATCATCAGGGTCGAAAAGATCGCAGTAAATTGCTTAAGCAGATTATTGAAAAGTGTGTTGCTGATAATGGTGTCGTACTCATTCCTGCATTCAGCATTGGCAGAACTCAAGAGTTATTATATGAGTTTGAAAACATTATAGCTAAAAACCAGCATAATCCTATTTGGCAAAATATCGATATTATTGTCGACTCTCCCATGGCTGCTAAGTTCACCCAGAAGTACCTGCAATTCCAAGCTTTATGGGATAGTGAAGCTAAACGGGTGGTTAATAAAGGCCGTCACCCGTTAGATTTTGAGCAACTTTATACTATCGATAGTCATCAAGACCATCTAGCGGTGATCAACTACCTTAACTCTCGTAATAAGCCTGCCATCGTTATTGCAGCCTCTGGCATGTGCAGTGGTGGGCGTATTATGAATTACCTGAAACGCTTTTTATCTGAGCCTACCGCTGATGTGTTGTTTGTGGGCTATCAAGCTCAAGGTACACCGGGTAGGGACATTCAAAACTTTGGCCCGAAAGGTGGCTATGTAATGTTGGATGACGAACGTATCGATATTAAAGCCGGTGTGCATACTATAAGCGGTTACTCAGCCCATGCTGATCAAGCTAATTTAATTAACTTCGTCAAACGTATGCATCATAAACCCAAACATATACGTATAGTGCATGGTGATGATGAGGCCAAACAAGCGCTTGCAGACAAGTATCGCCAACTACTACCCGACTGTAATGTTGAGATTGGTAAAGCTTAGGGTCTAGGTCATTTTACGAGTTGTTATTTAATGCTGTTAGATTTTATAAATCAGATCCCGGCCCACAAGCATTACCGGGATGACGGTAGGTGGTTCATGCCTGTATGAATGAAGAAGCTGCACTACCTATAAGACTGCCTGTTTGATGTTTTTTTCTTCGTCATCCCCGAGATCTGTTATCGGGGACCTCGATCTTAGATATATTGTATGGAGACAGGATCCCGACCCACAAGCATTACCGGGATGACGGTAGGTGGTTCATGCCTGTATGAATGCAGAAGCTGCACTACCTATAAGACTGCCGGTTTGATGTTTTTTCTTCGTCATCCCCGAGATCTGTTATCGGGGACCTCGATCTTAGATATTTTGTATAAGGACAGGATCCCGGCCCAGAAGCATTACCGGGATGACGGTGGCTGATGCATTACCAGGATTACGGTGGGTAGGTGCATTACTGGGATGACGGTGGTTTTGTATACCGAGGTGACGGTGTTACCTTAATACCGGTGGTACATCTTAATCGTTAACCCTTGGTAGACTTTGTATTGTCACTTACAATTAACCTTAATGATTTTGATATAATTGGGTGAATGTCTTTGAAGATATTAGTGACGGGTGGAGCAGGTTTTGTTGGCTCGGCCTTAGTGCGTTTTATAATTGAGCATACCCAAGATGAAGTCGTTAATGTTGATAAACTCACCTATGCGGGTAACTTAGCGTCTTTACAATCTGTGAGTTATAACCCGCGTTATCATTTTGAGCAGGTCGACATTTGTAATCGTGCAGAATTAGATCGTGTTTTTGCCGAACATCAGCCTGATTTTATTATGCACTTAGCCGCTGAAAGTCATGTTGACCGTTCAATTACTGGACCCAGTGATTTTATTCAAACCAATATTGTCGGCACTTTTACGTTGTTGGAGGCAGCGCGTAAATACTGGCAAACACTCGTCCTTGCTAAACAGAATCAATTTCGTTTTCACCATATTTCTACCGATGAAGTGTTTGGTGATTTACCTCATCCTGATGATGTGTGCGCTGATCAATTTGCCTATTTACCTAAATTCACTGAACAAACATCTTATGCACCCAGTAGCCCTTATGCAGCATCAAAAGCATCCAGTGATCATTTAGTTCGTGCGTGGTGCCGCACCTATGGCTTGCCAACGATTGTGAGTAATTGTTCGAATAATTATGGTCCATACCACTTTCCTGAGAAGTTAATTCCACTGGTTATTTTAAATGCAATAGAGGGTAAAGATTTACCGATTTATGGTAAAGGCGATCAAATTCGTGATTGGTTATATGTCGAAGACCACGCTAGGGCACTGTATAAAGTGGTGACTGAAGGTAAGGTGGGTGAGACCTACAATATTGGTGGCCATAATGAGCAACGCAATATCGATGTAGTGAAGGCTATTTGTGGTATTTTAGATGCTCTTTTGCCTAAAGAGACTTCTTACGCTGAACAAATTACTTATGTCACAGACAGACCCGGTCATGACCATCGTTATGCTATTGATGCCACCAAGATAAGCCATGAATTGAACTGGCAACCACAAGAAACCTTTGCAACAGGTTTACGTAAAACTATCGAATGGTATTTAACCCACCAAGGCTGGTGTCAACATGTGCAAGATGGTCGTTATCAAGGTGAGCGTTTAGGCCTTAATTCTTGATAACGGTTGATTAAATACTGGCTTATGTCACGTTGAAAATGAGAGGGGTTATGAAAGGCATTATTTTAGCGGGTGGAACGGGTACGCGTTTATATCCTCTTACTCGTGGAATATCCAAGCAGTTGCTGCCGGTTTATGATAAGCCAATGATTTATTATCCTTTATCAACCTTAATGTTGGCGGGTATAAGAGATATTCTTATTATCACTACCGCTGAAGATAAACACAGTTTTGAACGTCTTTTGGGTGATGGTTCAGATTATGGTGTGCGCCTAAGTTACGCAATCCAGGCGTCACCAGATGGCATAGCACAAGCTTTTATCATTGGTGAATCGTTTATTGGTAATGATAATGTTTGCTTGGTATTAGGGGATAATATTTTTTATGGACAGTCATTTAGCCATACCCTTAAACAAGCTGTAAGTAAGCCGTTCGGCGCAACAATATTTGGTTATCAGGTGAAAGATCCTGAGCGATTTGGCGTGGTAGAGTTTGATCCGCAAATGAATGCTATTTCGATTGAAGAGAAACCACTAAAGCCTAAGTCGAGTTACGCGGTTACTGGGCTGTATTTTTATGATAATCGTGTGGTTGAGTTTGCTAAGGCGCTTACACCTTCAGCCAGACATGAGCTTGAAATAACCGATTTAAATCAACGGTATTTAGATGATGCAAGTTTATCAGTTGAGCTTTTAGGCCGAGGTTTTGCTTGGTTTGATACTGGCACCCATCAAAGCTTGCATCAGGCGTCTTCTTTTGTGCAAACCATTGAAGCCGTGCAAGGATTAAAAGTAGCGTGTTTAGAAGAGATAGCTTGGCGTAATGGTTGGCTTTCTGACGATGACCTTTGCCGAATTGCGCAACCATTATTGAAAAATGAATACGGCCAATACCTACTACGTTTGATTGAGGAAGTAGGCTAATGCGTTTGTTGATCACAGGGGCTAATGGTCAGCTGGGGCGATCGCTAGTCGCATATTTGCACTGCGTTATGATGCCTCATGTTGAAGTATTAGCGTTAACAAAGCAGCAGTTAGATATTTCAAACCTTGATGCTGTTGAATTGGTCATGGCAAAGTTTTTACCCGATTATATTATCAATACCGCAGCTTATACCGCTGTTGATAGGGCTGAAAATGATGTTGAACTCGCTTATGCGGTTAATCGTGATGGGGCGAAAAGTTTAGCCCAAGCGGCCAATGGCATTGGTGCGACAATATTACATGTCTCAACCGATTATGTTTTTGCTGGTGATAAGCTTGGCGAATATCAAGAAGACGATATTACCAGTCCTTTAAGTGTGTATGGCGAAAGTAAACTCGCTGGTGAAGTTGCTGTAATGCAATCTAACCCTAAGCATATTATTTTGCGTACTGCCTGGATGTTCAGTGAATATGGCAATAATTTTGTCCGCACTATATTACGTTTAAGTCAGGATAAACCCACTTTACATATTGTTGATGATCAGTTTGGTGGCCCTACGTATGCGGGACATGTTGCACAGACTTTGATTTCGATTATGCTGCAATTAGATACGAATACAGCTCATACTCTAGGTGCTCAGCGTGGCCAAAATGAGCATATTAATAATACTCTTTATGGCGTGTATCATTTCTCAGGTTTGCCCCATGTGAGTTGGTATCAATTTGCGCAAAAGATAGTTCAACAAAAGATTGTGAATGATCACTCACAGACTGAAAATCATCGCATAGCAACAAAGTTGAACCTTGCTGAATTAAAGCCAATTAGCACAAATGAGTATCCTGTCGCCGCAAAACGACCGCACAATAGTAAATTACATTGTCAAAAAATCACTGACACATTTGGCATTCATCCCAGTGACTGGATATCGGCTTTATCTAAGGTTGTGACTGTATTAGCGCCGCTTGCATTAGAGGATGATACTTCGCAGATAAGATTTACTCCTCCAACTAAGTCCGAGAAAGAGCAATAAATGAACGTGATTGAAACTAATATAGCCGGTGTGAAAATCATTGAGCCAAAGGTATTTGGTGATGACAGAGGCTATTTCTGCGAAACCTGGAATCAACAACAGTTTGAGACATTAGTTGCAGGCAAGCCAACTCATTTTGTGCAAGATAATCATTCTAAGTCGGTAAAAGACACCTTGCGCGGATTACATTTCCAGCGTCAGCAGACTCAAGGTAAGTTAATTCGAGTCATATCAGGTGAAATATTTGATGTTGCCGTTGATATTCGCACTGACTCGCCGACATATGGGCAATGGGTTGGGGTGTTGCTTTCAGCTGACAATAAACGCCAAGTTTGGATCCCTGCCGGTTTTGCCCACGGTTTTTATGTACTAAGTGATTTTGCAGAATGTGTTTATAAATGCACCGATTATTATCATCCACAATCAGAAGAAACCATTTTGTGGAATGATGCTCATCTAAATATCAAGTGGCCTGTAAATGATGCACCTTTATTATCGGACAAAGATCAACATGGACAGTTGTTTAAAAATATTAGGCCACTTGTTTGACTAAAGCCAGATCCCGGCCCAGAAGCATTACCGGGATGACGGTGGGTGGACACATTACCTATATTATTGCCGGTTTGATTTTTTTCTTCGTCATCCCCGAGATCTGTTATCGGGGATCTCGATTTTGGCAGTTGGCAGGTATTGTACGTAGAGCATTTGATTTAAAAGCATATTTTAGGATTTAAAGTAGATCATCATAAAGATCAACCCAGTAAGGGTTATTTTTCTCTATCAATTTAATTTTCCAATTTCGCTGCCATTTTTTAAGTTGTTTCTCACGAGTGATGGCTTGATAAATATCATCATGAATTTCAAAATAAACTAATTTCTTGGTGTTATATTTTTTACTAAACCCATCACATACGTTATTTTTGTGTTCATATATACGCTTTATAAGTGAAGACGTTACCCCTATATAAAGAGTGCCGTTAGGTTTGTTGGCGAGTATATAAACGTATGATTGCTGATCCATAGCAGTGAAAACCTATCCATAGTTAGCGTCTTTTCTGGTTATTATGGTAGTTGATAAAATTGCTTTTGGCATATAGCGGTAACAAGGCGCAGGTACTGGTAATAATGTTATTGAGCGCTCAAATAAGTCCAGAGAACGTCATCCGCTATTCTTGTTCGTGCGGATGACGTCATTTAAACTGGGTTAATCTAGCCCTAAAAAACCTCCAGTTTGATGTGCCCATAGCTGGCTATAAATACCGCCACTGGCGATAAGTTCTTGGTGGCTACCTTGCTCAACTATTTTGCCTTTGTCTAATACGATTAACCTGTCCATCGCGGCTATTGTTGATAGTCGATGGGCGATGGCGATAACGGTTTTACCTTCCATTAATTCATATAATGATTCTTGAATCGCCGCTTCAACTTCAGAGTCGAGTGCTGATGTGGCTTCATCTAACAGCAAAATAGGGGCGTTTTTAAGCAATACCCGGGCAATGGCGATACGTTGGCGTTGTCCGCCTGACAGTTTTACACCACGTTCACCAACTTGAGCATCCAGGCCGACATTGCCATGTGGGTCTGTTAATGCGGCAATAAACTCGGTAGCTTGTGCCTGTTGAATCGCTGCAACTAATTGTGCTTCGCTGGCATTAGGGTCACCATAAAGAACGTTTTCACGAATGGAGCGGTGCAATAGCGATGTGTCCTGTGTCACCATGCCGATATGAGCGCGTAATGAGTCCTGGGTGACATCTTTTAATCCTTGTTGATCAATTAAAATCTCACCTTTTTCGATGTCATGAAAACGCATTAATAAATTCACTAGGGTAGATTTACCTGCGCCTGAACGTCCTACTAAGCCGACTTTCTCACCGGCTTTAATGTGCAAGTCTAGCCCTTCAATCACGCCAGTTTTTTCACCGTAATGAAAGCTTACCTGGTTGAAGTCAATTTGCCCTCGGCTAACATTGAGTGGTTTGGCATCGACTTTATCTTCAATCAAAATAGACTTAGATAAAGTATTCATTCCATCTGTCACTGTGCCAATATTTTCAAATAATGAACTGATTTCCCACATTATCCATTGTGACATGCCATTGAGTCGCAGTGCTAAGCTAACCGCAATAGCGATAGCGCCGACTGTGATGGCATCGTCCGCCCATAACCAAATAGATACCGCAGTAATAGTGAAGGCTAAGATGTAGTTGATGATTTGTACTGATACGTTAATCACGGTGACCAGACGCATTTGGCCGTAAACGGTTTTTAAAAAAATCATCATGCTGTCTTTGGCGTAATCGGTTTCTTGTTGGGTATGAGAAAACAGTTTTACGGTGGCTATATTGGTATAGCTGTCAACAATTCGCCCTGTCATGGTTGAACGTGCGTCGGCTTGCTCTGTTGCTATAGCTTTAAGTTTTGGTACTAATTTCCATTGGATAGCCACATAAGCCGCTAACCAAATTAGCATCGGCAGCATTAGGCGTAAGTCTGCGCTGGCAATCATGACTAACATTGAGGTGAAGTAGACTAAAATGTATACCAATACATCGAGTAGTTTCATCACGGTTTCACGTACTGCAAGGGCTGTTTGCATGACTTTGGTGGCCACGCGCCCTGCAAAATCATCTTGATAGAACGAGATACTTTGTTTCAGTAAATAACGGTGTGCCATCCACCGGATAGCCATAGGGTAATTACCTAACAAGGTTTGATAAACAATTGATGCATGTAGCCAAACTAGAAAGGGAATAACGACTAACACGATAACCGACATGGTGATTAACGTGTCACCTTCATCTTGCCATAATGTCTGGGGATTTTTCGTCACCAACCAATCAACCAATTGTCCCATAAAGCCAAAAAGGGACACTTCTAGCATCGCCAAAAGAGCGGTTAGCACCGACATCGCAATTAATGGCGCGCCGAACCCTTTGGTATAATGACGGCAAAAAGCATATAAGCTTTTGGGTGGCTGAGTCGGTTCTTCGGGTGGCAAAGGTTGTACGAGTGATTCAAAAAATTTAAACATGCAAGGCTCTGGTTATTCTTCAATAATCTTTGCTGTTAGGATACCTTAAGTGCTTTATAACCTCAGTATTATTTACCGCGAATATTGAGAGAAATGTAAATGGCTGTGTTTGTGGTGCTGGTTCAATTAGGGGAGGCTTCAGTACCGATTTCCGCTAGTGCAGAATGGTCTGCTGACGTAAAGTAAGCCTATTATTCATTCTACTGGTGCCATTGTGGCTATTCTTCCTGAACATGACTGTACGATTTTGGCCGAGGTGTGTCGTCAAGCTAGGCTTAGCCGTGACGCGCGATTTGATGGCCAATTTTATACGGGTGTTTTTAGTACTGGTATTTATTGTCGCTCTATTTGTCCCGCGTCACCGCCGCATGAGAAAAATGTCCGCTACTTTGACAGCCCAATTAAAGCGGCTAATCATGGTTTAAGGCCTTGTTTACGTTGTCGTCCAGACAGTGCGCCTTACTCCTATGCGTGGATAGGCACTCAAACCACATTACAGCGGGCGATAAAGCTAATCGACAATGGGGCGATGACAGGTGAGTCGGCACTCAGTGTCGAACAATTGTCTGACAAACTCGGCATCAGCAGCCGATATTTGGTGAAGTTATTTACTCAATTTCTGGGCACATCACCAAAGAAATATGCGCTATATCAGCAAGTGATGTTTGCTAAAACATTATTACATCAAACGGCGTTGCCGATAACCGATGTAGCATTTGCCTCAGGGTTTAATAGTATCCGCAGTTTTAATGACACATTTAAGCAAGCGCTACAATTAACGCCAACATCACTAAGAAAGAATCTTAGTAAAGCCTCTATTGATAAAAGCGACAAAACAGTTCAAACAGTGTCGACGGATATGCAAAGCAACCATCAAAACACCTATCAACGCGATGTTATAAACACCCGCGCGAGCATCACCTTAAAACTTAGCTATCGGCCACCCTTAAACTGGCAGGCAATGCATGACTTTTATCATTTAAGGCAAGTTGCCAATATGGAATGGTTGGCTGACGAAATTTATGGTCGAAGTTTTAATCTTAATGGCGTTAAAGGCATATTGCAGCTCAAACACATAGAGACTAAGTCACTGTTTGAACTTGCGGTAAGCTTTGTCGAACCAACAGATTCACGTTATTTAGCAGCTGTGGTTAATGCCGTCAGAAAGATGCTTGATTTGGATGCTGACATGTTAACCATTGAAGGCCAACTGAAAAGTATTAAGGCTATCGATATCAGTGCCGTTGCATTAAAGCCGGGTTTAAGAATACCGGCTACTTTTTCGGTGTTTGAAGCGGCCTGCCGCGCCGTACTTGGTCAACAAGTGAGTGTGGTACAAGCCTCTAAGTTGCTCAATACTCTGGTGGAGCATTATGGTGAGAGTATAACGCTGGGTCAGCAAACGTTTAGATTGTTTCCAACGCCTGAAGCCATTGGCTGTGCTAGTTTAGATGAGCTGAAAATGCCAGGGGCAAGAAAGTTGGCATTAAATGGCTTAGGTAAGTTTGTGCATAATAACCCGCAGTCTTCACCACTCGATTGGCTTGATGTTAAAGGTATTGGCCCCTGGACTGTCGCCTATGCGCAAATGCGCGGTGAGAGTCAGTCTAATGTATTTTTGAGCGGTGATTTAGTGATCAAAAATCGCTTAAAAGCATTATGTGACAAAAGCGCTACTAGCATAGAAACCGCAAAACAATATCAACAACTGGCAGATCAGGTTGCCGAGCAAGCCGCGCCATGGGGCAGTTACTTAACGTTTCAGTTATGGTCCGCCGAGTGAGGTTGGTATTACTTAATCTCGGTATGATTTAATTAAAACCCGCCTGGATTTAATTTATACAAGGATACAAAAAATGGTTAATCAATATCAGCCGCCAGTATTAACAGTCAATTTAACCAGCCCTGTAGGGGTGTTGTCAGTAAAAGCGTCAAGTGAAGGACTGACTCATTTGACGGTTGTTGATATTAGCCGTCAATCGGCTGCTGTTGAAACATTTGGCGAGGTTATTGAACTTGAATGTAATCGCGAGCAATCAGATGACCTAAGTCGACAACAAAAGCATCTTGCTCAGCAACACATAAACAAGGTCCATAAGCAGTTAACGGAATATTTTGCCGGTAAGCGTAAGGTGTTTGAGTTATCTCTCGCGCCCAAAGGTACAGTGTTTCAGCATCAAGTTTGGCAAGCGTTATCAGCCATGCAATTTGGCGAAATATGCAGTTACAGCGACATTGCTAACGGTATAAATCGCCCTAAAGCGGTAAGGGCCGTTGGGGCTGCAAATGGGGCCAACCCGATTGCGATAATAGTGCCATGCCATAGAGTAATTGGTAAAAGTGGTAAGTTAACCGGTTATGCCTATGGCTTAGAGATGAAGCAATTTTTATTAGGGTTAGAAGCTAAATATTAAAATGCCAAGTACGATGTTGCTCGGATTGAATAAATAGAAAAGCCAGATCCCGGCCCAGAAGCATTACCGGGATGACGGTTTGATATTTTCTTCCGTCATCCCCGAGATCTGTTATCGGGGATCTCGATTTTAAATACTTTGTATGAATACTGGTTCCCGGCCCAGAAGCATCGCCGGGATGACGGTTTGATATTTTTCTTCGTCATCCCCGAGATCTGTTATCGGGGATCTCGATTTTAAATACTTTGTATGAATACTGGTTCCCGGCCCAGAAGCATCGCCGGGATGACGGTTTGATATTTTCTTCCGTCATCCTCGAGATCTGTTATCGGGGATCTCGATTTTAAATACTTTGTATGAATACTGGTTCCCGGCCCAGAAGCATTACCGGGATGACGGTTTGATATTTTCTTCCGTCATCCCCGAGATCTGTTATCGGGGATCTCGATTTTAAATACTTTGTATGAATACTGGTTCCCGGCCCAGAAGCATTGCCGGGATGACGGTTTGATATTTTCCTCCGTCATCCCGAGATCTGTTATCGGGGACCTGGCTTATTATTTCCATTTTAAAGCATTTTCGATAATGTCGTGGCTGGTTCAGAGTGTAGAATTGGATTGTTAGCTCACAGAACGGCACTCTGCTGATTGAATTATTTCAGACTTCACCCACAAACTAATGTAAAATTGTGGTTTATCCAAATTAATTGAATTGATACATGACCCAAACTGTTACTTTTACTGATTTTGGCTTGTCGGCGCCTTTGCTAGCTCGACTTGCTGAGCTAAATTATACCTCCCCAACACCTGTGCAAGCGGCGACAATTCCGGCGTTATTGCAAGGTCAGGATATTCTTGCGGGGGCCAATACCGGTTCAGGTAAAACAGCTGCGTTTGCATTACCTATCATTCAACATTTAAGTCTTAGCACCAAAAAAAGCACCTCAAAAAATAATAATGTCAGTTGCTTAGTATTGGTGCCAACGCGTGAACTCGCTAAACAGGTGGCCGATAGCTTTCAGTCTTACGCAAGTCATTTAAATGGCTTGATTAAAACCGTTGCTATTTATGGTGGTGTGTCAGTCAATACCCAAATGTTAGCTCTACGTGGCGGGGCCGATGTAGTGGTTGCTACGCCGGGGCGATTATTAGATTTACTCTCTTCAAATGCACTTAAGTTAAATACCGTTTCGCATTTAGTGCTTGATGAAGCTGATCGCATGTTAAGTCTTGGTTTTACCGAAGAGTTAACTCAAGTACTTGAGTTAATGCCAAAGAAAAAGCAAACCTTGCTGTTTTCTGCGACTTTTCCTGAAGAGGTCCAAGCCCTAGCTTCATCATTATTAACTAAGCCACTTGAAATACATTTACAAAGTGCTGAAGCAAGTACTTTGGTGCAACGGGTTTTTACTGTTAATCGTGAATCTAAAACGGCATTATTAGCGCATTTGATTAATGAAAATCAATGGCGTCAGGCACTTATATTTGTTAATGCAAAAAATACCTGTAATCATTTAACCCAAAAACTGGCTAAAAGAGGCATTAATGCAGAAGTGTTTCACGGCGATAAAGCACAAGGTGCAAGAAATCGTGTATTAGAAGCTTTCAAATTGTCTGAAATTGATGTATTAATTGCCACCGACATTGCGGCTCGCGGTATTGATATTGAAAAACTACCTGTGGTAATTAATTTTGACTTACCCCGAAGTCCTGCTGATTATATGCACCGTATTGGTCGAAGCGGCCGAGCTGGTGAAGTGGGTTTAGCCATAAGTTTGCTTTGTCATGATGACTATCATCATTTCTCAGTAATAGAGAAAAAGAATCAAATTCGCCTTGAACGTGAGCAAATAGTAGGCTTTGAGGCAGATGAAGAAATGCCATTAAGCGCGCAAATCGTTAAACCAATGGCTAAGCCTGCAGGAACGGGAAAAAAGAAGCGTAAAAAACTTCCTCCTGAAAATGTAAATGTTTGGTCTAAAAACGAAATTAAGTAGTAGGTATATGAAACAAGTTTTTTGGTTAATAGATGGGCAACTTGCAGGACGCAGTGGTCCCAATAAAGATGCATGGGATTTAGCAGAACTTAAAGCCGCCGGATTCGGTGCGATAGCGTCACTCAATGATGGTGCTATGTGTGACACACAAGCTATGGCCGATTTAGGGATAGCGCATCAGGTATTTAGCTTACCTGATAACATCCCGCCCGTTGAAGGTGACGTTGAGATTTGTGCACAAATTATGCCTAAGGTATTAGCTTTTATTCGTCAGGCAGAGTCCGAAAATAAAGCCGTATTACTGCATTGTCGCTCAGGTATTAACCGTACCGAACTTATGATGGCGTATTATTTAATGGAAAATGGCGCAGCCCCTGTGCATGCCGTTAGCCAGGTGCGTAACGCCAGTGGTTTAGCGTTTGACGCTGAAGGCTGGGACCAGTTCGTTTACGATGTGCTGTACAAATTACAAGAGTCATCTAACTAATTATTGGTATTTGTTAGATAAGGGAATACTTAGCAGTGCAATTCTGAATCGATTTAATAATGATTCAGCTGTGTTCTGATGGGTATTCCTTTTTTATTGGATGTTAGTTTCTTAGCCATTACTCATCAAATTTAACAATTATATCCAAATGGTATTGAAATAATCCGCCATTCACTTTATCTATATTACTTTAAGTAGAAAATTGAATTGATAGCACAATAATGACAGCCATTTACTGCTATATTATCAAAGTAGTCATTTTATATTTTTAGTGAGGACACTCAATGGCATCAAAGGTTAGCAAAGCCAGTCAATCCCAAGGGTTGCTCCTGTTTCATTTAAATCAGAGTCAACTGTTTGCATTGGGTACATTAAAAGTTCGTGAACTGGTGCCTTTTACTGCCTTGACAAAGATCCCTAATTCTCATCCTAGTATCATGGGGGCCGCTGCTGTGCGCGGTGGCACCATTCCGATTATTGATATGGCAGCAGGTATTGGATTTAGACCGATAGATGAAAGTGAATTAAAAAATTGTTTTATCATTATTACTGATTGTCAGCGGATGGTGATTGGTTTTGTGGTACGCGCAATAGACAAAATTATTGAATGTAATTGGCGTGATATTGAGCCGCCGGCGACTAACTTAGGCAAGAATGCCTTTTTAACCGGTGTGACACGTTTTGAAGGCCAGTTAGTGCAATTGCTAGATGTTGAGCTATTGCTATCAAAAATATTCCCGCATGACCCATCTGTTAATCGTGCCATTTTAACCGATGTGCAGCGAGAAAAACTTAAACCATTACGTATTTTGATTGTTGATGACTCAAAAGTAGCCCGTAAGCAACTATCTGATGCGTTAGATTCGATTAACATTGGCTACCAGGTTACATCTAATGGCCAAGAAGCATTGACTATGATGGTTGAGGCGGCAAAAGAGCGCAATCCAGTACAACTGTTGGTGAGCGATATCGAAATGCCTGGTCTTGATGGATATGAATTATCGTTCGAGGTCAAAAATAACCCCGAAATTGCCAAAGCTTATATTATTTTACATACCTCACTTTCAAGCGAAATTAGTTTAAGTCAAGCGAAGCAAGTTGGTGCCAATGAAGCGTTAACTAAGTTTGATGCCAAAGAATTGATCGAAGCTATGTTACGCGGTGCAAAACACATTAGCGACGCATCCAACTTGGTTAAATCTCCCAGTTAACATGTTTAATTAATGTGGCTAACATGGAAGTTTAGGGTAATTTCCGCATCAATTTAACGTCTTTGCTAGACTTTGCCCGCCTCATCCTGATATACAGACCTTAGTAAGTAAATCAATAATAATAAATAATGTTAAGGTAAAGTAATGAATCAAAACACATCACTGTTTGCACGTATTGCCAATGGTAGCTTAGTACTACAAATTATTGGCGGGATTATTTGCGGGGTTATCATCGCCTCTGTGTCAAGTGAAGCCGCTGGTCAGGTTGCTTTTTTAGGCGATCTATTTGTTGGAGCATTAAAGGCCATTGCGCCTATTTTAGTGTTTGTTTTAGTGGCGTCATCTATCGCTAATCAAAAGAAAGACAGCCATACTAATATGCGTCCTATTATTGTGCTGTATTTGATTGGTACTTTAGCCGCAGCGATTACAGCGGTTATGTTCAGTTTTATGTTTCCAACCACACTATTATTAGCTACAGGTATTGAAGGTTCTAATCCACCTCAGGGTATTGGTGAAGTATTAAATACCTTGATGTTTAAAGTGGTTGATAATCCGGTTAATGCATTAATGACGGGTAATTATATTGGCATATTAGCTTGGGGTATCGGCTTAGGTGTCGCAATGCACCATGCAAGTGACTCAAGTAAACGTATGTTAGCTGACTTAAGTGATGGCGTATCGACTATTGTACGTTTTGTTATTCGCCTAGCACCTATTGGTATTTTCGGTTTAGTTGCGGCAACTTTTGCTACGACTGGCTTTGCCGCATTAGCCGGATATGGACAGTTATTGCTAGTATTAGTTGGCGCTATGTTATTTATTGCATTAGTGGTAAACCCGCTGATTGTATACATCAAGATTAAACGTAACCCGTATCCTCTGGTATTGAAATGCCTACGTTCAAGTGGTGTGACCGCATTTTTCACCCGTTCAAGTGCCGCTAATATTCCGGTTAATATGGCGTTGTGTGAAGAGCTAAAACTGCATAAAGATACTTACTCTGTGTCTATTCCGCTGGGCGCTACAGTTAACATGGGCGGGGCTGCGATTACCATTACAGTACTGACTTTAGCGGCAGTGAATACGTTAGGTATTCAAATTGATATTACGACGGCGATTTTATTAAGCGTTGTAGCTGCAGTGTCTGCTTGTGGTGCATCAGGTGTCGCTGGTGGCTCGTTATTACTCATACCCTTGGCATGTAGCCTATTTGGTATTTCAAATGATGTGGCAATGCAAGTTGTTGCGGTTGGCTTTATTATTGGCGTTATCCAAGACTCTGCTGAAACAGCCTTGAATAGTTCAACCGATGTCGTCTTTACTGCTGCAGCTTGTGAGGCCGCAGAAAATAAAGCTAACTTAGTTTAATCACCATGCTATTGCGCTTTTAAATTCAATAAGTGACTGCTACCTAAATGCAATAATGGCAATATCATCACGGTAATCTAATAGCGTTAATGTATTTCAAACAAAAATGCCGCCCTTTTTTAAGGGCGGCATTTTTGTTTGAATAACGGGTTAAATCACATATTAAGGAATGCTAAAAATGTGCTGAACTAACAAATTCTAATAGGGTTTGCTTGTAAGGATGAGTAATCGTTAGCGACTGTGCATGCAATTTTAATCGTGGGCTAGCATCAATACTCGCTTTATCAGCATAGAATGTGTCGCCAAGAATAGGGTGACCTAATGCCAACATATGCACCCTAAGCTGGTGGGTTCTACCGGTATGCGGACTAAGCTCAACTAAAGTGGAATAGGGACGTAGTTCAATTATTTTATAGTCGGTTATAGCGGCTTTGCCTTGGTCGGTAACGTGTTGAAAAGGCGGGTTATCGATTATTGGGCCCAAGGCTAAATCAATTTGGCCTGTTTGGTTGTCGATATGTCCGCTTACTTCAGCAATATAGACTTTTTTAGCCTGGCGATTTTGAAATTGGGTCTTTAGGTGTGATTCCGCTTTTTTATTACGGGCAAAAATTAAAATGCCTGAAGTGTCACAGTCAAGGCGATGAACCAAAATGGCATCTGAGTATCGCTCTGTTAGCCGATTAATGGCACAGTCATGGGTCTCAGGCGCTCGTCCTGGATTCGATAATAATCCTGACGGCTTATTGATAACAATAATGTCTCTGTCTACGTATCGAATATCTAGCCAGGGAATGCTGGGTGGCTGATAAGTAAATATGTGCATTGATTTTCTCTTTGATCACTTTTGTACAGCGTGAGTTTTGGGGCTCTACAGCAAGTTCAGGTTTCTACAATAAGTAATGCCAATGATACCGCCTGTTTTGGCTTATAAAAAAGTCGTCAGCCATAAACGTAATTTTAAGCCCCAAGTGGTGGTTACACCAGAGGTAACGAAGCGGATATGCTGATTTTCATCAATAATATAGATAGAAGGAAAAGCATTTGCGCCCCATTGTTGCGATAAACTTGGCTGGTTTATCTCCTGTGGTAATTGTGCCTCGTTAATGACTGCAAAACTGAGCTGATTAAGTTGCATATATTGGGTGATATCATCATCAGAACCTGAGGCGACGGCAATCGATATGACTTGGTAATCATTTGAAGAAGCAACTGAGTTGACCATTGGCGAGGTTATTTTACAGACTGAACACCAGGAGCCCCAAAAGTAAACGAGTGTCGGTTTGGTTGATGTTGATGCTGTTAAGTCAAAAGGCTGTTGGCTAACCGTTACCGCAGATAAATTAGGTGCTTGGCCGTTGATCATGTCGCGCTGTAAATAACTGGTTATAACGAAAAGTATCACTAGGATGATACTTATATCGCGCAATTGTTTTACCCAGAATGAGCCGGTGCGAATACGTTGGCGAAGCAAAATTTTATTATCCATTAGCTATTATCCCAAACTTCAATAACTTCCACTTACAGCATCTTATAAAGCTATTTTGGTCAGCAGCCTCTTATTGTTTGCAGACCCAATAGCTAAATATTTAATGATTAAACTAAATATTCTGCAGGTGTTTTACGGCTGTAGATACGGCTGTAGGCCATTAGTTGAGGGTAAAAGGTGCGAAATGCAATTTCAATTTCGATATAAAGTTTATCTACATCTTTGATGGCACTATTGAATAGCTCTGGTTTAGACAGACGTTTGCTGACGCCCGTGATGGCCTGATCCAAACCTTGTCTCGATTGATAACTGCTTAACCAGTCTTGTTGAATAATACTTGGAATAATCGTTTGCAGTTTCGGGGGTAATTCTTGAGTTGTCTGCATGCATTGGTAAGCTTTTTGAGTGAAATCGAGTAATGATTGTTGATGATATTCTTCCCAGTAATAAGCTAGATAATGATCAAAAGCTAAATCGATTAAAATGGGCGCAACTCTGCGAGAGCTACTAGGAAATTGACTGAGTAAGTCCTTAATAATTTCATGACTATCTGTCACAATATCAATTTGTCTGTGCAACCAGATCCCTTGCTGCAAGTGTTTAGGGTGGTCGATTATGCTGCCTTTAGCAAAATCACCCGCAAGATTAGCCGAAAGGTGCGTGTCGCTAATATCTGCGAGATGTAGATGTACTAAAAAGTTCATAATTTTATACTTCTTTTTTGTAGATTTTACAGTATGATAACGTATGAAAAATAATCAAGCTATTTGTTAGTTATGCTATTTCTGCATTAATAATACAGTGAGTTAATGTACCACAGACTCTGTCTCTGCTGAATAAATAATGCTGAAGTAACCATGCTATAAAGATTATTTAGAAATACGATTTATATTATTCGTTTTGTTTGTTTTAGGATCATGGAAGATGAAAAGCTGGCTTAATAAAATATTGGGGCGCGAACCTATGTTGGTACGCCATAAAGTGCAGGTTGATTTGCGCTATCATTCCTATCGTTTCAGCATGGATGATTTTAAACATCCAAATACAGACAGTTCCGACAACACAGATGAATCAGAATTAGCTTCGGCTAAAGATCAGGCCTGTGAAATCGCTTCTTCTTCAGAATCTTCAATTAAGTAATTAACCCGGCCTTCAGCTGGCAGATATGCCAGGAGACCCGTTAAGTAATGACATCAGTGAATAACTTATAATAGTCACCGATAATACTAAGGTTACAATAATAATATTGTCATAAATTGATCGTCTTAACTTGATCTTTATCTATGGTCGCCATAGACTGGCGGCCGATTTTTGACTAGTTGAGATCCAATTATGCGCGTCACTGACTTTTCGTTTGAGCTGCCTGATGAATTGATTGCCCGTTATCCAACGGCGCAGCGCAATGCATCGCGATTACTGACGCTTGATGGCCATAATGGCGCCTTAGCGGATAAAAAATTCACCGATTTACTGCAAATGATAAATCCTGGTGATCTGATGGTATTTAACAATACCCGCGTAATACCTGCACGTTTATTCGGTCAAAAAACAACTGGCGGAAAGCTAGAAATCCTTGTTGAGCGTATGCTAGATGATAAACGTATTCTGGCGCATGTTCGTAGTTCAAAATCACCTAAAGTTGACAGCTTAATTGACTTAGATGCTGGCTATCAAATGAAAATGATTGCTCGTCATGATGCTTTATTCGAACTTGAGCTGTTATCTGATAAGACTGTTTTAGACGTCCTTGAACAAATCGGCCATATGCCGCTGCCTCCTTATATCGACCGTCCCGACGAAGATGCTGATAAAGAGCGCTATCAAACAGTGTATAACCAAAAGCCTGGTGCGGTTGCTGCACCAACGGCGGGGTTACACTTTGATGATGCAATGCTTGCAGCATTAAAAGACAAGGGCGTTAATATTGCCTTTGTTACCCTTCATGTGGGTGCTGGTACTTTTCAGCCAGTGAGAGTGGATAACGTGCTTGAGCACAAAATGCATTCTGAGTGGGCTGATGTACCACAAGAGGTTATAGAATTAATTGCGCAAACTAAAGCAGCCGGAAAGCGTGTTGTCGCAGTCGGTACAACTTCTGTACGTTCATTAGAAAGCGCAGCAAAAGCCTGTGGTGATGATCCATTAACGGCATTTTGCGGTGATACGGATATTTTTATCTATCCTGGTTTTCAATTCAAAGTAGTTGATGCCATGGTGACTAACTTTCACCTGCCTGAGTCGACATTAATCATGTTGATGAGTGCTTTTGCCGGTTATGAAGAGGTAATGAAGGCGTATCATCATGCGATTGAGCAGAAATATCGCTTTTTTAGCTATGGCGATGCGATGTTTGTGACGAAAAAAGCCCCGTAAGCGGCAAAATTGATTTAAAATAAGCGCCCACTCATATGTGGGCTTTTTTATTGAATTTTTACTGGTTTGACTGTTCATTACTTGAAGTATGAACATTTGCCCTCATTACTATTGAAACAACAACAAGTCAGACTGTTTATCTGACAAGGTGATTTATGAAATTTGAGTTAGATACCACTGATGGACGTGCGCGTCGTGGCCGCCTAGTTTTTGAACGCGGAACGGTAGAGACGCCAGCATTTATGCCTGTAGGCACATACGGTACTGTGAAAGGTATGACCCCAGAAGAAGTCCGCGAGACGGGTGCAGATATTCTGTTAGGAAATACCTTCCACTTATGGTTACGTCCTGGTGAAGAAATCATGCGTAAGCACGGTGACTTACATGACTTTATGAATTGGCAGCGCCCAATTTTAACCGATTCGGGTGGGTTTCAAGTATTTAGCTTAGGTGATATACGTAAGATCACTGAAGAAGGCGTACATTTCCGTTCACCTATTAATGGTGAAAAGATTTTCTTAGACCCTGAAAAGTCGATGCAAATTCAAGATTCGTTAGGCAGTGATGTGGTAATGATTTTTGATGAATGTACACCTTATCCAGCAACACATGATGAGGCACGTAAATCGATGCAAATGTCATTACGTTGGGCAAAGCGCTCACGTGACGAATTTGACCGCTTAGAAAATCCAAATTCATTATTTGGCATTATCCAAGGTGGTGTATTTGAGGATTTACGTGATGAATCGATTGAAGGTTTAACGAATATCGGTTTTGACGGTTATGCGGTTGGTGGATTAGCGGTAGGTGAACCTAAAGCTGACATGCATCGGATTCTTGAACATGTTTGCCCACAGTTACCCGCTGACAAGCCTCGCTATTTAATGGGCGTAGGTAAGCCAGAAGATTTAGTTGAAGGTGTGCGTCGTGGCGTTGACATGTTTGACTGTGTTATGCCAACGCGAAATGCCCGCAACGGTCACTTATTTACCAGCGAAGGTGTGATTAAAATTCGTAATGCACGTCATCGCGATGACACGTCAACACTCGATGCTAAGTGTGATTGTTATACCTGTAAAAACTATTCACGCGCCTATTTATATCACCTAGATCGTTGTAATGAGATCCTAGGTGCGCGTTTAAACACTATTCATAATCTACGTTATTATCAAATTTTAATGGAAGGTTTGCGCGGCGCGATTCAGACAGGTACATTAGACGCCTTTGTAAAAGACTTCTATACCGGTTTGGGGCGTGAAGTGCCTGAGTTTAAAGGCTAATTTACTGTTTATTTAGACTTTTTTGTTCATTTAATTGTTTATTTATAAGAAGAGAGAGAACTATGTTTATTTCAAATGCATATGCAAGCGCAGCAGGCGGACCTCAAAGTGGCGGCACCATGGAATTAGTGTTCATGCTAGTCATGTTCGGCTTAATCTTTTACTTCATGATTTTCCGTCCACAGTCAAAGCGTGTTAAAGAGCATAAAAACCTAATGTCATCGATTTCAAAAGGTGATGAAGTCCTCACTAGCGGCGGTATTTTAGGCAAAGTGACTAAAATCAGTGATGAAAACGATTATGTGTTATTAGCGATTAATGATAACAATCAAATCACCATTAAAAAGGACTATATTGCAGCAGTATTACCTAAAGGTTCTATTGCCTCGCTATAAGCCAAGAGGGCGTCAGAGTGTTAAATAAATACCCTATGTGGAAAAACTTGATGGTGATGATTGTTATCGCCGTCGGGTGTTTTTATGCAATGCCGAACCTTTTTGGTGAAGACCATGCTGTTCAAGTTGTCGCGACTCGTAGTGCTGAAGTCACTGTAACCACGCAATCAAACATCACAGCCGTACTTGAGAGTAAAGGCATAGCGATTAAACGCTCTGAGCTCGAAAATGGCCAATTGTTAGTACGTGTTAGTGATCCTGAGCAGCAATTACTTGCTAAAGAAGCGATAGCAGAGGCATTAGGCAATAATTATACCGTGGCATTAAACCTAGCGCCGGCAACACCAGAATGGCTTGAAGCCCTTGGTGGTTCGCCAATGAAGTTAGGTCTTGACCTTCGTGGTGGTGTTCACTTCTTAATGGAAGTGGATATGGGCGAGGCGCTACGCAAAATGGAAGAAGCTAAAATAGCTGATTTCCGTAGCCAACTGCGCGAAGAGAAAATTCGTTACGCGGGGATCCGTAAAACCCCTAAAGGCATCGAAATTAAATTTCGTGATGCAGAAACTGTGGGTGTTGCCGAACGTTTTCTGAAAACCAAAAGTAACGACATGGTTTATTCTGATGGCAGTCGTGATGGTAATTTCTTTCTAGTTGCCGATATGAGCGATGCTTATATCAAGCAAGTTAAAGAAGAAGCGTTACAACAGAACATTACGACTATTCGTAACCGTGTTAACGAGTTAGGGGTAGCTGAGCCAGTCGTTCAACGTCAAGGTGCTGAGCGCATTATCGTTGAATTACCGGGTGTTCAAGATACAGCTCGTGCTAAAGAAATTTTAGGCGCAACCGCTTCAATTGAATTCCGTATGGTTGATGACAAAGCCGATGCTGCAGCTGCTGCAAGTGGTCGAGTGTCTGCTGCTTCAGAGGTTTATCCTCGTCGTGACGGTGGTATTGCTGTACTGCGTAAAGAAGTCATGTTAACCGGCGATCATATCACGGGTGCACAACCTACTTTTGATGAATATAGCCGTCCTCAAGTGGCAATTAACTTAGACGCTAAAGGTGGCAATATTTTCTCAAACGTGACCAAGGACAACATTGGCAAACCAATGGCAACCTTGTTTATTGAATATAAGGATAGCGGTTTACGTAATCCTGATGGCACAGTGAAAATGACTAAGATTGAAGAAGTCATTTCTGTCGCCACTATTCAAGCACGTTTAGGACGAAATTTTGTCATTACTGGCCTTGAGCATAAAGAAGCACAAAGCCTGGCTTTACTGTTACGTGCGGGTGCATTGATTGCACCAGTGACAATTGTTGAAGAACGTACTATTGGTCCTAGCTTAGGTGCTGAAAATATTCAAAACGGTATGCAAGCTATGATTTTTGGTTTGGCCATCGTATTGGTATTTATGCTGGTTTATTACCGCGCATTTGGCTTTATTGCTAACTTAGCATTGCTTGCTAACCTAGTGATGGTTGTAGGCGTGATGTCGATGATACCTGGTGCGGTGTTAACACTTCCTGGTATTGCCGGTATGGTATTGACGGTTGGTATGGCCGTTGATGGTAACGTACTTATTTATGAGCGTATTCGTGAAGAGTTACTGGCTGGACGCAGTGTTCAACAGGCGATTCATGAAGGTTATGCCAATGCATTTTCAACCATTGCTGATGCCAACATTACTACCTTTATGACAGCGTTAATTTTGTTTGCTGTAGGTACTGGTGCAGTAAAAGGCTTTGCGGTGACCTTAATGATAGGTATTGCGACTTCAATGTTTACCGCAATTGTCGGTACGCGTTCAATCGTTAATGCGCTTTGGGGCGGTAAACGTCTTAAAACGCTGTCAATTTAAGGAAGGAGTTGAACATGTTTCAGTTATTTTCAGTGAATAATACCGTCAACTTTCTTCGCCATGCGGCGCCGATAAGTGTTATGTCGATGCTTCTAGTGATTGCCTCATTTGTTTCTTTAGGAACAAAGGGCATTAACTGGGGTCTAGATTTTACCGGTGGTACGGTTGTTGAAGTTGAGTTTTCTAGCCCAGTTGATTTAAATGTATTACGAAGCAAGCTAACGTCTGTTGAAACAGAAGGAGCATTAGTACAGAACTTTGGTTCAAGTACTGATGTGTTGTTCCGTTTGCCTGTGCGTGAAAACATTAAAAGTGACGTTCAAGCCACTGGCATTATGAAAGTGGTTAACTCAATGGATGACAACGCTATTCAAAAGCGCGTTGAATTTGTTGGGCCTCAAGTAGGTAAACAGCTGGCTGAACAAGGTGGTTTAGCGGTTATTGTCGCATTAATCTGTATTTTGATTTATGTGTCGTTCCGTTTTGAATGGCGCCTGGCTGCGGGCTCTGTAGCCGCGCTTGCCCACGACGTTATTGTTACCCTAGGTGTGTTTTCTATATTACAGCTTGAGTTTGACTTAACTGTTTTGGCGGGGCTATTAACCGTTGTCGGTTACTCACTTAACGATACGATTGTTGTATATGACCGTATTCGCGAGAACTTCCTCAAAATGCGTAAAGGCACGCCTGAAGAGATCGTTAACCAATCAATTACGCAAACAATGAGCCGTACCGTGATTACAACAGGTACGACATTAATTGTGGTTATCGCACTATTCTTAAAAGGTGGCACTATGATCCACGGATTCGCCACAGCGTTATTGTGTGGTATTTTTGTGGGTACATACTCATCGATTTATGTAGCAAGTTATTTAGCCATTAAATTGGGTATTAACCGTGAGCATATGATGCCAGTTGAAATCGAAAAAGAAGGTGCTGATCAGCCTCCAATGATGCCTTAATCAGCCAACTTTTGAATAAAAAGCCACTTTAGTTTGCTAAAGTGGCTTTTTTTATAAAGCTAATAATGTCACTTAACATTAACTGAGTTACTCAAACCAATCTTTTACTTGATCCCATATCCCAAGTGAAAGGTCAGGGAATAGGTCGATACCTAATGCTGACTTTAAGATATACAGTGACAATAACCCCAACAAAATACCCGCCAATATTACCGCTATGATACTTAACATCAGCATGGCCACTGACATTTTCTTTTCTGTGCGAGTATAAGCACGTTTGTTTTTACCTAACAGAAACACATAATAAAATCGCCATTTTATAAACGGGAACTTAAATGTGCCTCTGTTATCAATAAAGTGGCCGCCCCATGTATTGGGGCCGAGTGCACTTTTAATGCCCTGTAGTTGCTCATCAGTGTAAGTTTGGGCTAATGACGAGGGGAGGCGCCCAAGTAACTTTACAATGAGTTCATCTTGACGAATATCGAGCGCAACAGGTGATGATGCTATGTTTTTGTTTTCATCAGTTGGCAAGTTCGACATTCAATAACCTCAATGTGTGGCGTGATAGGGGGACTGATTAACAATAGCTAATTAAAACCTATTTGGGCGAGACTTTATGTGCAAATGCTGTTTGCTAGTTTTTGCATTCAATGGCGAAATTTACTCAGCTGTATTAGACATTATCTTCAGTATGTTAGCTTCAGTTTGTTAACTGCTATTTCGCAGGTATTGATAATGATAACTCATAATTTGTTTGACCATTGTCTGTCGTTTTAAAAAAACCTTGACCCGTCACGTTTTTAAAATCACCCGTTCCAGCATCAACCACAATGGTAAAGTTACTTGAGGCAATATGATTTTGATATTCGCCTGTGTGTTGTAACGTAATGGTACCTTTTAATTGGCTAATAAAAATATTAATCACCTCATAGCCAACAAAAAAGGCATGATCATCGTTCAGATATGTCATTAGGTAATTTACGTTAGCATCGCCTGTTATCTCGCCATCATATTGCTGGGTTATCTTTGCATGGGTTTGCTTACCACCTTCAGCAAAGGTGATGTAGGTGCTTTCATCCCAAGCGGTGATCTGAAAGTGGCCCCTGTAAATGTCATTTTTACTCATTGTTCACCCTAGTAGCTTTGAGAAGACTTAACTGTGATGCAGATAATTTATAACGGTAATAGCTGTTTTTGTCTAATTTTCAACCATGGCACGGTTCTCAACTCGACAGTAAATAAGTTTAGCAGTAGGATGAATAAAATTTTGCTAAAGTGATAGAGGCTTAAGCTGTATTTCACTTAAAATAATACCCTAGGATAATAATAATGGAACAACGCAAAGTCTTGTTAACAGGGGGTAATTTACTTCAAGCCCACACTTGGAAAGGTTTGTTGGAAACCAGTGGGATTGAAGTTGATTTACGTGGTGAGGCGTTAATGGGAGGGGTTGGGGAGCTACCTGTTGATCTTCAGAGTGTTGAATTATGGATAGATACAGATCATTTAAGCGAAGCGCAAAGCATTTTGGCCAACTTAGATGTTGAGCAGCCGCAATGGCAATGTGTACAATGCCATGAAACCAATGAAGGTAGTTTTGAGCTTTGCTGGCAATGTAGTTCTCCCAAAAGTGAGACACATAACTAAGTTTATCGATAATTTTAGTAAACAATTATTCAGATAAATTCTTTTTACTCAGGATTTAATACAGGGAGAATTATGCAACCCACTTCTGCATTTGCACAGCTAGTCGATTCAATTAAAGACAAAGTGACTCATATTAGTATTGAACAATTTCAAGCTGATGATAAATGGGTATTAATCGATGTTAGGGAAGATCATGAATGGCTACAAGGTCACTTACCTAACGCGAAACACTTAGGTAAGGGGATAATTGAGCGTGACATTGAAACGCGTTTTCCTGATAAATCAACTCCGTTATTGCTTTATTGCGGTGGTGGGCATCGCTCGTCATTAGCTGCTTATAATATTCAGCAAATGGGGTATACCCAGATAGGATCATTAGTCGGTGGCTTTAAAACCTGGGTTCAACATCAATTTCCAGTGGTGCAAGATTAAGTGCAATATTTCCCGTTATTTGTAGATACAAAAGAACTCTTTGTGTTAATCGTTGGTGCCGGTGAGGTAGCGAGTCGAAAACTTGATTTGCTCGCCCGTACTGATGCCACTATTCATGTTGTAGCACCTCAAGTGGCTGCTGATGTTGAAGCTTATGCTAACAAAGGTAGGATAAAACTATCACGCCGAGAGGTTTCTATTGAAGACATGTCCTGTTATGACCTCATTTATTTTGCAACAGCAAATGAAAAACTCAATACTGAATTAGCGGTTATTGCGAGTGAAAAAGGTATTTGGGTTAATGTGGTTGATAATCCTAAATTCTGCCGCTTCATCACGCCTTCAATCGTGGATAGAGGCCGACTTGTTGTAGCGATAAGCACAGCTGGTGCCGCGCCAGTATTTGCCCGTACAATTCGCTCACGTTTAGAAACCTTGTTACCTAACTCATTAGCGCCCTTATTTGATTATGTTGCCAGTAAGCGGGAGGACGTGCAGCAAAAACTTACCAATGGCAAAGATAGACGTTTATTTTGGGAGCGATTTTTTAATCTTAATCAAGATCGTTTTGATACTGCGACAGATACTCACTACCAGCAAGCATTTAGTAGTTATGAAAGCCGTGGTGAAATTTTATTATTGGATGAAACCACTCCAGCAGGTTTATTGCCCATCGCTGTGATGCCACTATTGCAAAAACTGGATGTAGTATTTATTGAAAATGATTTAGATGAGCATACAAATGAGCTATTAAGGCGCGATGCATCAAGGGAGTCGCTACCCGCATTAAGTACGATCTCAAAGCAGTTTGAACTTGGTGATAGAATGTTGCTTGTGGCTTCAGCTGAAAAAGTTAATCAACTTAAAGCACACTTTCCTATGGCAAAACATTTAAGACCAGGGGCTATTTAAGCGCATTTCATTTATGATTGCGTTCATCTTTTATAACCGAGTAAATTAGCTCGGTTTTTTATTTTTGAGGTCAACATGGCACCTAAATCTACCGTCTACAAAGTCAACTTACAAATAGCTGATATGGATAGACATTACTATGGTGAGCATCCATTAACGATTGCACAGCATCCATCAGAAACCGATACCCGTATGATGGTGCGTTTATTAGCTTTTGCTCTCAATGCCAGTGAATCTTTACAATTTAGTAAGGGACTTTGTGTTGATGATGAGGCTGAATTATGGGATGTAGATTTATCAGGTGTGGTTGATTTATGGGTTGAGTTTGGTCAGGCCGATGAAAAGTGGTTACGCAAAGCATGCGGGCGAGCAAAAAATGTCATTTTGTATACTTATGGTGGTCGTAGTGTACCGATTTGGTGGCAACAAAACCAAAGTTCTTTAAGCCGTTATAAAAACCTAAAAATAGTTAATTTCCCAGAAGCAGCGGTAGAGCAATTAGCTGCATTTGTGGGTCGTAATATGGCGGTTCAAGTGAATATTAATGAAAGCCAAGTATGGTTATCTAATGCCGACATAAGCGTACTTGTTGAGCCTGAAATACTTCAATAATATTAATTATCACTGGCTTATCTATGGTCAGTGATCTCTCTTCTCATCATCTCAAAGCTTACCCACCTAGCACAATCCTTACGCAATAAAACTGAACTGAACCTTAATTATCGTAATATGAACTAAATTTAATCCTTTGGTATATTGTGAAATGTTTATCTTGGGCAGATAATAAAATTCAGTTAATAACAGTTGTAACTCTTTATAGTGCATTTAAATCAATGGTTTAGATTTATATTGCTAAGGATGTCGTTGTGAAAAAATTAACCCTACATGAAGTCGAAGCAGTCGATGAACTTGCTTGGCCTACAAACCATCAAGAATATAGTCTTCATTCACCCGCTTTAGATGTCTTTACCGATTTTAAAAACGTAAAACCTTTGGTTATCGATGCACACGCTTCTGCTGTAGAAGTTGAAAGCTTGATGAAAAAAGCACATGTTAGATTAAAATTAGTTATTGATAAAAAAGAACATTTTATTGGTTTAGTGAGTTATGACTCATTGAATAGCCAAGAAATCGTTAAAAAGCTGGTCAAAGGAGATTTACGCGAAAATTTACTCATTACTGACTTTATGATCCCTAAATCTAAGTTAAAAGCGATTGCGTATGCTGATATAGCTAACGCTAAAATTGGCGATATTATTGAAACCCTAAAAGTTGCTGGTCAACAACATTGTTTAGTCATAGACCGCAAAGATCATACTATCCGCGGTGTTTTATCGGCAAATGATATTGCTAAAAAATTACACTTGGCGATAGATGTGAGTACACCAACCAGTTTTGCGAGCATTTTTGAGGCAATTTCACCTATTCCTCAACCGCTTGTAGTGTAAATTTGAGGTATAAATAGAAAGCCCCGTGAAGCTAATAATTAAATAGCTTAACGGGGCTTTATAATGTTAATCATTTTAAAACATGATCATTTTTCTAGATTGATTTATTATTGAAAACTCAGTGTCCAAGTATCGATATAGCCAGTGTCACTTCTTGCATTGTCCACCGCTTTTAATTTCCAAGTCCCACTCGATTCAACACCGGTAAAGTTTGCTGTGTAGGTTTTGTTGATATTGTCGGTTCCACTGCCAGTGTTGCTATGTAAAGTTACTATCTGGCCTGTAGGGCTAACCAGTTCAACTTTTAAATCACCAATATAAGTATGGATGATCCCCACGCTAACAGAAACGGTCCCAGAATCACCAGTACGTGCCACATTAATTGAACTTGTAATACCGGTAGTATTGTTATCAGGAATGTTAAAGTTATTGGTATTGGTATAACTTGCTGGACCACCTGTCGTTCCGCCACCTGTAGTGCCTGCAGTATAATTAGCGACTAGGTTTACGCCACTAAATGCGCTGTAGCCTTTAACCATCACATAATAGGTACCCGATTGAACTGTGGTTATTGGGCAAGACTCGCTATTACCACTTTTCCAAGGACGACAGTCATAGCTGGTGGTAGATGGAGAAGCACCGTATTGAACATATAAATCAGCATCACCTGTGCCACCGCTCATGGTAAAGCTTAAGTTTTGCGCACCAGCGGGCACGTCTAATGAGAAATAAAGCTCCTCATCTTTTGCACCAGTAAGATTAGATTTTGCTACTCCATTAACAAGCACTAAATCTCCACCACCTGTGCCTGGGTCAGTTGGGCCATCACATGATGCATCTAAATAAGCTTTAGCCGCTGTAGCGTTAACCATACCATAGCCAGTTTGATTATCGCGTCCTGCAACACTTAAATCATCAGCAGTTGCATTTAATGCCGCACGAACTTGTGTTGCTGTACATTGTGGATGATAGCTCCACACCAATGTAGCTACACCAGAAACGTGCGGTGTTGCCATGGATGTACCATTGTAGAACGCGTAGTCCTTGTTCCCCTGGTTAGCAACAGTCGTGCTAGCACCAAGTTTCGCGCGAAGTGCTAAACCAGTTGCTCTATCTACTGATACTGTAGGAATAGTGATGTCACTATTGGCGTCAACTAGGAATGGGTTTTGTAAGCCTGGTAATGCACTATTACTGTAAACAATTGCGCCAACAGCACCGGCCGTTTTACATGCTTTGGCTGCATTTATTTCAGGATAGCTTGTACCTTGATTGCCAACACGCTCAACTAAACAAATTTTGTTGCTCATATTGCCACAACTAAAGCTAGTTCCGCTTACAGTACATTCAGCTAAGGTAGCGGTTACTTGGCCATTTACAGGGCTAGGGGCATAGCTAGTGCCTGAAGGTGTTAAACGATTGTGTGGTACTACGCCATTATTGAAATATGATTGGCCGCCGATAGTAATGTCAGCCAAACGGCCTTCACCTACGGTAACAGTAGATAAAATTGCTTCACCTGGACCAGATATTTCTACTTGGTCGGTAAATTGAGAGAAGGCAGCGTGATTACGATTGCTGTCAACAGCAGCGACAGACATAACACCGTCATATGAAGCTGGGTAGCTGTACGTGCTGTCGCCAGCGTTGCCCGATGCTGCTATTAGCAATACGCCATTATTGTAGTGTGCATTTAATGCATTGCGCTCAGTTGTGGTTGAACCACTACCGCCTAAGCTCATTGTTACTACATTTGAGCCATTAGCCACACAGGTATCTACTGCCCCCACAAGTGATGAAGAATAACCCCATCCTGCTTCATTAAATACTTTGACCACATGAATTTTGGCATTTTGATTAGGCATTACCCCAACAACACCTTCATTATTAGCAATAGCTGCTATTGTGCCCGCCACATGAGTACCATGGGCATTGTTACTGCCCGGTTGATACCAGTTACCTGTACCTGAGTTATTGGTGCCCGTGACGTTGTTGCCACTTAAATCATTGTGGCTTCGGTCGTATCCTGAGTCGATAATACAGATGGTACGGTTGCCCGTTTGGCTATCGCTTAATACAGTCGCACCTACATAGGTTTGCCCCCAAGGTGTTGTTTCAGCTAAAAAACGACGCTGCATATCTTCTTCGACATATTCAACGTCTGCGTGAAGGCGAAGAGATTGTACTGACTTTGGATCTAATTTCACTGTATAGCTATTACCACGAGCAATGCGTTTCATTTCTTTAGCTTGAACACCGTTTAGCGCTCTAAAATGAGAAAATATTTCGTGTGAACGCGGTTGATAATCAGCTTGTTGTAGATTTGATTGCATAGATGTGTCATTTCTAAACTTAACAATATAACGTTTAGGTAATGGGGAGGTATTATCTAAGCTAGTTGCTGAAATCCCATTTTGTGATGTTAAGTTTAGGGATTGAGGTGCGGCATACAAGCTAGTAGATACAGCAAGTGCGATACCTGAGAGGCTGAGTAAAACTAAAGGTCGTTTCTTTTGCATTTTTTATCTTCCATGTGATGTTTTTATTATTTATATTATTTTTATGGTTGAACTCCCGGGTCGTTACTCAAGGGTTAACTTCGTTCAACCATTGAAATGTAACAGGATGATTACATATGTAAACAAAATGTTACCGTGCGCTGTTTTGTATAATCATTAAGTGGCCTGTATTTGTGTTTTTTTTTAAGCCTTTTCAGTGACTTTTTATTCACTTTTGGTGGTTGGTATATAATGTGAATATACCTGCTGTATAAGCAATTACTAATAACCGAAACATAAAGTTAGCGGCGGTATGGTGTTCAATTATGCTTAATGGAAAGTCGATATGGCGTCTTTAGTTGTATATAAATAAAAGGAATAGCTTATATATGAATGGAATATTAAGGCGAGCCCATAAAGCTGATGCATCACAAGCTTTTATAGTCCGAAATCTTGCTATATTATCCCAATGCGTTGATTGTTATGGTATTGATGCAATGACTAAATGGACTGGAGGTCAGATGCCAGAGGCATATGCTGATAAGCTATCATATGATGGTTATGTCTATGTGGTTGACGGGCAGTCAAATCTATCTGAACAACAGTTCATTATTGCCTCTGGGATGCTTGATGTTAGTAGCGGATTTATTGATGCGCTGTTCGTCCATCCTGAATACATGAATTTAGGTATCGGCAAGTTAATGTTGGCTCATCTTGAGCGCATAGCAAAAAAATCAGGATTGACTTTTATTGCATTAGAGTCGACGTTAAATGCTGCTGCATTTTATCGAAAATGTGGTTTTATAGGTAATGAAATCAGTGTTTATCACTCCCCTAGAGGCTTTGATTTAGACTGTATTGTGATGAAAAAACAACTGGTTTAGTTGACCTGTGGATAGTGTTTTTGAGGTTAAGTAGCAGGGGGCTATTGAATAAAAGATGCCTTTATTATTCACATAAAGGCATCTTGTAAGATGTGTAACCTGAACTCGTATTCTGTCGCTAACCGTTAATATTACTAACGCAATACCAAATAAATTCAGGGTTTTGACTGTATCAATGCATCAACACCACCCGCGTTAGCAGTATTGCTAAATCCTGCTTGGGTTAATGCATCATCTGCAATGCCACTTCGGCGCCCACTTCGGCAATATAAAACAATGCTGTCATCATTTTTAAGCCCTAGTTTTGCCACGCCTGCAACAATTTGTTCAAAAGGAATATTAACAGCTCCTTCAATATGTCCTTCATTAAATTCTTCAGCAGTGCGAACATCAATCACTAACGCTTGCTGATCAATCATCTGCCACGCTTGTGTTGGCGAAACATCTTTAGCAAAACTTGTTGGCACAAATACAGCTAAGCTTACTGCCAGTATTGTTAATAGTGTGAGTGGTGTATGTGACTTTTTAATGGCTTTCATTAAACTTAATATTCCTTATATTGAGTACAAATGATTGCCAGCAAGTATTATTTTTTTGGTGGCAATCTCTTATTTTTCGGTGGCAATCATTGCTTCAGTTTTCAAGCCTAGCTTTTTCATTACCATTGCAGCTGGGCAAAAACCGGTAAATGCGCTTTGAAATAGATTAGCACCTACAAATACGGTCAGCCAGATAAAATGATGGCTAACAATAGTGGTCAGTACTACTGATAGCAGTACCATAAAGCCAGCAAAGGCCATGATTGAGCGTTCGACAGACATTCTGTTCACTTTGTTAATGGTTTTATTGGTCATGGTATTGCTCCTTTATTTTACGGTTAATCGGTTGCGCATCACTGCAAAGTACAACACAGGGATCACAACCAGGGTTAAAATAGTTGAGATAAAGATGCCAAATATAAGGCTAATAGCAAGACCGTTAAATATTGGGTCATCTAAGATAAATAAGGCGCCAATCATTGCCGCTAAAGCGGTTAACATAATTGGTTTTGCTCGAACAGCCCCAGCACTAATGACAGCTTTGTCTAATGCGATACCTTGAGCTAATTGCTGATTGATAAAATCCACCAGTAATATCGAATTTCGCACAATAATGCCCGCTAAGGCGATCATTCCTATCATTGATGTTGCGGTAAACTGTGCTCCTAATAAAGCATGTCCTGGCATAACACCAATAATGGTCAATGGTATAGGTGCCATAATAACCAATGGCACTAAATAAGATTTAAATTGGCCAACCACTAACAAGTAAATGGCTATCATGCCAACCGCATAAGCAATGCCCATATCGCGGAAAGTCTCATATGTGATCTTCCACTCCCCGTCCCACAATATCGCTACTTGCGATAATCCATCTGGTTGATTAACAAAATGCTGTGCTATGGGGTAGGGCTTATCAATATTGGCATCATCAATTTGAGCTGAAATATCGAACATGCCATAAAGTGGACTATCTGTTGGTCCCGCCATATCCGCCACTACCATGATCATCGGCACCATATTTTTGTGCACTATTGGGGCATTAATACTGCCTTTATGAATGCTGGCGACAGAGGATAAGTTAATTGACTCGCCAGCTGGATTTATTAGTTTTAGATTAAGCACTTGCTGCAAATCCACTTTTTCAGCGTCATCTAATTGCAACCTGATAGGTGTGGGATATTTATTGGTTTGGGAATGTAAATAGTTGACATCTTTGCCGCCAATGCTGGTGGCAATGGTATTAACGATTTGCGCGTACGATAGCCCAAGCAGGCTTGCTTTCGCGCGATCGATGTTAACTTGCCATTGCTGTTGTTGGGCTGGTAAATAAATATCCACATCAACCACATGTTCAGTATTGTTAAAGCGTTGCTCTAAGGCGTTAGCCGTTTGCTCGCGAAGTGCTGTTGTTGGCGCATAAACTTCGGCCAAAATTGGCGACCATACAGGCGGTCCTGGAGGCACTTCGACCACTTTTATGTTGGCGTTATAACGATTGGCAATCTCCTTTAGTGGTTCCCGCACAGCTAACGCGATACTGTGACTGTCGCGGCTACGGTGTGACTTATCAACCAAGTTAACCTGAATGTCGCCTAGCTCCTGGCTGCTGCGTAAAAAGTAGTGACGCACAAGCCCATTAAAGTTCATTGGTGCGTGGGTTCCTGCGTACCACTGCTGGTGGTTAATTTCTTCTACTGTGCTGAGGTATAAGCTCATCTCTTGTAATACGCGCTGGGTTTGTTCCACAGGCGTGCCTTCAGGTAAGTCGACAATGACCTGAAACTCGGATTTATTATCAAATGGCAGCATTTTAAGCACAACAGCCTGCATGACGGGTAATGCAAGTGCGATAGCAATTAGTGCGACAATACCAACGGCTAGGCCTTTTCGGGCTTTGGCGGCATGTTCACCAATTAGGAATGGTGACATTAACCGACTGAATAATTTAGCCAGTTTGTCATTTGCCTGATCAGCGCCGACTAAATCCGTGTGTTCAGCTTTTGGGTGGTGAGCCAGTAACTTGTAGGCTAGCCAGGGCGTTAGAATAAAGGCGATAGCCAGTGATAATAGCATGCCCATACTGGCATTTATGGGAATTGGGCTCATGTAGGGCCCCATTAGACCAGACACGAATGCCATTGGAAGTAATGCCGCAATAACGGTGAATGTGGCTAATATGGTCGGTCCGCCAACCTCATCGACCGCTTCGGGAATAATTTCAAGTAACGGTTTATTGCTTAATGCCATGTGCCGATGAATATTTTCTACCACTACAATGGCATCATCGACCAGAATTCCGATAGAGAAAATAAGCGCAAACAGTGATATCCGGTTTAGGGTAAATCCCCATGCCCACGAGGCAAATAAGGTCAGCGCTAAAGTGACAATAATCGCAATGCCAACTACGGCAGATTCACGCGCCCCCATGGCAAAAAGTACTAATAATACTACTGCAGAGGTAGCAAACATTAGCTTAAAAATAAGCGTGTTAGATTTATCTCCAGCGGTTTGGCCATAATCACGTGATATGGCTACCCCAACATTATCGGGGATCAGCAGGTTATCCACTTTTGCAATGCGGCTGAGCACGGCATCAGCAATATCAACCGCATTTTGGCCAGCTTGTTTACCAATGGCGATAGTGACAGCAGGGTAATCACCTGTGCTATCAACGTGACGAACATTGTGTTTTGGCGTATCACTTTTTAAGGTGATCTCAGCAACATCGGATAGATATACCGCAGAGGAGATACCTTGATTATTGGGAGCGGCATTGACTTTCACCAGTAAGTTTTTGACATCATCAATTGTATTGATAAATTGCCCTGCACGGACTTTAATTTCTTGGTTTTGTTGTACCAAAGACTGCAACGTAGATATTTGGTTATTATCTTGTAACCGCTGGGATATTTGGTCAATAGTGACCCCAAAACTATTCATCTTGGCACTATCAAGACGGACATTTAGCACCATGTCGTGACGGCCCTGGGTGTAAATTTCTTTGGTTCCGGGGATGCGTTTAAGCTCAGTTTCTAATCCGTTAGCAACTTGTGTGAGTTGCTCAGCGGTCATATCGGCAGACTTAGCATATAAGGTCAGGCTAACAATAGGGACATCATCAATGCCACGGGGTTTAATCAGTGGCTCGCCTATACCCGCAGCATGATTAAATTTGTCTCGGTTTGAGTATAGCTGGTTGTATATATTGACCACAGCTTCGTCACGGGGAATACCCACTTCAAAAATGGTAATAATTAATGCGCCATCGGGTTGAGAAAAAGAGTAAAGCGTATCAACGCCTTTAATTTCGGAAATAATTTGTTCAGCGGGTAAAGTGACTTGGTGTTCAACTTCACTAGGGCTAGCGCCGGGGTAGGGAATAAAAACGTCTGCAAAGGTGACATCAATTTGCGGGTCTTCTTCCTTTGGGGTCACGATGACAGCAAAAAGTCCTAACAATAAACCTAATATTGCTAATAAAGGCGTTATTGCACTGGCTTGGAAGGTTTTAGCAATGCTACCCGAAAGGCCAAGAGCAGGTGTATTCGATGGTTTCATCTGTTTATTCCTGTTTAGTTGGCTGTAGCTTGACCAAGGTGGAGCACATAATTGGCCGCGTTTAATACTATATTGTCCCCAGGCATAACACCGGCAAGCACCTCTACCATGGCCACACCTTGATCATTTTGATAGGCATTGCCTAAGCGAATTTGAGTTTGTAAATAGTGCTTTTGTTGCTTGCGGTACACAGTGGCCATTTCTCCGACTTGGTAAAATGCAGATTGAGGGATACTAATCACATCTTTAGTCACAACAGGTAAGGCGACCTTTAACCATTGCCCTGCCTGCAAAGTGTTGTCGGGGTTATTGATAATAGCCCTTACCTTAAGGCTGTGGTCTTGTTGAGTACTAAATTGAAATGGATTGAGCTGTTCACTCATATATTGATAATTATCATCTGAAAAACTGAGTTTAGTCAGTAAATTAAGTTGCTGGCGATACTGTTGTGGAACATAAAAAACGGCTCTAAGCTTATCGGTAGCATAGCCAGAAAGTAGCGCTTGGCCATAGCTGATGGTTTCACCTTCTTCTATCATTTTAGCGGTTAATCGTCCGGAGAATGGAGCACTGACAACTGTGTAATTAACGCTTTCTTTGGCGCGAACTAAACGTGCTTGGGTTGCGCTGACAGCCTGATTAGCGCTTTTAGCATTGGCAGTGGCTTCATCCATTGCACCTTGGGATACTGCACCTTGAGGGAATAATGTTCGGTAACGTTGAAATTGAGCCTGTGCTTCCACATTCATGGCTTGTGCTTTAGCCAGATCGGCTTCAGCCGCTGCGAGTTCAGCGCCTTGCTCTTTGCTAGTTATTTCCAGTAATGCAGCGCCCTCAGGGACTAAATCATTGACATCATAATGAATCGCTAATACTCGTCCGGACGTTTGTGCCGCCACGGTTGCAGCTTTCACCGGTTCAACTTTAGCGTCAAGTTGTAAGTAACTTGTTTGCTGATTTAATTGGATCTCAATGGTGTCAAAATCAGGACTTTGTGCAACGACTATGCAGGGGGCCATGAGGCCTGCGATGAGCAATATGCTCTGACTGAATGATGTAGATAATCGAAGTATTGATGTATGCATAATAGTAGCCTTATAAAAGTCCATAAGAAAATTCTAATGGACTTTGGTGATGCTTGCAAGGTGTTTATTAGTAAAAGTTAATACATTAGACTTCACTTAAGTTACACACTCGTTACATCGAAAGCCAGACATAAAAAAACCGCTCTAAAAAGAGCGGTTTAAGTATTCAATACCTAATATTAAAACCTATATGTATTAGAACTTATAGTTGTATTGAGCCGAATAGTAGGTCGCACCTGATTCAGTAAAGGCATTAACAGTCGAGCCCAGCCCGCTTTGTTCAATAACATGGACCTTTTCGCCAACAACCTTAGTGATACCGAAATCGAGTGAAGATTTTGGCGACAGATTATATGTGAAACCTGCTGAATACCACATGCGATCTGAGTCAGGAATAGATAATGAAGAGACTTCACCTACTACGCCATCATCACTGGCAATACCGGTTCTTACTGTCCAGTTGTTATTAATGTCATATGTTGCCCCTAAGCTAAGAAACCAAGAGTCTTTCCAATGGTATTCTTTTAAGCTATGTGACGCTGTACCTTTGTCACCTTCGTTTAGTGAGATCTGGTCAAAGCTGCTCCACTGAGTCCACTGCGCCGTATAGTGCACAGCAAACTTTTCAGTTAACTGATGAAAACCAGCAAATTGGGCTATATCAGCAATAGGGATATTAATTTCATCAAAATTTTCAGCTAGGTAACGTACATCGCCAGTGGCATTCATTTCTGGACTGAAACGATAGCTTAAACCAAATCTGTTATTTGGATTAATTTCATAAGCTAGTCCAACAATGCCGCCTAAAGCCCAACCATCGGCTTCAACATCAACTAATGAGCCAAGGATATTACTGTTTCTGGTTAACGTACCAGAAGCTTGGATCACGTCTAAACCTAGGCCTAGGCTAAGTGATTCATTAATGCGATATGACACACTGGCATTTAAGTTTACTGTTGTTACTTCAGTATTACCGAGTAAATCCGCTGGCGCTGGAATAGTATTTGGGCCCAGTGAGCCATGGTTATTAGCTAATGGGGTTAAATCGGTACCCGTGCCATAGTTACTGAATGCAGCAAATCCATAAGCAAAGGTGTCATTAACTGGGTTGATAAAATAGGCATTAGGGATAACTTTTGCTTCAGCGGCGTTATCAATATGGCCTAATTCAAATGTTCGCCCCATGAAGTCCATTTGTGCATCACTAACCTCTACGTTGACATCGGCATATGACACACCAACAGAGAGTTCTTTTTGATCAAACAAAGCCATTGCGGCAGGGTTACGTGCTAAAACCGATGCGTTGTCAGCTATTATGGCATCACCCGCCATCGCACGGCCAATACCTGCAGCAGATTGGCTATTAAGCTGAAAACCAGCAGCAGTTGCCTGAGCGCTTGCAAGTGCTACCGCAGCTGCTAGTAATGTCTTGTTGAATTTAGTCATTGTTTATTACCTATTTTGAGCTGTTATTATGATTGAAATTATGACTTGATAAGCCAATTTCATTGTGCAGCTTTGAATGTGCAGGCATCTTAGGTAACAGGGGAAAGGCTAACAAGTCCGACCACATGTTAGTTGTTGTTAATATTGAGTTAATTCAAAAGGCTGTTTTTTGTGTATTAAGGTTGTGGTTGGTGGTTTCTTATTTTAATTTGTTGTTTAACAGTAGGTTGGTTTATATTTTGGCTGGTTATGTTGTTAATGCCATGTTGCTTTCAAACGCGGGTGTTAGATGAAGTTAAAATGTAAGAAAGCGTACACTTGTACGCTTTTTTACACAAAGGTTGTTTATTTGTTCAGTTTGATCTATTTCAGTACCTAAGCTGTTATTTTAATCGATAACTATTTCTGGCTTTGTAGGTTTTGTTCAAATGCATTGAACTGGCCTTGCACTTCAGTCGATGGTGGGAATAATTTACTAAATACAACCCCAAAGATAGTCGCGAAAAAGAAGCCAGGAATAATTTCATATAAATCGAAAATCCCACCTTTTAATTGCTCCCAAGCTACAACGGTTACCGCACCGACTAATATTGTTGCAATTGCACCGTTACGGCTAAATCCTTTCCAGAAAAGCGATAGAATCACCACAGGACCAAATGCAGCACCAAAACCTGCCCATGCGTAACTGACTAGGCCTAATACGCTGCTTTGTGGGTCAAGGGCAATAATACCTGCGATAAGTGCGATACTAATAACGCCAATTCGACCCACTAACATTAATTCTTTACTGCTGGCTTGAGGGCGTAGCCATTTACGGTAAAAATCTTCCGTTATCACACTTGAACAAACCAATAGTTGCGAATCAATCGTGCTCATTATGGCCGATAGAATAGCCGCAATAAGTAAACCACCCACCCACGGATTAAACGCTGCACGGGCTAAGTGAATAAACACGGTTTCAGGATTGTCTAAAGGTGATTGGGCGAAATATAATGTACCTGCAATGCCGGTGGCCAGTGCACCAATTAATGCAACAATCATCCAACTCATGGCAATACGTCTTGATAAACGTAAATCTTTCGCACTGCCAATCGCCATAAAGCGAGATAGGATATGTGGTTGACCAAAATAGCCAAGTCCCCAGGCCAGTAATGACACTAGGCCAATAACTGTGGTTTTATCACCCACAAATGTCAGCATAGCAGGATCTAAACTGTCCATGTTTGCCTGAGTGTCGGAGTGATTAAATATGGCGACAGGTACAATAATTAACGCAATTAGCATTAAACAGCCCTGGAAAAAGTCTGTCCAGCTGACGGCAAAAAAACCGCCAACAAAGGTGTATGACACAATAATTACCGAGCCAATGACCAAGGCTAGGGTGTAATCAAGGCCAAAGACTTTTTCAAATAGAATGGCGCCGCCCACCATGCCAGATGATGCATAGAAGGTGAAGAATATTAAAATGGTCACCGCTGAGACCAACTTAAGGACACCATGATTATCGTTAAATCTATGTTCGAAAAAGTCGGGTAGGGTGAGGGAGTTATCTGCAAGTTCAGTATAAATTCGTAAGCGTTTTGCGACAAATAGCCAGTTAAGCCATGCGCCAAATACTAAACCAAAGCCAATCCAGGCTTCACCTAGCCCACCTAAATAAACAGCGCCTGGCAGGCCAAGTAACAGCCAACCAGACATATCGGAAGCGCCGACACTTAATGCGGTAACTGCTGGGCCCATCTTGCGACCGCCGAGAATGTAATCATCGACAGATTCGGTTTTCTTATATGCCCAAAAACCGATCCCCATCATAACGGCTAGATAGCCTATGAAAGTGATTAAAATAGGTGCTTGAATTTCCATGATTGTTCCATATGGTTATTTTTATGGAGCAATGCTAGCAGAAGATTGATGTAGTTCACACTTTCGCGGGGGGAGGATAGGAAAAAATACTCAGCCACACTGTAAAATACGGCTGAGTGCTATGTTAATTTTGTCGTAATTATCTTAGATAAACGTTTGCTCAATTTCGCGTTTAATGTAATTTAGATCAGATTGCTGTTCACCGACAAGTAGCATATAGGTTCCGGCAAATTTGAATCCTTGTCCTTTGTATTTTGCATCGGCAAAGGCCTCATCTAGGGTTAATCTGTTCTCTGCTGGCACAATAAATAAGGTTACTTTGTGACCATTTTCATCTTGCATAACCAAATGCAAAGATTTAACCCCTTGAAAATCGCAGTAGGCAGTATAGAAGACTCTTCCTGGCTGCTGAATAAATTTAGACTGTTGTAGGCCTGATAGACTGGCTAACTTGAAGTTTACGTCATTAAAACCGATGTTTTGTTCCATCTGTAGCGCTTTGGTTTCATGGTAAACATGGGCTAAAGCATTTTCAGATAAATCAATTGGGGTAAAACGTAGCATACTGAAGCTAACCCCAACAACAAACGCAATAGACGCCGCCATCGCCATTAAATAGCGAGTACGTTTTTGGGTTTGATGATGTTGGTTTAGCTGTTGACGCAGTATTAACTTGTCCGCTAGGTCATCAGGTACCGGAATATTAAGCGCTTGTGTTAGTCGATCATCAAGTGCTTGTAAATCTTTAACCAATTTCGCATCAGCTGAGTTATTTGCGATATGCTGCAAAAAGTCATCTGACTGAGTATTGGGATCGCCATAAGCTTGGCGACGAAATTGTAGATCATCCATTTGATTGACCTCTTACTTCTGGGCTGTCTAATGCATCTTTTAATTGGTTTCTGGCACGAAATAATCGTGTCATTACCGTGTTGCGATTTAATTCAAGCATCTCGGCGATTTCATCTCCGCTAAATCCACCAATGAGCTGTAATAACAAAGGTTCACGATATTCTAAATCAAGTTTGCCGATTTGCCTGCGTAGCCAATATTGCTCGGTTTCATCTTCAGTGCTACTAGAGATAACATCTTCAAGTAGCTCTTGTTCTACATCACTGTAATCAAACTGTTTACGTTCAAAGCGTCTGGCATTTTCCCTACGTAAAATAGTGATAAGCCAGGCTTTTGCGGCTTTATCATCTTTCAAAGAATCTAACGCACGCCATGCCCGTAAAAAGGTTTCTTGAGTGATATCTTCAGCCACATGTTTATTACCGCATAACCAATAGGCATAACGGAAAATGTCGGTATGAAGTGCCCTGACAAGGCTATCGTAACGTCTTTGTTTATTTACCATGTCAGATAAGACCGTAGGGTCGGACTTTTTCTTTCGCAGAATTTCAAACATTTTTATATTTTTCTCATAATAATTACACTTAGCTTACTGGGTCAGCGCAAGAGTGCAACGACTATTTTGGAAGTTATTTTATTACTGGTCTTCATTATTATCAGTGACAGATCACTAGTGGCAATTATTATAAGTCGCTACAAAGTGCCAAATAACACCTCCCTTTTATGCTATTTCATAAAAGGGAGCACAACCCATTTGATAGGCCTTAAGGATTCAGTTTAACTATGATTGAATCCGTCTGTTTATTGCTATTAGGTTGATATGATTGGATTGCATCAATAAGCTGTTTTTTATTCACAGGGGTTGTATGTTGGCTGTAGCGGCCGGATTGCAAAACGCTAATTGCTTGTGAAAGTAATTCAGAAAGCTGACTAATTTCCGCCAAAGTGACTTTACGCTTCAATATCGCTGAAAAATACTGTTGCAGCGTGCTTATCACATCGCTGACATTATTACGATCGCAGGCATCCACTATGGCTGCTAAGTTAGCCATATTCGTTGTCGGACGTGCGGTGATTGTTGTGTCACGGGCCTGATTTTGATGACTTCGGCCTGCGGCTTTTCGCCATAACACTAAAGTGATTAACCATAGTGCTGCAAATAATCCGGTCAACCATGGCCAGTAATCCGCGCTATTGTTAGATTGAGCTTGGGGCGAAATCAGTAGTGCATTATCGGCCATTTGCCCTGCGATAACGGTAATGGTTTTGGCAGGTAAAATGGCATATTCCTGCTGCTTTAATTGAATATTCCACCAAGGTACTTTTATTTCTGGCAGGGTATAAGTGCCCGGTTTAGTAGGTACCATAGCGGCAGTTAAGCTGTATTGCGAAATCACTTGTCCATCACGAATACCCGTTTGGCGTAACGGCTTCTCAGGATAAATCTTCATTCCTTCTGTTGCAGGCATTGCCAGCTCGGGGAGGCTATGTTCATCAACATTAATGGCAATTAAGCTGATGGTTCGAGTAATGGGGCTGCCTGCTTCAAAGGTGGTTTTATCATCGGGCCATACTTCGCGTAAGGACACTAAATCACTCACTAACCACTCACCTTGATAACTCGGTGGGTAGCTATTTATTTGAATCACTTTCCGCTCGGCTTCAGTTTGCATCGGAATGCTTTCATTAAAACCAAACATGCCGCCACGGTTTTGTGTTTCAATTAATACATCACCAGAAAAAGTTGCACCGTTAATAATAATTTCACCAGGTAAGCCTGCAACAATACCGTAGTTGCGCTCAATCACTCTAAAGCGGCGACCATTGACGATTTCAGTGCTGTCGGTATCTTCACCAATTTGTTTTATTTGTGCACCTTGGACGACAGGGGCACCCAGTACACCGCGTTGCAATTCTACGGCTAAATAGAGTTTTACCTTGTAGTTAATTAACTGACCAACGTAGGCTTCATCAACATTAGTGCTGACTTCAATATACAAATTTTGAGATTCTTGGGGCTGACTTCCTGCTGGGTTAACCTGCAGGGTAATTGGCGATGAACTTACTCCGCCGATAGTGAACGCTGGAATAGTCACCTTACCGGTATATTTAGGTGATAACAGCACTTGCCATCGAGTTTCTTTGGTGGTGCTGAAGTTTATCATTTGAGTACTTCTGCCCACACTTGTGCGACCAACAATAAAGTTATCCAGTAATGAAGATGTATCTAATGCGCCGGCATTGAGATCGTCATCGGCGCTGATGTTCAACACAAAGTATTCACCTTCACTCACCGGATTTTTGTCGATACTGGCTTCTACTTGAGTGATCGCCATAACCGAAGGGGCCAAAACAATAAGTATTAGGCTTAATAAAATTCGAATTACCACTGTTCTTTTTCCTTGACCTGTTGACGACGTTTTTGATATTCCAATTGCATTTTATTGCGGATCAATACTTGTGGATCCTCATTTATTGCTCTTAATGCTCTTTCCATATCTTCTGGCAATGGTTGTTGGCCTATCGTTGTTGGGCTAATAACCTGATTTATAGGCTTGCCATCCTCATCTAATGTTTCTTCTAAAGGTGTTGCTGAAGTCGTTGGCTGATTTGATAGCTGAGTATTTTTAGCATCCGTACTTTTAGCATCCGTACTTTGCTCAGCACTTAGTTCAGTATTGGCTTGCATACTGGCTTCATTACTTGGCGCAGGTTCATCTTCCGCGGTTGAGTTTTCTGAAGAGCCTGATTTAGACTGAGCGTTATCGGCATTTTCTTCTGCTTGATCATTAGGCTTATCATTGGGTTGACTGCCAGATGATTGTTGCTGATTTTCGTCTTGGCTATCTTCAGATTGTTGTTTGTCAGGTGTTTCATTGCTTTTAGATTGATTATCCTGCTCAGCATTCTCAGGCTGCTTGCCTTGTTGGTCCTGGTTAGACTGATCAGAATCTGAGCTTGAATCTTGAGAGTCTTGTTGCTGATCATTTGGTTGACTGCTGTTTTGCTGGTCCTGATTTTGTTGCTGATTTTGTTGACTGTTCTGCTCGCTATTTTGATCATTTTGTTGTTGATCTTTATCCTGCGAGTCATTTTTCTGCTCACCATTTTGATCGCTATCTTGTTTATTTTGCTGTGACTGTTGTTCAAGTAATTCTTGTGCTAAGGCTAGATTTTCGTCTGCCTCAATAAAATCAGCTCGTAATCCTAAAGCTTGTTGGTAGCGCTTAATAGCTTCAGGTAAATTGCCTAACTGCATTAAACTATTGGCTTGGTTATATAAGCCTTCGGCGCTATTGTCTAATTCAAAACCTTCAAGCGCTTGTTGGTAATTTCCTGCCTTATAATGGGCGCTAGCCTGCCAATTAGGTTGACTGAAATTTGCCGCCGCTTTGGCATACTCTTCTTTATCAAAAGCCTGCTGGGCTTGTTGATCCGCTGTCAGCCATAAGTCATCCCAAATATTGGCCTGTACAGGCTTGCTATAGCCAGTACTGAAGGCTAACAAACCCATTAGTCCAGCTAAAGGTAGCCAGGCAGTTGGTAACATAAGGTTAGCTAGCACACCGTGTTTAAAGCTTAATAACACAGGTAGCAATAATAATAGTGCTAAATAAGGACCTAAATCTTGCCATGATTCACCTTCAAGTTCAGTGGCTTTTGCTTGGCCATCTTCAGCAAGCCATTGAATGAGTTGTTTGATATCGCTGCCATCTGACTGCGCTGCAATTAACACTCCTGAACCTTGTTTAGCCAGTTTTTGCAGCAAGTTAATATCGGTTTTAGCGACCACCACTTCATTGCTGCTATCGCGCATTAATTGGCCATCAGATAGCTTTATAGGGGCACCGGTTTTACTGCCAAAGGCTAATATTGATAAACGGTAGCGGCTATTTTTTAATTCATCATATACCTGGTTAAATTGCTGATCTGAAACCCCATCTGTCATTAGAATAATATCACCAGTAATATGGCCGCCCTGGGCTAAAAGCTGCTGTGCTAATGTGATGGCTGAGGATAAATTTGAGCCTCTTACAGGCATAATATCCGGTGATAATGTGGGCAAGAGGTTCAACAAAGTGCCATTGTCACGGGTCAAAGGGCTAATGGTAAAAGCATCACCCGCGTAGGCAATTAAGCCCGTTTCGCCTTCTTTTATTTCAGACAGTAAATCCGTCGCGCGAAAGCGAGCGTGGGATAATCTATTTGGAGTCAGATCGGTCGCGTACATAGAGTAAGACATGTCCATAATCAACACTCTACCTTGATCCGTCGCAAATACAGGTAAATTTTGTTTGCTGATAGCAGGGCCAGCTAATGCTAATACTGCAACAATCCAACAAAATGCCAGTAACCCCTTAGGTTTATTGCTTTGTTCGGCACTGTCGCTGATCAGCATGCGGGTTAGATGCGGCGCAATATACTCTTTCCAAGCAGATTGTTGCTGATGACGGCGCCAAAATAGCAAGCTTAATAAAATAAGCGGCACTAAACCTAATAGCCACTCTGGGCGGATAAAGTGAATCATTCTATTTTGCCCCCACGCTTAAATGAAGGTAATACCAGACCAGCTTGAAAGTGTTGCTGGGCACTAATTAAGATACTGAGCAATAAAGACATTAATAAAGGCCAATAGAATAATTCTTTCTTCGGGCGATAACTTAATTGATCGCGGCTAACCGGCTCTAATGTATCTATGGTCTGATAAATTTTTGCCAGATCTTCACTGTTTCTAGCGCGAAAATACTGCCCATTGGTCATATCGGCTAGCTTTTGTAACTGAGTTTCGTCTAAATCCATTGATGGGTTAATGCGCTCTTTACCAAAAATAGTACGGCGCTCAAGTAACTCGGCGCCAACACCTACGGTATAAATAGTAATGTTTCTTTTTGCAGCTATTTCTGCTGCCATTTCGGGTTCAATATTACCAGCATTGTTTGAACCGTCAGTTAACAACACCAGCACCCGATTACTTTCATCAACCATTTCAAATCGTTTTACCGCTAATGCGATGGCTTCGCCAATAGCCGTTTGTTTGCCGACTAAACCAATTTGTGCATCGGTTAAAAACTTTGCCACCGAGCGTCTATCTTGGGTCAGTGGCGCTTGTAAATAAGCGTGATCAGCAAATAATATTAATCCGAGGCGATCGCCTTTGCGACGTTCAATAAAGTCGGCTAACACATGCTGAATTAAGGTGAAACGGTCGACGATTTTGCCATCAATCACCATGTCTTCAATTTGCATACTGCCTGATAAATCAACAGCCATCATTAAATCACGACCTTTGGACGGTAACTCAATCGGCTCGCCCAGCCATTGGGGCCTTGCTACTGCACACAATAAACATACCCACATTAGCCAATATAATTTGCGTGAGCGTTTTACCGTTTGTTGGCTTTGGTTTTTGATGGCGTGACCAACACCGGGAAGTTGCAGGTGTCCACCTTGGTCGACGATTTTTGTTTGTCTAAAAAATAACGGCAATGGCAATAAAATAAACACCAAAGGCCAAGTGACACTTAACATGCAGCCTCCTGTTTATGCTGTTTATCAGTATCTTGAATACTGACAGGCTCAAACGGATGTTTATTGGCTAGCCACAGACTCGCCAGCATTAATAACTGCTGATTATCTTCAAGTGTGAGCCCTTTAGCCTGGTGGCGTTTGACTAATAACGTACCTATAAGATGCTGTTTGGTTTTTGGTAAACGTTGATCTAGCCAATTAAACCAAGGTTGACCATTTAAATGTGCCAGTGATTGCCTTGGCAAATAGGTCATTGCGGTTCGTTTTAGTAAGCTATTAACCTCTGAAGCAAAGTCATCTGCTGTACTGTCCATTGATTGTAATATTTTCAGAGCGGTTTTTCGGGGCGCGTGATAACGACGTTGCTTGAGAATTTTACCAATCATCCAGCTCAGTATTAGGATAGATAGCACAAGTAATAGCCAATATCCTGGTGCGATTGGCATAGATGAAACCATGTTAGGCAATAAAATGTCATGCATTTGAGCTAAAGGCGAAACACCTTGGTTAGCCACCGCGGCAGGTGCGGCTGCCGACGCTATGATTGAGTTAATTAAAATAGGTAACATTTAGCGTAATAATTCCAATTGTTCACTCAGTGGTTTACCTGCATCGATAAACTTAGGTTGTACATTAAGTTGCTTCATTAATTGCACAAAGCCTTGTTGGGCAACTTGCTGCTCTACTAACCATTTTTGATAGCTGTCGCGGGTTAATGTTAATTGCTGCTTGCCATCACGTACCGGAAAAGCAAACTGCTTAGGCAAATTCAGTGTCCCCTGGCGAAGCGGATCTGTTATTACAAATGCACCGATATCACAGTGACGTTTTAGCTGTGTTAGCGGCGCAAGGCATTGCGGACTGAAATGGTGACCATCGGTAATGATCCATACTAAAGAGCCCGGTTTTGCTATCCGCTGTAATCGCTGGCAAGCTTTGAACATATGTTCGGGGTCTTGCGGCAAATTATCAAATTGATTGAGCTGTTTTTGATGCACATCAATTAAACCTGATGACAGTTGTAACATGCCTTGTCTACGGCTACGGGGCTTGAGCTCTAAATGGGTTGTTTCACTGGCAATTAATGCACCGAGTTTATCACCATGCTTTACCGCACTCCAGGCTATGGTTGTGGCCACGTGGGCAGCCTGAACCGCTTGTAATAATAATTGTGAACCAAAATATAAACTGTGGCTTAAATCGACTAGTAATAGGATAGGGCGTTCGCGTTCTTCAATAAACAATTTGGTGTGAGCCACGCCAGTACGCGCGGTAACTCGCCAGTCAATAGAGCGCACATCATCACCATTTTGATAATGACGTACCTCAGCAAACTCCATACCGCGGCCCTTGACTAAACTTGCCCTATGACCAGCCATAGCCGCTTTTGTGCGTGTTTTACGGTCAGCTACAACATGCGACAAGCTTTGGCAGGCAATTAACTCCTGCTCGTTCAAGTTTATGCCATCACTAAATAACGGCAGTGATAATTCTGCTGTGCTCATTGCTTAAGGTACTGCTACTTGAGACAAAATTGTGTCAATAACGCGATCTGCTGTTATGCCTTCGGCTTGCGCTTGATAGCTTAACAATAGACGGTGACGTAGCACATTAGGCGCGACGGCTTGAATATCTTCTGGTGATACATAATCACGGCCATAAAGCCAAGCTCTTGCACGGGCGCAGCGTTCTAATGAAATAGTGGCACGTGGACTAACGCCATACTCTAACCATTTAGCCAATTCAGGGCTGTATCGTTCAGGCTGACGGGTTGCCATAACGATTTCAACAATGTATTGCTCAAGGGGGTCAGCAAGGTAAATTTCTAGTGCTTGATCCCGTGCGGCAAATACATCGGCCTGCGCAACAGGCTCAGTTGTCGGCAGTTGATGACTAATCGCTTCTTTACGTGACTGACGTAAAATAAGGCACTCAGTTTCTGCATTTGGGTAATCCAGATTAATGTGCATTAAGAAACGATCTAACTGGGCTTCGGGTAATGGATAAGTCCCTTCATTTTCTAACGGGTTTTGGGTTGCCATCACTAAAAACAGTTTTGGTAAAGGGTAACTGGTTTTACCTACCGTGACTTGACCTTCTGCCATGGCTTCTAATAAGGCTGATTGCACCTTAGCCGGGGCGCGATTTATTTCATCAGCTAGAATCAAGTTATGAAAAATAGGACCTGCTTCAAATTCAAATGTGCCAGTTTGCTGGCGATAAATGTCAGTACCGGTTAAATCTGCTGGCAATAAATCTGGTGTAAATTGAATACGATGAAACTCACCTTCAACCCCATCACACAGAGCTTTAACTGCGCGGGTTTTAGCTAGGCCTGGAGGGCCTTCAACCAGTAAGTGACCATTAGCTACTAAGGCAATTAAAAGATTTTCAGTCAACACAGGTTGACCTAAAATAATAGTGTCGAGATAAGTTCTTAAAGAATGAAATCGGCTTAAAGGCATACGGTTACTCAATCATTTGCTAATAACATAAACACAATGCGCCTTATGTTATGAATTCTATATGGATTTAGCTAGTAGGATTAACAGATTTTAACCCTTAATGAAACCAATAAGCGCAATAAGGTACACTAAGAATATTTTTGTTGTTAATAGCTAAAGTCAGTCACGGCAGATATAGTGCTATTGCAAGATATATCTAAACAGGTGTTTAAAACCAGTAAATAAAAAGTTAGAATCAAATCACACTTTGATGGTCTGACCACTCTGGTCGGGCGAAACGGATATTAACAACTTGAGCTTGTGTCGCCAGGTTAACTATAAAAAGAGGGTGAAAAATGAGTGATAGACAACAGGTAACAAATGCCCGCGGAGAGCGTATTGCAATCGTCGCCGGCTTAAGAACGCCTTTTGCAAAGCAGGCTACCGCATTCCATGGCGTATCAGCATTAGATATGGGCAAAATGGTAGTTAATGAGTTGTTGTCTCGCTCAGAATTAGATCCCAAAACCATTGAACAATTAGTCTATGGTCAAGTTGTTCAAATGCCAGCCGCGCCAAACATTGCCCGTGAAATCGTACTAGGCACCGGTATGGATGTCTCTACTGATGCTTACAGTGTTACCCGCGCGTGTGCGACATCTTTTCAATCAGCGGTTAACGTTGCTGAATCAATCATGACCGGTAACATTGAAATTGGTATTGCTGGTGGTGCCGATTCTTCATCTGTACTGCCCATTGGCGTGTCTAAAAAACTCGCTCACGCATTAGTTGACCTTAACAAAGCGCGTACTTTTCAGCAAAAATTTGCCATTATGCGCCGCTTAGGTTTGAAAGATTTAATGCCTGTACCGCCAGCCGTAGCAGAGTATTCAACCGGTTTATCTATGGGACAAACCGCGGAACAGATGGCTAAGACCTATGGCATTAGCCGTGCAGATCAAGATGCGTTGGCTCACCGTTCGCACACATTAGCAACTCAAACTTGGAACTCAGGCGTGTTGCAGCAAGAAGTGATGGCGGCGCATATTCCACCTTATAAGCAGTTTATCGACCGTGATAACAATATCCGTGAAGATTCAGTACTTGAGTCTTACGCCAAGCTTCGTCCAGCTTTTGACCGTAAACACGGTACTGTGACCGCGGCTAACAGTACGCCATTAACCGATGGCGCATCAGCAATCATCTTAATGAGTGAAGGCCGAGCTAAAGCGCTTGGGTATCAGCCTATTGGTTACATTAAAAGTTACGCCTTTACTGCGATTGACGTTTGGCAAGATATGTTAATGGGTCCGTCATATGCCACACCGTTAGCGCTGAAACGCGCTGGTATGGAATTAGAAGATTTAACTTTAGTTGAAATGCATGAAGCATTTGCTGCCCAAACGCTTGCCAATATGCAGATGTTTGGTTCGAAGAAGTTTGCTCAAGAGAAGTTAGGTCGTAATCGCGCAATTGGCGAAATCGATATGAGTAAATTTAACGTGCTAGGTGGCTCATTAGCTTATGGTCATCCTTTTGCGGCAACCGGAACTCGTTTAATTACCCAAGTATGTCAAGAACTTAAGCGCCGTGGTGGTGGAACTGGTTTGGCAACGGCGTGTGCCGCGGGTGGTTTAGGTGCTGCAATGATCGTGGAAGTGGAGTAATTACAATGGAAAAGACATTTAATTTACAACGTCGTGATGACGGCATCGCTATTTTGACTATGGATGTTCCTGGCGAAACCATGAACACCTTAAAAGCCGAGTTTGGTGCTGAGATTTCAGAAATTCTCATCGAAATAAAAACCGATGCTAGCATTAAAGGCTTAGTCGTTGTTTCTGGCAAAAAAGATTCATTTGTTGCCGGTGCTGATATCAGTATGTTGGCCGCTTGTAAAAGTGAACAAGATGCAAAAGACTTATCACAGCAAGGGCATGTGGTATTTAATGATCTAGAAGGTTTGACTATTCCGGTTGTTGCTGCGATAAACGGCGCGTGTTTAGGCGGTGGTTTAGAGCTGGCTTTAGCGTGTCATTTACGTGTCTGTAGCGATGATAGTAAAACCGTACTTGGTGTACCTGAAGTGCAGTTAGGTTTATTACCCGGTGGTGGCGGTACGCAACGTTTACCTCGTTTAGTGGGCGTAGCAACCGCCTTAGATTTAATGTTGACCGGTAAGCAAGTTCGTCCTAAACAAGCATTAAAAATGGGTTTAGTGAATGATGTGGTACCTAACTCAATTTTGCTTGCTACCGCAATTGAGCTTGCTAAAAAAGGTAAAAGCGCTGCCAAACCGATTAAGCAGTCAAAGCTAAATCAATTTTTAGAGTCAACCTCATTTACCCGTGACATCATGTTTGATCAAGCGCGTAAACAAGTCGAAAAGAAAACAGCCGGTAATTACCCTGCGCCTACAAAAATTATTGACTGTGTTCGCCAGGGCTTAAATAAAGGTATGGCAAAAGGCTTAGAAATTGAAGCGACTCATTTTGCTAATTTAGTAATGTCCAAAGAGTCAGCTGCACTGCGCAGTATTTTCTTTGCTACCACCGAAATGAAAAAAGAAACCGGTGCTGAAGGTGCTGAGCCTCGCATCGTTAAAAAAGCCATGGTGTTAGGTGGCGGTTTAATGGGCGGCGGTATTGCTTCTGTCACCACAACTAAAGCTAAAATACCGGTACGGGTCAAAGATATTTCAGAGCAAGGGTTAAGCAATGCTTTAGCTTATGCCTATAAGCTGTTAGATAAAGGTGTTAAGCGCCGTCATATGACGCCGGCTGCCCGTGACAATGTAATGTCTCTTATGACAACGACCACTGATTATAAAGGTATTAAAGATGCTGATATCGTCGTTGAAGCTGTATTTGAAGACTTAGCATTAAAGCATCAAATGGTTAAGGATGTTGAGCGTGAATGTGGTGAAAATACTATTTTTGCTTCTAACACTTCATCATTACCTATTAGTCAAATCGCTGCCGCTGCCGCGCGTCCTGAAAATGTGATTGGTTTGCATTATTTCTCACCGGTTGAAAAAATGCCGTTAGTGGAAGTGATTGCCCACAAGACCACTTCACCTGAAACTATCGCCACTACTGTAGCATTTGCCCGTAAGCAAGGTAAAACACCTATTGTGGTTCAAGATGGGGCGGGATTTTACGTCAATCGTATTCTTGCGCTTTACATGAATGAGGCCGCGCAATTATTACTTGAAGGTCAGCGAATTGAACATCTTGACCGTTCATTAATTAAGTTTGGTTTTCCCGTCGGCCCAATGACTTTATTAGATGAAGTGGGCATTGATGTTGGGGCTAAAATATCGCCTATTTTAGAAAAAGAGTTGGGGGCGCGTTTTTCAGCACCAGCGGCATTTGATAAGTTACTTGCCGATGATCGTAAAGGACGTAAAAACGGCAAAGGTTTTTACCAATATGGCCCTAAAGCGAAAAAAGCCAAGTTGGTTGATGAATCGGTTTATGGCGTATTAGGTATTAAAGCTTCATCTGATAAAGAAGCAAAAGAAGTTGCCGAGCGCTGTACTATTCAAATGCTTAACGAAGCGGTTCGTTGCTTAGAAGAAGGCATTATTGCTAACGCAAGAGATGGTGATATTGGTGCTATTTTTGGTATTGGTTTCCCACCATTTTTAGGCGGTCCTTTCCGTTATATTGATTCATTAGGGCCTAAAAACCTGGTTGATACCTTAAATCGTTATCAGAAACTTTATGGTGATCGTTTCGCTCCCTGTGAAATGCTAAAAAATATGGCAACTGAAGGAACTCATTTTCATACGAACTGATGAATGCTGAGTCACTAGATTTAGTTGAGATTAAAAAAGCGGCAATCATTTGCCGCTTTTTATTACCTTGCCGGAATACTTTTGCCTGAATTTTAATCGAAGTGAGTGGTGCTTTAGGCTATAATGCGGTTAGTTTGTAATCTTTTAGTATTATTAAGATGTATCAATTTGGACGAAACTAAAGGCAGTTTTAATAATACAGATAACCTAGGCTGAAAATGGAATGCTGCTGTGCAGTGTTTTTAGCCATTATTATGATGGAATGCAGTTAACTGAAGATATAAAGAGGTTTCAGTGATTTTTCAATTAGATTGGTTATTACTCGCTTTATTGTTTGTACTGAGTAGCGTTTTTCTTGGCTTCTCTGCTTATTATGCAGGTTTAGCGGTTAAACGTTGGGCATTGGTTGGCGTGGTTTTAGGGCCTGTGGCATACCCATTATTCACTACTCATAAGCATTTAGCTTATCGTAAAGTTGAAGGTTTAGGCGCCCATAGAGCGAGTTTTTGAGGCTTAGTGCGTACATAAAATATGTTGGCCTGATGAATTAGATAAAAGAATTGGCTAGATGATTTCGCAACAGATGATTATTTAGATTGATAAAGGAGCCTGTAAATCATTATCTGCATGTTTAATAAAAGCAAATGTCTAAACAACAAAAAAGGAGCTCGCAGCTCCTTTTTTATTAATACCCGCTTAGTTATTTCCACCAGGCTTTGGCTTGAGTCACTTCTAAACGCTCTAAGCCTGCAGGCAATTTAACTTTCTTACGAGCTGGTTTAGCTAAACCCAATGCAATTTTTAATGAATTAAACATAGTTATATTCCTTATGCAGTCTGAGTGTCTAGTACTTTGATTGCTGGTAATGCCGCAGTTTGCGTGTCTAGTACTTTGATTGCTGGTAATGCCGCAGTTTGCGTGTCTAGTACTTTGATTGCGGGTAATGCCGCAGTTTGCGTGTCTAGTACTTTGATTGCTGGTAATGCCGCAGTTTGCGTGTCTAGTACTTTGATTGCGGGTAATGCCGCAGTTTGCGTGTCTAGTACTTTGATTGCTGGTAATGCCGCAGTTTGCGTGTCTAGTACTTTGATTGCTGGTAATGCCGCAGTTTGCGTGTCTAGTACTTTGATTGCTGGTAATGCCGCAGTTTGCGTGTCTAGTACTTTGATTGCGGGTAATGCCGCAGTTTGCGTGTCTAGTACTTTGATTGCAGGTAATGCCGCAGTTTGAGTGTCTAGTACTTTGATTGCGGGTAATGCCGCAGTTTGCGTGTCTAGTACTTTGATTGCGGGTAATGCCGCAGTTTGAGTGTCTAGTACTTTGATTGCTGGTAAGGCAGCAGTATGAGAATCTAGAGTTTTAGTCTGCACAGTTGTATTAACCGATAGTATTGATAAAACAGATAGTGCAATTATTCCTTTAATCATTTTAGTCTCTCTTGGCTCAGGGTTATTATTAAATTGTTATTTTTGACAACTAACGATTTAATAGCAGTTCTTGTGCCAATGTTGATTAAAGGTATGATATTTGTTTTTTATGGTTTTTTACGCAGCCTTACTTTAACCGCATCTGCAGTTAACAGAGCTTCGAAGTCTTTTTCAGGCACAGGTTTACTAAATATATATCCTTGTATTTCCTCACAATTAAGAGCTTTTAAAATATTAAGCTGAGCGGCCTGCTCTACGCCTTCTCCTACCACAGTTAACCCCATGTTGTGGGCAATAGTAATAATCGAATCGACCATTTTTAAGTCGCGGTCAGATTTGTCTATATCGTCGACAAATGATTTGTCAATTTTTAAGCAATTGATTGGAAAGCGCTTAAGATAAGATAATGATGAATAACCTGTACCAAAGTCGTCTAAAGCAAGGCTAACGCCCATTTTAGCGAGTTGTTGCATCACTTTTATGGCATTTTCAGGGTTTTTAATTACGGTTCCTTCGGTGATCTCTAACTCTAAATGGTGAGCCGGTAGCTTGGTAAGCCGTAAAATTGACTCTATTCTTTGCTGTAAATCTGGGAGAGCAAATTGACGTGACGATAAATTGACGGCAACGCGGCCACTAAATAAGCCTTGCTCCAACCACTTCTGCGCAGCAAAACACGCTTTACGCAACACAACATCACCAATCTCAACTATTAAGCCGTTTTCTTCAGCAAGTGAGATAAAATCATTAGGCGGAATAATGCCATGTTTAGGGTGGTTTAATCTGACGAGTGCTTCCATACCTGCTAAGCAATCATTTTTTAAATCGACTTTAGGTTGGTAGTAGACTTCAAAAAAATCTTCCTTTAATGCTTCACGAATTAAATTTTCAACTTCTAGTTGTCGTAATGCATTCTGATTTAGAGACTCAGAGTAGAATTGATAGCGGCTACCACCGGCAGATTTCGCATGGTACATGGCAATATCAGCTTTGCGTAACAACGCTTGCTCGTTTTGCTCATCTTCTGGATAAAGTACTATGCCAACACTAATACCTAGCACCAAAGAGTCCCCATTAATTTCAAATGCGGGTTTTAGTGATTGAATAATGTTAGAGGCAATCATGGCACTAGAGCCAATATCGGGGTTCTGGTCAATAAGTAATGCGAATTCATCACCACCCAGTCGATATAAACTGGCATGACTTGGGATTGAAGTTCTAATGCGTTCTGCAACAGATATAAGCAACTCATCACCGACTTGATGCCCTAGAGAGTCGTTTATGCGTTTAAAATTATCTAAGTCTAATACCATCAAAGTATGGTGAATATCTTTCTTCACTAGGTTGTTTAAAGTTACTTGTAAACTTGAGCGATTTGGTAAGCCAGTGAGTAAGTCGTTGTTAGTTAATTTACGTAATTCTTCTTCTTGTTGTTTACGGCGGGTGATATCTGAAAAGACGCCCACATAATGACTTGTTTCACCTTGCTCGTCATACATAGCATCTATGGTTAATTCCATTAAAAAGAAGCTACCATCACCTTTATTGGCTTCTATTTCACCATTCCAACGTCCTTGTTGACGTAATGCACTTCTAATTTGCTCTGAATAAGAATTAGGATAACGAGTAAACTCAAGTTGCTGCTGTAAAAATTTATCGTGACTACACTGTGCGATCTCGCAGCATGCTTCGTTAACTTCAACAAATACATAATCTTGGTTGAGAATGAACATTCCCTCTGAAATATTTTCAATTGCGCGCGCAAAAAGTTTAAGCTGTTCTTCAACTTGTTTAATATTATTAATGTCTTTAATTGTTCCAGTCATACGAACTGGATGATCTTTCTGGTCGCGTTCAACGATTTTGGCTCTGTCTAAAATCCACATCCATTGGTCATTGCGACCCTTTACTCGATAAGCGATTTCGAAGTGATCTGTGATACTGCTAAAGTGATCATTAAGGGCTTTTTGCACTCTAGGTTGATCTATAGGATGAATATTACTTTCTTCGCCAATTTTACCTGAGCGATGTCCATCTTGAGGGAAGTCTAGTGTACCCCAAATATTGGAGCGAAATATTTTTCCGCTTTCTATATCCCAGTCCCACATTTCATCGCCGCTGCCCCAAAGTGAAAGTTTAAGACGCTCTTCACTAAGTACGATTTGTTTTTGGATTTCTTGACGGCGCAAAATCGCTTTGGTTATGAGTATTAAAATAGTCAGCATAATTAGGCTATAAATTATTTTTGCCTTTAATGTAAGCCACCATGGTGGTGTTATTGTTATTTCAATATTCTTTGTAAGGGTTCTTTGTCCCGTTGATTTATCAACCGCATATACACCAAAAATATATGTTCCATGTGGGACATTAGTATATGTGGCTGTATTAGTGTTTTTATTTGGTAGCCAATCATTGTCTATCTCATTTAAAATATAATAGAAATCGAAATTAACTCTATTTTTTCCTATAATATTATATTCGATGCTAAAAGGGTATTCAGAATGCTTAAGTTGAATTTTATTTTGATACTTTATGGCTTTGTCTAAATTTCTTGAACCTATAGTTATTGGTTCATTGAATATGGAAAGGTTTTGAATGGTCACTTCGTTTATTGAATTTTTATGTTCAAAAGCCTTATCTAGGTTAAGATATGTCAACCCATAAGGGCCGCCAATAATAATCCCATTCAAATATTCTAAATTTGACTGCGTACTATAGTCAGGAAGTATGCCATTTTTTTGTGTTAATTTTAACTTTTGATTTTTCTTTAAGTTTATTAAATTAACTTCCATATTAGAAGGAGCAACTATTATATCTTCAATTATATCTATGGAGTAAATGGTTTTCTCTGTTTTCAATATCTCAGATACGACTTCTTTTTGTAAGTCCAAAGATAATATCCCAGTCCTTGAACCGAAAATTAACTGATTGTTATATTGGTTTAAACTTGCAACTAACTCTTTGTTATAGATGTTTTTTATTATACCATCTTTAAACTTGAGCAACCCTTTCTGTGATGCTATATATAAATTCCCATCAATAGATACAAAGTCATAAATAGGGTGGTTTGTTCTTGTGTCAATAGTATCAATTGATTTGGTTATAGGGTTGATAGTTAATATTTTTCCATCAAAAGTCGCAGCAACAATAAATCCTAAATTGTTTTGTTTTATTTTCATGATGTATTCTGACGTTAACTTTTCTTTCTCTTGTGTATCTAAATTAACTTGGTATAAACCTTCAGGTGAACCGACGTAAATAAATTTTTTGTTTGCATAAATACTTTTGTGACCTTCGGCGAACTCTACTTTTAACTTTGTTTCATTATTAAATTTTTTGTCAAAGTAAGTTATCTCTTTTTTATTGCTGGCTATGAATAAGTTGTTTTCATTTGATACGATTGACCAAATGTTCCTTATATTATTATTTATTTTTTTTGCGATATTTTTTTCAAGTGAATATACATTTATCCCATCAGTGAAGTTTGATGTGAATAGTTTGTTTTTAGTGGAGAAAGTCGTTATTTGGTTATTTTCTTTCAGGTCGCTTTTGAATTCGCCAATAATTGTTTTTTTTATTTCATTGCTGTTTTGGCTAAGTTCAATAGAAATTACTTGGTTTTTAGTGAATAGAAGTAATGTATCGGCGAACGAAGTCGACGAAAGACTTAATGCATTTGTTTTGATAATGTTCTTTTTGTTTTTATATAATCCATTCTTTTCTAATGTTATGATTTCATTGTTATTTATTTCAAAGTCTAACGTCTTGCTTGAATGTAGTTTGATTTCATCTGAATATGTAAAAATATCTCCATCATAGTTTCGTATATATAATGTGTCTTTCGAGTTTCTTATTTTTTTTATTTCTTTAAATTTTTGATTTTTAATCAAATTAATTTCTTTCGAGAAGTCAGAGTTAAATATGTAAACTTCACTATTTAAGGCAATGTAATTAATTCCATTGTCATTATATATTGCCCATATTACTGAGTTTGATATGGGGTGATTGGGTTTCGCAAGAGAAAAGGTTTCGGTAAATTTGTTAAATATAGCTAGTCCTTTATCCGTTCCCACAATAAGTTGATTTTTATCATCAATCATTAGATTGCGGATAAAAGAGCTGGGTAGGCCGCTTCCATTATCTTCAGCATAAAAATGGGTGAATTCTGTGCCATCAAAACGGTTTAAGCCATTAACAGTACCAATCCAAATGTAGCCTTCACTGTCTTCAACTATGCTGGTTACTGTATTTTGAGAAAGACCATCTGCGACTGTGTATGAATCATAATTGAGAATAATATCTAGCTGTTCTTCGTTAAAGTCCGAAAAAGACATCGACATAGCGAATGATGCTTGAAAAAAAGCAAAAAGAAATAAGAGTAAAGATAAGATTTTAGGCATAATTTTTATTTTTCTTGTTCTCGTAGATGCCAAGTAGAAGCGTTGATTTGCCTACTTTTTCAGAATCCATGGGGTTTGTCAAAAGTCTGTTAACACAAATGAGACTAAGTGTTGTTTTTTTACCCTTCTTGAGCTGATGTAATTTTATACGAGTTAGTTGTTTTGTTTAACTAGTACTAAGTAATTAGTGATTTATACTCTACATAGTAATAAAGTTAGTTTTTTGTATGGTTTAAGTTGATGTTAAACATTTACAAAGTAATTTAATGTTAACAGACATAATCTCTAAAAGTTAAATTTTTCAGCAGCTTGCTTAAATGTTCTTAGATCTAGAATCATATTTTTAGATCCGAGTTGCTGTTGAGAATGTTGCTCACCACAACTGAATAAGACTAAGCGGTCACAATGCTTGCTCCGCATCTGTTGCATCATGAATTTGATTAAGTCTGCTCTGGTGAGTGTTTCGACTTTTGCGGCAACATTTTCACGTTGATCAAATTGATAATCCCTATTACCTAGACTAACCCAATAGCGCTGTCCACGGGTTTTGAGATTAGAATCGTGTTCCATAATTTGGCTAATTAAACCCTGTTTAGTACTTTCCCATTGTTGATTGGTTATTTGCATTACCGCATAGCTAAAGTCGGCTATAAACTCATCAATGGCTTCAAGCAAAACTCGGGGACCAGTAGAAGGGGATTGGATATAAAAAATCAGCCCAGGATGTCTGTTGAGTGGTAGGTAACCTGTGCCTACCATGTAACCTAATTGCTGTTTTGTACGCAGTTCATGAAAAAAGGTTGATGACATTGTATGGTTTAATAAACTGAACAGTGCCATCTTATCTGTCGTTGCTTCACTAGATTGATAATAAACAATAATAGCACTGTCTTGATGCTGGATTGCTTTCTCACGTAGCAAGGTACCAACACCTTGTAAGTTAACTAACTCTCGTGATGATTCATGGCTAGGTTTTGTCACCAGGGACAATAAGTGTTGTAATTTCTTACCCAATGCTTGAGCTTCTGACACTAACCAATCACCGTAGACTAGACCTTCCAGATAGATTTTTTCATAAAATTCACTTACATGATTATGAAGTTCATCTAAGGTAATTGTTTCAAGCTCTTCTGCCATTCTTACCGGTTCAAAACTACGCTTTTGTAATGTGACTGTTAAGCTGGTAAATAATTGCGAGATAGGTTTTGCTTGAGCAACATTATTCCAGCTTCTTAAAATCTGCTTACGGATCATGTTAAAGCGTTCTTGGGTAAATTGTCGCTCACGTCCTTTATGAATAATCAACGCAAGCAAGGTTTCTTGGTTACCCGTAAACCCTGTGAGGTGGAGGGTAATGCCACCTTGATGCGGGTAAATATTATAATTCAATCCAGCAACTTCAGCCTGATAGGTTGACTCAGTTAAGTAGTCTAGCAATAGCTCAACATATAAACGGGTTAAGGTTGCATGACGAGGTGACATACTGGCTTTTTGTGAATCAAGTGATAAGTAAAGGTGCCCTTTGGGCACATTAAACTCGTCATCTTTTCTATGCCAAATTCTATAGCCTTCGCCTTCAGCAACTACCACAGGTACTGGATGTTGACTTGCCTCATTTCTTGACTGCGGATCGGGCACAATAAATGGATTAGCCTGGGGCAGTTTTAAAGCTTGTCTAATCTCAGTTTGTTGCCAATATGCTAATCGCGATAACTCAATATTCGATACCTTGTAAGGTGTGTGATACCAAGCCGCTTGCTTGTCGGTATCAAGATCTTGGGCAACAACCTGCAAGCGCATATTGAGCGGATGCATTAATTCAAGTAGCGACTGTGCTTCAGCTACATCCAAGTTATCCATTCTATAATCACCATAGACCACATCCTCAATATCATAGTGATGCATGTTAATGCTGAGGTGGCTGGCGAGATCTAATGCTTTAATTTGTTCTTGAAACCGAAAAGCGGTGTTTAATAAATTAGCGCGTTCTTGATAACGCCAATCTTCAAGTCCATGTATTTTGATGAGTTGGATATATTCAAAAATACATTTTACGACTTCATCAATAGCATTAAAACCTTGATCAGTTAACTGAATACTGACTGAGTAATCTTTAAAGTTAAACCCATTGATGCCACCGCCAGCTGATAAGTTATTAGCTAAGCCTTGCTCTTTTAAGTAAGACAACAAACTCCCTGGACTTTCATTGCCTAACAGGTGGCTTATGAAGGTTAATGGTTTGCGTTTATAGAATTGGTCAATTCCGGGTAGTGCAAAATTAACACTGATTCGTTTTTGTTGTTTTAAAGGGATAATTGAAATCTGTTTTAGGCGTTCAGCATCTGTAATCAGTGATTCAGAAGGATAGTGTTTACTTACACCTCGATTGACGATGCCTTCAAAATAGGTTTTAGCCCATAATTCTGATTGGTCCAGTGAAGCAGGCGAGACCAAACACAGAGTCATAATATTTGCGCAATATTGCTGCTGATAAAACGACAGTAGTTCTTCGCGTAATTCAGATTGAGGGCCGGCTAATGTAGCGAGATTACCCACTGAAAATTTAGAAAAAGGGTGGGCTTGGTTAGTGGTCTCTTTTTGCACCTGATATACACGGCGAATATCGTCTTTTAGCTTTAAACTATACTCGGACTCAATAGCATGACGCTCTCTATCGACCAATTCGATATCAAATTTAGGTGCAATAAAAAACTGACTGAAGCGATCTAATGACTCTTCAAAAACATCTGCATTAATAGTGTAAAAAAAGTTTGTTTGTTCAGTGCCTGTCCAAGCATTGTTATTACCGCCATGCTGATTAATAAAAGCATGGTACTCACCTGAGTCAGGGAACTTTTCTGTCCCTAAAAATAGCATATGTTCTAAAAAGTGTGCCATACCTGGGCGATCGGCAGGATCATCAAAGTGACCAACTTGAACAGCCATAGAAGCTGCAGCTTGGTTGGTTTGCACGTCTTCAACCAGTAATACCCGAAGTTGATTCGATAAGCGGATATAACGGTATAAACGATGATCATTTTGACTTGCATGTATTGCTGGAAAATCGGACAAGTGAAGGCTCCAAGTAACGGTTCTAGTTACATATTGATATTGTTATCGGCTTTTAGCAAATAACTCGTCAAACTTTATGACCACTATCGACTAAAGTTGAGTTAATTTTTGTTTGGTGACAGTTTCGCAAGTGCTTTAATGACGCTACAATTGACGTATTAGTAAAATAAGATTGATAATGAGTTAAGTATGCAGCTATTTTTGATGCGCCATGGTGAAGCCAGTTTTGATGCGCCATCAGATCGTGAAAGGATGTTAACGCATCACGGACGTTACCAAACCGGCCAAATGGCTAACTTACTCAATAGTCGTATTTCTCAGCTTGATTTAGTTTTAGTCAGCCCTTATTTGCGCGCCCAACAAACGTGGCAAGTCGTCAGTAAACACTTACCTAAAGCAAGAAAATGCGTTGTGCTAGACAATATTACCCCTTCAGGAGACCCTAAAATGGCCGCTGATGCTATTTTAGCTTATGCACAGCAATATAAAGCAGACACTGTGTTAGTGATTACTCACATGCCGATAGTGGGTTTTTTGGTGAGTGAACTAGTTGCGGGATTAGAACCGCCTATTTTTGCCACCTCTGCTTTTGTACAAATTGACAAACATTCTGAACAAGCAAGTTTTGTGGGCATGAATTACCCTAGTGGGGTTTAACGTCTATTTCTGCAAAGTTACAGTGAATGATAGGGCTGTTCATCTTGAAAGATTAATAGCCGATTATCTCTCAATCTATCTTCGATGTGGCTGATCGCCAATATCAATCAAAATCAGTAGTGCAGCATCACCGCCCCATTCTTTAGGTGCTTGATGAAAAGCCTTTACTTTGGGGTGTTGTGCTAACCACATAGGCAGCTGCTGCTTTAATATCCCCATACCATATCCATGCATTACACTGCAGCAAATGCTGTTTTGCTTTACGCATGCTTGAATAAGAGCGGCAAGCTCTAGTTTGGCTTCTGATTGTCTTAATCCATGCAAATCAAGCAATAGGTCTGGTACGTAATCGCCACGGCGTAAACGTTTTAACTCTATTTTATCAACGCCGTCGTTCGTCCAGCGCATTGGCCCTGTGACGGGCAATAACGGTTGATAGGTGTCAGAAAAGTAGCTACTTGAATGAAGCTGTAGCTCTTTTATTTCCACTTGCTGTTTGTTTTTTACGGGTTGTTTAAAGTGATGGGCTTGTTGCTTAAGGGGTTTTATCCCGGCAACTAAATCACTAAACGACTCGAAATCAGTGATATTTTTGTCATTCATGGCGATATTGTATTGAATTCTAGCCCATCTTAATAGACATCAGTTACAATGCAGCAGAACTATTTTTTAGGAGTGTGTTTTGGATAAAATTTTTGTAGATGAAGCGGTAACCGAGTTACGTACTATTGGCGATATGCTCCGTTGGGCTGTTAGCCGTTTTAATGACGCCGGAATTTTTTATGGCCATGGTACAGATAATGCTTGGGATGAAGCCATTGCATTAGTTTTTCATGCATTACACCTACCGGAAGAAATAGGCCAGCAAGTTATTCAAAGCAACCTAACCAGTAGCGAAAAACATAAAATAGTTGAGCTGATTATTCGCCGTGTTCGTGAACGATTACCGGTTCCTTATTTGACTAATAAAGCCCATTTCGCAGGATTAGAGTTTTTTGTTGATGAGCGTGTGTTAGTGCCACGTTCACCTATTGCTGAAATGATTAATAATAATTTCAGCCCTTGGTTATACAACAAACCAGTACATCGTATTATGGACTTGTGTACTGGCAGCGGCTGTATTGCCATTGCCTGTGCTTATGCTTTTGAAGATGCTGAAGTTGATGCGCTTGATATTAGTGAAGATGCCCTAGAGGTGGCGCAAATTAATATCGAGACGTTAGGCGTGTTAGATCGTGTTTTCCCAATTCAGTCAGATATGTTTGCAGCGATTGAAAAAGGGCCACATTACGATTTGATCGTATCTAATCCTCCTTATGTTGATGCCGAAGATATTGATGATATGCCAAGTGAATATCATCACGAGCCAGCGATTGGTTTAGCATCGGGCCGTGATGGATTAGATTTAACCAAGCGTATTTTAGCTAACGCCGCTGATTACTTAACCGAGAACGGTTTATTGGTGGTTGAAGTGGGTAATTCTATGGTGCATTTAATGGAACAATTCCCAGATGTTCCTTTTATGTGGGTCGAGTTCGAATTTGGTGGTGATGGGGTGTTTGTATTAACCCGTGATCAGCTAGTTGAAAATCAATCACTTTTTGCCATCTATAAAGATAGTGAATAATCATGTTGTAATAGTGTAGCATTACATTATTCAGTTTTTTATTGGTAAAGGGATCGAGACGTATGTCAGGAAACAGTATTGGGCAAAACTTTGTCGTCACCACATTTGGTGAAAGTCACGGTGTGGCACTTGGGTGTATTATTGATGGTTGCCCGCCGGGGCTAGAATTAACCGTTGAAGATATGCAACATGATCTTGACCGTCGTCGTCCCGGCACATCACGCTATACAACAGCACGTCGAGAAGCTGATGAAGTGCGTATTTTATCTGGGGTGTTTGAGGGTAAAACCACAGGGACTTCGATTGGTTTATTGATTGAAAATACCGACCAACGTAGCCAAGACTACTCCAATATAAAGGACTTATTTCGCCCTGGACATGCTGATTACACTTATCAGCAAAAGTATGGTCTACGAGATTATCGTGGTGGTGGACGTTCGTCTGCCCGTGAAACCGCGATGCGTGTTGCGGCTGGTGCTGTGGCTAAAAAGTATTTGAAAGCGGTGCATGGTATTGATATTCATGGCTATTTATCACAGCTGGGTCCGATTAGTGCTGAGTCAGTTGATTTAGCACAGGTTGAGCAAAATGCCTTTTTCTTTCCTGATGCGTCAAAGCTTGATGCACTAGATGAATATATGCGCGAGCTTAAAAAGTCAGGCGACTCTGTCGGTGCAAAAATTACCGTATTAGCTACAGGTGTGCCAGTGGGTCTTGGTGAACCAGTATTTGATCGCCTAGATGCAGATATTGCCCACGCACTAATGGGTATTAATGCGGTAAAGGGTGTTGAGATTGGTGATGGATTTGGTGTGGTGACACAAAAAGGATCTGAAGGGCGTGATTTGATGTCACCGCTTGGTTTTGAGTCAAATCATGCCGGCGGCGTATTAGGTGGCATATCTTCAGGCCAACCTATTGTGGCCAATATTGCCTTAAAGCCAACATCGAGTATTAGTGTGCCAGGTAAAAGTATGACTGCGCAAGGTGAGGTTGCCGATGTTGTCACTAAAGGTCGTCATGATCCCTGTGTCGGGATCCGCGCAGTGCCTATTGCTGAAGCTATGTTAGCGATTGTATTGATGGATCATCTATTACGTCATCGTGCTCAAAATCAAGATGTACACAGCCTAACACCCGTAATCGGAATGCGTTAAATGCCAACCAATTCTAGCCCTGAGTTTCAGCTTCGCTGGCTCAGGGCTTGTTATTTTTTCTTCTTTGCTATTCTTGGTGTTCTAGTCCCTTATCTTGGGGTGTTTTTTGACGCCCGTGGGTTTGATGCCCAAGAAATTGGTTCATTACTTGCCATACTCATGGCGACGCGGATTGTTGCGCCTAACCTTTGGGCTATAGTTGCTGATAGAACAGGGATGCGGGCAGGGTTGATCAAGCTAGGGGCTTTTTGTGCAGCACTGACTTTTATCAGCTTTTTCTTTGAAGGTGGTTTTTGGTATTTAGCGATTAGCTTGACCATCTATACCTTTTTTTGGAATGCCATTTTAGCGCAACTTGAAGTCATCACTCTTGAGACCTTAGGTGACAATGCCAATCAATATGGCGCAATTCGAAGTTGGGGCAGCGTTGGTTACATTGTTTTAGTTGTGCTTGCTGGCGTGAGTATCGAACGTTTAGGGGCTGAGGTGTTGCCGTATATTGGCATGGTGTTATTTATTGGATTATTAATATGTTCAATGCCGCTACCTTCAACTAAAGCCGCTGTGTTAAGCGGGTCAGAACGACCCAAATTACGGCTAGATAAATCAATCATTCTGTTTCTATTGTCAGCCTTGTTATTACAAATGAGTGTTGGACCTTTCTACGGTTTTTTTGTGCTCTATCTTAAGCAAGTTGGTTATTCAGAAACCTTCGCTGGGATCATGGTGGCCTTTGGGGTATTGGCCGAGATAGGCATCTTTTTATACGCTTCAAAATTGATTGGCAAATATGGTTTACGCCTGTTGCTTATTGTTAGTGTTTTGCTGACCTCTGTGCGTTGGTTAATTTTAGGGTATTATCCCGATGTGGTTATTATGCTGATATTTAGCCAAACATTGCATGCATTTACTTTTGGTTTGACCCATGCCGTGTCTATTCAATTTATTCATCGTCATTTTGGTATCCATCATCGCAGTACTGGCCAGGCCTTATATGCTAGCTTGAGTTTTGGAGTGGGTGGTGCGTTAGGAACTTGGGTTAGCGGCTATATTTGGGGCGATGGTAGTGGCGCTGCGCAAGTTTGGTTATTCGCAGCAACTTGTGCGATAGCCTCTGCCGTGGCCGTTATGTTTATTCCCGATATGAATGGTAAAAGCCAGCACAGCTGATGTTGTGGATTCAAATATAGATTAATTGTTTCATTCAACTGCAATTTATAGAGAAGGAGCCAATGTGAAGCCGTTTCGTTTAGGTTTACTCATTAACCCACTAGCAGGTTTAGGTGGCAGTGTCGGTTTAAAAGGGTCTGACGGTGTTGCCGAAGAAGCATTGGCCAAAGGTGCTGAGCCCAAAGCGCATTTGCGGATGCAGCAGGCGTTAGAGCTTGTGTCCGCTTATAAAGACAGAATTGAAATCGTTACTTCGTCGGGCAATATGGGCGAGGATTTGGCGGTTAAAATGGGCTTTAATACTCAGGTTGTGCATCACTGCGGTGATAATCATAATCAATCTAGTGCGGATCGAAGTGAAGTTAATAAAAGTACTCAAAGAGTATTAATTACCACACAGCAAGATACCCGTGACGCTGTAAAGGCATTATTAGATCAGTCACTGGATTTATTACTCTTTGCTGGTGGTGATGGTACTGCAAGAGATGTGTACTCTATTGTTGATGATGCTATTCCTGTATTAGGCGTACCTGCTGGGGTTAAAATTCATTCAGGCGTTTATGGCATAACGCCTAAGGCTTCGGGCTTAGTGGTTAAAATGCTGCTGGACGGTGAGTTAGTCAGTTTAATGACCGCTGATGTCATGGATATTGATGAAACGGCATTTAGGCAAGGCACAGTTAAAGCCAAACGATTCGGTGAAATGTTAGTGCCTGCTGAGCCGCGTTATGTACAAGCGGTAAAAATGGGCGGTAAAGAAACCGATGAATTAGTATTGGCCGATATCGCAGCCGATGTGATTGAATCTATGGATGATGAGATTTTTATCATGGGCTCTGGCAGTACTGTCGCGGCAATTATGGATGATCTTTATTTAGATAACACCTTACTTGGTGTTGATGTTATTCAAGACAAACAGTTAATTGCCACAGATGTAACAGCCCAAGAGTTGCTGCAGATAACAAACGGCAAATCAGCCAAGCTTGTGATCACCTTAATTGGTGGCCAAGGTCATGTGCTTGGAAGAGGTAACCAACAATTGTCACCCGCATTGATAAAACAGCTGGGTAAAGACAATATTTTGATCGTTGCCACAAAAACTAAGCTAAAAGCACTTGAAGGACGGCCATTAATTGTGGATAGTGGCGACCCAGAATTAGATGTAGCCCTTACAGGCTATTATAAAGTAATAACTGGTTACCATGATTACGTCATGTATCAAGTGGCTAACCCAGATTTGGTGGAATAAACCCATGTTAGAAAAGTATGATGTCGCGATGGAATCTTGGATACAAGAAACCGTTAGCAATGGTGATGATGATGCATTATTTGCCAGTGGTTACCTACAAGGCCATATTGCAGTGGTTTTAGCAAAACTTGAAGTGCAAGCTGATCAAGGTATTGATGCACTCGACAATCAAGTGATTCAGTGTCTTGCGCTGGCAAATGAAGAACTTAATGATGCTGATTATGTATTAGTTGCCCAAGCTTGGCAGCAATTACGCAGTCGTATTGTGTCTGCAGTAGCATAGTTAATGTCACTTACTATATTAGATGATAAACAGCTCGAAACAGCATTTGAGCAAGTATCTGCTCACGTTGCAATTGGGCTGGTTAATCCCAAAACCCCAGTGAATGTGGGCGGGATTATGCGCGCATCGGGTTGCTATGGCGTCAATCAAGTATTTTATACTGGTAGACGTTATGATTTTGCGGTTAAAGCGGATACTCAATATGAAGTTGATAAAAAGCAAGCTGCCAAAACCATTCCACTGAAAGGCGTTGAATCATTATTAGCCCAAGTGCCCAAAGGCAGTAAGGTCATTTGCGTTGATCTTGTTGTGGGTGCGATTCCATTACCACAATTCATCCATCCAGAGAATGCCTTCTACATTTTTGGCCCTGAAGATGGCACCATTCCCCAGCAGCTTATCGATGCCGCTGATGACGTAGTGTATGTGCCGACCAAAGGGTGTATGAATCTTGCTGCTTCAGTAAATGTGTTGCTCTATGACCGATTAGCCAAATCAACTGAGCATCAAACCGATGATAAGCTGATTATGAAAAATCGCGATACTAATAACCGCACCCGCGTGAAGCACTGGTTAAAGAAGTAACCAATAAGTAGGGTGTTTTGCTGTTAATCATCAAGGCACTTTGCTTTCTATGTTGTTTTAATTCCACGTTTTAGTTTTCTTACTTCATCCATAAATATCTATTTTTTATCTTCCTAAAAATCCGCAACAATCATCACTAACTCATTTTCCTAGCGAAGCTTAATCAGCGGTTTTCTTTTGGCGGGCATAAAGTGATAATCCAGACGAGTTGCTTTAAGGTTTTTTACTATTGTGATAATGAGATTTGAAAAAAAGAAAGGGTTGTGATCATAACTGAGATTAATAAATGGGTTGCGGGAGCTGGATTACTGTTAACAACAGAAGCGACGACCTTCGTAGGCTTATATAAAGAGTTGAGCCGGACGAGTTGCTTTAAGGTTTTTTACTATTGTGATAGTGAGATTTTTAAAAATAGAAAGGGTTGTGATTGTAACTGAGATTAATAAATGGGTTGCGGGAGCCGGATTACTGTTAACAACAGAAGCGACGACCTTCGTAGGCTTGTATAAAGAGTTGAGCCGGGCGAGTTTTTTAAGATTTTTTACTATTGTGATAGTGAGATTTTTAAAACTAGAAAGGGTTGTGATTATAACTGAGATTAATAAATTGGTTGCGGGAGCCGGATTACTGTTAATAACATAAGCGACGACCTTCGTAGGTAATAAGAGCTGAGCCCACATATCTACAAGCTAAACAACATTATTAAATTGGTTGCGGGAGCCGGATTTGAACCGACGACCTTTGTAGGTAATAAGAGCTGAGCCCGAAATATCTACAAACTAAACAACACTATTAAATTGGTTGCGGGAGCCGGATTTGAACCGACGACCTTCGGGTTATGAGCCCGACGAGCTACCATACTGCTCCATCCCGCGACTGTATTTGTTGCTTTTACTGGGTAATTTATTTGTTCATTAGTTATAAATTGGTTGCGGGAGCCGGATTTGAACCGACGACCTTCGGGTTATGAGCCCGACGAGCTACCATACTGCTCCATCCCGCGACTGTATTTATCACTTGCTCATCAAATTGGTTGCGTGAGCCGGATTTGAACCGACGACCTTTGTAGGTAATTAGAGCTGAGCCCGACATATCTACAAACTAAACAACGCTATTAAATTGGTTGCGGGAGCCGGATTTGAACCGACGACCTTCGGGTTATGAGCCCGACGAGCTACCATACTGCTCCATCCCGCGACTGTATTTGAATCGCTTTGTTTATCGTAATCATGTAATAAATGATTATTGGTTGCGGGGGCCGGATTTGAACCGACGACCTTCGGGTTATGAGCCCGACGAGCTACCATACTGCTCCACCCCGCGTCCGATAAACGCTGCTTTGTTGACTCGCATCCTTAAGAAAGTTTGCTGTGCCCTTCAAAGCGGAGCGAACTATAACGACTGACCTTTGGCTTTGCAAGCGTATTTTGAAAATATGCACCTGTTTGCAGGTAAAGTGCTCGGTTTGGTTGTTTAAATAGCGATTTATAGCCTTAAGGGCTGAAAGAGGAGGTTGTCTCATTAACGTTAGGCAATAGAAGCGCTACCAAATTAGATAAGTCGTTGGGGATATCCGTTTGAACAGGTATAATGCGCCTCAGAATTTATTGAGTAAAGATGACTAGCCAACCCATGTTTAATTTTTTTGCTGCCTCCCCGAAAGGGTTTGAATATAGCCTTGCTTGTGAACTGAAAGAATTCGGTGCGCAAGAGGTAAAAGAAAGTGTTGCAGGTGTTTATTTTTCTGCCCCCCTTGAACTCGCCTATCGGATCACTTTATGGACAAGGTTAGCAAGCCGAATTGTGTTGGTTATCTATAAAGGACCTTGTGAATCACCGGAGCAGTTATATAACGCAGCTTACTGTATTGATTGGCCGTCGCATTTTTCTAATAAGAATACCTTTAGTATCGATTTTCACGGTACCGGCGGTTTTATTAACAACACCCAGTTTGGTGCGTTAAAAATCAAAGATGCTGTCGTTGACCGTTTCCGTGATGATGGTGACAATCGTCCCGATGTTGAAAGGGTTAACCCTGATTTTAAAATTGATGCACATTTCCGAAATGGACAAGTCACTATAGCGATGAACTTTTCTGGTTCGTCTTTGCATCAGCGTGGTTACCGCTCGACTACCGGTGAAGCACCATTAAAAGAAAACTTAGCTGCCAATATGTTGGTCCGTTCAGGTTGGCAACAGCAACCTGTTACTTTATTAGACCCATTTTGTGGTAGTGGCACCATACTAATTGAAGCGGCGTTAATGGCTTGTGATATTGCGCCTGGTCTTAAGCGTGAACGCTTTGGTTTTGAGTGTTGGCGCAGCCATAACAAAACCATGTGGGCATCTGTTCTAGAAGAAGCTCACGCACGCGCAACCTTAGGTAAAAGCCGTTGTAACATTAAGTTTTATGGCTCTGATATCGATTCTCGTATCGTGTCACTGGCACAGCGCAATGCTGAAAACGCCGGTGTCGATGATCTTATTGAGTTTAATGTTACCGACGTACTTCAATTAACCCCACCTGAAGCGGAAGGTTTCTTAATTTCTAACCCACCGTATGGTGAGCGTCTTGGCAGTGTGACTGAGCTATTACAGCTTTACTATCAACTAGGCGACAAGTTCAAAAAAGAATTTGGTGGTTGGAAAGTGGCCATGCTGTGCAGTGATGTAGAGCTTATCTCATCACTAAAGCTTAAAGCCGATAAACAAATGAAAATGTTTAACGGTGCACTTGAATGTGTGTTTAACCTTTATACCCTGCATGCCACAGACACCCGTCGCATCGCGCCTGAGTTACCTGAAGGCGTCGATATTGTTGATATTGCCCCCGCGTTTTCTAATCGTATTAAAAAGAATATGAAGCAGTTAGAAAAGTGGGCAAAGAAAGAGAATATCAACAGCTACCGTATCTACGATGCTGATTTACCAGAATATAACGTTGCTATCGACAAATACGTTGATTACGTTGTGATTCAAGAATATTCAGCCCCTGCGACTATTCCAGAAGCGATTACTAAACGTCGTGTGAGTGATGTTTTACTGTCTTTACCTGGTGCACTAGGCATTAGTGCTGACAAAATTACCTTGAAAACGCGAGAGCGCCAAAAAGGCACTAATCAATATGAAAAGTTGGATGAGAAAAAGTTAGAAGTTATCACCCAAGAGTATGGCGCACGTTTCAAATTAAACTTAACCGGTTATTTAGATACAGGTCTGTTCTTAGACCATAGAGTTACTCGTAAACTGGTTGGTGAAAAGTCACGAGACCGTAATGTATTAAACCTTTTTGCCTACACCGGAACCGCCTCAGTTCATGCAGCATTAGGCGGTGCTAAATCGGTAACTACGGTTGATATGTCTAATACTTATATTAGCTGGGCGAAAGAAAACTTCAGCTTAAACCGCCTAGCGGGTAGACATTACCAATTTATACAAGCCGATTGTCTACAGTGGATTAAAGAAAATAGCCATAATAAATATGAGCTTATATTCATAGATCCGCCAACGTTTTCTAACTCAAAACGTATGGAAGATAGCTGGGACGTTCAGCGTGACTACGTCAATATGCTAGGTGATGCAATCAAATTGTTGTCTCCAGAAGGTGAAATTATCTTCTCTAACAATAAACGTAAATTTAAAATGGATACCGATTTACTCACCAAGATGGGCATGAATGTGGTCAATATTGATGACCAGTGTTTGCCGCTTGATTTTAAACGTAATCCTCATATTCACAATGTTTGGCTAATTACCCATGCCAAATGAGAGTGAATATGTGTTGTATCACACCGAAGGCTGTCACTTGTGTGAGTTAGCATTAGCTTTGGTTGAGCAATCTAAAATCAATTTTAAGCAGGTCGATATTTGTGAAGTTGCAGAGTTAGCCGAGCGTTATGGCACTTCCATCCCCGTGTTTGCTGATGGCCAGCGTGAAATATGTTGGCCTTTCAATGCGTCTGAATTAGCGCGATTTTTAGGAGAGTAGTGTGAGTCTTGTTCGAATTAGTAATGGCTCATTAGCCTATGGTTACACGCCATTATTGCAAAATGCCGATTTTACCATTGAACCCGGAGAACGGGTGTGTATTGTTGGCCGTAATGGTGCTGGAAAATCGAGTTTAATGAAAATTTTATCGGGTGATGTATTACTCGACGATGGCGAATTTAACATCACTAATAATGTTAATGTCAGTCGCTTACAGCAAGACCCTCCTAAAGCAGAAACAGGCACTGTTTATGCTTATATTGCCGCAGGTTTACAGGAAGTTGGTGAGGCATTAGAGAAGTATCATCAATTGTCTCACGACATCGCCGATGCATCGCCTGACGAAATGGATCGTATGCTAAAGGAAATGCAGCCTCTTCAGGACATTCTTGATCATAATAACGGTTGGCAGTTAGATTCTCGCATCATGCAAACCTGTGAACTACTTCGCCTAGATGCGGATAAGCCATTATCTGAATTGTCAGGTGGTTGGCAACGTAAAGTCGCGTTAGCGCGTGCGTTAGTCAGTGAGCCAGATTTATTATTACTTGATGAACCAACCAACCATTTAGATATCGATACTATCGAATGGCTTGAGCAGTTCTTAATGAGTTTTAAAGGCGCTATTGTGTTTGTCAGCCATGACCGTGGTTTTATTCAACGTATGGCGACTCGCATTGTCGATTTAGATCGAGGTGTGGTGACATCTTGGCCTGGTAACTATCAAACTTATCTTGATGGCAAGATTGAATGGTTAAGAGTTGAAGCTGAAAAGAATGCTCAATTTGATAAAAAACTGGCAGAAGAAGAAGTCTGGATAAGACAAGGTGTTAAAGCACGTCGTACCCGTAATGAAGGACGAGTGAGATCACTTGAAGCATTACGCCGAGAGCGAGGAGAGCGCTTAAATCGTCAAGGCAATGCCAAAATGGCCGTGTCAGATGGTCAACGCTCAGGTAAGTTGGTGTTTGATATTCTTAATGTTGATTACAACATTCCAGAGAAAAATTTAGTTAAAAACTTCAGCTCAACTGTCATGCGTGGTGACCGTATTGCCTTAATCGGCCCTAATGGGTGCGGCAAATCAACTCTAATAAAATTGTTAATTGATCAACTGCAACCGCAATCTGGTGAAATTAAAGTTGGCACCAAGTTAGAAGTGGCTTACTTTGATCAGTACCGTGAAGCGCTTGATCCTGAAAAAACCGTTGAAGAAAACGTCGGTGAAGGTAAAAGTACAGTAACAGTAAATGGACAAGATCGTCATATTTTAAGCTACTTACAGGATTTCTTGTTCTCGCCTATGCGTGCAAGAACGCCGGTTAAAGCTTTATCTGGCGGAGAGAAAAATCGGTTATTGCTTGCTCGCTTACTCCTACGTCCAGCAAACTTAATTATCCTCGATGAACCAACAAACGATCTTGATATTGAGACCTTAGAGTTGTTAGAGTCATTACTGACTGATTTCGAAGGCACCTTATTGATCGTCAGCCACGATAGAGCATTTATAGATAATACAGTGACAAGTAGCTGGTGGTTTACTGGAAATGGCCATTGGAGTGAGTATGTTGGCGGTTACCAAGATGCAGTATCCCAAGGTGCAAAATTTTATTCTGAGGAACCTGCGGCAGAAATCGTTGTCCAAGCTCCAGCGGTTAAAGAAGTGGCTCCAGTTAAGGCTGCTGAAAAGCCTGCAAAAAAGCTGTCTTATAAGATGCAACGTGAACTGGATGAGTTGCCAGCTAAGATGGAACAGTTAGAGCAAGAAATCGCATCTTTACAAGCAACGACGAACAATGCTGACTTTTATAATCAGCCACAAGATACGGTTAATAACGCATTACAGCTATTAGCGACAACCGAACAGAATTTAGAAAAATGTTTTGAGCGTTGGGAAGAGCTTGAATCATTAAAATAAAGAATAATAAAACAGGAATAGTTTACATGAAGTTAAAGTTAGACAGAGCCTTATCATTGGTTGCTATTGGTGTATTAAGCGTTATTGGCAGTACACAAGCAGCGCCTGTATATGAAATTGTTAATCTAGATGAAGACACCTATGATTTACGTGGTGCGCTGACAGGCACTCGTTCAGGTTATGCATTGGGTGTTGATAATAACGATGAATTAGTCGGTATTTCTAAAGGAAAAAAGAAGCTCAGCACTGAAGATATCGAAGGCGGCATCATTGATGTCGAAGACGGTATTGCGCCTGCCGAACAAATTACTTATTCAATTTATCAACCAATTGAAGCTAACAATTTTACTTTCACTGCCGCAGCTAATGCCGCCGAAGCATGGAAACCTGCTTTTTTTAGCATCGCAGGTACGACAGCTCCCGGCACGTTAGATGCGGAAGGCGAGCAAGTCGTCAATTCAGTGGATAGCTATTTTTACGGCATGAATAGCAGTGGTGTTAAAGTTGGATCCTTTAGTGCGCCAGAACAACAAATACCTTATGAAGGTACAATAGCAGATCAAGAATATTGGTATATTCGTGAGTTTGAGCTGCGTGGTGTTGCGGTGAACTCCATTAACAGTCCTGCAACTGAACTGTCTTTAGTGCCTCCTTATACCACCTTTACGCGTGAAGAGAGCGGTGACAAACCCGCCGCAACTGTTGAGTTAGGCGGTTGGTCATCGGCGTCAGCGGTTAATGAAAATAATATTGCAACGGGTTACGGCAGCACTGAGCTGGCTTCATTCAGTAAAGACCGAGTCAACCTTTGTATTGATAATTACAATCCAGATGCAGATAATCCATCACCTGTTGATGTTTGTGTTCAAGCAGATCAATACCCTATTAATAACCGTCGTAACATTCAATATCAAACCCGTGCCCTTGTGTGGGATTTAAATAATATTGATGCTGAAGGTAAGCCTTTAGTTACTGAATTACCTTTGGGGTTAACTCCAGGCGAGTCAACTTTTGTATTTACTGCCCAAGGTCTAGGTATTAATAGTCAAGCAGATGTTGTTGGACGCTCCCATGTTTATCGCAATGGGGATACTAATAATTTACGTCAAGATGCTGCTTTTTGGAAAAAAGATGCAAATGGTGTGTATCAATATAATTGGGTTGATTTTAAAGATAACGATATTTTAGCCTCAATGTCATATGATATAAATGATGATGGTTTAATGGTTGGTAGTTACCAAAAGTACATCGGCGGCTATCTACGTAGTAAGTTTTTCATTTTTGACACTAATAACACAACAGAGTTACCCGTCACTCCTGATGATTTTAATATAGGACTTTCAGATCTTAGTAGCAAAGCGAAAGACATTAATAATAAAGGTCAAGTAGTGGGTCAAATTGAAGTGACTTACGATAAAGAAAAACCTAGACCAAAAGCGGGTTTCTTATATAATCACGCAGACAAAGAATTTTTAAACATTAACAATCTTTTGGTTTGTGAATCAAAAGGTTATGAAGCTTCTGGTGATTCTTGGGCTCGTAAGAAAATCACTATTCAAGATGGTACAGGAGAAGAGTTAACTTACGATTCAGAATTTTATGTCGTTGAGGCTAATAGTATCAACGAAGATGGTACTATTGTGGGTACCGCATTTATTCGAAAACCACAGTATCAATTTGATCTTCTGGGTAACTTAATCATCAATGAAGAAAACGGCCTACCTTATTTTGCGCTAGACGGGAATGGTAATCCGGTTACATCTTATCTTCCTCGTATGGTGGTGTTAAAACCGACTAGCGGTGAAGCGTGTAGTTACACTGATGTACCAGAAGAAAAACCTTATGTGCGTCAAGGTGCAGCAAGTTTGTCATGGTTATTTGCGCTGCCACTATTATGGTTAAGACGACGCAAAGTCAAATTAGCTAAGTAAGCGTTAATCACTCTAGCAGCTTGTTGAACTCAGTTAAACGCTGATTTACGCTATGTGCTGATACTGTTATTGAGTAGACTATGAAACATAAAAAATCGAGAAAATATTCTCGATTTTTTTTATTTTTATTCTCAATATGTTAATTAACCTTCACTCTAAATGATGATTTTTTTGTGTTGATATTGTTTGAAAAACGAGCTATTCCTATTTGTCTGGCTTGTTTAATACAACGGGTTTTAAGTATAGCGAGTCAGTTTAATCACAAACGAGGACGCTTACATGAAAAGACAAAAAAGAGATCGTTTAGATAGGGCTTTTTCAAAAGGGTTTCAAGCTGGGATAGGAGGGCGCTCTAAGGAATTGTGTCCCTATGCTGGTTTAGACCCTCGGTCGCAATGGCTTGGTGGTTGGCGTGAAGGCATTGATGGCAGGTTGAATGGGCTGTTTAATAAATGATCTGAATCATTTGTGGATTATATAGACCAAAAAATGCCCTCACTTTGAGGGCATTAACATCGTCAGGTAATTAGACTTTTTGAGATCATTTATAATCAATTCTAAATGAGTTAGAAAGTAGAAGTGTCGCTAAACACACCCACTTTTAAGTCTTTCGCTGAATAGATTTGACGACCATCCACTTCTAATGTGGCATCTGCAATACCCATAACCAATTTGCGATGAATAGTGCGTTTAATATTAAGTCTGTAGGTCACTTTCTTTGAATCAGGTAAAACTTGTCCTGTAAATTTAACTTCACCGACGCCTAATGCACGGCCTTTACCATCAGCGCCTTCCCAGCCCAAGTAAAATCCAACTAATTGCCACATAGCATCTAAGCCTAAGCAACCTGGCATAACAGGGTCAGTGATAAAATGGCAATCAAAAAACCATAAGTCTGGATTGATATCGAGTTCAGCAACGATCTCGCCTTTACCAAATTCACCGCCATTATCATTAATAGTGACAATGCGATCCATCATTAGCATATTGTCTACAGGTAAACGTGGGCGATTAGGACCGAGTAGATTGCCGTGACCACATGCGATTAGTTGTTCCTTGGTAAAACTGTTTGCTCTTTCCATTTTTCTCAATACCACTAGAATGACTTTTTGATGCAGACAAGATAGCGAACACGTGTAAGCTAAACAACTCCGATCACTAAATAATACCTAATTTTGCTAATATTTTTGCAAAAAAGTTAAGTTCGACCTCGTCTCCATGTCCTGCAAGACGATCGAGTCGTTGTTGTACCATACCGTATAAGGTTTCTGGTGGAAAATCATTATCTTCATTTGCTACACCAGCAGGGATAGTCATCAATAATTCAACAGCTTGATCCATGTGCTCAATGGCGTAAATATGAAACTTTTCCTCGGTAATGGCAGCTATTACCTCTGGTTCAAGGTTTAATTGCAAAATATTCGCTTTAGGAATAATGACACCTTGATCACCCGTTAAACCTCGGCGAGAACATAAATTAAAGAAACCTTCAATTTTTTCATTCACGCCGCCGATAGCTTGTACATTACCAAATTGGTCTAATGCACCTGTGACAGCTAAAGATTGTAAAATCGGATGTTCTGCAATGGCAGACATTAAGCAGCAGTACTCAGCTAATGAAGCACTGTCACCATCAATTTCTTGATAAGATTGCTCAAATACAATATTGGCATTTAAATGAAGCGGCGCATCACGGCCAAATATGCGATATAAACAGGACGAAAGGATCATCATGCCTTTTGTATGAATATTGCCTCCAAGCTCAGATTTTCTTTCAATATCCGCAATTTCTCCATCACCATAGTGAACTGATGCGGTAATACGGGCAGGTTCTCCATATGAGTAGTCGCTCGTATCGATAACCGTTAATGCATTGATTTGCCCAACCATAGCCCCTTCGGTAGGGAGGTTAATAAAGTTATCATCAAAACTTTGGGCTGAATAAATTTCTGAACTATTGTGACGAAACTTGAGTTGCTGTAACGCTTTAGCCACAGCATTACTGTTTATACCATTACCCTGTTTGTTACTTGGCAGGCTAGGAATAAAAGCCTTAGCTTGAAGCATTAAAGATCGCATGCCTATCATGTTCAGACTTAATCTTTGTTGATGCTCAATGAGTCTAGAACTGTACCAAAGTAACGGTAATATGCTTGATGTTTCAAGCACTACGCCTTGTTTATTGGCTAATGTCGCTAACCACTGCACATATTGCGTTTCTGAATGTTTGGTTAAATCTAACTCATAACTGATTTCAGCTAATATTGGAAAATGCTGACTAAATAATCTGTCTTCACTTTGTAAGTGACTAAAAGAGATACCCGAGCCCACTAGTATAATTTTGCAGTTTAATGGAATAGGGGCTAAATCTTGATTAATACGATACTCACCATCAGAGAGAATTTGTAACAACAACTCCCATAGACCTTCGCGCTTCCAAATTGACTGCAAACAAATAAACACAAAATGATTGGATGCTAATGCCCCTGCTTTATATTGGCTATTTTTATCGGTCTTTTGCATTTTCCCAATCAGGTCATTACGTCTTATAGGACCTTGTAAATAACAAAACAATGATTGTTGTTTAGCGATTGTGCCAACATTTTCAGGGGGACGCTGCGGCTGCCATTTAAATTTAACCGGCTGGAGATCTTCTGTTGATTTTGTTGCAACTAGGTATTGATCCGCAGGAGTATCAGCCTGTGTACATAATGCTTCAATAAAATCGACACGGTCCACGCCTGGGAAATCAGCTAGAAACAGATTTTGCCCACTCACTTTATTCATTAATTTAAAGCTATCAACAACTCTATCCTGACCCAGCAATAAGTGACTTGGATAAAAAGTACTTGGTACCTCTTTAGGTACATGAAATTGTGGTGCCAGTTTGGCACTAGGAAGCAATGTTAGATTCATAAATTAATAAGTGGACGATATACTGGAAAATAATGACTCAAATAGTAGCATAAAGTGCTGTAAAGTCTTTAAATGAATCGTCTAGCAAGTTAACTGTTATAAAGGGATGTAAGCCCAAGTAGGGCGGTTTTGCCCCTTTTTGCATAAAAACACATCATAGTGGTCAAATGGTAAACATTTAGATTTTTTTTTAAAGTTTATAGTTTACAAGCACCAGAGATACTTATATTATTCAGCTCGTTCGGAGGGATGGCAGAGTGGTCGAATGCACCGGTCTTGAAAACCGGCAACGGTTTATCCCGTTCTAGGGTTCAAATCCCTATCCCTCCGCCACATTCAACGAGAAAGCCTCATCAGAAATGATGAGGCTTTTTTGTTTTGGCGAAAGATAAGGCTTTAAACCCTAGGTTCCTCTTTATTACAAGTAATCCCTCCGCCACATTCTAATGAAGAGGCGTTATCGAAAGATAAGGCCTTTTTATTTGGGCTAAAAATAGGAATTTAAACCTCTGGGTTCCTCTTTATTACAAGCAAGCTATCCCTCCGCCACATTCAACGACAAAGCCTCATCAGAAATGATGAGGCTTTTTTGTTTGGGCCAATATAGGACGTTGAAGCTATGGTTTCCTCTTTGTGACAAGTTAGCTATCCATTCGCTACATTCCAAGGTTGTTTCATTTTTGACTTTATTAACTTGGCAGTGATTTATGTAAGAGTGTAATCACTGCGAGTGATGGTTTAAGCTAATTTTCATATCAGAAATGACTTTGGCTAATGGGTCTGACAGCTGCATGTAAGGGTTCTATTTGATGTTAATCAGCAATTTTTTGGGGTATTAATGTCTGACTTGTTTTGACTTTGTCATTTAAATAGAGGTACGGCTAACTATAATACTATTTTATGTACTCCCTCAGACAAAAAAAGCATGTAATATTAACAAGTTCTTGGGTTATTTTGACTTGTGTTTTAACCTAAACCAAAGGTTAATAGTCATAGCTAAATCGGCTGTTTTCTGCAGACTGCTAAATTAACGTTCAAAGGACCCGCAATGAACTTCAGTGATAAACCTGACCGCACATCGTCAAAAGCCCATAAATGGGAAAAATATAAAGGTACCGATATACTGCCTATGTGGATTGCTGATACTGAGTTTCGCTGTGCTGAGCCTATTTTGTCTGCCTTACATCAGCGAATTGATGATGGCCTGTTCGGATATACCTCACCGGCTCACGATACCGATGCCTGTGAGGCCGTTGTGGCGTGGTGCCAACGTCAGTATAACTGGAAGATTGATCCTAGTTGGTTAGTCTGGACTCCGGGTGTGGTGCCGGCTTTTAATGTGGCTATTCAAGCATATTGCCAAGCAGGTGATACGATTATCGTACAAACACCCAATTATCCTCCTATATTGGCAGCACCTGCAATTAATCATCTCAACAGAACCTGTATAGGCTCGATAGAAGTGGAAGGACGCTGGACACTTGACTTTAATGCCTTAGAAGCGGCTGCCGCGGATCCTAAAGCCAGCTTATTTATTATGTGTAATCCAATGAATCCGCTTGGTACAGTCTTAAATCAAGCCGAACTCGACACCATTGCAGCAATATGCACAAAGCATGGCGTCATGCTGTGCTCGGATGAAATACACTGCGATTTAATTTTAGATGACGTGCCACATTTGCCTGCCAGTGCGCACCCAGAGTTAGCTGAGCATTCAGTGACATTGATGGCCGCGAGTAAAACCTTTAATATCGCGGGATTAGGTACGTCTTTTGCTATTATTCCCAATGAAAAATTAAGAGCAGCCTTCAGCCATGCTGCCCGGGGCAGGTTACCATCGGTAACCGTCACAGGGCTTACCGCTACTAATGCAGCCTTCAGGCATTGCGATGACTGGCATCAACAACAGCTGGCTTATTTGATAGAAAATCGCGATTATTTAGTCACTGAGATCAACAAAATTGACGGTTTAAAAGCTATCTCACCCGCGGCGACTTTTTTACTCTGGGTTGATGCTAGCGGTTTGCAAGTTACCGATACGCAAGCCTGGTGTGAAGCCAAAGGTGTAGGTCCATCAGCGGGCAGAGACTTTGGTGATAAAGACTATTTTCGCTTAAACTTTGGCTGCTCACGAGATTATTTAGTCGAAGCAATTAAAAAACTGCAGGGCGGAGTCGTTTAACCACAAGCAAAATTTTTTGCGGATAATATCAATATAAAGTAAAAAAGTTGAGCCTTTATCCAGTAGTTAATCGTATGACTATAGAATAAAAATTTACGGAACGTGTTTCAGGATGACCTTACCTATACAAAACGCTCAAGAAATGGCTAAACGATCCGCAATGTTCGTTGAACCTGGTGCATTGCGCAGAACCCCTAAACTCAGCAGTGGCAGTGTGGATGACAAGCGCAAAGAAATCGCGCTTTACTTCACTAATACTTTCGATACCTATTCGCAACTGTTTGATTGTTTGCGCGACGATGCTGGTTTTTATCAAAAACCTATCCCCTTGCGCCACCCGCTTATTTTCTATCTTGGGCATACGGCCACTTTTTTCATCAACAAGCTACTATTAGCAAATCTGATCCCCAATAGGATAAATCCTCATATGGAGTCAATTTTTGCTGTGGGTGTTGATGAAATGAGCTGGGATGATTTGTCCGAGGAAAGTTATGACTGGCCCAGTGTTGCTGCGGTAAAAGACTACCGCGCTAAAGTACGTGCCACAGTATTAACATTAATTGATACCTTGGACCTCGTGCTACCCATTGATTGGGAAAATACCTGGTGGCCTATCGTGATGGGTATTGAGCACGAGCGTATTCACCTTGAGACGTCGTCGGTACTGATTCGCCAGCATGAACTGGCCAAAATCCAGTCATTACCTCAATGGCCTGCTTGCAAAGAGACTGGCCAGGCGCCAAAAAATAAATTGATAAGCGTCGCTGCCGGCTCTGTTAATCTTGGAAAATCCTTTGATAGTGATGTCTATGGCTGGGATAACGAACATGGCCAACATCAGGCAGAGGTCGCTGAATTTAAAGCTAGCCAATATTTAGTCAGCAATCAGGAGTTTCTTGAGTTTGTTGAGGCCGGTGGTTATGAGCAAAATTGTTTCTGGAGCGATGAAGGCCTGGCTTGGCGACAATTTACTGAGGCGAAACACCCAGCATTTTGGCATTGGCATAATGGCTGGCGTTTACGCCTGATGACGGAAGAAATTGATATGGCTTGGGACTGGCCTGCTGAAGTTAACTACCATGAAGCTAAAGCGTTTTGTGAATGGAAAACAGTAGAAACTGGGCAACTGATCCGCATGCCAACGGAAGACGAATGGTATCGCTTGTGTGCAGAAGCAGGCGTCGAAGAGCTGGGTAATAGTAAGGCCGATGCTAACTTGCATCTTGACCATTTTGCATCATGTTGCCCGGTAACGCGCTATCAACATGGTCATTGGTTTGATGTGGTGGGCAATGTGTGGCAATGGACTGAAACGCCTATTTACCCTTTCGATAACTTTAAAGTACATCCACTGTATGACGATTTCACCACGCCAACTTTTGATGGTAAACACAATCTGATCAAAGGTGGCTCATGGATTTCAAGTGGTAACGAATCACGCCTTAGTGCACGTTATGCGTTTAGGCGTCACTTCTTTCAGCACGCAGGATTTCGCTATATTGCCTCTAGTATTGAAGCGACTTCTCCTAAGGCTTATTACGAAAGTAATCAATTATTGTCAGAATACGCAGAGTTTCACTTTGGTGACACTTGGTATGGCGTAGATAATTTTCCTAAAGCCTTAGCTGATATTGCACTTGAGGCAATGAAGGGTAAACCCACAGTTAAAGCCCTTGATTTAGGCTGTGCGTGTGGTCGAGCAAGTTTTGAGTTGGCCCGTCAATTTGATGAAGTAGACGGTATTGATTTCTCAGCAAACTTTACCCGCCTAGCGGCTCAAATGGCGCAGCAAGGTGCAGTGCGTTACGCCCGTGCCGAAGAAGGCGAATTAGTCAGCTATCATACTCGTACCTTGCAAGAATTAGGGTTGCAAGCTTATGCAAACCGCGTAGCATTTCATCAAGGCGACGCCTGTAACCTCAAACCCCAATTCACTTCTTATGATTTAGTGCTGGCAGCAAATTTAATTGATAGGCTCTACCAGCCAAGCCGCTTTTTGGCGGATATCGCACAGCGTATCAATGACGGTGGCTTGCTGATTATTGCATCGCCTTACACTTGGCTGGAAGAGCATACACCCAAGGAAGAGTGGATAGGGGGTTTCAAAAAAGATGGCGAAAACTACAGCACATTAGATGGCTTGAAAGATCAATTATCAAGCCACTTTAAGCTAGTGGGTGAGCCGCGAAAAGTCCCGTTTGTGATCCGTGAAACTCAGCACAAGTTTCAGCATACCTTGTCTGAACTTACGGTTTGGGAACGCTTGCCACGCTGATAAGCGTGTCAATTTCGTCAGCAATCAATTTGTGGTCTACCAGTTGTTCAAACCAGCTGGTGGCCACAGTATCGCTTTGCAAGCCAAGCAAGGTTCCCAGCACTATGCCGCGATGTACGTTGTCACCGCCTAAGTTAGTATTGACTTGCAGTGCTTGCCAAGGATTATGTTGGTATTTACAGGCCAGATACAAGACGACAGGCCAAGAATCTGAAATATAACATGCCCTTGAAAACACTTGGCCGACGACCTGATTGTCGGGCACGTTACGTTTTAACAGACTGGCTAAATTAGTACTGGTTTGGCCTATACTTGCTTCAAGTAAAAGTGCTTTAGCGCCGGCCTCATCCGGGCCATCCAACAGACCACACAAGAGTTGCACGTAGCTATCACATACCTGCATTAAAGATTCATCAGGATGGGTCAAGGCCAGATGCCCTCGGCAGGTAATCTTTATTTCGTCTTCGCTTATGCCTTTAAGTCGTTCTGAAAAAACCAAGGGCGCTATGGTTACCAATGCACCTATGGATGCGGTGTCGTGAGTTATCATCCCACAATTTTCAGGCTTGCGTCCCTGCGCCAAGTTAGCAAAAAATCCTCTGTGGTAGGACTCTGCATAAGTATCTGGATGAGCGGCGGGAGTCATTGTCATAAAGTCAATGTAGGCATTAACAAATGCTTGTCGGTCGTAGCGTTGTGGCGAACGCGCCAGGGTGTGCATCAGCACACGAGCGCAATGGGCGTTAAGGGTATTTTCACCCGCCTGCATGCCTTGATGATAATGCACATTCGGTCTGTCCCAAAACTGCGCCTTATCTTTTAAAATAATATCGCCTACCACTTGCGGCGGCTGATCTTTAGATGCATAGCCCTTAGGCGACCTATCATTGGATTGTCGCCCTCCTTTGTGTTTAGAGTGCAAAGACATAATAGATGAAGGATGAAACTCAGGTGGGGCTTCAAAGCGCTGAATACCACCCGTAAAAGCACGCTCTATTTCTATTGGTTGATAATACCAATGCACCGGCATGGACAAAGCATCAGCAATAAAGCTTGTTTTAAGTGCCCAGGTAACGCGAAGTGGCTGAGAAGGGTTGTGATCCATGGTAATGCCTCTTTTACATGGAATAAAACACGCGCAAATACATTATATACCGCAACAATAGCTTACGAATCGATAACGAATGGGTAATTTTTACCATGTTAATATTGATTAAAAACGTATGTGGTCATCCTTGATACGTCATTTATACCAGACTAGATGTTTTTTTAAGGCAATAGGCTAAATTTACTTTGCAACCATAATCTTCACTCAGACAAGCGCAACAGTTTTTTAGCCAGCTTTGTCTTTGGCGCTAAACGACCACTTACAAAAGATAAAAGGTTTATTTTTGATATCCTGCTTGTTTATAGTTTACCCAATTACTTGTACTGATATACTCAGCTTCATCCCAATTGTTACCATAATGTGCGCCAATGTCTGTAATTACGCCTAACTTACCCCGTAGCCCTAGTTTTTTGCAGTCTCTTATCTGTTTTAGCGTGATTATCATCACCATAGCGGGTGGACTTTTTGGTCTAGGGATCAGCCTGCATACACTAATGTTTCTGTGCCTGTTGTGGGTAGGACTCAACGCTTTTAGTCTTGGTTACGGCTATATACAGATACGTGAGTTGATGACTAACGCCCTCACCAGAGCCATGCCTGCCATCTATATATTTATATTGATCGGTATGGTGATTGCTAGTTGTATGCACAGTGGCACTATCGCCACACTTATTTATTATGGCCTTAGCTGGCTGAGTCCGAGTTTGTTTTTGGCTGTTGGTTTATTACTGTGCGCCCTGATGTCGCTAGCAACTGGAACATCTTGGGGTACCGTCGGCACCTTAGGTGTGGTTTTTATTGGTATCGGCTCTGCCATGAATATTCCACTGCCTTTAGTCGCAGGTATGATTGTTTGCGGTGCCACCTTCGGTGATAAAATGTCGCCGATTTCAGATACCACAAACCTTGCTGCTATGAGTGCTGGCACCGATCTCTATCGACACATTTACGCCATGCTGTTCACTACAACGCCGACTTTTATCCTCACTTTTTTAATATTTTTAGTGATCGGATTTAACTATGGTGAGCAAAATATAGACTTGGCAGAGGTCACCTCAATTCAAACAGCACTCGCCAACAATTACAGCCTTACGCCGCTGATTACCTTATTACCCCTGATTTTACTCGCGGTACTGAGCATTAGAAAAGTGCCCGCTGAAGTGACTATGTCATGCAGCATTATACTTGCCGTGCTAATTGCGATTTTTTATCAGCAACAAAGTGCTATATCTGTGCTTAATGCGCTGTGGGAAAATACGCCCGAATCAACGGGTATCCCCAGTTTAGATGCTTTGCTTGGTCGCGGCGGCATTAGCAGCATGAGCTGGACCTTACTGCTGGCGTTAATGGCCATCGCGCTAGGCGGAATTTTGCACGGCGCGGGATTTCTTAGCGCACTATTAGCTGGCATCATAAAAAGAGTGCAGCGCACCGCTACCCTTATTGCGACAACGATTATGTCCGGCTTCTTAGGTAACATTGCTATGGGCGAGGCCTATATTTCGATTATTTTAAGTTGCCAACTGTTTAAGCCTAAATATGAGCAACAAAATTTAGAGCCAGCCATTCTTTCGCGCTCAGTTGAAGAAGGATCCACTATGACCACAGGTCTTATTCCGTGGACTACGGCCGGTGCCTTTTATACCGCCACACTCGGGGTAGATGTACTTGACTACGCGCCCTATGCTTTTTTCAACTACCTTAATGCCATTGTAGCAGTGGCAATGGCAGCCTTTGGCATTGGTCTTCTCAAACTGAAAACGAAACCTGATGTGGCATAAAGGATATTGTTATCATATAAACCCTCCGGTTTTTTAGTGTTAATACGGTAAAATTTAAGCCAATGCTTGAGTTGAATCGACCTCGGAGGTGTTTAATATTCGTAGACGATGTGGAATATTATTCCTTTTGAATAGGGAGAATATATGAGTGTCTGATTTTCTGACCTAATCGATAAATTCAGCTTTAGTACTAGCTCCAAGGTCGAGGAATTCATAGTGACATTAACCTCTCATTATTCGCCAGCCATCTTCTGCAAAAACTCTAAGCGTTGCTGTTCTTGTTCATCAGGTTGCCATGGCTCATCTGACAGTTGTTCGACAGCAAAATCGCCAAGATCAAAACTAGGCTGCTCGCTATGACCATAACGCGTTAACTCCCCGGGCACACCAGGGCGAAGCTCTAACACAAAAGTCGCTATTTTGAAGGGACCTGAGTGTGTTGCAAGCACGCCTTTATAAGCTTTAAGCATCATTTCAGCACCACCTTCTGAGAGTTTTTCTGAGCTGGTGAGTAAGGCTATTGGTTGGCCGTTTTCATTGTGTAAATTAGCCCGTAAACGATAATAGCCCGCTTGTTCAACGTCTAGTTTGATGGGGATAACCATATCACTGCCTTCTGCCCGAATGTTACCTACTCCGGTGATAGTGGCTGCTGGATAACTATATTCAATGCCTGTTGATATTGTTTGCTTTTTGCCTTTAGCGCTAAACGTTACACTCACTTCTATTGGGCCATCCCACTCTTCTTTCGCGTCGAGCTGTGCAGCCCATTCCCCTTCATCGCCGAGCATATCTTTTTTAGCAAGTATGTCATTACCATAGTTAGTATCAGTACTTTGCTCGCTTTTAAGTGAGACCTTAACAGCCGTTACTGCCATGCCGTTTACGACAAGTTTTACTATTACAGGCTCAGGGTAGCTGAAACGATATTGAGGTAGCACTATGCTAGCGCTGCCGCCGCCTTTTAACATAACGGGCTGTGGCAGGTAATTGTTGGGGTTAAGTAAGTGGCTATCTTCAGCAGTTAATGGCATTGAATAAGAAGGTAACGTTAGCTCATTAGCATAGGCATCTGCCAACAAAGAGAAACTCTCACTAATAGACTCAGGGATTGTTTCTACTTGATATTTTATCTTGGGTTTTACCTGCGAAGTTTGAGCTGGCGGCTGAGTAATAGAAGGCTCCTTTTGGGGGGGAATCAACGCCTGAGCTGGCAATATCGCTGGCTCAGAGGTGAAATACCAATACCCTGCTAGACCTACTAGCAGGGTAATAGCAATAACAAGTTTTTTATTATACTTCTTCACAATGATTAATTAGCCGCCTGATACACAAGTGATGACATACTGGTATTCGCCGAGTTGCTGACTAGTCGATAACGTGAACTAAACACCCACCAACCGCGTTTTTCTTCATAGGTATTAAATTGCAAATTGTCACCATTTAGGTAATTAGCACTGCTGTTAGATGTGGTGACTTCATCTTTGGCACTGTTTAAAATAGTGTCACCATGACTGTAGCCTTCGCTCATTAACATAGGGTAATGATACGGCATAAACTGGCTCGGGCCACTGACAGATTGAAGTTTGCCATCAAATGCGACACTGCGTGAGCAGCTGTTATAACTGCCTACCGATGCTGCACCACAGCTTGAGTGGCTGGCGACTACGCCATCATCTTCACCGGGTAAAAATGCACCCGTAGCCCCAAGAAAGTCAGACCCAGCACCCGCAAAACGTAAGCGGGGTACTCTACTTTCTGGAAAGGGCGCAAGCTGGCGGGCACTATTAACACGTAAATCATTAAGTACACCAATTGTTGATGGTGTTGGAGTGGTGCCTAGCCATAAGGACACTGCAAACCTTAAGGTTGCATCGATAAGTCCTGAGCCATTGGCAACATTGACGGCAAGATCGGCTAATTCAACACCACCACCCGCACCTGCAAAATCGAAGGTGGCCACAATGTTTAATGGCTGCAGACCGGCATTTTGTAACCATAGTGCTTGATTATCAATAATATAACGGGTGACTAAATCACCTGTCGAGTGAGTGACAAACACACAGCCACTGGCACAGGTTCCATCACGGGACATTTGCTGTAATTTAGGCCATACGTAATTGCTAGTGATTTTATTGGCTATACGCTCATGTGATGGCCAATCGATACGTTCATCGGCGCGATCCCGCCAATACTGAGCCCAATATTGATCGCCATTATTACTAACCTGAGTGCCTGTTGGCTTACTTTGTAAGTTGTCGGTTTGAAAGCCATGTACTAATACGACTGGATGGCCACCTACAGCGGCTTGAGCTGCACCACTGAGTAAGCCCGCCAGGAGTAAAAATAGTGATTTATTCATCTGATATCCTTGTCTATGTTCTGCTACTGCGGCCACTATTACGACTAACATTATTGTGTTCAATGAAGGTAATAGTAGCGCTAGCATTTTTATTATAATTAGGGGGTTAATTTAATTTTTTTTACTTTCAGCAATCAACATAGAGGAGAAAAAAAGATTGCAACAGTTAAAAATTAGTCATTTTATGACAATAAAGGGGCTCGTGTTTGAATGTTTTATAGTCAGTTTTATAAAGTTATTTTGAAGGTGTTTACCATAAGTGATTTTAAGGCATGGTTATTGTCAGTTTAAATCAATATTAGGTTAACATTTTATTAACACTGTTGTTTTAAGTTTTTACTCCAATTATTTTAAAAATATAACATTTAACTAATTATTACCTAAATATCCCGCCTCGTTAACATCAAAAGCAAGCTTGTGCAGATTTTTATATAATGAAATCGTTTTGATATCAGAGGGATGGTTTTTAACGTTATAACTTTATGTACCATTCCCGATACAAAATAAAATTTTTTGTTTCTCTGCCTAGCATAAAACCTACTCTGTGCAATACTTTATTTTAGTGACGATTACATTTTGGTAACAAATTGTTGTTGAGTCATTATGATAGCTTTAAAAAATATCTAAACGTATTTAGGTTCCCTTTATGGAATGACTGAACCATTAGAATGGATGAATTCAATCGTTTACGATGGTGACATTTTATGAGCCTACAAATTAAACATAAGATGCTGTTAAGCTCTTTAATTCCACTTGCACTGCTTATTTGTATCTGTGGCATTGCCATTAATATGATGGGTAAAATTGAGCAAGGGGTGGTACGAATATACCATGATAGAGTGGTGCCTCTTGAGGACTTAAAAGTCATTGGAGACGATTATGCTGTGTATGTTATTGATGCTATCAATAAAGCAAACGCCGGAGATTTTAGTGCACAAGATGCAGCTGATGCATTGAGAAATGCTAGAAAAAATATTGAGACTCTTTGGACTAAATATATGGCGACTGAACTGACAACAGAAGAAGCCCGTTTAGTTAAAGAAGCTAATGCGATGTTTGTGCCTGCTGACAGGCAAATAGATATGTTAATCAGTAAACTCAATACATTATCAGGCAATATATCCGGACAATTAAGTTCAGATATTATCCCTTTGTATCAAGTAATAGATCCTATTAGCGGTAAAATAGCAGAACTAGTATCACTGCAGATACAAGTTGCCGGAAATGAAACGCAAGCTGTGAATGAGGTTTACAATGCTTCTGTGAACTTATTTCTCTTTCTAACCGCAATCGCGATAATTGCTAGCATCATATTGAGCCGATGGGTAAGAACAAGTGTAATGTCACCTATTACCGATATCCTTTCTAAGTTAAAAGTGATTAAAAAAGACTCTGACTTAACCTTAGTTTTTAAGCAGTTTAATGATGATGAGTTGGGCCAAATATCTATTAATTTAACCGGAGTCATTGAACATTTGAGGGGGATTCTTGAGTCAATATCTGATGCGGCGAATACGATTAATAGTTCTGCTGATAGCTTGAATGATTTTACCCGAGAAACTAACAACCGGATGCAAAAACAGCAGTGTGAAACTGAGCAAACAGCTGCAGCGATGAACCAAATGACTGCAACGGTTGCTGAGGTTGCTCAAAGTACGACAGCTGCTGCAGACTCTGCCCAGAATGCCGACAGTCATGCCCAAAATGGTGATCTAATCGTTCAACAGTCTATTAAAAGTATGTCACTTTTGTCGACTAAAATTCAGCAAACATCTGAGGTTATTACACACCTTGCTAGTGAAAGCCAAAATATAGGACAAGTGCTGGACGTGATTAAAAGTATTGCTGAACAAACTAATTTACTTGCGTTAAATGCTGCTATTGAGGCTGCGAGAGCCGGCGAACAAGGTCGCGGTTTTGCGGTTGTTGCCGATGAAGTGCGTACCTTAGCTAAGCGTACTCAAGAGTCTACACTGCAGATTGAAATCATGATTGATAACTTGCAACAAGGGGTAAAAAAAGCGGTTATTTCTATGGAGTCAGGCGTAGGACAGGTGAATGAAGCTAACAAAAACACAAATTTAGCTGGCGATGCGCTAAAAGAAATTGTCTCTTCGGTTGATAACATTACCGAGTTAAACACCCATATTGCTACGGCAGCAGAAGAACAATCGAGTGTGGCAGAAAGTATCAATCGCAGCATTATAGCTATCAGTGATATTGCCCAGCACTCGACTATGGCAGCAGAGCAATTAAGTCATTCAGTGAATAATTTATCAAAGCTTGCGAGTACCATGCGTGCTCAGGTTGGAACATTTATATTGCATTGATTACCATGGCGTAAATTTTTACTATAATTAAGTTATTAACTTTATGCTGTAACTTGAGATTGATTTTAAACAATATCCTCATTTATGAATTAAATTTATTAATGGTTTATGCTGTTAACTGAATGATTGACGTTATGCGTCTACAATGAATCAATATAAAAATAGCTCCACAAATAAAAGAGCCCAGATTAACCTGTGGCTCTTTTATGTTTACAGACGGGAGTGCTGATTTAATTCAATTAGCTTACGCTCGCATCGATTTTTCACCACGAGATAGCCCCACCACGCCTGAGCGAGACACTTCAATCACCTTAGTGACTTCTGTTAAGGCACCAATAAAGGCATCAACTTTATCACTGGTTCCAGCCATTTGTATGGTGTAAAGGCTTGCTGTTACATCAACTATTTGGCCGCGAAAAATATCCGCAGTACGTTTAACTTCTTCACGCACATCACCAATAGCTTTGACCTTGACCAGAGCTAGCTCGCGTTCAATGTGCGCGGCCTCAGTAATGTTAGCCACTTTTAGAATATCAATAAGCTTATGCAGTTGTTTTTCAATTTGCTCTAACACTTTTGCATCCGCTATCACGGTAATGTTTAGACGTGACAGTGTGTTATCTTCCGTTGGTGCAACGGTTAAGCTTTCAATGTTGTAACCACGTTGTGAAAACAAGCCTACAACGCGAGAAAGTGCACCGGGTTGGTTTTCAAGTAATACAGAAATAATACGACGCATTAGCTTTTCTCCGTTTTGCTTAACCACATTTCGTTCATTGCTCCACCGCGAATTAGCATTGGATAAACGTGTTCTGTCTCATCAACACTAATATCTACAAATACTAATCGATCTTTTATGGCTAATGCTTCGGCCAATTTTGACTCTAGCTCTTTTGGATCGCTAATTGTTATGCCTACATGGCCATAAGCTTCGGCAATTTTGGCAAAATTAGGCACAGAATCCATGTAGGAGTGCGAATGGCGACCAGAATAAATCATATCTTGCCATTGTTTTACCATGCCCAAAAAGCGGTTATTCAAGTTGATAATTTTAACAGGGGTATCATATTGCAGTGCCGTTGATAGCTCTTGAATATTCATTTGAATAGAACCATCGCCAGTAACGCACACGACGGTTTCGTCTGGGAATGCCATTTTGACGCCCATGGCGGCAGGTAAACCAAAGCCCATAGTGCCTAAACCACCAGAGTTGATCCAACGACGTGGTTTATCAAACGGGTAATAAAGGGCGGCGAACATCTGATGCTGACCGACATCCGAGGCGACATAAGCGTCACCATTGGTTAGCTTATATAAGGTTTCGATAACTTGCTGCGGTTTTATGCGATCAGTCGTTCTATCAAACTCTAAACACTCTTGAGCGCGCCATTGAGTAATTTGTTGCCACCAAGCATCTAATGCCTCGGTATCATTCTTACCTTTGGTGCTGGCTAACAATTCAAGCATGGTATCAAGGATGTTATCTGCTGAACCTACAATCGGAATATCTACGCGTACGGTTTTTGAAATAGATGCAGGGTCGATATCTATGTGTAAAATAGTGGCGTTAGGGCAATATTTATCAACATTATTGGTTGTACGATCATCAAAACGTACCCCAATACCAAATATCAAATCACAATTATGCATAGCATTGTTGGCTTCAAATGTGCCATGCATGCCTAACATGCCTAAGCTTTGTTGATGAGTCCCAGGGAAAGCGCCTAAGCCCATTAATGTGCAAATTACCGGAATATTAAGCTGCTCAGCAAGTGACAATATTTGTTTGTCACACTCTGAAATAATCGCGCCACCACCCACATAAAGAACCGGTTTTTTGGCCGCTAATAAGGCTTGGAGTCCACGGCGGATTTGACCTTTGTGACCGGTAGTCGTTGGATTATATGAACGCATTTTTACGCTGTCTGGATAGACATAATCATAAAGGTTATCAGGACTTAGGCAGTCTTTTGGTAAATCGATAACCACAGGCCCAGGGCGACCAGTAGAGGCGATAAAAAATGCTTTTTTAACGATTTCAGGAATATCAGCAGGGTTTTTTACTAAAAAGCTGTGTTTAACGATGGGCCTAGAAATACCAATCATGTCACACTCTTGGAATGCGTCATTACCAATGAGTGAGCTTGGTACCTGACCAGATAACACCACTAAGGGGATAGAGTCCATGTAGGCTGTTGCAATACCGGTAATGGCATTGGTTGCACCAGGACCTGAGGTTACCAGTACCACGCCAACTTTACCCGTGGCGCGAGCATAACCATCTGCCATGTGAACCGCGGCTTGCTCGTGACGAACTAATATATGTTCTACACCAGCTATTTTGTGGAGGGCATCATAGATATCTAAAACAGAACCACCCGGGTAACCAAAAATATGGCTAACACCTTCATCTATTAGTGAGCGCACAATCATACTGGCGCCAGAAAGCTTTTCCATGAAATCAATCCTCTTAAGTTACCGTTATGGTAAACAGTATCTTGCATACAACGACGGTAATCGTTCTAAAAAATAAACTTAAACGGTTATTTAAGTCTGTTAAAGGGTAAGACGTACCTTAAACCCATTATCCGCTCTGCAGAACGTATGAGCTTTATCATATGTAAATCTATATTTACTGCAAGTGTTTTGTTTATTTTTTTAATTAATTTGAAAATATTTCATATTTAATCTAGGTGGAAGGATTGTTGTCACCAGAGTATGTTGGATTAGACAAACAAAAAAGCCATCAAACGCTTGGTTGATGGCTTTGTGGAATTTACGCGTTAACTTACCAACGATAGTTATCAGTTATCAGTAAGAGTGTGATATTTGCTTTGATAATTTTGTAATACCTGACACGCGGCAACCATTAAAATGGCCACTAACATTAAGCTGGCGAATGGCACTGCTGTACCAGTATAGAAATAGGCGAGTAATGGACCTGCTGTTGCCCCAAAACCAAATCGTAATGTACCAATAACCGCAGTAGCCGTGCCGGTTTCTTGCTTAAATTTCATTAGCACAATCGCATCAGCATTCACTGACATAATCCCTAATGCACCCATTAGTGGGATCAGCATTATCACTGTAAAGTGATAACTTAAATCAAACACATTCACCAGCACTAAACCAATGGCGGCAATAGTCGCAAAAAAAGTACCGACATGTAACATACGCTTTGAGCCATAACGACTGACAATACGTGAGTTAACAATGTTGGCTAACATTAATGCACCCACATTAGAGCTGAATAGAATGGCAAATAGCGACTTGTCTAATTCAAACACTTCCATGTATACAAATGGAGATGCAGTTAAATAACAGAAAAATGCAAAAGAGGTCAGTACACCACTGGTGATATGTAATTTTACACCTTGGCGAGAGAACACTGTGTAATAAGATCGAAAAAAAGATTTTTGGCTACGTTGTTCCAAATCAGTATCACTGGGCATTTTTAACTTTGTTAACACAATGATAAGTAATAATGCCGCGTAAAAGCTTAATACAAAAAAGATTAAGTGCCAGTCACCCAGCTCTAATATAAAGCTGCCTATTGTCGGGGCTATTAACGGCGCTAACATCATAATTAAACTAACGTAAGACATGCCTTTGGCAGTATTGTCACCGTAGATTTCTTTAATATAACCTGGCACCACAACGGTGGCTGCTGCGCCGATAAAGGCTTGAAAAAAGCGCAGCACAAGAAAATGCTCTATGGTTTGACTGAATCCAAGCAGTAAGCTGATTACACTAAAACCGATTAACCCAGTAATCACTAATGGCTTACGGCCAACTCTGTCAGCAATCGGGCCAAAAGTCAGCATGCCTAACGCATAGCCTGCCAGGTAAATACTTAGCGATTGCTGAACCATGGTCACATCGGTGCCAAAACCTTTTGCCAAAGTTGACATGGCAGGTAAGTACATATCAATTGCTAAGGGCGTTATCGCAACGATTGCCGCTAACATAGGAAGTAGCATTGCTAAATGCGGGAAAGTGTTTAGGGCAGCTTTGTTTGAAGATTGAGACACAAAAACCTCAGGAAATTATAGAGAAGCCATTTGGAGCAAATAAATGAAAAATGATATTTCAGTAGAGTAGTTTAACATGTAATAGGTGCTTTGGATTTGAGATTTGTAATCAAAAGTATCAATTTTTCTCATCCTCTTAAAGCACCTTGTTAATATCCACTAAGGGCAATTATCGGTTAATGCTGCACAGGTTCATTTTTATGTCACATTTCTGTGCTAGAAAAAAATTACACAAGTTGCTGTAATTTTTCCAATAAAAACCTATCATTGCTGCACTAGCTTTAATGACAAGGAAACTGCTGTGTTGTCACGTTTGTATGAGTTTATGCCAGGTTTAAATACACTTATTAACTATGAGCGAAAGTGGTTTGCGGATGATGTTAAAGCGGCATTATCAGTTGCTGCTGTAGCGCTTCCGGTTGCAATTGCTTATGCCCAACTTACCGGTGTTAACGCTGCTGTTGGCTTATACTCCTGCGTCTTACCTATGATGATATATGCTTTGTTTGGCACCTCAAGGCAACTTATTGTTGGGCCTGACGCAGCGACTTGTGCTGTTATTGCAGCAGTGGTTACGCCACTGGCGGCCGGCGACAGTGTTAAGCATTGGCAACTGGTTATGACCATGACCGCAATGACCGGGTTTTGGTGTTTAATTGCTAGCCGATTTAAATTAGGGGTATTGGCTGATTTTCTGTCCAAGCCAATTTTAATGGGGCTATTAAATGGTGTGGCAATTACCATTATTGTTGGTCAGTTTTCAAAAATATTCGGTTTCACTTTCGACGAAAGATACTTACTTGAACGTTTAGGTGGCGCACCTACTTATTTGTCAAAAACACATGTTCCCACCCTACTAATGGCTATATTAACAGTGGCGATTTATTTTGGCATGAAACGGCTTAGGCCAAGCTGGCCCTCATCAATGTTTGCCATCGCGTTTGGGGCGATATTAGTTTGGCTGTTTAACCTTGAGCAATTTGATGTCAAAACCATAGGGGAAGTAGCAGGAGGATTACCTTTGTTTCAAGCGCCAGAATTTAACGTTGGTATTATACGCGAACTTGTTATGCCTGCACTTAACTTAGCGGTAGTCAGCTTTGTTAGTATGATGCTGACTGCCCGCAGTTTTGCGGCCAAAAATGGTTATGACATTGATGCAGATAAAGAGTTTAGAGCACTGGGGCTGGCGAATATAGCCTCAGCATTATCACAGGGATTTGCAGTAAGTGGCGCTGACTCCCGTACCGCGGTGAATGATGCTAATGGTGGTAAAACACAATTAGTGTCAATTATTGCTGCGGCGATTATTGCCATTATTGCTATTTTTCTGACTGCGCCGCTGGAATTTATTCCAAGTGCTGCGCTCGGGGTAGTGTTGGTGATAGCGTCAGTACATCTTTTAGATTTAAAAGCTGTGTGGCAATTAAGATTACGCGACAAACAAGCCTTTTACTTAGCATCAATTACCTTATTTGCGGTATTGTTTATCGGTGTTATCCCTGGGATTACATTGGCCGTGTTATTGGGTTTGTTCCAATTTATTCGAACAGTTATGCGCCCAACTGATCAGGTTTTAGGGGTAGATATAAAAGGGGTGATCAGAAGTTTAGATAGCAGTGACAAAGCGAAACCTGTGGCTGGTATTTTCATCTATCGATTCAATTCACCGTTAACTTACTTTAATTCAGGTTATTTTAAACGTCGATTGTTAGAGCAATACGCAAGACAAAAAGGCGATATAAAATGCGTTATTATTGATGCTGTGCCGTGTTTTACTCATTTAGATTTAAGTGTAATGGCAATGCTTGCCGATTTAGATGCGATTTTTAAAAAACGCGGTGTACGGCTTGAGCTGGCAGGTAGAAAGCGCCAATTACGTTCATGGTTCGAACAGACCGGGATGAAGTCTGGCAATGAGGGTATTTATATCCGTTCAGATCTGTACCTAGCGTTAAAAGTGAATCAAAGTGAGCAAGCAGCAGATGAGGCATTGCAGGAACACACACTTGATATAGGGCTCGAACAAGCTGAGCAAAATAAGGCCGTGTTGACCCATAGTCAGATATAGAGTCGGTCCTCAGGTTAAACTGAGGACGTTTAGGTTTAGACGCAGGTTTAAGTCTAGGTACAGGGTATGTACGTTATCAAGTTTGACCTTGAAACATCATTAACTACTGATAGTCGAAGATAACTTCTACAGGTAAACCTTCAATGGATACTGGAAGTGAATCATCGGGCGTTAGAATTATTTTTAACACCGCCTTATCTCCTTCAAAAGGCCCTGATAACTGCTGCGGTAATCGACTCACTAATTCAGTCGGCTCAGATATTTTCGCTCTAAGTTCACTTCCGTCAGGCAACTTGATTGTTGCCTGCTGGCCTATTTGCGCATGGCTAAAATATTTAGGTGTTAGGTAAGCTGTAATAACAGGTATTTTGCGACCAGATATCAGTAGCATGGGTTGATTCTCAACAATATACTCCCCCGGCTGAACCATTATGTCGACTATTTGGCTGTCAAATGGTGCCGTATTCGTTAGCTGAGTTTTAATGGCAATTAAGCTTGCAAGTTCTAATTCAATTTCGTTTTTAGATAATGTCACACTGCCAGCTGAAGCGAGTATTTGTTGGCGCTGTTTTTCTTGTGCTAAATCGGCTTTCGACTTCGCTAACTCCATTTTAGAAGCAATATAGGTTTGATGAACCATTGCCATTTCTGAGGATGCAATTAGACCTTTATTTTTTTGCTGTAAGTCTTGATACTGTTTTACCAATAGCGCTTGTGCTGTCACTCCCTCTTCAGCTATTGATATTCTCTCTCTCAGTCGTCCTAAAATAGCATTGTCCAAGCTAATATCCTCACGTTCAAATTGACCTAGATGATCTTTCAGTTTCGTTATTTTAGCGTTGAGTTGTGGGTTTGATATGGTAAGAATAACATCGCCTTTTTTTACTTTGTTACCGCCTCTGACGTTTAAATTAACTAGTACCCCACTATAAGGCGATCTTACCTCTAGTGGTTCAGTGGTGATTATTCCGTTAGCTAGAATAAATATTTCAGGGCGAATTAAAACCCAAGATATTAATATTAAGGGGATAATTACTAGAAGTAGCAATAGGTACCAGCGCGTTTTAAAACCACTACGTTTAGCGCCTGCATAAGGTACTTTTAATCCGTTATCCGTTTGGGGCTTACTTGACTTAGGTGATGCGTTATAACTGACTTTCACTAAAATTTTCTCCCGCGTTTTAACACCCACCAAGGTGCCATAGAGCTTTCTTCATGCGAACGACGTATCATTTCATTCAATAGGGCAAACAAACACACCATTCTCATAAACAGTGCGTAAAAAGGGTAAAGTGGTAGCCATTTTATTAAAGATAAGTCTTGTTTTAGACGCTCTGAAATAGCACAGAGCACAAAGAGGTAAAAAAATAGAAGGATAGTGAAGTAAATGGTGTAAATCACCAAGGAAATAGAAACAACAAATTGCCAAGGATATAATGCCACTATTCCGACACTGTAAATAAAAATAACAAATGGCATTAATACATTTTGTAAAAAACCATATATTAAGGTGAATATGAAGGTGCTAAACCCTAACAGCTTTGGCGTAAATGCCGGCCAATGTTTTCTGAAGTACAGAAAAAGCAAATCGCCATCCCAGCGTAATCGCTGCCATACAAGCTCTTTTAAGGTAACTGGGGCATCAGTATGACCTATCGCCAAAGTAGCAAAGGGAATACGCCACTGGGGATGTCTTTTAAAATACTGTTTTATTCGAATTGTTAAATCTAAATCTTCTGCGGTATGAGTGTCCCAGCCACCAATTTGAATTAAGAAAGTTCGGCGAAATGCACCAAAAGCACCAGAAATATTATTGATAAGATTCCATTGGCTTAACCCCGTTTTCCCACCTTGCATGGAGATTAAATATTCAATTGCTTGCATCCGAGTCACAATCGATTGAGAAACATTTCGTACTCTTAGTGCACCGCCAAGGGCCGGGACGTTTGGGTCTTCAAAATATGGCACCACCTGGCTGACCATATCATTATCAAATGAAGTATCAGCATCTGCATTGATCACTATTTCACCACTGGCAAAATGCAGTCCTGCATTTAAAGTTGATACTCGGCCACCTCTTTGCCATTTAGGTAAAACAATCACTTTTCTATTGGGTAGGCTACAGGCCTTTGCCGATTGAAGTGCCGATTCATAAGTGAGTGCATTTTGCACTGCACCATCAACTACCGCAATAATCTCAATATCTCCGGAATAGGTTTGTTCAATGAGCGATGAAATTGTACTCATTACCGCTTTGCCTTCAGCGTAACAGGTAATAATACAAGATACTTTAGGTTGATAAATGGAGGCTTTAGGCGTTTTAATAAACGTCACATAATGAAAGCGCAAAATGCCACTGATAACTATCATCATCAAAGGCAATTCATAAATGAATATTAACGGTAATAACCAAATGAAAAACAGCATGTGGTTAGCGAGCTGATACCAAATATCTGCAAAGATATACAATATAGTATGCAGTTCACTCATATGGTTATAGACTTTGCTGTCAGAATTTGGTCTGTCAGCCAATCTTCAACATTATCGCTTATCTCTGTGGGCAAACTGATGGCCTTAACGGTAAATTCAATATTTGATTTGTCTTGATACTCTTTTACATTGAGTAGTTTTGAGTAAATGGATTGCAACTGTTTTGTATTTGTCATCGGGAGCAATATTAACAGGCCATTATCGGTGTAGTTTGTACACGCATCGGTTACTCGAACAATACTTCTTAATCTGTCTTGAAAAGCATCCAATTGCATTAGAGCCTTCGCTTCACCTTCAGATTGTAAAAATTGATTAAAATTAATCAGCTGTATACACAGTAAGGTATGGGTATGTTTATGCCTTTTAGCTAATTTGTTTTGCCAATCAATTAACCATAACAACTGCTGCAGACTCATTTGCTCTCCTGCAGAGAGTGAAAACAAAGTGTGCTTTTTACCTTGAATTGCCAAGATTCGTCCTTGGCTAGTCAGCTTGAATCCATATACATTTCTAACATGCAGAGCATCAATCGCATGGGCTTGTCCACATTGTAAACATTCAGCTTCAACCTGTGCTTCGACAAAAATATGTTCACAATTATTACAGTGCTGATTTTCTATTGGGCGGTCATAATCCACCCCGATATGGCGTAAATGTTGTAAACAATTAGGGCACTGTAAGCTGGTTAATTTTTTAAAGTCGTCTTTGGCGCCCACATGACCACAATTGAAGCAGTGCAAACTGCTACGATTACCAATATCAATATTTTTACAACTTGGACATATATCAATGTAATTTAAATGGCCGCAATGACAGTCTGGGCATAGTCTGATCCGATTGACTAAATGGTCGGTTTCAATCCAGTTATTTTGTCTAATACCATTTAACCATGAAAAACAATCTTCAGGGGCTATTCCCCAAGCTTGCAATAGTGGATAAACATAGAGTCGCGAGCTTTGAGGTTGGCGCATTGGTTCAAGAATACTGTTGCTATGTAACCACATATAACAAAGTAGTTTAAACGCTAAATTATCTTGATAATCCAGTTTTACGAGTGCAGACTTTTCTAAAAAGGTGTCAAGCTGAGTGGTGACATTTTGAGTTAACATCCCATTGGATAAATATGGAGACAGCTTGCTTTCCTTAACAACAAGCAAAAGGCAAAGCGAGAACTTATCATCTTTTCTAATTGCATCGAGTTGCTTATCTTGTTGCTCCTCTGGTAGCGACAACACAATAAGAGCAGGTTTTAGACCGCTCGATTTGAATTCATCAAACGAGGTGAAATGTTGAAAGTCTAACGGCCAATCTTCATTTGATAAATGGCCCACCCAGCAAAGAGTGGATTCACAATACCTTTTATCCGCACCATGGTGCACATCGCTTAGCATAACAATCTCAGTATTAAATATTTGAGGCGGGATATTACAGTAATACAGTGAGTTATAGAATATAAATAGTACTGTAATTGTGTGAATATACATCTAACGTATGAGTTTTTAACTTTATAATATTTAAGTATATTGATTATAAAAAGCTATCTATACCAGTGGTTTAAAGGTTTTGCTAAACGGTTTGACTTAATTGAAGTTTAATTTGAAAATCGATATTGGCAGGAGGATATTTATTTTGTTGTCATAATGCCATTGTTAAACTAATATTCGCAGCCTAATTGAGTATTCACACTCTATTGAAAAATTCGGGCGTATTTAATTATTCCCTTTTAATTTAGCAAACCACGCCCCCTCGAAATTCTGACTTAACCTTGTTTTCTAAGTCCTAAAGTAAAGTAAAAAGCGTCGTCTCTTTGGATGTAGCATGTATGGTTTCGCCGATAAGTGAAGCAGTGCTGGATGTGATCGCAGATGCGTTAGTCGATAAAGGCTATAGTCTTTTATCAGATATCATTCCTGATTATGTTAGTTTAGCCCTACTTGAAAAAATGCAGGCTAAGCATGACATTGATTTTAAATATGCGGCTATTAGTCGTGGTATTGAACAGCAAGTTAATGCTGAGATCCGCTCAGATAAAATCAGTTGGCTTGATAAACAAGACCACACAGACAAAGCGTACCTGTCTATTATGGAGCAACTTAGAGAGGGCCTTAATCGACGCTTATTTATGGGGTTGTTTGATTATGAGAGCCACTATGCAGTGTATGAGCCTGGGGCACATTATAAAAAGCATGTCGATGCTTTAAAAGGCAGCCAAAATCGAATTCTTACAACGGTATTTTTCTTAAATCCACATTGGCAATTGGACGATGGCGGCGAGCTGCTTATTTATGATGAGTTCGATTTACTGCTAGAAACGGTAAAACCTCAGATGGGAACGTTAGCCATATTTTTAAGTGAGCGCTTTCCCCATGAAGTGTTACCAACATTAAAAACCCGTAACAGTATTGCGGGGTGGTTTAGGGTAAGTCATGCAACGCATGGTTTTTAATGGTATCTTTGATTTTAATGACGTGTTTTTTTAAATTTAGCACACTAAATAGGACGGGATATGAGTATTAAAGCGAAATGGTTATTAACGGCCTCGTTAGTATGTTTAAGCCAAGCTGTCTGCGCACAAGATCTGGCCGAGAAAGCCTTTGCCGATGAAGTGGTTCAGTGTGCAGCTTATTACCAAATCGCTTCGGAAGCGATTGGTGCAATGAACGCACCGCAAATGCAGGCAGTGGGTGAGCGTTTAAAAATATCGGCGACTGATGCTGCTACATTAGCCGCAAAATATCGCAGTGCAGAACAAGTAGCAAAAGATATTATAGCCGAGAAACAACAACAAATTGCTAAGTTAGGTGGCTCGTCTAATTTAGGCGGGTTAATGGGGCAATACAAAGAGTTGTGTAAAACCGTTGTCTATGAGCCTCAAAAACGTCTGGATTATTGGTCGATGGTGACCATGTAGCATCTCAATATAAATAACGCTATGTCGCTAATTACAGAAAAAACCGTATTCAATGAATACGGTTTTTTGTTAGCTGTTCATTTGTCACCTAAAAGAATTAATATGCACAGCCTATAAAAATATTCTTTAAGTCATTGTTTATTATTTTTTTATAGCCCATAGTTTGCCGCTAATCGGGGTAGTATATTTTGTTCTTGCAGCAGTGATATCCATTTTGTAAGTTGTTGCTTGCTAATAGGTGCTTTGGGATTTAATAAAACACCATGGTCATATTTTTGGTCCCATTTCTTAGAAATTAGTAGCTGAGATTTGACCTCAGGATACTGGGCTAAATAGAATTGCAAGTAAGACCAGGTTACAGGGGCGATATCCGCTCTGCCTCTGAGTATGCTCACAATTGAGGCCTCGTTTGATCTGACGAATTGAATATTATAATCATTATTAAGTGCCTTTGGGTCAACTTGCCACTGAGCAAATGCATAATGATATCCTCTTACCAGGCTGAGGACTTTACCGCTAAAGTTATCAAAATATTGTTGTTCGATAGCCTTGTCTTTCAACGCAATAAAGAGTTCTCCATCATTAATATGTAATGGCACAAATTCATGTTCAATATCTTGCCAACCCCAAATAGGGCTTTCAAATAATATCATGTCATAACGACCCATCTTATACGCTTTATAGCGGTTACTAATACTCGTCGCAACAAATTCAAATTGTACTTCTGATTGAATGCCATTCAATGCCTTTACCACATCAACTGATAATCCAGTATAAAGTCCATCACTTGATTGATTTAAGTAGGGCGCAAATTGATAACCAGCAACCTTAACAATAGGTTTGCTGTGGGCAGATTGTACCGATAAGACGGCAAAAATAAGTAATATGAATAATTGGCGATGCATAGTATTTTTGTGAGTATTATATATATGTACAAAAATGTACCACAAAGGTTGCAAGATAAATACTGTAATCAGAGTGACAATAAGGTGCATTGGTTAGATAAATAATATGAAATGGGCGTCATGATGAATAGAAGACAGTTTATGCAGTTCAGTTTAGTCACCACGACCATGCTGACCATAGGTGGCACAGCTTGGGTGAGTGTAGAACCTGAAGTGGTACCACTTGATATAGACTCCATGATTACATTGCTTGATAAGGTTATGATAAGTCATCCAGTCGCTAATGGAGAGTGGGATGTCGCTCAAATTCTGCAACACTGTGCACAGAGTGTGGAGTATTCAATGTTGGGTTATCCGCAACACAAATCTGATTTATTTAAAGTAACTCTTGGGTCATTGGCATTTGCTGTGTTTGAGTCAAAAAGAAAAATGTCCCATAGTTTAAGTGAACCTATCCCGGGTGCAGCAAGTTTGGATACGCATTTACTGTTGAATACGAGTCATAACCTCACAACTGCTTATGCGCGTTTTAAACAATCATTAATTGATTTTCGAGCCTATGATGGAGTCCTAGCGCCGCACTTTGCCTATGGTGCGCTAACTAAAAAGCAATATGAGTTAGCCCATGGCATGCATTTTATGGATCATTTACTTGAAGTTGAACTCCGATAGTCCTGATAATCATGTTATTAAAATAGACCCTAAGCGAGAAAATGATGTGGTTTCAAAAAAGCATCCAACTAACGGCTAAAAGACGAGGCTTTCACCTCGTTGAAGATGAGTTATTGCAACAATTACCTGAGCTTAAAACCTTTGAAATAGGCTTGGCGCATTTTTTCATTCAACACACTTCAGCGTCACTGACATTAAATGAAAATGCCGACCCAACGGTAAGGGGCGATTTTGAACGACATTTCAATGTTATGGTGCCTGAAAATGCCCCTTATTATCGACATACCTATGAAGGTGCTGATGATATGCCCGCGCATATTAAATCGTCACTCATAGGTGCTGAACTGACCATCCCCATTAGTAAGGGGCGCCTTAATTTGGGGACGTGGCAGGGGATTTACCTGTGTGAACACAGAGACCAAGGTTCGGCGCGCAATATTATTGTGACGTTAAATGGCCAGTAAGTAATCAGCTTGAGCCGCAGACCATTTTTATTTAGTTGAAAATTAGCTTATCGTGCCTGTCTTGCTTGTGTGAGTTCAAGGATTAGTGATAAATTTGTCTGCTAGAAACTTCAAAGCATCATATGTTTTATTATGTCGATGTTTCGCAAAACAAAAATGCCAACATTCAGGATGAATGGCAAATAATAAATAGGTGGTTGAAGTTGATATCTGTATATTTAGTTGATGATCATGAGTTAGTTCGTACTGGGATCCGTCGCCTTTTAGAAGATGAGCGTGGCATTAAAGTAGTTGGTGAAGCACATGACGGCGAAACCGCTGTACAGTGGTCTCGCCAGAATGAAGCTGATGTTATTTTAATGGACATGAACATGCCTGGAATGGGTGGTTTAGAAGCGACACGTAAAATACTACGTTATCAGCCTGATGCTAAAATAATAGTACTAACGGTACAAACTGAAGACCCTTTCCCTAAAAAAGTTATGCAAGCGGGGGCGTCGGGTTATTTAACTAAAGGCTCTACTTCTCCAGAAGTTATCCGTGCAATTAGCCAAGTGTCTCGCGGGCAACGTTATCTTTCTCCTGAAATTGCCCAACAAATGGCGTTAAGCCAGTTCGATAGCAGTGATGAAAATCCTTTTACCAGCCTCTCAGAGCGTGAGTTGCAAATCATGTTGATGATAACTAACGGTGAGAAAGTGAATGAAATTTCTGAAAAACTCAATTTAAGCCCTAAAACCGTTAACAGTTATCGTTACCGATTATTCGCAAAGTTAGGTATTAATGGTGACGTTGAATTGACCCGCTTAGCCATTCGATACAAAATGCTCGACACGGGTTCATTCTAATCAAATTTCACGAGAACCTAATTAGGTTGTCGTGATTTTTATTTGTGTCACCATTAACTGTGTTGTAATCAATTATGTCTGACGGGTTCCAATCTAAACCATTCCTTCGCACTGTAACATCATCACCAGGCGTTTATCGTATGTACGATAAACTCGATAAAGTGATTTATGTTGGCAAAGCTAAAGATCTTAAAAAGCGTTTAACCTCTTATTTTCGAGCCAATTTACCCAATGTAAAAACCCAGGCATTAGTCGCTAACATTGATCACATCGATGTCACAGTTACCCACAGCGAAACCGATGCACTTATTTTAGAAAATGACTATATCAAGCAGTACATGCCTAAATACAATGTATTGTTACGTGATGATAAGTCTTATCCTTATATTTTACTGAGTGGTCATAAACATCCGCGTTTGGCTTATCATCGCGGAGTAAAGCGCGAGAAAGGTCATTATTTTGGGCCATATCCTAACGGCGGTGCTGTTCGCGAAAGCCTTAATTTAATGCAGAAGTTATTCCCTATTCGTCAATGCGATGACCTGTACTACAAATCTCGTTCTCGCCCGTGTTTACAGTATCAATTGTCCCGTTGTAGCGCTCCGTGCGTTGGTATTGTGTCTGATGATGATTATCAAGAGCAGGTTAAATTAGCCACGTTATTTTTACGCGGCAAAGATCAGCAGGTGATCAGCACTTTAGTGGATAAAATGGAACATGCTGCTATTAACATGGCCTATGAGCAAGCCGCTCAATATCGTGATCAAATTAGCGCATTACGTAAAGTAAGTGAGCAACAAGAAGTCTCTAATAATAAAGGTGATATGGACGTTGTTGGCGTGCATTATGCGTCTGGAATTGTCTGTTTTCACTTACTGTTTATTCGAGAAGGTAAGATTTTTGGTAGCCGCAGTTATTACCCAAGTGTGCCAGTGGCCACAGAGTTAGATGAGGTATTATCATCATTTTTGGGGCAGTTTTATTTAAATGAAGACGTGCAGCGCACAGTGCCCAAAGAAGTGATCCTTAGCCACGAATTTGACGGGATGGAAGTGGTCGCCGCCTCAATAGAACAGGCGTTACAGAAAAAGTTTTCGATAAAAACACACGTTCGTGGTGAGCGAGCTAACTTTTTACGTTTAGCGATAACAAATGCCAGTAATGCCGTGGCTACCAGATTGTCACACAAGAATACAATTGAACAACGTTTTAGCTTACTAGAAGAGGCCTTAGAGCTGTCTACGCCAATAAACCGTATGGAATGCTTCGATATCAGCCATACCATGGGTGAGAGTACAGTGGCTTCGTGTGTGGTGTTTAATCGTGAAGGGCCGCATAAAGCGGATTATCGACGCTATAACATCAATGGTATAACGGGCGGAGATGACTATGCTGCAATGGAACAAGCAATTAGTCGCCGCTTTGACCGAATTGATGAAACCGGCAAGGTGCCTGATATTTTATTTATTGATGGTGGGCTAGGCCAACTTCGTATTGCGCAAAATATCGTTGATGAAAAATGTGTCCATTTAGCTAAACCACCTTTGATTGTGGGGGTAACGAAAGGAGAAGGGCGTAAAGCGGGGTTAGAAACCTTTGTATTAGGTGGTTCTGAAGAAATTATTCAAATTGCCAGTGATTCACCCGCATTTCACCTTGTGTTGCATATTCGAGATGAGTCTCATCGTTTTGCTATTACAGGACACCGTAATAAACGTCAGAAAACGCGTAATACTTCAACTTTAGAATCGATAGCGGGTGTTGGACCTAAAAGACGTAAAGCTTTATTGCAACATTTGGGCGGATTACAGGAAGTAAAGGGTGCCAGTGTAGCAGAATTAACAAAAGTTCCCGGAATTAGCCTAGAAATGGCACAAACGATTCATGACACATTGCGAGGGGGCTAAAATTAAGGCAAGATTGGCGCAGCTTACGAATAATTGGTCTATTTATGCCGTTTAACTTACCTATTGCATTAACACTGTTTCGTTTAGTGCTACTGCCTGTATTTATATTTTTCTTTTATTTACCCTATACTTGGGCACCTTTTGCTGCAGCATTTATTTTCTGGCTTGCTGCAGTGACGGATGCATTAGATGGTTATGCTGCCCGTAAATTAGGTCAACTAACCCGTTTTGGTGCTTTTTTAGACCCAGTTGCAGACAAGGTGATGGTATCGACTGCATTAGTCTTGTTGGTTCAGCAAAATGATAATATTTATTTAACTTTAGCCGCATTGTTTATGATTGGACGTGAGATTGTTATTTCAGCATTACGAGAGTGGATGGCTGAAATAGGCAAACGTGGTGTTGTTGCCGTGTCCTGGATTGGCAAATATAAAACAGCAGCCCAAATGGCCGCGATAGTCGGTTTGATTTGGCAACCTACGCCATTTCTAACGGATATGGCCTATGTGTTGTTCTATGTGGCAGCATTGCTGACGTTCTGGTCGATGATAAGTTACATTTCAGCGGCTTGGAATGATTTAACCGCGGAATAGCACATAAATACTTCAATAAGATTATTTAGTGCGCAAACGATAAGTTTTAATAAAAACAGCAATTGACACCGGGGATGAAATCGGTAAAATGCACCCCCGTAGACAAGAGACTAACAGCTAGATAGCCTAGTGCTTAAAGCGAGTTAATCAGATTTACGCGACATTAGCTCAGTTGGTAGAGCGATACCTTGCCAAGGTATAGGTCATCAGTTCGAACCTGATATGTCGCTCCAAATCCTTTTTTACGTTGTGGCGCGATGGCAGAATGGCTATGCTGCGGATTGCAAATCCGTCGACCTCGGTTCGACTCCGGGTCGCGCCTCCACTAAATTGCGTTTAATGGCTTTGATGTTAAAGCGATTAAAACAACACTTTGCCCGAGTGGTGGAATCGGTAGACACAAGGGATTTAAAATCCCTCGCTGAATAAGCGTGCCAGTTCAAGTCTGGCCTCGGGTACCATTATTAGACTCACCTTGATATTTTATATCTGGATTGAGTAATGGATAAACAAGCCTCGACATTGCGTCGGGGCTTTTTTTATGTCTATAGTTTTTTATGTCTATAGTTTTTTAATGTTTGAATTAGCAGGCACGCTAAAGCAAGCGTGCCACTGTCGTTGTCAGAACAGTCTGGCCTCGGGTACCATTATTAGACTCACCTTGATATTTTATATCTGGTTTGAGTGATGGATAAACCAGCCTCGACATTGCGTCGGGGCTTTTTTATGCCTATAGTTTTTTATGTCTATAGTTTTTTAATGTTTGAATTAGCAGGCACGCTAAAGCAAGCGTGCCACTTTCCGTTGTCAGTGCAGTCTGGCCTCGGGTACCATTATTAGACTCACCTTGATATTTATATCTGGATTGAGTGATGGATAAACAAGCCTCGGCATTGCGTCGGGGCTTTTTTATGCCTATAGTTTTTTATGTCTATAGTTTTTTAATGTTTGAATTAGCAGGCACGCTAAAGTAAGCGTGCCACTTTCCGTTGTCAGAACAGTCTGGCCTCGGGTACCATTATTAGACTCACTTTGATATTTATATCGAGATTGAGTGATGGATAAACCAGCCTCGACATTACGTCGGGGCTTTTTTATGTCTGAAATTTATTGGGTTAATAAGTTTATCGGCATTAGTTTTTTATCAAAAAAAAGCCTCAACAATCACAGTTGAGGCTTAAAATTTGAGTCTTGAAGACTATAGCGCCAGTAATTGCGGATAAAATTCGTTATCTAATTGGGCTATTTGGGTTTGCTCGTTGAGCACGTCAGCTAAGATCTCATGGCTGGTTAACGGATTCGCTAAAACAACTCTAAATACGGTTGTGTGCTGTCTTTGATACCTTGCTGGGCGAATACGGGTGCGAGATACAAATGACTTACCTTGTTCACGCTGGTGCTTTTGAATAAATTGAGTTAAACCATCTAAAAGCTCATTAGTTCTGGCAACCATTTCAAAGTCGTTAATCGCAATCGCTTCAGTAAGCTTTAACTGTACCGACAGCGGCACATACCGATAAGTTAACAAACAAAGCTCTGGTTCGGTGACTAGCTCAAACTCTGAATGTTGCTTTATTAGCTGTGCAAAATAACGGGCTTTTTCTAAGCTGTTATTGATCAATATTTCATAGCCTTCACGACCAATAATTTGTAGGCAAGCGTGCACTAGCATAGCCATGCCAGGGCGAGAGCCCTCAAGGGTTTGGCTGCCTAAATCCTTTGACCCCACACGGAGAATATATTCCGCATGATGGGCAATAGTATGTGCCAGTTCAGGGTCTTTAAATAACACCATACCAGCACCCATTGGCACATACATTTGTTTATGGGCATCAATAGTCACTGAGTCAGCCAGTTCAATTCCTTTAAGTAAATGACGATACTTATTGGACAATAAGCTGGCGCCGCCCCAGGCTGCGTCAACGTGAAAATGGCAGCCAAGTTCTGTGGCGAGTTCGGCTAACTCGGTTAATGGGTCTACGTTTCCTGTCTCTGTGGTGCCAGCAACGCCGACTATGGCCATTACTTTTATATTATTTTGTTCAAGCTTTAACGCGGCTTGACGCATGGCGGATACATCGACTTTATTATTGGCATCCGTAGGAATACTCACAATATTATCCCGACCAATGCTGAGTAAATCAGCGGCTTTACCTAATGAATAGTGGCCTCGTTCAGACACTAAAATTGCTAAGTCATCATAACCATAATGGCGTAGTGCTTTGAGCATGCCTTCTCGGCCTACACCTTTGAAACTTCCCTCAGCTTTTAACACTTGATTGCGGGCTATCCACAGTGCAGTAATGTTGGCCACTGTACCACCAGAGCAAAATGCGCCTAAAGAATGATTGGCGCTGTGCATCCATTGTTGGTAAAAGGTTTCATTTTGATCATAAATTAAATGATGCATCATGCCTAAAACCTGACGCTCAAGTGGGGTAAAGGCTTTAGATGTTTCAATTTTAACTAAGTTTTGATTGAGCCCAACCATCATTTTAGACAAGGGCAATACAAAATAGGGTAAAGCAGAGGTCATGTGGCCAATAAAGCTCGGCGCTGATGTATGCACTGAGTGAGCCACTAAGTTTTGCATGATTTCATCTGTATAATCAGATACAAAGCGAGGCGCAGCTGGTATTTTAAACGCTTGAAAGTCGGTTTCTATTTCTGCCAATGGTTTTTCTAACGCGGCAATGCTGTTTCCCAAAAAACCTGCTAAGTCTTGGGAAAGCTTTTGTTCGATAATACTTAAGGTCGACTTAGCATCTTCTGGCACAGTAAAAATGCGCAATAAACTTTGTTCTGATGCATAAGCTTGACGGGTTATATTCGAGGTCATTTAGGCTTGCCGTAATAATAAAAAAGCGCCTCAATGAGTATTGGTTAATGTTGATAGAAGTACAACAACACCCATTGACGAAATAAGGGGGCTAACTTTACTTTATGGCTTAGTTTGCTTCAAGTTTTTATCTTCATTGCCTGTGGGGCAATCGTCATATTTTTACTACAGCTTTATCACCTAAACTAACCGCAGTAACTAACGTGCAATACCCATGTTAGGCACATTGAATTTCTGCATGGTTTGCAGCACAACGCATGCTCGGCTAGATTGGCAATCATTTTGCGTTGGTCGACAGTTACGGCTTGTTAACTGATTAAGTGTTTTTATTTTACACATACACAATAAAAATGTTCGATTACCGCACTAGAGTCATGTTTATCCGCAAGCCTGCACTAAATAGCCGTCAGTTATGCTAGTATTAGCCACTAATTTTTGTGCCGTTTTGATTAAAGAATAACCTCTGTTGTTTAATTAACTCTCTGGTACAAAGTGTAATTTTTAAGGGAGACATTATGTCTATTAAGACAAGTATCAACCCGCCTGTATTTCTCTCTTCAGTTATTCTTATTACCATGATGGTTTTACTCTGTGCCATCGCACCAACTGAAGCTAACTTGTTTTTTAAATCAGTACAGCACTGGTTAGAAGTAAAAACGGGTTGGATGTACATATTAGGCGTTGCCATCTTCTTAGTGTTTATCATTTTCGTCATGATGAGCCGCTTTGGAGATATTAAGCTGGGGCCAGAGCATTCTGTGCCTGATTATAGTTATAAAAGTTGGATCGCCATGCTGTTTTCGGCAGGTATGGGCATAGGGCTGATGTTCTTTGGTGTAGCAGAGCCTGTGATGCACTACCTGGCACCACCCGATGCATCACCTGAATCGATTAAAGCGGCGAAAGATGCATTAAAGATTACTTTTTTCCACTGGGGCATTCATGCTTGGGCTATTTATGCTGTAGTGGCATTGTCTTTAGCCTACTTCTCGTATCGACACAAATTACCTTTATTACCTCGCTCCGCTTTATACCCGTTAATTGGCGAGCGGATTTATGGCCCAATTGGTCATGCCGTTGATACCTTTGCGGTACTTGGCACTATGTTTGGTGTGGCTACTTCATTAGGTTTTGGTGTGCTGCAGATAAACTCAGGTTTGAGCTATCTTATTGACGGCCTGCCTAACAATACCACTGTGCAGGTGGTGTTGATTGTGATCATCACAGGCATTGCCACTTTATCGGTGTTTTCAGGACTCGATAAAGGCGTAAAACGCTTAAGTGAGTTGAACTTAGGTTTAGCATTATTATTAATGGTATCGGTATTAGTGCTGGGGCCAACTGTGTTGTTGATGCAATCTTTTGTGCAAAACACCGGTGGATATTTAAGTGAGATTGTTGGTAAAACATTTAACTTATATGCCTATGAGCAAAAAGATGACTGGATAGGTGGTTGGACATTATTGTATTGGGGCTGGTGGATCTCATGGTCTCCTTTTGTGGGTACCTTCATTGCGCGCGTCAGTCGCGGGCGTACTATTCGTGAATTCTTAATCGGCGTGTTATTTGTGCCATCAGCGATTACGTTTTTATGGATGACAGTGTTTGGTAATACGGCAATCGATGCCATTGCCAATCATGGTGCGAGTTATTTATCTGAAGCGGTATCCAGTGATGTATCAGTTGCACTGTTCAAGTTTTTTGAACACATGCCATTCTCGACGATTTTATCAACAATTGCTGTCTGTTTAGTGGTGACATTCTTTGTGACATCATCTGATTCTGGCTCACTGGTTATTGATAATTTAACCTCGGGCGGTGACAATAATGCTCCGGTTTGGCAACGTATATTTTGGGCTGCATTACAGGGTGTTGTAGCATCTGTGTTATTGGTGGCGGGTGGTTTACAAGCGCTGCAAACGGCCGCTATCGCCAGTGCAATGCCATTTTTAATCGTGATGCTATTGATGTGTGTGGGTCTGTATAAAGCATTAAAAGATGATTGGCTTAAAATCAACAGCGTGCAGTCACACAATACCAGCGTGCAATATGTTAAGGCCAATATGACCTGGCAAGACAGGTTAGATATTTTAGTGTCTATGCCCACTAGAGAGGATGCACAAAATTATCTTGATACCATAGCTCAACCGGCTTTAACCGAGATGAGAGATACCTTAATAAGCAAGGGCCAATTAGCGGATATTATTTTTAAGGATGAGCGGGTTAGGTTAGTTATTGGTCCCGATGACTTATTATCGTTTGTATATGGCCTTCGAATACGAGCTTACACAGTTACGGGCACAACAGAAGAGAATATTAGCTCTGATCAAGCCTATTATCGTGTGGAGGTTTTCCTTGAGCACGGTGGTCAGCAATATGATGTGATGGGTTACACTCAAGAGCAAATTACAGCAGATATTGTCACTCAATATGAGCGTTATTTGCATTATGTGCACTTGTCTCATGCGGAACTTGTCGATTAATTAACGCTAATTACTGCACATTTGTGCATTAACAAAACAAAATCATTGCCCCAAGCGATAAGCCTTATTATCCTTGGGGCAATTTATTTATGCTGAGGTTAGATTCGACATGGTTGGTGAGAGCAAATTAGACAAGGTATTGGCTGAAGCAAGAGACTATAAAGCCAAGCGCGAGACAGGTTATCGTGAACAGGCGTTAAAGCTCTACCCTTGGGTTTGCGGACGCTGTACTCGAGAGTTTACCCATAAAAACTTGAGTGAGTTAACCGTACATCATCGTGATCATAACCACGATAACAATCCATCGGACGGCACTAATTGGGAGTTATTGTGTTTATATTGTCATGATAATGAACATTCGCGTTTTGAAGAGTTAATTCGTTATGGCAGTACCACAGAAAACAAGCAAGATGTCGCGACCCATAATCCGTTTGCCAATTTAAAATCGATGATGAAAAAGTAAGCTGATTTATTCATAGTGCCAATAGCCATATCAGCTTGAATGCCACGAATGGGTCAAGCTGAGTGCTATTGTTTACGTTTGCTTGAGAGTGCCAGTTAATATATTAATAATGTTGTGATATTTGCCTAAAGTAATCTTTTTTCAGCATCTAACCATTTAGCTCTTGATAGAGTCTGGCTATTTTTACTGTCAGCGAACTGTAATTTACGAGACTCTAGTTGATCCAGAATGTGTTGCTGTTGTTGATCGTTGGCCTGTGACCAGATAACAATTTCATCGACATGTCGATAACACCCCATACAGAAATCATCTTCATTTAAGCCACATCGAGCGACGCAAGGTGAATGCATTAAGTTTACCTGCCTATTTTTCGGTAATGATATGCCTTGATATTATCATGTTTAAAATTGAGCTGTTACAATTGCAGTCATCGATTTGCTAATGTGTTAACTGTCATTATGGCCGAACAGGTTCAAATATCTCAGCAAGATAGCGAGTTAACGCAATCTGCCGATCTCCCCCAAAAAGATGTTATTAAGCCAGATTACGCCACTCGGCTCAGCCAATTATCCACGTTATTAGCGTTAACTCAGCCTTTATGGCAGGTAGTGGCGTTTGATTGCAAGTACCTGCCTTGGCAACAAGCATTTCCAACATTAGCTGCCAAACTATGGCGCATTCCTGATACTGAGATTGATCTAATAGACAGTAACCCCTCGTTACTGTTAAGCAGTTTACTGCCGGCATTAGAACAGGATTTGCAAGCTGCAAAACAACACCAGACTCTCAGTTTGCTGCCGTTACTTAATCGCCAAGCTTATGAGTTGGCAGCGGAAATAAATCAGCCCATTGATGAGTCTGCTCTTAAACATTTCAGTGGTCATATTAAAGGCCGTAAATGGCAACAAATTATTGCTTTTACTGAGCAGGCTTTTGCTAATAACCATGACCACCTTCCAATACTTGAGTGGTGTGCAGGTAAGGGGCATTTAGGCCGATTGATTGCAAAAACACAACAAGGTTCTGTGACCAGCTTAGAGTGGCAACAGGACCTCTGTGAGCAAGGGCAGTCAATTGCTGATAAATGGCAGTTAGATCAGAAATTTATTTGTGCAGATGCGTTTGCCGATGTTTGCGCAAATACTTCACCGATTAAACAAACACAACATGCCGTGGCTTTGCATGCCTGTGGCGATTTACATGTTCGTTTACTTCGCTTGGCCAGTGAAGCAGGTACCCAGATTATTTCAATTTCGCCATGTTGTTATCATTTAATTCAAGATAGCCATTATCAGCCATTATCAAATATCGCAAAACAAGCTAAATTAACCTTGTCCCGTCACGATTTACAATTGCCATTGCAGCAAAGCGTGATTGCCAATCAAAAACACAATACCCTAAGACAACAAGAAATAGCATGGCGTTTAGGGTTTGATAGTTTGCAAAGAACAATACGTCAGTCGGATCAATATTTGCCCGTACCCACCATTAAGCAAAGCCAGTTAGCTGGTTCGTTTAGTGATTTTTGTGTTTGGGCTGCAGCCCAAAAAAGTATATCTATACCCAGTGATACTATTTTTGATGATTATCTTCAGCAAGGGCTTAACCGTCAGAGGTTAACCCAACGGATCGATTTGGTTCGACATTTATTTAGGCAAGCTATCGAGCAATGGTTGTTAATAGATAGAGTGTGCTTTTTAAACGAGCAAGGTTACCAGGTAACACTGACGGAATTTTGTCCAACTGAAATAACCCCAAGAAATGCTTTAATCCATGCCTATAAAACACATTTGGTTTAATTTATGCCATTAAGCTTTTGTTTAGACTGTTTTATTTCATAAAAGTCTGATTGATTCAGTTATCTAGCGCAAACTTAACTAACAGCAAGCAAATAATTAAATAGCAAAACCATGTGAGTTTTAACGGTTTTTTATTGCAGTTTTAAGCCATTCTTGTTCAAATGTCGGGTTATTAGTGAATTACAACAAATCAAGCCACCCAACAGTGATGTTTGTGTAACGACATCTTGGTATAAATGACCCTGTGCTTTGGATATTTAAGCCAAATCTGAGTGGTATTGAGTAAAAGTGAACAAATGGTTTAATGAAATACTCTCGCGTGTTTATCAATAGTCTGGCTTATGAGCTAGCGCCTCAAATTGTCACAAGTCTAGATCTCGAATCTCGTCTTGCGCCTTTATATCAAAAGTTTCGTATACCTATGGGGCAACTTGCTGCTTTAACGGGTATTACTGAGCGCCGCTGGTGGCCTAAAGGTTATCGTCTATCTGACGGTGCAATTGCTGCGGCAAATAAAGCAGTGAATGAAACCGGCATCAATGTGAGCGACTTAGGGGCTGTGGTTTATACCGGAGTGTGCCGTGACCAACACGAGCCGGCAACGGCTTGTCGTATTGCCGCTAAGTTAGGTGTATCTAAAGATACTGCTATTTATGATATCAGTAATGCATGCTTAGGCGTTTTATCCGGTATTTTAGATATTGCTAATCGAATTGAACTTGGACAAATTAAAGCCGGTATGGTGGTGTCTTGTGAATCTGCTCGCGATATCGTTGAAGCAACCATTGACCATATGTTGGCTGAACCGACTATGCAAAATTTTGCCCAGTCATTAGCGACTTTAACAGGTGGTTCTGGCGCGGTGGCAGTTATTTTGACTGATGGCAGTTTATCGCTTAAAAATACTCGTCAGCACCAATTATTAGGCGCAAGTCATCTTTCAGCGCCCGAGCATCACAATTTATGCGAGTGGGGCTTACAGGAAGCGGGGCATATGTTGTACCGCGAATTTATGCGTACCGATGCGGTAACCTTGTTAAAAGAAGGCGTCGACTTAGCCAAGCATACCTGGGATCATTTTCTAGAACAGCGTGATTGGGTTGTGGAACAGGTTGATAAGGTCATTTGCCATCAGGTAGGGGCATCTAATCGTAGGCAAGTGTTGAATGCGTTAAACATTCCGCAAGAAAAAGAATATCCAACCTATCAAACCTTAGGCAATATGGGCACGGTGTCTTTGCCCGTTACTGCGGCTATGGCCCATGATGAAGGTTTTTTACGTCAAGGCGATCAAGTTAGCTTTTTAGGTATTGGCAGTGGTTTGAACTGCATGATGTTAGGGATTAAGTGGTAAAAATCCCTTATTAATTGAACACAACTCATTGAACATAAAACAATAAGCATTCAATAGGACACATCATGACGTCGCACACAGAACAATTACAGTCATTACTGCCATTTGAAAGTCATTTTTTAGATAGAAATGGCCATCAGTTACATTATATTAATGAAGGCAAGGGCGAACCTGTTGTTATGGTTCATGGTAACCCAAGCTGGTGTTACTACTTTCGCAACTTAGTCAGTGCGCTTAGTGCTAATCATCAGTGCATTGTGCCTGATCATATAGGTTGTGGAATATCCGACAAACCAAATGATCCTGATTATGATTACACCCTAAACAATCGTATTGATGATTTAGAAGCCCTACTAGACAGTTTAGGTATTACAGAGAACATTACCTTAGTCTGTCATGACTGGGGCGGGATGATAGGCACAGGCTTTGCTGCACGTCATCCTGAACGTATTAAGCGTTTAGTTTATTTAAATACCGCAGCGTTTCATTTACCTCAGTCTAAGCCGTTTCCGTGGGCATTGTGGATTTGCCGTGAAACTTTACTAGGTACCTTGTTAGTGCGCGGTTTAAATGCTTTTTCATCTGCTGCATCGTATGTCGGTGTTAAGCGCAAACCTATGGATAAAGCCGTGCGTGAAGCCTATGTTGCGCCCTTTAATTCGTGGAAAAACCGTATTTCTACAATCCGTTTTGTGCAGGATATCCCATTAAAGCCAGGTGATCGTAACTTTGATTTAGTCACTGACATTGGTGATAGCCTAGCTAAGTTTGCGGATGTGCCCACCTTGATTTGTTTTGGGTTACAAGATTTTGTGTTTGATAAATATTTTTTAGCCGAGTGGCGAGTACGTATGCCCCACGCTGAAGTTCATGAGTTTGCAGACTGTGGACATTATATTTTGGAAGACGCCAGTGACGATGTTATTGAGCTAATTGAAGGTTTTATCAAGCAAAACTAAAGGCTCTTCGGAGCCTTTTTTATTAAAGACTTAAGAATTTTTATCGGTAATAACGGCAAATTGATTTAATTGGCATTATTTTTATTCCACTTTGATTAAGTAACTCAGCTATTTATGACTAACTCAACATCTTTGCCAGATCCAACAGCGGATCAACACACGCAGCCTAACTCAGTAACTGAATATGCTAATTTGTGTCAGCATTTAGTGAATGCCGCTATGCACAGCCCTGATTTATTAGCGGTTGCAGTGCAACAGGCTAAAGGCAACGGCCAGTATCAATATCAAGAGTTAACCTTTGCCGAACTGAATAAACAATCCGACGAGATGGCCTATAAGCTCAACGCCGCTGGCATTCAACAGGGCATGAAAGCGGTATTGATGGTGACGCCAAGTATCGCTTTTTTCAATCTTACTTTTGCACTTTTTAAAGCCGGTATTATTCCCATTTTAGTTGATCCAGGTATGGGGATTAACAATCTAAAGCAATGCTTTATTGAAGCTAAACCTGACGCTTTTATTGGTATACCTAAAGCCCATATAGCAAGACGTGTACTCGGTTGGGGTAAAAAATCAGTCAAGTATTGCATTAATGTTGGCGGTAATCGCGTTGAGCGCTGGCTAGCGGGTTGCCTCAGTAATGAGTCGTTAAAACAGGTTAATGGTACCCAGTACAATCGTTATCCTATGGTTAAATTAGCCGAAGATGACATGGCCGCAATTCTGTTTACCAGTGGCAGTACCGGCACGCCCAAAGGCGTGGTTTACAGCCATAAAATGTTTGAGGCCCAAATAAGTGCCTTAAGAAATGACTATGGCATTAGCGTTGGCGAACGCGACTTAGCCACTTTTCCGCTGTTTTCATTATTTGGCCCCGCCTTAGGCATGGCTTCAATTGTGCCAGACATGGATGCCAGTAAGCCCATTACGGCTGAGCCGAAACACTTATTTGCGGCAATCACGCAATATCAATGTAGCAATATGTTTGTTAACCCCGCACTTCTTGAACGATTAGGCCAGGCTGGCGAGCAAACTCAACATAAGCTCACCTCGATAAAGCGGGTTATTTCAGCCGGCGCGCCAGCAACCATTTCATCTATCAAACGTTTCAGCAATATGCTTGAGCCTGACGTTGAAGTGCTTAATTCCTATGGCGCGACCGAGTCGTTGCCCATCAGTAAAATTGCTAGCAGCGCATTATTCACTACAACTGATAAAACCGATCAAGGTGCAGGCATTTGTGTTGGACAGGCTATTGAAGGTGTTGAAATAGCGATTATCGATATTATTGAGCAACCCATCGCGCACTGGACAGATGATTTAATATTACCCGCTAATCAAATAGGCGAAATTGTGGTGAAAGGCGCCATGGTTAGCCAGGCCTACTATCAACGTGATAGCGCCACCGCAGGGGCAAAAATACAAGACGGCACGCAGATGCGTCACCGAATGGGTGATGTTGGCTACCTTGATGAGAATAACCAACTGTGGATGTGCGGCCGAAAAGCCCACAGAGTCGATGCAAGCGTGAAGGGCCAATTTGAAAAACGGTATTTTTCTATCCCTTGCGAGCGCGTATTTAATACCCATGAGCAAGTGAAACGTTCAGCGTTAGTGCCAGTGACTATTGATGGCAGTATTGTGCCACTCTTATGTATAGAACTGAATAAAGGGGTGGTGTGCTCAACCTCCAAAGTGCTGTATCAAGCCCTACTCGAACTAGCTAATGCTCATCCACATACCCAGGGGATAAGCCGCTTTTTAATTCATCCAGAATTCCCGGTTGATGTGCGTCATAATGCTAAAATATTTCGTGAAAAATTAGCAGTTTGGGCTCAAAAAGAATGGAAAGAATAATGTTTGAACAACACACTATGCTGACTGATTATCCAATTGAAGAGCAAGTTGCACTAAATCAACTCAAGCAAAAGGTGGCGAAGGTTTTTGTCACCGGTGCAGGGGGTTTTTTAGGTTTTGCTATCTGTAAACGACTCATTGCCGCAGGTATTGCCGTGGTGGGTTTTGCAAGAAGTGATTACCCTAAATTAACTCAGATGGGCGTGCACTTAATTCAAGGTGATATTGCTAACCCAGAGCAAGTGACTGAGGCGATGCAAGGCTGTGATCTGGTATTCCATGTGGCGTCTAAGGCCGGAGTTTGGGGCAGTAAACAGAGTTATTTTTCACCTAATGTTGATGGCGTAGATAACATTATTAACGCCTGCCAAGGTTTAAATATTCAATACTTAATTTATACCAGCACCCCAAGTGTGACCTTTGCCGGTGAGGATGAAAATGGTATCAATGAACAGGCACCCTATGCCAAAAGCTATTTAAATTATTACGGTGAGTCTAAGGCGGTTGCTGAAAAAATGATGCTAGCGGCCAATAGTCCAAGCTTAAAAACGACCGCATTAAGACCGCATCTTATCTGGGGGCCGAATGATCCCCATCTTGTCCCACGGGTGATTGAGCGAGCCAAAGCAGGGCGCTTAAAGCTGGTCGGCAAGCCGGATAAGTTAGTCGATACTATTTATGTCGACAATGCGGCCTATGCGCATCTTCTAGCGGCGGTTGATTTAACCTCAGCGGCAAAATCCGCGGGTAAAGCGTATTTTCTCAGTAATGATCAACCTATTACCATGGCGCAAATGCTCAATAAAATATTAGCCTGTGTTGATTTACCTCCGGTGAGTAAGCGAGTACCAGCGGGATTAGCTTATGCTGTAGGCGCCTTACTTGAATCTGTTTATTTGGCATTAAATAAAGCCGAAGAACCAATCATGACCAAGTTTGTCGCTAAGCAGTTATCAACCAGTCATTATTTTGATATTAGCGCCGCTAAACAAGACTTAGGCTACCAGCCGTTGATCTCGATTGATGAAGGCATGCTTCGGTTAGCTGATTCACTAGTCACTAAGCGGTAATTGATTTACGTTATTAGCTCAATTCACTTTTGACACACAGACTGATATGCAGACTTTAGTGTAATTTACTGTTCATCATTTTAAAGTATGCTGCGAGCTAGTTAATCTTCACACCCTATTTATGATCAATGCTATAAGGAAGTAGTGTTATGCATATCAAATCCGTTCTCTCATCTTCAAATGTCCTATTATCCGCTAGCCGCTGCAGTTTATTACTTATTCTTGTCAGCCTGACGATGGCTCAAACGGGGCAAGCTATTCCGTTAAATACTCAGCTTGAAGTGTTTTATGCAGAACAGGATCACGTTGAATCTAATCCATTAATCGGCACATGGCAGCTAGTGTCAGGTCAATATCTTGATGACAAGCAGCAATGGGTCGATTATAAAAGTCTGCATTTAACTTCGATCAAAATAATATCTAAAAGTCATTTCAGTTTTACCACGATGAAGTCTGTCCAGGGCAGTAAACAATTTTGGGCTGCGGGAACCGGAACCTATCAACTAACTGATCAATTTTATATCGAAAAACCGGTACTTAATTCTTTTGGAGTGTCTGAGGGTGAAAGCTTTAAGTTTGAATATCAACTTAAGCAAAACCGACTGCATACAAAGCGCGTTGAAAATGGTGTGTTAAAAGAGACCGAGATTTGGCGACGGATCTAAACTTATTTTATATCTTGTGGCTCAGGCTTTACCCTAAATTGTTTAGTCTAAAGCCATTAATTTGTTGCTTTTAGTTCAAAGCATCAGATATGTGGTGAAGGCTTCAGTTAACTTAGGCTTTAATCAGTAACATGCTCTACTCATATCGCTATCATCTAGGTTATGTAACATTGTATTTACATCTTGCCCGGAACTATTTTGCTTATCCATATTGGTTATATCTTATTCCACTGTATCTTAAATTGGCTCACTACCTTAAAACTACTACAACTAAAGTGAGCTAGGAGAACAAGATGCAAGATAACAAGCAAGCCAAATGGAATTTGGCGACATTAGCTATTCATGGTGGTCATCAGCGTGAAGCCTTTGGCGCGTTAGTTACCCCGCTTTACCAAAGTGCCACATTTGTATTTGATAACGTAGAACAAGGTGGAGCACGCTTTGCGGGAGACGAAGCTGGCTATATTTACACTCGTTTAGGTAATCCCACCACTTCTGAGCTTGAACGTAAGATGGCACTGCTAGAAGGCGCTGAAGACGCCGCTGCGTGTGCCTCAGGTATGGCGGCGGTATCAAGTGCTTTACTTACCCATTTGCAAGCCGGTGATCATTTAGTGGCTTCTAAAGCGGTTTACGGCTGTACCTTTGCATTAATGACAACCCAGCTGAACCGTTTAGGTATAAAAGCCACCCTAGTTGATTTTGCTGATTTAGCGGCGATAGAAGCGGCGATTACTCCGCAAACTAAAGTGCTTTTTTGTGAAACACCGGTAAACCCGCATTTAGATGTATTTGATTTAGCGGCAATGGCTCAAATCGCTAAAAAACATAACCTAGTGTCGATTGTTGATAACACCTTTATGACGCCTTTATTGCAGCAACCGCTGGCAATGGGGATCGATATGGTGATCCACAGCGCGACTAAATACCTTAATGGTCATGGTGATGTCATAGCCGGCATAGTGTGTGGCAGTAGTGAGCATTTACATAAACTTAAATATGAAATACTGAAAGACTTTGGCGGGGTGATATCACCGCATGATGCATGGTTAATATTACGCGGTTTAAAAACCTTAGATGTGCGTTTAGCGCGTCATTGTGACAATGCTGAGGTATTAGCTGAGTATTTAGATAAACATCCGGCCTTTGGTAAGGTGTTTTATCCAGGTTTAACCAAACATGCCGGACATAAGTTTATTGGCTCTCAAATGAAGCGTGCTGGCGGAGTTATTGCCTTTGAGTTAAAAGGTGACAAGCAAGATGCGATGAAATTTGTTAATCGTTTAGGCTTGTTTGCCATTGCGGTCAGTTTGGGTGATGCAGAATCACTTATTCAGCACCCAGCGTCGATGACTCATTCTCCTTATTCTCCCGAAGCAAGACTGGCAGCTGGGATCACAGACAATCTGTTAAGAATTTCAGTGGGTCTTGAAAATGTGCAAGATTTGATTGATGACATCGAGCAAGCGCTGAGTTAATTGCGAGATGTTAACGATCAGTCTTTAGACTTCAGACGCTAGCTGAAGGCTGTCGGCGATGTGCTGATAGCCTTCATATAAGCTGATATCCATTGCCGATTTACCGTTGGCTGTTTTTCTATAATGAATAAGCACATTCTTTAGGTAACGCTCGATAACAACCGATTGCTCAGCGCAATCACTTTGCCAAATCTTATTGCCAAACAAGCTTATCAATGGCGCTAATGTTTGTTTTACCAGGTTAGTTGCCGGCCGACGGACGTAAAGTAACTCATAATTACGGCGGTTTTCGCTGATAAGTTGCTCATCAATCAATTGGCAATGGTTGGCATTGAGCATGGCTCTGAGTTTTGCGACATTATTAACTGAGCACAGTAAAAAATCTAACGTTAAAGACGGGTGAGCATTAATAATACCTGCCACCATTTGCGTCATTAAGTTGCCTCCTATACCGGCAATAACAATTAAATGCTGTCCCTTAAAACTGTCTAACGGTAGCTCTGCGACATCCAAACAATGTACCTGCCAGTGAGATTCTGTGTGAGGCGTAATCGGATAGCAGTGGCTTAATTTTTGTTTTAACTGTTGCATCAACTCAGGCACAATATCAACAAAGTGAACCTGCTTGGTTAACTGGCGGTTGAGCAACTCAGTGCCTAACAAACCATGATCACAACAACAATCCCAAATATGGTCATAGTGTGATGAGGTCATATTAGCAAGACTGGATAAGCGGTGGCTGAGTTTCATATGACCTGTTTCAGTGAATGTGGCTTTGAACAAATACGATTGTAACGACAAAAATACTTGTTCGCTAGCGCAGATAATCTCGATTTATATAGATATTAGCGTGATTCTTCCATAAAATGGCAAGTTAACTTTTTTGCCGCTATCTTGACCATTTTCAGCGGCGCACCTGGGTGTAATGAATGTCGGCTAAACTGTTTAATCTTCCTATCAAGTTATCTCATGAATTATTGGCTAAATTGTTTACCGCTATTCAAATTCAAAAGGCGCAAAACTACTTGATCCAGGGGCGTGTGCTGGAAGTGACTGCTAGCCACGACAACCACAATATAGAAGCCTATACCCAAGGTGCTGCGGATGAGCCGTATCGACAAGACATTAGCCTAGTCAATGTCAATCACAAAGTAATTATGCGCTCTTATTGCACCTGCCCCGTGAGACGAGACTGTAAACATGTTGCCGCAGCCTTGTTAGCACTAATAGATAATAAACCGGTTGAAGAACAAAGGGTTTCCCAGTGGTTAACCCAACTAGATGGATTAGATAAACTTCATGCTAATTCTGATGAGGAAGCGGTTCTAGATCGTATTATTTACTGTTTATCAAGTGATCCCCAAGGCGTGTATGTTGAGTTAAAAAGTAGCAAGCTGAATAAAAAGGGCATGTATAACCGCGGCAGTAAACTCACTATTAGTGACTTACGTTTGCATCTGCCTTGGTGGGTAGGGCCGGAAGATAAGCAAATTATTGGGTTACTATTTGCCAATAATTTGCAAGGTAACAAAGTTTATCTTGAAGGCGAAATTGGCTATTTAGCCTTAATGAAAATGATGCAAGCTGATGTGGCTTTTTGGGAAGATAACCGATTCCCGCTAGTTTCCTGTGACGGCATAACCCCTGAGTTTATATGGGCCGATATGGAAAAAAACCATACTCAAATGCAGATGACCATGCCAGGATTAAATAACTGGGAGTTTATTGCAACTGAGCCGCCATTGTTTATCGAACTCGACTATTTAAAACTAGGGCAAATTGATACAGACTTGTCGGTTAGTCGACTCACTTTATTGCAAAAAATGCCACCGGTACCCAAAGGTAAGTTGGATGTAATAAGCCATGCTTTATTAAAACATTTCCCGTCTAAAATAGTGCCCATTCCGAGTGAAATTGAATTTAAAGAAATTAGCCAAGCCCTGAAAACTCGGCTGACATTTTGTTTGATTAATCGCACTGATAGCCTGTTAAAGCAGCCTGCAATAAGGGTTGAATTTTGTTATGGGGATCTTCGTTTCGATGCCAGTGAGCAGTTTGAACACATCAGTTTGTTCAAAAAAAGTAATGTGCAATATCAAGTCCATCGCCAGGTTGAGTTTGAAAAGCAGCATTTGAGTGAATTACATCAACTGAATTTATTTCCTGTGTTAAATGAGCTTTTAGATTTAAGTCAGAACAAACGCTATTTTTTAAGCCAAGGTTTATTGCCCGAAGCCATTTTAGCCTGGGCTGAATTATCAACTGAAGGAGCTGAGGACCTTATCGAAAAAGGATTTGATGTTCGGTTTGATAATGACTTTGACTTACATATTATTGATGCCGAACTGGCGGTCGATCTTGTCGATGAAGATGAGTCAGGTTGGTTTTCGTTGTCGTTAAATGCCGATATTGATGGCCAGCGTATTTCATTATTAGCGCTGGTAGCAAAATGGTTACAGCAACATGGTGAACCCGATGACGAACAAGAGCTGATATTACCCAGTGATAATGGCCGCTTTATTAAAATTAAAGCCAAATCAATTAAGCCATTGATCTCAGTGATCCAAGAGTTATTTAATCGCAACTCTACCGATGCAATTCAAATTCCACGCAATCGTGCTCATTTGTTAAATGATCTTACCGCCAGTGAAGTACGGTTACTCAATGGCGAGCGGATACGTTTACTTGCCAGCAAGTTAGCTTCTTTTAACGGCATTACGCCGATTGAATTACCCCAAGGTTTAAATGCCACTTTACGTGATTACCAAAAGCAGGGCGTAGACTGGCTGTGTTTCTTGAAGGAATACCAACTAGGGGGGATTTTGGCCGATGACATGGGACTGGGTAAAACGGTTCAGGCGCTAGCATTTTTATTGTATGTGAAACAGCACACTGCCGTTAATGATCGTAAACCCAGCTTGATTATTTGTCCTACCAGCCTGGTGGGTAACTGGCAAAAAGAAGCTGAAAAGTTTACTCCTAGTTTGAAAGTTATAGTGATCCATGGCAGTCAACGCCATCAATGGTTAAACAAGCTAGAACAGTACGATGTGATAGTGACCACTTACCCATTAATTATGCGTGATGAAGATATTTACCATGAACATGTTTTTGAGCACATTATATTAGATGAGGCTCAACAGATTAAAAATGCCCAAGCTAAAGTGACTCAAGTGATTAAAACCTTGAAAGGACGTTTTAGATTGTGTTTGTCAGGTACGCCACTGGAAAACCACTTAGGCGAACTAAAATCATTAATGGATTTTTGCTTGCCAGGGCTGCTTGGCCAGCACACTTATTTTAATAAAGAGTTTAGAGGCCCGATTGAAAAACAAGGTGACGCCGATAAGTCGACCTTATTGAGTAAGCGTATTTCCCCTTTTATGTTAAGGCGAACTAAAAAGCAGGTGGTTGCTGAACTGCCAGAAAAAACTGAAATTATCCAGTCATTGGAACTTGAAAAAGATCAACGTAACTTGTACGAGTCTATACGTCTTGTGATGGAGAAAAAACTGCGCGAATTGTTTGCTAAAAAAGGCGTGTCGAGTAGTCATATTGAGTTTTTAGATGCGTTATTAAAGCTTCGTCAGGCCTGTTGTGATCCAAGGTTAGTGAAATTAGAACAAGCACAAAAAGTAAAAGATAACGCCAAGCTGAACTGGTTAGTCGAAAACTTGCCAGAAATGTTAGAAGAAGGGCGTAAAGTACTTATTTTTAGCCAATTTACTTCAATGTTAACGCTTATCGAGCAAGAACTTAACGTATTGGGTATTAGTTACAGTAAGTTAACCGGCCAAACCAAACAGCGCCAAAATCAGATTGATGCCTTCCAAGAAGGTGATAACTCAGTATTTTTGATTAGCTTAAAAGCGGGTGGTACAGGGCTTAACTTAACGGCGGCTGATACTGTGATCCATTATGATCCTTGGTGGAACCCAGCAGCAGAGCGCCAGGCAACCGATAGGGCGTATCGTATTGGTCAGCAAAACCCCGTTTTTGTGTATAAGTTAATTGCCGAGGGCACAGTGGAAGAAAAAATCCAAGCTATGCAGCAACATAAGCAAGGACTAGCAGACTCTATTCTTTCCGATGGCCAAAAAGGCCCTTGGAAAGGCAGTGCGGATGATTTATTGGCATTATTACGTTAGTAATATAGGGAAGATTTATGCGCTATTTTAAGAAAGCATGCTTTTTAATGACATTTTTATTATTGGGGTGTACTGATTCAAACACTCCTAAAGCGCTATCATCTCCCATAGCGGATGAAAATACTCATACCACTCAAGTACAATGCTCAGATGTCTGGTATCAACAGGTTGAAGCACAGTTAACCTCGGGTGATGGTCAAGGCCATGGGCCTGATATTGGCAGTGAAGAATGGCAAAGTGTGATTGAATTTAAGCTAAGGATAAGAGGGGACAAGTCAGTCCCCCAACGTAATAGCGATGAATGGTGTAGCTTTATTGATGAACAACTTCAACATTAACAACCATTGTACTTTCGATAACAGTAACAGCGCTTTACTTCCTACGCACCAGAAATACGTAAAGGGTTAAATGAACATTATATTACTCACCCATCAACGAGAGTTAGACCGTAAAACCAATACGGGTAAGTTGGTTCGCGAGGTGATGTTGGGTCAAGTTAAGGTTATTGTGTGGGATAGAGTTAACCCTAATCCTTATTTACTCGATAAGTTAGCGACTAAGCAGGTAGGCTTATTATTTCCCAAACAAGAACACTCAACATTAAATGATATTCAAGCTCCGCTGCAACGTTTTATTGATATCGATAATGACAATGCACACAGGTTAGCCGAATTTAGCCATGTGATTATTATTGATTCAACATGGCAAGAAGCACGTAAAATATATAATCGAAGTGATTATTTGCATCCATTGACTAAGATTACCCTAGTGAATGAACTCCCATCGATTTTTAGTTTAAGAAGAAATCAAATTGAAGGAGGCTTGTGTACCGCAGAGTGTGCTTGTTTGCTGTTATCTTATTGTGGATTATCAACAGAAGCGGATGTGTTGCGGGAAAAACTGATTAATTTCAATCCAAAACCTAGGTCGGTTTAAAGGCATAAATAAATCTAGGCAAGTTCCATTTGCCCAAATTTCAATCACAAGATAATTCATTTGTTAATATAATGTTAATTGATAGTGTAATGCAAGAGCTTTACAAAAAAAACGCTAATCTTGATGGTAGATTAGCGTTTTTTCGCTTATTTATTGTTCTAACTTTAAGTTCTAACTTAGTTAGTTGCTATTCCCACAGTCGTTATAGCTTATAGCTCATACTTAGCATAATCATATGTGCTGTATAGTCATGGCTATTACTACCAAAGCCAACGATATTCCAAATAGCATCTGGGGCGATGTCGTTGGCGGCATCATTATCTAGGTACTTTTCAATTTTATAGTCTAAACGTAAACCCATTTTGTCAGTAGCTTGATACTGCGCATAAAGGTTAACATTATGCACTTTGGCAAAGTAATCACCATAGTTGCCGGTTATACCTTGCCTAACCTGTGTGGTGCTATCCGAATCTGAGTAGGTGTAGTCTAGGCCTAGGCGTAAACGGCTATCCATTAAGTTGTTGTAACTTAGCCCTGCACCCATTACATCAATCACATCTTCAATATTAGCCTGCCAAGTTGCGGTAGCGAAGTTACTGCTACCCGATTGAGCAGACTCGATAACTTGATGATTGTAAAATGCATTTAGCATCACATCAGCACTGAACATATAGCTTAAGTTTGCGTCGTAACTGGTGTCTTTGGATTCAGTTAAACCGATTTCGGTATTGGTGTAATCATCAAGTGCATAACGCGCACCAAAATCGATAGTTAGCTCATCAATTGGCGTATGACTTACACGCGCTTCAACCTGACTTCTGTCCCTGTCAGCAAGATAGTATTTACGCAGTAATTGATTCTGCTCTTTTGATGTCCATTCAGAGACTTCATAGTCTGAACCATCACGTTGGCTAAAGCTGCTTTTAACCCACATGTCCCAATTATCGAAACTATTGACACGAATACGGGCCCAAAGGTTATTATCGTCAGTGATTTCACGATCTTGATAGCTTCGCTCATCACGTTTGAATTCATAACCCCCATCTAATTTAATACCATAGTTGATACGATAGTCAGCACCTAACTTAGCCCGATGTGAAGTGTGATCATAGGGCGTATTATAAGCCACTTGACCGTTAACATTATTGATACTTATTTGAGTCCACTGCTCAATTTGAGTGTTGTTTTCTCTGTCGCTGTAATCATAACTGCCATTCACTCTTAGCGTTCGGCTAATTCTGCTGACCGCTTTTAAGTTTAAGCCTGTTATATCAACGCTAGCATCTAATGACTCTGCCGGCAGCTGATATCCGTAACCCGATGTGACAAATTCTTGATCTTGACTCATTTGCCCCAGCATTAAGCGACCCGATACCGCAGTCACAGAGTCATTGAACTGACCCATAAGTGATACGCTATGGGCTTCATTATCTGGGTCTAATGACATGTAACCACGTGTTTGAGCACCAAAGGTAGGGTTAAAGGTACTGTCATAACTTAATTGGTTGTTAGCATTTTTAAATGATGAACCATTATAGTTTAAGCTAGTAAACCAATTGTCACCTTTAAGCTTAATACCGGCTTCTAGTGTGTCTGTGGTGTAATCCACTGGCTGCGGTAGCATGATAGATTGGTTGAAAAAACTCCCCGATGCTTGCTTAAGACCCGTTTTATCTTCACGCTGATAATTAACAAAGGTCGTGAACAGTGACTCCGTTTGGTATTCAATGCCTAAACCGGTTTTTTCACGTTTAAGTGATAATTCAAATGGATTTAAACTTGAGTAAAGCATAGGCATTTGTGAGCTTGAACCCGCGGTTACCCAATTGTCGGGTAGGGTCAAATCGCTGCTACCAACGCCTTGGTAGGGCGTCTGTGCGGTATTGGTTTTATAGCTAGCAATTGAGCGATAATTGAAATTTAGGTTATAGGTTCCCAGCTTACCCACATTAATATCAGCACGACCATTGTCCATGCCAATATCGGTAGCGTCTACCTGTGCTCGATAACCTTGGGTACCGCGATAATTGATATCGGCATCTAACTTGCCTGCAAATTCATTATCACTTTTGAAGGCATTAGCTGACTTTATGTCGCTTTGGCTGTTATGACCCACACCAACACCAATACTGCCAGTTGTGCTAGTTGCAACAGCACATCCTTTACAAGCCCATGCATCAAATTTTACATTATCAGTATTAGCATTGGCTAAGCCATATCCTCCGGCCATAGCGGTAAAGCTGGCTGGCGCTAATAAGGCGAGGGTAATTAAGTTTAATTTGTACTTCATAGTGTTAACTCCCTAGCGCTGTAATAGCTTACCCGATGGATGGTTAGAACCATGTACCTGGCTGTGACAATTTAAGCAACTGCGTCCGCCTGTAAATGCATTGTCACCCACACTTGAACCCATACCTGTGTTACCTAAATAAGCGTTACTTGCATGGCCATCGCTGGTATGACATTGCTGACAAAGTTGCGGTGCACGGGTTTTAAGCATGGCGTCATTCACGCTGCCGTGAGGATTGTGGCAACTGACGCAATTTTCGGTCACTGGAGCATGTTCCCAAAGTTTAGGGCCACGTTTTTCGGTGTGGCACTCGTAACAGGTTTCATTAACGCTTGGTTTAATTAAGTCTGCATCCGCTAAGCTACCGTGTGGATTATGACAATCACTACAGGTCATTTGATTCCATTTCATCGGATGGCTAGAGCGTTTATTCATGTCGGTTTTTTGCTTAGTATGACAGCTTGTACAGACTTCCATTTCGGTCTGCTTAGACAGCACCGGATCTTTGGCGGTATGAACACTGTGACAGGATGCACAAGAAACATCAGCATTATCATGGTGGCTGGTATTCCATGACATGCGTTTGTCATCTAAGTGACAACTCATACACACACTGTTTTGTTTATCTGCTGGCAGGGTAGAGTTTGGGCCAAAGGCTATCATCGGCTCTTTACCACCTTTGTTATGCGAGCCTTGTGGGCCATGACAGGCTTCACATTGCAAACCCGCCATTGGACTCTTGCTGGAGTCAATCGCACCATGTACGCCTTTAAAAAGATCCATGACCTTTTCTGAACGCTTATGACACATTAAACAAGAGTCAGCACCTTTAGGTGAGTATTTACCTTCAGCAAATTTTGTATCTAATGTCGCTTCCACTTCGGCTGGCGACATTTTTTCATCCCATTTTGCTGCACTAGCAGGGCTTACTAAACCCATTAGCAGCACCAGTGAAAACAAGGCTGATAACAAGATTTGAGATGTTGTTTTGGTCTTCATAAGTAGACTTCCTAATTTGTCCATAAAAGCGCTATATCGCTAAATCATTAAGCGCATTGCCAATAAGTCAGGGAGAAATGATCAGCTTCTCCCTGTGGGCAATTTAAAACTTCATAGCAGCATGATTTTCAATGCTGGGGACATGACAACCTAAACAGAATTCAAGTTGCGCAGCGTCATTAGCTTGCTGGTAAGATCCGTTAACTACCGCGCCTTGTCCTTCAGCGTGTGCTTTGATTTCATCGAACCCATGACAAGAAGCACAGGTTGCAGTGATTGGAGTTGTGTAGCTATCTCCTCCGCCGGCAGTGGCTAATGCGCCTTTAAGCTTGAATGCATCAAGGCTGAAGTCATTATGACATTGGGTACAGTCACTAATGATGTCTTGTTTGCCATGTACACTGTGCAACTTCATTTCAATAGCGCCCTGGTTTGCGCCTGAAGCATAAGTGCCATCCGGTGTATGACAAGCAACACAAGCATCGACTCCAATAATCACTTTACCATCGACTTCACGACCTAATTGTTCGGTCATGACAAAACCTGCATGATGGCCTTTATGGATTTCAAAGGTTTCACCATGACAGTTTTGGCAAGTACTGAAGTTAACCGAATCAGTGTGACGATAACTTGGCGCAGCCCCTGATAATGTTCCATGGGTTAGTTCAGCTTTCATTGATGTTGTCGCCACGCCGTCAGCACAGTCAATCGCCTGTACGCCGTCATTACACATTTCTAATCCAATCATTGTGAATGCGGTATCAGTATCACCGGCACCAAAAGGAAGTTTGGCGATATTGAAGCGTAATACACCATCAAGGATAGTGACCTTATCTTGAACTAAGCCACTTTTAACTAGGTCTTGAGTGACTTTTTTATAACCTGTAACAGGATTTGGATTGTAGCCCATGATAGGGAAGTTAGGACCAACGTTGGTGATAGTTTCAAGGCGCTTAATTTTACTAATTAAGGTGTTAGCATCAACTTTTGCCCCATTAGTATCAAGTATGGTAACTGATAGTGTTGCAGATAAGTCATCTTGGTCAGCTTTGTTTGCAACCAAAGTTGCGCTCATGCCATACATGTCAATAAAAGCGGCTTTTTGGGTGAAGGGACTTGTATGAATTTCTTCAGTCCAGCTAGCGTTATGGCAGGCAATACAGTTTGAATTATCAAGTTGTTGTGAGTGGCCATTACCCGCTTTAAAGTCAATGTCAGCGTGACAACTTGTACAGGTTTCCATGGTGGGTATACGAGACCAATTTTGCCACTCAGATAGATTTTCATCTTCTACATGACAAGACTGGCAGTTATTTTCGATTAAATGCTCAGCTGCTGCACCTGTGTATTCTTTGCCATTTTTATCGGTAAAAGTTTTTGAGGTGTTATGAATATTGTGAACTAAATGATTCCACTGACTTTCCATAGACATCGAGCTGTTATGACAAGTTGCACACGTTTCTTGGGTGTAGTAATTACTATGGCGAGTGGTTAAAGGTTTATCTTCAGCATGGCAACTTGTACAGGTTGCATGTGACACAATGTTTTTAGTGTACTGTGCTTGATAGCCATTACCGTCGAAGTCTTCGACTATTTCTTTTCTAGGCACCGCAGTTACACCGTTAAGTAAGGTGGAACCTTGTCCGCCCGCATAAACATTATAACGTTGAGTCAGTGCTTGGTTATAACCAGCTACTTCGAATGTAAAAGTATAATGACCATTTTTCAAGTCGGTATAATTGGCTGTGCCAGACACTCTAGCAGTACGCGTCCATTGAGCACTATTGCCTGCTCCTGTGGCGCCAACGGGCGTTAATTGCGCTGCAGTAATGCCTAAATCTTGTAAACCAATAATGGGCATATCTTGTTCGTTAGTCGCAAAGACATCGATAACCGGTTTACCGTCTACATAAGTGACGTTAGTAACATCTAAATTAAGTACTTTAATATCTGCAGCTGGCTCACCGCCGGGTAACCCTGGTGTGCCCGGTTTACCATCATCTCCACCACCACAGCCCGCTAACGTTAATGTTGTTGCGGCTAGTATTAGTGCTATTTTTGAGTATTGTGTGTTCATCATATTTCCCTGCAAAGGTAAAACATATTCTTAACTGTCAGTATTTTCTGCGTTCTACGTCAAAGCGTGTTGTTTTCAGTTAAGTCGATGTTGGAAAACGTTGTTAATAATAAGATTACGTTATTAAATCGAGTAAATCTTCATCGGTCTTTACATTATGTGAAGCCGGTCTTTCTATTTATAAAGAGGTATATTAATTGCCTATATAGTCACGCATAAATGTAACCTTAGATAGCAAAGCCGCTCTATCGAGCGGCTTCATTTTATCTTTACGCTAACCGTTAATGACCGCCCCAATTTGAATGAGACTGAAGAATTCTAGTATCCGTATGACACGTTGAACATGTCTCTTGAACATTCATCGCCCCATAGTCAGCGGCAGGAACACCAAGTTGATTTATAGTGCCAATCACTCCGCCATTACTTTCAATATGGCCAATCGTTGATTCACTTAATCCATATGGCGGTAAGTGGCAACTTACACAGGCAGCTGTTTGCGGTGACACCACTAATAAGCCACCATTACTGTCTTTACCAAATGCGACTGGCGATGCCGTTGTTTTGATATTTTGGATCGAGAATCCATCATCACCATGACAAGCTTGGCATTCGGTTTTTTTGAAGAATAAATCACCGCTTGAGTCATAAACATAGTGCTTAGCATGTACCTTAATAGCTAAGTTTGAGTTTGACCGTGTACCATTATGACAAGATGCACATCCATCAAGATCATTAGAATAACGGTGGGTGATCTCTGTGGTATGACATTGTTGGCAGTCAGTCATCTTAGCGTGTTGCATGCGCGGTGATGAGTTAACCGGGCTGCCATCTAGGTTGTAGTAGAAAGTATCAGAGGTAAGGTATGGCGCATATTGTTTGCTTCTGTCTCCATCTGCTCGGTTTAAGTCATCTACAACACAATCTGCAATAACGCCTTTTTTAGAACAGACATGAAGTTGGCTACTCAGTGCTATGGTAGATTTAGCATCAATGAGTGTTTTGATATTGAAGCTGGTTGCACTAATTAAAGCATTGATAGAACCATCAGTTTGTTGAGTAAAGGTATTAATACCAACTTTCTGATAGTTAACCAAAAAGTCATCGCCTAAAGTACCATTGATAACAATCGCGCTATTAAAACCACCATATTTGTAAGGACGAGGGTCAATTTGATTAAGGGTAACCAGTTCTGAACCATGTTTAACGGTAAAATTAGCCGTGATAGATGATTCATCAGCTGCAACCATCATTGAGTTGAAAGTGACTTTTAATCTTGATGCTAAGTGGGTGCTGTTAAGTGAATAGTGAGCATCTTCTGCGCCACGGCCCCGTTCTTCACCACCATGACAAGCAAAGCAATTTTCGCCTTGATGATGTGAAGCTTTTGCCCCTGCAGCTTCAGCCGCTGGGCTAGGGCTATGGCAGCTCCAGCAAGATGTGGTATCTATATCTGCCTTCCAGCTATCAGTTAGGTTGAATTCTTGATTTGGGTTATGGCAGGTTAAACAGTTTGATGTCATTTGCGGGTATACACCCACGGTTGAAGCATGTGAATTAGTGTGAATACTATGAACCATGCCTTTGATTGAACCGTCATATGCATATGCTTCACCAATCACATTACCGGCAGAATCTTTATCTTCTTTGAGGTATCGGTTGTAGTCGGTATGACAAAATGAACATGCTTCTTCAGTATTATGCTTGCTGCCATGCATTGATAACTCGCCCGCCTGTCCTTCTCGGTGACAGCTTTGGCAGTCAGCGTTAGCAAGTATTTTTAGTGGTTTGTCAACTTGCACATCGGTTGCGGGGACCCAATAAAAGAAGCTATTGTCGACCATGGTTTTTGATAAGTTATTTGTTGTTTTGATTGATAAATAAACACCATTTGTCGTATCGGCAACATAGTCATATTTACCTAATGTATCGATAGCTTTGTCTATTTTAATTGAGTAGCTGCCGTTATTGTTATCAACAAAACAATCAGTGCACTGACTTTTTGTGCCATCAAAATAGCTAGAACCTGTAAAGTAACCTTCTCCTTTATCTTTGTTAAAGTAACTTAACCAGATTTTACGTTCCGGATCAGGGCTCACGATTTCATTTTCACCCAGTTCAGTTACCGCCCCAACACGGCCAAAAGAAATTGTAGCAATGTCTGTTTGAGTAAGGCCTAAAATAGCGGCACCGTTAGCATCGGTAAGATTAAAGCTGAGAGTAAGTCGTTTGTTTTCGTCGACATCTGCTGCAGTAATAGTGCTTTTGATATTGGTTGCAGATTTTATTGGTGTACCTATAGGACCATCAATACCGTTCTCACCATCTTTTCCATCGCTGCCACAACCCATAAGTGCAAATGAGAGTATCCCTGCACTGAACACAGCTTTTGCTGTGGTATTTAAATTTAATCGTTTCATCGTATTTCCCTGCAATATTCTTATCACTTCAAATGCTATTCATTATAAAGCGTATGGTTTTTACCTATGGACAGTGTAGCCAACCTTAAGTACTTGTTCAGCGTGATGATGTAAGATTTGTGAACTATGCCCATCTATTCCTTTAGTGGTATTTTTTTCATTGTGACAAAGGTTACGTATGTGAGTTTTTGAGCAAAAGTTATCTATCTTTGCAAATTACCGAACGATTAACGGAGACTTTTTTATAACAAATGCGCTACAAAGTTTACACGCTTTACGATGATTGAAGTGGGTAAGTTTTAAGCTATCTTCTCAGAGTGGGATATTAGTCACATTTTGTAACTAACTGATAGTAGGAGTAAGTGAGAATGAATCGTATTGATGTCAATTGGAGTGAGTATGGTCGTTTTCCTGGTATTTAAAAGTGGCGTTAGGGCTTTTTTTTCAGATAAGATCCAATTCAAATGTATATTGAGATTATTGATCACCTCAAAATCTGCGTAGGTATTAATTTGTTGGCGGGGGAAGTCGGTTTGCTGTGTTAGGAAGTTATTTAGTTGATAATTCACACCTATGATCAATTTATTATTGAATAAGTTGTGCATCGAAATTTCACTGCCGATAATACTGTTTTCACTAATTATTGTATTTTCAAACTCAAATGCAGAGTCTGAGTGTTCAGCTTGCCAGTTTATTGAGTAGGCTCTACGTATTAAAAAACTACTAACCATGAAATCCGAAGTGATTTTCCATTGTGATTTGATACCCGCTTGAGCATTAGCACGTATATAAGTCGGCAAAAGACTGCTTTGTAATTGATGGCTTTGTGATAGATGATTTGGTAATAGAGAGTTTTGTAATGGACTGTACAGTAATGAATCGTAATTATCATCCGGACTTATTTCACTTAGTAAGCTGATAGAAGGGATAAAGCTGAACTCTTCAGCTTCATTCGATATTGCTTGTTTAGTTACAAGCATATTTTCAACACTATTTTCAACTTGGTGGCTGTCTATATATAACACGTGGGAGTTGACCTTGTGGATTGCTGAATAATCCACATTAAATTGAGCGGCTAACACTGGTAATTGGATCAAAAGAGAAATCATAAAGGAGAAGAAAGTGACTGATATGAGATGTTGCATTCACTTTCTCCTGTAGATTATCGGTAATGACTTTAAAATGGTTAAGTCAATATTTTACGGCGAACACTTTATCTATAAAGTATAGAAGGTGTTCTTATACCTTGATTGAAAATCGTAAAATTGAGTGATCATTGTGCAAGTAAGCCATTAAAGACAAAAAGACCAGACTTAGGGCTTGATTGCATTGGTGGGTTAAGGGATAATCCCCAGTGTTCTAGATGAGTTTGTTTTTACTTAGCTTATTTAGAAATCTATGGTGACCCTAGGGTCCCCCCGCAATGATAACTTGTGAACTCGGCCAGGCCCGGAAGGGAGCAACCGCAGCAAGCGACTCGTGTGCCGGGGTGTCGGCTCTAGGGGAGCCTCCAACAATTCTCCCCGCAATAATTAAGTTAATAAGTCCTACTTTATAAGACCTATTCATATATGTTAAAAGCTATTCAAGTCCTAATATTTTACTCAGTAAGCCTAATATTACTCATTGTGACCTAACTGTATGACTTGTTCAGCTGACAGTTCATTTTCTTGTTTTAATTTATTGTGTAAATTGGCTTTTAAAAAGGCTCTTGAACGCTCTAAAGCGGAGCTGATTTCATTTTTCATCTGTTTAAGTTCGTTGTAGTCTTCGAAAAAGTAAGTGTCAACGAGATGTCGAATATAGCGCACTGGTAATTGATTTAAAGTCACACAACAAAGATCCGCAAGATAATCTTCAGGTAATTCATCCATTAAACCTTCATCGCGCAATATTTCCAAAAGTAAGACTTCATAATAATTACGAAATTCTAAATGCATGGTCTTCTCCATTATGTGTCGTGTTGGCTTTATCTGTCATTATAGTAGACAACAAAAACGTTTATCATTAGTTTATTTTTACACCCAAACATGATTTGCCGCAATCAGCAATTGACTATGCCTTTGTGTTAACTCATTTGCCTGCCGGCTATATCCACCACCGATTACCGCGGCAACAGGAATGTTGTGATGTTTGGCTAGGGTTAATACTAGCTTATCTCTTGCGAGAATGCCCTGCGTAGATATATTTAAGTACCCTAAATCATCATCTTGATGAATATCAACACCAGCATCATAAATAATAAGGTCGGGTTGGTGAAGTTGTATTAAATACCCAAATACACTGTCAATGTATGATAAGTATTCCTCATCGGAGCAGCCCTTATCAAGTTCAATATCATAATCTGAAATAGGTTTTCTGGATGGGAAGTTTTGTTTGCAGTGAATTGAGCAACTAATGATATTGGGGTTACCCTGGCAGAGTGTTGCTGTACCGTCACCTTGATGAACATCACAATCAAAAATTAAAACTTTATCAACTTGTTGTGTTTCTATTAGGTGACTAGCCGCAATAACTAAATCATTGAAGATGCAGAAACCGCTGCCAAAATCATAGTGAGCATGATGGTAGCCACCCGTAAAATGCACCGATATTTGATGGTTAAGGGCAAGTTGGCAGGTTAGTAATGTGCCATTTACCGCATGTAAAGTGCGTTTTACTAAACTCTCACTCCAGGGGGAACCTATTCTACGCAGTGCTTTAGGGTGAATAGAACCATTGATAAACGCATCAACATAATCAGCATTGTGCACTTGTTTTATGAGACTAATATCAATTTTATTGGCTTGGTGATGCATGCTTGGACAAACTAAATTTTGCTCAATAGCATAATCAAACAAGTTTTGATATTTACTTGTTGGAAATCGATGCTGAGAAGGTAACGCCAGCTGTGAGTAGCTGGCGTGATAAACAAAGGGGATTTTCATTAACGAATTACAGTTGTTTTATTGCCCAGCCCATAAATTCTTTACGGGTTTTCTCATCGGCTTGTAACCACCAATACTGCAACATTTGCTCAGCTTGGGCTGGGTTAGTGGCTTTTGGCAAGTTATCTGTATTTAATTGATTCACTGTGACAGCGGTTGCGGCTACTGTAGGTGAAACCGGGGCAGAAGTCGTTGCTGTATAATTAACAGCAGGATTGCTACTTGTTGCATGTGCAGACATGGCATCGATGTCAGCGACTTTATTGCCGCCAAACAAATTAGCAATAAAAGAGGCCTCTTCAAGTTGAGTATTTTCCACCGAATAACTTACTGAGCCTTTGTCTTCACGAGTAATAATAATTTCAGGTTTTTTGGCAAAAGATTTTGGCCGTTTTACTACCTCACCTGTGGCAGGATAGAGAGTATAATTAAAATCGCCATCAACATTGAGAGTGACAATAAAAGGCGCTGATTTTATAAAGCTTTGGCTATCACTGAAGTCATCTTGAACCATGTCGTGGTATCTAATCGCAATTTTATGAGTGCCAGTAGTTAAATTTAAATCAGATTTATGTTTAAACGAATTTGTTTCTATCTGTTGACCATCTAAAGCTAAATATTCAAACGACATTGGAATGGTAAGATTAGCTGCCATCAGTGAGGTTGATGAAAGTAATGCCAAAATTGCACTGGTGGATAATAATGATTTCATTGTTGCTCCTTAACGATTTAAACTTTGGCGTGGTCGCTCAAAGTGTTGTATCCGCTCTTCAATATAGCTGATGGCTTGGCGGCACTTACCTAAACGACGATGCATTAAAAGAATGTCATTTTGCAATGTAATTTTGTCAGCAGCATGACATACCTCAAGATTTGATTCCATCTGTTGAATTTTAAATTCAATTTTATTAGCCCAAGCAAAATGTTTATTCAACTCTTGGTAAAGTTGATGACTGTTTTGCATGATGTTATTTGCTATCCAACCAAAGCCACTATCCTGTACCGACTGCTGTTGTTTTTTAGCATATCGAGCACGATTACTGGCTTTTTTCTGCTCAGCAGATTTTAAGTTTAATCCTGTCGTCAGCAAAGCACGCCTTAATGCGGTAAACCTATCTTGAATGCGCTGGCAGCTAAGTTCAATAGTGCTTTTAGCTAAGTTAAGCGTTAACTGTTTTTCTAATTGAGCGATATCCTTTCTAAGTTGCACAATGCAAGGGCTTAATTGAGCGCCTTCCTGAATAAAAACGCTATGATTAAAACGCTCAACATGTTGCAGTGTTTTTTTCTGCTGGTCGCCTAATTGATTATCATGCTGCAGTGCCTCTTGTTCTATATGAGCAAGTTGTTGCTTCAGCATTAGGATTAATTGCTGAGTATTCATGCCCAGGCACTCCAGGCTAAATGGGTGGCAATAGATACCACAGAGATAATAAACAACGGCTTGATAAAAGGAATGCCAAAACGGATAGCGCTTCGCGCGCCAATAAATGATCCTGCCATCATGCAGACTCCCATCCATAGGCCTAATATCCAATTAACTTGCCCCAAGCTAGCAAAAATAATTAGCGCAGTAATGTTACTGATTAGTGTCATGATTCTTGCTAAAGCACAACTTTCTAGTAACGGTAATTTATGTAAAGAAATAGAGGAAACAGTCCAAAATGCACCGATACCGGGCCCTGCAAATCCATCGTAACCGCCCAGTATTAATCCTTGAGTTGCTTGGCGTTTATTAGTTGGAGCTTTGGTAGGCGCGACATAATGTGCACTGCCCATGGCTTTAGGGCTGAATAAAGTATAAATCGCAATACTGATAATAAGCAGGGGAAGTAACTTTTCAAGCCAATTCGAGTTAATTAAAAATACCAGTCCGCTACCGAGTATCGCACCGACAAAAGTGGCAATAGCGCAGGTCTTCCAGAATGCTGGTACAAATAATTGCTGTTTATAATAGGTATAGCTAGAGGTAATTGAACCAAAACATGCCGCTAATTTATTGGTCCCCAGAGCTAAATGTGGTGGTATACCCATTGTCAGTAAGGCGGGAATAGATAATAGTCCGCCGCCACCGACTATAGCGTCAATAAAGCCTGCGATAATTCCGATAACCGCCAATGCCGCTAAGTGGCTTGGGTCTAACATTAATTCCAAGGGTATACCTACTCAATCACCCGCCGAAAGGGCGGTAATGCATCAATTAACGATTTGCCATAACGTTTAGTCACCAAACGGCGATCTAAGATTGTCACGCGACCATAATCTTGTTCTTTTCGCAGTAATCTACCACAACTTTGGACTAACTTGCGCGAAGCATCTGGAATGGTGAGTTGTAAAAATGGATTGCCGCCTTTTACTTTTATATATTCGGCATGGGCTTGTTCAACTGGTGATGTCGGCACGGCAAAGGGCAGTTTGGTAATAATCAGGTTAGTGAGGTAATCACCGGGTAAATCTAGCCCTTCAGAGAAGCTACCTGTACCGAAAATAATACTTGGTTTGTCATCATCACAACGTTGTTTATGCTGGCTTAAAATTTGCTGCCTTGGCATTGAACCTTGAATAAAAAGTTGCTCACTAGGGATTTTACCTTCAACTAATTCTACCACTTTGTCCATTTGCCAGTACGATGCAAATAATACCAAAGAGGCCATTTCCCCTTCAATTAAGGCGACTATTTGGGTGGCAAGCTCTGCGGTGTAATCATCATCTGTTGGCTCATTATCCATATGGGGAATAAAAAGCGTGGCATTATTTTCATAATCAAATGGCGATTGCAGAGCTAAAAAGCGACTGCCATCATTGATACTTAAACCAACCTGATGGGCAAAGTGATTAAAGTTATTCAGTGCTCTGAGTGTGGCACTGCACAGCACCACCCCTGCGGCTTTTTGCCATAGCATGGACTCAAGCATAAAACCGACTTCAATGGGGGAGGCACTGACTAAGTAATCTTGTTGTTTACCGGTAATTAACTCAATCCATCTGGCAGTAGGCGCGCCTTTTTTATTGTCTTCTTTAGCGATCATTTTCCACACTTTATGCAGATTCTCTAATCGTTGCAGAATAAAACCTGTTTCAGACAGCAATCCTTCAGATTGGTGCTTTGGCACCTCACCATCTTTAATCGCTTCAGATAAAACAGAAACCACTTTATTAAACTGTTTTAAGCCGCTACCCGTAGCGGTGGCGATGTTTTCAGCCTGAATGGTTAATGATTGGGGTAATTGACCGTGTTCAAAGCGCCATCTGGTTTCTGGGTTGGCAAAAAACTGTGGCTGCGTATCACAAAACTGAGCCACCTGACTAAGTAAGCTAATAATGTCGGAGATGTGATCAAGCATGGCTTGAACTGGGGCAATAATATTATTAGTTTTTAACTGGTTTTGCAGTTTGCTACAGGTTTTAGTCGCCTTGTCTAACCAATCACATGCGCCACGTATCGTCGCCTGCCCGCTCGAAAAGTCCCTTGCGACTATCGGCAAGTGATGGGCTTCGTCTATGATGTAAAACATATCTTCAGGCTCAGGTAAAATAACCCCACCGCCTAATTCTAAGTCAGCAAACAATAAACTGTGATTAGCAATAAGCACATCCCATGTGTCAACATCTTCACGGGCTTTATGAAAAGGGCAGTTATGGTGTGCAGAAACCTGACGATGACAGCTGTGTTTGTCGCAGCATATTTGTTGCCATAAAAAGTCAGGAATAGGCTCTTTTAAACTATCAAGTTCACCATTCCATTTTTTCTGATGATAATCATGATGAATTTTTTGCAGTTGCTCAACCTGGCTCTGATCTGGCTTTGTTTGCCACATCGCCATTTGCGAACTGTCTTGGGAACCCATCATTCCCTCTAGCTTTGCTAAGCAAACGTACCGCTGACGCCCTTTAACTAAACCAAATTTAAAATTTAAACCAGAATGCTGCAAGAAAAAGGGTAAGTCTTTATGCAGTAGTTGCTCTTGCAGTGCCACTGTTGCGGTGGCAATGCAGACTTTTTTCTTACTCGCGATGCCTAAGGGAATAGCGCCTAAAAGGTAGGACAGTGATTTACCAATACCCGTACCCGCTTCAACAACAATAATAGGTCGTTGTTTGTCATATTCACCGGCTAAAGTTTTAGAAATTTCTGCCACCATATAATTTTGTTCACGACGTGAACGAAATTGCGGCATTGCCGAAGCAATGTCTTTATAGATGGTGCGAATTTGCGTTTTTACCTGGTCAGTGAGCATGAGTAGTTTTTATTCTGCGGTGACTGATTTATGCTGTACATAATAACAGTGAATCTTTGTGCTTAAAACAGATAATAAAATTGAACTCAAATCTCTTACCGGTAAATAAAGCCTTAACCCGTATTGAAGGGCAGGTACTTACTCGTCATGCCAACTATCGGCAGGGCCAGTTAGTGCTGCAATATTATATTAAAACGGCTAATGGGCCTGTGCTCGTTGAACTTCATAACGAGGATGTTGTGTGCTTTTGCCGCCAAGCTGATGTGGCCAAGTTAACACCTTACTTGACCCAAGCCCGTGTGGCTGTTTTAGTAATGACCAATTTTGACCATCAAATTGTTTGTGGCATTTATTTAAAAACTAGTTCTGCGCTTAAGCAATTGCAGCGCATCGCCAATGATATCGGGGTGCCTTTATATGAAACCGATATTCGTGCCGAGCAACGTTATTTGATTGAGCGATTTATCGCATTTGATATCGAATGTGAGGGCACTATTGAGTCTAGTGTAAAAAGTCTGCCAGTACTTACCGCGCATCGTGCAAGAAGAGGTAGCGCAAGAACAATCAAGGTAGGCAATGTAGAAGATGATTTTTTGCACGCTGCAGCCAGCGGTACTGCTTTGGCTGATAGCGCGCATGATAAACAAAATGTGTTATCAACAAGAAGTGATTTAAAAGTTATTTCACTCGATTTTGAATGCAGTATGCAAGGCGAGTTGTATTCGGTTGGCCTTTACGGGACTGATTATCAATGCGTTATTATGGTGGGTGAACAAGCATCATACCCTGATGCCGAAGATTACATTGTGTGGGTTAAAGATGAGGTTGCTTTACTGTATCGATTAATCAATTGGTTTGGTGAGTATGATCCCGACGTTATTATTGGGTGGGCTGTGGTGGTATTTGATTTAGCATTGCTATTTAAGCGTTGTAAACATCATCATATTCCACTCAGAATTGGCCGAGGCCACAGTGAGTTAAGCTGGAAAGTCGAAGATAAATATCGCCCTGAAACCTTAAATTTGCCCGGACGAGTGGTATTAGATGGCATTGATTGGCTTAAAGCTGCATTTTATAACTTCGATCGATTTTCGCTTGAGTTTGTGTCGCGTGCTTTATTAAATGAGGGTAAAGCGATTGACCATGTTGAAAATCGAGGTAATGAAATAAGCCAAATGTTCGTTGACGATAAGCTCAAACTAGCGCACTACAATTTAACTGATTGCCGCTTGGTGTGGGATATTTTTGACAAGACTCAGCTACTTGATTTTGCGATAGAACGCGCTAAGTTAACCGGGCTTGAGTTTGGTCGAGTCGGGGCATCTGTCGCCGCTTTTTATCACTTATATCTCCCGCATTTACACCGCAGCGGTTTTGTTGCCCCCCAAATGCCCGCAAGTAATGGGCTGGAAAGTCCAGGTGGTTATGTGATGGATTCTATGCCAGGGCATTATAAAAATGTGTTGGTACTTGATTTTAAAAGTTTGTATCCCTCAATTATCCGCACTTTTTTGATTGATCCTAAAGGTTTAGTAGAGGGCTCAAAGTTAGCTGAGTCAAATTTAGATACCAGTGAAATGTTAGTTGATGGCTTTCTCGGGGCAAAGTTTACTCGCCATCATCCAATTCTGCCCAAGTTGATAGCCAGCTTAGCTGAGCAGCGTGAGCAGGCTAAAAAAGATCACAATGCACCATTATCGCAAGCCATCAAAATTATCATGAACTCACTATACGGCGTATTAGGGTCAAAGGGGTGCGTATTTCATGATGTAAAGCTCGCCAGCTCTATTACGATGCGCGGTCACCAGATAATGAAAATGACCAAGATTTGGATAGAGGGAATGGGCTATCAAGTCATTTATGGTGATACCGACTCTACATTTGTTTGGCTAGGTAATGACATCCAATTAAATGCGTCAGAAATTGGCTTGCAAATGGCAAAAATCATTACCGATAAATGGGCTGATTGGTGTGCGACAGAATTTAAATTGCCAAGTTATCTTGAATTAGAATTTGAAAGTCATTTTCAGCAATTTATTATGCCCACTTTACGCGGAAGTGAAATCGGCAGTAAAAAACGCTATGTTGGCTTGAAATTAGATAAACATGAAAAGCCTGAAATGGTCTTTAAAGGAATGGAGCAGGTTAGAAGCGATTGGACACCGCTTTCTAAACGCATTCAATATCAGCTGTATCAGCGATTTTTTAATCAGCAAGATATTAGCGAGTTTTTAGAGTCCCAAGTTGCGCTATTAAAGCAAGGAGCCTTCGATCAAGAGCTAGTGTTCAAAAAGCGCTTAAAGCGAAATGTTGAAGACTACACCGCTAAGTCGACCCCACATGTTAGGGCGGCAAAGTTGATGGCGGAGTATCAGCAAAATAGCGACTGGCTAAAAAGGGGAGCGGTTATTGAGTATGTAATCACCACCGCAGGCGTGCAACCAGTATGTGATAAAGACTGGTTAATGGATTATGACTATTACATCGAAAAACAAATTCAACCTATCGCAGAGCCGATATTGTCATTACTTGGGTTAAGTTATGGCGATTTTTCTAACGGTCAAATGTCATTGATCTGATATTGTTAATTTGATTTTATCTATACAAAACCTGCAAATTTCCAGTTTTACTTAAGCATATAAATGTTTGCTCATCTAACCTCGTTTTTTATCTCTTAACCCGAGTAGAGGTTAAATAATAAGCGTCTAATAACTAAACCATAATTAACTGTTGTGAAATATTTTTTTGCATTTGTTGTTTTAGTGTTAAATAAATCCGATTAATAATAATTTTAAGAGGTGTTTTTTTAAGTGTCTGATTTTTAGTTTTAATATTATTTATTTATCTCTCTTTGTTCATAAAAGTGAACGGATATCAAAAATACACTTGATTAACTTTTGTCCTTACAGTGTATCAATTGTTGATTACTTGTTTCAAATGTGATTTTATTGCGGTGTAAATGTGATTTTGTAGCGCAAAGTGTTATGATATCTCAACACCAATACTTCAAGTGATGAAGATTGGAATTATAAGAAAGACAAATATATCCAGGGAGATAGACAATGCATAAGAACGTATTAGCCAAATCAGTGCGCTTAGCTTTGATCGGCGGTGCAGCAGCAGCTGCGTTAAGCGTGCCAGCAGTATTTGCAGCTGAAGATGATGGTGCAAAAGTTGAGCGTATAGAAGTAACAGGTTCTCGTATTAAAAGAACTGATATAGAAACTTCTAGCCCAGTTACTGTTATGGACGCAACAGAAATTAAAGCATCAGGCTACGATCGTATTGAAGATGTTTTAAACCAATTACCACAAATCGAAGCAGCTGAAACCGCTTTCCTTGCAAACGGTGCAACTGGTACAGCTACAGTTGACTTACGTGGATTAGGTTCAAACAGAACGCTTGTTTTGATCAATGGTCGTCGTATGCAAGCTGGTAGTATTACTTCACAGGTAGCTGACGTTAACCAAATTCCTGCTTCATTAATTAAGCGAGTTGAAGTGTTAACTGGTGGTGCTGGCGCTGTTTATGGTGCTGATGCTGTAGCTGGTGTTGTTAACTTCGTAATGAATGATGATTTTGAAGGTTTTGCATTCAATGCAGGCGCTTCTGGTTACCAACATGACAACAGCAATGGCTATATCCAAAGCTTAATGGATAAGAGATCATTTGATTACGAAACTGGTAACACAGGTGTTGACGGTAAAACCTACACCATGGATATCACCATGGGTAGTGAATTTGACGGTGGTAAAGGCCACGCAGTAGCTTATGCTGTTTGGCGTAGAAACGATGAGTTATTACAAGGTTCTCGCGATTATGCATCTTGTGCATTAAATGGCGGCGGCACAGCTTGTGGTGGTTCTGGTACTACTCCTAACCCTTTCTTTGATATCTTCCCTGTCGTTGATGGTGCAGTTGATTATTCAAACGAGTTTTATGGATATTTAAATCCAAATGGTGAAGGTTTTGTTCCAGACGATGGTTATCGCTATAACTATGCTCCAGTAAACCACTTTATGCGTCCGAACGAGCGTTTTACCACTGGTGCATTTATTAATTATGAAATTAACGAACATTTCCGTCCTTATATGGAATTGTCGTTCATGCACAACAGAACCGCTGGCCAAATTGCAGAATCTGGTACTTTCTATAACCAAGAACTGTTATTTGATTATAACAACCCGCTAATCAGTGATTTCCAAAAAGCTCAACTACAAGAACTTTTCGGTCAAACAGCTGATGATCAATTTGTTGCCTATATTGGTAAGCGAAATGTTGAAGGTGGTCCACGTTCTAACAATCTAGAGCATTCTTCTTACCGCATACTAACAGGTATGGAAGGTGAGCTTTCTGATGCTTGGTCTTATGACGTAAGTTTTGCTTATTCAGCAACAGCTTCAAACTCTGTATACCAGAACGATTTGTTAGCAACTAAAATTCCTGACCGTGTTGGTGCTGTTGGCACTGAGTGTAATGTAGAAGATGGTTGTTTATACTACAACGTGTTTACTCTAGGTGGCGTAACCCAAGAGCAAGCGGCTCAGTTAGCTGGTGTTGGTATTCAAACTGGTTTAGTGACTCAAACTATTTATAACGGTTATGTAAGTGGTGAATTCGATTTTGGATTACCGTCAGCGTCATCTAACATAGGTGCAGTATTTGGTTTAGAGCGTCGTGAACAGGAATACGAACGTATTTCTGATACCATCTATGCAGAAGGTACATTACTTGGTCAAGGCGGTCCTAACCCAAGTTTGAACGGTGAAGTAACTGTTAACGAAGTGTTTGGTGAATTTGCTATCCCAGTGCTTGATGAGTGGAATGTAAACTTAGCCGCTCGTGCGTCTGACTATTCAACTTCAGGTACTGATTATACTTATTCATTAGGTACTGATTATACTATTGCTGACGCTTATAAGTTACGCATGAGCTACGCTCAAGCTATCCGTGCTCCTAACATTGGCGAATTATTTGATGCACAAGTAATTCAATTGTGGAGTGGTGATGATCCGTGTTCAGGTTCTGCTGCAGATATTACTGCTGCCGGCTTTACACAAGCTATGTGTGCTAATACTGGTATGACTGCTGAGCAATTTGGTAATGTCTCTACATCACCTGCTGGTCAATACAACCAATTCTCTGGTGGTAATACTGAACTAGAACCTGAACAAGCTAAAACCCTAACTGTTGGTTTAGTGGCTAACCCATTTGATAACTTCAACTTCTCTTTGGATTATTTCAATATTCAAATGGAAGAAGTAGTGGGTACAATTGGCGCTGAGCGTATATTAACTAACTGTGCCAAAACTGGCGATGCTTTGTTCTGTGACAACGTTAAACGTAGCGCTTCAGGTAGCTTATGGCTTGGACAAGAAGGTTATGTATCTAACCTAGGTTCTAACATTGGCGGCCGTACTTGGGAAGGTGTTGATGCTACCGCTGGCTACAAAATTGATTTAGGTTCAGGTACTTTAGATTTCGCACTAAACGGTTTCTACAGCATGAAAAAAGAAGTTGAACCTATTTTAGGCGATGCTAGCTTAGCTTATGACTGTTCTGGTGTGATTAGTACTTCTTGTTTCGCGTCACCAAAATGGCGTCATAACTTCACTACTACTTACAGTGGTGATGATTATAGCGTAGCGTTAAAATGGCGTTATTTTGACAAAGTTGACTACGAAGGTACTGCAGATACTAAGTTAATTGCAGATGGCGGCATCGATTCATACAGCTACTTCGATTTATCAGGTAACTATGCTGTGAGCGATAATGTCACCTTTACAGCTGGTGTGAACAACATTTTTGACAAAGAGCCTCCAATGGTTGGTAATACTTTAGCGAGCAACGCTAATACAGTATCTGGCTTCTACGATACTCTAGGTCGATTCCTATTCGTTAGCGCTGGCGTTAAGTTCTAAGAATAGTTGCTATAATATATAAGCTTAAATTTAGCTTATAAACACATTAGCTAATTAAAAAGCACTGGACAGTAATTTGTTCAGTGCTTTTTTGCTTTTGTCATATGCGAGTTAGTGAAAAGTATTGTGATTAGGGTGAATCTTTTCATCTATTCTATGGTGAATTATCATTATTTAATTTCTCCCCTATCAATGATTGAGCTCACTGAGCTGCCCACCCGTAAATTGAGAGCGTTACAAGCGTTAAAGTATCTTTCAGCATTCCAATTCATTAAATATGAGCCAGTCTGAGTTATTCAGGCTTTTAGGCTTGAGGCACGTTTTAAAGAGAGTTGTTAATTTGTATTAAACCTACGACAAAAGAGCGTAAGCCTAAGTGGCTTCAAAGCAATAGAGCTGCACTTGCCGTGTTGTATAATGAGAATCTGTCGTAAAAGGTAAAGGCATATACCTTATTTGTTGCCTAGAAAACCTATAGTACAAGCTGATTCACTAGGTGGTTAATGGCATCAGCGCAGAGATAGCAAATTGCAGTGCTGAACACCAATTGTAATAAGAATTGTGATTTAATTTAGAAATAAGATATATCCCATGACTGCATAATGCTTACAAATTAAGCGACTACACATAATCTCAATCTTTCGTGTTCTTTTCGCTCATTTTTGATGTTCCCAAATGTTGACATAGGTCAACATTTTGTGAAATGATGCGAGCGGGTCTATGCCTTAACAGGCATAGAAAAGGGAAGAAAAACTAACAATCACAAGAGAAAGATAGGCTTAGCGTTGTTGACGTTTTGCTAACATTGTTATCAAGCTATTACAATTGCACTGTCTACACTTTTTTAATTCACTTCAAATTGGTTGGGAACTATGTCCAAGGTAAGCAATAGAACAAAAATCGCTACTGCACTTGTTGGCGCACTGGCTTTAGCTAGTAGCAACCTGGTAGTTGCAAATCCTCTTGCCGATGTGCAAAAGGCTGACAGCAGAATTCATGCTGAAACTGCAGCGTCACAACAAAAAGTTGACAAATACTTTGACCAAGCTCAAGACATGTTGTTTGAGTATGGCAGTGTTGCTGATGAACGCGAATCACTAAAGTCTTACAATGACTACGTAGCTGGTTTAGTGGCGGATCAACAAAAAACACTTGATTCAATACAAACAGACATCAATGGCGTTGACAAGTTACGTCAAGGTGTTGTGCCGTTAATGTTTAAAATGGTTGATGCATTAGAGCAGTTTGTTCAATTAGATCTTCCTTTTAACAGTGAAGTACGTACTGAACGTGTTCAAAATTTAAAAAATATTCTAGACACAGCAGAAGTCACTTTAGCTGAAAAATATCGTCTTATCCTTGATGCATACAGCATTGAACGTGAATACGGTAACTTTGTATCAGTTCATACTGGTAAATTAAGCTTAGATGGTAAAGAAGTGCTAGTTGATTTCTTTAACCTAGGTCGCGTAGCGCTTTACGCTCAAAGTTTAGATCAAAAAATTGCGTGGATGTACGATGCTGAAGCTAAAACTTGGAACAAGTTAGAAGACAGCTATTTACGTGATATTACAAAGGGTATTCGCATTGCTCGTAAGCAAGGTGCTCTAGATCTATTCGCATTACCAATTCCTGCTGCGGAGACTGCTCAATAATGAAGAAGTTAATTACTACAGCTGTATTAGCTGCAAGTTTGTCTTTAACTGCTGGCATGGTTTCTGCTGCTGATGCACCAAAAACTATCGACCAATTATTGCAACAAGTTAAAGTTGAACGCGCTAATGAAGGCAAAAACAGCGCTAAACGTGAAAGAGAATTCCAAAACGAACGTGGTGACAAAGCGTCACTATTAAAACGTGAAAAAGATGCTTTAGCTTCTGAGAAGCAACGTGGTAAAGACCTTAACCAAGCGTTTTTAGATAACGAGCGTAAAATTGCTCAGTTAGAAGAAGATTTAAAAACAGCCCAAGGCGACTTAGGCGAAATGTTTGGTGTTGTTAAAGGTGAAGCTGGCGATTTCGCTGGTAAACTTGCAGCATCTAATATTTCTGCTCAATACCCAGGCCGTGATGCATTTATTGCAGAATTAGGCTCGCGTAAATCATTACCGAAAATTGAAGAACTAGAGCAATTCTGGGAAGCGCAATTATTTGAAATGGTTGAGTCTGGTAAAGTGGTTAAATTCACCGGTAATGTGACTGCAATCGACGGTAACGTTGTTAGCACTTCTATCTACCGTGTTGGTGCATTCAACTTAACAGCTGATGGTCAATATGTTGTTTATAAGCCTGAGTTAAGCTTAATTCAAGAGCTTTCACAACAACCTGAAGGTTATCAAGTTTCTGCAGTAGGCAACTGGGAAAATACCACTTCTGGTTTCTCTGAGTTCTATATTGATCCAGCCCGTGGTGTATTACTAAATATCTTCACTAACAAAGCTAGCATTGAAGATCGTTTAGAAGCTGGTGGACCAATTGGTTATATTATTTTAGTACTACTAGCATTAGGTGGTTTAATCGCCCTAGAGCGTTTAGTCACATTAACAATTACTTCTGGTAAAGTTAAAAGCCAACGTAAAAATATCAATAACCCAGGTAAGAACCCACTTGGTCGTATCTTGAAAGTATATCAAGACAACAAAGATGTTGATGTTGAAACGTTAGAATTGAAACTTGATGAAGCTATTTTGAAAGAAACGCCTGCTTTAGAAGCACGTATTTCAATCATTAAGGTACTAGCAGCTATCGCGCCAATGATGGGTCTTTTAGGTACAGTAACCGGTATGATTGCAACTTTCCAATCAATCCAGTTATTCGGTACAGGCGATCCAAAGTTAATGGCTGGCGGTATTTCTATGGCACTTGTTACTACCGTACAAGGTCTGATTGCAGCGTTACCATTAATGTTATTACACGCAATTGTTGTTGCTCGTAGTAAATCAATCGTTCAAGTTCTTGAAGAACAAAGCGCTGGTATCATTGCAGAACATGCTGAGAAGAGGGCTGACTAATGATGCTATTCCTGATGGATATATGGGATTCCGTCAGGGGCTTCATGGCCTCCGGGGGAGATGTCCTCTGGTTGGTAGCAGCTGTGCTTTTCCTAATGTGGGTATTAATGCTTGAACGTTACTGGTATCTAAACTGGATATCACCAAAGCAACATCAAGCTGTTATATCTGCGTGGGAAGCAAGAGATGAAACACACTCTTGGCACGCACACCGTATCCGTGAAGCTTGGGTGTCCCAAGCTAAGCAAGATTTGAATGCACGTATGCTGTTAATCAAAACCCTAGTAGCAATCTGTCCAATGATTGGTTTACTTGGTACCGTAACCGGTATGATTTCAGTATTCGATGTGATGGCAGTTCAGGGGACGAGTAATGCTCGTCTAATGGCAGCTGGTATCTCAATGGCCACAATGCCAACAATGGCAGGAATGGTAGCAGCGCTATCGGGTGTATTTTTCAGCACTCGTTTAGACTCGAAAATGAGAATCAGATTAGAAATGCTAAAAGACAGCATGCCTCACCACTAAAGAGAGATTGAACATGGCACGTAAGAAGCATTCCAGTATAGACGAGGAAGCGCAAATTGATATGACTCCGATGCTTGACATCGTATTTATCATGTTGATCTTCTTCATTGTAACAACATCATTTGTTAAGCCATCTGGCTTAGACTATAACAAGCCTAAAGCGTCACAGGCTACGTCTAAACCTTCGGCAAACATCTTTATTGGCATCAGTAAATCTGGCGTCATTATGATGGAAAATCGTCAGGTTGATATTGAACGTGTAACCGCTAACGTAGAACGTATGTTAGCTGAAGCACCGGAAGCGGCGGTACTGATTCAAGCAGATAAAGACACTACTCATGGTTTAGTCGTTAAAGTGCTTGATAACGTAAAAGCTGCTGGTATCGACAAAATTTCTGTATCAGCGGGGAATGACTAATATGCTAAGAGCACTCGTATCAATCATAATTGGTGCCGCAGTGACTTTTGGTCTGTTTGCCTTCATGGCATTCTTGGTCGGCGGCGGTGCACAGCGCAACGATGAGTCGACTGAGACCCCTGTTATTGAAATTACGATGGATAAGCAGGATTCGAAGGCACAGAAGAAACCAAGGGTAACTCCTAAGCCACCACCACCACCAGAGCAGCCACCTAAGCCGGATACTACTCCGCCAGATGCTGCAAACAATATTGACACTAATATGGCGTTCAATATGGGTGGAGTTGAAGCGGGTTCAGCATCAACAGGCTTTAAGCTTGGTAATATGATGACCCGTGATGGTGATGCTACACCGATTGTTCGTATCGAGCCTCAATATCCTATTGCTGCAGCTCGTGATGGTAAAGAGGGTTGGGTTCAACTTTCTTTTACAATCAATGAACTTGGTGGTGTAGATGACGTTACCGTTATCAAAGCAGAACCAAAACGCTTATTTGATCGCGAAGCAATTCGTGCTCTTAAGAAGTGGAAATACAAGCCTAAAATTGTTGATGGCAAAGCGCTTAAACAAACCGGCATGGCTGTACAACTTGATTTCACTTTAGAGAAAGGAGGTAGATAATGCGCAAAATTACGACTATTGCAACAGCACTGCTTCTTTCTGTTTGTGGAAGTGCAATGTTGAGCAGTACCGCAATTGCAGCTGAAAAGTGTGAGATTGACAAGCGTCAATCTCGTGCAGTCGGCGACAGTGCTGCTAAGAAAGTACAAAAATCTTTCGAAGCATATACTGAAGGCAATTTAGACGCAGCAATCTCTATATTATTAGAAGCTAATCCTAAAAACGATTTTGACAAAGCTTATGTCGATCGCATGTTAGGTAACTTTTATGCTGAGAAAGGTCAAATGCAAACGGCGATCAAGTACTTGAAGACTGCCGTTGAAGCTGACATTCTTGGTGGTACTGATCACGCTGCAACAATGCGTTTGTATGCTGATTTGTTACTACAAGAGAGAAAATTCAAGGAAGCTATTCCATATTATTACAAATGGATGGACTTTACCTGTAAGGCTGATTCTCAAATGTATCGCCGTGTAGGTATTGCACACACAGAGTTAAAAGAATGGAATAAAGTTCTTGAAGTTGCTGATAAAGGTTTAGCATTAGCAGAAGAGCCTGATAAAAACTTATATCAAATGAAATTGACCGCATACTTTAATCAGAAAAAGTATAAAGATGCAGTTAAAATTCTAGAAACTATGGTGCCTTTATTCCAAGACGATAAGCGTCTATGGGTTCAGTTAGCACAGTTTTATTTGATGACTGAAGATTATGATCGTTCTTTAGCAACTTATGACTTAGCTTATAAAGCTGGTTTCTTAGATACTGATGGAAACATCACTCGTTTAGCACAACTTTTAGCGCAAAAAGGTTCGCCTTATCAAGCTGCTAAAATTTATGAAAAACACTTGAAATCAGGGTTGATTCCAGAAAGTCAGAAAACATTTAATGTTCTTGCTGGATTCTACCATAACGCTAAAGAGTTTAAGCTAGCCGCTAATTACTATGGTAAAGCAGCTGTCGCAGGTAATGATGGTGAATTATATTTAAAGCAAGGGCGTTTATTGTCCCTTGACCAAAATTATAAAGAAGCAATTGTTGCCCTTGAAAAAGCACTTGACTTGGGTATTGATAACCCAGGTGAAGCGCATTTCGAGCTAGCATTAGTGCATTTGACCTTGAAACAATATAAGTCAGCTTATAATCGTGCTGTTCAAGCATCGAAAGATAAAAAGACTGCTAGAAGTGCTAATAGTTACATTTCTTATATTAAAGAAAAAGCCCGTATTCATAATGTGGCCCTGTAGCTAATAGTTATTTTCTAGACATTAAAAAAGCCCCGCGAGGGGCTTTTTTATTATGTGTAGTTTGTATGAATTACTGTAAGTGGGTCAAAGCTTGATGACGCGAATGGTCCAGCGCTAACTCATTTGAAAGTGATTCTACTTTGACAAATAAGCCTTCAATATTTTTATCATTACTGGGCAGACATATTCCTCCTGCGAGTTTGTAATTAATACTGAAATTATGGTCTTTACCGTACTTGGTGAGAAATTGGTTTATTTGCTCATCAATTCTTTGTAAAACCACTTTAGCGCCTTCCTCATCGACATTGAATAACCCAAGGGCAAAATGATTTGTGTCTAATCTTGCGATGAGATCCGTTGCTCGTAAAAGTGCTTCTTGCACCTGATTAGTGAATAATTCCAGTAAATGAGGCTGTTTAACTGTTTCATGTATGTGTGGGCAAAGATACAATAACGCTAAGCTTTGTTTTTCTCGTTGATGGCGGTGCCATTCACGGTTAAACACTTCCATAAAGTATATTTGATTATAGACACCCGTTTCAGGATCTCTAAAGCTTGAATTGCGAAAAGAATAGGTCATTGAGGAACTCCATTGAATATTCTTACTTAATTATAGATATGTTTTTTGATTCATGTGTAAAAGGATTAATAAAAATGAAGAAAACCCTCCTAGCAGCCAGCATATCGTTATTGTTTGCGATCCAAGGTTGTAGCGATAATACGCCACAAGCATCTTTGGCTTCGACTGAAGCCGCAGCTCAATCAATTTCGCAATCAACTAAAGTGTCAGCTGAACAGGCTTACTTAACTATGGTTGATAGCTTTTTTAAAGAGCAATTAAAACTTGAGCCGATTTACGCAACTTTTGTTGGCGTGAATGAATACAATGATCAATTTGGTAAATCATTAACCGAGGAATATTTAAAGGCTCGTCATGATCTTAATGCCAAGTACTTTTCACTGGCTAAAGATATTGATGCGGATGCTTTACCTGCTGATTTGAAAATTAGCTACAGCATGTTTATTTATGATCGTGATATGGAATTGATGGCGGAAACTTATCCTGAGCATTTCTTGCCCATGAATCAGTTTTATAACACCGTTTTCACTATGGTTCAGTTAGGTGCTGGTGAAAGCGCACAACCTTTTAAAACGGTTGATGACTATCAAAACTGGCTTTCTCGTTTAGATGGGTTCGTTAATTGGCTACAGTTGGCCCAAGTAAGAATGGACGAGGGTATTAATAGTAAAGTGGTTCTACCTAAAGTGTTGGTAGATAGAATGATCCCTCAACTAACTGCCCAGGTGGTTGCTAATCCTGAGGATAGTCTGTTTTATTCGCCAATAAAATTGATGCCTGATTCATTCACGGCGGAACAAAAGGCTGAACTGACACAGGAGTATAAATCTTTAATAAGCGTTAAATTAATTCCTGCACTGGCTACACTGCGTGATTATGTTCAAGGTACTTATTTGGCTAACGCAAGGGCTTCTGACGGTTGGTGGGGATTACCTAATGGTAAAGTGTGGTATCAACATTTAGCGAATAGCCATACAACGACCAAAATGCCCGTTGATGAAATTCATCAGATTGGTTTATCTGAAGTGAAGCGTATTTTAGCTGAAATGGATAAGGTCAGAGAACAAGTTAAATTCGAAGGTGATTTAACGGCATTTTTTGCTTCATTATCATCAGAGCCGCAATATTTCTTCACTGACAAGCAAGACTTGATTGATGGTTATATGGAATTAAAAGATACCATTAACCAAGTACTACCTAAATATTTTAATGTTATGCCTAAAGCTGATTATGTGGTGAAACCAGTAGAAAGTTTCCGTGAGCAATCTGCAGCAGGCGCATCATATGAATCACCCGCTGTTGACGGTTCTCGTCCCGGTGTTTTTTATATCAATACGTTTAACTTAAAAGCTCAGCCTAAATGGGGGATGACCACATTATCTTTACACGAAGCAGCTCCTGGTCACCATTTTCAAATAGCGATTAAACAAGAGTTAACAGAGGTTCCTGAATTTCAACGTTTCCAAGGTTATACCGCTTTTGAAGAGGGTTGGGCACTCTATGCTGAGTATTTAGGTATTGAGATGGGCTTGTTCACTGACCCGTATCAGTATTTTGGCAAGCTGTCTGATGAAATGTTGCGCGCTATGCGTTTAGTTGTTGATACCGGTCTTCACGCCAAAGGCTGGAGCCGCGAGCAAGCTATTCAATACATGAAAGATAATTCGCCAATGGCGGAGTCTGATATTGTTGCAGAGGTTGAGCGTTACATGGCCATTCCTGGCCAAGCCTTATCTTATAAGGTCGGCCAGTTAACAATTCTAAAACTACGCGCAGATGCTGAAAAGCAATTGGGTGATAAATTTGATATTAAAGGTTTTCACGATCAAATTCTCACTACAGGTTCATTACCTATGGCGGTAATGGAAAGAAAAGTGTCTGATTGGGTTGATGCTGAATTAGCAAAACATTAATTTTCATGCGTGTGTCACGCGTCTTATTTATGCTAAGGTGTGCGGCACATTTATTTCAAGCTAGGTAGGAGTTAGAATGGTACAAGCAACGGCAAGACATTTGTTAGTCAGTACTGAAGAGCAATGTAACGAATTAAAGCAACAAATTGAAAATGGAGCTGAATTTGCTGAAATAGCAAAATCTTACTCTTCATGCCCTTCAGGTTCTCAAGGCGGTGACTTAGGTGCTTTTGGTCCAGGCATGATGGTAAAAGAGTTTGATGAAGTCGTATTTAATGCGCCATTAAACCAAGTTCAAGGTCCAGTGAAAACTCAGTTTGGATATCATTTATTAGAAGTGACTAGCCGAGGTTAGTCTCTTTGTTAATAATGATGTTAAAGGCGACTAAGTGTCGCCTTTTTTGTCGGAATTTTTGTTGTTATTGTCGGTGAGAGTAATATGGGTATAGCACTGTATAGCGATAGATTAGTGATTAGAAGTTTGCAATATCAAGACTGGGATAATTTTTTATCTATCAACCAAGATCCTCAAGTTAACCAGTATATTCGTGAACCTTCGACTGAAGTCGTGCTACTGGCAAAGTTTGAGTCAAGATTGTTGCCTTGGTCTATTGAAAGTGGTGACTGGCTAACGTTACTGATTGAAACCATTGATGGCGAGTTTGTTGGCTTAACGGGCTTTTATTGTCAGGACTTTTATTCAAAGCGTGTTGAGGTGGGTTACTTATTGTCTTCAAGCATGCAGGGTATGGGCTATGGAACAGAAAGCCTGCAAACTTTAGTTGACTGGGGCCGCTTGCAATTTGATATTCATAAGTATGTTGCTGTTTGTGCGCAAACGAATTTACCTTTAATTAAAGTATTACAAAAAGTAGGTTTTAGTTTAGAGGGCACTTTTTTGCAGCACACTTACTTAGCGGGGAAGTGGATAGATGACTACCAATTCGGCTTAGTATTAGCTCCACGATGAAGATGTTTCAAAATTCATAAAAAAACCCTTTTTTTACTAAGAGGTTTGTCACATAATACTAAATACAATTGAAAACAATTCTCGTTAACACTAAAAACTTTGATCTAGATAAAGTTTTAACTGCCTGACCTTCGCTAGAATTGTCTGGTCATCAATGATGTAAAAGGCGTACCTTAATGAAACTTAGCGAGCTAAGTCCTGGCGACAAGGCAATGATTTGTCAAATCGGCCATCTTTCTCTTCCGCAAACCGTAAAGCGTAAATTACTCTCAATGGGGATTACGCCTAATACTCATTTTAGTTTAGTACGTCGAGCGCCAATGGGTTCCGGTGTAGAACTTAATCTTCGAGGTAGCCATATTTGTATGCGTAAAGATTTAGCTGAAGTTATTGAGGTGGTTAAATCATGACTAGACAATTCCATTGCGTCACTGTAGGTAACCCTAACGCAGGTAAGTCTACGCTTTTTAACGCCCTAACCGGCTCAAATCAACAGGTGGGTAATTGGTCTGGTGTCACGGTTGAAAAGAAAACTGGCCAGTTTAGTCTTGCCGATACCGAGGTTTTTTTAACAGATTTACCCGGTATCTATGATTTATTACCCGCAGGTAACAGCTGTGACTGCTCGCTAGATGAGCAAATTGCTCAACAGTATTTAGCTGATGAAAAAGTTGATGCAATCATTAATCTGGTTGATGCCACTAACATTGAACGCCATTTGTACTTAACGGTACAGTTACGTGAACTTGGCATCCCTATGGTCGTTGTACTTAACAAAACTGATGCGGCTAAAAAACTTAAAATCGACATAGATATTGAACAAATGTCTGCAGCACTAGGCTGTCCTGTTATAGGTGTATGTTCTCGAGATTTGAACGATGTTGAACGCGTTAAGTCCGCTATATTATCGATTGTTGATAAACAAATAGCAGAAAAACCACTTGAGCTTAATTATCACGCTTCAATTGAGCAAAGTGTTATTACATTGCAACAACAAAGTAATTTACATCATTTGCCTCAGTTAAGCCGAGGCCGTGCTTTAGCCATGTTAGGTAATGGCAATGGTTGCGGTAGCTGTGACAGCAGTCAACTTAAAGATGTTGTTAGCGCTTGTACCAAAACCGCAGAACAAAGCGGTGAAGATATAGAAGTGATGGTAGCTACAACACGATACGATTTCGTTGAAAAAATCTTTAACGCTTCTGTTAATGTCGGCGAACATCTTAGTATGACAGATAGGTTAGACCGTTTTGTGCTGCACCCATTTTTAGGCATTCCGGTATTCTTGTTCGTCATGTATTTGATGTTTATGTTCAGCATCAATGTTGGCAGCTCTTTTATTGATTTTTTTGACATGACAGCCGGTGCCATTTTTGTCGCTCATTTTGGTGCTATGCTAAGTTCAATAGGCTCCCCAGATTGGCTAGTGACAATTCTCGCCGGTGGTGTTGGTCAAGGAGTTCAAACCGTTGCGACTTTTATTCCGGTTATTGCAGCGCTATTTTTAGTCTTGTCTGTACTTGAGGCATCGGGCTATATGGCAAGAGCAGCATTTGTTGTTGACGGTTTAATGCGTCGAATTGGTTTTGCCCGGAAAAGCCTTTGTGCCAATGATAGTTGGTTTTGGTTGTTCTGTACCTGCCATTATGGCGACACGTACGTTAGGCAGCGAGCGTGAGCGTATCGTAACCGGTATGATGGCTCCCTTTATGTCTTGCGGCGCCCGATTACCCGTTTACGCATTATTTGCAGCGGCTTTCTTCCCTGACTCGGGGCAAAATTTAGTCTTCATGCTTTATATTATTGGTATCTTTGCCGCAGTTGGTACAGGGCTGCTATTACGCCATACTGTACTTCCTGGAAGCAGCAGTGCGGTAGTGATGGAATTACCAAGCTATGAAATGCCAAGAGTTAAAGCGGTATTATCTCGTACTGTTAAACGCACCAAAAGCTTTATTCTTGGTGCGGGTAAAACCATTGTAATCGTAGTGACGCTGCTTAACTTTATTAATGCAATTGGTATTGATGGTAGTTTTGGTCATGAGGATAGCCAGGAGTCATTACTCAGTGTAGCCAGTCAACAAGTGACGCCTTTATTTTCTCCTATGGGTATTGAACAAGATAATTGGCCAGCAACTGTAGGTATCATTACTGGGATATTTGCTAAAGAGGCCGTGGTTGGCACCTTGAATAGTTTGTATAGCACACCTAGCGCTGGTGATGAAGAGTTGGCATCGTTAGCTGATACATTCCATGCTGCATGGTTAACAATACCTGAGAACTTACTTGGTATCGCCCCTGATGATCCATTATCGATTGATGTTGGGAGTGTTGATAATATTGACACCGCAGCAGAAGAGTTAGCGGTTGATAAATCAACATTCAGCGCCTTACAATCTGGCTTTAGTGGACAAATTGCTGCTTTTTCATATCTATTATTTATTTTACTTTACACGCCATGTGTTGCGGCTATGGGCGCGTTAGTTAATGAGTTTGGTATTAAATGGGCGCGGTTTGCCGCATTATGGACATTTGCTTTAGCTTATGGAACAGCCACTGTTGTTTATCAAGGTGCCACATTCAGTGAACACCCTGTGCAATCAATGGCATGGATAAGTTTCTTTATGTTTGCATTGGTCATCTTCTATGTTTGGTTAAAGAAGAAAGGCCTCAAAGCTCAACAGATTATTCCCGGGATAAAAATTATTACTGGTTAAGCGAATTAATAGATGAATATTGAACAATAAACCCAGCTTTAGCTGGGTTTATTGTTTTTTTTACGCTTTTTGTAGTGCAATAGTTGTAACTGCTACAGTTCTGTAGGATCATCTTATTTTTAACAATATTGCCATGTGTGCCGAGAGGATTTTCATGAGTCAAGTGGACACCGAAGTACGTCCAAGTAACTTCATTCGTAATATCATTGACGAAGACCTAAAAAGTGGTAAGCACAATCAGGTGCACACTCGTTTTCCACCAGAGCCGAACGGCTTTTTACATATTGGTCATGCCAAGTCTATTTGCTTAAACTTTGGTATAGCTAAAGATTATCAAGGCCAGTGTAACTTACGTTTTGATGATACCAACCCTGAGAAAGAAGATATTAACTATGTTAAATCTATTCAGGAAGACGTGCGCTGGTTGGGATTTGAATGGTCTGGCGATATTCGTTATTCATCGAACTATTTTGACCAATTGCATCAATATGCGATTGAGTTAATCACAAAAGGGTTAGCTTACGTTTGTTTCTTAAACGGCGAGCAAACCCGTGAATATCGTGGCACCTTAAAAGAACCCGGTAAAAACAGCCCTCATCGTGATTCATCGGTTGAAGAAAACCTCGCATTATTTGAAAAAATGCGTAATGGTGAATTCAAAGAAGGTGAGTGTGCCCTGCGAGCTAAAATTGATATGGCTTCGCCATTTATGTGTATGCGCGATCCTATCATTTATCGTATTCGATTTGCACATCATCACCAAACAGGTGATAAATGGTGCATATATCCAATGTATGATTTTACCCATTGTATTTCTGATGCGCTCGAGAATATTACTCATTCAGTCTGTACATTAGAGTTTCAAGATAACCGTCGTTTATATGACTGGGTATTAGATCATTTAGATGATTTTCAAGCGCCAAATCGAACTCGTCAATATGAGTTTTCGCGCTTAAATCTGGAATATACCTTAATGTCTAAGCGAAAATTGAATGACTTAGTCACTCGTAAGCTTGTTGACGGTTGGGACGACCCGCGTATGCCTACCATTGCTGGTTTGCGTCGCAGAGGTTATACACCGGGTTCAATTCGTGAGTTTTGTCAGCGTATCGGTGTGACCAAACAAGATAACTTAATTGAAGTGGGTATGTTAGATGCATGTATTCGTGAAGAGTTAAACGAACATGCACCGCGCGCCATGGCAGTACTTCGGCCAATTAAAGTGGTTATTGAAAATTATCCACATGCTGAGCCTGAAAGTATTCAAGCTGCGGCGCATCCTTCTAATGAAGCGATGGGCACCCGAGAGTTATTTTTTGGTCGAGATTTATTTATCGATGCTGAAGATTTTAAAGAAGAAGCTAATAAGCACTTTAAACGTTTAGTGTTAGGTAAAGAAGTGCGTTTACGTAATGCCTATGTGATTAAAGCAGAGCGCTGTGAAAAAGACGCAGATGGCAACGTGACCACTGTTTACTGTAGTTATGACGATGAAACTTTAGGTAAAAACCCTGCTGATGGTCGCAAAGTAAAAGGCGTGATCCATTGGGTTGAAGCATCTTCTGCAAAACCTGCTGAGTTTCGTTTGTATGAACGTTTATTTACTGAAGCTAATCCTGCAACATTTGATACCGTGGATGAGGTGATTAATCCTAATTCATTGGTAGTATTAAATGGATTGGTCGAGCCGAGCCTGGTGAGTGCACCAGCTGAAAAGGCATATCAATTTGAGCGCGAAGGTTACTACTGTGCTGATAATAAAGACTCAAGTGCCGATCGCTTAGTATTTAACTTAACAGTACCGTTAAGAGACTCTTTCGCTTAACTCGTATTATTTTATAAAAGGCGCTATATGCGCCTTTTTTATTATTTTTCAACTATGTAGAAAAGCTGATGAAAATAATTGCTGATGAAAACATGCCTTTTGTTGAGGCATTATTTGCAGAACTTGGCCAAATAGAGTTCGTCAATGGTAGAACCCTAACTGCTGAGCAAGTCAACGATGCTGATGTGCTATTAGTGCGCTCTGTTACCAAGGTTAATCAAGCTTTGTTGCAGCATGCCCATAAATTGAAATTTGTTGGTAGTGCCACCATTGGCACTGATCACATTGATATCGAGTATTTACATCAGCGTGGCATTATGTTTTCAAACGCCCCAGGCTGTAACGCCACTGCGGTGGGTGAATTCGTTTTTATTGCACTTTTAGAGCTAGCTAAAAGGTTACAAACCTCATTAAAAGGTAAAGTGGTAGGGATTGTTGGGGCCGGTAATACCGGCACAGCTGCGGCCAAGTGTTTGCAAGCCTATGGCTTGCAAGTTTTGTTATGCGATCCGCTTAAGCAAGCAGAAGGCGATAGCCGTCATTTTATCTCCCTTGATGAGTTGCTTGAACGGGCAGATATTGTGTCTTTACATGTACCCATTACTAAAGTCGGCCCGCATAAAACCTGGTATTTATTTGATGAGCAAAAGCTCATGTCATTAAAACCAAACATGTGGTTAATAAATTGCTGTCGTGGTGAGGTGATTGATAATCGGGCATTAATAAAGATTAAACAAACGCGAACAGATTTAAAAGTGATTCTCGATGTATGGGAAGGTGAGCCCAATCCAATGGCTGAACTGGTTCCTTTAGTTGAATTTGCTACCCCCCATGTTGCTGGGTATAGCTTAGAAGGTAAGGCTAGGGGCACTTTTATATTATATCAACAGCTCTGCCAACACTTGAATATTGCCGTTAATCAATCATTGAATTACTTATTACCAGAATTTGAGTTTAGTCAGTTATTGAATATCACCAACTTAGATGAAACCAGCTTACTTAAAATGTGCCGTTTAGTATTTGATTTACGCGATGATGATGCGCTATTTAGAGAGCATTTTGATAGTGCTGCTGGATTTGACTTGCTGCGTAAGCAACATACCCACAGACGAGAGTTCAGTGCTTTAGCGGTTAAATATCCTGTGAGTGATGTAAATAGTGCAAGTATAGATTGCAGAAATACCTTGTCATCACTGGGTTTTTCTTAATAAAAGTCTCGTTTTTTTAGCCATTCGTTACCTGTTTTGTCATAAGGTTAGTCAGTTGAGAAAAAATCAACCTAATCGAACCATTTTTAACTAATCAGGCCTAGTATAAGCGCAGTAAACTAGGTAGATTGTTAGTCCAATAAGATTATTAGGAGTCGAGCGTTTATATGTCTCAGGAATTTAATGTTGTCGTTTTAGGTGCATCGGGCGCAGTGGGTCAAACAATGATTGAGATCCTCGAAGAGCGTAATTTTCCGGTTGCTAAGTTATTTCCTTTAGCGAGTAGTCGCAGTGCCGGCGAAACCGTGAGTTTTCATGGTAAGCAGGTTGAAATTCTTGATGTAGAAAAATTCGACTGGACCCAAGCTCAAATTGGATTTTTCTCCGCAGGTGGAGATGTTTCTGCGAAGTGGGCACCAATAGCAGGTGAAGCCGGTTGTGTTGTTATCGATAATACCTCACATTTCAGATATGACATTGATGTACCATTAGTGATCCCTGAAGTGAATCCTGAAGCCATTGCTGATTTCCGTAACCGTAACATAATTGCTAATCCTAACTGTTCAACGATTCAGATGCTGGTTGCATTAAAGCCGATTTATGATGCTTTTGGTATTACGCGTATTAACGTGGCTACGTATCAATCGGTTTCTGGAACAGGTAAAAAAGCCATTGATGAGCTAGCGGGACAATGCACTAAACTACTGCAAGGTTTACCTTCAGAACCTAGCGTTTATCCAAAGCAGATAGCATTCAATGTGTTGCCACAAATTGATAAGTTCATGGAAAATGGCTACACCAAAGAAGAAATGAAAATGGTGTGGGAAACACAAAAAATATTTGGTGATGACGAAATCGTGGTTAATCCAACAGCGGTTCGTGTGCCGGTATTTTATGGTCATTCAGAAGCTATTCACCTTGAAACCCGTGAGCCTGTTGATGCTGAAGCTGTTAAAGCGGTACTTCGTGGCGCCCCAGGGGTGGTGATGTTTGAAAGTGATGATGAATACCCTACAGCGGTAACTGACTCAGCTGGTCATGATCCTGTTTTTGTTGGACGTATCAGAAAAGATATTTCTCATTCTCATGGTATAAATTTATGGGTAACGGCCGATAACATTCGTAAGGGTGCGGCCTTAAACAGTGTTCAAATTGCTGAGATTTTAATTCGCGATTATTACTAAATATCCGATGAGTTAAATTTATCTCAGGTAATTGAGTTATTTAGTCTAAAAAGCCCGCATTTTGTGGGCTTTTTTAGTTTTAGCCTTGCCGCTATAGTAGCAGGGCTGACAAACTTAGTTTATAGTCGTAAAAATGCCAAAATTTCATTAATCATCAATAATGTTAATAACAGTTAACGAAATTTTATAGCAAATAATTAACGATAAAAATGACCTAAAGCCAATTGTCACCATGACAAATGTTTCGTGCTAAAAGGGAAGGATTGAATGACATCTCGTACTTCATATTGGGTGGGCTTACTTTTATGTGCCGCCACAGCAGTCTCAGGAATTCAACTTTTTGCTTCGGCTCAAGCCGATACGCTTAAAATAACCGGCCCTAATGGCGAAGTTAAACAGGCAAACCGGCAATATGGTCCAACGACCTCAGCCGATACTTTTTGGAGTATTGCTCAGAAGGTACGCCCTAATGACCAAGTTACCATTTATCAAGTTATGGCAGCATTATTTGATGCCAACCCCCAAGCATTTAGCGGAAATAATTTTAACACCTTAGAAAGAGGCATGATCCTAACTGTGCCTTCTGCAGAGGTAATGGCTGCTATTCCAAAGGAACAAGCTAAATTACGTGCAGAGCGCGACGATAGTGCAGTGAGAACTGTTGTTAAACAAACACCGCGTCCAGTTGCTACGCCAGTAAAAGTAGAACAAGCACCAGTACCAGAAAAACCACTGCAAATCATTGCTCAAGCACCTGCCAAAATTAGCGAGGCAGAGCCCCTTAGCGCAGCTAAACAGAATGAGATTATTACCCTAAATAATCAGCTCGATAACGCAAATAATAAAACATTGATGCTGACAGATGAGCTTGCTAGAGCGCAAGACCAGTTGATGGCTACACGCAGTGATAATCAAATTTTAAAGCAAAAGTTAGCAGAACTAACTCAAAGCATTGGCCGTCTTGAAGAAGATTTACAGCTTTCAGGTGAAAAACAAGCACAGCTGATTGCTGACAATGAAGCGCTGGTTATTGAACTTGAAGAGGCTAATAAACCACCTGTAGAGCAACCCACTGATTTCTGGCGGAACTTAACCAGTAACACTGGGTTATTAATTGCAGCAGCAAGCTTGCCAATTTTATTAATCTTCGGCGTTATTGCTTTAATCATGCGTCGCCGTTCAAGTGCAAATACTGTAGAACCAGTTCAAACAGAAAATAAATTAGCCTCTAACACTGTTCCAAGCCGCACAGATAATGAAAATGGGGATGATCTTGAAGATCTTGCCATTCATCTTGATGGTGACGATGAAGAGTCCATCGATGATTTATTAGATTTAGACAGTTTAGAGATGCAGTCAGACACTGATTTAGTGATTGATGATGATCAGATGGACATGGCATCTGAAATGTTTTTAGCACAAGCTGAAGATGAAATTGATGTCACGCCTGAAGTCGAAGAGGAAGATGAAGGAACCTCACTTGATGATCTGTGGGCTGAAGCCATGGAAGAGCAGGATTCTGAGCTTGAACCTCTTGAAACAGATGAAGATTTAGACAGTTTGCTGGCAGGCCTTGACGATGAAGAAATTGATGGGGCTTCTCCAGCAGCGCTAGAAGATGATTTAGACGCATTGCTTGCTAATCTTGATGGTGAAACTGATGAAGTCGATGCACCCGCCGAAATGCTACAAGATGATTTAGACGCATTGCTTGCTAATCTCGATGGTGAAACTGATGAAGTAGATGCGCCTGTAGCCGCAGAGCCAGAAGATGATTTAGATGCATTACTCGCAAATCTTGATGTTGAACCTGAAAGCAGTTCTGTTGAAGATCCCCTTGCTGATCAACAAGACAACATTGATGAATTATTAGCAGGATTCGACTTACCTGATGAGGATGCTTCAAATGAGACTGCCTCTGAACTTGAAACAAAGAATGACGTTAATAATAGTATCGTCGATGAAAATACAGCTGACGAAGATGATATCGATTCACTGCTAGCCAGTTTTGAGGCTGATGATGCTCCAGCAGAAACAGAAGCAACTGAAACTGAAAAAGAAACACAAGATCTAGCTGATGCCATTGCCGCTGAACTTGAGTCTGATGATGAAGTTGATGCAAATGAAGTTAATACTGATGACGATGATATAAATGCACTGCTAGCCAGTTTTGAGGCTGAAGATGTCCCAGCAGAAACAGAAGCAACTGAAACTGAAAAAGAAATAGAAGATCTAGCAGATGCTATTGCCGCAGAACTTGAGTCTGATGATGAAGTTCATGCAAATCAAGTTAATACTGATGACGATGATATCGATGCACTGCTAGCCAGTTTTGAGGCTGATGATGCCCCTGCAGAAACAGAAGCTACTGAAACCGAAACAGAAGATCTGACAGATGCTATTGCCGCAGAACTTGAGTCAGATGATGAAGTTGATGCAAATCAAGTTAATACTGATCAAGTTAATACTGATGACGATGATATCGATGCACTGCTAGCCAGTTTTGAGGCTGATGGTGCCCCTGCAGAAACAGAAGCAACTGAAACTGAAAAAGAAACACAAGATCTAGCTGATGCTATTGCCGCTGAACTTGAGTCAGATGATGAAGTTGATGCAAATGAAGTTAATACAGATGACGATGATATAAATGCACTGCTAGCCAGTTTTGAGGCTGATGATGCCCCAGCAGAAACAGAAGCAACTGAAACTGAAAAAGAAATAGAAGATCTAGCAAATGAAATTGCCGCTGAACTTGAGTCAGATGATGAAGTTGATGCAAATCAAGTTAATACTGATGACGATGATATCGATTCACTGCTAGCCAGTTTTGAGGCTGATGATGCTCCAGCAGAAACAGAAGCAACTGAAACTGAAAAAGAAACACAAGATCTAGCTGATGCCATTGCCGCTGAACTTGAGTCTGATGATGAAGTTGATGCAAATGAAGTTAATACTGATGACGATGATATAAATGCACTGCTAGCCAGTTTTGAGGCTGAAGATGTCCCAGCAGAAACAGAAGCAACTGAAACAACTGAAACTGAAAAAGAAATAGAAGATCTAGCAGATGCTATTGCCGCAGAACTTGAGTCTGATGATGAAGTTCATGCAAATCAAGTTAATACTGATGACGATGATATCGATGCACTGCTAGCCAGTTTTGAGGCTGATGATGCCCCTGCAGAAACAGAAGCTACTGAAACCGAAACAGAAGATCTGACAGATGCTATTGCCGCAGAACTTGAGTCAGATGATGAAGTTGATGCAAATCAAGTTAATACTGATGAAGTTAATACTGATGACGATGATATCGATGCACTGCTAGCCAGTTTTGAGGCTGAGGATGCTAAAACAGATCAAGACGCTGACGGTGTCGATGAGCTTGCTATAGACACATTAGCAAGCACAGCAGAAATTACATCAGAAGCTGCTGAAACTGAAACAGAAGATATGCTTGATGCTATCGCCGCTGGATCTGAGTCTGATAAAGGTGACGTTAGTCTTACTGACGATGAATTTCTTGAATTTGATGAGCTGCCAGAAAATACCCCACATTTAGACTCACTATTAGCCGAGCTCGAATCAGCAACCCTTGAAGATGAAGCGGAAGAATTTCTATCTTTTGATGAAGATGATGAGCTAGACGATGATGATTTATCAAACCTAATTAATGAACTTGAGCTGGCGAACGAAACTAATGAGCAAGATGACTTGAGTTTTGATGCATTAGAATCAGAGCTTAATCAAGCTGCGTCTGCCGAGGTTAATAGTGACAAAAATCTAACAAAAAGCGATGACATTGATGATTCAATTTTAGCCGATGCCGAAAATGAGCTCGATGCTCTTTTAGCAGGAATGAGCGCTGAAGATGAGACGTTAAACGATGAGTTGAGCAATGATGCTCAAGAGTTAGATTTTTATGAGTCTGCGTTTGACAATACATCAGCACAAGTGAATAGCCCTGCAGAACAGGTCACTGCTAAAGCTGAAAAAGACTCAGGATTTTTCAATGACTTAAAAGCAGCTAAAAAAGCACCTGCAGAGTTATTGGATTGGGAAACTGATTTATTTAATCCTCCAGCCAAACCTGCAGCACCAACTGACAACCTTATTGATAACAATAAGGACTTTTTAGTCGATGATGAAGATGTCGATTTCAGTGTAAATGACGATATTGATTTTAATATAGATGAAGACGAATTTGTCTTGTCAGATGATGGCTTGACCGTTGATGAGGCAATAGCGGCACTTGATGCAAAAGAGTCTAAATTAGCATCGCCACATATTACAGAGGCCGAACTAAGCAACTTTGAACGCGAGAATGGCTTTATTGATATCAATAAATTACTCAATGACGCAGATGAAGACGATAGCGTTGCCAGTGATAGATATAAAGAAATTGATGTTGATATGGGTGAGTTTGAATCACTTATTGGTAATGCCGATATGATCGATGTTGATGATGAAGAAAACTCCGTTAGCGCCAAGTTAGACTTGGCGCGTGCATACATCGAAATTGAAGATGAAGATAATGCCAAAGCCTTATTAAAAGAAGTTCAAGCGAATGGAAATGATCGCCAACAAGCTGAAGCAAGTTCGTTGATGAAAAAGCTAACCTAAGCCTAAAATTACTATTTAAAACGGCGCTTAGACATGCGTCGTTTTTTTTATGCTAGAATGCGCGCCATTTTGATTTAAAGTGAAAGGTCAAGTTATGCGGATAGCGTTAGGTGTCGAATATGATGGCAGTAATTTTTTTGGTTGGCAGCGACAGGCCGAAGTCGATTCTGTACAGGAACAACTGGAAACAGCGCTTTCGTATATAGCCAATGCCCCGATTAGATTGCATTGCGCGGGTCGAACTGACTCAGGCGTTCATGGCACTGGTCAAGTAGTGCATTTTGATACTGACGTGATACGTCAAATGTCAGCGTGGACTTTAGGGGTAAATACTAAACTGCCTAACACTATTGCTGTGCGCTGGGCAAAAGAAGTCGATGACAGCTTTCATGCTCGCTATAGCGCCACGGCTAGACGCTATCGTTACATTATTTATAACCATTCACTACGCGCTGGAGTACTGTCTCAAGGTGTTAGCCATTACCGTGGTGAAATTAACGAAACCTTAATGCACCAAGCTGCACAAACATTGCTAGGTGAACATGATTTTACTAGCTTTAGAGCGCTGCACTGTCAGTCTAAAACCCCTTATCGCACCGTGCATCATGTCAGCGTGACTCGTCAAGGCATGTATATTCTGGTTGATATTAAAGCTAATGCCTTTTTACATCATATGGTCAGAAATATTGTTGGATCTTTGATTGAAGTGGGCTTAGGTCATCAACCTATTAACTGGTTAGCGCAGTTATTACTCGAGAAAAATCGAAAATTAGCAGCGCCAACAGCCAAACCGAATGGTTTATACCTGGTTGACGTTTCTTATCCTGAGCAATATGATTTGCCTAAGTTGGCTTTAGGGCCATTGTTTATGCTCGATTAATAAAGACAAAGGCTGCCAACCGTGATGCACATAGATACAATTATTGCGCCCAATAAAGATGCTCATTTAGATGAGTGGCTAGACTATTTACTTGCGATACACCCTAGCGAAATAGATATGGGACTCGCCAGAGTCTCTATTGTTGCAGAGCGCTTAGCCTTAATTAATCTACAACCTGCACAGGTTATCACGGTAGCGGGAACCAATGGCAAAGGCACAACTTGTGCCATGTTAGAATCGATATTAATTCAAAGTGGCAAAACAGTTGGTGTATACAGCTCGCCACATTTACTCCGTTATAATGAGCGGGTCAGAATTAATCAGCAAGATTGCACCGATGACCAATTCATTGCCGCATTTCAAGCCATTGAACAAGCTAGAGCAGAGATATCACTGACATTCTTTGAGTACGCCACTTTGGCAGGTTTATATTTATTTAAACATGCTCAGCTAGACGTGATTATTTTAGAGGTTGGTTTAGGCGGCCGTTTAGATGCTACCAATATGATTGACTCAACCGCGACCATAATTACCTCCATAGATTTAGACCATCAAGAATACTTAGGTGATACCCGAGAGCTGGTTGGGCGTGAAAAAGCGGGTGTGTGTCGCAGTGAGTGTATCAGCATAATAGGTGAACCCAATTTACCGCAGTCGGTAGTTGATTATGCACAACAAATTAGTTGCCAGCTTATCAGAGTAGGGCACGAGTTTGATTATCAGCTTAATAATGATAACTGGACTTTCTCTACTCATATAACACAATCTCCAGCATTGACATTGCCTACATTGCCATTAGCGAATGCGGCCTGTGTGGTCGCACTTATGGATAAGCTTTGGCCTGAAATAGATTATGCAACGATTAACAAAGGCCTTGAGTTGGCAAGTTTACCGGGCCGTTTGGAGTGCGTTAACCAAATACCGTTAGTCTTGGTTGATGTTGCACATAATCCACATGCGGCAAAATATCTTGCTGAACAGCTACGCAAAAAAATAGCCATATCAGGCAAAATTGTTGCCATTTGTGGCATGTTAAAAGATAAAGATATATCAGGCGTTTTTGCAGAACTTGTTGATGTAGTGAATCACTGGAATATGGTGACACTATCGACTGAGCGTGGTGCTAGCTCAGCGCAATTGATAGCTTTAATGGAGCCCATTGCACAAAATCAGCTAGATCATAGTGCCGCTTTTGAATTGAATGCTTTTAATAATATGAATGAGGCCTGGACAGCGGTAAATGCTACTATTGAGCCTAATGATGTGGTAATTGTATTCGGCTCTTTTTATACTGTCGCTGCTTTTAAATTGTTAATGTAACACTGGGATAAAATCTTGAAACTTCAATTTCAAAACCGTTTGGTTGGAACTATAGTGCTTGTTGCCCTTGGGGTAATCTTCTTACCTGATCTTTTAGACGGTAAAAAAGCCAAAGTAGTCGAAGAGTTTACTGAAATACCTTTACGTTCAGCGCCTCTAGTTCAGAGCAAGCCATTAACACCAGATGATTTTGAAGTCCTTGATGTTGCCAGTGTCGATATTGTTGGTGACGATGATGAATCTCGAGTGGATCCTGATGTGGTTCCTTTAGGTAATAATGCAGCAGAACCTGTAGCCAAAGAGCCAGCGGCAAAAAAAGTGATTGAGACCGCCAAAGCTCAACCTAAAGCTGTTCCAAGTAAACCTGCAGTCGAAAAAGTAGTACCAAAGCCTGCTCCTAAGCCAGTTGCTAAAGCAGTATCAAGCCCAATTAAGTCCGGTTATACCTTACAATTGGGTGGATTTAATAGTGCGACTAATGTTAATGCGCTAATCGCTAAACTTAGACTGTCAGGCTATACCGCCTATACTTTGCCTGAAAAACCGGTCGAGGGATCATTAACCCGCGTATTTGTTGGCCCTGAAGTGTCAAAGGATAAGCTTGAAGCTCGTCAAACTGCAATAGCGAAACTGACAGGGTTAAAAGGTAAAATTATCGCTTATGATCCAATGGACAATTAATCTTAGTCAATATTTATACTGAGTTGCTCTATGCGGCCATTCATTGATTGCATAGATTTTTTTACTTAGATTGATAATTTATCTGTTGTAGAAATTGATTGTTCTGATTCATGTATGATTAATTTAGTCGATCGGGGGTGAGAAAAGTCTTCACCTCTGTTAGAATCGCGCCGTCTTAGTGCTTACCCGGATCCCCATCTCAATGGTTTGGATTGATTACGCAATTATTATTGTTATTAGCTTATCTACCATCATTAGTTTAGTGCGTGGATTTGCCAAAGAAGCCATGTCGTTAGTGGTATGGTTTGCGGCTTTTTTTATCGCCAGTCAATTTTATCTCGACCTTGCTGTTCATCTTACGCAAATGCAAGATGCAATGGTGCGTAATGGTGTCGCAATTGCCATTCTTTTTATTGCGACGCTTATTATTGGTGCACTTGTTAATTATCTTTTAGGTCAACTCGTTGCTAAAACTGGACTGTCAGGTACCGATAGAGTACTGGGTTTGTGTTTTGGTGCTATTCGCGGGGCGTTAATCGTCAGCGCGTTACTCTTTTTTATGGATGCGTTTACTGGGTTTCCTTCAACCGATTGGTGGAAGGCATCAGTGCTCGTGCCCGAATTTGGTGTGGTTATTCAATGGTTTTTTGACTACTTGGAAAATACATCAAGCTTTGTACCCAAAATCTAAAACAATAAAACACCTTACAGTAAGGAACCTTACCCATGTGTGGTATCGTCGGAATAGTAGGCAAGTCTACAGTTAATCAAACGATTTATGATGCGCTGACAGTGCTTCAACATCGTGGACAAGACGCAGCAGGTATTGTAACCGTTGACGTAAATGCATTTCGTTTACGCAAAGCAAATGGTTTGGTTAAAGATGTATTTGAACCAAAACATATGCAACGTTTACAAGGCAATGCTGGTATCGGCCACGTACGTTACCCAACTGCAGGTAGCTCAAGCGCGTCTGAAGCTCAACCGTTTTACGTTAACTCACCGTTTGGTATTTCATTGGCTCACAATGGTAATTTAACCAATACTACTGAATTAGCTGCAAGCTTAATAACCAAACGTCGTCATATCAATACCACTTCAGATTCTGAAATTTTATTGAATTTGTTAGCCGATGAGTTGCAAGAAACCCGCAGCTTAACGCTATCAGCAGACGAAGTTTTTGACGCTATTAGTAAAGTTCATGCTCAAACCCGTGGTGCTTATGCGGTTGCAGCAATGATCATTGGCCAGGGCTTAGTGGCATTTCGTGATCCTTTTGGCATTCGACCATTAGTATTAGGCAAGCACGAAACCGCATCTGGCACTGAATACATGGTTGCATCTGAAAGCGTTGCTTTAGACGCCGTTGGTTTTGAAGTGATGCGTGACGTTGCTCCTGGTGAAGCGATTTACGTGACTCTTGATGGTCAATTATTTACTCGTCAATGTGCTGTTAACCCAAGTTATTCGCCATGTATTTTCGAGTTTGTTTATTTTGCACGTCCTGACTCGACTATCGATAATATTTCGGTATATGCAAGTCGTGTAAATATGGGCACCAAGTTAGGCGAAAAGATCAAAAAAGAATGGGACGAACACGACATTGACGTGGTTATTCCTATTCCTGAAACCTCATGTGATGTAGCACTTGAAATCGCTCGCCATATGGACTTACCGTATCGCCAGGGCTTTGTTAAAAACCGCTATATTGGCCGTACATTCATCATGCCAGGCCAACAAGAGCGTAAAAAATCAGTACGCCGTAAACTGAATGCCATTAATGCCGAGTTTAAAGGTAAGAATGTGTTATTGGTTGATGACTCTATTGTACGTGGTACGACTTCAGAACAGATTATCGAAATGGCACGCGATGCAGGGGCTAAGAAAGTGTACTTTGCTTCAGCAGCGCCTGAAATCCGTTTCCCTAACGTGTATGGTATTGATATGCCAACCACCAATGAGCTAATTGCCCATGGTCGTGATGCGGATGAAATTGCCAAGCTTATCGGTGCCGACGGTATTATCTTCCAGGATTTAACTGACTTGATTGAAGCGGTTAGAATGGAAAATCCAGAAATTAAACGTTTTGAAACATCGGTATTTGATGGTCATTATATTACTAATGATGTCGACCAGGCATATTTAGATCACATTATGCAGTTACGTAATGATGACGCTAAAGCAAATCGAACCAAGGATATCGGCACTAACTTAGAAATGCACAATGAGTGCCATCCTTAAGTTAAATCGTTAGTCGATTGAATGCTAAAAGCCTGCGAAAATGCAGGCTTTTTGTTACACGGGCATTGATTTAACGCTTTAATTTACATTTTTAAAAGTGAATGAGTGGAAGCTTATTGAAATAGACTTTCAAAGAGCTTTGTTAAAACAGCAGTAAGTTGATTTAAATTTTCTAAAAGTATGTTTAAGTCTTTATTAATTAAAACATGCTTTTAATTTGAATCGATAACCAAAGTTAGTTAGCCTTTATAATTTTATTACATCACAAAAGAGCATTGATTTACCTCTAGGAATAATATGAAACTTATCGTTAAGGTTGTCATTTCCACATTCGTTATTGCTTGTTTTGCCTATTACGGAAGCTTATTTGTTATGCCTAGTGTAACCATCGAAAATCATTCAACGTCAGCCATCAAACAAATAGAAGTTGCTCTACCAAGCTCAAACTTAAACTTTGGGGCGATTAATGACGGTGAGAAAAATACTTTATATTATTCACTGGAACAAAATGATGGTATGTACCGCTATCAATTTGAAAATGAAAACTCTGCTGTTTATAACGGCAGTTGCGGTTACGTGACGAGTAATGAGCTTCATAAGCGGTTCATCATCACGATTAATAAAAACAATCAGGTCATTTGCCGCTAGGTATACGGGAGGCGATGATTTAACCATAGCCTTAACCGGTTGAAGCAAGCAACACTCAATTTATATCGCTTTGCCTTTGAGTAATTTTCGCATCCACATTCGATTAGGGCTCAGCAGGGTTTGTGTTTCAAGATTAATAGGCATGATTTCACCGCATAGGCTTGCAGCCAGACACTCGGCAACTAAGGGCGCTGAACTTAACCCTCGAGAACCAAATCCGCCCAAAACAAATAACCCATCATGAATAGGAGCTGGTGTCGTTTGCCAGTATTGTTGCCATAAACTGGGTTTATCTTTGCTGGCTTGTTGAGTTTGGTAGCGTTTATTTAATTCTGCCATATCAGTTGCATAACCCATTACCGGAAAATGGTCGCGACTGACCATTCTAATACCGACACGGGCTTCATTTTTACTCACATCGATATCGTCTGGCCAACTTACATCAGCAAAACTTTGGCTCATTTTCTTACCGTTTTCTTGTTGTTCAGTCGGACAAAAATCTAAATGTTGAGGATTTTTGACATAACTGGCGCCGACGCAGTGAAGTTCTTCATAAACCGGGGTTAAGTAGCCATTGGCGCAAATCACCGTTTTCAGACTGGCAAGTGTTCCTTGTGAAGGTACATGGCTGACCTGTCCCCTGAAGCCGCTGAGCGGGATCTCACGGGTTTGTTGATAACGGGTTAAATTTGCACCATTGGCAACGACTAACTGCTGGTGAAAGGCGATAGGTGAGTCTTGTTCGTTACACAGTTGCTCGCCAGAAAATAATTCCCAACCTTGCGCTGTTTGTTTGATAGATTCAATATTGCAGTTCATCTTTATGGTGATATTGCCAATAGCGATAGCATGATCTAATGAGGCTTTGGCAAATTCATAGGGGCAAATCCAGCCTCCTAAAGGGTAAAACAAACCTGTTTGCTTTATTTCTACACCGGCAATGTCGCTCGCTTGATTTGCCGATACCGGACGAGCAATATCATCAGGCCAGTCCTGGCCTTTGATTATTTTATCCAGCCGCGCTTTGCTGCGTTCATCAAAACCTGTGTGAAGTACACCACAGAAGCCATGACTAACGTTATAACCTTGACTGGTTAAACGTTGAATCCGCTGACGACTATACAAAAAAGCCTGTTGAAAAAATTGACTTAATGCATCATTTTCGGGTGTGAGCAAAGGATAAATGGCACCTTGTCTATTGCCTGACGCACCTTGACCAATCTCTTCGTCCTGACAATAAAGCACCACGCTTTTGCCTCTTTCTGCTAACGATAAAGCGAGTGAAGCACTGGCTATACCGCCACCAATAATTCCTATGTGCTGATTAATTGATGCAGGCGTAAGCGGACCTTGATAGGCGAAAGTAGCTTGTTGTTGATGCCTTAATGCTTGTCGCTCTTGGCAAGCAATCGTATCAACAGCGTTAGTCGATGTGGTTGGCCCAGTTACTTCCTGAGTGATTGAAGCAGTGGTTTGCTCCGTCAATAACTTAAACCCAGCCTGAGCAATAGCTGTTTGCAGTGAATAGAAAAATGGATCCGTTTGCGTGATTGGTTTGTCGTAAATACTGATTGCCGTATTATTATGGCTAAGTCTGCCGAGTTGCCAAACATTGGCTATCTGGTAAAAGTGATCCCTTAATAAGGGCGTCATCGTATCGGAACAGGCAAACCAATGGTGAACCTTATGTTGAATATTGGCTACGCTTGATAATTGCAGCTCAGTGCGACTAAAGTAGCAGTCTATTGAAATATCATCTCGAATATTAATGCGCTGACAGCCTTCAATCGGCGCAATGGCAATATCTAAAATAAAATCGCATAATATTTGTTTAAAATGTAACATAAAAGCATTAAATTCAGCTTGTTGCTCTTTGCTATGATGAGTAAATAAACTCACATGCAAACGACCATGTTGCCAGGCTGGGCTGGTTTGTTTTAATTGTGTAAATGCAGCCACTAAATCATTAATATGTGACGGTTCAGCTAGGCCTAAATGTCCAACATGGATCAGCTTTGTTTCTGTATCAAGTTGTTTTATAAGCCGCTGGAGATAATTCAGATAATGATTTACCATGAATAAATTGGTGCTTTTACTCAAAATAGTTTACTCAAACAGGAATAATTAACATTATTTTACCTGTGTTTATGGAAAGCTGACCACTTAAATGCCGTAAAACAGATATTATTGCCGCAATTAAGTGCCGACATCTACTAAATGGATATCAAATAATGAAAAGAGTCGTGATCACCGGGCTAGGTATAGTTTCAAGTATCGGTAACAATAAGCAAGAAGTGTTAGATTCACTTAAGGCGGGTCGCAGTGGCATTACCCATTCAGCGCAGTTTGAAGAAATGAAGTTACGCAGCCACGTTTGGGGTGATATTAAAATCAACCCAGCAGACCATATTGACCGTAAAGCACTACGTTTTATGGGCGATGCCGCGGCTTATGCTTATATCGCGATGCAAGAAGCGATTGCTGATGCTAATTTAACTGAAGAGCAGTATTCACATGACCGTGTTGGATTAGTGGTTGGTACCGGTGGTGCGTCTTCTTCAAACCAAGTACAAGCAGCAGATACATTACGCGAAAAAGGCGTCAAACGTGTCGGGCCTTATATAGTGCCTCGTATTATGTCTAGCACTGCTAGCGCGTGCCTAGCAACGCCGTTTAAAATCAGAGGCGTTAACTATTCTATCAGTTCTGCCTGCGCAACATCTTCCCACTGTATCGGCCATGCCGTTGAGCTTATTCAAATGGGTAAGCAAGACATGGTATTTGCTGGTGGTTCTGAAGAAGTTGATTGGACACTGACCATGGGCTTTGATGCTATGGGAGCGCTATCGACTAAATATAATGATAACCCAACTAAAGCATCACGCACCTATGATGCAGACCGTGATGGTTTTGTGATTTCTGGCGGCGGCGGCATAGTCGTTGTTGAAGAGTTAGAGCATGCTTTAGCCCGAGGCGCAAAAATTTATGCTGAGGTTATTGGCTATGGCGCATCGTCAGACGGTTACGATATGGTTGCACCATCAGGCGAGGGTGCGGTTCGTTGTATGAACCTAGCACTAGCGGATGTTGATACACCAATTGATTATGTTAACTCCCATGGCACATCTACTCCAGTGGGTGATGTTCGTGAACTAGAAGCACTACGTGCGGTATTTAAAGATAAAATGCCTCCAGTTGCATCAACTAAGTCACTTACAGGTCATGCACTAGGCGCTGCGGGCGTGCATGAAGCGATTTACAGTATGTTGATGATGGAAAATAACTTTATTGCACCAAGCATCAATATTGATAACATCGATGAGCAAGCGAAAGATATTCCTATTGTTCGCGAGTTACGTGAGGCTAACTTAACCACAATTATGAGCAATAGCTTTGGTTTTGGTGGCACAAATGCCACATTGGTTATGCGTAAATATAAGTAACTTCTTACAGTTTACCCAATAAAAAACCAGTCGTTAGACTGGTTTTTTTATTGCTATAGCTTGGGTAGCTAATTAAATACTTAATCTATTGCATCATGGGGCCAAAGCCTAAGCTCCATAAAATAACGCTTGAACCCATCAACGCGACCAGTAAGACCAAACCTGCCGTCACTACCGAACTGGCATAGATAAAGCCTTTTTCTTCTGGAATGTTCATTATTATCGGAACACCGGCATAAAGTAGATATACAGAGTAGGCTAAACCAAATAAACCGACGACCATAATAAACCATAGTACCGGATATAAAGCGGCTAAACCGACCATAAATAAAGGTGTTGCGGTATAGGATGCTAGTTCAACCGCTTGGGTATAAGTTGGGTCAGCATCAAATGTTTTACCCATCCAGTAGGCCAGATATGCTAAGGCTAGCACGCCAGCAATAAGGCCAAAGTACATTCCAACAGACATTATCATCGCACTTTCACTGGTTAGAAATAAGGCCTCCCCAGCACCAGGGTTCCAACCAATATGTGCGGTTGCAAAATATGCACATATCGCAGGGATGAGGGCAATAAGCAGTACATGACTAAGGCTGCTTTTAAGTGCCTCATGATTTTTTTCAATTGTTTGCCACTCTTGTTTTGGATGAGTGTAAAGCCCCATTAAGTGATTCAGTATCATTATTGTTATCCTTGTTTAGCACATTACAACAAGCTCGCCAAACTACAGACGAACTGACTACAGCTCTTTACAATCGCCTTAATCAGTCCTGCATATACTTAGCACTACAAAACTGAGTAGTAATATTGCTAAGTAATAACCTCATTCCTAATTTGAAGTCTATCTATTAAGGTAATTGAATGCGCTTGTTAACATTAAGTTAAAACTTACTACGCACAAGACTATTTATTGAACATAAATGGCATTTCGTCAAGCGGTATTATGTATTTGTGTTCATAAAAAAAAATATCTGCAGGTAAGATAGTCACAGATACTTGATAGGATAATGGGCTTTATGCAGCAACTACTTGCACCAATTAATGAGTTTTTAGGTTGTGAAACCCCAAACAGTTGGATTGAACACGCCAGACAACCGCAACAATTAATGAATTTGTTAATCGACCACTGTAACTGTGAGTTAAAAGCGGCTCAAACTGCGATGATGATGGTGCGTAAATATGCGATTGATAAAAGCAGCGCAAATATATTAAAAATCTGGGGTAAACCCTATGAAGATTTTGTCTATAGCCAAGCCCGAGATGCTCATGCTTTTCTTAACCGTGATGTGAAAAAGAATGACATTACTAATGAGTTAGTGGCTAACCATCGTTTAACTATTAGCGCTGATTTATTATCAAAAATGATTAAGTTGATTAAAGAAGAGTTTCATCACTTTGAGCAAGTGCTGCAAATAATGACGGCTAGAGGTATTGATTATAGCAATATGCGTGCAGGTACCTATGCCAAACAGCTCATTAGCCATGTACGCACCCATGAACCACTCACTATCGTCGACAAGCTAATAGTCGGTGCATTTATTGAGGCTCGCTCATGTGAGCGATTTGCTAAAATCGCCCCTCACTTAGATGATGAACTGGGTAAGTTTTATATTTCTTTGTTGCGTTCAGAAGCGCGTCACTATCAAGATTATTTATCACTTGCTCAAGATGTAGCGGGTGAGGATATCAGTGATCGTATCGCGTATTTCAGGGTGCAAGAAGCGGCATTGATTATGGCCGATGATACCGAGTTTCGATTTCACAGTGGCGTGCCAGTGTAGTTATACGTCACGATACACAGCTCTTATAATGTTTTGGTGCGCGATTGAGTTAAATACATCATTAGCAAAAAATAAAATAGGTCGGTGTTTTGAGCCAGTGTTTGATGTCAAATTAATTTTCAATAAAAGGCAATTGCACCAATTCACAACCTGATTTATCAACCATTAATACACTGCCTTGGGTATACCAGTCGCCAACAACAACTCGCTTTTTGCCTTGGGCTAGTAAGTGAATGTTAGGGCGATGAGTGTGACCATGTATCATAAGATCACAACCGGTTTCAGCAAGTAAACGCTGAACAGCACTTGGCTCAACATCCATAATTTCATAATGTTTTTGCTGATTGCCCGTTTGACTTTTTTGCCTGATTTTAGCGGCAATATTTAGGCGGGTCTGTTTAGGTAGGTGTGAATAAATCCAACGGACTATGGCTAGGCTGCGAAAGCGTCTAAAGCGCTGGTAACCAATGTCTAAAGTACATAAGCTATCGCCATGCAAAATAACCGTTGAGTTGTCATAAAGATTGGTTTTATACACATCGGGTAATAAGGTCATGCCTGCATTGCGACAAAATGCCTTACCGACCATAAAGTCTCGATTACCCTGGGTAAAAAAACCGGTATGTGCTGAGATACTTGATTTATCGCATTAGCAATATCGACGGTATATGTTTCGGCAATATCATCACCCATCCACACTTCGAACAAGTCGCCAATAATGTAAAGTGCTTCTACATTATCTAAGCCTTGTTTGAGAAACTGCAAGAATGCCTGGGTGATGTCAGGGCGATCTGCACTTAAATGCAAATCACCCACAAAAGCGGTACGCATTACTTAACAGATACGCTTTGAATAACAATCGCTTCTAATGGTACATCTTGATGCATACCACGGTTACCTGTGGCGACCACTTTCATTTTTTCAATGATGTCTAAACCTTCAACCACTTCACCAAATACGCAGTAACCCCAGCCTTGAGACGTTTCTGACTTAAAATCAAGGAATGTATTGTCATTGACGTTGATAAAGAATTGCGCTGTAGCTGAATGCGGATCAGAAGTCCGTGCCATGGCTACTGTACCTTTGCGGTTTGATAAGCCATTGCTTGCTTCGTTTTTAATTGAAGCATTGACACGTTTTTGATCCATTTCTTCTGTAAAACCACCGCCTTGGATCATAAACCCATCAATTACACGGTGAAAAACAGTGCCTTCGTAAAAGCCTTCTTCTACGTATTTCATGAAGTTAGCCGCTGTTATCGGGGCTTTTTCAGCATCAAGTTGTAAGCTAATGTCACCAAGGTTGGTATGTAAAGTAATCATGAAGTCCCACTTAAATAAAATAATTTGCGGCGATTCTAACTTATCTTGATTGCTGCTTAAAGCATTGTGTTCAAAAGCGTGCCCATCATGCTAGAATCGCTAGGAATTATTTTTCGATTAATATGCTTAAAAGAGAACTTCGATGTTAAAGATTTACAACAGTATGAGCCGTGAAAAACAAGAATTTAAACCGATTAACCCAGGTAAAATTGGGATGTATGTGTGTGGCGTAACGATTTATGACTTATGCCACATCGGTCATGGCCGTACCTTTGTATCTTTTGACATGATAGTGCGTTACTTACGTTACATAGGTTACGAGGTTAATTTTCAACGTAATATTACTGATGTCGATGATAAAATTATTCAGCGTGCCAATGAGAATAACGAATCTTGCGATGCGTTAACAGAGCGTTTGACCGCTGAAATGCATAAAGATTTTGATGCACTCAACATGGTGCGTCCTGATTTTGAGCCTAAAGCTACATTGCACATGCCTGAAATTATTGAAATAGTGCAGCGTTTATTAGACCGTGGTCATGCTTATGTTGCTCCGGATGGCGATGTATTATTCAGTGTTGCATCTTACAAAGATTATGGCCGTTTGTCTGGGCAAAACCTAGATCAACTTCAAGCTGGTGCTCGTGTAGAAGTGGATCAAAGTAAGCAAAATCCGATGGATTTTGTGCTATGGAAAATGTCAAAGCCGGGTGAACCAACATGGGATTCGCCTTGGGGCTCAGGTCGTCCAGGTTGGCATATTGAATGTTCAGCCATGAACAGCAAGCACTTAGGAACGCATTTTGATATTCATGGCGGTGGCTCAGATTTACAATTCCCACACCATGAAAATGAAATAGCCCAGTCCTGCTGTGCCCATGACACGCCTTATGTAAACTACTGGATGCACTCAGGCATGGTGATGATAGATCGTGAAAAGATGTCTAAGTCATTAGGCAATTTTTTTACGATTCGTGATGTATTAGCGCATTACGACCCTGAAACTGTGCGTTATTTCTTGTTGTCAGGCCATTATCGTAGTCAGCTAAATTATTCTGAAGATAATTTAAAACAGGCCCGTGCCGCATTAGAGCGCTTATACACCGCGCTAAAGGATTTAGACTTAACCGTTGAGGCTGCGCCAGCCACAGAGTACGTCGCTAAGTTTAAATCAGCTATGGACGATGACTTTAATACCCCTGAAGCCTACTCAGTACTATTTGATATGGTGCGTGAAATCAACCGTCTTAAGTTAACGGATATGGCCGCAGCTTCGGCATTGGGTGTTAGCCTTCAACAGTTAACCTCAGTATTAGGTATTGTCAGCCAAACTCCGGACGCTTTCTTCAAAGGTGAGGGTACTGATGATGAAGTGGCTGAAATTGAAGCCTTGATTGTTGAGCGTAACCGCGCTCGTACAGAAAAAGATTGGCCAGCAGCGGACGTTGCACGCGATCGCTTAAACGAGCTTGGCGTCGTGTTAGAAGATGGCCCAAGTGGCACTACATGGCGTAAAAAGTAATTAGATTGCTGACAAAATAGACCTGCTAATTAAGCAGGTTTTTTTGTGGCTGCAAATTGCTCATTTTGAACAAAGGCATCTAAGCAATCTAAACCACTGCGGCTTTGATATTGCCAAAAGGTATTGATTAAACGACTTCTGGCTGAGTCTTGAACAGTGTTCTGTACTTTACTGTCAGTTAAATCATAGCGCTGATCAGCAAATTCAACTAAATAATCCTGTAAATCATTAAAGGTGAATAAGTCGATGCCTGCCTTAGGTAATTCAGCCACATAGGGGTATTCACTGCGACATTCTGCTTGATAGTGTGCTTTATCAAATAAGAAAAACGCAATGTCACATGGGTATTGCAGGGCATCAATATAGATAGATGAATAGTCTGTTATTAACAAATCAATTTTCTCCAGAATGCCGTAAATATCATCCCAAAAAGTGACATTAATAATATTCGGATACTGGCTTAGCTCAGTCGCAAGATGCGCTTCATTTGGATGTAACCTTATCAACAAGCATTGATTCGACTGTTGTAATTGTGCTGACAAACGTTCAAAGTCGATGGCTTGAGTATAAATGTTGGCAGCGTTATCTAAATGGCTGTCGCGCCATGACGGCGCATATAGGATAACTTGCTGCGTGTTTAACGGCAGCTGAAGTTGCAACCAATCTTCACTTTTATAACGCTGATAATAGTCGGTGCGTGGGTTGCCACAGGTTAAAAACTGCTCATCGTTAATTCTAAAGCTACTAGCAAACAGTTTTTTAACCGTATCGCTGGGAGCTATCATTAAGTTTGGGCGGACATATTGTTGATGATACAGGGCTTTAGCAATGAACTTTTGGCTGATATTTTGCGGATGATAAACCTGAAATAGTGGGCCATTACTGATATCAAATTCGATTTTTTTTAATGGCGAACCGTGCCATAAGTTAATTTTAACAGCGCCTTTGGCGAGGTATTGATTAACATCGCCAATATAGGTGTTATACACATAATACTTAGCGGTTGCACTATGCCAAACACCTAACAGTGACCATCTTAAATAGGCTTCATATCCCTGAGCTCGCAAACGCTTAACTATGTGTTTATCAGCGGATATCCAAATAGCGCGGATGGTTTGTTGTTGCCGCCAGTGTAAAAATAAGTATTTACTGTTATCGGCAAATTTATCTTTATAACAGCCCATCACCGCTTTGTGACCTCTTGGAGTCAAGCCTGAAAGAGTATAAATAAGCTGTGTGATAGCAAAGCGTATAAACAGTAAAATACCTTTCATGACCGTTATCCAAATTGAATGAGTGAACCGCGAATTAAACCGTTTGCGGGCTTAATATCGCGGGACGGGTGTTTGCTAAATTATTTTTGATATCAGTGGTCGATATCTGTTGAGTACGTTCTAAATATAGGACGTTACAAATATCATTCAAGTCATCAAATTTACCTGCCCAATCGTCGCCAATGGCAAATACATCAGCATTGAGGCGAATAATGTCGGTGCGTTTTTGACGCCAATCCGTTTCAGCTATCACCATGTCAACGTATTTACAGGCCTCAACAATTTCAATTCTTTGCTGATAATTAAAGAAGGCTGCTTTGCCTTTTAAGGCATTAAACTCATCGGTTGAAACGCCTACAATTAATCTATCTCCTAAGCTTTTTAAGCGCTTAAACAATCTAACATGGCCAAAATGGAATAAATCGAATGTGCCGTAGGTTATAATGGTTTTCATATCTGTATCCTCAAATTTTGTCTGGTATGCATTAAGCTAATTGCCATAAACGTTTGACGTATCCGAGTTGACTTAATTGCTGAAACTCCATCTCAACTAATTCAATTTCTTCTGCGGGGGCATTTTTATCAAGTAACAGTTGTACCGGACCAAATACCCCATATTTAGCCTGTTGGTTTAAGGTTGCGCTTGCCCCGAAAAGTAATAGATTGCCTTTGGCTACATGCCACAATTGCGGTAACTTGGCTAATATTTGCGAATTGACAGCGATTTCGTATAACTGAATTGTGCGCTGCTGGTTACTACTGGCATTGAAGCGAATAATAGGCTGTTGAGGGGAAGTTGCTTTGGCGACCAGTAAACTTATCAGCATTAAAGGTAAAGCCAGTATCAGCAAAGCAAAACCAATGAATCTATGCACTAATGACGGTTTTTGCTGTGGCTTAACGCCAGTCTGACAAGCTGCAACAAGGCTAGTATCATCGACTTTTACCCAAGTGCTATGGGCTATATCTATGATGTAATCTTGCGAAATAATTTGATTTTTTACGGTGAGATTTTTACCCACAAAAGTATTGGGCATGATGATGCTATCATTTAACTCGCTGTCTTCTATAAAACAGTTTTGGCCAATAACGATTAAGTTATTACAGTTAACTGATGGGTGGACAAAGCTATTTGCGCCAATGCAGCCATAAACGATTTGTTCAGCAAAACTTGGGCATTGGGTTTGTTGGCCAAGGTATAATCCTGCTGCTCCCATGCTATCGGCCTTACGGCCTTTAATGGCGAACTCATCGGCATGTTCTATGATGTGCCTAGTCGCAGCAACAAAGTTTTCAATACTGTCTAAATGGAAGGTTTTCCCGTGTAGTACTTGGTTGATGCTACGCTGTTGATTAAGGGGTAATTCGGCGATAGGCCAATTTAAACTTGCCCCATGTGAACGGCCCGCGGGTAACATTAATAACCCAGGATTTTGATTGTTCATAGTTGCTAATACAAAAGTGTGCTTTATGTTTGAAGCAAAATCGACAAACCTTTTAATACAGGGCGTTCTAACGATATCACCGCGGACAACCAGCTGAGTTTGTTGTGGGTCTAACTGCATACGTTGTAGCACTGAATTAACATCTTCTTCAGGCTTACTTAAAAAGTAATCTATGGTTAGGTTCCATTTGGCCCCTGTGCCAATATGCGCTTCAATCTCACTTGCTCGGTTGGCAACCACTAACTTCGCATGGGTAATACCTGCACAAGATAAGTCCTCTAACGTATATTCAATTAAGGCTTTATTCACTAAAGGCATTAATGCCGCGCTGTACTGACGATTCAGTGGTGCTAGTTCTGTGGCTGAACGATTAGCAAAAATAATGGCTTGCATGGTCTTCTCCTAATACGCACCACGGGCAAATAACACCGCGGGTATGGTTTTAAACAACAATTGAATATCTTTAGCCAGTGATTGTTGGTAGATATAATCAACATCTAATTCAACTTGTTCATCAAATGGAATATTTGATCTTCCAGTGACTTGCCAAATGCATGTGATGCCAGGTTTCACCATTAATCTACGTCTATCTGACAATTGATACAGATTCACTTCACTAGGTAATGCAGGACGCGGGCCAACTAATGACATATCGCCTTTTAACACGTTCCAAAGTTGTGGTAATTCATCAATAGAGAGCTTGCGGATCCATTTGCCAACGTAGGTAATTCGCGGATCTTGTTTCATTTTAAACAGCACACCACCACGCATTTCATTTTCACTTTGCAGCTGGGCTAGACGGGCTTCAGCATCCTTAAACATCGAGCGAAATTTCCACATGGTAAAAGGCTGATTGTCTTGCCCAGCACGGGTTTGGCTGAATAACACAGCGCCTTTTGATTCGAGACGAATAGCCAAGGCAGTGAATAGGAATAGCGGTGAAAGTAATATCAACAGCGCACCTGAACCAAGAATATCAAGCAGCCTTTTGGCGATTTGATTAAGTTTGATTTTAAGAAAAAACCATTGGTATTTTTTGTGATTAACTTGTGGTGTATTTTTACCTAACATCGAGAAATTTTGCTCCGCTGATGAGGTTAAATTTGCATTTTGAAAGTTAACTGCTGCATTTTGCAATTCGTCTAATTCAAGTGTTGATTCTGGTTTGCTATTGAACATTTTTTGTTGGGCTAACTCGATAAAGACACGCATTACAAATAAAGGATTACCCACAATATAACGGCGCCACATTCTTTTAGGCTCTTGCATTAATCGCCAGGTCCATTCCATTCCCATTTGACGAACGGCAACAGGCGCTCTGCTTACGGCATCCGCATAAAAATCAAATAAGCCACCGACACCTATGGCCGCGCCAACGCTTAGCTTTGAACTGTGCTCAGCTATCCAACGCTCTTGTGTTGGTGCCCCCATAGCGACTAACAGTATTTTTGCGCCAGAGGCATTAATTTTGTTGATTACATCATCGGTTTGTTGCGCAGAGAAATAGCCATCATGGGTGCCACAAATACGTAACTGTGGAAAGCGCTGCTGCATTTTTGCCGCCGCTTTGTTGGCGATATCCGGTTTTGCACCCAGCATGAATATTCCTACACCCTGATCGGCAGCTTGTTGGCATAAAAGGGGAAACATATCCGTGCCATTCACATTATCTTTTAGGGCAATTTGATGAATTTTACAGGCCAGACGTAAACCACTTCCGTCAGCAAATACGTGTTTGTTGAGATTAAGTGTCTGTCTATATTGAATATTTTTATAGGCGATATTCATGCAGTCGGCATTTACAAATGCATAGCTGTCGCACTTAGGGGTTTTAGCACTGTTAAGGATACTGCTAATAGCATCACTCATGGTGATATTGCTGATGGTGACTTTGAATAATTGAAACTGCTTTTGAGTTGAGCAAACCACAGTTGAAGACAAGGCGTACCCCAGCAAGCAGCGCAGTGTGGCTAGCAGGTAACATACTACTGAAGTGTTCAGTTTTGGGTTAATCACATATTGATCGTAGGCTATGCCCATTCTGGCGTGCATTTGCTTAAATGACATTAACCCAGGACGAACCAAGTAGTCATTATAGGGTAATACCGCATATTGATATTGGCTTCCTACTAATCCTAGCTCGCCTTTTATGACATTCAGTAAACCTAGCAGATAAGATAGTTTTGAATGGGTAAACTGCAACAATGCAATCGGTTCACCCTGACCACTGTGAAGGTAGATAGTCTCGAATGCTTGTCCTGAGGTTACTTTAAGATGAATAGCCTTAAGCACTAATATAGGGCTGATAAATACCAGTAACATTAAGCTCAGTAGAGTCTCGATAATTCTTACTGACGCTGAAATTTGTGCAGTGTGAGTTCGCATAAGCCACCTCGATATATTGTTGAATTTCCACTAGGAAATTAGTTGTTATATATCTAGCAATGCTTAAATCGTGCCATGTTTTAAGTTGTTGTTATTTAGGGTTTTTTATTTGTTAATTAAGGAGGGGAAGAACCTGTTTGCAGTTTGCAAGGCAGCATGCAAACAGGTTTGTATCAGAGGGAATAAGGAATGTTACATGAGTGCTTTTATAAAAAGATAGATGACACACCATCACGGCTAATTTTATACTTTTGGATACTGCCGATGGCTTTTTGCCCTAAACTTTCTAGCCAATGATAGGCAAAAGCGGGTAACAACCATTGCATATATGCCGCACTGACAGTGCTAATGGTTCTGCCCATTTCATCTTTTAAGATTTTAGGCGAGGTTGTTAAGGCTTGTGTTGCTAATTTAGCGGCCATTTTGCCATCTTTCATTCTAATAGCCTGGCGTGCTAAATATCGTAGTTGATAAGCCCTAGCATCATTTTCATGACGTTTTAACAGCTTAGGAGCAAAGTAACGTGCCTTACTGATCATTTGTTCCCATGAGGCCAGCTGCTTCAATAAGTTAGCAGACAATCCGCCATGATTTAAGCGATAGTAAGTTAATGGTTGTGGTAAGCCTTCCATTTTCCACTTTGTTGTTGCCACAATGCGCAGCCAACACTCAATATCTTCAGATTGACGGAACTTTTCGTCAAAATAGCACGAGTAAAGCTCATAATGGTTCACCGCTTGAAAGCGAATATCATTGAGTGTTGCACGGCGGATCACCGGCGCCGAACCATTACCTACCGGGTTGCGACATAATAAATGCGCCGCATCAATATTGTTGAGTTGTGGCATCTGATAAAAGTCCAATAACTTGCCGTCATAGCTCATAAAACTCGAGCGCGAAAAGCTGATCCCGACTTTGGGGTTGGCATCAAGATGATCGCAATGACGTTGCAGTTTTTCTGCATGCCACATATCGTCAGAATCTAAAAATGCCACATACTTGCCAAGCGCATGCCTGATCCCCGTGTTACGTGCTGCAGCCAGCCCTTTGTTTTCCAGATGGTTAATTATCTTAACTCGGCGATCATGGAATTGTTGGCAGATTTTCAAGCTGTTATCTGTTGCACAATCATTGACAATGATCAGCTCAAAATCAGTAAAGGTTTGTGCTAAGACGGATTCAATCGCTTGTTTTACAAACTTTTGCACGTTGTATACGGGCATAACAACAGTAATTTTAGGGGTCATAGTGATTCTCCTACAGAGGTAAGTTGTTGATTATTTTTAAATACTTTTTGGTAGCTATAGATACAAATGACTGGCAAGGTGACGAGGTAACTCACCATTACGGTTTGTGCCACTGTGATCAGACTGAATTGGCAAGCAATGCCGATGACGATTGCCAGACAAATGGTGAGTGATACATTAATTTTGAGGTTGGTTTGACTTAAACCATTTGCAAGTAACAATTGGCTTGCGGCTTCGCCTAGCGGTCTTACTAAGCCACTTAGACAAAGAAACAGGAAGACATTTATGGCATCGGTTGATAGCCATTTATCACCGTAAACCAATGGAACATACCAATCAGAAAGTGCGCTTTGCAGTAAAATAACAGGTACGGTTATTGCCATAATGGCGGCGATACTGCTGAGGTATTTTGCCGATAAATCATCCTCAACCGCATTATGTTGGCAAAGGTGGCTATAAAATGCGGTGCCAAAGCTTTGAATTAACCCAAGGCTTATCCCCAGGCTAATGTTGTAAGCAAAAAAGTACACCCCTAAAGCTTCCACACCCATGAAGTAGCCAATTAATAAATAATCAATATTTTGTCTTAGGGTGTTGGTTAAATCGCTTAAGCTAACGGGTATGCCAAAGTGTAAAAGTGTGATGACTTGAGCATATTGAATACCCATTACAGATTGCACTTTAGGTAAAGGATTATGGTAACGATGAATCGCAATCCACACAATAATCACCAATACTTTGGGTAAAATAATTGCCCAAATTTCAAACCCAGCTAAGGCTAGTATTGCAGTAAGCGCCGCATCAATAAGGGTTTGCCAAAGATTCGCTCGGCCGACAATACGCATTTTGTTGTTGCGTAAGTTTAAGGTGGCATATTGCATACCTATTGGCAGTAATAAAAAGCTCGTTGCCATTACCGCAATAGGCAAAATTAACGATGCGTCATGGTAATAATTGGCAATTGGGTAACTAGTTAATAGCATTAGCAAAAATGCTAATAAGCATACTCCCCAGTTAACCCAATTAGCACTGCTTAAATGGCCAATAAATTGCTCGTTGTCCATACGGATTAATGCCGCGGAGGTAATTCTGCGTGTGGCGGTACAAATTAATTCGAACAGGGTGAGTACAATTGCCGCTTGGCCAAACATTTCAGGCATCAGTAATCTGGCCAGTACGATACTTGAAAGTAGACGAATAATACGTCCACTAAACTGGGCCGAACCTAACCACATCATGCTTTTGCCTAGCCCTGTAAATCCTGAGCGAATTAGCATGAGGGGTTGATCAAATAATGTTTTATGCTGGTGTTTCATATTCATCCTAGCGTTAATTTATCGCTTTATATGCTAGGGGTTACACAAATCGTGCCATATTTTAAGCTACTGTTTTTTAAATGTTTTTTATTTTATTTTTTAGTTTAGATAAATGGTTTTGCAGAATGCAAAGGCAAAATGCATGTGGGGGGATTAAGTTTGTGACAGCCAAGGTGAGCGCTGAAGTTGTGAAAGGGATCGAATGGTGAGATATTTCGATACTGATAATGTCTAACAGGGTCTTAGCGGCTTAGATTCTCGCGACTCATATTTTAATCATTGAAATTTGAATTGTTAGGGCATAATCATCTTGTTATCAAAAAGCAATTACTCAATTTACGGCCCTCACCATTGCATTTCAGTTATAAAATCTTTGACGCTGATGATGTAGCGCATTGTGTTTAGTCTTGTCTGGTTGATATTTGTTCATTAGCTTCTTCTGTGGGCATGTTGTCATTGTCTGCAATTAAGGCTTTACCTAAAATAATTAAGCCAGGCCAAAACAGATAAGCTAAGATTTCGAGGTTTTCACCTAAGGTGTAAAGCATTAGTAGCATTAATATCGCCATACCAACTTTAGCTAAAGGGCGGGCAAATATATTAACCATCAGCACAACAAAGCTCACTAACATAGGCACAGCCAGTGCAACTGCACCCACTAAGCCTTTTACGAACAAAAGCCCATACCAGGTATGATGTGACCCTATTGGCATATATTCCACCATGTGCGGGCCTCGCTCAACAATGCCATGCCCAAATAATACCGCCTCATTCCACCAACGCTCAACGGCAATGTCAGCTAAGGCCTGTCTTACTCTGGTGGAATCCGCCCGTGCTGATTTTACCGCGGCAATACTCATGGATATTTTGTTAAGAATCGATTCTCCGACAAACCCTGTAGCCAGAATGACAGGACACAGAATGAAATAAAGTATTGGAGAGCGGACAAATTTAAGCATAGAGAAATAGCCAAATAAGGCGAGATAACAAATTAATGCTAAGCGTGACTGCGACATTAACACCATTAACAGACTGCCTATCACTCCCCAGCGTTTCCATTGAGTTGATGATTCTTGTAAAGCAAAAATGAAATATAAGTTGCCAAGCATGCCTAAGGCTGGAGCCCAAGGCGTGAATAGTCGCCAGCGAGGAATACCGCTACCAGGGTCTATTTCATATAAGCTTAACGAGAAAAACTCAGGACCAGGTCCACCAATAATACTTAAAGGTGAAACATAAAGGGTGCTGGGTAAACGGATAATCCAAGCCAGTAAGAATATAGGCAATAATAAAACCGTGTGTTTACACACTTGGCAGCAAGCCCGGTAAATAATTTGCGGTCTGATATTAAGGCAAGCCACCACAGGGAATATGGCCAAAAGTGCCCAGCCTTTTGCCCAACCAATAGTCGATTTAATTAATTTGGCTAGGCCTAAACCTTGCTCTAAATGGCCCACAATCAATGCCATTAACATCACCCACATACCCAATAGCCATACATAGTGGGCCAGACTAATAGTATGTGCTGGTTGGTAAGATATTTTTTTAACCAATAAGCGACAAAACAATATCCAGGCAATCACAGGGGCGACAATATATAACGCCCCCACTAGCCAAAAAAGATAGCTATACACTATTGCTTTATAGACGAGTCTTTCGTCAGCATTTTGCGGAGTAACGGTTTGCGGATCCATAAAATACTCAGTCCTATTAGTGCCATAAATGACGCGCCCAAAGCCGCTACTAGTAATAACATTGTCGCCAAATTATCAGCTTTTGATGGCAGAGAAGGTGGTGACAATAATTGCAATAATGGATATGCAGTAAAAATATCGGCCTTGCCTACATCCATTTTGGCCACTGCTGAGGTCATTACCGCCGTCGCTAATTGATGAGCGCGGTGCAAATCTTCTAATTTAGCCGCATCATCATTAGAAAGCTCTAAGCGAGTTTCCCACTGCAAAATTTGGCTATCAAGTGTATTTAGCTCTTCATTAAGGCCAGTGTTAGTCGCTTTTAACTGAATGAGCTGCTCCATTAAATCGGCACGGCCATCAATATCATCTAATAATAGCTTGTTAATCAATGTGCGATCGGCTTTACCTTTTTGATGTGCAATTAAAGTGCTAATTCTTTCTGAAAGGGCATTTTGTAACTTTGTTTCTTCGGCATTTAGGCTGGTTATTTGTGGATGATTACTGCCAAAATGTGCAGAAAGCTCGTGTAATTTACCCAATATTTCATTGTGAGATGTCAGTAATTGCTGAAAATATTTATCATTGTGCAATTTTAATAAATCGGCGGCTTCATTGGCAGTGGTGCCTAAGTGCAACATTAATGATTTTTCTTCTGCTTCAATACCTTTCAATTTTGAAATCATATTAACGCGGTTATGACGTAGACGTTCGATGGTGAGCGCTAATTCTTTAAATTGGTCAAGTGAGACTAAGCCACGTTCAGATTGAAACGCTAAAATAGCGTCTTGGGATAGCTTCACCTTTTGGTTGTATCCCGCTAAACCCTGAATGATGCCACTTTCCCTTAAATTAACTTCATCGGCACGTAAATCGTTTAGCAAATTTTGCAATGAACGGTAAAGCGCCCAAGCTTTATCTTGCGCTTCTTTTGCTGAGCCGCCTTTGATACTAAATTCCATTAAGCCAGTTTGACTGGGTAATTTAAGTTTTGGTTTGCCAAGCTGGCCAACGGGTATTTTTAAGCTGGTCGCCGCAGAGGTCAGTAATAAGTCAGTGTCAGATATTGCTTTATAGTTTTCACGTGGGTCAATTGCCGAGCTTAAATATGGTGAGCTTGATGAGCTGGTGGCCTGACCAATACTGTCCAAACTCACCAATGAGCCTGCACCATTCCCCGGTAAAATCAGAGTCCATTTAGACACATAAGAAGTTGGTTTAATCGCCATCAGTAAGAAAGTAGCAGCCCAGATAATCAGTAAACTGACTAATGCGGTTTTAAGATACAATTTTTTACGGGCTTTAGGGGTGAGTTTACTGCCTTCTAATGCCGCGCGCTTAATCCAAAACAAATAAGCTAATTCACTTAAGCTATTATCTTTTGAATCATTTATTTGATAATCAGCTTCATTGGAAGATTTTTTTGAGTTGTTCTTTACGGGCTCAGTAAAAGGCACACTGATCTTTTCATATTCAATTATGTTTTTCTCAATGACGTTATCCATGGGAAACTCCTTTATAACCAGCCAATCAGGCTTGAAGGAATAAGCACTTCGGTTACGCTGCGGGCCATTTCACGGAAGTTAGTCATGCGAGAGTCATAACAGGCAAGTCCGTCACCAGGAAGCAACACAGGGTTCATCTTATTTGACCAGGGTTGTTGAATCAGGCCATCAATAGAGCGTTCTACCACATCCACTTGATTAGATAATGGATTTTTAGTGATAAGCAAAATGTAACGTCCAGCGTTAGTTGTTTGTGCGCCACCTACACAGTTCGCGGCAATGGCGCCATTCAATAAACGTGTTCCATAAGGAAAACGTGTTGCCTCACGGTCTACTGCAGATTGACTGTTTGAGCTTGCTGGTTGAGTTAGGTTTGAAATATACACTCGAATACCGGGCGCTGTGATCGGCGATGGTCTGGCTAGCTCATCATCAAACTGATTACTGCTTGGCACATGGACTTTATCGCCACTCATTAATGTGAACTCTTTGATAGCCTCACCCGTTAATATACCGCTGAGATCAAGACTATAAATTTGATTATCACGAATAACATTGACTGCTGTTAAGTCGGCATCAGGGCGAATGCCACCAGAGGATCGCAGAGCGGCTTCAATGCTGCGCTCGGTTGCCTGATCGCCGGCATAGTTGCTACCATCATCTTTCTCTTCAATGGGAAGTTTCTTGTTGATCATGTGTTGACCAGGTTCAAATACGGCACCTGAAGTCATAATGTTAATTGGCGCCCAGCTGATTGGAACAATGCTAATGCGGATAGCATGTGGCCGCATTAAATTTTCAATAATAAGCTGGTTTTTAATTGCGCTGTTGAGTTGCGCTAAAGTGAGGTTTTTAGCCACAACAGCCCGCATGTAAGGCAAATAGATATTGCCGTCAGCATCAATCTCAACGGCTTTGCTAAAATCATCACCGTTTAAGATACTGATATCTAATTTATCGCCAACAGACAGCTTAAGTTGGGCATTTTTCCATTGAGTTGCTTGTAAACTCGGATCTAAATGACCGATCTTAAAACTGTCTTTAGTTATAACAGCGTTGTTGGCATCGTTCATGGTCAGATGTTCTGCAAGTGTAAATGCAGGATGACTAGGTTTCTGGGCACTAATTTGGCGGTCATAGGGCATAGTTTGACCAAAATAATGGCATTCTGTCAGAGTGTCAATTTGACAAATATCTTTGCTAGCAGGTGCATTCGGGGTCACACAGCCGGTTAAGCTGGTGCTGAAAATACCGATAAGTGCTGCAAGTTTTGTGTTTGTCATAATGTAGCTCCTTAGAATGAATCAATTAAGATAAATGCGAGTTAACTGGCAATATCTTCGATGATTGAGCTAAAACGTAAGTTGTCTAACGCTTGTTCCTCTGATTCATAAATGTCCATAATGTGATGCAAACGAGTCAGTTCGATTAATGCCCTAACGCTCGATTTTGGGTTAAGTAGGACAATATTGCCTTGATAACTCATCGCCTGTTTACGAGCTGAAATTAATACTGATAAGCCACTTGAATCGATATACTCTAAGTTGCTCATGTCGATGACTAAACGGGTATGGCCTTGATTGATGTAATCTAAAATCGCGGCGCGGTATGTGGGTGTTTGTGCCATAACCATTTTTGCTGGTAGACGAACCACACTGGCATGTTTTTCTGCTTTTAATTCGAAGTTCATAATGTCACCTCATTTTTTGTTAAATTACCAAGTAAGATAATGTTGTCGTTTTACGTTTAGTTTAAGGGGAACCTAAAACGATCTATCTTGAGTGCTTAAGGTTTTGCAGTAAGCGTGCCAATATTTAATAGTCTGTTTTTATTGGATAATTAGTGTTTTCAGATCTGGCTTTTGCAAATTGAATATGAAAATTAGCAATATGCAACAGATTGCATATACCTCTTTTTAGGGACTTAAAATCTTGAAATGAGCATTAATAAATAAAAATCACAACATAGTTAAACGCTAGTGAGTACTTGGCTTTTGAGTCTTTATAACCAACAAAGACCTTGAATTAGTCTGACTTAACCATCTCTTAGACAAGCTTTTACCCGAGTGGCTAAGTTAATCAGCTTGTTGCACCTAAATCCAGTTTGACTAGTTTTAATGGATGTTGCTAAAGAGCTGAGGGCGGTCAGCAATATATAGGTGAGGGGGTTATTCGCCATTTATTTAACTAACAAAGCTATTCAATCTAGCTTTATTAAATGTAAATAATTAGACTCGATAGGTTTCAATTCATAAAATGGCTAGCTTAATCAAATTAGTAAAGGTAAAGGCATGTTGCTGAAATCAGTTTGCGGAATATTAGTGCTATTTGGGCTTAGTGCTTGTGCAACTTCACTTCACGACAATAATGATGGTCAGGATAACAGTATCGTGCCGCAGGTCCCAGTCGACAGTATTGACCCTATGAGGGAAAATAACGAGCGTCTTATTAAAGAGGGGCGCGAAGATGTGTGGCGAAAAGGCACGAAATAACCTTAATTTGGTATAGAAACGCTTATTAAGCATAATATTTAATGGCGTTTATTGAAGTAGTTTTTTTATTGCCGTTTAATAAAGTCTCAGTGCTGTGGTTGAGGCAACTTGGCTGCGATTTAGGTGCAGCCAAGCTGATAATTGTGACTGTTGATTTTGCTGTTATGGTATCTTCCATTTTAATGCCTTAATAGGCTCATTCTTAAATGGCTGCCTAACACAGTAGGTTGGTTTAAAACCTGATCCATCCAGTTATACATGATCCATAATCCTCTACCGTTTTCGGTATTATTATCAGGACAATCTGTTGGCGTTGGCAGCGAGTGATAGGGTGCGGTATCTAATAAATCGACAATAATTCGGTCGACATTACAATGCATCAATAAGATAATATTTGCAGCATCACATTCGGTATGTTGCAAGATATTGTTAACTCCCTCTAATGTGCAGGTGATCACCTTAAATCTTTGGCGGTCATTTATCGCGTTATTCAGCATAAATTGATCTAGCTCAACACAAAACTGTTGTTGCTCAATAACTTGTTCATTTAAGTTTAATTGTAAACTATTCATGTTGCGCTCCTTATGCCACGGATAATGGCGAGGGGGTTATTTGAGTTAATAAGTTATTACTCGGGTCTTTAGCGGTATTCTGTAATTGACTTGTACTCTGTGGTTGAGTAATGGTTGGACTGTGTGTGTTATTTGAAAACAGCATAATCGACATGTCATCTTGGCCATCACCTTGCTGCCAATCAGATAAGGCATGACGTATGTGGTGCATCATGGCATCACCACTGATGGTTTGTTTCAGGGTGCAAAGCGTTTTTAGCCTTTGTAGCCCAAACATTCCATGAGTCGGGTTATTCATTTCATAAATCCCGTCGGAAAAAATCATTAGCTGTTGATTAGCGTTTAACCTACCTTGCCAATTAACGTATTGGGTATTCCCATCTATCCCAATGGGGAGGCTGGATTGCATATTAATTGAGTCACAACTATTTTCACTGATTAATAAAGGCTGAGGGTGCCCTGCATTACACAGTTCATATTCACCTGTAGTGCAATTCATTTTGCCAATGATCATGGTGGCAAACTGCCCTTGATCACTTGGGTCAAAAAAGACTTGGTTAATATATTCCATCAATAGATCTGGGCTAGTATGCCAATTGGCTCTATTGGGGTTGAGCGCCTGGGCCAAGGTAAAACTTTGCATTGCAGCGCCAGCACCGTGACCTGATACATCAATCAGAAAAAAACCCATCCACTGCTCATTAATTTTGAAACATTGAAACACATCGCCCGCTAACTCGGTGGCAGCCTGAAAGTAATGATTTACCTGCCATTGCTGTTGGGTGAAACGTTTGGCGGGTAACAAAGAGTGTTGAAGTTGTGCGGCCTGCTTTAGTTCGGCTTTTTTTTCAGCTAATAACTTTATAGTTTGCTTGTGCGAGTCATTGAGCGCTTTGTGCTGGGCTTGCATTATTTTTTGAGTTTTTATTAGTCGTAATGCAGCTATGACACGAATGGTTAATACTCTGGGATCAAATGGCTTTGCTAAGTAGTCATCAGCACCTGATTGCAATGCATATACGAGATCTTCCGTTTCATTATTACCTGTCAGCAGCAGTATATAAGGCGTGTAGATTTCGGCTTTCAAACGTTTACAAAGTGCTATGCCGCTAAGATTTGGCATACGCCAATCACTTACCACTAAGTCAATTGCTTGAGTTTGACAAACCGCAAGCGCTTCTTCTCCATCTACAGCCTGATGCAATGCCATAGTACAACCATCAAGTTGTATCTTTTGCAAAATGCTGGCGATAAATAAGCGTTCACTTAGTGTATCTTCAACAAGCAAAATACTAATGTTATGGGGGGCTTCAGTTAAATTCATCTGTGACTCCAGTTTTCAGTTATGCCTGCATCATTGATTATGCAACAGCAAATAAACCACTCCGTGTTTATACCTAATTGGTATAGCAATAGCCGTTCCATAATTTAATAATCATATTAAACAATGTTTTATGTTTATTGGTTTTAAGTTTTCATCAATAAATTATCAAATTGCATCGTGCTCATTGCAAAATGCAACAGCGTCATCCATAGTGATTATGTGGTGTAAAATCAAACGTTTTAGCGGCCAGCTAATAAAGGGAGCAATAATTTGTCTTTTAGATTAAAAACAATTTTAGGCATTGCAATTATCGAGGGTGTGTTGCTTCTTTTATTGGTTTATACCAGTGTCAGTTACCTTAAAGAATCAAATCAGATTGAAATTGAGAAACGTGCTCAATTGACGGTGAGTTTATTTTCTGTAGCCGCTAAAGATGCGTTAGTTGACGTTAATAAACCTAAGTTAACCCTTCTTGTAACAGAACTGAGCCAGCAACAAGAGATTGCCTATGTCTATATTTATAAAGGTGATGACTTAATCGTTGCTATGCATAAAGAAGATAACACTGCTGTTTGGGGAGGTAATGATCTTGCACCGTCAAATAAAAATGATCATATTTTTAATATTGAAATGCCAATAATTAATCAAAAGAATGATGTTGGTTCAGTTAAAATTGGCTTTGACCGTTCTGGTTTTGATGCATTACTGGTTCAAGCCTCTACGCGCTTCTTTTCTATTGCTGCACTTGAAATGCTGCTGGTGGCTTTATTTTCCTGGTTGTTAGGCACCTATTTAACCCGCAATTTATCTCTATTGCAAAATGCATCTAAGTTAATATTAGACGGCCAAACAGGCGTTCAAATTCCAGTGTCTGGTCAAGACGAAGTTGCACAAACAACCATAGCCTTTAATCAGATGGTACGTAATGTCGATGCCAGAACACATGCATTAACAGGGGCGAATATTCGCCTGAATACCATTCTAGAGTCTGCCGCTGATGGATTTATTGTCATTAATCTTGATGGTGTTATTAGTGAGGCAAACCAGTCTGTTACAAATCTTTTTGGTTACACTAAAGAAGAGTTAGTGGGTCAAAATGTGGTTAAATTGATGCCTATGAATGAGCGTCATATGCATGATGGGTATATGAAACGTTATTTAGAAGGGGGCGGAGCTAAAATTATCGGCGTAGGACAGGAGTTAAAGGTTGAGCATAAAGATGGCCGACAGTTTCCAGTTGAGCTATCTATTTCAAAAATGATTATTGATGAACAAGTTTTATTTTTAGGTTTCCTTAAAAACCTTACCGAAATTAAGCTCAATCAAGAAGCTGCTGCCCGAACTCAGTCGATATTATTAGCGACCTTAGAAGCTAGTCAAGATGCATTAATCACCATAGATATTACTGGTAGCATTGTGGAGTTTAATACCGCAGCGGTTAAATTATTTGGCTTTAGCCGTGATGAAGTTATCGGTAAGCATTTAGAAGAACTTATTATCCCTAAGGCTTTCCAACAAGCGCATAAAAAAGGCATGGAGCATTTTCGCCAAACTGGGCAGGGCGCTGTTTTGCATAAGCGTGTTGAGGTACCTGCTCATAACAAAGCAGGCGAAGAGTTTCCTATTGAGCTTAGGGTGATCCCTATTCAATTAGGTGACGATACTTTGTTTACAGCATTTTTACGTGACATTTCTGAGCAAAAATCCAAAGAAGAAGAATTACGTCTTGCTAAAGAACAAGCCGAAGCGGGCAGTAAAGCAAAATCGCGCTTTTTGGCGACTATGAGTCATGAGATCCGCTCGCCACTGAACGCGGTGCTTGGCAGTGTTGAGCTATTGCTTCATTCAACTCTGTTAAAAGAACAGCGTGTATATGCCACTATGGCCAAAGAAGCGGGTGATGCTTTACTTAATACCATTAATGATATTTTGGATTTCTCTAAAATTGAAGCGGGCCAAATGGTGTTGGAGTGCCATGAATTTGAACCAGATAAGTTGGTGGCTCAGGTATTACAGATTTTAGAGAGTAAAGCACTTGATAAAGGGGTGCATCTAGCCAGCTTTATTAACCGAAATGTACCACAGCTGTTGGTTGGTGATCCGCAGCTACTTCGACAAGTTATCCATAATTTAGTTGATAATGCGATTAAGTTTTCTAATTCTGGCTGTATTACAGTAGAAATGTGGATCCCCGATAGCCATAAAGAACGAGTTGAATTATGTTGTGCGATAACGGATCAAGGTATTGGCATCAGTAAAGAAGCTCAGGATAAATTATTTGCTGAATTTTCTCAGGTACACGACACCCATACAACTAATTATAAAGGTACTGGGTTAGGCTTGGCCATTAGTGCCGAGTTAGTGCGTATGATGGACGGTACTATATCGGTTGAAAGCGAATTGGGAACAGGCAGTCGATTCAATGTGATGGTGACCCTTGATGAAAGCTCTGAAACATCGAGTCATTATGTTCGTTTACCAGAGCATGCTAGGGTATTAATTATTCATCCCAATGAACAGCTGTGTAAATTAGTTAAAAAGCAATACGTTCAATATGGCGTTGAAACTATCTATATTAATGATGTTGCTAAAGTTTTTAAACACTCTGAGATCCGTGGACGATTCGATCTGATTTTAATAGATGATTCTTGCATGATGACGGTCGATGCTAAGTTGCTGAAAGTATTGAACCAGGACTTTTTATTACCCAAGGGGATTTTAGCGGCGCTCAGCACAGGTGTAAATGCTCAAATATCACAAGTGTTAAATGACATTGGCATTGAGCAAGTTGTCAATAAACCCCTTAGTCGAGCCATGTTATTGAATTTGATCAGTGGTGCAACTCAAGAGAGTCATATTGAAATTGAATCACAGGAAATAACTGTCTTCCCTACCAATAGTAAAATTTTATTAGCCGAAGATAGTCCTGCAAATCAGATGGTTGCGGGCACCATGTTAACTAAGCAAGGTGCAGAACTAGCCTATGCTAATAATGGTATAGAAGCAGTTAAAATGGCACTAGCGGATGATTATGACATTATTTTGATGGATATTCGTATGCCTGAAATGGATGGTTTAGAAGCCACCAGTAAAATTTTGCAGCATAAACCACAACAAATTATTTTAGCGATGACAGCAAATGTGTTTAAAGAAGAATTAGCAGCTTGTACTCAAGCGGGAATGCTTGATTTCATTGGTAAACCAGTTAACAGCAAAGTGCTAATTCAAACGGTGGCGCAGTGGTTAAATACCGCAAAGCTACGCCACAAGACTGTTAACCCATCACCAAAAACAACCCAAACCTTAGATTTACAACTCGCGCCTAGCATGGAAGTGAAAAGTCATCTGAATATTGACCTTCAAATCCCATTGCAGAAGCCAATAAAGGTAGCGCTTTTGGATCACTCTCAAACGCCGATAATCGATAGCAATGTGATAAACAGTTTAATTGAGGTGATTGGTGAACCCAGTTTGAAAAAAATGTTAGACGTTTTGTGTCAAGAAACCCAAATGCGTATCGACATATTAAATAACATAAACGCAGATGATGATTTTAGTAAAATAGAAGACGAAGCTCATACTTTAAAGAGTAGCTCGGGTAGTTTTGGTGTCACAAGATTATATGAAGTGGCCAAAGTATTAGAAGCGGCTGCAAGGCTTAAACAGCAGCCAATTATTCCACTAATTGAACAAACCATTAACATTGCAGAGCAGAGTATTGCTGCGATTAAACAAACTTATTTATTGAATACAGAAGAATAAACTCTAATACTTCAGAGGAATATTATGGGATTTCGAGTCATTTTGGTTGAAGATAGTATGTCGCTAGGTGCGTTATATACTGAATACTTGTGCAGCGAAGGTGCTGACGTCACATTGGTGCAATATGGCGCCGATGCGATAAAAGAAATTGACCGTCAACCACCTGATTTGCTTATTTTAGATATCAAACTGCCTGATATGTCCGGTATGGATATTCTTTTACAGGTCCAGCAAAGTCATCCAGAGATGACAGTCATTATGATAACAGCCCATGGAACGATTGATATTGCCGTTGATGCTATGCGCTCTGGTGCGTTTGATTTTCTGGTTAAGCCATTTGACAGTAAGCGGTTGGCAATTACGGTTCGCAATGCAATGAAGCAACGTCAGCTTGTCAAACTAGTCTCTCAATATGAGAACAGTTTACCCAAGGCTAACTACCAAGGGTTTATTGGTGAGTCGCTGGCAATGCAAACCGTTTATAAAACCATTGATTGTGTGGCAAACAGTAAAGCATCTGTATTTATATTCGGCGAAAGCGGCACAGGTAAAGAGGTTTGCGCACAAGCAATTCATAATGCAGGCAATCGTAAAAATAAGGCATTTATTGCGTTAAACTGTGCCTCAATTCCAAAGGATTTAATTGAAAGCCAAATCTTTGGTCATACCAAAGGGGCGTTTACGGGGGCAGTGAGTCAGCGCGATGGTGCCGCAACCCAGGCCGATGGCGGAACATTATTTTTAGATGAAATTTGTGAAATGGATTTAGAGTTGCAAAGTAAACTGTTGCGCTTTATTCAAACCGGAGTATTCCGCCGTGTGGGTGGCTCTAAAGATGAAAAGGTGGATGTGAGGTTTGTTAGCGCAACCAATAAAGATCCTTGGCAGCAGGTGCAAGATGGCTTGTTTAGAGAAGATTTATATTATCGTTTGCATGTTATTCCTATTGAGTTGCCGCCGTTAAATCAACGCGGTAAAGATATTATGTTAATCGCCAATAAACTGCTTGGACAATACGCTAAAGAAGAGGGCAAACCGTTTAAAGGCTTTGACCAGATGGTGCAAAAAGTGTTGAGTGACTATCACTGGCCTGGCAATGTCAGGCAGCTTCAAAATGTGATCCGTCAAATTGTGGTGCTCAATGAGGCCGTTGACGTGGATATCACCATGTTACCTGCACGTATTGTCAATGATGGAAAAGATCGAGTAGCAGCGTCAATAGCCCCTAACACTAAGGTAATAGAGCAAGTTAGCTCACCCTCAATTGCAGCACATGACACTGCGGCTGTTATTCTGCATGATACGGATATAACAACAGAGCAGGTTATCGAGCCATTGTGGAAAACAGAAAAGCGCACTATAGAAAATGCAATTAACTTATGTGAAGGAAATATCCCTAAAGCGGCTGCAATGTTAGATATCAGTCCATCGACTATTTATCGTAAAAAACAATCCTGGGATGAAATGGAGCAGGTATAACTAAGCTGAACTAGGGTTATTATTTTCTACAATAAAAATGCCTGCTATCAAAGCAGGCATTTTTCATACAAGCTTTTCTAACCTGTTAGCTGTGGTATTGCTCACAAGCATATAGGGTATTTTCAAGCAAACTAGCAATGGTCATCGGGCCTACGCCGCCAGGAACGGGTGTAATAAAGGCTGCATTTTGTGCGGCTATATCATATTGGACATCACCGACTAAGCTACCATTGTCTAAACGGTTAATACCAACGTCAATTACGATTGCACCAGGCTTGATCCATTCTCCTGGTATAAAGCCAGGTTTACCCACTGCAACAACCACAAGGTCGGCTTGACGCACTTTTTGTTCTAGATTTTTTGTAAAACGATGGCATGTTGTCGTGGTGCAACCCGCCAGTAATAACTCCAATGTCATCGGTCTACCGACAATATTAGATGCGCCAACAACGGTGGCATCTAAGCCATAGGTATCAATACCGGTTGATTTTATCAGGGTCATAATACCCATCGGCGTACAAGAACGCAGCACAGGAATGCGTTGCGCTAAACGACCCACGTTGTAAGGGTGAAAACCATCTACATCTTTGTCCGGACGAATGTGCTCTATGACTTTAGAGTCGTCAATATGCGCAGGTAAAGGTAATTGCACTAAAATACCGTCAATTGCAGGATCTGCATTGCATTTATCGATTAATGCCAGTAAGTCTGCTTCTGTAGTAGATACATCAAGATCAAAGGATTGTGATTCAAAACCGACTTCTTCGCAGGCCTTACGCTTGCTGCCGACATAAACTTGTGACGCTGCATCACTGCCGACTAAAATCACCGCCAGTCCGGGTGCACGAAGTCCCGCGTCTTTTCGAGCGGTGACTTTTTGTTTAAGAGTGTTGCGGATAGATTGTGCAATGGCTTTACCGTCAATAATTTGAGCAGACATGGCTGTAGAGTTTCCTTTGAGAGACACAGGTATAGATTGGTGATGGTTAATCGGACGCTATTCTAACAGGCGTATGAAAGAGTGTCATTTGCTAGACTAGGAAAATACAGTGAATAAACTATTCGCGCTATGATGCTAATCATTATTTTGCTGTTTAAAGCACCATATAGATTATTCTATTAAAAAAATCGTTGACGCTAGCAAAGTGACTCGTTAATATGCGCTCCGTTCTTGAGACTATATAGCATTATATATTCTTAAATAACGTTTCGGTGATTAGCGCAGCCCGGTAGCGCATCTCGTTTGGGACGAGAGGGTCAGAGGTTCGAATCCTCTATCACCGACCAAATTTAAGTTATTTTTTTATGTTTATACTAAAAAGATAACGTGACAAGTGATAAACTTGTTAAGCCAGACAGGAAACAGTGAAAGCTGTACCATGCGCCCGTAGCTCAGTTGGATAGAGCACCCGCCTTCTAAGCGGGTGGTCGCAGGTTCGAATCCTGCCGGGTGTACCATTTCAGTGGTGATTGTAGCTCAGTTGGTAGAGTCCCGGATTGTGATTCCGGTTGTCGTGGGTTCGAACCCCATCAGTCACCCCATTATTCTCAAATTAGTATTTAAAGATAAATATTAATCTGATGAACCAATCGAACGTAATTTGTTCGATTATATTAAAAGCGACCTCAGGTCGCTTTTTTTATATCTTAAAAGCCACTATTGATGCTCGACTAAGCAAAAAACGCTAGCTATAATGTCGCGTCTTGATAAATATCAATTATGAGCTACTAGTGCCAACAGCGTTTTCAGCATTTATAAATAGCTGTGCTGGGTCTTCTAGTCAAAACCATGGTCAAGAAACGAATACTGAGTAGTTGAAATGTCGACTACTACAAAGGACGTTAGACATATTTCGAGGTAAAACAATGCAAGTTTCTGTTGAAACAACTCAAGGCCTAGAGCGTCGCCTAACCATTTCTGTTCCTGCTGGACAAATTGAGAAAGTGGTAAAAGACAATTTATTACGTGAAGCTAAGCGTGCACGTATTCCTGGCTTTCGCCCAGGTAAAGTACCTGCTTCAGTAATTGAAAAGCGTTATGGTGCTGCTATCCGTCAAGATGTGACTGGCGAAATCATGCAACGTAACTTCATTGAAGCGATTGTTGCTGAAAAATTAAACCCAGCAGGTGCGCCAGTATTTGCACCGGGTAAAGTTGAAGGCGAAAACTTTGAGTTTGTTGCTACTTTTGAAATCTACCCAGAAGTTGTACTAGCTGGTTTAGATAGCATTCAAGTAGAGCAACCAAAAGCTGAAGTGAATGACGCTGATGTTGATGCAATGATTGAAACGTTACGTAAGCAACACGCTACTTATGCAGCTGTTGAGCGTAACGCGGCTGACGGCGACAAAGTTAAAATGAACTTTGTCGGCAGCGTAGATGGAGAAGAGTTCGAAGGCGGCAAAGCTGATGACTTCGAACTTCAACTTGGTAGCAATCGTATGATCCCTGGTTTTGAAACCGGTATCATTGGTCATAAATCAGGTGATGAATTCGAAATCGAAGTGTCTTTCCCTGAAGATTACCATGCAGAAAACTTAAAAGGTAAAGCGGCCAAGTTCGTTATCACCTTAACTGAAGTTCAAGCGGCTAACTTACCAGAAGTTAACGACGAGTTTGCTTCACTATTCGGTATTGCTGACGGTGGCTTAGATGCCCTTAAAGCTGAGATCCGTAAAAATATGACTCGCGAGCTTGATCAAGCATTAAAAGCTAACGTGAAAGAGCAAGTTATCACGGGTTTACTAGCCGCTAATGACATTACTATTCCATCAGCATTGGTTGACGGTGAAGTGAATGTTTTACGTCAGCAAGCTATGCAACGTTTTGGCGGCGACGCTAAAAACATGCCTGAGCTACCAGCGGATCTATTCGCTGAACAAGCTGAGCGTCGTGTGAAGATTGGTCTTTTATTAGGTGAAGTTATCAAAACTAACGAACTTAAAGCAGAAGATACTCGTGTTAATGCATTAATCGAATCTATGGCTTCAGCTTATGAAGATCCATCAGAAGTTGTTGCTTACTACAATGGCAACAAAGAACTTATGCAAAACATGCGTAACGTTGCTTTAGAAGAACAGGCCGTGGAAGCATTGCTAAAATCTGCAAAAGTAACCGTTAAAGACGTCGCTTTTGAAGAATTTATGAACAAGGCTACCGGTCGCGCGTAACCTTCGCTTGACTTAATAAGGCGTTAGCCATTTATAATGGTTCGTATGAGGTTCTCATACGAGCCATTTTTTATTTTAGGGAAATGAATAATGTTTAAAGCGCCAGAATCTGTACTTAATGCTCTTGTACCTATGGTTGTTGAACAAACGGCTAAAGGTGAACGTTCATACGACATCTTCTCTCGTTTATTAAAAGAGCGTGTGATCTTTTTAGTTGGACAAGTTGAAGAGCACATGGCTAATCTAATTGTGGCTCAATTATTGTTCCTAGAGTCAGAAAGCCCAGACAAAGATATATTTTTGTATATTAACTCACCTGGCGGCTCTGTTACTGCGGGTATGGCTATTTATGACACCATGCAGTTCATTAAGCCAAATGTGAGCACAGTATGTATGGGACAAGCTTGTAGCATGGGTGCATTCTTGCTTGCCGCTGGCGCAAAAGGTAAACGTCATTGCCTACCGAATGCACGCGTGATGATCCACCAACCATTAGGTGGATTCCAAGGTCAGGCATCTGATATCGCTATTCATGCTAAAGAGATGTTAGGCATTAAGAATAAATTAAATGAAATTCTTGCTGAACATACGGGTCAACCGATTGAAGTTATTGAGCGTGATACAGACCGTGACAACTTTATGAGTGCCACTAAAGCGGCAGAATATGGCTTAGTTGACTCAGTAATTACCACTCGAAGCTAATACAAGCTGATTTTTTGCTGTGACTGGGTTATTCTTACTTTAATTGTGAGAATAACTCAGATATACGGCTTGAGAGTATATCGACAAGCAGAGCTCAGACGTCAGGTCTAGGCTGCAACCAGAGGTATAATAATGGGCGATAACAAAAATAACGGTGACAGCACAAAATTGCTGTACTGCTCTTTTTGCGGAAAAAGCCAACATGAAGTCAGAAAACTGATTGCTGGCCCATCGGTGTATGTATGCGATGAGTGTGTGGAATTATGTAATGACATTATCCGTGAAGAAATCAAAGAGATTTCACCTAAACGTGATGATGACAAGTTGCCTACGCCCCATGAGTTACGTAATCATTTGGATGATTATGTTATCGGCCAGGATAAAGCTAAAAAAGTATTAGCCGTGGCGGTATATAATCATTACAAGCGCCTTAAAAATGCGTCTCCAAAAGGTGGCCTCGAGTTAGGTAAAAGTAATATTTTACTGATAGGTCCAACCGGTAGTGGTAAAACATTACTTGCTGAAACCTTAGCGCGTTCACTCAATGTGCCATTTACGATGGCTGATGCAACTACTTTAACCGAAGCGGGTTATGTAGGTGAAGACGTTGAAAACATCATTCAAAAGTTATTGCAAAAATGCGATTACGATGTTGAAAAAGCACAACGCGGTATCGTGTATATTGATGAAATTGATAAAATCAGCCGTAAGTCTGACAATCCATCGATTACCCGAGATGTGTCAGGTGAAGGTGTTCAACAAGCTTTGCTTAAATTGATTGAAGGTACCGTTGCAGCAGTTCCTCCTCAAGGTGGACGTAAGCACCCTCAGCAGGAGTTTTTACAGGTTGATACCTCTAAAATCTTATTTATCTGTGGCGGAGCGTTTGCGGGCTTAGAAAAAGTCATTGAACAACGTATAAACACAGGAACCGGCATTGGTTTTGGGGCTGAAGTTAAAGGCGAAGCAGATAAAGCGACTATTTCTGAAGTTTTAGGTCAAGTTGAGCCAGGCGATTTAGTTAAATTTGGTTTAATTCCTGAATTTATTGGTCGTTTACCTGTTGTTGCTACTTTGACTGAACTTGATGAAGATGCCTTAATTCAAATTCTGTCCAAACCTAAGAATGCGTTAACTAAGCAATATGCCGCATTGTTTGAAATGGAAAATGTAGAACTTGAATTTCGCGAAGATGCCTTAAAAGCCATAGCTAACAAAGCAATGAATCGTAAGACAGGCGCACGTGGTTTACGTTCAATTGTTGAAAGTATCTTACTTGATACCATGTACGATATTCCTTCTCAAGAAGGTGTGGTTAAAGCTGTGGTTGATGAGTCAGTCGTTAAAGGTGAGTCTGCACCTATCTTGATTTATGAAAATAGTGAATCGAAAACGGCCTCTGGCGAGTAATAAATATACAGCTAGGTAATAAGTTGAAAAATAAGGAGTCCATTGGGCTCCTTTTTTCGTATTGACCATTGAAACTGAGTGCATCACCCCAATATACTCTGTAATAAGTCTTTTCATGAAACGGAATCGAGCCATGACCCAAGAGCGTGAAGCGCATATCGAACTCCCCGTATTACCACTTCGTGATGTTGTGGTATATCCCCATATGGTTATTCCGCTATTCGTCGGACGGGAAAAATCTATCCGTTGCTTAGAGTCGGCAATGGAACAAGACAAGCAAATTCTATTAGTGGCCCAACGAGATGCAGATCTCGATGAGCCAACAAAAGATGACATATTTGACATAGGTACTGTTGCATCAATATTACAGTTATTAAAACTGCCTGATGGAACCGTAAAAGTATTGGTTGAAGGTGGCCAACGGGCTAAAATTACCCGTTATACTCAGGAAGATACTTTTTTTGTTGCAACTGCTGAGTATTTAGAATCTGAGTCGTTAGCGGAGAAAGAAGAAGAAGTGCTGGTTCGTAGCGCGATAGGTCAATTTGAAGGCTATATCAAGCTGAATAAAAAGATCCCGCCTGAAGTATTAACCTCACTAACTGGTATCGATGAGGCTGCACGTTTAGCCGACACTATGGCGGCGCACATGCCACTCAAGCTTGAAGACAAACAGTCTGTGCTCGAGATGATCAATGTTGGCGAGCGTTTAGAATATTTAATGGCGATGATGGAAGCTGAAATTGACTTGTTACAAGTTGAAAAACGCATCCGTACTCGTGTTAAAAAACAGATGGAAAAAAGTCAGCGTGAGTACTATTTGAATGAGCAAATGAAAGCCATTCAAAAAGAGCTAGGTGATATTGACGAAAGCCATGATGAATTTGAGCTCTTAGGTAAAAAGATTGAAGAATCTGGCATGCCAAAAGATGCCAAAGATAAAGCGAGCGCTGAATTAAACAAATTAAAAATGATGTCTCCAATGTCTGCTGAAGCGACGGTTGTCCGCAGCTACGTTGATTGGATGACCTCAGTGCCATGGAAAAAACGTTCGAAAATAAAACGTGATTTAGCCAAAGCACAAGATGTGTTAGATACTGATCATCACGGTTTAGAAAAAGTAAAAGAACGCATTTTAGAGTACTTAGCGGTTCAAAGCAGAGTCAAACAGCTTAAAGGCCCTATTTTATGTTTAGTGGGACCACCAGGGGTAGGTAAAACCTCACTGGGGCAATCAATTGCGAAAGCGACAGGGCGTGAATACGTACGTGTTGCATTAGGTGGCGTGCGTGATGAAGCGGAAATTCGTGGTCATCGCCGTACCTATATTGGTTCTATGCCTGGCAAGATTATTCAAAAAATGGCTAAAGTGGGTGTTAAAAACCCATTATTCCTACTGGATGAAATTGATAAAATGAGTTCAGATATGCGCGGCGATCCATCGTCGGCATTACTTGAAGTATTAGACCCAGAGCAAAACGCGACCTTTAACGATCATTATTTAGAAGTTGACTATGACTTATCTGATGTGATGTTCGTGGCAACCTCAAACTCAATGGATATTCCCGGTCCTCTATTAGACCGTATGGAAGTGATCCGTTTATCGGGTTATACCGAAGATGAAAAACTCAATATCGCCAAGCAACATTTGTTGACTAAACAAATTGAGCGTAATGGTCTTAAAGCGAAAGAAATTAATATCGAAGACAGCGCAATTTTAGGCATTATTCGTTATTACACCCGTGAAGCAGGCGTGCGTTCATTAGAGCGTGAATTATCTAAAATCTGCCGAAAAGTCGTTAAGCAAATTTTATTAGATAAGAAAGTCAAAACGGTTAAAGTGAATCAAGATAACTTGAAATCATTTTTAGGTGTTCAGCGTTTTGATTACGGTAAAGCTGAGTCTGCTAACCAGATTGGTCAAGTAACCGGATTAGCTTGGACTCAAGTTGGCGGTGACCTGTTAACTATTGAGGCAACCTCGGTTGCAGGTAAAGGCAAGCTTACCTACACAGGTTCACTCGGTGATGTAATGCAAGAGTCTATTAAAGCCGCAATGACAGTTGTGCGTGCCCGCGCTGAACAGTTAGGCATTAATGCAGACTTTTACGAGAAGCGTGATATTCACGTGCATGTACCTGAAGGGGCTACACCGAAAGATGGGCCATCTGCAGGTGCGGCTATGTGTACCGCGTTGGTTTCTAGCTTAACGGGTAACCCTGTACGCAGTGATGTGGCAATGACTGGTGAGATAACGCTTCGTGGTGAAGTGTTACCTATTGGTGGCTTGAAAGAGAAATTGCTTGCAGCACACAGAGGTGGCATTAAACACGTGCTTATTCCTAAAGAAAATGAGCGTGATTTAGAAGAAATTCCACAAAATGTGATTGCTGATTTACAAATACATCCAGTACGTTGGGTTGATGAAGTGCTTAAATTAGCGCTTGAGCGTCCGGTGGAAGGCTTCGAAGTGGTTAAAAAGTAGCTCTTTAGTGAAAAAATTGCTCTAGAGCATGAAAAAAGTGAAAAAAGGGGCTTAACAAAACGCTGAGCTGTGGTAGCCTAGGTTTGTGGAGAGTCAGACACACCAAGCCCTTGGCGCATCTGACTTTGAGCTGTATCCAATTTTTATTTTTTTGGTTTTCTATAAAATTTGACATAGTGTTGAGTTTTTAACAAAAAGCCTCCGCAGACCGCTCTAAACATGGATTTGGTTGCGGCGCGACAATAACATTCAAGGGGATGACATGAACAAATCTGAACTAATCGAGAAAATTGCTTCTGGTGCTGATATTTCTAAAGCTGCTGCTGGTCGTGCGTTAGACTCATTTATTGCTGCAGTGACTGAAGGTTTACAAGACGGTCAGAAAATTTCTCTAGTTGGTTTTGGTACTTTTGAAGTACGTCAACGTGCTGAGCGTACTGGCCGTAACCCGCAAACGGGTAAAGAAATTAAAATTGCTGCTGCGAACATTCCTGCGTTCAAAGCTGGCAAATCACTAAAAGACGCTGTTAACTAAAAAGAGTTAATTACGTCGCCTTTTGTTAGGCATTCGTGAGTTAAGCACTGCTTTGGCGGTGCTTTTTACGAAATGGAATGTCAGTTGTTAAGTTCACTGATATTCGGAGTATTGGGTTGTACCCTTGGTAGCGTCTGATAACTCCATGTAAACAAGGCGCATCACAAGAGATGCGCCTTTTTATTTTAATCGCAACAAGCGAGAATTCAGATGTTAGAAAAAATCCGCGAAGGATCACAGGGAATTGTTGCTAAAACGATTCTAGTGCTTGTGATATTTTCATTTGCTTTTGCTGGTGTTAGTAGCTATTTAGGCTCTAGTACTGGTGTACCTGCTGCTATTGTTAATGGAATTGAAATTCCTGAAACTGAATTAGAACAAGCTTTCCAAAACGAGCGTGCTAGTTTAAAACAACAATATGGCGAAATGTTTGATGCTTTATCTGCAGATGACAGCTATATGCAAGGCATCAAGAAAGGTGTGTTAGATCGTTTAGTCGCAAACACACTTGTCGATCAAGCCGCTGTTGACCTTGGTTTACGTGTTTCTGATGAGCAAATAAAACAAGCTATTTACACTGAACCCGCATTTCAAACCGACGGCCAGTTTGATAACGATCGTTATCAAGCAGTATTGCGTCAATTGAACTATCAGCCAGTCACATTTCGCAATATGATGCGTGTTGATATGACGCGTAGTCAGTTATTAAAGGCGTTAGTCGGTAGTGAGTTTGTACTTGATGGTGAAGCAAAACAGCTTGCTGAAGTACAAAGTCAAACCCGTGATATTCGTTATATCTCTGTTGATTCAACACCTTTTTTAGTATCAGCTGATGTTACTGCTGAAGAAACTAAAGCGTTTTATGATGCTAACTTAATGCAGTTTATGAGCCCAGAGCTTGTCAGCCTTGAGTATGTTGAATTAAATGTGAAAGATATGGTCAGCGATATTGTTGTTGATGATGCTGAAGCGACTGAATATTATCAAGACAATCAATCACAGTATCAAACACCTGAAAAGCGTTTAGCGAGTCATATTTATGCAGCGAGTGGTGATGATGCAGCTGATGAAGCAAAGTTAGATGCGATTGCAGCACGTATTGCAGCAGGTGAAGATTTTGCTGAATTAGCGAAAACGGAATCTGATGATAAATTCAGTGCCGAGCAAGGTGGTCAAATCGATTGGTTTGAGCAAGGCGTTATGGATGCCGCGTTTGATGAAGTCTTATTCAGTCTTGAAAAAGGTCAAGTATCAGCGGTTGTTAAAGGTGAATTTGGTTTCCACATTATCAAACTAGTTGATGTTCAGCCAGGCGCAATTGCTGCGTTTGATGATGTTAAAGCTAAAATTATTGCTCAAATTAAAGAGACAAAAGCATTAAGTATATTCTATGGCTTACAAACTAAGCTTGCAGATACTAGCTATGAAATCCCTGACACATTAATTGATACTGCTAATGCAGTGAATAAAGAAGTTCAGACAACAGCTTTGTTTACTCGAGATAATCCACCGGCTAATTTAAACAAGCCTGATTTAGTCAAAGCGGCATTCTCAGATCAAGTACTGAGCAGTGGCATGAACAGCGAAGTGATTGAGCTTGACCCTAATCATGTTGTCGTTATCCGTGTTAAGCAGCATCAAGATGCCGGTACCATGAGTTTTGACAAAGTTGAAGCGCAAATCGTACAACGTCTTAAGTATGATAAAGCCAATGAAGCGGCACGTGAAAAAGCGGCTACTTATATGACTCAGCTTAAAACGGGTGATTTTGCTATTAGTGGAGCAGAATTAATCACTGTGGCTAAATTAGATCGCTTTAATCAAGATGTTGACGCTGCGATTGCTAATAAAGCATTCAAAATGCCAGCACCAGAAGCAGAAGCTGTGTCAATTGATACCGTTGCATTAGGTGCAGGTTATGCTGTTGTTGTACTTGATAAAGTTAACGCTGCTGAAAATATTGATGCTAGTTTGTTGCAGTCGATTAAAGACGGTTTATCACGTCAATATGGTCAAGCGGATTACCGTGCTGTGATAGATTCGTTAAAGTCTAAAGCACAGATTGAATATCCTGTAGCTGAATAATTTTTAGTTACATTATCACGATGCTAAAAAAGCCAAGGTTTATTTAACCTTGGCTTTTTTTATTTGCTTTATCATCTTATCGATGACTTATATCGCTTTTACAGCATCTGTTTATATAATGAATTTAATGAGCTATGTTCTCAGGCTTATCTCGATTAAATATGATTTTAAGAGGCTTTACTGTGGATCTTGAGCAGCAATTTGAAGGTGTTTTACAACTTATTGATAATCACTTAAATGAAAACCTGTCCCTTGAGCGATTGTCTGCTAAGGCGGGGGGACCTTTAAACCATTTTGAGTTTATTTTTTATAGTTTGTATCACACTCAAGTTGGAGACTATATCGCGTTATTGAGAAATATTGAAGCGGCTCAAACCTTAGGGTTTGATAAGAGTGTCAGTATCCTTGAGGTTGCAAAAGCAGCTGGGTATTCATCCACTGTTGAGTTTACCAAAGCTTTTACATCAAGTATTGGTCAAACTCCACAAGCTTTTAGGCAAGCACCCGATTGGGCTAATTTCTTTATAAAACAACAGCCACTAAAAACATTATCGCAGGGGCATAACACCTTAACTGATACTGATGTAAATATTGAAATCATACAGCTAGATAAACTTGATTTAGTGCTGATTAAACATCGCGGAGCTAAAGTTTATTTACCGCAAACTATTCAGGCGTTAATCGCCTTTAGAAAAGCACATCAATTAACACTCTTAGATAACCGAACATTTAATTTTGTTTATAGTTTGCCACAAAATATGAGTATGAACTACGCGATTGATATTGGTGTGAGTGTACCTACAGCCAAATTGAGTGATCTAAAGGTTGTAATGGCTGATTCAGAATATTTTAAAGCGAGCGCGACACCAAGCGGAACATACGCTACTTTCGAGCATAAAGGCTCTGAAATAGCGCTACAAAGTAAAATTAGCTATCTGTACAGCATATGGCTAGCTAAAAATGATTTTACCCTTACAGAGCACCCACTAACCTTTGAGCGTTTTGATCTTACTGACACTATTGACGACGTGCATGTGAAAGTTTATTTAGCGGTAAGTTAGATCACTATGGTTCAATATGTGAGTGATTTAATACCCGGTTAATTTAATGTGCCAGTGATTAATGCGTTAGCGTTGTTAAAGTGAGGACAAGGTGCTTCAGAGGCTTATCTAGAAAGAGGGAAGAGCTCTTTGAGTGAATGTGTACTTAGCCCACTTTTATTAAGTCTTACCTCGCTTAAAAAAGAAAAACCAGCCAAGTAGGCTGGTTTTTTAATAACTGAATCTATTGTTTATAAACTAACAACATCAAACTCTACATTCGGGTTTACGTCTGCTTCGTAATCAATACCGTCAATACCAAAGCCAAATAGCTTCAAAAACTCTTCTTTATATTCTCGGTAGTCCGCAAGTTCAGATAAGTTTTCTGTGGTTACGAGTGGCCATAAATCACGACAATGCTTTTGAATTTCTTCACGTAATTCCCAGTCATCTAAACGTAAACGATTAGTGTCGTCCACAGCAGGAGCTTGACCATCAGCACGGAATAAACGCTCACTGAACATACGGTAAATTTGATCCATACAGCCTTCGTGAAGACCTTCTTCACGCATTTTCTTGAATACCATAGCGATATACAATGGCATAACAGGGATCGCCGAGCTGGCTTGAGTCACAACACTCTTCAATACAGCAACATTGGCTGAGCCGCCTTTAGTGGCTAGTTTGTTATTTAATGAATGAGCAGCACGATCTAAATCCATTTTAGCTTTGCCAAGGGCGCCATGCCAGTAGATAGGCCAAGTGATTTCTGTACCAATGTAGCTGTAGGCGACTGTTTTACAACCGTCAGCAAGTACACCTGCTTGTGAAAGTGCTTCAATCCACAATTCCCAATCTTCGCCGCCCATAACGGTAACTGTATCTGCAATCTCTTGCTCAGTAGCGGGTTCAACGGAGGTTTCAATAATAGTGTCTTTATTAGTATCCACTGCGGTTGCACTGTAGGTTTCACCTATTGGCTTTAATGATGAACGAATAACTTCACCGGTATCGGGCAGTTTACGCACAGGTGAGGCAAGTGAATATACCACCATATCAATTTGACCTAAGTCTTGTTTGATAAGCTCAATAACCTTTTGCTTTGCTTCATGGCTAAATGCATCACAGTTAATGCTTTTTGAATATAAACCTTCGGCTTTAGCAAACTTATCAAACGCGGCAGAATTATACCAACCTGCTGTACCGGGTTTAGTTTCTGAGCTTGGTTTTTCGAAAAATACACCGATTGTAGCTGCGTCACTACCAAATGCTGAAGCGATACGTGAAGATAAGCCATAGCCACTAGATGAACCGACCACTAATACCTTTTTAGGACCATTAGTGATTTTACCTTTTGCTTTAGTTAAATCGATTTGTTCTTTTACGTTAGCTTCACAACCAACAGGATGGGTTGTGGTACATATAAAGCCACGAATTTTTGGTTTAATAATCATAAGTCAGTTCTTCCTTTGTCGTTGGCACTAGGATAATTAGATCGTCGATGAAATGGCACTTATTTTTGTGTAAAGTTGCCATTTAGGCCAGTGGTTGGAGCAGTTTAACGCTTTTGCATGAAATGAGTTTGTTCTTGAATGAGCCTTTGGGTGTATTCATGCTGAGGCGAAGTGAATAAGTCTGCAGTATTTGCTTTTTCTACCATACAGCCATTGTGAAGCACCATAATTTTATCGCTGATATGGCGGATGATATTTAAGTTATGCGATACAAATATATAAGATAAACCGAGTTCTTTTTGTAATTTTAACAATAAGTTAATGATTTGTGACCGAACAGATAAATCAAGTGCGGTTAATGCTTCATCGGCAATAATAATTTTGGGATTTAGCATTAATGCTCGCGCAACGGCAACACGCTGTTTTTGACCTTCTGATACCATATGGGGATAAAAATTAACGTGCTCAGGCAATAAACCAACCTTACGCAAAGTATCAATTACTTGCACCCGTCGCTCTTCAACGGTAAGGCTTGTACTAAACTTAAGTGGTTCATTGAGTAATTCACCAATGGTTAATCTTGGATTTAACGAGGTGTTTGGGTCTTGGAAAATCATTCTGATTAAGCGGCAACGCTGTTTTACATTACGTGACTCTAAGGCTTCACCTTCAAAAAAAATATCACCACTACTTCTTTGTTCTGCACCCACTAAAATACGCGCAAGGGTTGATTTTCCTGAGCCCACTTCACCGACAATTGCCAATGTTTCGCCACGCCCTAGCTCAAAGGATACGGGTAATAGTGCATCATAATATTGTGGTACGAACCCTTTGTAACCTGTTAAGTATTGCTTACTCAGGTTGGTCACTTTAAGCAAAGGTGTTGTCATCGGCTTCTTGCTCATTTTTGTATGGAAAGTGGCAGGCAAATGCACGATCTTTAACGTGCTCTATTTTAGGCTGTTTGACACATTGTCGTTTAGCTTCAGGGCATCGAGGCCCTAATCTGCAACCTGCAGGGAGATTTTGAATTGAAGGAGATGATCCTTGCAGTGTTGGTAAATCAGATTTATGTCGCATTTTACCCGTGTAATCAGGTAAGTTCTTTAAAAGTGCACGGGTATACGGATGAAACGGACTCGCAACTATCTCATCTGTGGGGCCAGACTCCATCATTTGACCACCGTATAATACGGTTAAATGATCGCAATATTGGACTAATGTTTCAAGTTCATGGCTAACTAATAAAATCGACACATTTTGCAGCTGATTTAACTGTGATAATAACCTAAATATCTGTGCCTGAGTATTTTGTTCCATCGAGTTTGTCGGTTCATCCGCAATTAATAACTTGGGGTGATTCGCAACCGCCATAGCTATCATGACTTTCTGGCATTCACCTTCTGATAATTCCCATGGATAGCACTTCATCAAGGATTTAGGGCTTTTGATGCCCACCTTATGTAACCATTTTTGCGCGTTTAGGTAGGTATCTTTGGCTCTACGCCAAAAAGGAACATTTTTGTTAGGTACCATAGCTTCAATTAATTGGCTACCGACGGTTTTTACCGGATCAAGACTGCCCGATGGGTCTTGAAAGATCATTGCCATATCGCTGCCCATTAAGCAGCGGCGCTCTTTGGCGGTTAATTCGAGTAAGTCTTTGCCATCAAACATCATTCTGTCAGCCATAACATACCAGTTAGTGCCTAAAATTCCCAAAATGGCTTTAGCTAATATACTTCGTCCTGAACCTGACTCTCCCACCAAACCATGAATTTCTCCAGGGTTCATGGTGAGACTGACCTTTTCTAATACCGCCACTCTACCGTGGTCGGTATCGAGTTCTATTGTTAGGTTTCGAATATCGAGTAATGGCATAAATTAGTTTCTTATTGGTGCAATAGCGGATCGTAAACCGTCACCAACCAGGTTAACGGCAAGTACGCTGAATAATATAGCTACACCAGGAATGGTAACAGTCCAGGGCGCCAGTAATAAATTATCTAAGCCCTGTGCAATCATCGCGCCCCATTCTGGACTCGGTGCCTGGGCGCCAAGGTTTAAAAAACCTAACGCAGCAATATCTAAAATGGCTGCCGAAATAGCCATAGTAATTTGAATAATAAGTACTTCCCATACATTTGGCATAATAACATACCAAAAAATTTGCAGATTATTAGCACCGTCAAGCCTAGCGGCAGTGACATATTCTTTTTGTAATTCTTCATGAACAGCCTGATGGATTGTGCGAATAAACTGCGGCACCATAGCGATTCCAACCGCCCAGAATACGTTATAAAGTCCTGGCCCTATAACCGCGACCACTAATATGGCCATTAATAATGATGGAATAGATAAAAGAGCATCGAGTAAATGCCCTAAAATACTAGACTTTAGCCCTCGCATCATGCCGGAAATCGAACCGATTAAAAATCCAAAGAATAGTGCGCAGCTTACAATAATAAGTGACATGCCAAACGTTAGCTGAACACCGTGTAAAATACGGCTGAATATGTCTCGCCCGAGATCGTCAGTGCCTAAAAAGTATTCCACGTGCCCTAATGGATCCCAAGAAGGGGGCAGTAATAAAATTTGTTGATTCTGCTCATTAACAGAATAAGGGGCAATAAAGGGGGCTAAAATAGTGAGTAATAATAAAAAACAAACCCCCCCACAATCCAATAAGTGCAAATGGATTTTTAGAAAATGCTTTCCATACCCTACCAGCAGGGGTAGCAATATAGTCTTGTTTGTAAATCTTAATAGGAGGCATACAGTTCCTTTTTGCTCATTGGATTGATCACTGTATGGATAAATTCAATCAGTATGCTTAAAAAGATAATTAACAGTGAAACAGAAAATATACCTGCTTGAATGACGGTATAGTCACGTTGGTAAATACCTGATACTAACCAGCTACCTACTCCCGGCCATGAAAAAATAACTTCCACAACAATACCATAGCTCGCAAATGAGCCTAACATAATCCCGATGCTTTTAAGCACAGGTATCATTGCATTTGGTAATGCGTGGCGAATAATAATTTTGAATGTGTGTAGGCCCCTAGCTTCAGCAGCACGAATATAGGTTTGATTCATCACATGTAACATTGCCTGATGTGTAATGCGCACTATTAAGGTAAAGGGCAAAACCGCAAGTGTAATAGCGGGCAAAATCAAGTGCATGATGGCATCGACAAAAGCTTGAAGCCGATAAGCGGAATCGGATAGCAAGGTATCAATTAACATGAAACCAGTGACAGGCTCAATTTGATAAAGTAAATTTATTTGCCCAGAGATAGGCAACCAGCCTAAATTTACGCCAAACCAAAGTGATAAGGTTAATCCAAGCCAAAATATCGGAGTGGAATAACCGGTCAAGGTAAGTCCTAATATACTACCCTGGACAAGTTTATTTTTGCTCAGCGCCGCAATAATTCCAATTGGTACGCCTAAAAATAATGCGATAGCGCCTGAGAATAGTGATAATTCAAATGATGCGGGTAGCACCGCTTTTAATTCGTCATAAACAGGTTGTTGTGAGTTTATGGAAATGCCCATGTTGCCTGAAAAACGTTGTTGTACATAAGCGATAAATTGTCTTACATCATTACTATCTAGTTTAAAGTCTTGATATATTTGAACGAATTGTTGATTGGTCGGTTGTTGAATACCGGTTAAAGCGTAGGTCTGATCTACGGGGAATAGATGAGTGGCATAAAATAATACGGCCATCATAATCAAGGTTGTGGCTAAAAACAAACTGCTGCGTCTAAAAAAATATTGCCACATAATTATTTACTCTCTGGTGTTTTCTCAACTATTTTTGCAAATGCAATGCCGCCATAGGGCCTTACTTGCATTGAGGTTATAGTGTCTTTCTTTAAAATAACCTTCTGAGCATGCGCAATAGGAATAAGCGGAACTTGATCACTCAGTATGGCTTCAGCTGCTTGGTATATTGCCTTACGCGCTTCACGTTCAGTAGTATTTTGAGCACTGGTTAGTAAGTGATCAAAATCTTTTTGGCACCATTTTGAACGGTTATTGTGCGATGCTAAAGCTGCGCAGCTAAGTAAAGGAGTAAAGAAGTTGTCAGGATCGCTATTATCTGCGTTCCATCCAATTAGCACAGAATCATAATCATCACGGATAAGTTTTTGTGTAAAGACACTCCAATCATATGAAACGATATTGATTTTGACGCCAATTTTAGCCAAATCAGCTTGAATTAATTCTGCTGTTTTAAGGGCGTTAGGGTTATAAACTCGCGCCACTGGCATTGCCCAGATATCAATTGATAATTTATCAATACCGGCTTCATTTAATAGTGCTTTAGCTTTTGCAGGATCATAGTTATTGGCATTGATATTATCAGAATATGCCCATGACGCGGGCGGTAAAATCCCTTTTGCTTCTACTGCAATGCCATTATATACCACGTCTAAAATATTTTGTTTATCAATAGCGTGTGCCAGCGCGCGTCGGACCTTAATGTCATTTAAAGGTGGCTTTTGAGTGTTGAGCGCCCAAAATGCAACATTAAGCCCAGGTTTAATATCCACTTTGATATGCTTATGCTGGTCTATTACTGCTAACTCTCCAGCTTTAGGCAAGGCTGATACACTGCAGTCGCCGGTAATTAATTTGGTAATACGCGCAGTGCTTTTAGGTGTGATATCAAAAACTAAATGCTCAATGTCTGCCGCCGCTCCCCAATAATAAGGATGCCTGTTGTAACGAATGTACTCATTTTTGACATATTGATTTAATTGAAATGGGCCAGTGCCAATAGGCTGGAAATCTATCTGTTCGGGTTCTCCATTTTTAAGCAACATGTCGCCATATTCTGCAGACAGTATCACCGCAAAGTCTGTAGCTAAATTTGATAAAAATGAAGCATCTTTACGATTCAAGTGGAAAACCACATGGTGAGAATCAATTTTTTCAATTGAACCAATAAGTTTATCAAAACCGATGCTTTGAAAAAATGGATAACCGGTGCGACTAACGAAATGATAAGGGTGTTGCGAGTCAATAATGCGATTAAACGAGAATAAAACGTCGTCTGCATTGAACGCTCTTTGTGGTTTAAAGCGACTTGTTTGGTGAAATAAAACATCATTACGCAGCACAAAAGTATAATTTAAACCATCATCACTAATGTGCCACTCAGTGGCTAACCCTGGCACAATATCACCCAGTTCAGGGTCGTAATTAACTAACCGACTGTATATTTGATGGGAAGTGGCGTCGATAGTTGTGCCTGAAGTGACAAGTTGAGGGTTAAAACTTTCTGGGTTACCTTCACTACAATATACCAGCCCTGGGGGGAGGGTTGCTTGACCACACGCACTGAGTATAAGTCCGCCAAGACATATAAACATATGCTGAATCTGTTGTCTTAAAGACATTGCCATAGCTAAATCGTATTTTATGAGTCTGAAGAGCTATTTTAGCAGTGTAAATATCTTGGGAGCAAACAAGTTATTAAATTGTTTTTTTTAGTTTTTATCTTTGCCCTTTAAATGAATATTGAATTAAAGGGCAAACAGAGAGTTTAGCTTCACAATAAGTTGTATTTTTTTAGAATCCCCCGTAGTTGATGATAGCTAAGGCCTAAGTTTTCAGCGGTTTTCTTCTGATTAAACTGGCTTTCAGCTAAGGCTAATTGTAATAAGGTGACTTCTTGTTTTTCTGTGTACTCTTTAAAGTCGATAGGGAAGTTGATTGGAGGTAATTGTGTTGTTTGCCCGTGATGGCTCTGTGAAGTTGATGACTCTATGGAAGGGCTCGCTTCTATACCCATCGACTCAGTGTTTGTCTCATCGACATTATTCGAAATAACGGGCTGAATAAATGCCTGTTGACGCTCTTTGGTTTTAACACGAGTTTGTGGTCTATAAGGAGATGCGAAAGGGTCAAGAATAATATGATCTATTTGCTGCCCCTCACTACCTTCTCGATATACGCTACGTTCAACCACGTTTTTAAGTTCTCGTATATTACCTGGCCAGGTATAACTTAATAATTGTTCAACAGCTAAAGGACTAAAACCGCCAAAATATTCTAGTTTGAGTTGCCTAGCCATACTGATGGCAAAGTATTCAGCTAAGTCCATAATATCTTCTGTACGACAACGCAGTGGTGGTAAAGTTATTACATCAAATGCTAATCGGTCTAATAAGTCTGCTCTAAATTCACCGGATTCAGCCAGTGCAGGTAAATCTTCATTTGCCGCACATATCAAGCGCACATCGGTTTGCACCGTTTTACTGCCGCCCACACGTTCAAATTCACCATATTCAATTACCCGTAATAATTTTTCTTGAATAAGCCCAGAGGTATTTGCTAGCTCATCTAAAAATAAGGTGCCGCCGTCGGCCCGCTCAAAACGGCCTTCGTGTTTTCCTTTAGCTCCAGTAAATGCGCCAGATTCGTGACCAAAAAGTTCGCTTTCGAGCAAGTTTTCACTTAAAGAAGAGCAATTCAGTTTGATAAAACTCTGATCCCACCGACCGGAAAGATAATGTAGCCGCTCTGCGATTAGCTCTTTACCTGTGCCACGTTCACCAATAATAAGCACAGGCTTTGACAAAGGGGCTATTTTAGATACATGCTCTAATACTTCGAGTAACGCATTGGATTGACCGATAAGGTTATCTTGCTGAAATTGCTTATTCACAGTATTTTAGTCTTTTACGCTAATTATTGGTGAAAATCATAATAGATGGCTTAAGAGAATAAATAAAGAAAAACATCATTTTCACTTTAAGTAACTGAAAATAGAGTATTTGTAAATGTTGGCACACATAATGTATTAGTCTATGCGACATCTACATATAACTTTGAGGAACACATTATGGGAATTTTCTCTCGCTTTGCTGATATCGTTAATTCAAACATCAGCGCAATACTTGATAAGGCCGAAGATCCAGAAAAAATGGTTCGCCTTATCATCCAGGAAATGGAAGATACAGTCGTAGAAGTGCGTTCTACTTCAGCAAAAGTGTTAGCTGAGAAAAAAGAACTACTTCGTCGTATTAGCCGAGTGCAAGAGCAAGTACAGGATTGGGAAGATAAAGCTGAATTAGCTATTTCAAAAGATCGTGAAGACTTAGCTAAAGCTGCGTTGGTTGAAAAGCAAAAAACAGCTGGTTTGCTGGCAACGCTTGAAGCGGAATTAAAGGTTGTTGAAGAACACATTGCTCGTTTGAAAGATGAAGTGGCGCAATTACAAGATAAGCTAACCGATGCGCGTGCCCGTCAAAAGACGATAATCATGCGTAAGCAAACAGCGACTTCTCGTTTAGAAGTTAAAAAGCAACTTGATTCAAGTAAAATTGATGATGCTATGATGAAGTTCGAACAATACGAGCGTCGTGTTGAAGGACTTGAAGCGCAAGTTGACGCTTATGATTTAGGCAAGAAATCGACCTTAGATGATGAGTTTGCCGCGCTTAAAGCTGAAGACTCAGTTAACGATGAGCTAGCTGCATTAAAAGCAAAGATGAAAGCGAAAAACCAACCTAAATCAAAAGTATAATAATTTTTCAGAGGTGAGTTATGGATATGGATCTTCTTATTGCACCAATTATCATCTTTTTGGTTATTGTGGCACCTATCTGGTTGGTTCTTCATTATCGCAGTAAGCGACAAGTGAGCCAGGGGCTCACTGAAGAAGAATTTAACCAACTAAATGATTTAATTGCTAAAGCGGAAAAGATGGGTGGTCGTATTCATACGCTTGAAGCAATTCTTGACAGTGAATCTCCAGAATGGAGGACCAAACATGAGTGAACCTAAAGCGCGAACCTTATACCGAATTCCCCAAACGGGTAAAATTGCAGGTGTATGTGCGGGGATTGCAGAGTATTTAAATTTTGAAGTGTGGTTGGTCAGAGTGGTCGCTGCATCAATATTTTTACTCGGTGGTAGCGGTGTAATCTTAGTCATTTATATCGCAATGTGGATGATTTTAGATGTAAAACCGCGAGTGCAACAGCACCAAGACAACCATAAAGACATTGAGCTTAAAAAGAAAGTTTGGCAAGCGGGCGAGCCAGCAAAACAGGCATTGTTTGATGTCAATCGACAGTTTTCAACATTGGAAGCTCGATTACAAAAGCTTGAACAACATGTTACTTCAGACACATTTGATTTGAAACGCCAAATCAATAGTCTGTAATCAAATCTAGGGCGGTTATCCGCCCTTATTTTATTTGGAATCAGCCATGAGTTTACTGGATCGATCGCTCAATAAAATAACTCAGTCAGCCCAATCTTTACTTCATCGCAGTACCGACCGACATGTTCGCCTAGCGGTAACGGGTTTATCTGGTGCTGGTAAAACCGCATTTATTACTGGATTGGTGAATCAGCTGCTACATGCTGGTGTGAACTTCGATAAAAATCCTTTACCTTTGTGGCAAGTTGCGCGTGACGGGCGTTTACTGGCGGTAAAGCGATCATTACAACCTGATCTTGATATCGCCAGTTTTGATTATCAAAGCGCAATGCAAGCTTTGGGTGAACAGCCTCCGCTTTGGCCACCATCGACACGAAATATTACTGAACTGCGCCTAGCGATTAAGTATCGTCCAGAGCAAGGTGTGTTAGCTAAGCTAACTGACTCAGCGACTTTGATTGTTGATATTGTAGATTATCCTGGTGAGTGGCTGCTCGACTTACCTATGTTAAAACAAGATTTTACCGCCTGGTGCTTAAGTCAGCAGCAGGGCGTGAGGCGATTACAAAGCTCCCCTTTATATAGTGCATTTGCAAAACAAGTCACAGCACTCGATTTATCAGCCCCTGCCGATGAGCAAGTGTTAAAGCAAATAGCAGATGGTTATCAGCATCTTTTACAAGACATGGTGCATAAGCAGGGCTTTTATTTTGCTCAACCTGGAAGAATGCTATTGCCTGGTGAGTACGAAAATACCCCGCTGCTAACATTCTTTCCATTATTGTCATTATCGCCCGCTCAGCATGCTGAGCTGAGTCAGTCTGATCCCGCTAGCACTTATCAGGTGCTAAAAAAGCGCTACCAGCAATATGTTATTCAGGTGGTTAAACCATTTTATAAGGATCATTTTGCTAAGTTTGATCGCCAGGTGGTGTTGGTTGATTGCTTAAACGGTCTAAACCATGGGCAGAGCCAGTTCAATGATATGGGATTGGCATTAAATAGTATTATGGAAAGTTTTCAGTTTGGGCAGTCGAGTTTACTAAAACGCCTGTTTTCGCCAAAAATTGATAAGGTGCTTTTTGCCGCAAGTCAGGTGGATCGTGTAACCCGAGGTCAACAAAGTCATATTTTGAGTCTATTAACTGACATGCTAAAACAAAGCCAGCATTTTGCTCGTTTTGAAGGTTGTGAAGTCGAAACCATGGCAGTTAGTGCGATTAAAGCGACTCAGCATGGGATGATTAATACAGCTGATGGCCAACAAGAAGTGATCAAAGGGCGCGATAAAACGGGAAAATTAATCACCCTTTACCCTGGTGATGTGCCCAGCCACTTACCAGATGCTGAATTTTGGCGGCAACAGGGGTTTGGTTTTCCAACTTTTGCACCGCCTTATCAGGACTTTGTTTCTGGTAGCAGTGTTAATCCACAAGAGCGTCTTTATCCCCATATTCGTTTGGATCATTTATTAGAGTTTTTACTAGGCGATAAGCTTGCCTAATTAGTGAGTATTAATTGTATGGAACAGAGTAATACAATAAAACAGGCTAAAGTGTTTTCAGCACAAGACGTTGAAGAATTGACTGAAATACAACATTCAGAGATTCGTTCAGTTCCAGCGTCAAAGTCTATTAAACCCGCACAGTCTTTTGATCACGCCGATTTTATTGATGAATTGTCATCTATGTCGCAAGTTGACGCTGATAGCGATGAATTCAATCAAATGATGCCAGAGAGCGTACTAGATGAAGTGACAAAAGAGGCAAAAAAACCACATCGTTGGTCGTTACTGGCAAAGCTATCTTTACTCGCTATTACACTGCTTGTCATAGTACAAACTGTGACGGGTTTGATTAGTGCCTTTGAGACAAGTCCTTATCTATTTAGTTTCTACTCTATGGCACTGGCTGTGGTGATGAGTTGGGTTGCCATGGTAAGTATCAAAGAGTGGCGTAAGTTAGCGGCACTAAAGCAGGTCAGTGTTGATCAAGACACAGGTTCACGATTAGCTGATAGCATGCAGATAGGGGAAGCTGAAGCTTATATTCAAACATTATTACAGCGTTATCCTGATAATAACGCCAAGCGTGCGTATTTATCCCAAGTCAGTGCGGAACACAATGATGCAGAAAAAGTGCTACTTTTTGATGACTTAGTCCTTAGCGAACGTGATGAACTTGCTAAGCAGTATGTTGCTCGATTTGCTGCAGAGTCGGCATTATTGCTGGCGGCTAGCCCTTTAGCTGCATTAGATATGGCGTTGATATTATGGCGAAATCAAGCAATGATTTCAAAAATTGCCAAGGTTTATGGCATTGAACTTGGCTATTGGAGCCGAATTAAACTCATTCGCTCGATTATTGTTAATATCATTTATGCTGGTACAGCTGAAGTGGCAACTGATTTAGGCACTCAACTATTATCGGTTGAGCTGACAGGCAAACTTTCCGCACGAGTCGCGCAGGGCTTAGGTGGTGGTTTGTTAACGGCAAGGTTGGGTTATCAGGCGATGAGCCTATGTCGACCAATTCAGTTCAATTCGAAGAATAAACCAAAATTAAGTAAAATACACCAACACTTATTGGCTGAGATAAAAGGGCTGACGATTGATGCATTGAGTCAGTCAAAAGCATTAAAAGAGCAGGTCATTAAGCAAAAAAACCAATAAATTAACAAGGTGATTTGTATGTTTTTTAATCTTAGTCTAGCCTTATTATCTGCTTTACTGATGAAGTAGATTATTGAGCCCGCCAGGGAATAGGGAAGTCGGCATATAGGCTCTGATTTTGGATAACAGGAGAACACCATGAAAATATCATCTTTTTGGCTTGCAGCTGTGATGGCGATAATGCTTTGTACCTTTGTTAATAATACAGCCTATGCAGCACAAGAAACAACGCCAAGCATAAAAGCTGCAACTGAATCTAGCGCTAAAATGACTGCTAAAGTCAATCTGAATAAAGCGGATGCAGCACAGTTGCAAACTCTTAATGGGATAGGCGAAGCAAAGGCGAAAGCAATCATCGAATATCGCAATAAAAATGGTAAGTTTACCGATATAAAACAGCTGACTCAGGTCAGTGGTATTGGTGAAAAACTATTAACTCAAAATGCAGACAGGTTAGCTATTTAAAACGAGTCTGGTAATAAAAAGGAAGCATTAAGCTTCCTTTTTATTTAACTGCAACTGCCTTTTAACTATATTTGTTATAGATAATTGCGGCTTGTAGATAGTTGTTTATTGTGCGTTTAAAGCTTCGCCATTGGTGTTAAGCGAATCATCTCCCATTAAAAACACATAGGTTGGCATGATATCTTCTGGCGTTTTTAATGCTTGTGGATTTTCAGCCGGGTAAGCTTTTGCACGCATTTCAGTACGAGTAGCACCAGGGTTAATGCTGTTTACTCGTACTGAGGTGTTTTCACATTCATCTGCCAGAACTTGCATCATGCCTTCGGTAGCAAATTTTGAAAACGCATAGGGTCCCCAATAGGCACGACCTTTTCTGCCAACACCGCTTGATGTAAAGATGATAGAGGCATTTTTAGCTTTTCGCATTACAGGTAACAATGCTTTAGTCATAATCGCCGCTGCAGTCACATTCACTTTCATTATTTTTTCTAGTGATGTTAAGTCTATATGCTCAAACGGCCCAAGTGCGCCTAAGTGTGAAGCATTATGTAACAGGCCATCTAATTGCCCAAACTGTTCAGCAATGGTGTCGGCCATATCGAGATAATGTTGCTCAGTAGCGCCGCTTAAATCTAAAGGGACTATCGCAGGATTTGGTGAACCCTGCGCCACTATCTCATCGTATACTTTTTCAAGTTTTTTAACGGTTTTACCCAGTAGTATTACCGTGGCACCATGTGCAGCGAATGTTAATGCCGCTACGCGACCAATGCCATCACCAGCACCTGTAACCAATATTATTTTATTACTAAGGAGATCTTTTTTAGCTTGATATTCCAACATGATTCATTAATTCCTTGGGACGGAACTGCCCGTCAAATCTACAATCGAACAAAACATAAACGACTGTTTTAAACAAATGACTGATATTTGTATGTCAAACAGTCAATAGTGTGTAATAAACTTGTAGCTAACTCTATATATTTACGTTAACTTGAGACTAGCTAAGGACTAAAATAAGTCCTTATGGTCACAGGATTGGACTATTGTGACCAATTTTTGGGGAAAACAAAATTATTACAACAAGATTTGGGGAAAAAAGATGAAAAGACTCATTTTGGGTGTTGCTATTGCATCTGCTCTAGGACTAACCGGTTGTTCAGAAGAAAGCTTCAATGAAGCAAGAGAAACAGCAACTCCATTAGTACCTGTTTCACATATGCAATTTGATCCAGCTAACGGCAAGGTACCATTACCAAACGATTTACTCTTCAGTGGCACGACAGACGGCACATTAAGTATTCCAGGTGAAGATGGTATTGATTATGTCAATCCACAGCTTGCATTAGGTGCCCTAGATGGTTGGTCAACCTCATCTCCTATTACTATTACTGTTGACCTTGCCAATGACTTAGATGGCAATAAATTAACACTGGATGCTGCTTCTGTATTTCAGCCAGGTGCCGTAAGAGTATTTGAAGCAACGGTTGGCGGGGCATTATCAAGTGACCCAGAATGTAAGGCAGCCGCTTCAGTATCTGCATGTAAAGTAGGTGAAGAATTATCATTTGGCGTAGACTTCGTTTCTAAGGCTTCTGGTAATAAAGTTGCCATTGTGCCACTTAAGCCACTTAAAGCTGGCCAGTCATATATTTATGCAACAACTGACCTGATTCAAGATTCACTTGGGCGTGGTATTGCACCTTCAACAACCTATGGTTTGCTGAAGTTAGACATTGATGTTAATCCTTTAGCAACACCTCAACAATTACAACTACAAGGATTAGTAAACAGTTATGAAAAAGGTATGGCAGAAGCACACGGTGTTGATGCTGAAACCATTAGTTTCTCAGGTTTATTTACCACTCAATCGGTAAAAGATGTATATGAAACGACTAAGTTACTAATGGCGTCTCGTGCACCTTATAAACCTTCGTTCGTTCAAACTCCTACTCCTATGCCTAATGGTGCTGGTGGTGTTGTGACAGTTGCGCAAGCAGCAGGATTAACACCTGCAGACGGTGCCGCTTATGTGGTTTCTAGTTTAGCGGATGTGTATACCGCGAGCATTAAGTTGCCTATGTATGGAAGCTGTTCATCAAGTGCTTGCTTAAGCCCACAAGGTGCGCCGTTAATTAATGGCCGTTGGTTTGCCCAAGGCGATAGCCCTGTATCAGTCTTATTAGCGGTTCAAGCTGGTAAGATGAGTCAAGCTAACTTTGCCCAGCAAGCTATTGGTTTTGGTATCGACCCAAGTGCTGCACTTGCTAATCCTGCTTTGCTAGCCGGTTACCCTTGGATGTTAGATGACGGTACCGTTGCCGATACAACCAAGCATTTAACAAAATTCAATCCTATTCCAAAAATCATGAGCTATGAAACGGTACCAGTATTGATTGCAATCCCAAATGCTGCGAAAGTTGCAGCATTTCAAGCATCTCAAGGTTTGACCTTTATGCCGCCAACGAACGGCTGGCCAACTAACATTGCATTGCATGGTTTAGGTGGTGGTAAAGAGATGGCCTTAGCCTACGCAGGTTCTTACGCTGCAATGGGCATTGCTACAATTGCGATTGATATGCCATTGCATGGCGCCCGATCATTCGATGCCAATGGTGACGGCAAGTATGAAGTGTCGGCAACTGACCCATCTTACGGTGCGGTAGTTGGCAAACCTGATGCATTCAAAAATGGTAGCCCATTAGTATTTGTCAATATTGGTAGTACATTAACTGTGCGCGATAACTTCCGCCAAGCGACAATGGATCACCTAGCGCTGCGTTTATTGCTTACTGGTATGTACTCACAAATTGCCCAAGCGGGTGGTCAGCAAGTATTCGATATAAGCAAAATCAGTGCACAAGGTTTAAGCCTTGGTGGGATTGTAGGCACAACGTTCTCAACTTACGCAAGCACAGGCTTAGTTGATCCAGCATCGGGCACACAATTACCTAATGCTTATGGAATAACTGCATCTTCACTAGTTGCTCCAGCAGGCGGTTTAGCAGGGGCTTTTGCTGGCTCAGCAGCCTTTGGTCCAGTATTGTTTGATAGCATTAGTAAGTCAGATACCTTTATGGCGTTGGTTAATGCTGCTAATAAAGTACCTGGTTATGAAGTGGGCTCACCAGAATATGCCGCATTAGTTCAAGCGGTTTATGCCGAGTTTCTTCCGACTTTTGCATTTGCTGTTCAAACAGCGGTAGACAGTGCGGATCCAATTAACCATGGTGCTAAATTAGCTGCAACAGGGTTACCGGTTCATTTAATTGAAGTGGTTGGCGATGGCGCTGGTAATCTATCAGACCAAACTTTACCTAATGCGGTTGCTGGTTTTCCGCTTTCAGGTACAGAGCCATTAATTACTTCTCTTGGTTTAGGTTGTGCGGATTCAACAGCTGCGGGTTCTGCTGCGGTTCGCTTCTCTAAAGGACATCACAGTTCGATTGTGAGCCCACGTGAGACAGCAGCAACTGATGGCATGGCAGCGCAAGCTACTGCTGAAATGCAATCTCAAGTAGCCATGTTTGCTCGTACTGCAGCATTAGGTTCTGCAACTGTATTAATTTCTAATTCTGATGTGATTCAGTCTTGTAATTAATCATGACAATTTAGTCTTTTGATTGTTTAAAAACCCAGCAAAAGCTGGGTTTTTTATTGTTTGTTTCTCAGTAGATGTTGGTAAACTAAGTTAATATTTTTTTTCGGAGTAAATTTTGAATTTTTTAATTGAATACGGCATGTTTTTGGCTAAAGCGGTCACTATAGTGATTGCCATCGTGACTGTCGTCGTTGTTGTTATCGCCAGCGGAATGAAAAACAAAACCGATAAAGGCGAGCTAATACTGACAGATTTAAGCGATGAGTTATTGCAATTAAAACATGATTTGAAACACGAGTTATTGTCTAAGAAACAACTTAAAGCTTACGAGAAAAAAGTTAAAGCAGAAGATAAAGCAGCCGACAAAAACGAGCAACCAATTAAAAAAGTTTATGTTCTAGACTTTAAAGGCAGTATTGATGCTGGTGAAGTTGCTTCATTGCGTGAGGAAATTACTGCTATTTTGATCATTGCTGAAGAGGGTGATCAAGTATTAGTCAATGTAGAAAGTGGTGGTGGGATGGTTCATGGCTACGGCTTAGCATCAAGTCAATTAGACCGTTTACGCCAAGCCAATATCCCATTTACTGTTTGTATTGACAAGGTCGCAGCCAGCGGTGGTTATATGATGGCCTGCGTGGCCAACAAAATAGTTGCTGCCCCGTTTGCTATTGTGGGTTCTATTGGTGTAGTAGCGCAATTACCTAACTTTAGTCGTTTGCTTAAAAAACATGAAATTGATTATGAGCAACATACCGCAGGCAACTTCAAACGGACGTTAACAGTGTTTGGCGAGAATACCGATGAAGGACGAGAAAAGTTCCAACAAGAATTAGAAGAAACCCATGTGTTATTCAAGCAGTTTGTTAGTCATTATCGTCCAGCGTTAGATTTAGATAAAGTGGCTACTGGCGAGCACTGGTATGGTAAACAGGCGATAGAGTTAGGTTTGGTTGATGAAATTGCTACCAGCGATGATATCGTGTTGCAGCTAGCCAAAGATCATCAAGTTTACAAGCTTAAGTACCAAATGAAGAAAAAACTGGCTGATAAAATTGCCCACGGTGCATCGTTATCTGTTAACAGTGTAGTTAATAAGCTGACTGAGCTTAATCGGCCCATTTAGTTATCTACTAGAGAGCAAGGCTTAATGCTTAAACAAGGCGGTTATAACGCAAATTTAATGGTGGGTGACCAATGTTATCCCGCTTTTGAGCTGCGTAATCTTTTGCTGTTTATCCAACAAGAATTAGGTGATGAATTGGTGCAAACCGTTTGTCAGCAAATTGGTGTTGGAATGGTGGAGTTAGCTGCTAGTCAATTTGTTTATGTGTGGCAAGTCGATTTTGCGCTTGAAGCCTTGCGCCTCAATAGCACCCACGACATGGGAGCAAGGTTAGGCGCCAGTTATCAGGTTAGTAGTTTAGATTTACTGTTACCTTATTTAAACCAGTTTGACTCTTTAGATGACTGTTTACAGTTTGTGGTTAAAAACCCGCAATTGGTCGGGAGTTTTACTGATAGTTTAGTGCGGTTCGAGGATGGCAAAATTTGGGTTCGTTGGCTTAATACGGGTAAATCGAATAGAGAAAAATATTCGTTTCAGTTTCAGCACAGTATTTGTTCCCTTGTTGGTTTGGCTAGGCAGCTGGTGGGGCAAAGTATTATGATAAATGATATTCACTTAGCTGAAACCTGTGATCAAAGTGTTATTGATAATGGCTGTTTTTTATCTGAATTTACCGGTGCAAACATTTGCTATCAACAAAGTTATTTTGAGTGGAGCATCGAACTTAAGTGGTTAGCTTTACCTATCACCTACCTCTTTGACACTAAAGATAATCACCTACAAACGCCGCAAGTACCGTCATTAATTGAAACCGTTTTACAGCAACTTCGTCAATCAATGCCTTCAATGTTAACCTTACAGGGTATGGCAGAAAAAATGCATATGAGTGATAGAAGTTTACGGCGTAAATTGGCATCAGCGGGCAGCAGTTATCAAAAACTGGTCGATCAAGTTCGATGTCAGATGGCCATTAAAATGATTCTATCCGATAAAATGCATGTCGAAGATATTGCCGAGTTAATGGGTTACAGTGATGTAAGCCATTTTCGGCAAAGCTTTAAACATTGGTTAGGCTACCCCCCAGGCTATTTTTTACGTTTAAATAAACCTGAGTAAGCTTACTGACAATTGCCTAAACTTGGTGGCAATGAATCTATCCAGCGTTTAATTAACTCAGCCCCTTCGGTATGAATAACCTCTCTGCCAATAGGGGGCATTTTATCTTTTGCTGACGATAGGATTTGCCTATTATGCACAATAGAGCGTTCGCCATTTCCCGGCACAATATCATATGCAAGGCCATTAGGGCCGCCATCCCAGCCTGGAGGCTGTTTACATATGCCATATTGAGAAGATGTATGATCTATTTCAACACCGAGTCTAAGCCCTGAAATACTGGCAAATCCTTGCGAGTTATGACAATGGGCACAGTTGATATCTAAATAGCCTTTTGCCCGCGCGGTGAGATCTTTTGAATCGTCTCCTAATTCGAATGACTGTGGTGCATCATCTAATGAGGTTAACCCGTTAAGCCAACCCTTATTGCTCCAGTACTGTAATTGATTAATGCTTTGCCCGTTAGCGAGCATTATTTGGTGGTTTAACACATGGGTTTTTAAGCCTATAGGCATGATTTTACTTGTTTGAACATCAATCACTTGATGGCAAATTTTACACTCTGCTCTACTGGGAATATGGTATTTAAATTGTAGCGTTTCACCTTGATTATTCATGGTGTGTGATACATCCGCCCCGGTAATGATTAATTTAGCTTGTTGGTTTTTCCATTGATACGTCAGCGCTGTCCAACCTGTCTCGCGGTGGATTAACAGCCGCGTTTCTATTAATACTTCGTTTTCACGGCCTTTAAGGCTAGTGTCATAGGGAAGGGCAAAGGTTTTCACTAATACCGAACCAACTGGAGGCGTCATACGCTCACTGGCTTGGTAATTAAATGATAGCCCTTGTGGAATAAACAAAAAACGGTATTTACTGGCATAGTTAGAAAAAAGCTCAGTAGATAACTGGTATAGATGCCCCGGCGTTCTCGGTGAGGCTGTCGGGAGGCTAGGGTCGATAAACAGACTGTAGTCGGCTAAGTCGTCACAATCTTTACTCATTAATGCTTGCCAGTTCACTTCAGAGGTTTGGCTTTTACAGACATCATCTTCGCTGGGCGGATTGACTATTGGCGGTATGATTATTGGCGGTGTAATCGTTAATGGTGGGATTTCTGCTTCACTATTTCCGTCACCGCAGCCGTATAAACAGACCAGAGCAAGTATCAAAGTTGAGATAAGTCCGCCATTTTTTACTGACAAATTGGCTAAGTTGCGAATATATTTTTGGGGCATCTTATGATCCTCCACATAATAAAGCCGGGTTTCCCCGGCCTTATTTTAGTGACAACGCGTTTATCTTATGAACAGCTAGCAGCGGGTAAGCGTTTAATCCACTCGCTGATTAACGCGACCCCTTCTGCATGGGATAAACTTCGACCAATCTCAGGCATACGGTCACCCGGGTTGTTGTTTTCCATCCGGAAGTGAAGAATAGATTCAGCAGGCTTACCTGGAACCACATCAAAGCCTAAGTTACCACCACCATAAGCAACAGGTGACTTACAGGTACCATGCGAGAAACCTGCATCATCAGCATAAGCACGCCAGTATTCAAGCTTTAAGCCTGTGTTTGATGCGTTGCCTTCAGGACGATGGCAATGGGCACAGTTAATGTCTAAATAGCCTTTAGCGGTTTGCATTAATTGGGTATCGGTCATGCTGGTAATATTAGTCTCATCACCATCTTGGTATTGAGGAACACTATCAACCTCAGTTAAATCAGGTACACCTTGTAAAATCCCTGCGGCTTGCCATTTTGTTAACTGATTCATAGTACCCTCAGCGTAAGCGTAATCACGATTTAAATGACGCGCTTTAGGGCCAATTGGTACGAACACTGCGTTGCTATCATCATCTGCTTTAAACTGATGACATTGTTTGCACTGGTTCATGCTAGGGACAACATAGTCAAAGTTTAAATCTTCTCCTTTATGAGTGATTTGTTTACCTTGAATAGCACCTGCTTTAGCAATAACCGCATCAGACTTGTCTGATTTCCAAACATAGGGCAATGCGCTCCAGCCTGTTGCACGATGAATTAATAATCGTGTTTCGACTAAATCTTCATTGGCAAAACCACGATTATTGGTGTTATCAGGTAATGCGAAGGTTTTACTGATGACAGTGCCGACAGGGAAGTTAAATGACTCATTTGCTGTGTAATCAGCTTTTTTGCCCTCAGGCACATATACAAAGCGATACTTAGTCGCATGGTCAGTAAATAACGGGGTATTTAAATCATAGGGTAAGCCACCAGAATTAGGCCCGCTTGTTGGGTTTTTCATATCGGCGAATAAATTATAGTCCGATAGGTTGGGACAGTTTGCTTTAAGAAGCGCATCCCAATTAACATTGCTACCTTGTGTTTCACAAAGCGTTAAATCGCCATCGCCAACTAAACCGCCTTCACCTTCACCAATCGTACCGCCGCCACCAACTAAGGTGCCGCCATCGCAACCCGCGGTATCATCATCGACACCACAGCCGAAGATTTCATCGCCAAAGGTGACGGTATGAACCGGTAAGCTGACTTGTGAGCAAGCGAGTAAATCAGTTTGTGGCGCTTGGAAAAGCGTGTCAGGAATATTCATATCGGTATTAGAATTAGCAAATAAACGACCGACACTCACATCACCGTTGTTTTGAACACAGACATTGTCGCTACCGTCTGTAGCAAAGGGTAACTCTTGAAGGCCTAAATAGGCCGCCGTCCCATTATTTGACAGCATTTCACCTAACCCATCGTACAAAATCCCCGGTAATTTTCCATGGGTGAGTACATAGGCTTTAATAATATCATCAATCAGATAACCCTTAGGTTTTGAGCCGTAGTCAGTGATGATGTTATCGTGAATATGAATATTACGCGGAGTAGGGCGCCAGCCATCGCTGATCGCTTGACCAGGTTGACCATAGTTACCGACAAAAGTACTAATGTCAGGCTCTGCAATAAAAAAGCTTGATACCGTTAAGCCGATAGTGTCGTGGTTGGTGATTTGGTTATTGAATATTTCAACATTATCGGTAGATAATACAATCACCCCAGTCCCAGGGGGGACAATATGCACACCAGCAGGGTTTGATGAGGCGTTAGCAAAATTTAAGGTATTGTTATCATAAACTTTGTTATTAAAGATACGCACACTAGAGCCATAACGATGGTTATTAATCGGTAAATCAAATACTAGAATACCGCCAGTATTACCCATTGCCTCATTGTCATAAACATCGGCGTATTTTGAGTTTTCAATTTCAATACCCGCTACGTTCTCTTTGGCAATGTTACGACGAACCACAATGTATTCAGACTGACCGACATAAATACCCGCATCGGCGCTGCCGCGTACATAGGTATCTTCAATCAGAATGTTCTCACATTCAACCGGATATAAACCGTAAGCGCCATTATCTTGGTCCAGCTCGCCTTCCCAAATAGTGGCTAATCGACGCAAAATAATGCCATTGGTGTTTTTAAGTTTTATGCCGTTATTTTTGGCTTCGTTTACAGACAAGTCTTGAATGATAATATTAACCGCATTTTGAACGAATATACCGTCTCCTGAATTAGCATCAGAAAAGTCCAAAACGGTTTCATTCATGCCGTAACCCATGATAGTGACATTTTTAGCGAAGGTACCATCACCATCAACATCACCATCAAATAATAATGTAGATTGAATTTTAAAATGACCTTTGGGCAGAACAATGACCGCATTCGATTGCGCGTTAATTAATGCTTCTTGAATACTCATGGTGAGATTTTCGCCAGCTTCAACCATAATTGCACCTTCAGGGAAGGTAGGGCTGGTTTCTGTTGGGGGTTGAACGACTGGTGGGGTGATGTTTACTGTTTTATCGTCATCAGAACCACAACCGGTAAGCCCGATACTTACCGCTGTAGCCACTATTGTTGGCATAAGCCAAGGCAATTTCTTGTTGAACATAGCATCTCCTGCTTTTTATTATTGATATTGGTTTGATTGAGCAAACCACTACGGTTTTTCCGTATGCTGTTCAACATGCCTTGTTTGGAGATCGTTAATCAATGTGAAATCTGGCCACAATTTTGTAACATATTTTTTTTAGTCTTAAAAACAAAAACGGCAGCCTAGGCTACCGTTTGAAACGCATGTATAACGTTTTGATAAAAATACTGTTATTTAAGCCTTGTAACTTAAATGCTGATGGAAACGTAAAATCACATCAATGTGTTCTTTATCAATATCAAATTCATTAGTGAAGTTGCGAATTGCGTCTTCCACTTGATTCATGAATCGACCAAAGCCTTCATCGTTAGCGTCATTTTTACCTGCAACAATAACGAATCGAATCGCTTCAACTAATTTTTGGTCATCCCAGTGCAATATCGGTGCAGGGGCGTCGGCGTTAGGATCAAAGCCGACCATTTGAAATTCTGCAGTGCTATTTAAACGCTCAAACTTACTATTACGCACTAGCGGCACTTTACCGTTTGCGACCATGGCCACACGAAATAGTTGGCTATTATTAGTTGCTGCAATAAATTTATCAGCGACATTTTGATAGCTAGGACCAAAATTAGTCATGTTCTCTGCAAGAAGTTGTTTCTTAATTCGACGACCGATAGGTAAGCTAACGGTGACGTAATTCAGTGTGCTGACATCTTCTGGTAGATTACATTCACGGCGTTTATAGCGGTTATCTACTGCACGTAGTTTGTAACCGTAGGTTTCTTTGATGCCTTTATTTTTAGCAAAGAAATCGTATGAAATATGCTGATGGTCACGTACTTTAATTTTAATATCTTTAACTGGTAGCAAAGGTTTAACTTCAGCTAGAAACTTTTGTACGTTGGCATGGAAGGTTGCAGAGTTACTGCGAAGTTCAGTACCCGTTGCTAAAAACACAATTTTAAGTTTTTTGGCTCTATGACCGGCAATACTGTGCAAACGGTTTGCTTCGTGATGAGCTGGATTATAGAAAAAACGCAGTTGCTCTTCAGTTGACAGGCAATATGATTCACTATGGAAACGCACCATAGGTAGTTTGTCTGTGGCAATCACATGAACATTAAACAACTCATGTTTTTCGGCTACCTGATAAACTAGTTTACTGAATTCGTGGTAGCAAGTGTCTACATCGGCATATTCAGCTAAGAAAGCATCAGTTAATGGAAAGCCTACCGAAATATATTGGTTTTTGCGTGTTGCGGTAGGTAGGTATACTTTTTTTTGACGACTGACGGACATAATTTTTCCTTTTAGTCTTGTTAGGTCTTATTGTAAATATTGTTTGAGTAATAATATTGATTTAACGTTTTAAACAAATCCTTGTAATCACATTCTAAAGATTAAATCTTAAAATAATATGACTTTTTGTTATTTTATGTTGAATATATTTAACTAGGATCACATTTTTAGCGCATCAATGATCCAAGGCTTCATCCATTGCGTAATAACCGGCTGGGCTTCTACGTTAGGATGGATTCCGTCGCGTTGCATCAGTGCTGGGTTGGGGGCAATTTGTTGCATGAAAAATGGAATAAGCCCGATATCATAGTCTTCAGCAAGTTGACTAAAAACATCGTTGAACATTTTGCTATAACGTGGTCCGTAATTGGGTGGCACCATGACTTCTGTTAGTAAAACTTTTGCGCCTGCTTGTTGTGACAGAACAATGATTTTTGTAAGATTTGATTTCAGTTGTGCTGGTGGAAATCCACGTAATCCATCGTTACCACCCAGTTCAACGACAACCAGGTCAAATTGCATCGATTCCAGTAAACTCGGGAGCCGCCTTGCTCCTCCTGCGGATGTTTCACCACTGACTGAACCATTAATGATAGTGTGTTCTGGGAGCTCATTACTTAACAATTGTACCCAACCTTGACCTTCTTCCATGCCATAACCTGCACTTAAGCTATCACCTAGTATCAAAATCGTGGCAGCATAGCTGGTAGAAGAAAGTGAAACAATAATAATTAGCGTCGTAAGACTGCGCTTAATAGCTAATTTTAAGAAGGATCCTATGTTGACAAATTTTGCTAAAGATTCTAGTGCCATTACAGTAACTAACCTCATAAAAACGGTGGTAACTCAAGAAGGTGAACTGACTATCCTCAAGGGCATCAACATGGATGTCAAGCAAGGAGACAGCGTTGCAATATTAGGACCCTCTGGCTCGGGAAAGTCAACATTACTTGGTTTGTTGGCCGCATTAGATACACCAACATCTGGAGAAATATTACTCGATGGCGCGGCATTATCAGGTTTAAATGAAGAGCAAAAGGCTGCCCTAAGAAAGCGCAAAGTCAGTTTTGTCTTTCAGTCGTTTATGTTGGTCGATACTTTGACTGCGCTTGAAAACGTAATGCTACCCGCTGAGCTTGCAGGGGTAAAAGATGCCAGGCAAAAAGCACAAAACATGCTTGAGCGTGTAGGATTATCGCATAGATTAACCCATTTACCGAAACAGTTGTCTGGTGGTGAGCAGCAGCGCGTTGCCATTGCAAGGGCCTTTATCTGCGAACCTAAAGTACTATTTGCCGATGAACCAACCGGAAACTTAGACAGCGTTAACGGTGATAAAATTGCCGATATGTTGTTTGAACTTAATCAAGAAAGTGACACAACTTTAGTGTTAGTTACCCATGACCTGCAGCTTGCAAAACGCTGTAAACGTCAATTTGTGATGGATAATGGCCTGTTGACCGAGCCTAATGCGTCCGTCGCTAATACCAATGCACCTCAAACCAATGCACCTCAATTTGAAGTAAACGGGGAGGCGCACTAATGGAATGGCAGTTAGCATGGCGTTTATTCAAACGTGAACTAGCGCAGGGGCAGTTGCTGCTTATCGTACTGGCTATCACCTTAGCCGTGTTATCCGTCAGTGGCCTTGCGCGGGTAAGTGAACGCTTACAAGTTGCTATCAATGGTGAAGCGGCGACGTTTATTGCAGCCGATAGAAGTATTGATTCACCGGTTGAGGTTGATCAAAAGGTACTGCTTATAGCTGATGAGTTAAAGCTGAATCATGTTACTAATATGCAGTTTAACTCCATGGTCTATGCGGGTGACAAGTTTCAGTTAGTCACCATAAAAGCGGTCGGAGAGGGTTATCCTTTAAAAGGGAAAGTGGAGTTATCTACCGGTGAAACTTCACTGTTACCGGCTAAAGGCCAGGCCTGGTTTGAAAACCGTTTAGGCGGACTGTTAGGTTATCCAAAGTCATTAGAATTAGGTAATAGTGATCTGCTGTTATCTGCCGAAATAAGTCGTTTACCCGATGGTGGTTTTAACCCATTTGCTTCTGCTCCTGTGCTGTTAATGCGCCTTGATGATGTAGACGCTACCGGCATTATTCAACCCGGTAGCCGTGTGAGCTACATATATCAATTCACCGGTGATGCAGATGCATTAGTTGCCTTTGAAGAGCAAGCAAAGCCACTATTGAACAACAGCCAGCGCTGGATAGATGTCCAATCCGGTGACTCACCAATTGCCTCGGCAGTTAAACGTGCGGAGCGTTTTTTACTGTTAGCCAGTTTACTCGGTATAGCTTTAGCGTGTGCCGCTATTGGTATTGCTGCGCAGCGTTATTGTCAGCGCCATTATGATGTCGTCGCCATGCTAAAAACCTTCGGCGCATCGGCAAAGCAAATTAGATTGTTATTTGGCTTTCACCTTATGTTGGTGACCTTGCTGGGTATAGCGTTAGGTTTATTCGGTGGAGTATTACTTGATTTAGCTATTACTCAGTTTTTACCTCCCGAGATAGCGGCGTATTCACCGCCTTATCTGCGACCATTGCTGCTGGGAATGTCAACAGGATTGATCAGCGCCTTTATGTTTTCTGCTTATCCGTTAATGCGATTATTGGCAATTCCACCTTTACGAGTATTGCAACGTCAACTTGAAGGGCTGCAATTTGGCATGTGGTTGCATTTGTTACTCAGCTTAGGAGCTATGGCACTGTTAGGCTACTTATACTCTCGTAGTCTCGCCCTAACCATGACGGTGGTGCTCACGGTACTATTACTCGGTGCATTATTGAGCATACTGGGTTTTGTGATGATCCGCATGGGGCATAGTGTAGGCATGAAAACCACTAATCCACTGCAATTAGCATTGGCTGGTCTTCGCCGCCGAGCAAGACAAAATGCAGTGCAACTGGTTGGTTTTAGTAGTGCCTTGGTATTATTGCTGACTATTTTAGCGCTAAGACAAGATTTGCTCAATGAATGGCAAAAGCAGCTTCCAGAAGATGCACCTAATTACTTTTTAGTCAATATTGCGCCGGAAGACAGCCAACCATTACAGCAGTTTTTAGATGATAACCGCATTCAGGCAACCGATATTTATCCTGTGATTCGTGGACGTTTAACCCACATTAATGATGAAGAGTTGATTTCGGGTGAGCAAGAGCGTGCCGGTATTGCTGGGAGAGTAGGTATTTCTCGAGAATTGAATCTGACCCATCGTGATACTTTACCACCTAATAATCCGATAGTTGAAGGGGTGTTTAATCAGGCCGATGATGAGGTTTCAATCGAGTCTGGTGTGGCAGAACGGTTAGGGCTCGCGTTGAATGACACCATGACATTCAATATTGATAACCAGTCGTTTACCGTAAAAGCGACCAGTATACGCAAGGTGCAGTGGGAAACTTTGCAGCCTAATTTCTTTATGATTTTTAGGCCCAAAGCCTTAGCACCTTTTTCGTATACTTCTATGGCCAGTTTTCATTTAAATGACCAGGATTTAAAGGCGCAAGGCAGCGAATTAACCGCCAATGCTGTTGTGCTGCAGTTGATCCAGCAGTTTCCGACTATTTCAGTGATTGATGTTGGCGCTATGGTTGAACAATTGCGACAAATTATTGATCAAGTGTCGTTATCGCTAACCTTAGTATTGGTATTAGTCTTACTTGCCAGTGCGTTAGTGTTAATAGCACAAACCGAAGCGGGAATGGCAACAAGGCAGCGCGAACTAGCAGTATTAAGAACCTTTGGCGCATCGGGTTGGTTACTGCGCGCAGCAACGGGACTTGAGTTTGCGTTACTCGGTGCAATAGCGGGGTTCTTAGCTGTGATTGTTGCTGAGTTTGCCCTTTATATGCTTAAAACCCAAGTATTTGAACTTGTGGTTTATATGCATTGGGAGTGGTGGGTTATTGCGCCAATATCGGGTGCGTTAGTGGTAGCATTATTGGGTGTCTGGCGTTGTCGTCAATTACTCAATCAATCATGCAGTGAACTATTGAAAGCGGGTTAAATACACAAGGGAGATAAGTTAATATCTCCCTTTTTGTACTTATTGTTAACATATTTTCCGGTGTTATCTCGGTTTAATCTTAGCGACAGCGATATTGTCAGCTCAAAGCTAATTCGGAGTTTATTGGCTGGGTATGAATTTATTGAATCAGGTTTTGCAATCTTACGACACACAGTGAATAATCGGCGTTTTAGCGTTTATAGTATTTTTATTTGAAGGTTTTTAATACGATGAAATTTAGTCCGTTGGTCGATGAACTGATCCAATCACTGCGCATTTTACCTGGCGTCGGCCCTAAATCGGCTCAACGTATGGCATTTCAATTATTAGAGCGTGAAAGAAAGGCAGGTATTAAGCTTGCTGAGTCATTACAAAAAGCCATGTCTGAAGTCGGTCACTGTCAGCGTTGCCGCACGTTTACCGAGCAAGACCTTTGTCCTATTTGCGCCAGTCATAAACGTGGTAATGCGGAAATAATATGCGTAGTCGAAACCGCAGCAGATGTGCTTGCCATTGAAGCAGGCGGCCACTTTAACGGCCGATATTTTGTATTGTTAGGCCATTTATCACCTTTGGATGGCATTGGCCCAGAAGAGCTAGGCTTAGCCTTACTTGAGCAGCAATTATCCTCAGATGACGTGCAAGAGCTTATTCTCGCTACTAATCCAACCGTTGAAGGTGATGCTACCGCCCATTTTATCGCTGATATGGCCCGCCGTCATAATGTGATCATTAGTCGTATTGCCCATGGTGTACCAGTCGGCGGCGAATTAGAGTATGTAGATAGCACCACATTAGCCTTATCTTTTAATGGTCGTATTAAACTATAATCACTACTTAAACCTCCTCCACAGTCCTGCGAATACATTTGCCATCATTGACAGTCAGTTGATGATGGCTTAAAAAAACAGCAAAAAAATCATTACCCCTTGAAAAGTGATCACCAAGCCCCATCTCTTGTATAACGAAACATTAAAGAGTGGTGACTTTTGCTGGGTGATATCAATTTTATCTGCCAAATGTCATCGTTTATGTAAAAAGTAATATCAAGGGAATTATTCATGTCACAACAAGAAACACATGGCTTTCAAACCGAAGTTAAACAATTACTGCATTTGATGATCCACTCTCTGTATTCAAACAAAGAGATTTTCTTACGTGAATTAGTTTCAAATGCGGCCGATGCAGCGGATAAATTACGCTATTTAGCGCTAAGCAATGATGATTTATATGAAGGTGACGGCGACCTTCGAGTTCGCGTCAGTACCGATAAAGAAAAAGGCACTGTCACTATTTCTGATAATGGTATCGGTATGACACGTGATGGTGTTATCGAACATTTAGGCACAATTGCTAAGTCAGGTACCAAAGAGTTTTTCAGCCATTTATCAGGTGAAGCGTCTAAAGATTCACAATTGATTGGTCAATTTGGTGTCGGTTTTTACTCTGCATTCATCGTCGCGAAAAAAGTGACCGTGCGCACTCGCGCAGCGGGCAAGCCAGCCAGTGAAGGCGTGTTGTGGGAATCGGCTGGTGAAGGTGACTTTACTGTCGATAACATCACTAAAAATACCCGTGGTACTGAAATTACCCTACATTTACGTGATGAAGAAACTGAATTTGCTGACGATTATCGTTTGCGCTCTATCATCACTAAATATTCTGATCATATCTCTGTACCTGTGCAAATGTTTGAAGCAGGTCAACCTGAATCAGACGGCCCAGATGGTGAGAAAATTCCAGCTACTGAAGGTGCTTGGAAACTGATGAACAAAGCCACCGCGCTTTGGACCCGTAATAAAGCGGATATTTCAGATGAAGAATACCAAGAGTTTTACAAGCATATTTCACACGATTACAGCGACGCACTAAAGTGGGCGCATAACCGTGTTGAAGGCAAGCAAGAGTACACTAGCTTATTATATATCCCGGCAAAAGCGCCGTTTGATATGTTTAACCGTGATCAAAAACATGGCTTAAAGTTATTTGTACAACGCGTATTCGTTATGGATGACGCAGAACAGTTCATGCCAACCTATTTACGCTTTGTAAAAGGGTTAATTGATTCTAATGATTTGCCACTGAACGTGTCTCGTGAAATTTTGCAAGACAACAAAGTGACCCAAACATTGCGTCAGGCACTAACGAAACGTGCTTTAGGCATGCTTGAAAAAATTGCTAAAGATGATGCTGAGCAATATCAATCTTTCTGGGCTGAATTTGGTCAAGTATTGAAAGAAGGTCCAGCAGAAGATTATGCTAACCGTGAGCGTATTGCCGGTTTGCTACGTTTTGCTTCAACCAATGACAATAGCGCAGCAACTACTGTGTCATTAGAAGACTATATTGGCCGTATGAAAGAAGGCCAAGAAAAGATTTATTACATAGTGGCAGACAGCCATGACGCTGCGGTAAATAGCCCTCATCTTGAACTATTACGCAAAAAAGGCATTGAAGTGTTACTGATGTCTGAGCGTATTGATGAATGGTTAATTAACCACTTAACTGAATTTAAAGGCAAGCAACTGCATTCAGTAACCAAAGGTGATTTAGAGCTAGGTTCATTAGAAGATGAAGCTGACAAAGAAGCACAAGAAAAAGTTGCCGAAGAAGCTAAAGGCCTAGTTGAGCGCATCAAAGCGGCGTTAGCCGGTAAAGTGTCTGATGTTAAAGTGACGTCACGCTTAACTGATACTCCAGCTTGTGTGGTCACCGGTGAAGGCGAAATGTCGACCCAAATGATTAAATTGATGCAAGCGGCAGGTCAACCTGTTCCTGATTCAAAGCCAACATTTGAGATTAACCCAAGCCATCCTTTGGTTGAGCGTTTGAGTAATGAACAAGATGAGCAATTGTTTGCAGATTGGTCTAACTTGTTACTACAACAAGCGCAGCTATCAGAAAAGGGCAGTTTAGCCGACCCTTCAGCGTTCATTAAATTAATGAACCAAATGTTAATGTCGAGCTTTAAGTAATACTAAGCGGATAAAAAAGCGGACTTAGTGTCCGCTTTTGTATTTTAAGGGGACCTATGGAACACATCATTTCGTTAACCAAAGAAAATATCCAGCAAGTTGTTGATGCTTCTATGGAAAAAGTCGTGGTATTGACTTTTTTTGCCCAACAAAAGCCAGAAAGTATTCAAATGTTGCAAACACTTGAGCAACTTGCCACAACGCAAGCTGGTCGTTTTATATTGGCCAGTGTTGATTGCGAAGTGGAGATGGAAATCGCCCAGTATTTCCAAATTGAAAGCTTACCCACTACGTTAATTCTAGATAAAGGTCGCCCGATTGATGGTTTTGCAGGCGTTCAAGATGCTGCCAGTGTCGCAAGCTTGTTGGATAAGCATTTACCAGCACTTTGGTTGCAAGCTTTTGATGGCGTAAAAGCGCAGCTTGCGCAAGCTGAGCCCTTAACACAGGGGGCATTAACCTTACTGGTGGCGCAATTAAAAGAGATCGCGGTACAAGCTGATAACATGGCTGAAGTGCGTTTAGTCTTAGCTGATGTTTATTTACAGTTAGGTGCACTTGCAGATGCCAAGCCTTTAATTGAAGGGATAGGGCTTGCGGATCAAGACAGTTATTACCAAAACTTAAAAGCTAAGCTGGCGTTAGCAGAAGATGCTGCGGACACACCAGAAATTCGCCAGCTTCAACAACAGCTTGAAGAAACGCCGGGTGATATTATCTTATCTATCGACTTAGCTAAGGCACTGAATAAAGCCCAGCGTAATGAAGAAGCGTTAGCTTGCCTTTTTAGCTTTTTACAAAAAGATCTTAATGCTGGTGATGGAAAAGTTAAACAAATGTTTCTAGAGATCATGACCGCCATGGGGCAGGGGAATGCGTTAGCCAATCAATATCGCCGTAAGTTGTATACCTTGCTGTATTAAACACGGACGCCGTTACATTAGGCCAATCTTATTAGATATAGGTCTAATGCAGTGCTATTGCTACTATGAAAAGAGCGGTAGATATGCGAAAATCGCCGCCCTAAAAAGAATATAATCTTAAAAGAGGACTTTAGAGATGCGCATTATTTTATTAGGTGCCCCAGGCGCCGGTAAAGGTACTCAAGCTCAGTTTATTATGGAGCAATATGGTATCCCACAAATCTCTACGGGTGATATGTTACGCGCTGCGGTTAAAGCGGGAACGCCACTTGGTTTAGAAGCTAAGAAGGTGATGGATGCAGGCCAGTTAGTTTCAGATGACTTAATCATAGGGCTAGTTAAAGAACGTATCGCGCAAGATGATTGTGTTAAAGGCTTCTTACTTGATGGTTTCCCTCGCACAATTCCGCAAGCTGATGCAATGACTGCCAATGGTATCGTTATTGATCACGTGATCGAAATTGACGTACCAGACGAAGAAATTGTTAAGCGCATGAGCGGTCGTCGCGTTCATTCAGGTTCAGGTCGTGTTTACCATGTTGTATTCAATCCACCTAAAGTGGAAGGTAAAGACGATGTTACTGGTGAAGAGCTCGCTATTCGTCCAGACGACGAAGAGTCTACAGTACGTAAACGTTTAGGTATTTACCATGAGCAAACTAAGCCATTGGTAGATTATTACGGTAAAGTGGCTGCTGAAGGCCGTACCGTATATAACAAGTTTGATGGCACTCAGAGTGTTACTGCCGTAAGTCAGCAATTAGCTGCAGTACTGAAGTAATAGCTTAATCAATTTGATCACAATGCCTTAGTTGGTATTGTTTAAAAGCCTGCATTGCAGGCTTTTTTATTTTTATCACAGCCTATAGCTATGATAGTTGCTGAACATTTAATTCATAAATCGCATAAATCGTTGTTTTCGACGTCCTATGAGATAAGTATTAGCACTATCTGCGGATTAGTTATTGGCCGGATTAACGAACAGTGGAGTGAGTTTAGTAGATTTAATATGTCCTGCCTTTATATCAGACTGTTAGAAACCCTAGTAGAAATCTCGATAGCGGTAAAACAAACCTCTGTTAATGCAGGAACTAAGCGTAATGGCTTTATGCCAGGTTTAAATGATGATGATATTCATAGCGATATGATAATTGACCTAGTTAAAGAACAGGTGTCGTTTAGCGGCAATGAAGCACTAAAAGTCATTTAATCTCATGAAGTTAATGTGATATCATGCGCCGCCTTTTGTCAAAGGCGGTTTTTATTTAATCATGGCTTACAGCAATAATAAGCTAAACTGATATTTATATTTGGTTGCACGGATGCAAACTCATGAGAATCGATTATGAAGTTTCCTGGTCAACGTAAGTCGAAACATTACTTTCCTGTCAGTAACCGCGATCCACTTCTGGCGCAGTTTACCCATCAACCTCAAGCATTTTCTACTTATATTTGTGGAGTTGATCAAACGTTAGTCGATATTGAAGCGAAAGTTGCCGATGATTTGCTTGAACGTTACGGCTTGCCTAAAGGTAACTCAACACTAATCGATGATGATGGCGCCCATGCGCTTTATAATGAACTTAAATCTAATGACATGATCAGCGACGAGTTTGCGGGTGGCACCATAGGCAACACGGTACATAACTATTCCATTTTAGCTGACGATCGCTCAGTGTTGTTTGGCGTGATGAGCCAGAATATTATGGTCGGTAGCTATGCTTATCGCTATCTTTGCAATACCTCTTCAAAAGTTGACTTAAATTATCTTCAACCTGTAGATGGCCCAATTGGTCGTTGCTTTACATTAATTTCAGAAGACGGTGAGCGCACTTTTGCTATCAGCAAAGGCTCGATGGATAAACTGACCCCACATTATATTAATCAACAGGTGGTTCAAGAAAGCTCAGCATTAGTGATTACTGCCTATTTGATGCGTGCTAGCGAAGGTGACGGTATGACATCTGCGGCAATGAAAGCGATTGAATATGCAAAAGCTGCTGAAGTGCCTGTAGTATTGACCTTAGGCACCCGTTTTTTAATTCAAGAAGACCCTGTTTGGTGGCAAAAGTTTATTAAAGAGCATGTGACTATATTAGCCATGAATGAAGATGAAGGTGAAGCGCTTACAGGGTTCAAAGACCCATTGTTAGCCAGTGAGGCTGCACTTGAGTGGTGTGATATGGTGTTGACCACCGCAGGCCCAATTGGTTTATATACAGCAGGATATGCCGAAGACAGTGCCAAGCGTGAAACGAGTCATACTTTATTACCTGGTGCTATTCCTGAGTTCAATCGTTATGAATTTTCTCGCCCTATGCTAAAAGCTGACTGTGAAGAACCCATTAAAGTCTATGCCCACATTGCGCCTTATATGGGTGGACCTGATTATATACGTAACACCAATGGTGCAGGAGATGGCGCTTTATCAGCCTTATTGCACGACTTGTCAGCCAATACCTTCCATAAAACCAATGTCCCTGGGTCAAGTAAACATAAACGCGATGGTTTATGTTATTCATCGTTTTCGCAAGTGTGTAAGTATGCTAACCGCGTTGCCTATGAAGTGTTAGCTCAACACAGTCCACGTCTATCGCGCGGTTTACCAGAGCGAGAAGACAGCCTAGAAGAGTCTTATTGGGAACGCTAATCAGTGGTTTAGTGAGCTAAATAAAAAACAGTCTAAAAATAAACGATAATGTTTTGTCATTATCGTTTTTTTTTCATCAAATTTTAATAGAATAGGCCCAGGTTAGTAATTGAAGGAGCTTAAAGTGAAAGGACAAATTTTACGTGAAATGCATGTACTCAAGGCTATTGAGCCTGATTTTGAAGTGCAAAGACGTGTAGCCTTTATAAAATCGAAGCTCAAAGAGGCCCATTGTCATTCATTAGTGTTGGGGATAAGCGGTGGAGTGGACTCATCTTTAACCGGTCGTTTATGTCAGTTAGCGGTCGATAGCTTAAATCAAGAGTTAGCCGATAATCGCTATCAATTTATTGCCGTGCGCTTACCTTATCAAGTCCAAAAAGATGAAGATGAAGCACAATTAGCCTGCCAATTTATTCAACCATCTAAACAGGTGACCGTTAATATTGCTGAGGGTGTTATTGGCGTACATCAAGCCACCTTAGCTGGTTTGAGCGATGCGGGAGTATCTTTACCTGAAGAAGGTAAAGTCGACTTTGTTAAGGGTAATGTAAAAGCCAGAATGCGCATGATTGCCCAGTATGAAATAGCCGGTATGGTAGGCGGTTTAGTGGTTGGCACCGATCATAGCGCAGAAAATATTACCGGTTTTTATACTAAATTTGGTGATGGTGCCTGCGATTTAGCGCCATTGTTTGGTTTAAACAAACGCCAGGTTCGTCAACTTGCTGCCTTTTTGGGGGCGCCAGATATTCTGGTAAAAAAAGCGCCTACAGCTGATTTAGAAGAAGACAAACCACAATTAGAAGATGAAGTGGCGCTAGGTATGAGCTACGATCAAATTGATGATTTTCTGGAAGGCAAACCGGTCGATGCAAGCGTTGAAACCAAGCTGATTAGCATTTATCAGCGCACCCAGCATAAGCGTAAAGCGATACCCACTATTTACGATTAATATCGCTATGATTACGGATTAAGCCGACAATATATGTGACACAAGTTAAGCTAATGCTAACCTGTGTCATTTGGTTTTATGTCATTCGACTTAATGTAGGGTGGCTAATAAGCTGATTCTCTATGTTAATATATTAAAAGCATTACTTTTAAGGAATTAACTTGTTAGCTAAGGTCCAATCTAGATTATCGCTTCAGGTCGGTCTGATTATTACCATCACAGTAGCGTTTATCACTGTAACTGGTTGCAATCAAGTTGCTGTTAGCAAAAGTCCGGATAACGCTCTGAGACTGGTAAAAGAAACCCTGGTTGATGGCGTTTTGTCCGCCGATGCGAGTATAGCTGTGACACTAGGCAGAAGCCGTACATTATCGGTATGGGAGATTGCGACCAATAAATTATTACATCAATGGACTGATGATGACTTTGATGAGTCTAACTATCTGCTGGCTATGTCAGGTAATAACCAATATCTAGCTACTGCCGGTAAACACAGAATATCTATTTTCAACCTTGAAACCGGCAAACTAGATATACGCTGGCCTGCTCAAGGCTTTAACCCAGACGCAAGTGTTTCAAGCCTTTTTTTAAGCCAAACCGGCAGTACTATTTTGGTGGGCATGAACGATGGTTCTATTACTGTTATTCAACGAAGTAGCATGACGATGTCATTGTTCAAGCAACACAGTGGCGCAGTTAATCATATTGAACTATCTAATTTTGAACAGCAGGTATTATCAACAGGACTAGATGGTTACGTGCATATTTGGTCCACTTATAGTGGCGCGTTGATTAGTAGTTTTTCACGTCCGCAGCGGATCACCAGTGCTAGCTACGATGAAACGAATCGACGCTTGTTTATTGCCGATGCACTAGATAACAATGTTATTCTTGACTCTCAAACCGCTTTGCCTATTAGCCAACTAGATTACCTTGAGCGTTATCGCTATTTTAGACAGGCTCTATTTATCAATAATGCTAATAACTTAATTACCGCCACCTCAAAACAAACGGTTATCTACTGGGATGCAAACTCTGGAAAGGAGCTTTGTCACTGGGATATCACCGCCTACAGTGCAGGCACAACGGTATTTTCCATGAAGATTAAACCTAATGGAAAGCTATTAACCTTAAGTTCAGATGGTGGTCTTGAAACCTGGAGTTTGTAAATGTGCCCAAATTTAGCTGGCAGTAGGTATCAGATTGATTTATCTGTCCTGGTGTAGCTTGGGTCTCAATAGATCAATCAAGGCATTAGGAAACTGTCGATAATCTAAATATGGTGTGTGAAAAACCTGTTGGTGGTATCGAATCGTTTGCTGTTGATTCAATGAAAGAGTGCTAACAAGTAATGTACTTTCAATGGTAAAACCTGAAAAGGTATTTTTACCGCAAATGATATGGATGATTGAGCTATCAGGTTTTATGTCGATAGTTTTCTCAGTAGACTGATCCACAATCGCAATGGCCATTGGTAAATGAGCAATACTATTTTGTTGAAATAGTGTGTTTTGTATCGTTCTCCAACAAGATAATTCTTTACTCACAAGTTTGCAGATAATAATGATAATTTTTCGCCAATGATTACCATTAGCTTCGATTAGTCTTTTTGCTGCATTTGGGTCACTTTCGCTCCAATCTGTTGGAATGATAGGTGGTGTGGGCAAGTAAAAAATCACTTTAGGTAAAAGGGAACCAAAGTAGTGACTAATAATATTGTTTGAAAGTGTCTCATTGCTAGCGGTATTCATGTTCTTTAGCTTTTAGCATACTTGCTATTATAATTACCTATTCTGTCAGGCTATTTTAGGCCTTTATTTGCATCGTTGTAATCATTTTTTAGTATAAGGGAAATCATGCGCGCTATTGTTATCGGATCCACTAAGCATATGTTATTTGCCCTATTCTATAGCACTATAGGCACGTCTATTGCGTTGATTATTATTGCTGTATGGTTATTGAATGCTAGGCCAGAACTGTCACTTTGGCATACCACACATCTTAAAAATGAATATCATCAACAATCAGGTTTAGATAATTTTAAGCAGTATTTAGCACTAGAAAATAAACTATTTGCTGAAGTCGAGCAGAAAATATACCAACAATACCAGCCGGAGGTCGCCTCTCCGATAAATCGTTATGAAAAGGGCAGCTCATCGGATCCTGCTTTGTGGCATGAAGACTGGAATCGATCTTTTGAGTGGCCAAATGATGATGCAGAATTTGGTTTGTTATTGATCCACGGCATGTCTGACTCACCTTACTCGATGTCGCATATTGCTGAGCATTACCGACATCAAGCCCATATAGTCGGATTAAGATTACCAGGTCATGGCACCACGCCTTCAGGGCTAACAGATATTACCTGGCCTGATTTAGCCGGTGCTGTGGCGTTAGCTACCGCTCATTTATCAGATAAATTAAAAGGTAAACCCTTATATGTTGTCGGTTTTTCTACTGGTGCAGCACTCGCGCTAAACCACCAATTAGAAGCGATAAGTCTGAACAAGCCGACTCATTATGACAAGATGATTTTTATGTCCCCAGCTATTGGCTTGGCTCCCATTGCTCAGGCTGCATATTGGCAGGCTAAACTTGGTGCATTACTTGGGCAGGAAAAACTGTTTTGGAATAGTATTGAAGTTGAGTACGACCCATTTAAATATATGTCATTTGCCGTTAATGCAGGTGATATTGTTTACCAGTTAACTCTGCGTAATAAACACTTATTAGACAGTTTATCCGCAGAGCAAAAACAAAAAATTGCGCCTATACAAACCTTCCAGTCAGTCATAGATGATACGGTTTCATCTGTGAATGTCGTCGATGAGCTTTACCGATATTTGCCTAAAAACGGTCATGAATTAGTGATGTTTGACTATAATCGCAGTACCGGTTTTAGGTTGTTAATGAATCTTGATCCAATCACGTTTTTTGAACCATTTTGGACAAATAATGATATGGATTATCGCTTAACGCTAATTGAAAGTCAGGCACAACAATCTAGGGCCGTACAAGCTAGAGAGCTTGGTATATCGAATCAGCAAGCCCCACAAGAACTATTGCTCGAATGGCCTAAAGGTGTGTTCTCGCTTTCGCACATTGCGTTGCCATTTCCGATAGAAGACCCACTTTATGGCCCTTTGATAATAGAAAATACTGAAACGGTACAAATAGGCTTAGCGGTATTTCAAGCTGAAAGAGGATTGTTTTCCATGTCTGCAGCCGATATGTTGCGCCAAAAATGGAACCCATTCTACCCCTATATGATGGATAGAATGGACAAATTTATGATTCCACCTCAGGATTGATGATAGTGACAATAGTGCGATTACGGCCTTGAGCTTTAGCTTGATACAAATTATCGTCGGCTATTTTTATCCATTTATCTAGCCTAGCATCAAAGTTAGCATTAGCTGTGATAGCCCCGATACTGACGGTAATATCAAATGCTTCAGTTCTGTCTGGCGTGTTAATGGGCATTTGAGACAGTTTGATTTTAAATTCATTCAAGTGATTTTCAATGTTAAGTGCGTTCGACATAGGTAAAATTAAAATAAACTCCTCTCCGCCATAACGGGCAATAATATCAATATCACGTTTAAAATGTTGAGACAGTTGTGCTGACACTTGACGTAAGCATTCATCCCCCGCTAAATGGCCGTAACTATCATTAACAGCTTTGAAAAAATCTAAATCAAGAATAGCCACAGTAATGGCTTGTTCACTTCGAAGACAAAACTCTCTCACTTCCTGGAACTTATGTTCAGCAAATCGGCGATTAAACAGTTGAGTTAATGGGTCTTTGTCGACTAACTCTTTGAGTTTTTGATTGGCTTTCTCTAATTCTTTAGTGCGGTTAACAACCGTTTCTTCCAGTTCTAATTGCTGAGTTATCAGCTGTTGCTTACTAATCAATAACCTTTGATAAAGGCTATACACTTCCTTAGGAGAGCTTTCATCTAGTACTTGGTTATTTAAATCATGCTGGCTAAGTTGGCCAAATTGATTCGCTACCATTTCGAGGGGAATAGTTAGCAGCTGGCTAATTCGATTTGAAATGAAAAAACTGATAAAAAGAGCACCAAGTAACATAAAGAAACTGGCTTGCATTTGTTTTTCAGCGAGCTGCAATAATGGTGAAAAGGGCTCAATAATATAAATATTCCAACCGTTTTTTAGTTGCTTCTGAGCATAAATGTATTCTGGAATTCTTGATTCCGTTTCGGTGATATTCATCAAGGGTAATTGGGTTAAATACAGTCCATTGTGAATACCATATTTAAAGGGCGACATGACGTTTAAATTGAGCTTTTCCGAGGCATAAATAATATTATTGGTTTCATCGGTCAAAATTATCGATTGGTTTTTCTGTTGATTAAAATCATAGTCTATTGCTGAAAAGTATTTTAGATCTAACGAACCTTCAATTATACCCAAAGGCTGTGCTGTATTTTGCTTGTCATAATATGGCGCACTAATCGCTACAATCGCGTCGTTGCCAAAGCCCCTCCCCAAAAACACTGAAGAAACAAACACTCTTTGGTTATAAAATGACTCTATGAAATAATCTCTATCATTAACGATGACATTGTTATTTTTGGCATCATTTAATCGTATAGTAGGTGATGCGGCAATTATTCGTGCTTGATTATCGGTAATTAACATACTGATAAAGCCGGGGTAATTTTGATGTAAATTACTCAGAAGAGGTTGTATCTCTTGTGGTGAACCACTGGCTATACTGAAATAGCGTGCAGCATTCTCAATCACTTTTTGGTGATTATCGATATATTGCTCGCCAGCATTACTTAAATGAAAAACTGATTCTTGTTGATTTTTCACGATTAAGTTTTGTTGCTTATCCAGTGAAATATAGTTGAAATAAAGCGTTGAAAATAATAACGACAAGGTAATCATCAGAGTGACGAAATAAGTCATCTGCTTGCTTAGGCTTCTGCGCTGCTTATCTTTTATCTTGGTTTCAAACATCCATAATTTAGGCACCATCAAAACTAATATAGAGGCTATGCTGGTATAAATTAAACTATTTATCGCCTGCTTTATGGTTACAAAGGGTAAGTGCTCGGTTGGCATATCAAAAAATAACTTGGCCATTAAATAGAAAATGGGCATGCCAATAACAAGCCAAAATATAATATTGCCATATAGCGCATAGATATCTTTTCTTCGGCAAAAACCTAAAAATAATGCCTCTAACCCAAAAATGAAGAAAACATGATAGCTGTCCCAGGTAAGCATTAAACTGGTTGAGGCCAGTAATGACGTCACTAACGCATACCAGGGGCCACATAAAATGGCGACGACGATGGTCAGTGTATTTCCGAGTATAAATTGGACGTTTGCGAAGAAGGGGATAGGATAAAAGTTAATAATAAGTGCAATAACACCCATTAGTATTGAAAACATCAGATTCTGTGGATTTAACGACAATTTCTTCAATGAAATATCCTTTCTCATTATTATCAAAAAATTTTACCTCCCTTATAGGATAATCACAAGTGATTGACTGTTAATTACGGCTTAAATCTCAGATAAGTAAAGTTTTTTAGATTGTTTGCTTATATTGAATTTAATTGTATTCGCTTATTTTAGATGAATTTGAAGCGTTTAAAGGGCTTTTTGTGTGTTGCTAACTATTTTTTATCGACAATTAGTGCTGTTCTCTTATCCAAGGTTGCTAAAGCCCGTTATTTCTCGTTCGACCTTGGTCTAGTTTTTCAATAGTTATAGTGTGCGCTAGGTTTGTTGTAAATTTTTTATCCTATTGTTTATTAATAGATAAATATTATTTATAGGTTATTTTTGACTACGGGTTAGACTAAGGTCTTGATTGTCGAACCCCTGTGAGTTGCTAAATTAACAATGACTTTACAATTCGACTTTAAAAAAACAATACAGGGGAAGTCGCAATGGCTTTTGAAAATAACGAAAAGGCAGCAGGGTATTGGCGTGAAAATTTACGTTTAGTACTTGTACTGCTAGCAATTTGGGCAGCAGTTTCATTTGGCTGCGGTATTTTATTAGTAGACGTGCTTAATGAGTTTTCCTTTATGGGATTCAAATTAGGCTTTTGGTTTGCGCAGCAGGGTGCAATGTATGTATTCGTGGCGCTGATTTTTGTTTATGTGGCAAAAGCAAATGCCCTAGACAAGAAATATGATGTTCACGAAGATTAAGGGGCACTGAAAAATGGATGTTCAAACATTAACATATATTATTGTTGGCGCGACATTTGCGCTATACATTGGCATCGCGATTTGGGCGAGAGCTGGTTCCACTCAAGAGTTTTATGTAGCCGGTGGTGGTGTGCATCCGGTAATGAACGGTATGGCTACAGCAGCAGATTGGATGTCGGCGGCATCCTTTATCTCGCTAGCGGGTATTGTGTCATTTACAGGTTATGATGGTTCAGTTTATTTAATGGGCTGGACAGGGGGTTATGTTTTATTAGCCTTGTGTATGGCGCCTTACTTACGTAAGTTTGGTAAATTCACGGTTCCTGATTTTATCGGTGACCGCTATTACTCACAAACTGCCCGTACTGTTGCGGTAATTTGTGCCATTTTCATCTGTTTTACTTATATTGCGGGTCAAATGCGCGGTGTCGGTGTGGTCTTCTCTCGCTTCTTAGAAGTCGAAGTTGAAACTGGCGTATATATTGGTATGGCAGTGGTGTTTTTCTATGCTGTTTTAGGTGGAATGAAAGGGATTACCTACACTCAGGTTGCACAATATTGTGTGTTGATATTTGCCTTTATGGTTCCAGCAATCTTTATCTCTGTGATGATGACAGGTCATATTCTGCCGCAAATCGGTTTTGGTGCTGAGCTAGTTGATGCTGCAGGTAATGGTACCGGAGTCTTCTTACTCGATAAGCTTGATGGTCTTTCTGCTGAATTGGGATTCTCCCAGTATACAGAAGGCTCTAAAGAAATGATTGATGTGTTCTTTATTACAGGCGCATTGATGTTTGGTACCGCGGGTCTACCCCATGTGATTGTTCGTTTCTTTACTGTACCTAGAGTAAAAGATGCACGTTTATCTGCGGGTTGGGCGCTAGTGTTTATTGCTATTATGTACACAACAGTACCTGCTTTAGCTGCTTTCTCTCGTGTTAATATGATTGAGACCATTAATGGACCAGATTCTACCGGTGTTGCTTATGAAGCTGCGCCACAGTGGATTAAAAACTGGGAAAAAACTGGCTTAATTACGTGGGATGATAAAAACAGTGATGGCAAAATATCTTATGCTAATGGTGATTCAAATGAGATGACCATTGACCGTGATATTATTGTGCTAGCAACGCCTGAAATTGCCAGTCTGCCTGCGTGGGTTATTGCCTTAGTTGCTGCAGGTGGTTTAGCTGCTGCACTATCAACGTCAGCGGGTTTACTGTTAGTGATATCAACATCAGTATCGCATGATTTGCTTAAGAAAAATCTTATGCCGGATATCTCTGACAAGAAAGAGTTAATGTATGCGCGTATTGCAGCAGCATTGGGTGTTGTAATGGCTGGTTACTTTGGTATAAATCCACCTGGATTTGTGGCCGCGGTGGTTGCGATAGCTTTCGGTTTAGCCGCTGCATCACTTTTCCCTGCAATTATCATGGGGATCTTCTCTAAAAAGGTAAATAGAGAGGGTGCAATTGCCGGTATGGTATTAGGCTTACTATCTACCGCTGCTTATATCGTGTACTTTAAGTTTATTAACCCTGCTGCTAATACAAGCGATAATTGGTTCTTCGGTATTTCACCAGAAGGGTTTGGTATGGTTGGCATGTTTATTAACTTCGCAGTTGCTTTTGCTGTCAGTAAAGTCACTAAGCCTGTACCTCAAGATGTTGTTGATATGGTTGAATCGATTCGTTTCCCACAAGGAGCAGGCGAAGCGCATGACCATTAATTATTCATTCCTTATTTAGACCCCTTTAAAAGGAGCGCCTCGGCGCTCTTTTTTATTGACTAAATATAGTAAGCTTGGGCTTAAGTCTTATAGCCAGTATTCAGTTGGCACAGGTATATTAAATAAAACCGCCAATGAGAAAATAATATGAATGCCAGTGAATTACAGCCAATTGAGCAGTTTTTGCAAACCCATGCACCTTTTGATTTATTGTCTAAAGCGTTAGTTGAGCGCTGTGCTAGGGAAATTAATATTGGCTATTACGCAAAGGCATCGGCATTTGTTGAGTTTGATCCTGATAATCCTAAATTATATTTGGTTAGAAGTGGCGCATTTGAAGTTAGAGATCCACAGGGTGTATTAGTTGATAGAGTCGCTGAAGGAGAATGTTTTGGTTTTTCGACATTATTGTCAGGCGAAAAAGTGGTTAACAAGGTCGCTATTTTAGAAGATGGCTTGGTTTATCATATCCCCCAACATTTATTCACCGAATTAAAAACCCATAATCGTCAGTTTGATACGTTTTTTACCCGTGCGTTTGCTCAGCGATTACGCAATGAACATAAGTTTAAAGCTAAAGATCTCACTACGACCAGTCGCATTACTAATATGATGTCTAAAAATCCAATTTGTATTGCTACCAACGCCAGCGTGCAAAATGCTGCAAAATTAATGCGCGATAATAGGGTTTCATCTGTGTTGGTGTTAAATGATCACGGTTTAGTCGGTATTGTCACTGATCGCGATTTACGAAATAGAGTCTTAGCAGAAGGTTTTGATGGCAATATTTGTGTAGACCAAGTAATGACTGTTCAGCCCAAAACCGTGGCCTCTAATGCACTGGTATTTGAAGCTATGTTATTGATGAGTGAATATAATATTCATCATTTACCTGTAATAGACAATAATCAAGCTAAAGGTATGGTCACCAGTACTGATATTTTACGTGCCCAGAGTTCACAACCATTATTATTAATTGGTGAAATAGACCGCCAGGATTCAATTGAAAAGTTGATCTTTGTCAGTAAGCAAATCCCAGTATTATTACAAAACCTTATAAGTGCTGATGCACGGGCAGAAGAGATTGGCAGAGTGTTAACGTCGGTCACAGATGCATTAACCCGTCGCTTAATTGTACTAAATCAGCAATTATTGGGTAAAGCTCCGATGGCTTTTTGTTGGTTAGCTTTTGGCTCGCAAGGTAGGCAAGATCAAGTGGCTTGTTCAGATCAAGATAATGGTTTGTTATTAGCACATGAACCGGATGAGTTCGCAGCGGCTTACTTCGATAAATTAACCCATGCGGTTTGTAAGGGACTTGATCAATGCGGTTATATCTATTGTCCTGGCGATATTATGGCGCAAAATCCTAAGTGGCGGTTATCACTCCTCGAATGGCAAAATAAATTCAAAAAGTGGGTACTCACACCTGATCCTAAAGCCCTAATGCACGCCAGTATTTTCTTTGATATGCGCGCAGTGTATGGACCGCAAACCTTGTTTGATGAATTACAGAACTCAGTGATGTCGCATACCCAAAATAATGACATCTTTTTAGCCGGTATGGCGGGTAACTCATTACAGCAATCACCGCCTTTAGGTTTTTTCAGAAAATTTGTACTTGAACGAGATGGCAGTGAAGTCAAAGGCATGGATTTGAAGCACAAGGGCAGTGCGTTAATCAATGATATTGCCAGAGTCTATGCTCTAAGTGCCGGCATTAAAGAGGTCAATACCGCTAAACGTATTCGCGCGTTAATGGACGCCAATATCATTAATCGCAAAGATGCTCTTAATTTAGCGGACGCCCATGAGTTTATAGCGCATATGCGCTTAGCTAATCAGGGATATCAGGCGACAAATAATTTGGTTGTGAGTAATTTTTTAAAGCCACAGGATTTGTCATCTTTATTGCGCCATCAATTACGGGATGCCTTTAAAGTGGTCCATGATGCTCAATCAGGTTTGAAACTTAAGTTTACCCGGAGTTTTTAGTGGTCAATCATTTATGGCTTAAAGGTCGGTTTTGGTTAGATTCACTGGTTAATCAGCAGGGCGAAAAGTCGATATTAGCGGATTATCAGCGGGCATTAACAAACCAATTTAATCATACTATCTTTGATGCTAAATTGATGGCGATTGATTTGGAAATGACCGGCCTTAATGCTGAGAAGGATCAGATCATTAGTATGGGTATTGTACCTATCATTCAAGGACAAATCCCCCTGTCTCAAGCTCAACATTTGATGATTTCAATCGATGGTAGTGTAGGCCAAAGTGCGACTGTTCACGGTATTGTTGATCATCAATTACAAGATGCTTTACCCATTGATTTAGCAATGAATTGGTTACTAAAAGAAACCCAAGGATATATTTTGGTAGCACACCATGCGCCAATGGATATGGCATTTATTCAAAAAAACTTACACAGTGTATTTGGACAAAAAGTACTCATGCCTTTTATTGACACCTTAGCGATTGAAAAAACACGCTACCTGCGTCAGCATGACCACTTAGTTAAAGGGTGTGTTCGATTAGGGCAAAGTCGAGAACGTTATCACTTGCCTGTATATGGTGGACATAATGCATTAATAGATGCCATTGCCTGTGCTGAGTTATTTTTAGCGCAAGTATCGGCATTAGGCGGAACTAAAAACATCAAATGCCATGAGTTAATTGGGGTAACTAAATAGCTCTAATTAACAGCTTTAATTCAAACATAAAATAAGCCAGTCAATTGACTGGCTTATTTTATGAGTACGATAGAGTATCGTTTTATATATTAGGTCTATCGACCTTCTTGCTCAGCTTTATTGAAAAAGTAATCCACCGCAGGTTTAATTAATTCTAGTGCAGTTTGCTCACAATCTGGCACTTTGGCTTCACTAGTATTAATAGGAGTAACGCGGTCAGTCCATTTAAAAAGTAAAGCTGCTGATGTCAGTCCAGCACCAAATGCACAGGATAAAATAGTTTGTCCAGGCTCAATTAAGCCTTTATCTAGTGCATCACAAATAGCAATTGGGATAGTCGCAGCTGATGTATTGCCATAGTTTGCTATATTGACGATGGCTTTTTCTTTAGGAATTTTCATCCGACTGACCAAAGTATCTATGATACGTTCGTTAGCTTGATGGGGAATAACCCAATCGACATCGTCTTTATCAACATTGCATTTCTCAAGTACTTTAGTACTTAAAGATCCCATACCCTGAATGGCGCGTTTGAAGATTTCTTGGCCATTAAACTCAATATAGAAATCTAACGAGCTACTGTCTAAGCGATCCATTTGGCTGCCAAAATTCGATTTTAAAATTTCACGTCCATCAGGATCATTATTAAGCTCATAGCCTAATACTCCGCCTTCTTCATCACGGGCTTCTAAAATGACCGCACCAGCACCATCGCCAAATAACACCGCAGTTTCACGACGAGACCAATCTAAGTAAAAAGATAAACGTTCAGCACCAATAACTAATACTTTTTTATTCTGGCCGCTTTTAATTAACGAGCTTGCTAATCCTACGCCGTATAGAAAACCACTGCATGCCGCATTTATATCAAATGCGCCGCATGTTGCACCAATATTTGCTTGTACAGTAGAGGCTATATTAGGAATTAAACTATCAGGGCTGGCCGTTGCTAGAATAATTAAATCCAACTCACTGCCATCAATCCCGGCAGCAGCTAAAGCATGTTGTGCAGCAACGCTGGCCAGTACAGAAGTATTAACGTGACTAATATTACGTTTACTAATACCTGTACGAGATTTAATCCACTCATCAGATGTTTCCATAAAGGTGGCAAGGTCATCGTTGGTTAGCGATGCGGGAGGGACAGCTTTTCCCCATCCGGTGATATGTGCATACTGCATAAAACTTCTCTCAATGTATAAATAAAACAGGCAATTAAGGTGATATTTGACCCACTCAGTCTTGAAGTCGTCTAGTCTAAATGCTTAACAACTAACTTTGTAATAGCTTCAGCAGCGTGAAGAATATGTTCACGCAGTAAGTGTGTCGCTTTTTCAATATCTTTTCTTTGGCACAACTCAAGTAATTCACGGTGCTCTCGCTCCGCAGTGGGGATCCCACCTGTTAACAATAGTTGTAAACGAATATAGCGATCACAATTAGTATTTAAGCCATGAACAACTTCGAGTGTATGGCTGCGGTTGGCGGCTTTATATAGGCAAGTATGAAATTGCGTATTAAGCTCGCTCCAACTGGCCACAGAATCCTGGCGTTTAAATGCGTTTTCTAGTGCATTTAATACTCTGTCCGCTTCTTCAAAATCGGCTTCTTGTAAATTAGGAATAGCCTTTGCAAGCAAGTCAGACTCAATCATTGCTCTGAGTTCAAATAACTCTGTGACCTGTTCAACAGATAAAACCGTGGCCGTAGCACCTTTATGCGGCTCAAACTTAACTAACCCTTCAGCTTCTAATTGTACTAAAGCCTCTCGTACTGGAATGCGACTGACGTTCAATTGTTCAGCAATAGCAGTTTGACGTAAGGGTTCGCCACCTTTTATATCACCAGAAAGGATCTGTTCTCTGAGTACTTCAACTACAAGTTGAGTACGCGTTTTGTGAATGATAGGGGGTATATTACTCATTAGCTCTTTTGTTTTCGCGAAATAACCGAGCAAGGTTACCGCTTCATGGCGCCTTAATAAAGTGAAACATGGTTATTCGCTATAATTATCCTTTATTGGGCTAGCTCAAATGCGAAGACGGTGTGATAATTAATACAGAAAATTAATGAGGATTAATAAGTGAATAAAGCAGTTTTTCTTGACCGAGATGGTGTGATCAACAAAGATCATGGCTATGTATATCAAACGGATGACTTTGAATATATTGAAGGTGTCTTTGATGCCTGCCTCGCATTGAAGAAAATGGGCTATAAACTTGTCGTTGTGACTAACCAATCGGGTATTGCTCGCGGCATGTACAGTGAAGACGATTTTCATTCCTTAACTGAGTGGATGGATTGGAACTTTGCTGATAAAGGCATTGAACTGGACGGTATTTATTATTGCCCGCATCATCCAGAAAAAGGTTTAGGTGAATATAAGCAAGATTGCGATTGTCGCAAGCCAAAACCAGGAATGATGTTAGAGGCGGCTAAGTTTTTAAAACTTGATCTAGCCAATTCAATTATGGTCGGTGATAAGGCTGATGATATCCGTGCAGCTAAAGCTGCGGGTATAGGTCACAGTATTTTAGTCAGAAGTGGTAAGAAGGTAGACGAAGCCGGAATTGATATCGCATCTATTGTAGTTGATAGCATTGCAGATGTGCCCGCTTTTATAGAAACACTTAATTAGTCCAGCCTAAAAAGGCCTTTCAGGCCTTTTTTGATGGTTAAGTGTACGCTTAGTTTAAAAAGTGTTCGGTTGGTTGGTTTATTTGAAAGTTTTTGCAAAAAGGGGTTGCGGTAAAATCTCCTATCCCTATAATGCGCACCACTGACACGGAACACGGCGTCTAACGCAAGTTACCAAGTCCGCTCTTTAACAATTTATCAAGTAATCTGTGTGGACATTCACAGGTATTGAGTTATTCGAAATTGCTTCTTCTTAGGAAGAGCAATCAAAAAATTTAACTCGATGATGAGAATGTTCATAGTAATATGAAACTACAGCAATGTAGTAAATAACTCGTTAGCTCTTATGAGCGAAGCGAATTATGACAGTAGAATTCATTGAGCCGTTCGACGTAGTCGAACAAAAAAACTTTAATTGAAGAGTTTGATCATGGCTCAGATTGAACGCTGGCGGCAGGCCTAACACATGCAAGTCGAGCGGCAGCGGGAAGATAGCTTGCTATCTTTGCCGGCGAGCGGCGGACGGGTGAGTAATGCCTAGGGATCTGCCCAGTCGAGGGGGATAACAGTTGGAAACGACTGCTAATACCGCATACGCCCTACGGGGGAAAGGAGGGGACCTTCGGGCCTTTCGCGATTGGATGAACCTAGGTGGGATTAGCTAGTTGGTGAGGTAATGGCTCACCAAGGCGACGATCCCTAGCTGTTCTGAGAGGATGATCAGCCACACTGGGACTGAGACACGGCCCAGACTCCTACGGGAGGCAGCAGTGGGGAATATTGCACAATGGGCGAAAGCCTGATGCAGCCATGCCGCGTGTGTGAAGAAGGCCTTCGGGTTGTAAAGCACTTTCAGTAGGGAGGAAAGGCAGTAGTTTAATACGCTACTGCTGTGACGTTACCTACAGAAGAAGGACCGGCTAACTCCGTGCCAGCAGCCGCGGTAATACGGAGGGTCCGAGCGTTAATCGGAATTACTGGGCGTAAAGCGTGCGCAGGCGGTTTTTTAAGCCAGATGTGAAAGCCCTGGGCTCAACCTAGGAATTGCATTTGGAACTGGGGAACTAGAGTCTTGTAGAGGGAGGTAGAATTTCAGGTGTAGCGGTGAAATGCGTAGATATCTGAAGGAATACCGGTGGCGAAGGCGGCCTCCTGGACAAAGACTGACGCTCATGCACGAAAGCGTGGGGAGCAAACAGGATTAGATACCCTGGTAGTCCACGCCGTAAACGATGTCTACTCGGAGTTTGGTGACTTAGTCACTGGGCTCCCAAGCTAACGCATTAAGTAGACCGCCTGGGGAGTACGGCCGCAAGGTTAAAACTCAAATGAATTGACGGGGGCCCGCACAAGCGGTGGAGCATGTGGTTTAATTCGATGCAACGCGAAGAACCTTACCTACTCTTGACATCCAGAGAATTCGCTAGAGATAGCTTAGTGCCTTCGGGAACTCTGAGACAGGTGCTGCATGGCTGTCGTCAGCTCGTGTTGTGAAATGTTGGGTTAAGTCCCGCAACGAGCGCAACCCCTATCCTTATTTGCCAGCGAGTCATGTCGGGAACTTTAGGGAGACTGCCGGTGATAAACCGGAGGAAGGTGGGGACGACGTCAAGTCATCATGGCCCTTACGAGTAGGGCTACACACGTGCTACAATGGCGTATACAGAGGGTTGCAAAGCCGCGAGGTGGAGCTAATCTCACAAAGTACGTCGTAGTCCGGATTGGAGTCTGCAACTCGACTCCATGAAGTCGGAATCGCTAGTAATCGTGAATCAGAATGTCACGGTGAATACGTTCCCGGGCCTTGTACACACCGCCCGTCACACCATGGGAGTGGGCTGCAAAAGAAGTGGGTAGTTTAACCTTCGGGAGAACGCTCACCACTTTGTGGTTCATGACTGGGGTGAAGTCGTAACAAGGTAGCCCTAGGGGAACCTGGGGCTGGATCACCTCCTTACCTATACGACTAACTCAATACCTAAAAGTGCAGAGATGCATGTGAGTGTTCACACAGATTACTTGATAGAAAGAAAGAGAAATTACGTTGGGTCTGTAGCTCAGCTGGTTAGAGCGCACCCCTGATAAGGGTGAGGTCGGTGGTTCAAGTCCACTCTGACCCACCAATTCTTCATTTCTCCTGTGTTAATTTACCGCTCGTTTAGTGAACTAAACGTCGCAATAAATTGCCTTGGATAAATTCGAATTGGCAAGCCAAATAAATTGGCTGACCTTCTTAGAAGGTAAACGTAAATTCTCACTGTATGTAAAGGGGTTATAGCTCAGCTGGGAGAGCGCCTGCCTTGCACGCAGGAGGTCTGCGGTTCGATCCCGCATAGCTCCACCATTCATCTTCGATGAAATACATACATATTGGTCCGAGATGCCAAAGATAAACGAAATTTTATCTTTGGCTTTTTTAAGCCCGCTCTTTAACAATTTGGAAAGCTGATAGTACTAACTAAAGGCGCATGAATGATGATTCGTTGTCGTTTGTGTGATTAGGTTAGTGCGAAAATAATATTGATGCGAAAGCATCAGTATCTTGAGTTCTCAAAACACTGTTTAAGTGTCTTGAATATTCTAAAAACTAAGGCGAGTCACACTTCCTGGTCGGGAGTGAGACAAGTAAAAACCAGCTAGTTGCAATACAGTCCGATTAGTTCATTCTCTTGTTTACAAGGGCAGTGAAACTCATTTGGGTTGTATGGTTAAGTGACTAAGCGTATACGGTGGATGCCTTGGCAGTCAGAGGCGATGAAGGACGTAATAACTTGCGAAAAGCGTTGGCGAGCTAGTAATAAGCATTTGAGCTAACGATATCCGAATGGGGAAACCCGGCCACATAAGTGGTCATCATACAGTGAATACATAGCTGTATGAGGCGAACCTGGGGAACTGAAACATCTAAGTACCCAGAGGAAAAGAAATCAACCGAGATTCCCCTAGTAGCGGCGAGCGAACGGGGATTAGCCCTTAAGTCTATGGGGTGTTAGTGGAATGAGTTGGAAAGCTCAGCGGCACAGGGTGATAGCCCCGTACATGAAAACTAACCATAGATGAAAACGAGTAAGGCGGGACACGTGACATCCTGTTTGAATATGGGGGGACCATCCTCCAAGGCTAAATACTCCTGACTGACCGATAGTGAACCAGTACCGTGAGGGAAAGGCGAAAAGAACCCCTGTGAGGGGAGTGAAATAGAACCTGAAACCGTATACGTACAAGCAGTGGGAGCGGTTCTTGAGACCGTGACTGCGTACCTTTTGTATAATGGGTCAGCGACTTACGTTTTGTAGCGAGGTTAAGCGAATAGCGGAGCCGTAGGGAAACCGAGTGTTAACTGCGCGTTTAGTTGCAAGGCGTAGACCCGAAACCGAGTGATCTAGCCATGGGCAGGTTGAAGGTTGAGTAACATCAACTGGAGGACCGAACCGACTTATGTTGAAAAATGAGCGGATGACTTGTGGCTGGGGGTGAAAGGCCAATCAAACTCGGAGATATCTGGTTCTCCTCGAAAGCTATTTAGGTAGCGCCTCGAGCGAATACCATTGGGGGTAGAGCACTGTTAAGGCTAGGGGGTCATCCCGACTTACCAACCCTTTGCAAACTCCGAATACCAATGAGTACTACTCGGGAGACAGACAGCGGGTGCTAACGTCCGTTGTCAAAAGGGAAACAACCCAGACCGTCAGCTAAGGTCCCAAAGTGTATGTTAAGTGGGAAACGATGTGGGAAGGCTTAGACAGCTAGGATGTTGGCTTAGAAGCAGCCATCATTTAAAGAAAGCGTAATAGCTCACTAGTCGAGTCGGCCTGCGCGGAAGATTTAACGGGGCTAAACATACCACCGAAGCTACGGGTTTGCAGTTTACTGCAAGCGGTAGAGGAGCGTTCTGTAAGCGGTTGAAGGTGAAGGGGTAACCCACACTGGACGTATCAGAAGTGCGAATGCTGACATGAGTAACGATAAAGGGAGTGAAAAACTCCCTCGCCGAAAGACCAAGGGTTCCTGTCCAACGTTAATCGGGGCAGGGTGAGTCGACCCCTAAGGTGAGGCCGAAAGGCGTAATCGATGGAAAACAGATTAATATTTCTGTACCTCTGCTAACTGCGATGGAGAGACGGAGAAGGCTAGGCTAGCGCGGCGTTGGTAGTCCGCGTTTAAGGTAGTAGGCGGTGTTCTTAGGCAAATCCGGGAACACGTACTTAAATGTACACGTTGAGAGCTGATGACGAGTCACTAAGGTGATGAAGTAGTTGATGCCATGCTTCCAGGAAAATCTTCTAAGCTTCAGGTTAGTAGGGATCGTACCCCAAACCGACACAGGTGGTCGGGTAGAGAATACCAAGGCGCTTGAGAGAACTCGGCTGAAGGAACTAGGCAAAATGGTACCGTAACTTCGGGAGAAGGTACGCTGCTGTTGGTGATGGGACTTGCTCCCTAAGCTGACGGCAGTCGCAGATACCAGGTGGCTGCAACTGTTTATCAAAAACACAGCACTGTGCAAAATCGCAAGATGACGTATACGGTGTGACGCCTGCCCGGTGCCGGAAGGTTAATTGATTGGGTTATCGCAAGAGAAGCTCATGATCGAAGCCCCGGTAAACGGCGGCCGTAACTATAACGGTCCTAAGGTAGCGAAATTCCTTGTCGGGTAAGTTCCGACCTGCACGAATGGCGTAATGATGGCCACGCTGTCTCCAGCCGAGACTCAGTGAAGTTGAAATTGCGGTGAAGATGCCGTATACCCGCGGCTAGACGGAAAGACCCCGTGAACCTTTACTATAGCTTGGCACTGAACATTGAACCTACATGTGTAGGATAGGTGGGAGACTTTGAAGCTTCGTCGCTAGATGGAGTGGAGTCAATCTTGAAATACCACCCTTGTAGTTTTGATGTTCTAACTCTGGCCCCTTATCGGGGTTGAGGACAGTGCCTGGTGGGTAGTTTGACTGGGGCGGTCTCCTCCCAAAGAGTAACGGAGGAGCACGAAGGTTGGCTAAGTACGGTCGGACATCGTACGGTTAGTGCAATGGCATAAGCCAGCTTAACTGCGAGACATACACGTCGAGCAGGTACGAAAGTAGGTCATAGTGATCCGGTGGTTCTGAATGGAAGGGCCATCGCTCAACGGATAAAAGGTACTCCGGGGATAACAGGCTGATACCGCCCAAGAGTTCATATCGACGGCGGTGTTTGGCACCTCGATGTCGGCTCATCACATCCTGGGGCTGAAGTCGGTCCCAAGGGTATGGCTGTTCGCCATTTAAAGTGGTACGCGAGCTGGGTTCAGAACGTCGTGAGACAGTTCGGTCCCTATCTGCCGTGGGCGTTGGATGATTGAGGGGAGCTGCTCCTAGTACGAGAGGACCGGAGTGGACGAACCGCTGGTGTTCGGGTTGTCATGCCAATGGCATTGCCCGGTAGTTACGTTCGGAATCGATAACCGCTGAAAGCATCTAAGCGGGAAGCGAGCCCCAAGATGAGTCATCCCTAGAGCTTTAAGCTCTCTAAAGGGCCGTAGGAGACTACTACGTTGATAGGCAAGGTGTGTAAGCGTTGTGAGGCGTTGAGCTAACTTGTACTAATGACCCGTGAGGCTTAACCATACAACCCAGATGGGTTTTACTGACCTTAGTGGTTAGAATGGGACGCTTAAATAGTGTGACGAGACTCAACCTCAGATAAAGCAATCAGCTTTCCGAATTATTATTTAATGCTAGTTAACTGGCGTTAGATAAACAAAATTTGTCTGGAAACCATAGAGCTGTGGCACCACCTGATCCCATTCCGAACTCAGAAGTGAAACACAGTATCGCCGATGGTAGTGTGGGGTCTCCCCATGTGAGAGTAGGTCATTTCCAGGCGCCAAATAATACAGCAAGGCCACTCTAATTGGGTGGCCTTTTTGTTTTGTGTCGAAAAATTATTCTTGAGCATAAGTCATACATAGTGTGGCCGATATGCCCATGTGAGAGTAGGTCATTTCCAGGCGCTAAATTTACTCGAAAGAGTAGTGATAAGCCCGTTACTAACGTAATGGGCTTTTTTACGTTTGAGATTTGAGCATGTCATTTGAGCATAGTATTAGTGTGGCCGATATGCCCATGTGAGAGTCGATCATTTCCAGGCGCAAAAAAGTAAGGCTACCTTAATCGGGTGGCCTTACTTTTTTATCTGGTTGAAATGTTTTTTGAACTAATGTGGCTTAATGAAGTTATAAGTCAATATGTAGCTTAAGGCGCTAAAGGGTATTCTGCTGAGTTTCAATTTCACTGGCACGAGTGAATCCGCTGTGCGTATTAAGTTGTTTATAGTAGCGATCAAGGTTTGGGTATTCAGCCAGTTCACCTCTTGCAGCTATCACTTCTATAACAAATGACATCATGATATCGGCGCCAGTGAGTTTATCGGCCACTAAATAGCGCTTACCTTCTAAAGATGCATTTAAGTAACCCATTACTTTTGCGACTTCTATATCGGCGTAACCCGCCATGAAATTGGTTTGGCAGCCATCTTTTTCAACAAACAATCGAAGTAACAGAGGTAACATTGCAGAGCTTTCAGCGAAGTGCAGCCACTGTATATAACTAACGTAATCAGTGCTATTTGATTCAGGTGCTAAGTGACTTGCATATTGATTAATTAAATACTCGGTGATGGCGCCTGATTCAGCAATGACTAGGCCATTGTGCTCAATGACTGGTGATTTACCTAATGGGTGAATTGCAGTTAATTCAGGTGGTGCTAGAAAGGTGACTTTGTCTCTTTGATAAGCTTTAACTTGGTAGGCTTGCCCTAGTTCTTCTAACAACCATAAAATACGTTTCGAACGAGACTGATTGAGATGGTGTAGTGTGATCATAATAATCCCTTTACTGTCAGTTTGCCTTTAAAAGCGGGCAAGATATAAATTAATAAATCTATTAACCAGATTTAACTAAGCTGAATCAAGATTAACTTGGTTTGAACCTAGGGTTAATTCGATAGATTGCCGTGGTTAGTATATTTTATTAGCCAAAATAATAACCCTAGCCATGTTTCAGTTTGGCTAGGGTTATTGATTGACTCTTTACGCCTTAAATAGTTTGGCCATTATGCCGCTATTTATGAACCATTAAACCCAAAGGTGGCTTAAAATATTTATGCTTTAAGTAACATCAGCATGGCTTGAGCAACTGCTTCTGATGAAGCCGGATTTTGGCCAGTAACTAAGTTGCCATCAACTTCAATATGGCTAGCCCAATCTGCACCTTTAGTGTAAATACCACCATTTTCTTTCAGCATATCTTCAACTAAGTAGGGGACGATCGCCGTTAGTTGCACAGCATCTTCTTCGCTGTTAGTAAATCCTGTAACTTTTTTACCGTTAACTAGAAAGCTGCCATCGGCATTTTTAGCATGGCGTAATGCGCCTGATGCATGACACACGAGACCAAGTGGTTTACCTTGCTGGTAAGTCTGTTCAATTAAGGCAATCGAGTGTTTGTCTTCAGTTAAGTCCCAAAGTGGCCCATGGCCGCCAGGGTAAAAGACAGCATCAAAGTCAGCTACATTTATACTGTCAAGGCGTACTGTATTTGCGAGCTGTTTTTGAGCATCAGTATCGCTTTTAAAGCGTGCAGTTGTTGCCGTTTGGAAGTCTGCACCATCACTACTTGGATCTAAAGGTGGCTGACCACCTAAAGGGGAAGCCAGCACTATCAGTGCGTCATTATCAGCAAAATGATAATACGGTGAGGTAAATTCCTCTAGCCAAAAGCCTGTTTTATTTCCTGTGTCACCTAGTTTATCGTGTGAGGTTAATACCATTAAAATTTTCATCTGCATTCCTAATTAATAGACCAGTCGTCTATTTTGGGGCTGTCAATATCCGCTGTAAAACGGTGAGGATGTACCTTAAATCGTATAGCTTGTCGGTTTAGATAAATCTTTTAGAATCAATTAATCATCGCTGACTATGGCTTTAAAAATAATATAGTTATGTCCATTGCCTGCTTTAGCCCTTTGTCATCTTTGCTTAGTTTTGCCATTAAGCTAGCGCCGATCCACAAATTATAAAGCAGTTCAGCTGTCTCATCCGCACTGAGTTTTTTAATCGATTTATCTTCAATACCCGCGGTGATACAGCCACTAATCGCGCCTTGTACTACTTGGGTGCCTTTTAATAATGCGACTCGCATAGGTTCTGATAAATCAGCTACTTCGGCACTCAGTTTAACCACTAGGCACTTTTGTGATGAACAGCTATCTGCTTGTGACGTCATCCAACCTTGCCAATATGTCATTAAACGTTTTAATCCAGATTGAGCTGGGTTACCAAACAGGATTTGTAAACGTTGCTGATATTCATCGAAGTAATCTTCGATGAGCGCTTCACCAAATTGCTCCTTTGATTTGAAGTAATGGTAAAACGAGCCTTTAGGGACTTCGGCATGTTTAAGGAGTTCAGACAATCCAACGCTGACAAAGCCGCGTGCTGCGATCAATTGATAGCCGATATCTAAAATATGTTGGCGTGTATCTTGGGTGCTTGTTTTCATCCAGTGAGGATACACTCAAATAGACCAGTCGTCTAGTGGGTGTCTTATGACTATCAATTCGTTCTTATTTCAAATCTGGCTATCCTTTTTTGTTATCAACTAATATTGGGCTGATGAGCATCTGAATTTATAGTATTTTCTTAATATTAATTTTTGCATGTAAAAAATCTTCTACGATTAATTTATTAATATAATCGCACGATCTATGCTTAAAGGCATTCCGAATAATATTACAACTCAGTTTTTGATGGGTTAACTACTAATGTCAAAGCACTGTCAAAAGGTGTTTAGTTGTCGGCTTTGCTCAGATTAACGACTTGGATCCCTCTCAACTGGGAGTATATAACTTGCATTTGCGCTATAAAATTGTCAAAGCGAGTGGTTTAAAGGTCTAGATGGTCTTTATCTTGGCTAGTTTCAGGATGGCAATTGGGTTAATGCAAAAAATAAGCTGGTCATTTCTCTTGTAAATATAACCTCGATGTTGCGTGATGCAACTTACCTCACTTTATAAATGAGATGGGTTATAAAATAGAGTTAGATCAACCGCTATTTTCAGCGTTTTTTATCATATTTAATATGTTTACTCGCTCATAGAGTGACTTTTGTTTAGAATGTTTATCCTCATCGTCCTTTGGCCATTTGCTAATTGGAACTGATTCACACTGAGGTGGACTGTTTTTCTGCCTAGGAGCTTTAATGCAACTGTTTGTAAAAGATTTAACCGTAATAGACTTCTCTTATCTTTGTCCCATTCGCGGTATGGTCGGCGAAAGCTGGATTGTTGATGTGCTGCTTGATGGCGGGCTAGACGAGCAAAATATGGTGCTTGATTTTTCTAAAGTCAAAAAAACCATTAAGAATACCATTGATGATGTTGCCGACCATCGTTTGTTGATCCCAACAGCGTGTAATCAAGTCAGGTGGCAACAACAGGGTGACAGAGTGTGGATGGATTTTGCTAGTCAAAAGGGCGATATTCATTTGGCTTGCCCATCACAAGCATTTGCCCTCATCCCTACAGAAGTCATCGACTTTGAAAGTGTGAATGACTTTTTACAAAAAGCCCTTCGCGAAGCATTACCTGACAATGTGCAAGATATTAGTATTACATTACGTAATGAAGTACTGACGACGCCTTATTATCATTACAGCCATGGTTTACGTAAACATGATGGCAATTGTCAGCGCATTGCACACGGTCATCGCAGCCCTGTAACCGTATTTGAAAATGGCATAGCCGAGCCCAAATGGGACGAGTATTGGGCTGAACGTTGGCATGATGCTTATTTAGGCACAGAAGAAGATATAGTTCCTGTTGCAGATCTCCAATTATCTAAACAAGCCAATGTCAGTGATGATACCCATTACGGTTTTCATTATGTTGCGCCGCAGGGAGATTTCCAGTTAGCCATGCCTAAAAATTGCTGCGATATTATTCCCCATGACACCACAGTAGAGTTACTGGCTGAGTATATGGCAGTAACTTTGGCGGCTAAAGTGCCTGAAAGCCATTTTAAAGTGATTGCCTATGAAGGCATTGGCAAAGGGGCTATAGCGGTCAGAGGATAGGCCTGAACAGCAGTCTGAGTAATAGTCTGAACAAAATAGATAGAAACAAAAAGTCATTGTCGTTTATTAAATTGCTGTTAGTTATTGTGAGTTATTAGGGGTAACAAGGAATTGAGTCATATTAAATTGTTTGCGGTAGCTTGCAGTGCTTTACTATCGGGTGTGCTTATATCTCCAGCTAGCGCTGAAATTACCTTCCAAGGGCAATTTGAACAGGGCGCATTAGTGCGCGGCACTGTGCCCGCAGGAAGTGTTATTAAACTTAATGGTGGACCTGTAAAAGTCACCCCCAAAGGGCAATTTGCTATTGGATTTGACCGCGATGCTAAAACCGAGCAAATGTTGGAGGTTACCTACCCAACAGGATTAACTGAGCTTAAGCCGATTAAAGTCGCTAGCCGTGAATATAAAATTGATCGTGTTACCGGCATTAGTACCACAATTATGAAGCCTGATCCCGTTGCGCAAAAACGTGCCGCTGAAGATGCAAAGCAAACCTTCGCAGCGCGTGAAACCTTTATTGAACAAGACGCTTTTATGCAGGACTTTATTTGGCCTGCAACCGGTCGTATTTCTGGGGTATATGGCAGTCAGCGTGTGTATAACGATGTACCAGGTAACCCGCACTTTGGTGTCGATGTCGCTAGACCAACGGGTACAGTCGTCGTATCTCCAGCTGACGGTGTGATTACCTTAGCGGTCCCAGACATGTTTTACTCGGGTGGGACATTAATTATTGACCACGGTTATGGTGTTAGTTCGACATTTTTACATTTAAGTAAGTTATATCCAAAGGTTGGTGATAAAGTGACTCAAGGCCAAAAGCTGGCTGAAATAGGCGCAACAGGCCGTGTAACTGGGCCACATTTAGACTGGCGTTTGAACTGGTTTCAAATGCGTTTAGATCCTGTGTCTATCGTGCCATCTATGTCGAGTGTGTTAGCTGCGGAAAAAACAGCTAAAAAATAACGCTTTGATGGGCTAAACAGCATTAATAAGATTGTTAAAAAAGGAGAAAAAAGAGGTTCTCCTTTTTTATCTATATGTATCTAGAAGATCTACTGTACAGAGCGAAGCTTAGTCGCGAGTTAGTTTACCAATAACCGTAAAAGGTGAGTTCGCTTGCTCACTTTCAATAATTTTTTGAATATCGTGCGGATGCACTTTGACACAAATGCCATTCGCCTTAAACGCGATGGTAGGATTTGCTAAGCGCTCATTGTCACCTTTAGGCGAGCTCAATTTGACCTTGATCTCGGTTTTTCCTGCAATGACGTCTGCAAGTTGCGGTACATGGGCGATTAACTGTGATGCTAAATCATCACAGGTTTGCGCATTTGACGGAAACACTAACTCTACATGCTCCCAACCTTCTATTGGATACACTTTATCTGATGGAAAGGGCAGTTCAACGCATTCAATCGCTGTCGTCCCCATCATCATAGGTTCGGATAATTTAATAATTAAAATGGGGCGACCATTAATTATATTATTTGAAATGATTTTACCTAGTAGAGCAAATTCATCAGCAAGTGCTTGAGCAGTTTGGCTATTATTGACACGCAACGCGGCGTGATCACACGCTAGCGAGAGTGAGGCTAATCCAAGCTTGTTGATAAAAGCTTGGATTTGCAGGCTAAAGTCTGACCACGTGTGTTGCAAAACGCTGTAATTCATAAAAAGTCCAAAGTTTTAGGCTGCTTAAATGGCCTGTTTATTATGGCCAAATCTCAATAGGCGTGCCTGCATCAATCATGCGCCACAATTCATCCATTTCTTTATTGGTCACGGCAATGCAACCGTTAGTCCAGTTGTATCTTTGCGCTTCTTCCGGAGACATGGATGAGCGAGGATTTTGACCATGGATCATTATCATTCCGCCAGGGCTGATGCCTAAAGCTTGCGCACGCAGTTTGTCTTCATCATTGGGATATGAAATGTGAATAGATTTGTAAAACGCGCTATCAGGCTTTTTATAATCAAGTACGTATCGTCCTTGCGGGGTACGTTGATCGCCTTCTTTTAATTTATGTCCCTGTGGGGCATCTCCCATCGCAATAACATAGGTTTTTAATACTTTACCGTCACGCATCACTGACATACGAGATTCAGATTTATTGACCACCACTAAATCGATTTTAGCATGTGGTTGAGCTGAAGAAGCACTGGCAAAAAAAGGGCAAACAATACTGAGGGCGAAAAACCAATAACGCAAGTGCATGATATCTCCGTATAATGAATATTATTATTTTTATAACGCGGGTAAATTAGCCATTTTTAGTGGACTAATCAGTTAATTGAAATGATTTTAACGTTATCTGTTTGTAAATGGTATGGTTATGTTAGATATCTTTTTCAGGATTTGAGCTAAACAAGCATGAACGAAGCACACTTAGAAGACTCGCCGCTAAAACAGCGTTTACGGACCATTATTTTTGGTACAGATACCCCTGAGGGTAAAGCATTTGATATTGCGCTTTTAATATCGATTGTCGCCAGTATATTGCTAATAAGCTTAGACACTATTGATAGTTTGCATGCCGATTATGGTGAACTTTTTCTAATAGGTGAATGGATATTTACCATCATCTTTACCTTTGAATATGCACTTAGGCTTTATTGCTCACAAAATCGATTACATTACGCTCGCAGCTTTTTTGGCATAGTGGATCTATTGTCGATTCTGCCAAGTTATTTAGCATTGATCTTCCCAGGGGCAAATTTTGCTCTTGCTATTAGGGTACTGAGATTATTTAGGGTATTCAGAGTGCTGAAGTTATTACGCTTTCTAGCCGACGGAAACTTATTATTAAAAGCCATGCTGCAATCAAGCCGAAAGGTGTTTATATTTTTCTTTTCGGTGAGCTTGATAATATTGGTATTAAGCGTCGTTATGTATGTGGTTGAAGGCCCTAATAATGGTTTCAGCTCCATTCCTAAATCTATGTATTGGACCATTGTGACTATCACCACTGTGGGGTACGGTGATATCACCCCACAAACGCCACTTGGCCAAGCAATAGCTGCATTAACCATGTTGATAGGTTATTCAATCATAGCCATTCCGACCGGTATTTTAACCGCTGAGATTTCTCAAGAAATGGTCAAGGTACGTGATCTGCGTAAATGCAGTAATTGTGGCAAAAAAGGTCATGATAATGACGCCCAGTTTTGTAATCATTGTGGTAGTGAATTAGAGTCGCTTGCTTCGCTCACTCAGCCATAATGTTTTGCTCTTTTTTATATACTAAATAATGACGTATAACCCTAATAAAGTCGTATAAGACAATCGCGAACATTTCAAAGGATAAGCATGACCACAGCCAAGTTTGTCGAAGGGCCGATTTTACGACATATATTAGTGATGAGTTCTACTGCCGCAGTGGGGATCTCAGCCTTATTTGTCGTTGATTTATTAGATATCTTCTTTTTAAGTTTACTGGGTGAGCAAGAGCTTGCTGCTGCTGTGGGCTATGCTGGGACTATTTCATTTTTTACCACTTCGATAGGAATTGGATTATCTATTGCACTGGGTGCTTTGGTTTCAAGATCCATTGGAGCTAAAAACAGCGAACAAGCAAAACGCTTATTTTTAAACTGTGCCGTGGTGACATTCATTATCAGTGTGCTGGTGGCATTGATCGTGATGAGCTTTATTCCAGAGTTACTTGCCCTTGTTGGCGCCAAAGGTTACACCGCTGAACTTGCACAAAGTTATTTATATATATTAGTGCCATCGTTACCGGTAATTTGTCTTGCAATGGCACTGGGCGGCGCACTTCGAGCGGTAGGCGATGCCAAGTTGTCGATGATGTCGACATTAGCGGGTGGCGGTGTTAATGCGGTACTTGATCCGATTTTTATTTTTGTATTCGCTATGGGGATTGAAGGCGCCGCTGTAGCATCAGTATTTTCGCGTTTTGCCGTATTGTTCATTGCAGGGCATGGGGTTTTAATTAAACATCAGCTGGTAGGCAAATTTAACTTTGATGAGTTCAAACAGGATTTACCGATTATTTTTGCGATTGCAGGGCCGGCAATGCTAACCAATATCGCCACACCGATAGGCAATGCGGTAGTCACCCGGGCTATTGCTGATTTTGGTGACAGTTATGTCGCTGGTTGGGCTATTTTAGGCCGGCTGATCCCGGTTAGTTTTGGGATGATTTTTGCGCTATCTGGCGCAGTAGGGCCGATTGTAGGACAAAATTTTGGTGCTAATGAATTTGATCGAGTTAAACAAAGTTTGAATAAAGCGATTCAGTTCTGTGTGATTTATGTTGTCAGCGTATCACTCATATTATTCTTACTTCGTCATCACATTGTGAGTGGTTTTGATATGAAAGGCGATGCGGCAGAGCTGATATTGTTCTTCTGTCAGTATATTGCGGTGTTTTTCATTTTCTCGGGAATACTGTTTGTTGCCAATGCTTCTTTCAATAATTTGGGCAAGGCTAAATATTCAACCTTTTTCAATGTGGGTAAAGCCACAATTGGTACCATTCCATTTGTTTACTTTGGTGCGCAGTGGGGCGAGGTTTACGGCGTGTTAATTGGCCAGATTATCGGTTCAATTATTTTTGGTCTTGCGGGTGTGATTGTGGCCTACCGACTAGTGGATAAATTATCTCATACCGCAACGGCTGAATTGTCTGCGCAGGTGTTTACTAAGTCAGAAGACTTACCTTTAAACACCACAACAGTCTCTTCACCATTGTCATCAGCATCTGCTCAAATGGCTCAGTTAGATGATGAACCCTTGTGTAAGCAATTAGGTGAAACAGATGCTAAATCTGAATCTGAACCCACTTCTGCTTCAACAAGTAATGATAAGCTTGATGTAAAGTAATTCAATACCCTGTGGCTAATCCACATCTTGAGTATTGAATTAAATGATTATCAGTACTTACAGTTGTAAAAAGTCACTGTAAGTAAATTATATTAGGATAAGTACTGTGATAAATCTGTGCCAGGTTCAATCGGCACTTCTTGCTGCTCACCCTGGAACAAATAGCCTGGCTTGTTACCCACTAATGTCAGCTTATTACCTGTTAACTTAAGTGCTGTACCTTCTTGAATAGCAATAATAGGGGTGAGCGGATCCACTTGAGTAAACTCATATAAACGCTGGGCACGCGTTTCACCATTATGGCCCGGTGCTTGATAATTACTGTAATGTGGATTTATTTGAAATTGCACTAGGCCGATAGCGGTAAATGAAGGCGGCTCAATAATCGGCATATCGTTGGTGGTGCGAATTGACAAGCCTGCAATGTTAGAGCCAGCGCTCCAACCCACATAAGGCTTACCCTCACTGACCTGCTGTTTAATCAGGTGAACTAAATCATAACGATATAATTCATTGAGTAATTGGAACGTATTACCGCCACCAATAAAAATACCATCGGCATCTTTTATGGCTTGTTTTGGATCGCCGTATTCATCAATACTACTAATACTGATGGGTAAATCAGCTAAGCCTTGGCGGACTTTTTCCAAATATTCACTGTAGCTCATACCAACACCTGCATAAGGAATAAACAGCCATTTTTGTCCTGCTATACACAATGGTTTTATAAGCTCAACAGCATGCTGTAAATACGGGGTGTCACCCACTCTAGAAGCGCTTAATAATAAAGCATTCACTGACATAAAATATCCTTTTTTTGTTCAATAACCACAGTCGATTATCCCCATATTAACAAAGTTAATCACAGCATGATAATAGAGATAACTCTCCGGTTTTTGTTTAGCGACATTTAAGTTTCAATTAAGTATCTGTACCTAAAATCTCCGCGTAATAATGTATCTTGGTTGATTAAATCATATTTAATCTTCAATACCTTGAAAATCATTTTACCGGACATATTATGTCTGTAGAATGTATTGATATCGGCAATCTTGCCAACACAGGAGCTAAAATGAAGCGTATCTTTTTGTTAATTGCGACCAACATGGCAATTTTGCTAGTGGCCTCAATTGTAATGTCTATTCTAGGAGTTAACACTTCTACGATGAGTGGATTATTAGTGTTTGCTGCCATTTTCGGTTTTGGTGGCGCCTTTATCAGTTTAGCCATTTCAAAATGGATGGCAAAGAAAACCATGGGTTGTGAAGTGATCACCAATCCACGTGATAATACTGAACGCTGGTTAGTTGAAACCGTTGCTCGTCAAGCTGAGCAAGCAGGTATAAAAATGCCAGAAGTGGCAATTTACCAATCACCTGAAATGAATGCGTTTGCTACTGGCCCAAGTAAGAATAATTCACTGGTTGCGGTAAGCTCAGGCTTACTTTATGGCATGACCCAGGATGAAATTGAAGGCGTTTTAGCCCATGAAGTTAGCCACGTTGCTAACGGTGACATGGTAACGTTAACGCTAATTCAAGGTGTAGTGAACACGTTCGTTATTTTTGCAGCACGCGTCGTTGCGGGTATTATTAATAATGTTGTCTCTAGTAACAGTGAAGAAGGTGAAGGTTTAGGTATGTTTGCCTATATGGCCGTGGTGTTTGTATTAGATATGCTGTTTGGTATCTTAGCTTCAATCATTGTGGCTTACTTCTCTCGTATACGTGAGTTTAGAGCCGATGAAGGTGCTGCACGTTTAGCGGGTAAGAATAAGATGATCGCTGCGCTTGAACGTTTAAAAACGGGCCCAGAAGCCGGTGCAATGCCAGCTCAAATGTCAGCGTTAGGTATTAGTGGTAAGCGTTCTATGGCTGAGTTTATGATGAGCCATCCACCACTAGAAAAACGCATTGCGGCTTTAAAGAACAGCTAATATTGCCGGTAAAATAAACACCACTAAACTGGAGCCTTGTGCTCCAGTTTTTGTTTTATAACTTTTATTATGGATGTATTGATGTAGCGCTCGTTTCAAGTTCAGCTTCAATGCTAAGGTCTTGTTATAACATGATAGTTGCTTAAGTACGGTAGTTCGACTAAATTGGATTTAAGCTAAAAAAATCATCCATATAAAGTCTCAATCATGAATAATGACCTTTATTCAATACCATTGTGGCTAGCGTGGATAAAAAGAGGTTGATATGAAAAATATTTTCTTATGTTCCCTATTCGCTGTTTGTTTTGCTGTGCTCACTTTTTCAATTGGCGCGTCTGCCGCAGAGGAAAACTTAGCTGATTTTCATGCCGGCATGAACGGGTGTGAAAGCTGTCATGTAAATGAAGAACCTTCGGTTGACGGTGGATATGAATTTGAACAATGTCAAAGTTGCCATGGTTCATTAGCTAAAATGAATGATAACCATAAACCGCATGATGGCATGTTGATGTGTGTCGATTGTCATGCGGTACATGAAGTGAATGTAGGTGAACAACCTGTTTGCGAAGCCTGCCACGATGATGGTCGCCTGGCTAAATAGTGCGAGCTAATGTGTTGATGATGGTGTTATATCAACACTTTTTGCGACATTTTTTCAATACTATCAATCATTGTCTACTCTGTTTTATCGCCTTCAACTCCCCCCCAGCCACATCGATATACCTCTAAAGAGGTATTTTAATTGCTTTATTTTCAATAAGATGCGCAACATTGGTGCGACTTGTTGCACTTTAGCTGCACAATGTCCGATTACTTTCCTAAGTAAATTTATAAAAAACCTTTAATTTCAAACCAGTATAAATTTGGCACGCTAGTTGCGATATTAAATGTAATTATTGTAGTGATCAAATAGGTGTAGGAATGACGGATATTCAATCAAGTTGTGCATATTGTGGTGTCGGCTGTGGATTAACCATCAGCCAAAATTCAACACACACACTTGGTGAAACCGGCTCAGGATTAACGTTACAAGGCGACAAGGTTCATCCGGCTAACTTTGGGCAGCTATGCGCTAAAGGTGAGCGTTTATTAGAAAGCTTAAACCAGCCCAACACATTGCGCTACCCTAAGTTACGTTCAGGTAAACCGCTTGAGTGGGATGCTGCTACACAATTAATTGCAGATACATTTCAGCAAACCATTGATCAATATGGTTCAGATTCAGTGGCCTTTTATTTATCAGGTCAGTTGCTTACCGAAGACTATTACGTGGCCAACAAGTTTGTTAAAGGTTTCTTAAAAACCGCTAATGTCGACACTAATTCACGCCTGTGTATGTCTTCAGCAGTGAGTGCAATGCAACGTGCATTTGGTGAAGATGTGGTACCCGGATGTTATCAAGATTTTGAGCATGCAAAAGTTATTGTCTTAATTGGTGCCAATACCGCCTGGACCCATCCGGTTTTATTTCAACGTATTTTAGCAGCAAGAAAAACCAATGGCTGCAAATTGGTCGTAGTCGACCCGTTATCAACCGCAACCGCTAAGCAAGCTGATTTACATTTAGCGATAAACCCAGGGGCCGATTTAGACTTATTTGTTGGCTTGCTGGGCTTTATTGCAGATAACAACACACTGAATCAACGCTATATTGATGCTCATACAGAAGGTGTTGTTGAAGCCATTACCCACGCACAACAGTTCAGTGCAAACCTGCAAACACTTGCTGACTCTGTTGGGGTGACGTATTCAGACTTAGTGCAGTTTTACCAACTTTTTAGTCAGCATGAGCAAGTCGTTACTGCCACCTGCCAGGGTGTTAACCAGTCAGTGAATGGCACCGATATCACTAATGCGATCATTAATTGTCATCTTGCATTAGGCCAAATAGGTCAGGTTGGCGCCGGATTCTTTTCCCTGACCGGACAGCCTAATGCCATGGGCGGGCGAGAAGTAGGCGGTTTGGCCACTCAATTAGCCTGTCATATGGGATTTGCTGATAATGAGCGGGCGTTACTGGCTGACTTTTGGCAATGTGGTGATGTGGCGGCACAAAAAGGCTTAGCCGCTGTTGATATGTTTGATGCATTAGCCGATGGCAAAATAAAAGCTATTTGGATTATGGGCACTAATCCTGTGGTATCGCTACCTAATAGCGCTAAAATTGCCAAAGCACTAGCCGATTGCCCGTTTGTGGTGGTGTCTGAAGTGAGCCCTGACTCCGATACAGCTAAGCTGGCAGATATATTACTTCCCGCCCAAGGCTGGTCTGAAAAGTGTGGCACAGTCACTAATAGCGAGCGCACCATTACCCGCCAGCGTGGTTTTATTGCCGCTAAAGGTCAGGCAAAACCAGATTGGTGGGCGGTGAGCCAAGTGGCAATTAAAATGGGCTTTAACGGTTTTCAATTTGAACACAACGCCGCGGTATTCAGCGAATTTTCTGCTTTAAGTGCGAAAGTGAAACAAGTTTTTCCAGATAAACACTTTAATCTTGCCGGACTCGCTGGATTAACAAAAACTCAATATGATGATTTAGTGCCAACACAGTGGCCAGTCGCAAGCATTGAACAAATCGGTCAACAGCATCAGCGTGTGTTTTCAAATGGTCATTTTTCTACTATCAGCGGTAAAGCACAGTTTATTACGCCTGCGAACGTATCAACTCACTTAGCCAAAGGGCAATCAGTGAATGGTGTTGAAAATAGCCGCCAAAACTTACCCGCTTTGTTGCTCAATAGTGGCCGCAGTCGAGATCAGTGGCACACCATGACTCGCACAGGCCATATTGCTAGCCTACGCGCCAGCGTGCCAGAACCTGTGATTCATTTGCATCCAAAACAACTGGGTTTATTTAATCTAGTGGAAGGTGGGTTAGCCCGTATTCAAGCGGAGCAAAAAACAAAATCAAAGCCCCAAGCTTTTACAATGGCTCGAGTGATCGCAGATAAAGACATGCCAGTCGACGTCGCATCTATGTCTATGCACTGGTCAAAGCAGTTTTCACTGACTCAGGGAGTTAACCAAGTTGTTGACAGCCGAGTAGATCCTATTTCACAGCAACCTGCATTTAAGTGCCAACCAGTGACTTTATCGCCGGTGACGTTAGCCCTGCAAGGAGTGGTATTTGGCATTCATGACAAAGCGGCCGCAGGTCTTTGTTGGCAAGTGGCTCAAACGTTAACCAATGGTATTTGTCATCATATTGGTTTTGAAAACGAACAAGATGGTTTTGCATATCAAGCCACGCCCTATTCATTAAAGTGGACCTTAACGCGAGTTTGTCAATCTGGGCATCAGCTATTGCACATTCAATGCAATATCCAAAAAGGGCAGTTAATTGCGTTGAAACTGTTATCTGATAAACCGGTGAGTGTGGCATTAGAACCTATGAGCGCATTTATTGGTAAAACCTTAAATAGCCAGCTATTAAGCCAACTTCATCAACAAATTAATGCTGGGAATAGCCCATTAATTTGTGCCTGTACAGGCATGACTGAAGCTGATATTAGCGATGAAATTAACCTGCAGTTTAATCAGCAAGTATTTAACAAAGGTGTGACTAACCTTAGTTTTGAACAGGCTTTAGATGCGACGCAATCCATATTAGGTTGTGGTCGACAATGTGGCAGTTGCCAAAGTGAAGTTAACCAGTGCGCCACCGCGCATTGGGCTGAAGCACTTACTTATACTGATACTTACAGTGACCCAGATACCGAGCATGAACAAACCAATCCAGCAAAAGAGGATGTTGCCTAATGAATAATGTCGAAACCATCATTAAAAATACTCATCAGACACTTAGTGCAGATCAAACTCTCAAAGGGGGAGAAGTGGCTATTGTTGGCGCAGGCTGTGGTCAATTAGATTTGATGACAATTAAAGCCGCACGCATTGTGGCACAAGCAGAGGCATTAGTGTTCGATAGCCTAGTCAGTAGCGATATTTTGACCTTAGTTAATGCCCAATGCCAACGTCATTTTGTGGGAAAACGTTGTGGCCAGCCCAGTACTCAGCAGGATGACATTAATGCTTTGTTACTGACGTTAGCTCAGCAAGGATTAAAAGTGGTGCGCTTAAAAGGTGGCGACCCACATATATTTGGCCGCGGCGCAGAAGAAGCGCTTTATTTGGCTAATCATGGAGTGCGATCGCAGTTTTTTGCCGGGGTTACCGCCGCTTTGGGCAGCGCGGCTAGTACAGGTATTCCACTGACTTTTCGAGGTGTCGCACGCAGTGTCACTTTAATTACCGGTACTAAAATGACCGATGCCGATAATGCCAATGCGCCAACACAATGGCAGGCGTTACTTGCGGCGCAATCTACCCTAGTGTTTTATATGGGAAAAGAGCAAGCGGTAGGAATCTCAGATGGGTTAATAAACGCCATGTGCGCGGCAAATCTGCCGGTTGCTTTTGTCACTAATGGCGGTCGTCCCAATCAATTAGTCACTTATTCAACCGTCGGTAATATGGGACACGATGCATTAACCATTAAAAATTCTGGGCCAACGCTAATTATTATCGGTGAAGTGGTCAGTGTCGGGTTGCAGTTGTCGCAGTTACTCGCAGACATTGACGATAATCCCCAGCATTCATATAAACAAAATGAGCCATTTGAGGTGTTATATGCCTAAAATTGGACCGCTTGAACTCACCTCAGTTGAAGAATTTGATTTTCGATTGTTGATCAAAGCGCTTGGCAAGGGCGAAAAAGGCTCACGCAGTTTAACGTTTGCCGAAGCCAGTTTGTTAATTCAAGGTTTTGCCAAGGGCAAAGTGACTAAAGCCCAAATGGCCAGTGCAATGATGCTAATGCGGGTGCGAGGCGAAACCGTGATAGAGGTTGCAGGTGTTGTCGCTGGGCTTAAACATACTATTAATCCTGCTTGGGGGGAATTAAACGTTGATATTGACTGGCCAGTTTATGCCGGAAAACGTGAGCAGTTGCCCTGGTTACTGCTGGTGACAAAGATGTTAGCCCGCAAAGGTATGCGGATTATGTTACACGGTGATAGTCAGGCCTTGCCCCATCGTCGACATGTTGAGTCTTGCATTCAAGCATTAGATATTGCCCTGTGTCAAACGGCAGAAAAAGCACAACAAGCATTGGATGATAGCGGCATAGTCTATGTGCCTGCAGGTGATTTAGCCCCTGTGTTAGATGATTGCCGTTTATTGCATCAAGAACTCGGCTTAAGAAGTATTATTCAAACCGCATCTCGTTGCATTAACCCTAGCAATGCGCCATTGAGCCTACGCAGTTTTTTTCATCCAGGGCTTGATGAATTGCATCAAAAAGTGGCAGAAAAATTATTTACTGAAGATGTCTACCAACAAGGTGTTGTCGGTATTTTTAAAGGCTTACAAGGCGAGACGGAAATAAATCCCCGAGTAACAACTGATGTTCAAGTCGTGAAATACTCTGGTGAGAATGTCCAGTTTAGTGCATTTGAGCTACCAACATTGTTGGAGGGCTTTTCTGGTGCAAAAGTGGGCCAGGCAGAACTGCCCAGTGAAATGCTTGCGCAGCTTTGGCGCACAGAAAACACCACAGAATTAAGCTCTCTACATCATAATAAGTCCTCATCTTATCTCACTCAACCAATGACGCCTGCAATGCATGAGCAAGCGTTAAGCAGTGTGCAAGCTACGCTGTGTTTGGTGTTGAGTTTACATGACGTTTTACATGCTAATAGTCTTGTTCTTGCGAATAATATGACTCTGAGTCAGTGCTGGTGGACTGAGCGATTAGTGCCAATAAGCGCATCTGAAATGGATATTAATCCGGCCCACTTATCTCAGTCATTAATCACATCACCGTTAACTGCCAAGGAGAGATCATGCACAGTGTAATTTTATCCGACCCTACTTTCTCTGTACTTGATACCGCTGCGCAGCGCTTGGCTGATTATCAAACCGTTTTAGCCTCTCTGGGCAAAGTCAGTGTCGTGAATTCAATCAGTGCGGTTGAAAGAATTTCGACACATTTTGATGTTTTACTAGTATTAACTGACAGGCTAGAAGGGCAGATTGATGGTTTTATTCAGCGTTGCCTGTTAAACCAACCCACTGCCATTATTGTGAATGTTAATCAGTGGCAACCTCAGCAATTAGAAGGCTTGTTGGCCTGTGGTCGACTCACTTTTGTCCCCGACATTATGGTCGCCAGCCGATTACTGAGCTTAGTTGATTTGGCCAGGGCGCGTTTGAATGCCGCCAATAAAAGTATCGCAGAATTCAAGAAATTAGATGATGAAATTAAAGGTCTAAAACTCTTGAACCAAGCCAAATTGATTGTAATGCAACAAGGGTTTGATGAAGCAAAAGCACACCAAATTATTCAGCAACAAGCGATGAAAAAAGGCTTAAGTGTATTTCAAATGTCAGCACAAATTATTGCCGTAATGACATCAAACCAGGTTTCGGCACATGCAGGTATATCTGTTATGTCTGAAAATAGTGCGCCTCATTATGGTGCGACTGCGCTTAATATGAACGTAGCAAGCAGAAATGTGAGTAATAGCTAGGTTGTAGGTTATTGTTTTAAAAGTAGTAAATGTTTTTGATAATAAAATTGTTTTTGGCATGTAGTCTGCAACATCAATATCAGTAAAGGTTTACATTAAAAATTGGGTTTTATTATGGCAAAGGCGCCAACTTCTTAAACGGAGTTGGCGCCTTTTGTTTTTAATAAACCAAGGCATGAAGGAGCCGCATATGGCAGTCACAAAATCTAAGTTAGTTGTCGTGGGTAATGGCATGGTTGGCCATCATTTTATTGAACAATTGTGCAGCCTAGGGCTGAATAAACAATTTTACGTGCATGTCTTTGGCGAAGAGCCTCGTCCAGCATATGACCGGGTGCAATTATCCAAGTATTTTGAAACTGGCAGTGCCGACCCACTAATGCTAACCAGTGCGCAAGATTATGCTGACTGGGGAATTAATTTACACCTTAATACGCAAATTACCGCCATTGATATTGCCACTAAAACACTCACCAGCGCGAAAGGCGAGCAATATCAATATGACCGCTTAGTACTGTCGACAGGCTCATTTCCATTCGTGCCACCGATCAAAGGCAACGACCGTCAGCAATGTCTGGTTTATCGCACCATTGAAGATCTACAAGATATTCAAGCCGCAGCCAACAACAGTAAAGTGGGCGTGGTCGTCGGCGGTGGTTTATTGGGGCTTGAAGCGGCTAATGCCATGATGCAGTTAGGAGTAAAAACCCATGTGGTTGAGTTTGCACCGCAATTGATGCCGGTTCAGCTTAACGACAAAGCCGGTGATTTGTTATGTAGCAAAATTGAGCAGCTCGGGGTGAGTGTTCATACCTCTAAAGCGACTACTGCAATTATTGATGGTGAAACCGCGTTGCATCGGATGACATTCAGTGACGAGTCATATTTAGAAGCCGATATGATCGTGTTTTCTGCCGGTATTCGTCCGCAGGATGCATTGGCTAGAGTGTCCAACATTAACATTGGTGAGCGCGGCGGCATTGAAATTGACGATTACTGCTTAACCTCAGCACCTGATGTTTATGCCATTGGTGAGTGCGCTTTATGGCAACAAAAAATATTTGGCTTAGTCGCGCCGGGTTATCAAATGGCCCGTGTTGCGGCATCGCATATCGCCGCATCGGTATCTATTTTAGAACCTAAAAATAAAGCCGCTAGCTTTACCGGCGCCGATATGAGCACCAAACTAAAATTGCTGGGTGTAGATGTTGCCGCAATTGGCGCTAGTCGTGGTTTTGATAATGCACAGTTTGTCGAGCTATCTGATAATCAAGCGGGTATTTACAAAAAACTCTGGTTAGATGAAACCGGCAAATTTTTAAAGGGCGCCGTGCTGGTGGGCGATAATAGCGACTACAGCCGTTTATTAGAGGCTTATTTATCGCAGGATGAAATTATCGGCTCAGCGGTTGAGTTGTTATTAGCGGGCGCAGAATCTGAAGCAGATTTAAAAGACACTTCAATAGTGTGTTCATGCCATCAGGTGACCAAAGGCGATATTGTCGATGCAGTGAAAGCCGGCAATCATAAAATGGCTGAAATCAAATCATGTACTCGCGCCGCATCGGGTTGTGGTGGCTGTGCACCTATGGTACAAAAAATTATTGACCAAACATTACAAGCGCAAGGGCTAGATTTTAATGCGGGAATTTGTGCTCATTTTGATCATGACCGTCAAGCCTTGTATCACCTTTGTCAGGTAGAAGGCATTAATGATTTTGAGACCTTAATGACCTTGCATGGCAAACCTTCACCCCAAGGTCACACCTATGGATGTGATATTTGTAAGCCTACAGCAGCATCCATTTTTGCCAGTTTACAAAATCAATATGTACTAAACCAAGACAATAGCCATGTGCAATTACAAGACACTAATGATGCGTTTTTAGGTAATCTGCAAAAAGACGGCTCTTATTCAATTGTGCCGCGCATTGCTGGCGGTGAAATTACCCCAGCCAAACTTATCGCTATGGGGCAAATCGCGCAAGATTATGACTTATATACCAAGATAACCGGCGGCCAACGTATCGATATGTTCGGTGCGCAGTTATCGCAATTACCCGAAATTTGGCAAAAACTGATTGATGCAGGTTTTGAAACCGGTCATGCGTACGGCAAATCTTTGCGCACGGTTAAATCTTGCGTTGGCAACACATGGTGCCGTTACGGCGTGCAAGACGCGATTGGCTTAGCGATTGATTTAGAAAATCGCTACAAAGGCTTACGCAGTCCTCATAAATTAAAATTTGCGGTATCAGGTTGTACCCGTGAGTGTGCAGAAGCCCAAAGCAAAGACATTGGTGTAATAGCAACTGACAAGGGTTGGAATTTATATGTTGCCGGTAATGGTGGTATGCGCCCGCGACATGGTGATTTATTTGCAACCGACTTAAGCACAGCAGAGCTATACCAATATATCGATCGAGTGTTGATGTTCTACGTAAAAACAGCCGATAAATTACAACGTACTTCAACGTGGATGGACTCGTTAGAAGGTGGTTTAGGCTACTTAAAGTCGGTGGTTATTGATGATGCACTAGGTCTTAACACTGAGCTTGAAAAACAAATGGACAGCATTGTCGCCTCTTACCAATGTGAGTGGAAAACCAGTCTTGAACAGCCATCATTCCTAAGCCGCTTCAATGAGTTTGTTAACCCGGCAGATGCCCCTAAAGCGGACACTTCAGCCTATCAACGCATACGTGAACAGCGTTTTCCAGCCATTAAAGATGCAGGGGCAGGCACTATCGCTATTCGCGACATTACAGATGAACAAACACACAATACTGTAGAGGAGGTCGTAGCATGAGTTGGATAAATGTATGTGATGAAACCAGCCTGCCACAGGGCTCTGGAGTGGCGGCTTGGGTAGCGGGTAATGCGGTTGCCATTTTTAACCTAGGTAAAGATGGCTTATTCGCATTAGACAATGTTGACCCAGCATCAGGCGTGAGTCTGCTGGCAAGAGGATTGATTTGCGAAATGGAAGGTGAACTTTGCGTGGCCTCGCCGCTTTATAAGCAGCATTACAACCTGGTGACAGGGGTTTGCATTGAAGATACCAATTTGGTGGCCAGTCCATTTGAAGTCAAAACCGAGCAGGGCAAAGTCTTTGTTCTCGCCAAAGTATCAGGAGTTTAATATGAGCGCAGAAAAATTTAACTTGTTTTCATTTACGGGCAAAATGAAAGTATTGCACTTGAGCTGGATGGCCTTCTTTATCACGTTTGTAGTGTGGTTTAACGCCGCGCCTTTAGTGAGCGTAATAGCAGACAGTTTGGGCTTAACGAAAGATCAAATCAAAACCCTATTAATTTTGAACGTGGCGTTAACTATTCCGGCGCGGATTATTATCGGCATGGTGACTGATAAATATGGTCCAAGGTTAACCTATTCAGCGTTATTAGCCATTTGTTCTATTCCGTGTTTTATGTTCGCGGTCGCAGATACTTTTGAGCAGTTAGCGTTAGCACGTTTTTTAATTGGCTTTATCGGTGCAGGCTTTGTGATTGGTATTAGGGTAGTAAGTGAGTGGTTTCCCGCTAAAGAGCTGGGCACCGCTGAGGGCATATATGGCGGCTGGGGTAACTTTGGCTCTGCGGCGGCGGCCTTTACATTACCAGCTGTTGCGTTAGCTTTTGGTGGTGAAAATGGTTGGCGTTATGCTATCGCCTTTACCGGGTTAATGAGTTTGGCATTCTCTTTTGTGTATTATTTTAATATTACCGACACACCTAAAGGGTCAACTTATTTTAAACCCAAAAAAGGCGGCGGCTTAGAAGTCACCAGCAAAGGGGATTTTGTGTTATTGATTATCATGAAAATCCCTATGTATGCCACGCTTGCTTTACTGGGGTGGAAGCTATCTCCAGCAGGCGTCAGCATGTTTACCCAAGACATCACTAACCTCATTTATGGCGCATTAGTTGTAATATTTATTATTGACTATTACCAGACCTATCAAGTCAATAAGCATATCTTTAGCAGCGAAGTGCCAGAGTTTGAGCGTTATGAGTTCAAGCAAGTGGCGGTGCTGAATGTGTTGTATTTCACCACATTTGGCTCAGAGCTAGCGGTAGTGTCTATGTTGCCATTATTTTTTGCTGAAACCTTTGGGTTAGGTATGGCGCAGGCGGGTATGGTGGCGTCAAGTTATGCCTTTATGAACTTAATGTCTCGCCCAGGTGGTGGTTGGTTAAGTGATAAGTTTGGTCGTAAAGTTACCTTACTTATTTTAACTGCGGGGTTAGCGATTGGTTATTTCTCGGTGGCGCAAATTGATTCAAGCTGGAATTTGCCTGTGGCGGTAGTGGTGGTGATGGCATGTTCGTTCTTTGTACAAGGTGGTGAAGGGGCAGTATTTGCCGCAGTGCCATTAATTAAGCGCCGTTTAACCGGGCAAATAGCTGGAATGACAGGGGCTTATGGTAATGTCGGTGCAGTGTTTTTCTTAACCGTTTACTCTGTGGTATCGACACAAATATTCTTTTATGTGATAGGCGTGAGTGCCATATTTGGCTTTATCACCTTACTATTTATGAGTGAGCCTAAGGGGCATATTGCCGAGGTGAATGAGCAAGGTGAAGTCACTTTAATCAGTGTTAGCTAATTGCCAAAAGTGTAACCTGTTTAGCTCGCCGTGAGTCTATTTAACCTCATCGGCGAGTTTTGTGCTTATTGATGTGAATGTACTTTTTTGGTTTTATTTTAGTGACATCGTTTTTGTCATGCTAGTAAATCACGCCAGCCAATCAAGTATGAGAATAACGGCCGCGATAAATTTTATAATGCTTGGCTTTAAATAAGGTGCGGGTAAGACGATATGATCAAACAAAGCGCTGAACCACCCACGCAACAGACGTTAGTATCGCCATCAGAAGTGTTGGTAACATTAGCAACATCAGCAACAGCAAGTAATCAAGAGCCAGATAACACTGTGTTGATGTGTTCCGATACAGAGCAACTTCATATCCATGTAGGTCAAGCGTCAGACAAAGGGATTAAAGCGGCTAATGAAGATGCAATTGGCATTCGTATTCCCTCGGGATTAATGCTGACCACTAAAGGTATTGTCACGGTTATTAGTGATGGCGTAAGCACCGCAGAAGGCGGCGCACAGGCATCAGCCATCAGTGTCAGTAATTTTATTAGTGATTATTATTCCACGCCTGACACCTGGAGTGTGCAAACCTCAAGTAATAAAGTGCTAACAGCATTAAACCGTTGGTTATATGGGTTAGGGCAAGATTATCGAGATGCTCGCCGAGGTTTTGTGTGCACCTTTTCTGCACTGATATTCAAATCGTGTACCGCTCATATGCTGCATGTCGGAGACTCTCGAGTGTATCGACTGCGAGCCGGTGAGCTGGTTAAACTCAGTCGCGATCACAGTACCAGCGTCAGTGAGACCCAGCATTATTTGACTCGCGCATTAGGGATGGATGTTAAGTTAGAGGTCGACTATAAAGCCATTTCGTTACAGGTTGGGGATGTGTTTTTACTGACCACAGACGGCATTAATGATGTACTCACTGACTATGAAATTAGCCAATACTTAAATAAACACATTAGCCTGCACCCGCAATTATTAGATGAACAATGTGAGCAGTTTTGTCACCAGTTAATGGCAAAAGCACTCAGCGCGGGAAGCAAAGATAATGTCAGTGCGCAGCTGTTGTGCATCGACCGTTTGCCCAATCAAGAAATCGATGACGTTTATCAACGGCTGGCCAGCAAACCTTTTCCACCGCCAATGGATATAGGGATGAAACTTGATGGATATCAAGTGACCCATATTATCCATCAGTCGCAACGCAGCCAGGTTTATCGGGTAATAAATAGCGAGGGTAAAGCTTTTTGCATGAAAACCCCTTCGGTCAATTACCTTGATGATGCCGCCTATATTGAGCGATTTATGCTAGAAAGCTGGGTGGGTAATCGCATCAATAATAACTATGTGGTTAAAATAGCCGAACAAAATAAACCCAAATCCGCACTGTATTATTTAACCGAATTTTTAGATGGCGTGAGTTTGTCACAGTGGTTAGTGCAGCATAGAAAAGCCTCGGTAGAAGAAGTGTTGCGGCTGGTTAAGCAGATGGAACTTGGCATTAGAGCCTTTCATCGACGTGAGACACTACATCAAGATTTAAAGCCAGATAATATCTTTATTACCCGCCAGGGTGGGGTGAAAATAATTGATTTTGGCTCATGCTTTATTAAAGGTATTGCTGAAATTAGCACGCCATTAGTGCGCGATAATATCTTGGGTACTGCAGATTACACAGCACCAGAAGTGATATTAGGTTATCAGTCAGATGGCCGAGCAGACTTGTTTTCGTTAGCGGTAATCGCCTTTGAAATGCTTGCCGGTGAATTGCCGTTTAAAGGTCAGCTATGCAAATGTCACAAGCGAAATGATTTTTTAAAACTAACTTATGTCAGCGTACATAAATTGAATCCTATGGTGCCAGAATGGATGGATTCGGTCCTTAAAAAAGCCATGAGTATTGAACCCAGCTTTAGGCAAGCCGATACCTGTGAATTTATCCATCAAATAAATACCCCTCAAATACATAAAATTACCAAAGCTAGGGTACCTTTTATCGAAAAAGATCCACTCAAGTTCTGGCAAATAGTATCAATTATGCTGTTTCTGTCATTGCTTGCGTCTTTGTTTAGCAAATTTTTATAGTAATAAAGAGGGGGGAACCTATTTAAGTTAATGATAGCCCTAGCTGTTATTTATTATTTTTTTAACTTTATCAATGATTTACGATTTAGCTTGTTGGTTTTTTGATAGCGTTAGATGTTTAAATATAAACAAAAGTGACAACTCTACTCTTTTGGCTAATATTTAATGTAATACTAATTTGTTACTTTAGTGCTTTAGCGTTTCATCTAGACTGATGAAACGGCACTGTATGTTAATCAGTTTACAAGGAGAGTTAAATAATGTTTAAAGTAGCCAACTGGATGCTGGTATCACGCTCGCATTTATTAATGGATTTATTGACAGTAAGATGGCCACAAGAGTTTTTAGTTAAATTAACCTGTGCACAGCCAGGTAACATGGCCGATTTTCTTGCGGTGCAGAAATGCAGTTTAGTTGTTTTTGATTTGTCGACTATAGATTTACAACAAACTTACCAATTACAACGAGTGATTGAACGGGAGTTAACTGAAACGAAAACCGTGTTTATCAATTTTCCTAAGCAAGTTGATGCAAGATTTTTAATAAACCCTAAGACTACATTAGGCGTTTTCTATACTGATGCAACATTAACCAATTTAGGTAAAGGGCTTGAAAGTATTTTAAAAGGCCAAAGTGTTATTCCTGCTGATTTACGTGTTGATTCCGACAATGTAGACAATGAAAATGATATTGATAACCTCACCATCAGAGAGCGTGAAGTATTACAGGCATTATTATCTGGTAATACTAACCTTGATATAGCCAATAAATTATTTGTCAGTGAATCAACTATTAAGACCCATTTGTACCGCGCATTTAGAAAAATTGGGGTATCAAGCCGCGGTCAAGCAATTGCATGGGCTCAAACTCATGTTCATGAGGTGATGGTTTAGGGACCACTTGACTAATGACGGACTTAATTAGCTTAGAAGATATCGCATACAATACGATACCTTCTAGGGCTAAGCTTAAGCACTTTTTTTTAATCAGTAGGCGCTAATATTTAAGTACTAAGTTATTTTATCTATTGAGATAACCATAGTTTGACTAAATTTTTATCTTTAATCTTTAGCATCACAGTATCTTTTACAGCAGCTTGAATTATTAAGTCACCTTGCATTAATTCATCGCGTCTAAACCAATGTAGTTTAATCGACTCATTAATAGGGTAGTGTTGCAGTTGTTGCTCAAATTGACCATTTACTTGTAAATTATCAGCGGCTATTAATAAGTCGCCAGCACTTAAACCTGCCTGATGAGCTGGACTATCCTGGGTTACGGTAAGTATTTTTAAGCCTAAACTTTCCGCTTTAACACGGGCACCAAATCCAATTTTAAAGCCCTTAGCTTTGCTGCCGCCAGTATCACTGCTGCCTTCACTGCTTCGCAGGCTCATTTCAACGCCCACTTTAGCGAGTAAATCAGCTAATGGCAGATCATCTGTGTTGTATAAAAAGCTGAAAAGATCATCACAATTACGCTTTAATAATGATTCAACAATGCGTTGATGGCTTTTGTTATCGGTGCCTTTTTCGGTTAAACCATACTCTTGCCATAAAATGCGCATCACATCGTCCAGGCTTTTACTGCCCTGGGTTTCAAGTCTTAAGGTTAAGTCTAACAGTAACGCAAATAGCGCCCCTTTAGTGTAATAACTGACAATAGCATTGGCGGCATTTTCATCTTGTTTATAAAACTTTGTCCACGCATTAAAGCTTGATGAAGCTAAACTTTGTTTAAAGCGGCCTTGACCACGATAAACCCGAGTCATGGTTTCACTTAATAAGGTTAAATAGCTTTCTTGATCGATACAGCCACTGCGATAAGTGATTAAGTCATCAAAGTAAGAGGTAATACCTTCATAAGCCCATAATTGCTCAGTGTAGCTTTCTTGGGATAAATCAAACGGGGTAAACTTTGCCGGCTTGATGCGTTTTACATTCCAGCTATGGAAATATTCATGGCTGCAAAGGGATAAATAGGTGCGATAGCCTGTTTCGACTTCACCTTGTTCACTTTTAGGTAAATCATTGCGTGAACACATTAAGGCAGTAGAAGCTTTATGCTCTAAACCACCAAAGCCATTATCTAATACCGTGGTCATAAACACATAGCGTTCAAACGGAGCAGGGGTATCAAAAAAGTGAATTTGGTACTCGCAAATTGCTTTTAAGTCTTGCTTTAAACGGGCCATATTCGCGCGATGCTTTCCACTTAACACAATATCGTGTGGTACGCCTGCTGCGACAAAAGTATCAATAGTTAAGTCGCCCATTTCAACCGGATGATCAATTAAGTCCTGGTAATTTTCAGCGGTAAACTCGCCAAAACCAAATTGTTCACCCGCTGCGCGTGTCATGCTGGTCGCCACTTTCCATTGGGCTAAGTCATTCAATGCTGGTGGCGCTATCGTAACCTGTTGAGGGTGATGCTCTAATCCATTGGCAGCGAGAAAAACTGAACTACCATTAAAAAAGCCATGATTAGTATCAAGGTGAGCTGTACGCACCGATAAGTCCCAGGCATAAATTTGATAACGCAAGGTAATCGTGGTTGATTGATTATCCACTTGCCATGTTTGTTTATCGAGTTGCGTAAAGCCAATCGGCGCATCATTTTCATCAAAAAATTGAATGTCGATGATGTTCTTAGCAAAGTCACGGATCATATAACTGCCCGGTAACCAGGCAGGTAAGCTGAATATTTGATGCGGCTGAGCATTATTCAATGTGGCGGTTACGGCAAATAAATGGGCTTTGGGATCGATGGCATGAATGTGATGATGCATAAAAGGTCCAGTCGCTAAAAACTATAATGAACCCATGCTGCCAAAATTGCCGGGTTTACGCAAACGACTACAATGAAAAAGCATCATTAGCGGTTATATTTATTGAAAAATACTATAAACTTAAGCCTATCCACATTTTGTCATTCAACATGGCTACCGCAAAAAGGACAATCAAATGGCTGAAGAAACCATTTTTAGCAAAATTATTCGTCGTGAAATTCCTGCTGATATTCTTTATCAAGACGATTTGGTTACTGCATTTCGTGATATTTCACCGCAAGCACCGACGCATATTTTGATTATTCCTAACCATTTAATAGCGACTGCAAATGATGTTAAAGCGTCTGATGAGTTAGCTTTGGGTCGAATGATGACTGTCGCGGCCAAGCTTGCCGATGAAGCAGGCATTGCCGAAGATGGTTATCGGTTGATCATGAACTGCAATAAACATGGTGGCCAGGAAGTGTACCATATTCATCTGCATTTATTAGGTGGTAAGCCGCTTGGACCTATGTTGAGCCGCGGCTAATGAAAATTAATTCTGATTTTTTCCCGTTAACGGAAGTGGCAACCCGATTTGTTAATCAATTAGCCCAGTGCCGTCGATTAGGCTTGTCGGTTAAAGAAGCCAGCGAACACCATGTACTTATTGAACTACCTTATAGTCAAGATATTATCGGTTATCCAGATACCGGTGTTATTCATGGCGGCGTGATCACCACATTGATTGATACAACCTGCGGCACTGCGGTAGTGTGTGCAATTTTAACAAAATATCAAACCTTAGAAATATCACCCACATTAGATCTACGTGTCGATTATATGAAACCGGCTGAACCGCACAAAGCTGTGTATGCGTTTGCTGAATGTTATCGATTATCCTCTAGCGTAGCCTTTACCCGTGCAATCGCTTATCAGGACAGCATTGATGAGCCTATTGCCCATGCCGTTGGCACCTTTATGCGTATCAGTCCTGAAATGGTCGGCGAAGAGTTTCGCCAGGCATTAATGGGCAATTTACCGGAGGCCAAACATGACTGACTCTAAAACCTTAGCAAACAAAGCCGATATGCCAGCCTCTTCAGCCTCACTGGATGTGAGAGATGTGGTAAAACGTGCGATTGAACTGAATGACTACAGTTATTTGCTGGCTAAAGTGCCGTATTCACAATTTATTGGTATGTCGGTAGAACGATTTGGCGACGAAATGGTGTTTAAATTACCCGCTAAGGATGACAATATAGGTAACCCTATATTGCCCGCTATACACGGTGGGGTAATAGCAGGTTTTATGGAAATGTCGGCAATTGTGCAATTAATGGTGTTTATGCAAGCCAAAAAGGTGCCTAAAATTGTCGATTTCTCCATTGACTATTTACGCGCAGGTTTACATCAAGATACCTTTGCAGAATGTAAAATTACTCGCCAGGGACGAAGAGTCGCGAATGTGAGTATTAATTGTTGGCAAACCAATAGAAAGCAGTTAATTGCCACTGCTAGAGCACATTTTTTGATCGAATAATTGAAGAGGCTTTGCAATGAATATCAAAAAGTTAACGGGTTACTTCGTATTATCTGTAAGTTTATTATTGTCAGCCTGTGCTAATCATACAGCGGGTATTTCAGTTAATTCACAAGGCGAAGTACGAGTCGATAATAGTACTTTTGGCCGACAAGTGTCAGTGACTAACGTGAATGAGCGTCAGAGCGCAGATTTAATTCAAGCAGCGGCACAAATCAATAGTTTAGTGGCAACAGATTTACGCCTACAGTATAAATTCACCTGGTTTGATGCCAGTGGTTTTACCATTGAAGATGAAGCCACTAGCTGGAAATCACTTAAGCTACACGGCAAACAACAAATGCAAGTTAATGCGGTTGCCCCTAATACCACAGCCACTCGGTTTGAGGTGTATATTCGCCAGGCATTTTCAAATTAACCCATAACTTATCTAAACAGGTGTTTAGCTTTTAAGATGAGTAAAAATCCACGTTTTTTAAGCCAGCATTTGCTGGCTTTATTTTTAGTCAGAAAAAAGTATTAGTTTTGCCTGCTAGCGAGCTAAATTTAAGATATAATCCCCTCCGCCAAGGGGTGTTTTGCTGGTTAAATTTTATATTTAATTGGAAAACTGAGATATCAAATGATAAACCCTTAGAACCTGATCCGGCTAATACCGGCGTAGGAATGGGCCACTTCGATCTCATGGATGTGCACTTCTTTATCGCTACTTGCCGGATCTCAAACTTAATATTTGAGGTCCTATGCTTCCTGTAAAAAATATCTTCCCATTAAAATCATCACTCGCATTAGCTGTTCTTACGGCACTTTATGCAACCAATGGTCTTGCCGCAACTGAATCTATTGAGCGTATCGCACCTGAATCTGAAAAGATGGAAGTGATTGTCGTAAATGCAGATTTCAGCAATATCAGTCTTGATAAAATGCCTTCAAGTGTCACGGTTATCGATGCCCAGCAATTAGAAGATGAAGGCGCACAGCATTTTGAAGATGTATTAAACTCTATTGCTAACTTTAACTGGTCGGGTGGTAGCTCACGCCCAAAATACTTCCAAATACGCGGAATTGGCGAACAAGAGCAATATCAAGGCGCGCCTAACTCATCGGTTGGTTTTATTGTTGATGATATCGATTTGTCAGGTCTTGGCATGGTGTCAAGCATGTACGATATGCAACAGGTTGAAGTATTACGTGGTCCACAAGGCACACAATACGGCGCCAATGCATTAGCGGGTTTGATCTATCTTAAAAGTAATGACCCAACAGACACGTTTGAAAATGGCGCCAAAGTCAGTTTAGGTGATGATAATCTGCAAACTTTTTCAGGTTTTAGCTCTGGTCCTATCACGGATTCAGGAAAGCTACTTTATCGAGTGTCGCTTGAAAAGCATGATCAGAATGGTTATAGAAACAACAGCTATTTAGGCCGTGATGATACTAATCAACGTGATGAATTGACCACTCGAGCAAAATTACGTTGGTATGCCACCGATGATGTACAGGCAGACTTAACCTTGTTACACGCCAACTATAACAACGGTTATGATGCATGGACATTGGATAATAATGGTTTTGATACCCTAACTGATCAACCGGGTATTGATAATCAAAAAACCACTGGCGCAGGACTAAAACTGTCGTTCACAGGCGCTAAATATTTTGAATTAACGTCATTAACCTCATTTGCACAAACTGATCATCAACATGGATACGACGGTGACTGGGCTAATCCTGCTTATTGGAGCAGTAAAACCTGTAATGAATATGATGATAACTGGAATGTCACCGGCTCAGCACCTTGTGTTTACGATTATACCTGGAACAAAAAGGGCGACCGTAACACTGTATCGCAGGAATTTCGCTTCACATCAAACCAGGCAAGTCGTATTTTTAATGACTCAACTGACTGGTTAGTTGGCGTGTATGCTATGAACCTTCAAGAAGACAATGACTTATATTCTGAATATAACACCTGGCCCGATGAAGTGTTGCAATCAAGCTATGATGCATCTAATTTCGCGGTATTTGCGCAACTTGATAGTCATTTAGGTGACGATTACTTACTGTCTAGCGGATTGCGCCTTGAGCGCCGCAACAGTGAGTATTCTGATACTAATAATGACAACTTCAAGCCTTCTGAAGACATGTGGGGCGGCCATATAGCCTTGTCTAAATCGCTTAATGCTGCACACAATGCTTATGCGAAAGTCGCGCGTGGCTACAAGGCGGGTGGTTTTAACATGACTTTACCGGCAGAGTTGGCTGATAAAAAACAATTCGATACTGAAATTTTATATAACTACGAGTTGGGTCTTAAGTCTGTGTGGTTAGCGGGGGCAATTGATACTAACTTTGCGCTCTTCTTTATGGACAGAGAAGATCAACAAGTTGCAGCATCATTACAAGATCCTGAAAATCCACAACGCTTTGTGTTATTCACTGAAAATGCAGGCAGCTCAAGTAACTACGGCGCCGAACTTGACTTGAATTGGTACGCGACTGAAAATCTGCAAATGTACGGTAGTGTTGGCTGGTTAGAAACAGAATATGGCGATTATAGCTACCAGGATAAAAATGGGACTATTGTTGATTTATCTGGACGCGAATTAGCTCACTCTCCCAACTTTACTTACAGTGCTGGTGTGACTTATCTTGCTGACTCCGGTTGGTTTGCCAATATTAATACTAGTGGTAAAAGTGACTTCTATTATTCAGACAGTAATGACTCTCAATCTGATGCTTATAACATAGTCAATACTCGCCTAGGTTATGAAACACCAACCTGGTCGGCCTATTTGTGGGGTCGTAATGTGTTTGATGAAAACTATGGCGTGCGTGGATTCTACTTTGGTAACGAGCCCGATACAGATTGGGCTGATAAGCAATACATTCGTTACGGTGACCCACGTCAAATTGGCGTAACTTTCGACTATAAATTTATGTAATTTTTCGTGAAGCTCATTTGCATCATATGTTGATATTGGACGTTGTTAAATGAGCTTAACCATTGCGGCGGTTTGGTATTTGCAGGCGCCGCAAATACTATTTGAGGGGCAATAATGAAATTAACTGCAGAAATTAGCATGTATCCATTTAATGAAAATTACCTAGACCCTATTAAGTGGTTCATAGGCCGAGTTGACAGTTACAGCAATATTGAGCGAGTAACCAACGCTATGGCAACACAAATATGTGGAGAGTATGGTGATGTTATGTCGATGCTGGCGATTGAAATGCAAGCGGCACATGTTAAGTGGGGCAAGGCGGTATTTGTATGTAAGTTTATTGGTGGTGAACTTAATTTAGCCCACAGTGAGTAATGTTTATGTTTGAATTTAGCCAAACAATAAGCCAGGCCTTCAATGAAATGGGTGTCATGACCGCCTGGGAGGCCGTTGCAGTCATTTTAGCCGTGGTGTACCTAGCATTAGCCATGCGCACCAATATTTGGTGCTGGGCAGCGGCGTTTATCAGCACGGCAATTTATACGGTACTTTTCTGGAAAGTGTCTTTGTTAATGGAGTCAGTGCTTAATATTTATTATATGGCGATGGCTGTTTACGGTTATTGGATGTGGATGCAGCAGCCGAGTAATAGCCCGGAGCATGCTATTAATGACAGTGGCTCAGCCATTGTTAGTTGGTCGCTTAATACGCATTTCGTGTTGATTACTGTGACATCAATAATATCAATTATTGTGGGTTACCTTATGGCAACCTACACCCAAGCATCATTTCCTTATCTAGATTCTGCCACTACCTGCTTTGCCGTAATGACCACTTTTTTAGTGGCTCAAAAGGTGCTTGAAAATTGGTTTTATTGGATTTTTATCAATACGCTATCAATTTATTTGTACTTTAGTAAAGGCTTGATGCTGACAACTGCACTGTTTGTACTTTATGTCTTTATGGCTGTGGTGGGATACTTTATGTGGCGCAAAACATGGCTTGCAGAAACAAATTCAAATTCAGAGCCACTCTCTCAAAATGGTTGAATTAGAAACATTGGTTGCTCAATCAGCGTTAAACTTACTTCCTAATGACGTGGTCAGCTTGCTGAACAAGCTTGTACCTTCGAACCAACTGGAAAAACTGGCTAAGTATTGCATCAGCGTTGAACACTTGTCAGCGGGATTGAGTAACCAAAATTATCTGCTTAAATCTAAATTTGAGCAGATACAAAAATCACAAGTATTAAGAGTGAACCAACTTGATGCTGTGTGGTGCTCTCGTCAAGATGAAGTCGCTAGCTGGCGACAAGCACAGCAGATAGCAATAGCACCTAAATTACACTTTTACAGTGATAATTATGAAATTTATCTCAGTGACTTTATTGTTGAAACCACACCTTGGCATAAGGCTTATCACGAGTATGGTGTAAATACTCCTCGCCAGGGTGAGATACTCATAGGTACATCAAACTCACAACCTGTAGAACAACTTCTTGAAGTATTAAAAAATCTATCAACTTTGCCTTTACCTGAAAAAAAGGTGAGCTTACTGCAACAATGGCACGAGTATCGGCAGCAGCTTATAGCCTCTTATCCGCAGGAAACCGCCGAATGGCAACACTATTTCAACCAACTCGACGACCAAAGCGACATGGTTAAGCAGTGGTTTGATGCATTAGAGGAATGTTTAATTGCACCGACTTTTTGCCACAGAGATTTAACCCCCTTTAACTTGCTATTGGACATTCACGGCTATCAAAACAAAGGCTTAGCAAGATTAATGTGTATTGATTTTGAATATGCAGCCACCAGTCATCCTCTTTTTGATTTAGCGTCAATATTGGCAACCCACAGTTTATCAACGCAACAAACGGATACTTTGTTACAGGCCTACTTTCAATGGCAAGCAGAAACTGCATCTCCTTCACTAAATAATAATGCCCCCAAATGCGTAGCATATGCGATAAATTGTTATTGGCTATTTTGTGCGATGTGGGCTTTATTGATGGCAAGAAATACCCGTCAAAACTTCTTTCCCTTGTATCATAGATACTTTTCATTAATTGATTTCAGCTATCCTTAAACCAAAATTTAGACAGTAAGTTAATCAATATTTATGATGCGCATTGCCTGATAGTGCTGAATTTGGGTTTAAATACCTCTGTGTTGAAATATTATTGCCTTATACAGGGTCTTATTTAGCTATACCCATTTACATAATATTTCAGACATAGTTTAAGTATTAACAATGTTGTTGTTTAATAAAGGAAGTTGGATGCAAACGTTATTTTCTCTATACCAAAAGATACTTCAAAAACTGTCTCATTTTGATGGTCTGGCTCCACTAGCATTAAGAATTTATCTTGCACCAGTGTTGATGCAAGCTGGATACAATAAATTGGCCCATTTTGAAGATACCGCGAGCTGGTTTGGTAATCCTGATTGGGGCCTTGGTCTGCCTATGCCTGAAGTGATGACTGCTTTGGCAGCTGGAACTGAATTTTTTGGTGGCTTTTTGTTGCTTATGGGATTAGCCACAAGACTTATTTCATTACCTTTGATAGTGACAATGGCCGTGGCAGCTTTTGCGGTTCATTGGCAAAATGGCTGGTTAGCTATTGCTGATGGCAGTTCATGGCTCGCTAATGACAATGTGCTAGCAGCGGGTGAAAAATTAGCCGCCGCTAAAGACATTTTACAGCAGCATGGTAATTATGAATGGTTAACCAGTTCAGGTAACTTTGTTATTTTGAATAACGGTATTGAGTTTGCGATTACCTATTTACTGATGCTTTTGGTATTACTGTTCATGGGCGGAGGGCGTTACGTCAGCGTCGACTATTATATTCAGCGCTTTCTGGCTAAAACGGTATAAGCAGTATTTATGGCATACGTATTTATCACATTAGGCGAGTTTAATCCCAATTAAAGTCAATTAAACCCAATTAAAGTCAATGCAAATATCCCCCCAAAGAGGTGGGATATTTGTTATTATCAGCCTAAATAAAGCCATCGCTAGGATAAAAACGTTGAAAGCATCAGAACTATTATTAACTCGTCAGTCTAGCCCAAGATTGACCACTCCAGCGCCAACGACAGAGCAGCTGGACTTCATTCTTAATGCAGCCGCTCGTGTACCTGATCATGGTGGGTTAACGCCATGGGAGTTTATTATTGCCCAAGATGATGGTCTGACTCGCCTTGCTGAGATTTTTGTCAGCGCCGCAAAAAAGTCACAAGCCGATGAAGCGCTTATCGAAAAAGCTGAAAAAATGCCATTTAGAGCGCCATTAGTTATCACTGTGGTGGCAAAAACACAAACTCATTCTAAAGTACCAATTATAGAACAGCACATAGCAGCAGGGTGTGCAACAATGGCGATGCAGCAGGCAGTGTTTTCTCTAGGTCTAGGAGCTGTGTGGCGTTCGGGAGACTTTGCTTTTGACAGAAACGTACATCAAGATTTAGGCTTGCATGACAATGATCAAATAGTAGGCTTTTTATATATAGGTACGCCAACAGTAACAGCACCAATAAAGTCATTGAAAGAAGGGCGTCAATTTGCGCGCTTTTTGTAGAGGATACATTCTAGTGCCTGTTATCAAATAGGCACTAGCTATATGGCAGTTTCATCTGTGTTGAATGTATGTGTTCAATTAGCCTATGAGGGCATACATTTCGGCGATAACATTAAATGACATTGTTAAGCCGTTGTCACTTCTCAAGTATCAAACTCAAGATAAAAAGTTACTTCAAAAACTTAACCCAAAACAAGTGAAGCTTTAGCACTTAAATTGTAAAACTTAAGCTATAAAGGTAAGGGGTATCAAATAACCCTTTTATTCAAGAGACTCTATCGGCAATGAGTTTTGAAACACATAATAACCGAATGGTCCCATCACTAAGCTTATTCCACTCCAAAACCAGCGTTTATTACTGCTTATTTGCGCATGCGAGGTAATCGCACGATAACAAAATAAAACATGTAATAGCATCAGTGTAACAAGCAGTATTGCTAGCGTAATATCCATATTGTCCATGTCATTTTTCCTTTGCGTTATGCAATGACTTTTATTAAGCATAATTGTTAATTGTGAACTTGCTGCAAAATAGTTAAAAATCCATCTTAATACTTAGCTGTATTATGTGCAGCAAGCTAATTTACCTTAAGTTTGCTCTAAATAAAAGAGCCTTAAGTTATTAAAATTTAAATTATTTTTTAGTATTACTTAGAACTAATACTTAGTAACTATTTTATTGTGGCTTTAGCGGGATCGATTTTTTTTCATCTAACCAAAGTGGGTATTTAATCATCACTTGTTTAAATAGATCACAGTTAACTAGCGCTGATAACCATTGCTGTACTTTAATATATTCACAAGACTCAAACCATTTATGATCAACCGCTGCAAATTGTCTAATAAAGGGAAAAATAGCGTAGTCAGCAAATGTCGGACTGTTAGCAAATAAAAATGTTTGTAGATTAAGTTTGTGTTCAAGCTCTTGGACAAATTCTTCAGCCTTGAGTCGATAGGCTGATTGACTCATTTGTGGGTGTCTGTCGGCATATTTATATTTATCTAACCAGGGTTTGAAGTGGTTATCATTTTTATAAACCAGTGCTTGCTGTTCTTCAGAGCGAATACTTTGAATCACTAATTGATATTCAGTTTCATCTAAATATGGACATGTATCTAGAGGATAAAGCGTAATCGCAAATTGGAAAATATCTAAACTTTCTGCAATGGTGTGCTGTTGATAAGCTAAAACAGGCACAGTTGCTTTTGCTGAAATAGCTAACATTTCAGCAGGCTTGTTTTTAAGCTCAATTTCACGCACATCGGGATTAAGTGTACTGAGGTGTAGTCCTATTCTTGCACGCATAGCGTAAGGACAACGACGAAAAGTATACAAATAATTTATCATGCTAACCTGAGTAGAAATCATTAAATAGAGCAATATTCTATCGTAAAAGATCAAGACTGAGGGGTAAATGACACAGAAAAGACGATTGATGGATTAATAACTGTTTTTTTAGTGTGATTTAGTTATAATTCCGGCCGTTTTTTGGCCTCGACACACAATTTTTTAATCACAATGCACTGGAAATGAAGTTCCAGCTAGCGGAGATCTTATGTCTACTACACCTACACCAGCAACTACATCTGAATTTGTGGTGTGCGCTCTTTATAAGTTTGTTGCTTTACCTCACTTTGAAACCATCAGGCAGCCATTGCTTAGTGTCATGGAACAACATGACGTAAGAGGAACATTGTTGTTAGCCAGTGAAGGCATTAACGGAACGGTAGCCAGCAATAAAGAAGGCATCAATGCTTTACTCACCTGGCTAGACTCACAGCCTGGCTTAGATAATATTGTCACTAAGGTCTCTTTCGATAATGAAATGCCTTTCTATCGCACCAAAGTTAAACTGAAGAAAGAAATTGTGACTATGGGAGTCGAAGGCATCGACCCACGTAAAGTTGTCGGAACCTATGTTAAGCCTAAAGATTGGAATGCACTTATTTCTGATCCTGATGTATTACTCGTGGATACTCGTAACGACTATGAAGTGCAAATTGGTACTTTTGAACATGCCGTCAATCCAGTAACAGAAACATTCCGTGAATTTCCAGCATACGTGAAGCAAAATCTTGATCCTGCTAAGCACAAGAAAGTGGCTATGTTCTGCACCGGTGGCATCCGCTGTGAAAAATCAACCGCGTATTTGAAAGAGCAGGGCTTTGAAGAGGTTTATCATCTGGAAGGTGGCATTCTTAAGTATCTTGAAGAAGTTCAGCCAGAAGACAGCTTATGGAAAGGTGAATGTTTTGTTTTTGATAATCGTGTTGCTGTGAATCATGCGTTAGAGAAAGGTCAATATGACCAGTGTAACGCTTGTCGCATGCCTATTACGGAACAAGAAAAGCTGTCTGCTGCGTATGAGCAAGGTGTTAGCTGTCCGCATTGTATTGACAAGGTGACAGACGAGCAGCGTCAACGTTTTATTGAACGTGAACGCCAGGTACAGCTTGCTACGCAGCGTGGTGAGGTCCATATCGGCAGTGACGTAAATCAAGTGATTGAAAAGCGCCGACAAGACAAAGAAGCATTAAAGAAAGCACAAGAGAAACAAAAGCAAAAGTAATGATCATTTAAAATCATAAAACAAAAAAGCCTCAGTAAATGAGGCTTTTTTTGTTTCAGTTAGTAGTGGTTATTAACGGTTATTAACGGTTATTCAGGCAAGAATACGGCCAATTACCATTTTTTCTTCCGCTGAAATAACATATCTAAATCGTCGTCTTCCTCATCCTTCTTCTTCGGTTGCGGAACCGCAGGGCCTGAGTTTTTCTGCGCACCCATAATTTCATCTAACAACTGTTTTGCTTCATCTAATTTTCGGGTTATGAAGGGGTCGTTAGGCGTTTGGGCTTTAATGAGGTGCAATGTAGAAAGGGCTTTAGTCACCATTTGCTTACTCGAACCATATTGCTTCATATAGCATGCCGCGCGTGCACGGGAAATCATCGACTCCACGTTGATTCTTTGCTGTAAGCTGTCAATTCGCATTTCTTCAGTGTTAAACACAGACGGATCAACTTTTCCTTTATTGTGTTCGGCACGTAATATAGCTTTTAGCTTTTTTAAGGTTTTTACTAGGTCTAATACTTGTCGATCATTATCAGGTAAGCGAAAGTTCTCAACCGGAGGTACTTGAGGGGACGAACCAGAAATACTGCTAATTTGGCTGTTTATGTCGCTTAAACGACGCTGATAATCACTCAGTAATTGGCCTGATGCATGCGATATAGATTGCTCGAGTGCATCTTGAATCCGTTTATAAAGGACTAAGATGATATGGCTAGAACAAGATGCCGCTCCTGAGTTAGCTAAAACAGCTTCAGTTTCATCAATAATAGCGCGATGACGAGAGACTTCTACTCTTCGCTCTGCTTCAGCGCGTTCTTTTTGTTGTTGAATAATACTGAAGCCAATAATGAGTAGCAGTAGAGCGCCAATCAGCATTAATATTAGAATTAAAGACATAGGTTTTCCATGTTGTCATAGTTATTGCGTGTACAGCATCTAAAAACAGTTAGAAGCAACACGAGTCTATTTGTTGTTTTAATAATAGATGAATAGCAAAACCAAAATTAATATATATCTTAGCGTAAGTTATGCCTACTGTCGTTGAAAACCCAGTCATTTTGATGATAAAAGTTGTTGTTAGTTGTTGAATGATCATCAAAAGCACTATTTTTGTAGCTTGTCACACGTGTGAGTTTGCCGACTAACGCCTATTTCAGGGTATTTTGCTGAGTGTCAGTAGGCTATTTTCACTTGTCTTATATGCTAATTTACATTACATTTGCTATCATCTATAACATTTAGTTATAGATGGCTTGAGGTTAGTGGCGTCCTATTGCGTCATTACTGCTAATGTTCCAATTAAATAGTAAGGAATGGTGCCATGAAGCTGCAACAATTAAGATACATTGCCGAAGTGGTCAAACACAATTTAAATGTATCAGCTACTGCTGAAAATTTATATACCTCACAACCGGGGATCAGCAAGCAAGTTCGTATGCTTGAGGATGAGCTTGGGATCCAAATCTTTGGTCGAAGTGGTAAACATTTAACCCATGTTACCCCCGCGGGTTTGCAGGTTATCGAAATAGCGAATGATATTCTAGGCAAAGTAGAAAGCATTAAAAAAGTATCAGAAGAATACACTAAGCCAAATCAAGGTGAGCTAAATATTGCCACAACTGATACCCAGGCCCGTTATGCTTTACCACAAATCATTAAAGAATTTATTAAGCGTTACCCTAAAGTTAATTTACATATGCATCAAGGTACGCCCAGCCAAATCAGTGAGCAAGCGGCTCGAGGTGAAGCTGATTTTGCTATTGCAACAGAGGCTATGCATCTTTATACCGACCTAATTATGCTACCTTGTTACCACTGGAATCGTTCAATAGTGGTCACCCGCGATCACCCTCTAGCCAGTATTACTAAACCTAGCATTGAAGATTTAGCCAAATATCCTTTAGTGACCTATGTATTTGGTTTTGATAAAGCCTCTGAAATTGAAAAGTCGTTTAATCGCGCTAATTTACAGCCTAGAGTGGTGTTTAGTGCAACCAGTGCTGACGTCTTAAAAACCTATGTTCGCCTTGGTTTAGGGGTAGGGGTTATTGCATCTATGGCAATTGATGCCAATATCGATAAAGATTTAATCGCGATAGATGCCAGTCATTTATTTGCCCATAGCACCACCAAAATTGGCTTTAGGCGTGGCAGCTTCTTACGTGGTTACATGTATGACTTCATGTTGCATTTTGCTCCCCATTTAACCCGTACCGTGGTTGAAAATGCGGTGGCTTTGCGTGATCAACAACTTATTGATGAAATGTTTGCTGATATCACCTTACCTGTTCGCTAAAGTGTCGATTAGCTAAGTTGATAATAAAAGAGTTTTTTAAAATAGCCCGTTAAAAAATAACTAGAATAAAAAAATCACGCCGCAGCGTGATTTTTTTATGCAAACATAGTGGGCTAGGATTAATCCGGTGCGTAACCATTAGGGCCAATTAGCGCACCGTCCAGGTAAGCTTGATTTTGTTTCATTTCAAGTCTGCCCAAACTAAACCATTTAACCACAAGAGGATAAATAGCGTGTTCCTGCTCATGCACTCGCTCTGCTAATATCTCAGCATCATCTTCAGCATAAATCGGTACTTTAGCTTGTAAAACAACCGGTCCTGCATCAAGTTCTGGAATAACAAAGTGCACACTAGTGCCGTGCGCTTTGTCTTTGGCATCGATAGCGCGTTGATGAGTATTAAGGCCAGTATACTTAGGTAATAATGACGGATGAATATTGATCATCTTACCTAAATAACGACCGACAAAGTCATCGGATAAAATACGCATAAAACCGGCAAGTACAATTAAGTCTGGCTGATATTTTTCAATGCAAGCAGCAAGACGAATATCATACTCTTCACGTGCTTCACCTTTGCGAGCAATGACACAACTGGTATCAATTTCACTATGGTGAGCGCGTATCAAGCCATATGCGTCAGGTTTGTTACTGATAACACCGACTACTTCAGCGTTTAGGTTGTCATCACAACCGTCTAAAATAGCTTGTAAATTACTACCGTTACCTGAAATCAACACCACAACGCGACAGCTAGCAGGCATTATACAATCTCCACTTGCTCTTCATCGGCATTACGATTGGCAATTTCACCAATTAGCCAAGCGTTTTCACCTTCAGCAGTTAACAATGCTAATGCAGCGTCAACTTTATCAGTTGGCAGCGCAATGACCATACCCACACCACAGTTGAAGGTTAAGTACATTTCACGCTTAGCGATATTTCCATTAGTCATTAACCAGTCGAACACAACAGGCCATTGCCAAGAATCACCCTTAACAACCGCTTTGCAATCTGCTGGTAATACGCGTGGGATATTTTCCCAGAATCCACCACCAGTGATATGCGCCATCGCGTGAACTTCAGTTTGCTCAAGCAATTTAAGTAATGATTTTACATAAATCTTGGTTGGTTCAAGTAAATGATCAATTAACGGCTTACCGGCTAAGTCTTGCTTAGGATCTGCTTTGCTTACTTCTAAGACTTTACGAATTAACGAATAACCATTTGAGTGAGGGCCGCTAGAACCTAAAGCGATAAGTGAATCACCGGCTTTAACTTTTGTGCCGTCAATAATGTCAGCTTTTTCAACAACGCCAACACAGAAACCGGCTAAGTCGTAATCTTCACCTTCGTACATACCTGGCATTTCAGCAGTTTCACCGCCAATTAACGCACAACCAGATTGAACACAGCCTTCAGCAATACCATTAACAACAGAGGTTGCAGTTTCAACGTCTAGTTTGCCAGTCGCATAGTAATCTAAAAAGAATAACGGCTCGGCACCCGATACAATTAAATCATTCACACACATGGCAACAAGATCGATTCCGACAGTGTCATGTTTCTTATGATCAATTGCCAGTCTCAGTTTAGTACCAACACCATCGGTGCCAGACACTAATACAGGGTGTTTATATTTAGTCGGTAATTCACATAATGCGCCAAAACCACCTAAGTTGCCCATAACTTCAGGGCGACGGGTGCGTTTAACCGCAGTTTTAATGTTACTAACTAATGCGTTACCTGCATCTATATCAACGCCGGCATCTTTGTAACTTAATGGTGTAGGAGTGCTCACGGAGGATCCTCTCGGGTACATCGTTTAAGGAATTTTATGCGGCCACATTCTACCAGCTTGTGCCGTTACTCGAAAGCCATCATTTAGCTTTATCCGCCAGATAAAACACCAAATTGTGTGATTTTTATTGGCTTAGCTCACGATTTACTGCATTTATAAAACTTTATGTTTTATAGAAGGGATAAATACACTAAAATTCGTTAAATTTGGCTGTAATTAGACAAAGCTGGGAGATCGAAGATGAAAGTTGTTGAAGTAAAACACCCTCTTATTCGCCACAAAGTAGGATTGATGCGTGAAGCAGATATCAGTACTAAGCGTTTTCGCGAATTGGCGACTGAAGTCGGCAGTTTGTTAACCTATGAAGCTACCGCAGACTTTGAGACTGAAAAAGTCACTATTAATGGTTGGAACGGCCCTGTTGAAGTCGATCAAATCAAAGGTAAAAAAGTCACTGTAGTGCCTATTTTACGCGCGGGCTTAGGTATGATGGATGGTGTACTTGAGCATATACCGAGTGCACGTATTTCTGTTGTCGGTATTTATCGTGATGAAAAAACGTTAGAACCGGTACCGTATTTTGAAAAAATAGTCAGTAATGTTGACGAGCGCATCGCGTTAGTCGTTGACCCTATGTTAGCCACAGGCGGCTCTATGATAGCCACTATTGACCTATTAAAGGCTCGCGGCTGTACGTCAATTAAAGCATTAGTGCTTGTTGCTGCACCTGAAGGCATTAAAGCACTTGGTTTAGCTCATCCTGATATTGAGCTTTACACCGCAGCAATTGATGATTGTCTAAATGAGCAAGGGTATATTCTGCCTGGTTTAGGTGATGCTGGCGATAAGATATTCGGCACTAAATAACCTCAGTTCGGGATAATAAATGCATATCAAACAGCTCTTAGCACCGCTAACTGTGTTGAACTTATTGGCAATAGGCCAGCTATTGACCCGTAAATTCGCCTTGTTACCAGCGCAAAGTTCAAGTTTGAGTATAAATACTTGAATTTTGAATATTAAAATTCCATTTATTCATCTCTTAACCCGAATTGAGGTTAAATAAGCCGAACATAAAGCAATTGGCACAGCCGACTGGCATAGCCCATAGCCTTAGTAGAAAAAGTTTAGACACAAAAGTGTAGTTAAACAAATGGGAACCCGCGGGTTCCCATTTTTGTATTTGTTAATTGCTATATTGACTAGCGAACATTAAACAGACTATTAAACACTATAAAACCATTGCAGCCAGCCAACCAAAACCTAATAAAGGCAGGTTATAGTGCATAAAGGTTGGAATAACGCTGTCACGAATATGGTCGTGTTGTCCATCGGCATTCAAACCCGCTGTAGGGCCTAAAGTTGAATCAGAAGCAGGTGAGCCAGCATCACCTAATGCGGCAGCTGTGCCCACAAGGGCAATTGTCGCTGCCACAGAAAATCCAAAACTAAGTGCCAGTGGCACATAAATGGTTGCAATAATAGGTATCGTTGAAAAAGAAGACCCAATCCCCATGGTAATAAGTAAACCGACTAAAAGCATAAGTATTGCCGCCAGTGCTTTATTGTCACCAATAAAATCCCCTAGTGACGTCACTAAAGAGCTCACTTCGCCGGTTGACTTTACAACCGCTGCAAAACCCGCAGCAGCAATCATAATAAAACCAATGTTGGCCATCATATGCACGCCCTGGTTAAATAAGTCTTGGCCAACACTTTGTTTAATAATTCCTGAAAAGCGGAAAATGACAAACCCGGTTAAGGCACCAAATATCATCGAGTCTGTTTGAAGTTGCACTATTAAGGTAGCGACTATGGCGATTAAAGAAATGACAATACTTTTAGTATTAATTGTCTGCTCTGCCTGTTCAGTAACCGTTTGCTGTGCGATAACTCGATATTCACGCGGCTTGCGGTAACTAACAAACATCGCAAATAATAGCCCACATACCATGCCTAATGCGGGTAATAACATCGCCTGTGGTACTTGAGCATGAACCGCGTCTAAGCCATTACTGTTTAAATTCGCCAGTAGAATGTCATTTAAGAAAATACCGCCAAAACCTATGGGTAAAATCATATAGGTAGTCACTAAGCCGAAGGTTAGTAAACAGGCAATAAGGCGGCGATCAATTTTTAATGCGGTTAACACATGTAATAGTGGTGGTATTAAAATAGGAATAAAAGCGATATGAATGGGCAAAATATTTTGCGACGAAATAGCCATTGCCAGAATAGTCACCAATAGCATCCATCGTACAACCTTGGTATTACTACTATTAGGCTCTTTGCCCAATTTTTTAATAATACTGTTAGAAATTAATGTAGTTAAACCAGAATGTGACAATGCTGCAGCAAACGCCCCCAGTAGGGCATAACTTAAGGCGATTTGAGCACCGCCACCTAAACCATCGTTAAAAGCGGAAATTGTTTGTTGTATATCAAGCCCACCAACAAGGCCGGCAACCAAAGCGCTTATTGTCAGTGCAATTACCACATTTACTCGAACAAAACTCAATGCAAGCATTAAGCAAACAGATATCACCACAGCATTCATATTTTTTAATTCTATTTATTATAAGTATTAAGGCGTTTATTTATGCCGTTATTTACTTTGCTTGTCCAGTAAAGCCTTTATTTTATTAGTGTATCAATAGCATGCAGTGCCTATCGCGTGCGTCAATGTTAAAGAATCAGGCCAAAATGTCATCTGTTGTAAGCCATTTTTAGTTATTTGTTTTTAAAACCTTAAAAATAGTAAGGCTGTGATGAGGGGTTTTTCAGCAGGTAAAACAAAATTCATTCGAAACCTCTTATCGGGGGCGCAAATAAAAGGTATGGTATAGCACATTGTGGAAGGGTGAACATTGCACCTTCTTTTAGAATTTTAACAAGCCATTAATGGAGATATAAAATGAGCGTATTAGTAGGCCGTCCAGCCCCAGACTTTACCGCAGCAGCAGTATTAGGTTCAGGCGAAATTGTTGACAACTTTAACCTTGCTTCGGCAACTAAAGGTAAGCCAACGGTTATCTTTTTCTATCCTTTAGATTTCACTTTCGTGTGTCCATCAGAGCTAATTGCTTTTGATCACCGCATGGAAGAGTTCACCAAGCGTGGTGTTGAAGTTATTGGTGTGTCTATTGACTCACAGTTCACTCACAACGCATGGCGTAACACTCCAGTAGACAAAGGTGGTATTGGCCAAGTTAAATACACTTTAGTTGCTGACGTTAAGCATGAAATTTGTAAAGCATACGATGTTGAACATCCAGAAGCAGGTGTTGCTTTCCGTGGTTCATTCCTTGTAGACAAAGAAGGTCAAGTACGTCACCAGGTGGTTAACGATTTACCATTAGGCCGTAACGTTGACGAAATGCTACGTATGATCGATGCACTTCAATTCCACGAAGAGCACGGTGAAGTATGTCCAGCAGGTTGGTCTAAAGGTGATAAAGGCATGACAGCTAGCACTGATGGTGTTGCTTCATACTTAAAAGATCACTCTGACAAGCTATAATCTTCGCTTGTTAAATATCAAAAAAGCTGCCTAGGCAGCTTTTTTTGTTTCTGTAACGTTAATAAAGTTAATCTAAACCGCACATCGGCTAAGTTCAGTCGTCTGTATCACTATTGTCAGTATCATCATCTGACTCATCCATAATCGCTAATGGCCAACCGCCAAGGGTTTTCCAGCGATTAACGATATAACAAAAAAGTTCAGCGGTACGTTCAGTATCATACAGTGCTGAATGAGCTTCCTTATTATCAAAATCAATGCCAGCCATTTTACACGCTTTAGCCAATACCGTGTGGCCAATAGCTAATCCGGCAAGGGACGCTGTGTCAAAACTGGCAAAGGGATGAAACGGTGAGCGCTTTAAACTATTTCGCTCGATACATTGATTAACAAAACCAAGATCAAATGCCGCATTATGCGCCACAACAATACTGCGATGACAGCCAACCGCTTTTTGAGCCTTTTTAACTTCTTTAAATATTTCTAAAAAAGCAGCCTTTTCATCAACAGCCCCCCTAAGCGGGTTAGTAGGGTCTATCCCATTGAACGCTAATGCAGCGGGTTCAAGGTTTGCACCTTCAAATGGCTCAATGTGGTAATGAAGGGTTTTATCTAAGCTTATAAAGCCGTCATCATCCATTTTTAGCATGGTAACTGCGATTTCAAGCAATGCATCTGTATTAGCATTAAATCCTGCTGTTTCAACATCAATCACCACAGGAAAATAACCGCGAAATCGATATTTAAATTTATTGCTGTTGCAGATGTCACTCATGTAATTCTATTACCCCATTAAACCTGAATATTATTGTCACCAGTAAAGGCCTGCCTGCGCCTATTGTGACAGATAGGCCGTGCATTATACCCAAACTGTCTTAATATGCTCGTTTCAGTGATAATTTAAACTTAAGAAAAGGATTTAGCCGCCGATATATTAACAGGTAATAAAATCGACAGGTGACACCATGTGGCAAAAAATCATATTAGTATCCAGTTTGTGTATCAGTGCTTCTGCAAGTGCTGATCTACTTCACTATGTTGCCTCCCTTGAAAACTCTGCCTGGCGTGTAGGTGAAAATACCCCTATTGAATGTCGACTAGAGCATGATATACCAGACTACGGCAAAGCTATTTTTTCTAGTAAGTCAGGAAAAAACCTCAACCTACTCTTTACGCTTGATATGTGGGCAAAGCCAGACGCGGTTACCAATGCTAAATTAATCAGCCGAGCACCGACCTGGCGCCCAGGTGATGCATCAAAAGAAATCATCGCATTAAAGTATCAAAAACAATTTAACGGTGAAGTGCCTAAAAAAGCTGCCTGGACTATGCTAAATGAATTAAGCCAGGGCCGTCAGCCTACGTTTTATTATGCTGATTGGTATGATGCATCAAGTAAAGTTGCAGTCGGGATTTCAGCGGTGAACTTTGCCAGCAAGTACCGTGAGTTTCGCTCATGCTTGGCTAATTTATTACCCTACAGTTTTGATGACATTGCATTCACGGTATTAAACTACCAAGAGGGTGGAACCGAATTAACTCGTTTTTCAAATTATCAGCTTAAAAAAGTACAAGAATATTTATCATATGACCCGAATATCGAGTTAGTGGTGGTTGATGCCTATACCGACAGCTACGGCGGACGTTCAATTAACCAAAAAGTGTCAGAAAAACGTGCTGATTCAGTTAAAAGTTTATTAATCGCCAGTGGTATCTCACAAGACCGTATCACCACAGAAGGGCATGGTGAAAAACGTCACGTGGCTGGTAATGACTTAGCGTCAGAGCGACAAACAAACCGCAGAGTCGTGATTAGAATAACTAAACCTATATAGTGCAATTAATAGTTACTTTTAAAACTAACAGACCTTAATTTGTTTCAAAGTAACCTTAGCCATTAATCTATAGCATTAGCCTGAATCATGTTCAGGCTTTTTTGTATGTTTTTGAAGGTAAATTTTAGACAAAAAAAACCCACTCAAACCGAGTGGGCTAAATAATTTGCAATCAACAAATTTAAGGAAGGAAGTCAAGCATAAGAACTGGAGATAAGTTAATGTTTCACAAACACTAACTTTAAGTTCATTGTTTTCTCATCAAATCGATGTGTCCTGAAAACAAGTTCATAATAGATTTATTACTCTAAATGCACAAGATAGATTTTTTTCGCTTTCACATTAGATTTTTTAATGGATGATTGTGCTGGTTTTGAATTAAAAATGGTCCTTAAATAGCACGAGGGTAGGTTTTGTTGAGATAATTAGTATTTGAGTGAATAAATATTCGGATAAGTTGAATTGTTTTTTAAAAGTAAATGTTAATAGCTTTGGTAAAGTGATCATTTACCTGAAAAAATAAGCTTTTATTGATTCACTTTATTTTAAATACGATCGGTTTTAATACTTTTGACTGGCAAAGCATAGCGATATCCTGCTTTTTGAAATTAATATTTAACTAAGCTGCAATTTGTATCATTAAATGCGATGACTTTATCTAATTAAGATTCATTTTTTGGGTTGTTTGAAGGCCAGAAAACATTAAAAAATCTTCATCTAAGTTGGTTAAACCCCAGATAATGCAATTTAACACTGTTATGCTCGAAATAAAGTCTGTTTTTAGCGGGTGAGATGATTCACAACTGCCTTGCTACTCGGTATAGTATGCAAAATTTTGTAAGTAAAGAACGAGTCTTAAAATGACGTTTAATTGGCCCGTAACAGTGTACTATGAAGACACCGATGCTGGTGGCGTTGTTTATCATTCAAATTACTTAAACTTCTTTGAAAGAGCACGCACCGAATGGCTTAAATCAATGGGCGTTAGTCAAACTAAATTATTGGCTGATGACATTGCTTTTGTTGTTAAACGTGCAGAATTAGATTTTCGCCGCGCGGCAAAGTTTGAACAGGATTTTATAGTTGAATCCTCTATATCGTCATTAAAAAAAGCGTCGTTGGTGTTCCAACAGCGTTTAATTGATGAGCTAGGTGAATGCTATTGTGAGGCAACAGTGATAGTCGCTTGTGTGTCCTTATCAAAAATGCGTCCCATAGCCATCCCAGAATTTATCGTTCAGGAGTTTAAGAGTGCACGCTGATATGTCTTTTATTGGTTTGTTTTTACAAGCCAGTGTGTTGGTAAAGCTAGTTATGTTTACTTTGTTAGGTTTATCTATTGCATCTTGGGCGGTGATCATTCAACGCCGATCAATGCTGAATTCAGCACGGGTAAAATCCGCGCGTTTTGAAGATACCTTTTGGTCCGGTGTAGACTTAAACCGCTTATACAAAGAACTAACCGCCAGAGGCGAAAGCATTGCTGGCCTAGAAGCAATGTTTGTTGCAGGCTTTAAAGAATACTCAAGAGTGATCAAAGTTAACAGTAAGTCACCAGATGCTGTAATGGAAGGCACATCTAGAGCCATGCGCGTGAGTTTGTCACGTGAAATGGAAAAACTGGAAAACAATTTACCTATGCTAGCCACGATCGGTTCTACCAGTCCTTATATTGGATTGTTTGGTACCGTATGGGGAATCATGAACTCGTTTATCGCGTTAGGTACAGTAGAAAACGCCACATTGGCCATGGTTGCACCTGGTATTGCTGAAGCACTGATTGCAACCGCTATGGGTTTATTTGCCGCTATTCCAGCAGTTGTTGCCTACAACCGTTTTGCTACACAAGCTGAAAAGCTAGAGATGGCCTACGCAAACTTTATGGAAGAGTTTTCTAACATTTTACAGCGCCAAGCCTATAGTGAAAAGGAAGCGGTGTAATGTACCAACGTAAGCGTAAACGTCCTATTGCTGAAATTAACGTTGTACCGTATATCGACGTTATGTTGGTGCTATTGATCATTTTTATGGTCACGGCGCCAATTGTTTCTCAGGGTGTTAAAGTTGAATTGCCACAGGGCAAAGCTGAATCATTACCACCAGACAGTAAACCGCCAATCGTAGCCTCTATTGATGCAGCGGGTGAATACTTTTTAAACGTTGGTACTGGTTCTAATAGCGACCCTTTAGACCTGGATGAAATTGCAATTCAGGTTGGCGCTATGATCCAGCTTGAACCCTTACGACCTGTGGTTGTAAAGGCAGACAGAAGTATTGCCTATGAAAATGTTATTCAACTCATGGTGAGCTTGCAACAAGCGGGCGTGCCTGCGGTAGGGTTAATGACTGATTCACCAAAGGAGAAATAGGTGGCTAATCAATCTACTATTAAAATACCGGTAGCGATTTCTGCCGGTATCCACATTGGTGCGATTGTTATTTTAGTGATAGGCGTAAGTTTCGATGATAAGCCTAAAACAATGCCATCAGCACCTAGTGCACCTGCTATTCAAGCTGTGATGGTTGATCAACAAAAAATTACCCAGCATGTAGAAAAGTTAAAGCAACAAAAGCAAGACACTGAAAACAAAGAAAAGGCACGTCAAGCAGAGTTAGAGCGTAAAGCCAACGAAGCCCGCAAACAACGTGAGCAAGAACAGCAAAAAATTAAGAATTTAGAAATCGAACGCAAACAGAAAGAAGTTGAAACACAAAAAGCCAACGACGCCGCTAAAGCTGCTCAAATAAAAGTGCAGCAAGAAAAAGAGCGTGCGAATAAGGCTGAAGCCGTTCGTAAGCAAAAAGAGCAAGAACAAAAAGCGTCGGAACAAGCCGCACAAAAAGCGGCCGAAAAACGTAAGCAAGAAGAAGCCGCAGCGAAACAAGCCGCAGATGAACGTAAGCGTAAAGCTGAAGAAGATGAACGCAAACGTAAATTAGAGGAAGATCGCCAACGCAAAGCGAAAGCCGATGCCGATGCAAAAGCACGTCAAGAGCAAGAAATGACAGACGCACTCGCGGCAGAACAAGCAACATTATCGCAAACGCGAAATAAGCAAGTTATGTCAGAAGTGGATCGATTTAAAGCGATGATCATTGCCACAATTCAACGTAACCTTGTGGTTGACGAATCGATGCGCGGAAAAAGTTGTCGCGTGTTTATTCGATTAGCACAAGATGGTTTTGTGACGTCAAGTCAAACATTAGATGGCGATCAGGTTGTGTGTCGTGCAGCAAAAGCAGCAATTAATAAAGCAGGTCGTTTACCCGTGTCTACAGAAGCGGGTGTGTACGATAAATTAAAAGAAATTAACTTAACGGTTTCACCGGAATTTAATTAGTATATTAATGTATTACCGATACAAAATAATGCATTAAAAATGCGAAGGGTATGAAGGAGTCTCATGAATAATTTGGTTAAATGGTTCGCATTGGCATGTGTTGTAATGATAACGCCAGCACGTGCAGCCTTGGATATTGTGATCACCGAAGGTGTTGATCAATCGCGTCCAATCGCTATCGTGCCTTTTGTATGGCAAGGTGAAGGTGCAGCGCCTGCATCTATTTCAGATGTCGTGATGTCTGACTTATCTAGAAGTGGTACTTTTTCACCACTAGATAAACGTGCATTACCACAGTCTAATATTAATACAGTAGCTCAGTTCAACGCTGCTAACTGGGGCAATGTGTCCGCAGATGCACTTGTTGTTGGTTCGGTTAAGCCCTACGGCACAGGTCAATTTTTAGTTACTTTTGAACTTATCGACCTGGTAAAAGCACAGCTTCAAGCTGGCAAAGGCCCTGTTAACAATAGCGAACTGGTTTTAGAAAGCCGCGAAACTGTGATTAACGCTAACCAATTTAGACAATACGCCCATCGCATCAGCGATGTGGTATATGAAAAATTAACTGGAATAAGAGGCGCGTTCTTAACTCGAATCGCCTATGTTGTCGTTAAGCAAGGCCAAAAAGCGCCGTATCATTTAATGATCGCCGACTATGATGGTTACAACGAGCAAATGTTATTACGCTCGCCAGAACCATTAATGTCACCAAGCTGGTCACCAGATGGTCGTCGTTTAGCGTATGTGAGTTTTGAAAATCGCAAAGCTGAAATATTTGTTCAAGACATATACACTCAAACTCGTACGCTAGTAAGTAGTTTTGACGGTATAAATGGCGCGCCTTCTTTTTCACCAGACGGTAAAAAGTTAGCCGTGACCTTATCAAAAGATGGTCAGCCAGAAATTTACACAGTGGATATAGCCACAAAAGCAACCAAACGTGTAACAGATCACTACGCCATTGACACAGAGCCTTCATGGTTCCCCGATGGTAAGTCGCTTCTTTTCACGTCTGAGCGTGGCGGTAGACCGCAGCTTTACAAAGTGAATTTGGATACAAATAAAGTCAGTCGAATGACTTTTGAAGGCGAATGGAATTTAGGTGGTTCAATTACACCTGATGGTCGCAGCATGATTTTTGTGAATCGTACTAATGGACGTTTCAATATTGCCAGAATGGACTTAGCAACTCGCTTTATGCAGGTGTTATCATCTACTCGATTAGATGAATCACCAAGTGTTGCACCTAATGGTACTATGGTGATTTATGGTACGACTCACGAAGGTAAACAAGTACTGGCAGCGGTTTCTACCGATGGCCGATTTAAGGCAAGATTGCCTGCTGGACAAGGTGAGGTGAAATCACCAGCCTGGTCCCCATTTCTTTAATATTAAGTATCGATAAGGATTTAACATGGATCTGAATAAGTTGTTCAAAGCTATGATGGTTGCAGTTCCGCTAATGGCACTGGGTGCTTGTAGCTCAACTTCAGACTCTGACACAGATGCTAGCGGTTCTACTTCTGGTTCATCTAGCGAGTATGGTAATGGTGGTATTGAAACTGGTGGTGCTGGTGCAGTATTAAGCCCAGCAGAACAGCAACGTTTGAAAGAGCAAGAATTACGTCGTCAAAACATTATTTACTTCGATTTCGATCGCAGTGAAGTACAAACTGACAATGCTGACATTCTTATGGCACACGGCAATTACTTAGTTGAACACCCAAATGTTCGCGTACTAATTGAAGGCCATGCTGACGAACGTGGTACACCAGAATACAACATCGCACTAGGCGAACGTCGCGCTAAAGCGATTGCTAAATACTTACAAGGCATGGGTGTACAACCTAGCCAAATGAGTATCGTAAGCTACGGTGAAGAAAAGCCTTTAGACTTTTCTCGCACTGACACCGGTTTTGCTCAAAACCGTCGCGGTGTGTTAGTTTACTAAGCGTTAATGAAGAAAGGTCAACCACCTTGGTTGACCCGTTAGGAGATTTACATGAAACATGCCGTATTAGTTGCGGCAATGTTCTTTGGTGCAGGGGCAGCAGTAGCTGCTCCCGCTCCTGTAGAGGATGTTGCTAATGGTTCAAGCGATGATCGTTTAGCACGTGTAGAACGCATCATAAAAGCAAAGCAACAGGGTGAATTTGACATGCAACGTCGACTAGACGCTTTGCAAAGAGAAGTGTTGGATTTACGTGGCATTACTGAGCAACAGAATTACCAGATCAATCAAATGTTGCAACGTCAACGCCAGCTTTACGAAGACATAGCAAACTTATCGAGCAAACCCGCAGCAGTAGTAAACGCACCCGCTGCAACAGATGCAGTTAGCGTTGCCGCCTCAAGCTCGACATTAGGTGAAACAGGTAGCTATGAAGCTGCGGTTAACCTAGTGCTTAAAGATCGTAAGTATGATGATGCTATTCCTGCCTTTAGAAGTTTTATAAAACAATATCCGCAATCAAGCTATGCTGCTAATGCCAATTACTGGTTAGGTCAGCTATTGTTTAATAAAGGTGAGCATGCAGATGCTAAAGGTGCCTTTAGTGCGGTTGTGAGTCAATTTGCTGATTCAAACAAACGTGGCGATAGTTTAGTTAAGTTAGGTATGATTGCTGAAAAAGAGAGTGACCTTGCCGGAGCAAAAGCACTCTATAATAAAGTATTAAAAGAATACCCTAACAGCGCTTCAGCACGCCTTGCACAGCAGCAGTTATCAGCACTTAATGGCTAATAAAGTCAAAAAGCAGCCTCTTAGTCTGTTTTTCATGCAAACAACCACAAATTACAAATTTGCGCTTGCATGACAAAATGAAAACGGTATTATAGGCGCCCTCAGAACGGCATAGCCTTTTGGGGGATGTTTTAGACTTATTTAGAACATTCCGGGTCGTTAGCTCAGTCGGTCTTGAAACATAGACAGTTGGCTTTTGTTCCAGTTAACCATAACAGGTTAGCAAAACATCGTTGGGTCGTTAGCTCAGTCGGTAGAGCAGTTGGCTTTTAACCAATTGGTCGAAGGTTCGAATCCTTCACGACCCACCACTTTATTTAAATAGTGGTTAAAGAATTTAAAGTAATACTAGATGGGTCGTTAGCTCAGTCGGTAGAGCAGTTGGCTTTTAACCAATTGGTCGAAGGTTCGAATCCTTCACGACCCACCACTTTATTTAAATAGTGGTTAAAAAATTTAAAGTAATATCAGATGGGTCGTTAGCTCAGTCGGTAGAGCAGTTGGCTTTTAACCAATTGGTCGAAGGTTCGAATCCTTCACGACCCACCACTTTATTTGAGAGTGGCTAAAAAATTTAAAGTAATATCAGATGGGTCGTTAGCTCAGTCGGTAGAGCAGTTGGCTTTTAACCAATTGGTCGAAGGTTCGAATCCTTCACGACCCACCACTTTATTTAAATAGTGGTTAAAGAATTTAAAGTAATATCAGATGGGTCGTTAGCTCAGTCACTCTTTATTTACATCAAGAGCTGCAGTTAGCTTTTAACCAATTTGTCGAAGGTTTTAATCTTCACGTTATACCACTTTATTTGAGAGTGGCTAAATAATTCACTTACCAGATGGGTCGTTAGCTCAGTCACTCTTTATTTACATCAAGAGCTGCAGTTAGCTTTTAACCAATTTGTCGAAGGTTTTAATCTTCACGTTATACCACTTTATTTGAGAGTGGCTAAATAATTCACTTACCAGATGGGTCGTTAGCTCAGTCGGTAGAGCAGTTGGCTTTTAACCAATTGGTCGAAGGTTCGAATCCTTCACGACCCACCACTTTATTTAAATAGTGGTTAAAGAATTTAAAGTAATATCAGATGGGTCGTTAGCTCAGTCACTCTTTATTTACATCAAGAGCTGCAGTTAGCTTTTAACCAATTTGTCGAAGGTTTTAATCTTCACGTTATACCACTTTATTTGAGAGTGGCTAAATAATTCACTTACCAGATGGGTCGTTAGCTCAGTCGGTCTTGAAACATAGACAGTTAGCTTTTGTTCCAGTTAACCATAACAGGTTAGCAAAACATCGTTGGGTCGTTAGCTCAGTCGGTAGAGCAGTTGGCTTTTAACCAATTGGTCGAAGGTTCGAATCCTTCACGACCCACCACTTCTTCAATTCTCCGTATTAAATTCCTCCTGTTTTTATCAATGGTTTATTAATTTATATCAGTTTTTTCTCTGAATAATTATCAGTTGAATTCCCGTTAACTACTTAAAGATCAGCAAGACCAAGATGGGTCGTTAGCTCAGTCACTTTCTATTTGGATCAAGTGCTGCAGTTAGCTTTTAACCCATTGGTCGAAGGTTCGAATCCTTCACGACCCACCACTTTTCCTTCCCGATGTTGTAACTCCTAGTTGTAATCTCCAGTTAACCATATCGCTTAGCAAAACCAAGATGTGTCGTTAGCTCAGTCACTCTTTCTCTAAGCGAAGAGCTACATCAAGAGCTGCAGTTTGCTTTTAACCAATTGGTCGAAGGTTCGAATCCTTCACGACCCACCACTTCTTCAACTCTTCGTATTAAATGCCAGTTAACTATTTAAAGATCAGCAAAACCAAGATGTTTCGTTACCTCAGTCACTCTTTCACTAAGCTAAAAGCTAGATCAAAAGCTGCAGTTGGCTTTTAACCCATTGGTCGAAGGTTCGATCCTTCACGAGCCACCACTTCTTTACTTCTTCCAATACGGCTTATCTAGTTGTTTAAACAAAATGCTTTGGGGTTATGATGTTTAAATGCCTCTACAAGCAAATATAAACAGCTAGCAGCGTAGATCATTGAGTAGACTCACAAAGTCAGCTTAATTATAAATAAGTCATTTCAGGCTCGCTAACCCACTTTAAATCTATATGCAGAATCCGCATTTTTGTAATAGGTATTTAAAACACAAACCTTATCAATTAGCTCGGCACTTTAAAGCCTACAGATTAAGTCTTGAGGTGAGCAGGGTGATCTAAGAAGCAAAGATTAGAATTTGAAAACGAGGGCAATGTACTGCTGTATATCTTGATTAAATAACCTGAACTCGGGATAAGAGATAGAAGTAAAACAGTTAATTATTAAAATTCAGCCAATAAAAAAGCCCATATTAATGGGCTTTTTTAAAACAGCTATTAGCTAGTAAAATCGGTTTCTAGTTACCAGAAATACCGTTTCCGCCACCACCGCCGCCGCCACCGTTGCTTCCGCTAGAGCTTCCGCCAGATTGACCTGGGTTTAATCCAACTGAAGTGCCAGATGTTTGACCGCCAGTGGCAGTTGCTGTTTGAGTTGCTTGAGCGACAACGCTTGAAGAAACACCATTTGCAGCAGCAACTACAGCAATTACGTCTGATGATACGCCAGCTTGTTGAGCAGCGGCAAGAATTTGAGCTTGAGCAGCTTCATCGCCTGCAGCAGCGACAAGCGCAGCAGATAAAATAGCTTCAGCTTCAGCAGCTGTTGAATTTGCTATCATGTCTGCAGTGTACTGGCCAACAGTGCCAGCAGCAACAGCAGCTTCTAAGCCTGCGTTATATTCTTCTAGGCTGACAGCTGAAACACCGGCAGACAATAGAAGAGAAAGTACAACTGCAGCAGTTTGTAACTTGCGCATCATTGTGTTCCTTACAATAGTTAAAAATCATTAAGTTTAAGTTCTGTTTCAATTGTATCAGCACTTACTCGTAAAAGTGTATTAAAATTACGTACAGAGTACAAGCCGTTTCCTTGCAGGCCATCAATGTTCAATTGCACGCATTGCTGGCTTATTGCCAAGGTTTCTATCTGTGGCGCTATCATTTTAATGCCAATACCGTGACAAATTTGGGTAATGGTTTGAATAAAAAACTGTGTATCTGCTTGTTCTATATCACGTATATAGCTGCCATCAATTTTAATGTAGTCAACATTTAAATTTTTAATATATTGAAACGAGCTTAAGCTTGAGCCAAAACGCTCAATGGCGATTTCAATATTTAATGCTTTCGACTGACTAATAAATTGCTTGGTTGACTCCAGTGACAACATAGCCCCAGACTCATTAAATTCACACAACAGCGGCGGCAGTTTCGACTGCAATTGTTTATACGTATCAAATAGCCATTCAGTAAAGCGAGTATTATGCAGTGCATGGTTACTAATGTTGATCGCCACACGGGTATTTTTAACATGATGCAGTTTGTAAAAAATAAAACAAATCACCGTTTGCTCTAATTCTTGCAGTAACCCCAAACGCTCGGCCATAGCAAACACATCAATGGTCGACAGCGTTTCATTGTTGTGCTTAAACCGCACAAAACACTCAACATAAAGCAGCTGGTTAGTTGTATCCACTACCGGTTGCAGCATTAAATCAAACAGCTTATCTAAAGGGATACACTTAATCGCAAAATCCTGCGGCTTAGTGTGAACAATCTCAGCGTTAAAATACTCAGTAAACTGCTTAAGTATTGCTACCCACTCTTCACGTGAATGGGTTGCTGTAGGTGTTGATGTGGTTAATCCCGTTACAGGGGAATCTAAATAACTGTCATGGGTTAACTGGCTATCTAAACGCTGCGCCGCATCAGAAAAGGTTTCACTATACTCAACACTGGTTAATGCATGTTTTGCAAAGCCCTGGCTAAAGCGGTTGGTATTGGCTACCGAAAACGCATCGCCAATTTTACCGTCTAAAATAGACACCAAGTCATGGGTGGTTTGCGACAAAATAGCAAACTCAGACCCCGACACTCTATAAAGGCTCACATCGTTATAAACCGATACTTGGTCCGCTAAAATAGTTGCCCCTTCAGTAATATACGCATCACCGTGGGCATAACCTTCGGTATCGTTTATCAATTGCAGTGAGGTTAACGACACCATGCCAAAATACAAACGATTACCGTTTTTTTCAGCCTCATGCTTTAACGAGTCAAACGCCTTCATTAAAGCACGTCTATTAGGCAAGCCAGTATGGCTATCGATATACACTTCTTTTGATAACTTTTCCGCGTTCAGTGTTTGCTCTGAAAAAGAGCGCTGAATATTGGTGACCATTTTGTTAATGGCATTCACAACCGTATTTAACTCAGTGGTGAACGGCTTGATAGGGTTTAAATCAAAGCGCTTTTCAATGACCGCTTCAGCCTGTAACTCAATGCGTTTTAACGGCGCAAGTACCGACTTAATGATCAAATAGGCAAACAGTAACGCGATAAAAAATTGTATTAGGGTGGTGGTTAACGCATTAACGCTATGGTCCCATAATGTTTTATAAGATGTGCCCGCATGGGACTGCACTTCAAGCGTACCGGCAATGTTCCAGCCGTTGCTCACTTCACTTACCATTAACGGTGGCGTAAGCGGCAATATCGCCATAAACCAGCTAGGTACATTAAAGTTACCTTGCTTATTCAGTCGCTCAAATTTAACGTCACCGTTAATGTCTGTAAACGAAATACGTTGATAATAACCAGAGTCAAAAATAGCGTTGGTCATGGTAGCCGCAATCACCATGCCTTCTTCATCCATATAAGGCGATATAGACAAGCCTAAACTAATAGCCGCCCCTTGAGCGTGGGATGCTAATTGCTCATTTAAATAACTGCGCATATTAGACACATTATTAAACAGCGACGCACCAAAGCTAAATAAAGACAAACACGCAATTAATAAATACAACTGCGCCCGTAAAGAGATTCCCTTTCTAAACATAATATTTGACCCTGTTAAAGTTATTCACCGTTTTCTATACGCTGCATTAAAACTGACCAATCAGTAGTGCCTTTACTGTCGGGTTTAGCTGAACTTAACCCATGTGCTTTAGCTAACCATAAACCTTGTCCATTAAAGGAATATATGGGTTTTAAATCTGGACGACGATTTGCTGATAACACTTTACGATTAAGATTATCTAACACTAACGGCAATGATGATGGTGTTTCAAAGTAAATTAGCACCATATGGGGTTCATTAAAGGTTAACGACCGCACATACATCAACCGCAGCTTATTCTCATCCATGCCCATAGCAAGCAAAGTCATATACTTGAAAATGGCATAATCTTCACAGTCACCAGCACCAGTCCCTAAGGACTCTGTTGGCGTTGCCCAGTAATCTAAGGTATTCCAATGTTTCAAGTCAGACTTAAAATCAATATGCCTATTGGCGAACTCATTGGCCAGTAACAACCTATCGTAATCATCCAGGTCGCTACCTTCATCAATCACTTCACGCCAGTCATAAAAGTCGCTAAGTTTTTTATCGCCGTAGCCTTGTTTTATGCCAGCAAAAAAGTCGTCGGTAAATAAACTGTCGCTTAAGGTGGCAAAACACACAGCCGAAAACACCACAGGTATGGCTAACCAATGGCGGTATTTATTCATATTAACAAGCAAACTCTTAATACGCGTCATTCCTGCTGTTTATCATTGAATCAATAGAGCGATAATCACCGCAAAATTACCCAATAATCTGTCTATTGAGATCAAAGTGACACAAACCTGATGCACATCATAATCTAGTTAAGTTACAAACAAAAATAAAATGACAACGGCACAGGCAAACAAAGTCTTTTATTTGAATGCGTTGCGCTTAACCTCGTCATTCAAAAGTGTTAGCCATTAAGCAAGTTCAAAATCTGTTTAAGCTAGCTTAAGTCATTTAAATTTAGTCGCAGCATACCTGTAATGAGTCCAGTAGCATTAGCCCAGTGCATTAGCACACTAGGATTAGCCAAGCTGCATGAATTTAGCAGTATTAGTCCAGTTGCATAAGCCCAGTCACCTGAACCCAGCAGCCAAAAAACAAAACATTGGCCAACATAGTATTGTCATAATAGTCAAATAAGCTATATCCAACAGGCTAGCTAACATAATAGATACCGTCGTTAGCAGCCAAAGTAACTCTTAAGTAAAAATGCAACTCAGAAACCAAAACGTAACTCATAAACGAAAGCGCACTAGGGGTAAAGTGATAGTGAAGGTGAAAAGGAAATTATAGTAAAGTAATAGGGACGTTACAGTACAAGGTGTGGTTACTGACATAACTTAACGACAAACGATAAAACCAGCAAGCGCGGCTAGTTTCTGATTTTAAATAGAAAAAAATAACGTGAAAAATTAGACGAATAAAAAAACGTCAAAAAATAACAAAATGCGTCAAAAAACTGTCATTAACTTAGCATTTACTCTATAATCTCCGCGAAATAGAGTGCTGACATAGAAATTAGTAGTAGAAAAGGAAATTTTAAAACAAGGCATGACGCCACTGATTAACTTTTTTTTGAATCAAAATCACCTGATTTTGTTCGTTAGTTTATCTCTGTAATCTCATCCTGTTTTAACTCCAACAATACCCAAACTATCCATTTAGGTGCAACAGCGGTTGTTTCGTCACCTGCAAGCCAAAGTTAATTCTGGCCGGGTAAATTGTGTCTACTATTTCTTAATAACGTTATTGGCTCAAGCTTAGTCGTTCAAGCTTATTAGTTTTGCGCTTAAAACATAAAATAGCAGCTGTAACAATCGGTTTGAATCGGTTAGCTTTTTTTAAGTCAGTTTTTAAATCAGTTACCAATGAGTTTTGTTTAGATCATCAGGAAGATCATCAACATGAAAATAGCCATCGCTGGTACAGGATATGTCGGTTTATCTAACGCTATGTTATTAGCGCAACACAATGAAGTGGTTGCGGTAGACATAGTTGCAGAAAAAATAAGCCAGCTTAATAATAAAGTCTCTCCTGTTGTCGATGCCGAAATTGAAGATTTTTTAACAAACAAAAAACTCAACTTCACCGCCACCTTAAACAAGCAGGCAGCCTATACGGGCGCCGACTTTGTTATTATTGCTACACCAACAGACTACGATCCAGCAACAAGCTACTTTAATACCGCGTCAGTTGAATCCGTTATCAAAGATGTCATCAGCATTAACCCTAATGCAGTGATGATCATAAAATCAACCGTGCCAGTAGGCTATACCGAACGTATTAAACAAGAGTTTGCCTGTAACAATATTATATTTTCGCCAGAGTTTTTGCGTGAAGGCAAAGCACTGCACGACAATCTTTACCCGTCTCGCATTATTGTTGGTGAACAAAGCGAACGTGCTAACACCTTTGCCAACTTATTAGTGCAAGGCGCCATTAAGCAAGATATTGAAGTGCTATTTACCCACTCAACCGAGGCTGAAGCGGTTAAGCTGTTTTCAAATACCTATTTAGCTTTACGGGTAGCCTACTTTAACGAGCTAGACACCTATGCAGAAGCCCATGGGTTAGACAGCAAACAAATTATCGACGGTGTGTGTTTAGACCCCCGCATAGGTAATCACTACAATAACCCATCATTTGGCTACGGTGGCTACTGCTTACCCAAAGACACCAAACAGCTACGGGCAAACTATGCCGACGTACCTAATAACTTAATTAGCGCCATTGTTGACTCTAATACCACCCGCAAAGACTTTATTGCCGACTCAATCATCAAACGTAACCCTAAAACGGTTGGCATTTACCGCCTAATTATGAAGTCAGGCTCAGACAATTTTAGGTCATCAAGTATTCAAGGCATTATGAAGCGCATCAAAGCCGTAGGTATTGAAGTGATCATTTACGAGCCAGTAATGCAGCAAGACGATTTTTTTAACTCAAAAGTTTACCGTAATCTTGCCCAGTTTAAAGCCGATGCCGATGTGATTATATCTAATCGCGCTGCTGACGAACTCAGTGATGTAACTCATAAAGTATATACCCGCGACTTGTTTGGTAACGATTAAGCAATATTAAGCGCTAAAAGGAATTTGTAATGATAAAAGTTTTATCAGTATTTGGTACCAGACCAGAAGCAATTAAAATGGCGCCTTTGGTTAAAGCGCTCGAAAGCGCAGAAGGTATCAACGCTAAAGTGTGTGTAACAGCACAACATCGTGAAATGCTTGATCAGGTGTTAAATTTATTCAATATCATCCCAGATTATGACTTAAACATAATGAAGCCAGGTCAAACACTGTATGACGTCACAACCAATATATTATTGGGGTTAAAACCTGTTCTAGAAGAATTTAAGCCAGACATCGTACTTGTGCATGGTGATACCGCAACAACGCTATCAACCAGTTTAGCGGCTTATTATCAGCAAATACCCGTAGGCCATGTTGAGGCAGGCTTAAGAACCGGCAATATCTATTCGCCCTGGCCTGAAGAGGGCAATCGTAAATTAACCGGCGCAATAGCCACCTTACATTTTGCCCCCACTCAAGCATCTTTAGACAACTTGCTTAATGAAGGTATTAATCCAAATCAAATTACCATAACGGGTAATACGGTGATTGACGCTCTGTTGATTATTAAAAACAAGCTCGACACAGACGCTAGCCTAAATGAGGCCCTATCAGCGCAATATCCTGTTATTGATAAAACCAAAAAAATGATCTTGGTTACGGGCCATCGCCGTGAAAGCTTTGGTGGCGGCTTTGAGCGCATCTGTGAAGCATTAGTCAACATTGCTGCAAACCACCCAGAATGCCAAATTATCTACCCTGTGCATTTAAATCCTAATGTGCGTGAACCGGTCAATCGTATTCTGCAAAATGTTAATAATGTGCACTTAATTGAGCCATTAGATTACCTGCCTTTTGTGTATTTTATGAATCAAGCACACATATTATTAACCGACTCTGGCGGCATACAAGAAGAGGCACCATCGCTTGGTAAGCCAGTTTTAGTGATGCGCGACACCACTGAACGACCAGAAGCCGTTACAGCGGGCACAGTTAAATTAGTCGGTACAGATAAACAGGTAATTATCGATGCAGTTGAAAGCTTGCTAACAAATGACGCGCAATACAGTGCAATGAGTAAAGCACATAACCCGTATGGCGACGGTAAAGCTTGCCAGCATATTATTGAAAAAATTAAGCAGCACTTTACCCAATAATAACCCTATTAACCTGGTTGATTGTTATCGAGCTTGCATAGTTATTAATTCATTTTATATAAACAAATTTGCGCTAAAGGAAACACCATGTCATTCAAAAAAGTATCAGTTATCGGTCTTGGCTATATTGGCCTACCTACCGCCGCAGTTCTAGCATCGCGTGGCTTAGAAGTCATTGGCGTTGATATAAATCAACAAGCTGTTGATACCATTAACGAAGGCCGTATTCATATTGTTGAGCCAGATTTAGATATTATTGTACGTGGTGTGGTGACTACAGGTAACTTGCGCGCAACCACTAAGCCAGAAGCGGCTGAAGCCTTTATGATTGCCGTGCCAACACCGTTTAAAGAAGGCAATGCACCAGACCTTAAATACATTGAAGCCGCAGCCAAAGCCATTGCGCCAGTGTTAGAAAAAGGCAATTTAGTTATTCTTGAATCTACATCGCCTGTAGGCGCAACAGAAAAACTATCAGCCTGGCTGAAAGAAGCGCGCCCTGACTTAACATTCCCCCAAGACCTAGGCGACACAGCCGACATTAAAGTGGCGCATTGTCCAGAGCGTGTATTACCAGGTTACGTATTACAAGAGCTGGTTGCCAATGACCGCGTAATTGGTGGCATGAGCAAAGCCTGTAGTGAAAGAGCGGTCGAGCTTTACCACACTTTTGTACGCGGTGAATGCATTATTACCAATGCACGTACCGCTGAAATGGCCAAACTGACTGAAAACTCATTCCGTGACGTTAACATTGCCTTTGCTAATGAATTGTCGGTTATTTGCGACAAGCTAAAAATCAACGTGTGGGAGCTAATCAAACTGGCTAACCGTCATCCGCGCGTTAACATCTTAAGCCCAGGCCCAGGTGTTGGCGGCCACTGTATCGCAGTAGACCCATGGTTTATTGTCGACAGTTGCCCAGATGAGGCCAACATTATCCGCCAGGCCCGCTTAACCAACGACGCTAAACCGTTTTATGTTATCGATCAAATTATTCAAGCGGCAGACCAATTCAAAAAGCCGGTTATTGCCTGCTTAGGCCTAGCCTTTAAAGCCGATATTGACGACTTACGTGAAAGCCCAGCATTACAAATCGTCGAGCACTTAGCCGGTTTAGACATTGCCGATGTATTAGCGGTAGAGCCAAATATTAAAAGCTTACCGAATAAGCTGGTGGATAAAAATGTTGAATTGGTCACGCTAGAAACGGCGTTAGAAAAAGCTAATGTGATTGTCGTCTTGGTTGATCACAAACAGTTTAAAGCAGCGGATAAAAGCCAGTTTGCTAAAAAAGTGATTATTGATACTCGTGGGATTATGTAAAAATAAAAAATTTTAACTAAGTAAGTGGAGTTGTAGATTCTGTGGAAAAAAAAGAAATATACAAAAAGTTTCTGGGAATTGGATCTATAACTCTTTTTAGTCAGTTAATAGCTCTTACTTTGATGCCTCTAATAACTAAATTTTATGGACCAACACTTTTCGGTCAGTATAGTGTTTTGTTATCGATAATATTGTTATTTACAATGTTGAGTACTTTAAATATACAGCAAGATATCACAAAAGGTAGTCTAGTTAAGTATAAGTACAAAATAAATACGATGTTGTTCTTATCAATAAGCTTTTCAATATCGTTGGTTTTGTTAACACTTTGTTTTTTTATTTTAGATATCGTATTTTTTCACTATTTATATGTTGGGTTGGCTGTATTTGTCGTTTCAATATATCAAATTTATTACTTCTCTTTAATTAGAAATAAAGATTATAAAACTTTAGCCAAGTCTACAGCTTTTTTAGTGGTTAGTTTGCCTTTGTTACAGATTTTATTTATATTTTTTTTTGATAAAGATTTAAAGTTTTTGATTTTATCTCATTTTTTGTCAATGATATTTTCGTTAGCCTATATGGTCCATAAGCTAGGGTTTTTGATCTCTTTTAATGATATACATAAAAATTTTAGGCAAGCTAAATTTATAATAAAATTAAGTATCAAGAAGTATGTGGAAATTACTTTTGGTCGATTCCTTCAATTACTAAATTTGCAATTACCCATACTATTAACTGCACTTTTTTTAGAGATAGAAGCTGTAGCGATTATAGCCTTGTCACTTAAATTAGTTGAAGTTGTAGCACGATTTATTAGAAGTACAATAGGTAATTTTATATTGGCTGAGAATACGGTAGGCAAAAATCACATGCCAAGTTATACCGATGTGATTAGGAGTTATAAGTTTTTCTTTTTCTTTTCGTGTTTATTTTTATTGTTGTATTTAATAATATCATATTTTTTCATAGATATGATATTTGGAAATGAATGGAGTGGACTTGGCTTTGCACTTATTTTATTAACACCATATTTTTTTGCTAACCTAGTCACATCTGTTTTTTATTACATGATGAATATCGTGAAAATAAATAACAAGATGTATCAATTAGAGCTATCACTGTTATCTTTTATACTTGCTTTATATTTTGTTGGATACTACATGGGGTTCGGGGATAAATATGTATTAATTATAACTTCAATATTATATTTTTTTTACTCCATAGTGATGTTGGTTCTAATAGCTAAAAAGGTTAAAGATGTACGAGTTTAAATTTTTAATAATAACGATTTTTTTCTTTTCTATATTATTTTTTTATATGAAGATAAAGAAAAAAGAAACAAACACTTATAATATTGAAGTAATACTTTCTTTAGTTATCTTTATCTATGCGCTCCCAGTTGCGATTGCTAATTTATTCGGCTTGGATAATTTTCAGTTAGGTGATGACAGAATAATAAATATATATTTTGGTTATATATTGTGTGCGTTATTAATATTGGTTGGGTTTTATGTTAGTAGTATAAGCTTTTCAAGTTTAAATAATAATGAAATTAGTGATAAAGTAATAATTGATAAGCAAAGATTAGTTATGTTTTTTGTTTTGTTTGCAGGTATTTTGTTATATAGCATATATATACTTACAAGTTATGATAATTTAGCTCAAATGATACAGGATACATCTCGCGAGGAACGTTTTGCTAACGCTAAAGGTAAAGGTATATTTACAAGTGGTATATATCTTATAAATTTCGCATGGCTTTTTTTATTTTATAGTGACCTTAGATCCAAAAATAGTAAAATTTTAAAGATTCATATTATTTTATTGCTACTATACATACTTTTTTTTAGCGCATCAGGTGATCGGAGAGTATGGGTTTCACTAGTGATAGGTATGGTTTTTATGTGGTCAACAATAAATAAGTTACCAATCATTAAAATGATAATCTTTGGAGTCATCTCGCTTGTATTTCTTCAAGTATTTAGTAAAATCAGAGGCTATTCACATTCAATAGACGAAATGTTTAACTTTTTCATTTTAAACTTTACATATGAATGGTTTGATTTTTCAAGTGGTGAGTTTGGGTGGCATTATTTAATTGTATCTGATGTAATTGATTTCGTTAAAGTCTATGGAATGGAATTTGGTAAAACTTATATGCTTGCACCATTAGTTTCTATCCCTTCTTTTATCTATGAAAACAAACCAACTGGTTTATCTCCTTGGTATGCATCCATATACTTCCCTGATTATTTTTCTTCTGGTGGAACTTTAGCATTTTCATTTTTAGCTGAATCATATTTAAACTTTTCACTGGCGGGACCTATTTTGATTCCTTTCATTTTTGGATATTTTATCGCAGTTTTCCTCAGGTTTTTAAAAAGTAAATTTAAAATGGAATTTTTTATCACAATTTGTGCATCTCTCTTATCAACCGTTTTGATTTTTGCAAGGAGTGATTTCTCTGCAGTGATAAATCAAATTGTTATTTCTATTTTTTTACCAATTTCTATTTATTTTTTTTGTACATTTGTTATTAGACTTGGAACTATAAAAATAAGATTTTGAGCAGTGTTATTTTTAACTTGTCAATAATTTTATTGATTAATCAAAAAATGAAAGGTTTTTTATGAATGCAATTACTATACATAGATTTTCAAGTTGGTTATATACTAAGAATATCCCGGTACTCCCAAGGATATTATATTATTTTATTTTTTTGATTTATAACTCATCTATACCACCTTCAGTAAAAATTGGTAAGAACTCAAAGCTAGGCTATGGTGGGATAGGAGTTGTACTTCATGCCAGAGCTGTTATAGGAAAGAACGTTGTTATAAGCCAGAATGTTACTATTGGAGGTAAATCTGGCCTCTTTGAAGTTCCTGTTATAGAAGATGATGTTTATATCGGTGCCGGTGCGGTAATTCTTGGGCCGATTACTATTAAGACTGGTGCGATTGTTGGTGCTAATGCTGTCGTAGATAAAAATGTTGAACCTTATACTGTTGTTGGTGGAGTTCCTGCAAAGTTTATTAAAAATGTAGATAAGGAAGTTTTATCATAATTATAAGGTTTATGGTTTTTTAAATGTTTATTTAACTATTCTTATTTATTACAGAACTAACTTTTTAGGAATGCGAATTAAATTTTATGAAAAAAACAATACTGATAGGTCCACTTCCTCCACCGCTTGGTGGGGCAACAATACTATTCCAACAGCTTGTAGACGATTTAAGTTTAAGGTCAGATCTCGATTTGAAAGTAATTAATACATATTGTTTAAAAAAAGATAGTGACTCACAAAATATAAATATATTTAAGCGCTTTTTTCATGTGTCTTATGAGCTTTTTCGAAATATAAAAGAATATGATTCAGTAGGTTGTCATGTATCAAAAAGAGGTTTTAGTGTTTTTGCGCCATTAGTACTTTTTATAGGTAGACTATTTAATAAAAAAGTAATTATAAGAAAGTTTGGTGGAGAGTTAAAACATACTTATGAATCATCAAATATAATATATAAAAAAGTTATAAAATATGTAATGACGGCTGATGAGGTTTTGCTCGAAACAATAGAGCAAGTTGACTTTTTTAGTAAAGAGTCTCCTAGTTCAAGAATACTTTGGTACCCAAATAGTCGACCTGGTTCACAAAAAAAGATAGTAGATAAGAAATTTAATAAACGCATAATATTTTTAGGTCATGTTAAAAAATCAAAAGGTATATTAGATCTTGTTGAAGCTGTGAAAGGTTTAGATATTAGTTTAGATATATATGGTCCTTTAATCGGGGTTGCTGAATCTCAATTGAAATTTAATAATATAACTTATAAAGGTATTCTAGACAGTTCGCTTGTCGCAAAAACCATCTCAAAATATTCACTACTTGTTTTGCCTACGTATTATGAAGGCGAAGGTTATCCCGGAGTAATCATTGAATCTTACTCTGTTGGTGTTCCTGTTGTATCAACAAATTGGAGAAGCATTCCTGAAATTGTTGAACATGGTGTTACAGGAATGTTGGTTGATATAAAAAATCCTGCAGGGCTTAAAAGTATTTTAATAAAAATTGAGAAAGATGAAGGATTATATTTAAAACTTTGCATTGGAGCATGTAATAAATTTACTGATTTTGACTCTAAAAAACTTACAGATAAATATTTTTCAATTATATAAAGGACTTGTTTTGACTTCATTTGTATTAAAAAAGTTAGTTAAAATAAGATTGTATATTCTTACAGTTAGGTACCTTACATTCAGGCAGGTCTTGTTTCAATTAATACGTAAGTTATTTGGTAGAAATAAAGTGTTATTAACAAACTATATTCCTACAAAAAGTAATTGTAATTTTTCTTTTTATTTTAGCTTGAATAAGCATTCATATTTACTTGATATGAAAGTCACTTGTTTAAATCAAATGAATAATTTCTTTGATGTCATTAATCGAGAAGAAAGTTTCCCTAAGCTTTATGTATATAATTTTCATTATTTTGATTTCTTAAATAACCCGAGAAGTCCTCAAAAAGATAATTTGGAGGCTATATATATATGGATAAATGATTATGAATATCAGAATAAACTTGGTGGTGATGCATACCCAACTTCATTAAGAATAGTTAATTGGATAAAGTGGGCCACAAAGCAGACGAACCTTCAACCAATTTTTTATAACAGTTTATATAATCAATCAAAACTTTTATATGCAAATATAGAGTATGAAATTGATGGAAATCACCTTTTTGCTAATGGTAAGGCATTAATTTTTTACGGTATTTATTTTGATGGTGATTGGGCTGAAAAATGTTTAAATAAAGGTCTTAAAATTATAATTAATGAACTTGATAGGCAAGTGCTCAAGGATGGTGGCAATTTCGAGTTAAGCCCAATGTACCATGGTATCATGTTAGAGGATTTGTTAGATTTATATATACTTGCCTTACCAAATAATTTTAACTACGAAAATATTATTCATTTACTTAAGCCATATATCGAGAAGATGATTGATTGGTTGAAAATTATTATCATAGATAAAGTGACTTATCCTCATTTCAATGATTCAACTCAAAATGTAGCACCTTCTCCCAAGAATTTGTTTGATATTTCAATTAGCCTTGGTTTCAATAATGCTAGCTATGATGGATCTTTCTTGTTAGCTCAAACTGGCTATTGCGTTTTGAAATCAAAAGCTTTCTCTCTATTGTGTGACGTAGCTAATGTTGGGCCTGACTACATACCTGGGCATGCGCACGCCGACACTTTATCTTACGAATTATGGGCGAATGGTAAAAAATTAATCTGTAACTTAGGTATATCAGAATACGGCACTGGACCACGAAGGCTTTATGAAAGAGGTACATCCAGCCACAGCACTGTTGAGATTAATGGAAAAAATTCAACTAATGTCTGGTCTGGTTTTCGTGTTGCTGAACGGGCAAGAATATTAAACCAAAATTTTAATATTGAAAATAACATCTTGAATGCCACGCATAATGGCTACAAGAATGTATTGCATTCAAGACAGTGGATACTTTGTGATGATGAATTAGAAATTATTGATATAATTAAATCTAAAAAAAATGTTTCTTTTAAGCTTTTTCACCATCTAACACCTAATGTATACTGTGAAAAAATTAATGATCACCTTTTTAAAATTAACGATGGCATTTCCGATTATACCTTTGAACTTGTTGGTCTTGAACAAACAAGATTTGAGAAAAATCAATACGCTATTGCATTTAATGTTTTAGAAGATACAACAACAATTGTCGGTTCAGGCTGTTCTTTAAATGAAGAACATGTATTCAAAAGTATACTAAGGAAAATAACTTGAATAATAGAGTTACATTAATATGCGAGAGTTTTTTACCTGAAAGGACTGCTGGTTCTAACCGCGCACTTTCTATTATAAATACTTTACTGCTTAGTGATTATCAAGTGACGGTTTGCTTTTTAATGCCTTTAGGCTGTGCATCCCAAGATTACATCTTCCCAAATGAATTAAAGTGTTTTACTAATTTAAAATTAATACCTGTTACTCGAAAAATTTATAACAAGTCTAATTTACTTTTTCGATTAATGAATGAAACAATGCAAGCTAAAAAGTTGATATCTAAATCGTTAGAGGTAGATTCTGATACTATTATCATTAGTACTCCGATGTTAATGCTTCTTCCTGTAGCTGCTTGGTATCTTAAAAATGCCAAAGTCCATACAATCCTAGAAGTTAGAGATTTAATTTGGCGATATTATGAGTTTAAAACAGGTCTTTTAAGTTACCTTATATCAGAAGTTCTAACTAAAATAAGTATTTATTCGATTAATAAGTTTGATGATGTTGTAACTGTAACTCACAGTCAGCGAGAGTGGCTTGTTTCTAAAACTAAGACTAATGTTATTGCTATCGAAAATGGAATTGATCTAAATACCTTGCAAAAATTGTCTACTGTAAATAAAGGTGCGTTGTTAGATGACTCAATTATTTATGCAGGTTCTATTGGTTATCCACAAAACATAAGTACATTAGTTGAGGCTGTTTACTTACTTCAAAACAAAGGGGTAATTATTAGGCTTACTATAGTTGGTAATGGACCTGAATTTGATAAAGTATCAGAACTTATAGAAAAAAGGAAGTTGTTAAATGCAAGGGTCATTCCTGCAGTGAAATTCGAACAACTAAGTGAAGAATATAGTAACCATAAGATTTTATATGGTCAACTTCGAAATATACCTTCATTAGAGACCGCCGTACCGACAAAAGTTTTCGAATATTTAGCTATGTCAAAGCCCATAATTTTTGGTTTAAAGGGTGAGGCTAAAGATATTTTATTAAAATTTGAAGGTGTAGTTGTGGTCGAACCCGATAAACCACAAGAACTAGCAGAGGCAATACTTAAACAAATTAGCAACAATGTTTTTAAAGGTAATAATTATAACCAACTACACAGTAACTACTTGAGAGAGAATTTAATTTCTAAATATAAAGATTTAATTTGTTAAATTATTAATTGTGATGTGGTTATAGTTATTTTTTACTACTAATAATATAATTCATTATGGTTTTTCGGAATGAAACCACGTCATTGTCTTAATTGTAAAGTGAATTTTATTAATAAATGGCTAGGTAGGCTGGATTTGGTTTTTGTCTGAGTGCATTTAAAGTGCCGCTTTAAGCCTTAAGAATTACTTAGTTTTTAGATGTATAATAAAGATATTTATTGTTTTTTTATAAATGCTGGTTGGATGAAATAGTGTTAGTCAATGCCTAATTATGTTTTTCATTCGCTTTAAAATAAAGGTTTCACCCAGTGTTAAATGACAATGTACTATTTGATTTTTTGTATTTTATTTAGGTAAATGACATGGATAGCCCTTCTCAACTTCAGTTTGTGGATTCTAAAACGAGTTTCTTATTTCGTATGGTTGATATTGCATTGGTCATATTTTCTTTATTCATTATCACCTATGGCTATGACGTGCCTTTTAGTAAGGACTACCTACTGGTGCTTGCGGGAGTACTGCTGCTATTCAGTTATATTAGTGAGTCATTTGGGTTATATCGATCGTGGCGATTAGGTAAGTTTTCCAACATGTGTCGCCTATTGGTTCTGATTGTGACCATATGTTTTGTGTTAATGGTGACTACGCTGTTTTTTTTCAAGTATGCCGAACTGTATTCACGGGTGGTGATGGTTGGCTGGTATGTGCTGTCGGTCATCTTATTATTAAGCTGGCGCTTTTGTGTACGTGAGATAAAACGAATAAGACGGGTTAAAGGTTACAGCATTGATAAGGTGGCCATTATTGGCTTAACCGACATGGGCATGAGCTTGTATGAAGAGATTTGGAAACATGATGAGCTTGGCTTTGATTGTGTAGGTTTTTTTGATGACAGAGACCCTAGCCGGATTGAAAACCACGAGCCTAAGTTAATAGAAGGCAATATTAATAATGCGATTGAATTAGCCAAAAGTGGCGATATTCAAAAGTTATATATTTGTTTACCTTTACTCGCCGAAAAGCGTATTGCCGACATTATTGAGCAATTGGGTAATACCACTGTTGATGTGCTGATTACCCCTGACTTTTTAATTAAAAACCTGATGCATGCACGCATTGGCAATGTGGGTGATGTTGATACCATTAGTGTGTTTGAGTCGCCAGTGAATGGCATGAAGCGTTTTTATAAGCGCAGTTTTGATGTGGCTTTCAGCTTTTGCGCCATTATTGCCATATCGCCTGTGTTATTAGCGGTGTCTATTGCGGTGTTTGTTACCTCACCAGGGCCTGTGTTGTTTAAGCAGGACAGATACGGCTTAGATGGCCGTAAAATTAAAGTGTGGAAGTTTAGGTCGATGACGGTAACTGAAAATGCTGATGTTGTTACCCAGGCCAGTAAAGGGGACGCGCGGGTGACTAAAGTGGGCGCGTTTATTCGCCGCACCTCATTAGATGAGTTACCGCAGTTTTTTAATGTGTTATTGGGTGATATGTCGGTGGTTGGCCCAAGGCCCCATGCGGTATCGCATAATGAACAATATCGCAAGTTGGTAAGCTATTACATGTTGCGCCACAAGGTGCTACCGGGTATTACCGGTTGGGCACAAGTGAACGGTTGGCGCGGTGAAACCGACACATTAGATAAGATGGAAATGCGCATTGAATATGACCTAGCCTACATTCGTAACTGGACCTTGTGGTGGGACGTAAGAATTGTGTTTATGACCTTATTTAAAGGCTTTGTCGGCAAGAATGTGTATTAAAATATTTAACCTTGTAAGTGAAGTTTGCTCAACCCTGAGATTAACCTTTGGTTTATTGATAACGGGCGTATAGACCTGATAATAACCTTAAGCCAATGTCATCAGTGACATGATGACTGTTTATAAATAGATAGAGTGTTAGCAAAGGTGCAGTGAAGTTAACAGCTGACTTTTTAGCTCTGACTTATTAGCACTGACTTATTAGCATTGGCTCAATTGATGGTTTGGTCATTGCTAATCAACAAGTTGTTAACAAAGTCGCTGAGTAAGTCGTTAAGTAAGTTGTTAACTAAATTGTCAAGTAGTAAGAAGGTATGATTTTTTGGGTTGTGGGGCATTAAGTCCTTATAATTCAATTAGCATGCCGCTAAAAATTGATTAAAAGATTGATAGTTTAAAATGAAACCGATAGGCTGTCGTGAAAATTTCACTTCACCTGTTTTTACATGCTTTTTATAAGGATATACAAGATGAACGGCCCATTTAAATACAGTTATTGTTGTGCAGCTTTGCTCAGCGTGTTTGCTTTGTCGCCAGCTTTTGCTGCAGATGAACAGCCTGGCGTGATTCAAACGGCATCTGGCATTGATTTAATTCCGTATCTTAATACTGGTTTTAAATATGATGACAACATTGCCAGCACTAAAACCTTTAAAACAGACAGCTGGATTTTAGGTGTTACTCCTGGTTTGCAAGGTCAATTATTGGATGGCAATAATGAATACACCTTCCAAACCAATATTGATTACGGTAACTTTTTAGACAGTTCTGACGATAACTTCTTAGATTTTAATCTAGGTGGTGCAGCAGATGTAGAACTAAACCAGTCAAACAAGTTTAACCTTAATGCAAACTATGATGCTGGCCATGAAGAACGTGGTAGCGGATTATTTGAAGGTAACGGTGATTTACAAAATGAACCTGCTACTTTTGACAGTTACAATGTAGGTGGTTTTTACGAGTACGGCGCACAAACAACCCCTGCGCGCGTGCAAGTAAATGCCAATTACTACGACAAAGAATTTACTAACTTTGAAGCCATTACTGTCTACCGTAACTATTCTGACACTGACTATGGTGCCAGCTTTTATTACGACAGCGGCGCATCGGTTAGCTGGGTATTTGATGCTAGCGTAGTTAACACTGATTACCAGATTGCTGACTTAAGTGGCGACCGTGACAGTACTAGTACCTTCTACCGTGTGGGTGTGGACTGGGAAGCAACCGCTGCTACCGCAGGTTCTATCCGTATTGGTAACCAGGAAAAAGACTTTGATAATTCAAGCCGTGATGACTTTAGTGGTTTATCGTGGGACGCCAGTGTGACATGGTCACCATTAACCTACTCAGCACTGACATTCAATACCGGTAACAGCGCTAAAGACCCTAATGGTGCGGGTAACTATATTGAGTCAACCACCTATGGCGTAAGCTGGGACCACGGTTGGAATGACTTTGTATCAACTAACGTAAGCTATAACCAAACCGATGATGACTATAACGGCGTTGACCGTCAAGATGAGCTAAAAGTGTTCTCACTTTCAGCATCTTACGTGACCACTCGTTGGTTAACACTTGTAGCGGGTGTTGATGTTACTGACAGCTGGTCTAGCGATGAAAACTTTGGGTTTGATCGTAACGTTTATTATATCAATGCTCAGATGACATTATAGGTTTTAAGATGAAGTGGTTTTTTATTCCGTGTTTGTTTGCCTTGCTTGTACTGCTAAGCCCGATAACGTCTGCTGAAGCAATTGATGACAGTTATCGCTTAGGTGCAGGTGACACCATTGTGATTAAAGTGTTTGGTGAAGATGACCTGACACTTGAAACGCAGATCACCAATAGTGGCAAGGTAAATTACCCTTTTTTAGGTACTCTTTCGGTTAAAGGCTTGTCGATAAAGCAAGTTGAAGAATTGGTATATAAAGGTTTAAAAGGGGATTATTTGGTTGAGCCTAATGTGTTTGTTGGCATTGTGCTATATCGACCATTTTATATTCACGGTGAAGTTAAAAAACCCGGTGGCTACCCCTATCAGCCAGGCATGACAGTCAATCAGGCTGTCGCCCTGGCAGGGGGCTTACCGAACGTGCCTCGCAGGAGAAAATTTTTATCTCACGCGAAGGGACCAAGTCAGAATCAGTGAACGGTACTATTAATAGTCAAATTAGCGCTGGCGATACTATTACTATTGAACAGAGATTTTTTTAATGACGTCGCAAGCCCATTTGTTACTAAACGAGCCGAACACTGCTGAGCAAACCAGCGAGCAGGTGATTGATTTACGCAAGCTGATTAAGCCGGTGTTGCAGTCAAAGTGGCGTATTTTATCGTTCGCGATGTTAATTACCGCATTAACCACCTTTGTGGTGTTTAGCTTACAACCTATTTTTAGCTCGACCGCCACCCTGCTGATTGAGTCAGAGCAGGCGCGGGCGATTAAAATTGAGCAAGTTTATGGTATGAATTCTGGCCAGCAGGAATACTATTTAACTCAGTTTGAAATTATTAAGTCGCGCTCTATTGCCGAGCGAGTATTTAACCAATTAGATTTAATTAATCACCCTAGCTTTGAAGCTAAGCCTTCAGCCTTGTCACAGGTAAAGTCGCAGGTTATATCCTGGTTAGATTTTTTACCAATGGACCTCAGCGAGGCTGAAGTTGATGATGCGGCCAAAAAGCAAAAGTTAGTTGATGACTTTATGGCAGACATTAACGTGTCGCCTGTGCGTAAAACCCAATTAGTGAACATTAGCTATAACAGCCCAGATGCTAAGTTAGCCGCGGCTGTGGCCAATGCAATAGGCGATGCTTACATTGTTAGCCAGTTAGAGGCTAAGTCTGGCATGACCCAAAAAGCCAACGTATGGCTGGGTGGGCGTTTAGAAGACTTACGGGTAAAGTTAGATGCGTCTGAGCAAAAGCTTGAGTTTTTTAAAACCCAAAACGGCCTGGTTGACGTTGAAGGCGTAACCGCGTTAGACGCTAAAGAACTTGAGCGTTTAAGCGATGAAATTACCGTTGCCAGATCAACCAAAGCACAAGCAGAAAGCTTTTTAGCGGTAGTCAGACAATATGGTAAGTCAGATATTGGTCGCCTAGAAAGCTTGCCTGAAGTGACCTCGCACATGTCGGTGCAAAACGTTAAAAAAGACGTCATTTTAGTTGAGCGTAAAGTGTCTGAGCTGTCACAGGTTTACGGCCCTAAACACCCTAAAATGATTGGTGCCAATGCCGAGCTAGCCACAGTGCAGCAAAACCTACGCACTCAAATTGGGCGATTAGTGCAAGGTATTGAAGATGAAGCACAATCAGCTACCCAAAAACTAAAAGCCCTAGAAGCGCAATTTAGTCAGTCTAAAGGCTCGTTTCAAAATTTAAGCTCAGTGGACACTGACTACCGCAGACTTGTACGTGAAGTTGCCACTAACCGTCAGCTATTTGAAAGCTTTTTGTCGCGCCAAAAAGAAACCGAAGTGACCGGTGACTTTGACTCGCCAGTGGCACGCTTTACTGATTACGCTGTGATGGCGTTAGAGCCGATAAAACCGAAGAAAAAGCTGATTGTTATATTAGCCTTTGTTGCCAGTTTAGGTTTAGGTATTGTATTGGTATTAGTGTTTGATTCGATGAATGACACTATTAAGTCTACCGCTGAGGTTGAGCAAATACTGGGGCAGCGTGCATTAGGCTATTTACCTAAAGCCGGCAAAAAAGAGACCTTTGAGCAAATTAACTTTGCCTTTTTTGACCCCGAAAAACGTCTGCATGCTGAAAATGTGCGATCGATTCGTACCTCATTGTCTTTGTTGGCGATTGGTGAACCCTTGTCGGTGATTGAGGTGACATCTTCGTTTCCTAACGAAGGTAAAACCACAGTGTCGATGAATATCGCGTTTGCCTATTCGGCGATGGAAAAAGTGCTTATTATTGATGCCGATATGCGTAAGCCGAGTATGGGTATGCGTTTTGGTTTGCCAACGTTCCAACATGGTTTAGCCAACTACCTAACCGGTACAGATGCACTAAGCCATTGTATTGTTGAAAACGTTAAACCGAATGTTGACTTAATGCCAGCTGGCGCAATACCGTTAAACCCGCTAGAGCTGTTATCTTCGCCTAAGTTTGCTGAGTTGTTGGCCGAGTTAAAAGGCCAGTACAGCAAAATTATTATTGATACGCCTCCGGTACATGCCGTGAGTGATGCCTTAGTGATGTCGTCACATTGTGATGCCGTGGTTGCTGTGGTTAAGGCTAATAATACTCGTACAGAAGCGATTAAACTGACCTTAGCTAAGTTAACTCAGGCGCGTGGTAAAGTGTTTGGGGTGGTATTGAACCAGTTTAATACCGACGAGGCGCGCCAGTATTATGGTCAATATGGTTACTATGAAGCCTATGGCCATGATGCTAACGCTAAAACCGATGGAAAGTCTGCATAGTGTTTGATTTACATTGCCATATTTTACCTGGCATAGATGATGGGGCTAAGTCGATTGACGAAGCCCTAGCATTACTTGAATTAGCCGAACAGCAAGGTATTACCCATATGGTGGCCACGCCACATATTCATTTGGGGGTGTTTGATAATAATATCAGCACAATTACTGCAGCATTTGAGTTATTGCAGCAAGAGTATGCACTTAGTGGCGGTAAGCTAAACATTCGTGCCGCAGCCGAAGTGCGTATTTGCCCTGAAATCATGTTTTTTATTGAACGGCAACAATTGCCTTTTATTGGCAAGTTTGCCGATAAAGATGTGCTATTGCTTGAGTTACCCAGCAGTCATATTACCCCAGGCACAGATAAGTTAATCGGCTGGTTGTTGTCTAAAAATGTTTTACCTATGATTGCTCACCCTGAGCGAAACCGCGAGCTACAAGCCCACCCTGAACGGATTGAGTTATTTGCCAGGTTAGGCTGTTTATTTCAATTAACCGGGGCTTCGTTACTGGGTGATATGAGCGACGCGGCTAAAACCTTGGCTGAGAAATGGATTATAGAAAAGCGCTACACCATAGTGGCGTCTGATTGTCATAGTGTGAACAGGCGTCCGCCAAAGCTTGCCCAGGCATGGCAAAGAGTGTGTGAGTTAACAGATAAACAGTACGCTGATGATGTTACCCGCAATACGCCTGCGTTAATTTCTGCTTGTTTATTTAATGATTAATATTGTATGTCGATAAAGCGTTATTCCCGCCAGTTTTTTTTACTATTGCTGTTGCTCGGCTTAGTCAGTTTATTGCCTTTGGTGTTTAACCAGGGCGTAGCGAGTACTTACCATTTTAAATCTAATTTTTACCTTACTGCCTGGCAAGGTAAAACGGATATTGATGAAACCCAGTACCGTGACGCCTTAGCGGCTGCAACCAAAGCTTATGATTTAAATGATACTAGCCCGCATTATGCTATTACTTTGGCTAAAGTGATGGAGTGGGGTATTTATTCAGGTTTTGACGCGTTTACAAACGACGAGTTTAACCACTTATTTAACCAGGCCATTAAGCTGCGCCACAATTGGCCTGCGGCCTATAGCGATTACGCGTTTAATTTGGCATTTTACCAGGCTAGACCCGATTTAGCCTTTGAGCAGCTGCGCCTTGGACTAGATTACGGCGCTTTTGCCCCTGAGGTAGTGCAGCAGGTGTTAACGGTTGGCTTTGCCAATTGGGACACTATTGCCATGGAAGATAAGTATTTAGTGTTTGAAACCCTAAAAACTGCCGCCGGAATGGGTTATGACACCCGTCGTCATCTTGCTAGTGTTATGGGGTTGTTCCAGAAACAGTCTGTAGTGTGCAGCTATTTTAACCACCTGACAGAACCGCTAGCAGAAAACACTGCTAACTGGATAGAGCATACCTTGTGTAAAAAACGGTAGCGTGACGAGCAGCGAATCATCTGCCCCGTCATCTGTCCCGTCACCTGTCGTCATCGACTGTGTCATCCGGGTATGTTTCTACTACGTCATCCGGGTAATGTTTCTACTACGTCATCCCGGTAATGCTTTTGGGCCGGGATCTAATACGTCACCCGGGTATGTTTCTACTACGTCATCCCGGTAATGCTTTTGGGCCGGGATCTATGACGTCATCCGGGATGTTTCTATTACGTCATCCCGGTAATGCTTCTGGGCCGGGATCTAAATCCTTTAGCCGCAGTTCAGGCGCTTAAAGCCAAGAATGGATCCCCGATAAAAGCATTCGAGGATGACGGCAAAATAAGCATAGCAAACTGGCTTTTTTATTATAGCCTTCTGCATGTTACTGGTGTGGGATCTACTACGTCACCCGGGTATGTTTTTACTACGTCATCCCGGTAGTGCTTTTGGGCCGGGATCTAAATCCTTTAGCCGCAGTTCAGGCGCTTAAAGCCAAGAATGGATCCCCGATAAAAGCATTCGAGGATGACGGCAAAATAAGCATGGCAAACTGGCTTTTTTATTATAGCATTGTGCATGTTACTGGTGTGGGATCTATGACGTCACCCAGGTATGTTTCTACTACGTCATCCGGGTAAGTTTCTACTACGTCATCCCGGTAGAGCTTTTGGGCCGGGATCTATGACGTCATCCGGGATGTTTCTATTACGTCATCCCGGTAATGTTTCTGGGCCGGGATCTAAATCCTTTAGCCGCAGTTCAGGCGCTTAAAGCCAAGAATGGATCCCCGATAAAAGCATTCGAGGATGACGGCAAAATAAGCATAGCAAACTGGCTTTTTTATTATAGCCTTGTGCATGTTACTGGTGTGGGATCTACTACGTCATCCGGGTATGTTTCTACTACGTCATCCCGGTAGAGCTTTTGGGCCGGGATCTAAATCCTTTAGCCGCAGTTCAGGCGCTTAAAGCCAGGAATGGATCCCCGATAAAAGCATTCGAGGATGACGGCAAAATAAGCATGGCAAACTGGCTTTTTTATTCGTTTAGCAAGAGGTTATTTAACGTTTTATGAAACCATCTTTATATGGCAGTTCTTTTTTTATTATTGCCCTGTGCATTTTGCTGGTGTGGGTGCCTATTCCACTTGCCAGTAATCGCATTTGGGCCTGGTCTATTATTGAGTTTTACATTATTAGTTTGTCGTGTTTGCATTTGGTATTTTGTGTTGTGCGCAGCCAGCCTTTATTTACCCAGCATTGGCAGAAGTATGCTTTGTTGCCGATAGGCTTATTATTGCTGTTTACTTTTTTACAATGGACTGGATTGGTGACGGGTATTGATACCGTTGATGGGTTTCAAACTTTTCAGCAGTTAATTAAAACCCTGTGTTTTGGCTTATTTATTTACCTTTTAGCTGTGCATTGCCAGTCAGCTAGGCTGCTGCGTTGGGTGTGTATTGCTATTATTGTGTCTGGCTGTATTCAGGCATTTTACGGCAGTGTATTGAATTTACTGGATTTACCAAAGTCGCCAATATTTGGTATTAGCGATGGTGATAGGGCAAGGGGATCATTTGTTTATCAAAACCATTTTGCTAACTTTTTAGCCCTGTCGATTAGCGTTGCCTTTGGTTGGTTAATATCTGAGTTAAAAACAACCCGTTCAGGCCAATTTGATTTTAGAACCTTTATGTTAGGGGTATTTGAAACCCTAATAAGCAGTAAGATTATTTTACGATTAGCCATTGTGATTATGATTATTGGCTTGATTTTAAGCCGCTCGCGCATGGGTAACGCTGGATTTTTTACCGCGTTAATTACCGTAGCCTTACTGGCCCTAGTGATTTATCGTAATCCGCCCAAAATGTTAAAGCCGCTGGTGATCAGCATTTTTATTTTAGATTTGATTATTGTTGGGTCTATATTTGGGGTCGAAAAGGTTAAGCAGCGTATTGAAGATACCTCATTTGCGGCAGAAACCCGTGATGATGTGGTGCGAGACAGTATTCCGATTATTGAACAACACTGGTTAACGGGTAACGGCGCCGGCAGCTTTTACACTGTTTTTCCGCAGTATCAAACCGTGCCTTATTCCGGTTTTTATGACCATGCCCATAATGACTATATTCAATTTGCAGTAGAATATGGGGTTGTCATTACAGCGTCACTTGGGTTGTGGATAATTTATTGTTTGTGGTTAGCTTGCCGAACCATGTATTTACGTAATAATAAACTGTACAAAGGCATTGCATTTGGTTGTGCTATGGCAATTGTGCATATGCTGATTCATTGTACGGTTGATTTTAATTTGCAGTCTCCGGCGAATACTTTGCTGTTTTTGACTATATTAACCCTGTGTTGGTTGGTGCGTTATTTACCCACTGAGCAGGGTTCCAGGCTGCAAAAAGCGCCATAAGCGCCAGAAATATCATATTTGTTTTAGGCCTAGATTAAGTTGTCTGGGTAAAATTATGTAAGCTATTATAAATTATCAATTTTGTTTCATTTAGCGTTACGCTATATAAGGATATCTATGAAAGTTGTTATTCCCGTTGCAGGGCTAGGTACACGGATGCTGCCAGCGACTAAGGCAATTCCGAAAGAAATGCTGCCATTGGTGGATAAACCACTTATTCAATATATTGTTGATGAATGTGTTAGCGCTGGGGTGAAAGAAATTGTATTGGTCACCCATGCCAGTAAAAACGCGATTGAAAACCATTTTGATAAATCTTACGAGCTTGAATCAACCCTGGAAAAACGGGTTAAGCGTCAGCTGTTGCATGAAGTGCAGTCAATTTGCCCTAAAAATGTGACTATTATGCATGTGCGTCAAGGTGAAGCGAAAGGGCTAGGGCATGCCATTTTGTGTGCTAAGCCGTGTATTGGTGACAACCCGTTTGCGGTAGTGTTACCGGATGTTATTTTAGATTCTTATTCAGCTGACCAACGTACCGAAAACCTAGCGTCTATGCTAATTCGTTACCGCGAAACTCTTGCCAGCCAAATTATGGTTGCGCCAGTGCCGGATGATCAGGTTAACAAGTATGGTATTGCTGACTGTGGTGGCGAGAAGATTAACCCTGGTGACTCTACTAAAATATTTAACATGGTTGAAAAGCCTGAAATTGGCGAGGCGCCGTCTAACTTAGCGGTTGTTGGCCGTTATGTGCTGTCTGAAAAAATTTGGGATTTATTGGCCAAAACACCACCCGGTGCTGGCGATGAAATTCAGTTAACCGATGCGATTGATATGCTAATTGCCACAGAAACGGTTGAAGCATTCAATATGACAGGCAAGTCACATGACTGTGGCGATAAACTGGGCTACATGAAAGCGTTTGTTGAGTACGGTATACGCGACCCTAAACTGGGCAATGCATTTAAAAGTGAACTTGCTGGTTTATTAGAAGAATACCGCTAACACCGCTGATATTTAACTCAAGACCCTAGGCCAATGCATCTGTAAAGGATGCATTGGCTTTTTTTGTAGGTTTACATTAAATGCGTTTATTTCTAGGCTTGTTTTGTTTCCTTGCTTTTTCCTTCTTTCCTTCCTTATTAGTCGAATTACTCGCGTCATTAAGATTTGTGCTTAAGTGGAAGTAACTTGTTTTCATCAGTGCAACTGATTTACCCACAAATGGTACGTCCATATATCACTGGCAGTGAGTTTTCAATGCTCTACTTTTGTCTTATAGACCTATTGCTAATGTTTCGTTTTTGTTAATTGAGACATATTGCATAGGATTAAAACAATAATTTGGAGAGGATGGATGAAACATTTAACACTCGCTACATTGATTTCTGGGGCAATGTTAGCAATGACAGGTACGGCGCAAGCTAATACCGATATGACTTTTGGTGGCTATATTAAAGCCGATGTTATGTTTAGTGATTATGGTAATGGTGCACCTGAGTCGGGCAACTTGTCGCGCCAATTTTATGTGCCAGGTACTATTTATGGTAAAGAAGGCAGTGGCGAACAGGTTGTAGACTTTCAAGCCCGTGAAACTCGCTTTAATTTTAAAACCGTTACCGATATGGAAGGCGGTCATTCGTTAACTGGGTTTATTGAATTAGATTTTATGACCCATACCGACGGTAACGAGCGCGTATCAAACAGTTATTCACCGCGTATTCGCCATGCATTTGTTACCTATGATAACTGGACCATTGGTCAAACCTGGACCACATTTCAAAACCCTGGCGCATTACCCGATAACTTAGATTTTGTTGGGGCAGCTGATGGTACGCCGTTTGTGCGTCAATCATTGATTAAATACACCAACGGTAGTTTTCAGTTTGCATTAGAAAACCCTGAAACGACTTTAACCCCAAATGGTGGTGGCGGTCGCATTACTAGCGGTAGTGGCGTGATTCCTGATGTGGTGGCACGTTACAACTTTACCTCAGAAGGTGGCTCTGCGTACTCACTAGCGGGTATTGTGCGTCAATTAAACATTGAAGAGACACAGGGCGGCACTCTGCTTGATGCCAGCGAAATGGGTTATGGTGTGAGCTTTGCGGGTGTTATTCCGGTGGGTAAAGATGATTTTAAATTCACTGCAACCTATGGTGAAGGTTTAGGCCGTTACATGGCATTAAACTATGCTAACGCGGGTGTATTGGATGCCAATGGCGACATTGAGACCATTACCTCTTATGGTGGTTTTGCAGCCTATCGTCACTGGTGGAATGATCAATGGCGCACTAGCGTGACATTGTCAGGATTTTCTGCAGACAATAACGCTACGTTAACGGGTGGCGGCGTAAACAAAGAAGCTTACTCAAGCTACATTAACTTACTGTACTCACCGTCTAAACCTGTGACCTTTGGTGTTGAGTTTATGCGTGCATTGAACGAGAGAGAAAACGGCACAGATGGCGATTTAAATCGCATTATGTTCTCGGCTAAATACGTACTTTAAGTGATACATTAATCTAGATTACCAATAAAAAAAGGGCCATAACATTGTTATGGCCCTATTTCTTATTTTATAAAAAGTTTTATAAACAACAGCTTTATAAGAAAGCTTTATAAACAAAAGCTTAGTCTAGTAGACCATGTTGACGAACATATTGATCATATTCGGTATAGCCACCGATTGGGGCTTCATCAACAAATACCTGTGGTACTGTTTCTACTGTTTTACCAACACTTTTTGATAAGTCAGCTTTTGAAATACCTTCAGCGTGAATATCCACATATTTAAATTTAAAATCTTCACGATGTGCGGCTAATTTTTCAGATAACTCAACAGCACGAACACAATACGGACAGCCTGGACGGCCAAAAATAACAACAAACATAGTAACTCCTACTTGGCTAGATGGTGTGTTTATAGCACAACTTTTTTGCAAATGATAACGTGATTAAATGAATTTAGCTTAACCCAAATAAATACCCCGAATAAAGCTAACTGAAATCTGTTTTATGTTTACCTTGATAGTCAAAAAATAGATCAATTAATTTCCAGTGATGTTTTTGTTTTTTTAGTAATAATAAGTCGGGTTTTCTAAAGCGGCTCTGGTCACTCAGTACCTGTTCTGCTTTGTCATATCGCGGATGTAACATACCAGGCGTTCGGGTGTGGCTAAGCACAAATACCGCGTAAAAAGCTTTTCTTTGTGCTGGGGTATCAAACTTAAAGCTTTGCTTAAAGTCATTACCTTCAATATCTATGTAGCGCACCAGCAAACCCTGTTCATTTTGGGTGATGAGCATTTCCTGGCATTTGAATAAGTGGTGATGTTGCGACTGTAATACTTGCTTTAAGCGCTTATCAGGGTCGATGAGTGTTGAGTTACAGGTTTGGCAAATGCGCGCGGCGATATCGTTTTCTGCGCCGCAGTCTGGACACACTTTAGAGCGGAAGCGAAAGTCGCATTGTTGTTCGGTATTGGTTGTTTTAGCTTTTACCGTCGCGGTATTAGCAACAAGCCCCTGACATCGGCGGCCAAAATGTTCAATGATGTCACCGTCGTTATCGACTAGTCCCCAAAATGTATTGGCAAATTGGCACACAGGGCAGTGCACTTGTACCGGCACTGACTTGCTATTGGGTTTGACCTGGCCCACTTCAGGGTAATATAAGTCAAAACCATTGGCGGCGTAGTCAATCACTAGACAATCTGTTTTACCTGGCGCTAAACGCAGTCCACGCCCCACCATTTGTTGAAATAAGCTTACCGATGCCGTAGGCCTTAAAATAGCAATTAAGTCGACATGGGGCGCGTCAAAGCCTGTGGTGAGTACGGCCACATTCACTATGTATTTAATGTGCTGCGCTTTAAAGGCGTCGATAATGGTGTCGCGTTCATTATGGGGAGTAGCAGCAGTGATTAATGCTGCTTTGGTTGGCGTGGCGGCATTGTCGATAAGCTTGTTTAATAAGCCAATAATTTCCTGTGCGTGACGTACGGTTGCGGCAAAAATAATCACCCCTTTACGGGTGTTTGCCAGTTGGACGATTTGTTTGACTATCGCAGTTGTGGCACGGCCTTGATGATTCAGTAAAGATTCGACTTCCTGCTGATTAAACTCGCCGTTTTCTGTCGGTTCAAGTTGACTAAAATCGTACTGGGCACTGAGGCCATCAAATAACTTAGGCGCAGTTAAAAAGCCTTGCTTGATAAGCGGGCGCATGGGTAATTCAAAAATACATTTATCGAACACTGCAGTGTCAGTATTGCCAATTTTACCGTGGTAATGGTGATGATATATCCAGCCAATGCCGAGACGATAAGGAGTTGCAGTGAGCCCTAAGATTTTAATGGCTGGATTTTGCTTTTTTAGGTGCTGCAGAATTTGCTGATATTGGCTGGTTTTTTCATTACTGACGCGATGGCATTCATCAATAATCACCAGTGAAAAAGGCTGGTTGAATTTATCTAATGCCCGCGCTGCTGACTGTACGCTGGCGACGACGGTTTTGCCGTTCGCTTTTTTCTGGTTTAATCCGGCAGAGTAAATATTGGCAGCCTGGGTGAGTAAGCCGACTTTTTCAGCATTTTGCGCAACTAACTCTTTTACATGGGTGAGTACTAATACATTGCCGTTGGCGATGCGTGCCAGTTCAGCAATAACAATGCTTTTACCTGCACCCGTTGGCAAAGCCAATACGGCAGATTGTTGGCTGCTGCGAAAGTGCTTAATGGCGGCGTTAACCGAATCCTGTTGGTAATCGCGCAGTTGCAAAGTAGGTGTGTCAGTAGAAGCTTTCAAATATTCGGTTCAACATGCATTGGGTTAGCTATGGTTGGATAATATCATGGTTATAGGGCTAGGTTAGCTTTAACGGCTTCAACAAAGGTTCTGGAAACCGGCACTTCAAGGTGATTGGTTAACAACAATGACATTTTTCTATTTTCTTTATTGACCGACACCACGGCATGGTTTGCTACCCACCAGGATCTATGTGTTTGCAGCCCAGGAAACCCTTCTAGCTGCATTAAGGCATCTTTTAAGCGCATTAACAGCATATGTTGGCCTTTATCTGTGTGTACTTTTAAATAGTGATCATCCATTTCTAAACACAGCAATTGTCCGCGCTTTTCTAATGGTAATAAGCCCATAAACTGTTCAATTTGAATGGTATCTATATCACGACTTTGTTGATGCTGTTCAATGACCTTTTGCGATTGCTCAATGACGTGTTGTGATTGTTCAAGTTGCTGTTTTTGATGATTAACATGATTTTGTAACATGCTGACAAAGGTAATAATGCTGCCAATAACCAGGGTGTTAGGCAGCGCGAGTAGAAAATTATCAGCTAATTGTAATGTGTGTTCAAAAAACAGCCAGCCAATAAAAGGCACAATTAGACTCATTATTAGGCTGGCTAATAGTGATGATATTGCTACCCGTTGCCAGAGCGTAGTGATGCTTTTTGCTAAGTATTTATGGCCTAAATTGATCAGTGGCATATAAATTAAATAGCCACAAATACAGGTAAACACCCAGTAACTCATCGACAATAATAGGGTAAATTGATCCATGCCGAAGGGGCGCATAAAGCCAATAAATAATCCAATAAACACCACAATAAGCAGTTGGCGCAGTAATTTGTTTTTAGTGGGTTCAGATTTTAGTTGTTGATTATTTAGGGGTATTTCACGATTCGTCAAAGGTACACATTCCTTTTTAGTTACATTTTACGAAGTTTTTGGGTCACTTTACGAAAAGCGACTTTAATTTTTTATCGCTCCATTCTATCGTCTTTTCAACACGAAGCAATGGCGAGATTGGCTCGGCTTATGTCGATGCGAACTGCCAATTAAGATAACCCCTTTATCACAGACGATAGGAACATAAAAATGACTAGATTAACGACTAAACTGACTGGCACATTGACACATAATGCCGCGACTCAATTCACTCAGACTAACAGTAGCAATATGAGTAAATCATCGTTATTAGCCGTTTCATTGCTGTTTGCATCAATGTGGGTTAATTCATCCACTTTTGCCGCGGATATTAAGCTTGAGATTACAGGGGTCAATGCCCAGCAAAGTAAGATTTATGTGCAGCTGTTTAATGGTGAAGATAATTACTTAAATGGCAATGCGCTAACTGCGACTTACATTCAGGCTAAAGCGGGACTTAATTTTGTGTCTTTTACCGATGTTCCCGCAGGTGAGTATGCGGTGCGCTTTTTTCAGGACGAAAATAATAACGGCACGTTAGACACCAATTTATTTGGTTTGCCGTCTGAAGGGTATGGTTTTTCTAACAATGCTAAACCTAATTATGGTCCGGTTGCTTATACGGACGCTGCTTTCACGGTCACTGAAGACGCATCAACCCAGATTAACCACACACAAATTATTTATTAAGCCACTCATTTGTGAGATGGCAATTCTAGAGATGGCAATTTTGAAGATGACAATTTTGGAGGTGAGCATGCAACGCAGACAGTTTTTAAAAGGCATGGGAATAATAGGCGCATCAAGCATGTTGCCCGGTGCAGTGAATGCGTTGGCATCTTCTGCTCCTACTGTGGTTAATATTAAGCAGCAATTTAATCAGGCGCTGGCACTGCACCCTGAGTTAATTGGTTTTGCCAATGTTGACGCTAACTTTGAGCCGCAACCGCTGACGATTGAAGGGCGTATTCCTGCCGATTTACAAGGTGTTTTTTATCGTAACGGCCCTGGTAAATATGAGCGTGGCGATATTCGTTATCTACATGCCTTTGAAGGCGACGGTATGTTGCAGCGTTTTGAGATTAGCGACCAGAAAATAGTCCACCGTGGCCAATTTATTAACACGCCTAAGTTTGCTAAAGAACAGCAGGCGCAGCAGTTTGTTTACTCAGGCCCTGATACTAAAATTGCCCATGCTTTGCCTGTGACCAGCGCTGATACGGTTAATACCGCTAATACTAATATTATTGCCGTGGGAGATGATCTTTGGGCGCTGTGGGAGGCGGGATCTCCAACCCAAATTGACCGAGATACCATGCAGTTTACTCAACAGGTTAATTTAGGCGCAGGGTCTAAATATGACAACAGTTTACAAGGACTGCCTTTTTCAGCGCACCCTAAAGTTGACCCTAATGGGGATATTTGGAATTTTGGTTTGCATCCATCAGGTCAGGTGGTGATTTATCAATTAGCGGCTAATGGCAAGGTTAAAAATGTGGGGCTAATTAATAGCCAATACCGTGGCGGTATGTTGCATGACTTTTTGATTACAGATAAAAGTGTGTTGATCATTTTACCGTCATTGTTTGTCGATAAGACGATTGAAGGTAATTTTGCCCGTACTCAATATAATAGCGATATGCCAATGAGTGTATTGGTGATAAACAAGCAGTCTCTTAAGGTGACTAAACGCTTTGAGTTACCCGCAGGTTTTGCGTTTCATTATGGTAATGCGTGGGAAGAAGCCAATGGCACCATTCATTTTGACGCCAGTTTGTATCCTAATGTTGATGTGCTGCATAAGTTGGCGAATGTGATGCAAGGGAAGATGGAGCAGGCAAGTGTCAAGGCGCAAACAGCCCTGTTTAGCCTGTATATTGATGGCACTTATGATATGCAAACCGTGGGCGATAGCAGTGAGTTTCCGCGGGTATGCGACCATCTAGTGGGGCTTAAAAATCAGTATTTGTATCACTTATCAGCTAAATCTAGCAGCTTATGGAGCGATACCTTATCGTCTTTGCATATTGATACCGGTGCTACGCAGCATTATCATTTTGGTGATGATTATTTAGTAGAAGAGCATGTTAGTGTTTGCCCTAAAGGCGTTGAGGGCAGCGGCTACTTAATGGGTACTGCATTGCACGTGCCGACAAAACGCACTTGCTTGAATATTTTTGCGGCTAATGACTTAGCAGCAGGGCCATTAGCCAGAGCCTGGTTACCTTACCATTTACCGCTTGGGTTTCACGGTAATTTTATGGCGAGTTAGTGGCCATTTAAACAGTATTGGCAGTAAGATTAACACTTAGGTGCTTAACTGATCCTCTTCGCTAAAAGCAGAGCAAAAAAAGCCCCTCGTTAAGAGGGGCGAAAAAGAGAAACTGGTTAGAATTCTCTTGGGTGGATGGAAATCAAGTAATAGAAATAAGCATTTGGATATTAAGCGAGCAAAAGAGTTGAGCAGTAGGGTTAACTGATCAACTCATGTTATTTTTACTCGGTTTTGTTTAAACGAGATTCTATCAAGGTGTCAATCACTGCTGGATCTGCCAGTGTTGAAGAGTCACCTAGGTTAGTCACTTCGTTAGCGGCAATCTTACGTAAGAAGCGACGCATGATTTTGCCTGAACGGGTTTTAGGTAAACCGGTTGCCCACTGAATTAAATCAGGTGTGGCTAAGGCGCCGATTTCTTTACGAACCCACTGACGTAACTCTTGACGCAACTCTTCTGTTGGTTCGACATCACGAGTTAGCGTGACGTAGGCATAAATACCTTGTCCTTTAATATCATGCGGATAACCTACAACAGCAGCCTCTGCGACCAGTTCATGTGCCACAAGTGCACTTTCAACTTCTGCGGTACCTAGGCGGTGACCAGATACGTTAATCACGTCATCCACTCGGCCAGTTATCCAGTAATAACCGTCTTCATCACGGCGGGCACCGTCTCCGGTAAAGTACATACCGCGGAAGGTTTTAAAGTAGGTTAGGGCGAAACGGTCGTGGTCGCCATAAATGGTGCGCATTTGTCCCGGCCATGAGTCAAGAATAACTAAGTTACCTTCAGCTGCACCTTCAACAATTTCACCCATGTTATCAACCAATGCTGGTTGAACACCAAAGAATGGTCGCGTTGCAGAACCTGGTTTAGTATCAGTTGCGCCTGGTAATGGGCTGATCAAAATACCACCGGTTTCGGTTTGCCACCAGGTGTCGACGATTGGACATTGCTCATTACCAATGACTTCGTGGTACCAGCGCCATGCTTCAGGGTTAATGGGTTCGCCGACCGAGCCCATAATGCGCAGTGAATCACCTTTGTAGTCACTGAACTGTTCTTTACCTTCAGCCATTAATGCGCGGATTAAGGTTGGTGCGGTATAAAGAATGTTCACTTTATGACGGTCAATCATTTCACCTATGCGTGAAGGTGTTGGTGCATTTGGCACCCCTTCATGAATTAACACGGTTGCACCGTTGGCTAATGGGCCATAAACCATGTAAGAGTGTCCGGTGATCCAACCTACGTCGGCGGTACACCAGTAAACTTCACCTGGTTTATAATCAAATACGTATTCGTGGGTCATTGATGCGTAAACCATGTAACCGCCTGTGGTGTGCAACACACCTTTAGGGTTACCGGTTGAACCTGAGGTATAAAGTAGAAATAGTGGGTCTTCTGCACCCATTTCTTCATACGGGCAATGCTCAGATGCTACTTCCATTAATGAGTGCCACCACACATCGCGGCCTTCTACCCAATCAATGTTGCCGCCAGTACGTTTAAGTACAATGACTTTTTCGACGCAATCAACATCAGGGTGAGCGATTGCTTCATCAACGCTGCGCTTAAGCGGGATTTTACGTCCACCGCGAACACCTTCATCAGAGGTAATGACTACTTTAGATTTGCCGTCAATTACACGTGATGCGATTGAGTCTGGTGAGAAGCCGCCAAAAACAACAGAATGAATTGCACCAATACGAGCACAGGCAAGCATAGCTACCGCAGCTTCTGGCACCATGGGCATATAAATAGTGACGACATCGCCTCTAACAACGCCCTGGCCTTTAAGGGCGTTAGCAAACTTACAGACATCGGCATGCAGTTCTGCGTAGGTGATTTTACGCTGTTCGTTAGCGTCATCGCCTTCCCAAATAATGGCAACAGTGTCGCCATTTTTTTCAAGGTGGCGGTCCAAACAGTTGGCTGAAGCATTTAGTGTGCCGTCATAAAACCAATTGATTGATAAGTTATGGTCATCAAACGAGGTTTGTTTTATCTTAGTGTAAGGCTTGATCCAGTCAATGCGTTTACCGTGTTCTCTCCAAAAACCTTCTGGATTAACAATAGATTCCTGGTACATTTTTTTATATTGATCGTTATTGACCAGTGCATTTTCAGCGATAGCGCTAGGCACTTTGTAAAGAGACTGCGAGCTCATAGGGGCTTCCCTTTCTATAAATGGCGTGGTTAAAGTATCATCTGCAACAGGCTTGTAACACTATTAGACCTTGGTCTAGTTTGAGAAAGTCCTTATTATTTAACCTGTTGCACGTGCTAAACTGAGGTTCAATTGTACATATATGCCGCGAATTTAATAGGGCGGCATAATATTGATTGTTTAATCGACAAATGTTGCAGGCTTTGAAAAGATAACCAGATAATAATAAGAATGAGATCGAATGACTCATTCAATAATTCAAGGTAATGAATCGCGTTATGAATTTAACCCTTTTTGTGGCAATTATTGCCGTATGTTATGTGTCGCTATTATTCACTTTAGCGTGGGGCGCAGAGCGTTGGTATGGCAAAATTAGCCAAAAAGTTCAGTTATGGATTTATGGCTTAAGTCTGGCGGTATATTGTTCGTCGTGGAGTTTTTTGGGCACGGTAGGGCAGTCGGCTAATGACCTTTGGTCGTTCTTGCCTATTTTTGTTGGCCCGATCATCATTTTTACTTTTGGCTTTGGTTTACTGCGCAAAATGGTGGTGGTGTCTAAAGCGCAAAATATCACCTCAGTAGCTGACTTTATTGCCGCCCGCTATGGTAAGTCACAGCTATTAGCCGCGTTAGTCACACTGATTGCCTTATTTGGCATCATGCCTTATATCGCGCTGCAGCTTAAGGCTATGGTGTTTTCGCTTAACTTATTTCAACCTGAAAATTCGCCGCTTAATCCCCAGGGCGTACCATTACTGATCACCTTTATTCTGGCGGTGTTTGCCATTCTTTTTGGTACCCGAAAACTGGATGCTACTGAACATAACCCCGGCATGATGGTGGCCATTGCGTTTGAATCTCTGGTCAAGTTAACGGCTTTTATGCTGGTGGGCGTTGTGATTAGCTTTGGCTATTTTGATGGTTTTGGTGATATTTGGCGCCAAGCTAGTGAACGCGATTTGATTGAGTTTGGTGAGTTACGAGTTGGGGCGTTATTGCCGGAATTGATTGTTGGTATGGCGGCATTTTTATGTATGCCGCGACAATTCCATGTGATGGTAGTGGAGTGTGGTGGCGAGTCGGTGCTTAAAAAAGCCCGTTGGATTTTTCCGGTTTATTTAGCCTTGTTTGGTATTTTTGTTGCACCGTTAGCGCTGGCGGGTAAATTACTCTTGGGCGACAGCGTGGCTGCTGATACCTATGTGATAAATCTACCGTTAGCATTAGAACAGCCCATTATTGCTGTTATTGCATTATTAGGCACTTTATCAGCCGCCACAGGGATGGTGATTGTAGCTGTAGTGACCATTAGCGTGATGATCAGTAACGAATGGTTAGTGCCCATCATGCTGCGAACCGGTCAGATTAGAAAAAAGAACTTTAGTCAGTTTTCACAGTTGTTATTGAATGCCAGACGTTTGGCGATTGTGCTCATTTTAGGTTTTGGTTATATCAGCTATTTAACCTTAGTGGATAGTGATTCGCTGTCGCATTTAGGCATGCTGTCTTTTGGCGCTTTTGCACAACTTGCCCCGGCATTAATTGGTGGATTATATTGGAAATACGGTAACCGTAGTGGGGTATTTTTAGGTCTGGGTGTGGGCTTTAGTTTATGGTGTTACATTTTGTTTTTTAGCACCAATGATGTGAGTGCGTTATCGCACTTTGGCGCTAATCAAGGTGTTTTAGAGTCAATAAAACCCAATGTTAGCGATACCCTGATTGCACTTTTAGCCAATATTATTTGCTATGTATTGGGCTCGTTATGGTTTAGAACTGGGGTGGCGGAGCGTATTCAAGCCAGTAGTTTTGTTAAACCCTGGAATTTAAAACAAAATGACAATAAGCGCCAGAGCCCTATTGCACAACAAGACTTATTAATTCTTGCTAGCCGCTTTGTTAGCCCCACACGGGCATATGAAAGTTTTAGCCGATTTTCCCCCGATGCCGTTAAAAGTGATAGCTGGCATAAAGCTGCACCCGATGAGCTTATTGCCCACACAGAACATATGTTAGCGGGCATATTGGGGGCATCTAGTGCTAAGTTAGTGATGGACTCTGTTATGCAAGGGCGAGACTTGGCCTTAGATGAAGTATTCAGTTTAGTGGATGAAGCATCCTCTAAAATTATGCTTAGCCAGGATATGCTACGTGGCGCGATTGAGCATGCCTATGAGGGCATGAGTGTGGTAGATAAAGACCTTAACTTAATGGCATGGAATTATAAATATTCTGAGCTTTATCAGTATCCTGAAGGTTTTTTAAAACAAGGCATGCCAATCAGTGAAGTGGTGCGATTTAATGCCGCCAGAGGCTTTTGTGGTACGGGTGATATTGAAGACCAAGTGAATGTGCGGGTACAGCATATGCGTAACGGTACACAGCATATTTCTGAGCGCGAAAGAAGGGACGGTAAAGTCATCAAAATTCAAGGTAACCCTATGCCTGACGGTGGTTTTGTGATGACGTTTACCGATATTACCCAATATCGTTTACAGGAAAAAGCCTTAAAAGAAGCCAATGAAACCTTGGAGGAACGGGTTAAATCTCGTACCTATGAGTTGGCTATGCTTAATAGCGAATTATTGGAAGCTAAAGCCCAGGAAGAGTTAGCAAACGCCTCTAAAACGCGATTTTTAGCCGCCGTGGGGCATGATCTTATGCAGCCTTTGAATGCTGCCAGATTATTTACTGCGTCATTAGCGCAATACCCTAATTTAGATTTAGAGGCACAAACTACGCTTACCCATGTCAACAGCTCATTGAAAACTGCCGGTGAGTTATTGACTGATTTATTAGATATTTCAAAGCTGGATTCTGGCAATGTTGAGGTTAATCGCCGTGACTTTGCTATTGGAGAATTGCTTAATGCCTTAGCGATAGAGTTTGATGCGATGGCGCAAGACAGTCAGATTAATTTTAATATGGTGCGTTCAACATTAACGGTTAACTCAGACCCTGCGCTGTTAAGACGTATATTGCAAAACTTTTTAACTAACGCTTATCGCTACGCCCGTGGCGGTAGAGTGTTAATGGGTTGTCGTCGACAAGGTCAATATATCGAGATTCAAGTATTTGATACTGGCTGCGGCATTGCTGAAGACGATATACAAGAAATTTTCCGCGAGTTTAAACGCCTTAACCATCCAAGTAGTCGCAATATTAGTGGATTAGGCTTGGGATTGGCGATTGCCGATAGAATAAGCAAGGTGCTGGGACATGAAATCAATGTAACTTCACAGCTGGGTGAAGGTTCTATGTTTTCCATCAAAGTGCCGCTAGGACAAACCGTGCACCAGGTTGAAAGCAAACCAACCGCAAGTTTATTACAACCTCTGGCTGGGGTGAAAGTATTGTGTATTGATAATGAAGAAGCCATTTTAGCGGGCTTAGAATCATTATTAACCCGATGGCAGTGTGAAGTGGTGTGCGCCAAAGATTTAGCTGATGCGCGGATTAAGTTAGGCCTAAAAGGCATAGCGCCAGATATTGTGTTAGCTGATTATCACCTTGATGATGATCAAAATGGTGTGGATGCGATGGACGGTATTCGTGCCCGATATGGGGAACATTTACCGGGTATTTTGATTACGGCCAACACCAACAAACAGTTAGTAGAAGACGTTGAGAGGCGCGGCTATCATTATATGGCGAAAATGATTAAACCTGCGGCGTTAAGGGCACTTATTTCAAGTTTAGTTAAGCAATGATTTAGTTAAGGAATGCTTTTTTAAGGAAAACTATGTTAACTGTGTATGGCGACATTAAATCTGGCAATTGTTACAAAGTTAAATTAGTGATGTCAATATTAGCCATTGAGCATCGCTGGCATGAGATGGATATTTTACAAGGTGATACCCAGGATGATTGGTATCTTGCAAAACACCCATTTGGCAAAATTCCATTAATTGAAACCGATGATGGTAAACTATTATCAGAATCGAATGCCATTATAGGATATTTAGCCGAGGGTTCAGGGTTGATCCCTGACGATCCATTTGCCAAAGCGCAAATGTACCAATGGATGTTTTTTGAGCAATACAGCCATGAACCTTATATTGCAGTAGCCCGTTTTATTCAGTTTTATTTAGGTATGCCAGATGACAGACTTGATGAATATAAAGCGATGCATAAAAAAGGCTATAAAGCGCTAGATTTAATGGAACACACTCTCAAAAATTCATCGTTTTTAGTGGGTGATCAATTTACCTTAGCCGATATCGCCCTGTTTGCTTATACCCATGTCGCCCATCAAGGCGGATTTGATTTAAGCCATTACCCTGCTATTAAGCAATGGCTTGCGAATGTTGAGCAACAAAGTAGATTTGTGGGAATGATGGATTAGTTTGAACCATCCAATCATTTCATCATCTGGCCAGCTCGTCAGCTCGCCAGCTCGTCATCTCCTCATCACCTCATCACCTCATCTAGTCATCTCGCCAGCTCACCATCACGTCATCCCCGAGATCTTTAATCGGGGATCTAGCTTAAAAACATTGCCAGAATTCAATACCAATACGTTGCATTACGCATTGATGCTGTCTACTCTTCGTACTTTAAAAATAATAATAGCAAAAGGTATCTCTATGCAGATTAAAATACCGTCAAAAATCTTCCAATCAATGATGTATAGCGTGCTGCTAATCACTTTGGCCGGCTGTTCTCAGCAGTATGCTTCAGTTGAAAAAGCCGCTGTTGTTCAGCCAGCGCAAGAAAAGTTTAAAGTTATATTTGGTGGCACTGATGTTGGTGGCATGACAGTTAATCGTGATGGTCAAAACATCGACGTTGATTTTTCATTCAGTAATAACGGTCGCGGTGCCAGTTCACTAGAGGTGTTAAAGCTTTCTGATAGAGGTTTACTTATTGATTGGCAAATCAGCGGTAAAACGGTTTTCGGCAACGAGGTGAATGAGCAGTTTAGCCTTAAAGGGAATAGGGTGAACTGGCAGAGTTCATCTGAAAGTGGCAGTGCTGAGTTTAACCCTGATGCGTTATTCATTGCGCAAAACGCTAGTCCTTATGCGCTTTACATTTACGCCAAAGCCTTGCTTGGGCAACCGACATTGTCATTATCGGCATTGCCTGCTGGCGAGCTGACGATTAGTCAGGTGAGTAAAGTTGTGCTTAACGATGCGAATAACACTAAGGTGAATGCGACGATTTATGCCGTTAAAGGAATTAATCTTGACCCAAGTTATATTGCCCTTGATGACAACCAGTTAATGCTTGGATATTTGTCGCCACGTGTGGTGATTATTCGTGAGGGATTAGAAGCACAAAGTAAGGTGCTAAGTGATTTAGCGGCTAACTTGAATGCCAGCCGATTTGAAATAATTGCCCAGAAAGCGATTCATCAATATGACAAGCCGATACGGATTAACAACGTTAGAATATTTGACCCAGTAAGCCTGCAGCTGACAGCGGCTAAATCCGTGTTGCTTGAAAACGATAAAATTAAGGCTATTGAAGCCATGGTTGATTCGGCAAAAGAGGGCGAAGTACTCATTGAGGGTAACGGTGGTACATTAATTCCTGGGTTGTATGAAATGCACGGCCACATGAGTGATAACGATGCCTTACTGAATGTATTGGCAGGCGTCACCTCTGTTAGAGATATGGGCAATGAAATTGACATTCTCGACCCATTAATCGACAAAATCGAAACTAATCAAATTATTGGCCCACGCATTACCAAAAGTGGTTTTATTGAGGGTAAAAGCGAGTTTTCTGCGGCGACCGGTGAGATAGCATCTACTGAGCAAGAAGCGGTTGACCTGGTGAATATGTACGGTGAAAAAGGCGGTTATTTTCAAATAAAAGTATACAGCTCGATTAATGGTGAGTGGGTACCTGCTATGGCTAAAGCCGCTAAAAAGCATGGTATGCGCATAACTGGGCATATTCCTGCTTTCTCAAACGCTGATGAAATGATTGCCGCTGGGTATGATGAAATTACCCATATCAACCAAGCAATGCTGAGTTGGGTGCTTGATAAAGATGAAGATACGCGCACGCTTTATCGCATCACTGGCATGAAACGTTTTGTCGATTTAGACCTTAACAGCGACAAAGTACAACATACCTTAAATACTATGGTGGCAAAAAATATCGCGGTTGATCCCACCATCGTTATTCATGAATTAGGTTTAACGGCTAGAAACGGTGAAACCCGTATTGGCGTTAAAGACTATATCGACCATATGCCGATTGGCGAGCAAAGAAGCGCGAAAGTGGCCTTATTAAATGTAGCCGATGAACAAGAGGATAAAGAATATCGCCTAGCGTTTGATAAAGTGATTGAAACACTGGCATTGATGCATAAAAAAGGCATTTTACTGGTTCCGGGTACCGACTTAGGTGGCGCCTTTGAACTGCATCGCGAGTTAGAGTTATTCAAAAAAATAGGTATGTCTAATGCTGAAGTATTGCGCCGGGCTTCTTATGATATGGCGAATTATTTAGGCTATGGCGAGCAGCTTGGCAGTATTGAAGTGGGTAAGTATGCTGACTTTTTCTTAGTGCCTGGTGATCCTATTGCAGATCTTCGCGCCATTAAGACTGTGGCTATGGTGTCAAAAGGCGGGGTGATTTATTTTCCAAGTGAAGTTTACCCTGAATTTGGCATAAAGCCTTTTACCGCAATTCCGACCGTTGTTGAATAATTAACTTGAGTGTGTTCGCTAAATAATGTGAACACCCTTTAACGATAAAAAGCCTGTCGGCTCACATAGAGTTTTTAATGATCATTCAACCACATGTTTATTTTATACCGTTAAATAATCAGCTTAGTCGAATTCAGTTTGAACAGGGATTGGCATTAAGCTGGTTAACTGAGGATGAAATAAACAAGGTGCATCGTTATAAAGCTGAGCAGGCTCAACATAATGAATTACAGGTTCGGTTGGCATTGCGGGCGGTTTTATCCATGCACAGTGATGTGCTGCCACATCAATGGTTATTTGAATATGGTGATAAAGGTAAGCCGAGTTTATCTGCTGAGCTATTTGAGCAAACGGGGTTACATTTTAACTTAAGCCACAGTGGTGACTGGTTAATGATTGGAGTGTTGCCCTGTGCTGAAGCTAGCTCTGGTATTAGCTCTGGTGCTAGTGAACGTCGCCATTATGGTGCGTTCAAGGCGATATTATTTGGTCTTGATATTGAACGTGTGCGTGCCAGTACAAATATTCAGCCTATTTTAAATCATTACTTTACTGACAATGAAGTGGCTGATTTAGTCGCTTTACCTGAAGTATTACAGCGGCAACGTTTTTTTGATTTATGGACCTTAAAAGAAGCCTTTATTAAAGCGACGGGTAAGGGGTTAGCACAATCATTAAGCTCATTTTCGTTTTCATTTACTGATAACAAGGTGTTTCAAGCAGACTGTTTTTCTGTATCTAAAAATGCGCCTGCTGTTGCGTTTGAATCTGCTGTTGTCAAGGCCGCTGAGCGCGCGCCATCACCGATATTATGCCGCCATGATGACGTGCATTTTACTGCTCCGGTTACCGATAACTCACAATGGACTTGCCGCTTTGGGCGCTTGACTGACAGCTATCGATTCAGTTTTTGTATCGGGACGGATGCTGTATTGAGTGGCAGTAATGAAAATGGTAGTGATGATTTAGCGGGTGGTGTAAAAATCACTGAGCCAATAATGGTATTAACATCATTGGCTCAGTTGTTGTCTTAATTATTGTGATCAAATACTGTTGTGATCAACTGTTGTCAACAGCTTAGTACTTAGCCGCTTGGTCTGGTTTTGGTAAACTAGAGAGAATAAATTCGCGTAAATCTTGATTAGATTGCTTTAAATCCTCATAACGTAAATACATCATATGGCCACTTCGATATCCTTTAAACGACAGTCTGTTTTTCATCAAGCCGCTGCGGTCTAACTGCCACATGGTGTACTTGGCATCAAAATAATTGGTGGCGCCATCATAATAACCTGATTGGATCATGACATTTAGGTAGGGGTTTTGTGCCATCGCTAAACGCAAGTCCTCACCAGAATGATCATTACTTCTATCCCACGGATGAACCGGGCCAAACATGTTGTATTTTATATCCGTTTTGTAATTTAATTCAGTGCGAAGATAATCATTAATTGCTGGGGTAAAGCTGTGCAACCATGAAGTAAGCTCTGCGTTGTAATCTGGGCGTGCGCCGACTGTTTTTTCATCAATACCTAAGTAGCGCGAGTCTAATCGTCCAACCGTTTGTTGACGTTCACGCAGTAAGGTTTTCCAAAAGTAGTCGGTGTCGACATCTAGATTACTTTGCAATACTTCAGTCACACTTAAGCCTGAATAATGCGCCACTTGCTTAGCAATACGTTGTTTTTCTTCATCATCAATAAAGCTTCCCTTGGCTAATGCTGGCAAGTACTGGTTAATGGTAAAGTTTTCAACCTCGGCTAATAATGGGGTTAAATCCAGTTGCTGTAGATCCTCTGCTAGCGCTTTATGATACCAGGCGGTTGCGGCAAAATAGGGTAGACGATTAGCGGCTTTTACCGGCCCATTACGTTCAATACCTATGTCGGTAGGTGACACTAGGATAACGCCATTTGGGTACATCCATTGGTTTTTTTGTAACTCTAGTGCTAATCCCGATACTCTTGTGGTGCCATAGCTTTCACCGATTAAATACTTAGGTGAGCGCCAACGCTCGTTTCGTGACACAAAGGTAGTGATCCATTCTGCTAAATAACTCACATCAGCATTGACACCGAAAAACATTTTCTGTTGCTCATCTTTAGAAGGCATTTTGCCTTCTGCATCTGGCAGGACGCGTGAGTAACCGGTATTAACCGGGTTAACGAATACAATATCGGCCACATCTAAAATAGAGTAATCATTACTTTTTACCCCATATGGCTGTAATGGGTAGCCTTCATTATCAACATTGAGTACGCGCGGCCCTGTATAGGCAACATGCATCCACACCGATGCTGAACCTGGACCGCCGTTAAAAGAGATAACCAGAGGGCGGCGACTATTATCTTTAATATCAGTGCGTTGGTAATAAGTATAAAATAGAGTGGCGGTAGGGTTACCTTGTTCGTCCCAAACTGGTTGCGTGCCGGTAGTCGCGCTATAGGCTATTTTTTTATCTAATATAGTCGTTTTGTGCTCAGTGATAACTGTCTGATCGATTGGTATTTGACGTTTTACCCTGTCAGCTGTGTTACTGCTGTTACTCGGATTGTTATTCGCGCCGCTATTTTTGTTGTCGGCAGCATAACTGGTTGAAGTCGATAAACTTAATTGCATGCAAAATAGTACAGTGCAGGATGTGACCAGAAGTTTGCGCATTATAAAGTCTCATTGTTATTAATTTTTGAGGGTTAATGAGCAGATTAACATGTAAGTCGACAAACAGAGTTCAGTCTGTATCACCATTTTGTAACACTTTGTATAAAAAAAAGCCGCCATCAATATAATTTGATGGCGGCTTTTTATTCGCTGCAGAGCTTGTTAACTTAACAACTATAAAGACAAAGCCAGTTAGTGGTTATGGGAGTTAATCAGCGTGGGTATGGCGTAATCAATGGGTTAATGGCTTATATCGCCACTAACCAATTATTGTCTATATTAAACGGCTACAAACTGCTGAAAATTCATCTCTACAGGTTAACAAGCGCCTAGCTTATTGTCTTGCTAAACGGTTTGATTCCGGTGGATTTTCAAAGTCGCTGCGATACGGGTTTATGTCTAAACCGCCTCGGCGTGTATAGCGAGCATAAACCGTTAGTTTAGTGCAGCGACAATAATGTTTTAGATCAACAAAAATCCGCTCAATACATTGCTCATGGAACTCATTATGTTGACGGAAAGATATCAAATAACGTAACAACTTTTCACGGTCTATTTTTGGCCCTTGATAACGGATCATCACGCTACCCCAATCTGGCTGAGACGTAATTAAGCAATTAGACTTCAGCAGGTTAGAGTTTAGGGTTTCAGCAACGTTTTTTTCTTCAGAGCCACTGCCCAATAACAAGTCAGAGTTAAAGTCATAATTGTCGACTTCAATGTCCAGATCATCAATACAGGTACCTGGCAGTTCAACGATTCGTTCTAGATTAAAGTGTTTAGGCTCAATCACTTTAACAACCACATCACCCTGGGCGCAGTTTGCTAAGTCTTTTTGTAATATTTGCTCTACAGCGGTAACACTGTCGAATTTTGTTTGATTAAAGCTGTTTAAGTACAACTTGAATGACTTAGATTCGATTAAATTAACACTGTTTATATCTAGGCTGACTTCAGCGATGGCAACCATTGGCTTACCTTTGCTGTTTAGCCAAGATAATTCATAAGCTGTCCAGATATCTGTGCCATGAAAAGGTAATTCATTAGTTAATTCAATAGCGTTTCGGTTCAGTTTACGCGGGACCCCTTGCAGCAGTGATACATCATACTCAGCTTGATACTCGGTTGTTTGGCCTAACGTTAAGCCTTTGAGTGCTTCTGCATCACTATAAGGATCGTGATTGTGTGTCATCTAATCGGTTTCCATGTCAAAATATCGCTTTATTATAAACTACGAGAAGCACCAGTGTCTTGTTCAACCGCACTTGAAAATTTTATAAATAAGTATCTGCTCGCATATCAAGATGCACTGTCGGAATTGCCGCGATATTACCCTATGGGTGAAGACTCTGCTTGTATTCAAGGTCAGTTCGAGCAAAACAGTGATCATGCAGTATATTTTAAACCTTTTAAACGTAAAACATCAGCAGACTTTAGTAATGTCGAGCATGCGTTGGAACTCTCACTGCATGATGATATTAATCAATATTATGGTCAATTCTATAGCGCACCATTAATGTTTACCTCTACCTGGGGTGAAGGCGAGTTACTGCAGGCGTGGAATCAACAAGATTTTGAATATCTGCAGCAAAACATGATTGGCCATTTAATAATGAAAAAAAGCTTAAACAAGAGCCGACCTGGTTTATTGGGGTGTTAGGCGATGGCGATCAAATGCTGACGGTTGATAATGAAACGGGTGGTGTTTGGATTGAAATACCCGGTGATAGGCCAAAACAGAAGTTGGCTGATTCATTGAGTGCTTTTATTGATCAACTTTCGCCAAGAATTACGCCGCCAATTAAACCCGATACCCCGGAAGATACCGAGTGGCAGCATCCGGGTATTTGGCAACGTATTAAATTGATGTGGCAATATCTGTTACGTAAAAAATAAACAGTTTATTGATGATCCCATGACAGGTTTGAGATGATGCGGCAGTCTTCACAGCGGAAGTGAAACATATCTAATAACGGCTCATCTAGTTTCCACTCAGCACTGTTGCACTTAGGGCAAGTTCGGCTTTGCTCTGCGAGTAAACTTTCACCCCCGACACGATACAAGTAGTAGTAGGTTGGAATTTGGGTGAGGTATTCTATTCTGCCGCATAAATCACGGCCTCGTCTGAACATGTCGCTAGTGACTGTGCTTATTTCTTCAAGTGCAGCAAATTCTGCTTTGGTTGCGGCAGCCATTTGTAACTCATCACATGCTTGCCATTCACTTTGCCATTTGATGATGCGCTTATGATCACCATTAAAGGTAGCGGGGATCTGATAAAGCGGAATTGGCAGTAAGTTATCTCCGTTTCTTAATGGCGAACACATATGTACATAACTGGTGTAAAGCAGCTGCCAACTAGCCGGTTCAGTGTTACTGACCTCTGAATTAATGTCTTGACCAATAAACTTTTCCCTTGGGGCAAGCAATTTAGCTTCAGTTAATCCATTTATCGCTGATTTGACCCAGGGGCTGTTATGGCGTTTTGCTAAGCTGGTTTTTTCTGGCAGCATCAAACGCGCTTTAAATTCGCCATCGTTAAACGCCACTGCAAATTCTCTGCCCAGAATTTGGCCGTTGGCACGTAGAGCTTCTAAATAGTGATTAATGGCTTTTTCGGCGCTAGAGATAGTGGTATCAGCAAAAGGTTCAAAGCGTAATTCAATAACAAACATTATGGTGCCTTTTGTGCTGAAGGTTGTTCAGCCTGTTGTTCAGCTTGCTGCTCGAGTTGTTGTTCAAGTTGTGTGATACGCGCCATTAGTTGATTAATTTGTTGCTGCATCTTGTGTTGCTGTTCTGCCACTTCGGTCAAGCTGATGTTGTTTTGCGGTTTATTTTCTAATTCTTCCGTCGGCACAAAATCAGCAATACCTTGCCATTCAGATTTAGGTATTGCTTTAAATTGCTGAAGCCCTTGAACAATTAATGGCATAGGCACTTTGCCTACACGGCCTTTAATTAAGGCAACGCTGGGTGTATGTCCATTGATGGCGATGGCTTTAGCTGCCGCGATAACGTGTTCAATTGGACTCATAAGTGGTGAAAATCCTTGTTTTTTAGTAGTGAAAAATACTACTTTATTATTATTTGATATTAATCTATATAAAATCAATAGCATACGTTTTGGCATGAAAATAGCATTAAGGAATGTTAATTGAACTGTAAGTGTTAACTTACTCAATAGCTATTTATTCTAACAAAAAGGAAATAACATGAAATCAAAATTAATGGGCGCAGCGCTAATTACCGCAATATCTTTAGGCTTAAGTGGCTGTGTATTAAATGTGGGTGATCATGAGTCTGGAAAAAGTCACGACTATTGGGAAGTACAACAAGAAAAAAACCGCGATAGTCTAACAAAACTGTCGTTAGGAATGAGCTTAGATCAAGTGCAAGTGATTATGGGCACCTCAGACTTTAGTGAGGCATTTGTGAACCAGGCAGATAAAGAACAGGTTAAAGTATTATTTTATCGTACCCAGTGGGCGAAAGGCGATGGTAAAACAACCAAAGATGAATGCACACCTATTGTATTCAAAAATAGCGAGTTAGTAGGCTGGGGCGATACAGCCTACAAACAAATTTAAGTTTGCTCTAGGCTGACCACTAATGTCTAGCTAGTATGAGTCGATCTTAGCATAACGTCCAATTGGTCTATCACCTCTGACCATTGGGCGTCTTGATTTAGTGCTTCTTTGAAGAAGGTTTTTTGGGCCAAATTCCAAAAGGGCGCATCTATCAATAGTGTATGGTCATCTATTTGGTGACTAGCAATAAATGCCGCCACTTCCTTTTCCCCATAAGCTAAGCCTAGTTGCATAAATAAATGGTTTAGATCTGTTTTAGTGGTATCCATTTTAGCTCCTTTGATTTTAACCAGTATTACTGCCGTAGCCGCTAATTGCAAACCCACTGTGGTTATAATTTATTATCCAGCTTTAATTGGTGATTGTTTCAAACTTGTTAACTTGCTAAGTTAATGTTGAACGTAAAATAGTCAAGGAACAATAATGGATAACAAAACCTTGGAACAATTTAAAGCAGTGTATCTAACGGCTGAAGACTTACGTGTAGCAGCCTCTATTATTTATAACGCGTATCACGATGACCCATTCTTTTTAAAGGTATTTGGCAACCAAGATAATAGTATGTATGAACAAAAGTTACGTGCAGCTATTCGTGAAGAACTAAATGAGCTTTGGCAGCAAGAACAACCTTTAATTGGCTGGTTTGATGGTGAGCGACTCATTGGGGTGGCTTGTGTTATTACTCAGCAAATTCCGATTGGTCAATCACGCTATTGGCATTGGCGTTTGAAAATGGTGTTAGGCACGGGTTGGAAGTCTACCCAGGGATTAATGGAAAAAGAAACCTGTTTACTAACACACTTACCCTCTGATAAATGCGGAATATTGCAGTTTATTGCGCTAACACCGAATGAGCAGCGCAAGGGTAATGGGGCTAAATTAATTCAAGCTGTGTTGAGTTGGTGTGATGAACAGCCTCAACTTGATGGCATTGGCGTATTTGTTAACAACCCATTTCATAATAAGGCGTTTAGTCACCAGGGATTTAAAAGCATAGCCAGTGTAACGATTGGTGAGGTTGAAGGCGAAATCTTATTTTATGCAAAATGAATGGTAAGCGATGATGAGTAAACAATATAAAACGTTTAAAGAGTTTTACCCATTCTATTTATCTCAGCACCAAGACTTAGTATGTAGGCGACTGCATTACCTTGGCAGCACCATTATTGTTGTTTTGCTAATCAATACTTTTATTAACCAGCAATGGTGGCAATTAGGTTGGTTGCCGGTGATTGGTTATGGTTTTGCTTGGATTGGACACTTTATGTTTGAGAAGAATCGTCCAGCTACTTTCACTTACCCTCTATATAGCTTACTTGGAGATTGGGTAATGTACGGGCAAATGTTAAAAAGAGTGTTATCAAAGTTGATTGCTAAGCTTTAAGTGCCCAGTGTTTTGTAAGCCTTATCCTACAGTTGTGTAGGTGTTATTAGGTTTTGATGTAGTACAAAATCAATCATTAATATTTATTTATATATATATCAACGCTTTACGATTTACCTTTGTTTTTTGTTGGGGATATCTTTCTAGTTGTGTTGGTGCGATGTGTTTCAATGCAGGCCGTTCGAGATACAATAGTTACATCAAGTGAATGAGGTCACTAGGTTTGCTCAGGAAGAGCAATAATATGGTCTCACCACTTTGAATTTCAGGGATGAAACAAGGACACGCTCAAGGATTATGGGCATGAGCTCGGTAAATGGATAGCCGAAACAAGGATGAGTGGAAGCGTAAGCTAACACAAGGAATCAAGGATAGGATTGCAGGATGCACAGGGACGATTCAACGGATTTGAATTTTCAGCCATGGATGACTGAACAATGGATTGAACTCAACTTACATTAGTAAAGGAATGTTGAGATAAAAGGAACAGGGAGCCGCTAGGATAGCGAATCGCAAGGATGGAGCAGGGAGCACAAATTTAGCAGGATGGCTAACGACAGTGTTAAATGGGCACAACCTCTTTAGGTTGTGCCTTTTTATTGGCTGTAAATTATTTCCCTAAGTTATTGTTGATGGCTTAACTCTACAGTCCTTGTGAGATATATCTCACAAAGCATGTAAGCCTAATAGGTTTTAATAATAATAGACTGCTTACATTTTTAATTTTTACCCTTGATATTTAAAGGTTTTTTTATTTTATGCGTTTTGTGGTCTTGTTTGTTTTTTGTTGCGGATATGTTTAAGCCTATTACGGTTAAAGGATTTCCACTATTATTACTGCAGCTAAGGAAAGCGCGACATTGGAAATGTGATTAGGCAGGATGCTTATAAAATGGATGTGTTGTTATGGAAGACAACGAAGCTGTAATAAAGGATAAAAAACTCGTTTTATGGATAAGGCGAGATAAGTGTCTAGGATTGACACTTAAGATAGTAAAACCCATCAGGATGATGTGGATAAATAAAATGGATTTCAAGGATGATTCAAGGACACGCTCAGGATGGAGCAGGCTCGGTCAAAGGATAATCGAGTAAGAAGGACAGTACGTAAGTACAAGGATTTTCAAGGATAGAACACGGATAGGTGCAGGAGCAGCATATACGCATGGATGGTGCAGGGAGCAACCAAAATAGCGGGATAGCTTAACAAGAGATCAGAAGGCCGTGACTTTATGTCGCGGCCTTTCTTTTTGTGCAGATAAAAGCCTGCTACTAATGTAATGAGCATAGCCTACTAAAGATGTCTAGGTGTTGACCTGTGCTTTTAAGTGATTTGATACTTTAAAGCTCGGCTGATTAAAGCCTGCAATTTCTATCTTTTCACCGGTTTGAGGATTACGCCCATTTTTAGGTAGATAAAACCGTAATTCAAATGTCCCAAACTGCGGAATATACACCTTTTCCCCTTCACAGAGTGCCTGGTGAATTGTTGCGAGAATTTGTTCTAACTGAGTTTTGCACTGTGTTTGTGGAATATCGAGTTGTTGCGACATTTTACAAATTAACTGTTTTTTATTCATAGAAAAAGCGTATTTAATTGAGTGATTGGCATCGTTAGGGCTTTATAGCAATTATATAGCTTGAGTCCCAATTAACTCTTGTTTATTTAACTTATGCGGTTAATTTTAAAACGTTTTTTAACAAGCTGTTATCTTGCCTGTTATAATTGTTAACTAACAGTCTATTGAATAATAAACTGCATTACACTGCTTTAGGGTAGTGAGCTTGATTGCTGTTTTGCATTACATTTAAAGCAAACAAGGCTACACATTGAAGCATACAAGATTTAAATTTAATTAACCTTGTTGGTTTGTCTGTGTGTGTGTTAACATTCGCGCGCTTTATTTTGAGTCGTCGTTGGTCGAGAACGGTGACGTCCTTTATTTTAATTATTAAGTGAGTATTAACATGTCTTACACTATTAACGCCCAAATCCGCACTGAAGTCGGGAAAGGTTCGAGCCGCCGCCTACGTCACGCTGATATGGTACCTGCTGTAATTTATGGTCCTGGTAAAGAGCCTATTTCAATTAAGTTCTTACACAAAGACATCATCAACATTCAAGAAAACAAAGATTTTTATGATGGTTTAACTATCGCCGTTGACGGTAAAGAAATCAAAGTTGTTCCAAAAGCAATGCAACGTCATGCTTTTAGACACCTAATTGAACATGTTGACTTCATATTTGCTTAATCGCATCTATGTGAAAAAAGCGCCTTAAGGCGCTTTTTTTGTACTTGTAATTTACTTTTTATCCCGCAAGGCAAGCTGTTCTTATGCCAATATCACTTCAAAGGGTCAATATCACTTCAAAGTATATTAATGTAGAGATAGTTTACTAATCAAAGTCGTAGTTATAATAAATATCTAATGACTGGCTAATCGTCCCTGATACGGTTTCAAGGTAAAGTTGTGATAATAGGTAATATCTTACCGTCATTTCATAGCCTGGATTAAATACGCCAATGCCATATTTAATCATTAAGTCTTCACCAATGAATCCACTGATAGCCATTCTGCCATCATCATTTGCATCTAACTGAACGTTCGAAAACCCAAACTTTTCTATAACACCTCTGGCTGTTGATCCAATGTTATTTATCGCACCACCATCAACCTGTGAGCCTAGGCTTAACGCCGCGCCCATCATTAATGAGTTGCTTTGTTGATCGTTAGTACTGCTAAATCCTTTGCCCGTTAAGATGTAGGAAAGAACCTCTGCTTGCTCTTTTGCTGGATTGGAGAATACCGTAACTGTTGGACGCATAGGCGTGCCAGTTACTCGCACTCCTGCGGTTAAGTCCTCTTCTTTGATTTCTTTAATCGCTTCAATATTTAAGTTGGGCACTTCTATTGGCCCAACAAACTGCACTTCACCGGCATTAATTTTAAGGGTTTGGCCCATAAATTTGTAGTTACCATTGGTGACTCTAATATCACCAAATAATAGTGGTGGCTTAAATGCTTGTTGTTGAAGCCTTAGACTACCGGCTAATTTTCCGGTTAATCCCATACCATCAATGGATAATTCATTGCCAACATTGATATTGATGTCAGCTAAAATGGCATAAGGGCTGGTCTTAACTTCTAATTCAGATATTGAGTCATTAAATATCACATCATTTGATACGGCGACTCCGCCCTCAGAAAGCTGCATTATTTTAATTTGACCAGAAGGAATATCTAATGCGCCTTTTACTGAAACTTGCTGCATATCAAATTGAATATTAAGGTCTGGCGATACATTTAAAATAGCAATTGGCGGCTGAATAACCGCAAGATTATCCCCTTTAAAGCTTATGTCTCCGGACACTTGTCCATCAGGCCAATAGAGCGAGCCATTAACTAAGGCTTGTCCATCACCAATATGAAGTTGACCATCCAATGCTGCCTGTTGACCATTAAGTTGCAAGCCAAGGTATATTTTTTCCAGCAAGGTTGGGTTAGATGAAAGCGCAAAAGCACCTTCTGCTAGTTTTATGTTGCCTGTTAATTCAGGGGTGCCTAAATTTCCTGCTAATGTAATTCTGCTGGATAAGTCACCTTGAAGTGTTTGGATTCTTGGGAAAAACTCTCCAAAGGGTTCAAGGTTGAGCGAATTTATATGAATAAATCCATCTAAGGTTTTATCTGGGGTTACATTTATATTGATTTCAGTTTGTAAGCTGGCGATGCCCTCTGAATCAGCACTGATTGTGGTACGCAATTGCTTCTCATCTAAATTAGCTGTAAGCAATAGCTGTTGATAATCAATACTGACGATGTTGTTAGTATTACGAATTAACTTAATATTACCCGGTAAAAGGGTGAAATTGACCGATGCTGTCGGCTTATTTTTAGGTTGCCAATTTATTTGACTGGTTAATGCTGCATTACCGTTCCAATCAATATTTTTTGACATTATTGGAGCAAAAAGTTGACCTGGGTTACCACTGAAATTTATCTCAGCCTGGCCTGTAGGCCCGAGGGTGACATTGTTGGTGAGGCAAAATTTATTACTGGGGTGGCTGATACAAAAAGCGTTTATGTTGCCTCGATTTTTAAGTTGATCCCATGCTACTGAAAGAGGCGCATCTAATTGCCAGCTCCCGAGTATATTGTCAATATTCAACTGGTTAAGTTGTGCGCTTATCGTTTGCTTTATAAGATCAGTCTGGCTGATTAATTCACTTTTAATGCTGGTATCACCGCTGGCATTAATTGAACTTATTTGTTGGCTTTCATCGCCCTTGCTGTCGAGTTGTAAACTAGTGAGTTTATAACCCTTATAATAAATATTCTGACTGCTTAGTAATAACGAATACTCATGCTTGTCAAATGGCAGGTAATGCGCTTTTAAGCTCAGATTATCTAATTTTGCACCCATGTAGCTTGTGTTTTGCATTTCGGCGCTGAGATCGACATTAGGATGGCTATTTTCACCTGTGACATCCACTTTGGCTTGTAAATTACCTCTGGCACCTGCTAGCCATTGGCTTAGATCGGGTACGTTCAGCTCTAGGTCGATATCCCACATGTCATCAACTTGACCATTAACGAATAAGTCAGCACCTAAAGCGGTAGCATGCAGGTTGTTAGCATTAACTGCAAAATCTTGATCAAGGATAACTTGTCCCTCGAGCGTCAAAGGGTAGCCATTCATACGTCCTTGTAGGTTCGCGTCATCAATTCCTATGTTCCATTTTTTATTAGCAATGTTGCCATGGGTGGTGAACTGACCGCTAATTTTACTGCGCATTGGCAAATGTTGATTTAACCATTGAATTTGTTGTAGCCGAAGATCTTGCATGCTGACATTCACTTGCCACGAAATGTTGTCCGCTAAGTTTATGTCGCCAGCAATATTAAAATTACCTGCCTCGGATGCTATATCAAGGTTGTTGAATGTTAGGGTGTGTTGCTGGTAAGCGAATGTGGAATCTAAGTTTAGCTCTGGTTGATAAGGGCTGATAAAGGTCCCTGATAATTGGCCTTTAATGGTGTCGATTGACCCTTTAGCATTTAGGTTTTTGATATCAGCAATGTATAACTCATTTTCTAATGGCCAGATAAGTTTGCTGTCGGTTAATTTCACATCAAATGGCACCGTGGGGCGAGTTAAATCGATCACACCTTGCAAATTGACTCGGGTATTGCCAGCGACTTTTAACTCAAGACCTAAGTTACTTAGGTTATCTGTCATTTCAAGGTTTATCGTTTGATTATGTAAATGCGGTATTTCAGTAATATTATCTATTTGTACTTTGACCTTGATATCCATCGGATAATGGTCAACTAAATGAATATCACCGATTAAATCAATATTGCCATAGGTATGATTGACAAGTAGCTGGCTGATACTGACGTTGTAGCCAATATAATTACCCGAAAGGTTAATGAGCTCGAATACGTCTTTTCTATCACCTAGCTGTAGCATGTTATCAACTGAGGTTAATTGTTTTACAAATAATCGAAACGGAAGATAAACCGCAGGTAATTGAGCTAATGGCCATTGTTTGTTGGCATCAGTTACTACTTGAACATCATTGATTCCATCACTTTGCGGAATAATCACTTCTAGTCCAACGCTGCTTAGGTGCTCGACCTTTAAGCCTGTTTCATTCCAAATTGCCTGGGCCTTGAGTCGCGCGGCATTATAATGCATGTCGTTTACAGTGATATTCACGTTGGTTAATTCAGCGTGATTGAGGCTAATGTCAAATGGCAGTTGCAATAACGCATGTTCATCTAATGAAGCATCATCAACACTGACATTTTCATTTACTTTTGCGGTATTACTAAACTGGTCAGTTTGAATGTTGACCTTAACAGTAGATGCTTCTAGGTTATTGACGCAAAGCTGCTTGTTGATAAAACAGCGTGGTAACCAGTCCAGAGTCAGGCCTTCAATTTCAACACTCATTCCGTCCATCGACCAAGATGCATAGTGTAACTTTAGATCACTATTAATGGCGCCTGATTGATAATCTAAGGTTAAATTAGGCACTAACTGGCTGGCGACAATAATGCCTATTTTACTGCCAAAGGAGGTGCCAAGCACTAATGCAGCAACAACAAGTAGAACAAGTGGAATATAAATTAATAATCGGGTGTAGAACTTAAAGGTTCGCCATAGCTGTTTAAGCAGACCTATGGCTACAGAGTCTTTGGGCTTTAAGTTTTCAGCTTTGTTTTGTTCTACACCATGTTGAGATTGTTGAGATGTGGCACTGTCTGAAACGGCATTCTCGCCTTGTTGCTTAGCCGTTAGTGGGGTAGCAGTCGTTGAACTCTTGTTATTAGGCGTGTTCATTATAACTCAGTCCCCATGGTTAAATGGAAACGGAACGAGCGATCAACGGTTTCAGTTTCTTTTAAGCCAAAACCAAGATCGAACTTAATTGGGCCGATAGGGGAAATCCAATGAACACCACCACCGACCGAGACCACAGATTCAAATTGGTCGGTGTCAAATGCATTACCGCCATCAATAAATGTCGCTAGTCGCCACGTAGGGGTTAAATAATACTGATACTCTAGACTGCCGACGAGTAGGTAACGACCACCCACAACTTGCCGTGAGATACCACCTTCGGTATTAGTATAATCAATATATGGGCCTAACTCTTGATATCGATAGCCACGTATCGATTGATCACCACCGGCAAAATATCTCAGTGAAGGTGAAATAAAGGGAATATCTTCTTTATCCGCGATATTAGCGCCAATGTCTAACCGGGCGACAAATCGATGTTTGTCAAAAAATGTATCTATCCATTTCAGTTTTGCTTGCAAACGCGCTAATTGAATGGCCGAGCCTAAATTGGGATCGGCATACTCAACACTGTAGGTTTGGCGAAAACCCGATTTAGGATCGAGGGTGTTATCGCCGCGAACAGTATTTGACATGGTTAAACCAAATAAATAAAAATTGGGCATATAGTCAGTATCTAGCTGATTATAAAACTCCTTAACGGCTTCAAAAGAGTAACCCAATAACCAGTTGCTTTCGGTGCGACGCTGTCTAATAAAGCCTATTTGGTATTTTTCGGATTCTAATTGGCCAGTATTGACGAACTTTCTATCATCGGCACTGTATTCCTGGGTGACGCCATATTTGTCGCGTAATAATCCAACTCTTATTTTTAGCTGGTCATCTAATGGATGTGTCAGGGGAATGGTATAGGTCGTTAACAGCTTAGGCCTGTCTGGTGCCCATTCAGCAGTGGTTTCTTGTTTATGACCAAAACGGTTAACCTGCGGTGTACGCAAGGTGAGCCGAATACGAGGCTCAACCCCGTTATCACTACTATTACCAATATCTACACCTGCGCCTATTTCTAGCGAATGACTTGCCCGTGGGGTCAGTTCAACAAGTACGGGGACATTACCGTCTTTTATTTGGTCAATTTGTGGCAACACTTTAATATTGCTGAAGTAACCTGTGTCGATTAGGTTTCGGTTTAAGGTACCTAAGTCAGACGTGGCGTAAGGGGTATCAAGTTTAAACGGCACTAGTGCTTGTACTATGTTGTCGTTAAGAGTATGACCTTCAAAGGTTACGTCGCCTAAATGGTAACGTTGTCCAGATTGGAAATGAAGATTGATTTGGGCGGTATTTTTATCTCGATTGATGACAATCTCAGAACGGGTAATTTTACCATCGAAATAACCGCGTGCTAACGCTAAAGTGACCAGTTGTGATTTTATGTCTTCGTAAACACCGTGATGTAATGAATCTCCAGGTTTAATGGTTAGCCCATCAAGCCAGCGCATAAAAGTACGATCCTCTAACATTTCATCATCAAAGCCGATATCAATCCACTGAAGGATTACAGGTTCTCCTGGCTCAACTTTAATGTTGAGTTGCCAAGGGCCGGTTTCAGTTTCAACCACATTGACTTCAATTTGAGCACGATAAAAGCCCATGGATTCTAAGGCCTCGGTGGTATTGTCTTCCACACCAAATAAATATGCCCGACGCTGTATTTCATTTTGAGGGTTTTGCCCCAAGTGGGAGATAATATTTTTCTTGAGTGAGCTTTTAACGCCCGAAATCGACACAGTTAACCAATCATCTGCCGCCATGATGCTGTTGCTGTAAAATACAGCAAGTGTAATGATGAGAAAAAGGCTTAATTTTAGATATTTAATTAACAATATTAAGGTACTTACCGATTTAGGCGCATATTGTGTATATTGTCGCTAGAAAGCGCTAAAGTCGCAAGGCAAACTATGGGTAGAATTAATCCTAAAGGAACTAAATATAATGAAAAATAAACTTTTTAACCGTTTAAGTGTGGGGATGAGCTTAATGCCATTACTAATTGGCTTAAGTTTTAATCTACAGGCGGATGATAATAAACCTTTTGCAATAGCCATTCATGGCGGCGCAGGCACCATTAATGAAGCCGATTTAAGCGAAGTACAACAGCAAGCCTATCGCGATAAATTACAACAGGCTATTGATGCTGGGCATCAAATTTTGACTCAAGGTGGCGACAGTCTTGATGCTGTGCAAGCAGCAATAAACGTATTAGAAGACAGCCCATTATTTAACGCTGGTGTTGGCGCGGTATATACCTTTGATGGCAAACACGAGTTAGATGCGTCTGTTATGGATGGGCGGAATATGGCAGCCGGTGCAGTTGCTGGAGTGAGTCACATTAAAAACCCGATTAACTTAGCGCGTGCTGTGATGGAGAAATCTCCCCATGTGATGTTATATGGTCAAGGTGCAGAAGAGTTTGCCATATCACAGGGAATGGACTTTGTCCCAAACCAACATTTTGATACCCCGCATAGATATAATCAATTACTTGATGCAAAAAAGAAAATCATAGAATCAGAATTGCAGGACAATGATTATCAAGCGTCGGTTAATAAATTAGACGACAACTATAAGTTTGGTACCGTTGGTGCAGTTGCCTTAGATAAACAGGGTAATTTATCCGCAGGCACCTCAACGGGTGGTATGACGGCAAAAAGGTTTGGCCGCATAGGTGATGCGCCTGTTATTGGCGCAGGGAATTATGCTGAAAATGGTACTTGTGCTATTTCTGCGACAGGACATGGTGAGTTTTTTATTCGTTATAATGTGGCTGCCGATATTTGCGCGCGGGTTAAATATCAGCAAAAATCAATTATACAAGCAGCGGATGAGGTGATTAACCAAAGGCTAGTAGAAGCCGGCGGGACTGGTGGTGTGATTGCCATTGATGGCAAAGGTAATATCGCTACACCGTTTAATACTTCGGGTATGTATCGTGCCACTAAGGTGGGTAATGAGCCTGCTAATATTATGATTTGGAGAGATAAATAAGCATAGGTTCTGAGAGGTTTTCATCTGTGAATGAGTTTTTACTTTGAAAACCAATCAATCGATTATATCGATTAAAATGATTAGATTTATTTTAATGCTCTTTAATAATTTTTGACTAAACTTAATTATGAAGTTGAGCCTTATTTGCCAAGCTTATTTATTGTTAGCTTAGGTTGGAATATTAACAGGCAGTCAAATATCATTATGGGGATATTAAATGGATTCAATTAAAATTATCGATTATATGGACAAGCGTCCAGTGTTGCTTAAGGCGAATATGTCAATTGCGGTAGCGGTTGAAAAGTTAATTACCAGTAATAAACCCGGAGCGCCAGTCGTGGGTGAATCTGGCGAGTTAGTCGGTTTTTTATCTCAACAAGATTGCTTGGCGGTTATGCTAAAAAGCAGTTATCACTGTGATTTAACCAGTATGGTAACAGATTGCATGAAAACCGATGTACTGAGTGTTGGTCCACAGGACAGTATGCTGCATTTAGCTGAGCAAATGACAGGCGCAAAACCTAAAATTTATCCTGTGGTAGAACACGGCAAAGTGATAGGCGCGATAACCCGTCAAGACGTGTTAAAAGCGATGAACACTTACATGCAACAATGTTATTTGTCTCCTGCATAGGAGCGATATCTGCTTTAAAGTCATAGATGCTTAAAAAGGCACCAATCTAACGCGCTAAAACATACCAATGTGTCAGCTTCCTTGCTAGGATCGATATTTTCGATGCTAGCTAAGGAAACAAATTTGAACGCGGATCTTAAGCCACTCTCCAAAGCATTTTTACAGCGTTGTGTGCAAACTGACGCGGCCTACATTCGTCGTCGTTTGTTTCGGCTCAATAAACAAATATCGTCAGATCCTAAAAGTGCAGCCGCCAGAGAAAAAGCGATTGCAGAATTAGAAGCAAGAGCCATTGCATCCGTAGAAAAAGTACAGCTACGTCTGCAAAATCGGCCCAAAATAAATTATCCTGACGATTTACCCATTTCGCAAAAACGTGACGAAATTGCCAGTGCAATAGCCACCAATCAAGTAGTGATTGTTGCAGGTGAAACGGGTTCAGGTAAAACTACTCAGTTACCTAAAATTTGTCTCGATCTTGGTTTGGGCTGTCGTGGCATTATTGGTCATACCCAACCACGTCGGTTAGCTGCGCGCAGCGTTGCCAGCCGCATTGCTGATGAGTTAAATAGTCCGCTTGGCGAGGTTGTGGGTTTTAAGGTACGTTTTGCTGATGCTATCAGCGAGAATAGCTATGTAAAGTTAATGACCGACGGTATTTTATTAGCAGAATTAACCTCAGATAAATACCTCAATCAATATGACGCGATTATTATTGATGAAGCGCATGAGCGCAGTTTGAATATCGATTTTATTTTAGGTTATTTGAAGCAAGTACTTAAAAAACGCCCTGAACTAAAAGTGATTATCACTTCAGCAACCATTGATGTTGAACGTTTTTCTCAGCACTTTGATAATGCGCCCGTTATTCAAGTGTCAGGCCGTACTTATCCCGTTGATACTCGCTACCGCCCTTTGGTGCAAGATGATGACGCAGACCGGGATGTCACCGATGGTATTTTTGCCGCGGTAGATGAGCTGATTGCCGAAGGTCCTGGCGACATTCTGATATTTATGAATGGCGAGCGGGAAATTCGCGACACCACAGATATGCTGCGTAAACAAAATTATCGTGATACTGAAATTTTGCCTTTGTATGCGCGTCTTTCCTATGGCGAGCAGTCTAAAATATTTAAAAGTCACATTGGTCGGCGCATTGTATTAGCGACTAACGTGGCAGAAACCTCGTTAACTGTGCCCGGTATTCGTTATGTTATCGACCCCGGTACGGCGCGAATGAGTCGTTATAGTTATCGCACCAAAGTGCAGCGCTTACCTATTGAGCCTATTTCACAAGCCAGTGCCAATCAACGTCAAGGGCGTTGTGGTCGTGTTGGCCCAGGTATTTGTATTCGTCTGTATGATGAAACGGACTTTATTCAACGTCCTGAATTTACCGACCCTGAGATTCTGCGCACCAATTTAGCCTCGGTTATTTTACAAATGCTGGCCATAGGTTTAGGTGATATAGCTGGGTTCCCGTTTATTCAGCCACCAGAGCAAAAGCATATTCGCGATGGTTTTTTACTACTTGAGGAACTGCAAGCGGTTAAAAAGCAAAAAGGCGATTTAGTATTAACCCCGCTTGGTCGAAACTTAGCGAAAATTCCGCTTGATCCACGATTAGCCCGCATGGTGTTTGAAGCTAATCAACAGGGCTGCTTACATGAAACATTAGTGATCACCGCAGGATTATCGATTCAAGATCCCCGTGAGCGTCCCATTGATAAAAAGCAAGCCGCTAACGAGTACCATAATCGCTTTGCCGATAAAGACTCTGACTTTAGTAGCTGGATTAAATTATGGGATCACATCAAGGATCAGAAACGCGAGCTATCCGCTAGCCAATTTAGAAAACAGTGCCGTGATGAATACTTAGCCTATTTGCGAGTGCGCGAGTGGCAAGACTTATACACTCAGCTCAAACAAGCGGTTCACGAATTAAAATGGCGCTTAAATGACACCCCCGCCAGCTATGATAATTTGCATAAAGCTTTGCTAGCAGGGTTGTTAAGTCATATTGGTTTTAAAGATGTGAATAATGAATATTTAGGTGCCCGCAACCGTAAGTTTTTTGTGTTTCCTGGTTCACCTTTAGCTAAAAAAGGTCCTAAATGGATTATGGCTGCCGAGTTAACCGAGACATCACGTTTATTTGCCCGTTGCTGCGCCAAAATACAGCCTGAATGGTTAGAGCCACTTGCGGCTCATTTGATTAAAATCAACCATGTTGAGCCACATTTTGAAGCAAAAGCCGGCAGTGTTGTCGCACTAGAGAATCAGGTGCTTTATGGATTAACTATCGTCACTCGACGTCGAGTGCAATATGGCCCGATAGATGCAATCGAAGCGCGTGAGATATTTATTCGCAGTGCGCTAGCAGAAGGGCAATTGCAAACCAAAGAAGCCTTCTTTATCAATAACCAAAAGCTGCTAGAGGACATCGAAAGCCTCGAACATAAATCTCGGCGCCGGGATATTTTGGTCGATGAAGATGTGCTGGTGGACTTTTATGAGCCACGAATACCTGAAGGTATTTATAATGCGCCGCTATTTTTTAAGTGGTGGAAGCAAGCACGCATTAAGCAGCCGCAATTATTAGACTTTAACGCTGATTTATTAATGCAGCGCAGCGTTGAGCATATTTCGGCGTTAGATTTTCCTGAGGTTTGGCACAAAGGCAATTTAGCCCTTAAGGTCAGTTATCATTTTGAACCCGCTAACGTCGATGATGGCGTATCAGTTCACATACCTGTGGCGTTATTAAATCAAATAGATGAGCAAGATTTTGATTGGTTAGTGGCAGGACTGCGTGAAGAAAAAGTTATTGGCTTAATTCGGTCTCTGCCTAAAACATTACGCCGTAATTTTGTGCCCGCACCTGATTATGCTAGAGCATGCGTGCAAGCCATGACACCCTTTGAGCTACCGTTAATTGATAGCTTATGTAAGCAATTACTGCGCATGAGCGGTACACGCATTACGGCAGATGACTTTGACTTTAGTCAATTAACCGCCCATTTATTAATTAACTTCAAAATTGAAGATGATAAAGGCGAGTTAATTGCCCAAGGTAGACAAATCGAGCCGTTAAAAGAGCAACTACAAGGCGTGGTGTCTAAAGCTATTCGTCAGGTGGCTGATAAAGGTATTGAACAAGATAGCTTAACTAGCTGGTCATTTGGCAATTTGCCGGGGCAATATCAGCAGCGTAAGGGCAATTATGAGGTTAAAGCATACCCTGCGTTAATTGATAACAAAACTGACGTGTCGATTAAGCTTTTTGATGATGAATTAGAAGCGGCCAAGCAGCACAGATTAGGCATTAGACGGTTATTGTTGATCAATATTCCTTCACCGGTAAAGCATTTGCAAAAATCCTTGCCTAACAAAGCTAAGCTAGCCATGTACTTTAATCCATTTGGCCAAGTGCAATTACTGATAGACGATATTATTCAAGCATCTGTTCAGCAATTACTGGATGAAAAGAATCTAGATGTGCGTAACGAACAACAATTTGAGCAAGCTAAAGATTGGGTTAGACAAGAATTAAACGGCACCGCTGAAAAAATCGCCTTAAAAGTTGAAAAAGTACTGACCATTTACCAGCAAATTAAAAAACGTTTAAAAGGTAAAATTAGCTTAGACATTGCCTTTGCCATGAGTGATATTCAAACCCAGCTTGATAAATTGGTCTATAGAGGATTTGTGCAAGAATGTGGTTGGGATAAACTGACTGATGTGGCTCGTTACTTATCCGCTATTGAAACTCGATTAGATAAGTTACCTGTTGACCCTAGTAGAGACCGAATACACATGCACAGTATCAGTAAGGTTGAAGGATTGCTGGCAGCGCAATTAGCGAAAGTCCCGCGACTGCAAGCAGTGCCAGAGGCATTACATGAAGCACGTTGGATGATTGAAGAATACCGGGTGTCGTGTTTTGCTCAAATACTTGGCACAGCGTATCCAATTTCTGAAAAACGAATTTTAAATCACATCAGCCAGGTTTAAAGCGTGTTTTAATTCAATAGGATCTACACAGATAAAAACCTCAATTTATTGTATAAGTTGAGGTTTTTTTATGGGTATAACCGTAAACGATAGAAGCTAACATTTACCGCAGTAAACGTTCTGACATCAAGCTTTGACCATAGTGTTCAATAACTTCACCAACAGAATGTTGATCGAGTTGGCGCAGGGTTGAAATTTCATTAATCAGCAGATCTTGGACATCAACAGGGATACTCATATGTTCCATAAACATATGCATACCCAGATTATCACTTTGCCTAAAGAGAGCCATTAACTGGCTTGCTTCATATTCAACAAGTGCATTCATATATATTCCCTACAAACAGGTTGGGGTAATTCAAATATAGTGTAAAAGTACGCGGTTTGTTATAACCATTAATTGTAATACTTTCTTAATATCAGCTTTTAGGATATAAAAAGTGACTGTCAATCTGAAAGTGTTTCATTATTTTGGCCGTTATATGGATTGTGCTGCAATAAAAACATTCTATTCTGAAAGTTTTTGGTAAGTTTTTGGGTGTTGGACTAGTAATCATTAGCCCTAGGTTGATATACTCACCGACAGAAGAACGTGATTGGTACTCTTCTCTGTTACTAGGTAAATGTTACTGACAAAATAGTCAAAAAATAAACATGCCTAGACCCTAAACGACCTAAGAAATGATTGGAGTTATTATGGAAGTTCATGAATACGAAAACGCTTACTATCAAGTAAAAGACGACGTGTTAGAGTCTCTGCCTTCTGATGAAGAGTAGGGTTTGAACGAGGAATAATGGCCTATAGATTTAGGTTTACACTCCAAGCGACAATGCAAAAACAAAAAAATAGCAGCCTAGACTGCTATTTTTTTGTTTTATTTTTGGAGAGTTATCCAAAGGTTGACTGACTTTTATCTGGTGAGTTTTTTGTAGGTCGTGAGCAGTATGTTGTCGTTCATAATGATTGAACACCGATTAAGTGTACTTCGAGCAACAATAATAAACTCAGGTTATTAACCACTAATACGGCCTTTCTCTGGTAATACTTCTACAATAATCCACTTTTTACCTTTCTTCTTTAGATGCAGTGTTCTGTCATCGATCCAAGGTCTACCGCCTTTAAGTCCTTCCATTTTGACAATAATGGTCACTTCATCAGTAAACTTACGAAAAAAATCGATATCGATTTCATCAATGCTCATATTAACTTCGGTCATTGATAATCCCATCACATGACGCTGTACTGATGAGGCAATGTGATAGTGTTCTAATACTTCACGTAATTCAGGTGTCACGTAAGGTAACGCTTTACTTACGTCCCTTTCGTTATAGATAGCTTCTAAAAAACTTAATGTGACGCTTTCAGGTGTTTGCGGGGGTTCGCCTTTTTCAATGACTTTTTCACAGCCTAATAAGGCTATCAAGCTAAAAATAAATACAAATCTAAACATAAGAATATGTTGTTCCTATAAAGATACTCATTAAGGTATGACCCCGTTAGAGTATTAAAATACCGCTAAAGCCTGCAGTTTGTGCAAAACCTAGCCAAATGAATGGGTAATAGTATCTATAATTAAATTATCACTGGCAAGGTAAGTCTATAAATTGCTATGGTGAATTGGTGTAAACAATGTATTCACCTTTAATTTCAGTATTTATAACTGCGAGTAAACTTTTACATCTTAAAGGTTATCCACAGAATCTGTGGACAAGTGTGTGAATGGATTAATGGTTGTCATTTAAGTGATTGTTTTTGTTTGACTATGTTTCGTGGTTAAAAAGTACCTTCTACGTATTATTAAAAGATATTAAAAAGCACTGCTTATTAGCACTGCTTATTAGCACTGCTTATTAGCAGTGCTTTTTTGTTAGCTTTGATAATAGCTTTGAAGCGATAAAATTGAATGTTTGCTAAGATTTAGCTTTAGCTTCATTTTGTGCAGCTTGAATAGCCGTCAATGCGATAGTGTAAACAATATCATCGACTAATGCGCCGCGAGATAAGTCATTTACAGGTTTACGCATGCCTTGCAACATTGGTCCAATACTGACTAGATCGGCACTACGCTGAACCGCTTTATAGGTTGTATTGCCCGTATTCAAATCCGGGAAAATAAATACTGTAGCTTTACCTGCAACAGGGCTATTAGGTGCTTTAGACAAGGCGACATTCGGCATTACCGCGGCATCATATTGTAATGGACCGTCGATAATGAGGTCGGGACGTTTTTCTTTGGCAATACGTGTTGCTTCACGTACTTTATCAACATCTGAGCCAGTACCTGAAGTTCCGGTTGAATAACTTATCATAGCGACACGAGGTTCAATACCAAATGCAGCAGCAGATTCTGCAGATTGAATGGCAATGTCTGCCAACTGTTCAGGATTAGGATCTGGATTAATAGCACAGTCGCCGTACACTAGCACTTGGTCTGGCATCAACATAAAGAATATCGAAGAGACTAAGCTTGAACCTGGTGCTGTTTTGATCAACTGCAATGGCGGACGAATTGTATTGGCTGTGGTATTAATTGCACCAGATACAATGCCGTCAACTTCATTTTCAGCCAACATCATAGTACCGAGTACCATGTTATCTTCTAGTTGCTCTCTGGCTACCACTTCCGTTAAGCCTTTATGGCGACGAATATTGAGCATAGGTTCGACGTATTTCTCACGTGCGGTCTCAGGGTCGATAATTTCAACCCCTTCACCTAGCACCACATCTTGAACCGAAGCAATACGAAGAATCTCTTCTCTGTTGCCTAACAATACACAACGGGCAATACCACGTTCAGCGCAAATTGCCGCAGCTTTAATGGTGCGTGGCTCTTCGCCTTCAGGTAGCACAATTTTCTTGCGCGCAGCACGAGCTAATTCGGTTAGTTTGTAACGGAAAGCGGGTGGTGATAAGCGATGTTCGCGAGTTGAATCCTGAGTGACACTTTCAATCCAGCTTTGATCGATATGGCTGGCGACATATTCTTGTACTTTCTCAACTCGAACCGCATCGTCTACAGGTACTTCATGATCAAAACGTTGAATATTGAGTGAGGTTTGCCAGGTGTTGCTGTCAATTAAGAATACCGGTAAACCTGTTTCGAATGCCTGTTCGCACAACTTCATGATTTCTGGTTCAGGCTCATAGCCACCGGTCAGCAGTAATGCGCCAATTTTGACACCATTCATTGCCGCTAAACAGGCCGATACGATAACATCAGATCGATCACCAGAGGTGACCAATAATGAGTTAGTCTTAATATGGGTTACCATATTAGGTATTGAACGGGCACAGAAGGTCACTCGGCGCATACGTCTAATATGCATTTCACCCGCATTGATTATTCTGGCATTTAAGTGTTTTGCTAAATCCGATGCACGAGGGGAAATCAAATCTAAATTAAAGGGTACGCTGCCCAGAATACGCAGTGGACTTTTTCCTGGTAGCTGAAACATACCAGCGGTATCAGCCACTTTAACGTTGTTATGATCAAATACTTCAGACAAGTCTGGGCGCGTGCGACCTTCGTTATCGGTAGGAGCGCCAATTTTGTTAATAATAGAACCAATTACGCGTTTGTTTTTAGCACCACCCCATGAGTTATAGGCGATTTCTAAGCGGTTCATTAAGCCATTAGGGGTGTCATTACCCGGCGTTGCAATGAAAATCACATCAGCATCAAGTGCTTTGGCTATTTCATAGTTAATATCATCGGCAAATGGGTGGCTGCGGGTAGGTACTAATCCTTCAACTACAATAATTTCAGTATTGGTGGCACACTCTGATGCCCGTGCAATAATTTGCTCCATTAGCACATCGGTTTGTTCTGAGCGGATTAACGCTTCAGCGTGCTCCATACCAAATGGCTCTAACGGATTAACCGTGGGTGATTTGCTTAAAATGGTGGTCGATCGCTCAGGGCCTTTATCGCCAGAGCGTATTTGTGCAATAGGTTTAAAAAATTGTACTTTTAAGCCCTTACGTTCAAGCGCGCGCACCATACCTAAACTGAGTGATGTTAAGCCCACGCCGATACCGATCGGAACGAGCATAATATTTCGAGACATATAAACCTCAATAAATTCTTAATGACTAAAGCTAAACCTTTAAAGCCGAGTTTGCTTAGTGTTATGTTAGCTGTGTTTATTTTAACCGAGTCTATCTAGCTGATATTAATTTAACCGCATCTTCAGCAATAACCCACTCTTCATTAGTTGGAATAACCATCGCCACAGGGCTGTTATCAGCAGTAATAATCCCCTCGTTGCCGAAACGAGCAGCTTTGTTTTTAGTATCATCGACTTTAAAGTTGAATATAGCTAATAAATCCAATACTTTGGCACGAATTAAGTCAGAGTTTTCACCAATGCCACCGGTAAAAATTATCGCGTCTAATCGTCCTAGTGGCACGGTGTATGATGCAATATACTTGGCTAAACGATAGCAGAAAATCTCTAATGCCAATGTCGCGCCTTTGTGACCATCTTGATAACCTTCTTCAATGCCACGACAATCATTTGTCAGTTCTGAAATCCCCAGTAATCCACTTTGCTTATTTAACAGGTTGTTGACTTCAGTTAGGGTGTATCCGAGTTGATTGACTAAATGAAAAATAATCGATGGGTCTAGGTCGCCACAACGTGTGCCCATCACTAGACCTTCAAGTGGGGTTAACCCCATTGAGGTATCAACACTTTTACCGCCTTTAATCGCAGTAACCGATGCGCCATTGCCTAAATGCGCAACGATAACATTGGTGTCGGCAATGTCTTTACTTAATACTTTTGCCGCTTCACGACTGACATAAAAATGACTGGTACCGTGCATGCCATAGCGACGAATGCCATGCTCACGATACAATTTATATGGAAGAGCATAAATATAGGCTTTTTCAGGCATAGACTGGTGAAATGCGGTATCGAACACCGCCACTTGAGGCAGGGTTGGAAATGATGCCATTGCAGCACGAATACCAATTAAGTGCGCTGGGTTATGAAGCGGAGCAAGTGAGGCGCAGTTTTCAATACCCTGAATGACATCAGGAGTGATAATCACTGAACGAGTGAATTTTTCCCCACCATGAACAATACGATGACCAATGGCTTTAATCTGTGCGGCTAATTCTGGATGGCCCGCTAGAATAGTTTTAACAATATATTCAACGGCTTCACGATGTGCGGTAAATGCGCCTAACTTTGCTTCGTTTTTGCCGCCTTGAGCTTTCCATTTAATGCGCGAGTCCTCAAGGCCAAAGCATTCCGCTAAACCTGAAATGTGCTCTTCACCCGACTGTGCGCCAATAACGGCAAATTTTAGCGATGAACTGCCGCAGTTTAAAACTAATACTAAATTATCTGACACTAGGTTATCTGACATAATTAGACCTTACTAAGCTTAATCAAAAATTTTAAAGAGTGCGCCGCATAATCGATGTTAGGCAGTGCATTGGTATCGTGTGTTAGCCAACATCATTTTGGCTGTTTATTTGGGACAAACTTACTCAATATGCTATTGTTTAAGCATGTTCCACCATGTTAGGTAATTTTCTTTGGTACTCAATGTTGTCACGCTCATTCGCGACGGTAAAAAATACATGTCCACTTGGCCCATGGTGCGCCAGTTAGGCTTTTATTTTCCCGAATACCGTGTCGTTAAAGCGACTCAAACCGCTTTTAGGGCAATGCCAGTTATTGCCTTATTTGTTGCATTTAGCCAAATTTATGTTTTAGGTTGGGATCATTTACCCCAAACTTTGGCAATGACCCTGTTTATTATTAGTTTACCTATTCAAGGCTTGCTCTGGCTTGGTTGGCGTTCGCGTCATCCATTGCCATTAAGTTTGTTTGATTGGAGCAATCAGCTTAGCCAAAAACTCAACCAAATGGGCGTTAATTGCCAACCACTAGGTGCCAAAGCGTGTTACTTAGATTTTGCTAGCTTACTTAATATTGCCTTTAACCGATTGGATAAGCATTATTGGGATGAGCTATAAGTTACATGAGCTAACATTACTAACACTGCAAGCATCGAATTAAAAAATAGCTTCAATACCACGGTCAGTGAATACTTGTTTAATGGATAACATGGTTTGTTCACTTGGCGGTGATAAATTAGCAAGAGGCGATGCTTCGCCATAGGCTTGCCATTTATGTTCACCTAGCTGGTGAAACGGCAACAACTCTACTTTTTCCACATTGGTCATGGGCTTGATAAATTCAGCCAACTTAATTGCCGATTCAATATCATCGGTAAAACCATTGACCACCACATAGCGTATCCAGGTTTTTTGCCCTCGAGTTGCCAGGTACTGAGCAAATTGCAATGTGCGTTGATTGCTGACTTTAGTCAGTAAAATATGAGTTGGGTCGTCCATTTGTTTAATATCGAGTAACACTAAATCAGTGCTATCAAGTAACTCATCGATAGCAGGATCGTATTTTCGGACAAAGCCATTGGTATCAAGACAAGTGTGAATTGCTTGGTCTTTACAGGCTTTGAAAAGCTCAGCAACAAATTCGGCCTGCAAAATGGCTTCACCACCACTTGCAGTAACTCCACCGCCACTGGCTTCTAAAAAGGGGCGGTAGGTGATAATTTGCGACATAAGCTCATTTACAGTGACTTCCTTACCCGCCTCTAGGTCCCAGGTATCACGGTTGTGGCAGTATTGGCAGCGCATTAGGCAGCCTTGCATAAAAGCAATATAGCGAATACCTGGACCGTCAACTGTGCCAAATGATTCGATGGAGTGGATGCGTCCCGTTGCCATTTAACACCCTTTATAAATGAGAGTAATAAACCAATGTTCAATAAAAAAGCTGCATCGAATATTCGATACAGCTAATTTTAGCAGAGTTTATAAACCTTTAGTGAAGGTTCTGGTGATAACGTCTTGCTGCTGCTCTGTGGTAAGGGCATTAAAACGCACTGCGTAACCAGACACTCGAATGGTGAGCTGTGGATACTTGTCTGGATTGATAATCGCATCTTCAAGCATTTCACGGTTCATCACGTTAACGTTCAAATGTTGCCCACCTTGTTGATGATCATTGTGCATGAAGTAGCCATCCATCAATGCTGCAAGGTTATTGCGACGCGTACTATCTTCTTTACCTAGCGCATTGGGCACAATAGAGAAGGTATAAGAAATACCGTCTTGTGCGTGCTCAAAGGGTAGCTTGCCCACAGAGGTTAATGATGCAATAGCGCCATTTTCATCACGACCATGCATGGGGTTGGCACCTGGCGCAAAAGGCGCACCAGAGCGGCGACCATCTGGCGTGTTACCGGTTTTCTTACCATAAACCACGTTAGAGGTAATGGTTAAGATTGATTGAGTAGGTATCGCATTGCGATACATTTTTTTATCGCGAATTTTCGCCATAAAACGCTCAACTAAGTCACAGGCAATATCATCTACGCGTGAGTCATTGTTACCAAATTTTGGATAATCACCTTCGATATCAAAATCGACGGCAATACCACTTTCATCACGAATAGGTTTTACTTTGGCATATTTAATCGCTGAAAGTGAATCAGCTGCAATCGATAAACCGGCAATACCACAGGCCATAGTACGACGAACATCACGGTCGTGTAATGCCATTAACGCAGCTTCATAAGAATACTTATCGTGCATAAAGTGAATGCTATTAAGTGCGGTGACATATTGGGTCGCTAACCAATCCATTTGCGAATCTAAACGCGTCATTACATCATCAAAATCTAGCACTGTGTCAGTAATTGCTGCGGTTTTTGGGGCAATTTGTTTTTTAAGCTTTTCGTCAACGCCGCCATTAATAGCATAAAGCATGGTTTTGGCTAAGTTAGCGCGAGCACCGAAAAACTGCATGTGTTTACCGACAATCATAGGGCTAACACAACAGGCAATAGCATAATCGTCCGATTGGAAATCTGGGCGCATTAAGTCATCATTTTCATACTGGATTGAGCTGGTATCGATAGTGACTTTTGCGCAATAACTTTTAAAGCCCTGTGGCAATTTTGTTGACCACAATACGGTGATATTTGGCTCAGGGCTTGGGCCCATATTGTATAGAGTATGTAAGAAACGGAAACTTGATTTAGTCACTAAAGTACGGCCGTCTACACCCATACCTGCGATAGATTCTGTTGCCCAAATAGGGTCGCCAGAGAATAGTTCATCGTATTCAGGGGTACGTAAAAAACGAACCATACGCAGTTTCATCACAAAATGGTCAACCATTTCCTGAGCTTGTTGTTCAGTAATGATGCCATTTTTGATATCACGTTCAATAAAGATATCTAGAAATGATGAGGTACGCCCTAAAGACATTGCCGCGCCATTTTGGCTCTTAACTGCGGCTAAATAACCAAAATAGGTCCACTGAATAGCTTCTTTCGCTGACGAGGCGGGTACTGAAATATCACAGCCATACTTAGCGGCCATCACTTTCATTTGCGTTAATGCACGATATTGTTCAGATATTTCTTCGCGAAGCTGGATAACGTTATTGAGATCGTCACCCGCTTCCATTTGTGCTTGTAGAGACGTGAACTGGGCAAGCTTGTCTTGCATTAAATAGTCGATACCGTATAAGGCAATACGACGGTAATCACCAATGATGCGGCCTCGGCCATAAGCATCAGGTAATCCAGTTAATATGCCAGATTTACGACAAGCCATAATTTCAGGGGTGTAAACATCAAATACACCTTGATTGTGGGTTTTACGTAGCTCTGAATAAATGTAGTTAATATCACTGTCTAATTCGCGGTCATAAGCTTTACATGAGCCTTCAACCATACGAATGCCGCCATTAGGTAACATGGCACGTTTAAGTGGGGCATCTGTCTGTAAGCCAACTATGGTTTCAAGTTCTTGATTGATATAACCGGCATCGTGAGAGGTGATAGTCGACACCATTTTGGTGTCAAAATCTATCGGGGCATGGGTTGTGTTTTCTTGCTTGATGCCTTCCATCACTTTATCCCATAAAGATAAAGTTGCGTCGGTGGCATCGGCTAGAAAAGATTCGTCACCTTCATAAGGAGTATAGTTACGCTGAATAAAATCTCGAACGTTGACTTGTGTTTTCCAGTCACCGGCGACAAAGTTATTCCACGCATTTGCAAAAACCGTTGTTTTATCAGTCATGTCATTTTACCTTTAAACTTAATGAATCGGTATGTCACTCTGTTATGCTATTTAGCTTTTTTAATGAGTTAAATAGCTAGGCTAACAGGCTCAGAAATTCTTTTAGGCTGCATAGTTGAATGGTCAATTCACAAACAACCACAATAGCCACATGGATTAATTGACGTCAAATGAACGTGCCGATTATAACTTTGAGGACGTCAAATAAATCATTTATAAAAATCTACTTCAATATTGGTAAGACCAATTTACCTAATGATATTATCATACCTATATAGCAACCGCATTAAAATCAGTTGACCTATATTTAAAACTGTTAACTAGCTATCATTTTTTGCTTGTTTGACTTTCTGCAGCAGGTCTTAAAATTAGTTAGTTTGCCAATTTTAACTCGTATTAATAATAGATATTGTAATGAAGTTATGCCGCCTATGATTAACAATGTTTGAGTATATTAAGGCTAGCCAACGGTTGGAGAAATAAAAAAGAGAGCATCTGCTCTCTTTTGGTAGATTGCACCACTAAGCTGCTTAGTGAATAGATAGCTTATAACAAAGCGGGAATACCTTGAATCATGCCTACTGCTAACATAGCTGCTAAGCAGATGATAAAAGCAAGTCCAGGTATAATTAGACGATCAGTAACCGATAAACTCTTAGCTCTTTCTTTATCACCAATAAGCCCATTATTATCCAGAAACATGGTTAAAGCCCACGCTAATACGGGGTTGGCAACAAAAGCCGCAAAAATACAGATGCCTGCGGCCTGACTGTTTTGTGTGTCTTTAACCATTTGCATACCAGCCTCTAATAGAGGTAAAAATACCCCCACCAATAAAGCAATGGACATGACGGGGCGCCAAACGGTGACATCCATTGGATAACCGATTATCGCCACAATAATGCATAGAATACCTAATAGAATTGCGCCAGCAGGGATAGGGCGTTTAGCAATGGCAGCAGGGATCATATAAGTACCCCAAGAGGAGGTAATATTACCGCCACCGACAGCAGTGCCGACGATTTGACGAAGTGAACAAGTCGTCATGGTGTCATCCACATCCATTAGCACTTTTTCAGAACCTTTTGGATAATTCAGTTCTTGGAAAATACGATGGCCAAGGAAATCAGGTGACCACATTGCAACGGCTAAAATGGCAAAAGGTAATGAAGCGATAAAGTGTGCCGTATTGGGTAAGCCTAACTGCCAGCCATGTTCGGTTGACCCCCACCAATAAACAGGATTAAGATTTGGAATGCCAGGTTCTGTCACAAACTGTAAATCTAATCCTGCTCCTAGACCAAATGCAAGTGCAATGGCAGAGATGGAACATAACGGAATGGCTAGCCAACGTTTACCCACTTTTGCTAGGTAAGCATATAAAATAACATTGGCTAATAGAATAAAGAAAGCAACATAACCTAAACTGTAATCGAGTTGATGCTTTGTTTGTAATTCGCCAGCCCATTCAAATAAAGAGCTGATTTGGCTTTTTGCGCCCATAAACCCCAGAAATACCAGCAAGCCACCCGCGACGCCGCTTGAGGTGAGGTTAACTAATTTAGAACCGCCTTTAAAGTAACTCAGCAGCAGACCAAATATCCCCAGTAAAATAGCTAAAGCAAGTGGGTGAGCTCCAGCTAAGGCAATTACCCCAATTAAAGGGATCATCGGCCCATGATTACCAGCCAAATTAGCACGAGGGTTAATAAATCCAGAACTGATAATACAAAAGAGTAACGCAGGAATGAGCATTTCTACTCGAACAACTTGAATGGCGAATTCTGCGCCTAAGTTAATATGGTCCCAACGTTCTGTTAAGCCTGATGCCCAAGCCGCCATGACGGCTGAATACATTACTGTTATACCAATAGTGCCTGCGATAGCTGGTACTAAATCCTCCCATTCAAAACGAAAATCTCTACCGGGTAAATTGAGCCCCCAGCGCTTAGGTTTCATAATCTTTAATTCATGATCTAAATACTCTTCACGGCTATTAAACTCTGACGCGGGACGGTGAAGCTCTTTATAAGTTAACTCAGAGGCTTCCATATCATTGCTTTTGACTGTTTCTGACATAATTTTTTTCTCTGAAAAGGGTAAAGTGTTTACCTATTAATGATCACTTCAACAAAATACATAGAATCGACCCAATCACTTGGCTGAAATGTCGTCATTTAAATGTGAAAACTTGCCCATCATCGTAAATTTATAACCGTCATGATGAGCGGGTAGTAAGCCTTAAATCGAATTTTATTGGTAAGACCAATTTACCTATTGGATTTTAACATAGCAAAGTTGCGCAAGCATTATGTATCAATAAACTTGACGCTACTGATTTATTGATTTGAGACACAGCTAACAGTTTGTCGTGAACTGGTGCAGTGAATGTTAAATCAGACGTGCATGTTGCAGTTAAATCACAGTGAATTCGAACGACTTACCTTACAAGCAATTTAGTGAATGACAGAATATCTTGAGCTTAGTCAATTAATGATGCCATTAATGTATGGATAGGCCGGTTTAATATAATAATCTTTATAAAACAATGGCTAACACTTATATTGGCTGTGGTTGTTGATAATGTGATCATCAATATTATTGATACATACATTCATTATTATCAGATTTTATTTTGCTCTCAATCGAGATACGGTAAGTGTCATCAAAGTTAGTTACACCGTCTAAGCATTGGAGGGCAAATGTCTAATAATCCAGCTCAATTATTTTTAAGGCAACAAGGAGTCAATTTATGAACTCCTTTTGGTCTAGCTCAGCTGCATTGATGGGGCAGGCCCCAAATCATAATCAGCCTATTGAGTATATAAATACCAATAATGCGCAAACTACGTCGAGTTATATTGAAGCAAATATGTATCAGCAAGCAGAAGACTATGGAATGGAGAAAGTCAGCAAATCAGCATGGCAGTCTTTAGGCTTATCGACTTTTGCAGGAATCTTTATCGCAGTAGCCTTTGTGTTTTATATCACTGTCACCACTGGAACAACTGGCTCATGGGGTGAAACTCGATTAGTTGGTGGCTTGGTTTTCAGTTTAGGGCTAATTCTAGTCGTTATTTGCGGTGGTGAATTATTTACCAGCTCGGTATTAGTTAGTCTAGCCTGGGCCCAAAAGTTAGTTAGCACTAAGGAGCTAATGGTGTGTTGGGCAAGGGTTTATTTTGGCAACTTAATAGGAGCACTACTGATGGTTGCTTTAATTATGATTGCAAAAATGTATGAGCTAGACGGTGGGGACTGGGGAGTTAATGCACTAAATATTGCTCAGCATAAATTACACCATAGTTGGGGGCAAGCTTTTGTGCTGGGCGTATTGTGCAACCTACTCGTGTGCTTAGGAATTTGGATGACCTTTGTGACGAAAGATGCACTAACCAAGGCATTATTATTGATTCTACCCGTGGCGATGTTTGTTAGTAGCGGCTTTGAACACAGTATTGCTAATTTGTTTATGGTGCCTCTGGGTATTGCGATTACTCACTTTGCTTCAGCTGAGTATTTTGCTGTTGCCGGCTTAACAGCTGCCCAGTTTAGTGATTTAACCTTGAGTCATTTTATTGTCAATAATTTAATTCCGGTGACGCTGGGTAATATTGTCGGGGGAGGAGTCATAGTTGGTCTAGGTTATTGGCTTATCGAAGGGGCAGCTCCCCATAAAAAAACGCATCATACCGCAACACCAGCGTTAGCTGATTGTGTTTTGCCATTATCTCACTCATTAAATTTACACAACTCTTTGTTATCAACATTAACTGAACCGCAAATTTTATCCGCAACGTCTTCTGGAGAAATATCTATGCCAAAATTGATTAAACAACTACTTGTTAGTCAAGTCATGAATACTGCCCCTTTTACCTTAACGGCAGAATTATCAGTATATGAAGGGCTTAAGCTTTTGTCTGAGAAAGGTGAGCGCGGGGCCGCCGTTATTGACAGTCAGCGGCGGCTTCTTGGCTTTGTGTCGCAGCAGGATCTATTACGCAGTTTATGGTCGCAAGAGTATATGCGCGATATATCATATAAAGTGGCGGACTTAATGCAAAAAAAGTGCTAACGGTCGCACCAAATGACACCATTACAGATTTAATTGAATTAATGGTCGTGGATAGAAATAAACTATTTCCTGTTAATGATATGGGGATATTTACTGGTAGTACTTTTGCCTGCTATGAGGAGCGTTTACGCCATGCCTATGCCAGTAAACCAAGCAGCTTCCCCGTAGTGGCTCAAGGTAAGTTAATTGGTATCATTTCAAGAGAGGCCATCGCTGCGAAAATCTCGACTGTTTATTCTTGTTAATCTTATATTGTGAACTTTACATTGTTAACCTGGGCTTTGGGTGGGCCCTATGAGATGCGCGATGGTTAATATAATAAATGGGGCTAAGGTCTCATTTATTATTTGTACAAACTCACATTATTTATAAAGTTTATGGTTCTGACGATGTTTACTCATTTTTCGAGCTTGGGTAATCACACAGTCCCTTAATGGGTTCTCTCCCGCATCACAGCGCCACACAAATGACAGGTGACGATGCATATTAAGTTGTGGTGTCGATAGAATGACAAGATCACCATTAGAGACCTCTTTTTCGACATCTAAGAATGGCAAACTACTTAAATAGGGACCATTTTTAACCAGCGCCTTTAGTAAGGATACATGTTCATACTCTTTCCATACGTTGAGTGTTTCAATTACCCCATGAATTGCACCTTCAAAAATCCGTCGTGTGCCAGCTCCTTGCTCACGAAGTACCCACTTAGCCTGCTCTAGCTGAGAAACGCTGGTGGTTTCATTACGCGCATAAGGATGATGGGGCGAGGCAACCACGACTAAATGGTCATTTAACCACTGCTCTTGGTGGAGTCGACTGTCATCATAGCGGCCTTCAATAATGCCAAAGTCATATTGATAATTAAGTAAGCCTTCTACTACATGTTCAGTATTTTCCACAGTGAGAGCAATTCTAAGCTCTGGGAAGTCAGTATCAATTTTACTGATAAGTTCTGGAAGTAGGTGTTCAGCTGCTGTTTGGCTTGAACATAACCGGAATATTCCGCTGATAAGATGCTGTTCGTAGAGCCCTAACTCTATTTGTTGGGCGTCTTGAAGCAGCTTTCTTGCTTTGGGGCGTAACCAATTTCCCCAATGGCTCAGGATGAGGCGATTACCTTGGCGGATAAATAAGGGGCGGTCCAATAGGTTTTCTAATTGTCCAAGTGACATACTAACCGCTGATTGAGTCATCGACAGTTTTCGGGCTGCGGCGCTAACACTCTCTAAACTAGCTACTGCGTCAAACACCATTATTTGTTTTAGTGAGTATTTCATTAAAGAATAAGCCCCTAATAGTCTTTGTAAAATAAAAAGATCAATATCATTGATAGATTAATATATGTGGTTTAATGACTTGTTAATACGGTGAGCAGCTTTAGAAGGCTGATGTTTTTCAGAATACCAATTAGACATCGGTACTGTTATTTAAAGCAGCCAATTAAATGACTAGTATAATAACAAGGCAATTTAAGTAAGATTTTGATCCAGTTCTAGTTTTTGATTTTTAAAACATTTGAAACAAGAAAAAGCCTAGCATGAGCTAGGCTTTTGGATTAAATAACAAGCCACTGATTAAAGTGGTCTGAAAATAACAAATTACTGTACGTTTTCGCTTTCGCCAAACTCACCAGCAAATAACACTGATGATAAATAACGCTCAGCGGCTGATGGTAAAATAACTACGATTGTTTTGTCTGCAAATTCTGGCAGTGCAGCAATACGATTAGCCGCTACAACCGCTGCACCAGAAGATATACCGACTAAAATGCCTTCTTCTTTCATCAAGCGTAATGACATTTCAATAGCATCTTCATTGCTAACAGCTTCAACGCGGTCAACTAATGAAAGGTCTAGGTTTCCAGGGATGAAACCCGCACCGATACCTTGTATTTTATGTGGTCCAGGTTGGATAGGTTGACCCGCTTTAGCTTGAGCGATAACGGGTGAATCTACTGGCTCTACAGCAACAGAAATAACTTCTTTACCCTGTGCTTTTAAGAAACGGCTAGTACCTGTAATCGTGCCACCAGTACCTACACCGGCAACAAACACATCTACCTGGCCATCAGTATCATTCCAAATTTCAGGACCTGTGGTTTTCTCATGAATTTCAGGATTAGCAGGGTTGCTGAATTGACCTAAAACTAAATATTTAGACGGATCTGATAAACGAATTTCTTCTGCTTTATCAATTGCGCCTTTCATGCCTTTAGCGCCTTCTGTTAATACCACTTTAGCACCGAGTGCTTTTAACAGTTTACGACGCTCTAGGCTCATTGTGTTTGGCATAGTTAGGGTTAACTTATAACCACGAGCTGCGGCAACATAAGCAAGTGCAATACCTGTATTACCTGATGTTGGTTCTACTAGCTCTACATCTTTAGTTAGGGTGCCTTTCTTTTCCGCATCCCAAATCATGTTAGCGCCAATACGACACTTAACACTAAAGCTTGGGTTACGGGCTTCAATTTTGGCTAATACGTTACCGTTACTGACGCGATTTAAGCGAACGAGTGGAGTATTACCTAAAGTATATGAATTATCTTCGAAAATTTTGCTCATGAATGTTTACTCCTATTTTTGCATTGTCTAATCATAAACTTCACTGGAGAATTTAGAAGTGAATATTTGTTATTCTTTATTCCTTTTGGTTATAAAAGGGTTCACTGTTATGCTAAATGTATGGTTTTGGCGGTCGTTTTGTATACAAAGAGATATCCTCTAGCCCCTGTATGGTCTGACCATCGAGTTATTTTGGACATATTAGTGAGACTATTTTTCTAGTTAGGACTAAAATGGCGCCAAGCGGCTAAATATATGAATTCTTTTTCACAGATACAATTTTTGTGGTGACTGTATAGCCTCATTTGGGATTTTAATGGTTTTTGTTATTCCAAATAATAGGCATTTAGCTCAATTAAATTAATAATGGTAATCATCATGATAAAAGTAGTTATTTCAGGTAGTGGTCTTTTTGTTCCTCCTTATGCGGTTTCTAATGATGAGTTAGTTGCTAGCTACAACAGCTATGTCGATTTGCATAATCAACAACACTCTCAGCAAATAGAAAGTAATGAACTTGAGCCCTTGGCATATTCATCTAGTGAATTTATCGAGAAAGCATCAGGGATAAAAAATCGATACGTAATGGTGAAAGAGGGGATCTTAAACCCTGAGATAATGATGCCATTGATTGCTGATCAAGCGTCTGATGAGCTGTCGCTGCAGGCCAGCATGGGTATTGCAGCTGCAAAGCAAGCGCTGGCCCAGGCAAAAGTGAATGCTGAGGATATCGATTTAGTGATTGTAGCCTGTGCATATACTCAGCGGGCGTATCCTGCAATTGCAATTGAAATTCAACAAGCTATTGGCACTAAAGGTTTTGCCTATGACATGCTAGTCGCTTGCTCTTCAGCGACCTTTGCCATAGTGAATGCGGTTAATGCGATTAAAGGCGGTACTGCAAATCGCGTATTAGTCATAAACCCTGAACTGACTTCGCCGCAAAGTAATTTCAAAGACCGAGACAGTCATTTTATTTTTGGTGATGTGGCAACTGCGGTTGTGGTCGAAAGGCAAGATTTAGCTCAAACAGAACATGCTTTCAATATTTTATCGACAAGTTGTATGACAGATTACTCTAACAATATTCGCAGCAATTTTGGTTTTGTGAATCGTTGTGATCCTGACAATGCGAGCACTGCCGATAAGTTATTTCATCAACAAGGACGTAAAGTATTTAAAGAGCTTTTGCCAATGATTTATCAGCATTTAGATAAGCAATTTGCAGATGAGCAAATCAAACCTGAAGAATTTAAACGTTTATGGTTACATCAAGCTAATATCAACATGAATATGTTTGTAGTTAAAAAATTATTAGGTGATGACGTTGACGAAACAACGGCACCAATAGTACTTGATGAGTTTGCTAATACCGCTTCTGCTGGTTCGGTTATTGCTTTTAACAAGTTTAATAGCGATTTTAAAACCGGCGATCTCGGTCTACTATGTTCATTTGGGGCTGGCTATTCTATTGGCAGTATCGTGCTCGAGAAGTGTTAAAGATTAAATGTTCAATACGGTGAAGCTGTATCAAAAGCACTTAAATATCTGATTGTTTCACCACTCTGTATTACATTAATAACCAATAAAAGCCGTCAGTGAATACTCACGGCTTTTATTGGTTTTGTGTCTTGTCCTAGCAGCTGCTTATCATAAAAAATACACGCTCAATGCCTGTTTACCGCGTTACAATAACCAAGCGTAGCTTACCTTCATAAAGTAGGTTCTGTCATTTTGGGTTAACGAATCAATCTCGTCATCGGCTTTAAATGCATCTGAGTAACCGATATAGAACACACTTTGTGGGTTGAGTTTGTAGCCATAGAGCAACTCGTTACCTAGGTCTTTATATTTGGTATTAGGTTGTTGATAAATATACAGGCTTGGGTCTCTTTCTATATTTGTATACACACTAGACAGGCGGATAAAGCTATTAAGGGTAATTTGCCAGTTTACTCGGATGTCGGTTAGGTTTGCGGTAAACAGTCTACCGCCATCAACATCAAGCGTTTGATATCTGTGGGATAAATCTAACACAATCGAGTCGGTCATTTTCCATTCAATTTCGGGGTTGAACATGGTTAATGTGCCTAAGCGATCGTTGGCAAAGTCGATGCTATCACCGTAATTGATGTCCAACTCTAGCTTGATTGATTGCAGCGGTACAAAGTTGGTATAAAACCAGCCGATAGTTTCATCAAACATTTGGGTGTTGTTGTCAATGTCGATATTGGATGGATTATGGCGTCTGCCTACACGTTCACGTTGGGTGATGCCTGAAGCAATATAGCTTTGATAGCCACCTTCAAGTTCAACAAACATTTCAGCTTCTTGTTCGAGCAGCTCCCCTTTTTGGGTATGTGTAATATCCCAATCGCCACCTAATTGTATCTTATTAAAAAAGTTCTCAGATGGGTACCAGCGATAGCCACCACCGGCAACAAACTTGGCCGCATCGACTTTTTCAATAAAGCCTAAATCGGCTCTAAAGTCATCACCCACAGATTCATACTGTGTTGAGGCGTACCATTCGCGACGATTATGCTGGTAGGTTAGTTTGAACATATTGTCGCTAAATTGGTCCTGTTTATTCGTTCGCAGGACTCGTTCGTTATAGTCACAGTTACTTAAATCGCATTCTATTGGAGCAATAGTACAGTCATCCCCTTTACAGAATTGATTAAAAAAGTTATCAGGATATTCTGTTTGTGAAAATGCATACTGGGCGGTAAAGGTGTCTTGTTCTGTCGGCTGATATTTCATATCAGTACTATAAACATAGTTGTGATAATTATCAGACTGCTTGAGTGTCATGACCCCGCCAATAGATAATTGTTTGCTGGGGTCGTAACGATATCGCGCTGCTACGTTATAACTTTCTTGATCAAGGGTGGCGATATCTGAGCTTAAATTACCAGGCACTAAAAATTGAGTCTGGATATCATTTGCAGCTAATACCCCAATAGTATGATCATCGGTTTTACTGGTCAGTTTTACACCGTAGTCAGGAGAACTGATATTACGGGTATGAAGCAATTCCATTTGGCTGTCAAAGTAGTCTTTGTTATCTAAAAAGAATGCACGTTTTTCGGGGAAAAACAGCGCAAATGTATTGTTAACATCTAATTGACCTGCATCTGATTCCACCTGGGAGAAGTCGGGGTTAATTGTTGCATTTAATAGTGTTGTTGGCGTTATGCCCCAACGTAAATCCAGTCCTGCTTCAACGTCTGACTCCGCTTCCCAGGGCGTACTAGGGGTTAAGTTGCGCTGGTTATTTTGGTTGGCAACAAGTGACGGCGTTATTTGAATGTCTTTACCCTGTTTAGCACCTTCTAACCCTTGTAAAATCCCCAGCTGACATAATTTACATGACACATTGCGGTCTATTTTATGCGTTGAAAAACGCTGATTTTCATGTCGAGGGTAAAAGCGGATAAATTCCACGCCCCAGTTTTGAACGGCATTTGAATCATCAAAATTGAATAATCTGAGCGGAAGTTGAACTTCTACTTGATAGCCTGTCTCAGTGATTTTACCTTTGCTGTACCAAATACCATCCCAAGCATCACTTTCTTGTCCTGTGAGCTCGTTTTCAATTGAATCACTTTGAACACCGTAGGCGTTGATAAAAAATTGATAGGCCAACCGGGCATTATTGAATGTATCTAGTTTAATACCCACCATGTCATCACCCCAAGACTTGTCTCGGTCACGCAAATTGGCACGAATGGCTTGTGGATTAGGATCATGCGCAGTAAATGCCACATATAAACTGGTTTGCGAAGCAAATATTCTGGCGGTTGTAACCACTGGTGCAGCAACGTTTTCAGCTGGTGATGTTTCAAACTTCAATTCAACTGCTTCAGCCTGCTGCCATTGAGGCTCATCGAAATCACCATCAATAATAATGTCATCGCTTAGTGTAGGCAGCGTGGCATGAAATTGATCGCTACTGCCAGCAAAGGTGCTAAAGCTGATTAGGCCACTGAGTATTAATAGAGTTTTTGAGTAGTTATTCACTGGTTATCTTGAATATTGTTAGTTGTTTTATGCATTGTCGCAAACAAACGCAATAATTCCGACCTTTAATGCTATAAAAAGATTGTCAAAATGTTACAAAATTTGTGCTGGTGAAATTGTACGATGTGAATGTAGATATCATTACAAAAAAGCGCCAAGAGTCGATCTTAGCGCTTTAGTTGGGGGCGATTTAAGTTCGCTACTGTTTAGCCTGCAACTGTTTAATGAAATCGCTGCATAAAGGGTTTACTGTTTGTAAGCAAGTATGGTTAATCTGCTGCAACTGACGGGTTTTTATAGGCATCACGGTAACGGTCAACCCACATTGATGTTGCCCCGCAGATAGCCACTGGCATAACAATAAAGTTCACAATTGGGATCATTGAAAATAGTGTTACCGATGCCCCGAAGCTAAAACTGGTTCCCTTAGTATTTCGTAATGCAAATTTCATATCATCAAAGGGCACTTTATGGTTATCAAATGGGTAATCACAATATTGTATTGCCATCATCCATGCGGTAAATAAAAACCAAAAAATAGGCGCAGCGGTTTGGCCTATAACAGGTACCCAAAATAAGATTAAAAAAATCAGTGCCCGGGGTAAATAGTATTTCAGCTTAATCCATTCGCGGCCCATTATCCGCGGCAAGTCTTTAATTAAATCTACCGCGCCACCGGTATTAAGATTTTTACCGGTTAAATGCTGTTCAACTTTTTCAGCTAGCAAACCATTGAAAGGTGCCGCTAGCCAGTTCATCACAGAGCTGAAAATAAACGACATCACCACTAGCATGGTTAATACGGCTAACGGCCACAGGAAGAAATTTAACCATGAAAGATAGTCCGGTATTTCACCGTTCATCCAGGTAAATAAATCGCCTAATTTTCCCACTGCAAAATACATGACCGCAGCAAATAGCAGTAGATTTATCATTAAAGGGATAAACACGAATGCACGTAATCCGGGTTGCTTAATAAGCGCAAAGCCTTCCAAAAAGTAGTTAATGCCACTTTTACGGTTTGAAGGAGATGTTACTGCCATTGATGGCTCCTCGACGGGGTGATAAGTATTTCTTAGGGGGAGTGTGACAATCGATGTGACAGAAAACAAGCGATAAACTGTATCTAAAAGCAAAAAATCGTTACAAAATGCGCCTCAATTGCTACAGTGAGCAGCCTAGAAGCAACGTTAACCAAACTATACCGGCATTAATGCGATTAAAACAAATAAAACTTGCTGGATTTAAGTCGTTTGTAGACCCAACAAAAATCCCCTTTGATCACCCCTTGACCGCCATTATAGGTCCAAACGGCTGCGGAAAATCTAACGTAATTGATGCTGTGCGTTGGGTGCTGGGCGAAAGTAGCGCTAAAAACCTACGCGGCGACTCGATGACAGACGTCATTTTCAATGGTTCCACCTCCAGAAAGCCTATTTCTGTAGCGGGTGTTGAACTGATATTTGAAAATATTCAAGGTCGACTAGCAGGGCAATATGCTAGCTATCAAGAAATTTCTGTTAAGCGGCAGGTTAACCGTGACAGTGAGTCATTTTACTTTTTAAATGGCCAAAAGTGTCGTCGCAAAGATATTACTGATTTATTTATGGGTACAGGTCTTGGGCCGCGCAGCTATGCCATTATTGAACAAGGCACCATTTCGCGCCTAATAGAGTCTAAGCCACAAGAGTTACGGGTATTTATTGAAGAAGCCGCGGGGATTTCTCGTTATAAAGAGCGCCGCCGTGAAACCGAAAACCGCATTCGCCATACCCGTGAAAATCTTGAACGGTTAAACGATATTCGTCAAGAGTTGGGCAATCAAATTGAACGCTTAGCCCAGCAAGCCCAAGAAGCAAAACAATATCGAGCGTTAAAGTCACAAGAACGTGAGCTGCATACAAATTTATTAGCCGGACGCTACCAAGATTTGTCGAAGCAGTCGGCAGAAATGCACAGCCAGTTAAATGAGCTTGAACGCCAACAAAGTGAATTTGCCGCGAGTCAGCAATCATCTGAAAATTTAGTGCTGCAATTACAACAACAAATTAACGGCTTAACAGATACTGAACAAAAACTGGTTGAACAATATTATCAAGCCGGCAATGAAGTTGCTAAGTTTGAGCAGCAATTGAAACATCAACAACTTCAAGATTCGCAGCGCGAACAAGAACTGTTAGTGATTCAGCAGCGTCTTGATGATGCCGTACTCAAGCAACAACAATATGAGTTAGCGTTAGCTGCAGGATTAAATAAACAGTCAGCGTTAATGCCTGAGTTTGAAGAAGCTAAAATTCAATTCGAGATGATAGATGAACAAGTTCATCAGGTTGATGAATCTAGCGATGATTTAAGGCATCAGTTTAATGATGCTGCAAATGCGTTAAACCAGGTTAAAACTGAGCTTGCCGTGTATCAATCACGAAATGAGCACCAGCAACAATTGCTTAATAAGCATGAGCAAACAATTCCTTTATTACAGCAAAAATTGCAACAGCTAGCCCGTGCCGATATCGAGCAAGATATTTTAGAGCAGCAAGCTAAATTAAGCAGTCTAAATGAGCAAGCACTGGCGGAGCAATCGGCTAAGCAACAACTTGATTTAAATTTAGTTGAGGCTGAACAAAATCTATTACAGGCACAAAATGGCTATCATCATATAAAAGATTCACTCGCCAGCACCAAGGCGCGGCTGCAATTAATTAATGAGTGGTTAGATAACCAAGTTGGCGACGTCGATGTTCAGCAGTTATGGCAAGTGATCAAGGTTACCCCTGGTTATGAAAAAGCCGTAGATGTATTGCTACAATCTATCAGTAAGGCCACAGTGCTGACTGCAGCGAATATGGCGACCGATACAAGTAATAATAACAATGGGTTTATGCTATTAGGCGATACTTTTTCACATATGGCTTTAACCAGCCCAGTTAATCTTGCACCTTGGTTAGAGCAGGTTGTGTTTGCTGAGACACTTGTAGAAGCAAAAGAAAAAATAGCCAGTTTATCAGCCTCATCGGTTGTGGTATCAAAAGAAGGTTATTTAGTTGGTCACGGTTTTGTACTCGCGCAGTCTAGTCATCAATCAGTGATCAGCTTAGTCACCGAGCAACAATGCTTAATTGAAAGCGTGGTAGAGCTTGAAGCTCAAAGTGCTACTGCATTACAGTTACAAACGACTCAAGTTACTCAGTTAGCCCAAGTAAATGCCCTATTAGGGCAATCTCAGCAAATGTTACAACAGCTGTTGGTGGCACAAACCCAAGCACAATCTAAGTATGAGGGATTAGTTGAACAACAACATAATCGTCAAATTACCCAGCAGCAATTGGTTCAAGAATTACACTTGGCCGAGGGGCTTCAGCAACAACAATTGATTGAAGCTGAAGCTTTATCAATGCAAGTTGAAACTTTAGAGACACAAACTCATCAGTGCCAATTGAGGCTAGAACAAGCACAGCAAAAGTTTGAGCATACCAACGTACAGTTACGCGACTTGAAAACCCAGCGTGCAGAGCTTGAAAGAAACAAGGCCAATATCAACCAGACCTTGCAACAAATTAATACCCAGGTGGCCGTCAGTCGTCAGCAGTTAACCCAGCAGGGTGAAAAAATAACTGATCTATCAGAGCGTTATGTAAATATTGAACAGCATAGTCAGGTAAAGCAAGCGTCACTTGAACAGGTTGAGCGGGATAATATTAAGCTACAGCTAGAGCAACAGCTTGATATTCAGCACCGCAATCAGATTAAGCTTAATGATAACCGTCAACAACAAGCTGATTTGCAACAAAGCCTAGATGCATCACTAATGATGCAAAAACAACAGCTTGTCACGCTACAAAGCTTGACTCAAAAAATAAGCGCGTTAAAGTTACGTCGTGAGGGTATAAAAGGCCAAGCGGATGTGCAATTGCAGGTTTTGCAGGAAGAGCATATTAACCTTCAAAACGCGTTAGCCAATATTGATGATGATTTTGATATAAAGGCATGTTCAAAAGCATTAGAAACAGTCCGTGACGAGATTAATGGCTTGGGTGCCATCAATCTCGCGGCTATTGAGGAATATGATACCCAAAGTGAACGTAAACAATATTTAGATAGTCAGGATAGTGATTTAAATCAAGGTCTGATGACATTGGAAGATGCGATTCGTAAAATTGATAAAGAAACGCGAACACGATTTAAAGCTACTTTTGACTCAGTAAACAATGGCTTAATGCAGTTGTTCCCTAAGGTTTTTGGTGGTGGAAAAGCATACCTTGCATTGACCGATGATGACTTACTCGAAACCGGTGTGACCATCATGGCGCAGCCTCCGGGTAAAAAGAATAGTACCATCCACTTACTTAGTGGTGGAGAAAAAGCGTTAACCGCTTTATCATTGGTATTTGCCATATTTAGATTAAACCCAGCACCCTTTTGTATGCTGGATGAAGTAGATGCACCTTTGGACGACGCTAACGTAGAACGATTTTGTCGTTTGCTACAAGAGATGTCGCAAAGTGTGCAATTTGTCTATATCAGCCACAATAAAATAACCATGGAAATGGCTGACCAACTCATTGGTGTCACTATGCATGAACCGGGTGTTTCACGTATAGTCGCGGTAGATATAGAAGCCGCTGTAGCGCTTGCTGACGCAATATAAATAGGAATTAAGTATACAATGGAAGATTTACAGCTAGTGTTGTTAGTTTTAGGTGCAATCGCAATTATTGCGGTTCTTGTGCACGGTTTTTGGTCGATTAGAAAACAGCAACCCAAGTCGATGAAAGAAAGCCCTATGGCAAGCTTCTATAAAGAACAAGCCGATCGACGCGATTCAAATGGTTTCGATAATGATGGTATTGGCCCTATAAGGGTGCGTAAATCAACTGAAGTTGAACCTCCTGTGCTTAAATCTGCCTTTAATAAAACCAGCACTATATTTAAAACCGCGCAGGACAAAGATAAACCTGTCGAGATGGGGTTATATAAAGCGGCTGAGAAAGCACAACAACAAACATTAATCAGCCAGCAGTCATCAACTGATAAAAAGCAAGCGCCATTAAATGCGGCTAATGAAGATGTTGAAAGTCGCGATGTTAAAAATAGAAATCTTGAAGAAATAAAGCTGCCGACTTATGCAGAATCTAAAGAACAGTTGTTACAAACTAAACCAGATAAACAACAAGTGTCATTTTCTGAACAGCAAAATATACAAGATAGTCAACCAGTGCAGTCAGCGGTTGCAAAAGTGGCTACTGATGTTGCCGTCTCGAAACCAGAGCAGCCACTAGGCGATCCAACAGATGTATTAGTATTGCATGTTGTGTCTAAAGCTGGTGAATTATTGCAAGGTGCTGAGTTATTGCCCGCATTGTTGTCGTTAAATTTCAAGTTTGGTGATATGGAAATTTTTCACCGTCATATTGATAATGCCGGAACAGGCAAGGTGCTGTTTTCGTTAGCTAACATGGTAAAACCCGGGGTGTTTGATCCTGATAATATGGAACAATTTGTTACCGAAGGTGTGGTGTTGTTTATGACATTACCTTGCTATGGCGACCCTAAAATGAACTTCACCATTATGCTTAATTCCGCCATGCAATTGGCCGAAGACTTAGACGCTGAACTGTTAGATGGTAAGCGTCAGCCTTGGAATGATGCTGCCAAAGAAGATTATAAGCGCCGGATCGCAACCGCTTAATATCGAATATTTTTTGTTTATTAGTATTATAAGGCCGCTAATGCGGCCTTATTTATTGTATTACGGATTAATATCATGCAAGAAATTCAAACTGAAATCGCTCAATTATCTCAAGCCTTAAATCAACATAATATCAATTACTATGTAGATGACGCACCTACTATTCCTGATGCTGAATACGACCGCTTAATGCAGCGTTTAATTCAACTTGAGCGAGACTTCCCACAGTTTAAATCTTCTGAATCACCCAGCCAGCGAGTGGGTGGTTTAGCGTTAGCAAAGTTTGATCAGATCACCCATTTAAAACCTATGCTAAGTTTAGATAATGCGTTTGAACAAGCCGACTTTGAAGCATTTAACAAGCGTATTACAGATAAGGTCGGGCAGCTAGAGTATGTGTGTGAGCCCAAATTAGATGGTTTAGCGGTATCAATTACCTATCGTTATGGCGTACTTGAACGCGCAGCAACCCGCGGTGATGGCGCTGTTGGTGAAGATATTACTGACAACGTGCGCACCATTAAGTCAATCCCATTAAAACTGCGGGGTGAAGGTTACCCTGAATTAGTTGAGGTGCGCGGTGAAGTGTTTATGCCCAAAGCCGCCTTTGATGCTTTAAATCAACGTCAAATGGCGAAAGATGAAAAAGTTTTTGTTAATCCCCGCAATGCCGCCGCCGGCAGTTTACGCCAGCTTGATAGTAAAATTACTGCTTCACGGGCGCTTGGGTTTTATGCTTACGCTTTGGGTGTGGTTGAGGGTGAATCACTGCCTATGGCACAAAGCCATTTTGGTCAGTTAATGCAACTTAAAGTTTGGGGCTTGCCTGTTAGTGCTGAAGTAAAAGTGTGTGATGATTTAGATAAAGTTTATGCCTATTACCAGGATATTTTAACCCGCAGAAGCGCACTTGCCTATGAAATCGATGGGGTGGTGATTAAAGTTAATGCTATTCAGCAACAGCTTGGTTTAGGTTTTGTGGCTAAAGCGCCACGTTGGGCAATCGCCTATAAATTTCCTGCTCAGGAAGAAATGACAGTATTAGAGGCAGTTGATTTTCAGGTGGGCCGTACTGGTGCAATTACTCCTGTTGCTCGATTACAGCCTGTTTTTGTTGGTGGTGTTACCGTGTCTAATGCCACATTACATAATGCCGATGAAATCGCCCGTCTTGGGGTGAAAATTGGCGATACTGTGATTATTAGACGTGCCGGAGACGTAAGTGTCACTCCCACACATATCCTGAATTATTTATCAAATAGAGAAATGACACATAGCTCTATAGTGGCTCATTAAGTAGAGGTTGGAATGTCAGAAATTAATTTTACAAATGAGCAAGTAGACGTTCTTAAAAAACTAGATAAAGAAATTAACTCAAATGAGTTGATTAGTCTTTTTAGTAAATCTAACTTAGATTCAGATGAATTAGTACAAGTCTTAAAAGCATCAAACGCTCTTTATAGAGCAGGTTCTCAAGTCATAACAGATGAACAATATGATTTATATATTTCTATGCTAAGAAGTATAAATCACCTTCACCCATACCTTAATCAAGTTGAACCTGAAGTTCTGGCAGAAGCCAAAACAGTAGAATTACCAAAAAGGATGCTTTCAACAGAAAAAGCTTATTCAAAAGAAGAAATAGAAAAGTGGTTGAAAAGGATCTTGAAAGCAGCTCAAGAAATTAATGTTTCAGAAAAAGATATTGAGTTAAGAGTAACACCGAAACTTGACGGTTACGCAGCCTTTGATGATGGTGAGAAGCTATATACAAGAGGCGATGGTTATAGAGGCCAAGATATCACAAGGGCATTTGATAGAGGGCTGAAAGTTGCTGAAAATGGCATTCGGGGTTTAGGCCCTGGCGAAATAGTTATTAAGAAGAGTTATTTTGATAGCGAATTGAGTGATATTTTTGAAAACTCAAGAAATATACAAGCAGCTATAATCGCAGAAAAAAAGTAGATGAAAACGTTCAGAAAGCAGTAAAAGATGGTGCATGCGTTTTTTATCCATTTGCTTTAATCAAAAACAAAACAGCTCACTTTTCTGAAATCATTGAAAATTTTGATTCAATAGTTGAAGAAATGTGGAAAGCTGTAGATTTTGATATCGATGGTGTCATTCTTGAAACAACTCATGAAGCTTTAAAAGAGTATATGGGCGCAACAAGAAAGAGCCATAGATGGCAAATTGCTTTTAAAGTTAATGAAGATTCTGCTGAGGTAAAAGTGATAAGCGTAACGCCTCAAACTTCAAGAACCGGTCGTATATCTCCTGTTGCTGAGTTAGTTCCTACAAAATTAAGTGGTGCAACAATTAGCAGGGTGACCGTTCATCATTATAATATGGTTAAAACCAAAAAAATTGGCTCAGGCGCTATAGTTCAAATAGTCAGAAGTGGTCTTGTAATCCCAAAAATTGAAAAAGTTATTGAGGAGTCTGAGGTTCAACTCCCAGATAATTGCCCTAGTTGCGGCTCGAAGCTGTTATGGGAGTCAGATCATTTAATTTGTCCAAATAAAAGTGATTGCCCCGCCCAAACCGAAAATACTTTAATTCACTTTTTCAAAACGTTAGGCAATAATGATGGTTTTGGGCCTAAAGTTATAGAAAAAATTACTAACTTTGGAATTAAACACATACATGAAATTTATCAAATCCCTAAGCATAAATTTTTAGCGTTCGGCTTTGGTGATAAAACGTCACAAAACTTAGTAGATCAACTGAAAGCCAGTCGAGAGATTGAAATAGAAGATTGGCGCTTTCTCTCAGCTTTTGGGGTAAGTCGATTAGGCGGCGGGAACTGTGAGAAATTGCTTCAGCATCATTCTATAGTTGAGCTTTTCGAAGTATCAGTCGAGAATATGGTTAAAATAGATGGATTTGCACAACTAAGCGCTGAAGCTATCGTCGAAGGCCTAGCAAACGTTAAAGAAGAGTTTTTCAAGGTTTATAACCTTGGCTTTAACTTAAGTGTTAGACCTAAGGAGTCCGATAGAGAAAGTTTAAATTCTCCTATCGCTGGAACAGTTGTGGTCTTTACTGGCTCTATGCAGCAAGGTTCTCGTGGTGACATGGAAAAACATGCAAAATCACTTGGAGCCAAAGTAGCTAAGTCGGTAACAGGCAATACTACCTATTTGGTAACTGGTGAAAAGGTTAGTGAAACAAAGATTAATGCCGCAAAAGACAAGGGCGTAAAAGTGTTAACAGAGCAAGAATATCTTAGTTTAATTGGATAGCACATATTAGTGTATATGCGAATGAACTTGGTGGGGCCTGAACAAGTTTTAACTAGATTTGTCAGATTTGAGTAACAGGACTTTATCAAATCTGACAATCATATATGTGCTAGGAGCGGACATTTAACTTCAGGTTGATCAAATAATGAATGCAATATCCCTTGATATTTTGCATTACTTTTTATAAAGAGACATTCGATTATTTTATGCAAAACCACCGCTTTCGATTTGTATCAGGTAAGTCAGAATATGCTCAGATAAACCTTTTTCACATGCTTCTATAGCCGTCATGTGCCCAAAAGCAGGAATCGGTTCGTTTAACCAGCTCAATGCCTCTTCAGAACTACTCCAGGATATCAAAAGTGAAGAGACATATATGACTTCTTCTTTTGAATAATAAAGACTCAGCAGTCTTTGAAGCTCTAACCCATCGCACATTCGATTTCATCCTCGTAGCGAAGTCATATGACCTACATCATGAAGATGAAGCAATATCGCTGACACCTTCCGCTCTAACTTACTTCCACCTTGTAACTGCACTTAGGTGGCATAATTTCATCAAATTCGCAATCGAGTGCGATTGCCAGTTTATATAGCGTTTCTAATTTGACATTGACAAGCCCACGTTCCATTTTCCCGTAATTTCCTCTTTCAATACCAGCCAATGTAGCAAAGTCTTCTTGAGAATAACCTGCATTTTTACGTTTTAATCTTAGCATTTTGCCAAAATCAGTCACTAAATCATTCACCCTATTTTCCCTTCAGGTAAATTGTTTAGATTTTCATGTTGAGGTGTAAAGCACCACGCCCTATAATACCCATTATTGAGTTTATTTTAGGTCATGTCGCAATGTTAGATCCCGTTGTCGCTCAAGTTATTGAAGCTGGAAATTTTGACAATTTCACTACGAGTGATGTTAGGTCTGCATTTCTAGCATTAAAAAAAGATCCCAAACTTGATCCAAGCAACGTGAGGCGAATGATCTATTCCGAGCTCTTAAAGCTTGTTAGAAAAGGGTGGTTGAAGAAGAGTATCTCTAAAGTTAAAGGCCAAACTCGCTTTAGTAAAACCAATCTTTTCGATGCTAATAATCTTCAAGTAAAAACCATAAGTTTCGAGTCAATAGCGGCGACTAAAACAGATGGTCATCATCAAAAATTATTAGAGAAGTTGGTTTGCTATAAAGCCGAGTTACTGCAAAGCATCGGAGAGTCAGAGGCCTATAAAGATATTTACTTAGATATGCCTGAACTAGTTGACGAGATCCAACCCAAATATCATATGGCAAGAGATAACAACACGAAGCTGCTAGGCAAGATTAAAGCTATTGAAGACATTATTAGGCAGAGAACATGAACCTTAGACCTTGGCAAGAGCACTGTATTAACCAAGCATTGAGCAACTATTCTAATGGATACAATCATTTTTTAACGCTTGCTACACCAGGTGCAGGGAAGACTCTAATGGCTTCAGCGTTAGCGAGTTACCTTTTAAAAAATAAGCTCATAGATTTAATCATATGCTTTTCTCCTTCATCAATTGTTGCTCAAGATTTCGCTGAAAGCTTAGAAACACAAACAGGAGAACGATTTGATGGTCTTATGGGAGCAAAAGGTCGGTCGTTAACATACCAGAGTCTTCAGTTTCTTGATGGCCAATTTTGGCAGCTATTCGAATCAAACCGCATATTCGTTATTTTCGATGAAATTCATCACTGTGCTGGCTCAAACCTTGGAAATGCTAATTCCTGGGGTGAGCAGATTTTGCTCAATATCCATGATAAAGCTAAATTTACTTTAGCTCTAACAGGCACTCCTTGGCGCTCTGACACCGCACCTATTGTTCTTTCAAAATATATTCAATCTGACAGCCAAATCGCATGTGATTATGTCTATGGTCTAGCTGAGGCTGTTCGTGACAAAGTTTGTCGAGTGCCTCAAATTGTTGCTGTAGATAATGTTAAAATTTCGGTTGTCGATACTAATACCACACAGGTATTTACTAGCTTTAGCGATTTATTGTCAAACTCAAATGTTTCGTATCAACAGATCATTGAAAATGAGGCAGTGCTCAAGTTTATAATCACTGCATCACATAAAAAACTATCGAAGATTAGGCTTGTAAATCCAGATGGTGCAGGGCTAATCGTTGCATCGTCTGTTAGCCATGCAAACATGATATCTTCTTTGATGAAATCTTGGTTTAAAGAAAATGCTGTTGTCGTTACGTACAAAGAAAGTAATTCTAGCACCATCATTCAACGTTTTAGGCACTCCCAAACGAGGTGGATTATTTCAGTTGGAATGATAAGCGAAGGGACTAATATTCCACGTCTACAGATTTGTTGCCACCTGACCAACATTAAAACCGAAATGCATTTCAGACAAATATTGGGCCGAATTCTAAGGCTGACGGAATCGGCAAATCAGCAAGCGATATTATATATGCCCGCAGAACCCAAATTATTGGAATATGCATACAGGGTGAAAGAGGATATTCCGTTCGAAGCCGATGTCGTCAAATTTGAAAACATGAAAGAGAACGAAGAATATGATAAAAATTTGAATGATTTACCCATTTCTTTTGACACGCCGGTTACACAAGCATCAAATAAAGGGCTAGACCTTGAGCTTTCAAGCTTAGAAAAGGATACATCTGCTAGTAGTTCCAGTTATGAACATGACACTAAAACCAAAAACTCTGCATCCGAGATAAAAGAGCATGATCTATCATCCTCATATAAAAACCTTATTAATAACTTTGGTCGGTTTAAGCAAGAGACAATAGCTTTGGGACTTTTAGATTTTAATTAACTCAATAAGATTGTTATTTCTATATGATTACGTAACACAATCAAGTTATGGTTTTGAACACGTTAGTTAGAGAATTTTTTTTCCACACAAATTTTGGCATTAAAACTCATTATATGAGAGCGTTACATATAACGCTTAAACGTCATTACTGTGCATTTATATTATTTTTGAATTTTTTGCGGAGCAACGGTTAGGGTTAACACATTTCTGCCCCATTATCATTTAGAGCATATGCTCAGCTGCATTCTGCCTAGCTAGGTTAAGCCTTACCTCACTAATGTTAATTGCCATATTTAGAGACAACTTTATTCACATCTATAATCAGCCCAAAACTTAGATGTGACTACTCCCATGTACAACATTTACTATTGAGCAGTTGATACTTGGCATTTATGGTTCTCATTCTTCAATTGCAGTCTTGGTACCATCGTACTGCTATCAAAATCATAAATGATAACTTCTGGATGATGATTGTCATAAGCCTGACCAATGAAAACAGCGGCTGCGTTTGATACGCAAGTAAATAAGTGTACTGTTTGAACACAACACTCTGATTTTAGTTTGTGAAAAATAGACTGGAGTTCGACAGTCAAAGCTTTTCCATCTTCAGGGTGTGAAATTGCACCGTTACCCATATATGCTTTTTTGGCTCTTATAGTAATGACCTGAGCATTTTTTTTAGCACCGATAGCTTTTGAAGCTTCAATGAGACTTTTGGGCTCGGCAGTTAAGGCGATGTTTATGATGACATGAGCATTTTCTTTTAAATCGTCTAGGCCTTCAATATCATAAAAACTCCCTACGGCAACATCATTAGGCCAAGACCAATTCCCACTTTCCCTAAAACGTAGCATAGGAGTAACATCATTTTTATTACCAAGCTTAGCTCCTAACCCAATAAGTGCAGATGTTGGACCGAAGCCAAATAAAGCAGCATTGAAATCAAACCCTTTGTTTGTTGAATGATCTTGTCCGCTGCACTTTGAATTACATTAGGCATCAATTGCCAAAGTACATCTGGAGAGTTAATTAGTAAGTCTTCGTTGTCGCTCAAAATGTTTATCTGTTCGTGCATTCTGCGTTTAATTCTGGATAAGCTACCGGCTATCTGAAGATAGGATGGTGATGAAATCGTTTGGGAGTTTACTGGCCACAGCACTGCGTAAACAGGAATTGGCTGGTATTTAAGGCCATCAAGTAAGCTATTAGCAACAATACTAAATTCTTTTTTCATTACAGATAGCATTGGCGCGGTATAGTCACTCGCTGCTACTTTATCTATAAGTCGGTGATGTTTGTCACAAAGAAGTAAAATATTGTTAGGATCGTTTGAAAGTTTATTGGATAGTTCTGTAATTCCTCTGGCACCTTGTTCAGAAGACGCTACGTTATGGGCTAAATAAGCATAGTTACCAGTCGTACCGGAAACTGAATCGTAGTCTATTTTTTCACCACACCCGGTGAACATACAACGACCATAGCTTTCTCTCCAAACAATATTTTTAGTAGCTTCAGTAAAGTCTTTCCCTCTGCCTTTTATTTTCCGTTCATCTTCGAACCGTGAGAATAAATTTCCAAGTTCATTAATTTGAAACTCTGCTCCTTGCTTGGCGGCTTGAACCCATATTCTACTTATTGTGCAAAGCGTCAACAGATCATCACTATTTATTTGATAACCTTGAATATTTCTGTAAGTAACATGTTCTTTGCTATCAGGTAGTAACACCATCAAACTCTTTACGCTTTCATGAGGCTCCAAACACAATCTTAATGTAGCAATTACTTCTCCATTAAAGCTGAGTAAAATGATGGTATTTTTATCATCGTTATCAGTAAGAATTCCCACATCATCCCAATTTACTAGCTTTTTTAGGTTTGTGATAAAATGATTAAAATTATCCAGCGAATCAATTGGAGAGCTAGATGCCTGATTACAAAACTGATCGACTTTATTACCCATTCACTTTCCTTGATATTTTTCTAATTAATTATTATTGATGGTTAACATCACATCCACTGTCAAAGTTGATGTTCATCATACGATATAGAACAGTAATTTAATGCGTTTCCACATAGTTAACTGTGCTATTTAGGAACGATCGATAGTTCGATGACATTCCCTTTTTCTAAGGTGTAGACTGACGTTGTCTTAATGCCTACTACAATAAAAAATAGTGGACGATCGTGGTTGTCCTCTTCATGAGTTCGCCAGTCAGTTTTATCAGGGTTTGAAGGGTGCGGTATATTTTCGGGGTGAGTGTGCCAGGTTCCTACATAGCCCAGTAACTGATCTGATATGGTATAGGCTTTTTCAATTTCAGCCTGATGAGAATGTGACTCCAACTTGAATGTAGTCCGGGTTCTGTGGTCCGATGCTTTTGGAGTAGTAAAGGTATCTATCAAAACTTCATCTTTCTGGTTGTAGTACCCGATTAGAAGTCCAGCTGACTCCACAGATTCTGGTTCTTGCTGTCGGTAGGTACACAATTTTTGGTGAAGAGTCTGAGGCAGATAAAGGCGCTTTCCACATTTGCTTTGATAAGTGATGAACTCCTTTGGCTGGCATACATCGCACAAAGGATGCCGTAAAGGATGCTTCTTTAGAGAGGATGTGAAAATTTGATATCTTGGAGTCAGATTAAGTCCTTCGTGCTTTGCATCTACGCTATCGCCTTTCCAGCTAACTTTCGTTGACTCAGTCAACTTCCCTTCCAGATATCCGACAGCCAGATCTACTGCGATAAGCGCTGTTTGTGTGGAGCTGATTGCGCCATACGGTATAAACATCTCACCACAGCCAGCGTAGTTTTTAACTACATTCTGGTTGGGTTCTATGAAATTGAGGTTGGATGCTAGGCCGCGAATTCCAGTATTCGGCTCAACATACGCACATCGCAAACACCCCGGTTGACCCGGAATATCTAGAACTGCATGTCCTCCGATTCCGTAGCCTTCAAGCCAATTATAAATTACAGGGACTTTAACACCTGACTTCACGAGATAATCGTGGAATAGGCGTTCATGAGTTGGTGCGCCTATGGCTATGACGACGAGATCATAAGCACTTAAAATATCGCTTTTTCTGTAATCGAGTAAAGAATTGTAGTAACTATTAACTTTCAGCCATGGAAACTTTTCTTGCAACTGAAAGGCTACAGCAAGAGCCTTCGGCCAGTCTGTCATGTTACCGTTGAGGGTATGTCGATACAAGTTGGACGTACTAAATTTGTCCGGATCAACAATATCTATACGGCCAATTCCTGCTGATCCCAGCTTATGTGCTATTTCACTTCCTACCGAACCACAGCCAATCAGCAATACTTTCTTGTTTTCAAGAGATGGGTTGGCACCACTACGTGGCAACATTAGCTCTTTGTTGAAGACCTCAACGAAGATCGGCTCGATCTTCCATGACCTAATTTTTTCAAAGGTAAGGGGAAATGCCCGCTTCTTATCCAAACTGAGCTTTACCCCAACCCAAGTTTTGCCTGATGGTGTTGCCATGTTCAACACTAGCCAGAACTCTTTGGCTCTGATAGGAAACAATTCCTTGTCTACCCTGATTTTTATTTCATGAGGGAGCCTTTGGAGGGCGTCAAGTAGCCATGTCTTCAATCCGTCAGCATTGTGAGGAATTACTGGGTCTATGGATTGCAGCGGAAGAATACAGCCAGTGGCATCTTTTTGCTGCTGCCGTGAACCTATCTTGAAAAAGCACGCCACATTTTGATCATTCCCTTCAATTGGCATGGCAGTGAAAGATGCGGGAATGCTCATAACGCTATCTGGTGAAATAGGTTTGTAAATATCCAGTTGAGTAAAATTGGCTGCGCATGACGTGCAGTAAAGTTTCTTTGGCGATTTACTCATCATGCTCTTAGTGTTCGAGTACCAATTTGTGCTGAATTCCCTAAGCAACTCACTCTGGTTAAATTCGGAGTCTGTAATGAGTGAGCGTAGCAATTCAACATGCCGCCTTATGGATTCCTCAAAGGCCAGTTCCGGCCTTTCAAAGTTGACTGATACTGAGTCCAAGTTATTCACACAAATTGAACCAAGTCCTCCAAAATTTTGAGTTATCAGAACGTGTGCCAAGACCCCGAAAGATGCAGGGTCCTTAAGAAAAAAGTGCGGTAACTGCTGTAATTCATTAACACAGAAATGCACCAAACTGACAAGGAGGCCATCAATTTCTACGCTGACTGAAAGAGTATCTAGATCCAAGTAGCTAGAGGGCTCAACTTCGTAATCACTATCGAGGAAATATTCTAGAACCGATGCGTAGTCCACATTATGCTCCTTGTGACGTACCGGAAGCTCCTGCCGTGCTGAGGGAGGCGACTCCCGCTGACATGAATGATGAAGCAACTTTGGATGATGATTGCTTTTCTTGCTTGGGTACCTCGAAATCGTCACCAAAAAGCTTATTCAATATTTCACACGGTTTTACTTCGTCCGTCTCGTCCAATGCTTTTTGAAGTTCCTCCTGAAGCTTGAGTAGCTTGTTTCGCAATTGGGTACCAACATTTAAGTCACTACCATCGGCTTGTCCACCTTCCACTTTGTGTTGGAAAATATCTCGATTAGGCTTTTTGGGTAACCTGACATAAACGCGGTAATCGTTTGTTCCCCATGGAGATGAAATGTAGTCAGCATCGAGAATTGCATCAACCGCGCTTTTTAACGCTTGAAGATCGTCATCCACCTCGGCTGACAGTGGGTTAGGGCGATATTGCTCTTTTAGCATGACGGTTAGGCCAATGGAGAAGATCTTCTTTCTTACCCCTTCGGAATTAAAGTTAACATCTCTCCAGCGTTTTATGTATCTGATCAAACGTTTAAGCTGCTTGCGTTTTACAGTAGCCCCAAAAACAAAGTCATCAACACTATCGATCCACTCAATAAGTCCTTTTTGATCAGACTCTGACCATTCCTTATGATCATCACATGAACCATTTTTACCTACAGCTAAGTAGTAGTTATCATCACCAAAGAAGGAGGTCTCTTTTTTGTATACTGTATAGTCGATATGCAGGTTGATCGATGTGTAATCAGCTGTGACGCAGGGATTTTTAATTCTCGAATTCTTGAAGTTACGCTTATCTAGAACTTCTTTGATTACTTTCTTCGGAGCAACTGGATCTTCAGGTGCTTTCTGTGCATCAATGACGATTCCGCGATCTATGTCAAAATCACCATCCAGACTGTTGATGGCAGTGTTTACCGCAAATGACCCTTGCATGAATGAGTCGATTACAGGATAGCCAGCTTCTTTGAAAGCGGTTTTGATGTCCTCGAAAATGCTATTATCCTTTTCCTTTGCCTTCTTATATCCTTCTGAGTAGCTGGTTAGGTAGATTTTCTTATTGAATTTGTCGAAATGGCTTTGAATAGTCATTGATCACTGGTCCCTTGATGATGTAATGAATCAAAGACAATATGGAGATATATACATCAAAACTCAAGTAATTGAATAAAAAAAAGGGCAGTTTGTAAAATAATGAAAAGTAGAACCAAACTGACAAAAAGCCATAGAAATTGGATGATCTTCAGCATTAATACCGTACACGCAGTCAACTGACTTTAACATATCTGTAATAATTCATAGATTGTTTATTTAGCGAAATTACTGACACATTTCTGTCCAGAAATGAGCCTAGGGGGGATTATTTATGCCCCAAAGTGTGTCAGGATAGATTAGACCCAATTTTAGTCATACTACAGAGTGGCTACTGTAACGGTGATGATTGAAAGATAAGAATTGATAATGAAGAATACTAAACTCAATATATTGCTCTCAAAATGTGACTCAACGGCACCAATAGCTGATGATTTAGCTGCATGGCTTGATTCTCCTTCTGGCGGAAATGAGATTATTACTTATTGCGAAGAGATGCCTCTGAGTTCTGATGATGAGTATCGTGCAGCTTTAAAGAAAATTGAAGGATTGTTTGATGCAATACCTAATACTGCTGAAGGTTCTGAGCTTGAAAAATGGATTTCATTAGTTGAATCATATGAAAATGAACACTTCCCAATGTAACTCACAGTTGTCCAGAAATGAGCCTAGACACATAAATTATTTACGCTCTATTACGTTTAGATTTTGATAATGAATGTGATGGCACATACTTCCTTCAACTGACTATGAATTTAATACTAGGTTTTATTTACGCTATTGAAGAAGTCAGTATTGGTCCGGAAAGTAAGATATATAAGAGAAGACTAAGAGCTATTTCCCAGTAAGAAAAGTAACAAAATCATAAAGACTCTTTAGTTGTGGCTGATGATTGACCTCTTTTGGTTTTTGTCACGTTATATGCAAGGCTGCCAATTAACCATAATGGATCAGGGTATCTGCTCATATTTTGATTTAATGATAATCATCATTAACATGGCTTACTATCTTTTTGGTCGTAGAGGCTCCCAAGTAAATGGGAGCCTGACTCATTTAGCTAGCCGCCATGGTGTCCGTGATGACCACCATTGCCGTTACCGCACTCATGTACTGTCTGCTGGCCTCCCTGTGTTCCTGCTTCTATAGTGATTGAACCAGAATCTTTAAACATAACAAATTGGCCACTAGTCATATCATCGGTGACGGGGTCATCTAAATGACCTAAGCAGCTGTAGCCGACCCGATAGTTTCCAACTGGCAAATAACCCATGGCAAAGTGCCAGTTGCCGTCAATATCCTGCATCATAGGACTTACCGCAGTCGGTAGAGTTACCGCCTCAGGAGGATTGGTTCTCATATCTGTCATTTGATCAATATTAGTTACCTCTTCAGGATACAGATAGGCCATGTGACTAAATTGTCCCCCGATCGGAGTCCGGTCTGAATAAGTTGTCTCGCAATCGGCAATCCATTGAGGATCTACTTCACCCAGCAAGTGGCCCATATAGCGATTATCAACGGACCACATCGCTTGATGACCTAAATGGTATTCACCTTGTTGATATGACAGGCCACGATACAAGTCAATTTCCATAGTGATGGAAATATGCTGGCCAGCTACTATTTCAAAATCTGAAACTGGAAGTTGTCCATCGGCTACATACAAACCGTGTCGACCCTGGCCATCTTCAACATAGCAGCCGTCATTGCCATCGCCCTGTTGGATGGTGACATAGGCATCATGGTACTGACCCAGAGGTAAGTCTATATTATCGACTACAAGATGGCTGTCCATCCCCTGAAAGTCGAGTAGATTAAACGTCATATCCTGTAAATCATGTCTATGGATTACGCCCTCAGCATCAGTCATGACCAGTTCCCCCATGACCATACCAACATGAGAAACTCCAACCATAGGTGAATCAGAAATAGCTAAAGAGAATTGCCCCTGAGGTAATACTTGTTCTGCTACCGTCACAGTAGTATTTGAATCACTCCCGCATGCGCTAAGTAAAAAAATCGAGGATAACAACATTGTTCTACAAATCGTCATAAAGCCGCCCTGAGTATATGAAATTAATCTAATAATACCCATTAAGAGGTATTCCTGGTGGTTTGTTGGAGATAAATGTGACTCAGAACAATGTATAAAATTAAGCCAGTGCTGTTAATGAATGAAAAACGTAATATTTTCATTCAACTACAAATTGTCTATGTTTTAAAAGTTCAAAATGTAATATTAATAGTAAAAATTTTCAATTTAAGTATTTGCTAATCAAATACATCAAGTTATTATTGGTTGTTGCATACAACGTGTTCTATTGTTTAAAAAATCTTGACTGTGAGTTTTTTAGAATGCTTTTCGTATTTTGGGGTATGTACGGTTTTAGACAAAATACAGTATTCAAAGACGTGGGGTTAGGGGGGTAACCATGTTATGAAATTAAATCATTCAGAGAACGCATAATTTATTACTGGAAATAGATAGTAAGTTGACTCTTTTAATAGACCTAGGATTGTGACTTATGTCATGGAATTAGATTCTAAAATTTGCTAAGGTTAATAACATAATTCAACTGGATACAATTGCATGACTAAGATTTTGTTAAATTTAGCAGTTATATTGGCATTAATAACACAGTTATTAATGCCAAATAATGCTATGTCTAGCGAAATGTCCGAATCAAGTATGCAAACTAGCTCTATGTCACATTCAGTTATGATGGACAATGATTGTGATGATACCGATAACTGTTGTCCCGAAGATTCAAGCCACTGTATTAGCCATTGCCATGCAGTCGCTAATGCATTTGTTTTGTTATCAGATTCAAATTTAGTTAATGCTCTATTCACAAGTTCTAAAGTTAACTCAACTTTATGGATATCAACTCCGGCTTCGCTTGGAAGTCAAAATCCCCCTCCAATTGCTTAATTCTTTATTTTAATTAATCACTTACTATTAATTTATAAAGATTTTCGTTGCTCGTTTACTTATGAGCATCATAAAGCATCTGGAGTTTATCATGAAAAAATTTATCGCAATTACACTTTTATCTTTAGCTAGTACAGCTTCAATGGCTGCTACTATTACATTACCTGATTATCTTATTTTTACTTCAGTTGATGGTCAGTCTGTGACTAATAAGGGGCAGATTGAAATTGAGCCAGGTCAACATTTACTTGAACTTCAGTTTTTTGACGTTTTTTCAACGGGAGCAGATGATACTAATTTTGTAAAATCTGATGCATTATATTGGAGTTTGAATTTAACTAAAAACGAAGATATTCAGGTTAGAGCTAAGGATATTTTTACTACAAAATCTGCTCGTAAATTTATCGACGCCCCTCAGATCACAATAGATTCTGTTAGCTTAAAAGGTGAATCAGTGAAGCTGGTTAACCATGAAGAATTAATGTCTATCATTATGAAACAACACAGCAAAATGATGAAACATTAATTGGATAAATAGGGCGCTATCATAGCGCCCTATTTATATCTAATATACTTCTTGAGCTGTGTGTAACACACAGAGTTATAGTAGAACTATCGTAGTTACTTACGTTGGTTTGGAGGTCGTATGAAAGTGACTCAACTCGCTAATAAATTGGGTGTATCCGCTGATACTGTGCGTTTTTATACTCGAATTGGATTACTCAATCCAAGCAAATCTCCCAATAATGGTTATAAAACATTCAACCATAAAGATATGGTGAGGATGCAATTTATTTTGAGTGCTCGAAATTTAGGCTTTTCTGTCGAAGATATTAAAGTTATTTTTTCTAAGACTGATCTTGGGGATAGTGCATGTCAACTTGTACGCGAATTAATTAAAGTAAAGCTGCTTGAAACAGAGCAACAGTTCAACGAAATGGTGAAATTAAGAAGTAAGCTTTCTAAGGCGATACAAGATTGGTCTCAAATGCCTGACAACATACCTACAGGAAACATGATTTGCCATTTAATAGAAAATACAAATCAAGAGGATATAGTTTCAGAGGAATTAGATGTTCCCCATTGTGTTAATGAAACTTCAACGGAGGTTAAGTAATGGATCACACTACACACTCACCCATACAACTCAATATTCTCGGCGCAGGCTGCGCGAGTTGTGTTGGCAAAATTGAAAAAGCGATTAACAACGTAGAAGGCGTTGATTCGGCCGAGATGAATTTTGCGGACAGAACGGTATTAGTTAACGGTAAAGCATCTGCCGAGTTGATTATAAAAGCGGTCGAAAGCGCTGGTTACAATGCCTCTCAAATAAAGGCGGAGTCGGCAGAAGATGTCATGAACGAGAAAGAACAGGCTGATTTGCAACATTATAAAAGTTTATTACGCCATACCATTATCGCTCTGTCCGTCGGTATTCCGTTGATGATTTATGGACTGTTTATTGGCGAAATGACGGTATCAACCCTATTAGAACAAGTGGTGTGGGGACTGGTTGGTGTGGTGACTCTTGCGATTATGCTGATATCAGGTAGGCATTTTTATATCGGTGCATGGAAATCATTTTTAAACCATAACGCCAATATGGATACCCTCATTGCCTTAGGTACCGGTACTGCTTGGGTTTACTCTATGTTGATAGTTGCATTTCCACAATTATTTCCCGAGATGGCAAGGCATGTTTACTTTGAAGCGACCGCAATGATTATTGGTTTAATTAATCTTGGTTTAGCACTAGAAGTTAAAGCGCGCGGTAAAACCTCTGAAGCGATTAAGCGTCTCATTGGTTTGCAAGCTAAAACTGCTCGGGTTATCCGTGATGGAAAAGACCTCGACATCGATATTGCTCATGTATTACTTAATGATCACGTTAAAGTTCGCCCTGGCGAAAAAATCCCAGTTGATGGGGTGGTTATTGAAGGTAACAGCACCATTGATGAATCAATGTTGACTGGTGAGCCAATGCCTGTTGAAAAAGTGATCGGTGACGATGTGGTCACTGGCACCTTGAATAAATCAGGCTCGATCATATTTAAAGCCACTCGTGTAGGTAAAGATACTGCACTGGCGCGCATTATTAGTATGGTCAAACGGGCGCAAAACTCTAAGCCGCCGATTGGACGTTTAGCTGATGTTATAGCCGCTTACTTTGTGCCCGCCATTATGATCATCGCTATAGTCAGTGCCATGGTGTGGTTTAACTTTGGCCCTGAGCCGTCGAGTGTATTTGCCATCGTGTCTGCAACAACAGTATTAATTATTGCTTGTCCTTGTGCGTTAGGACTCGCAACGCCAATGTCAGTGATGGTCGGCGTTGGTAAGGCGGCTGAATCGGGAGTGCTTATTCGGAACGGTGAAGCATTGCAAACCGCGTCTAAAATAACCGCCATGGTATTAGATAAAACCGGCACCATTACCGAAGGTAAACCGCAAGTTACCGATATTATTTTGGTTAATGCAGACAGTGAAGAGCAGGTACTTGCCTTGTCTGCTGGAATTGAAAGTCACTCCGAACATCCACTCGCGCAAGCGATTGTTGAAAGTGCGAATGATAGAGGTATTGAAGCCATTAACACTGAGCACTTCAATGCCATTTCAGGTAAAGGTGTAGAAGCTGAAGTGGATGGCCAGATATTATTATTTGGTAATCTAAAATTAATGCAAGACAAAAATATTGATATTGGATTCAATGAAGCTAAGGCCCAAGTGTTAGCTGAAAATGCTAAAACACCAATGTATTTAGCGCTTGCAGGGCAATTACTGGCCATTATTGCGGTATCAGATCCGATAAAGCCTGATTCAATCGAAGCGATTGCGAGACTGAAACGCAGTGGCATCAAAGTGATAATGTTAACCGGGGACAATAAAGCGACCGCCGCCGCAGTGGCTAAAAAAGTCGGTATTGATGATTTTTTCGCAGAAGTCATGCCAGAAGATAAAGCCAATAAAGTGGCTGAACTTCAGCAACAAAATGAAGTGGTTGGTATGACCGGCGATGGGATTAATGACGCCCCCGCATTAGCGTTAGCCGATGTTGGCTTTGCTATTGGAACAGGCACTGATGTGGCGATAGAAAGCGCTGATATTACCTTAATGCGCGGATCACTTCATGGCTTAGCCGATGCGATAGCCATTAGTAAAGCAACGCTGCGCAACATTAAACAAAACTTGTTTGGCGCGTTTATTTACAACGTCGCGGGTATTCCCTTAGCAGCAGGTGTGCTTTTCCCTGTTTTTGGTATTTTGCTAAATCCAGTGATTGCCGGGGCTGCGATGGCCTTTTCATCACTTACCGTAGTGAGTAACGCTAACCGTTTACGTTTGTTTAAAGCCAAAGAACACTAGGAGCTTCAATATGTTAATTAATTTACTGTGTATCGCATTAATCGGTTTTATCATTTGGTGGTTTTGGCTATATAAACCGACAAAGGATTCTAGTGTTGACGCTAGTACATTGATACTGGTTAAAGACGGTGTGTATACGCCTGCACGAATTAAAATTTCGGCTAATACACCAACAGAGATAACTTTTTTACGCCAAGATAAATCCGGATGTTCAGCCACAGTCCTGCTACCCGACTTGGAGATTAGCCAGGATTTAGCGCTGGATAAGCCCACGACGATATCATTACCGGCTCTGGAAAAGGGTGAGTATCCATTTCATTGTCAGATGCAAATGTATAAAGGTGTATTGATTGTTGAGTAAACACTAGATATCCATGCGTATTTTTCAATATGTTGGTATCAATGATGAAGATAATAGCAGTATTAAAATGAGCCTTTTTGAACTTTGCAATCAATATCTTGATTCTAACCTAAGCTGTTTACGGTCTAGGTTAGAAAATTGGCCATTTTTTGTTAATTACTTTTTACCTAAATCATCAGAAAAATGATGAGTTAATGATTAAGAGAGACATTATGAGTGATTTTGAACATAGACCGGGCGTTAAAGAAGCCACTTTAGTTGTCAGAAACCTAAGATTAACTGGAGTAGATAATCAAAATTTAGAAGCATTAAAGACTGAGATAGACAAACTGTTTGGCATAGAAGAAGTGATTTATAATGACAAATCGGGATCTATTTATCTAACCTATGATGCCAGCCATATCAATTTAGAAGGTATTGAAGCGGTTATCAGAAAGCATGGTGCTAATATTCATAACGATTGGTGGACTCATGTGAAGGAAAGTTACTACCAATTTGTGGATCAAAACATCAAAGATAATGCAAATCATCAACCACATAGTTGCCACAAACCCCCACCAGGATCCAAGATAAGTTAAGACAATTAGATGTTAATTTTTATCGATACTGACTATCTTTTAGTAAGAGCTTTCGAAGTGTGATCTATGTCAAGTATCAGTAGTTTAAAGTAAAAAAACACTACAGTTAACTAGGATGATTTAGTCAAGTTGAGTTAACATTAATAGCAGTAATTATATTGGAGTTTTATCTTGAGTCGTATGCGAATTATCACAGTGATGCTTATCTTGATGACATTTGTCAGTCAAGCTTTTGCGTCTGTGATTTTGCCATGCCCCTCTGATATGAATTCAATGTTAAGTAAATCAAATCCAGTGAATACCGCTGCGACTAACGCTTGCCATCACCAATTAACATCAGATGCTGATGCCGTTAAAACATCTACCGCTGACATTCCTGATTGTTGTGATAATCAATGTGATTGTCCGATAGGTACTTGTTTTTCAATTGCCCTTGAAATGAAAATTGTCCAATCAGTAACCATCTCAAGTTTGAGTAGTTTTATATCTGGTTTGACTCAAAATACGACTCCGCAATATAACTCTTCTTTATATCGTCCTCCAATATTGTCTTGTTAGATAGGAAAGGCTTGATCAATTTTTGATCGTCTTCCTGTTCATTTATCTTTTTTAAAATAAATTAACAAGATATTACCTTTGTTCGAATTCAATTCGAGAATTGGTGATTAATTTGGAGGCTTTATGTCTTTAATTTACAAGAGATTGGGTGAAATTTACACTCAATATATTCTAATAGTAGTGATGTCCTTTATTGGTATTAGCGCTGCGGTATATGCGGCAGAACCAGTACAGACATTATCACTGGAAGAAGCAGTTTATCTCTCTCAATCAAACGATCCCTGGTTAGTCAGTAATCAATTTCAACAAGATGCTATTAAATCTGAGAGTATCGCGGCAGGAACTTTACCAGATCCAAAAATCAGTGTTGGTTTAGCTAATTTGTCCATAAACACTTTTGATTTTGGACAAGAAGCAATGACTCAAATGAAAATTGGTGTCACTCAAATGTTTCCCCGTGGGGATAGCTTAAGTTTACGCCAACAACAACTTGAGTTAACGGCTGAGCAATATCCTTTCTTAAGACAAGATAGACGAGCAAAGTTAAGTGTCACCACAGCTCAAATTTGGTTTGATGTATATAAAGCGCAAGAGAGCATTGCACTGATTGAGCGCAATCGGAACTTATTTGAACAACTATCAGATGTTGTTAAAGCAGGGTATTCATCTGCTTTAGTTAAATCTAATCAGCAGGATATTATTCGTGCTCAGTTAGAGGTGACCCGTCTTGAAGATAAGCTGACCGTTTTGGCCCAGCAAGAAGATATGTTTAAACAGAAATTATCTGAATGGGTTGGTAAGGCATTTGTTGATGAATATCGAATAGGTCATGAACAAGATTATGAGCTGTTATTTTCGACGTTCACCGTCCCTAATATACTTCCTCAAATTAAACTAACGAATCCTAATCTTTATTTCGATGAGGAAAAAAGCCAACATTACCAACAGTCTCTGTATGAAGCGTTCTCTGTTCATCCACTCATTTCAGCATTGGAGCAAAGAATTGAGTCAAGCCGAAAAGGTGTCGAGTTGAAAAAGCAATTGTATAAGCCAGAATGGGGTGTAAATGCTGGATACAGTTATCGAGGCAATGATCCTATGGGTAATTCTCGCGATGATTTGCTATCAATTGGTGTGAGTTTTGATTTACCAATATTTACTTCGTCAAAACAAGACAAGCAAGTTCAAGCCGCTATTTATCAATCGGAATCAATTAAAACGGAAAAGTGGTTACTGCTTCGAAACATGATGGCGTCATACGGTACTGCGAAAGCGCAACTTCTTAAATTGGAACAACGTCAGACACTCTATAACGATTTTTTATTACCTCAAATGCAAGATCAAGCTGATGCGTCGCTAACGGCTTACACAAATGATAAGGGTGATTTCGCTGAAGTCGTACGTTCCCTCATTGCTCAATTAAATACTCAATTAGATGCTTTGGCCATTAACGTTGATTTACAGAAAGTTAAAGTTCAATTGAACTATTTTTTTACCCCTAAAGTGGGCCCAGTTAGCATCTCACATAAATCTTATGTTGATGGAGAAGTAAAATGAACAGCAATTTGAAAATGATCAGCATATTAGTTATCGGTATTCTTACTGGTATTAGTGCATCAACCCTATATACACCGCAGAATCAGATAACTTCAGAGGACAGTGCAAAAGCTAAGCCTTCATATTGGGTCGCACCTATGAATCCTAATTATCGTAGTGATAAACCTGGGAAATCACCAATGGGTATGGATCTTATACCTGTATACGAAGATGGCACCGATTCGACAGATTTTGGACCTGGTGCCATTAAAATATCACCTGCTGTGATTAATAAACTTGGTATGCGCACATCCGTAGCAACGCTTGGAGCACTGGAAACTAGCATTAAAACAGTAGGATACGTTCAATACGATCAAGATCAACTTATTCATATTAATCCTAGAGTAGAAGGATGGATTGAAGAACTTTATGTAAAAGCCTCTGGTGATCCGGTTATTAAAGGGCAACCTATATATTCGATTTATTCTCCTGCTTTAGTTAATGCACAAGAAGAAATGTTATTAGCATTAAATCGAAAAGATCAACGTTTGATTACAGCATCTGAAGCTCGGTTAAAAGCATTATTAATACCAAGCGAGGAGATTAAAGCGCTACGAAAAAATAGAACAGTCAAACAAAATATTACATTTTATGCTGACCAAAGTGGTGTTATTGATAATTTGAATATAAGGGAGGGATCGTTTGTTAAACCGGGTATGACAATGTTTTCAGTTGGCTCATTATCACAAGTATGGGTTGAAGCTGAAGTTTTTGAACGTCAAGCAAACATGGTTAAAGTTGGGCAAGCTGTTGAAATGAAATTAGATTACCTGCCAGGCCAATTTTGGCAAGGAAAAGTCGATTATGTCTACCCGACATTAGACAGTAAAACAAGAACGCTAAAAGTGAGATTGCGTTTCGATAATACCAATGCGGCATTAAAGCCAAATATGTTTGCTCAAGTGTCGATAAAAACACGAAGTGAAGAGGACGTATTACTGTTACCAAGGGAGGCTGTTATTAGAACAGGAAACTCTGATCGAGTTGTACTTGCCCTCGGTGAAGGTAAATATAAATCTGTAGCGGTAACGTTAGGGCGATTAGATGATGACAGCATTCAAATAGAGTCAGGACTGTACGAGGGAGATATTGTAGTCTCGTCTGCACAATTTTTATTGGATTCTGAATCAAATAAAACTTCTGATCTTAAACGTATGACAGCACCAGAAGATGAGCAAGAAAATATTCAAGCCATCACATCTGAAACCGCCTGGGTAGAGGCAAAAGTAAATGGTTTAATGGCTGCACATCGAATGATTAATGTGGACCATCAAGCTGTCAATGAATGGGAATGGCCACAAATGACCATGGACTTTACTGTTGATGACAGTGTGGATTTCTCTGTATTTACCGTTGGTGCTGTGCTTCATATTGAATTAGAAAAAACATCAGACGGCTTGGTCAAAGTGGTAAATATACACTATCCCAAAGATACTGATGATGTATCTAATACAACACATCAAACAGATCATTCAGGAATGGAGATGGGAGAATAACCATGATTGAATCAATAATACGATGGTCTGTAGCAAACAGATTTTTTGTTTTGCTCGCCAGTGCAATTCTCGTCGGCGCGGGTTTATTTTCACTTAAAAATACCCCTATTGATGCTTTGCCTGATTTATCTGATGTTCAGGTAATTATTAAAACAAGTTATCCAGGTCAAGCCCCACAAGTAGTTGAAGATCAAGTCACTTACCCTTTAACTACGGCTATGCTGTCTGTACCTGGTGCAGTAACGGTAAGGGGATTCTCTTTTTTTGGTGATTCATATGTCTATGTCATCTTTGATGAAGAAACCGATTTATATTGGGCTCGTAGTCGTGTGTTGGAATATCTTAGCCAAGTTGTTTCAACGTTACCTGATAATGCAAAGCCTCAATTAGGACCTGACGCAACTGGTGTGGGCTGGGTATATTTATATGCACTAGTTGATAGAACCGGTAAACACGATATTAGTGAGTTACGCAGCTTACAGGACTGGTTTTTAAAGTATGAATTACAAACAGTCCCTGGTGTTTCTGAAGTGAGTGCTCTAGGTGGGATGGTCAAACAGTATCAGATTAAGGTTGACCCAGATAAGTTGCGTGCATTTGGTATACCTTTAGCCGCTATTCAAATGGCGATTAACCGTGGTAATCAAGAAATTGGTGCCTCTGTAGTCGAAATCGCTGAAGCTGAATATATGGTTCGTGCCACAGGATATCTTGAGAATAAAGAGGACATCGGCAATATTCCTTTAGGCGTGAACAATAATGGCACACCATTACTGCTAAAAGATGTTGCGGATATAGGGACCGGACCGCAAATGCGACGAGGCGTCGTTGATCTAAATGGTGAAGGTGAGACTGTCGGTGGCATTATTGTGATGCGATTTGGTGAAAATGCCCAAAAGACTATTGATGGTGTGAAAGCTAAATTAGAGACACTGAAAAAAGGCCTTCCAGAGGGGGTGGAAGTTATGACCGTTTACGATCGCAGCGGTTTAATTGAGAGAGCCGTATCAAACTTAGGGTTTAAACTACTAGAGGAGTTTTTAGTCGTAGCTTTAGTCTGTATGGTATTTTTGGCGCATGTAAGATCATCACTTGTTGCGATTGTTAGCTTACCAGTTGGTATTTTAACAGCATTTATTATTATGCACTTGCAGGGGTTAAATGCCAATATCATGTCTTTAGGTGGTATTGCTATTGCAATTGGTGCTATGGTCGATGGCGCCATTGTAATGATTGAAAATATGCATAAACATATGGAACGAACGCCATTGACGGCAGAAAACCGTTGGCAGGTTGTAGCGCGGTCTGCCAGCGAAGTTGGCCCGGCATTGTTTTTTAGTTTACTTATTATTACTGTTAGTTTTTTACCGGTATTTACCCTCGAAGCACAGGAGGGAAGGATGTTTTCACCGCTTGCGTTTACTAAAACTTACGCAATGGCTGCATCGGCAGCGTTAGCTATTACCTTAGTGCCAGTGCTAATGGGATACTTTATTCGGGGAAAAGTGCTTCCTGAACACAAAAACCCCGTTAATCGATTGTTAACTGCTGTATATATGCCAGTGTTGAAAAAAGTATTGGCTTTCCCGAAAATAACCCTCCTATTTGCGTTATTTGTGTTGGCAATTGGTGTGTGGCCGTTAAATAAAATTGGTAGTGAGTTTATGCCTCCACTAGATGAAGGCGATCTAATGTATATGCCGACCACTTACCCTGGTATTTCTATTGGTAAAGCTCGCCAATTAGTGCAACAAATGGATAAGTTAATTTACACAGTACCCGAGGTTAAAACCGTATTTGGCAAGGTTGGCCGAGCAGACTCTGCAACGGATCCTGCACCTCTAACAATGGTGGAAACGTTTATTCAGCTTAAGCCCAAAAGTGAGTGGAGAGAAGGACTGACGACTGAGAGTTTAAAACAAGAATTAGACTCATTAGTAAAGTTACCCGGTGTGACGAACGCATGGGTAATGCCAATTAAAACCCGAATTGACATGTTGGCGACAGGGATTAAAACGCCTGTAGGGATTAAAATTGCAGGTCCTAGCCTCAAGGAAATTGAGAAAATTGGTAAACAATTAGAGGAAATCCTTAAAGATGTTAAAGGGACTGCGTCAGTATACGCTGAGAGGGTTGCAGGTGGACGTTATATTAAAGTTGATATCCAGAGGGAGAATGCTGCTCGGTATGGTTTAAATATAGCGGATGTTCAACAAGTTGTGGCTACAGCGATCGGTGGTATGAATATTTCACAAACAGTTGAAGGCTTAGAACGATATCCAATTAATTTACGCTATCCTCAGGATTATCGAAATTCTCCTGAAGCATTAGCTTTATTGCCTATCGTCACTCCGCAAGGTTTGAGGATTTCTTTAGGGGATGTAGCGGATATTGTTATCGAAAATGGACCACCAGGTATTAAAAGTGAAAATGCTCGTCTTAATGGTTGGGCTTATATCGATATTGAAGATGTCGATATCGGTAGTTATGTTGAAATAGCCCAAAAAGTTGTTAGTGATAAATTGGTATTACCTGCCGGTTACTCTATTACCTGGGCAGGTCAATATGAGTATATGGAAAGAGCAAAAGCGAAGCTTACTTACGTAGTACCATTGACTTTGTTTATTATCGTTATTTTATTGTTCATGAATTTCCGCAATGCTGTTGAAGTAGGAATTATTGTGGGAACATTGCCTTTTGCAATGGTGGGCAGTATTTGGTTAATGTATATACAAGGTTTTAATTTTTCAGTTGCTGTAGGGGTAGGTTTTATAGCATTGGCGGGTGTGGCTGTCGAAATTGGCGTCATTATGCTTGTCTATTTAAACCAAGCCTATAGAGAAGCGATTGATCATAGTTCACAGCAGCTAGAAAAATTTGATGAACTAAAGTTGATTCAATCCGTTATTCAAGGTGCAGGTATGCGTGTACGTCCTGTAATGATGACCGCAGCAGCAATCATTGCTGGATTATTACCTATACTTTATGGTACTGGAACAGGTTCCGAGGTGATGAGTCGAATTGCTGCGCCAATGGTCGGCGGAATGGTCAGTGCAATCATACTGACACTATTAATTGTTCCTGTTGTGTTCTTTTTATGGCGTCGTGCTCAATTGAGACATGAGGAACGATAGTGTTGAGTTGATTAAAAAATGATGCAGATAAAAGTATCTGCATCGTTATTTTTATATTAGATTGATTTTTATTTTCATTTAATTATGTTTTTCAAATGAATTTTCATTGCTAAATGCAGTATTTTTCACTAATATTATTCTATAATCATTGGAGATATATTTTGCGTAGAGTCCATTTAATCATGATGTTTGTTTTACTGACGTTTGTCGGTCAAACTTTTGCGTCTGTGATTATGCCTGGTACTATGCCAATGAGTTCAATGACGACTTCAAATATGCCTGCTGAAAATGGCAAAGCATGTCATGACGCTAGTATGCAAATGAACATGGATATGAACGATGGTGCGGATGATAATTGCTGCGCCCAAGCGTGCCATTGTCCTGTCGGTTCATGTTTATCCATCGCTTTAACGATGGCCATGCCAACGCTTAAATCAGAAGTCAGCTTAGTTAATTCTGCAACAATGTTTACCTCAGCACTAATGCCCCAGTATTTTTCATCTTTATACCGTCCTCCAATATTTGCCTAACATAGGCACAGTTACGCCTTTTTTTTGCTAACTGTCCTAGCCAATCATGTAGTTTCAATTTTTTAACTTTTTTCGGTTAATAAACTGACATTAAACCGCGTTGTTTAATGTGACGAAATTTGATTTGGAGGCAATATTATGTCTGCTCTATATCGCAATTCTATTCGTTTTTTTCGTGTCATAGGTACTATTTTTATTCTGCAAATTATGGGAGGGATGTTACCTGCCCATGCAGCGGAGCCCGGCACTACGGCGCCATTACTCACTGTTTATAAAGATGCCAATTGTGGCTGTTGTGAGAAATGGCTTACGCATATTAGTGAGCGTGGATTTAATGTTGATGCCCACAATATTAACAACCTTTATGAGTTTAAACAGTCAAAGGGTATTCCTGCTTCAATGCAATCTTGCCATACCGCAGTGTCATCTCAAGGTTATGTGTTTGAAGGGCATATCCCTGCAAAATTCATTAGTCGTTTTTTAGCCACCCCCCTAAAGATGCTATCGGCCTAACCGTACCCGCTATGCCTGTGGGCAGCCCTGGTATGGAGTACCAAGATAAATTTATGCCATACCAAGTCTTACTGTTGAAAAATGATGGCAGTAGCCAGGTATACGCCCAAGTGAACTCGCTTGAGGAGTCTGTGCAATGAAATCTCAATACATGATAAAACCCATGATTCAAACGACAAACAGTGAACTCAACAACAGCCGACGCCGGTTTGTGTTTGGTGCATCCGCCATGTTGGCATTGATGTCGATCCCTTTCCCTAAAAATGCCTTTGCCAATGCGTTAAGCCAATCGTTGAGCCAGCTCTCTGGCAAAGTGTTTGACTTATCAATTGACTATAAAATGGTTAATTTTACCGGGAAATCTGCTCGAGCGACTGTTGTAAACCAATTACTGCCCGCGCCGTTATTACGTTGGAAAGAAGGTGAAACAGTCACCTTAAGAGTAAAAAATAATCTCGACCATGATAGCTCTATTCACTGGCACGGTATTATTTTACCCACCGAAATGGACGGTGTGCCTGGCTTTAGCTTTGATGGCATTAAACCCGGTGAAACATTTGAGTATCAATTTACCGTCCAGCAAAGTGGCACATATTGGTATCACAGTCATTCAGGCTATCAAGAACAAACCGGTTTATTCGGTGCTATTGTGATTGATCCGGCTACCCCCGATCCGGTTGTATATGACCGTGACTATGTGATCATGCTGTCTGATTGGTCTGACGAAGCCCCTGAAAACATTTATGCCAAATTAAAGAAACAAGCCGATTACTATAATTACCGTGAGCGTACGGTAATGGATTTTTTCTCTGACGTGAATAAAAATGGCTTAGCCAATACGTGGAACGCTCGTTCGATGTGGAATAACGCGCGCATGAGTGACAGAGACATATCTGATGTTACGGGTTCAACTTACACCTATTTAATGAATGGCAATCCTCCGCAACAGGGCTGGCAAGGATTGTTTGAACAAGGTGAAAAAGTGCGCTTACGCTTTATAAATAGTTCTGCGATGACCATATTTGATGTACGTATACCGGGTCTCAAAATGAGTGTTGTTGCCAGTGATGGTCAGAACATTCAACCGGTTTCTGTGGATGAATTTCGAATCGGTGTTGCTGAAACCTATGATGTGGTTATTGAGCCAGAGGTTGATAATGCCTATTGTATTTTCGCTCAAAGTATTGACCGCACCGGCTTTACGGTAGGTAACCTTACCTCAGATGCCAGTTTACATGCTCCTATTCCCCCAATGGATCCAAGGCCAGTCCTTGGCCACAGTGATATGGGCATGGATATGAGTGATATGGATATGAGCGGTATGGATCATAGCAAAATGGACATGGGCGCTGGTGATATGTCAGGCATGGATCACAGCAAGATGGCTATGGGTGGAGGTGATATGTCAGGCATGGATCACAGCAAGATGGCTATGGACGGCGGTGATATGCCTGGCATGGATCATAGCAAGATGGCTATGGGCAGCGGTGATATGTCAGGCATGGATCACAGCAAGATGGCTATGGGTGGCGGTGATATGTCAGGCATGGATCACAGCAAAATGGCCATGGACGCTGCGAAAGCGACAGTCTCAGGACTAGGGCTTGCAGGCTTTGGCAGTAACAATGAAATTAAACACATTGACACCGAGTTCGGCCCACAAGTGGATATGCGTGCAGATGCGCCAAAAAGTGGTTTACACGATCCCGGGATTGGATTGCGTGACCATCAACAACAATTTAATCGCAAAGTATTAACTTATGGCGATATTAAAGGCTTACATCCTACCTACGACACGCGCCAACCTAGCCGCGAAATTCAACTGCATTTAACCGGCAATATGAACCGATATATGTGGTCTGTGAATGGGGTGAAATTTATGGACGCCGCGCCATTAGAGTTTGAATACGGAGAAAGACTGCGGATCACCTTAGTGAACGACACGATGATGACTCACCCTATGCATTTGCATGGTATGTGGAGTGAGTTAGAGACAGGCGACCCTGATTTTATTCCCCGTAAGCACACGGTATTAGTTCAGCCGGGTTCTAAAATCAGTTACTTAGTCACCGCCGATGCAAAAGGGCAATGGGCATATCATTGCCACTTGTTATTCCACATGCCAGGCATGTTCAGAAAAGTCGTGGTGAAATAAGGGGAATACAGATGAATAAAACGAATTTAGTGGCATTGGGACTGTTGAGTCTGAGCGCCTCATTGGCTAGCTCAGCTGTGTTTGCCGGCGGTAATGATGATCCTCTATTAACAAAAGTCATGCTGGATCAATTTGAAAAAGGCGTGGATCCGCAAGATCCTACCCAGTTTAGTGCACAAGCCTGGTTAGGTTACGATTTGAATAAGTTGTGGCTTAAAACAGAAGGTGAATATTCAAATAGTGATAAGCAAGACCTTGAAATTCAGGCTCTTTACAGTAAGCCCATCGCACCATACTGGGATGTACAATTCGGTATTAAAACCGATATCAAACCGACGCCGAACCGTAATTGGGCTGTGATTGGGGTTCAAGGGTTAGCGCCATATTTCTTTGATATTGATGCGGCCTTATTCATCGGTGATCAAGGCCGTACGGCTATGCGTGTGAGTGCGGAATATGAACTGTTAATCACTCAAAAGTTGATACTCACACCTGAAGTAGAAGTTAATTTATTTGGTAAGGACGATGCTGAACTTGGAATAGGCTCAGGCTTATCTGACGTCAGTGCAGGGCTGCGATTGAGATACGAGATTGTTCGAGAGTTCGCACCCTATATCGGTGTGGATTGGCGTCAGAAGCTCGGTAATACCGCCGATTACGCCCGAAATGAAGGGGAAGAAACACAAGAAACCCAGTTTGTTATTGGTTTTAGAGCTTGGTTCTAAGACCTCGTTCGTACACTGAGTTATAAGCTTGGCGCCAAGATGTTAGCTAAGCCAATATTTAATCATTTATGTAAACCGTTTTTCGATCGTTAAAAACAATATAAAAGGAAATATCATGAAATTATTTAACAACGTTTTAGTCGTAACAAGTCTATTCCTGAGTGCTTCAGCATTTGCTCATGTCGGACTGGGCAGTTCTATGCCCGCTAACGGTGCGATGCTAAGTCAAGCCCCAACAACGCTTGAACTGACCTTTACGGCTCCGGTACGTTTGGTCAAATTAACAATGCAAGATGAGAAGCAGCAAAGCGTACCGCTAACATTACCTTCAAGTGCGACCAGCCAAGCAGCATTTTCATTCGCTCTACCAGCATTAAACGCAGCTAATTACACAGTTAACTGGATGATCATGGGTGACGACGGTCATAAGATGAAAGGCAACATGAGCTTTATGCTTCACGACTCTGGCATGAACACTCGCAGTGCACCGCCTATGACAATGGAGCATGAGACTAGCGAGCACACTGCACATCAATAAGTGGATGAGTAAACATGATATTAACCGTATTTGAAATATCGGTGTTGATATCTAAATGGGTTATCTATCTGAGTGTTGCCGCCGTTATTGGCGGCACATTGATGCAATATCTCATTAAGGGTCAACCGAACCTTGGTATTAACGTTGCAAAATATACCTTCGTAGGTGCCGTTTTGGGGTTGATTGCCGTCAGTATCAACTATTTTGCTCAAGTAGGGGCTTTTGCTGAAAGTGGCTTGATGGGAATATTTGATGCGCAGATGCATGCTTTTCTTTGGCCAACCCAGGTAGGGCAAACGGTGCTTTGGCGCTTAATCGGTTTTGGGATAATGCTAGTGGTTAGTGGTTTACTGTTACATAAGAACCGTTATATCAAAACGTTTTCTGCGGTATTAGCGATTCTCAGCTGTCTGTTAATTGCTGTCACGTTTACTTTTATTGGCCATAGCACTGAGCTGGGATTGCTTGCTCAAGGCTTAATATTGATACACGTGTTGATCATTGGCAGCTGGATAGGCGCTTTTTATCCATTATGGAAATTATGCAGCACCGATGACAACATCGTCATAAAAAATGTCATGGATACATTTGGTCGTTTAGGCATAGTGATTGTCATTCTTGTGTTGCTCTCAGGCATGGGAATGGTGTGGATGTTGTTTGATAGTCCCACTGAATTATTCAGCTCCGATTATGGTATTGCGGTCACCATCAAGCTCTGTTTGGTGGCTATCATTTTGCTTATAGCAGCATGGCATAAATTGGTTTTAGTACCGAAATTAACGATTGCGAACCCATTACTCGCAAAGCAAAAACTACAAAAATCGATTGGATTAGAAGCATTAATAGCAGTACTGATATTAGCGACAACAGCGGTACTTTCGAGCGTGCTAGGTCCTATGAGCCTTGGATAATCACTATAAATTAACAGAGAGATAAAAATGAAGAATAGCCCTTTAACAATACTCATAACGACCGGGATATTACTGATGTCAGCAGGACAAAGCACATTGAGCTTCGCCCATGGTGATGAAACTCACCCTATAGAACAAAAAACGTTTATCGGTGTTGATTCCGCCGCGGGTAATGTTGTCAAACAATTTCATGTTGCATTACAAACGGGCAATGAGGCTATTGTCAGGCAGTCATTAGCTGTCAATGTGCAAATTTATGAAGGTGGAAAAGTAGAACGTTCACTTACGGATTATGCCAATCATCACATGCTTGCAGATATGGCCTACTTAAAAGGGTTAACCATAACGCCAAAAGAACACCAAGTAACGATTACAGATGACATTGCTATTTCAACGTCAATAAGTCACGCCCAAGGTGAATATAAAGGTAAAAGTATTGACTCAATGACCATGGAAACGCTTGTGTTAATTAAACAAGCGGATGGTAATTGGAAAATAACCCACGTGCACTGGTCGTAACTAATAAAAGTTTCATCAACCAGATAAGGGATTATCTTGAGCTTCTTTGTAGGTGCTCCCAAGAAAACCACAAAGACTCGGATCATGTTAGTGCATGATATTTTATGGAAAAGGATTTCCATTTTTTATATAAAAAAAGACCGGAATAACTCCAGTCTTTTTTGATTTTGCATTCAAATATTAACTTTCAATAAGTTGCATAGTAGTAATGCAAGTTCTATCATTATTGAAAGTAGACAGTACCTCTCTTGCCACTCTTTCGCTTCCGTCTTTTGCTTTATGATAAATATTGAATGCTAAGTTTTTATCTTTTGGAACCCAAAAGTCTATAAATCCATCACGTTGTGTCGTGACTTGTTTGTCTATTAATGTTTCACCTGTATCAGTATCAATCATGACAACTTTCATTACTTGATTTTTTATCTCACCGGTACAACCTGTTAAAACATGATTAGTACATGGATGAGAGCTATTAATGTACGGAGCTATTGATAGAAAAAATTGATCTTTTGGTATTGCTACAGAACTACTTTTACCATCTGAAAAAGTTGCAACTATTCTATTGGGTAGAACTTTTATCATTATCCCTTCATTATTTTTATATAGTGTATGTGCTGTTGTTACAGCACTCTTATAATCTAAATCTTTAAACGTTTCTGAATTTATTGTGGCGGCATATGATTGACTTGAAAAAGCAATTATAAGTCCTAGTAAAATATTTTTTTTAATCATGATATGAATCTTCCTATGTTGTTTTTGTGAGATAATATATTTTGTTTAAATGTGTTTATCTATTTTTATTGTAATGTTTGTAGTTTATTTTATATTGATCGAATTAACATTTTTGATATTAATTTAATATTTTTTGTTATTTTAAATATTTCCTTCAAGTGCTTTTTTTAATATTTCCTTCACCTAAGTTTTTAACTTTGGTTTTAAACCTATGTCTTATTTTAATTTGTTATTTTTGTGAGTTTAATATTTTTTGTTGTGAAATGGATTACTGTTAAAAATGTTTTTATTTGTATTATTGGTTGGTTTGTAATTTATTTGTTTATCTTCGGTTTTTATTTTTCTCAATATAGTTTCTTGTTTGTAACTTAACGTTAATAAGGTTTATATGTTTAAATATAATAAATTTTTTTTGGTGATATTAGCAATGAGTAATAATGCATTCTCTAATGGTGATATTGAAAGTTTTTCTGAATGGATACACAATGGTAATGTTGGAGGTACAGCGAAATCGTACTATTTCGAACAAGATTTTGACGATTCAAATGCAGAGAATAGCTCGATTTGGGTGAATGGTGGTAATGTTACTTTTAATACATCAGAGTTTAATGGGTTTAAATTGGGAGGAGAAGTACAGGGATCATACGTTAGTAACATCAATGATGATGATGATAGAACTGCGGGCAGTATAAACGCACAAGGACTTGTATTATCAGAAGCTTTTTTGAAATATCAGTTTGGTGGTACGGTGTTTTCTGGAGGTAGACAACACTTTTCATCACCCTTGATCGCTAACTCAGGTTCAAGATTGATAAAAGAGTCTTTTGAAATGTATCAGGTATCTTCAAGTCATTTTGAGGATACTGATATTTCGATTGGTTATGTGACTAAATATCAGACTCGAACAGATAAATCATTTTATGTTGATAATGAATTTGTTGATTTTGATTATAATGGTTCTGGTTCCCCTGGCGACTTTTATAAAATAGGCAATGATGGCGTCTTTTTCGCACAAGTTAATAAACGGATAGCTAAAAAAGTTAAAATTAACTCACAGTACGCAAATGTAGTAAATGAAGTCCAAGCACTCTATGCTGATGTAGAATATACATTGCCAACTAACTTTAATAGTTATGTTGCGGTGCAGTACTACAAAACGAAGTGGGATAAAAATGAACTAGTTGATAATGATCTTTTGGGCTTTAAAGTAGGTTTCAGCCAAGGGGGAGTAGATTTTTTCGCTGGTTATACATTAGCTGGAGGGAATGAAGGAGAAAATAGAGTTTTTAGAGGCATAGGTCAAGGAGCTTATTATCAGTTTACTGCAACTACTAAAACTGCGGGTGTTGCTGCATTTGAAGCGGGCACAAATTCGTATCAACTGGGGTTAGGTTCTACTATCTCTAATATTAAAGGTAAATTATTTTATACATCTTTTGACAATCCCATAGTTGGAAAAGATTTAAATGAATGGACGGTTAATCTTGCATATCAATTTGATGGTAAACTAGCTAATTGCGGTATATCAGTTGATTTTTCAATATTGGATTATGAAAATAATCAAAAAGATGCTACTGATTTAAGGACAAAATTCTCTTATAGCTTTTAGCGGTTATAACTTATTAAAAATTTTATTTTTGATAAAGGTTGATTCCCTGTCAATGTTATTTTAATTGTAAATTCAGGCCGTATTAATCTGCTTGGATTTACAATTTTACATGATAAATTACCTCTAGATGATTAAAAGTGATCAAAAACTTGTCTGTTGATAATTGTCTCAATGTCCACTTTTACAAACGACCTCCACTGGAGTGTATTTTAGAACTAAGTAAATTAAATCACAAACCGACGGATATTTTATAACTATTTTACATCACTAGCAGTAGTGGCTAAGAAATATCGGCTGCTACTTTATAAGACTACTGTAGAGGTTAAATTACGTTTGTAACTCAAACTTGTTTTTGCCCCAAAGCAAGCTAGTGTAAATACTCATTCACATTTTTTGTAATGAGTTTGCATTAACAAAATTTATCCGAATGCAGTTCATTTATTTATATACTTCACAATGTGGCCTAACCAATCAATATGTTCACTAACCGATTGATTATATATTGAAGTACTCGAAGAAAGGCTGCATTCTATATTCGTGAAATACGGCGCAGAGTCTTACAGAAAGCGTTATGCGCCAGAGCGATTTAGGAGTCATGTCTCAGATGAGTATTCAGTTAAAATTGGTTCAACTTCGAAAGAAAATCAGAGCAAATAAGAAGAAAGTTACTGGTGCAATTATAGCCGAACACTCAGCAGAGATGTGCATAATTTGTGGTTCTCAAGATCAACTGACTAGAGAGCACGTGATACCTCAATGGGTCTATAATCGCTGTACTAAACGAACTTTCGAAACAACAACTAACGGTATTTATCAGACTTACAATAAAACTACACTACCTGCATGCAAAGATTGCAACTCGAATCTCCTTGGTTATTTGGAGAGACATTTGAAGCATGAATTTGAAAGAGTCGATGTTAGTAACCAAGAGTTCTCACAAGAGACCTTAGAGTTAATCATCCTATGGTTAGAAACTCTAGAGTACAAATTTCAAGTACTCGACCTTCGCAGAAACTTAAATAAGGTAAAAGGTGTAAAGTACATTCCTTTTATTGGCAAAATGCCTATTGCAATGTTTCAAGGCTCTATGGACACGAGTCCTGCAAAGGTGTTTTCAAATTTTCGCTCGGCATTGCAAGTATTGAGTGTGAAATCAAAGGCTGATAGGCTTAATTCCCTTTGTATTATCCATACTAAAAATAAAGACTTTCATTTTTTTCACTCTACGAATAATTTTATATTCATAGAGTTAGCTGAGTTCGGAGTCGCATTTTTCTATTTCTATAAACAATCTTTTGATGACCATAGTGCCGCCAAAGAGTCTGCTATGGAAGTCGTCCAAGATCACTATGCAGGAACTGACACATAATAAATTGTTCAATTTATCTGTAGTTCTGTATATGAAGATAAAAACTGGTACAAGAGGTAAAAGGGCTTGAGCGAATTACTGCTTTTATAATCAATGTCAGGTTCATTAGAGTGGTTTAACTAACCCATTACTGCCCCATTCGGCGTCAAAAATACCTTACGACCTTGTGTAAAATGACTTTTTATACGGAGAATTTGATTTGGAAACTACTAGAATAAAAGATCTGTTAGAACCACCAAAATCAGCTAATAACCTATGGTATCAGCAACGGGGTAGACACTTTGAACGTATCCTTAATGATATGTTGTCAAAAGAAGAAATGGCACCTCGTACGAGTATGCGGCCATCAGGAGAAGAAATTGATGGGTCGTTCTCAATTGACCATAGTTTTTACTTACTAGAAGCTAAATGGCATGCTAAAACTATTCCCGCCTCTGCACTATATTCGTTTAAAGGGAAAGTTGATGGAAAACTGATAGGTACAATCGGTGTTTTCTTTTCAATGTCGGATTATAGTACGGATGCTGTAGATGCATTGCTAAGTGGAAAAGAATTAAATCTTATTCTTTTCGGACGTCAAGATCTTTTGCTTATTGAGTCAGGGGAAATTACGATGCGTGACGCGATCTATGTGAAATTGCGTTATGCAGCTGACTATGGCCAACCTTTTTACCCCTTAGAAGTTTATTTTTCTAAGGAAAAACAAACTAATCACAATATACAAACTCAGAATAAACCTTGGAGTATTCTGGTTGAAAGTGAAGCAGATGCCAGAATTATCGAAACATTATTTAAACGTTTTCACACTAATACCAATTTTGATGTTTTTCCGGCTGGAGGTCAGCTTGCTGTTGCACAACTTGCTGAGCATCTTGTAAAGACTTACGCAGCAAACATAGGAGTATTTATCACACCAATATCAGATCCTGATGTTCAACAAAAGGTGATAAATAAACTTGAGGATCTTGGCTTAGATCTAGTTGTCTTAAATTGTGACCTTGAGTCATGGCTTGGAAAATACGTTTCAGTGGAGGTTTACAACGCAATGATGATACTTTCTGATTATAATGGGAAGATGGCTCGAAGGTATGCAAGGAGTGTTGATTTAGATAAACTTATTTCTGATAATCCATCTTTTTCTGCATTGTTAACAAAGATAGGTGCGCAATCTAAAGCGTAATTAGTTTCATAGTGACTGAACCTTAGCAGTTCATTAAGGATATGTGGGGCAGTGTAAACTTTAATTGAACCCCATACATTTACTAATCCCACTACCCATTTTTAGACCCTTTGCACTAACCCATTAATGTCCAGGTAAGGCTTAGAGTGACCGCTCTAAATCGTTATTGCCCCAAAGCTGGTTAGCCTTTGAGATCGCCGAATTTCCTGTTTCATTATTTGACTTACTTTTACTCATGCAAGTACGGTGTTGTATGGACTGTTTTAACAGCCTTGAGATTTGAACCAACAAACTTCTTATAAGGCTTAAGCGACTCCTCACTGTTGCCAATGATATGAAAATTCGCACGTTTGGCTATCTCGATATTCATTTCTTCTACAATATCAACTGACACTTGAACCTTGCCGCGTTGAAAACGATTTGATTTGTTTATCATGTAAGCAACATTTGGTGATATCGGATAGTAGAAATCACATTCATGATCTTTTGGTGGTTTAATCTCGTTGGTTAACGCTTGATGAACATTAACAATGGGTTGGTCAGAAGTAATGAACGGTGTATCTGTGTCATTGAGCAGCAGGCAATGAATGTCGTCTTTTCTGTCTAAGTAAAGTGATCGACCTAAATTCATACCGAACATGTAACTAATGAACCACCAACACTCTAGCGTTAAAGTCTTAATATGATTGGCTGCTGTGTTGCTTATCGTATCTTTGAAGTTTTTAGTTCTCGCAATTTGTTGACCATAGAATTGCATGAACTTAATCATATTATCGTCTTTATCAAGTACCGATAAATTTCGATTTGCAAGCGCCTCTAGAGTTTCTTGAACTTCATTTTCGTGAGCTGTGTGATAGTTTTCAACACCGTTGCACTTCCAAGCTTCAATCATCTTATCAGCGATTTCATCTTTTTTACCGCCTTGTTTATACAGCGATTCCAAGCATTGCATTGCTAGGTAATCACTTAGATAAGACATGTGCAGCTCGTGTAGGTCTTTATGGCTTTTTGACGACCATCTTTTGATTATTTGCACATGTTCAGGCGTAAGTGGTTTTACTTGATAAAAATCACGTTCAACAGCAATGTTTTTGACACTATCGAAGCGAATATCGTTATTCTTCTTAGTCGTGTAGTAAACCTGTTTGTTATCAGGCGACCATCGTTTCATATAGTTAGCCCATACATGATGATGGTTTTTCTTTGCTTCTAAACATTTTTTGTCGGTTTCAGCCATACGCCCTCCGTTGCACTAGTGTAACAAAAATCATTATAGATACAGAAAAGCCCCGACTTAGTAGAGATGAGGTTTTGATAAATGCGGAGCATTATAACGTTTTGGTTGATTTCGAGGTATTTGAAATCACAAGTATTTATCTGACATGAATTGTTGGAAGAAATCCACTTATTTAACTATCACTAAAAGTCACCCAAATACACTCTATAGCCAATTAACATGAAAGTTTAAGCGCTTGGGCTTTCCATAGAACACTAGACACTTCTGCGTTTTATCGCACTTCAACTAATTTATATCGTCCTAAATTAGTAAAATTTATAACACAGGAGTGTCCAGAAATAGGTTAGGAAGCAAACAAATTTTTGCCCCATTATGTTTCAGCGGGACAAATCGCTGGCAAATGCCGTAAGCTACATTGACTTACTTTATCTAGTGCATTTTATACTTTCTATGAAAGCAAGAGGACTTCAGCATTCAGTCACTATAACTTCGTGGAATATCTGGTATGCTGTTGATTACAAGGAATTTGACTTAGAGAGTCATTGTATCTATGAGTACAATAAGAAAGTATCAGAATGAAAAGCCTGTTGAAACGGATCTGTTCGGTGGTCAAGGGCACAGTCAAGTCGCAGGTGCTATTGCTAACGTTCTCCTTAATGATAGCACTCAACATATTATTGGGATTGAAGGTAATCTTGGTGCGGGTAAGAGCACAGTCATAAATATCTTAAAGCAGCAGGTGCAGGATAAAGGCTTTCAGATAGTTACATTTGATGCAGACCAATATCACACCACATTAAAACCTGCTTTGATACTAACTATCGAAGCGGAACTAAAGATACTTCTGGGTAAGAAAAATCATTCACAACTCATTGAGCTGAATAAAGCGGTAGAAATCGCGATGGGTAGAAGGCTAGAGTATACAAAAGCTACCACTAGCCATATTTCATTTTCGGCAATCGTCTTTGCATTTTCCCTTGGTATATCAGCGCTACAGATTAAACCCTCAATTAAGTTTCTATTCGAATTGACTCAGAAAGATCCAAACTTAGACAAACTTAGTGGTGTGCTCTCGGTAGGTTTATTTTTATTGCCAGCACTAGTGTACGGTATAATGAAATTATTTGGGATCAAGACTAGATTAGGTGACTTGGTGAAGCGTAATAGTACCGACACTATTAGTGAAACCATTGACATAAATAGAGAAGTGGGCGCTATTGAACTTAGAGAAACATTCAATACTTTTGCCAAACTCATTCCACAAGATAAAACGCTTCTACTCGTCATCGACAACATTGATCGCGTATCGCCTGATATCGCTCGTGAATTGTGGAGTGATATTGAAATTCTCACTTCACTTGGCAGTGAGAGGTTTAGAATATTGCTTCCCTACTCTGAAGAACATTTGGCTAAAGCGCTTGAGAAAAGTGCCGTTGATGAAAGCCAATCTGGTAAAGAGTTTATATCTAAACGTATCCCTATTCCTTTTTCTGCGCCACCAATTGTAGCAACAGGATGGCGTGAACAGTTCGATAAATATTGGGAGCAAACGCTTCCCGATATAGAAGGAATGGAGGGAGTAAAAACCCTAATAGACATTTGGGGGAAAAGAATTTCTCCGCGATACTTAAAGAGTCTCGTTAACCGAGTCGGTTCTAAAATAGACAGTTGCCCAGAAGATAATAACGCTCTAAATGGTGCATGTTGTGCTGCCTATATTATGGCAGTTCGTGACAATAATATATTGGTTACCGAGTTACTTAGTGAGCTTAATCAACTTACTTCGTCGCATGATATCGAAAAAAGAAAAGAGCTAGATCGAAAGCTCAAGGCAACCCACAAGGTACTTCGTAAGTACGGTGGAGCAAAGGAAGATTGGTCAAGGCAGATAGCAGCATTACATTTTCAAACCTCATTTGAAATTGCACAGAGTGAACTAATTGCTGAACCAATACGCACAGCATTTTCGATATCTGATACGCAAGCCCTGATGAAACTAAAACCATTGCTTGGTTTTGATGTGTTCTTTAAGCAACAGATTGAGTCTACCAACTCTAAAGACTTGATTAAAATAGCTGCATCTATAGCGGAAGAAAAATCGGGACATGAATTACTTAACACCTACCTTAAGGATATCAATCACGAGGTAAAGGAAACAGAATCTGAAGACTATGAGTATGACGATGAGCTAGTCAGTAGCTATAAAATCCTTGCTCAAAATAATATAAAGATTGACTTAACATTAGCAAAGAAGTTGCAAAACAACACAGCAAGTTCCATCTCGACAATGTGGCAATTGTTGAGTTCGCTTAAGTCACCTAATGAAAATAATACCGCAGAAGATTTAGAAAAAGCTTTAAGAGAATGTTATGCATATTCATCCATAACAGACGTAATCCCACGTTTTATTACAAAACCTGATGCTTCTTTTGTGGTAAATGCTCTATATCCAATTGAGAACCAACTTAAGCGTTGGAATATTAAAAAAATAATTGAATCTCTCCCTATGGATCTTCTAGTCGTTGCAGCATGTAAAAGACAAGAAGCGTTTAATGAAGTAGACACAATATTTCCTGTTCTTCTAGAAAACATGAGGATTGGTGAGCTAGATAACATAGAAACCGATAAATTATTAAGTAATTCTGAAGTGTCCACTACAGATATGAGCACTTTGCTTCAAGTGTTGCCTTTCAGTAAAGAGTGGAACAACAGCAGCAGGAGCACGCTTTCACTTAGCTTAGCTCAACACTTAGAAAACCTTAGCGCTAATGGTAGTTTGGATGACAATAAACTTGCAGCTTACACTGCATTAATTACAGCTGCGTTCATGAGTGGTTTTGAGCCAACAGCTAATTTCAATCTACAAAATGCTCAACGTAGGGGTCAAAGCCATCAAACAACTGATTGGTTGATAAGTAAACTCAAAATCACACCAGAATATAGTGAGTATTTAACAAATTATTTGAGTACTTGTAAGTTTAAAGACATCCTTAAGTGGTGTAAACATGAACCGATTACTGAATACTTAAGTAAGAATTTAGCTGACCTAATCAAAGAGCGTCGTGTCCATGTTATGGATATTTCTGATTTACTTAAAACCGATTATTCATTTTTAAAGAGTAACCTTGATGAAACGAGCCCTGAGGACATTTTGAATTGGATGTCTGGTTGGTCGAAACATGCTAAAGACCCACTATCATGGGGCGATGTTGTAGTCGATGATATTCTGAGATATCAACCAAAACAACTCCTACAGGTACTAATCGGCTATTTTGATAATGATCACCTTACAAAAGAAGCATGGTCAAAGTTAATCAAGGAACATCACTCGTCTTTTAAGAAAGTTGTTCGCTATCTTACCACTTTAGATAAACCATTAGAGCATCAGAGACATTTACAAGAAGCATTGAAAGTCATACCTGAAGAAACCCATAACTATGATGTAGAACTAGTTACTGGCCTGCTAGATCTTATAGACAATCCTAAGAAAAATGGGATTAGTACTACGTTGAGGTCGAATTTTTTCAAGACTACAACACCAAATGAGCAAAGGTGCAGGAGTATTCAATACTTTGGAGCTTTGTTCAAAATGCCAAATATCAAGGATGAGGACGCAGCACAAGAAGCTACCGTTCTACTGAGCTATGTTATTGCTAATCGCAAAACTAAAGAACTAGAGTGGCTACTATCTCAGTCAATTCAGGGGTCGGGATGGAATATTGATTCATTATCGCAGGAAAGCTTAATTGGGCTTCATGATGCACTTAAAGAGGATGATACGGCTGTGGAGCACTCTTTAGCAAAAGAAATTAAAAGTTTTCTAAATGAGTCTGAAGATAACAACGAAGCATATAGCACTGGCGTTCCAGCAACATAAAACTAGTTGTTAGTAGAATACAGATTACTCAACTGGTTAAATGGTACATTTTACTTTAAGTGTATCGATAACCAAAACGTAAGGCTTCAACATACTTTTAGTAATCTGAAATAAACTAGTTAGATCTTTTACTCTAACTAGCTTTTGTCCATATACGTGCTAGAGGAATGAAGCTGACACGTTCGTGCCCCATTGTGAGTTAAGAGCCACCCGTAAGTTCATAAATTTAGCTAATAGTAAGCATTAGATATATAGATTACGAGCCTATGAGTTAATGATTTAATCATGTAACTATTAATTTTTATGGGATTAGATCGATATCAAAGTTTTTTAAAAACCACGTCAACCCAACAAAAAAAATGATTGATATCATTACGCCAATTAACAAAGAACTCCAGAAACTATACTTGTTTAAAAGCATTGGAAACAATAGAAACATCGGTAACGTAGGAATGACGTACCAAAATGTATACCAAGCATGATTAGCTATTTTTTCATTTGATTCATTTTCGACATACATCCAAATCATTGCCATGATAGTTACAATCGGGAGAGCAACTACTAGTGCGCCAAATTTATCGCTGCGTTTTGCTATTTCTGAAGCCGCAACAATGATTGCAGCTGTAATGAGATATTTTGTAATTATCCAGGTCATAATTTCTCTGTTTTCATAAAAATCAAAAAACCGATTGCCGATAGGTTTTTAGTTTGTCATACTATTGATAAATAGTTAAGAGAATAATTTGATGCAATTAGGTGACTTAGAAAAGTTAGTGCTTCAATTCCTATGGTCTGAGAAAGAAGCAGATGCAAAGCGTGTACATGCAGTAGTTGGGATTACTCGTGGAAATTCATTAAATACGATCCAAACTACGTTAGATCGACTGTTCAAAAAGGATTTGTTAAGTAGAACTAAGCAAGGGCATGCACATTTCTATACCGCCAAAGTTGATAGAGAATCACTTATCGCAACATTAATAACAGATGTTACAGCCGACTTTATTGAAGATGGTGAACATAGCCTGATTGCTGCATTTGCTTCATCTTCAGCTAATCTTGACGACGCTCAATTTGATGAATTGGAAAAGCTTATAGAAGAACAACGAAAATTACGTAGTAGGCAAGCATAAGATGCTCGAAGGTAACGTGGCGATTTTATTAAATTTGATTAGTGTTGCAATAACGGCTTTTGTTATCGTTACACTATTAATATCTGCTATTGTCCCGTTGATTAGAAGCAGCTTAGATGCATTTGATTTTATCGCTCGAAAACGAATTTTGTGGTTGATGGTTACTTCTCCTTGGTGGATTGCGCTATTTTGCGTAGGAATATTGTTCCCTCGTCAAGGGAATGGATACTTAATTCTTTGGATGGAAAAGGTTGCACATTGGCATCATATCGATCTATTTATAGTAACAAGCTGGCATGGATTAACTTTGGTCATTGCAGCAGTCGTATTGGCGGTGTTGATTAACATTTCCTTTATTCAAGTTCGCCGTCATTCCATCGCAATACACAATCTTTTTAAACTTTCAGATGTTCAGCCTATTGCGGGTCAAAATGAAGATACTGTTTTTTCAATCTCATTAAGCATGCCTGCGGCTTTTACCATCGGTTTATTCAAGCCAAAGGTTTACCTTACATCAGGATTACTACAACAGCTTGAACAATCTGCTGTTGATATTATTATCCAACACGAGTTAGCACATGTTAGAGCAAGAGATCCCTTATTCAAAAGTATTTACGCTTTTTTCTGCCTACTTTATCCGAAGCCTATCCGCCGCTCTTTACAACAAGATTTTACTTTATTAACAGAACAACAAGCAGACGATGCCGTCACGCTCTACCATGACAACCTTGATGTGGCACAAACTTTAGTTACAGTCGCTAAGAAACAACGTCTGTTACCTGTTAGCTGTGAAGGAGTTCAAGTCAGTCATTTTAGTAAAGACCAAATTACCCTACGGGTAGAAAACCTTCTTTCTCCAAGAGAGCAAGTATCTGGAGCTAAACTGGCATTTACAGGGTTATGCTTCCTCGTGACTACATTATTCACATTATCAACTGTTGATAGCCTCCATCATCTAATCGAAACCTATTTCAACCATTAAATAAGGGTTATGAATGAATAATATTGTTGAAACAACCATAGATAAAAAACCGATTGCCAATCGGTTTTTGTGTGGTTTTTTTATCTCGGCCTTAGCATTTTCTGTGACAGCAAAAGACAACACAGAAATAAAAGTGCCACTTTATTTAGAAGACGCTATTCGCATGACGTTAAGTCACCACCCTGAGTTAGCGGTATTTTTGCATAAGACAAATATGCAAAAAGGAGCAATACAACAAGCAGGTATTGGTGAGCCAGCACAAATTGGGCTTACTTTTGAAGATGGTTTAGGCGTCGGTGAACATAGTGGGCTGAGTAATATGCAAACCACACTGACGTATTCCTGGTTGTTGCAACAAGAGCAAATTAATAGCCGTGTTGGCAATGCACAAACAGAGATGGAGCAGGTAGATATTGATAAGCACATTGTCACAATGGATTTAGCGGCGAGTACAGCAAAACAATTTACTCAAATCTTAGTAAAGCAAGAGCGTCTGAAGTTGAATCAAATGGCAACGCTTCAAGCGAACGAAGTGCTTAAAGCCATATCTGAACGGGTCAGTGCCGGCAGAAGCTCAACGATTGAAATGCGTATGGCAGAAGTTGAAATCGTGCGGATGCAGCTAGCTGTTGAAGATACAGAGCACGATTTAAAAGCTAGCCAGTATCAATTGTCGTCGTTGTGGGGAAAGCCAGGCACCCAATTTAGAGTCAATGGTAATTTATTCGCTCTGCCTGTGTTATCAAGTTTAGATAAGGAACTCGATAAACTGAAAAAAAGCCCGTATATCACTCAATTTGCAACCGCTACCCGCATAGCACAATCACAATTGGAGCTGGCGCGGATAGAGGCTAAATCTCAATGGCAATTTTCTGCTGGTTTTCGCCGTTATGAAGCAACAGATGACTTTGGCCTTGTTGCTGGTGTATCGGTTCCTTTTGGCGCAAGCGACCGTAATGCAGGGACTATTTCGACCTTACAAGCCAAGCAAGACGTGCTTGCTGTCGAACAAGTAGCGTTAATGCAAAAGCTCGACTCACAGTTATATGTACAACTACAAGAAATAGCCCATGCACGGCATGTTATCGATGCTTTTGAAAAAACGATAATCCCAACATTAGAAGTGACATTAAAAGAGGCTGTTCGAGCCTTTGAACTTGGACAACTCAGCTACAGTCAATGGAGTGATATACGCCGTGATTTACTTAATGCCCAATCGGAGTTGTTAAATACATACGAGAGTTTGCATTTACAACATTTTGAAATTCAACGCCTAACGGGCGCATCTATATCATTGTGAGACGTTTATGAAAAATAATAATATTTTTACATCACTGACTTTTGCAATATTTCTTTGCTTAAGTGTGAGCCCTTCATTTTCAGTGTCTGCATCATCTGCCCCTGAAGCGGAAGAAGCTGAGCCAGAAAAAGGCCCCCACAGAGGCCGCATGTTGCGAGACGACAATATGGCTTTGGAGCTAGCTATTTTTGAAACGGGTGTACCGCCGGAGTTTAGGGTGTGGGTAACCGATGCAGGCAAGCCTGTTTCACCGGATAAAGTGGCTTTGAATGTTCAACTTACCCGTCTTGGTGATGTTGTAGACGATATTAACTTTCGTGTCGAAGGTGACTTTTTACGTGGAGATTTAGAAATTTACGAACCTCATTCATTTGTGGTCACCATTAGCGCTAAATATCAGGGCAAAAATTATCGCTGGCAATACGATAACCTTGAAGGCCGAACTCGTATTGAGCCAGCAGTGGCTGAAGCTATGGGAATTAGTACCGATGTTGTCGCGGCTAGAACACTTCATCAAACCATTCCTGCTTATGGGCGTTTATCGCTTCCAGCGAGTGCGACACATAATATATCAGCCAGATTTGACGGGGTAATCACCAAGTTGTTTGTTAAACAAGGCGACCTTGTAAAGCAAGGGCAGACACTGATGACAGTTGAAAGTAACGAAAGCCTTAAGCCTTATCAAATCACATCTCCTGCCGACGGCATTGTGACTGAACAGTATGCCAATAGTGGTGAACAAACAGCGTCAAAAACCTTATTGACCCTAACCAATACGTCGCAATATGTGGCCAAGCTAGCAGTATATCCCGCCGATTATAAAAATGTCGTTGTTGGCACTCCGGTAACCGTAAAGATTGAAGGTTATGACACTCCGCTTACAGGGAAGGTTGAGTTTATTGAGCAAAAAGTCCGCGATGACCAGGCTAAATTAGTATGGGTGAAGGTGCCGAATGTGAATAATGCTCTGGCCGACGGTGGGTTTGTTAACGCTGATATTGAGGTGGCGACGATTGATGTGCCTGTCGCAGTAAAAAAAGTCGGTTTGCAAGGGTTCAGGGACTTTACCGTAGTTTATGCAAAAGTAGGTGAACAATACGAGGTGAGAATGCTTGAGCTTGGTCAAGATGATGGTGAGTGGGTCGAAGTTCTTGGTGGAATTGCATTAGGGGCAACCTATGTGACTGAAAACAGTTACATCATTAAAGCTGACATTGAAAAGTCTGGCGCTTCGCACGATCACTAGGAGTAGTAAATGTTGGAATCTATTTTACGCTTTTCCATAAAGCGCAATGTACTCGTTTTAGTACTAGTGATGATTACGGCTTTTGTGGGCGCCTGGAATTTTACCAAGCTGCCTATTGATGCTGTCCCTGATATCACCAATGTACAAGTCATGATTAACACCAAAGCACTAGGGTATACACCATTAGAAATTGAACAACGGGTCACCTTTCCATTAGAAAATGCGCTTGCGGGATTGCCTGGGCTTACATATACCCGTTCTGTGTCACGTTATGGTTTATCGCAAGTTGTTGCCATTTTTGATGACAATACCGATGTATATTTTGCTCGGCAATTGGTGAGTGAACGCTTATCTGCCGCGCGTTCAGAATTACCGTCAGGACTTGAGCCTGAACTCGGACCGATTGCCACTGGGCTGGGTGAAATTTTCATGTTCACAGTGGATGCGTTACCCAATGCAACACATGCCGATGGCTCCGAGATTACACCCACCGACCTACGTACTGTTCACGATTGGACTATTCGTCCGCAACTAATGCGTGTGCCTGGCGTTGTTGAGGTGAATCCTATTGGTGGGTTTGAACGTGAAATTTTGGTTGCATTCAAACCCCAAAAACTGCTCGCGTTTGGTGTTACTCAAGCTGATGTGGTTGACGCAATTGCACAAAATAATCAAAACCAAGGCGCAGGATTTATTGAGCAAAATGGCGCGCAATGGCTTATGCGTATTCCTGGGCAAGCCGAAGACTTACAAGCCATTGGTAACATTCCGCTAAAAAGTATTGATGGTTCACCTGTTCGCATAAAAGATGTGGCAGATATTGGTGATGGAAAAGGGCTGCGCAATGGTGCTGCCACCCAAAATGGCCGTGAAGTGGTGATGAGCACGGTATTTATGCTTATCGGCCAGAATAGTCGCACAGTGGCTCACGCAGTAGGTGAGAAGCTAAAACAAATTAATGCAAGCTTACCTCAAGGGATTGTGGCTACCGCGGTATACGATCGTACTAAGTTAGTTGATCAAACACTTAGTACAGTACAAACAAACCTGACCGAAGGGGCTATTTTAGTTGTAGTTGTGTTGTTTATTTTACTTGGTAATTTCAGGGCCGCATTTTTAACCGCATTGGTGATCCCGTTTGCGATGTTAATGACTGTGACAGGCATGGTTCAAGTTGGTGTTAGTGCCAATCTAATGAGTTTAGGTGCGCTTGATTTTGGCTTGTTAGTGGACGGTGCAATTATCATTGTTGAAAACTGCCTGCGCCGTCTGAGTCAAGCTGGGCAACATTCTTTACCTTTGAAAGCACGCTTAGAACTAGTGTTTGATGCAACCCGTGAAGTGATCCGCCCAGCGTTATTCGGTGTGTTCATTATTACTGCCGTGTATTTACCCATTTTCGCCCTTGAAGGTGTAGAGGGGAAAATGTTCCACCCGATGGCCATTACCGTTGTTATCGCCCTATTAAGTGCCATGTTACTGTCGGTAACCTTTGTGCCTGCAATGATTGCATTGTTATTTAAAAAACCAATCAAAGAAAAGCACAGTCCAATTATTCGTGGAGCGGCTTATTTGTATCGTCCAGCGTTAAATATGGTGCTTAAAGGTCGTTGGATTGTGGTGTGTATGGCGGTGTTGTTAGTGGTCATTTTTGGCCACCAAGCTACCCGGCTAGGCAGTGAGTTTGTACCAAACCTTGATGAAGGTGATATTGCCATGCATGCACTGCGCATTCCTGGAACATCATTAAGTCAGGCAATTGCATTGCAAGAAGTGTTAGAAGAAAAAATTCAGCAAATGCCGGAGGTTGAAAGAGTATTTGCCAAAATAGGCACGGCCGATGTGGCAACTGATGCTGTACCGCCAAGTGTTGCAGACAACTTTATTATTCTAAAACCACGTGATCAATGGCCTAATCCTAATAAATCAAAAGAGCAGGTTGTGGAGGATTTAGCTGCGTTGGTAGAGCCAATACCTGGCAATCGTTATGAATTTTTGCAACCTATTCAAATGCGGTTTAATGAATTACTGGCGGGTGTGAGAGCCGAATTAGCAATTAAAGTGTTCGGCGATGATTTTGAAACCCTTGCCGCATTAGGTAATGAAATTGAGTCAGCCATTAGCCAGGTTGAAGGTATAGCCGATGTGCAAGTTGAACAAACTACGGGGTTACCGCTTTTATCCATAATCCCTAACGCTGACAAAATTATGCAATACGGGATCAGTAAAGCGCAATTGCAATCCCAATTAGCGACTGCGCTAGGTGGAACCGTTGCTGGCAAGTTTTATCAAGGTGATAGGCGTTCGGATATTGTCGTTCGATTAGATGAAGTACTGCGTAATGATGTCGACGCACTGTCATATTTGCCAATTCATCTGGGCAATGGTCGTTCTGTGCCATTACAAGAACTTGCTTCATTGGAATTGATTAATGGTGCAAACCAAATTAATCGAGAAAATGGCAAGCGTAGAGTCGTTGTGACAACAAATGTGAGAGGCCGTGATTTAGGTGGTTTTGTGAGTGATATTCAACAAGCCGTTGCTGCCAATGTTGATATTCCTGCTGGTTACTGGATTGAATACGGCGGCACTTATCAGAAGCTCCAGTCCGCTTCACAGCGTTTAAGTATTGTAGTACCAGTCACGTTGCTCATGATTATTGGTTTGTTAGTGTTAGCGCTGAATTCAATCAAAGATGCATTAATCATTTTTACAGGCGTGCCTTTAGCATTGACGGGCGGGGTTGCTGCATTAATGTTAAGTGGTATTCCATTCTCAATATCAGCAGCAGTTGGCTTTATTGCGTTGTCAGGTATTGCCATTTTGAATGGATTAGTCATGGTCTCGTTTATCCGAGAATTACGAAAAGAGGGCATGAATTTACACCAGGCTATTTTTGACGGTGCATTAACTCGACTTCGACCTGTAATGACCACTGCGTTTGTTGCATCGTTGGGCTTTCTTCCGATGGCGTTTAATAGTGGTATGGGTTCTGAAGTACAACGGCCTTTAGCTATGGTAGTTATCGGTGGGATTATTTCCTCAACGCTACTAACTTTATTTGTTATTCCCGCACTTTACCGAATTTTACATAAAGATAAGGATACGATTTTGATTAAAACAGAAACTTTGGAGTCATTTAATGCCAAGTAAATTATCAAGCTATTGCTTGTTCGCACTCCTCTTATGTTGCTCCTTTATTAGCATTGAGGTACTCGCTCATGGTGTTGATGACAATACTAGAGCTTTTTTAGAGCAAAATAGCGGCGTACAGTTTGTGCCATTTCTTTACATTGGCGCAAAACACATGATTACCGGATACGATCATTTACTATTTTTGGTTGGCGTTATTTTCTTTTTATATAGAAGCCGTGATGTTTTCATATATGTCACGATGTTCACCATCGGTCATAGCACTACGTTGCTGTTAGGTGTGTTAAGCGATATCCAAGTCAATGCTTACCTTATTGATGCCATTATAGGTTTGTCTGTGGTGTATAAGGGTTTTGATAATTTAGGTGGGTTTAAACGTTGCTTCAATTGGCAACCCAATACGCAGTGGGCTGTTCTCATTTTTGGGCTTTTTCATGGCCTAGGGCTAGCGACCAAATTACAAGAGTTTAACTTACCTAATGAAGGCCTCTTTACCAATTTAGTCGCATTTAACATTGGTGTAGAACTCGGTCAGTTTGCGGCTTTAGTGGTGATATTAATTGTGATCAATGTCTGGCGTAAATGGCCATCATTTCAGCAGTTTTCAACACTAACAAATACTCTACTTATGAGTGCTGGCGTCATGTTGATGGGTTATCAATTGACTGGTTACTTTATTAATTAATAACAAAGAGAAATATATGCAACATACAGTAAGTAGTAACACGCTAATTAAAGCTTCTTTAGCAGCAACGGTTTTAGCGGCTGTTGTGTTAGTCACCCTTATTTTGCCTGCAGAATACAATATCGATCCTACAGGTATTGGTCAAAAAATAGGTGTCACCGCATTGGCTCAAACGGCTGAACCGGCAACACCAGAAAGCGCAAAAGTAGAAGGTACAACTGAGTTTCAAAGCATCGAAGTTGTAGTGCCTGCAGGCAGAGGCGTCGAATATAAGTTTGAAATGCAGCAATACGAGAAAATGACCTATGAATGGCTAACTGATGGAGACGCATTGTTCTTCGATCTACACGGCGAACCAGAAGGAGATACAACTGGATATTACGAGAGTTATGTTATTGCCACGTCTGATGAGATGAAAGGGAGTTTTACCGCCCCCTTTGCAGGATCTCATGGCTGGTATTGGAAAAATAAGTCTACCACCCCTGTAACCATTAAATTACTGGTTAAAGGTCAATATAAAGTGATTGGTTTAAAATCATAAGGACAAGTAAATGAGATATTTAATTTTAATTTTAGTGATCTGTAGCGCTCTTGTCAGTAGTGATTCATTTGCACATGTAGATAGAATGAAAAGTATGGATCATTCAAGACATAGTCATATGAACGATGAAAAGGTCAAGGGTATTACAATAACAACAATACAGAAATTGACATTTAAAGACTTAGGATATGAAGTGGGCAAATTGCCTTCATCGTGGGAAAGCATAAGCACTGCCGATGTGAACATTGTAAGCACCCATGGGGGAAGCTATGTAGTGAGTGCGACTAATTCACAAACAAAAAAGACAATATTTTTTAAAATTGAAGAGGATGGCGAGGTTGTTGCTATATCAGAGAGTAATGGCTTTAAATAAGCGGTAAGTAATGTAATAGTGATTGCCAAACGACTACTTCTAATTGAAGTAGTCGCAACCATTGTTCTTACTAAGTCAGGATAAGAACAAGGCGTCTAAAGGCGGCACTATCTACTTAGAAGCCTGTTGGTCATAATGGCAATTGATAACACCATCATCCTAATTGTTTACTACTACACATTATGAGAGCTTGAGTTAGTTAACTTGAAATGGTCGCATAATCATGTGAATCGCTTGGGTAATGGTGTCCCAGTGTTCATTTATTATGGAAGTTAAATAATGTTCGAAACTAGTCATAAAGATCGCTACTAACTGAAAAGTTAGAAACTAATAAAAAGCGACCGACTCATTGAGTGGTCGCTTTTTTTGCCCAGCGAAGCTGGCAAACCCGCTAGGCTGAAAGATGCCCAGATCAACCCTACTGAGGGGAAGATAATCGCAAAGGCGTTGTTGGTCAACGACAGGGTCTGAAGGAAGCCATAGGAAGTTAACAGTACACAACGCAAGTGAACCTGCTTCGGCAGTTGAGGTGGGTAAGCGTGCAAAATAACGCAAAGTCCTATACTCAGCCAGACCTAAGCTGTGTTTGAGGGTGGCATTGTTAACAGGGAGTCAGTGCAGTAACTGGGGAAGCCTGGCACTGAATCCGGATATAGACCGGAGACATTGAGTCAAGGCGAAAGCCAAGATCAATTTTAGTGTGTGGTGGCAGATGACCCCGTAGTAGTAGTGAGTTAAGCTTGGCCTGTGAAAGCCTGTAATGGTGTGGAGGACAAAAACAAGCTGACCATCAACAATGCGTTTTATGGAACGTTAACGGTCAAAAGCAGTTAAACGTTGCGAAGGGGTGAAGTACATTTTAAGTCTGTGATGAGCAGATGTTTTTTTTAGTGGTACCCAAACCGACTTGCTATCGGGGTATTCCTGCTTGGTTGATTATGGAAATAATCAACTGAAATGAGAAACCGTACAAGGGAGTAGCTTTGACAAACTTTAGTAAATTACCTGAGCTTCGGATAAGAAATTAGCTCCCCAAAGGAACTAAATGCTCGTTCCTTGATCCGATCATTCGACCAAGAGTTATTAGAAAAAGAAACGAGCATGAATAAATTAGTGAAACCTACTGTGATTTCGAGCGAAACTGGCAGAAATCCAGATCAATACAAAGAAGCTGTTTAACGACTTAAGCGACAACAGTCTTTAAAAATACAGTTTAGTTTAATTGACGAAATCAATAAGAAATGTTCTACTTTAACTTTGTGCATCTGATGGTTATTTCTTTGAAAAATAAGTTTCTAAATTTAATATTAGCGATTGCGATTGTAATACAATCGTTTGTAGCTATTGCAAATTCACAAGAAACGCATACATTAGATGTACAACATATCCAAACCGAACATTCTCACGAATATGATAGCCAAATAGTTGATAACGAATTACCAATAGAAGGTGAACATAGTGTTGAGGACTGTCATCACTGTGGACATTGTCATGGGTTTCATTCTCAATGTTTGACTCAAACTAAACCTAGTATTGATCACAATATACTAGTAACTCATCAATACCTATATTCATATCAATATGCTAATGCATACTCTGATAACCCAATAATCCCTCCTATAAGTTAACTCTATTTGAATAGCTCATTTTAGCTGAGCATCTTTATATTCTTGTCTACTTACGATTTTACTGTCGTCAGTTAACACTACCAAAATAAATATGAGTTTAATTTATGAAAATATTTTTTAAAAAAAGTATTTGCGCCATGCTATGCGTCGGTATGTTTTTAGCTATGTTAATCAATATACAAAGAGCAAATGCACAACCAACATCGACGTCTTGGCTGTCAATGCAAATAAACAAACATCCAAATATTATTGCTGCCAAAGAAGAAATGAATGCTGTTTTTTCAAATGCGGAAGGGAACAAGCAACCGCTTTATAATCCTGAACTAGAGACTGGTTATGAGCGAGAAGGTGACGCTAATAATTATTCCATTGGCATTAATCAAACGATTGATTGGTGGGATAAACGAGAAACAAAAGAGCAACAAGCTAACTTTAGCTTAACTCAAGCAAGCAAACACTTTGATTTTCTTGTTCAAGAAAAGACAGCGCAAGCTTTACAAGCGTTAATTACTTGGCAAGCAGCTAAAAAGCAAGCTTTTATAGCTCAAGAACAAGAAAAGCAGTTGGAAACCATACTTGATTTAGTTAAGGATCGTCAAAAAGCAGGTGATCTTGGACAAGTAGATGCTGAACTTACTTTTTTAAGTTTATCTCAAATGTTGAATGTTACCGCAAAAGCACAAGTTCAATTAAAACAAGCTGAAGCTCAAGTCAAGGAGCTACTGCAGGATTGGACGCCGGATAAAGAGGTTTTACCTGCGCAAGGTTTGACTATCAGCAATTATCAATTATCACCTCAATGGCTTCAACAACATCCTTTAGTTCTAGAGGCAAAAGCGCAGTGGCAAATAGCTAAAAGTAATGCTCAACTGTCAATGTTGGAGGCTAAAGCGGACCCTACTATCGGTATAAATGCAGGTAAAAATGCAGGAGACAATGTGCTTGGAGTAACGCTTTCAATGCCTCTGAACATTCGCAACAATTTTTCAGCACAAGCAAGAGCTGCGAATCAACAAGCATTAGCTGCCGAAGCAAATTTTCTCTCCATTATGCGCAAACAACGGTTTTCTATTCAATCAAGTATCGACACCTTGCTCACTTATCAAAAAAACTATCAACGTTGGCAACAATTGATGGATGGAAGAGGTAAACGTAGTGGCGACTTGCTGCAAAAGCAATGGCAAAGCGGTGATGTGAGCACTACCGAGTATTTACTCGCTTTACAACAGCGTGCTGAAGGTCTTAAAGCGGGCATAGACTTACAAAGTCAATTTCAATTAAGCCAAATAGATTGGCTATTACAAGTGGGGCAAATTAAGACTGTGCTCCAACAATTATCTCAGCCTTGATCATTAAATGTAATTTGAATAATTAATAGTCAATGAACCAATTTTGGAAAAAACATATGAATAAGCAAATTAAATTAATAACGCTGGCCGTACTTTTTTGTGGAATAACAACCATAACTACTGCGACATTTGCAAATGTTCAATCATCTGAAAAAAACGAAAAGCATGTTGAAGAAAAAGATGATGGACATGGACATGAAGCTAAAAATGAGGAGGAAGAAGGTGCGGGAGTTAAACTTTCAAAGGGGCAATTAACTTTAGCTGAAATTAACATAACCGTACTAGAGCCTCAGACGATGGCTTACAGTATTTATGCTCAAGGGGAGATAAAGGCTAATGATTATACCAGTTATTTAGTCTCGCCAAGAGTAGATTCAGTGATACTAAAACGCCATGTTGCTTTAGGTGATCATGTTGAAATCAATCAACCGTTAGTCACCCTATTTAGTGAGTCAATGGCTGAAGCTCAAGCCAGCTATAGGCTCGCTGATTCAGAATGGAAAAGGGTTCAAAAACTTGGTCGAAAAGCGGTAGGTGAGAAACGCTTTATAGAAGCTCAGACCGATTTTGAGGCTGACTTAGGACGATTATATGCGTTTGGCTTATCTACTGACGCTATTATCTCTTTGACTACCAACACTAAAAAACTGGGGCAATACACTCTAAACGCTGAGACTTCTGGCGCGGTATTATCTGATAATTTTCGTCAAGGCCAACGCATAGAATCGGGCGGTACTTTATTTGAGTTGGCTGATGAAGATACGTTATGGGTTGAAGCACGTTTAGCTCCATCAATGGAATTGGACTTACCTGAAAATTCAAAGGCGCAAGTAAATGTAGGTAACAATACATACATAGCTACGATCACTCAAAAAGCTCATACCATAGACCCAGTAACTCGCACACGTATTATACGCTTACAGGTTCAAAATGTCGGTCATAAGCTTCATCCAGGCTTATTTGCGGATGTCTATTTTGCCTTTGAAACGGACAAAAAAGTTCTGACTGTGCCTGAAGAAGCATTAATGCGTGGTAGTGATGGTGATTGGATGGTGTTTGTTGAAGAAAATGGCGAATTTAAAGGTGTCGAAGTTGAATTGGGACGACAACTGGGAAAATCACGTGAAATTTTTGGTTTGCCATCAGGTACTAAAGTCGTTACAACTGGCGCTTTTTATGTTGCCGCGGAAATTGCCAAAGGCAGTTTTGATGCTCATAACCATTAATTAACTGATAATTGGAGAACTAACACATGTTAAATCGTTTGATTGACTGGTCTGTCGCTAACCGATTATTGGTGATTCTTGCCTTGATTGCGTTCACGGTTTCGGCCTTTTTTATTATTCCTCGTTTGAATTTGGATGCATTTCCAGATGTTACCAACGTACAAGTGGCAATTAATACTGAGGCGCCTGGTTTGGCTTCGGAAGAAGTAGAACAACTCATAACCTTTCCAATAGAAGCCGTAATGTATGCATTACCTGATGTTGAAGAAGTACGCTCTATTTCTAAAACAGGCTTGTCTGGTATTACGGTTGTTTTCAAAGAAGGCACCGATATTTATTTTGCTCGTCAATTGGTTTTTGAACGATTGCAATCAGCAAAAGAATTGATCCCTGAAGGGGTTGGTACACCTGAAATTGGCCCAAACACTTCTGGTTTGGGGCAAGTATATCAATATTTATTGCTCGCTGATGAAGACTCGGGGTATGACAGCATGTCACTTCGAAGCCTTAACGATTGGGTGGTTAAATTACTCTTAATGCCAGTAGATGGCGTTACAGATGTTTTAGCATTCGGCGGAAATGTTAAACAATACCAAGTAAATATTAATCCTTCTCGTTTGCTTGCTTACCAATTAACTCAACAAGATATCGCTAATGCATTAGAAGATAATAATGACAATGCGGGAGGCTGGTATATGGATAGAGGCCAAGAGCAACTTATTATTCGAGGTGTTGGTTGGTTAAGTAGTGATGAAAAAGGTATTGAAGAACTAAAACAAATCCCTGTTAAAACAATTGAAGGTACTGTTGTTTATCTTGCTGATGTGGCAACTGTTGAGTTTGGAAGCGAAATTAGACAAGGCGCGGTTACCATGAGTAAACGTGTTGGTACTAACGGTAGTAAATTTCTAGGTGAAGTTGTATCCGGCATTGTTTTAAAGCGTATGGGCGCAAATACCAAAGTTGCCATTGATGGCATAAAAGACAGAATACCACTTATTCAACAAGCCCTGCCAAAAGGTGTCACGTTTGAACCTATTTATGATCAAGCAGATTTGATTGAAAAAGCAGTTAGTACGGTCGCTGAAGCATTGATAATGGCTTTTATCTTTATTGTTATCGTGTTAGTACTTTTCTTACTGAATGTTCGAGCTGTTTTATTGGTACTTATTTCTATTCCACTTTCTGTTGGGATGGCATTAATGATCATGGCTTACAATGGCTTGTCTGCGAATTTAATGTCTCTGGGTGGTTTAGCGGTTGCTATTGGTATGATGGTCGATGGTGCGGTGGTGATGATGGAAAATATTTTCAAACATCTCAGTCAGCCAGACCGTCGTCACGAACATAGTCATAAAGGAATGCATGACAGTGAGAACCCTTTTGATGTCGAAAAAGATGTCGATGTTAGTTTACGTATACAAATTGCCGCTAGAGAAGTAGCTAAGCCAGTATTTTTTGCAGTAACAATTATTATGGTGGTTTTTGCGCCATTATTTAGCTTAGAAGGGGTTGAAGGCAAACTATTTCAGCCGATGGCTATTAGTATTATGATTGCTATGGTTGCGTCGTTAGCCGTGTCTCTCATTGTTGTACCCGCGTTAGCTAGTTACTTGTTTCAACGAGGTTTTAAAGCACGAACCAGCCCTTTCGTTAGTGTGCTAGAAAAATTTTACCGTCGTAGTTTAACAAAGGCAATGAATGCAAAGAAAGTGGTTCTTATAGGGGCTGGAGCCTTACTTGTTGGTACATTATTTTTAGTGCCAAATTTAGGTACTGAATTTGTACCAGAGCTTGAAGAAGGCACGATTAATTTACGTGTAACAATGGCTCCATCAACCAGTTTAGCGACAGCGCTTTCAGTTGCCCCTAAACTGGAAAAAATATTACTTGAATTTCCTGAAGTTACTTATGCTACCAGTCGTATTGGCCGAGCAGAAATTGGTGGTGATCCTGAGCCAGTGAGTAACATTGAAATCTATATTGGTCTCAAACCAGTTGTAGAGTGGACCAGCGCTAAAACACGCCATGAACTACAAGGTTTAATGGAAGTAAAACTTGAGAAATTCCCCGGTTTACTACTGAATTTTTCTCAACCTATCGCAACAAGAGTAGATGAATTACTTTCTGGTGTTAAAGCGCAGTTAGCCATAAAACTATTTGGTGCTGATCTCGATGTCCTGGCTCAGCAAGGTCAAGCTATTGTTAATGCTATTCAAGGTGTTGATGGTGCAAGAGATGTAGCGATGGAGCCAATAGCAGGAGAATCTCAGTTAGTCGTTAGACCAAACCGTCGTCAATTATCTCGATATGGTTTATCGATTGGTGATGTCATGAGGTTAGTGCGAAATGGTATCGGTGGTCACGAAGTAGGGCAAGTCATTAATGGTAATGAACGTTATGATATTTATCTGAGGATAGACAAAGCGTTTAGAAATCAACAACAAACTATTGCTGATTTACGACTACAAGCCCCAACAGGTGCATGGGTACGACTAGGTGATGTTGCAGATATTGCCATTGAATCAGGCCCTCCTCAGGTTCGCCGAGATGATGTTCAGCGACGCGTCGTTATTCAAGCCAATGTACAAGGGCGAGACATGGGTAGTGTCGTAAAAGATATTCGAGCAGCAATTGCAACTAAGGTTGATTTGCCTACGGGTTATTCTGTTGATATCGGTGGGCAATTTGAAAATCAACAAAGAGCACAGCAACGACTAGCTATTGTTGTGCCACTTTCTATTGGCATTATTGCGTTGTTATTATATTTTGCTTTTGCCAGTGTGGGTCAAGCCATGCTCATCCTCGTTAATTTACCTTTAGCTATGATTGGTGGCATAGTTGCCTTGTATATTTCTGGTCAATACCTATCTGTACCAAGTTCAATTGGTTTTATTACCTTATTTGGTGTTGCGGTTCTCAATGGTGTGGTTATGGTTGAAGCGATTAATCTACGCATTGAAACAGGTACGGAAAGTATTGCTCAAGCTGTTTACGAAGGTGCTATATCAAGACTTCGTCCCGTATTGATGACAGCGATTACTTCTGCCCTTGGTTTGATACCTATTATCATGTCAACTGGTGTTGGCTCTGAAATACAACGGCCATTAGCTACAGTCATTGTGGGTGGATTGGTCACTGCGACGTTCCTTACTTTATTTGTTCTTCCCGTACTTTATGCTTGGTTTTCTAAAGGTCGGATTGAAGAAATGAGAAGGTAGTGCTGCTTGGTTAAATAAATATAACTGTTTGCTTTAACTAGATATCCCGTAGGTATTCGCTGCGGGATATCAATTTATAGGAGAAAGTAATGTCCGACAATTCACATCAACACCCAGCTAGCCATGGACACAGTCATATTCCTAAAGATATGTCTTCAAGTCGTATTGGCTGGGCATTTATATTAAATGTTTGTTTTACTATTATCGAATTTATTGGCGGCTGGTTAACCAACAGTACCGCGATAATGGCAGATGCGGTTCACGATTTAGGAGATAGTTTATCCATTGGTCTCGCATGGGGATTAAACAAACTCAGCAAGAAAAGTCGCGATGAAACGTTTAGTTACGGCTACCACCGTTTTTCTTTACTTGGTGCGCTAATTAACGGTGTTGTCTTAATCGCGGGATCGATTTGGGTATTAACCATATCATTTCCTCGATTGATATCGCCAGAAATGCCTGATGCTCAAGGCATGTTGTGGTTAGCGATATTGGGGGTGATTGTTAACGGTTATGCTGCTTTCAAATTAAGTGAAGGGAAAACATTAAACGAACGTGTACTTAATTGGCATTTATTGGAAGATGTCTTAGGTTGGGTAGCCGTATTAATTGTTGCTATCGTCCTAATATATATCGAACTCCCAATACTTGATCCCATACTTTCAATAGGATTTACATTATTTGTTCTTTTTAATGTCTTAAAAAACCTCCGTACTGCAATACGTCTGTTTTTACAAGCAACACCTGAGAAAGCCATTCAAGAAAAAATAAAAATTGAATTATCAACATTGAAGTTTATTGAAGATATTCATCATTTCCATTTGTGGTCCCTTGACGGCGAAAGGCATGTTCTTACAGCTCATTTAGTAGTGAATCATTATTTTGATCAACAAGAATATATGGCAATAAAGCATGAAATATCAACACGACTTAGCCCTTTTTATCTTGAACATACAACACTGGAATTTGAGTTCGTAGACGAAATATGTAGAGATTCAAAAAGCGATTAGAAATACTTTCAAAGATGAAAAGTAAGCGATCAATTAATCCCACATACCAATAATTTTCAAATTTAGCATGATTATTTCCTAACTAAATCTAGGCGAACAATCATGTCAAAAAACGATAAAATACAATACTGGCAGCGTATTTTTCAGCAGCAAACTGAAAGTGAATTAACCAAAGCTGAATGTTGTAAAACCAGTGACTTAACCCTATCTACATTTTATGCGTGGGCTAAAAACTTAACCCGCATTCGTCACCCACTAAGCAAAAAGTGGTGCCGCTGAGCGCGTTGATCTAGGCAAGGCGTAGTTCGCCGGACGCAAATATCCCCGCTCATATTAAATCACTTTTCGCTTCAAACGAGTTTTGGGGCAAAAGTGATTTCAACAACGATGATTAGCAACGGTTTTCGATTGACTTTTTTGCTCTAAGGGTGCCCGAAAAAAGCCTTAAAGCAGGTTTGATATGGAATAAACGAGTAAATATTGCTGTTGTAATACACACTACCTGAATTCCATTTTTCTTTGACTGATGGACTCTCTAGTGCGTCAAGTACCTGGTAGGCTTGGGCTCGAGTGAATACTTCGGATTTTCCATTGGCCCTATTTTCTCTGATAAGTAGAAAATGCAGATCGTCTTCTGCCGTAGTGTGTTGCAGTTTAAATATTAACGAAGGGTAGTTATCAGTAACAGCGTCGAATCGCCTTTTAAACGAGGCATACTCGGTGTCAATAAAACACTCTGTCACCTTGGCAAACTCAAACGGAGAACGGTTGCTAAACACTTCAGGGTTAAAATAGGACAAAAATCTAGCGATAATCGTGCGATGTTTACCTGTGCTGATGAAGTACTTACTTCCAACCTTAATGAAGGATAGGTTTGGCAGTTCGACTTCCGATAAATAATACTGCGGGTTGTCTTCTAGTTCTATAAGTCTTTGTTTCAGGCGCTTAAGCCATCGTCCTTCTATGCATTGCCCCCAGGTTGAGTCATCACCATACATCTGTTCGATGCCTACTATTTGATCGAACGGAATAGGGGCAACGTAGTGTTCTCTATCGTCTTTAAGGTAAATATCATTGTTCCTCAAATAGGTGCTGTAGTTATAGATGATGTCATTTGAGAAAGGTGCAGGATTTTGTTTATTTAAAGCTTGGATGTTAGTCCTAATATTTTGCATGTCAGAGAGCCTGTTAATAGTGCTGTACATTTGAAAGCGTATTTCAAGGTTAATCAAAAATAAGCTCAAGATTTGTATTAAAAGTTCATTTATCTATCACATTTCAGCCCAATAATAAGATTGAAAAATATTCATATCGGGACGATTACTTATTAGCGCTGTTGAAGGTGCAATTCTAATCCAAGGATTACAGCCATGCATAAAAACTTGTCTCAATCTTCCTAACCTCACAGCATGTAAAGCTATCCGTCATCATTAAAAGTATCGAGGCTCTTGATTTTGTAACTTATTCAAGATAGCCTGATAATGTAACAAAATCAAACTTGGAGTTTACATGTCTGAAGAAAAAGCTGAATACAAGGTAACACATGGCGGATTTCGAACTGGTGCAGGTCGAAAAACTAAATACGAAAAAACCGTCGTGATGAGGGTTCCAGACAAATACAAAGATGCTATAAAAAGTTTAATCAAGCATTTAGATGACTGCGAAATGGTTGATAAAAACTACTCAAGCGTAAAATCCCAACCTGTTTTCATTCGTTCTCTTCAAGATAAGCCACAGAAAGTCACATTTATTATAGACCCTGCTTCAAAATTTTGATTAAGTTACAATATCAAGTTGAATAATGATAAATAATCTAGGTTGAAGTAAGTAACCTGAGATCGGTTTAAGCCATAACAACAATAGCGCCAAATTCAGCATTCGTAATATTGAGTTGTGGCTTAGTTTCTTTCAGTTGATAGGCAATCAATCCGCCTATCATATTCAACATAAAACCATGCACGCTTCGATGTCTTGTATGCTCTATTTGTGAAATGTTTTTTAGCTGGTCATTGATGGTTTCAATGATAAATCGACGTGAAAGCATCGCTCTATCCCATAGGGATAATGCTTTAGCTTTCATGTTTTTACGGACATTATTGACGATCGTAACACCTTGTTCGAGTAAGTCGTTCGCCAGTGCTTTGCTAATATAGCCTTTGTCGGCATAATGTTTATCCATTGAGTTAACCACCATCCCCGAAACAGGCTGAGTGTCATGCACATTCGCGGGCGTTATTTTGGCGGCTACAATGCCGCCTTTGCGATTAACAATTAGGTGAAGTTTAAACTAGTAGAACCATCCCATCGTGCCTTTTCCTCGGCTAGCGAAGCCCGATAAGCTTTTTTATGCCTTGGAATTCGTAAGTTGTGACAGACCTTGATACTCGTTGAATCAATAAACTCAATCCTTGTTGGCTGGCTTCTTATGGTACAAAAATAGCTGCACAATGGCACGACAGTCGTGGGCATTATTTCCAAAAAGCGACTGTAACTGAGCAAATGTGAAAAATCAGATTTAAAGAATCGAGCAAGATAACCAGAATAAAAGTTCTTGAAGTCACGGTGGTGGGATGTGTGGAATGGTATGATAATGTTCATTATTTCGCTCGTGTCCATTCTATTTGAGCGCTGACGTTTTCGTTTGCTGTCAGTCAGGCATTGTGTTTTCCATTGCGGAATGAATACAGCACAAAAATCATCGGCATCACAAAATATATCCACTAAATTATTCATACGCCCTCAGCATGATTAAATCCTTCTTGGTCGAAAGATCTGATCATAAAGAGGGCGTTTAGTTCACTTCTTATCTCGAGTTCAGGTTAAGTAAAGTTACTTCAACTCACCTAATCTAATCTAATCCTAACCCTATACCTATACCTATGGTTTCTTGTTTGAAACGACCGAATATATTCATCACTTGGTCATATGAAGTTGATAAAAAATCTTCATCGAACAAGCTATCAGTGTTTTCAATGAAACCATTTAGTTTAATTTCTTTGCCTGCCAAATCAATGCTAGGTTCTTTCAGAGAAATAGTTTTGTTTTGACTATTAGTCTCATCGCCGACAAGCAGTGATTGCATTGTTTCAAATTTTACAACATCAGCCTCAACAGGCACGTCATGTCTAACTCTATAAGCATACTCCAGCAACTTGGGCTCCGCTGGCATATAAAGAATTGCTTCTTGATTAATAGTGTCTGTAACTCTAAGAATTCGTCCTAGTGTTTGCCTAAAATACATTTCAGTTTTTATGTTTGAGAGATAACAACACACTTGTAGGCGAGGGATATTGGTTCCCTCACTAATCATTCCAACAGAAATAATCCACTTGGATTCTGAGTGTCTGAATCGTTGAATAATGGCTGTCGGGTCACTTTCCTTATAGGTAGCGACAACAGCTTCTTCTTGAAGCCATTTTTTTACTAATGTTGAAATTCTATTGGCCTGTTCTATCGATGAAGCTACGATTAAGCCAGCTGCATTAGAGTTTTCAAGTCTTATAAAATCTAGCTTTTTACTAGCCGAAGTGATGATATGTTTTATTACATCATCATTTTCGATTACGTCCTGGTATGCAATTTGGGAGTTAGACAGTAGGTCATCAAAGCTTTCGAAAACGGCGGTTTCATTATTTTCTATTACTGAAATATGATTGTTATCAACAGCGATTATCTGAGGTACGCGACAAACACCGTCTAAAATTGCCTCATAAAGGCCATAGACGTAATCACATGAGATTTCACCATCTGGTGAGGCATAGCTAGCAAAAACGATAGGGGCCGTATCTGAGCGCCAAGGCGTGCCAGTTAATGCCATGGTGAATCGAGCTTTGTTCTGAATGTTCAGAATTATATGCTCTCCCCATGAATTCGCATTATCAACAGTAGATCCTGCACAATGATGGATTTCATCGAAAATAACGAATACTCGATATTTTTCAAATAGCTCCCAAAAAGCACCATCTAAGTACTGCAAATGTTGATAAGTATAAGCTCTGCCCTTTGAACCAATTAGCCCGTCAAAACGTTCATTCGATCTTAATTGTAAGCACTCAGCAAAATCCATGGAAACTATCGAAGATGGGGAAAAACAAAAGATTAAATCAGCAAGGTCATTCTTCAATAGATGGTTTGATAAAACAGAGGCCATCAGAGTCTTTCCTGAGCCAGGCGTCGCTAAAACCAAGAAATGAGACTGTCCATTAAGGTATTGTTTTAATGACGAATCTATACATGCATTTTGCCAACGTCTAAGTCTCATATATTTCTCTGTTCGATGATCGCTTCAATGGCCTTGATTTTCCCCAACAATTTAGTGCTATTTTCCCTCGCTAAATTGTACTTGGGTTGTAACTCTTCAGCTAAATCAGGCAGCTCTAAGTATATCTCTTTATATGCCTCTGATTCACCTAAGCTCAATAATAGTTCTGATTTATAGTAGTTTAGTTTTGCGCTCAATTTCTTATGTTTATCAATGCCTTCAATATCAGAAATAGGTAATAAAGCCATAGGCTTAACAGGAAGGTTTGTGGCATCAAAATGAACTGTTTTTTTGAATCTAGTCTGTCCCTTTTGCTTTTGTATATTCCTCTCTAACCAGCCTTTTTTTACTAACTTCATTAATTCTGCATAAATCATTCTTCTGATCTCTGCGCTATCCAAAGAGGGATCTTTTTTTAATGCAAAATATGCAGAGCGGACATCACTTGTTGTGAACTTATCAAAGTTTTCTGCTTTAATGATTTGAGCTACGAATGGGTCTAACATCAAAAACAGATCCTAATAATTTATCTTGAATGGGTATTATAGGGCGTGGTGGCTTGTACCTCAATATGAAAATCTAATCATTTTACCTGGAGTGTTGATAGGTGAGTGATTTAGTAATTGAATTTGGCGATAAATTAAGATACCTAAGAGTTAATGCTGGCTATTCTCAAGAGGCATTTGCAGCATATGTCGGTATTGAAAGAGGTAATTACGGGAAAATGGAAAGAGGTTGCGTCAACATCAAACTGGAAACTCTATACAAAATAGTTAATGCACTTGACTGTGAGTTTGATGAAATTCTACCAGCCAGACTCAAATATAAAGTACAACTAGATTAGTGCTAATGCTTAAAGTGAGCCTCATTAATTTATACCTATAGCAGCAGTGATAATTAGTAGTAAACTTATAAGATTATTAACTAAGGTTATGATGCAGGGCTACCGCATGAGTGCTTAATTTATAACCGAGCTACTAAATCCAGCCTTTAATACTGCTTCAAGCATCGATGGATTCATCATGCATCGCTTTTGTTTTCCAACAATGCGTATCTTGGTCGGCTCTGCTCGTAACATATTCAAACTCATATGACGCAGGCTTGACATATTTTCCGCTCCGTGAGCGTTATAGATTTGACATGCATCCTCACTCATACTGACATCAAGCACCCAGTGCATTGATTCGATATCCCAATGTTCTCGAACTGCTATCGCAGCTTGTTCAGCACTTAGCTCCTTAGAGCTGATGTAATAACGGTACTCAAGCTCGATTGGTTTTCCTTTCTCAAGGCGACAATTTTCAACCATAACGATATTTTTTAACCCTTTCCACTTTGAAAAGTCACCGACTAAGTGTGTACTGTCAATAACATAGCACTGACGACACTCTGTACGTAAGCGTCCGGGCAACTACACCTATCTTTTAACACTCCATGGTATCAGGCTGTCTATATCCGGTGCTGGTTGGCACAGTTCATTAAGGCAAGCCATGATGTAATCAAATGGCACTAAGCCATTAACCTTTGCGGTTTCCACAATGCTGTAAAGCGTGGCACTGGCATGAGCCCCATTAGCTGTCTGACTAAATAACCAATTTTTTCGGCCAATCACAAACGGTTTTACCGCTCGCTCAGCACGATTATTATCAATACTCAGTCTGCCATCATCAACATAACGAATGAGTTTGTGCCATTGATTAGCCAGGTAATTAGCTGCCTCTATCAGTTTGGTATTACCCACTAAATTCGGTTGGTTTTGCTCAAGCCATGCTTTTAGCTTGTCCAGTATAGGCACACTGACTGCTTGTCTTGTCGTGTATATATCATCCGCACTTTTATCTTTAACGCGTGACTCAACGCCGTACAGTTTTTGGATAAGGCTCAATACCACATCCGCTTTGCCGGTTTTATTTTTCCCTTGCAGCTTTTTCGCATCGATAAATTTACGACGCGCATGCGCCCAGCATCCCACTAAGGTTGCCTATGTTTTTTCATAAGCTTGATAACCATCTACGTGCAAGTAACCTTGATATCCATCAAGATAATTGACCACGCAGGCGGCCGCCCGACTATTGTGAAAATCGTAAAGCACGATATTGGGGGTAGGATGGTTTGGCTCAGGTGAATCTCGACCTGAGCAATACACCCACATGTAGCTGTTCACCTTATCGGATTTCACCACTTTCAGTGGCGTTTCATCGGCAAACAACGTGGGCTGCTTTAACAGCTCGGCTTTAAGCCGTTCCACCAGTGGTGCAAACAGTGTGGCGGATTTGTCTATCCAGCTGCTCATGGTCTGGCGACTGAGCTCAATACCGTATTGCTTGAACATCGCTTCCTGGCGATAAAGCGGTAACCCGTATTGGTATTTACTGGTGATAAGCTGACTGAGCAAACTGCTCGTTGCAATGCCTTTGTTGATGGGCATGGCAGGCATTGAGGCTTGCTTTATCTGTGTTTGAGTTGAGGCTTTATCACAGTGACGGCAGGCGTACTTAGGCCGAATGTGCTCAATGACTTTGATTTGCGCTGGGATAAACTCAAGCTTTTCTGACTTGTCTTCACCCATTTTATGTAGCTCACCGCCACAGCAATCACAGGTTTTATCTTCAATGTCGTGGATAACTTGCTCACGGGGTAAGTCTTTTGGCAGTGGCTTACGCACCGGTTTTTTGCGGATATAGCTAATGGATTGTTGCTCAGCCTCAGCGGCTTCAACAATCTCTTCTACTTCATTGAATAACTCGCCTTGCCCTACAAAGCCTTCAGCACTTTTGCCAAATTGTTTTTGTTGGGCCAGGCGCCAGCGTTCCTCTAGCGCAGCGATTTGCGCATCTTTTTGTAAAGATAATTGCCGCTCATTTTCGAGCAGTTTTTCCAGCTCAGCGATGCGCTGTTGAAGGGCGAGTACATTTTTCATGAAGCCTATTTTAAGGCGTAACCAGCGGGTTTCCAGTGCTAAATGAACATCCTTTGATGATCATCAATCGATCGCAAATATTAAAGTAGTTGCTTACCTGCGACATCAATTTTGCTGTGGCCAATGACATCATAACCCGACAATCACCAGTGTAATTGCTGCTCGGTTAATGTCATGGTGGGTGACATGAGTTTGGGCCATTTGAACTTATGTTTATCTAATCGCTTATACCACAGCGCAAAGCCGGTGTTATCCCAGTAAAGCAATTTGAGCTTGTCACGGCCTTTATTACAAAAGACAAATAGCGCACCACTGAGCACTGGGAGTTCAAGCTCAGCTTCCACTAAGGCGGCTAACCCATTAATCGATTTACGAAAATCGACCACATCGGCACATAAATAAACAGTGGGGATATCAACAAACATCTTCATGCCATTAGCCCTTTAATAATGGCAACGATATCGGTCGTTGCTAAATCTGCTGGTAGGGTGAGTTGGCCGGTGCGGGTATCAAACTGCAGTGTATTTTGATGAGTGTGCTCGCAGACGTCAGTGGTGGTTTGTTTTAGTTGAATAAAGCGTGATGATGTAGCGCGCTTTGGCAAGGTTGTTTTTTGCTGGTTCTCAGCCTGTAAAGCACGTTGTTTATAATAAGTGGTAATCGAGACATTATGATGTTGGCAGAATTCAACATTAGTGCCTTTGAAATTGCTGCGCTGCTGAAGTAAACCGAGCCACTGTGCCGCTGTTCTGTATGTTTTCATCACCTGCTCCAAATTTATCATTGAGCAGGTATTTTCAAATAGGCAGATTAATGATGCGAGGTGTGGTTCGCTAGACGGTTACCTCTGTACGACCATGACCCTGTTCAATTGTGGATTTGTCTGTATTGTTGGCTCGCTGGGAAGAGAAGGCTTTGACTATCGCTTCACGCAGTTTTCCCTGATTACTTTTAACGGCAAGCAGGAAGTCACCGCCTTGTTCCACAATGGTTTTGGCTATCTTTGTTTGACAAGCCATAGCATCGATAGTCACTAAAGCCCCTTTGATATCCAACATCTTTATCAACTCAGGAATGGCAGTTATCTCATTGCTTTTTTGTTCTGTTTTAAGTTGGCCAAGTACTAATTTGTTTGATGAAGCATAAGCACTAATCATGTGTATGGTACTGGCTCTGTCTTGACGATTGTATGACCCCCGAAGCGTTTTTCCATCGATAGCAATCACTTGGCCTTCGGTAAGAGTGTGTATCGATGACATCCATTTGATAAAACACCGGTGAAATTGTTCTGGTTCTATCGTTGATATGATACGAGCTATAGTGTCATCAGCAGGAATGCCACTCACGAATAGGTTATTGTTTTTAAACCAATCATGATGTCCAAGTATGTATTCTCGAATATCAAACCAGCCTTTAGCTCCTGCGATAACGGCACATAGAGAACCAAACAAAACCTCAAAAAGGCAATAGGTCACTTTAGCCCCTTGGCGTTGGTCAGTTATGGTTTGAAAAGTCTCTTTGAAGTGGTCAATATGCATGATGAGCTCCCGAAAAAAGGGAGTATAAGATCATAGCTAAATGTTAACGTCAAATAGTGTGTTAAGTTGATTGAAAAACGTTCACGATCTCGCCCTGATCATTAAGTCAATTCGCAAAGCGAGAAAGTATCAACTTATCGACGTTGTATTCTTGGCAAAATAAGTATTTAAAAGCAGGTGCGGGTTTGGCAGGTAGTAATCGTTCTGATGATTGGTCACCAGAGCAAAAGTTTTCAGTTGTTTTAGAAACGGCAGCATTGAGCGAAATTAAATTAAGTCATTTACTGAAAATAGGATCTTTGGTGGTTCGGATGCTGAATTTAAAAGGAAGTATTGTGAAGATAATCCAGATTATTTTGTAATTATAAAAATGCAATACATAAAAATTATGGTGGAGCTTGGGAATATAATGAGATAATAGGTTTTATTAAACTACATATTTTAGGTTCACAAATTAGAGGCGAATATTGGCAAGATGATAAAAAATGGTTTGTTAAATCGAGAACTAAGCTGTTCAAATATGTAACTCATAAATTAGCTCCTGAGAATTCGTTTTACAAAGAGGTAACAAACGCAGAAATCTACCAAACTATTTGCTCATACGTCGATGATTGTCGTAATGAGTTAAAAGGTCGTCATATTGACGATTCTAACCTCAAAAACATAGGTAAATACGTAGATTGGAAGTCATTAATCAAAGGTTTATAACAATTTGATTAATTAGACTAAAAACCGCAGTCTATTTTCGCTACGCTCAAGTTTAGCCCACAATTTTTCGCCAATTTTTAAGGCACTATACCTATTGAAAGGATTTGCGATAGATGAGCAAAATTGAAGAAAGTCTTACCATATTCTTCGATATCGAAAAACAGGTACGTGAGCATATAAATACTCATAGATATCAGAAGGTTTTGATTTCAGAGTTAGATAACTGGAATCAAATATGTAGTTCATTAGATACCCTTGGTGACACTGGCTTGGCATTGCAAAGCTACTTTAAATCGGAATATCCTGATGAAACTGGATTATCGTATATCTATACATACGGGCTACTACAAGCGTTATTTATACAGCAAGATGCAATGAATCATTTATCAGAAGCATTTGATGTACCATATAAACTGTCAGAAGAATTAAAAGGTATTAGAGCAGTTAGAAATGCCTCAATAGGTCACCCAACAAAGAATCACGTAAAGAAAACAACGTACTTTAATCACATATCTCGTATTTCTATGAGCAAAGGTGGTTTCACCCTTGCTCGTTTCTACGATGAGGGTAAAAGTGAATTCATCGACGTAGATTTTTCGGAAATTGCAGAAACACAGCTGATGGGCATCAATACAGCATATCTATCAATTAATGAAAGGCTTCAAGAAATTGACGAAAAGCATAAGGCTAAATTTATGGAAAAACCGCTGGTAGACATCCTTGACTCAACAATGAGATATATGTTTGAGAAAGTAGGACAAGCTATTTACTCGCCTTCGAGCTCAAATGTATCCTTTGGTTTTAAAATGCTTGAGTCGATTGAAAAAACATATAATGAGTTTCAAGGTGCACTGCAAGAAAGAAACGAGCTTACTGATTATACTAAGTACGACCTTGATGAATATTTTCATGGCATTGAGCGAGTAAAAGATTATTTGACCAACTCAAATACTAAGGATCTTTCTGAGCATGACGCCAGAATTTACTTGTACTACCTGCAAGAAAATCACAAAAGCTTCGAAAGTATTGCACGAGAAATAGATGAAAGTTACGAGGAAGAATAGGTATCAAGTTGCTCAAACGGACAAAAACAGCTGGCTTTTACTTGTTTTTTGCCAGCTATTTTATTGCGTTTTTAGCAAAAGGTTACCCATAGCAATTTTAATGCGATATTCAAAAATTAGAGTTGAGAATCTAACACGCTTTTGCCCCATTCCGAGTTTGGGTGGGTGATACGGTTATTTCAGGCATCAAAATTTTGACCACATTTTAACAATACTGCACAGTAGCTACTAAATCACAGGTGAGTCTTGCCTGAGTGTCATAGAAAAGGGGCATCGAATATCACGTATCGAATGATGTTCACTTTAGCTATGAGTTATCTAACTAAACATTACTCATCAATAGCATTTTATGTAAGAAAGGTCGTAATCTTTGCAACTCTGGATAAAATGGATACCTTGTAAAAATCTATTTATTATCTCTCAGGGCAGAGAGCTCAAGCCAAAGTCTCATTCGCATAGTAATAAAAGGGGAAAGTATGACGTCAGGATTACCTAAAATGACCAGAACCATCAGTAAGCTGGCCAATGAACTTGGTATCAATATTGAGACGGTGCGTTTTTATGAACGACGAGGAATGATCGAGCAACCGCTAAAGCCAGATCTGGGCTATCGTCATTACCCAAATGAAACGGTGAACCGTATTCGCTTTATCAAACGAGCCCAGGAGTTGGGATTTACGCTGGAGGAAATTGCTAATCTATTGAGCCTAGAGGATCGCCCATGCAGTCAAGTCCAAGAGCTTGCCGAGCATAAACTCGGCGCCGTCAGAGACAAAATGGCGGATTTACGACGCTTGGAAACAGCACTCAATACACTATTGCTGCAGTGCCATAGCAATCAAGATGACAGCCATTGCCCCATCATCGATTCCCTGCAACCCTAAACGACTCTACCCACAGAAAAATTCCGCTTGACTCCGTATATAGGTACGGCACTTACACTTATTCCATAGATTGAAATCCGAGGAGTAAGCCGTGTCCCCAAAAAATCCTAATCTGCCCATTATTGGTGGCATTGTTGCCGCCGTTGGCGCTGGCCTGTGTTGCGCTGGACCTTTCATATTGTTGTTGCTGGGAGTCAGTGGCTCATGGATTGGTAACTTGACCCTATTAGAGCCCTATCGTCCTATTTTCATTGTGTTGGTATTGGCTCTGTTTGCTGTCGCCGGTCGAAAAGTGTATCGCCCAGTGGAAGCCTGTGAGCCAGGAACCGCATGCGCCGTGCCGCAAGTGCGCAAGCGTCGACAGGTCATTTTTTGGTTAACGGCACTGGCAGCGCTAGTGCTAGTGACTAGCAATTACTGGATTGTCTGGTTTGCTTAAGTGCAGCACCAAGGATTTGGCGTTAACCAATTGAAGATTAATGACAGAACACAGCGATTCATAGCACTTACACTTTTAACTAACACTTGGAGAATACAATGAAAAAAGTCACGTTATTAACCCTTATGGCACTCACCAGTTTGACTGCTGCTGCCAAACCACAAACTGTGACCTTAGACGTGCCCACCATGAACTGCGTCACCTGTCCTTTTACGGTGAAAAAATCGCTGCAAAATGTTGCAGGCGTCAGTGAGGCCGATGTCACCTTTGAGACCAAGGTGGCAATTGTGACCTTTGATGATGAGAAAACCACGGTCAAAGCGTTAATCGATGCGACCACCAACGCAGGTTACCCGTCAACTATCAAACAATAGGAAGAAGGCTATGACCAATTTATTCAATATGCTGACACGCATCGGTGATAAAGCGGGCTCCTTGGGTGCTGTTATCTCTGCTATGGGCTGCGCCATGTGTTTCCCGGCGATTGCCAGTTTGGGCTCTGCCCTTGGATTGGGGTTTCTTAGTCAATGGGAAGGCCAATTTGTTAATACTTTATTACCTCTATTTGCTTGGGTTGCCTTAGTGCTAAACGGACTGGGCTGGTTCAGCCATAGGCAGTGGCATCGTAGTGCTCTGGGTATGTTCGGCCCTGCGCTACTTTTGATATCACTTTACCCCTTGTTTCGATACGGCTGGAGTAGCTATGTGACGTATTCTGCACTCGCAATGATGGTGGCAGTTTCTGTATGGGACATTTTTTCACCCGTAAATAAGCGCTGCGACGATGACAGTTGTGCCGTTTAAGCCAATGATTGTTTACCTTAATTGAAGGAAAAAAATGAATTTATTACCTATACGCTTATCCATACAGGGTATGACCTGCCCAAGCTGCGTTAAACATATTAAAGAAGCACTCGATACCGTTGAAGGCGTCATTAAAACAGAGGTGTATTACGAAAACGCTTTAGCATATATCACTACTCGAGATGATGTAAATGTAGCTGAACTTATCCTTGCGATTAATGCTTTAGGCTACATTGCAACAGAACTTAAAGGCATGACAATCCGTGGTGACACAAACCAGAAAGAAGACTATAGCTTAAAGCAACAGGTCGCCATCATTGGCAGCGGCTCAGGGGCATTTGCCTGCGCCATTAAAGCAGCCGAAGGCGGTGCCAAGGTTACACTCATTGAAGCCAGTGATGTGATTGGCGGCTGTTGTGTCAATGTTGGCTGTGTGCCGTCAAAAATTTTAATTCGAGCAGCACAATTGGCTCAACAACAACGAAGTAACCCGTTTGCTGGACTAGAAAATCATACTCCAGCACTAAGTCGTGCGCTGTTATCTGAGCAGCAAACTGCCCGAGTGGAAGAGTTGCGGACAGCTAAATACCAAAATATTCTAGACAACAATCCTGCGCTGAGTTTAATCAAAGGTTTTGCTCGATTTAACGATGCCAATACCTTAATCATTAGTAATCTTGATGGTTCAGAGCAAATACTACATGCCGATAAAATATTAATTGCTACTGGTTCAACACCGACGATCCCGCAGATTGATGGCCTTGCTGGCACACCTTACTGGACATCCACAGAAGCATTATTTGCCAAAGCGCTACCACACCATCTGATCGTGATTGGCTCTTCTGTGATCGCGTTGGAGATTGCACAAGCTTATCGCCGCTTAGGTAGCGAGGTGACGGTATTGGCGCGTCATTCATTATTGTATGCAGAAGATCCCTTGCTAGGTGAGAAGCTGACCGAATGTTTTCAAAAAGAAGGCATTAACGTGTTGAATCACACTCAGGCGACAAGCGTTTCATATCATGGTGAACAATTTACGCTAGAAACCAATGCAGGTACTGTGATTGGTGATCAACTGTTAATCAGTACCGGACGTAATGCTAATACTAGTCAACTTAATCTTGCCGCAATCGGTATTAAAACTAACGAAGGAGGTGAGGTTATTGTTAATGAGTGGATGGAGACCAATATTTCTGGCATTTATGCCGCAGGAGATTGCTCCAATATGCCACAATTTGTCTATGTTGCCGCAGCGGCAGGCAGTCGTGCCGGTGTAAATATGACCGGTGGAAATGCCACACTGGATCTAACCACTATGCCCGCAGTGATCTTTACCGACCCGCAAGTAGCCACTGTGGGGTTAACAGAGTTTCAGGCCAAGGCGCAAGGTATCGACACCGACAGCCGAGTTTTGGGTATGGAAAATGTGCCACGAGCCCTAGCGAATTTCGAGACCGACGGCTTCATTAAATTAGTGGTAGAAAAGAAAACCGGAAGAATTATCGGTGCGCAAATTTTGGCACATGAAGGCGGTGAAATTATTCAGAGTGCAGCCTTGGCCATTCGCAATCGCATGACTGTCACAGAGTTAGCCGATCAACTTTTCCCTTACCTAACCATGGTGGAAGGGCTAAAACTTTGCGCCCAGACTTTTAATAAGGATGTTAAAGAGCTTTCATGTTGTGCTGGGTAAATCATCACTGATTGATGTGGTGTTCTATATGATGTGAATTTGAAATCAAACAAGAACAGTCGAAGATCGGTGGTACTAAATGCTACCGAGACTTAGCTTTTTTTTGTTAAGAAATGAGTGTAGACGTGTAATTATTTGTATCCCAATCCTACTAACTATGACCAGTCACCCCCAAAGGAGGTCATCATGGTCATACTAAACCGTGGACAAAGAAGTGGTGTCAAAAAGCCTTTCAGGCTTGAATAAATTTGGCGTATTCGTACCAGACTCGAGATTGAGGATAACTTGATGCAGTTAGCACTATTCAATTTGGCTATTGATAGCAAACTTAGGGCAAGCGACTTACTATCTTTGAAAGTATGCGATGTTTCTTCCCAAGACAGGATGTTTAATCGAGTTAAGCATATCCAGAAGAAGACTGGTATTGAAGTTCAATTTGAAATTACAGCCAGAACACAACAAAGTTTGATGAAATGGCTCTTACTTGCTTCGTTAAGCGCAAGCGATTTTATTTTTTCTAGCCCTAGATTGAAACAACAGTCAATTAGCTACTCGTACTATAGATGCATAGTTAGGAAATGGGCATCCAATCTGGGATTAGATCCAAATCTATATGGAACCCACACTATGAGGCGAACCAAAGCGACTCTGGTCTATGCAAAAACAAAGAATATACGAGCAGTTCAGCTTTTGCTAGGTCATACAAAGGTAGATAATACGATAAGATATCTTGGTGTTGAACTGGAAGATGCTCTCATAATTTCTGAAAATACAGATTGCTAATATGAAGTAGCCCTAGAGCCTAGGGCTACTTCATCAACGACAAGTTAGCGGGTTTCTTTCAGGTTAAACTTTGTCCAAATTTTAGATACCCAAAACGTCCATTATTATGAGCCAAAGGAATTAGTTAGAGATAAAAGGTGTCAACAATTACTTGACCAGAACATTTTTCTGCAGATTTTCTGATGAATCAAATTCCCAATTCAATTTCAAACCTAACTCATTTCTGTCCAAAAACGGTGTTAAGTGATGAATTATCCTTAAAACAAAAGTCTTTGCCACCAAGTATATAGAAAGCATTCTGATACATAGATTGTCCTAAAAAATTTTTTTTGATAAAGACATTTGATTATGTAACGATATCAAGTTGCTTTTACTGAACTCACCGTAAAAGTAACTTGTTGCGGCTTGCCCTGCAACGACCTTGTAAATATAGGTTGAGAAACTACAGGTGAGTAGTGATGATCAACTTTTTCGCATTCATCTATGTGTTGAATTAATGCTTTGATCGCATTTTTATATTGCTCAGGTACTCTCATCACTATCGTTTTTTCATATCGAGTCTTACGGCCAGCACCTTTACGTACACCACCATGCGCCCCTTTATTTTCTTCACTTTTATCTGCCATACTTAGAATCTCTTGATTACGTTACGATATCAAGATAGCTTGATTTCGTTACATAATCAAATAAAACGTTACAAGTTCGTTGCTCCACAAGTAAAAGAGCAATGCATTATTAGATTGTAAAAAATAGACTTGCACCTTGATATTTTACTGCTAATATTACTGTAATTATATACAGTGGTTTTGTTTTATGCGTGTTATACCTATACCAGCCCGTGCGGGCATCACTGGCTTTGAAAGCCCTGCGGCTGAATACTCTCAGTTAGGTATTAGCCTGGATGATTTACTGATTGAGCATCCAAGCTCAACCTTTATAGGCATTGCTCAAGGTGAGTCGATGCAAGACGTCGGCATCTTTGATGGTGATATGATCATTGTTGATCGTCATGAGACGGCTCGAAACGGCGATGTCATCGTTGCCAATTTTAATGGCGAGTTTGTTTGTAAGATTCTAGACACCAAGCGGCGTGTTCTCCTTTCTTCTAATCAGCAATACCTGCCTGTCATAATTCATGAATACGATGATTTTAGTATTGAAGGCGTAGTCACTCGTTCTATTCGTTGCCACCGTCAAAGCCCTCTGTTGTGCGGTAATTAGATGTTTGCTCTAGTTGACGCTAATAGCTTCTATTGCAGTGCAGAACAAGTCTTTCGCCCTGATTGGCGTGGTAAGCCTGTTATTGTGCTAAGTAACAACGATGGGATGATTGTTGCTGCTAATCGTCAAGCTAAAGAAGCTGGCATTGGGAAGTTTCTACCTTACTTTCAAGTTAAAGCTTTATGCGCTCAACGTGGTGTTATTGTCTGCTCCTCAAACTATGAACTCTATGCTGACTTATCTAGCAAAATGATGGACATCATTGGCCGCTTTGCCCCTGAGCAACATGTCTACTCTATTGATGAAAGCTTCCTCTCTTTTAAAAACTGCTATCCCGCTATCAAATGCCTCCTTACTCAAGGCCAGTTAATCCGCCGTGCAGTGTGGAAAGAAGCGCGATTAGCAGTCTGTGTGGGTATTGGTGAAACGCTTACTCTTGCTAAAATCGCCAACCATGCAGCTAAGAAGATTGAGGGCTACAAAGGGGTTTGTTTCATTAGTAATGAGCAAGAGCGTATTGCTATTTTAAAGCAGCTTGCTGTAGGGGATGTTTGGGGCATAGGACGCCGAATAAGTAAGAAACTTGAACTAATGAATATCCGTACAGCGTTTCAACTCGCGTCCATGCCGCCGACTTTGGCAAGAAAGCAATTTAGTATTGAAATAGAACGTACCGTTCGTGAGCTTAACGGCCAAGCCTGTAAAGTATGGGATGAGGTGAGGGCAGATAAAAAGCAGATATTTTCGACTAGAAGCGTAGGTGAGCGGATCACTGATTTTGAGTCGTTACAGCAAGCATTGAGTAAGCATGTTGCTATCGCATCGAGTAAAGCACGTAAGCAAGGCTCAAACTGTAAGACTATGCTGATTTTTGCCAGCAACTCACCTCATGATGAACGGCCAGTAAGCTACAAAGCTATTGTGCATTTCCCATGTCCAACCAACTGCACTATTGAGCTAACCAAAGCGATGAGTGAAGCCGCACCAAAGCTTTTTCGTGAAGGCATACATTATTACAAAATCGGTATAGGGCTTATTGATCTAGCCAACGAAAAACACAACCAATTCGATTTGTTTAACCCTCCTAAAGCTAATCCAGCTTTGATGCATACGCTAGATGACATTAACCAACGTTATGGAAGTGATACGATGTTTCTAGCAGCGCAAGGCATAGAGCATAAGTGGTCAATGCGCCGTGACCTGCTAACTCCGCAATACACAACCAAATGGCTCAGTGTACCCAGCATTAAGTGTTAACTAGGTTTTCGCATTGATTAATGTTTTCACTGTTAGTATCACTCATATGCTTGGTCTGACTAGATAAATCAGGCATTATCTAGTCACTGTTCCTTAGCTTAAAGTTTTCAATGAACCTCCTCAAAATTGGTCTACCACTCTTTCTACTGGCTCTCAGCTCTACAGCCATTGCAGCAGGAAATACATCTAATGACTCATTCAACAAAGCAAAGAAGATGCTCGAGCGGGAGGTCTATCAAGATCACCGCGTAACCATCTACTGTGGTGCTAAATTTGACGCTAAAAAGAACATCGAAGCACCTACAGGTTTTGTTACTTCTAAATACATTAAACGGGCAAAACGGGTTGAGTGGGAACATGTAGTTCTAATGTACGCATGATTTTATGACTGTGAATGTTTGGGCTTGATACTCAAATAAATAAGACTTAGTTTAAGGCTGTACTTTTATTGGACAGTCTTATGGATGAACAAGATTTTTATAACATCACAATCAACGTGCAGCCCTATCCTAAGTTGGCTCAATCACTTGTTAATGACTCCGGTGAGAGCACGTTAAGAGTAAAAGACTCAGCGGTTCCTGAGCGTGCATTAACCATCATTGTTCAACCCGATGGATTGCCCCTATACCCGCAAAATCAGTTTCTTTATTCATTGTTAAAAGATGGGAAAAAGTCAACTGAGACCGATGCTCAGGCGTTACTTGCTTTCCAGCGATTCCTAACCCATCAAAACAAAACCTACAAATCAATAACTGATGTGCCAGAAGAAGGCGCGCCGTGGTTATTCGCAGATCACTTACTTAGCAACCTAAAAGTGATAAACCCAGCAACAGCACAGGTACTACGCAACCCTGAAGGATATTCGTTATCAAGTGCAAGAACCTACATCGATGTAGTGATCAGGTTTTACAAATGGCTCCATAGAAGTGGGTTGCTTTATATTACAAGAGACAATAAACCTTTTGAGTTTGAAGAGGTGACATTAAGACGTGATCAAAGCGTAAACAACCACGACCTACTAGGGCACTTGAGCAACAAACGTAAAGCGATAACTGTTCAAACAACATCCCTAAAAAAACGATTTCCTAAAATTCAATCAACGCCGCCGCACTTAAAGTTAAAACCAATGTCAGTTGAAGATAAAAAAATCTTCCTTGAGCACCTTAAGTGCAACTACAACCAGGGCTATGCAAAAACTATCGGTTTAATGCTTAGGTTCGCAATTGAAACAGGATTACGAGTTGGGGAGTTGGTTACATTCCCTGCCAATGGTGTTCACTATCCAATGACCAACTCACTATTAATCCCTTTTACAATAGGGCCAGCGAATGGTTGTGAAACCAAATTCACAAAGCAGCGTGATATACAAGTCCCCTACAGCCTAATGCTTGAACTCGATGAGTACCTGCATAAAGAAGGCAGAGACGATCTGCTTACAAAGGGTGTTTATCGAATGCGTCAGGAACACCAACAGGAAATGGAGGCTAAAAAAACTGCGCACAAGAATCATGGAATTTTAGGTGACTTTAAAGAATCGAAATTTGTCGCTAGTGAACATGTTCGCTTGTTTATCAGTGCACATGGATTGCCCTACAGCAAAAGCACAATACAGGCACACATGAGTCTGATCCGAACAAAAATACGAAAGACACACCCTAATTGGTACTACAGAATTCATGATCTGCGCTCAACATTTGCAACCTATTGGCTGGAAGAACAGACAGAAAAACGAGGGCTAGTGTTCGATCTTTTAATGCAGGAATTAGCTAGTCTGATGGGGCATGAGTCAACTCTAACGACTGAAAAATACACCAACTTTATGAATGATAAGCAGGCCAAACTCGGTTACGCATCGAGAAAAAACAAAGCAGCTCAAGACGCTTTCGGTGCTAAATAATGACAGGATTTAGAACAAGCCCATTAAGTAAAGAGGGCCTAGAGCATGCCCAAGTCACGCTACGAGAGCGTGACATTGTAGATATAAACATATTGACTCAAGAAGTGACCCTTGCCAACAAAACCAAATATCAGCTTAATTTCAAGGTATTGCTGGGTGACAAAAGCTGTAAAATTAGGAAAACCGCTGTTTATAATCTGGCTAAGGCACAAGCAGAACGAATCGAAGATGGTGGTTCATCAGATACTGTTTATAGGCACTATATTTCATTTAGCAGCTATGTCCGCTTTTGTGACAAAGAGGATATAGACCCCTTTTCCAAAGCTGGCTTTCTCTCGTACTGTGGTCGTGACGGTGAGCTTGCTCGCCTTGTCGCATTAAAAATCAAGCCGGTAGATTACATCTACCTCTATGAAAATGGTGCCGAAGTGGGGTTGAAAGAATCCTCGGCTTCAGGCTTTAAATCTGATACCACCCAATGCCTCATCGCCGCCAAGGTTTTCAACCCCCGTTGGGACAGAGATACGCTTCAGTTCAAAGGGAATAAAAGCCCTGTAACACCTTATAGTCAGAAGGAATTCAACAGTCTTCTTCGGCATTTGCAGTTAGTGTTTTTTTCAATTACGAGTCAATTAATAGCCTCTAAAGAGAAGGATGAGCATCTAGAAAAAGTCACGGCTGTGATTGACGAGCTTGAAAACGGAGAGTTCGTAACGATTGATTTGCATGATACTGCACCTAAGCGCGGGAACATGAAGACCAACCACCAATCTCCTTTCAATATCGCAATGAGTGCAGGGTATTTATTGTTCTGTCACTACAGCAGTTTCAATACGACGTCAATTTTGAATGTATGCCACCCAATCAAACTAGTTGAAGACAGAAAACTTAACAGAACAACGAAATACGTGAGTATCCGTGCATGGAAGAGTCGAGCCAATAAAGTTGTGGAGGGTGTATTCTCTCAAGAGCCCATAATCGATGACGGCTATGTAAACTTAGAAATAGATAAGCGCGATGGATTAACGTTTATCAATACACTCAGCAAGCTCTCTGAACTTTTTAATCCTCAATTTAACAATGAACCCAACCCACCATTGCTATACAGCTTATCTAACAAAGATGGTGTAAAGCCACTTCATTTACAAATGGGAGCAAGAACTTTAAATGTTCTCTTTCATGCGTATATCGATAATAAGGCGATTCACGCCCCCTACCTTATTGAGCGATTTAATGAGGTTGTAGATAAGAAAATCATTACCGAGGTGCGCGCCTCAAACGGTATCATCGTTAAAAAACCTAAAAAGTTATTGCCTCGGGATGTTAAAAAGAGAGCAATCAGCCTAGCTTTCGGAGCATTACGCGCCCTGACGGACAACAAATTGAAAGGAATCTGTATGCCTCTTACCTACTCTGATGCAGATGCTAGGGGCTATGTGCACGTTTCATTCAAGTACGACAGTGGCTTGGACGGTAGTTTTGAAGTCGAGAACCGACACATCCCCTTTTTGAGGACGCTAGAAAGTTACTCAGCTCATTACAATCCAGTCAAAATTAGTAAACGCAGTAACGCTAAAAAATGCACCCCATACTTGCTTCCGTTAGGTTCAAAATTGTGTACATACCAATGGGAGGGGAAAGAGTTACCCTTTGCCGATTATTTAAAGAAGATCGGGATCTATATAGGGGATTATTACCTATCGCTAAACGCTCAAAAGTTCAGGTCGACTTCAGCCAATAACAACTTCAATCCCAATGATGGTGGTTTAGGTGTGGCAACGTCACTCCTGCAAAACACAGTAGCTACGTTACGTGAGCACTACATCAACGGCTTGCCTATGCAAAACCAGCTCATAGCAAGCCAAGCGATTGAGGTACTGGAGGCGTACACCAAAGGCACATCACTTGAAGATGCAAAGTCAGAGGTTAAAAAGAGGCGGAAGATAGAGGTGCTTGAATATGATGAGTGGAAAGCACTCAGAATGCCCACAAATCTGAATGGACTGCTTTGTGGTGGTGAGCCATCTGGAGATGCAGTAAAAGAGCATCGAACCTCAACAAAAATCTCTCAGTCGATGCTGGATGAAGGCATGCAGATAACGTGTTATCAATACGACAAGTGTATCGACTGTAAAAGTGCAAAATTAGTGAACGATGTTCATAGCGCATACAAGCTGCTGTCATATGTAGAACTCCTTGAAGATTCAGCGAGTTCAATGCCAGAGAGAGCGGCTGAGCTGAATGAGCGTGCAGAAAGCTTGCTGACCCTTGCTGAAAACAACCTATCCGGAGCAGTACTGGAAGCGGCTGAAAAAAAGTTAATCGCAGATGGACGCTACCTCCTTCACAATAACGACTTCTTAGGCTCAATGGAGGCAGTGAATTACTATGCTTAAATTAAACTACGATGTAAAAAATCAGTTATTTAAGGCAAATCAATTGGTCGGATACGACAATTATTATCATGATTTTTTGTTGCCCATAATGAAAGCTGGGAAATGGGACGATGTGGAGAAAATGGATGTGCTTCACATGCCAAACGGGGAGGCTATTCGGTTCGGTCAAGATGTTTGGGATATGCGCTCACTAAATGATGACCTATTAAGAACGATTAGCTTCACCATTGAAGGAAGAAAATTAGAGCGCAACATCACCAATGAGATAAAAGCATTCAGTCTTGCGCTAATGTTAACGAATGGTGCACATGTGGAGGGCTACACGGTTAAATCGTATAATATGGCGCTTCGTAAGCTGGCTCATCATATGCTGAATAACGGCTGGAACAGTTTCTCAGATCTCAATGACGACAACCTAAAAGAGTTCGCTCAAGCGCATCCAGATCTTTTTTTACAGCGTCCGCCAGTAACCGCACTCAACGCTTTATTATCATATTATGAAGAGTTACCTTTTGAGCTTTATTTCTCCAAGCAGGATAATAAAAAGCTTGGGATAAAACTCAAAGAGCAACAGCAGAACCTTGTTATTCCGCCACGCATCTACACCGCTATGCTCTACACTTTTTCGGCGGATGTGGGATCAGTTTTGCCACATCTGTCTCAGTTGGAACGCGAGATTGAGCGCATGATTGATATCGAGAAAGGGTTGGCTCGATTTGAGCCGTTTGTTGTTGGGGATATGAGATTCACTACCAAAGGCCAGTTTAAAGGTTATCTGCGCGATCTGGATATGAAGAGCAAGGTCTTGTGCCTCATGTTAAGCGGCATGAGAGTAGATGAACTTCACTCTATGCACCCAGACTATGGTGCGCAAAGTTATGAATATAACAGTCAGAAAATCTTCCTATTTACCACTCGACAATCCAAAATAACGAAGGGGATACAGACTAAAGAGGATCAGTTCGTGACCACTCAAACAGGGCATGATGCGTTTCGCGTATTAACGACTGTTCATCGTCCGTTACTGTCCCTATGTGCCTGTAATAACAGTTACTTTGTATCCCTGAGAGAAACTATTTCACCAAAAACGTTAGAAAAAGGAAATTGGGCGAGTCGTATGTCCGACAACGTAAACATATGGCTTAATAAGCACATGGATAGTGCTTTAAATACGGACGATACAAGCTTTCTTCGTGTTACTAATCCGTCCAATACCAATTTTGAAGAAGGAAAGCCTTTTAAGTTTAAACCCCACCAAACTAGGCGCAGTTTCGCCTTTTATATGATTGGTCTTGAGCTGATGGCCTACCCTCAGCTTAAACAACAGCTGTCTCATTTAAGCTCAGCCATGACGCGCCACTACGCAAACAATGCAACCTATTGGGGGGCATTGAGATACGAGATAGAAAGCGAGCGCACATTACAGCAGTCAACAATTCTGGCACGAGTCTATGAGCGAATAGCAAACAAAGAACGTGTTGCCGGAGGCAAAGGTAGAGCGCTCAATACCATTGCGGGAAACTCGGACTTCTTTGATAGAGATAACAATAGCAGGATGCTTGAGCCTGCTTATTGGGAGAGGTTAATTAAAGAGGGAAATAAGCATATCCACGCCATTGCACCCGGCATTTATTGTACTAATTCCCAGTGCGACATGCGGATCAATGTTGCCCTTGAAGAATGTGTTAATTGTGAGTTTGACGTGATAGTGGATGGCATGTATGCCGAGGGGAAACGTCTTAATGCAAGTAAGAACCTAGCCCTGCTAGATGAACAAAATGAGCTAACACACGGTGTCGCATCTCAGTTAGTCATGCAAATAAGAAGCTGTGAGGCCATTTTACGAGACTTAGAGATCCCCTTTGAACGAGTTAAATTGCCACAAAGTGTCACTCGCATACTAATCAAAACAGTTGCCATATAAGGAGGTCTCATGAGTATACGGGATACAGAAAAAGCAAAGACAGCTAAAAAAATAATAGCTGCAATGGAGCGTATCAAAAGCGGCACTCCAAACCATCGCGAACTTAAAAAGAGAACCAACCTCAAGCTAAATCAGAGTACGGTAGAGAAAGAGTCAGGCTTAAGCACAGGTGCACTGCGGCACCACAGGGAAATACTGGCAGAAATCATAGAATATAACGCGCCAGAGATAAATGTAGCTTCTGACTGTTTAGGTGTGAATTCTGTTATAGCCAAAAGTGATAATGAAAAGCTTCAGACACAGAAGAAAAAAGCAATTAAAGCGAAGCATGATGCCCAAGAGAGAAACAAGGAGCTAAAGGACTGCGTAAACAGGCTAGTTCGAGAGAATAAAGCATTACATAAGCATCATGCACAAGTGATCTGTGCTCTATTCGACCTAATCCCACAGGAAGAGAGGATCGGGCTTTTTGAAAAGGATTTATCACTTGGTGAAGGAAATGTAGTGCCTATCAGGTGATTAAATAATGTGGATATTAGTTAAAAGCGAGGCTAAGCAATTCAGTATCATACTGAGTTAGAGGTTCTCGGTGGGACCCTCTCCTTTTCTATCACGAAAATTGCCCCATTCCTCGTTAGAACTGATATTTCAAGTCCGCAATAGTGAGTATATTTGACCTACATTTTCTCATGCAAAATTCATATAGCTAATTTGCATTTTATTCGGCATTCCAATCTTAATCGCTTTACACTTAACCAGTGATCATTCTTGAATAATAGAGGTTCACATGGATACTCAGCAAGACACTAAGCATATCGGTCAAAAACGTCCTTTTAAACTGAAGACATATGGCGGATCAGAACTAGGTTAGAAATTGAACATAATGTCAGAGATCTTGCGTTGTTAAATTTGGCGCTCGATAGCAAACTTCGTTCCTGCGATTTACTATCAATGAAGGTGTTCGACATCTCCTGTGCGGGAGTTATCCAATCGCGTGTGCGTCGGACACAAAGCAAAACCGGGCGTGAGGTTCAATTTGAGATCTCAGCTAAAACACAGCAAAGCTTAAGTAAGTGGATATTTCAAAATAGTCTGGGCCGAAATGATTATCTGTTTCCTAGCCCACGTAGAAGTGGCAAACCAATGAGTTATGCATACTATTCAAGCATTATCAAAAAGTGGGTTAAAAATGGTCAGAATTAATTAACACCACGGCAAGTAAATAAAACCCTCGTTTATTTTACCAAAGACTTTATCCAGCTTGACTCTATACTTACTAGAGGGTATAGAGTGCGAATTATTCTCAATCGCATTATTGTTGGCAAGAATTATGAATGTTTGCAACCCAATAACTTATTTCATCAAACTCAATTCTTTTGGATTAGCGATAAAAAAAACAATCGCTAACTTAAGCATTCTATTGGCACTTATTATTTCAGGAAGCGTATCGGCTACCGCCGAGCCCGAAGAATTGCGCCAACTTTTACAACTCGCCGAGTATGTGGGAGTTGATTATGTATCAGCCGTTAGGGATGGCAAAGTCATCGACTCCGGAGAGTATCAGGAAATGGTGGAATTCTCTGGACTCATTCTGGAAAAAAGTGCTGTTCTGACAACTGAAAACGCTCGAATACCAATATTGGCGCAATCGCTTCAGACAGCAGTTACTAATAAGCAAAAGGTTGAGGTGATCCAGGACTTGTCTGCTAACTTGAGACAGGCGCTAATGACCCTATCCCCTCAATTGTCTCTGCCTCGATCGCTGATTGCTAGCTCAGAAATAAAAATGACGTTTCAAAGTGATTGTTCCAGTTGTCATGGTGATTTTGGTCGAGGTGATGGACAATTGGCTCAACAACTTACCCCCGCACCGACAGATTTCACTGATAAAACTCGTGCGCTAAATCGATCGGTCCTCGGGCTTTATGATGCTCTATCTAATGGGATAGAAGGTACAGCAATGCCTTCTTTTAAACATTTGACTGAAAAGGAGCGCTGGTCGTTGGCATTCTTCGTCGGAAGCCTAGCATTTACCGCCGATGAAAAACGAGGAATGCCCAGAGAGTCAGCCTTGGCTGTACAAGATGTTGTCATGTTTAGTCCATTTGAGCTGAATAGCAAACGTAGCAAAAGTGAATGGATGTTGGTTGAAACGGCACGGGCCAATCCAGCCCTGTTATTTTCAAACAATGGATCCCTTTTAAGCATCACACGTCAGCGACTTGAAGAAGCGAATGTGGCCTACCAAAAAGGTGATTACGACAAGGCAAAAAGGCTTGCTGTCAGCGCTTATCTGGATGGTTTCGAACTGGTTGAAAATAGCCTCGATGCCAGAGATAAGACACTTCGTCAATCCATTGAGTCGAGTCTGTTGAATTTACGCCAAGAGTTGAGCGACAAACAAAACGTCGAACAGGTCGAACAATCATTAGCCGTGGTATTGACTCAGCTAGAAGAAGCAGAAGAACTATTAACGGGTTCTTCCATGTCTGATGCGACTCTGTTTAGTGCCAGTTTTATAATTTTATTGCGTGAGGGTTTGGAAGCGCTATTAGTTGTACTTGCTCTTTTCACCGTACTGCTTCGCTCCAATAAAAAAGAAGCAATTAAGTATGTTCATTTCGGTTGGGGAGCTGCATTGGTTTCCGGTATTTTGACCTGGATAGTGGCACAACATTTGGTGACAATCAGCGGTGCTAGTCGTGAAATTATGGAAGGCGTTGCCGCAATGTTAGCGGCAGTTGTCTTATTCTATGTTGGCTTTTGGATGCACAGTAAAACCCAAGCCGATCATTGGCAGCAATATATTCAACAGAATATCGCTAAAAGCTTGAATGCAGGAACTTTGTGGGGAATATCAGGATTAGCTTTTATCGCGGTTTATCGTGAAGTGTTTGAGACAGTGTTGTTCTATCAATCATTACTCACCCAAACAGCACCAGCACAACAGTTTGCTCTGGTCGGCGGGTTTGTTTTTGCTGTCTTCGTTTTAATGTTGATCACCTGGTTAATGATTAAATATTCGGTCAAACTGCCCATCAGCCGATTTTTCTCGACAACGACTTATCTGTTATTGGCATTGTCATTCGTTTTGGCAGGAAAAGCGATTTCAGCATTGCAAGAAGCGGCAGTGGTCGGCATTTCTCCTTTCCCAATTAATTTTCAAATAGAGTGGTTGGGTATTAATCCAACCTGGCAGGGGGTAGCAACACAATTTTTGATTCTATTATTATCAAGTCTATTAATCGGTAAACAGTGGTTCAAACTAAAATTTGGTCACAGGTAGTCAATAGAGAGCAATAGTTGAGTGCTGAAGCAATGAGCACTCTTTTAGTCAAAGCACAGCAAAGTTATCTTTGACTGCCACTAATCGGATGGCTTAGTTAATAGATCCTGCAAAATACCGCAATTTTTTACGATCTGATTATCGCGGCATTTTGAACGTAAATCAGTTAATGAGCCTTTCAGCTTTTTCAGTTCAGTCATACGAAGGTTAATTTGTTTGATATGCTCGTCAATTAAGTGATTAACGTCTTCACATTGGGTTTCCGGTGACTGCTTTAAGTCGAGCAATTGTTTGATTTCCGCAAGCGTAATATCCAGGTTACGACAGTGTTTAATGAATATGAGTTGCTCCAGGTTATTACGATCATAAAGTCGGTAATTGCCCTCACTACGTCGTAGTGCACTCAATAACTTTTCCTTCTCATAGAAACGAATGGACTGTACTGAACAGCCCGTTAATTTTGCTAATTCGCCGATTTTCAAATAAACACCTTTTTACAGTTGACTCTATAGTAACAATAGAGTTTAAACTCGGTTTAATTAGTAAAGCAAGGTATTTTTATATGACTGAAACTTGTAAAGGACAATGCCAAAGTGCACCGGTGGAATTAAAGACAAGCACTGTAGAGGACGCTAGCTCTTTTGATAAACAATTCACCAGTGAATTTATAGTACCTAAAATGGATTGTCCTTCTGAAGAACGACTCATTCGATTGACGCTCGATAGCATTGAGCCATCTGTCGGTTTGCTGTTTGATATTCCTGCGCGCAAAGTCAGGGTTTTTCATGATAATAATTTGGAGGAGATCACAAAAAGACTTGAGTCTTTGAAGTTTGGTGCCAAGTTAGAAAACACCCAAGAAACTTGTGGCAAAGAAGCCGCCAAAGCGACAGTGTCAGCGAAAGAAACAGAAATCCAAGAAATGCAGATCCTTAAGTGGTTGCTTGCCATTAACGGATTCATGTTTGTTGTTGAAATATTAGTTGGTTGGATGGCCCAATCGGCCGGTTTAATTGCCGATTCTCTCGACATGTTTGCTGATGCTACAGTTTATGGTTTGGCACTCTATGCCGTTGGTCACAGTGTTAAGAAGAAGCTTAAAGCGGCGCATATTTCTGGTTGGTTACAAATGATTTTAGCCTTAGGTGCATTGAGTGAAGTACTACGCCGTTTTATATTTGGAAGCGATCCCGTTTCAACCTTGATGATGGGGTTTGGACTCGTCGCTTTGATAGCCAATGTTACCTGTTTGATGCTGATTTTTAAGAATAGAGAGAGTGGCGCTCATATGAAAGCCAGCTGGATTTTTTCCGCCAATGATGTCATCGCTAACCTTGGAGTAATATTGGCCGGATTTCTGGTCGCTTGGACAGGCTCGCGTTACCCTGACCTAGTGATTGGGTTAATCATTGGTGTGATTGTATTAACCGGTGCTCGCCGTATTTTACAGCTAAAATCTTAATCGAAAGGAATTGCTTGTTGAATACTCATAAACCAAAAAACTTTATACCAGCTTTGAAATATCACGCCTTCACTCGCTTTTATGACACGGTCGTCCATTTTACCACGAGGGAAACCGTGTTTAAAACAGCGCTAGTCAAGCAATCTGTGTCTCATCCTGGAGAACGTTTGCTTGATCTTGGATGCGGAACAGGTACTTTGACTATGATGATGGCTGAGAACGCGCCTGAACTTCAGGTTGTCGGAGTCGATGTCGATCCGGCAACACTTGAAAAAGCTCAAAAAAAACTGTCTTCTTATAGTGATCGCGTCTCGCTACAACAGGGCTTAGCGCAACAGCTGCCATTCAAAAGCGACTCATTTGAGATAGTGGTTTCAAGCCTGTTCTTTCATCATCTGACAACGGAGCAAAAACTTGAGACATTAAAAGAGGCATTCCGAGTCTTAAAGCCAGGCGGGCGTTTGCATATTGCGGATTGGGGGAAGCCATCGTCCTTTGTTCAACGGGTATTATTTATCGTCGTCCAGTTGCTTGACGGATTCGAAACAACCCAAGACAGTGTTGAGAACACCTTACCGAAATTAATTAAAGACTCGGGATTCACCCATATCGCAAACAAGCAATTTTTCCCGACGCCCTTAGGCACTATCAGGTTATTTCAGGCAACCAGACCATGATTGGACAGTTGCTCTTAATGAATAATCGGAATGCATGATGTTAACCTGTCAAACAAAAGCTAGAGAATAAATTTTTGATGAAACAGTGGTTGTCATATTGGTTGGTTTTATTAATTGTGATGCAGTCAATTACTGCTATTGCCGACACCAGCCAAGCACATCAGCCTGAAAATGCTCAAACTCCGATTGAAGTCACTCAACCAGAGTTGTTTGAAAATTCAACCCAATTTTCTAATGATGGGCTCGATTGTCCTCGTTATTGCTATTGTTATTGCCACTTGTACTTAAGTGACTTACCGACACTGTCGCTTAACGCTTTACCACCCCTCAAATCTTTAGTGCCCAATGATTATAGTAATACGATCCTTGGTGGATTACTGTCTTCAGTTTTTCGCCCACCCAAAGTTTAATCCGACAATTATTTAGTCACGCTCATATTTAGTCAGTGTCATGACATGTGTCCTGATGTTTAACTTTTTGTTATAAAACCGTGGAATCCTTCATGAATAAAAGACCCAACTCGCCCATTTTGGGCGCGCAAACTAAGCGGGTGCCTGGAATATGGCTCACTCTCATTTGTTGTTTAACAAGTTTTCAAGTGACCTCAGTAGTCGCCGCATCGCTTGACAATAAACTCACATTAACAGAAGCGATGAATCGTTCTCTCGAACAAAACCCCTCTCTCAAAGTGTTTGCTTTACGTGACGTAGCACTTCAGGGACAGCTGGAAACAGCACAATTAAATCCGGCTTATGAGCTTGATATTGAAATAGAAAATTTTGCTGGGACTAAAAGCCTAAGTGGTCTCGACAGCGCTGAGCTCACAGTTTCACTTTCCTCTATTATTGAAATGGGTGGAAAGCGAGAAGCAAGAGCAGGGTTTTACAGCAACAGCCATTCAGTTCTAACCGCACAAAAACAAGTTGAATCACTCGAGTTATTGGGTGAAGTCACTCGTCGCTATATAGATGTACTGGCGGCACAAGAGCGGGTTGTTTTAGCGTTGGAAGCGACTGAGCTGGCAAAAAGCACCTTTGCTGTTGTTCAAAAGCGTTCTAAAGCGGGCTCAACACCTGAGGCGGAAGTCAAGCGCGCTAAGGCTGCTCAATCTCAATCAGAACTAACCATGTTGTCCGAACAGCAACAACTGGCTTATCTAAAAATCGCTTTAGCCGCGCTTTGGGGAGACACCAAGCCGCGATTTTCAGCAGTGTCTGGCAATTTATTCCGGTTTGGCAAAGATGTTGATTTCGATGTCCTTTACGCCAAACTCAAAAACAATCCCGCGATTCAGGTTTTTGTCGCAGAAGAAAGGCTTAAAGATGCTGAAGTTCGTCTGGCTAAAACGGAATCGAGTAGTGATTTTCGCTGGTCAGTGGGTGTGAGGCAGTTTCAGGAATCCAATGACACAGCGCTTACTGCCGGTTTTAGTATGCCGCTATTTTCTTCTAGTCGAAATAAGGGGGCCGTTTCTAGCGCACTGGCTTCTCGCAATGAAGTGTTTGTTCAAAGAGAAATGGCTTTGCTTAATATGCACACTCAGTTATTTCGGGCATTTAGTAATCGTCAGCAGGCGATCATAAGTGTTATTAAACTCCAAAACGAGATCGTACCAGCACTCGAACAAGCCCTTAAAGAAACACGGCAAGCGTACGAGCGTGGACGTTACAGTTATCTCGATTATGTGACTGCTCGGCAAGAGTTACTAAGCTCACGTCGCTCACTCATTGAAGCAGCTTCGGCAGCACTCACTTATGGTGCGAATATTGAGCAGCTGACAGCAGAACCTTTGCCAGCATCTCAGCATTTTATACAGTCTTCAACACAACCCAATTTTAAGGATTAGTTCCATGAAACTATTGAAATTTATTAAAACACTTTTTGTTGGGATCATTTTTTGTTCCACCCTATTATCGTTATCAATCAGTCCAACATTCGCTGACTCTAATAAGCCAGACCAAGAAGAGGAAGCGGAAGAAGGTTATATCAAACTCACGCCTGAACAAATCGAATTTGCTGGCATTGGTTTGGAAGAAGCAAGTTCGGGCAATATCCGAGAAGTCTTACCGCTTTATGGTCAGGTGGTTACTAACGAGCAAAACGTGCATTCAGTGACTGCACGTTTTGAAGGTGTCATAACCAAGATCAGTAAACAAATCGGCGACTCAGTTAGTCAGGGTGAAGTTTTGGCCATGGTTGAAAGTAATGACAGTTTAAAATCCTATGCGATTAAATCTTCCATTGCAGGAGTTGTGATTGAGCGCAATGTCAACGTCGGCGAACAAACAAGTGATAAGACCTTATTCAAAGTCGCCGATTTTTCGACCGTCTGGGTTGATTTATCTGCGTTCCCGAAGGATATGGCCAGCATTCATATTGGTCAGAAAACCCGTATAAAGTGCAGTGCATCTGACGTCACTGGAGAAGGCCAAGTGATCTATATATCACCTTTTGGTAATCACAATCAGACCACCAAGGTGCGTGTTCTACTTGAAAATCCAGAGCATCTTCTAGTGCCTGGTCATTTTATTACAGCCGAAATAAATCTGGCTGAGACCGAAGTTGCAATTGCTATTCGAAGTGAGGCCGTTCAAATGGTCGAGGAACATAACGTGGTGTTTGTTCAAGAAGAAGAAGGTTTTGAGCCGAGAGAAATTATTTTAGGCCGCACCGATGGTGAGCTTATAGAAGTATTGGCCGGTTTAAAAGTGGGTGAAACTTACGTCACTAAAAACAGTTTTATTCTCAAAGCTGAAGCAGGTAAAGGGGACATAGAAGATGATGATTAAAATCTACTTCACGCAAGTTTCTCGAACTTTCCCTTCGTTGTCGCCTGCACGAGGCGACACCTTAGAGCATACTAATAAAAGGATCTCACAATGATCGATAAGTTAATCCAATTTTCCATCGCGCGCCGATGGTTAGTGATGTTCCTCGTCGCTATTACGGCCGCGGTGGGTGTCTGGAATTACCAGAAACTGCCGATTGATGCGGTGCCGGACATTACCAACGTACAAGTTCAGATCAATACCGAAGCACCTGGATATTCGCCGCTTGAAGTCGAGCAAAGGATCACCTACTTGGTGGAGCTCGCTATTACCGGATTGCCTTATGTGGAAGATACCCGCTCAATATCGCGCTACGCTTTATCCCAAGTAACAGTGGTATTCGAGAAAGGCACGGATATTTATTTTGCCCGTAACTTGATTAATGAACGACTACAGCAGGCTAAAAGTAAAATGCCAGAGGGTATTGAACCCGTCATGGGGCCAGTCGCGACGGGCCTCGGTGAAATATTTCATTATGCTGTCCACGCAAAAAAAGGGGCGAAACAAGACAATGGTGAAGCCTATGACGCAACCGCATTACGGACATTGCAAGATTGGGTGATCCGTCCGCAGCTTCGCCTAGTTCCCGGCGTCACTGAGATCAATACCATCGGAGGATTTGAAAAACAATTTCATATCACACCAAATCCGGCTCAACTGCTGGCGTTTCAATTGACTTTTGATGATCTTGTCGATGCGATCCAGAAAAATAACGCGAACGTAGGTGCCGGTTACATAGAGAAAAATGGTGAACAGTATTTGATCCGTGCACCGGGGCAAGTAACCGGCATAGCCGATATCGAAAAAATTATTGTGGCCAATCGAGACGGCATTCCGATCACCGTTAACCATGTGGCCGAAGTGGGCTTTGGAAAACAACTGCGTACCGGCGCTGCTACGCTGGATGGCGAGGAAACCGTTCTGGGCACCGCAGTGATGCTATTGGGCGGTAATAGTCGTACAGTTTCTGAGGCGGTTTCAGCAAAACTCGTTGAAATTAATAAAACATTGCCAAAAGGTGTCATCGCCGAAGCGGTCTATAACCGTACTGTATTGGTGGATAAAACCATTGCCACGGTACAAACTAACTTGGTCGAAGGCGCCATTTTAGTGGTGGTTGTGTTGTTAGTCATGTTGGGCAATGTGCGAGCTGCTCTGCTGACCGCGATGGTCATACCTTTGTCGATGTTAATGCTAATGACCGGTATGGTTGAAACAGAAGTCAGTGCCAATCTGATGAGTTTAGGGGCGCTTGATTTTGGGTTAATTGTTGATGGCGCGGTGATTATTGTCGAAAACTGCATTTTACGATTAGCGGGGCGACAACATCATCTCGGTCGTATCTTGAAACTGGACGAGCGTTTTCAGACTGTCTTTGCGGCGACACGCGAAGTATTTACCCCCAGTTTGATCAGCGTCCTGGTGGTCATTCTGGTTAATATTCCTATTCTTGCACTGACTGGCGTCGAAGGAAAAATGTTCACCCCGATGGCGATGACCGTCATCATGGCATTAGTAGCGGCGTTAATCTTATCGCTTACTTTTGTGCCTGCGGCAGTCGCATTACTGTTAACGGGTCATATCGAAGAAAAAGACAACCTCATCGTTAGAAACGCCAAACGTTTCTACACGCCTATTTTGGAAATGGCCTTGAAATTACGTCTACCTATTTTGGGGGCAGCCATTGGGTTTGTGGTTTTTTCCGGCTGGATGACTTCAAAAATGGGCACAGAGTTTATCCCCAATTTAGACGAAGGAGATCTCACAATTCAAGCCTTGCGCATTCCGGGTACCAGTTTAACTCAGTCAATTGATATGCAGTTTCAGCTTGAGAGAACCGTTTTACAAGTACCCGAGGTTAAAACTTATTTCGCCCGTGTAGGAACGGCCGAAGTGGCCAGTGACCCCATGGGGCCAAACATATCAGATGGTTATGTGATGTTAAAAGATCGCAAAGACTGGCCTGATCCGGAAAAAACCAAAGAGCAATTGGTTGAAGAAATTGAGGAAAAACTTGATTTAGCGTCTGGTAATGCTTTTGAAATCGGTCAACCTATCCAACAAAGAGTTAACGAGCTTATTTCTGGGGTACGTTCCGATCTCGGTATCAAAATCTATGGCGATGATTTAAATCAATTACTGAAATCGGGCGGAGAGATCGCTGCTGTCCTCAATACGATTGAGGGAGCAGAAAGCGTTAAAGTCGAACAGGTTTCCGGTTTACCAATTCTGTCAGTTGAAGCTAACCGTAGCGCCTTGTACCGCTATGGCCTGAATGTCTCGGAGGTACAAGAAGTGCTTGCCGCAGCCACAGGAGGCGAAGAAGCGGGATTAGTCTTTGAAGGCGACCGTCGATTCGAGATTGTCGTGAGACTAACCGAAAAGTTGCGCAGTGACATAAGCGCACTAGAACGATTACCGATACCACTCCCCAATGGGGGTTATGTTCCCTTGAGGGAAGTCGCAACCCTCAAACTGGCACCTGGCGCCAATCAGATCTCTCGTGAGAATGGCAAAAGACGGCTGGTCGTCAGCGCCAATGTACGCGGTCGCGATCTGGGCGGTTTTGTCACTGAGGTGCAACAGAAAATAGATCAACAAGTCACTTTACCTCCGGGCTATTGGTTAGGTTACGGCGGCACTTTTGAGCAGCTGCAATCAGCGAGTGAGCGACTCAGTATATTGGTTCCGGTAACGCTGGTGATGATATTTGCTTTGCTCATGATGACTTTCGGTTCAGCCAAAGACGCCGCCTTAGTTTTCAGCGGAGTGCCACTCGCGTTGACCGGCGGGGTGATTGCTTTGTGGTTACGTGATATTCCATTATCGATCACTGCTGGGGTTGGTTTTATTACCCTCTGCGGCGTCTCGGTATTGACTGGGGTGATGATGGTGTCAGCATTTCGCGATGGCTTGAAAAATGGGCTGAATATCGATAGTGCAATTAGTGAAGGCGCCATGCTCAGATTACGACCCATATTAATGGTTGCCTTAGTTGCCGCATTAGGTTTTTTACCCATGGCGCTCAATACTGGCACCGGCGCTGAAGTACAACGACCACTAGCGACAGTAGTGATTGGCGGCATTATATCGTCCACTTTGTTAACGCTTTTAGTACTGCCTGGTCTTTACCGGATGGCTTATCGCAAACCGCGCGAACTCACAGAGAATGGTGACGCAATAGCAACTTGATATCAATGAGTTAGCAACAGAAAGAAGTCATTTCTGTTGCTAAAACATTCGATTAATTGAAAAGCAAACAATCCTATTTTGGAGTAAATACTATGAATCAAACTAAACAAACGAACACACCCAAAGTACAGAAACAAGTTAAAGCCTTTTTCCATCATGTTCGTTCGGCAGCTGTTGTCGAAGCCTTAAGTGATGCAGGATATAAGAATATTACGATAATGGATGTTAAGGGTACTTTAAAAGCGCTCAGTGAATCTGAGCAGGATTACTCAACCGAAGCTGGGGTAATCATTTCAGAAGTCCGATTATCGTTAGTCTGTGACGAAAGTCAGGTCGATGAAGTTACCATTATTATTCGTAAAGCTGGACGTATTGGCCCCAATATTTCAGGTTGGGTATACGTGAGTCCAATTGAGCAAGCGTTGCCGATCGGTGGTAAAGAAATCTAACATTAACGGAACTAATGGCTCTGTTCGAGACTGTAACTAATTTTGTGTAACTGCTTATCAATACGTACTCTATTGAGAGTTAAGGATAGGCAGATACTCATGAACAAAAATGACATTGAAGCTTTTGCGAAAGAAGCAGCTAAAAGCATTAAAACACCAGAAGACTTAAATCAATTTAGTCAGATGCTCAAAAAGATAACGGTCGAGGCCGCTCTTAATGCTGAAATGGATGAGCATCTGGGGTATGAAAAACACCACAAATCCACTTCAACTAATAGCCGTAACGGTAAAACCAGCAAGCGTAATCAAACTGAAGATGGCCAGTTTGAACTTGATACGCCCCGAGACCGTGAAGGCAGTTTCGAGCCTAAGTTAGTTAAAAAGCACCAGTCCAGATTTACCTCTATGGACGATATAATATTGTGGCTCTATGCTCAAGGCATGATTACTCGTGATATCGTTCAAGCCTTTGATGAATGGTACGGTGCAGAGATATCACCCACGTTAGTTTCTCGCGTAACCAACGCGGTTCTCGAGCAAGTGATTGAGTGGCAAAGCCGGCCTTTAGATGCAATTTACCCAATTGTTTACCTTGATTGCATCGTCATAAAAATCCGTCAGGATAAGCGCGTTATCAACAAATCTATTTTCTTAGCGTTAGGTATTAATTTTGAAGGCCACAAAGAGCTGATGGGGCTTTGGATAGCTGAGAATATGTGGGTCAGTGTAAACTTTATTTTATTACCATACATTTACTAATCCCACGACCTATCTTTAGAACCTTTACACTAAATCATTTATGTCCATTTTCAAGTCAGCGTGACCGTTATACAGAAAACAGACAACTTAATATCGACAACAACCGTACAGAGCGGGCAGTGAAACCGTTTGTGATATGGCGCAAAACAGGCTGTTTAACTACAACCACTGTGGCGCAGAGGCGAGTGCCATTTTGTATCGTATCATAGAAACGGCCAAAGCTAATGAACTCACCCCGTTCGATTACATCGAACACTGCTTAGAGCAATTATCAAACCTAATTGTGACCTCAAACAACCTCTTACCCTGGCAGGTTAAACTTGGCAAGGCGTAGTTTGCCGGACGCTTACAGTGAAGGTTTTAAATCGTTAGATGAATCGCGTAAATGGGTCAATGAATTTGTTTATTGGTACAACAATGAGCATCGCCATAGCAGGATTAAGTTTGTGACACCAAACCAGATATGATGGTTTTGATGTTGGAATACTGGCGAAGCGAAAAGCTTTGTATCAGACAATAAGAAATGAACATCCAGAGCGATGGTCAAAAGAAGAGCGAATCTGGCAGCCAATAGGCGATGCGGCGTTAAATCCAGAGCAACATAAAGAAGCTGCTTACCAATTTAGGCGACAAATGTCATGAAAAACGCCATTAACCGCATAAGGTAATGCTCTGCTAATCCTGGTCTAGAAAAATTCCAATTACACGCAATTATCTAACTCATGTATAATTATACGCAAGACAGGTAAATATGTGTAATTTGATTTATCAGTTTACCTGTTGACCAGGTCACTTGGACGTGCTGCAAGATGTATTTATTTATCCGCAACACAGCATCAACAACTGCACTAGTAACGGATCATTGCAAAAGTTCTAGTAAATTAAAGCTTCCCAATAATAGTGAGCATACTTTTAAGAGTTAATGACTCATTAATTTGTCCTGACTCTAACTGTTTTTGTAGTCTTTTAAGTTTTTTGAGCTCTATTTTTACAAGACTGCTAATCTGTGCGTGTTCATTATTTAGCCGATACTTGTTGTTATACTCTTGTGCTAGGTGGACGTAAGTTGCCATTGAACTTGGCGATGCATGTAGTGTTAACTTTCTAACTGCATGCATAGCTAGTGAATACAGATTGGTAAAAGGAGTATTTGATGCTAATTCCTTTATTATCTGTGCGATTTTTAACGTTATGAAGCGGTGGCGGAATGAGTGGTTGTTAACATGTTTTAAAGGTTGCGCATAAAGACTATTTTTTATTACAGATAAAGTATAATTTTTTAGGTAATTCGGCTTCAGTGGTTGACCGTTTTCGACATTAATAAAAAGATTATCATGGTCCATATTTGGCCATTGATGCTCAATGGTTGTTATATAAGCCATTAAAAATTGTATAGTGGCGTTAGAAATCGGAACTTTTCGAAATTTTCCTTTGTTTTTACCTTTATTTATTGGTATGCAGCTAAGTTCAGAGTTATCGTTACCATCAGCAAGAGGGTTATATATATCCTTGATACTACTGCGAGTTATTTTAGCGAGTTCACTTATTCTTGGACCGGTAGCTTCTAATAAATAGCTAATTGCTCCCCATCTTAATTTTAATATTTTGCTTGGAGAAGGATGTTCTTTGGTGTGATTTATAGCGTCCAGCCAATCGATAAACTCGTCATCCCTAATATAGTCAATTTCCTCCGTAATTTTTACTAAGTGTTCAAAAGATTTGTGATCATAATAGGCCTGGACTTTACCTCCTGCGTTGTGGAATCTCTTTGTTACATGTATCTGATGTCTTTCATTTTTATGTGCTTTATCTGTAATTAAGTTAACACTCTCATTTTTAGTTTGTATATAAAATAAATAATTAAGTGCGTTTCTGCAATGCGTTTTAATTGTGCCATTATCAATGTTTCGTTTTTGTATATACTTTACGAACGTAAAAAAATGCACATCAGAAAGCTTTAGCTTATCGATATTTAGTATTTCTTCTACAAAAGTTAAAAAAATTGACAAGCTTCTTGCTTTATCAACAATGTTAGAGGAAAGCGGTCTTACACCGTAAGTCAGTTTTCCACCTCCATACTGAACTAAATATGCGTTTGCATCCCAATCAAACCGACCTGTTGAATCAAGGAGGTAAGGATGTGTGTATGCTTCACTCGGTTGCAGTAGCAAAAAGCTCAGATCAGGACTATGAGCTATACGCACTTCGCTCATTTCACGGTCCTTAAAAAATTATTGTTTGTTTGGCTGTGTAGCTTAAGCAATTTGTGATATTGCTTATTTTCAAACCCGCTTTGCATAACAAAGTGGTCTAACTGAAGGTAAGCTCGAAAAATTTCAACTACCTGTTTATCTAGATTTTTATTCTTCCTTTTTAGTTCTTTCACTTCTAATTCAAGCTGTGCGCGAGTTTTATAGTCTGAATTAGATTCTTCACATTGCTTTTGAGTTATACCAGCTTTCTTTTTAGAGAGTTCTTCATTGAATTGTATAATTGCACTTTTTAGTTCGGCTAAACATTTTTTATTTTTTTTTGTATTTGCTGCATTGTAAGAGTATTTTAGTATTTTAAGTTTTTTTGACTCCCAGGAGTGAACATCAAGTAAGTTTAACCTGGTTTTTGCCTCATTTAGCGGAATGTACTCCGAAATATTTTTATGTTTACTCGCTTCTTTTATCAGCCTTGTTTTTTCTATAATTGATAGTGTAATGTGATCACTCTTAGCTTCGATCTCTGGTGATGTATGTCCTTTTTGATACGTCATTAGCATTACTCAGCTGAAAAAAAGAAGTAAACATTTTTATTATCGACCCTTGTGAAGTGGACTTTTTCACCTGTAGATTTAATTCGTTTGTTTATTGCTTCATATATAACTCCTTCTAGTTGGAGATTAAGTTTCAATGATTTTTCTTTAGATACCTCAATAATTTTAGCTATCTCCTCATCCATACATAAGCTTTTATTAATAGTTAATGCTCTTTTGGATATTGATTTTATTGCTTCATCCATCCACTCACTAGATGGGGAGATTTCAGCATAATGAAATGCCATTTCTAAACTATCATGACCTAGAAACCAGGCTAACTCCTCAATTCCGGTTTCGTCAGTGAGGTTAAAATATAGAATAGCGAATAGTCTTCTAAATTGATGGTCACTGACATACCAACGTTTACCATTAATCAGAGGAACATCTGTCCAGTCAGTGAAAAAGTCTAATTTTGATTTCATGAAATCATCTGAAAAGTGGTTTGGTACATGATTGTCGGGTAAACTATAAAAATGGTTAGTCGTAATTTGCCTACAGCCGTGAAAGTTGGTGAATAAATAACTTTCATTGTCGCTGTTAAATATGCCGAATCTATTTTCTAAATACTGAGAGAACTCACAGTATTGAAGACCAATATGATAAATTTTTTTTGGGATTGGCCGGTATATTGTCTGAAGCCTATTGTCTGTATTAGTTTTTTGCTGTTTCAATCTGATATCAAATAGTCCATCTAACGGAGAATGATGAAAGCAATCTCGTTTTAACATTAAAAGTGATAACTCTCTTGTTGCAGAGAACGAAGCCAGTAGAATATATATTGAAGCAGAATATAAATGGATAGCCTGAGTTAGGCTAATGCCATCATAGATGTTAGGCTCTCCCTTTAGTCCCAGAGTTGTTATATTTAGTGGGGTAAGAGGTTTGGGGGTTTCAATTTCATAGAATAATTTCTTCCTTATATTACAATGATGCTCTAAGGTTGGTTCTTTTAAATTAGCCATGTTGTTTTTGTAATGCTCATCTATTGCTTCTAAATACTCAAGGATGCTCTTTCCATAGTTGTGTTGAAATTTTAGTGCATTGCATATGAGGTGAAATGCGGTCTCAAGTGGTATGATCGAAGTTTTTATATTACTCTGAAATTCCTTAAATATGCCACTCAAGCTTTCTTCACTGCTGCACAGTTCATATGGAGAGAATTTTAATGGAAAAATTAGGTGATTAGTGTTCTGAAAAAGGTGGTTGATATCTGAAATGTAATTTTGAACTGTTTTTTTGTTGGGCATATTAAAATCACTGACTTCTCTATTTGCATTTGCATCATCAAACTTTTTTATTTCTGAACGTTGCGATTTATATATTTCTGTATTTTTAGAGTTTTTTATACGGGATTTAAGAACCGAGAACGTTTTAGTCCTTATTGAGTATTTATTTTTTATGTTAACCCAGTCTTGCTCATTAGGTTTACGGTGCAGGAAACTTAGATCTCTTAAAACCGAATCAACGAATTCGGGTTTAATTTCGAATGACTTTATGAAGTCAAATATGTCCTCTTCTGTTATTTGGCTGAATGCTAATATAGGCGGGAAACCGCGTTCTGAACGGTGTTCGTTTACTGAGATAATTAGGTAGATAATGTTGTTACTTATGCCACTCAATCGATATGGTTTTTCAGTGCATCCACTTTCAAATATATTAATTAGACATTGCTTCAAGTCTGCTAAAAGGTTGCAGAACAATCTATCCGTTAGAAGTCCACCTGAACAAATTTCTTTTTCAAAATCTATTATACGCAATTGATTTCTTGGTGTTTTTTTACTGACGATAATCGGGCGGCCTGACTTGGCTACTAACCAAAAACTGTTAGTAATATCATTAGCAATCCATTCTTTTTGTTCAGCAATTTTTTCACTGGCTACTTCAGATGGTTTATAATTTGAAATGTTATTCAAAGCTTATACCCTCCTTATCTAAAATGTTTTCGGCATCAATTATCATGCTCTTAAATATTATTGAGCCGGACGATGCTTTGTTGATAGCATTTAAGCAAACTTTGTATTTTATATTTTCTTTATTAGGTGATGTTTTGATTACTTTTATTGCATGTGCGAAATTTTCAGGTGAACAGATAAAGAAGATTTCAGTAGAGTTTTCATCTAAAGTGTCGACTGATTTTGGCTTTAACAATTCAAAAAGTGAACCTCCAAAATCTTCATTTTTATAAATTTCTTTTACACAGTTACTGTATTGAACCTCTGTCATATCAAGCATGTTTTGCTTTTTCGGATTGTCGGCGGTAGCAAGTATTAAATATAAGTTTTGAAATGCGTAAAGCTTTCTTCGGTAAATGATTTCTTGTAAAAATAAAGGTATATAGGTGCTTAAAGTTGTCTTAACTTTATTTCCTAGGTAACTTGCGGTTTTTATTATGTCGCCTTCACTTTCGATGTATATACTTATAGCTCTTGACGACCGAATTCTCATTAAAGTTGGTTCTAATTGTGTAAAATCTTCTGGTAAAAAAACTTCGCAAAATTTTCGGAATTCTGAGTCAAACGAATTTGATTTTCTGACCACTCCTTGACCTCTTCTGAGCCAAAGTAAATTGGTATTTAATGTTTTCCTTATACCTTGAGTCAACGTTATGGCAAACTGAATACAAAAAGAAGCATTTACGTCTTGTAACTGTAGTTTTTGATGATTAATAACAGCAGTTGATGTCGTTGTTCTCTTTTGTAGGTAACGTTGCCTCCACTTAATTATATTGACTCTTACAGTGCCATCGGCTTCAATCTTTATAAATTCCTTTTTATTTCGTCTTCCAGTGGCAATGTTGACTTGTAAATTATAAAGAGAAGTAGGATTGATCCCCATCTCATCAACGATGATTATGTGCATTGCTACAATGATATTTGGGTCGATGCCGTCGCTGGGGAAAGGGGCATTTTCAGGAAGTTGATTGTAAAACTCAGTAACGACCTTCTTAGCTATTGTTGTTGAATAATCTAATTTTTTAATCAGATCACTATGGAAATTATCAATTAAGACTTTTGCAGAAGTTAACGATTGCTCAATGCTCAGTAAATTAATATTTATAGAAGATAATGTTGGGTTGGTACTTCTCATTAGACTTGAATATGCTGGCTTTTTAATATTTTTTGGCAGTACCGTATTTTTATCCAGTAGACCTATTTTTATTAAGTAGCCAAATAGCTCAAGAACTTTGCTAGTTGCATGGTATTTTGTATTTAGAGAACCAGATTCAGTATCGAAGCTATTCCTGTATTCTTCTATACCTAACTTTATGGAACTAGATGGCCACTCTGGATCTATTTGAGTAATTTTTTCAAAAACATCTGCGTAACAGCTAACATAGTTCTTCACAATATTTTTTGAATTGATAAATTGCATAGTTGTTTCGGTTATTTCTATATTTTTAGAATATAGTTCTATGCGTTTAAAATGCCCAGCAAGTACTTCACTACTGCTGGCAGGGCATAGCGTGTAGATATTAAACTCTTGAGACAAACTATCTGCTATAAAAAAGTTCATAGATACAAGACGTAAATAAATTTTTTTTATAATTGTCATACAAGTTTTTTTTACTCTTTGGCTCTTTAACTCTTTGACAAATTCAGTCAGTGACTGTTGAAAATCGTTCAGTTGCTGACCGCGACACTTTTTCCGGTGATGTTGAATCAGACTTATTGCTAGTATTACATGTGTTCGTATGTATGTTTTACTTTGTATATTTTCTGTAATTGAAGAAAACAAATAAGTTGCTGCACTATCTGAGTTCAGTAATTGCCCAAGCTTTTTGATTTTAGGATGTAGATATTTCGTGTCGAATTTGGGCAATTCGAGACTGTATACACTTAAATAATGGGTCTTTTTACTATTCATAAAATCTCTATTTTCTACCTAATAATACATATAAATATTACAGGTTCGGGCAGAAGTCAACCTTGATTTTTGATCTAACTCATTGATATATATGCTAAAAGCTTGGTTATAATATACGGGTTTAAAATTGGTTATATTGTATTGGTAGTGAACAGGTTGATTAAGCACGCTTTTTAGATTGGCTAAATTGTTTTAGTCACACCTAGTTTCTTAGGATGTGAATCTGATAAAATATCATTAATGAATTTTAAATTTCCATTTGAAATATTTTTCAATTAAGAGGGGCATGTGATAGTTAATCAAATTATAGAAAAAACAATCAGATACCCTCACTTTCTCTTTTCGAGCATCTATTTGAAAAAAGATCCAACATTACACTCTGAAGTAATCCCTAAAGTCGTCGCTGTGGTGTTAGAACAGCGTGCCGATAACGCCACGGATATTGTTTTCCCGCTATGCTGCCCAATTTGTCAAAGCGATGTTGAACGTATTGAGGGGGAGGCTGTTACTCGTTGTACTGGTGGATTATTTTGTGAAGCACAGCGCAAAGAAGCGATTAAGCATTTCGCCTCCCGTAAAGCATTAAATATTGATGGTATGGGCGATAAAATTGTCGAGCAGCTGATTGACAAAGAACTGGTAAAAAGCCCCGCGGACTTATTTGCTTTATCTGCGTCAGCGATAACTATGCTTGATCGTATGGCAATGAAATCAGCCACAAAATTAGTTGCAGCAATTAAAGATGCCAAATCAACTACCTTAGCGCGTTTTTTATATAGCCTAGGTATTCGTGAAGTTGGCGAGGCCACCGCAGCAAACCTAGCGGCACATTTTAAAACTATTGAGGAAATTCGTATTGCTTCAATTGAACAGCTATTAGACGTTGATGATGTTGGCCAAATTGTTGCTCAACATATCAGCCATTTCTTTGCCCAGGAGCATAATTTAGAGGTGGTGAATAAATTGCTCGAAAGCGGTATTAACTGGCCATCTATCGAGCAAACAGATGAAAGTGGTTTAAGTTTAAAAGGTCAAACCTGGGTATTAACAGGTACCTTAACCCAATTGAATCGCAATGATGCTAAGGCACAGCTACAGGCGTTAGGCGCCAAAGTCGCAGGTAGTGTGTCAAAAAATACCGATTGTCTAGTCGCAGGAGAGGCCGCAGGCTCTAAACTCGCTAAAGCACTGGAGTTAGGTGTAAAAGTGATTGATGAAGATAGTTTAATCGCTATTTTACGGGCTTAATATGAGTAATATAGCGAACGACTCTACTCATATCTTTGTTAAAAAGGTCATTGTGTAGCATGGATTTTAGCAACATTACCTGGCTTGATGATAAAGGCCATATAAAGCCGCCTTACTTCTTGTATATAATTTTGGTGTTTTTAGCCCGTGGTTGGTGTGTTTTTATTGCCTCTTTGACCCAGTTTAATGATCAGTCTGGGCTAGTAAGATTATTTTACCCGCACAAACAAGATTTTATTTTGGCTTTATTTGCTGGGTTAGGCGCGGTATTTTTGTACGGACTGATTATTGCTGAGCGTAAAAGGCAATGGCACTGGTTCATACCCTGGTTTAAGCGTGGAAAAACCATACTGTGGTTGTTATTGATGCTTGATGCAGGCATGTTGATACAACGTTTAATACATGCTGATTTTTTATTTAGTTTGACCTATGCGCTGGATGCTTTATTCCTATTTTGGACCAGTATTTACCTGTTCAAGTCTAAGCGTTTACATCATTACTTTAATGATTGGCACATCATTGATGAACAAGACGATGAACAAGATGATAAAAAAGCAACTTAATTTCAACATTTATTCTATAGTGTAAGTACTCGATATCTATTTTGAACCATGGCTCCGACCACAATAACAATTCAGTATGGAAGACATATTCATTGGCTAAACAAGAATCTATCCAAATACCACTTTCTGAGCTTATATTGGGGCTGACGATAAAGCTGCCTTTGCCGTGGACAAAAAACCCTTTTTTTATTAATAAAATTAAGCTTGAGCAACAGGCTCAAATTGAAATTATTAAAGGACTGGATATTGATTTTGTATTCGTCCTGGCTGGCCATGATTTGCTGCCTACTGTTAGCGAAGTTGGGGAAGTTGAAGAAGAAACTGAAGAAGAAATTGTTGAGACTGATTATAAAGCGCTAGCCAAAAAATCGATGCGTATCGGGCAGAAACGATTTATTAAAGCGATTAATGATAGCCATAATATGTTTGGTCAAGTGGTTAGTGATCCTGAAGGCATGTACCGTGAATCAGCCACATTAGTTGAAGAGTTATTAGAACACTTACTCGAAAGTGAAACAGTATATTTATCCCTAGTTGATCACGGTAAAAAAGAGACCAGCCTGACTTCACATGGTGTTTCAATTGCTGTACTTTCAATGGCCATTGCACACTTAAATAATATGGATAAATCAAAATTAAGGGATATTGCTTTAGGCAGTGTGTTACACGATATAGGTAAGCTTAAAGTACCTGATGCTATTCGGCGCAAGCATGGTGAATTAACTCCACACGAAGTTAATTTTATGAAAATGCACCCCAATTTAGGTTATGATCTGGTTAATCGCTGTGGGCTGTTTCCTGAAGCGGTAGTGGATATTATTTTACATCATCACGAATTTATAGATGGGTCAGGTTATCCTGACCATCTTACTGAAAAAAACATTGCCGAAACCACCCAAATTGTGGCTTTAGCCAATGATTATCAAAAGCTGATGCATCAGTACCATTCGCCTCAATTGGCGTTAGGTATATTGTTTAAACAACGGACCGGTCAGCATTCAGCGCATTTAGTGTCACTATTAGTCAAAGTGTTGGGTATTTACCCTCCAGGAACATTAGTTAAATTGTCTGATGATCAAGTCGCAAAAGTGATGATGACTACCCGTGAAGTTAAAAAGCCCCATGTTTGGTCGTGTAATATCAGTGGTGGTCATCCCAGTCTTCGTTTTTTAATTGACGGTGAAGTGGAAATTGTTGAGGTGGTCAAAAAAGACAGTTTGAGTGATGGCGCCATAAAAACCTTGCAAGCAGATAATCTTATCAACTTCTATTTTAATCATTTTTCCTACTAAGGTATTTTATGGCATCTGTTACCATCATTGGTTGTGGTTGGTTTGGTTTTCCATTGGCTCAATCACTCATTAAGCAAGGGCACCATGTTAAATCTAATAAACGCAAACAAGCAGATTTAATCGCCTTATCACAAGCTGGCATCAAAGCATATCAATTAGATCTTAGTACTGAAATCGATGTGGCTTCCGCTACCGAGTTACTTGATAGTGACATGCTTGTGGTTAATATACCGCCGGGTCTTAGACGTGGTGAAACAGACTATATGGCAAATCTTAATTCGCTAAAAACAGTCATTGGGGATAAACAATACCAACGAGTCATTTTTATCAGTACATCAGGTGTTTATCCTAGTGAAGATAAGATTATGACGGAACAAGACGCCACATCACATAGTCCAGTCAGTGACATTTTGTTACAAGCTGAATCACTTTTTTCTTGTATAGGCAATGCTTGTATCGTCAGATTTTCAGGGCTTGTCGGGCCGAAACGATATCCTGGACGCTTTTTGGCTGGCAAAGAAAATGTTAGTGGCGGTAATGTAGCGGTTAATCTGGTTCATCTTGATGATTGTGTCGCGGCAATAAGCCTTATTCTAAGTTCATCTACAGTCGGTGCTGTTTATAATCTTTGTGCGCCAGACCATCCAACAAAGCAAACTTTTTATAGCCAGGCTGCTATCCATGCTGGAACGAGTGCACCGACTTTTAATCAACAAATTTCGCCAAGTAAAGTTATTGATGGCAATCTTATATGCCAACAGCTGGGCTTTATCTATCAGCAACCTCATCTATTAAAAATGCTTGATGCTTGCTAAGCTGCCATAGGGTATAATTTTCGTTTGATCTTATGAATTAGTTAATCAAGGTGAAATCCCCATGGTAGATTTTCCATTATTACCCGGCGATGAATTCGTTGAACTTTATAAAGTGCTAAAAGTACAAGGTTTAGTGAACGGCGGTGGTGAGGCAAAACATGTTATCACTGAAGGTCAAGTTACCGTTAATGGTGATGTTGACACCCGCAAACGTAAAAAGTGTGTCGTTGATGATGTAATTTCATTCAACGGTCAAATGATTAAAATAGTGCCAACAGTTTAAGGAATATCCCATGCAATTCCCTGATGATGATAACGGACAAATGTTGGCTGCAATGGCTGAGTCTGGTATTGATTTAACCCTTGAATTAGAAGTCGATTTTTTCCTTGTTTTTGATGATAAGCGCGATGCTGAATCAGCACTTGAAGTGTTAAGCAAACAAGATGAAGAAGGTGAGTTAGAACTCAACTTTGATGAAGATAGCAGTAAATGGGAAGTCATTGTTTGTACCAATATGGTGCCAGATTATGATGCATTAGTGGCTAAAGAAATCCAATTAAACGACTTTGCTAAAGAGTTTGATGGTGTTTCCGATGGTTGGGGCGTGATGCAGCATCAAGAAGGTGACGGTGATTTTGCCGATGACGATCATGTACATGATGAACATTGTCGTCACTAAGGGTACAGCCATACTCGTTTCTATAAGTATGGGTTAGTCTAGATATGACTAACAACTAGAAACCACCTTTAATAGGTGGTTTTTTTATGTCATATAAAATGACAAGGTTAAATTAATCAATATTAGTGCAATAAGCCTATAAACGATATGAACAGCATTCGATTAAAATGGTGTTTGTTTAATCGCAAATAAGCCTCTTTATTAAGGTTACAGTATTTTCTAGCTTTGATACTTTGTAATTCTGTTTTAAAGCAGGTTTAATACCTCTCTTTGCCTGTCCTGGTTGCGATCCATGTTTGAACTCACTTTACAAATTGGCCTAATTTTATTTGCCGTTGCGCTACTTGCTGGTTTTATTGATTCTATCGCCGGAGGTGGAGGCTTAATTACTATTCCTGCATTGATGTGGGCGGGTTTACCGCCCGCGGCGGCATTGGGTACCAATAAGCTACAAGCTTGTGGTGGTAGCTTTTTTGCGAGTTTATATTTTATTCGCAAAGGCATGGTTGACCTTAAAGCCATTAAACTCTCATTAATATGTGCTTTTTTAGGTGCCGCAGTAGGTACTATTTTAGTTCAAATGATTGATGTTGAGGTGTTACAACTGGTATTGCCATTCTTAATTTTAGCCATTGGCTGTTATTTTCTATTTTCTAAAAAAATTGCAGAAGATGATCGTCACCAAGTCCTCACCCCGACCGTATTTGCCTTTACCGCTGCACTGAGTGTCGGTTTTTACGATGGTTTCTTTGGCCCAGGTACCGGAAGCTTTTTTGCGCTCGCTTTTGTGTCATTAATGGGCTTTGGTTTAGCTAAAGCCACTGCGCATGCGAAAGTACTGAATTTTTCAACCAATATAGCGTCGTTAATATTCTTTGTAATTGGTGGCCATGTCGTTGTGGTGCTTGGGCTTATTATGTTAGTTGGCCAGGCTATAGGCGCCACCTTGGGTTCAAGGTTAGTGATGACCAAAGGCGTGAAAATCATCAAACCCTTGGTGGTGGTCATGTCTTTTGCTATGAGTATAAAACTCTTGTGGTCACAATATATGTAATGTCGAACATCCGCACCCAGTATTTATTTCAGTGGGTCGTATTGAAAACGAATTAGAGTAAAGGTCATTATGCGCATTATTCATACTTCAGATTGGCATTTAGGTCAGCATTTTTTGGAAAAAACCGCGCCGCAGAACATCAAGCTTTTATGGCTTGGTTACTGCTGCAAATTGAGCAACATCAGGTTGATGCCTTAATTATTGCCGGCGATATTTTTGATACCGGCACGCCGCCAAGTTATGCCAGAACCCTTTACAATCAATTTATTGTACAAATGCAGCAATCTGGTTGCCAGTTGATTATTTTAGGTGGCAACCATGATTCAGTGTCCATGCTGGGCGAGTCTAAAGAACTACTTGCTTGCCTAAATACCCTAGTGATCCCTGGCGCATTATCCTCACCTGAAGAGCATGTCTTTGTGATTAACAACCGCCAAGGTCTGCCGGGAGCCATTATGTGTGGTCTTCCTTTTTTGCGTCCCAGAGAGTTAATTCAAAGCCAAGTAGATGAAAGTGCAAAAGACAAGCAATTAAAGCTTGGCAATGCCATCGCCCAATATTATCAAGCAAGCTTTGAACAAGCACAGAACCTACAAGCGCAGCATAAAAATGTTACAAATGAAGATTTACCGATCATCGTCACAGGGCATCTAACGACTGTCGGCGCTAGCACGTCTGAATCAGTGCGGGAGATTTATATTGGCAGTTTAGATGCTTTTAATGCCAACTTATTTCCACCTGCGGACTACATCGCTTTAGGGCATATTCATCGGCCTCAAAAAGTCGCTAAAACTGAGCATATTCGTTATTCAGGCTCGCCATTAGCATTAAGTTTTGATGAGTTATCAAAAGATAACCAGTCTAATAAAAGTGTGTTTGTAGTGCAGTGGCAGGCTGAAGGCCCTATGCAGGTTGAGGCACTTAATATTCCTATGTTCCAACCTATGCAGTTTATTCGTGGCAACCTTGCTCAAATTCAGCAACAAATAGCATTATTTGCTGACAGTAATGACGATAACGTGTCTAGCGCTTCTGATGTTTCTGGCTCATTCAAACAAACTTGGCTAAGTATCGAGGTCACTGAACAAGATTATTTATCTGACTTACAGTCAAGAATTGTCGAAATGACTCAACATAAAGCTGTCGAAGTACTGCAACTTAAACGGGCTCGTGCTAACCGTAAAGCGGCAATGCAAGTTAATCAAAATGAAACCCTGTCAGAATTATCAGTAAAAGAGGTTTTTCAACGCCGACTAATGCAAGAACAGTTTGATGATGAAGCATTTAAACAACGGATAATGACCAAGTTTGACCAATTACAGCAAGAAGTTGAATTGGCGCAACAAGCGGAGAATAAATAATGAAAATACTGTCTCTGCGATTTAAAAATATCAATTCACTTAAAGATGAGTGGAAAATTGATTTTACCGCCAGCCCATTTGCTGAAAACGGTCTGTTTGCCATTATCGGCCCAACGGGATCGGGTAAAACGACTATTTTAGATGCGATTTGTTTAGCGCTTTACCACAGAACACCGCGCTTAGCTGTGATATCAAAGTCAACTAACGAGCTAATGACCCGTGGCACCAGTGAGTGTTTAGCTGAGGTTGAATTTGAAGTAAAAGGGGTCGGTTATCGGGCATTTTGGAGCCAGCGTCGTGCCAGAGATAATGCCGATGGTAACCTACAGGATGCGCAAGTTGAGTTAGCACAAATGGCCGACGGTAAAATTATAGCCAGCCAAATAAAATTAAAATCTGATGCCATGGAAAAAATAACCGGGTTAGATTTCGCGCGTTTCACTAAGTCCATGATGTTATCTCAGGGCGAGTTTGCGGCATTTCTGAATGCCGATGCTAATGTCAGAGCAGAGTTACTTGAAGAATTAACCGGCACGGAAATTTATGGTTTGATATCTGAGCGAGTGCACCAGGAATTTAGCCAATCTAAGCAGCAATTACAGTTACTCGAAAGCCAAATTAACCATGTTCAGGTATTAAGCACCGATCAAGTGTTAGAAAATAAAGCGTTGCAGCAAACGTTAACCCGCGAATTGGAAACATTACATCAACAGATCGAACATAAAAATGTGTTCTTGCAGTGGCACAAGCAACTGACTCAATCCACTCAACACCATTTAGCTTGCCAAAAAGCGTTTGAACAGGCAAAAGTAGCTATTGATGAGCAACAAAGTGCATTGCAAAGGTTAGCGGATAGTGAGCCAGCGCAGCAGCTTAAACCGATATTTGAACAGCAAGCTTATTTAGCCAAAAAGCTGGTTGATTTAACCATGCAAATCGAACGCATTGGTCAGCAGTTACAACAATCAAGCATTAAGGTTGGCCAAAATGAACAGGCTTATATTGCTCAGCAACTCACAGTCGATGCGGCTAAAACCTTACATAAACAATTATTACTATTAATTGATCAGCAAATTATACCCTTAGATCATGATATTAAAGTGTTAAAGCAGCAGGTTGAGCGTGAGCAGCAAACTCTTGCCAAACAACAGCAAGACCACCAAGCTGTTAGTAAACGCCTTATCGATAGCCAAAACGCCATCGCGAATATCAACCAAAACCAGCATCATTTAACTGATTTGGTGAGCCAGTTTCCCTTGGGGCAGGTTATTGGCCAACATATTGCTTCTTGGAAAACTCAGTATCAGCAATGGTTGTCTCTGGCTAAAAACCAACGGGAGTATCGCGCCGAGATTGATGTTCATACGCGCACATCGGCAATGCAGCAACAGCTAATTGATAGGGTACAAAAAAGTATTACTGCCAATAGCGAGCAAGTAGTGCTTTTGAGTAGCGAACAACAAAACCTAAAAGCCAATATAAGCCAATTGTTAGCGGGTAAAACCGAAGGCGACTTACAAAATGAACATCAACAGATACTAGAACAGCAAGGTTTTCGAGAGAAATTGACACAACTTGCACAGGATTACACTCTCGGGCGTCAAGTTTTAGCTGATGGGCAACAGGCTATTCATCTGCGCCAACAGGAAATGGTTGATAAAGATAAGACGCTTACCCAAACAAGGGGGCTGTGGAGCGATAAAAATCTGCAATTAAAAGATGTACAGCAACTACTCAAGCAAGAACAGCGCATTGCTGATTTAACCAGTGAGCGAGCAAAACTGATTGAGGGTGAGCCGTGTGCATTATGTGGTTCAATTGAACATCCTTTAGTGACTGAATACCAAGAACTGGATTTATCGCACACCGAGCGCCGAGAAGCCGTGTTACTCGATGAACTTGAACAATTGAAAAAACAAGGCGAGCAGCAAAAGCAAGCGCTAGCCGAGTTGACTTATATTCAACAAAACCAACAAACCGCTATCCAAGAGTGGCAAGGGAAACAGATGCAATACCAGCATCAAGCAATAGATTGCTGTCAGGCTTTGGGCGTGAGCTTTGATTTGAATGATGTGCAAAGTCAGCAAGCCATTACTGATTATAATGCCCAAATAGATGCATATAAAAAGCAGCTGTCAGATGTATTGTTGCAGCTTAAAGTCCTTAATGAATCAGCCAGCCAATTGGGTGAGCAGATGACTCAATTGGAACAGCGACAAAACGCTGAAAATAGCCAGTTGCAGTTGGCACAACTTGAGCTTAAAACGGCTCAGCTGCAAATCGATAAGCACACCCATCAAATTAACGAAATTGAGTCGAGTTCAAGCGAGATCAAACAGCAATTAACTCATCATATCAGCCAATGTGATTTAACATTACCCGATTGGGCTGACGCCGCTTCATGGTTAGACTCACTTGAGGCCGATATTCAACAATGGCTAGATGCTCGTCAAACGCTGGATAATAATCGTCAGCAATTGGCATTGCTGGAGCAGGAATCACAGCAATATCAGCATCAAGCAATGCAAATCGCCGAACAAATTGAGCTGGCTCAAGTAGTATTAGTTCAAACCCAAGAGGATTTACAGTTAAAGCAGCAGCAAAGAGCTGATTTATTTGCCGATAAGCAAGTCGATGAGGTCAAGCGTCAAAGTGAACATGATCTGATGCTGGAAGAAAGCGGTTTGCAGGAAAAATTCACTCAACTGCAAGATAGTAAAACTCACATTCAAGCCCTAGCCACCCAAAAACAGGGATTAACTCGTCAGCTTGAGTCAGAGAATCAAGACCATCAACAGGTTGCTGAGCGTTGGCACATGGCATTAACAGCCAGTCCATTTGAAAATGCAGCGGCATATCTCCAAGCATTGCTGGCGCCAGATGAACATCAAAGATTAACAGTATTGAAGCGCCAGCTTGATAATCAATTACAAGAGTCGCAGGTGTTATTCACTCAAGCTGCTAAAAATAACAATGAACTACAACAGCAAGGTGTGTTGCATGCTTTTGATGTGTTGCAAATAGATGAGGTCACGTTAGAGCAGCAAATACTGCTTGAACGCCAGCATCTTCAGCAACAAACATTATGGCAGTGCCAGCATGCCTTAAAACAAGATCTAGAGTTAAAAGACCAACAACAAACTTTACTTGAACAGTTGACGCTGGCAAAGCAAGACTATGATGACATTGCCTATTTACATTCATTAATTGGTTCACAAAAGGGCGATAAATTCCGCCGTTTTGCGCAAGGTTTAACGCTCGACCATTTGGTCGCCTTGGCTAATAAACAGTTAGATAGATTGCATGGTCGCTATCAACTTGAGCGCAAAGATAGCGAAGCACTAGAACTGCAGGTACTGGATACATGGCAAGGTGATGCAATTAGAGATACGCGAACTTTATCTGGGGGCGAAAGTTTTCTAGTCAGTTTAGCATTAGCACTGGCCTTGTCCGATTTGGTTAGCCATAAAACCAGCATTGATTCATTATTTCTTGATGAAGGCTTTGGCACGTTAGACAGTCAAACATTAGATACAGCGTTAGATGCGTTAGATAATCTTAATGCATCAGGCAAAATGATCGGTGTGATCAGCCATATAGAAGCCATGAAAGAGCGCATAGCTGTACAAATTAAAGTCAACAAAATGAATGGACTTGGTGTAAGTAAACTACAAAGCCAGTTTGCAATAGCTTGAAACAATTCAGGGCTTGATCTGGCTCAAGCTACTGCAGAGAGTGGAATCTAGCGCAAAAAATATATGAAAACTCATCAATATATATTTGTAATATGACAAATATTTGATATAACAGTGCACACGAAAATTTATTCTTGCTTGAAAATGCATCACTTGATGCAAGCAAGTGACAAATGTTTAAAGCATTAGTCTCGGCTTAACATATTGATAACGCGCGATTAAAGTTTACGATAAAAGTAAAAATATTAATAACGACAAATAATAACTAAAAACTTTTAGGTGGATTAAAGATTGCTAACGAGTAAAATTATGGGCTTCGAAAAGCCATCAGCAAGTTTATCAAACTTGCCAAACTTGCATAAGAAAGTGTTATTGGCGAGTGTTTTTATGGTTGGTGCGGCTTTATTATGGCCAACACAGCAAGAATTTTCATCGCAGCGAATTCCTGTCACATTAGACCTAGATGCACTTATTCCCCATATTAACCAGCCTATTAAAGCCGGTCAGGTTTTTGAAGAACCGACTCCAATACTTGAACATGTGATCACTAATGGTGACACGTTGAGTAAATTGTTTGAAATGGCCGGTATCGACCAAAAAACCATGTATAAAGTTCTAGAGGCTGATTTAGACGTACTGGCTTTAGATACGTTAATGCCAGGTAACCGTATTCAATTTTGGGATGATAACCAAGGTAATTTGGCCAAAATGGAGTTGTACTTTAACCCAGCCCACCAAGTGGTATTCACCCGTTATGATGACGGTACCTATGAAGTCAAAGACATTAATCTTGAAGGGATTTGGCAAAATAGAATTGTCGGTGGCGAAATTAACGGCTCGTTTTATGTGTCAGCCAAAGCCGCTGGTTTAAGTGCTGCTGAAATTGCCAAGGTTGAGAGTTTATTAACAAGTAAATTAAACTTTTCGCGTGAATTACGTGCAGGAGATAGATTTTCAGTATTAATGAATGATCAATTTATTGCGGGTGAAACCACTGGTAATAGTAATTTAGAAGGGATACAAATTCACACCGGTCGCCGTGATATTACCGCATTTCAACATTTAGACGGCAATTATTACGATGAAAAAGGCCAAAGTTTAGCGCCAGCTTTTCAGCGTGTTCCCCTGAGTAAAAACTACCGCATGACTTCGCGCTTCAACCCTAATCGTAAACATCCTATTACTGGTCGAGTACGTCCACATAACGGTACCGACTATGCGACTCCAGTGGGTACACCAGTGCTTGCACCCGGTGACGGTGTAGTAAGCCTAGTGACTAATCATGCGTTTGCAGGCAAATACATAGTAATAGAGCATGATAATAAAGTGCGTACTCGATATTTACACTTATCTGCTTTTAAGGTCAAAAAAGGTCAACGTGTTAAGCGAGGTCAAGTTATTGCTTTGTCGGGTAATACAGGCGCGTCTACTGGACCACATTTACACTATGAATTTCATGTCAAAGGTCGCCCAATTGACTCGATGAAAGCTAATATTGCCGAAGCGAAAGTATTACCAAAGAAAGATTTATCTGAGTTCCAGTCAATCGTTCGCAGTCGAAAGATGATGATGGAATTGGGTTAACTCAGTTAATATCAATGCCCGCTTTACACAAATTAACACTGCAGCCTAATGGCTGCAGTTTTGTTTTGGGCTGTCATTAGTTGCATTCTCGAACTCAACAAAGTCACTGATATCGAGTTAATAACCTAACGGCTAGCGGTTGTTTATGTTGGCGCTAGCCTTTAAAATGTCAGCAAATTATAATTTTATTGCAGTTCACAAGTTAGCTGCGGCCAATGGAAAATTAACATGATCCGCTCTTCAAACGTAAAACGAACCTTCAAGCCGTTAGCTTTTACTTTTTTTAGCTATTTAGTTAGTACCAATGTCGCTGCGCAAACGCCAGCAGCACAACAAAATGTGCAAAATCAATTTACTCCCATGCAGGTTAACGTGCCTGTGGGGGATAAGTATGATTGGCTACAGCTAAACAGCAATGAGCTGCTTAAAGGCGAGATTAAACACCTTTATGACAATAAACTAGAGTTTGAAAGTGATCAGCTTGATACGCTTATAGTCGATTGGGAAGACGTCATTGTGTTGCAAAGTCGCGGTGCAGTCAGTATTGGTTTTACCGATTTATCTACTCGCACAGGGCGCTTGCTGATCCAGAACGGTCAGGGCTACCTTGATGGTGTTGTATTTAATGTGAATGACATTATGACGATCATTGCCGGTGAACAACATGAAGCTAATTACTGGACGAGTACTGTGTCATTAGGGGCAAACTTGCGTTCAGGCAATAATAATCAAATCGACTATTCAGCCAAAGCAAGAATGAGTCGCAGAACTACTGAGTCGCGTTTTAGAACCGATTACCTGGGTAATTACAGTAAATCTGGTGGAGAAAATACCACTAACAATCACCGTGTAAACAGTTTTTTCGATTGGTTTTTATCGAATCAGTTCTTCCTACGACCTGTATTTGTTGAATATTATACCGATCCTTTTATGAATATTTCATCACGTGTCACTCTAGGTTCTGGTGTGGGTTACAGCATTATTGATACCGCTAAAACCGAGTGGAGTATCAGTGGTGGTCCCGCTTATACCATGACGAATTTTAAAGAGGTTGAATTAGGCGAGGATGATAATGAAAGTAGCGGCACTTTGGTTGTAGACAGTACGTTTACCACTGAACTAACTGACTCGGTTGATTTTAATGCGGATTATCGGATGCAGTTGGGTAACCAAAATTATGGCGGTTATACCCACCATGCTGTTGCTGGAATTGTCGTAGAGTTAACCGATATGTTTGATCTTGACTTGTCATTAGTTTGGGATAGAACCAATACTCCCCGTGCTGAGAGCGATGGTCAGGTTCCTGAAAAAGATGACTTTCAGTTAATTATCGGTTTTGGCGTGGCTATTTAATTGTTACAGCATCAAAATGTTAGTGTGGCAATTACCAATATGCCGTTAAGTATAGGGTAATTGTCCGACTTCTTCGGCAACCAGCCATACCCGCATATCGAACTCTAGTTGGTGATAATCAGCTAACATAAAAGTACATAACTGATAAAAGGCTTTGTTATGTTCTTTTTCACGTAAATGGGCTAATTCATGCACCACTACCATTTGCAGTAATTCAAAAGGTGTGTGTTTTAAGCGAGATGAAATACGAATTTCATTTTTTGCTTTAACTTTATGTCCTTGGCGACGATTAACATATGAATGTAATCCAAGTGCATGATGACTTAGGTTAATTTTTTCGTCAAAAATGACTTTTGATAGCGGGTCTGATTGGCGCATATGGGTATTTTTCAACGCAATTGCCATGTCATATAGTGCTTTATCTGTACGAATATCATGCTTTTTAGGGTAGCGGCTTAAAAAATGTTCGCCCAGTTTATTATTGTCAACTAATTCAGCTATTTGGCTGATGATTTGAGGATTATAACCAGACAGATAGCGCATAGCACTGCGCTCACTTTGCTGCTTTTTAACGTCATCGCTGGTGATGAGTGTGCTTATGTCTATTTTGGGCTTTAATGCTTGGCTAGTAGGCTTTAATTGCATTTTTGGTGGAGCAGTTAGTTTTTTTGATTTAGAGGTTGTCATAAGTGTTGTTAAGCGCTGCTATAGCGTTATCTCCATTATGTGTGATGACAGATAACGCTTAAAGCTTAGCCTTAAAATGTTAGCTCGGAATTAAACTTTACCGAATATTAATCGGTTATGATGCACATAAGCGACATCAAATGCATTTAGCTGAACGCGTTTTAAATCTAAAGAATCAAAGTCAACTTGCGGTGGATTACGCTTCAGTTGCTCTTTAATGGTTAATGGTGAAATCATTATCACTGGCAGCTCGGTAATTTGAATCGCCGCTTCTAATTTAAAGCTGGTAGCACTGCCGGCAAATTTACCTTTTTGTTCACGTTCAATAATCGCGATTTGGTCAATCTTGTAGTCTTCCATTAGCTTATGAAAAGCAAAATGAAACTCACGCAGAGACTCTGTCGATGCCGAATCTGACACCGAAAATGACACTTTACGACAACTCGGCACATTGAAGGTTTCACCTTCATAGCTAAGTAAACTGATGATGGCCTCGCCACCTTTTAACTCTACACCACAAACTTTCATGTTTATCCTTTCCGTATTTCAATGAGTGACCGCATGATATTTTAACCGGCGAGTCACTTAATAATTAGTCTTCACTGTCACTGATTTTTTGTTCAATAATCACAATGGGTTTCGCTTTACGGCGCATTGGCGCATCGCCAACGTCGATACCAGTAATAAATGTTTTATCGCGCTTAGGGACTGCTTTAGCTTTTTGCTTAGCTCTAGTTTTAGCTGCTACTTTGGTTTCAGGCTTGTCTTTGGCGGCTTTCGTTCCCGCTTGTTGACTTAAGCCCGAAAACTTAGCCGGTAAACCGTCGACCGCGGTAAATTCAAAGTTTTTGCGTAAAAATGATTGCACTTGTAAAAAGCTTTGCCAGTCTTTTGGGCCCACTAATGAAACTGCAATACCTTTAGCGCCAGCACGGCCAGTACGGCCTATACGATGGACATATTCTTCAGCAAATTTTGGCATGTCAAAGTTAACCACTAATGACACGTTAACTAAATCTAGCCCTCGAGAGGCCACATCCGTGGTGATAAGAATTTGCTGCTGGCCACGACTAAATTGATCCATAATTTGGTTACGCGCATTTTGTTTTAGCTCACCGCTTAATGCTGCGGTAGAAAATCCCTGTTCAGCTAAAAGTGTGGCTAAGCGGTCTGTGTCTGAGCGAGTTGCGGTAAATACAATAGTCTGCTTGTGTTCTGGCTGCTTCAATAAGTGGCTTAACAGTGCTTGTTTGTGATCTAGATGATCAGCAAACAGCATTTTTTGTTCAATATCTTTGTGTTCAGCATAACTGGTGCCAATAGCCACATGGCTTGGATTCTTCAATAATGTGGCGGCAATATCGTTAATGCTTTGATGATCTAAAGTGGCTGAAAACATCAAGGTTTGACGACGTTTATGATCTGCAGCTTCATTAATGGCTTTCAGTTGTGGTGCAAACCCTAGGTCCAACATGCGGTCAGCTTCATCAAGAACAAGTAATTCAAGGCCATTTAAAAACAAGTGACGTTGCTCAAGATGATCAACAATTCGACCCGGAGTTGCCACAATAAAATGTGGGTCACGGGACAAACCTTTGGCTTGGTCGTTAAAGTTTTCACCGCCCAAAATACTGATTGCTTTGTACTGGGTGTTGGCAACCAGTAATCTAAGTTGACCATATACTTGCTGAGCAAGTTCACGAGTCGGCAATAAAATCAGCACGCGAGGATCTTTTTTCGACAGCGCTCTGCTGGAAATAATCCGCTGCATCGCAGGCAGTAAAAACGCTAAAGTTTTCCCCGAGCCAGTTTTCGATGATGCCATCAAATCTTTACCCGCTAGGGCAATAGGTAAGGCTTGTTCTTGGATCTCGGTTGGGTCAGTAATACCCATATGCTTCAAACTATCTAACAAGCGTTTATCAAGCGAAAAATCAGAAAACTGCAAAGGTGGATCCCCTAGAAAATAATAGCCAAATATTATAGCTGGATAAGCTTGCTATAGCCAATAATGACTTGCTTGTTTATGCTAATAAAGCACTTGGCCAGTAAAGCCTGATTATTTACGTTTAAAAGTGACCCTATGGAGTATGTAAATGGCACCAGTTCAAGCTTCACCAGAGAAAAAACCGATTATCGGATTGGCATTAGGTAGCGGTGCAGCCAAAGGTTGGGCGCATATTGGTGTGCTTGAAGGCTTGGCTGAATTAGGTATTTACCCGGATAAAATTGCTGGCTGTTCTGTTGGCGCACTGGTTGGCGCGGCATATGCTAATGACAGTCTAGCTGAACTTAAAAGTTGGGTGTGTAGCTTTTCAAGTTGGGATGTTATTGGATTAATGGACATTAGTTGGCGTAAAGGTGGGCTTATTAGCGGTGAAAAAGTATTTGATGTTATGTCTACTCATATTGGCGCTGTTGACATTGAAAACTTGAAACACCCCTTTGCCGCAGTGGCAACGGATTTGTATTCTGGCCAGGAGATTTGGTTTAAAGAAGGATTATTGCGCAATGCTGTCAGGGCATCATGTTCTATGCCTGGCTTTTTACCGCCAGTACAACAAAATGGCCGTTGGTTAGTTGATGGTGCCGTAGTTAATCCCGTACCAGTTTCATTATGTCGTTCGCTTGGGGTCGATATTGTCATCGCTGTTGATTTGAATGGTTATTTACGTAAACAAATGCAAGTGTTGCCCCAGCAAGTCAGTAGCTCTGAGCCTGTGTCTGATGAACACCTTGATGCAGATGCTGAACCGCAAGATTCAGGCTTTATGGATTTATTGGGTAAGGGCAAAGACTATATCAGTAGCTTAAGTGACAAACTGTCGCTTGGCACTAAGTCGCACCCTGGCATGTTAGCGGTAATGTCACAATCGATGGATATTTTAGAACAGCGTCATAAGCGATCTCGATTAATGGGCGACCCACCAGATATTTGTATTATTCCCAATGTATCTGATATTGGCACCATGGAGTTTCATCGTGCAGATGAAGCGATTGCCGCGGGTAAAAAAGCAGTTGAAGATATCGCGCATTTAATTAAAGCGTCGCTTAAAAACTAATTTGAAAATATTGTTCCTAAACTAGCTTGATATCTATGATCAAGCGCTAACAAGCTTATTTTTGGTGCTTATAACATAAATTTACTTTGCTTTTCTTTACCGTGAAAAATGATGATCTAGATCAACACGGATAGTGACGATTTAACGCTTAATACACTACATATAGTGTTTTGTGTTTTTCGTATGCCGATATATTGATTTGGCGACGCTAAAGGAGAAGCTGGTTATGTTGGTTGTTATTAAGCGCGACGGATGCCGAACTGCATTTGATTCAAGTCGAATAAAAGATGCCGTTATTGCAGCAATGAAGTCTGCCGGACAATCAGATCATGACTATGCCAACACTTTGGCATTGACAGTTGAACAAGAGTTTCAGCAACAAACAGAAGTGGATATTCATCAACTACAAGATGCAGTTGAAAACAGGTTAATGTCAGGTCCTTTTAAGTCGGTTGCACGTCATTATATTGAATACCGACATGATCGCGATGTGAGCCGCGAGACCAAAAGTAAGTTAAATTGTCAAATTCGCGGTTTAGTAGAGCAAAGTGACAGCAGTCTGTTAAATGAAAATGCCAACAAAGACGCCAAGGTTATACCCACTCAACGCGATTTATTAGCCGGTATTGTGGCTAAACATTATGCCAAAACGCACTTGTTACCCAAAGATGTGGTGGCCGCCCACGAACGGGGGGAGCTGCACTATCATGACTTAGATTATGCGCCTTTTTTTCCTATGTTCAATTGCATGCTAATAGATTTAGCCGGCATGTTAACCCACGGATTTAAAATGGGTAACGCCGAAATTGAAACCCCAAAATCTATTTCGACTGCAACGGCAGTAACGGCGCAAATAATTGCCCAGGTGGCGAGTCACATTTATGGTGGCACCACTATTAATCGTATTGATGAAGTGTTGGCAATCTTTGTTCAAAAAAGCTATCAAAAGCATCTTGCGACGGGCATTAAGTGGCAAATTGCCGACGTTGAAGCCTTTGCAAAAGCGCAAACAGAAAAAGAATGCCACGATGCATTTCAATCACTTGAATATGAAGTGAATACCTTGCATACCGCCAATGGCCAAACGCCCTTTGTCACCTTTGGCTTTGGTTTGGGTACAAGTTGGGAGTCTCGCTTAATTCAGCAGTCAATATTAACTGTGCGCAAGGCGGGATTAGGTAAAAATCGTAAAACAGCGGTTTTTCCTAAACTGGTTTTTGCAATAAAAGATGGCGTTAATCATAAAGCGGCAGATATAAATTACGACATCAAACGCCAGGCGCTAGAGTGTGCAAGTCTACGCATGTATCCCGATATTTTGAATTATGAACAAGTGGTTAAGGCCACTGGTTCATTCAAAACACCTATGGGATGTCGCTCATTTTTAGGCACGTTCGAGCAAGATGGTCAGTTGGTACATGAAGGCCGCAACAACCTCGGTGTGGTGAGCTTAAATCTGCCACGTATTGCGATAGAATCTAAGGGCGATGAGGCCAAGTTCTATGCTTTATTAGATAAACGCCTAGTGGTAGCAAAAAAAGCTTTAGACACTCGTATTGCTCGGTTAGTGGGTGTTAAAGCCCGTGTTGCACCAATTTTATATATGGAGGGCGCCTGTGGTGTTCGCCTAAAAGCAGATGATGACATCAGTGAAATATTTAAACATGGTCGAGCGTCAATTTCATTAGGTTACATCGGCTTACATGAAACCATTAATGCTTTATATGGCAGTGCACAACATGTGTTTGACGATGAAGTGTTACGTCAAAAAGCGCTTAAAGTCGTGTCGTACCTTAAGAAAAACACTGAACAATGGAAACAAGAATCTGGCTATGGTTTTAGTTTATACAGCACCCCAAGTGAAAACCTTTGTAGCCGTTTTTGCAGTTTAGACGCGAAAGAATTTGGGGTATTAACAGGGGTAACGGACAAAGGTTACTACACCAATAGTTTTCACCTAGATGTTGAAAAGCAAGTGAACCCATACGATAAAATAGACTTTGAACAGCCGTATCCTGAGATAAGTAGTGGTGGTTTTATTTGCTATGGTGAATATCCTAACATGCAAAATAACATCGAAGCTTTAGAGGACGTATGGGACTACAGTTATAGCCGAGTACCTTATTACGGCACTAATACTCCTATTGACGAGTGTTACGACTGTGGGTTTATCGGTGAGTTTAATTGCACCAGTAAAGGTTTTGTATGCCCTAAATGTGGTAACCATGAACCTAGCCGAGTGTCGGTTACCCGCCGAGTATGCGGTTATTTAGGTAGCCCAGATGCCAGGCCGTTTAATCATGGCAAACAACAAGAAGTAAAACGACGGGTGAAACACATTTAATGTTTTATAGTGCATATCACAGTGTTGATGTTGTTAATGGCGAGGGCACACGTTGCACCTTGTTTGTCAGCGGCTGTGAGCATGCCTGTAAAGGCTGCTATAACCAACTAACCTGGCGAACAGACGCCGGACATGTATTTACCCAAGCCCTAGAAGACGCAATTATAGCTGACTTGAACGACAGCCGTATTCGTCGTAAAGGTCTATCCTTAAGCGGTGGTGATCCTTTGCATCCTGCCAATATTACCGCAGTGCTTAAGTTAGTGAGGCGCGTGAAAACTGAGTGTATTGGCAAAGATATTTGGTTGTGGACTGGTTATAAACTAGCTAGTTTAACCCTTGAGCAACAAGCCATTATCGCACTGGTAGATGTATTGATTGATGGTAAGTTTGAACAGTCTTTGGCCGATCCAAGGTTAAAATGGCGCGGCAGTTCAAATCAAATTATTTATCAATTAAATGAGGGAACTGCTTAACATTATTTAGTACTGTTTACTGTGGTTTTTACGCTATTTCCTCCGGTGCTTTTAGCTTGATACATAGCTTGATCAGCATGTTGTATTAATTGCTGCTCATTATCCCCATTTTCAGGGTAACGGGCTAAGCCAATGCTTGGAGATAACTGTAAAACCAACTCATCAAACTGATAAGGTTTATCGAGTTCGGAGCGAATATTTTCTGCAATAATAAGTACTTTATCAAATGACTCAATGTTATTTAATATCACTAAAAACTCATCGCCACCAAAACGCCCAACAGTATCAGATTTGCGCACACAATCATGTAAACGCTTAGCAATACTCTTTAACAATTTGTCACCAACGAGGTGACCATAGTTATCATTTACATGCTTAAAACCATCGATATCGATAAATAATAATGACAAATGTGTTCCGCCTCGGCGTGCTAATCCTAGCGAAGCCTGCAGGCGTTCAAATAATAATGATCTGTTAGGTAATTGTGTTAAAGGATCATGTCCAGCAATATAATGAAGTTGCTGTTCCATTTGTTTACGTTCGGTAATGTCATGGGCAATTGCGATTCTAAATTGATGTTCTTCAGACCACCTTGCAGACCAAAGAATATCAACAACTTTGCCGTCTTTTCGCACCCAACGATTTTCAAAACGACGTTGATTCTCACCACTGATAAGTGTTTCTACAACTTGAAGTGTTTTTACTCCATCTTCAGGATAAACAAAGTCAATCATTGGTTTATTGATAACTTCATTTGGCGCATATCCAAATATATCTTCAAACGCCGCGCTAACGAATACAAAACATCCATTTTTATTCACAACACAAACAGCATCGAGCATTAAATCCATTACATCTTTAAGTGCAGCCAGGTCAATGGTCTTCATAATATCTATCTCAATAATGTAGCTCTTTTACTTATAGGTTTGAGTTGTTAGGCAAAAAATTTTAAGTACATATTTACCCTAAGCCTTTTAAGTATGCAGTAACTTTCTAATACGTTGTTGTTTATTCATGTATTGCTAGCCGTTGTTCAAAACATCTTGCATAAACTTCTGTAAAATTGATGGTTAAATGTCAATGGGGCCTCATGAGGAAGTGTATACTATTCTGAGCTGAATTAACGACATTAGTGGTTTTAATCATATTTAGATCAGAAGCTTAATGAAGTAAAACTATGTTATTAAAGTATAGTGTACGAATTGAAGCTTTTCATCATATCAACTAGCAACTAGCAACTAGCAACTAGCAACTAGCAACTATCGATTTTATGAGGATTACGGCTAAATTCTTCCCAAGACTTGCTTAAATTACGAATATAGTTACTTTTTATTACAAAACTATTTGATTAATTAATAGAGAATTTGCCACACAGTGATGAAGTATTTATCAGGTTTATTTTTATTTTTGTCACTTTTATCACTGATTTTAGGTGTTGGTCTTTCTTGGTATGGCATTACCCATGCCGATGAAATTATGGCAGAGGTAGCAGAGATGCCAGCGCATTTTGGCGCTGGGGTTAACCTTATTTTTTTAGGATTAATATGCAGCGCGATCCGAACTTTGCTAACTTGGCAGCAGATGCGTAAAAGTGCATAAAAAACCATTAGTTTGATAAGTTTAAGTTATAGTTAATCATCGGAAATAGCCTGTTTAAGACAGGCTGTTTCTATCAACAACGTTATAGGTTTTTATATGAATACATACGATAAAATAATCACGACAATTACAAGTTCGTTAATATTATCTTTCATGGCATTTTCAATTAGTGCAGAACAAAGTGTGCTAAATATAAGTGAAAAAAGCTTTAGTTGTATCAGAGACATGACTCCAGCACGTCACTTTTATGTTGATAATTTACTCGGTAATATGGAGGGAACATTAGCCGCCGCCAATGCGCCTGAGGGGGCTATTTATCCAACGGGTTCCGTAGTGCAATTAGTGCCCACCGAAGTGATGGTTAAGCGAGAAGCGGGCACCTTTCCAGCCACTGGTGATTGGGAGTTTTTTGAACTCGCCGTTGATGAGCAAGGTTCTACCATTGCAAAGCGCGGTTTTGTCGATGTGAACAATCGTTTTGGCGGTAATTGCTTTACTTGTCACTTACCCGCGCGCGATAAATGGGACTTCATTTGTGAGTCTGGCCATGGCTGCGAACCTATTCCAATTGACCATAGTATGACAGGCGCATTGCAGCGTTCAGATCCCCGTTGTGGTGAAAGCGAACTTGAGTCGGGTGATACTGTTGCACTGCTAAAGTTAAATGCTATGGTCACAATGGGTGTTGTTATTAAATGGGTAGAAGATCTTTTCTAACGTTAACCCGATGATAGTTTATTTAAATATACCCAGTCATCCATGCAGAAAGTCTCTTTGGGGAGGTGTTGATGACATTAATACTTCACCTTCCTGTTGATCTCAGCTTCATTTTAAACTTATTTCATTTGTAGATGCTTTATCAACACGATTAGCGGAAATCGTATTTAGGTCATCAGGTTAGTTATTTTTATTTTATTTCAGATCTATATTAGAGCTTAATGATATATAGGGTAAGTGAAAGCTTAATTATTTCGCTTAATATTTAGTGTTTTTTAGTGTTTTTTTATTCTTAATACCTTGCTTTAGTTAATAAAATAAATTTCCATTTTTAATTTTCCATCATTCCCTTTCTGGTATTTAAATCGACTTTATCGAGTTAATAACATTCTAGCTATTGTGTGGTTTTTTAGCTCAACAATCCATGGTGCACGCACATATGGAGCCTTATATCGGTATAAAAACACTATTTTGAATAAATATTGTGCAATTTGAAGTTTGTGCTATTTTAAAATCAGACGTAACAAATAATTAACAACTATATGGTAAGAGGTCAGAACATGGAAAATAAAGTTATTTTAAAACCCGCTGTGAATATTGGTGTTTTATCACTGATATTTTTAGGATGTTCAGTACAGGGGGCTGTTATTGATTGCAATGCGTTTACTCAATGGCAAGCCGGTTCTACCTATACCGCGGGTCAGAAGGTCAAAACTCAACAGCAAGCCTTTGAAGCTAAGTGGTGGAATCAGACTGACCCGGTACAGCATTCTGGCTCATGGCAAGAGTGGAAGAAACTGGGCGACTGCCAAAGTGGTGATGTCAACCTAGCCCCTACGGTTAGTTGGATTTCGCCAGCAAACAATACTTCTTTGACCGAAAATGACAGCGTTGTCATATCATTTTTGGCACAAGATAGTGATGGCAGTATCGATCATAGTGATGTATTTCTTGACGGTATTTTACTGACCACCTTGGCTGCGAACGCAAATCAAGTGACATGGTCTGCCGTCAAAGGGCTGCACTATTTTTCAGTGACGACTTATGACGATAAACAAAAGGCTACTAGTTCAAGTCTATTGAATTTGACGGTACAGCAAAAAGATACTCCACCGAATAATCAGGCACCTAGTGCAAACTTAACTATCATCGACTCACCCCTAGAAGTTCATATTGGCGATCAAGTTCAATTCGCCTTAACGGCGACGGATGTTGATGGCTCAGTTGCTGGGCTTGAGTTATTTGCTAATGACAGTTCAGTATTTTCTTCGGTAACTGCTAGTGAGAGTTTTACTTGGCAAGCCACTGAGTTAGGGCAGGTAACATTTACCTTGCAAGCCACAGATGATGATAATGCGATTGGCACTAGTGCTGCGGTTATTGTCAATATTGTTGCAGTGGGCGACGTTGGTCACGATAGAGACGCTTGTAAACCGAGCGGTTTATATCAAACCCCTGAGACTAATACGCCCTATTGTACGGTTTACGATGTGAATGGTCGTGAAAAAATGGGCGCAGATCATCCACGTCGAGTTATTGGCTACTTTACCAGTTGGCGTAATGGTGCCAATAACCAACCTAGTTATTTAGTTAATGATATTCCATGGGACAAGATTACTCATATTAATTACGCTTTCGCGCATATTGATGCCAATAATAAAGTGTCAATTGGCGATCCTAATAGCGTCAATAATCCAGCCACTAATATGGAGTGGCCCGATGTTGTTGGCGCAGAGCTAGACACAAGCTTGAATTATAAAGGTCACTTTAATTTATTAACCAAATATAAAAAGCAATATCCACATGTTAAAACCCTGATATCTATTGGTGGTTGGGCTGAAACCGGTGGCTTTTTTGATGAAACGGGTCGGGTTGCCAATGGTGGTTTTTACACCCTGACCACAAATGCTGATGGCAGTGTTAATCATGCAGCGATAAAAACCTTTAGTGACAGTGCGGTCAGCTTCATCAAGCAGTACGGTTTTGATGGTATTGATATCGATTATGAATATCCGTCTTCAATGTCTGATTCAGGCCACCCTGATGATTTCGATTTTTCTAATCCTCGCCGTGCAGCATTAAACAAATCTTATCTGGTGTTAATGAAATCATTACGTGAAGCACTGGATAAGGCGGGGCAGAGTGATGGGCAACATTATCTATTAACCATAGCGTCACCTTCTTCAGGTTATTTATTACGTGGCATGGAAACATTCCAAGCAACTCAATATTTAGATTACGTCAACATTATGTCCTATGACTTACACGGAGCGTGGAATTCTCATGTTGGACCTAATGCAGCGCTGTTTGATACTGGCGAAGACTCTGAGCTTGCTGCGTGGGGAGTTTATAGCACGGCTGAGTTTGAAGGTATTGGTTATTTAAACACAGATTGGGCAGTACGATATTTCCGCGGTGCCTTGTCGGCAGGACGGATAAATATTGGTATTCCCTATTATACCCGCGGCTTCAAAGATGTGACTGGCGGCACCAATGGTTTATGGGGCCAAGCGGCCTTGCCAGATCAAGCTACTTGTCCAAAAGGCACGGGTAAAGGGGATAAAAACTCTTGTGGCAATGGTGCTGTAGGTATAGATAACTTATGGCATGACATTGAAAATGATAATGAAATTGCAGCAGGTAGTAACCCACTATGGCATACAAAAAATCTGGCACAAGGTAAGTATGGTAGCTATATCAGCGCCTACGGCTTAAAGCCAGAAACGGATCCCGAGGATAAATTAGTCGGCAGCTATCAACGTTATTATGATGCAGTAGCTGTTACGCCTTGGCTGTGGAATGACCAAAAGAAAGTTTTCCTGTCAATTGAAGATGAAGAGTCTATGGCTCTTAAAGTCGATTATGTCATTAACAATGGACTTGGCGGGGTGATGTTTTGGGAGCTGGCTGGTGATTTTGATTATGACCAAGTAAAGCAAGAGTATTACATGGGGTCAACCATGACGACTATTGCTTACGATAAGTTCCGTCAAAGTGGTACGGCTTATGATATTCACAAAGGCGATCCCGCTTTTGTGGTTCCAGAACAAATGGTTAATATTGATTTTGTTGCCAAAGACTTCCCTGTTGGTGATGATAATTATCCTATTAGTGCAAGTTTTTCTTTTACCAATCAATCACAACTGGATTTATCAGGGGCGAAAATTGCTTTTGATGTACCCGTATCAACCTCGGCAATTTTCAAATCTAACTGGAATTCGCAGAAAAAATTAAAAATGGCCATTGAGACGAATGCATCAAATGCCGCAGGCAATAATATTGGCGGATTTGAAAATGAGTTTCATCGTTTTTCAATCACGCTGCTTAATGAATTTGGTGGTGTTGTTGAATCCTTTAAACCGGGTGAAACCGTTATCGCGCAAGTGATGTATTACATGCCCTTTACAGGGCCGGCAAACTTTACTGTAGAGAAAGGCGATAAAACCTACGCATTTAAAGCTGAGTATCCAGCTTTACCTGAAGCTAAAAAAGATGAGGGTGGTGGCACAGGTCAAAGCTGTGACGGGGTTAATGTGACCGATATTCCTGTTTATCCTAATTTTCCTCAAAAGGATTGGCAAGGAAACCCAGATCACGCAAAAACAGGTGACATGATGCTCAGTAACCAAGTGGTTTGGAAAGCCAAATGGTGGACTCGCGCTGAACCTAGCGATGCAGATTGGCAGCAGGTATGTAGTTTGTAACTGTCTTGCTCCTAGACTTTCTAGGGGCATAATTTACTCGCATTACATTTAGTTATTAAGGACGATACATTATGAATAATACATCTGTGCAAACTCTATTTACCTCCACATTAATTGCCAGTGGGGTGCTTTTATCGATCACCAGCATGTTATTACCTAAGACAAGTTATGCCCATGGCTTTATGGAAAGCCCAAAAGCGCGTCAATCAATTTGTCAGGCACAAGGCGGTTATTGGTGGCCAAGTGACGGCTCGAATATTCCTAATTTTGCCTGTCGAGCGGCTTTTATCGAATCTGGATATGTGCAGTTTGTTCAAGAGCATGAAATTTCAGTTAACGTAGCTGACTATCATAATCAACAAGCTGTTGAGTCTGCGATACCGGACGGTAGCTTGTGTTCTGCAGGGGTATTTGAAAAACGCGGATTAAACCTCGCTTCACCTGACTGGCAAAAAACCAAGGTCACTCCCAATGGGCAAGGGAATATTCAAATTCGTTTTAATGCCACAACACCCCATAACCCAAGCTTTTGGAAGTTATATTTGTCTAAGCCTGGGTTTAATGCCAGTACTGATGTGCTGCGCTGGCAAGATCTTGAACTGATACAAGAATATGGCAACATCGATTTTATTAAAACCCCCGATGGTAGCCGCTACTATGATATGGAAGTTAATATTCCTGCCGACCGTCAGGGTGATGCCCTTTTATATAGTCGTTGGCAACGTGATGATGTGGTTGGGGAAGGTTTTTATAACTGTAGTGACATTAACATCGTTCGTGATGATATTGCCCCAGAGCAATGGCTACCTCAAGACTATTTTGTCAAGCAAGGGCAAGTCGCCAATGCTGGAGATATAGTGTGGTTAAGATTATTTAACGGCTCTGGACAGGAACTGATTAATCAACACTTTGAGGTTACGGTTGCCAATGTTCAACAGTGGCAAGCTGATTTTGGTGCATTACTAAACACCATGCATGATCAATTGATCAAAATTGGCATTAAAACCGCTGCAGGCGAGATTATTTTTGATGCTAATAATCAACTTTCAAATAAAGTGTGGACGCTAGACAGTGACCATAGCTTTGCATTATCTGTTATGCCGCAATCTGAAAATACCGCACCAATTGTTCATCAATTAACGCCGCTGAATATGGATGAAAACACGGCAGCTAGTGTTCATGTTCATGCCTTTGACGACCAAAACGACCCACTCACATACCAATGGCAAGTGGCCGCTCCCTTAAGTTTTACAGGCAGTGGCGCTGATATTAGTTTACTCGCTGGAGAGGTTGAACGTGATCAATTAGTGACAGTTTCAGTAGCTGTTTCAGATGGAAAACTCACTACTAGTCAATCCTTTAACGTCAACATCATTAATCATCCTGGTCTACCGAATATACCGTTATGGCTTGGAACTGAAGCTTATAGCGCCGGTAACAAGGTCACTTATCAAGGTAAGGTTTATCAAGCTAAGTGGTGGAATAAAAATCAAATACCCGCAACAAGCGATGCCTGGAAACTGGCAATGCCTGATAACGGTCAAACACCGAGTTGGAATAATCAAACGGCTTATCAAGGAGGAACACAAGTTATGCACAGTGGTAGTAAATATAGTGCTAAGTGGTGGACACAGGGCGATGAGCCCGGTGTTGCCAGTGTATGGCAAAAGAGTGAGTAACAAATCTGAACAATGAAAATAACCCTAATAAGAATGAGAAGAGAATTATTATGAAAAATACATTATTAACTGTTTTTGCCCTCAGTGCGGCAGCGGCAGCGGCCTCTTGGCAAGCTGCAGCCGCAGCATCAAAACCTAGCATAGACTGGCAACCGCAAGATTATTCATTTGTACAAGTTAACCTAGATGGTCAGGGTTCTTATAAAGATTTAGTGACGGTAAAAAATCAAGTCGACATCAATATAAAATGGAATGCATGGAGCGGTACCGGGGGCAATAGCTACAAAGTTTACTTCGATGACATGCTAGTTAATGAAGGCAATTTAGCCGCGGGCACCCAAAGTGGTGTGATTAATTTTGCTTACCATAAATCAGGACGTCATAATTTAACGGTTGCTCTGTGTGACAGTGCTGGTTGTAGTGTGAGTGACGGTAAAGCTATTGTTATTGCCGATACCGACGGCGGCCATTTACCACCTTTAGCTATGGATGTTAATCCTAACAATAAAGACTATCAACATCAGCAAGATACCGTAGTGGGCGCTTATTTTGTTGAGTGGGGGATTTATGGTCGAGATTTTGATGTATCGAATATTCCCGCAAAAAACTTAACCCATATACTCTATGGTTTTATTCCTATTTGTGGCGCTAATGAATCATTAAAAGAGATTGAAAATGGTAATAGCTGGCGTGCTTTACAAAAAGCCTGTGAAGGCAGCGCCGATTATGAGGTGGTTATTCATGATCCTTGGGCGGCCATTCAAAAAACCTTACCAGGCATAAATAACACAGATCCTATCCGTGGTACATACGCCCAATTAATGGCGTTAAAGCAACGTTATCCTGACCTAAAGATATTACCTTCTGTTGGTGGTTGGACTTTGTCTGATCCCTTTCATTCTTTCACAAATAAAGCTAATCGCGACACTTTTGTAGCTTCAATGAAGACATTTCTGCAAACGTGGAAATTTTATGATGGAGTCGACATCGATTGGGAATATCCAGGTGGAAGTGGACCAAATCCTAATTTAGGCGATCCAATTAATGATGGCCCAGCTTATGTCGCATTAATGCAAGAGTTAAGAGTCATGCTTGATGGTTTAGAAGCCGATACTGGACGTGAATATCAACTGACGTCAGCGATAGGGGTTGGGTTTGATAAAATTGAAGATGTGGATTATGGCCAAGCTGCACAATACATGGATTATATCTTTGCCATGAGTTATGACTTTTATGGTGGCTGGAACAATGTCACCGGGCATCAAACCGGTATTTACTGTGGTGAACATTTAACCGCTGGAGAATGTGATGGTACTGGGTTAGATGATGAAGGTAAACCGCGTAAAGGCCCTGCTTATACTACAGATAACGGCATACAAAAGCTGCTTACTCAAGGGGTTTCTGCATCTAAAATTGTAGTCGGTGCAGCAATGTATGGTAGAGGGTGGGAGGGTGTGATGCCTGCTAATACTATTGGTAATAATCCAATGACCGCAATGGGCACAGGCAAACTGACCGGCACAATTGCCAATGGAGTTTGGGAGCCGGGTATTCAAGACTATAAAGGCATGAAAAATGCCATGATTGGTGCGTCGGGTAACGGTGTTAATGGTTTTGAAACCTTTTATGATGAACAAGCACAGGCAGCGTATGTTTGGAATAAAAGCAGTGGTACTTTGGCTACCTATGATAGCCCTCGTTCTGTTAATGCCAAAGGTCAATATGTACGTAGTTTAGGTTTGGCAGGGCTATTTGCCTGGGAAATCGATGCTGATAACGGTGATATCCTCAATGCTATGCATGAAGGTTTAGCAGGTGGTACACCTGTTAATAGTAAGCCTGTGATTCAGCTAATGACTAGCTATAGCGTTCAAACGGGTAATTCACTTACTGTAGCAGCAACCGCAACTGACGCAGATAATGATCCATTAACCTATAGCTGGGCAGTTGATACTGCATTTACCGCAACAGGTGTCAATACTAATACTCTAGTGCTTAATGCCCCTAATGTAAGTCAAAACACAGATTATATTGCCACTTTAAGTGTATCTGATGGTGCGACTACTGTGACTAAATCAACCACAGTCACAGTTCTTGCAAATGATGTTATTAATCAACCTCCTGTGATAGCGGATATTGCCAATCTGAGTATCGATGAAAATAAAACCGCGACAGTCAGTGTAAATGCAACGGATGCCGACAACGATGCGTTAACTTATAACTGGACGGTGCCAGCAGGATTAACCTTACAAGGCAGTGGTGCGACTATTAGCTTGCTGGCGGGCGAGGTTAGCAAGAACACCCTTTATACTGTTAGCGTTAGCGTGTCTGATGGCACAAGTAATGTCACTAAAAGCTTTACAGTAACGGTTAACAATATCGATGCTGGCGGTGACACCACATGGCTTGCGACAAAAATATATAACACAGGTGATAAGGTTAAATATCAAGGTGTTGAATATAAAGCTAAATGGTGGACTCAGGGTGATAGACCTGACGCAGGTGGTCCTTGGGAGGTCGTCATTACAGATGGTAGCCCGATAGGAAGCTGGAATACGGGTTCTACTTACAATGGTGGTGATAAAGTTACCCATAACAATGCGCAATACCAGGCAAAATGGTGGACAAAAGGCGATGAGCCCGGCGTGAACAATGTTTGGCAAAAGCTATAGTGTTAAAATAGGGTGATAGTGTTTGTTTATAAACGGTGAGGAAAAGTCCTCATGCTGTTAAACACTATTTAGCCCATATCAAACGACTTTCTAGTTTTTATAAAAGGCTTCTGAAAACATTCAGAAGCCTTTTTAATAACAGTGGAAAAGCATACTAAATTATTAATTGGCCAACACTGTCGGATTGAAACTCTTGTGCGGCTCAAAGGAAGCAAATATCAAATAGTCGGCCAATAGTCCTGTGCGTTATATTGCTCACTTGTAATACATCCCCACAGTTTTCTGGCATCACAAAACGACATTTACCCTAATCATTAATAAAACAGCGGTTTCATTTGAATCACTATTCAAACTCAGTTAGTGTTCGTGACATTATTAAATCACCACAAATGAGCCATTCCACAGGCTCGTTATGTGAACATACTAAAAGACAAAACATGGTTGCCATTTCTCGAAAAATTCAGTTGTTAATTTTTTTCTTCATATTAACAGGGTGTACTTCGCTACAGCCAGATGCCGATGGAAAGAGAATAAACTTCACTGAATCCGGTCAAGCCTCATACTATTCTGACAGACATCAAAACAAGAAAACGGCAAGCGGTGATTTATATACTCACAGTCAAAATACAGCAGCACATAAAAGTTTACCTTTTGGCTCAAATGTCAAAGTGACCAATATCAACAATGGCAAAAGTATTATCGTGAAAATCAATGATCGTGGTCCTTTTGTTAAGGGCCGTATCATTGACCTTTCTAAGTCAGCCTTCAACAGCATCGCTAATATATCTAATGGTTTGATTAACGTTAAAATTGAAGTAGTTGATTAGTATTTGTTTGTTTTTATAGCTCGTTGTGAAGGTATTTAGTATCTTGAGGATTCACCATAACCATAACAACTGCCGCAACCAGATAAGGCAGCAAAAATTGTAACTTGAATGGGTGCTAAATTTCTCTGGTTAATGTTCATTCGAACTCCTTGTGTATCATAGTTACTTACTTTATCGAGAGCGCTACTCACCTTTGCTATCAAAGATATCGATGCACTTACGGATCTATTTGGTTAACAATTTGATAGTCAATAAAAAATATTAAAAGGTGTATGGGAAGCACATTATTAATGATGAGGAGCGCTGAAAGAGGTCTAGCTAGAATCGAAGCTGCACTTGAGTTTTAACAAGTTTGACCCGATATTATGTTGATTTTAGCGAGTGAGTTATCGAACTCACTTTAGATTACTCTTAGCTTGCTTGTAAGCGCCTAAATTAATTGAAAACTCGGATTCTATTTTTAAGCTTGAATAGCCATTAAGGCTATCGTATTAAAGTGGATAGACGAGATATTAATTGATTATAAAAATAGGTGGCTCTAGCATTATTAGCCAGAGCCACTTAGATAGTTAGGCTTTAAATTGATTGGCTAATTTCTTTAAATTTCTTGATGTCGACTCTAAATCTTCAGAGTTTTTATTCATTTCACTTAGCTGTATAAGATTATCCTGACCCGATGTGACAATACGGTTGATGTTATGGGTTAAGTCTTCGGCTACCGTACTTTGTTGTTCTACTGCTGTTGCAATATGAGTTGCCATATCGGTGATTTTTTCTGTAGAAATTAAAATTCTATTGATGGCTGTTCCCGAACTTTGGGCATTGACCACTGAAGCCTCACTTTTGCTTTGACTTTCAAGCATCACTTTTACTGCTGACTTAGCGCCGGATTGTAACTTAGTAATACCGGTTTGAATTTCAGCAGTACTTTGTTGGGTTCTGCTAGCAAGCGCACGAACTTCATCCGCCACTACAGCAAACCCACGGCCTTGCTCTCCGGCTCGAGCTGCTTCAATAGCTGCATTTAACGCCAATAGGTTCGTTTGCTCCGCAATACTGCGGATCACATCTAGTATGGACACGATCGCCGTGACATCTTTATCTAGCGAATTTACTACAGTGGCGGCTTCTGTTAATTGACTAGATAGATCGTTTATAGAATCAATAGAGTCATTTATAATGTTGGATACTTCTTTGGTATCCATATTAGCTTGCAATGCCGATTCTGCTGAAAGCTTCACGCTGATAGCAATTTCTTTTGCTGAGGCTGACATTTGGGTGATTGCAGCCGCAACCTGATCGGTCTCTAATTGCTGATCGTGCACATGCCCACGACTGAGTTCAGCTACGGTGTGTACATTTCTTGCAGCACGAAACACATCATCAACAGAAAACTGTATAGATTGTACAAGTACTTGAATTTTTTCTACAAATATATTGAATGAACTTGATACCTTGCCAATTTCATCTTCGCGACTGACATGAAGCCTACGGGTCAAATTGCCTTCGCCACTGGCTATATTTTCTAAGGCATTAGCAACATGGGTGAGTGGGCGAGTAATCAGTTTACTAAATAGAAAAAAGAGTGCGGTTACTAAAAAAACATCCAGTAATAACCCTTTTAAAATAGCCCTAAAAGCGAGCTCTGTTAGCTCTTCTTTGATGCTAGTATCATCAATGTATAATCTTACTGTACCGATATCAGAGGCGGTATCATTTTCTACATATTGTAGGGGTATTGTACGAAAGTGAGTACTTTTTTCACCTTTAGATTGGGCAATCTGGTCGCCGTTATCATTATGAAAACTTAAAAAAGCAACATCATCAGATTGTTGTTCTGAATCAAGTAATCGAGCCATTTGAGACTCTTCATAATTCCACACTGCGCTAGGTAGGCTTAACTGTAATCTTGAAGCAACTAAATCAAGTTGAACATTTTGTTTCTGTTGTAGTTTTGCACTTTGTGCCAGATAGTCATATACCCCAAATATTACAACTAAAAAGGTTACAGTAACTAGCGCTGCCATGATTAACTTAAAAGAAATTGATTTCATTAGCGTCATAAAAAGTACTCATTTTAACTTGAGTGTATAAAGCAACGTAATCCATTTTATTGCGATACTTAAATGTTACTTATGCCGATAAAGCAGTCCTAAATCTGTTGGAACATGTCGGCACTTGTTATTGACTATTTAATTATTACTTTAAATGCTCTGTCATCAGCGCATCTATATCAATTTTAGCTAAGCCTTGGTTGTAAATTTCTTGCCATTTTTTGCCATCAGCATCATTTCGAAATGCTACATAAAGCTCTTTGTTCATTAATAACTTAGCGTTCATCTGTACCTTATCTTTATTCTTTACCAGCTTACTGCTGTTGGCGAGCATATAATTGAATACGTTTGCGTCAATCACAGCTGCGTCGATACGACCGCCTGCAACTTTTTGAACATTAATCTCATCAGATGTAACAACCTGAGGTTTAATTACATTACTGGCGATAAGTGCATCAAGTTCTTCTGTGTTGACATAATCCTGGACTACGCCCAATTTATATTTAGCGAGATCACTTACCTCAGCCCAGCTTATAGGCGATGCTATGTTTTCAACCAAACCTAGCGGACCCTGTCCCATGGGCGCTGAAAAAGTAAACTCATTTGACTCATATAAGTATTCTGGAAAATATCCTGCATATTTAGACCCCGGCTCTGAAGCCAGTTTTACTGCTCGGCTCCATGGAAAAAAATCGACAACAAGTTCATGACCCATAGCTTTAAATGCCGCTTGAGCTACCACAACACTAGCTCCTCTATTTTCTAGACTTTTTCCTGAATAGGGTGCCCAATCTAGTGAAGTAAGGTTTACGGTTTCGGCGTGAGTGGATACGCTGCCGACAGCGAATAGTAATCCCAAAATGGCATAGTTAAATTTCATAATATCTCCTAGAAATGAAAAATTGAACCCGAGTAAACAACATGTTGGAGCTGTTATTGGTATCAAGGGTAATCTCTTATCTGTTTGTCTATTGCCTTACATTGTTATTAAACAATGGATTAAATTTATTCGCTCGTTAGTAATCCTATTTTTATTATGTGTGTACTAGTATCGACCAGTATTACAACGCTTAGGTTAATCTAATAATCTGCATAAAATGAGTTAGCATCAATTACACATCTACGCTTAGATACAAACAATTACTGAATAAGTGTAGACTTAAATTTTGCAACAAGAGCAAATAAAACTATTTATATCTATTATTTTACATATCTATTAACGATGAAATTGATTGTCATTAGGTGGGATGTGTGACGTTAATTGATTATTAGAGTCACTTAATTGATGTTCGGTAGTGTTTTTTTGTGCTTATAGCAGGGAATGTTGCTGGTTTACTAGACTTAATCAGCTTAAAAGGTCTATTTGATAGATTGAGGCATTCTAATACAGCTAAAAACTGCTTTTTGAAGTATAATTATTTATTTTGTGCGCAGGCTACAAAACACCCAAGAGGGAAAATTTATAGTTGGCTGTTTTCACTCCGTTCAACACTTTTGCCAACAATAAATTATCCCATTTATTGGGCGTTAACTTTCTAGGAATGACATTTTAATGCAGGATAAAATTAACATCATACAAGATTACCTAAACGAAGCTAGGATCCGCTGTACATACAATGCGGCAGCCAAAGCAATAGGTATCAAACCAGCTGAATTAAAAAAACTACTCGGCGACCGCACTCCTGAAAGCTCTTGGTTTGTAAACACAGGCGCAGGCGAACCAGTAGGTTACGCTGATAGTGAAAAACATCCTGAACTTTACCGTACAAAGCGCATAATTACATCCGCTGAAGTATTAACCCGAAATCTTGAGCTTTAAAAGCAAACCCGTTTTTTGAATACGGTTTACTTTGTGGCTGGACCGCAGCAATGCGGCCCATCTTCACCTTAATCAGCTTTGGCTGTTTCGATGTCATTGCGTTGGTTTTTACTGAGGTGATAACACCTATTAGTAGACAGAAACTGATAACTAATTGATTTTTAGTATTCACAACAAGTGTTTCGATTTATTTATTGTTTTAGCAGTGCTATTTAACCTCAGTTGGGGATAATAAATGCATATCAAACAGCTCTTTGCAACGCTAACTGCGTTATTTTTTACACATAAAAATTCGTAATAGAACAGCTATTGACGCGTTAATTCGCGTTAATTCGCGTTAATTCGCGTTAATTCGCGTTAATTCGCGTTGTTATCAGCGCAAAACTCAAGTTTGAGGATAAACACTTGAACTTTGACTATTTAAATATCCTTTATTCAGCTAACCCGAATTGAGAATATTTATTTGAAATTAGTTAAAATATTTATATTATCAAGGTCTTATCAAAAAATACCATTAAGGTCTTCTAACGCATCTATCACCATCCCCGTACCTACACTAATCAAAAGTAAATCGGTTCCTATCCGGACAATCTTTTGCCCTTCTGGAGTGCGACCTAGCTGAGTAGTAAGTGCAATAGGCACGTCATAGTAAATTACATCTTTCGGCAGGTGTTGGCCTTTGTGCCATTTTTTAGCTTGTCCAGGAGGTTGGCAACCATTGTTTTTCTTGCTTAGTCCTGGTGGGCAATGCTTTTCACTTCGAATTGTATCGTAGTAATTTTTAATGACTATCTGACGGTCATGACTAAAATAGCTCAGCGAGGCCTGTTCATTATCATTGTTATGCTTTGTTTGGTGTTTTTCAGAATTTTGTTTGCCGTTATTGGTTTTTGAATCTTTGTCTTTAGCAACACTATGGCCAATCGAAAACACTATAAAGGTGCTAAAAATGATAAGTGGTAGAATTTTCTTGTCCATATAACGTACTCCTTAACGATTAAATAGCCTTTTTCAAGCTATAATGCTTTGCGATTAAAAACCAATATTATTTATAAAGGGCTGGACCAAAATAGTCGTATTAATCATTGTTGTCGAGACTAAAATTTTATAAACACTTGGAGTCATAATGAATAAAACAATTCTTGGTATCGTAATCATTGCATTAGGTGTAGCGTTAGCGATTTGGGGTTACAACATTTATGATTCAGCAAGTTCTCAAGTGGTTCGCGCTATAAACGGTGATACACCGATTGAAGCTTGGTTAGGCATGGTGGGAGGGGGGATTGCGGTTTTGATTGGTCTTACCAAGATAAAGTAAAAGTCGTCACTTTAGATTGTTATTAAATGAAGGCGTTAATTTTTTGATTATCGCCTTCATTTGGTTTATTTCAATTTACTTAGCTATTAGCTTCAATACAGCCTCTTTTGTAGATTCACTAATAACTCAGCAATACTTCTTATTATATCCTGTGCTATTTATCTTGGTATGGGGTGCCATAAAAGCTGTCTAGCAAGACTTGTTTAAGTTCACTAATTAACGGGAAACGTGGATTTGCCCCGGTACACTGATCATCAAATGCATGCTCAGCTAACTCATCCAATTTAGCTAAAAAGTCAGCTTCGTTGACTCCGGCAGCTTGAATAGATACCGGTATGCCGATAACTGATTTAAGTTGATCAATTTTAGCAATTAACAGATCAACTTTTTGCTTATCCGTTTTTGCTTTCGTGACACCATCAAGTTTGAGATGCTCTGCAATAGCAGCATAACGGCATAGTGCTTTAGGACGGTCATACTGACTGAATGAGGCCTGTTTAGTCGGCATGTCAGTAGCGTTGAAACGAATAACATTACTGATTAATAAAGCATTGGCTAAACCATGGGCTAGGTGGAACTCTGCCCCGAGTTTATGCGCCATTGAGTGGCAGATACCTAAAAATGCATTGGCAAAGGCAATACCCGCAATGGTTGCGCCATTATGCACTTTCTCTCTTGCAACCGGTGCGTTTGCACCTAACTCATAGGCTGCTGGAAGATGTTCGCATAGTAAGTCTAATGCTTGAAGGGCCTGACCATCACTGAACTCGTTAGCCATCACACTGACGTATGCTTCAAGTGCGTGAGTAATCGCGTCAATTCCGCCATAGGCAGTGAGTGATTTTGGCATATTCATCACAAGATTAGGGTCAACAATGGCCATGTTGGGCGTGAGTTGATAATCTGCAATTGGGTATTTCATGCCAGTCACTTCGTCAGTCACTACCGCAAATGGTGTCACTTCTGAGCCTGTACCAGAGGTAGTAGGGATAGCGACCATTTGTGCTTTGACGCCAAGTTTAGGGAATTTATAAATACGTTTACGAATATCCATAAAGCGCAGTGCTAAATCGGCGAAATCGACATCAGGATGTTCATACAATACCCAAATGATTTTCGCGGCATCCATAGGTGAACCGCCGCCTAAGGCTATGATGACATCAGGTTGAAAGCTTTGCGCTACTTTAGCACCTTGTTTTACTATCGCCAGTGTCGGATCGGCTTCTACTTCATAGAATACTTCAGTTTCTAGTCCTTGGGCTTTAAGAATCTTAATAGTTTCATCGCAGTAACCGTTATTGAATAAGTATTTATCTGTGATGATAAGCGCGCGTTTCTTGGTTTCTAACTCTTCAAGTGCAATCGGTAAGCAGCCACGGCGGAAATAAATTGATGAAGGAAGTTTATGCCACAACATATTTTCTGCCCTTTTTGCGACTATTTTCTTATTAATTAAATGACTTGGTCCGACGTTTTCTGAGATAGAGTTACCGCCCCAAGAACCACATCCCAAAGTCAGTGAAGGTGCGAGTTTAAAGTTATATAAGTCGCCAATACCGCCTTGAGATGCAGGAGTGTTGATCAGAATTCGTGCTGTTTTCATTCTAAAACCAAAGGTTTTCACGCGATCGCTTTGGCTGTCTTGGTCTGTATATAAACCTGATGTATGGCCAATACCGCCTAGGGTGACCAGTGCCTCTGCTTTATCCATGGCATCATTAAAATCTACAGCACGGTACATACCTAATAGGGGTGATAGTTTTTCATGGGCAAAAGCTTCTGTATCACTAATTTCAGTAACTTCGCCTATTAATACTTTGGTCCAGCTTGGTACTTTTATTCCTGCCATTGCCGCAATTTTTTCCGCGCTTTGACCAACAATATCAGCGTTTAAATTGCCATTTTTTAGAATAACATCTTGCATCAATAGGGTTTCAGCCACTGACAGCATATACCCGCCGTGAGAGGCAAAACGTTCTTTGACTTGGTCATAGATGCTATCGACCACAATGACTGCTTGCTCTGATGCACATACCACACCGTAGTCAAAGGTTTTAGACATTAATATAGAACTAACAGCACGTTTTATATCTGCGGTTTCATCAATCACAATCGGTGTATTACCTGCTCCTACACCAATAGCAGGTTTGCCAGATGAATAGGCAGCTTTTACCATGCCAGGGCCACCAGTGGCTAAAATGAGATTAATTTTTTCATGGGTCATTAGTTGATTAGATAATGCAACTGAAGGCTCATCAATCCAACCAATAATGTCTTTGGGTGCTCCAGCGGCAATGGCTGCATTTAACACAATTCTAGCCGCTGTTGTGGTCGATTGTTTCGCACGCGGGTGAGGTGAGAAAATAATACCATTGCGAGTTTTAAGGCTAATAAGCGCTTTAAATATTGCGGTAGAGGTTGGGTTGGTTGTTGGCACAATGCCACAGATTATCCCAACGGGTTCGGCAATAGTAATGGTGCCGAAGGTGATATCTTCTGCAATGATGCCACAGGTTTTATCATCTTTATACTTATTATAAATGTATTCAGAGGCGAAATGGTTTTTAATGACTTTATCTTCAAGCAAGCCCATTTGAGTTTCAGTTGCCGCCATTTTCGCTAACAAAATACGTGAATCTGAGGCGGCAAGTGCAGCGGCTCTAAATATTTTATCGACTTGTTGTTGGCTAAAATTGGCATATTCTTTTTGCGCGTAAGCCACTCTGTCGACTAATTGGTTAAGTTGCTCTGTGTTGGTGACTGTCATAATGACTTCCTTTAAAAAATAGTTAAATAAATCAGTTTTAGTTAACCATTCTTTGTGTAATACCTATTAAACTTATGTTGTAAAATTACCTTTTTTTTAGCGCTTTTGTCGTGATCCAGTTCACAGATAAGCTGCTAGTGTAATTTTGTTACGTTTTTAGTTGTGAAACGAAGTTTAAGCGCCACTTGTTATGTGCTGATTTAGATGAAGCTTCCCTTAAATCAGCATAATATTGGCAAAAATCAGGTTAAAGGTTTAATGCATTAACTTGCGTCAATTGACTCAGTTAACTAAGGTGGCTAAAGTTGATTTTTTGTAGCTAAATAGTAAGCCTGTAAATATTTCTTATATTTAGCCGTTCTGCGTTTAGTTTTAATTTGATCCAATATTAAACTCCACAGTGGAGAGTCGTTCATTTTTGGCTTGTTGCCTCGACTCATTCGACGTAATTGACGCTTAATTATCGCCATTGTAGCAAGTGCTGCGAAGGTTTTATTTTCCCAACTTATTTGTTTAATGGCAACAGACATCTCCGGATTGGTTTGCCACCTATTGATAATGTCAGGCTGATAAGCAAGGGCTGTTGCTAGACCGCATATACTAAAACCTGCATCAATGACTTTTTGCGCAATGGGTAGCCTTTGAATACCACCGGTTAACATTAATGGAATAGGTGAGCGTTTAACCAGTGACTCTGTAAAACTTAAGAAATAGGCTTCGCGTGCTAATGTTCTGTCATCCGCACTTCGCCCCTGCATTGCAGGAGCTTCATAACTTCCGCCCGATAACTCTACTAGGTTTACGTTATACTCTGCTAACCAGTTAATGACTTGCTCCGCATCATCAATATCAAAACCACCCCGTTGAAAATCTGCAGAATTAAGCTTTACTGCCACATCAAAATCATTACCACAGAATTGCCTTACTTGTTTTATTACTTCAATTAATAACTTAGCGCGATTGAGTAAACTTCCACCCCATTCGTCAGTGCGTTGATTGGTTAACGGAGATAAAAATTGCGCTAACAAATAACCATGAGCAGCATGGATTTCTACGCCATCAAAGCCAGCCAACTTAGCTTGATAAGCACTTTGGCCAAACCGTTTAATCACATCTTGTATTTCATCTTCAATCATTGCCTGAGGTATTGAAAATAAATTGGAATGCTTACCTAAGTCTAAGCTGATGGCTGAAGGAGCAATACTTTTACCGCCCAAGGCTTTAAAGACTTGCCTACCTGGGTGATTTAATTGCATCCACACTTTAGTATTATTAGCTTTGGCTATATTTGCCCATTTGATAAAGGGGGCTAAGGGCGTGTCATGCTCAAGAGTAACTCCCCCAGGGCCTGTCATGGCCATTCTGTCTATCATGACATTACCAGTAATAATTAACCCAACGCCGCCTTGGGCCCATTGTTGGTATAACCGAAACAGCTTTTCATCGGGTAGTTGTTGATTATTGGCTAAGTTTTCTTCCATGGCGGCTTTGACAAAACGGTTTTTAAGTATTGTTTGCGGTGTGATTTGAACCGCGCTAAAGAGATCTTGCGACATGATTTAACTCGCCGTTATGTGATTATTAAAATCAGCATAACGGTAAAGTAAGCCTTGAAGCCACTATCACTTGATATTTTCTGTTGAAATTATTCACATACCTGTGATTTTTTTTCGCAAATTAGCAAGGTTTGGGTATATAATTCCCTCCTTAAATTATGATGTGGTTTTATATTGAATAGCGTCTATTCAATCCTTATTGTAATTGTCTGAATAGTTTAAAGGTAAAGTAATGAATTTAAAGCAAGAACTGCAAACTCTTAATGGTAAATTAGATACGTTTCGTCGTAAATTAGCGGCGGCTGAACAGCGCGGTGACGCAGCGATTATTTTGCAGTTCAAAAAAGAAATCACCGCAATGACTAAACGTATTGCTAACGTTAAAGGCCAACAAACTCGCGAGCTTAATAAAGAAGGCAGTGAAGTGAAGGGTTTAACTTTCAAACGAGAGCTAACCAAAGTCGAGCAAGCGGACATGGGGCAATTAAAAAAGTCCGTGAAAGGCTTAGTGGTTGTTCACCCTATGACTGCATTAGGTCGTGAAATGGGCATTAAGACAGTGACGGGTTTTGCTCCTAGCAAATTCTGATACAGTTTCAATTTTTTGTGTAGTTGATTGCAGCTATAGGTGATGTCGTCAACGACCATTCTTAGGCAAGTAAGTCTCAGGAAATACGGTCTCATATTAGGTCTCAGGGAATGAGTGTTGTTGTAAGGTCTATTTCATGTCGATAAGATATATCGCTACCTCTAAATTACCTACCCCTTGGGGTATATTTGCCATGCACGGTTTTGAAGATACTGAAACTGGCAAAGAGCATGTTGCATTAACTTTCGGTGAGTTAAATGCCGACTCAGCAATTTTAGGGCGTATTCATTCGGAATGTTTAACCGGCGATGCGTTATTTAGTTTGCGCTGTGATTGTGGTTTTCAGCTACAAACTGCGATGCAGAATATTGCCGAGCAGGGTCAAGGCTTTATCTTATACCTACGTCAAGAAGGGCGTGGAATTGGCTTGTTAAATAAAATTCGAGCTTATGAGCTACAAGATGGCGGAGCTAATACTGTCGAAGCTAATGAACGTTTAGGATTTGCAGCTGATATGCGTCAATACGATATGATTAAGCCTATGCTTGAGCAAATCAATGTATCTAAAGTCAGATTAATGACCAATAATCCTCGTAAAGTAAAAGCGATGGAAAACGAAGGCATTGAAGTCGTTGAAAGAGTGCCATTACAAGTAGGCAAAAATCGTTACAATGAAGGCTACTTAAAGACCAAATCCACCGAGCTTGGACATATGATGTCTGAACATCACTTCAATGATAAGCAAGACTAATCAAGTTTTAGTAAAGTTGCCATATTATTCAAATATGGCAAAATATTGCAAAGTCATCACGACTGTTACGGCTTTGCAATACTCTGCTATGTCAGCCGCACAGGATATACCTGAAGCACCTATATCCTCTCCAGATGCCTCACATTATGCTTTTGCAAACTATCTTGGCAGTGGTATTTATCGCACATCAGGTCAAAGTGCTGCTGTAGCAAATATACCTATTTCATTTGCTATCGACCAAGCTGAAGATCATTTAGTTAAGTTACGCTTACCTATATCCTTGGGTTTTTTCGACTATTCATTTAATGATTTACCTGGCGGGCAATTACCCAAAAGCGTCGGTACGATAACCTTCACACCTGGAGTTGAGTACCATTGGTTCGTTGATGAACAATTGACGCTCGAAAGCTATTTAGATATGGGTTATGGCTATAATTTTTCAAATGAAAGTAACGTTGGGATCATGTCATTTGGTATATCATCACTTTATCAAATTGATATACCTGCTTATTCTCCTACCTGGGTAAATCGACTGTATTTTGCTGGCTATCGCAGCAGTTTAAATGATAGTGCCGAGAGTTATTCTGTTTTACAAAGTGGTCTGGATTTTGGCTTGGGAACGAGCTGGCTTTGGGAGGATATTGAGGTTGAGCCTAGGTTATTCTTCGCCGGGCGCTGGTTCTTCGACAACCTAACCTTTGTGAATCCTGTTGGTGCTGATGTTGTCACTAATCACACCTATGAAGTGGGTGCGACTTTGAAGTTCTCTAAACCGATAGGTTATGATGTCTTTGGCTGGGATGGCTTAAAAATAGACCGGCTAGGTGTGAGTTATCAGGTTGGGGGTGGGCTACAGGTGTGGCGACTTATTTTCGAATTTCCGTTGTAACCCTTTCTACAAAGACTTAATTATTCCAATCTGAGCTTACTTACCCCATATATTTGCATTTACAGGTTTATCATCACGAGTGTTATCAGGCGAAGCAACAGGCATTACCTTTGTGGTGATTTTCTTATGAGTTGATTTTTGGGTCGATGATCTTGAAGGAGCCTCTTGCTCTTTTTTTATCGGCAATGGCAGCTTATTACACCTTAAGTATAGATATTCGACTTTATCGCGCGCCCATGGGGTTTTACGTAAAAAGGTTAAACTGGATTTAACACTAGGATTGTCTTTAAAACAGCGAATGTTGATCCGAAGGGCTAAATCTTCCCAGCCATACTTGTCGACTAAATAAGTAATGATTGTTTCTAATTTAATGCCGTGAAGCGGATTATTTTGCTGAGTCATAATAAAAGTAAGGCCGATAATCAAATGATAGATCAAGATTATACGCTAAAATAGTATCCTACAGGGAGTTTCAATATTACTTTAACTGCTTTTGTTGATCTGTTGTTGATAAATGATAAAAATCGTCAATTAGGATACGCAGCAGTTTTGATTTAGCCACATTATTATTTTTAGACAGTTTGTCTAATTGGGTAATGCTTCTCTCTGTGAGTGTAAAAGTTGCATGTCGATAAATTTTGACACTTTTTTTATCTAGGCCACTTAAAAATGCTTGAGTCGATTGTTGCATCTGTGGATTTTCACCCACAACAGTCTGTTTGCCCAACGCATAGTTATTGGCATCTTCGATAAAGTCGTCAACCGAAACAGACTTTTTCTTTTGCTTCGGCTTTTTACGCTTAAGGTCAGTTAAACTCATAACTATTTTCTGGTGGTATAGCAAATAATTCATCAGCAATTGCACGGATTTCAATTGCAGCTTTACCATCTGGCTCTATTTCCATAACCGATGAGCCGCTTTCTTCACTATCGTCATAAATATTACGGCTAAAAGTAACTGAGTTTAAGGCGCGAAGGTTAAATGATTCGACAACTTCTTTGGCTTCTAAAATACGTTTAAACTGAGTCGGTAAAGAAGGGCACTGGGTCATTACAATTGCTGCTACCATCTTAGGATTGACCATTTTACAGGTGCTTAACATATCTTCCATATGGGGAAGGGTTTTTAAGTCACGACGTTTTGGTCTTAAGGGAATGACCACATAAGTTGCCACGGACATGGCTGCGCGCATAGCAAGGTTATCTTGGCCACCACAATCAACAATGACGTAGTCAAAGCGCTCATCTAAACTGAGTAAATCATTACGAATTTTACCGTAGAGTTGAATACAGTTAATGGGTGCAAGGCTGGGATCTGTATTACGAGCCTGGATCCAATCGGATGTGGTGCGTTGTGGGTCACAATCTACCATCAACACATTAGCAGCGAATTTTTGAGTAATATAAACGGCAAGGTTCTGTGCTAAACAGCTTTTGCCACTGCCTCCTTTTTCACCGCCTACGAGCAGTATCATACTCTTCTCCCATTGTGGTTTCTTAACAATATAAGTGTCATCTATGTAACTTAATAATTTGAGTATAGAACATGTTTTTCACTCTGGGTAAATACCTATAACACTTTGCCCTAATGGAACACGACTGGAAGGTCGTTGTTAAAGTAATTGCAACGCAATGTGATAGCTGTGCGGTGAACTTTGACTACAGCGACATACCTGCCCCTTAATGGTATTTTGTTTATCGCTACCGGGATTGAATGTGAGTGCGATTAATTGCCCCAATTCAAAAGCCTGACGGTAATCAAATAATACGCCTTTGCGAGCCAAGTCAATACAAACACCATCATCTTCATTACTTTCACCAGCTTTATTAATCCAATGTAACTTGATCCGCTCTGCTTCCATATCTACGCGCAATGAAGTACGTTTTTCATCAAAACCTGTCGGCTCTTGGTCCATTTTTATTTCTCCTTAAGTGGATTCGATTCTTTAGTTTTAGCATATTGGCTTTTTTAAGCAATACCAAACGGTTATTAAAAACAAAAACGCCAAACAAAATGCTTGGCGTTTTAGTGTTAAGTGACTTCACGTTAATTGTCGTAGTCTTGATTTCTGGGATAAGGCATTTTTAATTGCCCCCAGCGGATCACGATCACCGTAGCAGCTAATAGTATGGTTGAAAATGATATAGCTAAAATACGCCAGTCATCCATGCCTTTCATATCTAAAATAAGGTATCGTGCTAAGGCAACAATGGCAATATACAGCGGCATACGGATAGGTAACTTACCTGACTCGATGTAATTGACCACCATGGCCAAGACTTCAAGATAGATAAATAATAATAACAGATCGGCAAGCTCGACTGTTCTAATGGCGAACATATGCATTATCTCTTCGCCAATAGCAAAAGTAGTGGCCAAAGCAATAATGAAAAGAACGACATATTCGATCGATTTTAAAGATTGTATGCTGGCATGTTTTATTCTGTGCATGTTATCTCTGTTATTTTGTAGTGAAATCTTGATGGTATTATTCCGTAAAGTAAGCCGCTTGCCCAGCGATCTTAATCACAGACACAAAAAAACCGCTAATTAAATTAGCGGTTTCAATATTTTAGCGAGTATTATGACGAGTGCGAGTAATCGTTTCTATTATTACTCGCAGTCGATAACTAACGCTTTAACGCTTCATTAAGTAAAGGGCGCATAATTTTAACTAGTTGAGTGGTTACTTTTGGAGTGCCAGCAACAATGTTACCCGAAATCAGGTAATTATGACCGCCAGTGAAATCAGTAACCGTACCGCCAGCTTCACGACAAATTAGGTCGCCAGCAGCTATGTCCCAAGGTTTTAAACCAATTTCGAAAAATCCGTCTAGACGGCCTGCAGCAACATAAGCTAAATCTAAAGCTGCTGAACCTGTACGACGCAGATCTGCACATTGCGGAAATACATCTGCTAAAATTTTCATATAGGTTTCAGTATGCTGACGAGCTTTGAATGGGAAACCTGTACCTATAATGGTACTGTCCAATTCACCGACACTGGTAACACGCATGCGGAAGTCGTTAACTTTTGCGCCTTTACCACGAACAGCTGAGAACAGCTCTTCACGAACAGGATCATAAATAACCGCGACTTCTGTCACGCCTTTATATTGAAGGGCAATTGAAACAGCAAAATGAGGAATACCACGAACGAAATTGTTGGTGCCATCCAAAGGATCTACTATCCAGACATAATCTTTACTTTCGCCACGGTTTTCACCGTCTTCTTCACCAATGATCGTGTGATCAGGGTAAGATTTACGAATCTGATATGTAATAGTTGCTTCTGCTTCCTTGTCTACACTCGTAACAAAGTCATTAATTCCTTTGGTACTTACCTCAACACGGTCGAGTTCAGTATAGGCGCGCATAATTGTTTGGCCAGCAGCGCGGGCAGCGCGTGTGGCAATAGTCATCATCGGATGCATAGCAATCCCCTGGATTTTAAAGAACGAATAAAACAGCGGCCGCATTATACCTTATTCAATAGTTATATCAAATGCAGATTTTCATATAACGTTATAAACAGGGCTTGTGGTAACATATGGCCAATATTTTTTGAATTAAAGTGGTGTCATGTTAAGTAATATTCGTGTTGTGCTTGTGGGCACGTCTCACCCTGGAAACATTGGTTCGACCGCCCGTGCAATGAAAACCATGGGTTTATCTAATTTATACCTTGCTGAGCCAAGAGTAGAGCCTGATGGCCAATCTATTGCACTGGCGGCAGGTGCATCTGATATTTTAAAAAATCTCACCACAGTTGACTCATTGGATGAGGCTATTGCTGGTTGTAGCTTAGTTATTGCGACAAGTGCACGTAGCCGTACATTAGATTGGCCAATGCTTGACCCACGCCAAGCTGGCGAAAAATTATCGCTTGAAAGTATTAAAGGCCCGGTTGCCATTGTATTTGGACGTGAGAATCATGGGCTTAGTAATGAAGAATTACAAAAGTGTAATTATCATGTGTTTATCCCTGCTAACCCAGAATACAGTTCATTAAATTTAGCCCAAGCCGTACAGATTATTTGTTATGAAACTCGTGTGGCGCATTTAGCTTTGGGTGAGCAGCCTGCTCCAGAGGAGGAATATCCTCTGGCTGAAGATTTAGAGCGTTTCTTTGTACATTTAGAATCTACCTTATCGGAGACTGGCTTTGTTATTAAGAACCATCCTGGTAATGTGATGACCAAACTTCGCCGTTTATACAGCCGTGCTCGAATCGAAGCGCAAGAAATGAATATTTTACGGGGTATTTTAACCTCGATAGATAAAAAGATAGATAAAAAATAGTGGTGATAAGGGAGTTCACATGGGCGTGAGATCAAGATTAAAAGAAGATATAGAATCTATTTATCACCGTGATCCTGCAGCAAACAGCACGATTGAAATTTTACTCAATTATCCTGGCATGCATGCAATTTGGTTACATAGGATTAGTCATAAGTTTTGGCGAGGCAATTGGCGGTTAACTGCGCGTTGCTTGTCGACGTTTTCCCGCTGGCTAACCGGGGTTGAAATTCACCCAGGAGCGACCTTAGGGAGACGTTTTTTTATTGATCATGGCATGGGTGTGGTGATCGGTGAAACGGCTGAAATTGGTGACGATTGTACTTTATATCATTCGGTTACTCTCGGTGGAACAACCTGGCAGGCGGGTAAACGCCATCCTACATTAGGTAATAATGTGGTCATTGGTGCTGGGGCTAAAATATTAGGTCCAATTACTATGCATGATGGTGCTCGAGTCGGCTCTAACTCAGTGGTGGTTAAAGATGTTGAGGCCGACAATACTGTTGTGGGTATTCCGGGAAGAGTTGTCTCTTCACCAAGCACGCAGTCAAAAGAAAAAGCTGAACGTCGTACTGAGATGGCTAAAAAATATGGCTTTGATGCATATGCAGTGTCGCCGGACAATCCTGACCCTGTCGCCAATGCGATTGGCCAGATGCTTGATCATATGCATCTAATGGATTCTAAAGTACAGGAGCTTTGTCAAGCCGTTCAAACTATGGGTGGAGAAGTGTGCACTGAAAAGTTACCTCAATTGAATGTAGGTGACTTTGACGAAGCCGAAAAAAGCGGCCGCCAAAAACCGAAAACGTGAATTGACAGAGTTTGATCCAAGCATATAAGTAAACTTTATAAGCTGTAGTTAATATAAAGCTTAAAAAGTGTTAAATGCCTATCGTGATTAAAAAATAATGCCAATAGAGGAATAAATTCCCCTATTGGCATTGAATTTTAAGCTATAAAAAGGTTAAATACCTCGGCTGAAATCAAGCTGTTTTAGCACTTCCTTACTTTAATACCTGAGTAAATTAGTAGGATTAATACTTGACTAAATTACTCGGGTATGATGAAATTACTGCATACTTTTTGGGAGCAGTAGCAAGTTATGAAACTTACATCAAAAGGTCGCTACGCAGTCACAGCTATGCTGGATGTTGCGATTCATTCTGGAACAGGGCCTGTTCCTTTAGCAGATATATCTGAAAGGCAGGGCATTTCGTTGTCTTACCTTGAACAACTTTTTGCTAAGTTAAGAAAGCACGGTCTGGTGTCAAGTGTACGCGGACCCGGTGGCGGATACCGTTTAGGCCTAGAGGCTGATGCCATTTCCGTTGGCATGGTTGTCCATGCAGTTGATGAATCTGTTGATGCCACTCGCTGCCAAGGACAAGGGAATTGCCAAAGTGGCACCCGCTGTCTTACCCACTCTCTATGGGGGGATTTAAGCAAACAAATTTCAGAGTTTTTAAATGGTATTTCACTTGCTGGTCTGATGAACAAAAGAGACGTGCAATTTATCTCTATTAAGCAAGATAAAATCCAGAAGGAACACCGTGTTTTATAACTGGTAGTTATTAAACACAGTGTTGATTTAAATATAATTATTATTTGTACGTTGTATGTAGACTCAACAGAGAATACTAAGTACGGAGTGTGTTATGAAACTTCCTATCTATCTAGATTATGCCGCAACAACCCCTGTCGATAAGCGTGTCGCAGAGAAAATGGTTCAACATATGACTATGGACGGAGTGTTTGGTAATCCAGCATCTCGATCTCATCGTTATGGTTGGCAAGCTGAAGAGGCAATCGATATTGCCCGTAATCAAGTTGCTGATCTGATTAATGCTGACCATCGTGAAATCGTATTCACATCGGGTGCAACAGAATCATCTAACCTTGCGATTAAAGGTATTGCCCACTTCTATCATAAGAAGGGTAAGCATATTATTACCAGTAAAACTGAGCATAAAGCCACGTTAGACACGTGTCGCCAGTTAGAACGTGAAGGCTATGAAGTCACTTATTTAGAGCCTGAAGCCAATGGGATAATTCCTTTGACTCGTCTTGAGGCCGCAATGCGCGATGACACTATTCTTGTCAGCATTATGCACATTAATAATGAAATCGGCGTGATACAAGATATCAACGCAATCGGTGAACTTTGTCGTGCTAAAGGTATTTTCTTCCACATGGATGCAGCACAAAGTGCAGGTAAAATACCGCTTGATGTACAGCAAACAAAAGTGGATTTGATTTCAATATCAGGCCATAAAATGTATGGGCCTAAAGGTATCGGTGCGTTGTACGTTCGCCGTAAACCTCGTATCCGTTTAGAGTCTCAAATGCACGGTGGCGGCCATGAACGTGGTATGCGTAGTGGCACATTAGCAACTCACCAAATTGTAGGATTAGGTGAAGCGTCTGTTATTGCAAAGCAAGACATGCAAGAAGATACAGCTCGCATTCGTCGTCTACGTGACAAGCTTTGGGCTGGCATTAATCACATTGAAGAAACCTATATCAATGGCGATGCTGAGCAAGGCTTCTGTGGTATTTTTAACGTTAGCTTCAACTTTGTTGAAGGTGAATCGTTAATGATGGCACTAAAAGATTTAGCGGTTTCGTCCGGTTCAGCTTGTACATCCGCAAGTTTAGAGCCTAGCTATGTGCTTCGTGCACTAGGCTTAAATGATGAAATGGCGCACAGTTCAATTCGTTTCTCTATTGGTCGTTTTACTACCGATGAAGAAATTGATCATGCAATTAATGTAATCACTGAATCTATCGATAAGTTACGTGAAATGTCTCCACTTTGGGAGATGTTTAAAGATGGTATCGATTTGAACCAAGTTCAATGGGCACATCACTAATTGGGTTATCTCACCAATTAATACCAACTGATAAATGACAGAGATTTTGGAGCAGTATCATGGCTTATAGCGAAAAAGTAATCGACCATTATGAAAATCCACGTAACGTGGGTTCATTTGACAAGAACGACCCGTCAGTAGTCACCGGTATGGTTGGCGCGCCAGCTTGTGGTGACGTGATGAAGCTGCAACTTAAAATTAATGCCGAGGGCATTATTGAAGATGCTAAATTCAAAACCTACGGTTGTGGTAGTGCAATTGCTTCTAGCTCGCTGGTAACAGAGTGGGTTAAAGGTAAAACGGTTGACCAAGCTGGCACCATCAAAAATGCTGATATTGCCGCTGAATTAGCGTTACCACCAGTGAAAATTCATTGCTCTATTTTAGCAGAAGATGCTATTAAAGCGGCAATTGAAGAGTACAAGTCGAAGCAGTCTAAGTAATACCTGGAGTTAAAGATGGCAATTTCAATGACCCCAGCTGCGGCTGACAGAGTAAGATCATTTCTTGCTAATCGCGGAAATGGCCTCGGCTTACGCCTTGGGTTGAGAACATCTGGCTGTTCAGGAATGGCTTATGTGCTTGAGTTTGTAGATGAGCTTAATGACGATGATGAGTTATACACTATTGATGGTGTTAATATCATCATCGACGCCAAAAGCTTTATCTATTTGCAAGGCATCGAGTTAGATTTTATTAAAGAGGGCCTCAATGAGGGGTTCCAATTTAATAATCCTAACGCCAAAGGTGAATGTGGTTGCGGTGAAAGCTTTACCGTGTGAATGACTATTTCACTGTGTTTTAAACATGCAAGTATGAATGTTATTAAATGAATTACTTCGAATTGTTTGACCTCGCTCCATCCTTCGATATTGACACCGCAAGCCTTGCAGAGCGCTATCGCGATCTGCAGCGCGCGGTGCACCCCGATAAGTTTGCCAACGATACTGAGCAACAAAAGTTACTCTCTGTTCAGCGTACGGCACAAGTCAATGATGGTTACCAAACCCTAAAAAGTCCACTCAGACGTGCAGAGCACATGTTAAGCTTGCGCGGCATTGAGCTTAGTCATGAAACGACGACCATTAAAGATACGGGTTTTTTAATGCAGCAAATGGAATGGCGAGAGATGTTAGAAGACATCAACGACTCAGCTGATCCAAATGGTATTATTGACGCCTTATACGATTCTTTTGCAACTTATGAAAAGTCATTGTTTACTTTATTGAGTCAGCAGCTCATAAGCGCTGATGAAAATGATAATAAGCAAGCGGCAGATCAAATTCGTAAATTAAAATTTATGGCAAAATTACACGATGAGCTTACACGTATCGAAGATGCATTGCTTGATTAAGCTAAGGCAATATTTTTCCTTAGATTACAAGCTGTCACTTATCGACTTCGCCCGGTAATTTTTTTGATAAGCCCTGTGGCTTATCTACAACAAAGTTGGAACACTATGGCACTGTTGCAAATTGCAGAACCTGGACAAAGCGCTGCGCCGCATCAACATCGTTTAGCTGTCGGTATTGATCTAGGTACCACTAATTCACTGGTCGCGGCAGTCAGAAGCGGCCAAGCAAGCACATTACTCGATGAGCAAGGTCACCATTCTTTGCCATCTGTGGTTCATTACGGTAAAGATACTATTTTAGTGGGCCGTGAGGCTCAAGCACAGTCAGCGATTGACCCACAAAATACTATTGTGTCGGTTAAGCGCTTTATGGGCCGCAGCCTACAAGATATTCAAAATCGCGATGCTCAGCATGCTTATCAGTTTGAGGCAAGCGAGAATGGGTTACCTGTGTTTGTTACTCAGCAAGCTAAAGTTAATCCTATTCAAGTGTCCGCTGAAATTTTAAAACCCTTGATAAAACGTGCTGAAAAAACCTTAGGCGGTGAATTACAGGGCGTAGTGATTACGGTTCCGGCTTATTTTGACGATGCACAACGTCAAGGGACCAAAGATGCCGCAGAGCTGTTAGGGGTAAAGGTACTGCGTTTACTTAATGAACCTACAGCAGCCGCTATCGCTTACGGTTTAGACTCTAAACAAGAAGGTGTGATTGCCATATATGATTTAGGTGGCGGCACATTCGATATTTCTATTCTGCGCTTAAATCGTGGTGTATTTGAAGTACTCGCTACCGGTGGTGATTCTGCATTAGGTGGTGATGATTTTGATCATCTTTTAGTTGAACACTTTAAGCAATCCTGGCAATTAACCACATTGACAGCACAAGAGTCTCGTCGACTATTGATTGAAGCTCGTCGAGTCAAAGAAGCGCTAACAGATAATCAAAACGTGACCGCGAATTTGTCGTACGATGATAAACAACTTGATTTAATTGTTACTAATGCTGAATTTGACACTTTAATTGCTGCGTTAGTTAAAAAGACTATTGGTAGTTGTCGTCGCACATTACGTGATGCGGGGGTGACTACCGATGAAGTGATTGAAACCGTTATGGTTGGCGGTTCTACACGTGTGCCTTTGGTGCGTGAGCAGGTTGAAGTTTTTTTTAATAAAACGCCGTTAACCTCAATCGATCCTGATCGAGTTGTCGCTATTGGCGCCGCAATTCAAGCTGACATTTTAGTCGGTAACAAGCCTGAGTCAGACTTATTATTGTTAGATGTTATTCCGTTATCCCTAGGCATTGAAACCATGGGCGGTCTGGTAGAGAAAGTGGTTACCCGTAATACCACCATTCCTGTTGCGCGAGCTCAAGAGTTTACCACCTTTAAAGATGGTCAGACTGCTATGGCATTTCATGTCGTGCAGGGCGAACGTGAATTAGTTGATGATTGCCGCTCTTTAGCGCGTTTTACCTTGCAAGGTATTCCTGCTTTAGCCGCAGGCGCTGCGCATATTCGAGTGACATTTCAAGTCGATGCAGATGGCTTGCTGAATGTCACCGCAATGGAAAAGTCTAGCGGAGTACAAACCAGCATTCAGGTTAAGCCATCATTTGGTTTATCTGATACAGAAATTGCTACAATGCTTAAAGATTCTATGAAGTATGCAAAAGAGGATATTACTCGCCGTATGCTTGCGGAACAAAAAGTTGAAGCTGCTAGAGTTATTGAATCGTTAAACGCTGCATTACAAAAAGACGGTGATTTACTCGAAGCCAATGTGCGTTTACAGCTACAAACTGCTATTGAGTTATTAGCTGCTACCGCAGAAAAAGATGATGTTGATGCGATCGAAAAAGCCATCAACGATTTAGATGCCCAAACTCAAGATTTTGCGGCAAGACGTATGGATAACTCGATAAAAGCGGCGTTTAAGGGCCGTTCTGTTGACAATATATAGGTGAGAACATGCCACAATTAGTTTTTTTACCCCATAGTGAGTTATGTCCTGATGGGGCTGTGCTTGAAGCTGAAGTCGGTGAGACTATTTTAAACGTAGCTTTACGCAATGGTATTCATATTGAGCATGCTTGCGAAAAGTCATGTGCATGTACTACATGTCATGTGGTTGTGCGTGAAGGTTTTAATCAACTTGAAGCAAGTGATGAGCTTGAGGATGACATGTTAGACAAAGCTTGGGGACTAGAGCCTGAGAGCCGTTTATCTTGTCAGGCTAAAGTGGTTGCATGTGACATGGTGATTGATATCCCTAAATATACCGTCAATATGGTCAGTGAAGGCTAGGCCAGTCATTGACTATTTTAGCCGTATTAAAAAGGCAATAACCTAGAGGGTTATTGCCTTTTTTGTGTTCGATTAATACCGCTAGTTTTTACGACTAGATATTCACGCCTTGTTATCGCCGCTGTATGGTTAAAAATGCGTCCGTAAAGAAGCAATTTTCACCTAAAACACCACTTATGCTATGCATACAATATTAAATTACGTATAATCCGCGCGAATTTTATAAACTTGCTCACATTAAGGAAGCTAGTTATGGCGATCGAACGCACATTTTCTATAATCAAACCAGATGCAGTTGCTAACAACCACATCGGTGCTATTTATAATCGTTTTGAATCAGCAGGTCTTAAGATCGTTGCTTCTAAAATGGTTCATTTATCTAAAGAACAAGCTGAAGGTTTCTACGCTGAGCATAGCGCACGTCCTTTCTTTGGTGCTTTAGTTTCATTCATGACTTCTGGTCCAGTAATGGTTCAAGTGTTAGAAGGCGAAAACGCTGTTCTAGCTAACCGTGAAATCATGGGTGCTACTAACCCAGCTGAAGCTGCTCGTGGCACGCTACGTGGCGACTATGCTGCTAGCATTGATGAAAACGCAGTTCATGGTTCTGATGCACTTGAATCAGCAGCTCGTGAAATTGCTTACTTCTTTAGCGCTGATCAAGTGTGCCCACGCACTCGTTAATCTTTGCTAAGAAATGAGAAGGCGCCTAGGCGCCTTTTTTATTGCCCTAAATTTGAGATTCAACCTATTAACGCTATCCATTGTACTGTGACCGAAGTCATTACATTTAGTATTTAATAGCAGTAAAAATATCGTATTTTACTAGCTTATTAATTGTATCTTTAGCTTATTGTTTGCATGTAGATTCCCTAAGGGTACAGAATTGCCACGATATAAGCTGTTATATGAGCAGTGGAATTGTTAACGAATTTAGCAAACTAATAATGTTAATTTATTTGAGTGTATTTTATATACAATATTTTCAATAGATAAACTTTTAATTACAACCATATTAAAGTGAGTTTTATCACAGCGTTGGCAATAAAAAAGTAATTATCTATCAGTCTATGTATTTATTTCATTAATTCAGTCTATTTAATAATCACTTGAATTGTGTAGTTATTGATGCATTTGTTTTTATATTGTTTCTCTGTTAATTTTTGTGAATTAATATGTTTTAAATTTGTTTTTTACTTTGGTAAATTTTGTTTAATATAAATTCAAATAAATAATTGATATATTTAATTCACTTAAAAATCAGCAGCTTACTTTTATCTTTGTTCGTGTGAATAAATTGTCACCCCTATTGTGTTTGATATGTTGCCGTTGTTGACTAATCGTTTTTTATTTATTAATAATGCTTCCCTGTAATTAGCGCTTGGCTAATTGCATTATAAAAAATATAACAACTTGATGTTTTTAAAACTAAGTTGCAGGGAGTTTTATTATGAGTTCAGTTTCATTAACTGCGAAAGCTATTCGTAGTAGTTTATTAGCAGTTGCAGCAACAAGTGTTGCATCTGTCAGTGTATTTTCAGCTTCTGCTATTGCAGCAGAAGAACAGGCTCAAAAAGTTGAGCGTATAGCTGTTACCGGTTCACGTATTAAACGTACCGACATGGAAACAGCCAGCCCAGTCAGTGTTATCGATGCGTCTGCTATTCTTTCATCTGGCGCGACTTCAATTGATGATGTTTTGCAAAAAATGACATCTTCAGGCGGCGCAATGACTAACGCTGCGGTTAATAATGGTTCTGGTGGTAATGCATCAATGAACCTACGTGGTTTAGGTTCAAACCGTACTCTAATATTGGTAAACGGTCGTCGTATGATCGCATCAGGTACTGGTGCAGCTTCTACGGTTGATTTAAACACGATTCCAGTTTCAATGATCCAACGTGTCGAAGTATTAAAAGATGGCGCTTCAGCTGTTTACGGTACAGATGCTATTGCGGGTGTTGTGAACGTTATTCTAAAACGTGATTTTGACGGTTTAGAATTAAATACACAAACCGGTATTTCTGGCCAAGGTGATGCTGATGAAACAAGCATAGACTTCACTTTAGGTAACACGTTTGATAAAGGTAACGTAGTTATCAATGCTCAGTACACTAAACGCGGTGAAGCTAGCCAAGCTGATCGTGGTTTCTCTGAGTGTCCAATCGCTGAGAAAGGTGCTGCAGGTGCTAAAACAACTTACTGTGCAGGTAGCTCTTATTCTGAAGGTGGTCACGTTTGGGGTGATAACGGCGCAGATTTAAGCGGTCTTGGTGGTGAATACCACGAGTTTACAGATGCTGACCGTTTTAATTACTCAAAAGACAGCTTCCTTTCAACGCCAATGGAGCGTTTAAACTTAAGCTTCGCGGGTACATATGACCTAACTGATTCAACAATGTTCTTCTCTGAAGCCATGTATAGCAAGCGTTGGTCTGACCAACAAATGGCGCCTCAACCAATTTGGAACAAAGGCCCTTGGGTTTATCAGCCAAAAGCTGCTGGCGGTTGGATGACTGATGATCTACTTCCATGGGTTGCTAATGGTGAAGGTGTTAGTTATGGTCGCCGTATGGTTGAGTCTGGTACACGTCAGTCTAGCCAAACAGTTGATACAATTCGTATTGTACTTGGTCTTGAAGGCGAGTTTGACAATGGCTGGACATGGGATGCATCTTACAACAAAGGTAAGAATGACTCTGTAGATACCTTAGCCAACCTACATAACTTAGGCTCTATCAATGATGCTGTGTTAGAAGGTACATTTGATCCTTTCTTACAAGAATCTTGGCAAGCCGATAATATCGCTCCATACATTTACACTGAGTTGAACAGTGGTGGTAGTGAGTTAGATATTATTGCTGCTACTTTATCGGGTGGTATTGTTGATTTACCAGCGGGTGAATTAGGTTTTGCAGCAGGTTATGAGAACCGTAAAGAGTCAGCACATTATACACCTGACTCATTAACGGCTCAGGGCTTAGCTAACGACCCACGTGTTGAAGGTACAGCTGGTGAGTTCAGTGTTGATGAGTTGTATGCTGAATTAGCCATTCCATTGTTAGCCGACTTACCAATGGCACAGCAAGTTGATATGAGCGCAGCAGTGCGTTACTTCAACTACAGCACATTTGGCGAAGATACAACTTGGAAGCTAGGCTTAACATGGCGTTTATATGACGATCTAATGGTTCGTGGTGGTCGCTCGACAGCGTTCCGTGCACCAACAGTAAGTGAGTTATTTGGTGGTAAGTCGCCATCGTTTAACCAAGTTGTTCACCCAGCAACTACTCAAACGCAAGCTGAAGTAACTGTAGGTGGTAACCAACTACTGACTCCAGAAGAAGCTGATATTACTACTATTGGCTTAGTTTACTCTCCAAGCTATGTTGAAGGTTTATCGTTCACTGTAGATTATTTCGATATCGGTATTACCAACACGATTACTGCTGTTGATTCTAACTATGTGGCTAACCAGTGTTTAGGTGCTGATGGCTCGTTAATCAATACCGGTACTGCATTGTGTCAGTCTTCTAATATTTCGTTGGATAACACTGGCCGTATTAAGTTTGACAATGGTTTACAAAATATTGGCGCAACCAATACTTCAGGTTATGACATTAACGTCGCTTATGTGTTTGATGCGTTAGATTTAAGCTGGAAAGCGGGTTTAGACTCTTCAATTCTTTCTTCATATGAAGAGTTTGATCCAGATGGTAAAGCTGTTGATTACCGTGGTTATATCACTGGCGGTGTCGGTGCTTACGCTAAGTTTAAGTCAAACTTTAACATCACAGCAACTGGTGATGATTGGAGCGCAACTTATGAAGCGCGTTATATAGATGGTATGGACTCATTTGCATGTAAAGCAGACACCACTAAGTGTTATGCCCCTACTGTAAGTAGCATTGTTTACCACGATTTATCAGGTTCTTATGACGTGACAAACACTGTTCGCATGTCAGCTGGTGTGAATAACATTTTTGATGAAGAGCCTCCATATTTCACTGGTAACAACGATTCAAATACCGACCCGTACACTTATGATGTGTTAGGTCGTTACTTCTTCGTTCGTGCTAACGTGAAGTTCTAATATCGAGTATTTGTTAACGCTAATCCTATGACTAGCTGAAACGAAATAAAAAAGCCCTAGACAATGTTCTAGGGCTTTTTTTGTGTTTTAAGTTGTTAAAATTGATGTTTTTTCTTAGCAGACTACAGACTACAGACTACAGACTACAGACTACAGACTTCAACTTCGTATGAGCTAAATTTACGGATATTTATCACCCCAGTATCAAATATCAAATATTGCCCTTTAATACCCTGTAATATACCTGTTACTTCTGCCACTTTATCAAAGTTATGTGATTTTACTTTTAGTGGAAATTGCTCAATAGGGTATTGAATTGCTTGAATGTTAGCGTCTAATCGCTCAATAATTATATCGCTATGTTCAGCGGCTATTTGTTGTAATTTATCAGCGATTAAAGGTATTAACTCAGCCGCTTGAGACACTAAATCAATATCATCATTATGACCCTTAAGCATGGCCTGCCAATGGGTTTTGTCATTGATGAATTTTGCTAATTCTATCTCAATTAACCCTGACATTTTACGGGTCGACACTTTAAAAATAGGCAATCCTTGGGTGGCACCCTGATCAATCCAACGTGTCGGTATTTGGTTGTGACGAGTAATGCCGACTTTTATCCCTGAGGTATTTGATAAATAGACATAATGGGGCACAAAACAATGACTTTGCGCCCATTCTGGCTCACGGCAAGTACCTTGGTCAAAATGGCATGTTTCGGGCTTCATGATGCACATGTCGCAACTAGCCAATTTTTGCATACAAACATAACAGTGGCCTTGGGAATAACTTTTTTTAGTTTTCTTACCACAATTACAACAAAAAATATTACCAGTATGCGTTAACGTCAGTGATTTACCGATTAAGGGATTAAGTGCAATAAGTGAGTCACCCACAGGTAATTGATATTGCACCTCATCCGCTGAGTTAAGTGAAGTGTTGAGTTTTGATAATGTGCCTAGCATGCGCGTTCCATTTATGAGCTTTTGCAACAGAGTTTAACAGATGTGATGGCTAAACTATGCGGCAATTTAGTTCAATTGCACTTTTACATTCGTCTTAAGGGCTGCTTAATCGAAATATAGTTGTGCTTTGTTAAGCACATTGCCTTGCTAGGTAGACTTTGTTTTTACCCGAAAACTTTGCTTGATATAGGGCTTTATCTGCTTCTATCATTAATTCTTGAAGTGAGGAGGTTGATGAATGTAATTCAGCAAGACCTAAACTAATGGTAAAGTTTATTGTAATGCCATCAAAGATGAAGTCTTTTTCGGCAATGCTGTTTCTAAGGCGTTCTGAAATAGCCCAAGCATCCTGCTCACTGGTTTTTGGTAACACGATTAAAAACTCTTCTCCCCCGATACGCCCGACGAGATCTTGCTTTTTAATACAAGTTTGCGCTCTTTGTGCGAGTGCTTTAATCGCTAAATCACCAATGTGATGGCCGTATTTGTCATTGATTTCCTTAAAATTATCTATATCAAAAATGATCACTGAGGCAGGTTGCTGCAATTTTATCGCACGTTTGATTAACTGCTCCCCTTTTATAAATGTAAATCCTCGATTGGCAATTTTTGTTAAAAAGTCTGTTTGTGAACGTTTTTTGTAAGTGTTTAGTGCAAAAACTAGAAACAAGCCCAGTGTCATAGTTAATAAAGCCACAATGGTTAGTGTAAGCTCATTAATTCTTTCTTTATCTTGAATGGCGGTAAGCTTTAGCTCATTAATAGCCAGTTTGTTGGCGAGGAGAATATTTTCAAACTCAGCGACTTTGGCATGGTGATTTAACGCCGAGTTGATCACTTCTGGATTTAACATGTTGAGGTTATTTTTACGTTCATCATCAATTAATTGAAACAGTAAATTGACTGAAGTTAAGTAATCTTGTTTTGCAAATGCAATAATTGCATCCGCTTTAAGTGTCATCTGTTGTTTGTCTGTTCTGAAGTCCTGATCCTGTTTAAATAGCGTCGCCATCTCATCAGCTTCTGCAGTCTGCCCATTACGCATGTAAGCGATTGCAAGAAATAGATAACTACTAGTGACAAAATATTGCTCTTGAGTGGTGTGACGTAATTGAATGGCATTTTTTAGGTTTGCTATCGCTTTTGGATAATCATTCATACCCAGTGCCACTCGTCCTGCATTTAAGTGCGCGAAAAAAGTAAAATCTTTGAATGCTAGGTTTGATTTAGCGAGTTCAAATTGTGCTTCTACACTGTTTTTTGCTTCAGGCCAATGACCTAGCTTAATACTTTGGCTTAACATGTTGTGCAACATATTAAACATATCTTGTTTATCATCAATGGTCGCCCAGGTTTGATAAGCTTTTTCAAAATTTTCATAGCTACGCTGATGCAAGCCGACATTACGATAAAGGCTACCTGTGGCGTTATAAATTAACGCTTTTCTATTAGCATTTAGCTTTTCACTTTTATCGACAATATCCATCGCTTCATCAAGTAAAGCAATGCCTATATGTATGGTATTTGCTCCTTCATAACAAAATGCATTTTGGGTCAATGTTTTGGTTAATAGCTCGGTATTATTTTGCTGTCTTGCATATTCAAGCGCTTTATAGCGATCGACGCAGTAAATAGCAGGGTCATTTGTTTGCAGGTAGAGCGCAAAAGAGCGTTCAAGATGGCTGTCAATTAAGGTATCAGATATGGCCAATGTGTTAACCAAATTGATACTGTTATCATAACTGCTAATTGCTAAATCAAGCTGGCGGTTTTTCTCATACAGTTGACCGTATAAAAAATACAACTTGGCTTTATCTTCACTAGCTAAAATGCTTGTTTCGATATTGAATTGATCTAAGTGTTTCAGCGTTTCTTCTACAGAATGAGATCCTGCATAGTTTTCAAAATATTCAACTGACTCGTTTGCAAGTCCATTTGAGCTATAAATATTAACTAGAAAGCAAATCAACAGCACACAAGCTTTTGAAGAGGTCATATTCATCGGTGTCACAGTACTAATTATCCCTTTAGTCTTATAAATGAAGATTATCATAATCTAGCATTATGTATACTCCTTATTAACTAATAGACCATATATAATCAGATACTTAACTTCGATACTAAGTGAGATGTCCAAGTGTAATGATGACAAATTGTTGTAAAAGCCTTGTCGAAAAATCAACAATTCCTCGCTTATAGACACTGAGGCGTAACAGTATTTTCATGCTAGTGGAAGTCTATAATTTCGATGTCATACTTTAAATGCACTATATAATAGTGCATTTAAATCTTTGCCTCAGTTTGGCTGGATACTTATTGCTAGTTGGTTTTAGTGACTTTATCTAAAACAACATCATCGCCTAATTTATAAAATTGCTCGACGATTTGTTCTTCTTGAATGAGTTCGGTTAAACCTAAGCTCATATTCGCCCTAAATAAGGCCACGCCAGTATGACTGGCTGTTTCATATTGACTGCTAAATTGCTCAATATTGACCCCAAGCGCATTGAGACTATTTGAAATATGTAACACCAGTCCTGGGCGATCGTAAGCGACAAGTTGATAACTTACATGTTTGATAGGTGGTGCAGTTTGACTGGCTTGTGAATAAGTTAATGACAGGCCATCAATACATTCTAGCGCATCAACAAATGCATCCCATTTATCGACGGGCATTTCTAATTGTAATATTGCAGCAAAAATACCGTCCAGGTGGCGCATTTCTGAATCTAACCAATTACCATCTTGACGGCTTACTGCATTAGCGATCTGTTCAACTAAGCCTTTTCTATCAGGAGCTTGCAGGGTAACCAAATAACGCATCATAAATATCCTCTCCTACATGAAACTAAAATTTTGACTGTAACACTACTGTCATCTTTACGTCATATAATGCCAACCACTTTAAGTTGGGTTAATAATAAAAGACATATATTGTCATCAGCATTTATTGTTAACACAGTAAATTACACAATCAAAGCGCTATTTTAGTGAATGATTAAATATAGAGGTTCTTAATGGAAAGTCAGGTAAGTCAACCTGGTTCTGCGGCTAAAAGTCTACTTGTAGATCGCTATGCAACACGCAGAGCATTTAAGGATAAGGCAGCACAAATTGCTGTAACTGTTGGCGGCACCATGGTGTTTGTTGCGTTATTACTGATATTTTTCTATCTGCTATACGTGATTAAACCTATTTTCGACGGTGCTGATATTCAGCCTAGCAGTAAGGTGAGCATGTTACACACTGATGTGCCAACCCTAATGGTTGGTAGTGATGAACAGAATGAAGTGTTATTTCGCGTGGCAAGCGATGGCCAAGTAGATTTTTATTCTTCGGTAACAAACCAACTTATCACCTCGCATATTGTTAAGCTTCCAATCGGAACTACCGTGACTAGTAGTGCGAAATCAAGTCCGAATGAGCAACGCTTTGCATTGGGATTAAGCAATGGTCAGGTGCTGGTACTGGGAATCGATTTCGAGGTCACTTATCCTGATAATCAACGCTTGATTACGCCTAAAGTGCGTTATTTGAACCAAGAGCCATTAACGATTAATGCTAATGGTTCAGTACATCATTTAGCATTTGATTTTTCAGACAACCGCATGAGCTTTGTATTCCAAGACCAACAGGGTGTTTGGAATATCAATCGCCTTGACGGTGAAGAAAATATGATGACCGAAGAGGTTGAGTGGGTTTCATATCATTCTGTTATTGAAGAAGCGCCGTCAAAATCATTAATGCCATTAATGACCCCTGATCATCGCCAACTTATTCTACCATCAGCCAATAAGTTGTATGTTTATGATATCAGTGATGCAGAAGCCGTTGAGTTGATGCAAGTGATTGATGTCACAAAAGGCGATGCTAATATTAAACAGGTGAATTTACTTGCCGGTGCGAGTTCAATATTGGTCAGTTACGACACAGGTATTGTGAGTCAGTTTTTTCAAGTCAATAGTGATAACGGCCGATTATATCAGTACATTCGTGAGTTCGACGAGTTAGCTTCAATTGGCACAATGGCAACAGAGTTTTATCGTAAAAGCTTTGCAGTATTGAGCCCTGAAGGTGAGTTAACCCTATTATATGCTACTAGCCAACGTAATTTGTTTGATGAGAAATTTGAGCTACCTAATCCAGGGTTGATGTCATTTAGTCCGCGTTCAAATGGGCTTATCATTGAAGCGGACAAGCAGCTACATTTATTTGCGGTTGAAAATAGTCATCCTGAAGTGTCGTGGAGCGCCATGTGGCAAAAAGTGTGGTATGAAGGGTATCCTGAACCACAGTATGTATGGCAATCAACCTCCGGTTCAGATGATTTTGAAGCAAAGCTCAGCTTGATGCCGTTAGCGTTTGGTACTATGAAAGCCGCATTTTATGCCATGCTATTTGCTGTGCCATTAGCTATTGCTGGTGCTATCTACACCGCATACTTTATGACACCTAAAGTGCGTAATGTGGTTAAACCTACCATTGAAATTATGGAAGCACTGCCGACAGTTATTTTGGGATTTTTAGCCGGTTTATGGTTAGCGCCGCTGATTGAGGATCATTTACCCGGCATTTTAGCCTTGTTGATACTATTACCTACCTCTATTTTAACCAGCGCATTTTGTTGGAGCAAGTTACCGCAAAAATGGAAGCAACTTCTGCCTGAAACTTATCAGGAAATAATGTTAATTCCGGTGATTATTTTTGTTGGCTGGTTTTCATTTGCTATTAGCCCAACCATTGAAATCATGTTTTTTGATGGCAACACGCGTCAATTCATCACCAATGACTTAGGTATTACCTTTGACCAACGCAACGCATTGGTAGTCGGTATTGCCATGGGCTTTGCGGTTATTCCAACCATTTTCTCTATTGCTGAAGATGCTATTTTCTCCGTACCGCGTCATTTATCTAATGGTAGTTTGGCGTTAGGTGCAACAAATTGGCAAACCCTTACGCGAGTTGTATTACTGACCGCAAGTCCAGGTATTTTCTCTGCCATTATGATGGGCTTAGGTCGTGCTGTAGGTGAGACCATGATTGTACTGATGGCAACAGGTAATACCGCCATAATGGAGTGGAGTGTGTTTGAAGGTATGAGAACACTTGCGGCAAATATTGCAGTAGAAATGCCAGAATCTGCTATTGGTTCATCTCATTATCGCGTGTTGTTCTTAGCGGCATTCGTGCTGTTTATATTCACTTTCGTATTCAACACCATTGCAGAGGTAGTTCGTCAACGTTTACGTGACCGCTACAGTTCGCTTTAAGGAATAATGATGACTTTTATATACACAATTTCCGCGGTCGTCTTGAGAGGTTTATATAATGGGTAAGTGGTTTAAATCAGGCTCACCATGGATTTGGATGACAGGTGGCGCAGTAAGTATCAGTTTGATTGCCGTAATTGGCTTATTACTTCTGATTGCTTGGCGTGGCTTAAGTTACTTTTGGCCTGCTGAGGTTTATCAGTGGGAATTACAGGATCAAAAAGGCATTAAAAGTACTCTTATTGGCGAAATTTATGACCGAGAAGAAGTCCCCACTGAACGCTTAATATCAGCAGGGCACCAATTTAATCAACATCCTGGAGAGTTTGTGACGCGTTACTTGGTGAAAACCGGTAACCGTGAATTTGTTGGTTTAGATTTTAGATGGATATTAGCGACAGACATAGTGAGTCGCAGCACGCCATTAGATGTCGCAAAATTTGAGCGTACTAAAAATGGTAACTTTTACGGTTATCCTATTGCGGTTATCGAAGATGGTAAGCGCCTAGAACTTGAAGGTGGCGCGCTTGAAACGTCATTGATTGATCACATCAACCGTGCGGTTGATATTGGTGACGAAGCATTAACGTTACAAAAAAGTGATATAGGTACAATTAACTATGAAATTGAACGCCTACGTTTAAAAGAGCGTAAGTACGAGTTAGAAGGTAAGTTGACCGCAGCAACCAAAGCAGAAATTGAGGCTGGCATTTATCAACTTAACCAAGATTACTTAGTCCTTGAAAAGTCACTTTTTGCATTACGTGACAAAGCGGCACGGGATTCGGTAATTATTCGCGATATGCGCGGCGAAGAAGTGACCTTAAAGCTAGACAGTATTCTTGATGTTAACTATGTTAACCACATGAGTTTTATTGGTAAAATTGGACACTGGTTTATTGGTATGGGGCGTTTTGTTAGCGACGACCCACGCGAAGCAAATACCGAAGGCGGGGTATTCCCAGCCATATTTGGTACCGTGTTTATGGTTATGCTGATGGCGGTTATAGTGACTCCATTTGGTGTGGTTGCAGCGATATACTTACACGAATACGCTAAAAAAGGCCCAATTACTAAGATGATCCGCATAGCGGTGATTAACTTAGCTGGCGTGCCATCTATTGTTTACGGTGTGTTCGGTTTAGGCTTCTTTGTGTATATGTTAGGTGGCTCACTTGACCAATTGTTTTACCCAGAAGCATTACCAGCGCCAACATTTGGATCGCCAGGGGTAATTTGGTCTGCACTGACTTTAGCTATTTTAACCTTACCCGTAGTGATTGTATCAACAGAAGAAGGTTTAAGCCGTATTCCAAGTGCTGTGCGTCAAGGCAGTTTAGCGTTAGGGGCGACGAAAGCCGAAACCCTATGGCGGATTGTTATTCCAATGGCGAGTCCCGCTATTATGACCGGGTTAATTTTAGCTGTTGCGCGCGCCGCCGGTGAGGTTGCTCCTTTAATGTTAGTGGGTGTGGTCAAACTTGCCCCAACACTGCCAATAGATATGAACTTTCCATTTGTGCATTTAGAACGAAAGTTTATGCACTTAGGCTTCCATATTTATGACGTAGGCTTTCAAAGCCCCAACGTTGAGGCAGCGCGTCCTTTGGTTTACGCTACCTCCTTTTTATTAGTCTCGGTAATTGTCGCGTTAAATTTAACCGCCATTAGCGTGCGTAACCATTTACGTGAAAAATTCCGTTCGCTAGAACACTAATAGCGATATCCTGAGGGAAAATTAAAATGATTTCGATTGATCGTACAAACATGCAAACTGAAACAGTAGATTTAGCTAACTTAACTGCAGAGGATACCGCTTTAGAAATTCGTAACCTAGATTTACGTTACGCAGAAAAGCAGGCGCTATTTAATGTGTCGATGAAAATACCTAAAAAGCAGGTTACAGCCTTTATTGGTCCAAGTGGTTGTGGTAAATCGACCTTACTGCGTTGTATTAATCGCATGAATGACTTAGTGGACATCTGTAAAATAGAAGGTGAAATTTTACTGCACGGTCAAAATATTTATGACAAAAAAGTTGATGTGGCAGCGCTAAGACGTAATGTTGGTATGGTTTTCCAGCGTCCGAACCCGTTTCCTAAATCAATTTATGAAAACGTCGTATATGGCCTGCGCTTACAAGGGTTAAATAATCGTCGTGAACTTGATGAAGCGGCAGAGCGTTCATTACGTGGCGCAGCTATTTGGGATGAAGTAAAAGATCGTTTGCATGACAATGCTTTTGGTTTATCAGGTGGTCAGCAGCAACGTTTAGTTATTGCCCGTGCCATTGCCATTGAGCCAGAAGTGTTGTTACTCGACGAGCCAACATCGGCACTTGACCCTATTTCAACCTTAACGATTGAAGAGTTGATCACTGAGCTGAAGCAAAAATATACCGTAGTGATTGTGACACACAATATGCAACAGGCTGCCCGTGTATCTGATAACACCGCGTTTATGTATATGGGCGAGTTAGTTGAGTATGCTGATACTAATACCATATTTACTACGCCCCAAAAACGTAAAACAGAAGATTATATCACCGGTCGTTACGGTTAATTGTTACTCACCAGTGACACTGCCAAGCCTAATACTCGATATCGTAGGCTTAGAGTGCAATTGAAAAGATTAGCGTAAAGTTCAAAAATTAGCTTAGGGTTGAATAAAATGGAAAAAGTAAATTTAAACAAGCATATCTCAGGTCAATTTAACGCAGAACTTGATGATATTCGTAATCGCGTGCTGGCAATGGGTGGCTTGGTAGAGCGCCAACTAGAGCAGGCATTAGATGCTTTAGCTGGCCTAGATGCCGAATTGGCTAAAACGGTTATCGAAGGCGATCATAAAGTTAACGGTATGGAAGTGGCGATTGACGAGGAATGTACTCGTATCATTGCCAAGCGTCAGCCAGCAGCTAGCGATTTGCGTTTAATACTTGCTATTTCTAAAACCATTACTGATTTAGAACGCATTGGCGATGCCTGTGTACGTATTGCTAAAGCGGCAGTGGACAAACGCGCTAAAAGCCAAGAGCCATTATTGGTTAGCATTGAAAGTATGGGGCGTCATGCAACGCGTACTTTACATGCTACATTGGATGCATTAGCGCGTATGGATGCCGAGCAAGCCTTAGAGTTGCATAAAGAAGATGCTAAATTAGACAAAGAATATGAAGGTATTATTCGTCAATTAATGACATACATGATGGAAGACCCGCGTTCAATACCGGGTGTACTTGATGTGTTATGGGCTGCGCGTGCTGTAGAGCGAGTTGGCGACCGTTGTAAAAATATCTGTGAGTACATTATTTACTATGTTAAGGGTAAAGATGTTCGTCACACCTCATATGAAGATATGGAAAAAGACTTAAAACTGTAAACCATTTTGTTTGATGGCCTGCATATGTAAATAAACCCTATCTATAATAAAACGCCTTAAGTCATCGCTTAAGGCGTTTTTATTTGCTTTAATAGCCAGAATATTGGCAACGAAAATTAATTATTCACACTATGAAAAACACATTAGCACGCGGACTGACCAACTTATTACCTATGGTGTTATCTATATGGTTATTCTGGTCATTATTTATCTCACTGGATGGACTTGGTAAGCTATTACTCAGCCTGCTAGGTTTTACAGATTTGTTTGTCGGTGCGGGATTTATCCTAGTGGCAATTATTGTGTTTATTGCCGGTCTGTTATTTTCGGTCAGCCCAATAGTGCTACTTTATGGCTGGTTAGAGCGCCAACTAATGAAGTTCCCTTTATTTAAGTCAGTCTATGGCAGCATTCGAGACTTGGCTGGGCTAATGAACCGTGATGGTAATCCTAAGCCGCAACAAACAGTGTTAATCAAACAAGCTAATGGTAGCTATATTGTCGGCTCTATTATGAGCGATAAACCGCCTCAGCCTTTAGCTGATGCTTTGCCGGAAGGTGACTGGGTACCAGTATTATTTCAGCTCAGTTATCAAATGGCAGGGGTAACCACATTGGTTAGGCGTGAAGATTTAATTGAAGTAAATTGGTCATTTGAAGATGCTATGCGGTTTAATTTGACAGCAGGTATTTCAACGACTAAAGCTAATGATGTCGCAAAACAACAAGAGAGCAACCAATGAAGGATGCCCTAGTTAGATTATTTATTTCATTTCAAGCGTATAGAAGTTGTCAAAAAAAGCTAAAGTCGCTGTTATGCCTGTTTATTCTGGGTTTTACTCCCCAAGTATTGAGTGACAATACTACTAATCATTTTGTGGGTGTTGCTGACTCATCAATTCAAAATATTGGCAGAGTAGTATTAGATCAGATTTGTTTTATCCAGCAGTTACATTGTAATATTGAAATGTTACCCGCTTCGCGTGCTGAACGGAATATGCGTGAGGGGTTAGTCAACGGTGAAATTATGCGGGTGTGGCGTTATGGTGAAGATAACCCGGATTTTATTAGGGTACCAACGTCATATTATGAAATAAAAACTGCTTTTTTTACCCGTAAAGATACTCAGTATAAAATCGCATCTGTTGCCGATATTATTGATTTAAATGTAGGGGTATTAACCGGGGTAAAGCATACACAAAACTTAGGGCTTGATCCTAAAAAGGTATTCTACTCGACTACAACTGAAAAAATGATGGATTTATTGGACAAGAAAAGAGTTGATGTGGTCATTGCCAGTTATATGGATGGCATGGCCACTATCAATAAAATGCACGCAAATAATTTAATCGTGCAATCAGCAACCATAAAAACGCAACCTGTTTATGTATATATTCATCCGAACAAAAAAGAGCTTGTGCCTATTATCGATAACGGCATTAAGAACTTAGTTAAGTCGGGTAAGTTACACGCGATAATTGCCGATGCTGAGAAAAGAGTATTAGATTAATATTAAATACGCAGTGATGATGTTAAAAAGGCGACTAGGCCTTTTTAACATTAGCCAAATTAAAACGTTAGTTCCTGCCTGCCATTACGCCGCCGTCAATATCCCATATGGCACCGGTTACCCAAGTTGATTGATCCCCAAGTAAGAAACAAACCGTGTTGGCAATATCTGTCACAGTGCCAATTCTACCAATAGGATGAAATGCATCGAAAGAAGCCAGCACACTGTCCATGTCTTTTTCGTCAACAAATGCGCCATATATAGGGGTGTTAACCACAGCAGGCGCTACTGCATTAACCCGGATGTTATATTCAGCTAATTCCATTGCCATATGCTGGGTAAGTGAATGAAGCCCAGCCTTAGCCATCGAATATGCAGATGATGGCGTCGCCTTAATCGCTTGATGTGCCCACATAGAGCCAATATTGACCACAGAGCCGCCACCATGATGACGCATATTATTGGCAACCGCCTGGGAGATAAAAAAGGTCGCACGATTTAAATCAGCATAAATATCAAAATCTTTCTCTTTGTGGTCTAAAAACGGCGTGGGGTTAAAATAACCTGCAGCATTAACAAGATATTTAATGTGGCGAGTCGATTGATTAATCGTGTTAATCAGCCGTTCTACATCCGCAGCTGAGTAAAGGTCCGCTTCAATTAATTCAACCTTCGCCGCACCCGCTAACATCTGTTTTGCTTGGGCTAACTTGTCGGGATCTCGGCCAATAATAATCACATCAACACCTTGTAGGTGCAGTTGCTTTGCTGTCTCCAGCCCCATGCCGCTTGAACCGCCTATAATCATTGCCACTTGTGTTGGTATCATCATTTTCTCGACTTGTTTGTAAGGTGTGGACACATATTACAAAAGCCGTTAGCCTATTGAAAAGTAGGCACAATCAAGTGTAGTAGGTACATATTGGTACGTTTTAATGAAAACTAACGAAAAAAAATATTTAAAGAAGTCAGCTCCCGAGCGAAGTGCCCGAATGGTAGAGACCATTTATGGCTGTAAATGGTCATTAACTGTGTATCAATTATTGTCTGATGGTATTAATCGGCCTGGGGCAATGGTGCGGTCGGTGGATGGATTAACCACTAAAGTGCTGAACACTTGCCTGCAGAAAAACACCAAATTTGGTATTTTAAAAAGAGTCACCTTTAACGAAGTACCACCTAGGGTAGAATATAACGTCACCGCATTTGGTGAGAAATTTATTCGCATACTCGACGAGCTTGAAAAGCTACAAGTCGAAATATCCAATGATTTTGATACAACAATTGAGATTGATGATAATGCATTAGATAGTGAACAGTAATTTTACATATTCAGTGATGAAAAAAATAGGAATAAACATAGAAGTTGATGTATTTAGCAGAACCCAAACCACAGATAAAATCATTAGTGCCACAGCGTATAATTTTGCCATAGGACTCACCCTTTGTTGGGGTTTCGCCATCAATTGGCTAATGGTTACCAACATGTCACCAGAATCTATAGCCGCAATTAACCCTTGGGTCTTTTTCATCGGTTATTTCGCTTCCTGTTTTTTAGGCATGTGTCTATTTAATCGTTTTAATAATCAGTTGGTTAGCTCTGTCGTTTACAACTTTGTTGTGGTGCCATTTGCTTTAATTATCAATTTAATGGTCAGTCAATATGACGAAGTTTTAGTGTCTGAGGCTATTCGTATTACCGGGTTAGTCACAATAGGCATGATGTGCCTAGGGTCACTTTTTCCGGCATTCTTTCAAAAAATAGCCGGTGCGCTCACAATAGCCTTATTGTTGGTTATCGTGGTTGAATTGATTGAAATTTTTGTATTTGGTGTTCATCACGGCATTCTAGACTGGATAGTGGTATTGATATTCTGTGGCTACATTGGATATGACTGGGGGCGAGCGAACCAAATTCCTAAAACCTTAGATAACGCCATCGACAGCGCCGCCGCACTTTATATGGACATCATTAACTTATTTTTGCGTATTTTAAGAATACTGGGCAAAAAGTAATTATCGATGTGTGTGGTGGATAGACTGCCAAAATATTAATCGGTTTGAGTTGTATGAAATCATAGCGCTTTATGTATATAAATAACTTAACCTAGGCTGACTTCTCAGCCTAGGCTTTAGTTCTCTAGGGTGTAATGTATTTAACGCTGATAACTAAAACGTTTTTTTAACCGAATATCCACCACTGACGAACCTATCATCACTTCAAACTCGCCTGACTCTGCTAGCCAATCATGAGTGTTCACATCCCAAAACGACAAATCGCGCTTTGTTAAGTTGAACTGGGCGGTTTTGGTTTCGCCGGCCTTTAACCAGACTTTATCAAAGCCTTTTAACTCTTTTAGTGGGCGAGGGACACTGGCTTTTATATCATGTAAATAAAGCTGTGCGACTTCTGCGCCGTCAACTTTACTGGTGTTAGTGATGTTGACCGTAACGGTTAATGTGTCGTCTCCTTTTATGCTGTTACTGGACAATTTAACGTCTGAATAGTTAAATTGACTGTAAGACAGGCCATGGCCAAAAGGGAATAATGGCGAAATTTTTTGTTGCTCAAACCAGCGATAACCAATGAAAACTCCTTCACTATACAGCGACTCTTTCGCATGGTAATCATTGAGGGCTATTGGCGCTGTGTCGGTAAGTTTTTTAGGTAAAGTGATTGGCATTTTACCACTCGGGTTAGCATCACCAAATAGAATGTCTGCATAAGCATGACCGGCTTCCATGCCGCCATACCAACCCCAAAGTAATGCTTTAGCCTTGTTGACCCAGGGCATTTCAACGGCTGAACCGCCTATCATCATGACTATGGTATTGGCATTAGCCTGCAATAGTTTAGCGATCACTTCGTCTTGTTGGCCGGGTAATATCATATCTGGACGGTCAATTGACTCTCTATCGTCGGCATGGCTTAAGCCGCCAAAATAAATAACTGCATCGGCTTTTTTCGCTGCGGCTAAATATTCTTGCTCACTGTTATATAAGCTGTTTGGCGTTTCCCAGCCCAACGTGGCTTGTTTATCACCTTGGTAGCGCAAGCTTACCGCATAGGTTTCGCCGGCCACTAGAGGCATTGATTGGGTTAGCATTTTGGCTGACAGCGCGGTTGATGTGTTGATGAGCGGTTGATCATTGATGTACAGTGCCACTTGACCATCGGCTTGAATACTAAAGCTATGACTGCCTGATTCCATTGGTTTGATATTGGCCTTTATTTCAATTGATAGAGTATGGCCTTTAGCATCAAATTGCGGATCGGCTATCCATGATTCACTGGCCAAATCTGTCATTGCATTATCATTGAAATAGTTAATTTGCCAAGAGGGAGTACCGGTCCAATGACGGGTAGTGAGATAGTCATTGGGAATAGGCATAAATTTGCTGCTAGCAGGGCGCATTAAGGTGACCTTGACCTTGTCGCCTAGTTTGGCTTTTAAGCCATCTAGTGGGCTAATTTCATATAGGGCTTTCACTTCAGATGAGCCGCCACCAAAGCCATGGCGTTTATCGGCGTTAGGACCTAATACCAATACATTTTTAAGCTTTGCTGCATTCAGCGGTAACACATTTTCATCATTTTTAAGCAGTACCACTCCGTTAGTGGCAATGGTGCGGGCATCGTTTCTATGTGCTTGAGTATTACGCTGGCCTGATAGGCGCTGCTTATCCATCATGCCAATGCTCAGTTGTACCCGTAAAATTAGAGCCACTTTGTCATCTAAAACTGACTCGGGTACTTTGCCTGCTTTGATCATCTCTAATAATGGTTTTGCCATAAAGTAGTCATCAAAACTGGCTACATCAGTGCCCATTTCAATGTCTAGGCCGTTCATTGCGGCATCATAGGTGTTGATGTCGACATTCCAATCGGTCAGTAATACCCCTTGATAACCCCATTCACCTTTTAAAATATCCTTAACAAGGTGTTCGCTCTGGTTAGCGTTAGTGCCTCTGAACTCGTTATAAGCGCCCATAATCGCGTGCACGTTAGCCTGTTTTACCGCGGCTTCAAAAGCGGGTAAATACACTTCGCGCAAGGTGCGTTCATCGGGTTTGGCATTCACTCCAGTGCGGTTTAGTTCCTGGTTGTTTAAGGCATAGTGTTTTACGGTCGCGCCGACATCATTGGCTTGAATTGCTTTAATGGTTGGCACCACAAGTGCGGCGGCTAAAAAAGGGTCTTCCCCCATATATTCAAAGTTACGCCCATATAACGGCAAGCGGGCAAGGTTAACCCCTGGACCCAAAATTAAGTCTTTATTACGGTGGCGTGCCTCTGCCCCTAAAACATTACCGTGTAAGCTGGCCATGTTTTTATCCCAACTGGCGGCAACGGCTGTCAGTGGTGGTAAGTAGGTGGAGTAATCGTTGCTCCAGCCTGCTGGCGCCCAGGAGTTTCTATCTATTTCATAGCGAACACCGTGTGGTCCGTCAGACATCCACATTTCATGAATGCCTAAACGTTCAATAGCGGGAATGTGAAACTTGCCTGCGGCGTGCACTAATGACACTTTCTCTGTTAATGTCAGTTGCGGTAATAAGTGCTTTATTTGGTCTTCAACTTGGGTGATACGATCACCAATACGTTGTTTCTCGCTATCGGGTAGCACAGTTAACGCATGTATTGTTTGGGGAGTAATATTGGGGTGGGCTGCGAAGGCAGTAGAGTTAATACTAAGACACAATAGCGTTGAAACACTGGTTGTAAGCGCTTTCTTTTTGTAAGAAGGTGTTGTGATACCCATTGGCGTAACCATAACGTGTTTCCTGTGTTATTTGAAATTGATAAAAATGTTGGCGGTGAGGCGACCGGTATGCGGGTCATCATCAATATCGGTGTTGAGGTCTACTAAGGTTGAATGCAGCAAGTTACCCGGGTAAATCACCAGTCGATTAGGCTTATATTCAATTTGATGATGGATCTCATAGTGTTCATCGCTGTCGACAAAGTACTCTGGCGTGTCTTTGGCATGGTCAGTTAAAAAGGCTTTAGCCGATTCAAAATAATGATCCATTTTGGTTTCATCAATCCGCTCATAAGCGGTTTTTTTATGCCTAAAAAAAGCCGTGTTACCGTGTGGCCCGTCATTGAGATAGTGCAAAATGGCAAAGTAATACGGCTCTGGGGTATCAAAGTGCGGTAAGCGCTGTAATGGCATTAGGCTATCGGGTGATTGGCTAATTAATGAAAATGACAGTATTTGCGGTTTTATGCGTAAATGATGTGGCACTTTGTAAACATCATAAATCAGTTGAAATACCTGATTAATGACTTCAATGGCATAGGGGTTAGGTAATGGTGCGCGCACCCCTGGATAATATGAACTGTCATCTTTAATAAACTTGGCTTGTTGACGGGCAATGGACAACAGCGGCGAGAGATCATCGGCAAAATTATCGATAATAATAATCGGGGTTTGTTCATTGCCGATATAACAAATCTGCGGCTCAATGCCGCTAACCTGAATAATACTGTTAGTGGCATTTTGCTGGGTTTGTGTATGAGTCGCGTGGGTCGTTGATGGTGACGACATGCAGCAGCTCCTTAGTGAGTCATTGTGTGATGAACGTTAGCGCTAATTAATCTATATTGGCTTTACAATAATGATTAATAAAATCAAAGTGGGGCGGCAAGGTATCGACTTTTCGTTTTGCCGTCGATTTAATGTTATTTAAAAAGTTAGCCAACTCATCGTCTTCCATCATATCCACAATTGGATGATATTCTTTAGGCATTATGCCTTGTCCCATCATGACTTGGATCCACGAGCTTTCACCAAACAATTCATTGCCGTATTTATACACTTTGCCCGATTGACTGAACATATCGATACGATGCTGTAATGAGGCTGGTATCGGCATGTTTTTACAGTAGCGCCAAAAGCGGCTGTCTTCACGGTCGGTGACTTTATAATGCAAAATGATAAAGTCGCGAATATTGTCTACTTCTAGCTTAGTTTGCTGATTGAATTCATTAATATCAGTAATATCAATCCCCTGCGATGGGAATAACTGCATTAATCGTACTATGCTGCGTTGAATAAGGTGAATGCTGGTGGATTCTAATGGCTCTAAAAAACCGGCAGATAAACCGACTGCAACGCAGTTTTTATTCCAGTGTTGACGACGCGATCCGGTTTTAAACTTGATCACTCGGGGTTTATTTAAGGGTTCGCCTTCAATGTTAGCCATTAGGGTGTCAATTGCTTCATCGTCAGTCATGTATTTACTGCAAAATACAAAACCATTACCTGTGCGGCTTTGTAATGGAATACGCCATTGCCAACCAGACTCGCGTGCAATGGAGCGGGTATAAGCAAGCGGCGCGTTAACTGATTTAGTTTGCACTGCAATGGCACTGTCGCACGGTAAATAATGGCTCCAATCGTCAAAGCCAGTATTAAGCGTACCTTCTATTAATAACGCTTTAAAGCCGGTGCAGTCGATGAATAAGTCACCTTCAATGAGTTGGCCATTATCTAACTGCAATGCTTTGATATAGCCATTGCTGTCATGTTGCAAAACGTCGGCTATTTTACCTTCAATACGGGTTAAACCATTACCTTCTGCCATTTTGCGTAAATACTTAGCATATAAGCTGGCATCCATATGGTAGGCGTGGTTGTAGTCTTGATTAGGTAACACGGCAAAACGCCCCTGGCGCGCAGCTAAATGTTCGGTGCAATAGTCGCCAATTTCGCTGACCAATCCTTGCTGTTTGCCTTTTAGCCAAAAGTGCTGAAACCCACAAGCCCAGCAATCTTTACCTAAAAAACCAAATGAATGCAGATAATCTTTACCTTTGTCGTGCCAGTTTTCAAAGTTAATACCAAGTTTAAAGGTAGCATTAGTGGCGGCCATAATATCTTGTTCTTTTAGGCCTAATAAACGGTGAAAAATATGCAATGTGGGAATCGTCGCTTCACCCACACCGACAGTGCCAATCTCATCTGATTCTACTAGAACGACTTCAATATGCTTACCCATTAATTTGGTTAGCGCCGCTGCGGCCATCCAGCCAGCAGTACCACCACCGGCAATAACCACTTTTTTAACTGCTGTATTCATTTGGTGTACCTCATGCGTGATATTTTTATTGTTGCGCTTTAAATAAACAGCCGTTTTAGGTATTCAGCACTGCTATGTTATAAACCCTAATTGCGCCTGTTAGCGCTTAAGTTTATTGGTTAAGTCTGCTCGTAGCTTTCGCGCATTCAGTTCATCTAGTGGCTTGGTTAACATGCCCTTAGCGCTATCGGGGATATGGCTTTCATCCACGTCATCATGGTCGAATATGTAATATTCAAACATGGCTTTCCAGGCTTGGCGTTGTGCTTTAGGCAAAGATCGTAGGCTAAGCATACTTTGTAATAGGGCGTTATTTGGCCGACCCAGAAAACCTGGAGTATCTCGCCACCAATGGGTAATGAGTACATTAAAGTTTTCTATACCGCGCACATGGTGCCACCACATGCTGGGGATAAATAACACATCACCAGGCTCAAGTGCTGCGGTGAATGATGCTGCTAGTGCTTGTTCGAATTTTGGAAAGCGTTCAAAGTCTGGCTTATCAAAATTCACCATGCTGATTTCTTGACCGCCTGGGGCAAATTCCATGGGGCCAATGTATAGGTTGCCGATTTGATCTGGCGGGAAAAGGGTGAAAGTACGTTTACCCACCATATTACAGGCTAGATTATGCGGGAAATCAAAGTGAGCTGCCACGCGGGTTTGATTGCCTAACCAGATATTGGTCATCGGGTTAACTTGCTCAAGCTGTAAACAGTTTTCGGCAAATAAGCTTGGAAAATACTGATGTATATTGGTTGAGCCCATATACACACTGGCGGGTTCAGCTTCAGTCGACTCAGCTTGTAAGCGCGCCAAAATTTGGCTTAAGGCTAACTTACCCGCTTGATAGTTAAACCCATCAACCGCCTCGTTATAAAATACTCTGCCTTGTTGCTCTGGCGGTAAATAATAGGCTGTTAACGGCTGCTCAGTGTCATGCTTGAGTAAATAATCCATCGCAGACTGACTAGATTCAAGACCTGCTTGCACTAGCGGGAAATGACGGCACAATCCTTTAAATATCATCGGTGTGTCGGCATCTTTAATGCGTTCATACAATGCTGCGATTGTGCAGTCGGTGTATTCAGGCACTCGATGAGTTGATGCTTGATTGACAGGAGCTTGCGACGAAGGCTTCCCCGAGCGGTTACTCGTATTCAATGGTGTATTCATCAGGCTATGCAGCTTTATTTTGCGCATTTTTACGGTCTAATAGGTTACGCATATTAGACTGTGATGCCATTGACATGTATATCGCTTGTAGGTAGCCATGCTGGTGCAATGTCGCCAACACATCAGCACTAAGTTGGTTTAATTTATCTTCATTAATAGTATAAAAACCAATCATTTGATGCTTATCACCGTTATCTAATTCGATATCTAAGGTGAATGATTCAAGTAAGTCATGTTCGAGTAACATGGCTGTAAAGGCGCTGTTATCATTTAACCCCTGATGAATAGCGGCGAGCATATCGCCAACTTCGTCTAAATAATCAGTATTACCCCCAAAAGGATGGAATACCGCTTCACCTTCAGTAGTGCTGACCCTTGGGTTATCTAAATCGACGTGAATAACATGCTGTTGCTGCTCAACACCATCTTCTTGCACCATTTGCTTGCCAATAAGAAATGGCTGACGACGAATGGCTAGTGGCACATAAGAAGCGTCCCACCCTTTATCTGATAAGAATAAGTTTTGTTCACTTTGAAAACCAAATAAAGCCACCGAGTTAAATAGTCCTGTAGCGGGATCTTTTTGGAAAAAAATAGGATAGTGGGCTTGAATACTTCTAAATTCGAGCGGGAAAGTGACTGAGTACCATAAGTTGTCACCATACTTGGCCGAGCGCTCGGTAATGATTTTAAGGTCTTTGTGGTCGACACTATTGAGTAATACATGTTGGGTCATGTTGTTGTCCTATTCTTATTGTATTTCTATCTGAGTTAATGCTGACTTTCTCACGTCACATTGACTAAATTTTAGCAAACCCGTTCAGTTTGAGCTTATTAAGTAACGCTCTGTTGGTCGGTAATATTTGGGTTAATTGCTGTGTTCGTTGGCTATTTTCAGTAAATAACTGCTGGGCCTTATGCTTCATAGACGGCTTAAGTTGTGCAGGTATTTGGGTGTCATATTGCATACCGTAGAGTACAAATTGATAGCTTGCCGCGGGGAATAACATTTCACGGTAAATAAAGTCTTGCTGGCTTGGCACCTGATGGCGCCATAAAGCTAATTGTTGCTGTAAGGCATCTGGTATTGAGCTTGCTTGGCGATGATCATGCCAATAGTCACTGTCGGTTCGATGGCTAGTAACATAATGCAGCTTTAAGAATTCGATAATTTGTTGCCAGTGATGCTGAAACTGCTCATTAACCCGTTCTGCAATCATGTTCATCGTATCTCTTGTTGGAGGAAGTTGAGTCGCAACCGCTTTGGCGGTCCACTCTACCAGTGCGAGTGCAGAGGCTTCTAGTGGCTCAATAAATCCTGCTGCCATACCAATAGCTACGCAGTTGTTTTTCCAACAAACTTGATGATGTCCTGGACTGATATTGAGTTTACGTGGGTTGATATCAGCGGCTTTTTTACCCAGTGCAGGGGTAAGATAATCAATCAGTTGGCTCAAAGCTTGTTCATCACTAGTGTGCGATGATGAATACACGTGGCCTACACCACGGCGGGTAGGTAAACCAATGTCCCAAATCCAACCATTTGTTTGTGCAGTTGAATGGGTGCATGAAGCAATAGGGCTGTTGTCATCACTATAAGGTACTTGCACCGCAAGTGCCGAGTCATTAAACAGTACCTTTTTTTGACAGATAAACGGCACGCCTAAGGTTTCACCTAACAGCAGTGATTTAACCCCGGTGCAGTCGATAAATAAGTCAGCACTGATTTCACCATTTTGTTTGGTCAGCACATGGCTAATATCACCCGCTTGTAATCCACTCTGGTCAGCTTGATTTGCAATTTTGATGTCCATGACATGATCAACAATATGCTTTACTCCCAGTTTTTCAGTGCAGTGTTGTTGTAACAACTGACTAAATTTAGCGGCGTTTAAGTGATAACCATAGTTATTAATAAAACTAAACTCAGGTGTGGTGATCAGCTTTGGTGCTAACGCCAGTTGACTGACTTTATTTTGCTGGCAAACGGCGTCGGCAAAGCTGACTTGATCTTGGTGTGCTAACCAAAAAGGCGCGATAGCAAATTGAGGCTCACCAATGGGCAAACTAAAAGGGTGCACATAACTGTGTGGTTGATGACTTTGAGAGTTTAGTTGGTTTTGCCAATGAATAAAGCGTGAACCTTGCTTAAAACTAGCATCGCAGTGCAGTAAAAATGTGGTTTCATCGATACCAATTTTTTGCAGGGTTGAACGCATAGAAGGCCAGGTGCCTTCGCCAACACCAATTGGGGCCACATCGGGTGATTCAATTAAGGTGATATCGAGTTTAGGCGAGGGTGACACTTGACCATTGTCGGCATTGTGTTCGGCAGCAATTAATCCAGCAGTTATCCAGCCAGCTGAACCGCCGCCCACTATGACTATTTTGGTGATTGCTTTTTGCATTTACTTAGCCTACTACATGTTATTATTTTTAGTTTTAAGCGTTCAATTAAGCTTTAATATTAGAATAATGGCATTCACGTTTGTTGATAATACTGACAGGTTAATGTACTCAGCAAAACACTTAATCTAGGGTGTTGTTTAGAATTCATTAAAATATAAGCACTTTCAAGTGTTAATTTTATTGGGGTGAAAGTCAAAAAAATTGGCAATATCCCTATCGCCGAGTTTTATAATCCTTATAAAGAAAGGGGCGACTGTATCGGCGCCCCAAGCGACCTAAAAGGGAAATAAGCTCATCCAATTGAACGATATTGAATGAGCTATTGCTTAGAAGGTGTAACGTGCTCCTATGCCATAACGTGCACCTGTTTGGGTGTAGTTTAGGACTTGCTCTGTGGCTCGACCATGAACACGTGTAGATTCATTAGTAATGTTTAAGCCTTCAAAGAAAACCGTTAAGCCTTCAACTTGCTCAATATCATAGCCCACACTAAAGTCGATTTGTGAGTAAGCTTCGGTGTACTGAGGGTTTGCACCTGTTCCGTTACCGGTTGCATTTAAGAACTCATCACGCCAGTTCCAGGCAACACGGGCGGTTACGCCATAGTTTTCATACATAGCCACTAGGTTAGCCGTGTCACTAATACCCACTTCAACATTTTGTGGTAAATCGCCAGGGCGATTTAAGTTGCTGTTGTCGTAGCTGTCACCTGCGTTAACTAAGGTGTAGTTAGCTTGTACACCAATCCCTGATTCACCAAAGAAGTGCTGTACCGCAAATTCCCAACCATCAATTACAGAACTTTCGCTGTCATTTGTTGGTTGATTAATTAAGAATATTAAATCGTCATCACCCGCATTACCGGTGATTTCAATATTGCCGTTAGCAGGGTTAATGGTCACATTCGGATCAGTTGCACCGTAATTGTCATAAATCCATTGACGTTGTTGTACTGCCGTGGTTTGACCCGCTGCTATGGCTTCATCAACATAAGCACTGTGTGATGGGTCAGCAATATTATAAATATTAGACTCAACTACACCGTTATCGATAAAGTTGGTGACATCTTTACGGAAGTAACCCATTGACACATAACTACCTTGATCGAAATACCACTCAGCAGATAAATCATAGTTAGTTGACTCTAAAGGCAACAATCCTGGGTTACCACTTGTGCCACTACCACCGCCACGGTTAGCCAATGTGCCTATGACTGTACCACCTTGAATCGAGGTGTAGTCTGGGCGACCAATGGTTTCGCTGTAGGCTGCACGAACGTACACATCTTCCACCACTTCAATATTGAAGTTAACACTCGGTAAGAAGTAGTCGTATTCGCCGGTTTGAGTTTGGAATACGCGCTCGCCCGATGGATTAATTGCAATTTCAGTTTCAGCAATCCAGGTTGCACTGTTATAACCCGATACTGCAGAGGTTGATTCCACATCAGTTTGCTCATATCTAACACCTAAGTGAACATCAAATGGCATATTAGCCATTTCGCCGAAGTAGTTATATTGTAAGTAAGCTGATTGTGACTGCTCTTGAGTGAAGCGGTCAGTGTCACTGGCATAATCAGTAGATGGGCAGAAACCGTTACCGCAATCACCCACAGCGCTTGAGGCATACAGTTCAGCTGCACGAGCGCGAACAGCTTCAAAGTCCCATAGGAAAATAGTGTTTAAAGGATCGGTTGAGGCTGTACCTTGGTAATTAGAAAACGTGCCTTTTGAACCATCAAATTTATCTTGAACAGTATCAGCAGGGAACCACGCGGCGTCTAAATCACCCGCTGCGCCAATTCCGCCCCAATCATTACGTTGCACGTTAACCGATTGAGAGTGGTTATTGACATCAGTTGCTGCAATACCAAAATCGATGCTGCCAGCATCTTCTAAATCATAGCTACCAGAAATTTGCAGTTGTTCTATTTCAGAACGATTTACAGCGTTACCAAACACTGAACCTGTAATACGCATATCTTCAGGGCGAACATTATTTCCATTGCCGACAGCTAGTACAGGTACTTCACCACTAAAATCAGTTGCTGCACTGGTACGGATAAAGGCTGCAGTACTTAAATTACTGCTACTACCATTAGGGTTATTTGGGGTGCGCTCTGCATATGAATCGTGATAATCGACTTCAAGTAATAGTTTCTCAGTCACATCCCATTCAACATTAAAGCCTAAAGAGCCACTTTGATCGCGAGTACCGAAATCACCAGCAGCCATAGATAAATCTGCGCCGCCGTCTGGGTAAGTTTCAGAATAAACTAGCGGTGAAGATACTGGGCCATCAGACCAGGTGCTTTCTTGAGTTGGCACAAAGTTAAACCATGCTGAAACGTCATGTGACTGAGTATCAACATCGTTTTGCATGTAATTATAGTCGAGGGTGGCACGCACAGAATCGATCGGTTGATATTGAAGGACTAATTGACCATTTGTACGGCTACGTTGTTGTTCTTCAAAGCGGTAAATAGTGGTTTGTGGTACAGAATAAACGTCATTGTCGCCAGGACGGTTAATTTGGTTGGCATCTTTTGGCACGCCGCCCCATTCAGGGTTTGCACCAGGTGAACCGCTCCAGTCCTGGTCAACACTGCCAGGAAAGCTGCGCCAACCAGTGCCGACTTGGGCTTGCTGATTGCCACTTTCGCGGTCTTGATAGCTACCAGAAATTAGAATACCAAATTTGTCATCACCAAATGTATTTGAGTAAAGGCCTGATAATTCAGGGGTAACAGAGCCATTGTCAGTTGATGTATCATCAACGGCTTTAACCCCAAACGATGCCTTTTGACCCGGAGAGCTAAGTGGGCGCTGGGTTAATACATTGATTGTTGCACCAATACCACCGGTTGAATTTTTTGCTTGGCTTGTTTTTTCAACTTCAACGGCACTGATTGATTCAGAGGCTACGTTGGCAAAGTCAAATGAGCGCGAACCTGTAGTGGTTGGCATTTGACGGTTATTAAGGGTGACTAGGTTACGATCTGGACCAAAACCACGTACAGTGACCTTGCTACCTTCACCATTACTTCTGTCAATGGACACACCAGTAATGCGTTGTAATGATTCAGCTAGGTTAGAATCTGGAAACTTGCCAATGTCTTCGGCGTTAATAGCATCGACAATACCATTTGAGCTTCGTTTCAAATCCATCGATTTAATTAAACTACCACGGATCCCCGAGACCTGAATAACTTCAATATTTTCTTCACCAGCTTCATCAGCAGCATGAGCTGGCATCATTGAACCGAGACCAAGCACAAGTGATAGACTCGTCGCTAGCTTAGTTTTGGTAAATGTTCTTGTTTTCATCTAGGAAATCCCCATTGACTAGATTTTACTATTTTAATAGTTCACCCATAAAAAAAGTGCAAACCGATTTGTAATTCTCTATTAGCGTCACATTGTTGTTAATAGTTATGTAAGCGCTTACATAAAACTAGATTAATTTGTGACCTGAGTCAATATAAATGGTAATTAAAATCAACAATTCATTAACTTTTGTGAGGTGTTATATAGGTTTTTTATATAGGTGTCTGTATTTAATAGCAAATACTTAGTGTTGCTTTGATGTTGGATTTGTAAGCGCTTTCTTTGTGGTATTGAGGATATGTTTCAAGTAGCAGTAAGCAGAGTTGACTCAGCTGATGTGTAAATGGCCATTTACACAAGTTTTAGTTACATTTTGGCTTTTATGAGGACAAAGATTACTTTGCCGTTATTGCTGATTCTCTAACGAAAAGTGCTGGTGAGAATGAACAATCGACAGTGACCTTGTCATTTTTATACACATTTTTTAATACCCAAAATGCTGCCATTTTACCCATTTCATCAATCGGGTTACTGACTGTGGTGAGCTTGGGTGATATGTATTGAGGGAAGGGGGTGTTATCGTAACCGATAAATGAGATATCAGCAGGCACGCGGATACCGTTATCTAAACAGATAGCTATCGCACCTGATGCCATTTGGTCACTTGCACACACTACAGCGGTAAATTTTTTATTTAAGCTGAGCAAATGCCTCATCCCATCGCTACCGCCAAATTCACGGAAGTTTCCCTCAAAGCACAAAGCAGGGTCAAACATGACTTTATGCTCTGCTAATGCTCTTTGGTGACCTTGGAGTCTGTCTCTGGCATCTCGTTTGTACATAGGCCCAGAAATGTAGGCGATATCTTTATGACCTAAAGATAAAATGTATTCTGTTGCCAGATAGCCACCACGTTCATTTTCAAGATAAATACAATTGTCTTTTAACGCTTCTATGTAACGGTTGATCAACACAACAGGGGTTTTTTGTTTATGCAGTTCGATCAGGTATTCATCAGAAACCGCTTCTACATCTAAAATGAGAGCATCGCAGCCTCGACTCAATAAAAACTCGACACCGTCTTTTTCTTGCGCCTCATCAGCGTGCCCTGCTGCAATGATGACGTGTTTATTGGCTGTGCGAAGTGCCGTTTCGATTTCGGTCATCATTGGGCCATAAAATGGACCATCGAGTTGAGATACCAAAACCCCGATGCTATTTGAACAACTAGAAGCAAGCGATTGCGCAATAGTATTAGGGCGATAACCTAATGATGCCATAGCATCTAGCACCTTTTGTCGAGTTTTATCACTGACCTTGGTGTTGTTATTCATCACCCGCGATACGGTCGCGAGTGAGACACCTGCCAGTATTGAAACATCGTAAATTGTCGCCATATTTTTGCTTGCTTCTTGTATAAATTAAAATCGGCAGAAGGTTAACATGGTTTCTATTACATTTGGAAATCAAACAAATAAAAACCAAAAATATTGAAAGTATTTGTGATTAAACTCATCGATAACCACTAGGTTTGCTTATTCAGTTGCAAATGAATTTCATCTACCTTGGCAGAGTCTAATTTATACCAACTCATCACAACGGCAACAAGAATTGAGCCAATAGCAGGAAATAAGGTAAACGACATTAATATACCCTCTAAGGTTTCAGGTGTTTGAGCTGTATCAGCTTGATAACCATAACCAGACAATAACCAACCTGCAGCAGCGCCGCCAACAGCAACGCCCAACTTAATAAAGAAAATTATTGATGAATAAATCATCCCAGTAATTCTGACGCCGGTTTTATATTGCCCATAATCAACGGCATCTGCCATTTTTGCCCATAAAAGGGGAGTGGCCATGTTGAAGGTAAAACCCCAAGCAATAAACATAATAAAGGCAAGTGTCGTTTGGTCTGCGGTGACAAAGTAACTGGCAATACATAACGCAGCTGCAATAACCTGTAAGCTTATATAGGCTTTAACTTTACAGACTTTTTTGGCTAGCGGCTCTGCTAACATACAACCAAAAATGTTACCCAACATACCTAAGGTAATAAATAAGGTAATAGAATCAGGCATGTTCAAAAAGTATTTAACGTAGTAAATCGCCAAGCTGGTTCTGAGTACCATACCAGAAAGCAAACACACAGAAGCTATTGACAGTATTCGCCATTGATCATTTTTTAACAAATTAGCTAAATCCTGTTTAAAGCTAGATTGCTGATCAATAGGTGGATGTAAACGCTCTTTAGTGCCCCAAAAGCAAGTTAGAAACATCGCTACGCCTAAAATACTCATCGCAGCAATCGTCAGTTGATACCCTTTGGCTTGATCGCCTTGGCCTAAAAACTCGACCAGTGGGAGAGTTAATCCAGATACCAGTAGACCGCCTAACATAGCAAACACAAAGCGATATGATTGCACCGATACACGCTCTTTAGGATCGGCAGTTAATACGCCACCTAACGCACAATAAGGTATGTTGATAGCGGTATAAACCATCATTAATGCCGTGTAAGTGACAAAGGCATAAATCATTTTACCATCTTCAGACAAATCAGGCGTGGTAAACGCCAGCACACTGATCACCCCAAATGGCAACGCAAACCACAGTAAGTAGGGGCGAAATTTACCCCACTTAGTATTGGTTCTATCTGCTAACGCCCCCATTAAGGGGTCGGTTATCGCATCAATTAAGCGAACAGCTAAAAACATCGTGCCCACAAATGCGGGCGATATACCAAAAATGTCGGTATAAAAAAAGGTGAGAAATAACATCACAGTTTGAAACACAATATTACTGGCAGTATCACCTAATCCGTAGGCGATTTTCTCTTTTATGCTGATCATACTAGCCTCTTATTATTCTGATTTTATGACGCTTCTAACGAGAGCTAATTAAGTCACGGTAGGCTTTACCGCTGGCTTTTATGGTACGTTGTTGAGTGTGATAATCAACATATACAATACCGAATCGTTTTAAATATCCTTCCGCCCACTCGAAATTATCCATCAAGCTCCAGGCGAAATAACCCGCCACATTAACGCCCTGGGTTATAGCATTGTTTACTGCATTGAGGTGCGATTGATAATACTCGATACGATCGACATCATTGACCTGACCGTCAATTAACTGATCAGGCATTGCTGCACCATTTTCGGTAATGTAAATAGGCGGTAAAGGGTAAGTTTGACTCAGCGACACTAATAAATCGGTAAAGGCTTGTGGGTATATTTCCCAGCCCATGTCCGTTTTCGGCGCATTGACCATGTCCACTTGAGCGTAAATGGTTTCTGGATGGGCTTGATATACTGCACGAGTATAGAAATTAATGCCTAAAAAATCGATTTTATGCGCAATGATATCAAAGTCGCCAGCTTCAACCACCGGGCGGACATCATCAGATAAGTCATTAATGATATCCGGATAGCATTTATCAAAAAGCGGCTTGATGTACCATTGATTCATATACTCATCGGCTTTTTTGGCTGCGTTAATATCAGCGATGTTATATGAGTGTGGGTAGCAAGGGGTAAAATTAAGCACAATGCCATTAAGAGTATGAGGACTTTGTTTTTGTAGCACTTGCATACCTAAGCCATGCGCTAACAATATATGGTGTGCAGCTTGACGACCATAAGCGACCTTGGCTTTGCCTGGTGCATGGATACCAATTTCGTAGCCTAAAAATGCGCTGCAAAAAGGTTCATTAAAGGTAGCGTAAGAATGCACTCTGTCACCCAATGCTGCCACTATTTTGCTGGCATAGTCTTGAAATAAATATGCAGTGCTGCGATTGAGCCAGCCACCGTTGTCTTCAATATGCTGCGGTAAATCCCAGTGATATAAAGTGACATAAGGTTTTATGCCCTTAGCAAGTAAGCTATCTAATAACTGGATATAAAAGTTAACACCCTCTGAGTTCAGGCTGCCGTCTTGCTTTATGACTCGAGGCCATGAAATAGATAAACGATAAGCATCAACCCCCAGTGATTCAATAAGCTCAACATCCTGTTGCCATAGCTTCACATGCTCACATGCTTGCTTTCCATCAGAACCGTCACTAATTTTACCGGGGGTTGCACAAAATGTATCCCAAATAGACGGTAAGCGATTGTGTGCGCTGCCTTCAATTTGAAATGAGGCGGTAGCCACTCCAAATGTAAAATCCTTAGAAAGCATAGGTGATGTAGCGGGTAAGGTTATTTTCATATTTCTATTCACTTAGTTTTGTTTGAATTGACCCATGTTATGTCGAAACGAAATTGGCTGAGTAAAGTCTTTAAGTGCGCGTTTGCATCACTTCACGGTTTATCTTCGTTGTTGACCAATCACGTCAAAAAATGTTTAGTTTGAATCAAAAATCGTTGACATCGGTTATCGTTATGTTAAAAATGAAAGCGCTTACATTGAGACTAGTGATTAATTATCAAAAGGTCAATACAAGTTTTAAGCGTAAAAACGCGATAACTTGTTTTACACACGCTTTTAAACAAACATATAACTATAACAGGTGGAAACATATGGCCGGGGCAACTTCTGATGCATCAATTCAAACTACCGTGGCACAAGATGCACTGCATCAGCCAGGGAAGTATCGTTTTGCGTTAATTGCATTAACGTCACTATTTTTTATGTGGGGATTTTTAACGTGTTTGAATGACATCCTCATTCCGTATTTAAAAAACATGTTTGATTTAAGTTATACCCAGGCCATGTTGGTGCAGTTTTGTTTCTTCGGTGCATACTTCATTGTATCTATTCCTGCAGGTAATCTAGTCGGTAAAATCGGCTATCAAAAAGGTATTATCGCTGGTTTAATTATTGCCTGCATAGGGTGTTTATTATTTTATCCTTCTGCCAGTTTAGCTTCTTACAATATGTTTTTATTTGCTTTTTTTGTGTTGGCCTCTGGGATTACTATTTTACAGGTTTCTGCTAATCCGTATGTCAGTACTTTAGGGCCAGCAAATACTGCTTCATCACGTTTAACTATGACCCAAGCATTTAACTCATTGGGGACAACAGTTGCGCCATTCTTTGGCAGTTGGTTAATTCTATCAACTATTGAACATCCTGATTCGGTTACTGAGCTAGATCAAGCTATCGCTACTTTAACGGTTGCTGAGCAAGCCAGTACGGTACAAGTGCCATATTTAATTCTTGCGGCCGCATTATTTCTGCTAGCAATTATTTTTATGTTTTTAAAATTACCCTTGTTAGGTAAAAAGGATCCAAGCGAAAGCCATCAATCTGGCTCTGGTAGCGCATGGCGTTATCCACATTTAGTGTTAGGCGCGGTGGGGATTTTTGTCTACGTGGGGGCAGAGGTGGGTATTGGTAGCTTTTTGATTAACTTCCTAACCCAAGATGAAATTGGTGGGTTAACAGAATCACAGGCGGCTAAATACATAGCTTACTATTTTGGTGGTGCCATGGTCGGACGCTTTATTGGCGCTTTGGTAATGCAGAAAATTAACGCCGGTAAGGTGCTAGCGTTTAACGCTATTTTTGCTTGTTTACTGGTGGCTACGGCGATATTTTCCCAGGGTACGACGGCGATGTGGGCGTTACTGTTAGTCGGGCTTTGTAATTCAATTATGTTCCCAACGATATTCAGTTTGGCGTTACAGGATTTAAAACAATATACCAGCCAAGGTTCAGGCATTTTATGTTTAGCCATTGTCGGTGGCGCTGTAGTGCCATTGTTACAAGGGATGTTAGCCGATTCATTTGGTATTCAAGTAGCGTTTGTATTGCCACTGCTTTGTTATGGTTTTATTGGTTATTACGGACTCATTGGCTGTAATGCTAACCGTCCTAACGAGTCAATTTAAAGGATCTTAAAATGTTATTTAACACAACAAAAAATGATTCTGCTGTGCGCCATAGTTTATCCGCAGTGATGCCGTTGAGCCGTACTATGCTAACCTTATCGACCTTAATGGGTTTGGGATTAATCGGCTGTCAGCCTCAGGCTGTATCTACTCCGGTAGAGGGTGCTGATAAGACTCTTGCGGTTGTAGTTGATACCTCTGCGGCAAATTTGCAGGCTGTGCCAGCTAAAGATATTAGTCTTTGGCCTCAGCAAGCACCGGCTATAGCAGTTGATCCTGTATTAGAGGATAAAATTGCCAAATTATTAGTGACCATGACACTTGATCAAAAAGTGGCGCAAATGATCCAACCTGAAATTCGTGATATCACGGTTGAGGATATGCGTAAATATGGTTTTGGCTCATACCTAAATGGCGGTGGTGCTTATCCCAATAACGATAAGCATGCTACGCCAGCTGATTGGATAAAACTGGCTGAAAATTTTTATCAAGCATCGATAGATGATTCTGTTGACGGGATAGCGATTCCGACAATGTGGGGCACTGATGCGGTTCATGGCCATAACAATGTGATTGGTGCGACTTTGTTTCCGCACAACATTGGTTTAGGTGCTGCAGATAATCCAGCGTTAATCGAAAAAATAGCCGCAATTACCGCCAAAGAAGTCATGGTAACGGGCATTGATTGGGTATTTGCACCTACAGTTGCCGTGGTTCGTGATGACCGATGGGGCCGTACTTATGAAGGGTATTCTGAAGATCCTCGTATTGTCAGGGATTATGCCTTTGCGATAGTTGAAGGTCTGCAAGGTGCTGTAAATGGTGATTTTTTAAGTGATCAACATGTGTTGTCAACGGTAAAGCATTTTATCGGTGACGGCGGCACAGAAAAGGGCATAGATCAGGGGGATAATGTTGCTTCCGAACAAGATTTATATGCTATTCATGCCCAAGGCTATGTCGGTGGTTTATCTGCTGGCGCTCAATCTGTTATGGCTTCATTTAACAGCTGGCACGGCGATAAAATTCACGGTAATCAATACTTACTAACGGATGTACTAAAAGGTCGCTTTGGCTTTGATGGTTTTGTTGTGGGTGATTGGAACGGCCATGGACAAGTGCCTGGTTGTACTAATGAATCATGTGCGCAAGCGGCGAATGCCGGACTGGATATCTTTATGGTGCCAACCGCTGCGTGGAAACCCCTGTATTACAATACAATTGAGCAAGTTAACAGTGGTGAAATTGCCCAGTCTAGAATTGATGATGCAGTGACGCGTATTTTACGGGTTAAATTTCGTGCTGGATTATTTGATAAACCTAGTCCTGCTAAGCGACCACTTTCGGGGAAAACTGAGTTAATTGGTCAAGCCAGTCATCGTGAAGTTGCAAGGCAAGCGGTGCGTGAATCACTCGTGTTGTTAAAAAATAAACAAAATTTATTGCCATTATCGCCTAAGTTGACCGTATTAGTGGCTGGTGATGCTGCAGATAATATCGGTAAGCAATCAGGTGGTTGGACAATTACTTGGCAAGGTACTGACAATGAAAACAGTGATTTTCCTGGGGCAACGTCTATTTTCGCTGGCATTGATAATGTCATTACCCAAGCTGGCGGCAAAGCGATATTAAGTGCCAATGGTGAGTTTGAATTGGCGAAAAAGCCGGATGTGGCCATAGTGGTGTTTGGTGAAGAGCCTTATGCCGAAGGTAATGGCGACATTGATAATGTAGAATATCAACGCGGTGATAAACGTGATTTAGCATTACTTAAAAAGCTTAAAGCACAAGGCATACCTGTGGTGTCGGTGTTTATCAGCGGCCGACCAATGTGGGTTAATGCAGAACTTAATCAGTCGGATGCTTTTGTTGCAGCTTGGTTACCCGGTTCGGAAGGTAATGGGATTGCAGATGTATTGTTTACTGATGCAGAGGGTAAAGTTAACTATGATTTTGTCGGTAAGTTATCATTTTCATGGCCGGCTAACCCGCAACAAACTTCAGTCAATGTGCCTTTAGAAACGGAAGCATTAGTTGCGTTAAACAGCAATTATCAACCACTTATTCCCTATGGTTACGGTTTAAGCTATCAATCCGCACCAACAGATGTCATCACCTTAGATAATTTATCAGAAGATAATTTGTCATCAACTCAATCTCTTGAAGATTTAGCGTTATTTGAACGTGCGGTTAAATCGCCATGGTCAATGTTTATTGCTACAGCAACGCAGCGAGAAGGACTCAGCAGCAGTGTGGCTAAAAATAGTGCGCTTAAAATTCGCACCATGGACAGAGTTGTTCAAGAAGATGCCCGTTTAGTGACATTTAATGGTACTGAACTAGGTACAGTGGGTTTACTGAGTAATTTCCCAAGAGATTTTCGTGCCTATAGTAATACTGATTCGGCGTTGTCGTTTAGTATTAAGGTTGACACTGCATTAACTCAACCTTTGTGGCTGGGTATGGCGTGTGAAGGCGATTGTCGTCCTCAGTACGACATTAGCAAGCAAGTGACTGTTGGCGAGTGGAACAATGTCAGTGTGGCATTGAATTGTTTTGCATCTGAGTCAATGGATTTTGGCAAAATTGTATCGCCTTTTTTCCTTGCAACAGACGCTAAGGTTGAACTGAGCTTTAGCGATGTCATTATTCAAGCAAACTATCAACCAAATACTATTCAATGTAATTAATCATTAAGCCACAGTGCGGCTAAGCTTTGCTGATGTCAGTAAAGCTTAGCTAAGTGCATGCAAAAATGTGCCGAGTGAAAGCAGTTGATGGGCCCTGAGTTGGGCGCCGTTATTGACAAAGCGCGATTAAATTTCGTTCAGGAGCAAAAATGAACCAGCAAGTAAATTGGCTACCTTTTAAGCTTAATATCACCGCGATTGCCTTGTCAGGACTGTTTTTATTAGGGTGTGGTTCAGACAACCCCACCGATATTGAAGAAGTTGAAGCAACACCTCCCACAAGCATTACGGGTTGGCAAATGGTTTGGCAAGATGAATTTGACGGTACTGAAGTTGATAGCAGCAAGTGGAGTTTTGCAGTTGATTGTTTTGGTGGTGGTAATGACGAAGCCCAATGTTATACCGCAAGATCTGAAAACTCGCAGGTGGCGCAAGGGTTATTAACCATCACCGCCCTAAGAGAGACATTCTCTGGGCCTGCGGTGAATGACTCTGATCCAAATTATGATCCTTTAGATACTTCTAAAACTTTGGACTATACCTCGGCAAGGTTAGTCTCCAAAAATAAAGGTGACTGGAAATATGGCCGTTTTGAAATTCGCGCTAAATTACCGCAAGGCCAGGGCACATGGCCTGCTATTTGGATGTTGCCAACTGACTGGGTATATGGCCCTTGGGCGGGATCGGGTGAAATAGATATCATGGAAGCCGTTAACTTAAAAACGGTGACCAATGGAGGCGAACCTGAATCAGCGGTTCACGGCACACTGCATTTTGGCAAAACCTGGCCGAATAATGTTTACAGTGGACAAGATTACGCTTTACCTAACGCACAAAACCCTTCCGATGATTTTCATGTTTACGCCCTAGAATGGCAAGAAGATGAGATCCGTTGGTATGTTGATGATGTTCATTATGCGACGCAACGCTCATCTGGTTGGTATAGCCAATACATTGATGAAAATGGCAATACTGTCAATGCACCCGATGATGCACCTTTTAATCAACAATTTCATATGTTATTGAATCTTGCAGTTGGCGGGTCTTGGGCGGCGAATGTCAATAATACGGGTATTGATGAAAGTGTGTTCCCTCAGGCAATGCAAATTGATTATGTGCGTGTGTATGAATGCGCCGACTCTCCAAATACGGGAGCAGGTTGCGCCACTATTGATGATGCGGCGATTATTGTGCCGGGTCACAGCGCCCCAGAGATTGTGATACCGGATACGCAATTTGGTCAAGGGCCCACTTTTAGCCTATTTAGTTATGCCGATGCCATTGCACTTAACACAGATTTATCTTTTGGAAGTTATAATCCTGATGGTGCTATATCCTATCAAGTTGGCAGCGATGATGTGCGTGGTGAGGTCCTAGAAATTACCAAAACAGCAGCGGTAGGTAATCTATTTTTTGAATATTCTCCTCGAGTTGATTTATCCCATTGGCAAGAGCTCGGTGAGCTAGTATTTGATATCAATGTGACCTCAATTGGAGAGGGAACAGAAGTATTGGTTAAAGTGGATAGTGGTTGGCCAAATACTGGCGATATCAGTATTTCACTGCCGGATAACCTCAATCAATGGCAAGAAGTCAGAATATCATTTGCCAGTCTTGTGGACGGTGGTAATCGCTTTTCACCCGGCAGTACGGTCAATTTAACCGATGTTGTTAATCCATTTGTTATCGAACCAACAGGACCTGTGGTATTAAAACTGGATAATATTCGTTATGAATACCAAGTGGCTCAGCAGACTGAATTGGTGGTATATGATGATGCCGCTGTGGCGCCCTATGCTTTTGGTCTGTTTGCTGCATCTGGACAATTACTAGAGGAGCAAGTTGATGTTGGAGGCGAACATAAAATAGTGACCCAATTAACCTTTAACACCAATGAAGCTGTAGGATTTTATCAAAGCAGTGGCACTGTGATGGATTTCAGCCGGTTTAACTTCTTATCATTCGATTTGAATGTGGTGACAGATCTGCGTGAAGTGCGAAGTATGAAGATTAAAATGGACTGTCAAACCCCGTGTAGTTCTGGAGATTTTGACATAATGCCTCCCGACGTAGGTGTATGGACCCATTATGATATTGCATTAACTGATCTGGTGGCTAACAACGGCTCAAGTCTGGATTTAGCCAAAGTTGATACCCCGATTGTTATTTTTCCTAAGTGGGGCGACCAACAAGGTGTGGTGTTGCAAATTGATAATATTAAGCTGACCCAATAAGCTCAGGGCTACACTGATTTAAGTGCATCTTATTATGAGTGTTTTTATTGAATACGAATGCAAAAACGCACTGTTTTCTTTGCCTGACTCAGTGCTTAGCATAGTATCAAGTCCAAGTTAGTTGTTTTTGATAGAAGTACAATCAAATAGTTATAAATCAATGATCTTAATAATGGCATAATATGCCATTGTTGAATGTTTTAATGAACCAAGCGTTTTGCTAAGGAATTGATTTGTCTAATTTTGTACTTTCTCAAGCCGAGCTGCAGCAAATAGTGACTATTACCAAGCAAGCGGGTAATGCCATTATGGATGTTTATGCCCAAACCGACCTGCAGGTAGAGATTAAACAGGATGATAGTCCGGTTACCGCTGCCGATATTGCTAGCCACAATGTGATTATTAAAGGGTTAACAAGTCATTTTGCTGATATCCCTGTCATGAGTGAAGAAGATGCCAACATTTCCTGGACGACGCGTAAGCAGTGGCAGACTTATTGGTTAATCGACCCGTTAGATGGCACTAAAGAATTTATAAAGCGTAATGGTGAGTTCACCGTCAACATCGCCCTGATACATCAAGGGCAAGCAATAGCGGGTGTGGTATATGCGCCCGTTTTAGGTAAATGTTATAGCGGTATTGTGGGGAATGGTGCCTGGCTTGAACATAATGGCCAAGTTAGTCGTTTGGATATTAGCCAGCGCAGTATTTTGCCTATACCTGTTGTTGTCGGTAGTCGCTCACATATAAGCCCTGATGCTGCTGCATATTTACACACTGTGGGCGAGCATCAAATGCTCAGCGTCGGCAGTTCGTTAAAATTTTGTATGGTGGCCGAAGGTCAAGCTGATGTGTATCCAAGACTTGGATTAACCAGTGAGTGGGATACCGCAGCTGCACAAGCGGTTTTAGAAAGTGCTGGTGGTGTTGTGGTTGAATATCCGGCATTAACGCCTTTACAGTACAACCAAAAAGAAAATATTTTAAATCCGTATTTTATTGCTGCATCAGCGGCATGGTTTGAGCGTTAGTCTAATAAATCATTTGTTTACGTCAGCCAAATACGACACCAGAATGAATAATAATTAAATGGAGAGACAAGTTATGATGCGCATGGGCGTTGACCTTGGTGGGACTAAAATTGAATTAGTGGCGTTGGCTGACAACGGTGATGAGTTATTTCGAAAACGTATACCGACACCACGAAATTATCCTGACACCTTAGATGCGATTATCGACCTAGTGAATGAAGCCGAAACCACACTGGGCCAAAAAGGCTCGGTAGGTGTAGGTATTCCTGGGGTTATTTCGCCATTTACAGGCCTAGTCAAAAACTCCAATTCGACTTGGATTAATGGTCATCCTTTAGACAAAGATTTAGGCGCTCGTTTAGAACGCGAAATCCGAGTCGCTAATGATGCAAATTGTTTTGCGGTATCAGAAGCCGTAGATGGCGCTGCGTCGGGTAAAGGTGTGGTATTTGGTGGCATAATAGGCACCGGCTGTGGCGCTGGCATTGCTATTAATGGCCGAGTGCATGCCGGTGGTAATGGTATTGGCGGTGAATGGGGTCATAATCCACTCCCTTGGATGACGGCAGAAGAGCATCATTCAACCGAGTGTTTTTGTGGTAATAAAGATTGTATTGAGACCTTTATTTCGGGTACTGGGTTTGTGCGTGATTTCCGTGCGGCTGGCGGCGAAGCAACTAGCGGTATTCAAATTGCACAAATGATGGCTGAAGGTGATGAGTTTGCTAAGCAGGCTTTTGATCGCTTTATTGACCGTTTAGCCCGTTCACTAGCGCATGTGATTAATATGATGGACCCTGACGTGATTGTGTTAGGAGGTGGAGTATCTAATATCGACGCCATTTACACTGAGTTACCAAAAGTATTACCCCAATATGTGGTTGGTCGTGAGTGTCGCACGCCTGTGGTTAAAAACCTCTTTGGTGCTTCATCGGGTGTTCGTGGTGCGGCGTGGTTATGGGGTAAGTAAGTTCGAAGCCCAATGCTGATCAGCCTAAAAATGCCATTGATGATTCAATGGCATTTTTGTTTTTGTGGCCCAGCTAAATAATTGTAAAACCACTCAAATTACTTTCGCTAATTTGAGGATGAGTCGTTACACTATTGCGATTATTCTCAATTGGATAGCTATTGAATGTTTTGGCTTAAAAAAATCATCTCACAATTATTTATGCCTATTCCGCTAACGGTGTTATTCATTTTACTCTCTTTGTTATTAATGACATTTGCGGCATCAAAATTAAAGTCTATTGCAAAGTTAAGCTTACTCGCAGCACTGGCAATACTGGTTGGTTTCAGCCAATCTGATAGCAGCTATTATTTAGCCAACTCTTTAGAATCCCAATATCCGGTTAACTCAACACCCATAGCCCCTAGTGAGCAATGTGTAGTGATGGTATTAGGCTCAGGCCACAATGAAATAGCAGGCCTAACCGCGGTGCATAAATTGTCGGCTGTTGCCTTGGGGAGATTAACCGAAGGTGTGCGTCAGTTATCACTGGGACAAAATTGTCAGTTAATCGTCAGTGGCTGGGATGGCGGTTATATGTCCACTGCGCACGCGACGATAATGAAGCAAGCTGCAATCGAGTTAGGGGTTAATCCTGGCACTATTGTTAGCTTTCCTGAAGCAAAAGACACTATTGAAGAAGCAATGTTTTTATATAGACTTATTGGACAACAGCCGTTTAGATTAGTCACATCTGCAACCCATATGCCGCGCTCTATGGTGATATTTAGCGCTTTGGGAATGCACCCGCAAGCCGCACCAGCAGATTTTATTGCGCAAAAAAGTGTGTGGTGGCGTATTGATGCTAGTAATTTGTTGACATCCCAAAGAAGTATTCATGAGTACGTGGGGATGTTGTGGCTGAGTATTAAAGGTGTGTCGGCTGATCAAATGGTAAATCAACTGTCACTTGATAAGGAATTGAATTAAATGACTGAAGCTTTAGCGATATACCCACATACAAAACGTAATGGGCTGACGTTTACATTAGCGGGCGCGACAGGATTGTTGATTAGCTTTGTGCTATTTATTCAATACAGTAGCTTATTTCCATTTTCATTGGTGCTGTTTGGGTTATCAAGTGTAAGCGTGTTGCTGGGCGCCGCTAAACTAAACGAACCTTTGATAAGCCTTGAATTAAATGAAACAGGAGTGACGTATTTTCACCGTCGTGGCCAAGTGACGCTTGAGTGGCTCAATTTACAGCGGATCGATAATGTCAGAGTAACCCAAAATATGGAGTTAATAGAGCTACCCTATATTGGCTTTAAAGTGAAAAAAATGAACCCTGTGTTAGATTCTATTTCACCTCGACTTGCAACGGGTTTATTGACTGAGCAGCGGCCGCTATTAATGACAGCGGCGACTCATGATGAAGATTTACACAGTTTAGAACAATACTTAAGTGCAGAGTTTAGCCCGTTTGTGAGCCATGGTGAACGTTACCGTGGAGTATTAGCTATGTTTGGCCGCAGAAGTGAAACCTTAGCAGAAAATTTGGGTTTTCATTTATACGTATCCCATGATGCACTAGACCGAGACTCAAAAGAGATGCTCACTTTATTGCATGAGTGGCAGCAAAAAGCGATGCGAGGAATGTAAATGAGTGATGACATCATTTCTCAAGGAGGCTGTCTATGTGGCGCGATTCGTTACCAGATAGTTGGTCAGCCGTTTGATGCGGATTATTGTCATTGTCGTCAATGCCAACGTTCATCTGGTGCTGTCGTCATGTCATGGATGGATTTTAAGGTTAACAAAGTCACTTGGCTTATCGGCAAAGTAACAGAGTTTGCTTCTTCAGAAAAAATTAAGCGTGGCTTTTGCCAACATTGCGGTTGCAGTTTGAGTTATCGGCATCAAGATTATGCTGAATATATCACTCTATCGATTGCCAGCTTAGATAATCCTAACTTAGTTTCACCTAATTACCATATTTACACCAACAGCCAAGTAAAGTGGTTAAAGATTGACGACAATTGTAAAAGGTACTCGCAGGCGAGAAATGAAAGCGTTTCAAAAACATTATAAAACGCATTTACGGTGAGTTAAATGGGATGATGATACCTAGTAGTTAGTTTTTTGCATGCTTTGATTCTCGGTGGCGTTGGCCTAAAAACTGCCCACCATCAATCACTTCTAATTTTTCACTGTAAGCATCACCGTCAAATAAGCCAGTTGATGAAATGAGTAACTTTTGACATTGCACAGTGCCTTTTACTAGGCCAGTAATGCTGACATCCTGACATTGAATATCGCCATTTACCTCACCACCTGCTTCGACGACAACGTTACCTTGGGTAATAATATCCCCGAGTATTTTACCGCTTATCATCACGTCGCCATTAAATTGAAAATCTCCGGTGAGCTCGCAGCCTTGGGCAATAAAACTTAATTGGGGGGGGTCTTTTTTGGGATTAAACATCAGTTGCTCTTATTGTTTTTTTAACATCATTATTTGCAATGGATATTAATATAATCATTTTGACTGACATGTAAATTAAAAATCAGTATTAAGGTGAGTTCGAATATTACTTTAAGGTGCTGCTAATGCAATGGCATTTGAAGGGCAGGGCGACACACATGCTCCGCAACCAGTACATGCACTGGTATCAATAATCGGTTTTGGCACTTGCCCTACCGCCATGACAAAACTTATCGCGCGCGGATCGCAAGCATCCTTACAGCTTTGGCACCATACGCCATTGTAAGTTAGGCAGGTTTGTTTGATATTGGCTACAATCAACCAAGGTGCGTGTTGTTCAGTGTCGAACAAAGGTTCCTCACATGCTGTGACGCACCTTTCACAAAAAGTACACTCGCCAAGGGTAAAGTCAACCTCAGGAAAACCGCCATCCCCTCGCTTAATAATATTGGTTTCACAGACTTTAATGCAGTTATCACAACGAGTACAAATATCAGTAAATTCAATATCTGTTTTTACCCAAGGCGGCCTTAATGCATTACTCTTTCGACGGCTAAATAAACTGCGGCGACCTTGGTTGACATATTGACTCATTGTGACTCCTAGATTGTCCTGATTTTTAACGCCTAATAAATCAGGATTTATAACCATTAGGGTTATGTGACTGCCATTTCCAGCTGCTATTGGCCATATCTTCAATAGTATGAGTAGCATGCCAATTAAGCTCGCTGGCAGCATAACTTGGGTCTGCGTAGCAAGAGGCTATATCGCCAGCGCGGCGGTCGACTATTTGATAAGCTAATGTTTTATTACATGCTTTTTCAAATGCCTTAACCATTTCTAACACACTGTAACCAATCCCTGTACCTAGGTTATAAGTGACTAATCCAGGGCGGGTTGAGAGTTTATCTAAGGCTTTTAAATGTCCCATGGCTAAATCAACAACATGAATATAATCCCTCACTCCAGTGCCGTCAGGGGTATTGTAATCACCGCCAAAAACGCTCAATTTATCACGTTTACCCACGGCAACCTGTGCGATAAATGGCATAAGATTATTAGGAATATCATTAGGGTCTTCGCCAATTAAGCCTGAATCATGGGCACCTACAGGATTAAAGTAGCGTAAACAGGCAATATTCCAGCTGTTATCTGAATGATATAAATCAGCTAAAATATGTTCAACTATCAGCTTTGATTGTCCATAAGGGTTAGTTGCACCTGTCGGGAAGTCTTCCTTAATGGGCAAACTGGCAGGGTCGCCGTACACAGTTGCAGATGAACTGAAAACAAGATTTTTAACATTATGTTCAGCCATCACTTGACATAAAATGATGCTACCAGTGACATTGTTTTCATAATATTTGAGCGGTAAAGCGACTGATTCACCCACAGCTTTTAGTCCAGCAAAGTGAATAACTGAGTCAATTTCATGATCGGAGAATATTTTTTGCAGCAAGGCTTTGTTTAGTACATCACCCTGGTAGAAAGTCACCGTTTTATGGCTAATACGTTCTACACGCTTTAACGCTTCAACGCTTGAATTAGACAAATTATCTACAATAATGACTTCCTGTCCTATAGCCAATAACTCTATAACTGTATGGGTACCAATATAACCTGCACCACCGGTCACTAAAATTGCCATGTTTATATCCTAAATTATCTAAAGTTTTGAATTTGCCTTTAGTGCTTATTGTAAATCAGTTGCTTAGAATTACTATAAAAAAACCGATTTAACGGGTAATTATGATGGTTTATTTCGAGTCGTTACCAAGTTTGTCAAAAATCCTATCCATTATATTAGTCTGATATAATTAGGTATTTTTTAAGAGCATACGCCAATGTATGCTTATGTTTACAAAAAGCTAACATTGTTGACCCGACTATAAAGTGTGAGGGAGTTAACAAAATCGATGGCATAGCACAATATGAAGGGAGTGAAGTTGACGTAAAGTGGAATTAATGAGCAACGTGACAAAGTATATTTCTCATCAACCTGATAGCCAAGGGTATATTAATTATTCAGAACAAGAGAATAATTTATGGCAGCAATTGTATCAGCGCCAAATTACTAACTTACCAGGGCGAGCATGTGATGCCTATTTACAAGGTATTCAGACATTAAATATGTCAGTTGATAAAATACCTCAACTGCCTGATCTCGATAATGTCTTAACAGAATTAACTGGCTGGAAAACCGCCGCGGTTCCGGCATTAATTCCATTTGGTAAGTTTTTTGAATTACTGGCCAGTAAGCAATTTCCGGTAGCAACCTTTATTCGTACCAAAGAAGAATTTGATTATTTACAAGAACCTGATGTATTCCATGAGGTTTTTGGTCACTGCCCTTTATTAACTAATCCAGCATTTGCCAATTTTTCACATATTTACGGTCAATTAGGATTAGCTGCATCAAAAGAAGATCGCATTTTTCTGGCTCGGTTATACTGGTTTACCGTTGAATTTGGTCTAGTACAAGCTAAAGGTGGCCCTTTAAACATCTATGGTGGAGGCATTTTAAGTTCCCCTGGCGAAACCTTATATGCGCTAAGTGATAAGCCAGAGCTTAAACCGTTTGATTTATTAGATGTATTGAGAACACCGTATCGCATCGATATCATGCAACCGATATATTATGTCATCGAAGATATAGAATATTTGGATGAAATTTCCAAGATGGATATTATGGCTTATGTGAAAAAAGCCCGTGAACTGGGGATGTTTGAACCTAAATTTGCCCCCAAAGTAAAAGCAAGTTAAGCCATTTGTGGCGAACTCTGCAGTATTATTTTTTAATTCTTATTCATAAATTAGTCGTATTTAGGAGTCCCAATGACTGCACTATCTGAAATGAAATGTGAAGCATGCCAAGCAGATGCCCCAAAAGTAACCGATGCCGAGTTAGGTGAATTGGTACGAATGATCCCTGATTGGGGTGTTGAAGTGCGTGATGGCGTAATGCAATTAGAGCGAGTGTATAAATTTAAAAACTTCAAATTAGCCATGGCATTTAGTAACAAGCTTGCTGATCTGGCAGAAGAAGAATTTCATCACCCAGGTATTTTTACCGAATGGGGTAAGGTCACTGTAACCTGGTGGTCGCACTCAATTAAGGGCTTACACAAGAATGACTTTATTATGGCCGCCAAGACCGACCAGTTGTTAGACTAACAACAAGATCAAATAATTCAGCATGTTACGTAAACGTAATGTGCTGAATTCTTTCTCTGTTACAATTCTGCTGTAAACTTCACTTGCCACCTCTATCATAACACTCTACCGTATGCGCAGTTTCCAAAGAAAAAACTAATAAATTAGGGAATCACAGCATTATGCGTTTGGAAGTGAGTTGTAACGATCGCGTCGGCCTCGCGAAAGACATCCTCGTCGTACTTGAAAAATATGGCATTAATTTAATTGCCATTGATGCTAGCAACAAAGGCTTTTTGTATCTGCAATTTGCCGAAATCAGTTTTGAAATGTTGCGCGAGTTAATGCCCCTTATCCGTAAGGTTGAAAGTGTGCACGATGTGCGTACCGTTTCCTTCATGCCTTCAGAGCAAGAGCATTACGCGTTAAAAACCTTATTAAAAACCCTACCAGATTCGGTATTTTCCCTTGATGCTAAGGGACGTATTCGTATTGTCAACGAGTCGGCTTTATTGACCCTAAATATGGCCGAACATGAAGTCGTAGCTGAATCATTAAATCATTGGGTGCAGGGTTTTAACTTTGTGCGTTGGTTAAGCGAGCCTCAAGTGCCTGCCATTGCATCGCGAGTTACCATTAATGCCAGTGAATACTTAGCCGAAATGCTGCCCATTTATCTACCTGATGATAATGACAAAACCATTCTTGCTGGCGCCGTAGTATCACTTAAATCGCCAGCTAGGGTAGGTAAACAGTTTAATGCGTTACAGAACCAAACCACGGGTTTTGATAATGTGCTTGCGGTCAGTGACAAAATGAAAGATGTGCTTAAGCAAGCTAAGCGAATGGCGCAATTAGATGCACCGTTACTTATCACGGGTGAAACTGGCACAGGTAAAGAGTTAATGGCGCGAGCCAGTCATGACGCCAGTATGCGCCGTGAGCATCCATTTATAGCCATTAACTGCGCCGCATTACCCGACAGTGTGGCTGAAGAAGAGCTATTTGGTTTTGTTAGTAATGGGCAAATTGTCAAACGGGGCTTTTTTGCTGAAGCAAAAGGTGGCACGATATTTTTAGATGAAATTGCCGAAATGTCTAAAGCCGCTCAGGTTAAGTTACTGCGTTTATTACAAGATGGTGCATTTAGGCGCATGGGCGGTGATGAAGAAGTGCGTGCGGATGTGCGAATTATTTGTTCGACTCAAAAAAATCTCGCCGAGCTATGTCAATCTGGTGAGTTTAGAGAAGATCTTTATTATCGTATTCATGTGCTGAGTTATCACATGCCATCATTACGTGAGCGTAAGGTTGATGTCATTCCGTTAACTGAAATGTTTTTAGAGCATTACAGTCATCAATTATCAAGTCCGCTTCGTCGCATTTCAGCCTCTTGCCGTGATTATTTATTTACCTATGCATGGCCAGGTAACGTGCGTCAGTTGAAAAATGCCATTTTCCGTGCGGTTTCTATGTGGGATGGTTCGGCTGAATTAACGGTCGAGCAACTTAAATTACCCTCATATGCTGAAGGATTTGGCTATTTTGATGAAGAATTTGAAGGCACATTAGATGAAGCGATGAAAGAGTATGAAGCGAATTTGTTACGTCGTTTATATCCTGCTTATCCAAGTACCAGGCAACTAGCCAAAAAGCTAGGTGTATCGCATACCGCAATTGCAAATAAATTACGTGATTACAGTATTTCAAAGAAACGTTAGTCAGGCTGTTTAAACAACACTGTAACGTTTTTATGCCACAGTTTTGTTGGCAATTTAGCCAATGTATGGCCTGAAAATCACCATTTTCAGGCCTTGTTTATAAGTGTATACAAATATTTACAAAATCAGGGTTGAAAGTAGAATATGTGATTCAGCTCACAAGCTGTTTATTGCACGGTTTATCGGTTATTTCTATCATCAATCAAGCTGTATTTTCTGATTGGCTCGCATTCTTATACGGCCGACAGACTTTTCGAATATTAGGAGCAATAATGAAACTTGCAAGTTATAACAACGGTCGTCGTGATGGCCAACTTATGTTAGTAAGCAAAGATTTAACTAAAGCTGTCGCGGTACCTGCTATTGCTCACACTATGCAGCAACTACTTGACGCGTGGGATTTATTAAACCCGCAATTACAAGAATTATATGAAGCGTTGAACGCTGGCCAAATGGACAATGCGATTGCATTTGACGAAAGCAAATGTTTATCACCATTACCACGCGCTTATCAGTGGGCTGATGGCAGTGCTTACGTGAATCACGTTGAGTTAGTGCGTAAAGCTCGCGGCGCTGAAATGCCAGAAACATTCTGGACAGATCCATTAGTCTACCAAGGTGGTTCAGACAGCTTTATCGCTCCTAAAGCCGATATCGAAATGGCCAGTGAAGAGTATGGTATCGATTTCGAGTCAGAAGTTGCTATCATCACTGATGATGTTGCCATGGGTGTAAGCAGTGAAAACGCCGCTAAGCATATTAAATTATTGATGTTAGTTAACGACGTATCTTTACGTAACCTTATTCCTGGTGAGCTAGCTAAAGGCTTTGGCTTCTTCCAGTCTAAACCGTCAAGTGCTTTTTCTCCTGTGGCCATTACGCCTGATGAATTAGGTGATAAATGGCAAGACAGCAAGGTTCATTTGCCGTTAGTGACGCATTTAAACAGTGAATTATTTGGTCGCCCAAATGCTGGCGTGGACATGACATTTGATTTTAGTCAACTAGTGTCTCATGTTGCGAAAACACGTCCTTTGGGAGCAGGTGCTATTATCGGTTCAGGTACTATTTCTAATTATGACCGTAGTGCCGGTTCAAGCTGTTTAGCTGAAAAACGTATGCTTGAAATTATTGCAGATGGCAAAGCAAGCACGCCATTTATGCGTTTTGGTGACACGGTTCGTATCGAGATGTTTGACGATAACAATGTCAGCATTTTTGGTTCAATTGACCAAAAAGTAGTTGAGTACAAAGGTTAATTCATTATCAATTAAGATGATATTTAGGCAATAACAGACCATGTTATTGCCTTTTTTATAGGGAAAATAAGATGAAATTGTATGGATATTGGCGTTCTAGTGCCGCATACCGAGTTCGAATAGCACTTAATCTTAAGCAATTAAGCGCAGAACATATTTCAGTGCATTTAGTGAATAATGGTGGTGAGCAACATTCAGAGGCATTTCATCAACTTAATCCCCAGCACTTAGTACCTGCGTTAGTTGATAGCAACGAACAAGGCGAGTTTAGCCTGACCCAGTCTTTGGCGATTATTGAATACCTTGACGAAAAACACCCACAAATTAATTTACTACCGACTAATTTAGAAGATAAAGCCGTGGTGCGCGCCATGTCGCAAGCTATTGCCTGTGAAATCCACCCACTCGATAACCTGCGGGTATTACAATATTTAGTCAAAGAAATGGGCGTAGATGAAACCCAAAAAATGACCTGGTACCATCATTGGGTTCATGTTGGTTTTAGCGCATTAGAATTGCAGCTTGAACGTTTTTCTGGCCAATTTTGTTTTGGCGATAAGGTCACTCTGGCTGACATTTGCCTGGTGCCACAGGTTTATAATGCCGAGCGCTTTAAGGTGCCTTTGGATGCTTACCCAAACATTGTCCGTGTATGGAAGAACTGCAACCAACTTGATGCCTTTATTCAAGCAGCACCAGAACAACAAGCTGACGCGAGTTAATGCCTAATGCCTGCGCCACACAATATTGTAAACTAGCCGCTGACAAGCCCAGTGTAGAACACTCAGCACCGTTAGCTGATTTAGCTAAATTAAATCAGTGGTTTGAGCAAGATGCAATGCGAATGCAGGCTTTAACGGTTTGTGCACAAGTGTTTGCTAAGCTCAATATCACCGACTGGGCAATCGCTGCCGGCTTTGTGCGTAATCTGGTGTGGGACAAATTGCACGGTTTTTCAACCAGTGAGTTAAGTGGGTTAAATGATATTGATGTCATTTACTATTGCGAAAAAAACATCACCCAAGCTCAAGACAAGCACATTCAGCAAATACTGTTAAGCTTGATGCCGCTAAATTGGTCGGTTAAAAACCAAGCCAGGATGCATATTCGTAATCAAGACCCACAATATCATTCATGTCTCGATGCAATGGGGTATTGGCCTGAAAAGCAGACTGCGATAGCGGTTAAATTGAATGCGGTTAATGTGAACCCGCAGCATGCCAGTTATAGCGTTAATGTGAAAACTGGCTCTTGCATTAGCGCCAACACATTGGAATTTATTCATGCCTTTGAATTAACATGTTTATTTAATTTTAGTCTGAGCCATAACCCAAAGCGCTCATCAAGTATATTTGAACAGCGTGTCATCCAGAAAAAGTGGCTTGAACGCTATCCAAAATTAATACTGCAGCCAACGGTTAAAACATAGAACATCACGCAATAAGTACTCACCAATAGCATTGAGCCATTTACATATTTCAATTAATGGTGTGTATCTTTAATGGCTGATAACTTGCTAAACACGGATCAATCCGCTATTTTACTGTTAATATATACAGTGCTTGAGTGTTGAATGATTTTATACATTGCAGAAAAACCCAGTCTAGGCCGAGCCATTGCTGATGTATTGCCTAAACCGCATAAAAAAGGTGAGGGCTTTATTACCGCAGCCAACGGCGATTGTGTGTCCTGGTGTATTGGTCATTTGCTCGAGCAAGCTGAGCCTGATGCCTATGATGCAGCGTTTAAATCATGGAAACTCGAGCATTTACCGATTATTCCGCAAACCTGGCAATTAAAACCCAAACCTAAAACCCGCAGCCAATTAACCGTGTTACGTAAATTGGTTAAGCAAGCATCATCGATAATCAATGCTGGTGATCCCGACCGTGAAGGTCAGCTTTTAGTCGATGAAGTGATTTCTTACCTAGGCGTAAAAGGCAACAAGCTGAATGATGTACAACGTTTACTCATCAGTGATTTAAATCCACAAGCGGTTAAAAGGGCGTTAGGGCAACTGCGCAGTAATCGAGACTTTATTCAATTATCAACCTCAGCATTAGCCCGCAGCCGTGCAGATTGGTTATATGGCATGAACATGACAAGAGCTTATACCATTCAAGGTAAGAAGGTCGGTTATCAAGGTGTGTTGTCAGTGGGCAGGGTGCAAACCCCCTTACTGGGGTTAGTGGTGCGCCGTGATGATGAAATCGCCGATTTTAAGCCCAAGTCTTTCTATGAAGTATTAGCGCATTTAGTTACCGATCAACAACAAACCTTTAGTGCTAAATGGCAACCTAGCGAAGCCTGCCAGCCTTATATGGATGAAGACGGCCGGGTATTAGCCAAAGGCTTGGCCGAAAATGTGGTTAAGCGTATTGATGGTCAACCCGCAGAAGTCACCAAACTTGAGGCCAAAGATAAACGCCAAAACCCACCATTGCCTTACAGCTTATCAGCATTGCAAATCGATGCAGCAAAGCGCTTTGGGCTATCGGCAAAAGAGGTGTTAGATACCTGTCAAAGCTTGTACGAGCGGCATAAATTGATTACTTATCCACGTTCAGACAGCCGCTATTTACCCAAAGATCAACATAGCTTGGCTCCTAAAGTATTGGATTCGGTACTTAATGGTGCGGCCGGATTAGTTGATGGTTGCGACGTGCCTAACGCCAAGCTTAAATCTAAAGCGTGGGACGACAGTAAAGTAGATGCTCACCATGCCATAGTGCCTACAGAGAAAGTGGCTAATTTATCATCGTTATCCACTAATGAGGCCAAGTTATATCAGCATATTGCGCGCCAATATCTAGCCCAGTTTTACCCAGCTTATATTTATGCAGAAACCACAGTTGAAGTCACTATTGCTGGTGGTCTTTTTGCCACTAAAGCACGTCAAGACAAAAGCTTAGGTTGGAAGCAACTGTTTAAACGGCTAGCTACGGCAAGTCATACCAATACACATTCAAACAACAGTGAAGACGATAACGACGATGCGGTGCAGTCGTTGCCACCCTTGCTTAAAGGGCAAATACTGCAATGTGATCGCGGCGAGTTATTAGAAAAAATGACCCAGGCACCAAAGCATTTTACCGACGCCACCTTATTAGGCGCGATGACTGGGATTAGTCGTTATGTCACCAACAGTGACATTAAGAAAATTCTTAAAGAAACCGACGGCCTAGGCACCGAAGCGACTCGCGCAGGGATTATTGAATTGTTATTTAAGCGTGGTTATTTAGTTAGACAAGGTAAATCGATATTGGCTACGCCTGTGGGAACGGGTTTAATCCGCAGTTTGCCAGAATCAGCCACTACTCCTGACATGACGGCTTTGTGGGAAAATAGCTTGGATGCTATCAGTCAAAAACGGCTTAAATATGAGGCATTTATGCAGCCATTATTGAGTCAATTAGAAGGTTTAATCAGCCAAGCATCTAGCCAGTTACCGTCTGCATTACAAGGTGTTGCTAGCCCTCATAAGGGCGCGAAAAGGTCCTTTAAGAAGAAAGTTACTGCAAGTAATAGATCAAGCGCCAAATCAACCATTACACCAAGGGCTAAAACACAAACTAAGCGCTAAATTACTCAAATTAAGCGCTAAATTACTTAAATTCGGTAGATTAGTGACACCACAAAGTCTCTGCCTTTTACAAATGACCAGCCACTCGCTGCAAAACCAAACTTGAAAGATCAACAGACCCTATAAGGTTTAAAATAACTAGGCTTATCTTCACCAAGCTATTACACGTTTATGTCTGCCATAAATGCAAAAATATCATTATTGTCATTAAGTTTTAAATACACGTTTGATTCATTATTTTTTGCAGGCTATTGAACGCTTCGCGAAACAAAATAAACTTCATTTTAGTAAAGTCATTACTACTTTTTACATTGTTATTTAGTGCTATTGGTTGCAAGGTCTTGTATATAAACTTTTGTATACAAAGTACTGTAAAGATAATGCGTTGATGTCCGCATTTAGTGCTTTCCTGCGTTAGTCGATTGATGCACTAACGCAGAGGCTTCTGTAATGTGTTAGTTAATGGGGTTAGTTAAGCTGCTTAGCTTCAATGATGGCGCTAAGCTCTGTGGGCCAAAGGGGGACTTGCTGAGCCAGTTCATCTTTACCCGCTTGTGTTATTTGCTCTTGAGTCTGTTCAACTTTGGTGTTGACCGTGTCTTTCACCAGTTTCTCAGCAAAAATCTGCGGTGAACCGCCAGTAAGTAACATCACTGCCATCTGGTTATTATCTGCATTCCACACAAAGCCTGCTTTGTCGGCAATATCAGGAATTGGGCTGTGGTTGGAAATCACATAATACAAGGGGCCTTGTTGTTGAATTTCATCGGCCGTTGCCAGTATTTTCATGGCATTGCCATATTGCGGCCCTAAAATCGCCTGCATTCTGTCTTTGACCATGGGCTGCTCAAACAGGCCGACATCGTTAGGGTCTAATCCAACTAAAGGCTTCATTAATGCCCACATCATTTGCCCTTGTGGAGACAACAGTAGCAGTGGCATTGCACAGGCATTTAATAAAAAAACTAACCAGATAAGGTGGAGCTTGTTGCGGATTAAGCGTGTGTTACCCAAGATGGCAACTCCTAGTTATTACCCGCAAATTCGGGCAAAGGAGTGTAGTCATTTTTTGTACAAAAAACGAGTGCTTCATAGCAAAAATATCACTATTTGTTAGTGCAATCTATCGATTTTTTTATTCACGAAGTTGGTGTTGGTGTTAGTGAGGCGGTAGCCATTATTCAGTGTACGCTAACAGGTCGCTTGATTTTAATGCCTGTTAATCTTTTCGCTATGGCAAATATGTATAGAAATAAAAAACAATATCCGCCATAAAACCAGAGTTAGAAACAATAAAAACACTCTATAAAGATAACCCTAGTGAAATAGCTAAACGTACAATGACACTATACAAACAGCACAAGATTAACATCGTGGATAAAAACAGTATTATTAATATTGTAAGCCAAGGCGTTTTTGGTTTTGGGATGTTTCAAGCCCTTCAATAGACAGTGTTTAGTAGTCAGTTTGCTTGGATTGCGAATATTGCAAAACCAGATGTTGCACTCGCATTGCTTGTCGGGGCTATTACCTATTGCTCTATGATCATGATGCCCGGCAGCGCAGAGCAAGCGAGTACCTTATTATTTTTAATCCCCGCAATTATTTGTATTATTACCTTAATCAACTTTCCATCTGCTATCGGTTTATATTGGGCAACATCGAGTGTTACAGGCTTACTTCAATCATTAGTATTGAAAAAATATTTCCGCAACCAGGAAGCATCGACAGCCATTTAATTGCAGCCTTTAAAGATGCATCGCTCTACTTGCACCCTCAATACATAGCGCAATAAAAAGCGGCACAAGTGATGAACTGTGCCGCTTAATTCTGTTTATGTTAGAAAAGAGTCTTATAGACGATAAGTTAAGGTTAACTTGGCGTTGCGTTCTTCCCCTGGCATACCCCCTAGGAACATGGCTTTTTCGTAATAGACTTTGTTAAGCAAGTTATTAAGATTTAGTTGTATTTTATAGGTCTGGGCATCGTAGCTGATGGCGGTGTCCATCACGGCGTAACTCGGCACGTGACCGTCTGGGATCCCAAAAGAGCTTGAGTGAGTGCTGCGCTCACCAACATATCGGCCACCAAGACTGAAGGATACCGCTTCACTTAAGCCAAGGTCTGCAGCGTAGGTTGCCCAAGCTCCCGCGGTGACATAGGGAATGCCTTTTTGACGTTGATTCGCATCTTTACTCGTAGGGTCTTGGTTGTCTCTGGCATCTTGATAGACGGTGTTGATATTGACGCTCCACTGTTCGTTTAAGTACGCATTAAGGTCAAGTTCTACGCCTTCAGTATCTTCACTGCCGTTATTGAAAAACTGCGCAACTTCAGGGCCTGACAACGCTGAATCATAAAGTGGGTTGGTGTATTGCAAGTTAGTACGCGATGTTTTAAAGACCACTAATGAAGCCAATAATTGATCGTCAAAGCCTTTGGCTCTTATACCAAAATCATCATTGATGGATTCAGAGTCTTTACGATCACTTTGATCGCCTTTGATATCCCCCAGTACGCTAAAAGCCGTGCGGCCTTTTGCATGGTTGACAAAAAAGGACAGGTCGTCGGTAGGCATATAAGTTAAGCCAAGGTTATAGGTGACGCCGTTATCTGTAGTATCAGCCAATGGGGTGGGTTCAGCTTTGCTTGAGCTGTAACGGGCATCGACACCTAAATGCTGATAACTTTGTTTGATTTCGTTAAATGCGACCCCAACACGGCTGGTAAAGCCATTGCCTAAATAACCTACGTGCTGCATACCCACGCCCCAAGCACCGATAGTTTTGTCATAGTTACTGGTAAGCAGCGGGTCGTAGTCTTCAAATTGCCCTGTGCCCCAGTTTGGGTTACGAATATCGTAGATATAAGGCAAGCTACCTTGGTAGAGCTGTTGACCTTGTTTGTCTTTGATAACGTAATCTTTATCCCAAATCGAGTATTGCTGTGAGCGTATGCTTCTGTCTTCAAAGTTAGCGTTAATTAATAACTCATTTTCTATACCCGCGAGGTCAAAGTCGTAGCGTAAATCGGCAAAGTACTGCCATGATTTTTCATCGGCAGTGGCTTTACGATATTCTTGACGACGGGCGGCGAAGGGATATAAGGTGTCGTTTTCAAGTAAGGGTGCGCGAGGGTCGGCATTAATGACACTGCCGCGTTTCCAGTAAACATAGTTATAGGCACCTGTTTGGCGAGCAAAACCGGTGTCGTAATGACGGTATTGTAATTGCTGATTCAAATACAGGTTATCGGTTAGGTAAATATTATGGGTCAGTTTAAGCCTTAATTCTTCGCCTTCGTTAGCCTTTGCCATAGGAGAAATTAAACCATTGTGGCCGAATGAGTAGGGCGTTAAACCATCACTTGGGTTTAATGAATCTGCAAGTTGCTGACGCTGATCATCGTTAAGTAGTATGCCTTTGTTAGCGGGGTCATTAATTAAGTCTTGCCAAGAAACTTCACCAGCGGTTTTACCGTCAACAGATTCGGCATTGAAAATACGAATAGGGTGCCCGATAGAGTCAACCGGAATAGCATCTTTGATATAAGCTGCGGATAACATCAGGTTTTGCTCATCTGTAATCACAAACTTTAATGAGCCATAGACTTCATCTCTGTCTGTGCCCATGTCACGATAACCCTCGCTGCGGGCACTTTTGGCGACTAGGCGGTAAGCTAAATCGTCAGTAATGCCTCCAGTGGTGTCCGCTAGCATTGAATAACTGTCCCATTGACCCAGTTCTAATTCAAATTCATGATTGCTGGTGAACTGTGGTTTTTTCTCAATAAGATTGATCACCCCGCCTGCGCTACCCATGCCATAAAGCCCTGTAGCAGGGCCTTTTAACACTTCCACTGAACTGACGTTAGTCAATGATCGGGTTGGGTTGAAGGTATTGCCTAATCCGGCACCGCCATACATACCATCGTAGGTGTAATTTGCGCCTAGTCCGCGGATCACTAAGTTGTCGCCTATGCCGTAGTTATTACCAGCCTGAGTGACACCACTGATATTGCGCACTAGCTCTTGCATGTTGGTAAGTGCTTGAGCATTGATTAAGGCTTCATCGACAATCACTACCGCTGCAGGTGTTTCCATCAGTGACATGTCTGATTTTGTCGCAAGGCCTGAGCTCATTACGACTTGGTTTTGTCTGCCGTAGACAGTTATGCGCTCATAGTCCTTATTGTTTTGTATGGTTTCAGTCTGATCTTTTGACTGAGTCGAAGTCTTAATAGACTTGTCTGTTTGTATCGCTTGCGCGGCGTAAGCAGGGATAAATGCACTGTGACATGCAAGGGCTATAAGGGATAAACGTAACGACTTCATATTTGACACCTTCATTAATAATGGTGCGAATGATAATGATTATCATAAAGGTTTCAAGTTTAATTTTAGTCATTGCTAACATTTGCCGCAAAAGTAAACATTATGTCGTATTAATAATGGGGGAATTAAACTTTGGTTAGATAATCAGGTGAGATCTTATGCATCTTATTTGTGTTGATAATAGCCAGATTATTAGTTTTTTTGCAGTGACTTTTTGCCCATAACCCATGGTAGATAGTCTGAATATAGGTAAGTTTAAAAGTAAAAAAAGGTAAACCAATGGGGTTTACCTGTATACGGGAAGGGTTTAAAAATTAATGTGGTGGGTTAAATATCAATCATTAAACAGAAATAAATGTACAAAGAGTGTGTAGAACGAATCTATCTTACCCATTGATACTTAACTCATACTTAATTAGAAATGAAGTGCGTGTTAATCAGTATTTAATGGCCAATAGTATAATCACTCTTGTAATTATGGCTCTCAGTCTGGTGATAGTATCAGCGCAAGCAGTGGCCACGATTAAGGCTAATCAACTTATCTAAAATATGTTCACCATCAATACGAATACCATTGTGCTCGTATTCAGATGTTAACCAATACTTTAAATTACCGACTTGTCTGGCTGTTTCTAAGCTGTATTGCATTTCTACATACATGTCTTCGCTATAAATAGCTGCAGCAATAGGAACCGAGTTATTTGCAAGTTGATGTAAATCATATAGCTTAGGCCAATCATTTTTGCTGGCGATTAATTCTGCTGCAGCCGTTAGCGGCTTTAACGCATCAAATTGATTGAACATCCACGGATAAATCATCTCGCCAGTAAAAAGTAGTGGTTGTTCTGGTTGATAATGGAACTCAGGATAATTATCACGCACCCTATGTGCTGCCCATTTTGATGCGGTTTGTTGGCAATAGATAGATTCATGCAATAGGGCAAATATCGGGTTGGTGTTGTAATCTAAAAACTGACTAAATTGATGTAAAAAGAGTGGATTAACATCAATGCCATGGCTGGTTTCAATTAAGGCTTGTTCTAGCAAATAATAAACCGCTTCAGGGCCTTGTTCCATGCCTAAATTAATTCCCAGTAGCTGGAACATTTCTACGGTGAGCTGCTCACCGGTTGCTAAGTAGACTTTATGCTCATACAAATATTGGGCGATATGGTCTACTAAGGTTCTAGCGTCAGTAAAACGGGTGAAGAAGTCAGCATTTTTAGCCAACACACGTTGATAAGTGGCTTGGTAAACTTCATCTGCGCTGCGTGTTAGGGAGGGAATACCGCCTGTGATATAGGCTTCTTTAACGCCCTGTGGTGCAGCAGATAAATAATGCAGCACGCAAAAACCGCCAAAGCTTTGGCCTAAAATGCTCCATGGCTGGTTTGCCGATAATTTAGTACGGATAAACTCTGCGTCACGAATAATATTGTCGGCGCAAAAATGACTTAAATACTCCGCTTGTTGGTTAGCCGTTAAATGACTTAACGATACGGCATTAACAGGTGTAGAGAGCCCTGTACCACGTTGATCGAGTAACAATACACGGTATTCTTGTAAGGCGCGCTTTATCCAACCGCTATTCGTCACAGGCCGAGCGGCACCAAACCCTGGACCACCCTGAAAAAATACTAAATATGGAAGCGCTTTATGTTGATTTGCGACACTCACGATTTCACGGGCAAAGACTGAAATTTGCTGGCTTGAGTTGGACAGATAGTCCAAAGGCACTGAAAAGGTGTGTTTTTGAACAACAATGTCTTTTAAAGTTTGTGAAATAATCATATGAGCTTATCGTTATTAATTTGAGTGTGATTGTATGTGCCCGCTTGTTTTATCACAATCAATCTGACTGATTAAATTTAAGTAAATTGCTATCAAGATCAAGTTAGCAAAGGTAAAATTAAATAATAATGATAACTTAGCAACGGCATTTAGGAGAGTTTAGATGAAATATCAAATCATACCGGTTACCCCGTTTCAGCAAAATTGCAGTGTGATTTGGTGTGAAGCTAGCCTAAAAGCTGCGGTTGTTGATCCCGGTGGTGATATAGACCGAATTATAACTGAAGTAAAAAGACTGGAGTTAACGGTTGAAAAAGTACTGTTAACCCATGGGCATATCGATCATGTCGGTGGCGCTAAGAAACTTGCTATTCAATTAAATGTTCCCATTATTGGCCCGCATATAGCTGACCAGTTTTGGTTGCAAGGACTTGTTAAACAAAGTCAAAATTTTGGTTTTCCGCTTGTTGAAGCGTTTGAGCCGGATCAGTATCTGAATGACGCAGATGTGGTTCGCGTGGGTGAACAGTCTTTATCGGTATTACATTGCCCAGGACATACTCCGGGACATATTGTGTTTTATTCCAAAGTTTCAGGATTGGCTTGGGTTGGGGATGTTCTCTTTAGACGATCGATTGGCCGTACAGACTTTCCGCAATCTAATCATCAAGATTTAGTCAGCTCAATTACCCAAAAACTATGGTCTTTGGGTAGCCATGTTAGTTTTATTCCTGGTCATGGCCCTATGTCTACTTTTGCTGAAGAACGTGAACATAATCCTTTTGTTGCCGATCAATTACTCAGTTAGTTTTCATTTTTACAGGTTAAGTTAGTCGCTTGGCTAAAGGCTCAGTTATAGATTCAGCTATAGGTGTTCATAACGCATTCCCCAAACTAGATAAAACGGCATTACATACTTTTATACATCTTCATGCTTTTCATACATAGCGTACAGTGTTAGGTTTAATCTACATAGCACTGTAGTTCGAGTTCTGAATGCGCCAACACTTGGTTGATTTATTAGATGTTTGGCAAGCTGATTATCAAGATGATTGGGTTGTCGCCATCCTTACACATGTACAAGGTTCTTCGTATCGAAAACCCGGAGCTATCATGTTTTTTCATCCGCTAGGGAAAACATTAGGAATGCTCAGTGGTGGCTGCTTAGAAGCCGATTTACGCCGACATGCACAGCGCGCTATTCAAACCCAGCAAGTTGTGCAATTAACCTATGATGCCACTGACGAGTCAGACACTAGCTATCAATTAGGTTGCGGTGGCATTGTTAATATTATGATGTTACCGATCAATTCATCAAATCAGTATTTAGGCCTGCAAAAGCTCTATTTTGATTTAAATAGCGGCAAAACGGGTGAGTTTCAAATTGACATTGCTAAGCAAGGCACACCGTCAAGTCAAGTGCGCGGTAAATGGCAGATAAAACCTAAAAATCAATTGGTTGCTAAAACGACATTTATTCCATCAGATGATCAGGACAAAAGCTTAACCGCTGACGGTACTCACACTAATACACACATAGATGGTCAGTTGATTATTGCGATAACTCCGCCAATTCATCTTGGTATTTTTGGCGGCGGATTAGATGCACAACCTATTGCACAAATGGCCGCTATTTTGGGCTGGCAAGTGACTATTTTTGATGAACGCACTGCCTATGCTCGTCAATACGATTTTCCCAGCGCCAACATAATGAAAATGCCGTTTGATGGTGTTAATGATGAGGTGTATCAAACTTTGGACGCCGCCTTTGTAATGACCCACAACCTTATTCTTGATGCTAAGGCGCTTAACCAACTGGTTAAGTTTAATTTAGGGTACATTTCCTTATTGGGGCCAAACCATAGGCGTGATAAAACGCTTAATATAGCCCAATTGAATATTAATGATTTTAGTGGCTATTTTTCAGCCCCAGCAGGGCTAGCATTGGGCGGTGAGTTACCAAGTTCGGTAGGATTAAGTATGTTGGCACAATGCCATGGGATATTACATAACAGCCAGTTAATTAGCTTAGATAAAGTGATGCGTTAATGTCACTCATCAAAATACCTAATCCAAACCAACAGGATGATATATCACTCGTTGCGGTCATTTTAGCCGCAGGTAGCAGCAGTCGATTTGAAGGTGTGAAACAAATCGCGCAAATTAATGCGAGTCATTCCATACTGGTCTCGACAATTGAGGCTGTTAACGCCGCGCAGCAGGCATTTAATCATGTCGACGTTAATAGAAATAGTGCAGAGCAAGCCAATATTATCCGTCAAAGTGCATTTACACTGGCGAAAGTGGCAGTGGTATTGGGCGCAAATCAACAGCAAATAATGGACGATAAATTATCCTCCATGATGATTAACCAAGTAGAACTGGTGGTTAATCAACAGTGGCAACAAGGTTTGTCCACCTCGATACACAGTGCGGTTCATTATGCGCTTGAACAACAAGCCTGCGGATTAATGCTTATATTAGCTGACCAGGTCGCATTAACTCGTCAACACTACCTGACCTTATTGCAATCTTTTGCCATGCATAATCAGACAGTCTGTGCTTTTTATCAGCAAAGTGTGGGCGTGCCAGCTATATTTTTACCAGATGATTTTGAACTATTGTTAGGGCTAACTGGTGACAGTGGCGCTAAAAAAATATTAAAAAAACGACAACAATCACATCGCTTAGTGGCAATAGATTTACCGCAAGCGAGCATAGATATTGATACCCGAGCCGATCTAGCAAGATTTTTGGCAAACAAGGAGTGAGTGATGACAATTCCAACCCAAACCCTATTAGTTAATGGTAAAAACTTTACCATAGAAGCAGACCCTAATATGCCAGTTCTGTGGGCATTACGCGATATTATAGGTTTAACCGGCACCAAATTTGGATGTGGTTCAGGGCTTTGTGGTGCATGCACCATTCATGTTGATGGTGCGCCAATGCGTGGCTGTTTAACTAGTCTTAAACAAGTTAGCGGTAAGCAAGTGACGACTATTGAAGGTGTCGAAGCTGACAAGCTAAAAGCCAAATGGGCTGAACATAATGTGCCACAATGTGGCTACTGCCAAGCGGGGCAAATTATGTCTGCTGCCGCATTAATTGCACAAACTCCTAAACCAACAGATAGCCAAATTGATCAAGCTATGTCAGGCAATTTATGCCGTTGTGGTACATATCCACGTATTAAAGCTGCCATAAAAGCGACTACAACTGACAGTGCGGGGGCGTAATCATGACAACATTTACCGCAGTAGAAAATATTAGTCGCCGCGATGTATTAAAGCTTTTTGGTGCAGCAGGTGGTGGATTAGCATTAGGTGCGACAGGCCTAGCCTGGAGCCCAATGGCATTAGCACAAGATAAGCTGGCGATGATGAATATGTTCATCGCTATTGGCGAAGATAATAAAGTCTATTTAACCTGTCATCGTTCAGAAATGGGACAGGGGATCCGTACCGGAATTCCACAAGTCTTAGCCGATGAGTTAGAAGCGGATTGGGACAATATTGTTGTCGTGCAAGGTTTAGCAGATAAACGTTATGGCAGCCAAAATACCGATGGTAGTCGCAGTATTCGTAAACATTACACCCGTATGCGCCAGATGGGTGCGATGGCCAGAACCATGTTGGAAATGGCAGCGGCTGAAAGATGGCAAGTAGCGCTTACTGAAGTTTATGCAAAAGCGAATAAAGTACACCATAAAGGATCAAATAAAAGCTTATCATTTGGCGAACTCGCCCTTGATGCAGCCAAGCAAAAAGTGCCAGAAATCGAGTCGTTAACCTTAAAGCCTGCAAGTGAACTTACCCATATTGGTCAATCTAAAACCATTGTTGATATGCAAGCTATGCTTGATGGCAAAGCGATATATGGCTACGACATTAAGCTCGACGGTATGGTGTATGCCAGTATTAGTCGCCCGCCAGTTTTGGGCAGTGATGTCGCCAGTTTAGATGACACTGAGGCCAGAAAAGTGGCTGGGGTTATCGATGTTATTCAGTTGCCAGTGCCAAAAGGTGCGCCGCTGTTTCATGCGTTAGGTGGTGTGGCTGTTATTGCCACTAATACCTGGAGCGCGATGCAAGGTCGTAAAGCATTAAAAGTGACCTGGACTGCGTCAGTAAATGACAGTCATGATACTGATAAATATATGGCTGAACTGGTCGTAAACGTTCAAAAACCTGGCAAGGTGATGCGCCAATTAGGCGACAGTGTCCAAGACTGGCCAGAAAAATCAACGCTAAATGCGGTGTATACAGTACCTTATTTAACCCATGCCATGATGGAACCTCCGGTTGCCACTGCGCATGTTACTAGTGAGGGGTGTGAGCTGTGGTCATCAACCCAGACGCCGCAAAGTACTCAGCAAAATGTGGCCGGTGCCTTGGGCATCGCAGAAGATAAAGTCAAAGTGAATGTCACTTTATTAGGCGGTGGTTTTGGGCGTAAATCTAAGCCGGATTTCAGTGTAGAAGCGGCGATTATTTCTAAGCGATTAAATAAACCCGTAAAGGTGTCATGGACCCGCGAAGATGAAATTCAGCACGGTTATTACCATGCTATTAGTGCTCAATTTTACCAAGCAAGGTTTGATGGTAAAAATAAAGTTGATGCTTTTTTAGCGCGAACAGGTTTTCCGTCAATCAGTTCAACGTTTGCCGAAGGTGTTGATATGCCATCAGCTGGTGAACTCGATTTAGGTTTTTCAGATGTGCCGCTTGCGTTACCACACATTCAGTTAGAAGCCGTTAAGGCAACAGCGCACACACGCATTGGCTGGATGCGATCAGTTTGTAATATTCAACATGCTTTTGGTATTGGCAGTTTTGTTGATGAATTAGCGGTTAAAGCCAATAAGTCTTGTATTCAAATGTGGCGTGATATACTTGGTGCTTCACGGAAAGAAACCTTTGCTAATCAAGGTTTTGAATACGGTAATTATGGTGAAAAATTAGCTGCTCATCCCGTTGATGTTGGCCGTTATCATCATTTGCTCGATATCATGGAAGACAAGTTAGCCAAGCTTCCTAAAGCAGCGAAAAACCAAGGCTGGGGTTTTGCTATTCACCGCAGTTTTGTCAGTTACGTTGCCGTGGCAACGTTAGTTGAAGTAATAGATGGCAAGCTTAGGGTATTAAAAACCATTGCCGCGATTGACGCGGGTTTAGTGGTTAATCCTGATAGGGTTAAATCACAAACTGAAGGCGCGGTTATCTTTGGTTTAAGTTTAGCAATGATGGGTGAAATTACCTTTAAAGAGGGTAAGGTGGAACAATCAAACTTCCACGATTATCTACTTTTACGTTTACCACAATGTCCAGATATTGAAGTGATACTTGTGCCCTCTAATGCCAACCCAGCAGGTGTTGGAGAGCCAGGTGTTCCACCCGTAGCGCCAAGTTTAACTAATGCTATTTATGCCGCGACAGGAAAAAGATATCGAGATTTACCCCTAAATCGTGATTTATCGCTCTAAACAGATCATTTAATTAAAGTATAAATAGATCTATGCCGACATAGATATAAGCCTAAGTGTTGGGTCAACACTTAGGCTTTTTATTGGTCTTGCGGTTAGGCTTTATCTCAACATATTTATCTGAGCAAAATTAAATTAAAAAATTAATACACTATACTTTGGTTCAGATTACTTTTTTGTGTACTTAAAGATTACTAGGGAAATCTTATGAAGGCTATTCAGTTTCGTAAAGTCGATGCTATGCTTATTAAGCTCAGTTTAAACGGTAAGTTTTGGGTTGTTTGCTCACTTGTTACCGTGATTACACTTGCCATAGCAGTGTTAAATCATCAGCATAATCAAGCAATGATACAAGCCAGTTCAATGGCTCAGGTCAGTGCGAGCGTGCAGGCGTTTGCAGATGTCGCAGCAAACCAGCAACTGTCTGCGGAACAATTAAATCAGTTTGCTGAAACGAACCAATTATCTGTGGTGACACAATCGTCTGCAACTAGACGAGGTGATTCCATCACGGTAACGGCACCAGTGGCTGGTCAATTTTTATCATTAACAAGAGATGTTGCACAATGGGAGCAAATGCAATCTGATAGCAGCTTATTTTGGTATGCCTTACTGGGTTTATTGCCGTTATTTCAATTATGCTATTGGATCTCCACCTCGTTAGGTGGCGGATTATGGGATATGTATGTCGCGATTAAACGTTTAGCTGATGGCGATTTAAGCAAAAGGCTTAACTTTTTTGGTACCGATGATTTTAGTTTAATTGCCACTGAAATTGATCGCTGCGCAGATAATATGAGTGAAATGGTCACCGCCATTGGTGAAAATGCTAAAACCTTAGCTATGGCAGCAAGCACTTTCAGCCAACAAGCCAGTACCAATGAAGACTTAATAAAACATCAACATCATTTTTTAGATTCGGTTTCACATTCTATGGAACAAATGACAGCAGCCATTGCAGATGTATCACATCACGCATCAACAACTTCAGGTCATACTAAAGAAAACTCAATCCAAGTGAATCAGAGTCGTAAAGGAATTAAAGATGCTGAAGAGCGTATTAATTTTTTAACTGCGCGCATTTCTGACGCCTTCGCCTCAGTAGAGAAACTGTCTAAAGATGCGACTCAAATTAATGTTGTAGTGACAACCATTAACTCTATTTCAGAGCAAACTAACTTACTGGCATTAAATGCGGCCATTGAGGCTGCGCGAGCAGGTGAGCAAGGCCGCGGCTTCGCAGTAGTTGCCGATGAAGTGAGAACCCTTGCTGGGCGGACGCAGAAAGCGACTGTTGAAATTCAAACTATGATTGAAGGGTTACAAACAGGTACAACCAAGTTAACTCAAATCACCAATGAAATAGTTGAGCAGGCAGACGAGGGAAGCGTCAGTATTAAAGCTGTAGGGGAAGAGATTAGCCATATGGCAGAATCGATTAATGTCGTATTTGATATGAGTAGCCAGATTGCTGCCTCAGCAGAAGAGCAAAGTGTGGCATCCGCTGACATCGTTTCACAAGTTAATGAAGTCAGAAGTCAATCCGATACTATTCTGGCTAATGCCAATCAGGCATTGGTTATTGCCAAAGACTTAAATGAGTCCTCAAAAGGGCTAAGCCAAATTTTGGCACAATATCGCACGAGTTAACCCACAGTAAGATTAATAATAACGGGCTCATGAATGGTTCTTGATTGAGCCATTTTTTGTTGTTAATTTAGTGCTTATAAATTGACAGCATTATGGAGTCATAAATGAATGGAATTATTAATTTATCGACATTATTAGCGACTATGGAGCCTGCTATTATGCCCGGAGATTGGGTGTTTTGTACGGTTAAAGGGACATTAGTGGATTACGTACACCTTAATCCGCTAGCTACTTTTGTAGAAGATGAAGGGTTAACGTTACTGCTTAGTCAAACTCAGGCCGATCAAAATAACATTGCCTATAGTGGTACTTTTAAACAAATTACTCTCACGGTCCATTCAAGTTTAGAGGCTGTTGGGTTAACGGCTGCTATTGCCACTCAATTAACCGAGCATAATATTAGTGCTAATGTGGTGGCTGCTTATTATCATGATCATATTTTTATCCCAATAGATAAAGCGCAATTAGCATTAACGGCTATCAATGCATTAAGCGCAGAGCATAGATAGAAAAAAGTGCAGCCTGTTTACGCTGATATTAAATGTTAATGCGGTGATGAAGATATTCTGTATTGTGAAACCCCGCATTAATGGATGATTTAGTGCCTGTAATGTAATATGCAGTTTAGTCTTTAAGTATTAAACCTTACGATGCTTTTTTAATAAAAAATGGATGTAGTTAGAGTAAGTTTTGGTTAACGAAATTCCGTGTAATTAACATGTTAGCTGATTGATCTATGGGTTAGCATCAATCTGCTTCTGAGGGAGGCATTTCACAAACAATATTTCGACCACTATGTTTCGCTTTATATAAAGCAATATCAGCAAGTTTTATAAGATCCTCTAATTCACTCATTTGATTATTAAAGTCAGCGACACCTAAACTTGCGGTGATAGATAGCGAGCCTCCATCATGCAAAACAACCATTTCTGCTATCTTGTTGCGGATCACATTCGCCAATGCGACCGCAGCCTGTTTATTGGTATTGGGTAAAAAAATAATAAATTCTTCACCGCCCCAACGGGCTAAAATATCATTATCTCTGATGTGTTGGTTTAACGTATCTGCAATACCTTTAAGTACAGCATCACCTGCAGTATGACCATGTTCATCATTTATTTTCTTAAACCAATCCACATCTAGTAAGATCATCGAAAAGTCTGTGTTATCCCTAATACCTAAATCCCACAATAGGCTGGCAGTGGCGGTAAACGCACGCCGATTATATAGCGCCGTTAAGTGATCGACCTGTGCGGAGACCTCTGCAGTGATACGGGCTTTATCGACTTCCTTTAAATTAAACGCCAATGCCAAAGCCAAAATTGACATTTCAATTAACATACCGATTTCAATACTATGGAATAACAATGTGTTGTACGGAATTACCCCACCAGTAGTTGCCGCCGAAATAGCAGCCCCTCCGGCGCCCATAAAGACCGCTGGGATAAAAAATTTCACCATTTTATGACCATTATTCAAGGCTAAAAAACCCAGAGATACAAAAATAATGACTAATAGCGACGTGAGTGCGACAGCCACCTTCACTGCGAGTAATTGATCAGCATTAATCAATAGACAGACAATGAGTAAAACCAGGCTGATGTATATCCAGTTATTAAGTTTGTATATTTTGGGTGAAAACACTTTTAATTTAAGAAATTCAAAACAAAAAGCGATACCAAAAATAATGTAAAAATACAAAAATAGGGTCATGAGCCATTGTTGTAAAAAAATATTGTTAGGCCAAATAAATTTAAAACCATGACCAGTGTAAGCAATATTTAAACTTAAAAATGATAGTAAATACAAAGCATAAAAAACGTAACTGACATCTTTTAGGCTGATGAAAAGTGCAATGTTATAAACAAATAAGATAAAAAATGCACCGTATAGAAATCCATAAAAGTAGCTTGAGGACACGAGGTTGTTTTGGATGGTTTCTTCGGTCGATAAGTAAAGTGGAATTAGCAGCGGGTCATTGGACTTAAATCGCATCAGTACCTGAGTCATACCCGGTTTAAATGTGTGTGGTTGCGATAACATGCGGGTTTGTTTTTTTCTGACGTGGTAGGGTAGCGCATCCCCTATAGAGGCCTTATCTGTCAGCTTATTTTGATGAATGAAATAAAAATCCGCATGATCTAACCATGCTGTATCGAGATAAAATACTCTTTTTACCTCCTCTGCTGACGCATTATTTATTAACACAGACGCCCATAACACATCATGGGTAAAGCCGAAGCTGACTTTTTTATCTCTGTTTTCAGTAAACAGTCCTTGTTTATACTGTGTTAAAGCATTTTGGTACGACAAATTCGCACTACTATCTTGTAGAATACTTAAGTGTTCGTTAATGAATAATTCACTAGAAACGTTAGATAATTCAATAGTTTTGCTTGTGGCACAAAGACTATAAAATAATAACAACAACCATAGAAAGCGGATGACGAATACTCTAAATAGTAAGGGGTTAATGTTAGATTAGCCTTTAGAATATCTTTTGTCTAACGGGGAAACTGATAATTGTTGCCGAATATTCAATTATTTGGGCTACTTGTGTTACAAGAGATTTTAGGTGCTTAGGTCGGTTAACGGTATGAGTCAGTTTCATGCTATTTGCTTTTTAATCCTCCTGCTAATTAAGGTGCATTGTCGCAATCTGAATGCATCATCATATTTAAAATAAAGCGTTATTAGCATCGTGGCACATTTTCAGTGTTTATTGGTCTCAGTAAAAAGAGCAGCCATACGGCTGCTCTTTTTATATTAATTGTGTCCAGTACTCAGATAATCTTTTTAAGATAACTTGCTGCAGATAAGTTGGCACATAATGATAAATAAAGCTTAAGTGCTAGCTTAATTGTTTGTCATCTGTTTTATCATGTTTAATGCCACAGCTTCAGCAATACTAATACCATCAATACCGGCAGATAAAATACCGCCAGCATATCCAGCACCTTCACCTGCAGGGTATAAGCCTTTGGTATTGATACTTTGATAATCAGCACCACGTTTAATTTGTAATGGTGAAGAGGTACGAGTTTCAACCCCTGTTAACATGGCATCTTTGCTGTCAAAGCCGCGTATTTTCTTGCCAAATGCAGGTATTGCTTCGCGAATAGCATCAATCGCAAATTGTGGTAGCGCGTCACTTAAATCGGTCATTTTGACATTAGGTTTATACGATGGCTCAACGTTTTCAAATGGCTTACCAGAACCTGCCGCTAAAAAGTCACCTACCATTTGCGCCGGGGCATCATAGTTACTGCCACCCATAATATAGGCGTGACGTTCTAATTTGCGCTGTAATGCGATTCCTTGAAGTGGGTCATTATTAAAGTCGCTTGGATCAATACCGACTACGATAGCGCTGTTAGCATTACGTTCACTGCGCGAGTATTGGCTCATACCGTTAGTGACTACCGCGTGTTCTTCTGAGGTTGCTGCTACAACCACACCGCCAGGACACATACAAAAACTGTAAACGCTGCGACCACTCTCACAATGATGTACTAGTTTATAATCAGCCGCGCCTAACAAAGGGTGACCTGCGTTAATGCCAAAGCGGTCTTTGTCGATCATTTCTTGTTTGTGCTCTATACGAAAGCCAATCGAAAATGACTGAGCTTGCATAAATACACCTTTATCATGCAGCATTTGGAAGGTATCGCGAGCACTGTGGCCTATTGCCGCAATGACATGTTTAGAGCGTAAAATTTCACCATTTCTCAGGGTGACACCTGTGACTTGTCGATCGCTAATATTGATTTCATCTACCCGTGTTTCAAAACGTATTTCACCGCCTAGTCGTATAATCTCACGGCGCATTTTTTCCACCATGGTCACTAACTTAAAGGTACCAATGTGAGGCTTGCTGACATAAATGATTTCAGCCGGCGCACCAGCAGCTACAAACTCTTGTTTTACTTTTAAGCCTTTAAATCCAGGGTCTTTAACTTGGCTATACAGTTTTCCATCCGAAAATGTGCCTGCTCCACCTTCACCAAACTGCACATTCGATTCGGTATTTAGTTCACTGGTACGCCAGAAGCGAAAGGTATCTTTAGCACGTTCATGAACAGATTTGCCACGCTCTAAAATAATCGGCTTAAAGCCCATCTGTGCCAATATTAGGCCAACAAATAAACCGCAAGGTCCCATGCCTATTACTATCGGCCGTTCGGTTAATCCTGTTGGCGCAGTGGCAACATACTTATAATCAGTGTCTGGCGATACGCGAATGTTGTGGTCATCAGCAAGGGACGCTAATAACGCTGCTTCGTCGACATTTATTAAGGTGACATCTAGGGTATAAATTAAGAAAATTGCACTCTTTTTGCGGGCATCATAACCACGCTTGAATACATGTATCTTAGTCAGCTGATCCGCTGTAATAGAAAGCCTTTGCAATACGACTTGTTGCAAAGCATCTTCATTATGGTCTAGAGGCAATTGTATTTGGTTTAAACGGATCATTATTTACCTAAAAAGAGACTTAAAAAATCAGCGCGTAGTTTACGTGATTTAGACTAAAAATGAAATTAACTATTGTGGTTATATACAAGGAAAACTAAGTCAGTTTTACCTATGGTATGTTTATATCAAGGGAGTTTTTATTATTTTGCAATTAATAATTGCTGCAGGGTTTAAGATGCGTCAGGTAGAATGACTAACTATGACTTTTTTATTTTTTTTGGATCTATTTAAAATGCAAATCAATCGTTTACTTCTAACGGCTATTGGCAGTGTTTTATTGGCTATGGTGACTATTCAGTCTGGTGCTTCTTTAGCTAAACAACTTTTTCCTATAGTTGGTCCAGAAGGAACAACTGCACTGCGCTTAGGTTTTGCTGCTGCGGTGCTTTGGCTAGTATTCCGCCCATGGCGCGCATTACCCCAAGGCAGAGATTGGCAAAGTATTATCATTTATGGTTTGTGTTTAGGTGGAATGAATATTTTGTTCTATTTGTCTATTGCACGTATTCCATTGGGTATAGCAGTAGCGCTTGAATTTACAGGGCCTTTAGCGCTTGCGCTTTTGGGGTCAAAACGAAAAACTGACTTGCTATGGGTAGGCTGTGCAATTGCAGGCATTTTACTACTATTACCTGATTCATCGAGTGCACAGGGGCTAGACCTTACAGGTGTGTTATTAGCTTTAGGAGCAGGGGCATGCTGGGCTGGGTATATTTTGTTTGGTACTCGAACTGGTAAGCAAGCATCGGGTGGTATTACAGTGGCATTGGGGATGACGGTTGCTGCCATTGTGCTGGTTCCTGTTGGCGCCGTAAGTCAGGGGTTAGCGTTAATTAGCTGGGAAGTATTACCATTAGGATTGTTAGTTGGCATATTATCGAGTGCGCTACCTTATTCTTTGGAAATGGTGGCATTAAGAAACATGCCTACTCAAACCTTTAGTGTGTTAATGAGTTTAGAGCCAGCAATTGCTGCATTGGCTGGTTTTATTATTTTAGCTGAGCAACTGACTTTACTGCAGTGGTCCGCTATTGGTTTAGTGATTGTTGCCTCTATTGGCAGCAGTTTTACCCCGAAAAAAGCTATTGAGATGGGCGTGTAAAAATTACTTCAATTGCTAACACGCTTTTTTATCACTGAATGTCTGATAGTTTGTTAGCCGTTAAATAAGATGAGGTTTTTCTAACATGTATATTGGTGAAATATCAAAACAGACCGGATTATCTATCAAGGCTATTCGTTTCTATGAGGAAAGGGGACTCATCCAAACGCCTGAGAGAAAAGGGCGTTATAGAATATACCGCCCAAAAGATATAGAACTGCTGATATTAATCAAGGAAGCTAAAGCATTAGGGGTTACTTTGTCTCAACTTGAAGGCGTAATAGTGTATAAAAATGGTCAAGTTGACTGGACCAAGATCAAGCTATTTCTTAGTGAGTTTAGAGAGCAACTTGTGGTTAAAATTAGCGATCTCAATAGTAAAATAGCCAATATCGATCGATGTTATGAGCAAATAACATGTTAGAAAGACTTGACTCTCCCCTAATAGGGAGACGCTAAGCTACATCTCAAATAGCCTTCTTTTGGATAATGAGATGAGTAAGAAAATATTAGTGTTATCAGCAAACCCAAAAAAAATAGTTTTATTAACCATTTAGCTTGCGTGTATGCTGATGCCGCAGACAAGAACCATCAAGTTAAACGACTCGATATATCGCAGATGGAGTTTAATTTGGATCTATCTGCAGGATATAAAGATAACATGCTAATGGAAGCTCCGCTTAAGGAGTTTCAGGCTGCACTTGAGTGGTGCGAGCATTTAGTGATTTTAACCCCAATTTGGTGGGGAGCCTTACCGGCAAAGCTAAAAGGGCTAATCGATCGTACTTTCTTACCTGGTTTTGCATTTCAATATGAGCAGGGCAAGTTAATCCCTAAAAAACTATTACAAGGTAAAACAGCTCGCATTATCATGACAATGGATACTCCACCTTGGTATTATATTTGGGTGCAAGGTGCTCCCGCGCTGAAGCAGTTAAAGAAAACCACGCTAGAATTTGTGGGTTTTCATTCAATCAAAAACAACATGATTGGCCCTATTATTAATTCAACCCAAGACACGAGAGCGCAATGGATTTTGCGGGTATCAAAACTTGGTTTTGAGGCGCGTTAATCATGCTAAAGCGCACCAGTAATACCTTCTTCAAGTCATTTAAGCTGCTAATCTCTTTAGCTGATCTTAGGCGGGGAATTTCACTTATTATTGTCTATTTCTTTTAGTGTTTTCTATCAACTCATTCTTTACCAATATAGCTGGCCTGGGGATTTAGATTTTTGGCAGTAAAACGGGGGCGTTCAGTTTGTCATTAGTGACTAGCTTTAGCCCCAGAGCATCATTTAATCTGCTAAATAGTATGCAATTGTTGAAACAACTCTAACTTGTTTAATGTGTGGGTTGTTCTTGTCGCGGTCATTAATTGAAAACTGTCCCTGTGACGCCTTTTTAATCTTACCTAATTGACTGTTTGAATCAGTTGCAAACTTTTCAGCAACCATGCGGGCATTAGTCGTTGATTGCTCAATCATTTGCGGTTTAATTTCATTTAGTCTGGTAAAGATATATTCAACTTGTGCATTGTAATCATTTTGACTTAATACAATGCCTTTTTTACCTAATTCTGTCAGTTTTGGCATGGCTTCGCGCACTAGTTGAATACTTTTAGAGTAAACAGTAATGGTTTGCAGTGCGGTGTAACGGAACTCAAAATCTTGCTGTCCACCATATTGCTGTGCCAATTTATCGTTAATAGTGGGAGCTGAAAGGCTGATCTCATCCATTGCGATATTCTGTGAGGTTAGAAAGTTAATAACTTGCTGTGCCTGGGAATCGACTTGATTATATAAGCCTTCAATATCGTTACTGGCAGCAGTAAATTGTATCGGCCAGATAACAATATCGGCAGGAAATTCTGCTTCAGCTAACCCTTTTACTGTGACACTTCTGTCATAGGTTTTTACTTCAATTAAGGCCTGTTTTATCAGTATGCCAAAAACGGTGAAGCTGAGGACTAGCATAAGCCCTAATATTGTTGCAGTTGATTTTTGCATTTATCTACCTCAATTATTGCTTATAAATTGTCATATCTTTAGTATAAAAAATATTCAACTGGCTAATTGAATATATCTAGCTAAGATAAGTTGGTGCCATTGCAAAGGACTGAACATGCCCGCCACGTTATTGAATCAGGATTCAGACCAAATCAAACTAGTATTACCGTCAGCGATTATGGCATGGCGTAAAACTGTTTTTGAACGCATTTTCAGTATTTTATCTCTCATTTGCATCCCCGTTTATATTACCAGTGTTTACCTGTGTATCAAGCTCGATTATTGGTGGCTAGTGGTGTTTGATACTTTTGTATATTGTGCCTTTTTAAGTGTTGCTTTTGGTTTTTTTATTCCGCTTAAAATACGCTTTATTATTGGCTGTGCAATGACTTACTTGATTGGCGCTGCTTTTTTACTGGCTATTGGGCCCTCAGGATCTGGTTTTTTTTGGCTCTTTATTTATCCACTATTGAGTTGTGCTTTACTCGGCAATTAGGCGGGTTATATTGCACAAGTGATTAACTTTTTTACATTGTCTGTAATAGGTCTACTTTTTGACCATCATGTATTAACGTGGCCAGAGATTGCCGATTATTCATTTTTTATTTGGTGCGTCGTCGCGATTAATTTTATGGTGACGAACATTCTAGCCATGGCTATTTGTGGTTACTTATTACAGGCAACGGTTAAGCAGTTAAAACAGACACAATCATCTCGCTACGCCTTTATCGTCAGCTTGGCCACATTGTCAGAATCGTATCATTCAAGCACTAAATTACACATTCATCGGGTGGCAATGTATATGCAAATTTTAGCAATGCAACTGGCGAAGGCAGCATCTAGTCATGATGAAATGATTGCAAACATTGATGAGCTCATGCTGGCCAGCATTTTACACGATGTAGGCATGCATGAGATCCCAGAGCGATTATTGTGTTACAAAGGCAACATATCTTTAGATGATGTTGAAAACATAAAACGTCACTGCATGAGTGGTGCATCTTCCCTAGAAAGCTTAAAACATTACCACTCGAACGATGAGTTGTTATTAATGGCTAGAGAGATGGCGTTATATCATCATGAAAATTGGGATGGTTCAGGATATCCGCAAAATGTGATGGGTACACTTATTCCGCTAAGTGCACGTCTTATGAGATTAATGGATGTGTATGACGGCATGACGAGTGAGCGACACTATAAGCAAGCGGCAGGGCATAAGGCTGCTGTTGAGTTTATCAGTCAGCAATCAGGCGTTTATTTGACCCAAATGTCGTTAATGCTTTTTTACTGGTAACAACAGATTTTTCCAAATTGAACCCAAAGTAGACCTTTTTGGGGCATAAAAAAACCAGCGTTAAACGCTGGTTTTACGATGTAAGCAGTTATGGTCTCTATTGCTTAAATCAGTACTGATAAAACGATAACAATTAGCAAGGTTGAAAACTTAATCGCTATTAAGCCAGTTTTGCTTTACGGTCGCGAGAAGCTTGCGCTAAGTCACGCAGTAATTTTTCAGAGTCGTCCCAATGCAAACATGCATCAGTAATGCTTTGACCGTATGTTAGCGGTTGGCCTTCAATCACTTTCTGATTACCTTCAATCATAAAGCTTTCTGCCATTATTCCTGCTATGGCTGTTGAGCCTTCGCGTAGTTGGGTAATAATACTGTCTGCAACATTTAATTGGTTTTTATGATTTTTCTGGCTGTTGCCATGACTAAAATCAACCACTATACGTTGGCTGATCCCTACATCTTCAAGTTGCTTACGTACGGCTTCTATATCAGCAGCTTGATAGTTAGGCTGTTTACCACCACGTAAAATAATGTGCCCATAAGGGTTTCCGTGGGTGCGGTAAACCGCCATAGCGCCATCTTTATCCGGTGAATAAAATATATGCGGCACTTGGGCTGCACGAACGGCATCAACGGCTATGTTGATATTGCCATCTGTGCCATTTTTAAAACCAACTGGACACGATAAAGCCGATGCCATTTCACGGTGAATTTGGCTTTCTGTGGTACGGGCACCAATAGCGCCCCAGGTGATAAGGTCGGCAATGTACTGACCATTTACCATGTCTAAAAACTCAGTGGCTATAGGCAGCTTTAATTCAGTAATTTGCTGTAGCAGTTGACGCGCCATGCGTAAGCCTTTATTTGGGCTGAAGCTGCCGTCTAAGTCAGGATCTGAAATCAGACCTTTCCAACCTACAATGGTTCTAGGCTTTTCAAAATAGACTCGCATAACAATGCATAAGTCATCTTTTAATTCATGGTGTAATGTCGATAAACGCTGGGCATAATCTAATGCGGCTTTAGTGTCATGAATCGAGCAAGGTCCAATAATCACTAACAGGCGTTGGTCTTCACCAGAAATAATAGCTTCTACTTCTCTACGCTGCTGAACAAGGTAGTCAGCGGCATTTTGAGTAAGCGGGTATTCAGACGCAAGTTGTGCGGGTGAAATTACTTTGCATAATAGGGATGTGCGTAGTTCATCTGTTTTAATCGTCATTCATCTTACCGCTAAATCGTGAGATGCTTCTTTGCACCATAATGGAGGCGATTATAACCTCAAATGTGCTGACGATGCGAGTTTCAGAGGTCAACTAATGCTTGAAAAATATCAATGATCTTCAGCGGTAAATCCGATTAGGCCCTTTTTCACATGCTTTCGAATAAATTCCAGACAGCTTTTGAAATAGCTTTGACGAATACTCCTTCATTATATAGATGAAATATTCGTCAAATCAGCCGTGTTAGAGATTGTTCTATATTAAAGACAACCTAGAACATGTGGCGCTCTAATCCTGTAATATCAAGAATTTTAGTCGCTATCTCTTCTACTGAATGATTAGTGGTATTCACAAAGGGAATACGCTCCCTTTTATACATCATTTCAACCTCTTTGACTTCTAAACGGCATTGTCTAAGCGATGAATAGCGGCTATTTTCCATGCGACTTTGACGAATTTCATGTAAACGGTTGGGATCAATCGTTAGACCGAATAATTTAGACTTATTTCGTTTAAGCGCATCGGGTAATTTAAGGTTATCCATATCATCTTCAGTAAAAGGATAATTCGCTGCTTTTATACCAAATTGCATTGATAAATAGAGACTTGAAGGAGTTTTTCCACATCGCGATACTCCTAAAAGAATGATGTCTGCTTTATCCATATGTTTCATGGTTTGGCCGTCATCGTTTTCCATTGAAAAGTTAATCGCTTCAATTCGAGCTTCATAACTGTGGTTAGCTTTACCATGAGTTCGATGTAAAGCGGGTTTAGCTTCGACACCTAAATGTTGTTCTAATGGCGCAACAAAGGTGTTTAAAAAATCATAATCCATTCCTTCAGACGAGAATATGACATTCCTGATGTCGGGGTTAACGATAGAATGGAACACCAAGGGTCTTTCTCCTGTGGTAATAAAACTATCATTTATTTGAAGCTTTACTTTTTCTGCTTTTTGGAGCGTTTCGACAAATGGAATGGTAAGTGCTTCAAATTGAATAGGAAATTGCGATAACACCGCATGACCAAAAACCTCTGCTGTGATCGCTGTTCCATCTGATATGTAGAATACTTTAGGTGCCATAATGACCTCTTGTAGTAATAAAATTACAAATAAAATTAATTATTTACGCGTCTTATAGGGGAGTGTAAAATGCTGCTGCCCTTATGTGAAGTGGCCACTGAAATAAAAACTTGCGGAGATAAAACTGTGCAGCAATACGTACTCTGGTATCAAGAATTAGGCATGGGTGATGTGAACAAGGTCGGCGGTAAAAACGCATCCCTTGGAGAAATGATCAGTAATCTAGCCAATGCAGGCGTTCAAGTACCTGGTGGTTTTGCAACTACCTCTCATGCGTTTAATGAGTTCCTTGAGCAAAGTGGAGTTAATCAAAAGATTTACGACCTACTCGAAACCTTAGATGTAGACGATGTAACCGCGCTAGCTAAAGCCGGTGCACAGATTAGACAGTGGGTTATTGAAACTCCATTCCATCCAGAATTTGAAGCCGCCGTACGTGAAGCTTACGAGCAGTTAGCTAGCGAAACTTCAGAGGCTTCATTTGCCGTGCGTTCATCGGCAACAGCTGAAGATATGCCAGACGCTTCATTCGCTGGTCAGCAAGAAACCTTCCTAAACGTAAAAGGTTACGATGCAGTTATTCTTGCTATTAAGCATGTGTTTGCTTCGCTCTTTAACGATCGTGCTATTTCATACCGGGTTCACCAAGGTTATGAGCACCAAGGTGTGGCGTTGTCTGCTGGTATTCAACGTATGGTTCGCTCGGATAAAGCGGCATCAGGCGTGATGTTCACTATGGACACTGAATCAGGTAACAACGACGTTGTCTTTATCACTTCATCATTTGGTTTAGGTGAAATGGTTGTGCAGGGCGCGGTTAACCCAGACGAATTTTATGTACACAAACCAATTTTAGCGCAAGGGCATCAAGCTGTTGTGCGCCGTAATATCGGCAGCAAGTTAATTCAAATGGTTTACTCTGATGAAACATCTCACGGTAAACAAGTTAAAATTGAAGATGTTGCTGCTGATCAACGCCGTATATTTTCAATCAATGATGCTGAAGTGATGGAACTGGCGAAACAAGCCGCTATTATCGAAAAGCATTATGGCCGTGCAATGGATATTGAATGGGCAAAAGATGGCAACGACGGTAAGTTATATATCGTTCAAGCCCGTCCTGAAACCGTGCGTAGCCGTGAAGATGTTCAGCTTATTGAACGTTACCATTTAAAAACCAAAGGCGACGTAGTGTGTGAAGGTCGCGCGATTGGTCATAAAATTGGTTCAGGTGTGGCAAAAGTATTAACGTCAATTGCCGACATGGATCAGATTCAACCAGGTGATGTACTAGTTACTGACATGACAGACCCTGATTGGGAACCTATCATGAAACGCGCTAGTGCAATCGTCACTAACCGTGGTGGCCGTACATGTCATGCCGCCATTATTGCGCGTGAGTTAGGCGTTCCTGCTGTTGTAGGTTGTGGCAACGTCACAGACCTTATTAAAAACGGCGAACTCGTTACCGTTTCTTGCGCTGAAGGTGATACAGGCTTTATTTATTCTGGTAAACAAGAGTTTGAAATCGTCACCAATCGTGTTGATACCTTGCCTGACTTACCAATGAAAATCATGATGAATGTCGGTAACCCTGACCGTGCATTTGATTTTGCTCGTTTACCTAACGAAGGTGTAGGTCTTGCGCGCTTAGAGTTCATTATCAACCGTATGATTGGTATTCACCCTAAAGCTTTGCTTGAGTTCAATCAACAAACTGCTGAGTTGCAAACTGAAATCAACGAAATGATTGCTGGTTATGACTCTCCTGTTGAGTTTTATATCGCACGTTTAGTTGAAGGTATAGCGACTATCGCTTCTGCTTTCTACCCGAAAAAAGTGATTGTACGTATGTCAGACTTTAAGTCTAACGAATACGCTAACTTAGTCGGTGGTGAACATTATGAGCCAGAAGAAGAAAACCCAATGTTGGGCTTCCGTGGTGCGAGTCGTTATATATCTGAATCATTCCGCGATTGTTTCGCGTTAGAGTGTGAAGCGATTAAACGCGTGCGCAACCAAATGGGCTTAACCAACGTTGAAGTGATGATCCCATTCGTACGTACCCTAGGCGAAGCAGCTCAAGTTATCGACTTACTTAAAGAAGAAGGCTTAGAGCGCGGTAAAGATGGGTTACGCGTTATCATGATGTGTGAATTACCGTCAAACGCATTACTTGCCGAACAGTTCTTAGAGTACTTTGATGGCTTCTCAATCGGCTCTAACGATTTAACGCAGTTAACTTTGGGTTTAGATCGTGACTCTGGCATTATCAGCCATCTATTCGACGAGCGTAATCCAGCCGTGAAAGCGCTTTTAGCTATGGCAATTAAAGCGGCTAAAGACAAAGGTGCTTACGTGGGCATTTGTGGCCAAGGCCCATCTGACCATGCTGACTTTGCACAATGGTTAGTCGAGCAAGGTATCGATAGCGTATCACTTAATCCGGATACTGTGATCGACACTTGGTTGTACTTAGCAAAAGATCATGCTTAATCAATTAAACTTATCAAAATAGCTGGTTTGAATTCGATTTAGCATTTAGCTTCGAAGCCAATTACAGCTATTTTTATCAAGTTGATAAAAAAGCCGCTATTTAGCGGCTTTTTTTTGTTTATAATGGCTGCAACTAATAATAAATAATAAGTCTGCCATGTTACCTCTACTTTCACATAAACAAACTTTAGAACCGATTTATCTAGCGTATTTAGACGTGCTGGAACAAAGTGATTTTAATGGTGAAATCGACAAACGATATAGCGCCAGACTTATTCAAGCCACCGACAATTCTGTTTATCAATTTTTGCCCCAAGCGGTCATTTATCCAGCCAGTCAAAAAGACGTTGAGCTGGTCTTACGTTTAGCTGCAAAACCTGAATTTAGGGCGGTAACATTCAGCGCGCGCGGGGGCGGAACTGGCACCAATGGTCAATCATTAACCCATGGACTTATCTTAGACGTATCTCGTCATATGAACCAAGTGATCGAGGTTAACGCCAAAGAGGGATGGGTTAAAGTACAAGCCGGTGTAGTAAAAGATGCGTTGAATGATGCACTCAGACCCCATGGCTATTTTTTCAGTCCTGACTTATCCACATCAAACCGTGCAACCATTGGCGGAATGGTTAACACAGATGCTTCAGGTGCAGGATCTTTAGTGTACGGTAAAACATCCGATCATGTTTTAGGACTTACCAGTGTATTAATCGACGGTAGTGTTTTAACGACTCGACCAATTAATCAAGATTCAACCCATTCTTCAGCGACAGAAAATGCACTAGCAGATAGTATTATTGCCAAAGTAGCTGATATTTGTCGTGATAAGCGTGAATTAATCGATAATCGGTTTCCTAAATTAAATCGTTTTTTAACCGGCTATGATTTAAAGCATGTCTGGGATGAAACCTTAAGCCATTTCGACTTATCTCGTATTTTAGCTGGTTCAGAAGGCACGCTTGCGGTGATCACCGAAGCGAAATTAAACATTACCCCGCTGCCAACCACGCGGATGATGGTTAATATAAAGTATGATTCGTTTGAGTCTGCTTTACGCCACGCTCCGTCATTAGTTCAAGCCAAAGCCACAGTAGTTGAAACTGTTGATTCCAAAGTATTAAACCTAGCTAAGAAAGATATAATTTGGCACTCGGTAGCTGATTTAATTCAAGATGTGCCTAACAAGGTTATTGAAGGGTTAAACATGGTTGAGTTTGCCGGAGATGATGCTGACGTTCGGGCCAAGGTCGCCAGTTTAGAAACGGTACTTACCCAGCAATTATCCGATGAATTGTATGGACTTGTTGGTTTTCAAATAACCAGCGATAAACCCAGTATTGAGCAAATATATGGTATGCGTAAAAAAGCGGTAGGTTTACTGGGCGCCACTAAAGGTCGTCGTAAACCTATTGCTTTTGCTGAAGACACAGCAGTGCCACCTGAAAATTTGGCCGACTTTATTATGGAGTTTCGAGCTTTGTTAGATGGCCATAAATTGCAATATGGCATGTTTGGCCATGTAGATGCTGGTGTACTGCACGTACGCCCAGCCCTTGATATGTGTGATGAAGCCGATGAAAAATTATTAAAGGTTATTTCTGATCAAGTGGCGGCATTGACCCTTAAGTATGGCGGCTTGATGTGGGGCGAGCACGGAAAAGGTGTACGCGGCGAGTATGGCCCTGCGGTTTTTGGTGAGGAGTTATATGGCGTACTGCAATATATAAAAGGCTTATTTGATCCAGATAATCGTTTAAACCCTGGTAAGTTAGTTGCCCCAGCAGAATCTGGGCCACTGATGTTTAATGTTGATAGCGCCAAACGAGGCAGTTTTGACAGACAAATTCCAGTGGTAGTGCGTGACGCTTTTCCCGATGTGATGAATTGTAACGGCAATGGCTTGTGCTTTAACTACAGTGCTTATTCGCCTATGTGCCCATCTTTTAAAGTTACAGGTGACAGAATTCAATCGCCTAAAGGGCGTGCGGGATTAATGCGAGAGTGGTTAAGGTTACTTGAAGCTGAAGGTGTTGATGTCAAAGCGTTAGCCGCATCAAAGTCATTAAGCTTATTGCAACGAGTGCAAAATACCATTAATGCTAAGCGTGATTATGATTATTCACATGAGGTGATGGAGTCGTTAAAAGGCTGCCTAGGCTGTAAAGCTTGTTCTAGTCAGTGTCCGGTAAAAGTCGATGTGCCGAAATTTAGGGCACAATTTTTTGACATTTATTACAAACGTTATTTACGTCCGGCTAAAGATTATTTAGTTGCCGGCATTGAAGACTCGCTGCCATTAATGGCCTCAATGCCAAAAGTGACCAACCTTGCGTCACAAAATCCGTTAAGCCAATGGATTATTAAAAAAACGATTGGTTATGTCGACTCTCCCAAGCTGTCAGTCCCGACATTAAAGCAACGTTTAGATGGTCACCCAAGTAGGGGTTATGACCTAGATGCTTTATACAGTATTCCTGAAGCAGATCGCGCCCAATACGTACTTGTTGTACAAGATCCGTTTAACTCCTTTTATGATGCCGATATTGTGTATCGTTTTATTCAGTTAATCGAAAAGCTAGGCTTTAAACCGGTTTTATTACCGTTTAAACCCAATGGTAAGCCTAGCCATATCAAGGGCTTTTTGTCTAAGTTTGCTAAAACGGCTCAAAGCAGTGCTGACTTTTTGAATAAGGTCCATTCCCTTGGAATGCCGATGGTCGGTTTAGATCCTGCTTTAGTATTGTGCTACCGAGACGAATACCATGAAGCTTTGGGGAAAAAGCGTGGCGACTTTGAAGTAAAACTCGCTAATGAGTGGTTAGTTACCGCCATTGAACATTTACCTAAAATCATTAAGCAGACTCCAGCAGAGTTTACCTGGTTTAGCCATTGTACCGAATCAACGGCTAAACCCAATACAGGTAAGGAATGGCAAACTATTTTTAGTCACTTTGGTGCTAAGGTAAGTAGTTTAAATTTAGGCTGCTGTGGCATGGCGGGCACATACGGTCATGAGTTAGAAAATCTTGAGCGGTCTAAAGCGTTATTTGACATGTCTTGGCAATCAAGTATTGATAAAGTGGGTCAAAAGAGCCAGATTCTAGTGTCAGGGTACTCATGTCGAAGTCAGGTTAAACGGTTTGCCAAATTTAATCCAAAGCACCCAATAGAAGCATTGCTAGCTTTGCTTGATAATAACTAGGTAGTGATGAAATGATAGATAACGAGACTGAAACAATGCCATCTATTGAGCAATTCACCCATAAAGACGGGGCGAAGTTATGCAGTGATGAGGTGTTATTCAGTATTTTATCTGATGGTAGTTGGCTGTATCTTAACAGTCCGCTACCGACTAAATTTGCGCGAATGTTTAGTCATATTTTACATTGCATCGATACTGAGTACTTCTTAATTACTCCTGTTGAAAAGGTGAAAGTATCTGTTAAAACCTGGCCACTGTTAATGGTTGATGTCGATAAAACAGAGCAAGGTTTTTGCTTTAAATCTAACCTTGATACTGACTTTAACGTGATACCATCAGATATTGAATTGGAACAGCAGAGAATTTTTGTTAGCCTTCCTAGGGGATTAACAGCAATATTAAACCGCGCTTGCTATTACCGATACATTAATGAACATGTCGATTTTGACTAAAATACTGTTTTGTAGCGTATGCTTTAACGTAAGTTTATACGATATGTTTTATGAGTGAAAATTGATCTTCGGAGTATTCGCAGTACACCCGCAGCGAGGAGGCATTAATTGAAACGATTCGAAAGTTTAAATTACTTGGTATCTCATTTAAATTTGACGCTGCAGCAAGCGTTAGATGCGCGCCTCAAGCGATATGAGTTAGATATTAAGCTATGGCCGGTATTGTTTACCCTGTGGCAAGAAGAAGGCTTGAGTCAAACAGAACTGTCTAAACGATGTGATGTAGCTAATTACACCATGACGCGGTTACTTGATCAGTTGCAAGTGCAAGGATTCGTCACTCGCCACCAAGAAGCCGATAATCGGCGCGCATTTCAAATTTATTTAACCGACAGCGGTAAAGCTTTAGAGCATGACCTCATCCATGAAGCAGAATGGGTCAATGAGCAATTTTTAGAATTACTTACCGATACTGAGCAACAAGAGTTAATGCGTTTGTTAAATAAAATCAACAAAACATGCTAAAATATCAACGTTTTCAATTATGATAATAGATTAACAATCAATAAATATTGAAAATGGAATAGCCAATCATGGTTGATGAAAATAGCATTATTGCTGAAACAGAACGTTTAATTTTGCGCCCTTTTACGGTATCTGACGTGCCTAGCCTTTTCTTACTGAACAGTATCCCAGAAATTCTTACCTATATTCCTGCAGAGCCAATGACTCAAGAGTCGCAAGCGTTAGATATTTTTGAAAATGTGATTACTGCAGACTATCAACTACATGGGTTTGGCCGCTGGGCGGTACATCATAAAGCAGACAATAAGGTCATTGGTTTTTGTGGGCCTAAATATTTACCTGAGTTTGATAAGGTCGAATTGGGTTACCGTTACTTACCAGAGTATTGGAAAAAGGGAATTGGTTATGAAGCGGCACAAGCTGCAATTAACACATTCAAGCCATCATATGGAATTGAACTTGCTATAGCATTAATTTTGCAAGGAAATGTTGGCTCAGAAGCGGTAGCTAAAAAGGTGGGAATGTCAGTTTTTGAACAGAGCGAGTATTATGGTCATAAAGTGCATGTTTATCAGCGCGATTTATAAATACCATTGAGGATAATTTTAGATACAAAAAAACCAGCTATGTTAGCTGGTTTTTATTTTGCTTGATGCAATAAATAGTTTACTAATCTTAATATTCTAGCTTTCTGAGCAATAGCATTAACTATTCGTCAGCGTGGTCGCAAGTATCATTAGTACAATGGCCGTAAAGGTACAAGCTGTGGTGAGTTAATTTAATATTATGACGCATAGCAATCTCGTCCTGGCGACGTTCAATAACATCATCAGAGAACTCAATAACTTTGTCACAGGTTAAGCACACTAAATGGTCGTGGTGCTTTTGAGTCGACATTTCAAATACCGCTTTACCCGACTCAAAATGGTGGCGGTTTAAAATACCGGCATCATCAAATTGGTTAAGCACGCGGTAAACAGTAGCTAAACCAATTTCTTCGCCTACTTCAAGTAATCGCTTGTACAAGTCTTCTGCACTGATGTGTTGATTTTCAGGGTTTTGCATTAGCTCTAGAATTTTAACTCTTGGCAGGGTAATTTTTAAACCGGCTTTTTTAAGCGCTTGATTTCCATCTGTCATTGCTAATCTCTTGATTGCAGAACCAATCGGTTCATCCGTGGGTAATTAATTCATTATATGTGTTGAATCGGAAAACTTAAACCTCTTAAACTGCTTAATCGACTTATTAGCCCAAAAATCGTCGTTATTAACAACGCTTAGCAAAAAAATAGCTTATTTGTGACAGTAAGCTTACTTATACTAAGGGATTATTGCCATTAATGGTCTTTGGATTAACACTAGAAAATATGTTTTATTTAGTCTATTGAAATAAATAAAACTAAAAATGATTGAAGTTAGTTGCAGGTTAAACCCTGCTATTGATAGTGTAAGCTTGATTACTTAGCCTGCTATTTGTCTGGCAGCGGCAGAGCTATTTCATTATATACCTTAAAAATACACCCTAATAATAAAAAGGAAGCACCATGTACCGGAATATTGTCGTGTTAACCGGCGCAGGCATTTCTGCAGAGTCAGGTATTCGCACTTTTCGTGATCAAGATGGTTTATGGGAGCAGCATCACATAGAAGATGTGGCGACACCTGAAGGCTATGCTAAAGATATTGCATTAGTTGAGCGATTTTATAATAACCGTTGGACACAATTACACTCAGGTGAAGTATGTGAGAATTTGGCTCATATTGCCTTGGCCAAATTAGAAGCTGAGTTTGAGGGCAATTTACTAGTGATTACCCAGAATGTAGATGACTTGCATGAACGTGCTGGTTCAAGACGTTTATTGCATATGCACGGGGAATTATCCAAAGGTCGATGCCCTAAATCACTGCAAACATTTATTTTGCGCGAACCCTTTGGTCCCGAAAATTGCTGTACCTGCTGCATTCCTGCAATGCGTTTAAGGCCACATATTGTCTGGTTTGGTGAAATGCCTTTCGGAATGGACCGAATACATGATGCACTGGACCGCTGCGACCTATTTATCGCTATCGGCACTTCAGGTACGGTTTATCCTGCAGCCGGTTTTGTTGATAGTGCTAATCATCATGGCGCGCAAACCGTTGAGGTTAATCTTGTTGCGCCCGATAGACATAGTCAATTCCAATACCATTTTACCGGTAAAGCAGGGGACATTATGCCCCAGTTAGTGGACAATATTTTGCAGGGTAAAACTATTGGCAGCGAGTCGATATCGTCATGAGTGCAAAGTCCGCAGACATTAAGTCAATAGATACTGAAACAATAGATACTGAAACAATAGATACTGAAACAATAGATACTGGGTCAGTGAGCACTGAGCACACATGCATTGATGGTGAGTTACCCCATAGGCTAGCTATCATTATGCGTGGCTTACCCGGAAGTGGTAAATCACATTGGGTAGAGCAATTTATTCAATCACAACCTTTGTCAGTTGCGTTGCAGACTAAGCAATATGGTTATTTCTCAACCGATAGTTTATTTGTTGTTGAGGGGATGTATCAATTTGATATCAGTAAATTATCTGAATATCATCAAATTAATTTAAGCTTATTCATTGAGGCCTTATCAAGAGGTGAACCCATAGTGATATGTGATAATACCAATGTGTGTCATTGGGAATATATCGCTTATAAAACTGCTGCTGTCGCATTGGGCTATAAGGTGAAAATTGTTATTACTGGTGAGCCAAAATCAGCATCGCATCAACAATTGTGCGCAAAACGCAACAAGCATAATGTTCCTTTGAAGCATATTCAAAGAATGGGGCAAGCGTTTGACCTAGGATGAATATTTGTTTTTTGAATACAAAAAAGCGCCTTTCGGCGCTTTTTTATTTAGACATCATTTAATGAATTAACGTTTGTCTAAACTCACAAATTCACGCGCTGACTCACCAGTATATAACTGACGAGGGCGGCTAATTTTGTGACCTGGTTGATCTAACATTTCTTTCCAATGTGAAATCCAACCAACGGTACGTGACAATGCAAATAGCACTGTAAACATATCATTAGGGATACCAATGGCTTTCATGATGAGACCAGAGTAGAAGTCAACGTTCGGATATAGCTTCTTAGAGATAAAATATTCATCTTCAAGTGCAATACGCTCAAGTTCCATTGCTACGTCTAGTAATGGATCAACAACTTTAAGTTCATTTAGAACTTCATGACAGGTTTCACGCATCACTTTTGCGCGAGGGTCAAAGTTCTTGTAAACACGGTGTCCGAAGCCCATTAAGCGGAATGGGTCATTCTTGTCTTTCGCTTTAGCGATAAACTCTGGGATACGATCGACAGAACCAATCTCTTCAAGCATAGCAAGACAAGCTTCGTTTGCGCCGCCGTGAGCAGGGCCCCATAGTGATGCGATACCCGCTGCGATACACGCAAATGGGTTAGCACCAGAAGAACCAGCTAAACGCACAGTAGATGTCGAAGCATTTTGTTCATGATCAGCATGGAGTACAAAAATACGATCCATTGCTTTTTCTACAACAGGGTTAACTTTATATTCTTCGCAAGGTGTTGCGAACATCATCGATAAAAAGTTACCCGCATAGCTTAAGTCGTTACGTGGATACACAAATGGTTGACCCATTGAGTATTTGTAACACATAGCAGCGATTGTTGGCATTTTTGACACCAAACGATAAGCTGCTATTTCACGATGCTTAGAATTGTTAACATCAAGAGAGTCTTGATAAAAAGCAGACAGTGCCCCTGTCACACCACATAGCATTGCCATTGGGTGTGCGTCACGACGGAAACCGCGGAAGAAGAAAGCGATTTGCTCGTGAACCATAGTGTGTTCTTTCACTGTGGCTTCAAACTTGTCGAAATCAGCCTTAGACGGTAGCTCTCCGTATAAAAGCAAGTAGCATAAATCTAAATAAGTTGATTCAGTTGCAAGTTGATCAATCGGATAACCACGGTGTAATAAAATACCTTGATCACCATCGATATATGTAATTGCAGACTCACAAGAAGCTGTTGCTAGAAAGCCTGGATCGAAAGTGAAATAACCTTTCTTCCCTAATGTACTGATGTCGATTACATCAAACCCTTCAGTACCTTTCTTGATTGGTAAGTCGATTGAATCGTTACCTGGTAACTCTAATTTGGCTATATTATCAGCCATACCCCGTTCTCCTTACGTCATTCTATATCTATGAGTGCGGCATGTTAAGCGGACATTACTTTACAGTGAATAGGGATCACAGATCAATTTAAATAAGCGTTTAAATTTGTTAGACCAAGGTATATATCTAGCTGAAAGCCTTGTGGTATAGGCTTTAGAATAAAAAAATCATAAAAAAACAGAATTTGCATAATGTGATGTTTGTATTTGACAATTCTCACGAGTATACTTGCCTACGTCCCTAAGGGCGACAAACATCACACTTTAGAAATGATTACTTTACAAACTAAACTAGTGATTTCTCAATTGCTTAGATGTTTGATAGTAATTTCTTTTTTGCTCAAATAATGTAATAAACATTTTTTGACCTTGATGCGTTTAAAGCAAAAAAGAGATACATAAAAAAATAATGCTCAATGGAGCTGAGTGAGCAGAACGTGAAAAAGCAAAGACCTGTCCATCTAGACCTGCAGACGATAAGCTTCCCTGCGACAGCTATCGCATCTATCCTACACCGCATTTCCGGTGTCATCATGCTATTCGCTATTGGTATTCTTTTGTGGCTGTTAAATTCAACTTTAACCTCTGCTGAAGGCTTCGCTAGCGTACAAACCTTGTTTGATGGTTTCGTAATGAAGTTCATCCTTTGGGGCATTCTAACCGCGCTTGGATATCACTTATTAGGTGGCATACGTCATTTGATTATGGATACTGGCCGTTGGGAAGAGCTAGCTTCAGGTATCGCTTCAGCTAAAGTGATGTTTGCTTTAGCAGCAACCTTTTCTATCATAGCGGGGATTTGGGTATGGTAACTAACGCAGCAAGTTTTGGACGTAGTGGTGTCCATGACTATATTTTACTACGCGCAAGTGCGGTAATCCTAGCTTGTTATACTATTTTCTTGGTGGGATTTATCGCGTGTAGTTCTCCACTGACTTTCGAAATTTGGCATGGCTTGTTTAGCACATTGCCAATGAAAGTATTTACACTGTTAGCCTTAGTTGCTTTACTCGTCCACGCTTGGATTGGTGTATGGCAAGTATTGACTGACTATGTAAAAAGCACATCGTTACGTGGTGTATTACAATTTACCTTCGTTGTGACCGCATTCAGTTATTTAGCGGCCGGCATCGTGATAGTGTGGGGTGTATAAGTGAGTATTCCAGTACGCGAATTTGATGCAATCGTGATTGGCGCCGGTGGCGCTGGTATGCGAGCAGCATTACAGATTTCTAAAGAAGGTAAAAGCTGTGCGCTTTTATCAAAAGTGTTTCCTACCCGTTCTCATACCGTATCTGCGCAAGGTGGTATCACTGTTGCGTTAGGTAATGCGCATGAAGATCACTGGGAACAACACATGTATGATACGGTGAAAGGTTCTGATTTTATCGGCGACCAAGAAGCCATTGAGTTTATGTGTAAAACCGGTCCAGAAGCGATTATCGAACTTGAGCAAATGGGTTTACCATTCTCTCGTTTTGAAAATGGTACTATTTACCAGCGACCTTTTGGTGGCCAGTCAAGAAACTTTGGTGGTGAGCAAGCTGCGCGTACCGCTGCTGCCGCAGACCGAACAGGTCATGCGCTACTGCATTGTTTGTATCAACAAAACGTCAAGCATAAAACAGATGTTTATTCTGAATGGTATGCTTTAGATCTTGTTAAAAATGAAGATGACGTTGTTGTTGGTTGTACTGCGATTGAAATTGAAACAGGCAACATTGTTTATTTCAAAGCAAAAGCAACTATTTTAGCAACTGGCGGAGCAGGGCGTATTTATGCGTCAACCACTAATGCGCACATCAATACTGGTGATGGCGTTGGTATTGCGGCTCGTGCTGGTGTTCAGTTACAAGACATGGAAATGTGGCAGTTCCACCCTACGGGTATTGCTGGCGCAGGTACATTGGTGACTGAAGGTTGTCGCGGCGAAGGTGGATATCTTTTAAATAAAGATGGCGAACGTTTCATGGAACGTTATGCACCAAATGCCAAAGATTTAGCATCGCGTGACGTGGTAGCACGTTCAATGATGACTGAAATTCGTGAAGGTCGTGGTTTAGATGGTCCGTTAGGTCCACACTTATTACTTAAGCTTGATCATTTAGGCAAAGAGACCCTTGAAGCCCGTCTTCCTGGTGTGTGTGAATTATCACGTACTTTTGCTCACATTGATCCGGCTGATGGTCCAATTCCTGTTATTCCAACTTGTCATTATATGATGGGTGGATTGCCAACTAAAGTCAGTGGTCAAGTTATTCGTCAGAATGCTGATGGTACTGAGCAAGACGTACTAGGTTTATTTGCTGTAGGTGAGATCGCTTGTGTATCTGTACACGGTGCGAATCGCTTAGGTGGTAACTCTCTTCTTGATTTAGTGGTATTTGGTCGTGCTGCAGGTCAGCACTTAGGTAAAGCTTTAGATGCTACGCCTGATCCAAAAGCGGCCACAGACGTAGAAATTAGTGCATCACTTGCTCGTCTTAATCGTTGGGAAAGCAACAAAGACGGCGAAGATCCTTCGGTTATCCGTAAAGAGCTTCAATTGTGTATGCAGTTAAATTTCTCTGTTTTCCGCAGTGGTGAATCCATGGCAGAAGGTCTAGAACAGCTACAAGCAATCCAAAAGCGTCTTGAGAAGGCTAAGCTATCTGATAACTCTGATGAATTTAATACTCAACGTATTGAATGTTTAGAATTAGATAATTTAATGTCAACAGCGCTGGCAACTGCCTATGCAGCTAACTTCCGTACTGAAAGCCGTGGTGCACATTCTCGTGAAGATTATTTAGACCGTGATGATGATAATTGGTTATGCCACAGCTTGTATGATCCAAAAACACAAGCTATGACAAAACGTGATGTCAATATGACACCTAAATTACGTGATGCGTTTCCACCGGTAAAACGTACCTATTAGGCAGGAGTTGCAAAGATGAAATTAACATTTGCATTGTATCGTTATAATTCTGATGTAGATACCAAGCCTTATATGAAGGACTACACCTTAGAAGTGCCTGATGGCTCTGATATGATGGTGTTAGATGCATTAATTAAGCTGAAAGAACAAGACCCAACAATTGCGTTTCGTCGTTCATGCCGTGAAGGTGTGTGTGGTTCTGACGGTGTTAACATGAATGGTAAAAACGGCTTAGCGTGTATTACGCCAATTTCGACCTTTAAAGGGAAGAAAATTGTAGTTCGTCCTTTACCAGGCATGCCAGTTGTGCGAGATTTGGTCGTTGATCTAACTCAGTTCTATAAGCAATACGAAAAAATTAAGCCTTATCTTATCAATGATGAAAAGGCCCCAGCGCGTGAGCATTTACAATCACCTGAAGAGCGCGAGCATTTAGATGGTTTATACGAATGTATCATGTGTGCATGTTGTTCTACGGCTTGTCCTTCTTTCTGGTGGAATCCAGATAAGTTTATCGGACCAAGTGGTTTATTACATGCGTATCGTTTCTTAATTGACAGCCGTGATACCGCTACTGAAGAGCGTTTATCTGAGCTTGACGATGCTTACAGTGTGTTCCGTTGTCACGGAATTATGAACTGTGTTGATGTTTGTCCTAAAGGACTAAACCCAACTAAAGCGATTGGTCATATCAAGTCAATGTTATTGAAACGAGCTGTTTAATGAACACAGAAGAGCCTTTAAATACGTTTAATTAGCTCTTTATGAGAGTCATCTTCATATTGGAGATGGCTCTTTTGTGTGTTTACGGATTACCTTTGTCATTAATTTGTTAGATCCGTTATTTAGTACAAGTCTTTGGCAGAGATAGAAGTTAAGCATGACGATTGTGTTAATTGTTATGCATTATGGCTAGCACGTGTATCAAGTTTGAAAGGAATAACAATGCACCAAGGCATCATGAAAGCCTGGCTCGAGTCGTCTCACTTAAGTGGTTCGAATGCGACCTATGTAGAAGAGATGTATGAAGCCTATCAAGAAAATCCGCAATCAGTTTCCGCTGATTGGCAGGTCGTTTTTGATAATCTCCCACCTGTTAATGGTAGTTCTGTTGAAGTACCAGAGGTTTCCCACTCTAAAGTTCGTGACTATTTCCGTAGTTTAGCCTTAGAAAGCCGTGCGAAAGGGGCTGCTCGTGTCAGTGACCCAGAGTTAGATGCAAAGCAGGTTAAAGTACTGCAATTAATTAACGCTCATCGTTTCCGTGGTCATCAAAATGCTAACCTAGATCCATTAGGTATGTGGAAGCGTGACGTGGTTCAAGAGTTAGATCCTGCTTACCACGGCTTAACCGCTGAAGATATGCAGCGTGAGTTCAACACGGGTTCATTCGCATTAGGCGGTGAGACCATGAAACTTGCGGATATTATTTTTGCCCTTAAGAGCAGCTACTGTGGCTCGATTGGTGCGGAATATATGCATATCACTGATACCGACGAAAAACGTTGGATCCAGCAACGTCTAGAGCCAACCTTAGGTAAGGCTAATTACGACAATGCGGTTAAAAAACGTATTCTTGAAGGCCTAAATGCTGCTGAAGGTATTGAAAAATACTTAGGTGCAAAATTCCCAGGCGCTAAACGTTTCTCTTTAGAAGGTGGTGATGCGCTTGTTCCAATGATGCGCGAAATCATTTACCGTGCCGGTGAAGCGGGAACTAAAGAAATCGTCGTAGGTATGGCTCACCGTGGTCGTTTAAACTTACTCATTAACGTGCTCGGTAAACGTCCTAGTGAATTATTTGACGAGTTTGCTGGCAAGCATGCCGACACGCATGGTTCAGGTGACGTTAAATATCACCAAGGTTTCTCATCAGATTTTGAAACGCCAGGTGGCAATGTTCACCTAGCGTTAGCTTTTAATCCATCACACCTTGAGATCGTTAACCCAGTGGTTATCGGTTCAGTACGCGCTCGTCAAGATCGTCGCGGCTGTAAAGATGGCTTACAAGTTATGCCTATTACCATTCATGGTGACTCAGCTATTACTGGGCAGGGCATCGTACAAGAGACATTTAACATGTCTCAAACCCGTGGTTTTACAGTGGGTGGTAGTATCCGCATCGTGGTAAATAACCAGGTTGGTTTTACCACATCTAACCATGCAGATGTCCGGTCAACAGAATACTGTACTGATATTGCTAAAATGGTTCAGGCACCGATTTTCCACGTTAACTCAGATGATCCTGAAGCGGTTGCGTTTATTTCGCAGCTTGCGGTGGATTACCGTAATGAGTTTAAGCGTGATGTGGTGATTGATTTAGTTTGTTATCGTCGTCATGGTCATAACGAAGCTGATGAACCTAGTGCAACACAGCCGTTGATGTACGCAAAAATTAAAAAACACCCAACGCCGCGTAAAATTTATGCTGACAAGTTAATTGCTGAAAACAGCATTGCTGCTGATGAAGTAACAGGCTTAATTAATCATTACCGTGATGCGCTTGATGCCGGTGACTGTGTGGTCAAAGAGTGGCGTCCAATGACGTTACATACCGTTGACTGGACACCTTATCTGAATCGCGAATGGGATGAAGATTACGCAGGTTCTATGTCAATGGAACGTCTACAAAACTTAGCTAATAAGTTAGTCGATATTCCTGAAAATCATACGCTGCAATCACGAGTTGCCAAAATTTGTGCAGACCGCCTATCAATGGCCAAAGGTGAGAAGTTGCTCGACTGGGGTTTCGCAGAAACTTTAGCCTATGCTTCTATCCTTGAAGATAAAAAACGTGTGCGTATTACTGGCCAAGACTCTGGCCGTGGTACTTTCTTCCATCGTCATGCTGTATTACATAATCAAAAAGACGGTACAACCTATTTACCTTTGCGTAATGTGGCAGAAGAGCAAGCACCGATTGATATTACTGACTCAGTATTGTCTGAAGCGTCTGTATTAGCATTTGAATACGGCTATGCCACAGCAGAACCAGGTGGATTAACCATTTGGGAAGCACAGTTTGGTGACTTTGTTAACTGTGCTCAAGTGGTGATTGACCAATTCTTATCGTCTGGTGAACAAAAGTGGGGCCGTTTATGTGGCTTAACAATGTTATTACCACACGGTTATGAAGGCCAGGGGCCTGAGCATTCCAGTGCTCGTTTAGAACGTTTCTTACAGTTATGTGCTAACCATAATATGCAGGTATGTGTTCCATCAACACCGGCGCAGGTTTATCACATGCTACGTCGCCAAGTTGTGCGCCCAATGCGTCGTCCACTTGTGGTGATGTCACCAAAATCTTTGCTACGTCACCCATTAGCTGTGTCTAGCCTAGAAGAGCTTGCTGAAGGTACTTTCCAAAACATCATTGGCGAGATTGATACTTTAGAGGCAAGTAAAGTTGACCGAGTTGTGTTTTGTAGCGGTAAGGTGTATTTCGAGTTACTTGAAAAACGTCGTAAAGAAAATATCACTAACATAGCCATTATTCGTGTTGAGCAGCTGTATCCTTTCCCTGATGTGGAAATGCGTGCGGCATTAGAAAAATATCAACATGTTACTGATTTTGTTTGGTGTCAGGAAGAGCCTCAAAACCAAGGTGCGTGGTACTGTAGTCAGCATCACTTCTGGGCTAACATTCCTGCAGGCGCTCAATTAACGTATGCTGGTCGTGAAGCGTCAGCTGCACCAGCGTGTGGTTATCCAGGGTTGCATGTACATCAGCAAGAATCATTAGTTAATAGCGCATTAAAACTGTCGTAAAGATAATTTATATAAAGGGAAGCTTTCCATGAGTATCGAAATTAAGGTACCCGTATTACCAGAGTCTGTTGCTGATGCAACTATTGCTACTTGGCATGTTAAGCCTGGTGAACAGGTGTCTCGCGATCAAAACTTAGTTGATATCGAGACCGACAAAGTTGTTCTAGAAGTTGTTGCACCAGAAGACGGTTCAATTTCTGAATTATTATTCGAAGAAGGCGACACCGTTTTAGGTGAGCAAGTTATTGCAAGATTTATTGCAGGTGCCGTGTCTGGACAAGAAGTGACTAAAGCTGAGGCGACTGCGCCTGCTGCTGAAGCTGCATCAGAGCCAAGTTCTGACGAATCAAACGATGCATTAAGCCCATCAGTGCGTCGTTTAATTGCTGAGCATAATCTTGATGCTGCAAAAATTAAAGGTACAGGTGTTGGCGGACGTATCACTAAAGAAGATGTTGAAGCGTTCGCTAAATCAGCACCAGCGGCAAAATCGGCTGCAGTGGCTGCACCAGTTGCACCGTTAGAAGGTCGTAGCGAGAAACGTGTTCCTATGACTCGTTTGCGTAAAACGATTGCAAAACGTTTGTTAGAAGCTAAAAACTCTACCGCGATGTTAACTACGTTTAACGAAGTTAACATGAAGCCAATCATGGATATCCGTAAGCAATATCAAGATATTTTTGAAAAGCGTCACGGTATTCGTTTAGGCTTTATGTCTTTCTACATCAAAGCGGTAACTGAAGCGCTAAAACGTTTCCCTGAAGTTAACGCTTCTATAGATGGCGATGATATTATTTATCACAACTATTTTGATATCAGCATTGCAGTATCAACTCCTCGTGGCCTGGTAACACCAGTGTTACGTGACACCGATACCATGAACTTAGCTGAAATCGAGAAAGCGGTTCGTGAACTCGCAATCAAAGGACGTGACGGTAAGTTGTCTGTTGCTGACATGACCGGCGGTAACTTCACCGTAACTAACGGTGGTGTTTTTGGTTCGCTGATGTCCACCCCTATTTTGAACCTGCCACAAAGCGCAATCTTAGGCATGCATGCTATTAAAGATCGCCCAATGGCAGTCAATGGTCAGGTTGAAATCCTACCAATGATGTACCTAGCACTCTCTTACGATCATCGTATTGTTGATGGTCGTGAGTCAGTTGGCTTCTTAGTTGCTATTAAAGACTTCTTAGAAGATCCAACTCGTCTGCTGCTTGATTTATAAGTAGTTAGATAAACCCCTCGTCGCTGGCTCATATTGAGCCAGTTGGATTTGATTAGAAGTATATGGATAGATCATCATGAATTTGCATGAGTATCAGGCAAAATCTTTATTTGCCGAATATGGTTTACCAGTCTCTGAAGGCTTTGCATGTGATACTGCTCAAGAAGCAGTAGAAGCAGCTGGCCACATTGGCGGAAACTTATGGGTTGTTAAGTGTCAAGTACACGCAGGCGGCCGTGGTAAAGCAGGTGGCGTTAAAGTTACCGGTAATAAAGACGAAATCAGAGCATTCGCTGAAAACTGGTTAGGTAAGAACTTAGTAACGTACCAGACTGACGCTAAAGGTCAGCCAGTTGCTAAAATTCTAGTTGAAAGCTGTACTGACATCGCCAACGAATTGTACCTAGGTGCAGTAGTTGACCGTAGCACGCGTCGCGTTGTGTTCATGGCGTCGACTGAAGGTGGTGTTGATATTGAAACTGTGGCTGAACATACGCCAGAGCTTATCCACACAGCTATCATTGATCCGTTAACAGGTCCTCAAGCTTTCCAAGCTCGTGATCTTGGCTTCAAGTTAGGTTTAAACCCAACTCAAATGAAGCAGTTCACTAAGATCTTTATGGGTCTTGCGAACATGTTCAACGACCATGATTTTGCGTTATTAGAAATCAACCCACTTGTTATCACCACTGAAGGCAATCTTCACTGTTTAGATGGCAAAATTGGTATTGATGGCAACGCATTATATCGTCAGCCAAAAATCAAAGCGATGCACGACCCATCACAAGATGATGCTCGTGAAGCGCACGCTGCTAAATTTGAATTAAACTATGTTGCTTTAGACGGTAACGTAGGTTGTATGGTTAACGGTGCCGGCCTAGCGATGGGTACAATGGACATCGTAAACCTACACGGTGGCAAGCCAGCTAACTTCTTAGACGTTGGCGGTGGAGCAACTAAAGAACGTGTTGCTGAAGCATTTAAAATCATTCTTTCTGACAGCAATGTTAAAGCAGTATTAGTTAACATCTTTGGCGGTATCGTACGTTGCGATATGATCGCTGAAGGTATTATCGGTGCAGTTAAAGAAGTTGGCGTTAAAGTGCCAGTGGTTGTACGTCTTGAAGGTACTAACGCCGAATTAGGTCGTGAAGTATTGGCTAAGTCTGGTCTTGATATCATCGCGGCAACAAGTCTAACTGACGCGGCTGAGCAAGTTGTTAAAGCTGCGGAGGGCAAATAATGTCTGTTTTAATTAACAAAGATACCAAGGTAATCTGTCAAGGTTTCACTGGTGGTCAGGGTACTTTCCACTCTGAACAGGCGATTGCTTATGGCACGCAAATGGTTGGTGGTGTTTCTCCTGGTAAAGGTGGTCAAACTCACCTAGGTCTTCCAGTGTTCAACACTGTTAAAGATGCGGTAGCTCAAACAGGTGCTACTGCAACTGTTATCTACGTACCAGCTCCATTTTGTAAAGACGCTATCCTTGAAGCTATCGATGCTGGCATTGAGCTGATCGTTTGTATCACTGAAGGCATCCCAACACTTGATATGTTACAAGTGAAAGTGAAGCTAGAAGAAACTGGCACACGCATGATCGGTCCTAACTGTCCAGGTGTTATCACTCCTGGTGAATGTAAGATTGGTATTATGCCTGGTCACATCCACTTACCTGGAAAAGTGGGTATTGTTTCTCGCTCTGGTACATTAACGTACGAAGCGGTTAAGCAAACTACTGATGAAGGTTTCGGCCAATCTACTTGTGTAGGTATCGGTGGCGACCCAATTCCTGGTACTAACTTCATCGACGTATTGGAAATGTTCCAAAACGATCCACAGACTGAAGCGATTGTAATGATCGGTGAAATCGGTGGTAATGCTGAAGAAGAAGCGGCTGCTTATATCAAAGCACACGTAACTAAGCCTGTTGTATCTTACATTGCTGGTGTTACTGCACCAGAAGGTAAACGCATGGGCCATGCTGGCGCAATTATCGCTGGCGGTAAAGGTACAGCTGAAGACAAGTTTGCTGCTTTAGAAGCTGCAGGCGTAACTACTGTTCGCTCTTTAGCTGACATTGGTAAAGCTTTACGTACTCGTACTGGTTGGTAATTCGTTACCCACTCGTTTAAAAGGCGCTTAGGCGCCTTTTTTGTTTTTAATTTTGACCATTATTGATGTTCTTTAAATCAATAAGCATAGGTTTGAGATAGCTGTTATGTCGATTTTTGGGATCATTTTTCCGTTAATATTTATGGTAACTTTGGGTTATCTACTGACACGTTTTGATTTTTTCACTAAAGAGCATATAAGCGGCATTAGTAAATTTACCTTTTATGTCAGTATTCCTGCCTTTTTGTTTATCAATATGCTGGCAGCACCTTTGTCTGAAAGTATCGACATCTATGCATTATTATCTTTCTATATTCCCGTACTGATCATTTTCGCTTTGGGTTATCGTATTAATCGCCGCTTTAATCCGGTTCAATTTAGAAGCCGAGACGCCAGTGCTGTTTTTGCCTTAGGCTCAAGCTACTCCAATACCGTACTAGTTGGTTTGCCGATAATTATTGCCGCATTAGGTCAGGCGATGATAGGGCAAGTATTTATGATTATTACATTTCATAGCGCTTGTTTGTTTGCGTTAACTTTTATTCTGGCAGCAAGAGCACACGAACAGGGTTTCTCTTGGAGAAAATTTACTCGTTCTATGGTGTTAAACCCGGTTGTGATGAGTATTAGTTTAGGGATTGCAGCCAACGCTGTTGGTCTCAATTTAGGCACACATTTACAGGAAAGCCTTACGTTACTTTCAAAACCAGCCTTAGCGTGTGCTTTATTTGTACTTGGTGCTAATTTAAGTTTTTATAAAATAGGCGACAGTTGGCGGTTAGCGTTATTGGCGAGTGGGTTAAAAATTCTGTTGCTTCCAGCACTTGTTTACCTGATGTCGGTGATGGTGTTTAATTTAGAAAGCCAAAAAACGACCATGCTTGTGTTGCTCAGCGCTTCACCTTTAGGGGTTAATGCCTACTTAATTGCCACTGAACTTAAACAACATGAGTCGACTTTAGGCAGTACGGTAGTGCTATCGACATTGCTCTCGGTATTCAGCTTTAGCTTGTGGTTATTTTTTTTGTTATAAATTTTAACGTTTTTTTGTTAACCGTTATTTGGCTTGTATGGGGTGTAAGTGCTGTATATATTGCTGATATATAATATAAAGTTAGATTAAGATTGTTATTTTTTATAAGACAAGGAATGAGTCATGCAATTAATAAACACCTATGAAACATATTTTAAGACCAATTTATTGCTTAAATTATTGGTGCTTATACTCGTGAATATAAGTTTTGCCATTCAAGCAAATGAATTTGTTTCGGGCAGGGATTATGTTGAATTAGAGAGCCCGCTAAGTGTTGAAAAAGAAGTCAGAGAATATTTTTCTTTTTATGCTAATCAATAATGTGTTTAATGATCAAATATTCAGCTAGTTCAACGTTAATTTGATGCTAATTAGTCATTTATTAGCAGCTCATTAAGCGCTAGAACTGTGCTTATTTAGTATTCGCTAGGTTCTTTGAACTCGATGTATGACTGCGACTTATCCTCAACTTAAGGTAAGGCACTTTTATACATCGAATTTTTTATAGTGTAGCGCTATAAAATCATCATTGAATGGCAGATAACGGCTGTTACAGCCGTTTTATGCTTAGAGCGTGTATTGATAAGATTTTATCAATCGATTGGTGCAAATATTAAAAGGGAATGCAGATGGCGTTTAATGATATGTTTCGGCTGAGTGCCCATGCGGTAATAACCAATCATGAAGGGCAGGTATTACAACTTAAAGCGACCTATGGCGCTAAACATTGGGGCTTGCCTGGTGGCGCGTTAGAATTAGGTGAAACCATACATCAAGCAGTTATACGTGAGTGTTTAGAAGAGTTAGGTTGCGATATTGAAATCGACTACCTTTCAGGCGTTTATTATCACGGTGCTTATCAATCACAGGTGTTTATTTTTAAATGTAGTATTATGGATGTAACCATGATTGCATTGAGTTCAGAACACAGCGAGTGCCAATATTTTGATATTGCTGATCTATCTACGGTGCAGCAAATTCGGGTCAAAGCTTGCTTAGATTTTTCTGGGAAAGTTGATAGCAAAGTTTTCTAAAAGTAGTGCTATCAACTGGTGAAACAATGCGTCTGCTAATAAACTCAGACTTTGACAATCTTTATGAATCCAGACGCATATAACAATTGATGTTCCGACCCATTTACTTGTCAATCATGCCTTTTAATACAATATCGTCATAGGTTACAAATCCTTTGATGTCGTTGTCTTCTAATACGGGTGCTTTGTTAATGCCAAAACGCTCAAATAATCTGGCGGTATAGCGCACATCCATATCAGCTGAAACAGAAAACACCGGTTTAATCATAATTTCATATACATTGGTGCGATCCGGTGACTTGTCTTTGGCCAAAACTTTTCGCGCAATATCACTCATCAAAACCAGGCCATACTCGTCGTGTTCAGTGCGTTTATTAACCACTAACACTTTGACATTATTGGCTACAGCGGTGGCAATTGCTTCTGACACTGTAATTGTGCCATCTACCATGGCATAGTCTTGATTTAACACATCACGGTTTCTTACAGGGGGTTTAACGTTCATATTTGGTCCTCAATCTCTTTAGTCAGCTGTTGTACTTGATGCGCCACACCCACGGCGTCTTCAACATCTATTTGAATGGCTATTCCGCGGCCTTTATTGGTATCAAATTTGCCCACTCTAGAAATTGTCTCCAAAATATGACGTGACATGTGCTCTTCAACTAACCAGAAAATAACATCACGCTGTACATCTAAGCCTAAGCCCATAAAGGTTTTTTTCTTTACCAGACCTTCACCTCTTGCATGATTAATTACCGTTGCCCCAGTTGCGCCAGCTTCACGGGCGGCATCTAAAATTTCATCGGTACAGTCGTCATCCACAAAGGCGACAATTAATTTAAAGCGCATCTGTATGCTCCTCTTGCTGCTCAGCGGCAGCTTTACGTTTAGAGATGTATTCGACTATTTGGGCATAGGCCATCACGGAAATAATCGGAAATAAACTGGCAAAAGCGATCAGACCAAAGCCATCAATTAAAGGGTTACGGCCTTCCACGTTAGTGGCTAAACCTAAGCCTAATGCGGCAACGAGAGGCACGGTAACGGTTGAGGTAGTGACTCCGCCAGAGTCATAGGCCAATGGAATAATCATTTTAGGGGCGTAAAAAGTTTGAATGACCACTATGATGTAACCGCCCATGATGTAGTAATGAATGGGGTCGCCAACTACGATACGAAAACAGCCTAATGCAATACCAAAGGCAACACCAATAGCAACCGATATACGCAGGCCTTGGATGCCAACAGTACCACCGGATACTTCATTGGCTTTAATTGCTACTGCAATCAGTGAGGGCTCTGCAATTGTGGTACTAAAACCTATTGCAGCTGCAAATACGTATACCCATAAATAATCTTGCCAAATAAACGGTGTGGGCGCGCCGTCAGGATGCAAAAATTCTGCTGTGGTGAGCTGATTGGCCATGCTTTCGCCTATAGGGAATAACGCCATCTCTAATCCGACTAAGAAAAAAGTCAAGCCCACAATGACATAAATGAAACCCAAGGCCACTTTACGCCAGTTAGGAATAGGGCGTTTTAGTACGCCTAATTGAAAGCCAAATAAGATAACCGCAATGGGGACCACATCTCTGGCTGTCAGTAATAAGGTTTCCAATAGCTGATAAAACATGTTGGCTCCTTATAGAAAGACCATGCCGTAAAGCATGACAAAAATCATTGGCGTTAAGCTAGCAAAGGCAATTAAACCAAAGCCATCCAGCATAGGATTTCTGCCTTTAATAACGGTGGCTAACCCTACGCCTAAAGCCGTCACTAATGGAACGGTTATGGTCGATGTAGTGACACCTCCAGAGTCGTAGGCAATACCAATAATACTTGCTGGGGCAAAAAAGGTCAGTATCATCACGATGGAGTAACCGCCGATGATCATGTAATGGATAGGCCAGCCTTTTAAAATACGAATAACACCGAGTAAAATGGCCAAACCAACGGATATTGCTACAGTTAAGCGCAAGCCCATAGCATAGTCATTTAAAGCAGCTTCATTGTTAGTTATGGCACCTGCTTCTGCGGCAACTTTAGCGGCTTCATTGGCTACGGCTGTCAATGCAGGCTCTGCCAGTGTGGTACCAAATCCCAGAGAAAAAGAGAAAATAACTAGCCAAAACAGACTGCCTTTTCTGGCTAAGGCTTCTGCTAAAGATTCACCGATAGGGAATAAGCCCATTTCTAGGCCAAAAACGAAGAATGTTAAACCTAGTACAATAAATACTAGCCCAATAAGAATTGAACCTAATTGATCGGGTGCTTGTTTTAGAATAAAAATTTCAAAAAAAACCACAACGACAATAATGGGAACTAAGTCTTTAAAACTACTGAACATAGAGGTTAATAGTTTGAGCAGTGCTGACATCCATCCTCCATTAAAATCAACAATCTAGCCAATTCGTTAGCTTATGTAATCAGTGTGCCTTAGATGTTAGAAATAACAACAATATGGTTACAATAGTTACCGTTTTTTTGATGTAAATCAAAAAAGAGTCAATTGATGTGAGCTAGGTGGAATAGATTAACGATTAACATTTTTTCAATACAGCGTATTATCATTACATTGCTACATTTTTAGATATGCACTATTTGGAGATATGCACTATGTTGAAGTTATTGGGTATTTTTAGTCTTTTTGTTGTGTTAGTTTTTAAATTATTTTATGCAAATGCCAATGAGTCCTTCATTAATCCTACTGGGAATTTGCTGCAATCGCGTTCTGCTGACAGCTATTTTCAGGTGTTCAGTTTAACTAAAGGCATGTCTCTAATCGTTGAGGAAGGACGATTAGAGCCTCGTTCTATTGGCAGTATTAGCGTTAAGTTATATCGCAATTTCGATGTAGGTGACTTTGCCGCGGGTATCACTTTTCCCCGTGATGGCACTATATCTAAAGTCTCGATTTCAAATGATGCCGAGGAGGAACAGCAGGTAACCATTACGACTGTTACCGCAGGCAGTGGACGCTATCGGTTGGAGCAAAAAGTATGCATTATCAATGCCACACTAAAGATGTGTGGAGTCAGCCATGAGTAACATTGTTATTGCTGGCGTAGGTATGACGCCTTTTTGTAAGCCAGGACAGCATCAGCCTTATCGTGTGATGGCAGCCAATGCAATTAAGTTAGCTTTGGCCGATGCCGGTATTAATGCTAAGCAAATACAACAGGCATTTGGTGCATATATTTATGGTGATAGTACCTGCGCGCAACATGCTTTTTATGACGTTATTCAAAGCGGGATACCTATAATTAATGTCAATAATAATTGTTCTAGTGGTTCAACAGCTTTGTACTTAGCTAGGCAGGCTGTGATGTCTGGTGAAGTTGAGTGCGTATTAGCCTTTGGGTTTGAAGAAATGCAGCCAGGTGCCCTAGGGTCAAATTGGCAAGACAGAGAAAGCCCATTTACTCGAATAGCACCGGTGTTAAGTCAGTTTAATGCACCCGATGGTCCAATCGCCTTACGGGCTTTTGGTGCAGCGGGTCGACATTACATGGATAAATATAATGTCACTGCTGAATTATTTGCCAAGGTTGCAGTAAAGTCCCGTCGCCATGCGATGAACAACCCTTATGCTTTATTGAAAATGCCATTATGTGCGGAGCAAGTATTGGCTGATAAGGTGATTTACGATGACTATTTAACTCGCCTTATGGCGTGTCCTCCCACTTGTGGTGCGGCAGCTGTCATTGTATGCAGTGATAAATTTGCTCAACAGCATGGTATAAGCTCCAAGGTTAAAATTCTTGCTCAAGCTATGGCAACCGATACCCAAGATTCTTGGCAAGATCCTATTAATGCAGTAGGCCAGAGCATGACTCAAATGGCGGCGCAAAAAGTGTATAACGCCGCAGGTATATCGCCACAGGATGTAAATGTGATTGAGCTACATGACTGCTTTACGCCTAATGAAGTTATCACCTATGAAGCTTTGGGGTTATGTGCAGAGGGTGAAGCTGAAAAGTTTATTAAGCAAGGAAACAATACCTATGGTGGTCAGTTTGTTATTGGCCCTTCAGGTGGCTTAATGTCTAAAGGTCATCCTATTGGTGCGACAGGATTAGCGCAATGCGCTGAACTTGTGTGGCATTTACGCGATCAAGCAGGTGCTCGTCAGGTGCAAGGTGCTCGCTTAGCATTACAACATAATGTGGGTTTAGGTGGTGCTGTTGTGATGACCTTGTATGGCCACTAGTCAATTTTTATAATAGGATAATCACGACTTTAAAATCGTTATCTATCGCTGTTATCAGCGAGTATTGGTTTCAATGTAATAAGGTTAGTGCAATATAGGTCTTTAAATATTTGCATGTTTCCTACGTTTGAATAAGCATTGAGTGACTTTAAGCAAGAATGTAAATGACGAGTAACGAGAGCAGTAGAGTCATTAAGCTTGCTTCTATTAGTCGCTGACTTTGCTGTAATTGTTTTTTCCCTTGCCTAAGTACTGTGACTAATCTGCGTTGATTATAGATCCTGCAGGTTAGTAAGTCAGTTTGAGGATCGACCAATAATTTACATTGATATTTATGACCGTCTTTCAATAAGATATCGTGGCAACTTAAAATGCCGAAATTGAATTTTTTCGACACGACTTTACCATTCAATATCACCTTTTCTAGTCCACACCAATCGCTGGCTTGCAGCTCAAAATTGTCTTGGTTTAAAAGATAATTAAACTTGATCATAGCATCACTCCTGTTTTGCTTTAACTGTTGCGGCTAGTACTAAGCTAAGCAGAGTAATATGACATTTTCCAGTGTCAAAATATGAAGGTTTAAAGAAAACAGGCTAATTGATTGGTGGCTAAATGAATTTTTATTTTCACTATATTTTCTTGCCTAAATGGCGGTTATACACTTATTTACGTTTGCGATGATAAGCCAAACGTTACTCCGACTCACTGTAACTTTTAAGCAAATCTTTCCAAGTAATAATGCCAACTAATGTACCATGATCCAAAACAGGTAAACTGCCTATGCCATGTTTAAGAATAATCTCACAAGCATGTTTGATTGATGTGCTAGGTGAGACTGTCATCGGGTTGTGGGTCATTACTTGGTGGACGCGCTTATTGAGCGTTTCAGTGTCGCGGATAAGTTCTGCAGCTGTGCCTAGGTTAGGACTGAGAGCTTTTAGAAAGTCTCGATGAGATAAAATACCTTGCAGTTTGTCATTTTCATCAATGGCTAATAAATGGTGAAAGCTGACATTGTCGAAAATGTTTTTTGCAACAGATAGCCTATCATCCATCGAAACGGTAACAATACGTGTTGTCATAATGTCGCGAACTAATATCATTGCTGCAGGCATATTTATCTCCTATAACACGGCGAATAATATAGGCGTAAGCCGTATTATTTATGTATATCAGATAAACTATAGTACAACAATGAGTTAGCTACATAATCTTAATCAGAAAAAAGCTAAACGCTATCTCGTTAAGCCAAGATATTTTTGTGCTTTAATCGGTTTGAGCTGATGAACATCAACCAACACTAGGCCATCAATACAATCACCAAACTCAGCATCAATGCCAAAGTCGATGAATTGCACGCCCTGATCTTCACACAATTCACCATATTGTTTAAATAAAGTCGGTACTGAAACACCCATATTAGCTAATGTCCTTTTCAGAATTTTAAAATTGTCAGCGTATGTCTCACCATTGAATTGACGACATAATTGGTGTGACCGTTCATCGGTAAACTGGTAACTGTTAAATGAGGTTGCGAGTATAGATTGGGTTGGAAATTGATTTTTATAAAAATAAATAAGTAATTCTTTAGCGGGCTCTGGATAGTTGTTACTAATCGAAACAGGGCCGAATAAGTAACGATATTGAGGGTTTTTGAGTAGAAATGCGCCAATCCCCTGCCATAAATATTCAAGACTTCTTCTGCCCCAATATTTAGGTTGCACAAAGCTTCGACCTAACTCTAAGCCTTGCTCAAAATAAAGGCTAAAATCTGGCTGATATTGAAATAGGGTTTGGCTATATAGTCCTGTGGTAGATATTTCACTATGAATACGCTTTGCACTTGCAAAACGATAAGCACCGACGATTTCTAAATCATCTTTATCCCATAATACAAGGTGCCAATAGTCATTATCATATTTGTCGGTATCTCTGCGTTTACCCGTGCCTTCACCTACAGCTCTAAAGGCTATTTCGCGTAATCTGCCGATTTCACGCATGATGGCACTGCTGGCATCATGCTGATAAAGATAGATGATTTTATTGTCTGATGTGAGTCCAAGTTGTTCACATTGTTGTAATTCATGTTGTAAAGTGGTGCGCGATTCTGGGTGAGCGATGGCATTTTGAGTACTAAACAGCGGTGGCCTATTTTTACCTATACGGTAGAGATGGTTTTTTAGTAGCTTAACCTGAGTTTTTAACGGAAAGTCATTATTAGACACGGTTTCTTTCGCAATCAGTTTGCCAATACGAACTGGCATCACTTGATTGATTTGGCGAAACATTTCCTTAACAAGTAACAGTGTTGCTAATGGCTTATAAATCATTGATGCGCCATAAAAGGTTGCTGAATTTTTCGCATCAACAAACATAGGTAACAATGGTGCATTACAGGCTTTGGCCATTTTAACAAATCCACTTTGCCATAATAAATCAGTTACCCCGCTTGGGCGTAATCGAGACACTTCACCCGATGGAAAGATTAATAATGCACCTTCACGTTTTAGATGTTGATGGATATTATCTAAATTTTGCTTCGGGGTACCGCCAGTCATGTTTCTGACGGGTAATAAAATTGAGTGCAGTGGTTTAATAGCCATTAATAACTCATTGGCGACCACTTTAATATCTGGGCGGACTTTGCTGATTAACTTGATTAATGCAAGGGCGTCAAGTGAGCCGATAGGGTGGTTAGCATAAATCACCACTCGGCCGTCAATTGGAATGTTTTCTATTTCATTATTAGGTACGCTGTAACTAAAATTAAAGCTAGCCAGTACCTGTTCAACAAAGTCTACCCCAGTTAAATGCTTATACTGCATCGCAATATCATTGCATTGCTGCTCATGCAAAAGGTAACGTAACATGGTTTTGGTCGGTCTAGATAACCAAGGGAATTTAGCCAGTTGAGGCAAGTTCTTGTCAACCATTTGATCGACAGTAAACATCATTTCTGCTGACTTCATTATGCTACCTTCTTATTAGGGTGTTTTTGGGATGAAGCGGTATGAAGCGGTAAGGGGTCAGTGGTGCCAATATTGTCGATAATTTGCGGTGTTTTAGTCAGTTCATTCCATTTTAATAATTGAAAGTCACCGGAGAGGGTTTCCGCGATTAAGGTACAGTTTTCAACCCAATCACCGTCGTTAGCATAGATAATCCTATGCTTACCCTTATGGTGAATAGAGAGCTCGGGCTGATGAATATGGCCACAAATGACCATATCGACTTGTTGTTTTAAGGCAAATCGTAGCACTGCATCTTTAAAACTATTAATGGCTTGTTGGGCTTTGTTTACTCTGAGTTTTATATAGCTGGCAAGTGACCAATAAGGGTAGCCAAGTTGGCTGCGTATACTATGAAGGTGTCGATTTAGCCATAACAAAACATCGTATAAATGATCACCTAATTTGGCGTAGGTGCGGCTGACACACACTTCAGAGTCAAATTGATCCCCATGTAACATCAGGCAGCGTTTGCCCAGAATAGATTGATGAATATAACTTGGTGCGATTGTGATACCACGAAAATGACTATCTACGTATGGTTTGAACATATCATCGTGATTACCTGGGATATAAAATACTTGGGTGCCATTTTGGGCTAATGACAGTATTTTGGTTAATACGGCTTGATGGCTATCTGGCCAGTAGACCCGTTTTTTTAATGCCCAAATATCGATGATGTCACCGACTAAATACAGGTATTGGCATGGGTGATTATTTAAAAAATCTAATAAAAAATCAGCTTTGCAGTCAATACTGCCTAAATGAACATCCGACAGCCAAACGGCATAAAATGACTGTTGCTCGGATGATGACTCCTCTTCGCTATCATTTTCTTGATGAAGGTGTTTAGTCGATATATGAGATGGGAATACAGAGTGAGCAGATGCTTGCGAGACTTGTTTAAATAACGCACTGATTTTATCCATTCGCTTAATCTCTACAAATAGTATTGCATTAAGATAATGAAAGCTTACTGGGGATTATTGACTAATTCGTGACGGATATATTGCATTTAGGTGAAGCTTACAAATTGCTACTGAGTTAATTGACTTGAACAAGTAACAAAAAGGGAAGCCTATGCTTCCCTTTTTTGATCCTGCTTGGGTAATGAATATGTAACAATCATTACTTTGAACTGATTTAACGGCCTGCATTAATAATGGCACGAGCCATTTCATCGGCGACTGAACCTGTTGTGCGGTTTTCAGCATCTGCGCGAGTAAACACAGTTAATAATGTTTGATAAATTTGCTCAACCTTAGCGGTTGCAGCTGCTTTATCATAGTTATTTTCAAAAGAGACATTAATAATACCACCGGCATTAATCACATAATCAGGTGCGTATAAAATACCCATTTCTTTGAGCTTTTCACCGTGACGCACTTCAGCTAGTTGATTGTTGGCACAACCTGCGACAATAGTGGCTTTTAATAAAGGTAATGTAATGTCATTTAACGTTGCCCCTAAGGCACAAGGTGCATACACATCAACATCTTGGTTGTAGATATCCTGCGGCTCTACTAGGGTAGCACCAAACTCGGTTGCGACACGGTCAAGAGACGCTTGATGAATATCAGTAACAATGAGTTTTGCACCGGCTTCATGTAAATGTTTACACAAATAGTATCCGACATGGCCAACACCTTGAACTGACACTTTAATACCTTCTAAGCTATCAATTCCACGTTGGTGTTTAATGGCCGCTTTAATGCCTAAATAGGTACCTAGAGCTGTTAACGGCGAAGGATCACCTGACTTGCCTTCAAGTCCTGCTACATAAGGGGTTTCACGGTTGGCTATCATCATATCTGATGTGGATACGCCAACATCTTCCGCAGAGTAGTATTTTCCGCCTAAACTATTAACAAAACGACCAAAAGCGAGGAACAGTTTTTCACGGTCTGTGGTTTTAGGATCCGCAATGATAACGGCTTTACCTCCACCCATAGTTAAACCAGCAAGGGCATTTTTATATGTCATCCCTCTAGAAAGACGCAAGACGTCTGTCAATGCTTCATCATCAGATTGATAATTCCACATTCTACAACCACCCACAGCGGGGCCTTTGTTGGTATTGTGCACCGCAATAATGGCTTTTAAGCCACTTTCTTTATCATGACAAAACACCACTTGTTCGTGCTCATCAAACGAGACATGATTAAATACCGCCACGTAAATTCTCCACTTGCTTTGGGTCGTGTGTTAGTTTTCCAACACTTAATTATTAGCATATTTGACAATACTTGAACACAGGAATAGACAAGAGTAAAAGTAACAATTCAGCAAGGGTAGATTGAGCTACACCAATGGCTTAGTACTACTTTGGTATGGTCTAAGGTCAAAATATCAAATATGTACCAAATTCGTTATTTGGTATTGCAGCAAGATAGCATTTAGCGATACTCTCAACAAAGCCTGATGTCGTAAATTTTGAAATTAAGCTGGCAATTTTGCTTGCCACTTTACGTAAACGTAAAGTATTTTAGGATGTGTGTTAAATTAAGTGTCGTTGGTGCTTGAATTATGACCGACGAATGCGTGATAACAATAAGATAGGAAGTGTTATGACTGATGAAGTAGTTGAGCAGGTTGCAACACCCGCTGTAGATCAAGAAGCATTAAGACAAGATTGGGTAAAAACACAATTTCAAAAAGCCAATCGTTTTTTAGCTGAAAAAGGTGTGCTGCCAAATAAAGTGTATGCAGAAGAAAGTCGTTACCTTGCACCTTATTTAGCGATTTGGAAGATGGATTCTAAACAACCGACTAAACAAACCTTTTGGGTGATGTCTGGTGATTTACCTACAGATTATGTCGATGTGAAAGTGGCTAAAACAGCTCGTGAAGCAATGCGTCACTTTTCAATGATGTGGCAACTTAAAGCTGAAAATTTACATAAATCTGGTGCAACGCGTGATCAGACCCAGCTTAAATTTGCTAATTTATTGGTAACTCGTGCAGAAAGTCTATACAGAATGCATGAAGATGAAAAGCTTTGGTCTTAAGCTCTGAACGTAAGCTCTGATCGTAAATTTTAGTAACATATGTTGACTGGGTTTATAGATTAAAAAAGGCACATTGAGTGCCTTTTTTATTTTATTCAAATGAGTTTAAACATTACTCAGCTAGGTAATACAGACCCTGATTTATCAGCTCAACTAATAGTTCTGCAATCGCTAAATTGTCGAACATTGTTGCAGCAAGTTCATTGTCTAAATTCACAGTATTAGCAAAGCTGACAAGTTCTGCTTCGGTAACATTTTCAAGTGCAAACACTTCACCATTAATAAACAAGCGGCTAATATTATCATTTTCTAAACGTAATACTTTTAAGCCGCCAATGCGCAATATGCTGGCGCCATCTTCAATGACTTGTTGTAATTCTTCTAAATCAAGCGGCTCTTCACCTTCACAAATATCAAGCTCAAAACGATTTTGACTTAATAGCTTACCTAACATAGTTTGATATTTTTCAGGTTGGGTAGCCAGCTCAGCTAATAGCTGCATAATCCCTTGTTGTTGTTCTTGACTCACTATTCCTGGTTCTAGGGCTTCTGAGTCTGAGGTGAAACGCTGGTGGCCACTGTTGTTATCAATCAGTGAATCCGCTAGCTGAGTTAGCAACTCTTGTTGGCTTGGTGCCCTGAAACCTATTGAATAGCTTATTGCTAAAGATAAGGTTTCACCGCAATGTGGGTATCCAGGTGGGATATATAACACATCACCTTTTTTCAATACCACGTCGATAATCGGCTCAAAATCTTCTACTAATGGCGAGTTTTCGTCACCACCTCGACGTTTATGATCGCCTTTATTACCCACTTTCCAGCGACGTTCACCTTCACCTTGAATAATAAACACATCATAATTATCTATGTGTGGTCCGACTCCGCCTAATGGGGTCGCAAAGGACACCATTAAATCATCAAAACGCCAATCAGGTAAAAAGCGGAAAGCATCAACTAATGGTTGCGAGTCTGGATACCAATGATTAACGGCCTGAACTAACAGTTGCCAGTGGGTCTCACCATAAGCATCATAATCTTCAAATGGACCTTGAATAACGTTCCATTGATTCTGGTTTGCTTCAGTGACCACAATACGTGATGAAATTTCTTCTTCACAAGCAAGACCAGCTAATTCATCTGCGGCAATAGGGTCAACAAAGTCCTCGAAGGCTTGTGTTAATACTACTGGGGTTTGTTGCCAGTGCTTTTTTATGAATGCTTGGGTGTCAAAAGTTAATTGATACATGGTCTTACTCTCTGTTCGGTGTGAAAGCATTATAAAAGAAAAGCGGCAACTCGAATATCGAACTGCCGCTAGATTCAGTGAGGTTAATACACCTCAGCTGACGTCTTATTTTAGTTCGTCAACAAAGGCTTCTGCACGGCCAATGTAATTAGCTGGGGTCATTTTCTTAAGTTCGATTTTTACTTCAGCGGGTAGCTCAAGTCCATCGATAAATACCGCTAATTGTTGTGCATCTATGCGCTTACCGCGGGTTAATTCTTTTAGCTTCTCATATGGCTTTTCAATGCCATAACGACGCATAACGGTTTGCACGGGCTCAGCAAGTACTTCCCAGTTAACATCTAATTCTGCACGAAGATGCGCTTCGTTGACTTCTAGCTTGCTAATGCCTTTTAACGTGGCTTGATATGCAATCAATGAATGTGCAATACCCACACCTAAGTTACGTAATACCGTTGAGTCGGTAAGGTCGCGCTGCCAGCGAGAAACCGGTAATTTGGCCGCTAAGTGTTGCATTAATGCATTGGCGATGCCTAAGTTACCTTCAGAGTTTTCAAAGTCGATAGGGTTAACTTTATGTGGCATGGTTGAAGAACCAATTTCACCAGCAATGGTACGTTGTTTGAAGTGACCTAATGCCACATAGCCCCAAATATCACGATCGAAATCGATTAAAATGGTGTTAAAGCGCGCGATAGCATCAAATAGCTCTGCAATATAATCATGCGGTTCAATTTGAGTGGTGTAAGCATTCCAATGAATACCTAAACTGGTCACAAAACGTTGTGACAATGCATGCCAATCTACTTCTGGGTATGCTGATAGGTGGGCGTTATAGTTACCTACCGCACCATTAATCTTACCCATAATTTCTACGGCTTTAATTTGCTTCAATTGGCGCTCTAAACGGACAACCACGTTAGCCATTTCTTTACCTAAGGTAGAAGGTGAGGCTGGTTGTCCATGGGTACGCGACATTAAAGGCACGGTTTTATTGTCATGGGCTAGTTTTTTAATAGCATCAATAATTTGCTGACACTGAGGAACAAGCACTAATTCACGTGCTTCTTTTAACATTAACCCATGTGACAGGTTGTTGATGTCTTCAGATGTACAAGCAAAGTGAACAAATTCATCTATTGCGACTAATTCAGCATTGTCAGCAATTTGTTCTTTAATGAAGTATTCAACGGCTTTGACATCATGGTTAGTGGTGCTTTCGATAGCTTTAACACGTAATGCATCTTGCTCACTGAAGTTATCTTTGATGCTGTCTAATAAAGCCAGTGCTGTTTCACTGAACGGTGGCACTTCTTCAATGTCAGGACAGCTAGATAACAATTTTAACCAGTTGATCTCAACTTGTACGCGGTACTTAGTAAGACCGAACTCGCTGAAAATCCCTCTTAATGAGGCGGTTTTACTACCATAGCGACCGTCTACCGGCGAGATAGCAGTCAGTGCGGAAAGATCCATTTGAAGCTCCTTGATGAACTTTTATATTGTAGGGTGATTCGAATTATTTATTTTTGCTGGCTGCTGATAGCCATATCAAATATTGCTTTACGAGCAAACACTAAGTGGCGACGTTTGCCGCCTAATTGACGCCACAGTACCGCGCTGCGCATAGCCGATAATAATAGGGAGCGAATTTTATGCTGCACATGTGTTTGCTTTAAAAATGCAGGATTACCCGAAATTTGTAATTTAGGGCCAAGGGCGCTAATCACATCGCTGTAAATACTGGCAAAATTAGCCAATACTTGTTCATCGGTAATCGCAAAATGGTGTAGTTGACGATGCACTTGACTTATACGTTCAGCAAGCATACCTAAGCCGTTAGGTGAGCGAGATAGCTTACGCTCTAATGCCAATACACCAACCAGATAACGCGTCGTTTCAACGTCTTTATTGCTGCCGTCACCTAGTTGGTTTTGAATAAGCTGATAGCCTTTATCCAATAAATCCTTATCAGGATACACATCGGTAATACCATCAGGATTAGTCACCAAAATAGTATTAAGGCTTGCCGCTAGGGCTTGCTCGTCACTCTCACCATGGCGGGCGATATATTGTACTTGCCCGATGGCCTGTAAAATGCCTGCAAAAGCCATAGTGCGTTCATATAATATATTGTCAGTCACTGTGCGGCTTACCTATTCCTTAATTAAATTATCAATGATGCCGCCGCCTAAGCATACTTCACCATCATAAAATACTGCTGATTGCCCAGGTGTAACAGCGGCAACAGGTTCATCAAAAATGACTTCGATAGTGTCATTGTTGATGTGTTTGATTTTGCAGTTAACATCACGTTGACGATAACGAGTTTTTACGCTGATACTGCTTGCATCAGCAGGGCCTTTACGATCTACCCAATCTAACTGATTCACTATCATGCCAACAGACATTAACAATGGATGATGACCACCTTGGCCAACCACAAGCACATTGCGGTCTAAGTCTTTATCAACTACATACCAAGGGTCGTCATTACTGTTTTTTAAGCCGCCGATCCCCAAGCCTTTACGTTGACCTAAAGTGTGGTACATCAAGCCTTGGTGGGTGCCAATAACTTCACCTTCAGCGGTTTCAATGTTACCTGGTAAGGCAGGAAGATAAGTGGCTAAAAAGTCGGTAAATTTACGTTCGCCAATAAAACAAATACCTGTACTGTCTTTTTTGTCATGGGTAATTAAACCCATTTCTTTAGCAATATCACGTACCTGGTGTTTCTCTAGCTCGCCGACAGGGAATAAGCTGCGTGCGACTTGCTCATGGCTAAGCGTGTATAAAAAATAGCTTTGATCTTTATTGCCATCAACACCACGTAGCATTTGGGTAGTACCATCGGCATTGTCACGTCGGCGGACATAATGACCCATAGCGATGTAATCAGCGTCTAAAATTTCATCAGCGAATTCTAAAAACGCTTTGAATTTGATTTCTTTGTTGCACATGATATCGGGGTTAGGTGTACGGCCAGCCTTATACTCGGCTAAAAAGTACTCAAAAACATTATCCCAATATTCAGCGGCAAAGTTGACAGTATGTAATTTAATACCTAGCTTGTCGCAAACCGATTGTGCATCTTTAAGATCATCACTGGCAGCACAATATTCATCGGTGTCATCTTCTTCCCAGTTTTTCATAAATAGACCTTCAACCTCATAGCCTTGCTGCATAAGCAGATAAGCTGAAACTGAAGAGTCCACACCGCCGGACATGCCAACGATGACTTTTTTACCATTAGTGGGTGTGATTGATGTCATAGATCCTATAAACCGTTCAGTGTATCAATGAAACGCCCTTTTAGGGCATTGCAAAAAGGGAAATTGTGTAAATTCTGCGGCGCATATTCTATCACGCATTAGCCTTTGGGGCTATCTTGAAGCTGGTTTTGTGTGTTTCATGTATACCGCGTTCAAAAGTAGTCTGCATTCAGCACATCTAGCGGGTAATGTTGGCCTTGTTGGTCTAAAAAATCATCGATAGATTTAAGCACTAATGGGCTGCGCATTTGCGTCGATTTTGAACTTATTTCATCGCGTGTAAACCAGTGGGTAGCAGTAATTGCGCTGTCTTGTGGAATAGCAGTGACCTGCACAGGTAGCTCGACACAAAAACTAAACCTAACAAATGCGACATCATTGGCGGCGGTAAATTGATAAATGCCGACTAACCCAGATGGGGTGATATTAAGGCCTGTTTCTTCCAGTACTTCACGTTTGCAGGCGGCTATAATGGTCTCGTTAGCTTCTAGATGCCCAGCAGGCTGGTTATAACGTATTTGTCCATCAATCCATTCTTCAACCAATAAAAACTTACCGCTACAATGAATGACAGTAGCCACGGTGGTGTTAGGTTTATATCGCGGGCTCATAAATTTCTCTTAAATTGATCATGATTGTAATAGTAATAAGCCTAGTTTATACGCCGCTTTATTGCCGTTATGTACTGCTTGCTGGCAGTACCGAAAATTCACCACTTTGAAGATCATCCAAACACCATTGACCTATTTTATAACGGATTAATCTAAGAGTCGGGTAACCTATATGTGCCGTCATTCGCCTTACCTGGCGATTTTTTCCTTCGCATATTTGAATTTCTAACCAGCTGGTCGGGATCGCTTTGCGCTCTCTTACTGGAGGTGTGCGTGGCCAAACATCAGGTGCAGGCATTAAACGTACCTTTGCAGGTAAGGTCTTACCGTCTTTTAATTCAACGCCTAATTGAAGCGCGGTTATCGCATCTTGGGTAGGCTCGCCTTCAACTTGTACCCAATAGGTTTTAAATGTTTTTTGGTTTGGCTGGGTAATTTTTGCCTGTAATTGGCCATCATTAGTGAGTAGTAATAATCCTTCACTGTCTCTATCTAAGCGTCCCGCGGCATAAACATCGGCTATGGGGATAAAATCTTTTAAGGTCTGCCTGCCCGCTTCGTCAGTAAACTGGCATAGCACATCAAAGGGTTTATTAAACAACACAATGACTGGGTTTGACGGCCTTGGCTTTACTTTACCCGAGTGAGGTGAAGTAGGAGATGGTTTTTTATATATTTGTTTTTTATCAGCAAAAAAATTTGAAGCAGCTTTAGATGCTTTACTGTTGAGCGGTTTTTTAGTCGATTTTTTATTTGCGGGAATCGCCATAATGGGAACTGAAAGCCTTTGTGTGTTTATGCAATTGTCTCAATTTAGCCAAAGTAAAGTCGGCTATTGAAAACCAAGGGTTAACTTAAGTTTAATCAGCATTAAAACAGTAAAATAAAATGAACAGAAACAAGTTTACTGCTTATTCGCCATAAGTGGAATTTGAATATTATTCAGAATGCTCTATGATGTTGGCCTGAAAATTGTGATCTGCACCTAATTTTTTTAAAAAATGGGTTTACTGTACCAGTGACAATTGATCTTTCGATATGATTTTTGACGATGAAAGCTCAACGGTTGCTATGAAGCAAGTAACTGATTTTTCATTGCTTGGTATCTAAAGCAATGCAGCAAGTACTAATAATAATAAAAAATGGGATTGGGGATTTCACCAGCGTTGGAACAAATAACACAGGTTAGCGATGCACATTTAATGGGTACTCACTAATAGGGTGTATTGGCTCAACTTCATTTCATCAATGTATACAGATTATGCTTGCATGATGACATAAGCGTGAAATCGACTTTATATCCGCACCAAAATATTCTAATAAATTATTAATTTACAATAATGTAGGAAAAACCATGAAAGATAACTCTCCAACGATTATTTATACTGAAACCGATGAAGCACCAGCATTAGCGACACTTTCTCTGTTACCTATTATTCGTACCTTTACTAATGCCGCTGGCGTTAAAGTTGAAACACGTGACATTTCCTTATCTGGTCGTGTGCTTGCTAACTTCCCTGAAAATTTAACAGCAGATCAGAAAATTGCTGATGCATTAACGGAGTTAGGTGAATTAGCTAACCAGCCTGAAGCTAACATCATTAAATTACCTAACGTCAGCGCGTCAGTGCCACAGTTAAAAGCGTGTATTGCTGAGCTTCAAGCTAAAGGCTATGACATTCCAAACTATCCGGATGAGCCAAAAACTGACGCTGAGAAAGAAACTCAGTCACGTTATGACAAAATTAAAGGCAGTGCAGTAAACCCTGTATTACGTGAAGGCAATTCAGATCGTCGTGCGCCAACGTCTGTAAAAAATTACGCCAAGAAAAACCCACATTCAATGGGTAAATGGGCGAGTGATTCTAAGTCACACGTTGCTCATATGAACGAAGGCGATTTTTATGGCAGCGAATTATCAGTGACGTTAACGGCTGCTGACAAAGTCAGTATCGTTTTGGCGAAAGCCGATGGCAGCGAGCAAGTATTAAAATCAGGTTTAGCGTTATTAGCTGACGAAGTGATTGATACTGCAGTAATGAGTAAGAAAGCATTAATTGAATTCTATACCCATGAAATTGAAGCTGCTAAATCAGAAGATATTTTATTATCGCTTCACTTGAAAGCAACGATGATGAAAGTATCTGATCCGATTTTATTTGGTCACGCCGTTAAAGTGTTCTTTAAAGCGGTATTTGATAAACACAGTGCCTTGTTTGCTGAGTTAGGCGTTGATGTTAATAATGGTTTTGGCGATGTATATGCCAAAATTAAATCTTTACCAGACGCACAGCGTGCTGAAGTTGAAGCAGATATTGCTGCAGTTTATGCTGCACGTCCAGCACTTGCTATGGTTGATTCAGATAAAGGTATTACCAACTTACACGTGCCAAGTGACATCATTATTGATGCTTCTATGCCTGCAGCTATTCGTTCTTCAGGCCAAATGTGGGGCCCAGATGGTCAATTGAAAGACACTAAAGCGATGATCCCAGATCGTTGTTATGCCGGTGTTTATCAAGAGACTATCGCATTCTGTAAAGCCAATGGTGCATTCAATCCAACAACAATGGGTAGTGTACCTAACGTAGGTTTGATGGCGCAAAAAGCAGAAGAATACGGTAGCCACGACAAAACATTTGAAATCACAGCAGCTGGTACCGTTAAGGTTATCAATCAAGCGGGTGATGTCATTATGAGCCACGCGGTTGAAGCGGGCGATATTTACCGCATGTGCCAAGTGAAAGATGCCCCAATCCGTGACTGGGTAAAACTTGCTGTTAAGCGTTCACGTTTAAGCAATACACCTGCGGTATTTTGGTTAGACAGCAACCGTGCTCACGATGCTGAGATCATCAAAAAAGTGAATACCTATTTAGCTGACAGTGACACTGCTGGGTTAGATATCCGTATTATGTCACCAGTAGATGCTACCCGTTTCACATTAGATCGCATCATTAAAGGTGAAGATACAATTTCTGTTACCGGTAACGTTTTACGTGATTACCTAACAGATTTATTCCCAATCCTTGAATTAGGCACAAGTGCCAAAATGCTATCTATCGTGCCATTAATGAACGGTGGTGGATTGTTTGAAACCGGTGCAGGTGGTTCAGCGCCAAAACACGTGCAACAAGTTGAAAAAGAAAACCACTTGCGTTGGGATTCTTTAGGTGAGTTCTTAGCACTTGCAGCTTCACTTGAACACCTAAGCCAAACAACGGGCAATACAGAAGCGCAAGTACTTGCCGATGCGTTAGACGTGGCTATCGGTCAATTCCTTGATTGTAATAAGTCTCCATCACGCAGAGTGGGTGAGTTAGACAACCGTGGTTCGCATTTCTATTTAGCACTTTACTGGGCACAAGCACTTGCAGCACAAACGACTGACGCAGTTCTTGCCGCTAAGTTTACAAAGTTAGCGACAGACTTATTGTCAAATGAAGCGGTTATTGTTGCTGAACTTAATGAAGCACAAGGCCCAGCAGTTGATTTAGGCGGATATTACCGTTTAGATGCTGTTAAAGCTGAACAAGCAATGCGCCCAAGCAAAACGTTAAACAGTTTAATTTTGGCGTAAGACATTACTTAAGCTAATAAAAAACGCGCCTAGTTGGGCGCGTTTTTTTTTTCAAATTTATTTACTAAAAATAAAAAAGACAGGGATTAAAATCCCTGTCTTTTTGCTTTATAGTTCCATCCAACTAATTAGTTGGTGAAATGGCTGAAGCATGCATCCCTTTAGGGCCTGCTTCTATTTCAAAAGAAACTGGTTGTCCCGCTTTAAGCGTACGGTAACCTTCCATTTCTATAGTTGAATAATGCGCAAATACATCTTCGCCACCCTGATCTGGGCAAATAAACCCGAATCCTTTGGCGTTGTTGAACCATTTAACAGTTCCGCTTGCCATACTTCCACTTCCTTCTTTTGTCTACTTACCAGTAAGATAGTAAAACTTATTATTCAGCGGTCTTTAAACGCCGCCTGACAAACAGAATGAAATTTGTACGAAAAGAAGTCAAGCAGAAATTAACAAAAAGACAACATTAAATTAATTTATTATTATCATGTGGTCGGTATTGAAATGAGAGGCTAGTATTAAAGCATGGCTAAAATAGGCAGCATTGAAAAAGTTGAAGAAAAAGTTGAATCAGACATTAAAAGACCCAATCTCTATAAGGTAGTCTTAAATAATGATGATTACACGCCAATGGATTTTGTCGTTGAAGTGTTACAACGTTTCTTTGATAAGAATGAACAGCAGGCAGTGGATATCATGTTAGCTATTCATCACCAAGGAAAAGGACTCTGTGGTGTTTTTCCATTCGGCATTGCTGAAACTAAAGTGTTACAAGTAAATCAGTTTGCAAGAGAAAACCAACATCCGTTACTGTGTAGTTTAGAGAAAGAATAGTGTAGCTTAAGACATAATAATCTTACTCTGCAGTTTGTGGTTAATTTGAGGGGGTGCTTATGCTGAACAAAGACTTAGAAGTCACCTTGAACCTAGCGTTTCAGCAAGCTAGAGATTCGCGTCATGAGTACATGACGGTAGAACATTTATTATTAGCGCTATTAGACAACCCCGCAGCTTATGAGGCGTTGATTGCTTGTGGGGCCGACATTAATAAACTTCGTGAAGAAGTGCATAATTTTATTCAACAAACCACGCCAATTATTGCAGATAGTGCAGATGAAAAAGAAACCCAACCAACATTGGGTTTTCAGCGTGTTTTGCAACGAGCAGTATTTCATGTTCAATCATCTGGGCGTAATGAAGTCACCGGAGCCAATGTTTTGGTTGCCATTTTCAGTGAGCAAGAGTCACAGGCGGTGTATTTATTACGTCGTTGCGAAATTACTCGTCTAGATGTGGTTAATTACATTTCCCACGGTTTTTCAAAAGATGAAGAAAAAGCCGATGATGGCGGCAGTGAACATTCAGAAGATCAATCTGAGTCAGCTGAAGATCGCAGCATGTTGTCGCAATTTGCAGCCAACCTAAATCAGTTATCAATAGACGGGGTCATTGACCCACTCATTGGCCGCGATGCAGAAGTTGAGCGTGCGGTACAAACATTATGTCGTCGCCGCAAAAACAATCCCTTGTTAGTGGGTGAGGCCGGTGTCGGTAAAACTGCTATTGCCGAAGGGTTAGCCTATCGTATTGTCAATAAGCAAGTGCCTGAAGTGATGGCGAATGCCACTGTGTATTCATTAGACATGGGCTCATTATTAGCGGGTACCAAATACCGTGGTGATTTTGAGAAACGCTTTAAAAGCTTGCTCAAAGAACTAGCCGCAGATGAACATGCCATTTTATTTATCGATGAAATTCATACCATTATTGGCGCTGGTGCGGCCTCTGGCGGCGTCATGGATGCCTCTAATTTACTCAAACCATTATTGTCTAGTGGCAAATTACGTTGCATGGGTTCAACCACGTTCCAGGAATATCAAAGTATTTTTGAAAAAGACCGGGCATTGGCGCGTCGCTTCCAAAAAATTGATGTCAATGAGCCTTCTGTTGCTGAAACCACTAAAATTTTGATGGGTTTAAAGTCTAAATACGAAGAATATCATGGTGTTCGTTATACCCAAGCAGCAATCAGCAGCGCGGCTATTTTATCCGCCAAGCACATTAATGATCGTCACTTGCCAGATAAAGCGATTGACGTCATTGATGAAGCGGGTGCTCGCATGGTGATGATGCCCGCAAGCAAACGCAAGAAAACCATTGGCCAAGCTGAAATCGAAGCCATTATCGCTAAACTTGCGCGTATTCCTGAAAAGTCGGTATCCTCGTCTGACAAGGACTTACTTAAAAACCTTGAGCGGAACCTTAAGATGGTGGTTTTTGGCCAAGATAAGGCCATTGAGAGCTTATCAGCTGCTATCCGTCTCTCTCGCAGCGGTTTAGGTAGCGATAAAAAGCCGGTTGGTAGTTTCTTATTTGCAGGCCCTACAGGGGTGGGTAAGACGGAAGTGACCAATCAATTAGCCGCCGCGTTAAGCTTAAAGCTAATTCGCTTTGACATGTCAGAGTACATGGAACGCCACGCGGTCTCACGCTTGATAGGCGCACCTCCAGGCTATGTCGGTTATGATCAAGGTGGTCAATTGACCGATGCTGTGATTAAAAACCCACATTGTGTTGTGCTTTTAGATGAAATTGAAAAAGCGCATCCTGAAGTATATAACTTGTTACTACAGGTTATGGATCACGGTACCTTAACCGATAACAATGGCCGTAAAGCTGATTTTCGCAATGTCACATTAGTGATGACAACCAACGCGGGCGTGCAAGAAACCATTCGTAAATCGATTGGCTTTCAACAGCAAGATCATACCCAAGATGCGCTTGCTGAAATCAATAAAGTGTTCACACCTGAGTTTCGTAACCGGTTAGATTCGATTGTGTGGTTTAACCATTTAGACTTAACCGTGATTGCCAAAGTGGTCGACAAGTTCTTAGTTGAACTTCAAGCTCAGTTAGATGATAAACGTGTCACCTTAGAGGTCAGTGATGAAGCCCGTACTTTGCTTGCTGAGAAAGGTTACGACAAAGACATGGGAGCGCGTCCAATGAGCCGTGTGGTGACTGAATTGATTAAACGCCCATTAGCGGATGAAATCCTATTCGGTAAGCTTGAAGCCGGTGGCATAGCGCATATCGACGTTAAAGATGGTGAGATTTATATCGAGTGTGAAACACCTGAAAAAGTGTCTTAATATATCGATTTAATGAGTTTTATAAAAAGATGGCCACTGCCATCTTTTTTTATGGCTTTATAATGATACGAGCTTGCTGAGTTGGTTTTTGTGAAGTAAAAATTGCACCAGAATACCAATCAGCTTTATGCCTACATTATCGTAAAAGTGACTATAAAAAAACCGACACAAGAGTCGGTTTTTTTCATACGAAAACTATAATCATTAACGTGCGCGGAAGACGATACGTCCTTTAGATAAATCATAAGGAGTCAACTGAACAGTGACTTTATCACCCGTTAAAATACGGATGTAGTTTTTGCGCATTTTGCCAGAAATGTGGGCTATCACCACATGTCCATTTTCAAGCTCTACGCGGAACATTGTGTTGGGCAAGGTCTCAAGGATAGTCCCTTGCATTTCAATGTTGTCTTCTTTCGCCATTAATAAATTATCCCATTAGCCTTCAAATATGAAAATCGGGCGTATCATGCCGCAAAAACGCCTTGCTGTAAAGGCCGTTAACAAGATAACGGCTTAACTTGCTCTTCATTTTGCCAACCGTCAGCAGTTAATATTTGGTAAGGGCGATATTGGCGCTTATAAGACATTTTACGATTTTCATCGATTTGATAACCCAAATAGATGAAGTGTTTACCTAGGGATTTTGCCAGCTGGCACTGGATTAAAATCATCAAAGAACCTAATGAATTTTTTTCATAGTCTGGATCAAAGTAACTATAAATTGCTGATAAGCTGTGGGCAAGATTATCTGTGACAGCAACGCCAATCAATTTATCTTGATCGTAGAGTTCTATAAAGGTTGATGGTAGCCAATCACACAATAAAAAATCATCAAATTGAGCCTGTGAAGGTGGGTACATCGGCCCATCGTGATGACGTGCACTTATGTAGCGGTCATATAATGCATAATGAGCAGGAGTGCTGTTTTCAACCACTTTCCAATGCAAGTGTTGATTTTTTTTTAAGGTGCGTTTTTGACGTTTTGACAACATAAATGTTTGCACGGGCACACGGATAGACTGGCATGCCTGGCAAGCAGGACAACGCGGTTTATAAATCGCATTCCCATTACGTCTAAAGCCCATCGCGAGTAATTGTTCAAACAATTGCCCATCAAGATGAGACTCTTGAATAACCAGAAGTTGCTCTTGATTACCAACGATATAGCTGCAATCAAAAGGTTTACTAATTCCTACTGTGACAGATTTAGAATTCAAATTTTACCTCTTGCTTGAGCCATATATTAGGTGAAACATCTTGTTCTCTATTTTGTCTTAAAGTCGTCAAAAATGAGGTTCTATTAACTGTCTCTGCGCCTAAATTAATCAAGTGTGGGTTAACTAATTGAGCGTCAATAAGCGCAAAATCATGCTTTGCCAAATGTTGATTTAACATGGTAAATGCTGCTTTTGAGGCATTGGTTTGCCGATGAAACATCGATTCACCGCAAAACACCTTACCTATTGGAATACCATATAGGCCACCAATTAGCCGATCTTCGTCCCATACTTCAAACGAATGGGCGAACCCTTGTAAGTGTAACTCGTAATAAGCCATTTGAATTTCTGGGGTGATCCAGGTGCCATTTTGATCGGCTCGAGGCTGAGCGCATCCTGCCATCACATCCAAAAAAGCATGATTGATGGTATATCGCCAAGGTACTTTTTTTAGATACTTTTTTAAACTTTTACTGCCAAAATTCATTTTGGGAGTAAATACTGCTCTTGGATTAGGAGACCACCATAATATTGGGTCATTTACGTTAAACCAGGGGAAAATACCATGATAATACGCCTCCAATAATCTTGCTGGAGATAAATCCCCCCCTACAGCTAATAAGCCGTTAGGTTCAGATAAGGCCTGTTCTGGTGGGGGAAAATTAATTAACTCATTTAAATAAGACAGTGATTTCACAATTGATTATAGTTAGCATATAGACCTTACTTATTAAGTTAACGGAAAAAGCGTATGTTGAACATCTCAGCGAGTAAATTATCTGGTTTTTTACTGTTCATATTTCTGTTCGGCAGCGTAAATTCGCCAGTATTGTCAGCTTACGACAGAAACCAAGCAGTACCCGTAGAAAAAGTACTCTATGGTTATATTGAATCGGTTAAAAATATTACCGAGAAACAACTGGTCGCCGATAAAAACCAAGGGTGGCGAACTTTTGGTGGTGCGCTTATTGGCGGGGTTATTGGTCATCAATTTGGTGGTGGTTCCGGACAAGATGTTGCCACAGTACTTGGGGCACTATTAGGTGGTGGAATTGCAAACCAATATGGTAGTCAAGAATATTATCTTGAGTACAAATTAGTTGAAATGATGATTAAACAAGAAGACGGTACTCAAGTGATGATCATTCAAGACTTAGACCCTGGAATGGTGTTTAAAGCCGGAGATGAAGTCAGAGTTGTTTACTTACAGGGTTATGTTCGAGTTGATGTAGCGATGTAACTTTAGCAATGTAATCTATTTAAACATATCACGTTTAGAAATAACAAAGGCGCATAAAGCGCCTTTATTGTTGGAATTTAAATCAATTTAAAAACCACGCGGTAAGGTATTTTTACCTTTGGCATTTTCAAGTTTTGCACGCCATAGCTCTTTTGGGCTTAAGCCTGAACCTTCACTCCCTTGAGCTGATTTAACTGTCGTAGAAGAGGTTTTTTTAGCGGCAGCTGGTTTTGCTTTTGTCACGGTGGCTTTTTTAGCTGCGGATTTTGTTGCCACCTTCGTGACGCTTTGTAAACCACTATCCATTGCTGCTAGCATTGATTCTAGCTCACTAAAACGAACTGATTTTCCGCCATCAATTTTATACCAACTTCCAGATTGTTCGATGTTAACTGCAGTACCTGACTGTTTTTCTAATGCAGCCTGCAATGAACTAATAACGTCTTCCTTTGATAATGTTGTCATAATTTAACCTATTTTTAGCTAACTTACTTTTTGGTTTGAGCTAATTTTATAGGTTAAATGACACAAAAGTCCAATTTAGGGTGTTTTTTATGTTAAGCAGTATTTGTTATTGTTGGTATTTTAGGTGTTGTTTTGTCTGCTTGAACCACGCCTTTTAACAATGATAAGTCCCCAAAACAACACCTCGAATAATATTCCTAAACCTATAAAAGCGGCAATGCCAGATGAAAATCCCATTGCATAACAGGCTAACGTAGCCAAAATACAGAGCATTAATATCCCAAATCGTGATAAATGTTTCACATACCGTCCCTGACACCATTGATAAATATTAATTCATCTTAGTCTTAAGCATTAAGGTACTCAAATGAATCATTTTTCATGCTTTTTACAGGGTGTCACTTGATTAGCAGATACTGTAAAATAATATGATTAACCCAGCATCAATAATGGATTACTACCATGAGTCATAACGAAATAGATCGTCATTCTTTGTCAACTTACTTAAATGAGTTTTTGAATGTCGCAAAATTTAAAGATTATGCGCCAAACGGATTACAAGTGCAGGGCAAAAACGCTATTCGCACAATTGTGACTGGGGTGACAGCCTGCCAACCATTAATAGAACAAGCCATTGCTTTGAACGCCGACGCTATTTTGGTTCACCATGGCTTTTTTTGGAAAAATGAGCCTGAAGTATTAACTGGAATGAAATACAAACGCATTAAAGCACTCATGGATAATAACATTAACTTATTTGGCTATCATCTTCCGCTAGATGCTCATCATGGTGTCGGTAATAATGTGCAACTTGCACAGCAACTAGGTATTTTAAATCCAACTGTTTGTGAAAATGTTCCGCAAGATTTATTATGGCATGGTCATTTAATGCAAACCATGAGTGCCAGCGAGTTCAATGCTCACATAAGTCAGGTGTTGAAAAGACCAGCGCTACATATTGGCGATAGCAGTAAACCTATTAATACCCTTGCCTGGTGTACTGGTGGGGCGCAAGACTATATTGATTATGCCGTTAAGATGGGTGTAGATGCATTTATCAGTGGTGAGGTGTCAGAGCGAACTTACCACAGTGCAATGGAGCAAAATATTCATTATTTTGCAGCAGGCCACCACGCAACTGAGCGTTATGGTATTCAGGCTTTAGGTCAGCATTTAGCGGATAAGTTTGGCTTAACTCATCATTTTGTAGATGTGGTTAATCCGGTTTGATTTAGGATGTTTCAAGCAAAAGCCCAGAAGTTTCTGGGCTTTTTTATTGAAAAATTTGATGCGTTAATTTGATTCGGTAGTTAAATTAAAAATTATCTCAGTGGTTATGGCAAAGTATTTGTGTCTTTACTTAGTTTGCCATATGCCTTTTTTATCCTGATAGATATGGCCTGTGTTAGCCGCTTCAATGGCTTTTTCTGCGGCGAGTTTTGCTACGCTGGCAGTACTGAGGCCATTCTTTTGAGCTATACGTTGATAATGTTGTAAACGCTTAGCATTAATATCAGTGACTAATGCCTCAACCTCGGCAGAGCTTGTTATTACCGCCAGGTAACCGTTAATTTGTTCACCCACAAGTGCATTATTTTTAGCATCCTGTAACGTCATCGCCGATGCATTGAAACTGAGCAGTAAGCTAACTAATAGGGCGGGTAAGGTATATTTCATATTAAATTCCTATTAAAATAGCTGCTCGTTTTCTAATAAATTATCGAGTTCTTTATCCACTTTTATTCTAATATCATGCTCAATTTTAACGTTTAAATTGATCACAATAGGCTTATCTGATGGCTCAATTCTAACCGTGGGCGTACAGGCTGAAACTAAGCTGATTAACATCAAAGTTGAAGCAAACAGGGCGGCAAGTTTCACAGTGTCTTCCTTATTTAACGGACTTCTCTATATTCGATTGTAGCTGATTACCAATTTGGGTGCTGCGGTACAATTGAATCAAATTTTCTTCATGGGTGTAGTTAAGATGAATTGGCCGAGCAATATCCAAGCTTTTACCTTTAATGGCAACATTAATTTGTGCATCGCCATTAGAGCGCATTGCAAATTTACCCGATAACTGACGATAGTTTAAATGTTCTAAAGCACCGAAGACTAAGTTCAGATAAGGCTGCGATTGTTTTAATTGTTCAATGGCTTCATTATTATCCACTTTAATTAGGCCACCAGGTTGTCGTGCGGCTATATGTCCATCTGAGATAGTCAGTTCACCGTTGATAAATTCGGCGGGTAAAACGCCATCAAACAAGCCATCAGCATACACACCCACTTGCGGTTGCTGCTCGAGCAACTGTTCAAGGCTTAAGCCTTGTAACAGTAAATAGCCATGGGATTTATCATGCAGTTTGAATACAAACTCTGGCACAAGAAATTGGCCCCCCAAAGCATCACCTCTAAGGGTCATTTTGATATCTGTTTCACTCAGTCCTGTTAGCTTTTGTAACCAATTATTCAGTGGCTTAGTCGGATCCATGTTGAGTTCAATATTAGCTTGTAAATTCAAATTGCTAAACAGTAATCCTGCACGGCCTTTTGCGATATTAATGTTGGTTTCAGGGCATGTTAGCTGACTTGTTGATATTGAATCTTCAATGTGTTGTTGCCAATTAAATTGGCATTGAGTATTGATCCAAGAGTCTGAAATATAATAGTCGATATAATCAAGGTTTAAATCGGTCAGCTGAGGCTGAATTAACATTTCAAAATATTGGATTCCATCCTGCTCTCTCATTGAATAGCTGCTCGCTACCTTAACCCGCCCTGCGATGTTTAAACCTGGTGCAATAGGCTGATTTTTACCTATGGTAGGTAATGCTTGGCTAATATCGGTTTCTAGCAGCCATTGTCCTGCTAGCGATTGAGATTTAGGCTGAAAGAAGTGTTGGCTGGTGGCATTGATATTATCAAATTGCCATTGTTCTTGGCTTTGAATTAAGCCTTTATCTACAGATGTTTGCTGTTTTAAACTGACATTATCTAAATTAAGTAACGTCTGTTTTCGCTGTTTTGGGAGTGTCTGGCTGAGTTTGATATGATCTAATTGACTACTAATTTTATATTGACTGCTTTGCGCAAGGAATTGATCAATAAGGCTGTTAGTTGTGTTTACTTGCCATGTAAAATGAGTTGATGGCAGCCAATCAAATTGAGCACTCTTAGCAGAAAATGATTGCTTTTTACCCATGGAATCGATTGCTACAGCGTTAACTTTTTGCAGTTCAAGTTGTAATGGGGCTAACGTTAGCTGAGTATAACCTGTTGTCGATTCAAGTTTACTTTGTTGGTGAAATTGAATACTCATTTCTGTACTAGTAAAGCTTTGTGAGCTCGTTTGGGCGATGGTCGATTCTAATGCGGAGTTATTTTTATTCACATATAACTGAGACATTAAAATTTGGCTTGAAGGCATAATAATGAGCTTATCAGTAAAGTCTTTATTTAGCGTATGTTGTTCACTGTTATTATGCCTATTTAATAAACGTTCAAATTCTGCTTCAAAGGTTACGCGTGCTTTAGACAAGGTGAATTCATTAAAGGGTAATGTTAGTGCTAAGGGGGACTCGGTTAATGGCGCAAATAGCTTCACCATATCAACTGCTTGAGTGATGTCTAATTCAACAGAAGGGGCGATATGGATTTCGCCTAAATCATTGACCTGAACATCAGTTAGGCGAAAGGTGTTGTCGATAATACCGCCTGAGACACTGGCAATAATTTCAGGTGTGAAAAAACTGACTGGCACTACAGTGCTAGTATTATCATTTGAATGTTCATCTGTTTCTAATGCCGCTAAAGGTAACCACAATAAACTTGGTTTAGGCACTGATACCACTAAACCAATCTGGCTAGTGGCGTCGCGCGAGTCAACTTTTAGACCGTCAATAAACGCATTAAGCTGAGACGCGATATTATCCGCAAACAACTGTTTAAGAAGTTGACTAAGCTGAAGTTGATTAAAACTGATTTGTTGTTCAAATGGCGCTATATCGATTTTGGCTGCAAAAATATTTTGCGCACCTTGGTTTATACCTGCAGGAACAGGTTGTTGTTTAACATCCACTTCTATTTTAAAGTCATCAGGTACATTAAATGCTAAGTGCTCAAATTTTTGTGACTCAACTTTGAGTGCGCTGAAATGATTAACCGAATAAATTTCATTATTGGTTAAGTTAATTTGGGTATCGGCATGCCAATTACCATCAATATCAATTTGATATTGATTAAGAGGGGCTAAAACAGTGGCTAATTGTTGTTGGATTCCAACAATCATGCCGTATGTTTCCTGCTCACTTCTCTTAGCTTTAAGCGAAGTAATAGCGGCCGTGAGATAGTCTGATAATGCATTTAATCCCAGCTGACTTTGTTTGAGATTCAATTTGGTGGACAAGTGCAATTGTGTTGGCATTATTTGCGCATTAACGTTAAATAATTCATTGTCATCGAATCGCCACAGGGTAGATAAAGCGCCTTGTGGGTTAAGAGTAAATGTATCCATTTTTAAACTGTGGCGAAAATGAGTTACAACACCATTAGCCGTGGTTAATTCAGGTCCGGCAGCGGGCAAAGCGGGTAAGCGAATTATCGTTTCACCTAAATCAATGTCGGGGATGTGGTTAAATACTAATTGCCATGCTGCACTGGACTCGGTTTTTTGCTGAGTTTGACGGTTAAAAAAGCTAGCGCCTAAATCAACATAAACGCTTTTACTACTCAACTTAACAATGTCACTGGGATCGAGTTGTTGTTTTTTTGCTATGGCAAGGGTGTCTGTTAGGGTGAGTTCAAAACCTTGTATGGAAATGTAACTGTCTTCTATTTGTAAGATAAGCCGAGGAATGCGCAGTTGATTTATCGATATTAACTGTGTGTCTAAGTTCAGTACTTGAATATCATAGGTTGATAACAGTTTGTTGAGCACCTTGACACTGATAGAGTGAATATTTTGGCTGACATACCAAGCTGCACCGATAATCATCAGCAGTAAAAGTAGTAATATTCGCTTAACGGTGAATATGCCTTTAATCATTAACACTTCAAGAAGTTAAATAAAAAGCCAGCGTATCAAACTCTGGCTTAAAAGTAATGTTATCTATTGTTGAATTAATGCAGAATTAACCGTTTAAACCCAGCGAATATGAGTTGTTAGGGTATGGGTTTCGCCGGGAGATAAGGTCACCTTGTCATCTAATACATTGGCGGCTTCTAAACATACCATAGTGAGGTAGTCATCTGCTTTAAAACGAGAAAGGCGAGTCGACTTTTCTATCCACGGATTCCACAATACTGCCGATTGGCTGTTCTCTCGGCTAACTTCGATAATCCCAGTTGGCATGTGTAAGTGCTGAACTGGCGATAAATCCGTGTAAACTCGATCTGTTTCTTTATCAAAGTTCACTTTATCATTGGGTTGTTGATAAGGACCTTCACCAAATTCAATATACTTAGAACCGTCAAAACCTGTGGCTGACAGTTGATGAATATCATTAATAGGTAAATAGGTATGGAGTGCTTGGGTTAAACTGACAGGATAGTTAGCATTATTTTTATTAACGATACTGACGGATAAAGTATCACTTAGGGTAAATAGCACTTTAACTTCGGTATCATGTGGCCAATATTGGCGGTCTTGTTCTGTGAGCTTTAGGCTAAATATCAAATCCACTATTTCATCGTGCATATTGATAGAGTCAAGACTCCAAAGCCGAGTACGGGCAAAACCGTGTTGAGGAAATCCGTCATTGCCACTCATACCAAACCATGGCCAACAAACGGGTATACCGCCGCGGATCCCATTACCTACTTGATAATCGTCTGCTGCTGATACCCATAATAATGGTGCTTTGCCAGTCGGGGTGAACTGGTCAATTTGTGCCCCTTGAAGAAAGATCCGTGCTTGGCATAAATCGGTACTGACCTCGACATAATCAAGACCATTTTGATGTTTTTTGGTGGTCACTGAACCCATAATACATTTCCTTGTGTTCAACTTCGTGGTGTTTTAAGGCTTTGTAGTAAGTTAACGTTTTTTATTCAAAAAAGTAAGTTATTCAACTGTGGAAATTATCGCTTGATAAAATGCAATAAACGGTTGTTGGCAGGCATACTAAAGTCGTCAATTAACATTAATTGCTGTGCTTTGGCTAATTCGAGTATCCATTCAATATCTCGTATTCCACTTGAGGGATCATTTTGTTTAAGCCACTGTTCAAAATTGGCATTACTGTCGCTGGTGAAATGTCCGTTATAGTTAAATGGCCCGTATATAAATACTTGGCTATTTACTTTAGTTACTTGCCCGACACCGACAAAAAAAGCTTCAACTAGCTTGCTACTCATAATGTGCAAGGTATTGGCAGTATAAATAGCATCAAATATTTGCTTAGGCCACTGCTGACTAACATCCAAGGCAATTGCTGCGGGTAAATTAATGATATTAGCGTGCGCAATACGGGCATTGATATGATTTAAGTTAACGACTTGGTCGCTGGCTTGCCAACAAATATGCGGTAATTGACGGGCAAAAAATACCGCATGTTGACCTGTGCCAGTTCCCACTTCCAATAAATGAAGTGGGTTAATTAACCGTGGCGCAATAATATCTAAAATGGGTTGTTTGTTGTTTTCACACGCTTGAGAAAAGGGTAAAAGCGCTAACTCAATCAAGATAAATTAACCTTATCCATAAGCAGTTGCTGTAACGCTATAACCGCTTGCGTGCGATTACGAACCCCGAGTTTACGAAAAATAGCCGTAGCATGGGCCTTAATGGTCGCTTCTGACACACCAAAGTCATAGGCAATCTGCTTATTTAATAATCCTTCGGCAAACATTTGTAATACTTTGTACTGCTGCGGGGTTAAATCAGATAAACGGCTGGCCATTTGGTCTGTCGGATCATCACTTACTGGTAAAATTTGGGTGCCAGCGGGCAACCAAATATCGCCATATAAAACGGCATTTAGGGCTTCTGCTAAGGTTTCCATTGATGACGATTTCGGGATGAAACCGCTGCTACCATAATGTATTGCACGGCTAATGGTATTGATGTCTTCATGTGCGGAAATGACCACAACAGGAATATTAGGGTAATGACTGCGCAAATGAATAAGCGTCGAATAACCATGTGAACCCGGCATTTGTAAATCTAACAAAATAAGGTCAACAGGGACTTCGGCTGAGTCCATTAATTTTTGTAATGCTTCTGCGCTGTCAGCTTCAAACCATTGGGTGTTATTAAAAGCTAAGCTTAAAGCTTGTCGCAAGGCATTACGAAATAAGGGGTGGTCGTCGGCAATAATGATACTTAAATTTTCTAGCTTCATGGCTTTTATATTCGTTGTTGCGCTTGAAGATTAAATCAATGTAACAGAAAAGTTATCTGGTATTCCATTGCTTTGTGCCTAAATGAACCGAGAACAGCGCAAAATTACAACAAAAGTAGACTTTGGTCTAATTAAATTGGCTATCTTAATCGGTTGAATGGTCTATACATGGTGGTTGAGTAGAGAAATATTGAAATTCATAACGCATTAACTAAGCTTAATACTTGATAAAGGTTGGTTTTTTTGATCCTAACCCCATGTTATTAAGTATATAGCTGCTAAGTTAGTGCGTGAGTTTAAGTAAGTGATTTAAAAAGAAGAGTTTCAATGTTACTGACGCAGCACAATTAAATGCCTTTTTAAGTAACTAATAGGAGACACACAATGTCAGCAGGTAAATGCCCAGTTATGCACGGTGGCGCGACACAGAGTGATATGTCACATATGGAGTGGTGGCCTAAAGCGCTAAATCTAGACATTCTTCATCAACACGACAACAAAACCAATCCGATGGGACTTGATTTCAATTATCAAGACGAAGTTAAAAATCTCGATGTTGAGTCTCTTAAAAAAGATCTTCACTTACTCATGACTGACAGCCAATCATGGTGGCCAGCGGATTGGGGCCATTACGGTGGACTAATGATCCGTATGACTTGGCACGCTGCAGGAACATACCGAATTGCCGATGGTCGAGGCGGAGCCAGTACGGGAAATCAACGTTTTGCCCCAATCAATTCATGGCCAGACAACGGTAACTTGGATAAAGCACGCCGTCTACTTTGGCCGATCAAGAAAAAATACGGTAATAAGCTAAGTTGGGCCGATTTAATTGCCTATGCAGGCACCATAGCTTATGAATCTATGGGATTGAAAACATTTGGTTTTGCCTTTGGTCGTCAAGACGTTTGGCATCCAGAGAAAGATATCTACTGGGGCGCTGAAAAAGAGTGGTTAGCACCTTCTGATAACGCGAATAGCCGATACTCAGGAGACCGTGAGTTAGCCAATCCGTTAGCCGCTGTGATGATGGGGCTTATTTATGTTAACCCTGAGGGCGTAGACGGCAACCCTGATCCACTTAAAACAGCTAAAGATGTACGTGAAACCTTTGCCCGCATGGCAATGAATGATGAAGAAACGGTAGCACTAACTGCTGGCGGTCATACTGTAGGTAAAGCCCATGGTAATGGCGATGCCTCATTATTAGGCGCTGAGCCTGAAGGTGCTGAGATTGAAGACCAAGGCTTTGGCTGGTTAAATAAAACCAAACGTGGTATAGGCCGTGATACTGTCACCAGCGGCATAGAAGGCGCATGGACAACTCATCCAACCCAATGGGACAACGGCTACTTTGACATGCTACTCAATTATGATTGGCAGCTTAAGAAAAGCCCCGCAGGCGCCTGGCAGTGGGAACCTGTAGACATAAAAGACGAGCACAAACCTGCTGACGTTGAAGATGCATCGATTAAATGTAATCCAATTATGACCGATGCCGATATGGCCATGAAAATGGATCCTGAGTATCGTAAAATCACCGAACGATTTGCCAAAGACCCTGCATATTTCTCTGATGTGTTTGCTAGAGCCTGGTTTAAATTAACCCACCGTGATTTAGGACCTAAAGCTCGCTACATTGGCCCTGATGTGCCAGAAGAGACCTTAATTTGGCAAGATCCTGTACCAGCAGGTAAAACTGACTACGATATTCAGGCGATTAAAGACAAGATTGCCGCCAGTAATTTAACAATCAGCGAAATGGTCGCCACAGCATGGGATAGTGCGCGAACCTTTAGGTCATCTGATCTTCGTGGTGGTGCTAATGGCGCTCGTATTTGTTTGGCGCCACAGAATCAGTGGCTGGGTAATGAGCCTGCACGCTTATCTAAAGTGATAGCGGTATTGCAGCCAATAGCAAAACAAAGCGGTGCAAGCATGGCTGATGTCATTGTTCTGGCTGGTAATGTCGGTATTGAAAAGGCGGCTAAGCTTGCAGGTAGTGATGTATCAGTACCATTCACGCCAGGTCGGGGTGATGCTACAGCTGAAATGACCGATACTGAGTCATTTGATGTGCTAGAGCCCATTCATGATGCTTATCGTAACTGGCTTAAAAACGATTATGCCGTGAGCGCGGAAGAGTTAATGCTAGACCGTACTCAATTGATGGGGCTAAACGCCCACGAAATGACAGTATTAGTTGGCGGCATGCGGGTACTTGGTACTAACCACGATAATACCAAACACGGGGTATTTACTGAGCAAGAGGGCGCGTTAACTAACGACTTCTTCGTCAATTTGACAGATATGAATTATTCCTGGAAACCAGCAGGCAAAAATCTGTATCAAATATGTGAGCGAGATAGTGGCAAAGTTAAATGGACTGCAACGCGGGTTGATTTGGTATTCGGCTCTAACTCGATTCTTCGGGGGTATGCAGAAGTGTATGCACAAGATGACAACAAACAAAAGTTTGTTGACGACTTTATCGCCGCATGGTCTAAAGTAATGAATGCAGACCGTTTTGATATAGCGTAAACATAAATAGCTGCTTAGATTGCAAATCTAAAGGCAATATTTGAATGTAAACCATTGTATTGCGTATTAAGATACGCGGTACAGTGGTTTTTTTATATACTGTTTACGGTCTATTAATCATATAACCTCACACTTGCTCATCAGCTTGATGCTCTCCAGAACCAAGATCAACTTCTAATGTGGTATGTATGCCACTATAATAACGATAAATTATAGAATATTAGGCCGTTATGAATAATAACCGAGAGATAGTTGATCATTTACGCGATCGTATTCCGACGTTTGAATGTAAACCAGGTTGCCACGACTGCTGCGGGCCTGTCACCACCTCCTCAGAAGAAATGTCACGTTTACCAGTGAAAACAGATGCTGATCATGACGCGGCATTAAATGAGTTTAACTGCGTACATTTAGGGCCAAATGGTTGTACGGTTTACGATGAAAGACCATTAATATGCCGGTTATTTGGTACTACACCTAATATGCCATGCCCAAATAGCTGTCGTCCCCAAGAGATGATTGATATTAAAGTTGAGAATCAAATTCATCATTTCATCAAAAATACCCGCCAGGTATTAGTGTAAATGTGATGTGGTTGGAAAATAGCTGACGTTAACTTGACCGACATCCTTGTGGTCATTGATACAGTTGATGTTTCTATTATTGGAGTGCTATGTGCTATGTGCTATGTGCTATGTGCGTTAGCTTAATGGCCAAACCTTGGTAGGATTGCGTTGTTCATCCACAGCAACAAAAGTAAATACACCTCTAATCGCATGTTCGCGATGGTCGTCATACATATTTTCGACAAAAATATTCACTTCAACTTTAAGCGAGGTATTACCCACATGAATAACCCTAGCGACTAATTCTGCTAAACTGCCTGCTGGAATGGCTTTTTTAAAGTCAATTCTGTCTGAGCTAACAGTAACTAAAGACTTTCTGCAAAAACGGGTCGCAGCAATGAAAGCGGTTTCGTCCATCCATGCTAATGCATCTCCACCAAATAAAGTGTTGTGATGATTGGTGTTAGATGGAAAAATAGCTTTAATGACGCGAGCTTCAGACTGGTCAATGCGGGCGAGCATTTCGTCTGACATTAGGTTTGCTTTAGGTGAATTTGTTGTACTTGATTTATGGATTGTGTTTGAGCTGGTATCAGTGGCGGTAAGGGGCATATTACTCCTAAGGATTATGCGAAACTAAGGTTGAATACTGAATTTTTAGAGGGTATTAACCTAATTTAAAAACAATTACTCAAAATCATTTAAGGCTTCATTTCATTAAAATGAGAAGCCTTAAATGTGAGTAACAACATTGGTTTTAAAGATTTAACAACAGCCAGTGAGCATTAATCTGCTTTTGTTGATGGGTTATCTTTTTTGCTTGTATCAGTACTATTTATACCAGCATTAGCGCCTGTATTGTCATTCTGATGTTCATCGGCATTTTTATCTGCGCTTTCACCTGGAGCAATGCTTTTATCTTTGTGATCACCTAAATGTGGCATTTTAAATTTAGCGCTGTACTTTAATACGGCTAAATTACTGGCAATAACACCCACCACTAAACCAATGATAATCCACACTTCAAAACCTGATAAATCCATAATGATGCTCCAAGGTTTAGTTAATCAACCGCTAAGCGTAATTCACATTTACGAATATCATCAGGGGTATCAACTTCTGGTGAATCGAATGCGCTAATCGCGATTTTTATTTTATAGCCGTATTCTAATGCACGCAGTTGCTCTAATTTTTCTAGGTCTTCTAACTTACCTAGTGGTAATTGGGCAAAGGCATTAACAAAACGACGGGTGTAAGCATAAACACCTAAGTGTTTGTAGACAGGGTAGTCGTTAGTGTCACGGCCGAACGGAATGCGTGCGCGTGAGAAATACAGTGCGTTGAAGTCATTATCGAACACCATTTTTACGTGCATTGGGTCGTCTAATTCTTTCTTATCGGTGATTTCAAACCCTAAGGTCGCCATTTCAAATTCACCAGGATGGCGTTCAAATAAGCTAATGATTTGTTCAATCGAAATAGGGTCGATTAAGGGTTGATCGCCCTGTAGGTTAATCACTAAATCATCATCGGCTAGGCCTAACTGGCTGATAGCATCATTAATACGATCGGTACCCGATGCGGCATCAGCGCTAGTCATAACCACTTTACCACCAAAACCTTCAACGGCATCTTTAATGCGAACATCATCTGTGGCAACGTAAATATTGTCTAATCCTCTGGCTAATGAGGCACGTTCGTAAACGTGTTGGATCATCGGTTTACCATTAATCGGCGCTAATGGCTTTCCAGGAAAACGGCTTGAACCATAACGAGCTGGAATTAATAGAGTAACATTCATCAATAAAAACCTATTTTAATGGTAAACAAAAGGGCTCATCTGAGCCCTTATGACAAAATGACTTAGACGTATTATATACGACGGAACAGCTTAGTCAGCATTTCATCGGTAACTTTTTCTTCCCAGCCTTTACCGTAAACATTGTCCCATAATGGGCCCATGCTCTTAGTAACCGCAACCATCTTAGCAATAGTTTCGTCTGGTAAGTCTTTACAGATGTTTTTCGGTAGGGTGATGTTGTGAATTTCCATCATTTTACGGAATTCTTTCACACCTTCTGGATAGAATTCTTCTAACACATCAAATGCTAAACAGTTACCAATACCGTGATGGTAGCCTAATACATAGCCTAAACCGTAAGACACCGCATGACATGCACCCACCTGGCTATAAGCAATGCTCATTCCGCCCATGTAAGAGGCCATCATTAGCTTGTCATCTTTTTCTGGATGATCGTCTAGGTAAACTTGGCGGCATAAATCCATCGATTTTTCAGCGAAGGCCTTCGCAAATTCGTTCAGGTAAGTCCCTTGTAAAGACTCAACACAGTGAATGAAGCAATCCATACCAGTGTAGAACCATTGATCTGTTGGAACACCTGCAATTAACTCAGAATCCATAATGATTTGATCAAACACAGTGTAGTCAGAATTTAAGCCTAACTTACGCACTGGGCCACACAGTACCGCAGTACGTGATGCTTCAGCGCCGGTACCGGATACTGTAGGAATACCAATGTGGTGAATGGCAGGGTTTTTAATTAAATCCCAACCTTGGTATTCAGATGAGCTGCCTGGGTTAGTCAGCATAAGCGATACCGCTTTGGCTAAATCCATAGTAGAGCCGCCGCCTAAACCAACAACACTGACTGGTTGTTTAGTGTTAAACGCTTTAACTTGAGCGGTTAAGTCATCAACTTGAACCGTTGTTGGTTCGTCATCTACGTTAACGTAGATGACTAAGTCTTGGCTTTTGTTGGGAACTCGCCCTGCTAATGGTTTTTCTTGGTGTACGTCGTCAACCAGAAATACCACAAAATCATCGGCTTCTTTGCGCTCTTGCTCTAATACCACGTCCAATTGCACGAACGAGCCACGACCAAAAATCATTTTTGGTACACATTTAAAATTTTTAAAACTCATTACAACACTCTCCAATTGAGATATTTACTGTAAAAAGTACTATCACCTCAAATGAGGTGATAGAAGATAAGTTATTTAAGCAAAAGCACGTTTGATGTTTTCAATACGCTCTGCAATTTGCTCATCTGTCCAAGACAGTTTAATTAACATCGAAATCGTACGGCTCATAATGGCATCTGATTTTGGTGTTTTAATTTGTGTATAGTCAGGGCGGTCAGCAATTAACATAATTGGTAACGCAGCAGGGGCTTTAAGTTCCTGAATATGTTTCCAATTTTTAAGGTAATGCCAGTTGTTGATATACCAGTAAAAACAACCATCGACCTTGTTAGCTGCAAGTTTTTTGTTTATCTCAATAGTGCGCTCTTCTGTAGGCAAAAAGAAGGTTAAGAAACCTGCTGAGTCACCTTCTGGATCAGGAATTTCACGGAAAGTCACTTCTGGAATTTGTGCCATTGCATCTTTAATGGTTTTTTTGTTTTTACGTTGAATCGCGATAATTTTATCTAACTTACGTAATTGAGCTAAACCCATCGCGGCATTCATTTCAGATATACGGAAGTTTAATCCCATAATTGGGTGGCTTTCAGCGCCACGGTCACTGCCGACATGATCATGTCCATGGTCAGAGAACATATGGCTGTGGTTGTAGATGTCTGAATTGTTGGTGACAATAGCACCACCTTCACCACAAGTGATGGTTTTAACAGAATCGAAAGAGTAACAACCGACATCACCGATAGTGCCTAGTGCTTGGCCTTTGTAGCTACCACCTATGGCCTGGCATGCATCTTCTAGTATCACTAGGTTATGCTTTTTACAAACGGCTTTAATTTCGTCCATTTTAGCCATAGAACCACACATGTGGACTAAGTTAATGGCTTTAGTGCGAGGAGTGATTACCGCTTCAATGCCTTCTGGCGATAAACATAAGGTTTCATCAATTTCAGCAAAAATGGGGATTGCGCCAGCCATAAATACTGCTTCCACAGAAGCCACAAAAGTAAACGGCGGTACAATAACTTCATCACCTGCGCCAACACCCGCTGCAGCCATAGCAGTTTGAAGTGCAGCAGTACCACTTGATACAAGATGAGCGTGTTTAACGTTCATCTTCTCACAGAGTAATTGCTCCATGTCGCGAGTTTTCCAGCGATCATTACGCATATGGTCAAAGTTGTAACGGAAGGTAAAACCGTTCTCCATTACGTCAGCGACTTCCTGCTTTTCTTCTGGACCGAATAATTCAAAACCTGGCATGGAAATTATCTCCTAAAATTCTACGCATCTTTGCGTTTACATAAACCCGCTAATTATAACTAGGTTAGTGGGGAGACTGCGACAGTTATTGAAAAATAATTCATTTTTCTTTATTGCTCAACTTGGGAGGTTAAAGATCACCTTGAAAACATATGCAGATATTACATCTTGTTATTGAGGTTTAATTCTGGCTATACTTACAGAATCTTGTCGGAGTGCCATTAAGGCTGAGACCGTTAATTCGGGATCCGTTGAACCTGATCAGGCTAAAACCTGCGTAGGTAACAAGCATAATAATCCTTGGTGATTATTCATGCGTAAAACTTAAGTGATTTTACCATATCCACTTAGTTTTACCCGTGTTTACCTCTTTTGATTATTGACAGCAATTGCGTCTAACCATTGTTTGAATTGCGTTAACGACATTGCTCGCTCTCAACACACTTTCCTCCAGACAAGCAACTTTCTCTCATTTTATTCGAGGTTGCTCATGTCAAATCGTCGCGAAACCCGTGCTAGCGCACAAGCTTTTATTGATAACTTAAAACCATTACAACATCCCAATTCTGAGAAAATTTATCTGCAAGGTAGCCGTGCTGATTTACACGTAGCCATGCGCCAAATTCATCAAACCGATACCATTTTGGGCGGTGATGACACCAATCCCCTTACAGAACAAAATCCTCCGTTAAAGGTTTACGATTGTGCTGGTGCGTATTCTGATCCCAATGCTGAAATCAATGTGCGCTTGGGTTTAGCCAAGCTTCGTCAAACTTGGATTGAAGAACGTGATGATACCGAAGCACTTGATGGTGCTAGCTCTCATTTTACCCAACAACGTTTGGCCGATGATGGTTTGGATCATTTGCGCTTTGATGCGCTAGCGCCACCACGCCGCGCTAAAGTGGGTAAGCGAGTGACGCAAATGCATTATGCTCGCCAAGGAATTATTACTCCTGAAATGGAATACATTGCTATACGTGAAAACATGGCAAGGCAAGAGGTTAGCGATCAAGTGCTAACAAATAAAGCTAAGGGTGAATCCTTTGGTGCTGTGATTGGTGAGTTAATTACCCCTGAATTTGTCCGCAGTGAAGTGGCGAGAGGCCGCGCTATTATTCCGCTTAATATTAATCATCCAGAATCAGAGCCTATGATTATTGGGCGTAACTTTTTGGTTAAAGTGAACGCCAATATTGGTAACTCAGCGGTGACATCGTCCATTGAAGAAGAGGTGGAGAAGTTGGTGTGGTCGACACGTTGGGGCGCTGACACGGTAATGGATTTATCGACTGGCAGATATATTCACGAAACCCGCGAATGGATAATTCGTAATTCACCTGTTCCTATTGGCACAGTCCCCATTTATCAAGCGCTAGAGAAAGTAAACGGCGTGGCAGAAGATCTTACTTGGGAAGTGTTTAGAGATACCTTGATTGAACAAGCCGAGCAGGGCGTAGATTACTTTACCATTCATGCTGGCGTGTTATTACGTTATGTCCCCATGACAGCCAAACGCTTAACCGGCATGGTGTCTCGTGGTGGTTCTATTATGGCAAAGTGGTGTTTAAGTCATCATAAAGAAAGCTTTTTGTATGAGCACTTTCGAGATATTTGTGAGATTTGTGCCGCCTATGATGTGTCCTTGTCATTAGGTGACGGTATGCGTCCAGGCTCGATTGCCGATGCCAATGATGAGGCGCAATTTGCCGAATTAGAAACCTTAGGCGAGCTGGTTAAAATTGCCTGGCAATATGATGTACAAACCATTATTGAAGGCCCTGGCCATGTGCCAATGCAGTTGATTAAAATCAATATGGAAAAACAACTAGAACTTTGTGATGAGGCGCCATTTTATACCTTAGGACCACAAACGACCGATATTGCACCGGGTTATGATCATTTTACCTCTGGTATAGGTGCGGCCATGATGGCCTGGTATGGCGTCGCTATGCTGTGTTATGTCACACCCAAGGAACATTTAGGTCTGCCGAACAAAGAAGATGTCAAACAAGGGCTAATAGCTTACAAGATAGCAGCACATGCCGCTGATGTCGCCAAAGGACATCCGGGGGCACAGGTACGTGATAACGCATTATCAAAGGCCCGTTTTGAATTTCGCTGGGAAGATCAATACAACCTAGGGCTTGATCCTGACACAGCCAGAGCCTATCACGATGAGTCATTGCCACAGGAGTCGGCCAAAGTCGCCCATTTTTGCTCCATGTGTGGCCCTAAATTTTGCTCGATGAAAATTACTCAAGACGTGCGTGAATATGCCGCCAACCTTGAAAAACAAGCGCTGCAAAATGTTGAAGTGATTTCGCCTGCTGATTATCAGTCTTATCAAGCACAAGGTGATCTGCTACCTACTCAGTCAAAAGACACAATAGCTGCAAAAATGGCACAAAAGTCAGCGGAATTTAAAGCGAACGGTTCTAACTTGTATCATCAAAAATCGGTGGCAGAGGTTGCTGAGTAATGGCGCCAATAATTCAATCTGTCCAATCAGCTCTTAAAAAGTCAGCTGGGCTTAAACCGATAGTGTGGACTATTGCTGGATCAGACAGTGGTGGCGGAGCAGGTATTCAAGCCGACTTAGCCACTATCAATGACTTGCAATGCCATGCTTGTAGTGTCATCACCACGCTTACTGCCCAAAACTCGGTAAAGGTGAGTTTAGTTGAGGCTGTGTCAGAAAAAATGTTACTGGCACAGCTCAATACGTTAGTCACCGACATGCCGCCTAAAGCAATTAAAATTGGTTTGCTTGCTAATCAATATCAGCTTAATCAGCTGGCTAATTGGTTGCGAAATTTTAGCACTAGTACGAATAACGAGCTCGATGGTAGGGCAAGCATAGCAGTGATCCTCGACCCTGTTATGGTGGCCAGCAGCGGTGATAAGCTTAATCAGCACAGGCTAGATTTTAGTCCATTTAAAGGAGTGATTAATATGATCACCCCAAATCAGATGGAGTTAATCAGCCTTGTTGAAGCGATAGATGCTAGCGCGACGGAAACTAATGCAATACACACTAATGCGACAGAGACTAAAGTATCAAAAGCTAACGTGGCAGATAATAGTGGCAGTCAGCATAAGTTAACTAATACACAAAATATGACGCTTGATGGCATGGTTAATATGGCCAAGCGGGTGAGTGATTATTTTGAGTGTGCTGTTGTCGCCAAAGGTGGCGATGCGCCATGGCAAGCTGACAAAGCCCATGATGTTTATATTTGTCATCATGTTGAAGGTGGCAGCGCCGAGCATAACAACAGCGTGTTTATACTAAGCTCAGATCGCGTTGATACCGTAAACAACCATGGCAGTGGCTGCACCTTGTCATCTGCAATGGCCAGTTTTATCGCACAGGGTTTTGTGCTGCACGATGCCATAGTATTAGCTAAAGCCTATGTCACTAACGGTCTTAAACACGGTATTAAGCTTGGTCAAGGGCCTGGATGTTTAGCCAGAACAGGTTGGCCAACATTGCTTGAGTTAATGCCACATATTGTACAGTTAGTAGCAGATGTTAAAGCTACCGATACCGCGCCAAAGGAGGTTACCTTTGCTGTAAAACCGTCCCTTGGTATTGAACAACAAGTTAGTAACTCGTTATTAAGAACAGCTACTATTAATTTCACAAAACTGTCGACACCATTAGGTATATATCCTGTGGTGTCGTCAGTTGAAATGTTAGAGCCGTTACTAAAAGCCGGTTGCAAAACAGTGCAACTGCGGATTAAGCAAGATGTGGATGATATGCAAGTAGCGTCCTATGAAAAGGTGCACAGTTTTGTTGATGAACAGCACAAAGCGATGTGGTTAGCGAAATACGGTTCAGGGCAGTTAATTTCAGAGCCGCCTATTGCCGCTAAATACCTGTTAGATCAACACCAGTCAGAACAAAAGGAGTTAGAACAACAAGTACAACGTGCTATTCAGCTAGGTCGAGACTTTAATGCCCAATTGTTTATTAATGATCACTGGCAACTTGCACTTAAGCACGGTGCATTTGGGGTACATTTAGGTCAAGAAGATGCCTTAGTTGCAGATTTATCGGCCCTTGCAGCAAATAATATCGCGCTTGGGTTATCTAGCCATAGTTACTTTGAAATACTACTCGCGACTCAGTTAAAACCATCCTATATCGCCCTAGGGCATATATTCGCCACCACGACTAAACAGATGCCATCCAAGCCACAGGGGTTAACAAAACTAGCTTGTTATGTATCGTTACTAAATGGTCATTATCCCACTGTTGCTATTGGAGGAATTGATGTTGATTGCTTAAAAGAGGTTGCCGAAACTGGTGTAGAAGATGTTGCAGTGGTGCGGGCAATAACTCAGGCCAAAGATGCGACTGTTGCCTATAAAAACTTAAGTCAGCAATGGCAACAGTTAACCGAGTCGTCATTTCAAACAGAACCAACACAGCAAACGGGATCTAGTTCTCAATCTCAATCTAAATCTAGATCGACTTCGCCAACTCAGCCTAATGAGCACACCCAATACCAAGATAGTGATATTACCGCTAGCCAAACGCATTTGGAGGGCATATGAAAACTAGCTTAAATGATCATGAATACATTCAGTACTCCAAACAAATGCTACTAACTGATGTGTCAGAAAAAGGCCAGTTAGCTTTGATGAATGCCACCGCTATTATCGTCGGCGTTGGAGGTTTAGGGCAGCTGGTGGCGCAATACTTAGCCGCATCTGGGGTGAGTATAATTCATCTAATTGACGGTGATGATGTCGAGTTGTCTAACCTGCCTCGGCAAATATTGTTTGATACTAATGATATAGGGAATAATAAAGCCAGTATTGCTATGAAAAAATTACATCAAAGGAATGTGGTTTGTGATTTAAGCGCCCATCAGGTGTTTATTAATCCTGGTAACTATCAGGCATTATTTGACAGCCTTGTCCCCAAATGTTCATTAGCTAGCGGCCTTTCATCAGCCGTATTGTTTGATTGCAGCGACAATTTTACTACCCGGCAATTAGTTAATCGGATCGCGATTGAATATAAAATGCCGCTGATCAGTGCATCAATTTCTGCTGATCAAGGCCAATGGTTCGCCTATTTACCTCTGTCAGATTCATCTGAGCCGCAAGCATCAAGCATTAACTCTCACGGTTGTTATCACTGTGTTTATCCGTCCGACAGCATATTAAGCCAAAATTGTAGCCAAGCAGGGGTGTTAGGCCCAGCAGTTGGGGTTATGGCATCTATGCAGGCGTTAGCGGGTATGAATCAGATCATTGGTCGGCCAATAGAATACGGAGTGTTACATCGCTTTGATGCTAAAAGGCTGTCTTGGTCAAAAGCCAAAATGAATATTGATAAGCATTGCCATGTTTGCCAGTAACGCATCTGTCAGTGATGGCAAAAGTTGATGACCTAAATGATGAGCAAGGTTGTTGAACACTAACAGTAACAAACACAATAGTTAAGGTGCAGTGATGATTGAAATCAACATCAATGGAGAACTACAGCGTCTTCAGCCCAATACCTCATTAGCCCAAGTGCTAGCGCTAAAACAGATAGAACCTAGAAGTGTCGCGCTGGTGGTTAATCAGCAAATCATTCCACGCAGCGAGTGGCATCAATATCAATGCCAAGCTAATGATCAACTTGAATTTTTTTCCGCCGTAGCGGGAGGGTAATATGTTAACGATAGCCGATCATCAATTTGAATCCCGCCTATTCACTGGTACAGGTAAGTTTGCTAATTCGGCCACTATGTTGGCCTCTATAGAAGCGTCAAAGTCACAGTTAGTGACGCTAGCGATGAAGCGAATCGATTTTAAAAACGGCTTAGATGATTTGCTGAGTCCGTTACAGCAATTAGGGGTAAAACTACTCCCTAATACCGCAGGAGCCAGAAATGCTAAAGAAGCTATTTTTGCCGCCGAACTAGCCTTTGAAATGTTAGGCACTAAATGGATTAAGCTAGAAATTCATCCTGATCCAAAATATTTAATGCCTGATCCGATAGAGACATTAATCGCTGCCCAAACGCTATGTGAGAGAGGCTTTATTGTTTTGCCCTATATCCATGCTGATCCGGTTTTATGTCGTCGTTTAGAAGAAGTGGGCTGCGCTGCAGTTATGCCATTGGGAAGCCCTATTGGCAGTAATCAAGGCTTAGCCACCGAAGCTTTTTTAAAAATAATTATTGAGCAATCAAGCGTGCCAGTGATTGTTGATGCCGGTATCGGTGCACCTTCACAGGCATGTCGTGCAATGGAGATGGGAGCTGATGCTGTGTTAGTCAATACTGCCATTGCCAGTAGCACTAATCCTGTTTTAATGGCCGATTGTTTTAAAAAAGCAGTCCAAAGTGGTCGACAAGCTTATCAAGCAGGCCTAAGTATAGTTAGTGCTAATGCCCATAATACCAGTCCGTTAACAGGGTTTTTAACCTCGAGTATGGTGGGCTAATGCGCTACTCAGAAACATTTAGCCAGCTCAATATTGATGATTTATCAATGAAGTTATACGCCACTACAGAAGCAGATGTTGAGCGGGCATTACAGTATCCAAGTGGCAATCTAAACAGTTTGATGGCGCTGTTATCGCCAGCGGCTCAACCATATATAGAGCATATGGCACAGGAGTCGGCTCGTTTAACTCGACAGCGTTTTGGGGCTAACTTAGGGTTATACTTGCCCCTATATTTATCAAATTTGTGCGCCAATGAGTGTGATTACTGTGGTTTTACCATGAGTAATAAAATCAAACGTAAAACCTTAAATGATGATGAAATTTTAGCTGAAGTGGCCATCATTAAATCCCGTGGATTTGACTCTGTTTTGTTAGTTTCAGGTGAACATGAAACCAAAGTCGGTATTGAATATTTTGCTCATGTTTTACCACAAATAAAGCAACATTTTAGTTATGTGGCAATGGAAGTACAGCCGCTTGAAACAGATGAATACCGTCGTCTCGTTTCCCAAGGGTTAGATGCTGTAATGGTTTATCAAGAAACCTATCGGGCGCGCACTTATGCAAAACATCATACCCGAGGTAAAAAACAAGATTTTAATTATCGTCTCGATACTCCTGGCAGGGTAGCTGAGTCTGGGGTGGATAAAATCGGATTAGGGGTGCTGTTAGGGTTAGATGACTGGCGTATAGATGCGTTATTAATGGGGTATCATCTTGATTACCTTGAGCGACAATATTGGCGGAATCGCTACAGTATCTCACTGCCAAGGTTACGGCCATGCACAGGCGGAATTGAACCTAAAGTCGTGTTAACCGATATAGGCTTGGTGCAAATGATTTGTGCATTTAGACTGTTTAATCATCAGCTTGATATTAGTTTGTCCACCCGTGAAACCCCCGAATTTAGGGATAACCTACTGCCACTTGGGATCACCAATATCAGCGCGGGCAGTTCAACCCAACCAGGCGGTTATCAGCAGCCTGATAGTCAGTTGGATCAGTTTGAAATAAGCGACCAGCGCAATGTCGGACAGGTGATAGCAGCCATGCAACAAAAGGGTTTTAATCCTGTGTTTAAAGATTGGGAAAATAGCTGGATAAAATGATAATAGAAACGGTTAAATACTGTACATTTTAGCCAGTATGGGCGATACTGAGTTAAGTTTTATTGGTTATCAGAGGACGTATTATGCAAATTCAATCCGCGTATTCATCGGGCGTTCAAGGTTTACAAAATTCACAACAAGGTCTGGCGCAGGCAACTACCGCTGTTGCCGCACCCGATCCTAAGCCGACAGCACCTGCGGCTCAACAGGATACGGTAACATTAAGTAGCCAAGCTGTTGAACAGTCAGATAAAACCAGTGCATTAGTCTCTGCCGTTGAATCAAGGCAGCAGGGCGAGGCCTCAGTTAAAGTGATAGAAGCCGCCACCGAAACGGTTGGCAGCATCATCAATATTGAGGCCTAATGAGTTAAGTGAGCTGTGACCGTTTAATGAATCTTTAGCGCCACAGCACCACTTATATCACTTGTGATGAAAAATGGACATTCGTCAATCAAGCTTACCAAGTAATAATTTTCAACCTGCGACGAGTCAATCTAAGCAGGTTGACGCCGTTTCTGCTTCAAACCTAGCTTCAGCAAATTTAGCGTCAATAAGTTCGGTATCAACCATTCCGTCTTCAAGTGCGGCTTCCAGCACCAGTTTAGCGGCCAATGTGGCACTTACAACAGCTAAGCCAATTGCTAAATCAACCGTTACCCCAACTGCAGCAGCTGTTAGCCAAAATGTATCACCTGTGTTGACGCCAACGGCCGTCAAAACAGCAAGTTTTGCTAATGTATCGCCGATCAACACCAGTAGCGCTGCAGCTAATCAAAATCCAAGTGTTCCCCCAACTAACAGTCCCAGCACTATTTCATCTAATGGGTTCAATTTGCGCACAGGTGCAACTCATATTGCGGCTATTAATCCTGCACAAATAGCTAAACCTGAAGTGAGTCAAACAAGTGCTGTTAGCGTTGATGCAATACAAGCAGTCAATATTTTTGCCACAGCAGAACCTAGCGAAACAGAGCCTAGTGAAACAGAACCTACTGATACCAAAACCGATTATCAGCAGTTGTTTCAACAGCAAACACAAACCGAGCCTAATGTAGACGTTGAAAAAGAGCGCATTAATCCTTTTGAAGATAAAACACCACCAAGTGAGATTAATACCGAGTTTAGTCAAAATGCTGTTAGTCAGAGCGCTGTTAATCAGGATGCTAATAATCGTCAGCAAGACGCTCAAGTAAACGGTCAAGCAGAACAAGCTTCAACATCAGAACAAGCCATTGCTGCTGAGCAACAAAAACAGCAGCAACAAGCGCAAGAACAACAGCAACAGCAACAGCAGGCTAGTGATCAAGCTGAGCAGCAACAACAAAAAGTTGCCCTAGCTGAGCAACAAATAATCAGTGAATTATCAAAGCGTGATATTGAAGTTAAAACCCACGAACAAGCCCACAAAGCCGTGGGTGGAATGTTTGCTCAAAGTCCTTCTTTTTCTTATGAAAAAGGCCCCGATGGTAAACGTTATGCGGTTGATGGTGAAGTTCAAATTGATGTGGGTGCTGTCTCTGGCGATCCGCAAGCGACATTTAATAAAATGCAAAAGGTATATGCCGCTGCAATGGCACCTAATCAGCCATCTAGTGCCGATATTCGTGTCGCAGCTGAAGCGGTACAAAAAATGAATCAAGCTAAAGCTGAAATGGCTGAATTGCGCCAAGAAAAAATTATTCCCGCTGAAGATATTCAGCATATCAATGAATTAGCTAATACCTACAAGCAGGCTGATGCTCAACAAAATGGATTTCAGCAGTCACAGTTAGCCCCTTTCACATTGGCTGAAAAGAATACAGCAACAGCAGATGCAAAAAGTCGATTTAGTCAAAAGATGGCTGAGTCACAAGATACGCGAACACCTCAAGTACCACTAGCAACTTTAGCTTACCTACAAAATCAAGCGGTTCCCAACACATCCTCAACCAATTCATTTATGTATGATAAATCTGATCAGGCGTTAGCTTTTTCAGTATAAGGCTGACTGGTTTCAATTTCGTGCTGCAATAAAATTAAACTTTCTAGTAAACGACATGCAGGGCCTTGTCGGTCTCTATTCGGCACAACTAAATTTAAGGTTATTCTGCGCTGATAACTGCCATGCAGTTTCAGTTTGTGTAACTTACCTTGCTTCACATCATTTTCAACCAAAAAGTTGGGGATCCAACAAAATCCAAGTTGGCGGCCTAAAATAACCTTGGCTTCATGAAAATTTGATACGGTAATACGCTGCTCTGCTTTTAACCAACCAATATCATTGATTGAGTTTGACCCAGTATCTTTAATCACTATCTGCAAATGCTGCGCAAGCTGCTTTTCATCTTCAATACTGTCTAACTGAGCCAATGGATGGTTAGGGTGACACACTAATTCAAAATCACATTCACATAATGGTTGTGCTAAATGGGCACGCGGTGGAGTGGCACAAATGGCAATATTAACCATTTGCTGGTTAATTAAGTCATGGGTACCAGAAATAACTGAATCAAGCACTGTCACTCGGGTACCGCGGCTGAGGGGAATAAATGCTTCAAGTGCATCGACCAGTTTCTCGGTCGGATAAATGATCTCTTTGGCTATGGTGATACTGGGCTCCCACCCCTGGCCAAGGTTGGTGGCTAGCTGTTCAAGTTCATCGACTGATTGTGTCAGATGACGTGAGCGGCGCAGTAGTACTTCACCTTGCTCGGTAAGATAGGCTTTGCGGCCTTTTACTTCTAATAACTGAATGCCTAACTGATGCTGTAATTTTGCAACCGCATGGTTTAGTGATGACTGGCTTTTATTGAGTTGTTCAGCCGCCTGGGAATAGCCACCATGATCAACCACAGCTTGTAAAATTCGCCATTGCTCTAGGGTTGATTTAGCACGATTCATATAAAAGCCTTTATTTTCAAGTTCAGGTAGTTGAATGGGTTTAACCAATATTCAGATAGTAGCATTTTGCAGGGGAAAGCATAGTCGCAAGGGCGCTTTTAAAATCTGTTATGGGTATGGCATCACTTTATGGTTATGCTTTAGTTGTACAATTTTTGCGTAGAATGGCTTGTAGCGCCTAATGTTAAAATTGAACTAATGTTAAATTTGAACTAAGCCCCAAGCAAAGGTAAATGTTTGATACTTTTGTATTGCAGTGACAGCGTTATGCAATGTTGAATCACTTTAGTTGGAAGTGGAAAATTAACCTTTAATACTATGGCTCTATTTCCCTGATATTGAATTACATCTGGATACAGCTCTTTAAATGTATCAACCAGTTTAGTGTTGCAGTTGAAAAAAATGAAATACAGCTCGGGGTATTTAGGTTTCCAGTCAATTCTTATCGGGCTACCATTTTTAACCGCGTAACTCGGTTCGCCCCATTTCAGCGTTTCTTCAACTTCGCCTAAATGATGTTGACTGGCAATGTCTAAAATAAGCTGCCGCAGATGAACTAATAACGGCTTTATCTGTTCAGGGTAGCTTTCAAATTTGTGTTGAACTTCCATTTTCATGATCCGACACCCCCTTTAAATAATGATTGTTATGACTAATTTGACTCAAGTTATAATTACGAAGGTAAGACGTTTATAAAATAACCTTTCTTCACTGTTAACATCTTATCGCCTGGTGAACCAAAGTAAACGTATGGTAATCATCATGATCACTTTCAAACTGGCGTAGAGCCCACACGGATGTGCTTGCGGCGTGTCGCAGAAGTGTTTGCACATAGGCTATTTCCAGTATTTGAAATAAGAACTAAACGATTATCAACCTAACAGATATGAACTAGCAGAATAAAAAAACGCCCGTGACATAAGTCACGGGCGTTTAGGCATTGTTAAAGTTCAAATCAAGAATCAAGAATCCAAATAGCAGATTACTGGTAGCTGCTGGCGTGTACGTTACGCACTGCGCGTCCCGATGGGTCGATAATGCCGCGTAAACTTTCATCCCAAGCCAGTGCTTCTGGGGTAGAGCAAGCAACTGATTTGCCACCTGGTACGGTTTCAGCTGCACTTGGTAACGGGTAGAACTCTTCAAAGAAACAACGGTAAAAATAAGCTTCTTTGGTTTCTGGTGTGTTATAAGGGAAACGGAATTTTGCGTTTGCCAATTGCACATCATCAACATGTTTACCCGCATGTTCTTTCAAGCCATCAATCCAAGAATAGCCTACACCATCACTGAACTGTTCTTTTTGGCGCCACGCGACTTCTTTTGGCAGTTTGTGTTCAAATGCCTGACGCAGAATGTGTTTCTCGATACGACCATCTTTAGACATTTTCGCTTCTGGATTGATGCGCATTGCCACATCCATAAACTCTTTATCTAAGAAAGGCACGCGGGCTTCAAGTCCCCAGGCGGCCATCGCTTTGTTGGCGCGTAGACAATCAAACAAATGCAGTTTATCTAACTTACGCACTAATTCCTCGTGGAATGCCTGCGCGTTAGGGGCTTTATGGAAGTATAAGTAACCACCAAATAATTCATCAGCACCTTCACCAGACAACACCATTTTAATGCCCATGGCTTTAATTTTTCGTGCCATTAGATACATAGGCGTCGCTGAGCGAATTGTGGTGACATCGTATGTTTCTAAGTGATAAATCACTTCTTTAATAGCATCTAACCCTTCTTGGAATGTATACACAATCGGGTGATGAATGGTGCCAATGGCATCGGCCACTTTTTGCGCCGCTACCAAATCAGGTGATTCCGCTAAGCCAACCGCAAATGAGTGAAGCTGTGGCCACCAGGCGCCGGTTTCACCATCGTTTTCAATACGATGTTTTGCATAGGTTTGGGTAATCGCTGACACAACCGATGAATCTAAGCCACCAGATAACAAGACTCCGTAAGGTACGTCTGACATTAATTGACGTTTAACCGCCGCTTCTAAGGCTTCACGTAAGTCATCAATACTGGCTGGGTTATCTTTTACCGCATCATATTCCATCCAGTCACGGACATAATATTGTGTTGGCTTGCCGTCTGCTGAATATAAATACTGGCCTGGTAAAAACTCTGCCACGGTTTTACACACAGGCATAAGTGCTTTCATTTCAGATGCTATGTAGAAGTTACCCGCAGTATCAAAGCCAGTGTAAAGCGGGATAATACCCATGTGATCACGGCCGATTAAATAAGTTTGCTTGGCTTTGTCATACAAGACAAACGCAAAGATGCCGTTAAGTTTATCCAAAAAGTCACAACCGTATTCCTGGTATAAAGATAAAATCACTTCACAGTCAGAGTTGGTTTGGTATTGATATTTATCACCTAAATCAGCTTTAAGTTGCTTGTGGTTATAAATTTCACCATTGACGGCTAATATGATGTTGCCATCCTGGCTAATAAGCGGCTGGGCACCATGGTCAACATCAACAATCGCTAAACGCTCGTGGGCAAGAATCGCATGTTCATCTGCATAAATGCCTGACCAGTCTGGGCCACGGTGACGTAACAGCTTTGACATTTCAAGTGCCACTTGGCGAAGTTCACTTGCATCTGATTTGATATCTAAAATTGAGAATATTGAACACATAATACGACTCCAACAACATTATTTAATCTTTATCTGTTTGGTACTTTGACAGCATTTTATTCACTAGCCAAGTATTATTTTTGATTAAAGCTCATTAAATTGGCTGTTTTAATGATTATGCGCCTATCTAATCAGATTTGTTTTGAGGATTGTTTATAAAAATTTAAGATCTATTGATGAATCTTTGATTTTGGCGGCTAAGGTGCGCCATTTTTGAGGAATTGTTAATCATATTGCTGAAGATTATTAAGTGATAAAAAATTGATTTTTTTACCCAATTTTGTATCAAGGTTTGAGGTTGGCTTAAAAAAAGAGCCTATTAATTAATAGGCTCTTCATCAATTTTGCAAATGATTACTTGGCTGGACGTAAGCTATTAAACTCTGAGCCAGCTAGATAACCGGGCCAATCTTGGTTATTGCCTAGGGTCTCTGCCGCTTGGTAATACACCTGTAAATCTTGTAATGCGCCCGATAAATCCCATGACGCATGATAATGATCGCACACATTGTGATAACAGCCTTTCATGGTTTTTTCCATTTCAGTTTTATAGGCTGCGGTTGCATCATCAAGTGGTTCACTGCCGCCACCAGCAAATACTGCCGGTACGCCGTATTTAGCAAAGCTGAAGTGATCTGAGCGGAAAAAGCCGCCTGATGCAGGGTTACGTTCTGACTTAACTTCACGGTTTTGCAGTTTTGCTGCATCGGCAAGGTAGTTTTCTAATTCAGACTGACCCTTACCAACTATAGTGTAATCTTTAGTTTTGCCATACACATTGGTGCTGTCTAGGTTAAATACGGCAACGGTTTTATCCAGTGGATAAATTGGATTTGCCGCATAAAAGCGCGAGCCTAATAAACCTTGCTCTTCACCCGTTGTTGCTACAAAGGTTAATGAACGTTTCAAACCATTGCCTTGTTTTGCTTGCACCGCAAACTGACGGGCAATTTCCATAATACCCGCAGTACCCGACGCATTATCTAGGGCACCGTTATAGATTTGATCGCCTTCTTTAGTTTCATCTTTGCCAATGTGATCCCAATGTGCAGTAAACAATAACTGTTCATCAGCCTGACTAGTACCTTTTAAGGTAGCGACAATATTATAACTGTCGGCATATTCGGCTTTATTGGCAAACTTAATCGACGCGGTTTGGGCAAGTTCAACATTGACAGGCTCATCAGCGGCACGTTCCATTAAGGTTGGTAATGAAAAGCCTGATTTAGTAAAGAGTTGATTGGCCGCATCTAAGGTCATCCAGCCTTCTACTTGAATGCGATTATTAGCTTCGTCTGTATCGAGTACTAAATCCTGTTGAGGGCCTGTCCAGCTATTTTCTACCACAGACCAGGGATAAGAAGCAGGTTTAGTGTCGTGAATGATAATGGCACCTAATGCGCCCTGGCGACTGGCTTCTTCAAATTTATAACTCCAGCGACCATAGTAGGTCATGGCTAAGCCATTAAACTTAGTCCCTTCAGGATTCGCAAAACCTGGGTCATTCACCAAAATAACCGCTATTTTGCCTTTCATATCGATGCCGCTGTAATCATTCCATTGTGATTCAGGTGCATTAATACCATATCCCACAAATACTAATGGCGCTTTGTCGATAGTGATTTTCTCGTTAGCGTGACGGCTACTTAGTACTATGTCTTTTCGATACTGCATTGGCAAATCGGCCAAGGTAATCGTTTGTTGCTCGCTTGGGGTGTAGGTCACCATAGGCACAGCTTGTAAAAAGCTACCTTGGTTGGCGCCGGTTAATCCCATGTCGGTAAATTGTTTGGTTAAATAGTCTAAGGTCAGTTTTTCCCCCTTAGTAGTAGGGGCGCGACCTTCAAATTCATCAGAAGACAGTACTTTTATATCTTGACGAAAACGTTGTTCGTCAAACGTCACTAATGCCGTTGTTGAACTGGCTAGAACATCATTGCTAGCCGGTGATACTTGCGAGTTATCTTTAGTGTCGCCATTACAGGCGCTCACCAACAATGCAATCGCGCAAAGGGGAAATAAATGCTTCATCAGGATTCCAATTATTATTTATTATTTTTAATCAAAGTGAGTAGAAAAAGTGGTTAGAGATTATTAGCGTTAACATCTTGCAGATTATAATGAAGCAAGCCAGCATCTTATAAAAGCGTACTGGCTTGAAAATGTGTTACCTAATGTAAATCTAGTCGTGCTTGCTAACGTTTAATTAGCCAAATTAGCTAGGCACTTAAAGCCTAGACTACGTCAATATCGCCGGCACAGGCGAATACATGATTGGGTCTGAAGGGTTCTTTATCTATATCACCCATTTGACTTACGCCACTGGTAACCAAAATGGTTTCAAGACCTGCTTGGAATCCTGCCAAAATATCGGTACGCATATTATCGCCGATGATCACGGTATTTTCAGAGTGGCCCTGAATATGATTGAGGGCAGAGCGAATAATCCAACTTGAAGGTTTACCAATATAAAATGGCATTTTGCCGGTAATGCGCTCAATGGGGGCGCATAGTGCACCACAGGCTGGACTAAATTGTGGCCCATGGGTATCAGGATTGGTGGCAATAAAGCGTGCACCGCCAGCAACAAAGCGCGCGGCTTTATGGATCATTTCCCAGTTGTACGAGCGAGTTTCGCCAATAATAACAAAATCTGGGTTAATGTCAGTGATGGTAAAACCTGCGTTATATAATTCATGGGTGAGGGCGCCTTCGCCAATCACAAAGGCTTTAGTGCCTTGTTGGTGCTTTAAAAAATCAGCGGTAGCCATGGCTGAGGTATAAAAGCAGGTTTCGGGCACATTAATGCCGGCAGCACCAAGACGATTTTGTAAGTCTTTACCGGTTTGCACAGGATAGTTAGTCAGTAATACCAGTGGATTACCTTGTTCGATAATACGATGAATAAACTTATCACTGCCTGGGATTAACTTGTTATCGTGCAGTAATACGCCATCAATATCGCAGATAATATTCTTCATCAATTCAATCTCATCTTTTTAGCTAAAATGGGTTGTTCTAGACTTTATATAACGCTAAATACTCGGTAAAAACAATGTGTTTTAAATGAAAATGCCAACCTCAGTAGGTTGGCATCGATTTGACGTAAAAACTCAGCAGCCTAGCTGAAAGTCATTAACACTCGACGATATTCACCGCTAGACCGCCTTTAGCGGTTTCTTTATATTTACTGCGCATATCTCGGCCAGTATCCATCATGGTTTTAATCACTTTATCTAGTGATACCTTATGGTTACCATCACCACGTAACGCCATACGTGAGGCATTAATCGCTTTGACGGCGCCCATAGCATTACGTTCAATACACGGCACTTGTACCAGGCCGCCAACAGGGTCGCAGGTTAGGCCTAGGTTATGTTCCATGCCAATTTCAGCCGCGTTTTCAACATGTTCAACTGTGCCGCCCATAATTTCAGTCAGTGCGCCAGCAGCCATAGAACAGGCTACGCCGACTTCGCCCTGGCAACCCACTTCTGCACCTGAAATAGAGGCATTTTTCTTGTACAAAATTCCAATAGCAGCAGCGGTTAATAAATATCGACTACACACGTCAATATCAACTTCTTGCACAAACATGTCGTAGTAGCACAGTACCGCAGGAATAATACCAGCAGCGCCGTTTGTTGGCGCGGTCACTACGCGATCGCCTGCTGCATTTTGCTCGTTGACCGATAAGGCGAATAAGTCTACCCAATCCATAGCGGTTAACGGATCTGTGTTATTTCGGCCTTCAGCTTTTAAACGACGGTATAAAGAGGGCGCACGACGGCGAAGTTTAAGGCCACCAGGTAATATGCCTTCTTTTTGATATCCACGATCAACACAGCTTTTCATGGTTTGCCAAATTTTCCACAAACCTTGTTTTACTTCCTCTTCACTGGCAATACTAAGTTCGTTATACATCATTAAAGATGAAATGCTTAAACCGTTTTCACAGCACAATTCTAATAACTGTGCCGCGCTGTTGAAGTCGTATGGCGCTTCTTTTATAGGCGTTGCGGGTGAGGCATTACGTTGGGTGATTTCATCTTCATCAAGTATAAAACCGCCACCTACTGAATAGTAAGTGCGCTGATAAGTGATTTCGCCTTTGGTTAACGCATATAACGTCATCGCGTTTGCATGGGCGGGTAAGGTTTTACGGCGATGGTATGTTACGCCATTTTCACGGGTAAATTTAACGAATCGACCATCGGCTAGTTTAAGCTTTTGATCGTTCGATACAGCTTCTAAAATACCGTCAATGGCGTCGGTATCAACTGTTTCAGGGTCTTCACCCATTAAGCCCAAAATCACCGCTTTGCCTGTACCGTGGCCTTTACCTGTTTGACCTAATGAGCCAAATAATTCTGACTGTAATTCATCAATACCCGATAGCAAATCTTGGTCTATTAAGTTCTGCATAAAGATTTTGCCGGCTTTCATTGGGCCTACGGTATGTGAGCTAGACGGGCCAATACCGATTTTAAACATGTCAAATACGCTAATCATAATTTTTAGCCTTTATGTGGTCGTTTATTGTTTTAGTTATTTGAGAGTATTATCATCGCGCTATTAAAATCATCACGTCACGATCGTTCAAATCAATATAGTAAAAGTCACTATAGTTGAAGTGACTTAATTATAGCTGATTCACTATAGTTGAGTGTGACGTGATCTGTTTCGCAACTTAGATAACAAAACAGTTAGCAAAACACTGAACACTTGTTTGATGGCATACTCGTATTTTTTAACACGCGTTAAATTGGCTGAAGTATCCCATATTTTTGATTAGACAGTTCATTAGTTTTTTTTATGCATTATTTTCAGATTAGCCTAACTTATACATTAAGCTTATTAGGTTAAATTATACGAGGTATACGATTGAGCTATTTAATGATGGATCTAGCCGGACTGACAGTGTCAGCGCTAGAAGCAGAGCAACTACAACATCCTCAAGTGGGCGGTATTATTCTATTTACCCGCAATTACGCGAGTAAATCTCAACTCATTGAGCTAGTTAAGCAAGTCAGAAATATTCGGCCTGAACTATTAATTGCCGTTGATCACGAAGGTGGTCGAGTGCAACGCTTTAAGCAGGACTTTACTCATATTCCTGCTATGGGCGATATTTTACCCGCTGCAAAAGGTGATTTAGCATTAGCAAAATTGTGGGCTAAAGAGTGCGGTTTTTTAATGGCGGTTGAACTGTTAGCCTGTGATATCGATTTAAGTTTTGCACCTGTGTTAGATGTTAATGGCATAAGTGAAGTGATTGGTAAGCGAAGTTTTAGTGCTAATCCTGATGAGGTGTCTAACTTAGCGGCAGAATTTATTATTGGTATGGAACAAGCGGGCATGGCTGCTGTGGGTAAGCATTTCCCCGGTCATGGCAGCGTTGCTGCAGATTCCCATGTGGCTATGCCAGTAGACAGTCGCAGCCTGGCGCAAATTGAAGCCTTTGATATGCAACCTTTTGCCAATTTAATGGCTAAAGGGCAATTAAATGGTGTTATGCCTGCACATGTTATTTATGATCAAGTTGACCCCAACCCTGCGGGATTCTCTACTTATTGGCTACAGAATATATTGCGCCAACGTTTAGGGTTTAAAGGGGTTATTTTCTCTGATGATTTAGGCATGAAAGGAGCCAGCTTTGCCGGTGACTATTTAGGCAGAGCGCAAGCGGCGTTAGATGCGGGTTGTGACATGATTTTAGTTTGTAATGACCCAACCGGTGTAGCGGCATTATTAAGCGAGTTTACCTGGCCAGCAAATCCTCCGATAGCCAATGCATTAAGTTTAAAACCCGACACACTCAATGTGGTTAATGCGTTAGAGCAAGATGCGCGCTGGTTAGCGGCAATTGTAACGGCTAAACAAATCCATGCAGCAGTGTAAGTTTTCGCAGTCACAATAAAAAAGCGGCTATCAATAGATAGCCATTTTTTTTAGATATTATTTACACCGTAAGTGTGCGTTTATATTATAGTTTGATATTTTTTGGGACTTTTGGTGAGGAAACGGGTTAAGGACTAACACATTTCTGCCCCAAAACGAGTTAGTGCTGTTGCTCAATCGAAACATATTCATTTCGGTTTGCCATATATTTTCTAATTTCACATGATCTGCAAGAATGAATCTAAAACGGTGGCCAGTATTAGTTAGCCACTACATATCGGCCTCTGAATTTATTGACCCTACTGTCTCAAAATTAAGTGTCCGATGGAATTAGACCAGAACACCGGTTCAGCGACAATTAGAATGGCCTGTCTCATCTTTTGAACTTAAATGAAGCAACCCTTAATATAACAACATTTAACTGATGCCTTTAGTAAGGCTTCAAATCGCTTTTAAGCGACATTTTAACTACCTAAAAACTGTTGGTTTACAAATCTAATAATTTGCATACTTGTAGTTGACAAAAGTTAATTTAAGCATAGAATAGTGTTAGTTGACATTTCACAACTAATGCACAGTTTAATTTAACTCAAGGATTCAAAATGGTAGCTAACCACCCTGTAGATTTTTCAGCGGATTTGACTGAAGAGCGTCTCAACATTGTTTGTAATCTCTGCTTAGATGCAATTGCAGATAGCTTGATTGATTCCAGTTCAATTTATGATACTCCATGGACAAAAGGGTGTCTTGCCTATGGAAGGTTACAGGGGTTGGTGATTCATATGGCTAAGAGTAGGGACTATGAATGGATTGTTCTTGCAAATAAGACTATGGATTTTACGGCTCGCATAGGCTCAACTCTCGTTCAGTTTGTAGTAGATGACCCATATAACCCTAAGAAAACTCACAGACTGCACACTAATTCCGTTGAGAATATGCAACTCAGTCTTGATTTCGAAATAAAAGCTAGAGTTGATGTAGCTACATGGAGAGTATTTATTACTTTTGATAAACAAGATCAACAAGTTGAACCATCAGCTGTTCTCGTTGGATTCGATTTTAATCAAAATCCTATTTGTTTTTGGAATTATGAAGATACGATACCTATGCCAGTAGCCGCAGAATTAACGAATGTAGTAGAAATTCCTGAACCACTACTAGCACGTAAACAAAATCGCGATGATGAAGTAAATGAAACAAGGTAATTTTTTCTCTGGTAGTATTTTGTCAGATTATAATGGTGATAAATTAAGAATTGCACGTGTAGCATCAGGCTATTCATTAGTCGATGTCGGAGCAGAACTTGGGGTTACACGCCAATATGCACATAAACTCGAAAACGAAGCTGTTCCTTCTGATGAACAGCTAGCTCAACTGGCACGGCTATTAAATGTTAAAGAAAGCTTTTTCTTTAGTCAAAGACGAAGACCTATAGAGGTTGAGCAATGTCATTTTCGGAGTTTGAGATCATCAACTCAAACATTGAAAAAAATGACAATGGCGCAAGTTGAAATCTTTGACGATAATTTTCTCCGTTTTTTAAATGAAGAAGTAGAGTTTCCTGCCGTAAGACTTTTAGATGTATGTGATAGTGATATTCAATCTACTATTTCAATAGAAGTTATAGCCGAAAAGTTTCGTAGAGAATTAAGCTTAGGTTTAGGCCCTATTTCTAACGTAATTAAACTTGCGGAGTCTATTGGCTGTATTGTTGTAAATCTACAAGAAGCTGACGAACGTATTGATGCCTTTTCTGTTTACAATGGACGTCCGATTATAGTTAGAAATACTGCGAAAAGCAGTCCATGTAGATTACGATTCGATATCTCTCACGAGATAGGGCATTTAATCATGCATAGAGGTGTAGAGACGGGCTGTCGTGTCACTGAAAGCCAAGCTAATAGTTTTGCGAGCGCTTTTTTAATGCCAAGATCAAGCTTTAGTGCTGAATTTCCAAAAATGCGTGGTCAATATTTTAATTGGGAAGCTTTAGAGGATCTTAAAGTTCGCTGGGGCGTTAGCTTAAAAGCAATTTTATATAGAGCAAGCAAACTAGGTTTGATTACTCCTGAAAAAGCTAAAACAGGTTTTACGACTCTTGCTCGTAGTGGCCAAGCAAAAGTGGAAAATGGAGACGAGCGATTAACTGCCGAAGAACCTATGATGATTCAAAGGGCTATCGATATGTTAGATATCTATACATGGACAAAGCTACTTCAAAAAAGTGGACTAAAAGATGAAGTATTGATTAACCGATATCGCCTAAGAATTCCGATGCCTCATTTAGTCTCAATTTGATTTTTGTTAGGCTATTACCTTGAATTAATTGCCTATAAATGGCATCAAAAATTGTTATCAACATTCCTCAGATTAGCCCTTACTAGAACAACAATACACAGAGGTGTTTCGTAAGGGCTGAAAATCAGAATAATTCCAGTTAAGCGATGAAAATAAAGGACAGGGACATCATATTCTGATTATTACCATCCTCAACTAGTTTTTCGTGATCTGATCTTTCACTGCTTAGTTAAGGATGGCCTTCATGATGGTTTGAGATACTTCTACTAATCAACACCAGCCTCTAAATGCTTACTCATCCATGCTTTAATTGCTACTAGTGTAGTGGCTCAGTAGTTTTGACCAGGCATTTGTAGGTAATTGTGATACTAGAAGTTATCTGAAAACCAAACTTTGTCCGATCTTTGTGACACGGAAATGTCCAAAAACGAGTTAACTCTTGTTCGGATTTAGCTTTTACTACAATCACAAATGAAGCTAAATCGAAGAGATATAAATGCGGGTGCAGATGAGCCAGCGAGTATCCAAAACAAGGATGTTTTGGTTAAGCCCACATGGAGGTGCTTGCGGCGTCTCGCTGGATCATCTGCACTTGTAGGTAATCTTTGACGCCAATGAAAATTTAATTGAGTTTTAAAATTTAGTCTGGTCAGAGAAAACCTTTATAAAAACAAATCTTGCAACCCGCTTTTGTCCAAAAGTGAGTTTCAAAGTGATCAAACTTTATTCTAAAAAAATGAAATTTGTCCTCTGTTAATTTATCAAACTATTACGTCATTACCGTTCATGACAACCTTAATTTTTTATCAAATTATATTATCGTCGTACAGTAAGCATATTTTCAAGTATAAAAAAACCGGATACACGATCCGGTTTGTACTCGTTCTAGATATTATTCACCTAGATAGCATTAACTTAAGGATTACTGGCCATAGGGTTGCACAACACCGGATTGACTTTGACTTTGATAATTTGGTTGGGCTTGATAGCTAGGTTTACTTAAATCAATTGGCTTTACCGAGGTTGGCTGAGCCATTTTGCGAATTTGCATTACCATGCCCATTTGCGGATGATCAAAGTAGTGAATTTCGCCACTGCGCACCCGACGGTTTTGCGCTAATGGGATCACTTGTAAAAACGGCTTCATCGTCTTTTCAACTTTAGTATTGACCGCATTAAACTGATTGAACTCGCTACGGTTAGACTCGACTAACTTTTGAGTCGGTTTACGCAGCGCTAAATTATTTTCAATATATAAATAATGGCTTAAATAAATATTGATGGTGCCGTCGAGCTCCCATACCGGTTTTTTTTGCTCGGTTTGAGTCATATCGCCCAAGGTTGAAAAGTCATTCATTGACAGTTGATATGACGATTCGGTTTGAGATTGTCCACTCACTTGCTGACCGTGATAATCAAATTGTTTCGAAAAGTCTTTCCCACCAAATATTCTTACCGGAGTTGATCTGCGCTGTGACTCCATATTTTGCTGCCAGGTTAAGTGCACAACCGGTTTGACATTACGTTCACGGCTAACGGTACGGATAATATCTTTAAATTTGCTTTGGCTGTCGGCAAGCAAGAGTGGCCCTATGCCTATATAAGCTTGCTGTTCACTTGATGCTGCAATAGTAAATGGCACCTGGCTTGGGTGACTGCGTATCGTACTGCTGGTTAACGGGTCATTACAGTCTGGGGTGATCTCGGTAGACCAATCATTAGCACTGCAACCACTGAGTCCCGCAGCAACGCCGGTAATATCTGTGCTGATTAAGGGCGTGATGAAGTCGACTGCACGATCGCTAATTTTCGGTGCAACGGCATTAGTCCATTGCTCAAGCGATGAGCTTTCACGTTCAAAAACAAATACCTCAACCTCAAACCAAGATTCAGCTTGGGCTTGAGATGAAAACGTTAACGCACCGAGCGTTGCCATGGTTATCGCGATACTGGGTAACGCTGATATTTTGCAAAGCACATTTTTTTTAAAAAGCACTGTTATATTCAAAAGCACTACTGCTCTCCAGTTTGATGTTTAGCAAGCTGTTCAAGTAAAGTCTTTAATAATTCGAGCCTGTCTTTACTGGTTTCAGCTGGAATGGTGAACTTTAACTTATTTGGCCCATCCATTCGATAGATTTGTGGCTGCTTTTGTAATAAACCGATGATAAACATTGGATCGACCCTATGTTCCGCTCCAAATTCTAAGCTGCCACCTTTTGAGTGCATCTCAATACGTTGCAGCCCTAGCTCTGTTGCCTGGTGTTTATATAAGGTAATGTCCATCAAGTTACGGGTTGGATCGGGTAGCATACCAAAACGATCAATAAACTCGACTTTTAGTTCATCAATCATGGTTTCAGAGTCACAATTGGCAATTCGCTTGTATAGTGATAAACGCATATTGACGTCACCAACATAATCTTCAGGCAGCAAGGCTGGAATACGTAAGTCAATGTCACAAATCGCATTCATCATATAGGCTAATGACGGCTCTTTGCCTTCCTTAAGCGCTTTGACGGCTGATTCGAGCATTTCCATGTACAAACTAAAACCAATTTTACTGATATGCCCGCTTTGCTCATCACCGAGTAATTCACCTGCACCACGGATTTCGAGATCTTGGGTGGCTAACAAAAATCCTGCGCCCAGATCTTCCAGGGCATCAATGGCTTCTAAGCGTTTACGCGCATCTGAGGTCATACGTTTTGGGTGCGGTGTCATCATATAGGCGTAAGCTTGATGATGTGAACGGCCCACTCGGCCCCGTAATTGATGTAACTGGGCCAAGCCAAACATGTCAGCCCTGTGTATCAAAATAGTATTGGCGCTAGGCACGTCAATGCCGGTTTCGATAATAGTGGTACATACCAGTACGTTAAAACGTTGATGATAAAAGTCAGCCATCACTCTTTCTAAATCGCGTTCGCGCATTTGGCCATGGGCGGTTACGACTCTGGCTTCGGGTAACAGATCGCGAATGTCCTGGGCCGCTTTTTCAATGGTTTCGACATTATTATGCAAATAATACACTTGGCCACCGCGTAAAATCTCACGCAAAATGGCTTCTCGTACTGTGGCAATATCGTACTCGCGCACAAATGTTTTCACCGCTAAACGTTTTGCTGGTGGCGTAGCAATAATCGATAAATCTCGCATACCCGACATGGCCATATTCAAGGTGCGCGGAATAGGCGTGGCGGTTAAAGTTAGAATATCGATATTAGCTCGTAAGGCTTTAATCTTTTCTTTTTGACGCACGCCAAAGCGATGTTCTTCATCAATAATTAGTAAGCCGAGGTTATCAAACTTAGCCTCTGCTGTGAGCAGCTTATGGGTACCAATAACGATATCCACTTTGCCTTCACTTAATGACTGCACCACTTGATTTTGCTCTTTAGTGGTTCTAAAACGTGACATCACTTCAATTACGAATGGCCAATCAGCAAAGCGGTCAGTAAAGTTTTCATAGTGCTGCTGTGCTAACAAGGTTGTGGGTACTAATACGATGACTTGTTTTCCGGCATTGACGGCAACAAAGGCTGCGCGCATAGCCACTTCTGTTTTACCAAAGCCCACATCGCCACACACTAAACGGTCCATGGCCATAGGTGCTTGTAAATCTGCTAATACCGCATGAATCGCGCTTTCTTGGTCAACGGTTTCTTCATAGGGGAAACCTTGGGCAAATACGGCGTACTCTTCCTCATCAAGTGCCAAGGCTTCACCTGGTCGTGCTTGACGGCGGGCATAAACATCGAGTAATTCAGCGGCAACATCACGAATACGTTCAATGGCTTTTTTCTTGGCTTTGGCCCAAGTTTCGTTGCCTAGCTTATTTAGTTGAGTGTTTTCATCATTACCGACGCTAAAACGGCTGATTAAATGCAGTGAAGACACAGGCACATAAAGTTTATCACCACCAGCGTACTCAAGTTTTAAATACTCAGCGACTAAACCGCCGGTGTCTAAGGTTTCTAATCCTTGATAAAGCGCGACACCATGCTCTAAATGCACAATAGGTTGGCCAACTTTTAGTTCGGCTAAGTTTTTAACCAACACATCAGTACTGACTTGTTTTTGCTTCTCACGTCGACGCTGCTGTGAAATACGATGACCGAATAATTCGGTTTCACAAATAATGCTGACTTTACCTTTAGATCCTAGCTCTAACTCACATCCGCGAGAAAGCGGAGATACCACTAAACCGATAAACTCTTTGGCGATGACATAGTCATCAATGTGCTTAAACAGTTTTGGTTTAATACCAATTTTTGCCAGCAATTCAATCAAAGCTTCACGTCGACCTTCAGATTCAGCCACAAATAGCATTTGCGGATGCTGTTGACTGTATTCCTGTAGTGCTAATAAAGGCTGTTTGAGTTTGTGATTGGCATTGATATCACTAATGCTATTTGCCTTAGCAAGTAGAGCATGTTTTGGCTGTGAATCTGGATTAATTTGACCTTGCTCATCAAACACTGCATTAATGACTTGGCTGCGGGGCATAGGTTTAAATGCCGCAAACAGTTGGTCCGCTAGCAGGTAAAGCTCTTTGGGTTCTAATAGGGGCCTTAATGGATCAACGCGGCGATCTTCATAACGGCTGTGCACTTCCTGTAAATGATGCTCGCAGGCTTTATCAATGTCACCCAAGGTAATAAGCTGGCTTTGTTCTGGCAGGTAATCAAATAAGCTAGATGATTCATCAAAAAACAGCGGTAAATAGTTTTCTATGCCCGCTGGCATGATATTACGACTCACCGATTGATACACTGATTCGGCTTCTTTAGAAATCACTTCAAAACGGCGACGATATCGCAGCCTAAAGCCTTCAATTGCAGCACTGTCTGTAGGAAACTCTTTCGCGGGCAGCATTCTAATTTGCTCAAGTGCCATGCCTGAACGTTGGGTATCAACATCAAAAAAGCGGATGGTTTCCACTTCATCGTCAAACAGTTCAATACGCAGTGGCTGTTTGGAACCCGTAGGGAAAATATCAATAATCGAGCCACGAATGGCAAATTCACCGTGTTCATAAACCTGATCAACAATATGGTAGCCCGTATCGGTCAGGTGCTGACGAACTTGATCAAGGCTATATATGTCGCCTTTTTTCAAAATCATCACGTTGGCGGTTAAAAATGATTTTGGCGGGAGTCGCACCATCAAGGTGTTTACCGGCACAATCACCACGTTATGATTACTTTGGCTTATCTGCGCCAGTGATTCTAAGCGCTGCGAGATTAAGTCTTGATGCGGCGAGAAACTGTCGTAGGGCAGGGTTTCTCTGTCAGGAAATAAATACACATTGACACCAGTATGGGCCAAAAGATAGCTGAGTTCGGCTTCTAAGGTCAGTGCACTTGGGGTGTCATGGGTGACAATCAGGCTGGTACCTGAATGCTGGTTAATTAAATTTGCGACAGTGAGCGCTTGGGATACGCCGCCTAGGGTGGTTAAAACTTGCTGTTGTTGGCCTTTTTTAACACTTGGCGGAGCGATTACACTAAATTGTTTCATTTAATTGATTAACTTGTATTAAGAGAACTTACAGATTGTCTTTACGCAGCTGCTTGCGCAGTTTAAGCATTTTTTGTTGCACAGTTAAACTGGCTTTAACTAACTGTTCAACATCTTCATCTAAAATTTGGATGAAGGCGAGGTCAGTTTGCCATAATGCCTGTTCAATCGTTGCTGGATTATTTGGAACAATGGCTTCTTGTTTATCTGCTGGGTATGAGCCAGTGACTTCACAGATACACAGTACGGCAACCACTTCGGCATGAAGATATATATGACAACTAAAAATACTGCCAACATCTATTTGTTTGTCTGAAAAAAGGCTTAAGCCGCTGCCGCCAAACTGATGTCCTTGATATTGCACCCCAGCTTGTGCTTCTTTTTCAAGCACATGCTGCAATACTAAATCGACTTTACGGGATTGTAACTTTAAAAATTCAACAATAGATTGGGTCGCACTGTCTAGCTGGCGTAACTGCAGCAAGCAATTTGATTCAAGCGCTTTAACTTCTGACAGTAGTTTAAGTCCAGTAGACTGCATTTGCCTGAGTTGGGTGTCATCAGGGATAGGACGTTGTTTATCCCAGGGCGAAAGATAAACATTAAATTGGTGAGGTACGCTAAAATAAGAATTGCTATCGTTTATCAAGGTTTGCCTCTTTATTTATCAATCTAATACCCCTATTATCATGCCCAACTTGATGGTTTAGCAAGTCATAAGCTTTTTGTAATGGTTTTAGCGTCAATTTTGACTCAAGCATAACCAATATACGCGCTAATATGCGCATTGGATGACAAATTTTATATGAATTTTGGATTTTCTTTTTTTATGGGGTTTCGATATTGGCGTGCACGTAAAGCCAATGCGTTTGCGTCATTTATCACGTTGTTTGCCGTGTCTGGTATTTTTCTCGGTGTGGCCGCGTTAATTGTGGTCAGCTCGGTAATGAATGGCCTAGAAGGGCAACTTAAAAACCGCATTTTAGGTGCTGTACCGCAATTGACCTTAGTGCATCAAACAGGATTTGATGATTGGCAGGCTCAAGCCACCTTTTTACAGCAACACAAACAACTAAAGAATGACATTGTCGGCATTGTTCCCAGTGCGACGACCCAAGGCATGCTGCAATCCAGTGCTAATATCGCCGCTGCGCAAGTATTAGGCGTTTACCCTGAGCTTGAACAAGGTTTTGTCGAGCATTATATCCCACACATATTCAAGCGCCTTTGATGCGTTAACACCGGGAAGCTATGCCATTGTATTAGGTAGCGAACTCGCTAGAAACTTAGCGGTTAAAACCGGCGATCAAATTCGCATTTTAAGTGGCGATGGTGTGGTGTATTCACCGCTAGGTCCTGTGCCAAGTCAGCGTAAATTCACTGTGGCCGGCGTATTTGAAATGGGTGCTCAGGTCGACGCTTCAGTTGCCTATGTACATTATCAAGACGCTCGTCGCTTAATGCGCCAAGACCCTGATGTTATTTCTGAGCTGCGAGTGTATTTAACTGATCCATTTAATGTTGCTAGTATCGCGCCATTGACGACCAAGCTGTTACAAAATCAAGGTGTTGAAGCAACTCACCGTGACTGGCGTGCTGATTTCGGCCATTTATTTGCTGCGGTAAATATGGAAAAAAACATGATGTCGTTGATGCTCAGCCTTATTGTGGCGGTAGCGGCGTTTAATATTGTGTCAGCATTGGTCATGATGGTGGTTGATAAAACCACAGATGTAGCAGTGCTTAAAACCCAGGGATTAACGACAGCTGCTGTAATGAACATCTTTATCGTGCAAGGCTCGCTCAATGCTTTGTTAGGCTTAGGATTAGGCACCCTTATTGGCGTTATTTTAACCCTAAACTTAAATGAGATTTTAACCACCTTGGGTGTTTCTATTCTGGGCGCAGGCCAAACACTGCCGGTGCAATTATCATTCGCTCAATTGAGTGTCATTATTGTTGGCACCTTGTTGATTACCCTAATTGCTACTATTTACCCAGCGTTACACGCCGCACAGGTTCAACCCGCTACCGCATTGAGATACGAATAATGACCCAGAAAAAACAGGTTTTATTAACCATTAGCCATGTTAGTAAGCATTACCATGATGGTGACGTCACCACCCAAGTGCTTACTGATGTTAATCTTGAGGTTTACAAAGGCGAACAGTTAGCGATAGTAGGCAGTTCAGGGTCGGGCAAAAGTACCTTGCTGCATATTATGGGCACGTTAGACACCCCAAGTGACGGCAAGGTGATGTTAGATGGCGAAGATATCTATCAGTTATCATCGGCAAGACAAGCAAGCCTGCGCAACCAAGATTTAGGCTTTATTTACCAGTTTCATCATTTGTTACCAGAATTTAGTGCGATTGAAAATGTCGCCATGCCAGCTTTTATTCAAGGTAAAGATAAACAACAGTCGTTAGCTAATGCCAAAGTGTTATTAGAGCGGGTTGGTTTAGGCCATAGATTGGAGCATATCCCAGCGCAATTATCCGGCGGCGAGCGTCAACGTGTAGCGATTGCCCGTGCGCTAATTAATCAACCTAAATTAGTGTTAGCCGACGAGCCAACGGGCAACTTAGATGCCAGCAGTGGCGAAACCGTATATCAATTGATCCGTGAACTAGCCCAACAATTTGGTACTGCCTTTGTGGTGGTAACGCACGATCATAAGTTAGCCGCTAAAATGGACCGTCAATTGACCATGAAAGATGGCGTATTACAGGTTGTTGTAAATAACCCGTCAGTAGGAAGTGACCATGAGTAAATGGTTACCCTTTTTAATTGGTTGGCGTTTTTATCGCGCGCGGCAAAATAATGGTTTTATTGGTTTTATTTCATTTGCCTCTACCGCAGGTATCGCCTTGGGTGTAGCGGTATTGATAATTGTATTGTCAGCCATGAACGGCTTTGAAAAAGAGCTTCAAACTCGTTTACTTGGGGTGATATCACACGGCGAATTAGTGGGCGTGAATGAGCCTATTCAAGACTGGTTAGCGATTGCTGAAACCGCTAAAAACATCCCGCAAATTACCGGTGTAGCGCCTTTTGTGCGCTTGCAGGGATTAGTGCAAAAGCCTGGTGGTTTTCAGGGGATAGTGGTTAACGGTATTGATGTTGATTATGAACAGCAAGTATCAAGCATTGCGCAATATATGAATGACAGTGCCTGGCAGTCTTTGCAAGGTTCAGACAATCATATTGTGCTGGGTCGCAGTTTACTCGACAAACTGCAATTAGAGGTGGGCGATACATTGGCAATGTACACGCCTGCCGCTAACAACAATCGCTTAAGTGCGGCTAAAAGCCATCGGTTTGTGGTCAGCGGCGTGTACGATTTAGGTGGTGAAATTGAAGCCTCACAAGCCTATGTGCCGTTAAAATACTTAAGTGAACTATTGAATATGGGCGATGGCGTTAGCGGTATTCGATTACAAGTCGATAATGTATTTAGCGCCCCTAGCGTTACCCGCGACTTAGGTTATGCTCAGGAACAATATCTATACCTTAATGACTGGACACGAACCCAAGGTCACCTTTATCAAGATATACAATTAGTGCGAATGGTGATGTATTTGGTGTTGGCGTTAGTTATCGCCGTAGCCTGTTTTAATATTGTGTCGACGTTAGTGATGACTGTACGCGACAAGGCGTCTGAAATTGCAATTTTAATGACCATGGGATTAAAACGCTCCGCTATTATGGCTATTTTTATCATGCAAGGCGGACTAAACGGCTTATTAGGTTGTTCGATAGGCGGTATTTTAGGTATGTTGATTGCGGTTAATTTAAGTGCAATAGCGAAGGGCTTAGAATCAATGTTAGGGATCCAGTTGTTGGACTCGGACATTTATTTTATCGATTTTTTGCCATCACAATTACAAACCCACGATGTACTTTTTGTGGTGTTTATTGGACTAGTAATGAGCTTGTTGGCGACGATTTATCCCGCTTGGAAAGCCACTAAAATTGCCCCTGCAGCGGCCTTGGCTGGTCGATAATAATTGGCTGGTCGCTAATAAACTGCTCAGCTATCTGCAAGCGAGTAAACGGCTAGATCATAAAAAGTGCCTTTAACATTAAAGGCACTTTTATCAAATAATATTGCAATTCATCTTAAAGACATTTAGCGGGTTTAGGCAATCCGGCAATTTTTGTTGCCTGCTTAGCCGGGCCAACGGGGAATAGGGTATACAGATACTTAGAATTACCTTTATCCGCTCCTAAGCTTTGGCCAATGGCTTTCACTAGTACCCGAATAGCTGGGCTGGTTTTATATTCCAAATAGAAGTTACGTACAAAATGAATCACTTCCCAATGCGCTTCAGATAAGGCAATGTTTTCAGTAGCCGCTAAAACGGGCGCCATATCAAGTTGCCAATCATCCACTCTTTTAAGATAGCCTTGTTTATCGGTTTCAATGGCTTGACCATTAAACTCAAACATAAATTCAAATGACTTTTCTACCATGTGATGACCTTACTATGGCGCAGTGTTTGATTAACAAATTCAGGGTAATCAATCGGGTGAATATTAGGATATTGCAGCTTGGCTATTTTTGCTGATAAGCCTCGGGCTTGAATGTCATCACTTAACACATAGACGTCATTATTTTGCATAGCCGTTAATAATTGCGGCTTGAGTAGGGCGTTTACCGCGTCAGCCGCCAATAAAATACTGTCATCAGCCGCTATGTATTTTAAACATAGGCTTAAAGCATTATCACTCGTGGTTGATGTTTGAATGTGATGTAAAATCAAAATACCAATACCTCATCCGCCAAAGCTAATTGTGCTGTAATCGCTTGAGCGCTTGCTGACTCCACATCAATAGCTAAATCATCCACTGTTAACCCCATTGTATTAAGAGACTGCTCACAGGCCAATACGGTTTCTATTTCGTATAAATCAAACGCTTTAAAAACCGATACGTAGTCTTTGCTACCGGCCAGTTCAGCGTGTTGTTCAGGTAATAAATGCAGCACAGCTTCATCGCAAAAAATCAACGACACTTGCTGCTCAAAGCTGGCGCTCAGTAAGGCAAAATCTATCCCTTCGCGGGTATAAGTTGTGCCATAAGGAGCGTGACGAAATACAATGCAAATCTGTTTCATTTTAGTCAGTCCTTAAAAGCACACTAAGCGATCGGCATGTTCTATGCCGCTAACAAGCTCACCTAAGCCACCCATCACAAATACATGGTTACTGTTCCAATGGGCTTTAGCATTTTCAAGCGCATCTTGTTCAGACAACACACCACGGCGCAGTGCCGCTGAAACACAATTGATAACTGGGGTGTGATTATCTTGTGAGAAGGTTAGCCACATTTGCTGTAGGTTAACTTCATCGGAAGCCGGGCAATTAAGGGCATTACTATTGTATACACCGTCTTGATAAAAAAAGACTTTTACAATTTGATGGCCAGCAAAAACCGCAGCTTGGCAGAACTTAAGTGCTCTAAAGCTGGCTGTAGACCCATAGGCTGGTCCGTTCACTTGTACAATAAATTTATTCATTATAAAAAAAATGGCCCTAATTTAGGGCCATTTTATCGTAAATTACTGTCAATGACGATTAATCGTCGTTATTCATGCCTAATAAGTGCAGTAGCGCCATGAATAAGTTGATGAAGTTTAAGAATAACGAAATGGTAGCGCGAATATAATTGGTTTCGCCACCGTTTACGATACGGCTTGTATCATAAAGGATTAAGCCTACCATCAACAGTGCTACAGCAGCTTGAATAGCCACAAATGCTACGCCGTTACCCACAAACATGTTAATCAGTGATGCGCCGATAACCACTAATAAACCTGCAAACAAAAAGCCACCCATAAAGCTGAAATCTTTCTTGGTGGTGATTGCGTAAGCTGACAGCGACACAAATATAACTGAGGTTAATCCAAAGGCTTGCATGATTAACTCAGGACCATTTGCTAAACCGACATAGTGGTTCAAAATGTAACCTAGTGATGCACCTTGCATACCAGTGAAAGCAAATATCCACGCTAAACCTGACGCGTTATCGGCTTTTTTCAAGGTGACTATCATGACTACGATACTGCCTAATGATAAGCCGATAGACATGAATGGACCAATATTTAACGCCATGGCCACACCCGCCATTACCGCGGCAAATGCCAACGTCATCGACAACAGCATATAAGTGTTTTTGATAAGTTTGTTTGTTTCCACCGTCGTAGCTTGATGGCCCGACAAAGTTTGTTGATTCATAACAGTCTCCAAGACAGTAAAATGCGTATTCTGAACAATAAACAACCACACGCAAATAGTTGATTAATTAATTAATTTATATGACCCAGCTTAAAGTAAACATAGCGATTTAGCACCATAAATAAGGGTTAACCAATAATTTAAGCCATTTAAATTTAAATATGTCACCATTGTTATCAAGCTAGCTTAAGCCAATATTAAAAATAACGCTTTTAGGGTACTTTCACGTTAGCATTATTATTACGCTTGCATTTTTTATATCTATATCAGTAAATATGAGGGCGAAAGCTGAAAACTCAACTTATTAGTTTCCAAAAATTAATGTCAAATACAATCCAAGTGATGCTGTGTAAAGCACAAAGTGCAAAACGTTTAAGTTATCAAAATGACGCTAATAAAATAAAGCTAATAAAGCTAATAAAGCTAATAAAGCTAATAAAGCTAATAAAGCTAATAAAGCTAAGCTAACCATTCCCGGTGTAATTTTTCTGTGTCACCTAAATAATCTAACACCCATTGCAGTGCTGGGGACATACGGTCTTGATCCCAGGCTAAGCAGCAAGGGCTAGAGGGTTTAGAGTTTTTTAATTGCTTTTCAATTAACATTCCACCGCTAATAAACGGCTGCGCCAGGTGAATTGGCATATAACCTACGCCTAAGCCAGAGCGAAAACAATTAATGGCTCTTATCCAATCTGGCACCACTAAACGGCGCTGATTGTCTAAAAGCCAGGTAGTGCGTTTGGGGATTTCTCTTGAGGTATCTTCTAAACAAATAGCGGGATACTGCCTCAGTTCATCGTCTTCAAGCGGTCTATCAATCGCGGCTAATGGATGGTTCTTACTAACTAAAAATGCCCATTCAATGTCTTTCATATCACGGTATTGATAAACCCCACCAACAGGAATAGCGGTTGTAGCACCAATTGCCACCATACTGCGGCCACTTGCCAGAGACTCCCACACACCATTAAACACTTCAATTTGAATAATTAATTCAACATCATCAAAATGGCGATAAAAATCAGCAATTAAGGAGCTGATTTTATCAGCTCTAACGATATTATCTAACGCAATCGACAAAGTGGGTTGCCAGCCATTGGCTACTCGTTGTGTTTCACGTTTCAGTTCATCCATTTGCCTGAGTAACTCTCGAGCATGTTTTAAAAAATGCACTCCTGGCTGGGTTAAGGTTACCGATCTATGGTGGCGTTCAAATAACACTACGCCAATATCAGTCTCTACTTGCTTAACAGCGTAACTCACCGCTGACGGCACTTTATGTAATTCATTTGCCGCCGCAGTAAAACTGCCTAATCGGGCGACAATATCAATCATGTGTAACGTTTGTTCTGAAAGCATAGGGCAACCTTTGCTGTGATATTTTTTGATGGCTGTGTTCAAATATAAACGTTTCACAGATGAATTTCTAATAATTAAACTAGTTCCAATGAAAATTAATTTGAGTATTAGATATGAATAAACAACAACAATCCCCTGGTGCTATTGAGAAAGCTGGTTTTTTTCTCTATTTAACCATTCTGAGTATGCTGTGTTTTATTGCCACCGATATGTATTTGCCTGCTTTTAAATCAATTGAAGGCTCATTTAATGCATCCTCTGCGGATGTAGCAATGTCGCTCACGACATTCTTAGCGGGCTTAGCTTTTGGTCAACTGCTTTATGGTAAGTTGGTTGAAAAATGGGGTAAGCGAAATTCACTGCTATTAGGTTTAATGCTATTTGTTATGGCAACCGGTCTGATCATTGTCAGCGATAATATTGTCATGATGAACATTGGCCGTTTCATTCAAGCCATTGGTGTGTGTAGTGCCAGTGTTATCTGGCAAGCGCTTGTTATTGAAAAGTATGACGCCGAAGAATCTCAGCATGTATTGTCTAACATTATGCCACTGGTTGCGTTATCACCCGCAATAGCACCTTTAATTGGAGCATTCTTCTTATCATATTGGGGATGGCAAAGCATTTTTGTTTGTTTAGCGTTACTCGGTGTGTTGTTGATTTTGATGACTCAAATTTTTGTCAAAGCCGACAAGCCTAGCGCTGAAGCGATTAAAGCTGATAAAGATAAAGCGATGACATTCAAGCAAATGTTAGCAAATCCATTCTATGTGGGTAATGTGATGATTTTTGCCGCATGTTCTGGTGCTTTCTTTGCTTACTTAACCCTGTGGCCAGCGGTGATGGATAAATTTGGCTTTGATGCAACAGCGATTGGCTTAAGTTTTATTCCACAAACTATCATGTTCATTGTGGGTGGTTATAGCGGAAAAATACTTATTAAACGTCTTGGCAGTCAAACCGCATTGAAAGTGCAGTTAGGCCTGTTCTTTACCACAACAATACTGATCTCAATTTTGACCATAGTGTTTGAGATGACAACCATTTATCCGCTATTAATCGTGTTTGCTTTTATGGCCGCAGCAAATGGTGCGATATATCCGATTGTAGTGAACAATGCATTGCAAACATTTAAAGATGATGCCGCCAAAGCCGCTGGATTACAGAACTTTATTCAAATCAGTGTCGCATTTGGCGCATCAAGTATTGTGGCCGCATTTGCTGGAGCAGGTGAGCAGGCAATCGGTTTAGGCATTTTAATTTGTTCAGTGATGGTATTTGGCGCGTATTACACTAGTCGTTATTCTTCATGGAACAGCTGGTTTGATTCGTTCACAATGCCAGATCCAGCAAGAATTGCCTTTAAAAAGGATGAAGATTAGCCAAAGTGATCTTAAAGTAGACAATTGAACATTTTTTTTCAATTAGGACTTTACAGCATCAATAGGTTGTCATATTATTCGCCGCGTTCGGAGGGATGGCAGAGTGGTCGAATGCACCGGTCTTGAAAACCGGCAACGGTTTATCCCGTTCTAGGGTTCAAATCCCTATCCCTCCGCCACATTTAACGAGAAAGCCTCATCAGAAATGATGAGGCTTTTTTTGTTTTGGCGAAAGATAAAACTTTGAACCCCAGGTTCCTCTTTATTACAAGCAAGCTATCCCTCAGCCACATTCTAATGAAGAGGCCTTATCGAAAGATAAGGCTTTTTTATTTGGGCGAAAAATAGGAATTTAAACTCCGGGCTCCTCTTTCTTTTATGCAAGTAATGTAATTGTCTATCGCGACAATTTTTATCTTCGAGCCAGTATTATTCTCAATTTCAGAGTGTGTGCACTTGAAATATCCCAAGCAAAATTCCCTCAAGTTAGTCGTGGCAATATAAACCCAAGGTGGGATTAGCAGCAGGATTTAAATTTAGGTAAAAGCGCAGGTTAATTAACTTATGTTATTACTGACGGTGATTTTAGGCTTTGTAAAATGCTGCAGTCTTTAATTTGGTGGCTTTTACAACAGGAGGCGAGGGTGGCTAATGATTGCTCTAATAATGCCAGCTCTCGCTGGGTTTGTTGAATACGTGCCAGTTGCTCGACAATAATGTTATCTACCAATAGGCATGAGGATTTGGGGTCTTGTTGGGTATCAACTAGACGTTTAATGTCATCTAATGCAATGTTTAATTCTCTGCATCTTCGTATAAAAATTAGCGTTTCTATGTCTTTTTGTTGGTAATGACGATAGCCATTATCAGTGCGGACTGGGGCGGATAGTAACTCAATTTGCTCATAATATCGGATTGTTTTTACCGATACTTGGGCTGCTAATGCCAATTCACTTATTTTCAACTTGACCTTCCAGTAACTGTAACCTTTACACTTGAGCATATCATTTTTAACTCATGTTTTGTAAAAGGAAGTTGTATGTTTAGCTATTCTGCAGCGGCATCGTTAATTTTGTCACTGGGTATAACAAACTTAAGTCAGGCAAGCACTGCCGACAATTCGATCCGTAGCCCTGATAATATCGAAACCCATTCGCACACTGAGCAAACCCATGCCGATGAACATGATGAGCATGAAGATGAGCACGATCACGAAGAGAAAATGGAAACCATTGTCGTGCAAGCCACGCGTTCTGGACGTATTGCCGATGAGCAGCCCATTCGTGTTGAATTAATTAACCGTGAAGAAATTGAAGAAAAAGCCGCCATGCGGCCTGGTAACATTTCTATGCTAGTGGCTGAGACGGGCGGGGTTAGGTTGCAAACGACGTCTCCGGCTTTAGGCAGTGCTAATATTCGCCTACAAGGTCTTTATGGTCGTTATACGCAACTATTGGCTGATGGTTTACCGCTTTATGGAAATCAAGCGTCATCAATAGGCTTGTTACAAATTCCGCCAACCGATCTTAGCCGAGTAGAAATTATTAAAGGATCGGCGTCATCACTTTATGGTGGCTCTGCCTTGGGTGGGGTGATTAATCTGATATCTAGAACCCCAAGTGATGAATTAAACGGTGAGGTGTTAGTAAACTCAACCACTCGAGCAGGTCAGGATGTGACGACTTATATTGAATCGCCGCTGAGTGAGGATATAAAAGGCTCGATAACTGCTGGCGCTCATTATCAAGATGAGCAAGATATTGATAATGATGGCTGGATTGATTTGGCTGGCTATGAAAGGTATACCGTGCGGCCTCGAATATTTTGGCAAGGGGACGCTGGGCAAACACTGTACGTGACTAGCGGCTTGATGTCAGAGCAACGAACGGGTGGAACCCTAGGCGATAATAAACTTGCAGATGGTCAATCATTTGAGCAATCACAAGACTCAGATAGGCTTGACGCTGGTGTTGTGTTTAGCCTTCCGGTATTAGAGTCACTGACCTTTAATACGCGAGCCTCGGCGATGGTACAAGAACACACGCATATTTATGGTATTGACTTAGAAGAAGATAAACACGAGAGTTATTTGTTTGAAAACAGCCTTGCGGGTTATACAGATAACAGTGATTGGGTTGTCGGTTTAGCGTACCAGTCTGAGGTTTTTACCTCAAACACCTTTCCAGTGTTTGATTATTCCTATGAGGTGCCAGGTGTATTTGCTCAGCTTGATTATACCCATTCGGAACAAATAACAACCTCATACAGTGCTCGAGTCGATGAGCACAGTGAGTACGGAACCCAATTTAGCCCAAGAGTATCGCTACTTTATCGACCAAACAATTTAACCATAAGAGGCTCTTATGGACAGGGATATTTTGCCCCAACTCCTTTTGTTGAAGAGATTGAAGCTGCGGGATTATCAAGATTAGCCCCCATTGAGAATTTACAACAAGAACAGGCCAAAACCGCATCGCTAGATTTTACTTATGCTTTTGAAAATGCAGAGACGAGCCTGACTTTTTTTGGATCTAATGTTAATAATGTGACAGGGTTAGTGGCTTTTTCTTCGGGTAACAACGGCACACTCGACGCAGTTAGGTTAGTTAATGCTGAAGGGACAAGTGAAATTCGGGGATCTGAAGTGTTGCTGCGTTACTATTTGGGTGACATTAAGCTCACCGCAAGTTACTTGTATTTAGACACAAGTGAAGAGTCACCCGATAGTTCAGAACGAAGAGAGATAGCGTTAACCCCACGTCACTCTGCGGGTTTTGTTGCTATGTGGGAGCAACATGGCAACTTTAGAATGGGCTTTGAATCCTATTACACCGGTACCCAAAGGGTTAACGATAACCCATATATTGATGAAACTAATCCTTATTGGCACCTTGGGTTAATGGGAGAGATAACGTATGGGCGAGCAAGTTGGTTCATTAATTTAGAGAACTTACTCAATGTAAGACAAACTGATGAGCACCCACTTCTGTTACCTAATAGAATGCCCAGTGGCCAGTGGACCACAGATATTTGGTCCCGTAACGATGGGTTCATTGTTAACGCAGGTGTCAGGCTGAAATTTGGCTAGTGTTTTACTTTTAATATGATTTCTTTGCATTCAACAAAAAGCCTCATCAAATATGATGAGGCTTTTTGCCGCATTTTGCGATAACAGACTCTATTGAAAAGATAAGCGAGTATAGAATGCCTGTGCCGTTTACCGGTTTCTAATCGGCATCGTTCATTTCTTCGACGCTTGCATAATAACCAAGTCAACCACCATCTTTGCTCTGTCATCATTAGGAAATAGCTTGCGGTTCTTGATGGCATTAGTGGTATAAATTACCTTTCGAATGTCTTAACAGTGTGCCAACAGCGTATTGAGATTAGGCTAGTCTCTATGCTTAAAGCCTGAGGTATGCAGCTAGTTTTTTCTGGTCTAATGAAAAGTCTCGCTACTGATTGGTGACAGGGCAGTCGCCTTTTCTAAGCCATCAACACCATAGTTCATCAAACCTACACTAATGATTTTATACCTCTCTCTTATTGGCTGTTGCTAAAGTTAAACAGAGATAAGACTGTTTCGAAGCTCCAAAAGCATCTGAAAAGCTGCAGAACCAGGTATGTTATAAGGATTGAATTCTGTTGAGGTTGAAAATTTTAAATTAATGGGCCCCATATTTTTAGTTGCAGGCACATATGCCATATCCCAAGAGCTAAACTCTCTTGAATATATCTCGCAATATTCAATAATCACAATGTTGGAATGGCGTGTATCGGTTACAATTTTATTATAAGTCTCATTAACGCTTTCTCTACTACCTTCGATGCATTGAATAAAATAATTATTATTAAAGCAGAGCATTCCAGTCATGCCATTTTTAGCATTATGCAAACGTGCTTTTGTGAGTATGTCCTCTAAAGACGATTCGCTAATAAAATCTGTCACTGTACTTACGTAGATTAAACGAGTTAGAAACATACTATTCTCTTATAGCTAGGAAAAAGTTAAATTAAATATAATAGAACTATTACAAAAAGCTATGTAATAGCCATGAATAAAATCTTTCCTGTAGCACTGTTACTGCTAGGGATATTTTATTAGGAACTGGTGGAGTAAAAATGTTGAGCTTTTAAAAAGCCAGTTCTGCGAACTGAATGGTAGAGTATTCTATGCTCTTTTTTGTTTATAAAGTGCCCATTATGCACCATAAAACCCAGTGCGATACGGCAACCGCTTTTGAACATAACCTTTTAGCTAAATGAGATGAATAACCATAAAAACGACCCAAATAGTACTTTTGTATGCTGCTAAGACAAAATGACATGAGTAATTATAATCATCATAAAGAGTAAGTTATCTTTCTCGAATACCTCCTAAAAAGCATAATTTAATACCTTGAGCCACTCTAACTCTTATGTTAATGTTTTGTTAATTCTAGGTTGCCTAGCAGTGGTGCGCTAATTTTGGCAATGATCAGAGATAAGAAAAAATAAAAATGCTATAAATAAAATTTGCAGTTAAGGAATTACTGTCTACTATTTTAATATAAAAAGAAATTAAGGATAGTCTCTTGAAAGAAAAGCATTTTATGTCATCACCATTTGTAGCTTTGGCGATAGGCTCATTTATCGCTTTTTGCATTTCTTGGTTATTGATGAATTGGGTGCCAGTAGTGGTTGCTTTATTTATTGCAGTACTTATCTGCACTCTATCTGGCGGTTTTGCACTAAAATTGATAACGACTAGCTCCACTGTTAATCACCAAACTACGGCTGTGAAAAATATGATTTCAAAGCCACCCCTCACTAATGATGTTGACCAATTACAACAACAATTTCTGGACACATTAAAATCAACCCTACTCGAATGCAAACAAAATGTTGACGATGTAAATAATGTGCAATCGGATGCTATTGAAACCCTTGTTACTTCATTTTCTCGATTAAAAGAATTGGCAGAGCTACAACAAGATCGCGTAATGCAGTTGCTAGAATCTGAAAATGATGAGCATGGAAATAGTTGGTTGACTTCATTTGTTCAAGAAACCAGTAAAACTCTTGAACAGTTTGTTGAAACAACAGTCAATATGTCAGCATCTTCAATGGAACTAGTCGAAAAAGTCGGTCGAATTAATACTATGGTTCCTGATGTGATGAAGGCGATGAAAGATATTGATCAAATCGCATCACAAACCAACTTACTTGCACTTAATGCAGCAATTGAGGCTGCACGTGCAGGCGAGGCCGGGCGCGGATTTGCCGTGGTAGCAGATGAGGTTAGGTCGCTTTCTACTCGGTCAGCGGGTTTTAGTAATCAGATCCAACAGAAACTAAAAAATATGGCAGTTCAAATTGAAACTTTAACTGCTGACATAGGTGGCGTCGCCTCGCAAGATGTTACTTATGTAATGCAATCGAAAAAAAATGTCCACATTGCTATCGATAAATTAATGGAAAACGCTACAGGCAATCGAAAGCATACTTCAGCTCTTGATGAACATAACCAAATATTACAACAGTCTTTGAATGACGCAATGCGAGGGCTGCAATTTGGAGATATTAACTCACAAAATCTGGCTTATACCGCTGAACAATTAGCCCAAGTTAATACACAATTAAATATATTGATGGAACCTGGTGGTATGGAAGATGAAGCTAAGATACAAGGGTGTAATGAAAGCCTTGTACAATTTAAAATTCAAAAACATAACCCTGTTTCGGCCAGTTCTATGGCAAGTGGTGATATCGATTTTTTCTAGAAAACAGACATCTACAATGAAATACCATTGAGGACAAGTACTTTGGATAATTACAGTATTAGGTTACCAAACCGTTTTGATTTTAGTTACCACAAAACATTCAACCAAGAGGTTGAGGCATTAGTTGCAAAAACGGGTATTAAAGAAATCCAATTAGACTTCTCTCAAGTGAACTATTTAGACAGTTCTGCGCTAGGAATGTTAGTTTTATTATCAAAGAAAAATGAGAAAGGTGTTCGTGCAAAACTGATCATTAAAGGCGCTCATGGTAGTGCTTTGGAAATCCTAGAAATTGCAAAAATGACAAAACTTTATGCCTTCATTTGATCTTTTTTACGACAGTCGCCCACCTATATCAGTTTTGATTATTGAGGATAATCCTGTTTGTATTTTGATGTACAAACAATTCTTTATGGAAAAAGGAATAAAAGTAGTTGTATGTACATCAATAGAAAAAGCAAAAAAAGAAGTTTGTAGACCACGATTAAATTATGAATTGGTGTTACTGGACAATCATTTACCCGATGGGGAAGGGATTAAGTTTGTTTCACAGCTAAAAGAACACTTACCTATGGCGGCGATTATTATTGTCAGTGCCAATAGTGATACCGATTTTTTTGTTGAAGCATTCACACAAGATATTGACGATATTGCATTAAAGCCAATTAAGATGGATTTATTATGGCTAAAAATGAAAAGGTCAATTCATCAGCGTTACTTAGAAAAAGTTAATAATACACAACGTGTAGCAATAAATATTTGGCGAGATTCACAATTACAGGAGCAGGCGCTGGCTAAACATTTATTTGGTGCCATGCATGGAAAAATTCATCTAGATATACCAGCAATAAATTATTGGGTTAAACCTTCATCATTATTCAGTGGCGACGGCGTTATCCACTGTAGTGGTCCAGACGGCAGTCATTATGTGATGTTAGCCGATGCAATGGGGCATGGCTTAGCCGCCGCAGTGTCGCTTATGCCAATGATGCAGGCATTTGGGGCCATGACAGAAAAAGGCTTACCGCTGTGTAATATTGTTTTTGAACTCAATACCAAGCTAAATCATTTTTTACCAGAAGACCGTTTTGTGGCGGCAGTCATTATTCATTTGCAACCAAACAATAAAACTATTGATATTTGGAATGGAGGTATGCCACCAGTCATTATAGTCGATGAGCAATACCAAATAATTAAGCAGATAAAATCTGAAAATATGGCATTGGGTATTTTGTCCGATAATCAGTTTAGTGTTAATTCAGAACATATTGATTTGCTAGATAACCAAAGGGTAATTCTTTTCAGTGATGGTGTTATCGAAACTCCATCTAATAAAGGAAAAATGTTAACCATAGATGATCTTGTTTCGTTACTAAAGTTACCTGGAGAACCTTTAGAGGGTGTTAAACAGCATTTTAATGTTGAATGTGAATCGCCACAAGACGATATATCTGTTGTGCTAATAGATACTCACGATATTTTGCAGTCCTTTATAGAAGAGGATGAATTAACAGCTGTTCAAGAGAGTGCATTTTTTATTGAACACACATTACAGGGAGCATCACTCGATTTGTTTGATATTCCTGGACATTTGTGTGAATTAATATCTAAGCAACTGCCATTATCCTTGGTGACCAAAGTCTTTACTGTGTTATCTGAGTTATATACTAATGCATTTGAACATGGCGTACTCGAGTTAAATAGTGAAATTAAGTCACAAGAAAATGGCTTTTTAGCTTTTTATGAAGAAAAAATGGAAAGAGTAAATCACTTATCTAATGACAATAAAATTATATTAAAAGTTCAGTGGCAAAGCCACTTACAGCGCTTAGAAATCTATATCGAAGATAGTGGTCATGGGTTTTTTAAGAATGATATAGAACCGAGTAATTTGTCTAAAAGCTACGGCCGAGGCTTAACTTTAATTAAGCACTTAGCTGAAACCCTTGAAATTATACCTCCTGGAAATGCTGTAAGGGTGGTATTGGTTGGAAAACATAAACTATGAGTAAAAGCATTTTAGTTGTCGATGATTCAGCTTCAATTCGTCAAATGGTAGAAGCAACACTTAAGTCAGCCAATTACCAAGTGACATTGGCTTCAGATGGTCAAGAGGCCTTTGATTTATGTAAAACAAAAATTTTTGACTTCGTATTAACAGACCAAAATATGCCACGTATGGATGGACTAACATTAATTAAATCATTACGAGGGTTACCTGCCTATCGGACGAAAGCTATTGTGGTATTAACTACCGAAGCAAGCGATGAAATGAAGGCTCGCGGAAGAGCGGCTGGGGCAACTGGCTGGATGGTTAAACCATTTGATCCAGATAAGCTTCTGCAAGTAGCTTCCAAAGTGTTGGGATAAGTCCTCTTATTTAATAGTTGGTAACATTATGTCAATGGATATGAGTCAATTTCATGGTGTCTTTATCGAAGAAAGCCAAGAGCATCTTGATGAGATGGAGCACCTATTACTAGCCCTTGATCCAAGTTCGCCAGATATCGAAGAGTTAAACAGTATTTTTCGTGCTGCACATTCGATAAAAGGCGGTAGTGGCATGTTTAGCTTTGATGCGCTAATTACTGTTACCCATGTTATGGAGAGTCTTTTTGACAAAGCTCGACAAGGTAAATTTAATTTTTCAGTGCATATCATAGATGAATTATTAATGGCTGTTGATACTCTTCGTAAGCTGTTAAAAAGCTATGCTGATAGTACCGAAATCGAATGGGCTTTAGTTAATTCTACCACCGCATCTTTAGAAGTTATTTTAGAACCAGATAGTCACGCAGAGTCGCAAGATGATGAAAATGGCTTTGGTTTTTTTAAGCCACTTAATTCCTCAAGTAAAAGCAATACTTCCGAAATCATGGCGCAAGTAAATGATGACACTGACGATGGTTTTGGATTCTTTGAACCTATAGTTGATGAAAGCACCGCTGATATAGAGGACGGTTTTGGATTTTTTGTTGATTTAGACGATAATTTACCAGACTCAAATTCATCTATACAAAAGGTGTCCAATGATGAGGAGCCTGAATTAGAGGCATCAGTTCTTCACGATACGACAGACGATTCGATTACCTCAGTATCCAGTCTTTCACAACATGCTAAATCTACGTCCCTTTCAAAATCTAACACAGATACCAAAGCGAAGGCTGAAGCAAGTGAAAGTAGCAGCATTAGAGTCGACATAGCAAAAATCGACAGTTTAGTTAATTTGGTTGGCGAATTAGTTATTACGCAATCTATGCTGAATCTTATTGGTGACGAGATAACCGGCCTTGCAAGTGAAAAACTACGCTCAGCATTAGCCGAACTTGAACGGAATACACGAGAACTTCAGGAGGGCATCATGTCGATTAGGATGTTGCCTATGTCTTTTGTTTTTAATCGGTTTCCTAGGGTTGTCAGAGATTTATCTAAAAAGCTTAATAAGAAAATCGATTTAACTATTGTAGGTGGCCAAACCGAAATAGATAAAGGCTTAATTGAACTGTTGGTGGATCCATTGACGCATCTGGTGCGCAACAGTCTAGATCATGGCATTGAATTGCCTGAAATCAGGATTGCTAATGGTAAACCCGAAACCGGCGTACTCACCCTCAAAGCTGAACAGAAGGGGGGTAACATCTTGATCTCAGTATTAGATGACGGTGCAGGGCTCAATCGTGATCGTATTCTCGCTAAAGCTTTTGAAAATAATGTAGATGTGCCTGAAAATCCAACCGATCAACAGGTTTGGCAATTAATCATGTCTGCGGGATTTTCAACTGCGGAACAAGTCACTGATGTTTCGGGCCGTGGCGTTGGTATGGACGTTGTGAAACGTAATATAGAGTCTATGGGCGGCCGGTTAGAAATACTCTCTGAAAAGGGTCGCGGTTCTTCTTTTCAAATCCGCTTGCCTCTCACTTTAGCTATCCTTGATGGAATGTCTATCTCCGTTGGTGGGCAAATATTTATTATTCCACTGGTAAATATTATTGAATCCGTACAACCACAAAGTTCTCAATTAAAGTTTATTGGTAATGAACAAGTTTTGGATTTACGTGACGCTTATTGGCCAATTGTAAATTTATATCAGGTTATGGATTTAGAGCCCAAGTCTAGGTTAGCAACTGAAGGTATTTTAGTGTTAGTTGAAACTAATAACACGCGCTTTGCCTTGCTTGTTGACGAGCTAATTGGGCAGCAACAAGCTGTCATTAAGAGTTTGGAACAACATTATCGCCGAGTACAAGGCGTTGCTGGAGCGACTATTATGGGAGATGGCAGTGTTGCATTGATATTGGATGCAGAATCATTGGCTTTGAAAATCAATGAATCTTTAAAGCAAAGGGTTAAGTATGATAACTGAACAAAAAAAAGATGCAGATAGTCAAGATAGCACCGCACATGAGTATTTAACCTTTATTTTAGGTGATGAACATTACGGTTTAGATATCATGAAGGTACGTGAAATTAGGGGGTATGAACCAGTTACGAAAATTGCTAATGCCCCAGCCTTTATTAAAGGGGTATTGAATTTGCGTGGTGATATTGTTCCGATTGTTGATTTAAGACTTAAATTCGATGTTGGTGAGGCTTCCTATAACGAATTTACTATTGTCATCATGCTTCATATTAATAATCGCATTGTTGGCATAGTGGTAGATGCAGTGTCTGATGTCATTAATATGCAGGCTTCAGATATTAAACCGCCTCCAGAGTTTGGTGTAGCCTTTGACAGCCAGTATTTATTTGGATTAGCACCAGTTAATGAACAAATGATTATTTTACTTAACATTGAAAAATTGATTTCCAGCCAAGAGCTGGGGTTATTCGATTCTACAGCATTGCCATCGGAGTGATAAATATGGGTATCAGATCTTGGTTTGAAAATAATGGACAGCAACAACAATCGTTAACCCGCGCTAGTTTGGCTTTAGACAATAGCAGCACTTGTTTTATGATTGCAGACCCCGAACGAGTTATCGTTTATGCGAATAGAGCAGTAGTTAATTTATTGACCGCAGCACAGGATGACATTCGTAAAGAGTTACCCCAATTTTCAGTATCTTCTCTGATTGGGAGTAATATTGATATTTTTCACAAACAACCTCAACACCAAAAAAATATTGTTTCTCAGCTGTCCCAAACTCATACGGCTTCAATCAATGTCGGTGTGCGTTGTTTCAAACTGGTGCTTAATCCACTTCGTGATGAGAAGGGGGTATCACTTGGTACATCAGTAGAGTGGCACGATATTACAGAGCAGAAAAAGCATGAATTACTTTCATTAAGAGTAACCTCAGCATTAGAAGCTACATCTTCAAATGTAATGGTTGCTGATAATGACCTCAACGTCATATATATGAATCAAGCTGTTGAACGGATGCTTAGGGAAGCTGAAAGCGATCTTAGAAAAGCCCTTCCGCATTTTTCTGTTAGTTCCGTCATTGGCAGTAATATTGATATTTTTCACAAAGAACCATCGCATCAACGCAGATTGCTTGCAGCGTTAGACAAAACTTATGTAGGAAATATTGTTGTTGCTGGTCGAAGCTTTCGGTTAATTGCCAATCCAATTTTTGATACAAAGCGTAATCGATTAGGCACAGTAGTGGAGTGGATTGACCGCACGAAAGAGGTCGCTTCCGAGCATGAATTAAGCCGAATTTTAGGTGCATTAGAAACCACTACAACGAATGTAATGATTGCCGATATTGATCGTAATATCACCTATATGAATAAATCAGTTGAAAACATGCTTCGCATTGCTGAGTCTGATTTAAGAAAAGAGCTTCCTCACTTTTCTGTTGAAAAGGTTGTTGGCAGTAATATAGATATTTTCCATAAGAACCCTGCTCATCAAATGCACCTTCTTGCCAATTTAACTAAAACATATACCGCAAATATTGTTGTTGGAAGCCGTCATTTTCGCTTGGTTGCTAACCCTATTTTTGCCAATGATGGCACAAGATTAGGCTCAGTTGTAGAGTGGTTAGATCGTACTCAAGAGGTGTTTGTTGAGTCTGAAGTGAATACTGCTGTACAAGCAGCAGCAGAGGGTGATTTTACCAGTTTAATTTCGACCGAAGGAAAAAATGGATTTTTCTTGAAATTATCTGAGGGATTAAATTCGCTACTTAGGGTCACTGAAAGTGGCTTAAATGACATTAATCGAGTGCTTAAATCCATTTCTGAAGGAGACTTAACTGAGCGTGTAACCGCTGATTACCAAGGTTCGTTTGAATTACTTAAAAATGGCTGTAATCAAACTTCCCAGAATCTAGCGCAGATGTTAGGTAAAATTCGTACCGCCGCAGATACTATTAAAACCGCTTCAAGTGAGATATCACAAGGTAATACTGATTTATCCAGTCGTACTGAGCAGCAAGCATCCAGCCTCGAAGAAACTGCATCGAGCATGGAGGAGCTTACAGGAACCGTGCGTCAAAATGCTGATAATGCAAGACAAGCCAATACGCTTTCAGCTAAAGCTTCTGAAGTTGCTATTAACGGAGGAAATTTAATTGATCAAGTTGTCGTTACAATGGCATCTATTAACGAGTCATCACAAAAAATCGCTGACATTATCGGTGTAATTGATGGGATCGCTTTCCAAACTAATATTCTAGCATTGAATGCTGCAGTAGAAGCTGCGCGAGCTGGGGAGCAAGGTCGAGGGTTTGCTGTCGTTGCATCTGAAGTAAGAACATTAGCGCAGCGATCAGCAAACGCAGCTAAAGACATTAAGGCATTGATTTCTGACTCTGTCGGTAAGATTAATAACGGCAATGAGTTAGTTGGAAAGTCTGGTGATACGATGAAAGAAATCGTGACATCGATTAAACGTGTTAACGACATCATGGCAGAAATTGCCGCGGCTTCTAGTGAGCAAGCGACCGGTCTTGATGAAGTAGGTAAAGCCGTGAGTCAAATGGATGAAATGACACAGCAAAATGCTGCTTTGGTTGAAGAAGCTGCCGCAGCAGCTGAGAGTTTGCTATCTCAAGCGGCACAATTGGCGACTAATGTTAGCCAATTTAAACTCGACGATGATTATCAACATGTGCAAGCCGCTTTGCAACATTCGGCACCCAAAACACAAATGATTTCTCACGCTAAGAGCACATTACCGAAAAGAAATGCCATCAAACCATCGCAACCCAAAGATGACGAATGGGAGAGTTTTTAGTCTTATAAGTATTAAATAATAAAATGATTGAAGCCCTCACCCATCAGGTGAGGGTCATAATATATTTATACTAGGATATTATAATGACAAGCTCTGAAGGCTGGGATAATAGAGAGTTCAGTTTTGCAAAAGCTGATTTTGATTCAGTGAGAACTTTGTTATATCAATTAACAGGAATTCGCTTAGCAGATAGTAAAGACTCAATGGTTTATAGCCGTTTAGCCCGCAGGGTTAGGTCGTTAAAACTGCAAGGTTTTTCGGAATATCTGCACCATCTTAATACTCATCCTAGTGAAGAAGAACATTTCATTAATGCGCTAACGACAAACTTGACTTCGTTTTTTCGTGAACCACATCATTTTGACATTCTTAAAAAGTACTTGATAGCACATCCTAAAACACGAACGATTTGGTGTGCCGCCAGTAGTACAGGGGAGGAGCCCTATTCTATAGCAATGGTGGTTGCTGAAACGTTTGCTATGTTTGATGTACCAATTAAAATTATTGCTTCCGATGTAGATAGTCAGGTACTGCAAAAAGCTAAAGCAGGCATCTATTCAATCGACAGAATAAATTCTTTATCGGAGGAGCGTAAAAAACAATTTTTTTTTAAAGGAAAAGGAGCATTTGCTGGTATGGTTAAAGTCGTACCAGAGTTACAGAAAATGGTTGAATTTAGACAGATTAATTTACTTAAATCTGAATGGTCATTAAGGGAGCCAATTGACATTATTTTTTGTCGCAATGTAATGATTTATTTTGACCGTTCGACTCAGTTAAAGGTATTAGAAAGGATGGTTAAATTATTACCTGCTGATGGCCTTTATGTAGCAGGACATTCTGAAACCTTTAATAATGCTACTCATCTGGTTAGATCTGCTGGCAACACAACTTATTACCCAAATCACTCTGTGAGGTAAGCTTGTTAAACTTTGATGTTAATAATTCGAACCTTGCTCCTAATCGATATTATGACCGGTATTTTAATTCTGAAGCTGTAAAAATTTCTCCCGGAGAGTATTTTGCTACAACACAAAATACCCTTATTGTGACAGTTTTAGGATCCTGTGTATCAGTGTGTTTACGAGATCCTGTCCTAGGAATTGCCGGTATGAATCACTTCTTACTACCACAGGATAACTACCCACAAGGTGGTGGGACTTCAGAGTCTGCTCGCTACGGAGTTTATGCGATGGAAATACTGATTAACCATTTACTCAAGCTCGGCGCAAGTAAAAATCGGCTTGAGGCTAAGGTGTTTGGTGGCGGTAATGTGCTACAAGGGTTTATGACTGTTAATATTGGTGAACGTAACGCTGAATTTGTACAAGATTATTTAAGAATGGAAAATATTCCAATCATAGCTTCTGACCTTCTTGATGTTTACCCCCGTAAAGTTTATTTTTTCCCAGATACGGGACGGGTACTGGTTAGAAAAATTAAAACTATGCATAACACTACAATTTTAGACCGTGAAAGTGAGTACAAGTTTAAGTTACGTTCACAAGCTATGAGTGGTGATGTGGAGCTATTTGATGACTAGACAAATAAAAGTATTAGTAGTTGATGATTCAGCTCTTATTCGGAGCTTATTGAGTGAGATTATTCGAGCTGAGCCAGATTTTACATTAGTTGGCGCCGCTCCAGATGCTTTTGTAGCAAAAGATATGGTCATCACCTTTAGTCCTGATGTGATTACATTAGATGTCGAAATGCCTAAGGTTGATGGGTTAACTTTTCTAGACCGTTTAATGAAAGCCAGACCAACTCCTGTGTTGATGGTTTCTAGTTTAACAGAGCAGGGTGCTGAGGTGACTCTTAAAGCTTTAGAAATTGGCGCCGTGGATTTTTTTCCCAAACCTAAATTGGATATTGCTAATAGCATGGAAGCCTATCGTAGCGAAATTGTTGCCAAGATACGCTCTGTTGCCAAGGCAAAGGTTCAGCCTAAAGCTATCAAAAAAAATACAGCAAATACTGCATTTAAATTTAAAACAAGTGAGAAAATTATTGCTATTGGCGCCTCAACAGGAGGAACTGTGGCACTTAAATCATTACTTGCTGAAATGCCTATCGACAGTCCAGCCATTGTTATTACCCAACATATGCCTCCAGGGTTTACTAAAACCTTTGCCGAAAATCTGGACAAGGTTAGTGCGATACATGTTAAAGAAGCTCAGGATGGTGAAAGATTGATCCCTGGCTGTGCTTATTTAGCGCCAGGCGATCAGCATTTACTTGTGGTTCGCAGTGGTGCTGATTATCGGATTAAACTGTCTGATAGTGAGCGAGTGAGCGGTCACCGCCCTTCAGTTGATGCGATGTTTCAATCTTTAGCGCAAACAGCTGGTAGCAATGTCTTAGGTGTTATTTTAACTGGCATGGGTAAAGATGGTGCAGCCGGAATGTTGGAACTGCTTAACTCTGATGGTATTACTATCGCACAGGATGAAGCAAGCTCAGTTATATTTGGAATGCCTAAAGCCGCAATTGACTTAGGAGCCGCGCAGATGATTTTAAGTTTGCAGGATATCCCATCTCAAATAGTGCAAATAATTAACCGACTAGGAAAAGAATATAGGATTTGATTATCTTCATTACTCATTCTTGTTAATTTTTTATGCCATTAAAATGCGATAATGAGGTCAAGCTCAGATAATTTAACAAGCCTTTGTTCAAGAATGTCTATGCTCTTGTCCTCGTTAGTGCTTCCGACACTTGTTTCATTACCTTTGCACAAAACACCCTCAATATCACAATTTTTTTCAGCATATTGAACATAGCCAGACCAGAAAAAATACCGTTAGCTTAGAAGATACGGCTTACTATCACTGCTGTTCGCGGTTGGTACGTAAGGCTTTTCTTTGTTGTCTTGATACATCAACAGGTAATATTTTGAACATCGACGCGAATGGGTAGTAGATGCTCGTATTATTGAGCTGGCGACCATCTTTGATATTTATTATGAGACTGGCAGATATTTAATTGAGGTTAACTAAGAATTTTTCTTCGAGCTCTTTGCTTGAAATAGGTTTACTGATTAAATAGCCTTGCAAATAATCGCAACCCTCTTGAATTAGCCAATCTTTTTGTTCTTGGGTTTCGACCCCTTCAGCGATTGTTTTTAAACCTAGAGCTTTAGCCATTGCAACAATCATTTCTAAAACGGCAGTGGATGGTTGCTCTCCTGAGACAAAAGAACGATCGATTTTGAGTATATCGACAGGTAATCGAGATAGGTAAGAAAGCGAACAGTAACCTGTGCCAAAGTCATCAATTGAAATATTTATCCCATGCTGGCGTAATTTTTTTAAGGCAATAAAACTTTTATCGAGAGCTTTCATCAATACAGTTTCGGTAATTTCCAGTTCAAGCAGTTTAGGGTTAACATCATGTTTTTTAATCACTGATAACACATGTTCTACGTAATTATCTTCTTGCATTTGTCGAGCAGAAACGTTGATAGCAACGGATATTCCACCATATTCTTTCTCCCAGCGTTTGATTTGCTGACAAGCTGTTTCTAATACCCAGTCTCCAATAGCGATAATTGATCCATTTTCCTCAGCAATTTTAATAAAGCCTTCTACTGAAATATTTTCAGGATTATTATTCCAGCGTATTAACGCTTCGCAGCCTACTAACTTGCCCGTTTCAGAGTTTATTTTTGGCTGATAATTCAAATGAAATTCTTCACGCTCAACCGCGTAATTCAGTGCGGCCTCGATATTTAATCTTGCTTCGACTTTATCGCTCATTTCTTTCGCGTAGAAGTGCCAATGTTTACCGCTCGCTTTTGCTTTATACATGGCCAAGTCAGCGCAGCGCATTAGTTGATTTGTATCTGCTCCATTTTCGGGGTAAATAGAAATCCCAATGCTACCAGAAGTACGAATTTCCCGGTCAGCCAAAAAATAGGGCAGCGTTAATGTCTCATCAATTCGCTGAACCACATACATTAATTCGCTTAGCTCATTATTTCCTTCAATCACTACCAGAAACTCATCTCCGCCTAAACGCCCGACGGCATCGTTGCTTCTAAGTGTTTTTAATAATCTGTGTGCCACTTCAATAAGAAGCGTGTCGCCGACATCATGACCTAAAGAATCGTTGATAGTTTTAAACCGGTCCATATCAATAAATAAAACCGCCACTTTAGAATTGTTTCGTTTGGCGGTGATAATCGCTTGTGATAATCGGTCTGCTATAAGTGTTCGGTTGAGTATATTTGTCAGTGGGTCTCTCGTTGCTAGGTTTCTGAGTTGTTCTTGAGCACTAATGAGACCTTTTAACATTTGCTGGATGTGATTTACTAGCTGCCCCATTTCATTTGTAGCATGAATAGTTAAGCTCTCCAGTGTTCTTGGATCTGGATTTTCAGGATCAATTTTTGATATGGACCTAGTTACTCGCCGCAAAGGCGAAGTCAATAGCCAAGAAGATAACCATAATAAAACCAAAGCAATAGTTACGGCCTGCAACAGTCCTGTAATGATTACGCTGCCGGCAAAGGTCAAAAACTGTTGCGCTAGAGGGGTGGGATTTAATTTTATTGATAACACGCCAACTTGGCGCATTTCATTATTCAGTTCAATATAGAGTTTTCTTTCACCGAGAATTTCGTCGCCGATAAAGTTAGACGTTACCCATGCAATTAAATACTTTTTTTCCTGAACGGGTTTTCTGTCGGCAGCAATAATATTCCCAGTTTCACCAGTAAGTACCGCATCTTGAACCATGCCCAGTGCCGTCATACTCGCGACAATTTGTTCGGCAAGAACAGGATCTAAAGTCCAAGCTGCATTGGTCGCGCCACCTTCAGCAGCGGTAAGGATCTCTTGAGCCAAACTAAAGGCTTCATCTCTTTGGTCTGACAGATGCAAGCTAAGCGAGTATCCACTGACTAACAGAGCAATGAGAATACTTAGCACTAAAGCGATTATGGCTTGTGTTAGCGCTAACGATTTTCTTAAATAATCTATGATGCTCATCAGTATCTATGCCCTAAAAGATCATATAGCTTAAGAAAAATAAACAACGAATGTGGATTTTTTAACCTAGCTGCCAAAATATAAAATATCCTTATATTTATTGTTCTCTTTAATCAGCTTTAAGTTAGTCACGCAAGCATCTCTTGCTGCTTCTGATTTAAATAGAAAACCATTGGGACTCTTTCCAAATAGCGGGGCTCTATCCACCGCAACGGTCTCGTCAAATTCGTTGTCATTTATCAATTCTTGCCGATAAAATTGATAGATTTGCCCATCCATTTGAATAAAGTCGACCCTTTTACTTAATAACATTCTTAACTGAGTTTTTTGATTATGAGTTTCACTATATTTTCTATTCTGCGTTGCCATTGCAGCGTACTCACCGCCAATATGTGCAATTGCTCCCTGCCATGAAATTAATGAGTATTCAGCAAGATCAGCTATTTTGTTGACCTTAAGAGCCCTTTCTGAAAGAGAAAAAAGAAAGTTTTCATAGGCGTAGATATCGCCAGTGTAATAGCCTTTAAGTCCTCTTTCAGCAATGGTTTTTTCATTGATATCTGTCACCACACTAACCTGATTTGTCAGATACTCTGCAATTCGTCTTGCGTAAGGCAGTGTTTTTGGCTTGAGTTGATAACCAGAAGGTTCTAGGCAATCTTGCAACAAGTTGACCAGTATTCCAGTGGGACCTTCTTCAATTACCCACGGAGGTAAGGACTCCCCAAAAGAGGCAACAATTTCTTTAGATTGACTAAATACAGGGTTGGAGAACATCAGTGAAAAAACGAGGGACAAGGATAATTTGACCATATTTGCTCTCAAATAGGATAAGTATTAAGACTCTGTTCAGAGTTTAGCTCACTATATACGATATGCAATTGCATAACTTGAAGTGACCTTTATGTCTACTACACATTATTTACGCTTATCGCTGTTTGTCTGTTATGGCTGCTAATGATAAGGCTTTGCCAGATTCAATGGGTCGAGTATTCCTTTAAGTTTATCTTTGTCCAAATCGGTTTCTTCAAGTGCAATTACTAATACTGATTTATGTTCATTATCAGCACGTTTAGCAATTTTTGCGGCCATATCGTAACCCACCACTGAATTAAGTGCGGTAGCCAGAATGGGGTTTTTCTCCAATGCCCGGGTCAAATGATCTGCATTGGGCTTAAATTCGGCAAACACTTTATCGGTCATGGCCTGGCAGGCATGGGTTAATAAATCAATACTGGACAGCAGTTTGTCTGCAATCAGTGGCAGCATCACATTTAACTGAAAATTACCCGATTGCGCCGCGATGGTGATGGTTGTTTCATTGCCGATAACCTCAGCAGCAATCATGGCTACGGCTTCTGGGATAACGGGGTTAACCTTACCGGGCATTATCGATGAGCCGGGTTGCAGCGCCGTTAAACTAATTTCTTGTAATCCTGCCACAGGGCCAGAGTTCATCCAGCGTAAATCATTGGCGATTTTCAATAAGGTAACCGCTAACCCTTTGAGCGCCGAAGCCATGCCTAAGGTATGATCTTGGCTACTCATATACAATGCAGGCATTACCGCCGCTTGCCAGGGGATTTGATCTTGCTGTTGCAAATAATCACATGCAAGTTTGGCAAAATTGGGGTCACAATTAACGCCAGTACCCACCGCAGTGCCGCCCAATGGTAAATGATGCAGACTTAGCTCAATGTGCTGAATTCTAGCTTGAGCACTGTTTAGCTGTTGTTGCCAACATTGCAGTTCTTGCCCAAGCGTAATCGGCATGGCGTCCATTAAATGGGTGCGACCGGTTTTTACTGTATTGGAATACTCATCGGCCAAAGTTGCTAATTTGTCACTTAAGCCCTTAATCGATGGGTACAACAAGCCCTTTAATTGCCTAACCGTACTGATATGAATGCAGGCGGGCACGACATCGTTACTGCTTTGACCCATATTGATATGATCATTAGGGTGAACTTTTGCCTGCAAAATGTTGCTAGCTAGGCTGGCAATGACTTCATTAACATTCATATTAGAACTGGTGCCAGAGCCTGTTTGGAACAAATCAATTGGAAAGTGCTGCGAAAAATCAAGCTTCTTACTGGCGATAATCGCTTGTTGAATTGCTTTGGCCATAGCGTTATCTAACAAGCCGAGTTGGCTATTAGCCTGTGCTGCAGCTGATTTTATGTCGAGTAGGGCGATTATCGCTGGCGTCGGAAAGCGCCGCTTCGAAAACTGAAAGTTATCTCGTGCGCGTTGAGTTTGTGCCTGATAATAAACATCATCTGGCACCTGAACGTTCCCCATACTGTCATGCTCTATACGCATCTTACTCATAAGGTTTTCGACTCGATTTTTGATTGGGTTAAGGTAGTGTATTCACTAAGCTTAGCAGGAAGTGCCCGTAAATGTTTATGGGGAGACCAGCGATGAATCATGCTATGCAATTATTGAAACAGCTTGAAAATAATAGAAAATATTTTTGGTTTTATAGCTTTGATTGATTTGGCGTCAATTGTATTAGTCTCGACTTGAGCTATGCGGGTATCTTGCGACTATTAATCAAGGTATAGGCCTGTTAATTGCAGCAACCGACTTGAATGTATAATCATTAATCAGTGTTAATATTGATGCATGCAGACATGTTAAAAAATTCATAAATTTACTTTACTAGAAGACATACAACCCTTTAGCGCAAGCAGCCTTAAATGATATGATATGGCAATATGTTTTAACAAAGCTAAAGCTCACCGAGTGAAGATGCGGCTATTTCGGCCCAACTATCCGCCTGATGAGTGCCGTAAATCGATTTTTATTAGAATGATGCTAGGTGTATTTCTTTCCTGTCGTCCTATAGTTAGGGCGCTTACCCTTATCGTTTTTCAGCATTACTGGAGACAAGACTCATGACAAACGTGAATACCACGCAGTTAACAACTAAGCCATCTGAAGATGGTTTTCATATGCCCGCCGAATGGGCGAGGCAGCAAGCTGTGTGGATGCTTTGGCCATACCGTCCTGACAACTGGCGCTCTGCTGGTGCATATGCTCAGGCAACGTTTGCCAAGGTGGCTGATGCCATCGGTGGTGTTACACCCGTTTATATGGGCGTGCCCAAGGCATTTTTAACGCAAGCTAAGACGGTTATGCCTGCTCACGTTACCTTGGTTGAAATCGATAGCGATGATTGCTGGGCACGCGATACTGGCCCTACTGTCGTGGTAAATGCCAAGGGCGAATGTCGTGGTATCGATTGGGGCTTTAATGCCTGGGGCGGTCATAACGGCGGTTTGTACTCTCCATGGGATAAAGACGAGCAAGTTGCATTACAAATGAACGCGCAACATGGTTTTGAGGGGTATCGCGCGCCACTTATTCTTGAAGGCGGTTCAATTCATGTCGATGGTGAAGGCACCTGCATGACCAGTGCTGAATGTTTACTTAACAGCAACCGCAACCCAGATTTGACCCGTGAACAGATAGAAGCATTACTGTCTGAGTACTTAAATGTGCAGCAGTTTATCTGGTTGGAAGATGGCGTTTACATGGATGAGACCGATGGACATATTGATAATATGTGCTGTTTTGCTCGTCCTGGTGAAGTGATTTTGCATTGGACTGATGATCAAAATGATCCGCAGTATCCTCGCTCAAAAGCGGCCTTAGATGTGTTACAAAATGCTGTTGATGCACAAGGTCGTAAGTTAAAAATCCATTTAATGCCACAACCGGGCCCTTTGTATTGCACTGAAGAAGAAGCGCAAGGTGTAGAAGTGGGCACTGGTGTACCACGCACGGCGGGTGAGCGTTTAGCGGGTTCTTACGTGAACTTTCTTATTACTAATCAGCGTATTGTGTTCCCACTACTTGATCCTGCAACTGACGATATTGCAGCTCAAAAATTACAGGACATTTTCCCTGAATATGAAATTGTTGGTGTGCCTGCACGGGAGATCTTATTAGGTGGGGGTAATATTCATTGTATTACCCAACAGATCCCCTCTGGTCAGTAAATAAAAACCAAGACCAATAGAAGACAGTGAATATTCAGTCACTGTCTTTGATGATATTTATCTTTTAGAGCAATTGATCTTTAACACAATTGCCTTTCAAGAAGAGGTTGTAACATGTTCGAAGTCACTGAGATTTCTATTGCTGAGCTGCGTGCAGCGCTTGAATCAGGTCGTACTACATCGGTTGAACTGGTTAAGTCATATTTAGCGCGAGTTGATGCTTATGACGGCCCAGCAACAGAGACTAAATTAAATGCATTAGTGGTGCGCAATCAAGATGCGATAAAAGAAGCGCAGGCTTCTGATGCTCGAAGGGCTCGTGGTGAAACACTTAGCCCACTCGATGGTATTCCTTATACCACCAAGGACAGCTACCTTGTTAAGGGGTTAACAGCAGCTTCGGGCAGCCCAGCGTTTAAAGATTTAGTGGCTCAATATGATGCCTTTGCCGTGGAGCGTCTGCGCGAAGCAGGTGCTATATGCATAGGCAAAACCAACATGCCGCCTATGGCCAATGGTGGTATGCAGCGCGGTCACTATGGTCGTGCAGAAAGTCCCTATAACGCGAACTACCTTACTGCTCCTTTTGCTTCTGGTTCGTCTAATGGTGCCGGCACTGGCACCGCGGCAAGCTATTCAGCTTTTGGTTTAGCTGAAGAAACATGGTCAAGCGGTCGAGGACCTGCATCTAACAACGGCTTGTGTGCTTATACTCCATCACGCGGTGTCATCTCTGTGCGTGGTAATTGGCCATTGACACCGACTATGGATGTGGTCGTACCTTACACCCGCACTATGCCAGACATGCTCGAAGTACTTGATGTCATCGTGGCTGATGACCCAATCACCCGTGGTGACTTATGGCGTTTGCAACCTTGGGTTCAAATCCCCAAAGCATCAAGCGTGCGACCACAATCTTATTTGGATCTTGCTGCACAAGCCGACACGCTTAAAGGCAAGCGTTTTGGGGTGCCGCGCATGTACATCAATAAAGATGAATTGGCTGGCACCAGCGAAAATCCAGGTATTGGTGGACCAACCGGTCAGCGTATCAATACCCGCGCGACAGTTATCGACTTATGGGAAGCGGCGCGCAAAGCACTTGAGTCTGCTGGAGCAGAAGTCATTGAAGTTGATTTTCCGCTGGTGTCCAACTGCGAAGGTGACCGACCTGGTGCGCCGACCGTGTTCAATCGCGGCATAGTCACCGCGGAGTTTTTGGAAGATGAGCTATGGGAATTATCAGGTTGGGCATTAGATGAATTCTTGCGTGCTAATAATGATCCTAAATTAAATAAGCTTTCTGACGTTAACGGCCATTTAATTTTCCCACATGACTTAGGCACCTTGCCAAATCGTGAGGGCGATTTAGCCGCAGGCATGGATGAATACGTCAACATGGCTAAAAGAGGGCTTAAGTCGTATAACCAAATAGACAGTGTTCCCGATGGACTGCGCGGCTTAGAGAAAACGCGCAAGCTGGATCTAGAAGACTGGATGGACGAGCTAAAACTTGATGCTGTGCTGTTTCCAACTGTGGCTAATGTGGGTCCTGCTGATGCACACCTTAATCCTGCGTCTGCCGACATAGCTTGGAGCAACGGTATTTGGGTTGCCAACGGTAATCTGGCTATTCGTCACTTAGGTGTACCAACGGTAACTGTGCCTATGGGCGTAATGGCCGACATTGGTATGCCAGTAGGTTTAACTTTTGCAGGTCGTGCCTATGACGACAATAACCTGCTTAAGTTTGCTAGTGCATTTGAATCAACGGGCAACAAGCGCGTTATTCCTTCACGCACACCAGCGCTTGGCCAATAATCACTAGGCACTGAACTAAAGCAACAGTATTAAGCTTAAGCATTACAATTGAATAATGGGATTGGTTTTACACACCAATCCCATTTTTTTACTGTAAAACACAGAAATACATAGCGCTAAATTGTCTTGGCCAAAAGCTCTTGTCTAACGATTTCAGCACCTGCACTTAAGGCATTGAGTTTACCTTTTGCCACTTGATGAGATAAGGGTGTCATGCCGCAGTTGGTACAAGGGTAAAGCTTATCAGCATCGACAAATTGAAGTGCTTTTCGCAGAGTATTTGCCACTTCCTCTGGCGTTTCTATGGTATTGCTTGCTACATCAATCGCACCAACCATGACTTTCTTACCGCGAATGAGTTCAAGGAGCTCCATCGGCACATGGGAGTTGTGACATTCAAGTGAGATAATATCGATATTTGATTTTTGCAGTTTGGGAAACGCTTCTTCATATTGACGCCACTCAGAGCCCAAGGTTTTTTTCCAATCGGTATTAGCTTTGATGCCATAACCATAACAAATATGGACCGCGGTTTCGCATTTTAGCCCTTCAATGGCTCTTTCTAAGCACGCTATGCCCCAGTCATTTACCTCATCAAAAAACACATTAAATGCTGGTTCGTCAAATTGAATAATATCAACACCCGCAGCTTCTAATTCTTTGGCTTCTTGATTCAATATAATGGCAAATTCCCAGGCAAGTTTTTCACGACTTTTATAATGATCATCATAAAGTGTATCTATCATTGTCATAGGGCCTGGTAGCGCCCATTTTATTGGTTGCGTGGTTTGCTGACGCAAAAATTTGGCGTCTTCAACAAAAACCGACTTTTGACGGCTCACTGGACCAACAACCGTGGGAACGCTGGCATCATAACGGTCACGAATTTTAACGGTTTTACGTTTTTGAAAATCAACGCCATTGAGGTGCTCAATAAAGGTGGTCACAAAATGTTGGCGTGTTTGCTCGCCATCACTGACAATATCAATACCTGCTCGCTGTTGATCGTGTAACGATAAACGCAGTGCGTCTTGTTTGCCAGCAGCTAACTCATCACCTTGTAATTTCCAAGGAGACCATAGTGTTTCAGGCTCTGCTAGCCATAGAGGTTTAGGTAAACTGCCTGCCGTTGAAGTGGGTAGTAGTATGTGTTTTTTTAATGTTTTCATTATATTGATACCGTAAATTTTGACTAACGTAACCACTGAGCTAAGCGGTTAAACCGTGCGAATAAATATATAAATTACGCATAATTAGCTGACCATTGCTCAAGTACAGTTTGATACGGTTTGATAAAATACTCCGCAGCAAATTTCCCTTGTTCCGTAGCAAGTTGGCTACGTTCTGCGCGATCATAAACAATTTGCGTCAGTGAATGATCTAGATTTTTCAAATTCGGTTGATAGCATTTCCCCGCCACGGCATTGGCATTATAAATCTCTGGTCGATAGATTTTTTGAAAGGTGCCCATTGTGCTTATGGTGCTTATCAGCTCAAGATGAGTGTAATCATTGAGTAAATCACCAAAGAAGTAAAAAGCTAACGGCGCGACACTATTTGGCGGCATAAAATAACGAACCTGCAAGCCCATTTTTTGGAAGTATTGTTCAGTTAATGACGATTCATTCGGCTGGTATTCAACCCCTAATACCGGGTGTTGGTTTTCAGTGCGATGATATGTCTTGTTATCCGAAACACTGAGGCAGATAACCGGTGGCTTAGTGAAGTGCTGTTTATAGGTATCTGAGTTAACGAAATATTTAAACAGTTTACCATGCAGTTCACCAAAGTTTTCTGGGATGCTAAATTGGGGCTGATCTTTGTTATGATCTGGCAGTAATACGCTAAAATCATAGTCGCGAACATAAGAAGAAAAGTTATTGCCGACTATGCCTTCAATACGTCTATTGGTTTTGCTATCAACAATATTGGTTTTCAAAATTTCAATCGAAGGGAAGGCTTGGCCACTGCCTGAAATGTCCATATTAACGGAAATAATTTCAAGTTCTACTGTATAGCGATCGCCTTTTGGATTATCCCAATGGGCTAATGCATTAAAACTATTATCAATCATCTTCAACGCGTTGCGTAAATTGGCCTGACGATAGCTGCCTCTGGCTAAGTTAGCAAAGTTGGTAGTGATACGGGTTTTGTCTGAAGGGTGGTAATTCTCATCAAGACAAATGCTGTTAATTGAAAATGTAAAATTATTATTCATGGCGATTTAGTATCCATTCTATGATTTCAAACCTGAGTTCATGCATTGTGCTTCTAGACATTTTTTATCTACTGATCTGATTTTCTCAGTCAGTTGTCTTACAGTCTTTTAGGTTTTTCGCCTGATGACTTAGTTAAGGAGCAGTTGTAAGTTTGTCTAGTGTTTTGCGCTGAGTAAGTTATACGTGGTTCGGTACATGAACAAAAACGGTATTATTTCACTTCAAACATGAGTCATATTCATGTTGTTTCTGTTTGAATATTAATGTGGGTGTCAGCCGGTTGAGGTTATATTTATTAGCTGGATTAGTGCATAATTTGATTGGCAGATTTGTGTAAGTAGCTGATTTTATGGGTGTATTTTTTGTTGGTGATTGTTATTGATTAAATTTTGCATTTCGCTTTGCGGTAAGATTTCTTTAGCTTGTATGATGGATCTTGTTTAAACTCGGGGTTATTAAGTGATAAAAAATGCGCCGTAAATGGAACTCCTGCCTTTTGTGGTAAGCATAGATGTTTTTCTCTAACTGTTTGTTAACATTCAATCAACTCTGCTAAAGTTAAGCCATAATGCTTTATATAATATGTCTAAAGCATAATTTAAGCTCAGTTACCGCACTTTTGTGGCGTTTCTAGTGCACTTTTTACAGGGAACTTGAATGATAAAGCTCTTAGCAAGTTTGAAGCAATCTATTGTTAGTCATACCTTGATGGCGGTTGGTGTTCGAATTTTATTAGTGATCAGCATATTAACCACCATAAGTTATTTTCATATATTCTCCGAGATAGAGTCGACCAAGTTAGCTGAATTCCAATCTTTTACCCAAGAAAGGGTGGCTAGAGAAAGCCAAATTTTCACTTTGGCAGAAGACAACCACAAATTACTAAAGCAAGATATTCTGAATTCTTATCAGCCATCAAATAAAGCAGCGATGTTGTCCCTTTTCGATCAAGACTTCATTCGCCAGAGCGATCAAGCGGTGCGTTTTAATCCAAAATTATTCGATGCAAATGAACGTGCGGGGGTTTGGATTGCAAAAGATGTCCAATTAACTGACGAGCTTAAATACCGTGCAAGTTTACTTAATACACTCGTCAGCGATTATGGCAAAAGCTGGCGCAATCGCTTCATTAATACTTATGCTTATGGTACTGAAAACTTTGCCGCCATTTATTGGCCAGAAATTCCTGATTTTACCTATCGATTAGCCGCTGATTTTGATATTCGTTTGGAAGAGTATTTTACCATTTCGATTGAAAAAAATAATCCAGAGAAAAAGACGGTTTGGACAGGCGTTTACCTTGATAAACAATCTGATATTTGGATGGTTTCAATAGAAACGCCTATATATTATCAGCAGCAACACATAGCCACCATTGGCAATGACATGTCTTTGGATGAACTGTTCCAAAGAACGATTAATCAGGCTCCCCAAGGGGCGTATAACCTTATTTTTCGTCACGATGGTCGCTTGATTGCACATCACAATTACATTGAACAACTTAAAGCGGCTGATGGTCAGTTTATTATTAATCGGGATGGTAACGATTCATTAAAATCAATTTATCAAGCGGTAATTAATGCAGAACCGAGCCAAAAAATGATTGAATTGACACAGATAGATTCTTATTTAATGGTCAGTAAGCTATCAGGCCCTGGTTGGTATTATGTCAGTGTTATACCTAAGGCCCTGGTGAGTAATGTGGCTTCTAGTACGGCAATAATTGTATTTATTTCAGGGTTTATTGCACTTGGAATTGAGTTGCTGGTGCTATTTTTTGTGATGAGAAAGAAAATTACCCAGCCTTTATCAAAACTTAATCATGCCACCCTCGCATTATCTAGAGGTGAACAAGCAGGAAAGTTAGATGATCTTCGCCCAGATGAATTGGGGCGTCTTGCCAGTGCGTTTAATGCAATGAATCATAATTTAATTAAACGTGACAATCAGCTGGCGACTGCAAATAAAGTACTGGAAACACAATTACATCAAATACAGTTAAGTCAAAGTAACCTTGCTAATGCGCAAGCTGCTGCGCGTTTAGGGAGTTGGCAGTATGACACTGTAACTAAACAATTAATCCTGTCAAAAGAGCTGGTTAAATTATTGGAGTTAAATTCATCTCAAGTAGCAACGCTCAATATCGAAGGATTATTTAATCGGTTAGGCAAAAGTGTTAATGGACCCATATCAGATGTGTTTAAGCAGTTTATCGAACATGGTGTTGCTTTTAGTATGAGTCATGAGTTAATTAGCATTAATGATAAGCATGATCGCAGTTATGTTCATTCAACAGGACAGGTTGAGCAAGATGGACTGCGTTTGACTGGTACAGTACAAGATCTAAGTGAGCAACATAAAGCGGAACAAGCTAAAAAACAAAGTGAGCAGTTGTTCCGTAACGTGTTTCATAATTCGACTATTAGCATGGCTGTGGTAGGACTTGATGGCAAAATATTACAAGCTAATAACACACTCTGCAAAACGTTCGGCTATACCTATGATGAAATCAACCTGTTAAATTATGTCGATTTACTTCAGCCAAGTGAACGTGAATTAGGTTACAAACAATTAGAGCTTATTCGTCATGCACAAGCGAAGTCATTTGATACAGAAATAACCTTGGTCTGTAAAAATGGTACAGAACTTTGCTGTTATATTAATGTTTTTGTTCAAAAAAATATCGATGGCCTAGCCGACTATATTTTTATTCAGTGCATTGATATTAGCTTAAGAAAACAAGCTGAACTTAAATTAAATCAGTTAGCTTTTCATGACCCTTTGACTCATTTAGCTAACAGAACATTATTTATTGAATTTCTGACCAAGGCAGTAAGGCAGTATAAACGTGATGCTGAACACAATTTTGCTCTGTTGTTTCTTGATTTAGATGGATTTAAATTAGTCAATGATAGTTTAGGTCACTTAGAAGGCGATAAATTACTCGTTGCGATCGCTGAAAGGTTGAGTCATGAAATACGTAATTCAGATACTCTGGCAAGATTTGGTGGCGATGAATTTTGTATATTAATGGAGTGTATTACAAATGAAGATCAGGTGGTTAAACTTGCCGAGCGTATTAATAGGTCACTTAATAAACCCTTTATGTTAAATAATGAGTCTGTTGTGACCAATGCTAGTATCGGTATTGTTTTGGCGAGCAAAGAGCTACTTGATGCGCAAGAATATTTACGTGATGCAGACAGTGCTATGTACCATGCAAAGCGTGAAGGCCGAGGGGGTTATGCAATCTTTAATGAAGATATGCATATGATGGCGAAAAATCAGTTAAGGTTGCGTAATGAGTTAAGTCAGGCTGTAGATGAAAAGCAATTTATTGCTTATTTTCAACCAATTATAAAATCTAGTACAGGCCATGTAGCCGGTTTTGAGGCATTAGTTCGTTGGTTGCACCCAACCAAAGGATTGATTGAGCCGATAAAGTTTTTAGGTATAGCTGAAGAGATGCGAAGGATAGCTGAAATTGATTATCTGGTTATTGATCAAGCATTAGGCCAAATAACCCAATGGCGTGAACAGTTAAAACGCGATGATTTAACCGTGAGTTGTAATGCGTCGAGTGACTTAATCTCAACTTATCATGTTGTTGATAAACTCAAAGCACTTTTAGACAAGCATGGATTGCCCGCACACTGCCTTAATATTGAAGTCACTGAAAGTGTATTAATTAATGATCCAGAAACAACGATGAAAATATTATATCAACTGCAGGCCATCGGAATTAATATTCATTTAGACGACTTTGGCACTGGTTTTTCTTCGCTGAGTTATTTACATCGTTTTCCCATTCATAACATAAAGATTGATCGCAGTTTTGTTAGTCGGTTAATGGATAGTGAAAAAGATCATGCCATTGTTGAAAGTATAGTGTTGTTAGCTAATCGCCTCGGAATTGCAATAACAGCAGAAGGGGTAGAAACAAAAGCGCAATATCAGGCATTACAAAAAATTGGTGCAACCAAAACTCAGGGTTATTACCACAGTAAACCAGTAGACTCAGATTCAGCGATGACGCTATTACTGGCTGATACAAAGCAACTTACCGAATTCTAATTAGTGGATGTTAATTGTTGCACATTGGAGATAAAATTTTTGGTGAAAATCTCTCATTAGCCTATTCTTTAGTTATATGAAAAGTCATATTTTTTGCGTTAATTCAACAAGGCACCAGTGACATTTAAATTAAACTGTTTGATTATGCTAAGTTGTATGACTATGACTATGACTATGACTATGAATATGGATAGTAAAGTGGAAATATCTGTTTTGGTCAGTGTTGCGCAGACAGTAACAATATTCAAGATTAAGTCATTTTTATTCGTTAATCAACATACAGCCTTAACCAACCAATTAGTTTTTGCAATGATGGACAAATAATGATTTCTGATACGCTTAAACAACGAGCTCAGGCATTCGACTATTTATTTGATGCAGTGGTTGTCACTGATATGCAGGGTATTATAGCGGATTGGAATAAAGGCTCTGAAGCCCTATATGGCTACTCTAAAGCTGAGGCTATCGGCCAGCCTGTGAATATTTTGCATGTGCCCGAAGACAGCGATCATATCTCTTCTGAAGTGATATCTGCGGTAGAGAAGCAAGGTAAATGGACTGGTGAAGTAAGAATGCGGCATAAAAATGGCAATATTGGCTGGGTTGAGTCTATATGTGTGCCTATTTATGATTCAACTAACCAGATGATTGGCGCATTAGGGATCAATAGAAATATTACTGAGCGTATCATCGAAACTAAGCGGCTTGAGCATTTAGCGCATTACGACTCCTTGACAAAAATTCCTAATCGTTATTTAGTACTTGATCGCTTAGAGCATTTAATCGCGCAAAGTGAGCGAAATAGCCTCCGCTTTGCGCTGTTTTATATTGATTTAGATAAATTCAAAATCATTAATGACACAAAAGGTCATGCGTTTGGAGATAAAGTATTACTCGAAACCGCACAACGGCTTAAACGATCTATTCGTCACGCCGATACGGTTGCAAGAATTGGTGGAGATGAGTTTGTTCTGTTATTAGAAAACATAGCAAGTGAGGACGTTATTTCGTCAATGATTGATACTTTATCTAACAAGCTAAGCCAAATTTATACCATTAATGGTAAGCCGTTTGAGGTGAATTGCAGTATTGGTGTCGCAATTTATCCGGATGATGGCACCACGTCAGATGCCTTGCTTGCCTGTGCGGATAAAGCTATGTATAAATGTAAAAAACAACATCAAAATATTGAATGTTAATTCAACATTTAATGCTATTTCATGTGTATTTTTTATATGACAACATCACCCACTCTTTATAAGTTCTGGTAGCAGCACTTAATCAAAAGTATCGATATATTATGTCCCACAGAATCCTTCTGTATCATAATTGAGATAACCATCTCAATACTATTAAGGACGTAAATGAGTAAGTTAAATTGGGGAATTGTCAGTACGGGCAGAATTGCTGCTTTGTTTTGTCAAGATATAGCCTTTGCTGAAAACAATCATTTATATGCAGTAGCTGCTAGAACTCAAGATGATGCTGATGTATTTGCGCAGCAATATCATGTAGAGAAAGCTTATCAGGGCTATCAAACCCTGTTTGACGATCCTGATGTTGATATCGTGTATATTGCAACGCCACATAATTTTCACTTCCAGCAAACCTATGATGCGTTAATGGCCGGGAAACATGTGCTGTGTGAAAAGCCGATGACAGTTTCGGTTGAAGAATGTCAAATATTGGTCGATTTAGCTAAAGCGAAAAACTTGCTGTTGATGGAGGCGTTGTGGACTTACTTTTTACCCGCCCTTAAACATGCTAAACAGTGGTTAGATGATGGCCTAAATGGTCAGCTAAAGCATATCAAAGTTGATTTTGGCTATCCTATTCCATTTAATCCTGATGATCGAGCCTATAATCCGCAGTTGGCTGGTGGTTGCTTGTTAGATATGGGGATTTATCCTTTGGCAATTTCTAATTACTTTCTTGATGCTGATATAGGCAATCTTTATGTTCAAGCACATTGCTGTGAAACGGGCGTGGAAGATGATGTCATTATCATAGCAAAAAGCGAGCAGGTGATGGTGAGTTTAGCCGCATCGTTTCAGTGCCGTTTGTCGAACAATGCTTATATAATTGGTGATAAAGGTTACATCATTATTCCAGATGCCTTTAGGGCGAGTAAATGTCACTTGTATCATCTTGATGAGCAAGTCGATACCTTTTCTGACAACAGGCAATCGCTAGGTTATCATTTTGAAGCAGAAGAGGCTTACAGACTAATTGAGAATGGCATATTTGAAAGTAAGGTGGTGTCACATCGACACAGTTTGCTGTTGCAATCACAAATGGCAAAAGTAAAATCACTGATTAATAAAAGTTGATTTTCAGGCTGTTTGCCGGGACATTCAATGACAACTTTGATTGATTTAGTTGTTGTCAGTCAATCTTTGTTAGATCAACAGGTAATAGAAATGTTTTATACTTTTGCATGCTGTCTTGCCAATCTGGGTTGTTGCTAAGTAACACAATAAGAGGATTAATTGCCTTAAATTGAGTACTGAGTGCTTTGGGAGCCAGAATATGACGAGTATATTTGTCGTGAGGCTTAGAAGATAAGTAAAGTTGTTGATTTTTTTCGAGTAAGCCTTGGTAGTAAATGGATGTTGCTCTAGACACAATAGCAAAGTCAAAACGTTTTTTGATAAGCATATTAATCAGTTGTGATTCGTTAGAAGTGTCAATGCGAGTCATTAAGCCGTCAGCGACGAGTTTGTCTATAGTGTGATAACGAAAACCCAATATGCCCCCGACGACTTTACCGTACAAAGCTTGCTTATTAACAAATTCGACAGGATTAATTAGATGAGAAATTATATCATCTTGATCGCGCATTAGTGGCTCTGACCATAAATAAGTTGTTTTATCTTTGTCTTTAAACCAAAAAGGGTTTACGCCGATAACCATACCGTCAAATTTCTGTGTCTCGAGCAAATGATTAAGACGTTTTCGAGGAATGTAAGACACGCTGAAATGGTAATCTTGTTGCTGTTGGTTAAAAAAATGTGCCACATCATAAAGCAGGCCTATTTCATTTTTACTATCAATTACATAAGGCGGCATATAGTGATAGGTATACAGTGATATATCTTGGCGTGTGTGTTTGCTTGTGGATGTTTCTCCCCACGCACTAAAACAGCTTAATAGTGTTATTAGTAAAATAAGTTTCAATCTGCACTCCTTTCCAGGTTGAGTTATTTACATCAATTTATCATTTCATCACATAAATCAAGCTCAATAACCAAGCAATCCTATGCATTGTTTTATACTAGCCTATGGTAACCAAGTTAGCACATTCTAATGTTGTAATTAAACCAAGATATTTTCATAAACAACACTGTTAATCTCTAAACTGCGATCCCTAATACATAATCTATTTAGTATTGTTGCTATATCTAAGTAACAAGATAAGCATAAGTGACTGACTAATAGGCTCATTAGGTCTTAACATTATCAATATTAGTTTCTTTGCATAATAAATGCTCAACATACCAGTGTTTGGTTTAAACGTTTTACGACTGAATTGACCTTTAAATGTGTATTGAGAGGTTTTATGTTATCCCTATTTACCACATTAGCTGATTGGCTAGTATTTTCAGTATTGGGTTTGGTTCCCGGAACTAAACTCGGCGATGCGATTCAGTTTTTTATTGAAGACACCACTAAGATATTCTTCCTGCTAGTATTGATGATTTACGTCATAGCGTTGATCCGTGCTTCACTCAATATTAACCGGGTACGTGATTATTTAGCCTCAAAAAATAAATTTATGGGTTATTTAATGGGGTCAACATTCGGCGCTATCACCCCTTTTTGTTCCTGCTCCAGCATACCGATTTTTCTGGGATTCACATCCGCGGGAATACCTGTAGGTATTACCATGTCGTTTCTCATCACGTCACCGCTTATAAACGAAGTGGCAGTTCTATTGTTGTTAAGTTTAGTTGGATGGCAAATAACTGTTATTTATATTCTAGTAGGTATGGCAATAGGTATTGCTGCGGGGATGTTTCTTGATCTCATTCGGGCTGAAAAAATGTTACAGCCATTTGCACTTAAGGCATATCAAACCGCAAATCAGCCAGATAGCCCTCAGAAAACTCATACTAAGTTGACGTTTAAAGCACGGCACGATTTTGCCAAAGCGGAGTTGTTAGATATTTTAACTCGGGTATGGAAATGGGTTTTTATTGGGGTAGGATTAGGCGCAGCTTTACATGGTTTTGTCCCTGACTTGTGGTTTGCTGCCAATTTAGGTAGCGGCCAATGGTGGTCTGTGCCAATGGCGGTGTTAGCTGGCATTCCTCTGTATTCAAATGCAACTGGGATTATTCCAGTTATGGAAAGTTTAATCATTAAAGGGCTTCCGCTTGGTACAACATTAGCATTCTGTATGAGTACCGTTGCAGCAAGCTTTCCTGAATTTATCTTGTTAAAGCAAGTCATGACCTGGAAGTTACTGACTATCATTTTTATGCTTTTACTCGTTTCATTCACCCTTGTTGGGTGGATAATTAATGTTATTTATATTTAATGGTGGCCTTATGAAAAAAATTGAAGTGCTTGGCAGCGGATGTGCAAAATGTGTCAAAACGGCAGCATTAATTCAGGCAGTTGCAGATGATTGTGGCGTGACAGTTAGCGTGGTTAAAGAGCCAAGTCTTGAGGTATTACTTAAACATAATGTAATGAGTACGCCCGCGGTTGTAATAGATAATCAATTAGTGCACACAGGGTCTATACCGGATAAAGACGCGGTTCAGAAATGGTTGCTAAAATAGACTCACTGTAATGGCAGCCATAAATGGATTTACAAAGCCATGTGCAGGATTATATCTGACGAATGGGTGAGTTCGTCTCCGTATCAGGCTTAATGTTTTATTTATCTTATACTTGCGTCTTTAATGGTTCCATCAGTAGAATGTCAAATCTACAACGGGTTCATTATTAAGTCGGAGTTTTCATTGAGGTTAATATTAAAATTAGTCAGCAGCCTTTTACTGTTGTTTATCATTTTTTCGACTATTTATTTTTTAGTTAATCGTGTGCCTGACCGTTCTGTCGAGCAACTTAAGCCACAATGGGCACAAACTCCATCACAGTTTATTGATATCAGGGGTATGCAGGTACACTTAAGAGATGAAGGGCCACGTGATGATGCCATCCCTATAGTGCTGTTACATGGTACAAGCTCATCGCTTCACACCTGGGATGGCTGGGTTAATGCGTTAAAAGATCATCATAGAGTTATTCGTTTTGACTTACCCGCCTTTGGATTAACAGGCCCAGCCTTAGACAGCAATTACAGTATTGAAAGTTATTCCCGTATTGTTATTGAGGTGCTTGATAAGCTCGAGGTCGACCGTGCTATTTTGGTTGGTAATTCTTTAGGAGGGTATGTGTCGTGGGCTACGGCTGTCTTTTATCCTGATCGCGTTGCGCAGTTGGTGTTGATTGATTCCAGTGGATATCCATTTCAACCAGAGTCAATCCCAATAGGCTTTAGAATTGCTAGCACGCCGATTTTAAATAAACTCATGCAACAAGTGCTACCAAGGGGACTTGTCGAAAGCAGTGTTAAAAATGTTTATGGTAATCCTGAGCTGGTCACCCCTGAGCTAGTGGAGCGATATTTTGATCTCACTACCCGATCAGGCAATAGGCAGGCCTTAACCGAGCTGTTGCCAAAACTCCGTTCCGGGCAGCTAGCATCGCGATTATCTGAGCTTAAACTGCCCACTCTGATTATTTGGGGTGAGCAAGATAGGCTTATTCCGCCTCAAATTGCAGACCAATTTCACCAGGATATTGTTGGTAGCCAACTAGTGCGCTTTAACGAACTTGGTCATGTTCCTCAGGAAGAAGACCCGCTTAAAACCGTTAATGCTTTCAAAGCCTTTTTAGCGCAACAACCAAAAGTGAATCGTTGAATATAAGTCGTTTTTCATTTGTTGTTTGTCATGACTATGAATTTAATAATGCATTAATGTTAACAGGGTAGATGTTTTATGCGGCTAGATAAATTTGTACTTAAAAGTACATTATTTACTAAAGCTCAAGTTATAGATCAAATTAGTCTTGGTAATATCAGGGTTAATGGTGTGGTGAATACTGACATGACTAGCCAGGTGCATGAAAATAACCTGATTCAATTAAATGGGCAGACGCTTACCACAAGGCCATTTCGTTATATGTTGATGCATAAACAGGCTGACACCATTTGTTCTAATGCTGATGGCCATTATCCTTCGTTACTTAATAGCATCGATGTTGCCCATAAAGACGAGCTGCATATCGCAGGGCGCCTAGATGCCGACACCACAGGGCTTGTGTTGATAACCGATGATGGACGTTGGTCATATAATATTACTCGACCAGAGTGTGTTTGCCGTAAAGTGTATCGAGTGCAGTTAGCTAAACCTATTAACCATGATGCAATAGACTTGTTTAAAATAGGCTTATTGTTGCAAGGTGAAAGTAAACCTACATTACCCGCCGAACTGGTTATTATGAGTGATACTGAGGTGCTGCTATCGATTACAGAAGGGCGATATCATCAAGTTAAAAGGATGTTCTTTGCCATAGGCAATCGCGTGAACGGCTTACATCGTCAACAAGTAGGTGAAGTGATGCTTGATATGCCAGTTGGCCAGTGGCGAGACTTAACAGCAGACGAAGTGAGTTCGTTTCAATAAGAAAATCAAACTGAAATGCTGCTAAATAAAATGTTAAAAAGGCTTTACCTGTGGAAGGTAAAGCCTTTTTGCTGAGCGGTGTAGTCATTATCAAATTTAGGTTAATACGAATAATATTAACCGGTTACTATAACCCTTGTTGGTATTGGGCATTAGTTGAAATGGTGACTAACTGCTTAAGGCTCGTTTTCGATTCAGTAATCCCTTTCAGCACGTTTTCAAAATGGCTGACTAATTCCACTTTATCTATTTTAGCTTTAGAGCCTGAGCCTATGTCGGTTAAGTCGATAAAGAACTCATCAAACAAATGCGATAAGTCTTCAACCGCGTCAATATTTAAAAATTGTTCGTGGTTATAAATACTCGGGTAACCGCCTTTTTGTTTATCAACCGCAAATGAAATGCCTTTAACATTGGTGATGGTTGTGGCTTTTTCACATTTCAGCATACAGCCATCTTCAATACTGGGCTTGTTACAGCCAACCGTTTGCTGGAAGAAGCACTGTCTGCTAGTCATCATCAAAATAGGGTGGTAAATACTGTAAAGCATTTTAAAGTTTTTCGGTCTAGCAATATTCTTAATTTGGTTACGGTTTATTTCATTTGAAATAAACGCGCCAGCGCAATTCAGTCTCTCTTGCAGCGTTAACAAAGCATATGAGTTAGTGGTATTGAGAAACGGCCCAGCAATCCACTCAATGCCCATATTGGTCGCAATAAACGCCACACCGGTATTGTTACTGACTATGCGTTTAGGCTTTACTGTTTCTAACAACCTAACGGATTCCAGATAGTCTTTCCCAATTAACACTGCCGGAAACCACGGAATTAATCTTGGGTTACGCAAAAATATGTCAATGTACTTGTTGTCATTAACTTTAAAGCTTTCAGGCAATTTAAAGTAAATGTCAGCGTCTGTGACGTCACACAAATCAACATCTTTTTCATCGCAAATAAGCAATGACAATGTTGGCTGGGTATTTAATTTGGGGTAATGGGTTAATGCCGGTAAGGTTACCGCGCCTATGTATTCTCTTTTTGTCAGCTTGAACAACAGTTGATTTTTCATCTGCGTTAGTTGGCTAAAAGGAATGCTTAAGTCACTCTCTAACCCATCAAAATTAAACGGTAATAACTCAAATTCACTTTGCTTAAGACTTTTAAAGCGTTTTACTATTGCCGCTTCGTCAATACGAGAATCTGTTGCTAATGTCAGTGTTACTGCCGATTGAATTTCAACTGTGGTGTCTTTTGTGACAGCAGTAATGGTTAAGGGCTCGTTTAGCTTACCTGAGAAATGCAGTGACAAGCTGATTTTTTCAATGCTGAGTTGGCTCACCTTATCGGCTACCAGTGAAACGATGGCATCTTTGTCTGATGACAGTGTTTGCTGCGCCTCTTGAATTTGCACCACCGAAATGGCATTACTTTTATCATTGGCATGTTTAAAGCTGTTATCGCGCGGATTGTCGATAAACATGTCTTTAGTCAGGTTGCCCTTCAAAAAAGAGTTAGTAAAGTCGCGGTTAAACACTTTATAAAGATTTGAGTCATCTGACAGCAATTTGCCTGATTCCACAAATTTATCAATTTGCTTACGCCAGCTATCCACTACCGTATGGACATATTGCGCGCCTTTAATACGACCCTCAATTTTTAATGAGTCAACTCCGGCGTCCACTAACTCAGGCAAGTCAAAATAAGCTGAATTATCTTTGAGGTTTAGTGGAAACTTATTGCCCGCAGCAGTAATGTCATATTCATCACGACACGCTTGGCTACAGCGGCCACGGTTGCCTGAGTTGCCCACACTGACTGAACTTGAATAGCACTGGCCTGAAAATGCAATACATAATGCACCGTGCACGAAGACTTCGGTTAGTACATCTAAATCATGTGCATAACGGGTGAGGCTTTTGATTTCAGCCAGATTCATTTCGCGCGACAAATTAACCCGGGTTGCGCCCACTTTGGCTAAAAAGCCAATTTGGCCTTCATTGTGGGTGGTTAATTGTGTTGACGCATGGATAAGTAAGCTAGGGAAGTGTTTGTTGACTAGGTGAAACAAAGCCAAATCTTGAACAATAATGCCATCTATGCCGGTATTAACCAGTTGATTCAGCAATTTAACCAAAGTCGGTATTTCATTTTCAAGGATCACGACATTCATGGTCAAAAAAACTTCGCATTGATATCGATGGGCTAGGGAAATAACACCAAGAAGATCATCAAACGTAAGGTTAGCGGCGCGATTTCGTGCGTTAAAGGTTTCTAAACCACAATATACCGCGTTCGCGCCAGCAATGATTGCTGCTTTAATTGCGTCAACATCGCCGCCTGGTGCGAGTAATTCGATTTTTCTATTCATGATACTTTCGCTATTTGGGTTAATGTTGCTTAAAAGAAACAGGCGTTAAAGCCAAATTAGGTGCCGACTCTTTTTATTCTTTATTGATTTTGTTGGTCTTGTTCTGCCTATAGCAAAACGGTTAATCAATATGAATCATCAATACGAGTAGGTATTCAGTGTTTACTTATCAAAACGGGAAGACTAAACGTTAGGGTAAATAAAAAGGCCTTCATTAATATTGTGATTCTTATCCCATAGTTGGATATCACAATGAAGGCCTTAATTTACTGTGTCAATTCCTGCTTACAACGGCGGTTGACTTGCAAGGTACTCATCAAATGTACCGTGGAAGTTGACCAATTTTTTATCTTTTACGTCAATAATGCGTGTTGCAAGTGATGAAACAAACTCACGATCATGGCTAACAAATATTAATGTGCCTTCAAATAATTTCAACGCTTGGTTAAGCGCTTCAATTGCTTCCATATCCATGTGGTTAGTTGGCTCGTCCATGATCAATACGTTAACGTCCATCATCATTAACTTACCGAATAACAGACGATTTTTTTCACCACCAGAACAGTTGCGCACTTTCTTGTTCGCGTCATCTTCAGTGAATAATAAACGACCCAACATGCCACGTACCATAAGGTCGTTGTGCTTAGGTGTACGCCATAATGACATCCAGTCAAATAAAGTCATGTCATTGTCAAAATCTGCGCTACTGTCCTGCGGACAATAACCAATGGCAGCATTTTCTGACCATTTAATCCGGCCATGGTTATGTTTAATTTCTTCAACTAAACAACGTAGTAGTGTTGTTTTACCCACGCCGTTTTCACCAATAATAGCCAGTTTTGAACCTGCGTCTAAAATAAGATCGCCATGTTCAAATAATACTTCATCAAAACCGTGCCCAAGCTCTTCTAACACTAATGCTTGGCGATGTAGTTTTTTACATTCAGTAAAGCGTATAGACGGGGTAATACGGCTTGATGATTTAACATCATCAAGTTTAATTTTGTCCATTTTCTTAGCGCGAGAACTGGCTTGTTTGGCTTTGGAAGCATTAGCGCCAAAGCGGTTAACGAAGTCCTGTAACTCTTCAATCTCAGCGCTCTTTTTCGCATTACCAGCCAGAAGCTGTTCACGCAATAAACTTGATTGTGCGAGGAAGTACTCATAATTACCAGGGTAAATCCGCAGTTCGCCATAATCGATGTCTGCCATGTGGGTACAAACAGAGTTTAAAAAGTGTCTGTCATGGGAAATAATAATCATGGTGCATTTGCGTTTGTTCAATTCGTTAGCAAGCCAACTAATGGTATGAATGTCCAAGTTGTTGGTGGGTTCGTCAAGTAGCAGTATGTCGGGGTTGGCAAATAATGCTTGTGCTAATAACACTCGCAATTTCCAACCTGGGGCAACCTGTGCCATCAAGCCATAGTGAAACGACTCTTCAATGCCTGCTTCTAATAGGATTTCGCCAGCGCGACTTTCAGCGCTATAACCGTCCATTTCTGCAAATTGGCTTTCTAAGTCACCGACGCGCATGCCGTCTTCATCACTCATTTCTGCCTGGGAATAAATGCTGTCACGTTCTTGTTTCACTTTCCAAAGTGCCACATCGCCCATGATCACCGCGTCAACCACGCTAAAGTTTTCGAAAGCGAATTGGTTCTGGTTCAAGGTGCCTACTTTTAAGCCTGGCGAAATTGATACATTGCCTGATGTTGGAGCCAGTTCACCACTGAGAATTTTCATGAATGTGGATTTGCCACAACCATTAGCACCAATCAAGCCATAACGATTGCCGTGGCCAAATTGCGCCGAAATGTTTTCAAACAACGGCTCTGGGCCAAACTGCATAGTAATATTTGCGGTAGAAATCAAAACATGTATCCAATTGAGTAATTACAGAATATTGATCGACAAAAAAGCGATAATCGGCTTTAGTGAGAATAAGACTGACCTGGGTGTATTAGTAGGCGCCGAATTATACAGGGAAGTAGTCAATTGTCGATTTATAATGCGATCTAGTTTGCATTATGAGGATGTGTTTTGCGGTTTATTTGTTTTATTGAATAATATATTTGCGATAAATTAACAATGGTTGAACTTTCAGCTGAATACTTAGAGGTAACCTAGTTAAACAAAGCCGGATGTTACTGATTAATAATGCCGTGTGATTCAATATTTATAGTGAGATTAATCCATTTCTGTTAGCGTTTAATCTTGTACAATTTAACCTCAAATAAGCCTAAGTAGCACGTCATGTCTAAAAATACCTTGCCTAAATCAGTCATTGCTAAAATTAGTGCCCCAAGTCTTTTATCTGAACGCTTTGTTATTCGTCGCTTCATCACGTCTGATTTAGTGGTTTTTTCTGAATATCGAAATGTTGCCGACATCGCCAAATATCAAAGTTGGACTGCATACAGTTTAGATGATGCTAAGCAGCTACTAGCACAAACGGATTACACTGATTTCGCTGTGCCAGGTAATTGGTATCAATTGGCGATTGCTGATCCATTAACCGATCAAATACTGGGTGACTTAGCGGTACATTTCATTGATGAACAACAAGTTGAAGTGGGCTTTACCGTTGCGCCACAACACCAGAACCAAGGCTTGGCAACACAAGCATTACTGGGTTTACTAGAGTATTTATTTACTGAGTTGAGGCTGCATCGTGTTATTGCAATGACTGATTGTTTAAATAAAGCCAGTATAGCAGTGTTAGAAAAAGCCAATTTTCGACAAGAAGGCCATTTTAAGCAAAATGTGATGTTTAAAGGGAAGTGGGGCGATGAATACCTTTATGCCATGCTAGCAAGTGAATTTAGTCATTGTTAAGCCAATTGGGTTATTATCTTCTTTTAGGCTCATCAACAGAATCACTTAATAAGTAATAACATGACTTGTAATCAATGTGATGAATCAATTTTTATACAAAAACTGGGACGATGCTTGCGGTGTATGGCACAGTTAACTGTACTATCTGTGATCGGCTGGCCGTTATGGTGGTGGTTTTATGCAGAACAGCCAACTAAGGTAGAATCGATAGGGTTACTTTTTTTCTGTTCAGCTTTTAGTGCGTTATTGCTACTGCATCTTCTTTTTCTAGCTTACTATGAAATTAAAAAGCGCATCACGTGAATTGCTGATAAATAGGCTTAAAGGCTGGTAATATTGGATGTTTGCTTGTGTCATCATATCAGCTTGATATCTGTTTTTAACTTAGCTTATTGCAATAGGAAATGTCAATAACTCAGTACTAAAAGTAATCTCAAAAATACACTGGCAATGTAAAGCTTATTTACGCTTTTGCCATTTAAACAAGATTGAATACTTCCATAAACTATTAATAACTAAATAGCCAATAGCAGCAAACACCACGCCTAAAACAAAGCAGCCGAGTAAAAAAGGTGGCCCTATGGTCGATATTGATGTTTCTACCCATTGCCAACTTGCTTCAAATTCAAAGGGTAACTTTTCAACCCCGAGTAATTTTACCCCTAATAAATATGCCATGTAGAACATAAATGGCATGGTGATAGGATTTGTTATCCATACTAATGCCACCGCAATTGGAATGTTAACGTTAAATAAAATGGCTAACCCGGCAGCGGCAACCATTTGAAATGGCATTGGTACCCAACCAATAAAAAGACCTACCGCAAAAGCCCCAGGGGCAGATTTACGGTTCAACACCCATAAATTGGGTTTATCCAATAATTTACCAAACACTCGCAAATATTTATGCTTTTGAAGTGTTTTTGGGTCAGGCAAAAATCTTTTTATGAATTTTTTTGGCATCTTGAGTGATTACTGTCTTTACTAGTAGCCTATGAATCGATTTATATTCGGCTTCTGTATCAGTAGCCTCATTGGATTACTTTGGCCTGTAATCCCATCGCCTTGGTGTTTACCTTTTTTATTATTCTTGGCTTTGGTCTGCCTATTCAAAGCACCTCGATTAAGTGGTGCTTTTTTTGCTGTTTTTTGGGTAAGTATCTATTTCTATTCGTTAGACTTTCAGGTGGAAGTTACACCAAAAACTAACAAAACCTTTACAGCGGAGATAGTATCACTAGTAAATCATAACCGCGACTGGATAAGCATTGATGTGCGTGTAATTGAGCCTAAATTAACCAATATTAATATATCTGGTTTATTTAAAACCATAACAGGCGATCAAATTTACCGTTTAACTTGGCAACAAGCGCCAAAAGTAGAGCTAGGTCAAATATGGCAGTTTGATTCAAAATTAAAGCCTATTACAAGTATAGCTAATCAAGGCGGTTTTAATCAGCAAAGGTATTATATTAATCGCCATATTGTCGCAAAAGGGCGAGTTAAACAGGCTGACTTGTTATCGTATCAGCCGTCTTTGCGCCAGCGTTGGTTAACTGAGTTTGCAGCCATTACCCCCAAGATAGCCAATGGTGATCTGCTACTGGCACTACTGTTTGGTGATAAAAGCCAAATATCTGATCAGCGTTGGCAGCAATTACGTCAAACGGGTACCGGCCATTTAATTGCCATTTCTGGATTACATCTGTCAGTGGTGTTTGGTTTAGTATTCGGCTTGTGCTTTTTAATGCTAACCCGGGTTAAGCTGGCGCAAATTGCTATGGGCAAAGTTAACTTGCAGTTCGGTATGTTTGCTGTTTATTTAGCATTAACTTTGGCAGTATTGTCAGCATTGGGTTACGCCTATCTTGCCGGCTTCGCTGTTGCCACTCAGCGCGCCCTGTTTATGTTGATATTCTTGGTACTGTTTAGTGTGTTAAAACAGCATCACAGTGTTTGGCAACGACTAATGTATGCCTTGGCGGGAGTGTTGTTTATTGACCCGTTATCAATGCTTAGCGCAGGTTTCTGGCTATCTTTTATTGCACTGGCCATTATCTTACGCTTTGTTGATACCTCAGTAAGTCATGCTAAAAAAGTATCCACAGATCATCATTGGCGACAAAAAGTGACAGGCTATATTGGGTCCCTGTGGTCAATTCAGTGGCGATTAGCCTTAGGTCTAGGCTTATTGCAAGCACTGTTATTTGGCACGTTATCGATTCACAGTATCTGGATAAACCTCATTGTTGTGCCTTGGTTTAGTATATTGGTTATCCCCATTGTATTGAGTAGTTTTATAGTCTGGCTGGTGTTGAGCCCCTTAATACATTCCGGCGGTCTAGCGAGTCTATTTCAGTTTTCAAGTGCCAATGAACTTAGCTTCGATAGTGTTTTATTTATTGTAGCAGACAAACTACTTGCCTCTTTTAGTCAGCTATTAACTTGGTCTAGTGACTTTAGTCATAATGTTGTTTACGTCAGTGAGTCATGGGTTGTGGCGGGTATGTTTAGTTTGCTGGGATGGACATTACTGCTGACATTTCGCTGGTCATTTAGCCGTTTACTTACTCATTCATTTAATGGCAGTAAATCAATATTCAATCAACCCGGTCAATCAAATAAGATAGCTAAAATTAATCATCATGGGATCATATTACTCACCGCTTTAGTAATGAACTTGCCATTAATACAATTGGCTATTAGCAAAATGTCGCAGATGGATAATACAGGCGGTCAAAGTCAGGTTTTTACCTTAAATGGACCAATTTATCTTCATGTACTAGATGTAGCACAAGGTTCTGCCATCGTACTTCAACAACAACACCGAGCCATGATTTATGATACCGGCGCAGCCTTTGGTGACTTTAGTTATGCTGAACGGGCAATATTGCCTTTTCTACAGGCAAGGGGCATCACCCAGTTAGATTATATTGTCATAAGCCACCATGATAATGACCACAGTGGCGGGTTAATGCCGATGTTAACGGCATTTCCCAATACCCACTTAATTGCTGATAATGGTAAGGCATTAATCAATCGAGCGGCTGACCTGGTTAACATTAATATCAGTGATTGCCATTCAGCATCATGGCAATGGGGAAGGGTACAAATATCCACTTTGTCAGATCATTTAGGCTCAGATAAAGATAACAATCAATCCTGCGTAATGATGCTGAATATCGAATTTGAGAATGATCACCTTCAAACTGTTGAACAAGGTGCAGACCATCTCGGTAAAGGTGAACTAATGTCTATACTTCTACCCGAATTAACCGCGAAGGCTTTTGCTGTATTGCTGACGGGTGATATTGAGGCGAAAAGAGAGCAAAGTTTAATATCAAACAAGCAACAGATAGATGCTGATATTGTGTTTGTGCCGCACCATGGCAGCCGTACTTCATCTACCGACACTTTTATTGATGCCGTGTCACCACAATTAGCCATAGTGAATGCGGGTTTTAATAATCAATACGGATTTCCTAAATCTGATGTGATGACGCGTTATCAACAGCGGGGGATAAAGACTCTTATCAGCGGAGAACAGGGACAAATTAGTATCAAGTTTAAACACACTGGTTATCAAATAAGCACTTATCGCAACGATTTAGCGCCATTTTGGTATAACCGTTTGTTTAGATTTGGCCAGATAGTTAAAGCAGAGTAGAATGTTGCTTATGTTTGTCAGTTAAGAATTATATAAATGTCGTCATACTCTGATAATGAAATGTGGAGCGTTTTTAAACGCTTAATGATTTATGTTTTACCGATGAAAGCCATGTTTATTATGGCGGTATTGGCCTTGCTTACCTATGGCGCGGTTGATGCTGGTTTTATTGCGTTTATTAAACCTTTTATTGACCAAGGTTTTGCCTCATCAGCGACTACCGTCGCCGGAGTTGAAATACCCTCCCATGGTGGTTTTAATACCGACAATGACATTATGCGAATGGCACCTTTTGTGGTGATCGGCATGTTTACTTTACGCGGTTTGGCTAACTTTGTGTCGACCTATTGTGTGTCTTACATGAGCGCTCAACTTATCATGGACATGCGTCAACAGGTTTTTGAGCACTATCTACATTTACCTGTCAGTTACATTGACCGTGAAAACAGTGGCAACCTTATTTCTCGTGTGACCTTTGATACCGAGCAAATTGCCAGAGCATCAGGCAGTGCGCTTATTTCGATTGTTCGAGACTCAATGACAGTTATCGGCATGTTAGCCATCATGTTTTATTTCTCGTGGAAATTGTCTCTGTGTATCTTGGTAATTGGCCCCGTTATGGGCATTGTTATCAGTGTGGTCAGTAAACGTTTTCGTAAAGTGTCTAAGCAAATTCAATCCGCAATGGGCGGAGTAACAGCCACAACCGAACAAATGATCAAAGGCCATAAAAATGTGCTGTCATTTGGTGGTCAAAAAACTGAAATGGCGCGTTTCTTTAAAGTGAATGACAGTAATCGTCATCAAAATATGAAGCTAGCAGTGGCGCAGTCAGTTAGCCAACCGTTAATTATGGTCATTGGCTCATTCGCATTAGCATTTGTGTTGTATGCTGCCAGTTGGGACAGCATGAAGGCAGAGCTAACGGCCGGTACCTTCACCGCCATTTTAGGTGCAATGATGGCCATGTTACAGCCAATTAAAAACTTAACCCGCGTCAATGCTGAATTTCAGCGTGGTATTGCAGCCTGTACCACCATTTTTGAATTATTAGATACCCCAGTAGAACCCGATACCGGCACCCATAGCGTCGATCGTGTTAAAGGACATTTACAATTTAATAGCGTCAGCTTTAGCTACCCAGAACAAGACAGAAAAGCCCTAGATCAAATTGAGTTTGATGTTAAACCGGGCAAAACCGTCGCTCTAGTTGGCCGTTCTGGTTCTGGTAAATCGACTATCGCTAATTTGATCACCCGTTTTTATGGCGGTTTATCAAATGGTGATATTTTACTCGATGGCACCAGCATTTATGATTACCAATTAAAAAGTCTTCGTAATCAAGTGGCATTGGTGTCTCAGCAAGTCACGTTATTCAATGACACAATAGCTAACAATATAGCCTATGCCTACCCTGGTGAAGCTACCCGTGAGCAAATAGAACAAGCTGCAGAGCTTGCTTACGCCATGGAGTTTATCAACACCTTGCCCGATGGGTTAGACACTCAGGTAGGGGAGAATGGGGTGTTGTTATCTGGCGGTCAGCGTCAGCGTATCGCTATTGCCCGTGCCATGTTACGTGATGCACCGGTATTGATTTTAGATGAAGCAACCTCGGCGTTGGACACTGAATCAGAAAAAGCGATTCAAAAAGGTTTAGATAACTTACGCCATAACCGAACCTCAGTGGTTATCGCGCATCGTTTATCAACCATTGAATCGGCCGATGAAATATTGGTTATTGATCAAGGTAAAGTTATCGAGCGTGGCGTACATAAAGATTTGATTACCCAAAACGGGGTGTATGCCAACTTGTATCAAATGCAATTTAGCAGCTAGGTTTTTACCTCAATGCAAAAATGGATAAATCAAATTTGGTATCAAGGCCACTGGGCAAGGTGGCTTTTACTGCCGTTGTCGGCGTTGTTTGCTGTTATTAGCCATATCAGACGTTCGCTGTTCATATTTAGTATCAAAAAAGTCACCCAACTGCCTGTGCCTGTCATTGTTGTTGGTAATATTACTGCTGGTGGTAGTGGTAAAACCCCAACGGTGATTTATCTAATTAACTTACTACGAGCCAATGGTTTAAAACCTGGCGTTGTAAGTCGTGGTTATGGGGCGAGTATTGATGGTGTAATCAGTGTCACTCAGTCAAGCAAAGCTGTTGATGTGGGTGATGAGCCATTAATGATTGTCAATCGTACCCATGTACCTATGGTGGTTGGCAGTCAACGCGTATTAGCTGCGCAAACATTATTAGCTGACTTTGATGTTGATGTGATCATTTGTGATGATGGCTTGCAGCATTACGCATTAGGGCGTGACATTGAAATCGCCCTAGTAGATGGTGCACGTCGTTATGGTAATCAATGTTTACTGCCAGCAGGGCCATTAAGAGAAGGCTTGTGGCGTTTAGATAATATCGACTGGATTATCAATAATGGTGGTCCGCTATTAGCAAAGACTCAAGGGCCGGAAGAACAGCTGATGCAATTAGTGCCAGCGCCATTATGTAGGGTTAAACCACATTCGTTTGATAAAGCCTTAGTCCCAGACTTGTTTGATACAGAGGTATCAATCATTGAACAACCTATTGTGGCGATAGCAGGTATTGGTAATCCACAACGTTTTTTTGATAGTTTGATTCAACAAGGTTATCAACTTAAGCAGACCGTGGCTTTTGCCGACCATCAAGCTTACGATCAACAACAGCTGATTGAGCTATCAACACAAACCCCTTGCTAATGACCGAAAAAGATGCGGTTAAATGTCGCGATTTTGCATTACAAAACTGGTGGTATTTACCGGTAAATGCGAAGCTAAGTGAACAATTTGATATTCAGTTTATGAGTCGAGTGACTCAACTTATTCAACTTAAAAAGGAAATCTAAATGGCTTTTGATAAAAAGTTACTTGATATTGTCGCTTGCCCTGTGTGCAAAGGTAAACTGGAATTTGACAAAGAAGCCCAACAGCTAATTTGTAAGTTTGATAAAATTGCCTATCCGATTAATGATGGTATTCCAGTTTTACTAGAGAATCGTGCTACGCCATTGGTGGCAATAGATTAAACTTGATATTAGATTTAATCATTTACTCCCCAATATGATCGTTGAGTTTTAACATTTAGATAAAAAGTCCAGGGGGAGCTAGGTTCACATGGCTAGGACTTTTTGTTATTAAATCGGCAAGTTGCACAGCAAATCACCATTTAGCAATGTTATGGTAATTTTTACTTGCAAGCGTTAGCCAACGCCCTTAATATGGCGACCGCTTTGTTAGGAAATCAAAGTCAGTACACCCGTAGCTCAGTTGGTTAGAGCACTACCTTGACATGGTAGGGGTCGGTGGTTCGAGTCCACTCGGGTGTACCAATTTAATCTTATCCAATTTCCAATATACACCCGTAGCTCAGTTGGTTAGAGCACTACCTTGACATGGTAGGGGTCGGTGGTTCGAGTCCACTCGGGTGTACCATTTCTTGTTTATCCTTTCCTCTCTATCTGTAATAAAGTCCCTTGTTTTAAACTATACCAATAGTTTGTTACCACTTTTAAGCGTGATGTTTTTTATGCTGCAACTTTCGATGTGATTATTTATTTGCCACTTAACTCTAGTCATTCAAAGTGATTAAGGCGCGGATATTAGTCTCACTGCGTCGATCGATGAACCGCCCCAAACGTATTCGTAATGTGATGATTGTACAATCTCTTCGACGCATCTTGGAGTGAATAGCGCGTAGCAAGCCGTTAATGGGTTTCTTACCGACGTATAATGAATGCCTTCAATTGCAGATTTTCGCTGCTGTGCTCCAAACTGCTGTGCTTCGCTATAATTTGTTTGGTGGTAAATCGACGACTTTGACATGGCTTCTAAACTTATCACTGTGCTGTCAGTTAATTCGGCGCTAAATACACAACGTAAGCCTCGCATGATAATCGTGTCATAATGAACCCCTTTGATAGCCATTAGCATCTTTTGTTGATGATATTTGGTTTCTGCAATTGCTGTGTCGATATCATCGGCAAGATAAAGTACCCCGAACGAACCATTAGAGAAACGACTGCCATCTTTATTGATGTGGGTAAAAGGGGCTGTGGCGTATGAGCAGCCATTAATACCAAAAGGTATATCTGCTTTGTTAACCAAATCAATATGGCCAAGCTGATCCAGTAACCTTGGGTTGGTTAGACTTTGTAATGCAAAAATAGTATCAAAATCTTCCACAGAAGCGACATCATCAAACATCGAAATGGGTGGAAATTTTGAATTGATAAGTCTATATGCAACCTGATGCTCAACGGTTGATATTGTAGTCATTACCAACCACCACTTCGCATGCTATCGACACGGCTAAAGACTTCATGCAGTTCAGGAAAGCCTCCACCTTTTATTATATCCAGCGGTTTACGCCCCTCAAAATAGGGATTGGCGTTTTCCATCTGCATAAAGCCATATACGTTTTCAGGATTGGAGAAATACATTCTAAGTGCTGCGTGAATGTTCAGTATGTAACTAATGCGTGTTAGCTGATCTTTGTCGAGCACGAATTTCGCCTCTGGTTTTTTAAATGCAAAGTAAGAAGAGCGAGGTAAACGTAAAATATTGAGCATATCTTTTGGCGCACAGCCCCATTTTTCTAGAATAGATACAGCGGCACTAAAACCCACTTTTGAGGTCTTTGCGTCTGCAAAATCAATGTTTGATGTATTGGTATTGTATGCAGTCATAACAATTACTCTCCGTTTTACATTTAAGCTAGAGTGATAACAGGTTTTAATGTTAGCTATATTAGTATTGCATAGGTCTTATTTTAGACCTAAATAGGTTTTTAGTCCAATTTCAGACCGGGGTGTTCTTGGTAAGTATCCTAATGCGATTGAGTCAGTAGAGTCTAAATGAGGTGAACACTGGTAAAAATGGCCTTAGGGAAAAACTTTTTTGTAAAAGAGTGGTAGATAGTACTAAAGCCCGCATAAACAAACTTGAACATGAGCTTGAAGGCAGAGAAGTTGAATGGGCATATAATATAATTAAGGTAGAATTATAACTTACTGATACTTAATTGATATTTAGGTATCTGATAAACATAAAAAAGCAGAATAATGTCATAAACATTATTCTGCTGAGTGATGCTAACTATGATGTTAGTTAAGTCGTATTAAAGACTTATAGCGCGAAAGTACGTGATACAGAGATCACTGCGCGGGTATCACTTGCATCGCTATCTAGGCTGGTATCTTCTACCGCTAGGTTAAAGTCGAAACCTTCCCAGCTTGTCATGTATTCTGCACGATAATGGTTGTAAGAAGCATCGTCGCCCCATGCCCATTTGTCTTCATCTTGCGATGTTGAACGGTCAAAGCTAACACGAATATCATGACCTTCAGCAACTGTAAAAGTATGCGCCGCCATTATGATGTAATGACCTGCATCAACACCAAAATAATCCCATGTGTACCAAAAGTTTAATTCACTTTGCCCCAGTGATGATGCATAACCAAACTTGGTATATAGCTCTGGGTAGTAATATTCATCAGAGGCGTCATCACCATGATAGGTGTAATAAGCAAGACCAGCATCGATAGATAATTTATCTGTTAGCTCATAATATTTACCTGCGTAAAAATCAAGTTCTAACCAGGTGTCATCCGCGTCACCAAAGTCTACATTTGATGCCCAAGAACCCACGTACCAACCATCATCCGCTGCATAGTCTAGGCTAGCTTGTAATGCCGGGCCGCTATCCGTTTGGCTAACACCGTTAAAAGTATAATCAGACGTTGCATTAACTGTGGTGCTTAACTCTCCAGCCATTACTGAGGTTGGTAAAGTGAATAAACTTAATAGTGCTAATTTTTTAATTGTGGTGTTCATCATCATTCCTTTTTCATTATTGATTTAGTCTAACAACTCGATCTTATTGAAATCGATTTTATTATCTTTTGGAGAGAGTTCTATTGCTCCTACTTTACGGTAGTTAGATTTTAAGATGTAAAGGAAACAGCTTAGTATTAAGCCTATGGCAAGCGCGCCTACCCATTGGATCTCTAAAAAGTCTAGTTTGAATAGTAATGTTAAGCAACTTAGCAGCACAATATTTCCGATGATGTAAGTCAGTTTACCAAAACGCTCAACCGTTAGGTTTAAGTTGTCTGTATATAATCGGACTAGCGAATCGAGTGAGTTGATCACAAATGTGATACCCACAATTACCATAGCAAGGTTGTAGAAGCCTGATGTATCGATTCCGTTAGAGCTGTAGTAGTAAAGCACTGTGAACCAAATTGCGATGGGTATTGAAGGGAATACCATCATAGCAATTAATACTTGATAGGTTTTCATTCCACCAACAAAACGTGAAGTAAATTGGCCAATCATGATGCTCCATGCAAACCACCAAAACAGATAGAACTCATGGTAGTCATTAAACGGCAGCACAAAGTGATGTATGTTACCGAAGTAGTCACCAATTAATGCAAAGGTAGTAAAGAATTCACCCACACTTGAGTCATCTGATAAAAAGGCGCCAGACCACATCACGGCAATCAAACCAAAGAATAACCAAGTGCTAGCTAGGCTAAGGTAACGAACATATCGGATGCTGGTGCTAGAGTAAACTGCTGCAGCGATAACCAAAAATACGATGAGATAGAAGCTGCTTACAATGGATTCACCGTCACCTAATTGTGGTAAATACCAAGGTAAATTGGTCAATAATAAGTAGGCAGTAAAGGCACAAGTCCCGATAATGACAAGGTTATTGATAAATTTAATCAGCGGAATTTCAAAATATTTTACTCTTGGCTCAATTACGCAAAAGTAAAAACAGGTTAAAAAGTAAAAAGCCCAAATCAAGCAGGCCCAAAAACCAAACTCAATTGCCAGCGGATTACTAAAACTATATTCCGGACTAGTGGCTAAATCGGCATATCCTGCAAACTCAGTTAACGGGAACATGATTAAGCCAACATCTAGCCCTGAGGTGAATAAAATCGCAATAAAGGTAAATTTTCGCACCGGCGTGACACCAATGCACTGCATGTTACCCCAACGATAAATCACAAACGCGATAGCGGCAAAAGTAAATAAAATGCCTATTGATAACCAGGTCGTCATTATTTGACTCCTGAATAAAGGGTGTGTGCAAACATAGTGTTGGCTCCTTGTTGTATGTTTTTAATGCCATAGAACAATTTTTAAAGGCTAAATGCCCTCAAGCCTTAAGTATCGTACTGACGATAGTTAAACCCTGATAGATTGATCTTGGCTAAATTGGCCATTTACAAAAAACGTAGGTTGACCATCAACCTGTTATAGATGGGCATTAATTCATACCCATTAACTTAATAAGTATTAATTGGCCGCTTAGGTGCTTGTAAGCGTTGTGATGTTTGCCACTTTTCGGCTAGCGTTACTTTTGCCATACTTGGTACCAGTGGCGTTTTACCTAAAATCAAATCGGCAGCACGCTCGGCAACCATGATGGTCGGTGAGTTCAAATTCCCATTAGGAATGGTTGGGAAAATAGATGAGTCAACGACTCTTAAACCGTTAATACCGTGAACTTTTGTTTCTGAATCAACCACGGCCATCTCATCTTCGCCCATTTTGCATGAGCAAGAAGGGTGATAGGCACTTTCAACAGAACGTCTGACAAAACGGTCAATTTCTTCATCGGTTTGTATTGCTAAGCCTGGTTGAATTTCTTCACCACGATATTCATCTAAACTCGGTTGATTAATAATTTCACGGGTTAAGCGAACGCAGGCTCTAAAGCCTTCAATATCATCTTGATGTGATAAATAATTAAACTGAATTTGCGGGGCGACTTTGGCATCATTTGATACAACCGTTACCGCGCCACGGCTTTTAGGCTTGTTGTGACCAATATGCACTTGAAAACCATGACCTGCAAAGGCTTCTTTACCGTCGTAGCGCATAGCTGCGGGTAAGAAATGATATTGTAGATCCGGCCACTCTAAACCGGCTTTTGAGCGGATAAAGCCACAGGACTCAAAATGATTAGTGGCCCCCAAACCAGTCTTATTTAAAATCCAGCGAGCACCAATAAACAGTTTGTTTAAAGGATCAATTTTGCCATTAAGCGTAATCGGTTTTAAACACTTAAATTGGAAGTAAAACTCTAAGTGATCCTGCAGGTTTTGACCTACACCGGGTAATTGATGAACTTGCTCAATACCTGCACTGGCTAAAGTACTTGCATCGCCAATACCGGACAATTGCAAAATATGCGGTGAACCAATTGAACCAGCTGATAGAACCACTTCTTTATTGCAGTTAACATCAATTAACTCGCCTTTACGTTCGTAACGCACGCCGACAGCGGTTTTACCTTGCATAATCACTTTATGCACAAGCGCATGAGTGACCACGGTTAAATTCGGGCGTTTCATTGCTGGGCGAAGGTACGCATTTGCCGTAGACCAACGTACGCCGTTTTTAACTGTCATGTGCATTGGGCCAAAGCCTTCTTGCTGACTGGCATTGTAATCACTCGTCGCTAGGTAGCCAGCATCGACACCAGCATCAACAAAAGCTTGATATAACGGGTTTTTCATTTCATTACCGTTATTAACCGCTAATGGGCCTTTATCACCGCGATAAACATTACCGCCAAAAGACCATGTTTCAGCTTTTTTAAAGTAAGGCAGACAGTGAGCGTAATCCCAGTCTTTTGCACCTTCTTGCTGCCACTCGTCAAAATCACGTGCATGACCACGTACGTAGACCATGCCATTGATTGATGATGAACCACCTAATACCTTGCCACGCGGGCAATGCATACGGCGATTGTCCAAATGTGGTTCGGCTTCGGTTTCAAACTGCCATGCATACTTTTTAGTATTCATGGGAATTGAAAGGGCAGTTGGCATTTGGATAAAAATGCTCTTGTCGCTACCACCGGTTTCAAGTATCAGGACTTTATTGTCTGGGTTTTCCGTTAAGCGGTTGGCTAATACACAACCTGCGCTACCGGCACCAACAATAATATAATCGTATTCATGAGACATTTGCGTAGACATTAATTGGGTCACTCCTAAAATGGGCTTTCAAGTGACTGCATACCAACGTAAACAGCTTTTATTTGGGTGTATGCTTTTAATGTTTCAGAGCCATTCTCACGACCAATGCCAGACATCTTGTAACCACCAACCGGCATTTCTGCAGGAGAGGCACCATAAGCATTTATCCAACAAATACCGGCTTGCATTTGATGAATAACGCGATGTGCACGGGTAATGTCTTGCGTAAATACACCTGCCGCTAAGCCCAGGTGAGTGCTATTGGCACGTTTAACGACTTCATCTTCATCAGCAAAGGTAAAGACTGACATCACAGGGCCAAATATTTCTTCTTTCGAAATCGTCATCTCATCAGTGCAATCTGTAAATACAGTCGGCGCCACAAAGAAACCATTCGGTGCATTGTCAGGTGTTAATGCTGTTCCGCCTGTTAATAAGGTGGCACCTTCTTTTTTACCGATTTCAATGTAGTCGAGTACTTTTTGTTGATGGTCGCGTGAAATCAATGCACCAAAATTGGTGTCAGGGTGCATTGGGTCGCCACAAACGATGTTTTGCTCAGTACGCTCTTTTAAGCGTTGGATAAAGCGCGGATAAATATCTTGCTGCACAAACACGCGAGTACCGTTGGTACACACTTCACCTTGAGTATAGAAATTAGCTAACATCGCGGCTGATACTGCATTTTCAACATCGGCATCGTTAAAGATAATCAATGGCGATTTTCCGCCAAGCTCCATGGTCACTTCTTTTAGTGAACCCGCCGCCGCAGCCATGACTTTTTTACCGGTACCGACTTCACCCGTAAATGACACTTTAGCGATATCTTCATTGGTGGTGAGCCATGCGCCAACTCTACCGTCACCTTGAACAACGTTAAACACGCCATCTGGCACACCCGCTTGAGTGAATATTTCAGCTAAACGCATTGCGCCGCGAGGTGTTTCTTCTGAAGGTTTGAAAATCATTACGTTGCCGCATGCAAGTGCCGGGGCTGCTTTCCAACAAGCAATTTGTAACGGGTAGTTCCATGCGCCAATACCGGCACAAATACCTAATGGCTCACGGCGAGTATAATAAAAATCCGCTCCAACAGGCTGTTGATTGCCTTCAATACTTGGGGCGAGACCGGCAAAGAACTCAATTGAGTCGGCGCCAGTGACGATATCGACAACCGAAGCTTCTTGCCATGGTTTACCTGTATCCAATACTTCGCCTGCAGCAAGTTCATCATTGTGCTCACGTAGTAGGGCAACGGCTTTTAATAAAATACGGCTACGTTCTATAGGCGTCATCGCCGACCAAACAGCAAAACCTGCTTTGGCACTTTCTATAGCAGCTTTTTGCACAGACTCGGTTGCCACTTCAACTAAATAACTGACTTCGCCAGTAGCAGGGTTGATAACCTGGAAGGTTTCGCCACTACCATTTGCAATGTACTTACCGTGAACATAATTTTGATAGGTGATTAACGCTGACATTCAATTTCTCCGTGTTGCACGATCACAGCCTCGATAAAGGCTTTAGATAAAATTTGGGCTTGTTTAAAATCTTCTGTAGGGGTGTGGCTTAGCGCGCTGCGTAACCAAAAACCGTCAATAATTGCTGCGGTTTGCTTTGCTGCATTAATGGCTGCCATATTTGGCAATAATTGTTTGAACGAAAAAAGCAGGTTGCTATATAAGCGTTGGCTATTAATGTGTTGAAGTCTTGCCAGTCCCGGATCGTGCATTGCTTGAGACCAAAAGCTTAACCATGTTTTTGCCGCGGCGTTTGAACGTTGTAAATCGGTGAAATTGGCTTCAACTATCATTAATAATCTTGCCGTTGGGGTTAAGGTTTTACCTGATGTCCTTGCCAGTAATGATTGCTTTAACTCTTCAAGTAAAAATTTCTGCGTGGCTTCAATCAACCCTTGTTTACCACCAAAGTAATGGCTAATAATGCCTGATGACATTCCAGCTATGCCACTAATGGTATTAATGGTGGTTTTTTGCAATCCAAAACGTTCAACCGACATTAATGTCGCTTCAATTAGCTGTTGTTGTCGCGCACTTTTCATAACAGGTCTTGGCATTAATGATTTCCTTTTTTTATCTAGCTAATCATTGATTGAACGTTCAATTAACAACGATCCTAATGATTAGAGCACTAACTATCAAGTTTTTATTTGATTTAGATCACATTAAGCTATTTGATCTGCCGTTAGGTTTTTAGTTATTTATTTGTATAAGTTGTTGTTATTTATAAAGTAAATTTTACATCTGACATGTGGTTGACTAATTTATGTCAATAATAAAAGATTTGTGCTGAAAGCATTGTTGCTGATGAATTTAAGTGGTATCTGCTATTCGAATTGAATTCTAGTTAAATTGATAATCTGAACTAATAGCATTGCAATAATCGTAAAAGCGCGACTAAAGACAACTAACCATAGATTTCAGAGGTATGTTTTTGGCAGCATTGCTTCGATAAAATACATAGAGCAACTTGAAAGGTGAAATTTTGATTGCTTCGGATAAATTATGTACTCATATTAAAGTGAATAGCGTCTTTTAAATATCAGCTATCGTGGCAATTGAAATATTGTGTTGATTATTGAACAAGCAAAATCTGTGGACCCGAACTCGGATAAACACATTCACCAAAATAAGATAACCAGGTTAATAAGATGGGTAGTACTGCAATGATCATGTGGAGCGTATTATTTGGTGCGATTGGAATGGGGTATTTTGTTTATGGTAAACGCCAACAAGCAATTGTTCCGTTATGTATGGGTATGGCTTTAATGGTCTATCCGTACTTTGTTGCCAGTGTAACGAGCTTAGTTATAGTCGGTATGGTGTTAGTTGCAATACCGTTTTTTGTGCGCCGCTAATTTTATATATTCATAGGCTATTGCAGATAAAATTTATTATTTCTTTACGCCGTTCACTCGCACAAGCTTAATGAGCGGCGTACATTTATTCGTTTTAAACTTAATCTATTTCAACAAAAATAATGCCTTTTCGTTGAATGTAACTCAATCGCCAGCCAAAGAGAATAGCAGCAGAGGTAAGCCCTGCAATCAGTCCAATCCAGAATCCATGCGCACCTATCGCGGGAACAATATAGTCGGTATAGGCTAATACATATCCTAATGTCATGCCGATAAACCAATATGAAAAGAGGGTAATGTAGAAGGCACTGCGAGTGTCTTTGTAACCCCGTAGTGCTCCCGCCGCCACAACCTGAATAGAGTCCGATATTTGGTATAAGGCTGCCATTAACATCAAGCTTCCGGCTAACGCGACAACCTCAGGATTATCATTATATAGTAGAGCTATTTCGTGTCTAAATACGACGGTTGAAATAGCGGTTAACATAGCGAGAGATAACGACAGTCCTAAGGCGACATAAGTGACTAGTTGCGCTATATCGGTTCTTTCTCGACCAAGATAATACCCAATGCGAATAGATGCAGCGATACCAATCGACAAAGGCAACATGAATACTATAGATGAAAAATTTAACGCTATTTGATGACTTGCTACTACATTAGCGCCCATTGGCGCTAAAAATAATGCAATAACCGCGAATAGGCTTACTTCAAAGAACAACGCCATTGCAATCGGGAATCCCAATTTAGTCATTGACTTCATGGTGGACCATTTAGGGGCATAAAACTGTTTAAAGGGGGCAATATCAATAAACTTTTTATCAACAAGCATATAGATGGTCATAGCAATTAACATTGCCCAAAAGACCATAGCGGTTGCTATTCCACAGCCAGCACCACCCATTGCTGGAATGCCAAATCCTCCATAAATAAAGATATAGTTTGCAGGGATATTGACCGCCAAGCCAACAAAGCCAATCACCATAGTCGGTAAAGTGTAAGATATGCCTTCACTGCAACCGCGGAGCACTTGATATAAAGCGAATGCAGGTGCGCCCCAGAGAATGCCATCTATATATCCTACCGTTAAGCGATACAGTTGTGGCTCTAAATCCATTAAATCTAAGATATAGCTTGAAGAGGCTAAAAATAACATCACACCCAAGGCGCCTATTATGGCAATATATCCAGCTTGAAACAGTAAGTTTGGGATCACCTTCTGGTTATCGGCTCCATGATGCTGTGAAAATACTGGCGTGAAGGCCATCAGTAGGCCTTGAACAAATAAGATGGCCGGTAGCCATAAACTGGTGCCAACAGCGACAGCGGCCATATCGACAGCGCTGACTCGTCCTGCCATAACAGTATCAATAAAGCCCATCATAGTTTGAGTCACTTGGGCGATTAATATTGGTAATGCGAGTTGTATTAAGCGCTTGGCTTGAAAGCCGGTGTTGTTCATATTAAGCCTATTAATAAACGAGAGTTACTTTATGTTTACAGGAATTGTACAAGCCACATGTGAAGTGGTATCGGTTCAACAGCAAGCCGGATTGAAACGTTTTGAAATTGCGCTAAAGCCTGAATTGCTTACCGGATTACAAACAGGAGCCAGTGTTGCAACCAATGGTGTTTGTTTAACGGTTACTAAGATATCGAATGATAAGGTTTTTTTCGATGTAATGGAAGAATCATTAGAGCTAACTAATCTAGATAAAGTACAGCGGGGCGACCTAGTTAACATTGAGCGCTCGTTAACCTTTGGCAGTGAAATTGGCGGACACATTTTATCGGGCCATATTCATACGCAAGCTGAAGTGGTATCGGTAAGTGATACTGCTGAGCATTATGATATTGAGTTAGCGTTAGATGCAAAGTGGAAAGACTACGTGTTTTATAAAGGCTTTGTCGCGGTGAATGGTTGTAGCTTAACGGTAGGGCAATTGACTGAGCGTGGTTTTAAATTGCACCTTATTCCTGAAACGCTAAGATTAACTAATATCAAAGCCCACCAAGTTGGCGATAAAATGAATATTGAAATTGACAGTCAAACTCAAGTTATTGTTGATACGGTTGAGCGCATTTTAGCTAAAAAGCAACAGGGTTAGTTTCGTGCGACAACCAAGCCAAGTACTAATAAATTTGCTCATCATCTGAATCAATAAATAATTGAATGGTCCGCTTGCTGTCATCTAAATGCATTTTAATGTGGATAGGGTTACAGCAGATTCGACAATCATCATAATATTCTTGATCGCCACAACTCGAATCAATGGTGACATGTTGATGCTGACCACAATGTGGATAGCTTATTAAACGTGACAACAATCTCATATCTTGTACTCCAGTGATGGAATTTAACGCATTTACCGTGCTTGATTAAATATAGCCCTATTTTAGTTATACCGCATTGAGTGTAATGCATGAGTTTATTCAGTTTTGGCAGTATAGAAAGCCGTTAAAGGTTGATCCATTACTATGTTGTCACATACAATCAGGCACTACATTTTTGGGTAACTAAGACTCTTGTACTGTCTTTATTTCAAAAATGTGTTCATAACTTTTATTCACTATTTACCAAGTGGCCCTACGTGTGGGTCACCACTGGACAAGGAATTTTCATGCCTATTATTACATTGCCTGATGGCAGCAAACGTGAGTTTGCGAATCCCGTATCTACCCTTGATGTCGCCGCTGACATTGGTCCCGGTTTAGCAAAAGCCTGTATTGCAGGTCGCGTTAACGGTGAACTAAAAGATGCTTGCGATTTAATTTTTACCGATGCGGATTTATCTATCATCACGGCTAAAGATGAAGAAGGTGTTGAAATTCTTCGCCATTCTTGTGCGCATTTATTAGGTCATGCTATCAAGCAACTGTGGCCTCAAACCAAAATGGCCATTGGTCCTGTTATCGATAACGGTTTTTACTATGATATCGATTTAGAGCACAAACTTACCCAAGATGATATAGATGCTTTAGAAAAACGCATGCTAGAGTTGGCCAAAACAAACTATGACGTGGTCAAGCGCGTTGTGACTTGGCAAGAAGCCCGTGATGCATTCAGTACCCGCGGTGAAGAATACAAAATTGCCATCTTAGATGAAAACATCAGCAAAGATGCTACGCCTGCACTTTATGATCATGAAGAATACATCGACATGTGTCGTGGTCCGCACGTGCCGAACATGCGTTTTTGTCAACACTTTAAGTTAATGAGTGTTGCTGGTGCTTATTGGCGCGGTAATTCTGATAACAAGATGTTACAACGCGTTTACGGTACGGCATGGGCAGATAAAAAAGCCCTTAAAACGCACCTTACACGATTAGAAGAAGCGTCTAAACGCGATCATCGTAAAATCGGCAAGCAATTAGATCTTTATCATATGCAAGAAGAAGCGCCAGGCATGGTGTTTTGGCACAATGATGGTTGGAGCATATTTTTAGAACTTGAAAAGTTCATTCGTCAAAAGCTAGGTCAATACACTTATCAAGAAGTGAAAGGCCCACTAATGATGGATCGCGTGTTATGGGAGCGTTCAGGCCACTGGGATAAATACTCAGAAGCTATGTTTACTACTAATAGCGAAAGTCGTGAATATGCCATTAAGCCGATGAATTGTCCTGGTCACGTGCAAATTTTTAATCAAGGCCTAAAGTCATACCGTGACTTGCCATTGCGTATGGCTGAGTTTGGTTGTTGTCATCGTAATGAACCATCGGGTTCACTGCATGGCTTAATGCGCGTGCGAGGCTTTACCCAAGATGATGCCCATGTGTTCTGTACTGACGATCAAGTGCAAACAGAAGTGAGTGCATGTATTCAAATGGTATATGACACATATGGCACATTTGGTTTTGAAAATATTGTCGTCAAATTATCCACTCGCCCTGAAAAGCGTATTGGTGATGACGATATGTGGGATCGTGCTGAAGAAGCGTTAAAGCAAGCGCTTAAAGCTAATAATATCAAATATGAGATATTACCAGGCGAAGGTGCTTTCTACGGTCCTAAGATTGAATTTACTTTACATGATTGTTTAGATCGCGCTTGGCAGTGTGGTACTGTACAATTAGATTATGCGTTACCGACTCGTTTAGGCGCAACATATGTTGCAGAAGACAATAGTCGACAAACACCGGTAATGATACATCGTGCCATTCTTGGCTCATTAGAACGTTTCATCGGTATCTTGATTGAAGAGTATGCTGGTAAATTTCCAACATGGCTTGCACCTATGCAAGTAGTTGTGATGAATATTACTGACAAACAGTCTGAATATGCAGAAGAAATTGTAAAAAACTTCAAAAAACAGGGCATTCGTGCATCTTTTGACTTGAGGAATGAGAAGATAGGCTTTAAAATACGCGAACACACCTTAAGACGTGTGCCTTATTTGTTGGTCGTAGGTGATCAAGAAGTTGAGAATAAGGAAGTTGCGGTGCGTACACGTGATGGTATTGATTTAGGTAAGCTTAAAATCGAAGATTTTGCTACCATGATACATCAACAGATTTCGCTCCGTAGTCTAAAATTGTTGGAGGAATAGGTCATAAAGATCAAAAGAACAGCAGGGCGACAACCAGCGCCTAATAGAATCAATGATGAAATCACCGGTGTTCCTGAAGTCCGTTTATCGGACATAGATGGTGAGCCCATTGGTATCGTTAGCATTAAAGAAGCTCAAAGCGTCGCGGATGAAGCAGGGGTAGACCTTGTTGAAATCAGTCCAAACGCTGAGCCTCCAGTTTGTCGCATAATGGACTACGGTAAGTTCCTTTTTGATAAAGCGAAAGCGCAAAAGGAACAAAAGAAGAAGCAGAAGCAGGTTCAGGTTAAGGAAATTAAATTCCGTCCTGGAACTGATATAAACGACTATCAGGTAAAACTACGCAACCTGATTCGTTTTCTAGAAGATGGGGACAAAGCGAAAATTACGCTGCGTTTCCGTGGTCGCGAAATGGCACACCAAAACCTAGGTATGGATCTTTTGAACCGTATCAAGGCTGATTTGGAAGAGTATGCGGTTGTTGAATCTTTCCCGAAAATGGAAGGTAGACAAGCAATTATGGTGCTAGCACCTAAAAAGAAATAGTAGGGCAACCTAAAAGTAGCAAAAGTCTCTTGAGGCTTTTGCTCGCCTTACGTTTATTAAATATCCCAATGCGGAGTTTTAGAAATGCCTAAAATGAAAACAGACAAGGGTGTGCAAAAGCGCTTCAGAAAAACCGCTAATGGTTTCAAGCGCAAACAAGCACACTTACGTCATATTTTGACCAAGAAGAGCACTAAGCGTAAACGTCACTTACGTGCAAAATGTTTAGTCGCCAAGTCTGATGTGCCAGCAATTGCACGTCAACTACCATACGCTTAATTAAAGGAGCAATGAACAATGCCTAGAGTTAAGCGTGGTGTAACCGCTCGTGCTCGTCACAAGAAAGTACTTAAACTAGCTAAAGGTTATTATGGCGCTCGTAGCCGTACTTTCCGTGTTGCTGTTCAAGCAGTAACTAAAGCTGGTCAATATGCTTACCGTGACCGTCGTCAAAAGAAACGTCAATTCCGTCAATTATGGATTGCACGTATCAATGCGGCTTCTCGTCAAAATGGTCTGTCTTATAGCCGTTTCATTAACGGTTTGAAAAAGGCGTCTATCGAAATCGATCGTAAGATTTTGGCTGACATCGCTGTATTCGACAAAGTTGTATTTACAATTTTAGTTGAAAAAGCAAAAGAAGCTTTAACTAAGTAATTAGTTAATCGGCTTTGAAAAAGGAACCTTAGGGTTCCTTTTTTTATGATTTTTTTTTGATAAGATTTAGAATCATTAATATAAATTAGCCAATAATTTAGTTATCGATTGTCAAAAAAGGGACCCCTAGTTGCATTGTTTATACTACAGCAGAGTTAATTGGTTGGATTAATCATTATTTATCAGCATAATAGTCAAGTCTGTAAACAGTGATATTTAAAAGCTTTCAGACCATCTTATTTGTCGTTTATCCAGTTAATTTTCTATTCACTGAAGCTTAGTCAACTATACGCCGTAATTGCTAAATCTTGGGGCGGTATTAATAGATTAAATATGTATCATGGCTGGGTTGACTATCTGCTTGCTAGATTTGATGTATTTAAATTAGAATTACACTATGAGTAACTACTAAAACTGTGAAATCAAACACGTCTCAAATTCCGCATAAGCTAGCGAGTCTAACCACATTGGTTGCCGCTGAATTTAGTGTAGGCGGTTCATTATCCCGTCATGTGCATCATTACCGTAGTCGTCAAACCCAGACTGATATGGCGATAGCAGTAAGTGAAGCTATCGCAAAAAAAATCAACTTAATTTTGGAAGCAGGTACAGGGGTCGGTAAAACTTTTGCTTATCTTATTCCTGCGTTATTAAGTGGCAAACAAGTCGTTGTAAGCACTGGCAGTAAAAACCTGCAAGAACAATTATTTTTAAAAGATCTCCCTGCATTGCTAACCATGTTAGATATTCAACCAAGAATTGCTTTGCTTAAGGGCCGTAATAACTACTTATGTCAATTACGCTTAGATAACCAAATGCAGCATGCCAGTCAGTATCGAGAGCAGGCTTTAGATGACTTACTTAAAATAAATCAGTGGGCGGTACTCAGTAAAGATGGTGATATAGGTAATCTAACGTCAGTGTCTGAAAATTCAACCATGATCTCAAGCATTGTCAGTACCAAAGAAAGCTGTACCGGCAAGAAGTGTGATTTTTATGACGTGTGTTTTACCCGCAAAGCACGTGTTAAAGCCATGGAAGCAAAGCTGGTCGTGGTAAATCATCATTTATTTTTTGCCGACAGATTACTCAAAGACACTGGTTTTGCTGAACTGCTTCCAGATCCTGATGTTGTCATCTTTGACGAAGCTCATTTAGTGCCCGATATTTGTATCAGTTATTTTGGTAGTCACATCAGTAGCCGTGAAATTGATAAGCTGTTAAACAGTTTAGTCACTATACACAAACAAAAAATTCGTGACAGCATTCAGATTGAACACTTTGCTAACCGCTCAATCATGCAACTAGCTCAGTGGCATAATGAGATGTTTGACAGTGGTAAAACTGATTGGCGTCAGGTGTTATCGACTAAAGCACTTATTATTAGTGCTTGGGCATTACATCAATCATTAACCGAATTAAGTGAATTGCTGACACACCACTTAGGCCGCGATGATAATTTAGATAATGCTTTTGAACAAATCCACGAATTGAATGATAGATTAAAAATATTTTTCGAATGCCAAGACCCCCAAGCTGCTTACAGTGTTGAATATGGGCCACGATTTATCACACTTCGAGCGTCGCCTATTAATGTCGCTAAACAATGTGAGCAATTATTTGACCCTAAGACGAGTTGGATTTTTACCTCGGCAACATTACAAGTTAACCGTCAGTTATCTCATTTTGCAAAAGAACTCGGGCTACAGAAAGCGACTCAGGTTATTTTAGACAGTCCATTTGATTATCCAAACCAAGCGATGTTCTGTGTGCCACGGCATTTGGGCAAAGTAGGGCAAACTCAGCATAGCGCCAAACAATTGGTAGAAGTGTGTGTTAAAGCCATCAATGCTGCGCAAGGGCGCACCTTTATTTTGTTCACCAGTCATAGCATGTTAGAACAAGTTGCTAGTTTATTGCGTAGCCAAGTGAGTTACCCATTACTGGTGCAAGGCCAGGGCAGTAAGCAAAGCTTATTGAATAAATTTCGACAACTGGGCAATGCAGTGTTACTCGGCACGGGCAGTTTTTGGGAAGGAGTTGATGTTCGAGGTAAATTACTGAGCTGCGTAATTATTGATAAGTTGCCTTTTGTGTCGCCTGATGATGCTTTATATCGAGCAAGAGCCGCTAGCGCAGAACGACAAGGACTTGATCCTTTTACGACTATTTCATTACCCCAAGCTGTTATTGCATTAAAGCAAGGTGTCGGCCGGCTTATTCGTGACGAGAAAGACCGTGGTGTGTTGATTTTATGTGATAATCGCATTGTTAATCGCCCTTATGGACAAGCTTTTATTAATTCATTGCCGCCAATGCATCGTACCCGTGATTTAGATACCGCATTGCACTTTTTAAAACAAATCCCATAAGTTATCATAGCGACCTAATTTCTGTTCCATATTGGTTGTAAACATGACATTTCACACTCCACTGCGTGTTCTTGCGCTTGATACCTGCACCGAGTCTTGCTCTGCTGCGCTGACGATTGATGGTAAGGTTTATTCCCGCACAGTCGATGCACCGCGTGAGCACAGTCAACGTATATTGCCAATGGTGGATGAATTACTAAAAGAAGCTCAAGTGAAGCTAGCAGAAGTTGATGTTATTGCTTATGGTCGTGGACCTGGCAGTTTTACTGGCATTCGTATTTGTACCAGTATGACCCAAGGTTTAGCCCTGGGAACTGATTTACCAGTTATCGGTATTTCGACATTAGCTGCGATGGCACAAATGGCAATTACGGCTTTTCATGCTGAGCAAGTATTTTGTACTATTGATGCACGTATGAACGAAGTGTACGTGGGGCAATTTGTTGCAAAAGAGGGCATAGCGACCTTGGTTGGTATCGAGCATGTTTGTTCACCGCAAGAGGTTGAGCTGCATTTGGACGGCAGTAAAGCGATTGTCGCCTGTGGAACTGGTTTTGAAGTGTATCCTGCGTTACTTAAGTTAGCAGATAATATTCAATTGCAAGATGAGCTTAAATACCCTGATGCCAAAGCAATGCTCACTTTAGCTGAATATGGCGTTAGCCAACATCAACATACTAGTGTGGATGAACTTGCCCCAGTGTATATCCGAGATAAAGTGACCTGGAAGAAGCTACCGGGTAGAGAGTAATATTAAAAATGATCCTAATGGCATAAAGTAATAACTTTGCTAAACTGTTTAATGATAAAAGCAGCTTAAGTTTTATGAAAAGTTTGCCATTGGCAATAACTTGTTGGCTAAGTTATAGTCGATTATAATTTATTTTAATGTTAAATATTAAACTACACTGTATTTGAATACTACAGATATAAATACTCCGAGATAAGCATAAATGCAGATAAATCAGTCATCGGTTCATCAAACAGCAACTCAACAAGGCTTTAAAACGTCTTTGAGTCAGGCTGTTGCTGGTAATCGTCCGCTAGAATCAGTGACTGATATTAACTCAATCAATTCCAGTCAAACCGTTAAAAATAATATCCTTTTAGGCCAACCCTCAGCCAATGACATCCAAATTGATGTCGAAGCTTCTGCATTAAGTCAGCAAGAAAGAGAACAAACAGTTGAGAATTCAGGCTTGTTTGAGTTTAAAGGCAATACGCAGCTTTTTGACCATACAACCATTTCTGTGTCCGATAGCCAACAAAATAAAGTTGAATATGATGCTGATAAACAGACTAATCGTAGTGCAATAAATGTCTATCTGATGACCCAGCATTCAGCAAAACGAGATGAAATTCAACAGATGGTAGGTATTGATCTTTACGCTTAATTTATCTATTGGTGTTGATCTATTTGATTATTTTAGCTCTTTGCTACTTCTTTTAGTGTCTTATTACGACAACATTGTATCTTAATGTTTTACAAGCATTCCCTCCTGCTGACAATTCTGATTTACTAACGTCAATTATTCTATAAATAATCTCAATATTAATGACCCATTTTAATCATAATAGCTTATCAGCTTCATCATCTGGCATTCCTAGTCGAGGCCGTTTTGTGCTGGAACTGATAGTGGCCTTTTTATTAACAAGGCTGCCCTTTATTAGCGTGCCGTTTAAATGGTTTGAAAGTTATTTCCATGAATTGTCGCACGGGATAGCGACCATAATGTCGGGTGGGATGGTCAACTCTATTCAGCTTTTTCCTAATGGCGCAGGTCTTTGCTATAGCCAAGGAGGTAATGCGATATTTATTGCATTTGCAGGCTATTTGGGTGCGGCGCTTTGGGGTTACTTGATTTTCTTACTAGCCACATGGCGAGATGGCATCAGATTTACTTTGTCTTTATTGGCCTTTACTATTTTAGCGTCAATTATATTGTGGGCGAGGGACTTGTTGAGCATTGCTATTTTATTATGTTTAACTGGACTTATTTTGTTACCACTTAAATTAAAAAATAGTCGTCCTTTAAATAGTTTACTGCGTATATTAGGATTGATGATAATCCTCAATGCAATGGCAAGTCCCATGGTGTTATTTGGTTTGGCAGGTCAGGGCGATGCAGCAGCATTAGCGCAAATGACTTGGATCCCCGCTTGGATTTGGGTTGTTATTTGGTTAGTGGTGAGCTGTGGTATGTTATGGCTCAGTTGGCAAAAAGTTGATTCAATAAAAAGGAATGTGAAATGAAACGTAAAATAGCACTCGCGATAGCGATTAGCTTCGCAACTGTTGGAATGTATTCAACCGTATTGGTTACTCCAGCACAGGCAGAGGAAGTTAAAGTGAATGATGCCTTGGCCGCTGCGGTATCAAGTGATTTTAGAACAGCGTCCAATAAGTTAAGAGATAGCGCCCGTAACCCAGCTGAAACACTTGCTTTTTTTGATGTAAAAGCTGATCAAACAGTTATTGAACTTTGGCCCGGTGGTGGTTGGTATGCAGAGATCCTTGCGCCTTACTTAGCCAAAAATGGTCAGTACGTTGCAGCCAACTTTGAAACAAAACCTGCGGAAGAAAATCGTCAGACTGAATATTATAAATCAGCGGGTTTAAAGTTTGAAAAGTGGGTAGCAGATAATAAAGCATCTGTCGGTAATGTGCAGTTTGTGACGTTAAGCCCGCCTGAAAAATTTAACTTAGGTAAAGATAATTCAGCTGACCATGTGCTGACATTCAGAAACCTACATAACTGGGCAATGAAAGGGCAATTAGAAGGTGTGTTTAATGCAGCTTATGCTGTGTTAAAAGACGGCGGTACTTTCGGCGTGGTTGAGCATAGAGCGAATGTTGGTATGGCAGCGGAAAGTGGCTATATGGAACAAAATCAAATGGTGGAATTAGCTAAAAAATCGGGTTTTGAATTGCTAGCAAGTTCAGAAGTAAATGCTAATGCCAAAGACACAAAAGATTATCCTAAAGGGGTGTGGACATTACCCCCACGTCTTGCAATGGGTGATGAAGATAAGCAAAAATATATCGATATCGGTGAAAGTGACCGTATGACATTAAAGTTTATTAAAAAAGCGAAGTAAATTATGTCATTAAATGAGCCAAAGTGCTGTTTCACAGCAGTGGAGCAAGGTCAGCCAATGACATTCGCTTTGGCCCATTTAACCTTATCGGCTATGCGATATGGCCATGCTGACAAGCCAATTATTTTGGCATGCCACGGTTGGCTAGATAATTTAAACAGTTTTATACCCTTGGCAGAGTCTTTTTTACAATCAGATTTAGCCAATCATTACCAACTTATTACTTTTGATTGGCCTGGACATGGCTTTTCAGATCACCGTCCAGGGCTATATCCGTTACATTGGGTTGACTATTTGTATGATTTGCATGCGCTTATTAATTTTATTCAGCCTGATCCAAATCAATCAATAATTCTTTTAGGTCATTCCCTTGGCGGCATTATTGCAAGTGCCTACAACGCCAGTTTTCCCCAGCGTATATCCCAATTAATTCTTATCGAAGCACTTTCCCCTTTATTTGAAGATGCTAATAATAATGCATCAAGAATAAGTCGTAGTTTCAGTCAACATACTCATTTACTGACTAAGCCATTTCAAGCTAACACAAAAGGATATTCGTCAATTGACATCGTGGTGAAAGCGAGACAACAACTGACCGGGATGGACCCAGTTTGGTGTCAACTTATTACAAAAAGAAATCTCGAGTTTATTGATGAACTTTACTATTGGCGAAGTGATCCGCGGTTAAAATTAGATTCTGTGTATAGAATGAGTTTTGAACAAGTCGATGCATTAATGAGCCAAAGCACTACTGATACCTTGTTAGTGCTAGGGAAAACTGGTTTTAAGCAGTTAAAATCAGCTCAAGTGCAGGCTAAAAAATGGTTTAAGCATCTTGAAATCGCAGAAATAGACGGCGATCATCATCTACATATGGGTAATGCTGTTGGATTATGCTTATTAATTCGAGCATTTATTCTAAAATAAATGTTAATGAAGCTTAAAGCGCTATTATTTTTGTGCCAATTATGTGATTATGTTCAAAATTAAAACGCTTGTATGATTTTAGGTATAGGCGATAACAATAACAACGCGTTGACTGATTATTGCCATATCATAACAATAGCCAATAACAGGAAAACGTTTTTAGCCACTGACGGGGAATGCACGTCTTAGCACAGTGGCCATTATAGGAGACACACGTGGACCAGCCTTGGATTAATCACCTCCCAGCCAATGTACCGGCTGAGATAGACCCGGATCAATTTCCTTCATTGGTCGCCATGTTTGAAAGCGCTGTAGCGAAATACGCTGATCAGCCTGCTTTTATTAACATGGGTGCAACCATGACTTATCGAAAGCTTGAAGAAAGAAGTCGCGCTTTTGCCGCTTATTTACAAAATGAACTGAAGCTTGAAAAAGGCGATCGAGTGGCATTAATGATGCCAAATCTACTCCAATACCCGATAGCACTATTTGGTGTATTGCGTGCTGGTATGGTAGTAGTCAATGTTAATCCTCTTTACACTCCAAGAGAACTTAAGCACCAATTAATAGATTCTGGTGCTAAAGCCATCGTTGTTGTATCTAACTTTGCCAAAACGCTAGAAGAAGTTGTTGATCAAACTGCAGTGGAGTCTGTGATAATTACTGGCTTAGGCGACCAACTTAGTGCGCCAAAACGGACTTTAGTTAATTTTGTAGTCAAGTATATTAAAAAAATGGTGCCTAAGTATCATTTACCACACGCACTTTCATTTCGAGACAGCTTATCTAAAGGGCGACGATTACAATACGTCAAACCAGATGTTAGCGGTGATGATTTAGCCTTTTTACAATATACCGGTGGCACAACTGGGGTATCTAAAGGTGCAATGTTAAGCCACCGCAATGTTGTTGCTAACGTTTTACAGGCAAATGGCGCATACTCGCCGGCATTAGATGATGGTAAAGAGTTTGTTGTTACTGCTTTACCGCTTTATCATATTTTTGCATTAACGGTAAATTGCTTATTATTTTTACATAAAGGCAGTCAAAATTTATTAATCACCAACCCAAGAGATATTCCAGCATTTGTTGGTGAGCTTAAAAAATATCCCTTTACGGCATTAACTGGCGTTAACACCTTATTTAATGCCTTAGTTAATAATGACGACTTCAAAAGCTTAGATTTTAGCGGCCTAAAACTGTCAATTGGCGGTGGCATGGCAGTACAAAGAGCCGTTGCTGATAAATGGCAAGCGATCACCAAAACTCGCTTACTGGAAGGATATGGATTAACGGAAGCTTCACCTTTAGTGACTTGTTGTCCGTATAACTTAGAAGGTTATAACGGCTCCATTGGTTTTCCTGCGCCATCGACATTTATTCAAGTGCGTGACGATGATGGTAAAATATTAGCTCAAGGTCAAACCGGTGAGCTTTTTGCTAGAGGGCCGCAAGTTATGCAAGGTTACTGGCAGCGTCCTGAAGAGACCGCCAAAGTAATTGATAAAGACGGTTGGTTAGCTACTGGCGATATTGGTTACATGGATGAAAAGGGCTTTTTCTTCATAGTCGATCGTAAAAAGGACATGATTTTAGTCTCCGGCTTTAACGTATTTCCAAATGAGATTGAAGAAGTTGTAGCACTTCATCCAAAAGTGCTTGAAGTCGCTGCTGTCGGTGTTGCCAATGATGCTAGCGGTGAATTAGTCAAAATATACGTGGTTGCAAAAGATAAGTCATTGTCTGAAAAAGAGCTGATTGAACATTGCCGCCATCATTTAACGGGATATAAAGTACCAAAACTGGTAGAATTCCGAGACGAATTACCAAAGACCAATGTGGGTAAGATTTTACGCAGACAGCTTCGAGACGAAGCCAATAAAGCGTAAATTTGAAAAACCGGCATCTAGCCGGTTTTTTGTTTTTAAGCCCATAAAACAAATGGAGTAAGCTGTGTTTGCGTTCGAGTATATAAGTAATGATGATGCGTTAGCCTCGTTAGTAAAGCAATATGAGCAAGCTAGCTTGCTAGTGTTAGACACAGAATTTGTTCGCACCCGTACTTACTATGCACATCTGGGCTTAATTCAAGCTTATGATGGCAAAACACTAGCATTGATTGATCCTGTCGCTATCAAAGATTTATCGTCATTTTGGTCATTACTAACCAATGAAAATATTATTAAGGTGCTTCACTCTTGTAGTGAAGATCTTGAAGTCTTCGCCCATTATGGAGACTGTCAACCTAAGCCATTATTTGATAGTCAAATTGCGGCTAGTTTAGCGGGTATGGGGCATGGTTTAGGCTATGCTAAATTAGTTGAGCAATGCTTAGGTATTGAACTAGACAAAGGTGAGTCACGCACCGATTGGATGAAACGGCCTTTAAGTGATGCTCAGCTTCAATACGCAGCGAATGATGTATCTTACTTATATCAGATATACCCACAAATTCTACAAAAGCTGACTGAGCAAAATCGTCTAGATTGGTTATATGAAGAAGGCGAAAGGATAATCCAAGGACGCTTAAGTGGTGTTGATCCTGATGAAGCTTATTTGAAAGTTAAGAATGCTTTCCAATTGACTCGCCCGCAACTTGCTATCTTAAAAGTCATGGCAGCATGGCGCCTTGAAAAAGCGGTCAATCGAAATTTAGCTCTTGGGTTTGTTGTTAAAGATCATGCACTCATTGCACTCGCTAAAAAAGCGCCTACAAGTTTGGCAGAGTTAAATCAGCTAAATGATTTAACTGATCAAGAAAAGCGTTTTCATGGAAAGGACTTATTAAAAGTCATCGCAAATGCAGACATGGATAACCCGCCAGAGGAAGTCGATGTTATTGCTTTAAAGTCAGGTTATAAGTCATCTTTTAAATTGATTAAAACGTGTTTAACTGACATTAGTGAGCAACAGTCTGTACCGCTTGAGTTTATTGGTTCGAAACGTTTAATTCATCAATTCTTAGTTTGGTTATTCGAAGGTAAGCAGGGCGATAAGCCATTAATTTTACAAGGTTGGCGTGGTGCGTTAGTGGGCAATAAGCTAGATAGTATTGCCTTTGATGGTCAATAGTTTTAGCGTTAATTGTTGGTTCCCATAACAAATGTAGCAATTAAAGTTAAAAAGGATATGAATTCATCCTATCCTTTTTACTTTTTGATTAGGTAGATAAATCATTAAAATAAAAGATTTATCACACTACTTAGTCTCTGGTAAAGTCACGTTCAACTCTAGAACAGATAAATTATCATCATTTTGTTCTAATTGAACCGTGACCTGATCATCAGATATTTGCACGTATTTACGGATCACTTCGATGATTTCTTGCTTCATTCTTGGCAAGTAGTCAGGCGCACCGCGTTCACCACGCTGATGGGCTACAATGATTTGCAAACGCTCTTTGGCTAAAGAGGCCGTATTAGGTTTTTTAGTACTTCTGAAATAATCAAGTATGGACATAATTAGCTACCGAATATCCTTTTTAGGAAACCTTTCTTTTCTTCTGTTATAAAACGAATGGCTACATCTTCACCTAAAAGGCGGGCAACCGTATCGCTATATGCTAGGCCTGCATCACTTTCTTGATCAATGATAACAGGTACACCAGAGTTAGATGCTTTCAACACAGCTTGTGACTCAGGAATTACCCCTAAAAGTTCAATTGCTAGGATCTCTTTAACATCTTCAACACTCAGCATTTCACCAGTTTTAACACGCGCAGGAGAGTAACGTGTTAATAATAAGTATTCTTTTATTGGTTCAAGATTCTCTTCTGCACGGCGTGAGCGACTTTGTAACATACCTAAAATACGGTCAGAGTCCCGTACTGAACTGACTTCTGGGTTGGTCGTTACAATGGCAATATCGGCAAAGTAAAGCGCCATCATGGCACCTTGCTCAATCCCTGCAGGGGAGTCACAAACAATATAATCAAAATCTTTAGATAAATCATCTAGCACCTTGCCCACACCTTCTTTAGTCAGGGCATCTTTATCACGAGTTTGTGAAGCTGGCAAAATGAACAACTTATCACAACGCTTATCTTTAATCATAGCCTGATTTAAGTTAGCCTCACCATTGATTACATTTACAAAATCATAAACTACACGGCGTTCACAGCCCATAATTAAGTCTAGATTACGTAAACCGATATCAAAATCGATAACGACGGTTTTTTTACCTTTTAGTGCTAGGCCAGTTGCAATAGCTGCACTTGAGGTTGTTTTACCCACACCGCCTTTTCCTGAAGTGACAACAATAATTTGTGCCATGTGTATTTTTTCCTTAAATTTGCCTTATTGTGGCAATATTTCAACAGTGAGAGACTCGCCATCTAGGCGAACACAACCTCTTTGTGCATGGCAATGTTGTTGCAGGTTTTCTGCGATCCAATATTGCCCAGCAACGGAAACAAGTTCGGCTTCAAGCGAGCTCGCTATGATAACACTTTGTGTATCACCGCCAGCGCCAGCCATAGCCTTACCGCGTAAAGCGCCATATACATGGATGCTACCATCTGCTATGACCTCAGCGCCATTGCCAACAGCACCAAAAATGACTAAATCCGCATCTTTTGCATATATCTGTTGGCCAGAGCGAATATTTTGTTTAACTATTTTAGTTCCACGAGGTGGAATTGTAGCGGCTGTAGCTTGTTTACCCGATCGAACGACAGCTAATCCTAAGTCCTTAGCTTGAACAGAAAAGGGAATAGAAGCTTCAGTTATCCCTACAATAACCAACTGACGCTGATTCAACAGTGCTTTTAATACTGCTAAATCAATTGGGGTATCATCTAAGGCACTTAGATTTAAAATTAATGGTGCACCTAGAAAAAATTGTGGCGCCTCAGCTAATTTTTTATCAAGCTCTAAAGCAACAACATCTAAATTACTATTATTAATATAAAGTACCGATAGAGTAAAAGATGTGGCTTTTAACTCGAGATTTTGTTTAGCCATCTCGTCGCTAGTCTCCAAATTTCTATGCTTGTAAATCAATTTACAATTATTTTATTGGACACCATGTTATAGTGTGCGTTGTGGACTATCAAGTTTGAAACAGCGGAAAATTACACTAAAATGATTTGTGCAGTATATAAAAGCAGTCTGAAGGTCGAAACATACCTTTTTGTCGAGAAACGTGATGTTTTTGATGCAGTTCCTGATGCATTGATGAAAATGTTTGGCGCACCAAAATTAGTAATGCTAGTGCCTTTGTCTAAAAGGGAATCATTAGCGTTAGCGGATATCGAAAAAGTGAAAAGTGAATTACTCGCTAAAGGCTATTATTTGCAAGTTCCGCCTCCAAAAGAGAATTTACTTGAACAACATAAAGCTAGTCTAAATTTCGATAGTAAATAATTTCATCAGTCGACTGAGATTACATTTTGTAAAGTTTCACTTATTGTGATTGAGTAAGAGATAAACTGAACATGAATTTTTGGCAAACCACTGCATTAGAAGATATGACAAACGCACAATGGGAATCCCTTTGTGATGGTTGTGGTAAATGCTGTTTAAATAAAATCATAGACGATGAAACAGAGGCGCTTTATTACACTAATGCCGCTTGTCATTTATTAGATGATGAGAGTTGTCAGTGTAAACGCTATAGCGATCGCTTTAAATATGTACCAGAGTGTACAGCAATTAATTTAGCTAATTTACCTGAACTCACTTGGTTACCAGAAAGCTGTGCCTATAGACGGTTATATTTGGGTCGTGATTTACCCAATTGGCATCCATTGATTACAGGTAATAAAGATGAGATGCATAAATTAGGGATATCAGTTAAAGGCAAAACTGTGAATGAAATGAAAGTAAGGTACCTTGAAGACAATATCGTTTTATGGCCCTTACAAGATTTTGATTAGAGAATACTCAGTCATAAAAAAACAGACCAGATGGTCTGTTTTTTTATGATTATTGAATACCGACAGTTAATAGTGCTATTTGCTACTGCGCTTAGGTGTTAATGCAGGTAATAGCATTATGAACCATACAACACCATAAACGACAAAGCCTATTATCGTCCACTGTACCATGGTAACCGACATAAATGACCAGACTGATTCACCGCACATCCCTGTTGGAGAGAACACTTGCGGTAACCACTTGTCTAGTGGCATAAATGCTGGAAATTCAGGAAAAAAAGAACATGTGGCAAAAGGAGAGGGGTTTACTTGCATATCATTAAGCTCAAATGCCAGTTTGGCTCCCCAAACAGCAGAAACTATCCAGCCAGCCATGCCAATCAGCCTCAGCAACCAGAACTTGGGATTAACTAAACCAACCAGAGCAGATAGCATTATCCCTAAAATGGCAACACGAATGTATACACACATTACACACGGGTCATATCCCATGACGTACTGAAAATACAACGCAGCACCTTCAAGACCTAAACCAGATAGAAATAGAATCGCCCATGATATGCGATGGTGGCAAAAAAGTTGTAATGCGGTCAAAATATTATCCTGTAAATTTTAAAGAAAAACACCCTCTATGAGGGTGTTGATATTATTGATAGACCATAAAATATTTACAGATTATTGTCTATGTTAAGATTTGCTCATTAACAGATATTAATGACCTGAAATCGCGCCACCAATATCTTTTGCCGAATGGTGAATTAACCACTGACTATCATAAAAGTAACTGGTCATTTCGACTAAAAAGCCTGATTCAATCATCATTATGCCAACGATCGATAATACGATGGTATAAGGTAACGCCATCCAAACCATACGACCATATGATAGACGAATGAGTGGTGCGAGGGCTGATGTTAATAAGAATAAGAATGCGGCTTGACCATTAGGCGTCGCAACAGAGGGTAAGTTAGTACCAGTGTTAATCGCTACGGCTAATAAGTCGAATTGGTCGCGGGTAATTTGACCTGAAATTAAGGCTGCTTTCACTTCGTTAATATACACAGTGCCGACAAAGACGTTATCACTGACCATAGACAATAAACCATTAGCAATATAGAAAATCACTAACTGCGTATTACCTTCATAGCTTAACGCCCAGTGGATCACTGGCGCGAATAAATGTTGATCTATTATTACCGCAACAATGGCAAAAAACACTGCGAGTAGTGCAGTAAAGGGCAGTGCTTCTTCAAACGCTTTACCAATTTGATGTTCATCAGTAATACCATTAAAAGCCGTCGTAATAATAATAACGGATAGGCCAATCAAGCCAACGGATGCCAAATGCAATGCTAAACCGGCAATCAACCACACGCCGACTAAAGCTTGAATAATCAGTTTTGCTTTATCCTGTTTAGTGCGATGTTCATCCTCATAATTAGAATAGTCGGTTAAAATTTGATGAACAGCATCAGGAAGTTGCGCACCGTAACCGAACCACTTTAATTTTTCAACCAGGTAACAGGTAAAAAGCCCTGCAATTAAAACAGGCATAGTAACCGGAGACATGCGAATGAAAAATTCACCGAAATTCCAGTGAGCTTGTGCTGCAATAATTAGGTTTTGAGGCTCGCCGACCATAGTACAAACGCCACCAAGCGCGGTACCTACACCTGAATGCATCAGTAGATTACGTAAAAAGGCACGGAAATCTTCTAATTCATCATGATTGAGTTGTGGGCTTGCATCTTCGTTGGTGTGGTCATGGCTTGAGTTAAAGTTTTTACCTGAAGCGACTTTGTGGTAAATCGAGTAAAAGCCTACTGCAACAGAGATAATTACAGCAATTACGGTTAACGCGTCTAAGAAAGCAGACAAAAATGCTGATGCCGCACAAAACATCAATGACACAATAATTTTTGAGCGAACCTTAGTGATCATTTTAGTAAAAGCAAAAAGTAATAATTGCTTCATAAAATAAATGCCCGCCACCATAAAGATTAGCAGTAACAATACTTCTAAATTGGCTTCAATTTCATGTAGCACCTGGCTTGGGGATGTCATCCCTATCATCACAGCCTGAATGGCCAATAAGCCCCCAGGTTGAAGTGGATAACACTTAAGCGCCATAGCAAGGGTGAAAATGAATTCAATAACTAAAACCCAACCAGCAATGAATGGGCTAACAAAAAAGAATAATAATGGGTTAATTACAAGAAATGCCACAATTGCAAGTTTGTACCATTTAGGTGAGTTACCTAAAAAGTTACTAAACATTGCCTCAGCTTGGGTTGCAGGCATAATAGCCACTCCGATAATGTTACGTTACCAATCAAATAGCCAAATTAAGTGCCAATATCATATAAGTCAGTTGCAATGTCTAAAATGGCTGTTTGTTTTCGAACACACGAGTCATGTTTAAAACATAAATTAACAGAGATTAATTTGACTAATATCTGCTCAGCTTGTAAAAGACGATGTTTGCTTACTAATTATTTGATTTTAAGAATATTATTATTAAATTAATTATATTCCCACTCGTTTTGACGTTGTATTTTTCGTTAGTTTAGCTTAATTGATCTTTAAATGTAATTATTAAGCATGTGCTACATCATAAAAATGAATGATTTAATGAGATAAAATAAATTTACTGTGGTGATAAATTGACCACTAAAGTTATTGTGAATAAACAATAGTTTTTATTTACTGCTTCTCTGGTATGATCAGTATTAATTCAAGTAGCAATAATTGCTATTACCGCTAAGTATAGGAAATCTAGGCTGATGATTATCAATGCCAAAGGTCCTGCAAGTTTTGCAGAGAAATACATTGTTCGTTCAATTTGGGACAACAAATTTCCACCAGGGTCTATCTTACCTGCTGAACGTGAGCTTTCGGAACTTATCGGTGTCACACGCACGACATTAAGAGAAGTGCTGCAACGATTAGCAAGAGATGGCTGGTTGAAAATTCAGCATGGTAAGCCAACTCAAGTTAATAACTATTGGGAAACTTCCGGCCTTAATATTCTTGAAACAATAGCCGACTTAAATCCTGATGGTTTTCCGCTATTGGTCGATCAACTTATGTCTGCTCGTGCTAGTGTGAGTACCATTTACTTCAGGGCTTCATTTAGACAAAACCCAGATAAAGCTGCGGACATTTTAGCTAAAATTCATCAATTAGAAGATGATGCAGATACCTATGCAGAATTTGACTATCGACTTCATCATACTTTAGCGTTTGCTTCTGGTAATCCGTTATATGTGCTGATATTAAATGGTTTTAAAGGGCTTTATAGTCGAGTGGGTCGCTACTATTTTTCAAGTAAAGAGGCTAGAAAGTTGGCATTTAATTTTTATATTGAGCTTGAAAAATTGGCTAAAGATAAAAGTTATCAAGCAATTCCTGGTTTAATGCGAACAAATGCAATTGAAAGTGGCAAGATTTGGCAGAAGTTACGAGATGATATGCCAGCTGAAATCGCCCATGACAATAACTAATCTATACTAGAAAATTAAACATAAAAAAACGCCAATCATTTGATTGGCGTTTTTTTATGTTTAATTACTCTGCCGAAGTGGCTGATTCTATTGTTGGTTCAGTGACTGATTGTTCCTGCTCTAAAGCAATTTTTGCACGTTCTGCTTTTGATATATAACGTTCTTTCACTTTAGTACTTGGATTATCTGGCACAACTTTATTTTGTCGTGCTTTAGCACGTTTAGCCAGTTTCTTAATCATCACTTGTTTTTTGTTCATAATAAATCTTCAGTATGCAGGTATTCGATTATTGGATAACAATCTTAAAAAAATAATAGTCCTATTTTATCCTATATTGAGCGAAAACCCTAGTGACCAAATTTACTGATATCTTCAGCTGTAGCCCCATCATTACATTCCCCGCGAATTTCCCCGCGTTCATTCTCAATGTAACGGCTTAATTCAATATAACCTTGTTTACAGTAACCGGTCATTACAATAGTTTTATCTAAACCGACTTGCACTTGTTGGGTCCACAGCTCAAGAAACTCTTCTTTTTCACGCATCTCTTCAGCATAGCTTTGCGCATCTTGCATACGTCGATCTATACGTTGTTGATGAGCAGGTTTATCACTGATATTTCTATCGGAGGCGGTGGCAAGCTTAGCTTGATAAACAAACAATTTAATTCCATCGCCTTTGATTTGAGTGTTAAATTTATCTTTGAATTGACCAGCAAACTCCATAGGGTCAATCGCTTTAGCACTGCAACCCGCCAGTAAAATGAATAGTATATTGAATGCGATAGATTTAATCACTTGAAACCCTTTGTACAAATGGAATGTAGCATTAATTTATTTGAATTTAATTAATGCTCAATAGGCGTATTATCCGGTTATGCTTTTGCATAATTGTCATTGAGGTAATTCATTATTGCCTTAGACTCATACAACCATTCGGTTTTGCCATCGTTATTAATTTTCAAACAAGGTACTTGTAATTTACCACCTTGAATCAATAACGCTTGTTTGTTGCTGTCCTGTTTAGCATCAATTAAGGCGATATTTAAGTTTTGACGACGCATTTCTCGACGTACTTTTACACAAAAAGGGCAGGCATTATACTGATATAGAGATAAATTTTGTGTTTGCATATCAATTTTAGCTTGTTCAGATTCAGGGCGTTGACGTTTTTTAGGGCTAAAAATAAAATTTAACAATAGAATTATCCGACCTAAAATCCAGCGAACTACAAACATAATTACCTCTTTATTATTGAAATATAAATTTACTGATTTTCAGTAAACGCCAATACTACTTTATCTCATGCTGCTTATAAACAATTGTGTCAGCTATCATGCGCTATTTAGTTTGCTTGTAACTCAAGTTGCACTTCTGCTAGTTTTTGTTTTGAATTAATTCTACTTTCCATCACATACACCCTAGTAGCTTCAATGTTTGCCTGCTCAACCAAGAATGATTTAACCGTTTTAGCCCTAAGTTGAGCGAGTTTGCCTAATTCACTAGGTGCTACAACATGGGCACTTTTGATTGTGTTGTATAAAACAATATGCAAACGGGTATTGAGGTCGTTTTCTAACAAGGGAGTATCTGGGTATTGGGCTTCATATTCATCAATAATGGACTGCTTAATTGCCATAGAATCTTGTGCTAACTCTTGTTCAAAAAGTGTATAAAGTGCTTCTGTAATTGGCCCTGATAGTGGAAACTGGCTGGCTGATAAATCAGCTGGTAATTGGTCAATGGGGATCTGCGCTGTATTTGCCAGTTTTAGATGCAGGGCTTGTTTGGCCAGTGCTTGGCTATCATTAATAGCATCAACCTCACCTTTAACATTAACAATCAGTAACGGCCTGTCTAATAATGCATCAGCCAATGTCATTAAGTGTTTAGTCTGTGTATTGCTTAGTTCAGCATTACCATAATCAAAACTGACTTTATTCAACGGTTCGTCTGAGCCAATCAAATTCGCAAGTAAACTAAAAGGAGCCGTAACGGCTTTAGTAATGATATTACCCAAAGCACCCCAAATAACGCTACCAAAACTAAAACTGGGTGAGCTTAAATCACCTTTTACATCAACGCCTAAATCAATAACGCCGTGGCGATCTTGAAGTAAAGCAACAGCTAATGTTATTGGTAAACTAGTAGCAAGATCGCTGTTGCTCGGTTTACCCAGTTGGAGTTGGTTGATAACGACGTGATTAGAACCCACTAAGACATTATTTTTTAATTGATAGTTTAAATCTAATGAGATTTGACCTTTATCGATATAGTAACCTGCATAAGTGCCTGAATAAGGGTTAACAGAGGTTAGCTCTACATTTTTAAAAATGAGATTAAGGTCAAGATAAGGATTTTCTAGTAATGGGTTAATTTCACCTTTTAATATTACTGGAGCATATTTATCTATTTTTCCCGCTAAATTTACCGATGCAATCGTTTGTGGATTATTAGATAGTTGGTTAATTCGACCATTTAACAATTCAATTCCAGATGCAAAATTTGGAGTTAACGAATTATCGGCAAAAAATGCTGAGCTGTCTTTTAGTGTAATATGTTTAATGGCAATTTGTGGACTAATACTGTTTTCTTGTGCAAGTTCTACTTGCTGTTGGTTTTGTTCAATCTCTTCATCATTACTATCAGCTTGAAGCGTAACAGTGGGTTTTTTTAGTAGATTTGAAATATTGGTGCTTCTGTCTTTTGCAATAATGATACGAGAATACAATTGCTCAAATAGAATTTCATCAATATAAATTTTACTTTGTTGTCTATCAAACTCTAATTGATTAATTGACATTTTATGCCAGCTAACTAAGGTCTTTTGATGTAAATTGTCCTTAATATCAAGGTTATCAATCCAAGCCTGACCACTGTAGTTTAATTGTTTTTCAGTGTCTAAATTCAACCGTCCAGTGGTATTGAAAGTGCCGTCTTCGATGGTAATGTTGATAAATTTTTCGACATAAGGTTGCAGAGAGGTTAACGAGACATTTTGATAACTAAAGTCTGCATTTAATGTTTGATCTACTAAGTTAAATACACCGACAGATCCAAGTTCGCTTTTTTGGTTAATTTTAGCCGAAAATTGGTAGTCTAATGGAATGGACAAATCAGATTTAATTTGACCTGTTTTGATATTAATTTGGCCTATTTGCCATAAAACAACCTGATCGCTAGCGACAGATTCGCCTAAATTTATATCATAATTAGCAATGTCGACGGCGTTGAGGTTGATTATCCAAGAAGTGCTAGCTTTCTCAATTGAGGGTTCAAGATTGGTATTGTCGATATCAGTGAGGTTTTTGGGCATTAATAGTTTGATTAAATCTGCTCCTGTTGGAGAGATATTCAGGGCCACTTTACCTGATTTTGTTTGAAAACTGTCTATGTTAACTCGCTGAGTTGCACTATCGACTTGAATGTCATTGAGGTTTATCGCGTCAATAACGATCTTTTCTTCATTGGCATGTGAAGCAATAATGCTATTAATATTGATGTCAGTATCGGTAAGGGTAAATTTGACAGGGGTATCCTGTTTAGGGTCAATATTAAGGATGATTTTACTGTTGATATTCAATTTCCCTTGGGTTAGCTGAATATCAAAGTGCTCATCAACAAACTGCCAATATTTAGCAATATTAAATTCAGACAAGGCAACATTCACTTCTAATACGAAGGGAAATAGCTGCAGTTGTCCAAAAAGTTGCAGCTTACTGCTGTATTCATCTGTGAGAGTTAAATCATACTGATTATGAATACTAGTTGCTTGATGTTTGATTTTAGCAATAGAATCAAAATGATCGAAAGCTAAATTGATTTGCGGATACACCACCTGGCTATTACTGACAGCATCTTTAATTGAGATAGCACCCTGCTCGATAGCTATTTTAGTAATACGTATTTCAATAGGTTTGTCGATAGACTCCTCATTTTGGGCCTCAGGATCAGAAACTGATTGAAATAAGGCAATAATATCAGAGTAATTATAACTATCTGTAGTCAGCCGCTCTATATTAATTGTGGGCTTTGTAATAGACACGTCTTCAAAAATAATGGCGAGATTGGCTAACGATTCCAGTGGTGAGATATTGATATATAGTTGTTCAAACCCGATAAAAGTTTGTGTCGGTTTACTTTCAGAGACAATCAAATGTTCTACTGATAGTTCAAAGGTAAATGGATTAAAGTGAATACTTTCAATTTGAGTTTCACGGCCCAACTTGTCAGAGACTAAAGGTGCCAGGTGTTGTTTTGCGATAAAAGGCATAATAATGCCGAAAATAAAACAAAACAGTCCATAAACGATAAATAGGCTAATAAGAATTCTTTTAAGAAGAGGGCTAGATGAGAATTTTTTTAATGAGCTTGCCATACGATACTCTTAGGCATAAAAACGAATAAGATTATTTTAACTAAAAAGTAGCTTAATTGAGAGGTTTTTATTGGCTATTTTATATATGGTTGGTAAATAGACTTTTAGAATATTAGTGTGTAAGGTTTTACAGTTAATTGTGTTACTTTTTTACAAGAACTATGATTAATCTTGTTTTTAATCATGAGTTTTATGCTGGTAATTCAAGGATGAAATATGCAAATACGTCTTGCCTCAAATATAGATTTACAGACACTTAGCCAGCTTTTTGATCAATATCGCCAGTCTTGTGAACAGCTCAGTGATATAAATGGTTGTTACTCATTTTTAAGTCAGCGCCTATCAGAAAATGATTCGATTATTTTTGTCGCATTAGAAGAGGAGCATTTGCTCGGTTTTATTCAATTGTACCCCTCATTTTCTTCATTAATGTTACAGCCAGTGTGGTTTTTTGATGATGCTTTTGTATTACCACAATACCGTAATAGAGGTATTGCCAGCCAGATGATAGCCAGAGCCAGAGTGTTAGCAAAAAGTGCACAAGTTGCACTAGTTAATAGACACATTGAACAAGATTTAAAGGTATAGGTTCTAATCCTTATGACCCGCAGTATTTTACTGTTAAAATATTGCGGGTTTATTGTATTTGGAGAAGTAAGATTGAATAAAAGTCTTTTTACAAACTTAATTGCAACCTTGTTTGTGTTAGTTGGCTACTTAATGGTTCAGCCCATTATATTAACAATCGGACTGTTTGCCTTGTCTGGTGCGATCACCAACTGGCTAGCAGTGTATATGCTATTTGAGAAAGTGCCTGGTTTATATGGTTCAGGTGTTGTACCAAATCGTTTTGAAGAGTTTAAAGCAGGCATTAAACATCTGATGATGGAGCAGTTTTTCACTCAAGAAAATATTGACCGTTTTCTTACCGTTAGTGACAGTAAAAGTATCGATTTAACCCCTGTAATAGAAAAAGTTGATTTAACGCCATCGTTTGATGCGCTTGTGTCAACTGTTGAAAAGTCATCTCTTGGTGGAATGCTCGCCATGTTTGGCGGAGTAGAGGCTTTAATGCCCCTAAAAGAGCCTTTTATTGATAAAATGAAACAGTCATTAATTGAACTGTCTCAAAGTGATCAATTTAATCAAATTTTAGTTAACGAATTAGAACAACCGAATGTGATTGCTGATATTCAGGCTAAGGTCGCTAATATTGTTGACCAGCGTTTGGATGAACTAACACCTGACTTAGTTAAGCAAATTATTCAAGATATGATTAAAAAACATCTTGGTTGGTTAGTGGTCTGGGGTGGTGTTTTAGGTGGAGTGATTGGTGCTATCGCCGCGTTAATTAACTAAGCTCAAATTAGATAAGTTAGTATTTTGACCCAAGTTTTTCTCTGATAAACATTGGGTCAAAATGGTTATTTGCAATTATTTCGTTATACTCAAAATATCCTTTAATCACTATTAAAAGCAAAGCATGTCACATCATCAGATTAGTTATTTAGAAATACCGGTTAAAAATATTGCTTCTACTAAGGATTTTTTTAAGCATGTATTTGGATGGCATTTTAAAGACTACGGTCCGCAATATAGCTGCTTTATAAATGTGGGCATTGATGGTGGCTTCTTTGAATCTGACAGTCATTTCACTACCACAATAGGTGCACCTTTAATTGTTTTGTACAGTCAGTCGTTAGAGGAGACCCAAAGCAAGGTCACTCAATATGGTGGAGTCGTTAATAAATCCGTATTTGCTTTCCCTGGCGGTAGACGATTCCACTTCCTCGATGTCAATGGCAATGAATTTGCCGTATGGTCTGAGTAATAACTATGGACGATATCCCTAGTGTTGAATGCCCATGCATTAGGCAGTGTAGTTTAGACGAGCAAGATATTTGTTTGGGTTGTCATCGTACTTTAGATGAGATTTTAGAGTGGCACTCTATGAATAATGCACAAAAGCTTAATTTAATTAATAAGTTAAATTTTCGAGCCGTCGCCAGAAAACGCAGTTATGATTTTTAAATTATTGTTGTTCTAAGGTGAATAAAAAAGCCATCAAAAATATGATGGCTTTTTAGTATTTGTTTCCCATTCTGAAATAAGATTAATGTTCAGCTTGATGATTTTTATCAGTTTTAGGCAAAATCATATTCATTAATATGGCGATTATACCGCATAAACTAATACCAGTGAGACTGAAAGAACCTATACCAAATGCCATTCCGCCAATACCAAATACCAAGGTGACAGCGACGATACTTAAGTTTCGCGGCTCTGATACGTCGACTTGATTTCTAATTAAGGTATTCAAGCCCACTGCGGCAATTGATCCAAATAGCAAGCACATAATGCCACCCATTACTGGAACAGGAATTGTTTGTAATAAGGCGCCTAATTTACCCACAAAAGCTAAAATGATGGCGGTAATCGCGGTCCAAGTCATTATGCGAGGATCAAAACTTTTGGTTAAGGTAATCGCGCCAGTGACTTCTGAGTAGGTGGTGTTTGGAGGCCCACCAAATGCCGATGCTGCCATTGTTGCGATGCCGTCACCGGCTAAGGTGCGATGCAAGCCGGGCTTTTTTATATAGTCTTTACCGGTTACGTTAGATATCGCTAAGATATCTCCAATATGCTCAACGGCCGGTGCTATGGCAACGGGGATCATAAAGAGTATGGCTTGCCAATGAAACTCGGGGGCGACAAAGTTGGGCATAGATAACCATGCTGCTTGTTGTACAGGCGTGAAGTCCACCACATCAAAAAATAGACTTAAACTATAGCCCACTATAATACCTGCCAAAATAGGCATCAATCGGGCAACACCTTTTGCAAAAGTCGCGACTAGAATGGTGGTTGATAGTGAGGCAAGTGAAATAATTAACGCGGTGTTGGTATTAATTAATTGGACAGAACCATCGCCCGTTTTGCCTAAAGCCATATTAACAGCCATTGGTGCTAACCCTAAGCCGATAATCATAATGACCGGACCAACCACTACAGGCGGGAGGAGTTGATGAATAAACCCTACGCCACGTATTTTGACTGTTGCTCCCAATAGTACATAAATTAATCCTGAAACCATCAGCCCGCCCATAGTTGCTGGTATTCCCCATGTTTGCACACCATAAAGTATCGGGGCTATGAATGCGAAAGATGATGCTAAGAAAATAGGCACTTGACGCTTTGTGACGAGTTGAAAAAGTAGTGTGCCAATACCTGCAGTAAAGAGCGCTACACTGGTATCTAGCCCAGTAATTAAAGGCATTAATACGAGTGCACCAAAGGCCACAAATAACATTTGTGCTCCTTGGAGCGGAATTGAAAAGCGTTGCATTAGATTAACTCCATTATTTTTATTATGTCTTTGAATAGGTACAGTTAGCATGTTTTCTGCTTATGTTTAAATAGTGCGTTCACATAAAAAAGAGTGTGATTAGACCATACTCGATAGATCTTTATTATGTTACACTTTGATCACTTATTTTGATTGCGTTTATAACTCCCAATGCTAAAAAATTTACTCAATATTACCGTGCTTTCACTGGCTATTTTCCATGTTCAGTTATCTGCTGTCGAGGTGACGAAGCTAGATCAAGCAGATATCATAGTTGATTCTCGCGCTAACAGTGCTCGTTCGGCTGCACTTAAACAAGCGTTAGCCAGTGTTTTTTTGAAAAACTCTGGCAGCCCTAGCGTCGTGATGCACCCTACGGTTAAAGCACAAATTGACAATCCTGAAGCATTACTCATTCAGTATGGTTATAGCCAGGCTGATAGTGATTTATTACTGACAGCAAGTTTTGATCATCAACGCGTAATCAGCACTTTGCGCCAGGCTGATTTACCTGTTTGGGGGGCTCAACGTCCTTTAACCTTATTATGGGTAACAATTGCAGATGCTAATGATACAGTTATTTTATCTGACTCAAGCGAGAGCGCTTTACGATCTGATTTAATCGCTGAGTCAAATAATAAAGGTATTCCAGTATTGTTACCTTTGATGGATCTTGATGATCTTATGGCGGTATCGCCAACAGATGTAAAAGGCATGTTTCTAAGTCCTGTCAATATCGCATCGGCTCGTTACCAAACGGATTATTTTGCTATTGCAGATATTTCAGAGACCACGAGTGCAGTAACATTTACTTTGTCTTTATTCGATAAAACACAAACGGGTTCAACACTTCAACCCTTAATTAAACAACAAGGTGAGGCAGTCGATACAGCTGCGGCATCTAAACGCATAATGGCTTTATTAGCTGATTATTATATTAGCCAATATGCTATTGCATCTTCAGGTAATAACCTTGAAACGCATGTGAGTTTTACCGGTGTGACACAAATGACACAACTGGTAGAAATTGAAAAGTATTTGCAGCAACTCAGTGCAGTGAAAGAGATTTCAATCAGCCAATTCCAAAATGAAACAGTGACTTATCAGTTGTCATTATTCAGTAGTGTTGAAGACCTACAACGATTATTAAGTATTGATAATCGTTTAAGCAAAATAGATACAATGGGCAATGTAAATTCCTACCTTGAGCCGAAATCGAACGATAAGTCAACGTTAACCTATCAATGGCAGGGGCAATAACCCCAGTGATATTTTACCCGAAGGGCGCTTGTGTTATAGTAGCGTCCGCTTTATGTTTATTTTCGAGAATGTTTGAGTGACCCTATCTTCTCCGCGCCAATTATCTTTGCCGGTTTATTTACCGGATGATGAAACGTTTAATAGTTATTATCCTGCATCGGGTAATGATGAACTTATTCAAAAACTTCAGTCTTGTGCTGAGGGGAGCATGACTTCGTCTATTTATTTGTATGGTCCGCAAAAATCAGGCCGTACCCACCTAATGCATGCTGCATGTGCACATGCAAGTGATTTAGACCGTCGTACTTTATACATACCTCTAGGTATTCATGCCAGTATTTCGCCCGCTTTATTTGAAGGTGTTGAGTCTTTAAATTTAATTTGCATTGATGATATCGATGCCATAGCAGGTCATCCTGTCTGGGAAGAAGCTTTATTTCATTTGTATAATCGTATTGCTGAACAACAAGACTGTCGTTTAATTGTCAGCGCAAGTGCATCACCATCTGAAGCCCGTTTTGCTTTACCTGATTTGGTTTCCCGTATGCAGTGGGGGTTAATATACCAATTGCAAGCTATGGCTGATGATGAAAAACTGTTAGCGTTACAACGCAGAGCCGCTATGCGTGGTCTGCAATTGTCTGATGAAGTAGGGCGTTTCTTACTGACGAGAATGGCACGAGATTTACGCACACTGTTTGATGTATTAGACAAGTTAGATAAAGCATCTATGGTGCATCAACGTAAATTAACCATACCTTTTATCAAAGAAATGCTTAAGTTATAGCTGCTTACAAATTGCCCTAGCTTTAAGGCCAGGGCAAAAATTCAAAATCTGCGTTTGTCTAAGTCTATTTGATGCATCAGCTGAATCCTATTATCTATGTTGCTCGCCACTTAATTCTAAGGGCCTATCCTCTAATGCTTTTATCTCGGTTGATTGGCTAACCTTTTGCGGTGAACTCGCACCCGCTGGATTAACTACTAAGTTTTCTGTCCACGATTTACCGGGGGTTAATTGCAACGGTTTCGATAGACTGTTAATAAGGTTTTGACTTGCCACTTCTGGCATTATTTCATCAATAACATATTGTGCACGTATTTTAATATTGGCTTCGCCAATACGACCGCGTTGACCCCAATCGACAGTAATATTAGAGCCCGTTGCATTTTCTGGTTTGTCAGTAACGGCGACATCTCTCAACATACTATAGCGATAGCTCATAAAAGCTTCTTCAAACAGCATAGCTGCATCTTCTCGATTTGAGGAATAGTTGTAATAGTCGGATGCATTGTCTTGACTAAAGAAGGTGGTAATATCGCTTGGTAGGTATGATTTTTGAATGTCATTAGCGGTTTGGCCCTTGAAGCTTACAGTACCTAGTGAATACATTTCGCTGCTTTGTAATGGAAAGCGTATTGCGAGTTGATCAGACACCAAAGCATTACTACTCGAACGTCTGTTGAAATCCTCTAATAAAGTTGGCCCTTGAAGTGTGCTGTGTGTACTGCGGGGGAAAAAGTCATTAGCGTGGGCTAACTCGTGATATAGCAACGAGGAAAGTCTAGGGGTAAAGTCAGCAACTGAGCGGTTTGTTCGGGTTTCATATGGGTAAGATGCATAGGCATACTGATTATTTTTCACATATCGCCATGGCATTAAAAACTGTAAATTATTACCAAAATTACTTCGGTAATCTGGTGCCTCATTAATGGTATCTCGCTCAGCAGCTGTTAACCAAAGATTGTCGGGATCTAGGTATATCGCGCCGGTAACTACCCAATAAAAAGAGGGGCGGACATCATAACTAATGATAATAGCGGTAACAGATTGTAATAATGTAATGAAGTCACTATTAGGGTCTTGCTGCTGCAAAAACTGCTCAAAATTCTTCCCCATCCAATCGTGAGATACCACAACTCTGTCCATGATATTAGCAATAGAGGGGGCACTTGTTTGCTGTCCAATTAAAGGTAGTTGATTAATACGGCAACTACTATCAAGTTTATTTGAATAAACACATTTAGGTAAAACAGCGGCATATGATGAATTAGGCTTATAGGCATAAGTGCGAGAAACGGGCTGATCAAAATAGGGAGAAGTGATCCCTGCTTCATTGGTAATTAAGATGTGGACATCATCGGTTAATGTTTGCCCATTCAGTTCGGCTGTAACCCTAAGAGATACAATGCTGTCTTTGTTGACAATAGGTGCAATGAATAATGGCCGTTCAGTTTTGGTTAGGTCTAAACTAATCGGATTATCTGAGTAAGCACACCATTTTACATTAGTCGGCATTTGACCATTAATGGACGCTAATCTCACGCTAACACCATTACCTTCAACGACTTGATGATCAGCATTTACTGATAATGATATTTGTTGAGCATTCGTGACATTAATGGTAATCAATTGATTAATATCAATACCAGAACCTGAAATTGTCACTTTAAATTGGTATTCACCGGTATTGGACGGTGTAAAATTAAGTATGGGAGAGGAGTTATTGGCTAGAGATAAATCTGTACCTGCCATTTGCTGCCATTTAAAAACTAAGCCACTTGAGTCTTTATTCGTTAGTTTAGCAATAAGTGCCCCTGGTTGGTTTACTTGATAACTTGTCTCAAGCAAAAACTCCAGGTTATCTGTACCTGTTACAGTGCTCAACTCTAAAGGCTGACTACAGGCTGTAACAGGCAGTGTATTGTCGGGGACAACAGGTATCGGTGCTGAGTCGCTGCTACCTCCACATCCGGTTATTATGCTGGTTGAAATAAGAAGCGTAAGAATACTACGACTGAAAGCCATTATTTAATCCCTTCTGCAATTATTTACTGACTATATCATGTGTTTTTTGCATGCGAAAGAATAAAAAAGCGCCAATTGGCGCTTTTAAAAATGAAACATTTATTGATAATAATAAGCAATTAAATTAATTTAAATCAGATTGTTAATCTTCTTGTTGTGATTTTTTCTTTAAGCCCAGGCCCAGTTCTCTGCCTCTTATTCTGGCATAAAATGGAAAGCCAATTAGCAAGGCACAAATAAGCGCAGACTCTATAATTGCAAACACAAGCGCGTCTTCAGTCACATAGACTAAGGTTAATCCGTGAAGCAGATAGAGACACAGAATAAAACTCGCCCAGGCGTAAGTGTATGGATTACCTTGAATAACACCTTTTAATGGCATCAATAGCGGGATAATCCACATTAGATTAAATATTAATGAATAAGATCCTTGCACACCTTGTTGTACAAACCATCCAGTAAGCAATAATACCAGTGCAATATAACCTATACGGCAAAGCTGAAATAAGCTGTTAGTTTTCATTAATAATTTACTCTATGATTGCCAAAACATTTTCAGGAGGTCGACCAATAGCGGCTTTGCCATTGCATAACACAATAGGTCGCTCAATTAATTTTGGCGTTTTTACCATGGCTGCAATAAGTTGCACTTCCGTGAGATTGACATTTTTTAAGCCTAATTCTTTATACTCACTTTCTTTAGTACGCATCAATTGACGAGCGCTTAAACTAAGTAGCGACAGTATGTTACTGATTTCGTCTGCTGAGGGGGTATTTTTTAAATACTCAATCACATTTATTTCATTAGACCTAGCTTGAAGTAATGCTAGGGTTTCACGGCTTTTTGAACAACGTGGATTATGTAAAATAGTAATTTTAGTCATAGTATTAGCTTTCTTTTTATTTCAGTATAAAAGTTATTTGAATTGCTCTAGATTTCGTTCAGCATCTCTAAATTGACGTATTCTGGCTTCAATTCTGGCAATTTGCAGCGGCTGACCTTCAGAGTATCTATATGCGTAGTTTAATTGATCAATCGCGCCAGGGTAATCCGCCACTAATGCCATAACCTCTGCATTAGCATAATATTCTAGTGCTTTGTTGCCCATTTTTTTATAGGCATCATTTAACAATTGATAGGAAAGTATATTTTGCTTATCGAAAAAAATGAGATCTTCCAACAACGGGATTGCTAGCTTGGGCGATCCTGACTCAACATAAATGTGGGCCAAATTAGTATTAATAACCTGAGAGGTCGGCTTTAATTTACGCTGGTCTTGCAATAGTGTAATAGCTTCATCAAAGGCTTTACGTTCGGCCAGTAAATCGGTTTTTGTATCGATATAAAATAAATTATTGACATCTGTTTGGCGTAACTCATCAATTATGGCCTCTGCTTCAGCAAATTTTTTCAAGCGAAACAGTGCCAAAGCTTTGCCATATAAAGCAGCTTCTTTAAAAGTGTAAGAGCGTTTCTTTAACTGGACATTAAATAAAGATAAAGCCGCTTCATCGTTATAGCTGGAAAATCGAACCTGGATACGCGCTTTGGCGAGCTGGTAATTTAAGTTATCTGCAATATAACGATTTGGATATTGTGCTGCCCGATTACGTGCATCGGTAATGCGTGATTCAGGTAATGGATGAGTGAGCAGCATTTGAGGTGGCGTTGTGGTAAAGCGGTAGCGAGTGGCCAGTTCTGCAAAGAAATTAGCAGCGCCATTCTGGTCAAATCCAGCTTCAACCAATATTTGCATGCCTATCCGATCAGCTTCCTTTTCATGCAAGCGTGTGTAATTAATTTTAGCTTGAGTTGCTAAAGCCTGAGTTGTTGCTAATGCCGCCATACCAGCTTGTGGCGCAGCAATAGTCAGTAATATAGCCCCTAGTAAACCGGCAATCGTAGCGGTGGAACTTTTTTCTTGTGCTTCCAATGAACGGGCTAAATGGCGTTGGGTAACGTGGGTGATTTCATGGGCCAGTACTGAAGCGAGCTCACTTTCGGTATCTGCATTTAAAAATAACCCAGTATGAACACCAACATGACCGCCAAAAAAAGCAAATGCGTTAATTTCATCATTGCGCAGCAAGAAAAAATAGAATGGCGTTTTAACGCCTGTGGCGTGAGCAACTAATTTATTACCTAACTCAGATAAATACTGGCTTAGAACGGGATCAGTCAATAGCGGTGCTGATGAGCGTATGACTCGCATGTAAGCATCGCCATAAACCATTTCTTTTTCAAGACTGAAGGTATTGACCGCGGCAGTACCAAGATCGGGTAAGTCGTTATTGGCAAAACTGCTGGTAATATTTGCTGTGAATAGAGTAGCTGCAACACTGCCGGCGATGAAAGTTTTGCTCATTTTGCTGAATGATTTGGTGGTGAAAGTAATTTTAGCCAAACGACACCCTTTAATCTGATTAATTAGTAGAGAAAAACGCGTAAGAGTTTACTCTGTTAGCTTGTGGTTTACTATGCAACTAAGGATAATAGCTTTAGTTTATTTAACGTAAATTCCCTATGAAACTGATAGATTTAACCGCTTATCGATGCCCATATCCATTAGTGCAGATAAAACTGTTATTGAAGCAATTACCGCAAGGTGAAACGTTAAAGGTTTTACTGTCTGACCCTGGTTCCTGCAAAGATGTTCCCACATGGGCTAAAAAAAGTGGATATCAGGTCAGTCTATTGCAACAAGATAAAAGCATTATGGCAATTAATATCACTAAATAGCGTGGTATTAGGTTAATTTTCTTTCATTTATACAAGGTTTTGCAATGTTATCGTTTTTAAAAGATTGGTACCAAACTCGTTTTAGTGACCCACAAGCAATAACATTAGTGTTTATTTTGATGGGTATTGCACTGACAATATATTTTGGTGCGGAACTATTGGCGCCTTTACTTGTTGCATTGGTATTAGCATTTTTACTAGAGTGGCCTGTGGCTCAAATGTCAAAGCTGGGCATTAATCGTACCGCTGGGGCTTCAATTGTGTTGGTGGCGTTTTTAGGGCTAATGATGCTGACATTGTTAGTACTGATGCCGAGTATTTGGCGCCAAGGGGTCAGTTTAGTCACTGATTTACCTAGCATGCTGGACAAGGGGATGATTGTCGTTAAAGACTTAAGCGATAAGTATCCGCAGTTTATTAGTGCTGAACAAATAGATGCTTCACTTAACGAATTCAAAAAATTGCTCGATACTGAACACTTATTGGATTTTGCTAAACAAATACTGGGTATTTCAGCATCTGTATTAGTATTAATGGTTTACGTTATCCTAGTCCCTTTGCTTGTGTTTTTCTTTTTAAAGGATAAAGAGGAACTGATTGCCAGTAGTAAACGATTTTTCCCTGCTAATCGTGGTTTAGCAAGTAAAGTATGGTACGAAATGGATCAGCAGATATTTAATTATATCCGTGGCAAAGTGATCGAAATTATCATCGTTGGTGTTGCCAGCTATGTGTTTTTTGCGCTAATGGGTCTGAGATATTCTGCTTTGTTAGGTGTGTTAACGGGCTTGTCTGTGTTGATCCCTTATGTTGGCGCAACATTGGTGACATTACCCATAGCACTTGTGGCCTTTGTGCAATGGGGTATAGGTCCTGAGTTTGGATATTTAATGTTGGGTTACGGTATCATCCAGGCGCTAGATGGCAATGTATTGGTTCCAATTTTGTTCAGTGATGCGGTAGATTTACATCCGGTGATGATTATTGCCGCAGTTTTGGTCTTTGGTGGCTTATGGGGCGTGTGGGGTGTTTTCTTTGCTATTCCTTTAGCATCATTGGTGAAGGCTGTAATTAATGCCTGGCCAAATAATGATAATAAGTCGGTATTCGATCCCGAATAATCTTTAACATGCTTTATTAACTCTTTAAAAATGCACAATATTAAATTGTGCATTTTTAGTTAATACTGTCACTGTTTTAATGTCAGTTAATACCAAGGTTAAATCAACACCATTATCATCCTTACCACGAATGATCTCTTGCTTATCGGTTGGTTGACCAATAAAGCCGGTTGAGTCAAATTTCCCCGTAATGTGATGACCGTTGTTAAGCGTAATCTGCACTTCATACCGATATAGGCACATTACCTCAATATAATCATGCAGATTGCAAGCAAGTATTTTAGTCATATCGTCCAGCTTCCTTTTTTAAGATAAATTAATAACTGAAACGATACATTGAATTAATGCGTTTTCCATCCACAATATTCACCTCAATAAAATATAAACGATCGAATTCTTCTGCATGATCCGGGTCAGTGTTTACTGATGGTTGATTTAGTTTGTGAGCTAAAATAGCGGTGGTATTACTGTGGCCGACTATCAAATAACTACCAGGACGCTTGAATAATTGTTGGCTGAAACTGTCAAGATCACTTGGGTCGTATGACGTTATAGGCAAATGATGGCCTATAGCAGTTGGCTGGGCGGTTAGCTGAGTGCGTTGGTAATCGGTTGAGTATACTTTATCTAATGGGATATGTTGTAGCATCTGAGCAAGCCGTTCAGCCCGTTCAGTACCTTGTTTCGTTAATTGTGGATCGTCACCAGGTTGCTTTTCACCATGGCGAACTAATATAAAAGTCCATTTTTGAGTCGTCTGTAATGGAGCATTTCCATTGATGGCAGTTTCCCTCTGGTCTATTACCTGCTGAGTAAACCCAAGTGGACAGAAAAGCGTTAAACACAATAGAGTAATGCAAATTGTTGTTTGGTATAAAGCACTAGATGTTGCTCGCATTAGGAAGTTCCGCAGATATTAAATAGCGTTAATACTAACATTAGTTGCTAAAGCTGGCGAAAATAAAACCAGATATAGTAAGCGTTTATTTTGAATAGCATTTGCAGTTATACTGCTCCGAGGCAGTAAATTTGATAAACCTCTTATAGAATTTTTGATGAACTATTTTGGGGGGAGTTAAAAAATTACATTGAAAAAAGCCCTGAGTAAACAGGGCTTTGAATTAGGGATTTACGCCCTGAATAATTATTCGCATCATGTAGTAGATCAGTTCTGTAAATCAATGCTGTAAACAGCAAAACCAAACTCATCTACTACATTATTGAGTTTGATCATCTTACGTTGTTGATACTTAGAAACAAAAGCATCTGCCAAGGCACTATCTTGAGTTTCAAAGCGGACATCAAGAGCAACAGTTGTGCTAATCGTAGCAAAGTCCCAGTTGTTGTCGGCAGATGGATTCACTTCGCCGTAGGTTTCAGTTTCAGCAGTAATATACTGTGCTAGTGCTTCACGGTTTGAATCTGGCAATTCCATTACAACGTAATCAGAACCCGTACCAGCGAATTTACCACCAAAAGCACGATAGTTATTTGATGCAATAATGAACTCTTTTTCAGCAAATTCAGCACCAATAAACACAGTACCTTCTTTGTCTGTATAGGATAAACTGACAATTCGATGTGCATTTGCATCGACTAATTTACAGTCGCCATCAAAGCGGGTTGGCTGAGTCACATCGATTTGATAGTTAACACCATCAATAACATCATAATTGTAAGTTCGATGTGTACTCCAATTAATCAAGTATTGCGGCGTTGTTGCTGTAGGATTAATTTGATTAAATTGATTTGCACTGCATTCCAACCAATCTTGTACTTGGGCTCCGGTGACTTTTACTGCAACCATGGTGTTAGGGTAAAGGTATAAATCGGCCGCATTTTTGTAAGTTAACTCACCAGCGGCAACTTGGACATAGCTCTCTGTATCTGCAGTAGTGCTGTGACGACCACCTGCTTTGAAAGGCGCTGATGCAGAAAGTACGGGGATGTCTTTTAACGCTGGAGGTAAATTTTGTTGCACTTTTGCTATCTGAGCATCTGAAACAATTTGAACGGTAGGATCATCTTGCAATAAACTGAGAAAGCTATACATATCTGATGATGCTTTACCAATTGGCTGGTCAACGTAAGTTTTAGTATCGTCATGCTCTTTAGCAACAGCATCTCGAATACCAAAATCTGGCTGGACTAACTCCGGGGTGTTAGCGTTTTTATCATAAATGGGCATCGATTTAGCCGTTCTATCGACAATCAACCATTTACCATCTTTCATTGCAAGTTTGAAATCGACTATGCCTAAGTTGTCACCCCAACGGCCAGGCATAACGGCAGCGACACCGTTAATAGTGCCTTTTTCAAGATCCGCATTTTCTAACCCTGCAAAAGTACTTGATGGAAATACAGAATGACTATGGCCAAAGGTAATAGCGTCAATACCAGCAACTTTTGATAATGCCCAAGTGGCATTCTCGTCATCAATATCGACAGGATTAGTCGAAGATCCAACACCAGAATGCGGAATCGCAATAATAATGTCAGCACCTTCTGCTTTCATCATTGGAACAAATTTTTCAGCAGACTCCACAATCCCCATGACGGTGACTTTGCCTGTTAAATTTTGTTTGTCCCATAATAGAATTTGTGGCGGTACAAATCCGATATAGCCAATTTTAATGACTTGCTGATCGCCATTACTATCTAGCACTGTTTTTTCTTCAATGAGGTAAGGTTTAAATAAATTATCGCCTTTTTGTTTACCTTCCCAACAATCGGCTTCACATAATACATTGGCGTTAATATACGGAAAGTTTGCTCCAGAAATAGACTCATAAAGAAAATCTAAACCATAATTGAATTCATGATTACCTATATTGCCGACAGAATAACCGAGCGTATTCATAGCTTTATAAGCTGGGTGGGTACCACCAATAGTGCTATCTTGCTTGAAGTTGTTGGCGATATAGTCACCCATAGGACTACCTTGTAATAAATCACCATTATCTACTAAGACAAAGTTATCGGCATCAGCGCCATGACGTTTAATTAAACTTGCGGTGCGGGCTAGGCCGATAGTGGCATCGTACTTAGATTTATAGTAATCGTAATCCATAATATTGGCATGAAGGTCTGATGTTTCCAGAACGCGAAGATTAACTTCAATTGGTTTAACCTCAGGTTGTTTATCATCATCTGAGCTACCACATGCGGACAAGCCTAGTGAACTCGCGATCAATACCGCAAGTAACTTTTTATTGTACATATTCATATTTCCTTTATGACCCCGGAGCGAACTTGCCCCTGTTTAAAACAATAAACCTATGATTAGTATTTGGTTTTTTATGTTGAAAACGTTTGGATTATAATGAAAACCAATTAAGGTATTGTGACTTCTGCTGGATTTTGCTGTATCAATTTGTGGCATTAAGATAGTTTGCCGATTAATTGATCAAAACTTATGATTTTGCGGTTTTGGATATATCAATTATGTTGTGGCGTTATGAATGGCTATTGATCAAATAGTCTTGTTGAGTTTTTGAATCTTATTTATAACAAAAGGAGATGTGACACATATGTGCTACATCTCCTTTTTAATGCCAATACTTAGAAGATTTGCTTAACCTTTTGAGTTAGGAACTATGGTTTTAAGATAACTTTAACTGTGCCATCAACATCAGCTTCATCAATGTACCCAATTGCACTTGGATTTGATGCTACAGCTGCTTTCATAGCCGTTGCTGAAGATACTGTGGCAGGTGGATTACCTTTTCCAGTAAACACTTGTTTAGACCAAAATGCCTTTAACTGTGCATCTGATTTACCCGTAACAGTACTGTGAAATTCAGAGCGAGTGCTATTACCTTCATCTAATTCATAAACAACCAGTGAGCTATCACCCTTGCCTAAAAATGCTTTTTTAGCATCGGCAGCTGACATATCACCAGCTGCATTATTACCAATAACAACAACACCAGCAGAAGCGGTAAATGCAACACCCAAACTGAGCGTTAATACGCATAGTAACTTTTTCATATTATCGCTCCTTTAAAATACTGCATCGAATTTAACGGTGTAGACTAATGTATCATCAAATAAGAATTGCTTAGTCAATGGGTTAACAACCGCATTACCACCTAAACCACCAGAAGTATCTCCAAAGTCTGTTGCATAGGTTAAGTCAAATTTGATCGCTACGTTATCAATGGCATCCCAGCGAACACCTGCGCTATAAGCAGTTCGTTCTTCGTTCAATCCTAACCCTAATGGTATTGCTAATTGAGGCGGTAAAGCTGATCTCACATCATCGTCAGTCGTTTTAGCATATGCCATGGTTACATAAGGCGTAAATGCCTTAATTCTATAGCCTAAAGTCACATAAGCTGATTCATGATCTGCAAGTAATCCTTCAATCTCAACTGTGGTCCATTCTGTGATAGCAATGAATGAGCCATTGTCGTAACTACCACCTAAGCCTGTAAACTGTGCTTGCTCACCGTCGATAACCAATGCGCCACCAGAAGCTGAACCGTCAAGGTCTGTTTGACCATATACAGCACGCAATGTCCAAGTTAGATCAGTCCAAGAAGCGTTAACCCCCATGATGTTTGATAAATCTAGGCTTGTTGCTTCACCACTTACATCAGATTCACCGCCAAAACCTTGCAAGGTTAAGGTTGAGTCTTCAAATTCAAAATCATAAGCAATGTCGCCACCGGTATATGATGAGAAGGGCACTTGGTCATAAACTTCGCCAGGTGGGCGAGCAAATGGCTGTGCATAACCCACATCTAAATAGTCAGAATACATAAATAAGGGCACGCGTAACTTACCACCACGCACTTTTACGCCATTATCAAAACGGTGAGATAAATAAGCCCATTCAGCCTCAACATCCCAATCATTTTCACCTTTCATCATGAGCTGAAGAACTGCCTGAGTTTGGTTACTGATGTTAAACGTTGCTTGTAGCCCCATTTTACTGTCTTGCGTAAAATCTGCGCTGCTAGTGGCATTGTTATAGCCCGCATCGTTATCCGAACTGATATATGCACCGCTAATAAATCCGTTAAAATTGAATTTATCAGTCAGATTTTTGGTTTGTTGAGCTTGTAGCGCCTGAACTTGTTGTTCTAGCTGAGCTACTTTTGCATCGGTTGCTTCGTCAGCAAAAGCTGCGGCAGGAACTAATGCTACAGAAATCGCTAACGGAAGCGCTTTCAAGTAAAATTTCATAGTGTTACTCCTTTCTCATCACTCATCATACCCATCGGGTTTATTTTTATATTGCTCTATTTATATAGCTAACATTCACGTAACTAACCAATTTTTAAGCGAATTATTTACACTTTAAATTGGTTTGTTATGATTTGGAGCTGTTTACTGACATTTTGGATATCAAAACTGATCCCGCCCATGTCTTCGGTAGTGGTTTTGACTTTCTGAGCGTTTTGCTGAATATCGGCAACATATTGCTGGATCAACACTGAGGTATTGTGTTGCTCCTCTGTTGCGGCGGCAATCTGTTCATTTACAACACTAATTGCACTGACTTTTTCAGTAATACTTGTCAAGGTTTTGCCGGCAAGCATAGTTGACTCAACTCCTTCGTCGGCTGTTTCAACACCATGCTGCATAGCCTGAACCGCTTTTTTAGAAGAGGTTCTTAATTCTTGCAGTACTTGTTGAATTTCTTGCGTTGACGCCTGTGTTCTAGAAGCAAGGGTTCTTACTTCATCTGCCACAACGGCAAAGCCCCGTCCTTGTTCTCCTGCTCTAGCAGCCTCAATAGCAGCGTTTAGCGCAAGAAGATTTGTTTGATCAGCAATACCCCTGATCGTATCTAAAATAGAATTAACATTATTGGTGAAAGCATCTAATTGGTTGACTAAAGTGGCTGTGGTTCTAACTTCTTCCGCTAGCCTTTTAATGGTAGACACTGCTGTATTAACCACTTGAGTACCTTTAGTGGCTTCTTTATTTGCGTTGTCTGCCTCGCTAGCCGCGTTTGCAGCATATTCAGCAATATGAGTCACACTGATAAACATCTCACCCATTGCTTGGGAAATTAGTTCAATAGCAGCGGTTTGTTCTTTGACTGTAAGCTCACTGACTTTACTGCCGTTTAATAATGTTTGTGATACAGCACTTAAGCTTTCTGTTGTTTGTTTAGTGTCTGCTATTGAAGATTGAAGTTTAGAGACGAATTGATTAAACCAATAGACTAAATCGGCTATTTCATCTTTGCCATCATATTGAATACGCGAGCGTAAATCACCTTCACCTTCAGAAATATTACGTAATGAATTAGTGACATTAGAAAGGGTAGTAATAATTGAACTATTAACTAATAAGCCAAGAATCACCATTAATATGGTAGCGACAATACCTATCATTAAGACTGAGGTTTGTGCACTGTTCGCATCTGTGATGGTAGACTCGATACTGTTGGTAAATTGCGATTCAAAATCGGCTTGATTAGTTTTGAAATTCTTAACTAGATTTTGGTATCTTGCAGCATTGTCAGCCGCTTGAGTTTTTATTGCGTTAAAATCGATATCGTCGGCTAAAAAAGCCATCACCAGTGTTTTAGCATTTTGATGATAAGTAGTGATATCACTTTTTAATCGCTGCATATCACTTGATTCACTTGGTAATAATTGACCAATTTCATCTAAGTTTTTTATGATGGTTTTCACCATGGCGTCAACCGTTTGTAGGTTTTCTTCTTCGCCAGTCGTCACCGCAGATTGGATAATTTGTTCCAATTGGATTAACAGTCCGTCATTGACTGTCGCTAAGCTTAGCACTGGGTAGAGCCTGTTCTGTAAATTACTTAAACGATCAGTGTTGCTTGTGGTTGTGACACTGTTGATAGCGATTGAAATAATAAATGAAGCTAAAGCAACAAAAGTGAGTATTGCTATACGGTGTTTAATTTTCAGGCTAGATAGCTTCATGGCAACCCTTTTGTAGTAATTGTTTCAATTCAGTTACTTATTTTAACACATGCCATACGTATAGGCATATATTGATTATATAGATCTGTCTATCGGCAGTAAGATTGATTAGCTTTAGTTATTGTTTCATTAAAGTTTTGTTAGAAAGTGTGTGGGATAATCTTTGAGAGATAAGTAAAAGTAACATTAGTAGGTTAACTATAGTGTATAAAAAATAATAAGCCCAAGCTATGGCGTTACGTTTTATGTTAAGTGTATTAAAAACATTCAGAAGATGTAAGTTTGAGCATCTTCTGAATGGCGAGTATTGATTTTTAGTAGCCTACGGCAGCAGAACCAGCTCTGCGGGGATCTGACGACCCATATTTACCTTGTTCCGTGACCATTATTGACTGGGTACTCCCAATAGATTGTTGAATTTTTACCTGATGGCCTTTTGCTTCTAGCAGTGAAATAGTGTCTTGATTCAAGCTACGTTCCACCCATAAAAAGTCAGGTAACCATTGATGATGCACACGAGCTGCTGCACTTGCTTCTGCAATGTTGAGTTGATGATCAATCACATTCATAATGATTTGCAGGGTGATATTTATAATTCTAGAACCACCGGGGCTACCGGTAACAATAAAAGGTTTACCGTCTTTCATTACAATTGTTGGACTCATTGAGCTCAGTGGACGCTTATTACCTTTTACAGAATTTGCTTCGCCTCCAATCAGTCCGTAACCGTTTGGCACGCCAGCTTTGACGGAGAAATCATCCATTTCATTATTGAGTAATATTCCAGTTCCTGATGCCACCAGCCCAGATCCATAACTAAAATTCAAAGTATAGGTATTAGATACAGCATTACCCCATTTATCGACTACAGAATAATGTGTCGTTTGCGGGCTTTCATATCCACCAACTTTCCCGGGCAGAATTTCACTGCTAGGGGTCGTTTTGTTTAGGGCTATTTTACTGGCAATCGTATGAGCATAATCTTTACTGATTAAATGACTTGTCGGTACTTTAACGAAATCAGGATCGCCTAAAAACTCACTGCGATCGGCATAGGCATATTTCATTGTTTCAGTCATAACATGGATTGTTTGTGCGGTGTTGTGACCAAATTTGTCTATGGGGAATTGCTCTAATACGTTGAGCATTTCAATAATATGAATTCCGCCAGAAGAGGGTGCTGGCATTGAAATAACTTCATAACCTCGATATGTACCTCGAACCGGTTCACGTTCGACTGCTTTATAATGGGCTAAGTCGGCTAATGTCATTACACCACCAGCTTGCTGAACAGCGTTGACTATTTTTTCTGCAGTTTCACCTTGATAAAAACCTTTACTACCCAATTTAGACACTAAGGTGAGTGAATGTGCTAACTCTGGTTGATATAATATATGGCCGACATCAAAATTACTGCCATCAGCTTGATAAAAGATAGCTTTTGAGCTTGGCCATTGGCTAATACGGCTGCGTGTTCCTGCCAAAGAATTGGCTAAATCTGATGTGATAATAATGCCATCTTTTGCCAGTTTAATTGCTGGTTTTAACACCTGTTCAAGTGACATTGTCCCGTATTGCTTTAAAGCTAACTCCATTCCCATAACGGTACCAGGCACTCCGACAGCTAAACCGTGTTCACGACTTAATTTATCAACCGCGTTACCTTTTTCATCTAGAAAGATATCTTTGTGGGCTTTACTGGGAGCCGTTTCACGGTAATCAATCGCAATGGTTTTATTATCTTCGGCAAGATGAACTAGCATAAAGCCTCCACCTCCAATATTTCCTGCTCGAGGTAGTGTTACTGCTAATGCAAAGCCAACGGCAACAGCGGCATCTACAGCATTACCACCTTGTTTGAGAATTTCTACACCAATTTGACTTGCTATGGCTTCCTGGCTAGCCACCATACCGTGTTTAGCAAAAATAGGTTGTGCGGTAGCCATTTCACTGAATATTGCGTCATCATTCGCCCATGTATAGGTTGAATGCAACGCAGCTGATGACATGCTAATACCAATCAAAGTAGATAATAACAGTGGAGTGAATTTTATTGTTAGGGACACGAATAATCCTTAGATAATTACCAGAATGATCTGACTGTGCCATAGCTGTCATTAAATTGGTATGCTATATAAGTAAATTGATTAAATAATAAGGGCTATACATTGCCATCTGCGTATACATTTTCACATGTTTCGAGTATTGAAGAGATTGGTCAAGATAGATGGACCCAATGTTTTGGTGAGTCTAACCCCTTTATACGGTATGCATTTTTACAACAGCTAGAAGGTTCGGCTTGTATTGGGGATGGAACAGGCTGGCAAACGAATCACCTTGTTATTTCTGACAAGTTAACCGCAGAAATAGCTGCAATCGTGCCTTTGTATCTGAAAACACATTCATGGGGAGAGTATGTTTTTGATTGGGCCTGGGCTGAGGCTTATGGGCGTAATCAATTAGAATATTACCCTAAGCTAGTGACTAGTGTGCCTTTTATTCCAGCTTCTGGACAAAGAATAGGGTTTCACTTAGGTATAACCGAAGATGTTAAACAAAGCCTGTTACTGAGTTTGTGTGAGTATTTGCGCGATATAATGGCTCAACAAGACTACTCTTCATGGCACGGTTTGTTTATTAGCGAACAAGAGCAAGCTTTATGGCCTAAAGATGCTGCCATAACACGGGTAGGGACTCAATTTCACTGGCGTAATAAAAATTACACTGATTTTAGTGATTTTTTAGCGTCTATGACATCAAGAAAACGTAAAAATATCAGTAAAGAAAGACAGCTAGTTGCCAATTATCAATTAAGTTTTCGCTTTGTTGTTGGTGCTGAAGCATCGCTTGAACAGTGGCAGCATTTTATTAAATGTTATCAAATGACCTATCAAAAGCGTTCAGGCCATCAAGGATATTTAACAGCAGCTTTCTTTCTAGGGCTGCAACAAACTATGGGGGAGGCGATTCGATTATTGATTGTCACCGATGTGAATGGCCAAATGATCGCATCTGCGTTATTTTTTGTATCTGATACGCATTTATATGGCCGATACTGGGGCACATTAACTGAACTTGATGGTTTACATTTTGAAAGCTGCTATTACCAAGGGATTGACTATGCAATAGCTCATAATCTCTCAATATTTGATGCTGGAGCCCAAGGTGAGCATAAAGTATCGAGAGGGTTTGAGCCTAGGTTAACGTATTCAAAACACATTATTATTCACCCAGCATTTAATGATGCTATTAGTCATTATTGCCAGCAAGAACGTGAACAAATGAATTTATACATGGTACAAGTTGCACAACAATTACCGTTTAAAAACTAATACAATTATCCTAAAGCCAACCAGATACCTACAAGTATCATTAAACTGCCGGCGATACGATTCATCCAACGAATGTTATCACCGCGGGATAAAAATAATCGTAAACTTTTACCACCACTGGCATAAGCCAACATAGATGCTGATTCTGTTACTATTATAATACCCAATAAGACAACTAATTGAGTTGCCACTGGCTTATCTACATTAATAAATGGCGGTAGCAGCGAAATCATAAATGCCCAACCTTTTGGATTGGCAATGGCGGTAATAAAGCCCTGACTGATCAAACTTAACCGACGAGTGTTCGTTGGTTGGCCATCAACAACAGCCATTTTCCCTTTCGAGCGCCACATATTGACACCGATGTAGACAAGATAAGCCCCACCTAACCATTTTAATATTTCAAATATCTGTGGGTAGTTAAGCATGATGCTAGCAACTCCTAGTACAGCGGATATTGCCACAATCGCTACACCAACGAGTTCACCTATCATCATCCACAAGGTACGTCTTACGCCGATGCTCATACCTAGGGTCATTGCCAAGGTCATACACATGCCTGGAGTGATAGATACAAAGAAGAACGTCGGGATAAAAACCGCAAGTACTGCGTAATCAGGCATATAAAATATTCTTAGTGACAAAATTAATTCGATTATAATGCTTAGATAAACAAAAACCAGCACTCGGCTGGTTTTGTTTAGTTTGAATCAGCTAAATAAACGTTACAGTACGCCACGTTTAATTTGATCACGCTCTATAGATTCAAATAACGCTTTGAAATTACCTTCACCAAAACCTAAGTTATTTTTACGTTGAATGATTTCGATAAAAATAGGACCGAATAAATTCTTAGTGAAAATTTGTAATAAATAACCGTCTTCATCACCGTCGATCAAGATCTGATGATGCTTGATTTTTTCTCTGTCTTCAGTAACCTGTGGCAATTTATCAAAAATGGTTTCATAGTACTCAGGAATGATATCTAAGGTTTTGATTGCAGTTCCTTCCATTGCATCTAATGAGGCCACAATATCACGGCTTCTAAAGGCTAAATGCTGCACGCCAGGACCATTGTATTCACCTAAATATTCATCAATTTGGTTTTTATCGTTGCCTTTCCCTTCATTGATTGGAATACAGAAGCTACCATCGGGTGAGCGTAATGCATAGGATACTAACGCGGTTTGTGACCCTTTAATGTCAAAATAGCGCACTTCGGTAAAACCAAAAATATCTTTGTAAAAGTTTGCCCACTTCTCCATCGTGCCTTTGTAGACATTATTAGTTAAGTGGTCAACCTCCATAAAGCCTTTTTCAGGTGTATTGATTGGCTCATCTAAATCAACGAAATCAGTCGCATAAATATTATTATCAGCGCCGAAGGTTTCGATAAAATAAATTAAGCTGTCACCAATACCGTAAATAGCTGGATATGGCATATCTTTTTCAGCTTCTGCCGCAGCTTTTGCGCCACGTTCTACCGCAAGTTTGAACGCTAATTCTGCATCTTCAACACGCCAACCCATTGAACAAATTGCCGGTCCGTGTGATTTAGCAAACTCTGCTGAGAATCCTGCACGGCTTTTATTTAATAGAAAATTAATGTCATTTTGCTTGTAGTAGGTAATGTCATGATTTTTTGCTTTTTTCAACATAGAAAAACCAAAATCAATAAATACTTGATGCATAAACTCAGTGTCTGGGCTGGCAAATTCAGTAAACTCTATGCCTAAAAGTCCCAGTGGGTTTTGTTCGCTTGCCATGTTGTTATTCCTCGTTATATTCAACTCAGCATCACGTTAAAAGTGATGCAGTTAGAAGGTATTTTCTATCGATTTATGGTTTAGTCTTCTAACCAAGAGCGGTTGTAGTCTTCACTCATGCAATTTTTTACATGTGAAGTAAGATTCAGTGGGGCGAAAGTATCTACCATCACCGCATATTCATAGGTTTCTTTTTTACCAATTGACGCTTCTGTTCGTCCTGGTTGTGGCCCATGTGGCACACCTTTTTGATGTAAGGTCATGTAACCCGCTTCAATACCGGTGCGGCTCATAAAATCACCGTCGACATAATATAAAACTTCATCGCTATCAATGTTGTTATGGTAATAAGGTGCAGGGATTGACTTAGGATGGAAATCATATGGGCGCGGCACAAAGTTACATACGACAAAATTGTGCGCAGTAAACACTAAATGGTCAGATGGAGGTAAATGAATTTTACCTACCTTAGGTGCATATTCAGCAATATTGAACGCCCAAGGGTAAACACAGCCATCCCAGCCGACTAAATCAAATGGATGCCATTCGAGTGTCATTTGTTGATACTTGTCACCAAATTTACATATTAATTGAAACTCACCTTTTTCAACGATCGCATCTGCAAGTTCTGGGGTACGTAAGTCCCGCTCACAATAGGGAGCAGACTCTAATAATTGGCCGTACTCATTGCGAAAATGTTTAGGTACTTCAACCATTGAAAACGATTCAATGACAAACAAACGAACATTGCTGTAATCATTAAAAGTTAATTGATAAGTGGTGCCGCGGGGGATAACCAGGTAATCCCACTTTTTAACGTCAATAACACCATATTCACTTAACAGCTGTCCTTCACCTTCATGAACAAACACAATTTCATCCGCATAAGCATTACGATAGAACTCGTTTGTGCTGTGGGTTACCTTAGCGGTATAAAGGGCAACATCGCTGTTATAGAAAATTTTATTGCGGCTGCTGAAAAAATTACCGTCACAATCTGCTTTACGCGAATCCAGTTTGTAGTTTTGAATTAATGAGTCTTGCCATTCTTGACCATGTTCAACCGCGTATGGCACCACATTAATCGCCTTAGTCGGCATATTATGGTGATATTTATTAGAATAAATATTTGAAAAACCATGGGTTGAAAAAAGCTCTTCACGGTAAAGTTCGCCATTTTCTTTTTCAAATGCGATATGACGCTTTGTGGGGATTTCACCTTGTTTTACATAAAATGGCATATCAGCTTCCTTAACCGGGTATTTACAGCACTTAGTTTGTTCATCTAGCTCATTTTATCAATGAGTAGTGTGACCTCTGCCGCATAGATAGATTCAATTTAGTTGCTTAGATGAACAAAAAAAAGAATAATAAACAGCTAGACTCCATCTGTTTTTTAGATTGTATTGTTATCGGTACATTTCTGGCAGCTAATCGATACAAAAGCACAAATTTACCTCACAAAGGAGTGATAAATGCGCATAGATGTTGATGCATTTAAGGTTTTACAAGTATTAGTCGAAGAGGGAAGTTTCGCTAAAGCATCTGAGCGTTTACATAAAGCGCAATCTGCGGTGAGTTACCAAGTCAAAAAGTTAGAGCAACATTTGGGGGTAAGTTTATTTAATCGCGATCAATACCGTGCAGAGCTAACCCCTGAAGGCCGAGTTATTTTGGCTGAGGGGCAACGTTTATTGCAACATTTGGCCAATATTGAGCATCTTGCTAGCCGTTTTAGTGAAGGCTGGGAGCCCAAACTTGAACTGGTGATCGACGGGGCGTTGCCGATGGAACCTATCATGACGGCGCTCAAACGTATGGCTGAACATAAAGTACCGACTAAAATTCAACTAAATATGGAATTTTTAGGCGGTGTGCAGCATAGGTTTGAGCGAGATGGCGCCGATTTAATGTTAGTAAAAGACTATTTGACAGGGCCAAACTATCATCCTAAAGCCTTACCCACTATTACCAGTGTACTTGTTGCTAGTTGCCATCACCCCTTAGTTAAGCAAAGTCAGATAAGTTTAACTGAGCTACAACAGCATGTGGAATTGACCATTGAAGATTCGTCCCCACAGCGTTTAGTGCGTGATGAAATGCAATTTGGTGGCGACAAGGTGTTTTATCTATCAGGGTTTATCATGAAAAAAAATGCTTTACTGAAAGGCCTTGGCTTTGGTTGGATGCCAGCATTTTTGATCCATGAAGAGTTAAATTCAGGCGAATTAAAATCGGTCGATTTTGTTGGCGGTAATACATTCAGCTTTACGCCTCAATTAGTGTCAACCTTAGAAAGACCATTAGGGCGAGCAGGGCAACTATTTACCGAGTTGATTTTAGATGAGTTTACTCGTTTTGAATTGCACACTTCCAAAGAGATTAATACCACAGGGCTTGGATAATATTGTCTATAAACGATTAATGTGCCAACAGAGATTTGATAGAGTCGGTCATTACTTTTATGCTAAATTCATTGAGAATGAGATTAACTAACAGTCCAAGGAGTGACAAATGACCAAGCGATGCCACGAAGTAGATTATGAAATTATCGGCTCAAGTATGCAATTAGTTGAGGTGGAGCTCGATCCACATGAAACTGTGATAGCAGAAGCGGGCGCGATGAATTACATGGAACAAGATATCACTTTTGAGGCTAAAATGGGCGACGGCTCTGAACCTGAGTCTGGATTTTTCGGTAAGTTACTTGGCGCTGGTAAGCGGGCGTTTTCCGGTGAAAGTATTTTCATGACTCACTTTACTAATGGTGGGCACAGTAAGCGTAAAGTCGCTTTTGCAGCTCCTTATCCAGGTAGTGTTTTAGCGGTCGATTTATCTCAGCATAATGGTGAGCTTATCTGTCAAAAAGACAGTTTTTTAGCTGCAGCACTGGGCACAAACGTTACCATGAAATTTAATCGTCGTTTAGGAGCAGGTTTTTTCGGCGGGGAAGGTTTCATATTACAAAGTTTGAAAGGTGATGGTATGGTATTCATTCATGCAGGTGGCACCTTAATTAGAAAAGAGCTTCACGGAGAGTCATTGAGAGTTGATACTGGATGTATAGTCGCGTTTTCTCCTGGAATTGATTACGACATTCAACGAGCTGGTTCGCTTAAGTCTATGGTATTTGGCGGTGAAGGGTTGTTTTTAGCTACCCTACAGGGGCACGGAACCGTTTGGCTACAATCGTTACCATTCTCTCGTATGGCTGATCGTATTATTGCCCATGCACCTACTACAGGTGGTACATCAAAAGGTGAAGATTAATAAGCTATTATTTAATCAATTTTATAGTGTTTAAAAATATCAATTATCCAAGATTATTCGTAAATTCAAGTAAGAATGCTTACTCAATATCAGGTAAGCATTTTGATTTTTATAAAGGTAAAACTTTATGAGTAATAATCTGAATATATTTACTCTTCAAGCCCTACTACAAAGTGATAATATGTATTTGAATTCAGACCCTTTGACTGGTTGAACACTTAATCTTGCACCTTTTGCCACTAACACCATATCAGCTAATTCCATGTCAGCTTTAAGTTGTTTCAGGCTTATCTGATTAACAAACTTCTCAATAAATGATATTTCAACCTCAACCCAGCGAGGTTTCAAAGGATCAGATTTAGGATCAAAATACGGTGATGAGCTATCAAAAGCACTTAGATCAGGCCGTGAAGATTGGCTTACTTGAGCGAGTCCTACAATTGCAGGCTCTTTGCAGCTTGAATGATAAAAGAGCACTAAATCATTGACGCGTACTTGATCTCGTAGGAAATTCCTGGCTTGATAATTTCTAATCCCTTGCCAAGCTGATTTTTGTCCACTGCACCTTTTTAAGTCATCTATACTGAAGTCATCAGGTTCAGACTTCATTAACCAATATTTCATAAATTTCACCAAGACGTTATGTTGTACTACTATTACTAAAGTTAGTTCTTATAATCGCGCAGTATGTAGGGCATTTTTTATGGTAGCTTTTACTACAGGTATCAACAAGATTCTGTTATGTAACGTTATCTCAAAGTATACATTTTTGGAGATGATATGATGGTGACCTTAGCTAATAGAATGACACAACTGTGGTTACATCTGTTTCTTACTTCAGTATTATCAAGCACTGCGATATCAGATACCCTTGAGCTATCTACATTAGAATGGCCACCATTTAGTGGAGCTGAGTTGACTGAAAAAGGTATTGCTACCCGTATAGTTAAACATGCTATTGCTTATGACAACCATCAATTAAAAGTCACAGTTGTTCCTTGGGTTCGTGCTATTAGAATGGTAAAAACTGAGGCTAAAATAGGCTATTTCCCTGAATACATTAATGCCACAAATGAGTTTGTTTTTTCTCAATCTTTAGGCGAAAGTCCGATAGGTTTATTGGAGCTTAAAAATAACCCGATTATGTGGAATACAATCACTGATTTAAATAAATATGTATTAGGCGTGGTAAAAGGGTATGTAAACACAGACGAGATAGACACTATGATTGCTAATGGTGATCAAAAATACGAAGAGGCCATGAATGAAAAGCAGAATATATTAAAATTAGCAGCCGGACGTATTGATACAATTATAATCGATTTAAATGTTTATCAATACTTAAAAAGTGATCCAAAAATTGAAAAAATATCACATCTACTGCAAATCAATAATAAAATCCTTGACTCTAAGAGCTTGCATGTTGCATTAGCAAATAATAAAGAGGGTGAAAGGTGGCTTAAAATAATTAACGATGGCTTATCAAGATTTGAACCTCAAATAATGCTGGATGCTTATTTACAAGAAAAAAAATAAGCATCCCTAATGTTAATACTGTTCGTTTGGTACCACAGTTTGGCCGATAGGGGTTAGGCTTAATAATGCCAGTTTAAGATGCTGAATGCCAAATGGAATACCAATAATCGTCACAAAACACGCTAGTGCATGAGCTAAATGACCTATCGCTAACCAAATTCCAAAAAACACAAACCAAACAATATTACCGATTAATCCTATGGTACCAGTTCCTAGATCTTCAACACCCGTTAAGTGTTTTCGGTTGACACTTTGCTGGCCGAATGGCCAAAATGCCATCTCACCAATGACGAAACAAGCCCGTCCAAAGGGAATACCAATAATACTAATAAAACATAGTAGCCCCGCAAGCCACCAGGCTAGACCCATTATAAATCCACCTAAAATAAACCATGCAATATTAAAAACTAGTCTAAAAATAGCCATATCTTTTTCCTTTTACAACTGAAATAGGAGATTAATATTGATAACTAAGCAGGGAATGTGCCAAGGTTTAAAGTATTGATCTAAATGGTTAAATTGATTTTTATTTGGATGAAGTAAACTAAGAATTGAGATTTAGACTAAAAATGAGTGATTTTAACCAATTTTAGTTACAATGACCCTAATCAATTTTAATGGTGTTATAAATGCTAAGTCATAGTCCAACAGATACAATTAATTTTGCAGGAAGACAAATATTCGTCAAGCGCGATGATAAATTACACCCTGATTTTAGTGGTAATAAAGCCCGAAAATTTTATCATTTCCTTATCAATGACTTTCCTAAAGTGACACGAATAGTGGGATCGGGCTCGGCTCAAGCAAATTCATTATATTCGCTATCGGTATTGGCAAAAATGAAAGGCTGGCAGCTAGATTATTATGTAAGTCATATTAGTGCTTATATAAAGTCACAATTACAAGCTACACCTGCTATTGTGTCAAATTTTACTCAAGCCCATCATAACGGTGCCAATATTATCCAAGTTGATTGGGACCAAGCTGAACTCAGTGGCTGCAAGCATTTGGATGAAGTAATAAACATATTTAGGCCTGAATACCTAAATCGATATTCTGAGCAACAAATACTGTTTATTCCTGAGGGGGGCAGATGTGAATATGCTAAAACGGGCATCTACCAGCTTGGTTGTGAAATTATAGATTGGGCTAAAGGACAAAATATATCCGCTCTTTCTGTATATCTTCCATCTGGTACAGGTACGACAGCAGTTTTTCTGCAACAGTATTTTATAAAAAAATGCCAAAAGGAAATAATTGATATTAAGGTATTAACTTGCAGCACTGTTGGTGGTGATACATATTTAGCAAATCAATTTTGTGAATTAAACCCAGATAAAACCCAGCATCCCACTATTATTAATGATGGCAATAAGTATCACTTTGGTAAGTTGTATTTACCCTTATTTGAGTTGTGGAACGATGTGCTAGAAACAAGTGGAATAGAGTTTGATTTATTATACGACCCTATTGGCTTGAGCGTGTTGAAGCGCTACATAGAAGCGAATCAATGCCAAGATAGGCAAGTTTTATATATTCATCAAGGCGGTTTGTTAGGGAATGCAACTATGCTACCCAGATATAAACGTAAGCTTGCTAATAGATAACTGATTGCTATATGCAGTATGTGTAGAGGGTATTAATATTGAATATATATTTTACTGCATAACAGACTATCTACCACTGCATTGCAACATAATAATGTCGTTTACAGATATATAAAAGTTATTTTCTTTAACAGAAATTATTGATAAGAGTTTTTGAGTGTGTGGTAAAGCGGATTTATCAGTTTGCCCTGTTGTTAATAAACGCCCGGTAAATGAGAGGGGAATACCGTTAGCCAGGTTTATTAAATAACAGAGCAAATGATTTACGCCTAAGCGTAGGGGATGTACTTATTACTTATTCGAACTAATCAGCCATTTCATAAAGTTTACGGCTTCAATGCGTTTTGAAAAAGTTGTTTTGTTTTTACCTTGTGAATCGGTAAAAGCAATTGAGTTTTTGTTTGATGAAATTGAATTAACAGGAAAGTTAACTGTAATTTCGTGTCCGTTAAATTGGTATGACATTATCATACTCCTTATAATTTATGCTCACCCTTGGGTGATGTAAGTTTTAACAATATAATTCCCTTAATATATTTCGTGTTGCGAAAGATTTAAGTTACTAGATTAAGTTACCTCATCAATCTTACACTAATCAAGTTTTTGCGTGAGAAATATGTAAAAAATTTAATTATTTATTAAAGATTTTTTCACAATTCACTCAATTATTTAATGTGTAGATAATACATCAAACTCTTGACTGTGATAGTTGACCATAGGTTTATGACAAGCCCATTACAGTGAGAATAAATATGTTCAAGGATACAAATTACGTATCAACATAGATAAAATCAAAGACACTTGTGGTGGTTTACAAAGGAAGTTGAGCAGACTTACGATAGGTAAACAGATAAACAAAGTAATTAAACTTTCATCATAATATAGATAAAAAATCTGCTTGGCAATAGATATTACTTATTTATTACCAAACAGCACAATCACAAAAATTATCTGTAATAAGCATCACAGTTAAGCTCAACATCCCACCTTAATAAATCAACTCACCAATAGGGTTTAACAGTTTGCTAAAACCTTTAGTAAAATACAATGGTGCGTCAACTATGGTGTAGCATAAACAACCTGACATTGTTTTAGGAGAATGTTCATGGTTCTCATCAAGTAGCATGAAGTCTCCTGGCTTATAACTGTTGAACTTATCACTAAATTCACCTGCTAATAGTAACGTTAGCTCAGAACCTTTATGGGTATGTTCAGGAATTTCACCGTCTGCAGCTATGTGTAATAAGCTGGCCCTTGCTTTTTCTTCACCTGTATTTAAGCGCAGGCGGCTGACTTTACCAATACCCTGCCACTGAGCGTTAATCTGATGTCTAAATGCTCTTGGTAAAGTATAAGACTCACCTTTAACTGATACTTCAAACGTACCCTTGTCTACTGGGCGATGTGGTGTTGAATCAAGTTCATCCAGTGTGCTATCCAACATTTTTTCTAACAACAAATCCATGTCTATATCTGTTGTCGAATCGTTGCTGAAACTATCAATGTTAAACTCTTCAACGGTTTGCTCATTGGTTAATAGTGATAAAGATTTGTGGCAAATATCACAAAGTTCGGCATGGGCTGAAACCGCCAATGACATTGATAGCGGTAGTTCTCCCTTAATATGAAGTAGTAATAATTGTTCGTTAGGATGATAATTAATCATAATGTTTCTCCATAAAGCCTTTTAACTTCTCTAAACCTAAGCGTAATCTTGATTTAACTGTACCTATAGGTATCTCGAGTTTGTCTGCCAATTCTTGCTGTGTCATTTCTTGCATGTATATGCCCTGTACAACTTCACGTTGTAAAGGAGGTAATTCGTTAACGTGAAGTAACAGAGTGCCTGTAAGCTTAAAATCATCTTCGTTATTTTCAGCATCATCTGACTCGAAAAGTGGCCAAATGTCATCACCAAATGAATCTTCACGGTTATGCTGCACTTTTCTGAGCATATCAAAACACTGGTTGCGCATAATCGTAAAAATCCAGGTGCTAACAGCTGCTTTATCTGGGTTATATAAATGCGCTTTGGTCCATACTCTGGTCATTGTCTCTTGTACCAAGTCCATTGCTAAACCTTGTTGGTGCAATCGCTGATTACCAAAAGCATTAATTTTAGAGCCAAAATGGCTAAATAATTTAGCAAAAGATGCTTTACATCGCACATTAGCCACTTTTAACATTAACTTAGCTAACTGATCTGCATCATGCTCTTTAGTATTAGACAAATTCATTACACCGTTTCGTTTTACAAGACTTGCCTTATCATAACGATTTTGTGCACTTTGTGATTGAAAATTTTCCATTATCTTCACTCGCGTCTATTTAATGGGCTTAATATATAGTTTTATACGGTGAGTAAATAAATTAGATCACTTTAAAATCACATAAATTAATAAAATAACATTCTTTAAATAACAATTGGTTAAGACGAAAATTTTTTCTAGCTGATTATATTTGCCAGAAATGTTTGTGCCATATGATGATCGTGACTGTTTATACAGCGATACTTTTCTGCTGCACTTATTGGAATGATTTCTAACCACCGCTGACATACCCATGACATATCTTGGAAATTTTCTTGCTGATAGTGGGCTAAGTGATCAGGGTATTCACTTAGTATGTCTTTAAGCGTGTCACTGAGTACTTTATCGGGTTGCTGAATCTTGTCGGGTCTGCTTATCGAATTTAGGCTATTGATATGCGACTCAGGCCAATCTTCAATCATTTCTACATTTGCTCGTTTCAAACCATCGTGTTCAACGCTAACATCTTTAATAATAAATTTGTGCTCACCGCGGATGCTAATGCCTAATAGGCCATCGTCGAGTGTTTCAAAGTCAATGATTTTGCATAAGGTACCTATAGGAAGAATTTCTTTTTTATCATCACTGAGCATACACAATCCAAATCCATCTCCTGTTTTGAGTGACTCTGTGACTAGACGCTTATAGCGAGCTTCAAAAATGCGCAACTGACTATACCCTTGAGGTAATATACAGATCGGCAAAGGAAAAATTGGAATTATCATAACCAGCCTTTATATGAACAATGTAAACTAACAATTTATACGAGCTTAATAGGTAATTGATCACATTCGTTTTGCCGTTTTATTCAAATTTGATAGACGTTAATTGCGTGAATGGGCGTGTTGTGTGTCTGCAGCGGTTTTAATGATTAGCATTAGCCGTTTTGTAATTATCATGTCTGCATCTTTTAACCATAATGTTTTCCACGCTTGATGTTACACCTCTAAAAACAGTGAGCTTTTATCATTTTGTTGATAATATTTTTGTTAAATTGTAATTAAACAAAATGAGCTATAATCTCATTATTAGGAAAAAAATAGCTTAGATACTAAATCTAGTCATCATAGAGTCATCTTTTTGCTGATTTATGTTTATAATGATAAATATGATGTGTAGTGCCTAGCGTAATTAGTCACGACTTGTATTTATAGATTGGTGGTAGGTTTAATGAAGAAAGTGCTCGATAGTGTTGATCAACGTACTAATCTGGTGGGTGAGAACCGCTTGGAGTTATTGCTGTTTCGAATTAACTCAACACAGCTATTTGCAATCAACGTATTTAAAGTAAAAGAAGTCGTTAAAGTGCCATCTTTAAGCGCTATGCCGGGCAGTAATAATAGTATCGCTGGAGTGGCTAACATTAGAGGCACTTCGATACCTGTGATTAATTTACGCGGCGCTATTGGCTTTTCTCCCTTACCAATTACTGATGACTGTAATTTAATTATTACTGAGTATAATCGCAGTATACAAGGTTTCTTGGTTGGTAAAGTGGAACATATTGTTAACTTGACCTGGGGTGACATTATGCCACCGCCTAAAATGGCAGGTAAAAACAATTATCTAACTGCAATCACTCGTTTAGAGGACCAAGGTCAATCCCGCTTAGTATCGATAATTGATGTAGAGAAAGTCCTCGCTGAAATCATTAACTATGATATTCGGTTATCGGATGGTGTTTTGGATGAGGCTTTAGCCCCGCAAATGCCTGGTCGTAAAATATTAATTGTTGATGATTCAAGTACTGCCAGAAGACAGGTCAGAGAAACACTCAGTCAGCTGGGCATTGAAATTATTGAAGCGTCAGACGGGTTGCAGGCGTTGAACTTACTTAAGTCCTGGGCGAATAATGGCCAAAATGTCGCTACTGAATTATTAATGATGATAACGGATGCTGAAATGCCAGAGATGGATGGCTATAAGCTCACTTCTGAAGTGCGTGCAGATCCTCGAATGGCTTCGTTATTTATCACATTAAATACGTCTTTGAGCGGCAGCTTTAATAATGCAATGGTTGAAAAGGTTGGCTGCGATGCTTTTATTTCGAAATTTCAGCCTGACTTATTAGTAACAGGTGTTCAAAATAGGTTAAGAGATATTCTGGGGTAAGCTTTCAAATGGCTCATTACGAGCCTATGAGTAATATAGTTTAAAGAGGCTTTTTCTGATTTTCTAATGCACTAATCTCAGCCTCTATTAGTGCAGCTTCTGCTGTAATCATAGAGTAAGATTTAATATCGCCATTGCGCTGCGCGTGCATCGCTTTTTCAAGTTTTGACTCATAAAGTTTAGTGAGTTTTTTTATCGGGTCTTGTCTGAATAATGAGAACATTTTGATCACTTGTTTGTGGACGATACTTATTTGTACGATAGAACATTGTTTTTGGTTTCGTTGGATGTAAGATTATTCCCCATAACGAGAAGCTTCGGCTATTTTACGGCAAATTATTAGTGCTAACTATTGGTTTTTCTCTTGAAACGACGTTTATAGTAAGTCAAATTCTGCGAAACTGTTAGTCTGTAATTTAGCGGTCTAAATCTTCAAGTAGTTCTTGTAGAATTTTTTGTTGCATACTTTTAGTCACGCCAATATTAAGTCTGGCGAGCTTGATTGCATGACCAAATTGATCTTTACCTAAATAAGTCACCAACTGCTTTAAAAACTCTTCATCTAACGCCAATACTTGACAGTAATGCTTAATGCCTTGATTTAGGTTGTTGAATTGTAAGCCATCAAATTCGAAGCCTAAGGTATTGGTCCCTGCAAACAAGGGATCATCTTCAAAGTGATTATCATCAATACTTAGCGCCCAGCCTAAAGCATTGATTCTTTTTTGAGCAATCTTGAACATCATCCAAGCGCTCTTTTTAAAGCCCCCAAAAATTCTACAATCAAATTCAGATTCTGCTAATTCTTGTTCGGTCCAATTAATGCCAATTGCCAAATCCTTATGGTATCGCTTCATTAACTGATCTTTAACCGCTTCACGACAATCCCAGATAGAGGTTAATAGGTGCTTTTGTGCCAGCAACTTACATTCTTGACATGCTGGGACGGTTAATGATGGGTGAGGAGTATGCGCCATACGCCAATAAGGCAACTCTGCATGGCAGGGTTCATCACAAAACCAACACATGTGGCGTTTATCGAAGGGAATGTCGACCATAGTAGGGTTTGTCATATTGGATACTTAAGCAAAAGGTAATGGGCAAATGCACTGAAATGAATATCCCAGTGCAAGTAACAATAATTAATCTTTTTCGATATCAACTAAGCTTTTTGCTAATACAATTGGGTCTATTTCAAAACACTCTTGATCGCTTTCCCAGTTAACACCCACTAAAACGCCATCATCATTTAAGTCGCCAACCCAATACTCAAGAAAGTCGACCAAAGTGATACTAACCGCTGTATATTCAGCCCATTCTTCGGTGCAATGACTTTTGGCAGTAGCTTCTGACGACCACAGTGGCATAACATCAGTTTCTTCAAACTCAGATGAATCACACACAACCCATCCTTCGCCTGTTTCGTCCTGAAGACCCCAAACGATTTGGTGTTTTTTTACACTTTCGATGAAGCTAGTTAACGTCGGGTTTTGTTCGGTCATGATCATTCTCATTAAGTGAAGTTAAAAACGGTTTCATTATACTGAATACCTACTTTAGCTCAAGTTGGTTATGCCTAATGCTGATGGCTATTTCAGCTAACACACTTTTTATATCGTAAATCGGTCTTTTTAAGGTTATTAAGCGCTTGTGAAGTTGATAGCAATCAGTCACGATATTCACACAATCTTATTTGTTATTATTTGGGTGCCACTTGAGTCTTATGCGCGTTAATTTATCCATTACAGCATTATTATTAAGCGTCAGTTTCTCTCATTCAGCTATAGCCAGTGCTGATTTTGCACAATGTGTGAGTCAATTACAGTTAAAAGCAAAGCAACAGGGTATTTCACAGCAAACAATTGATACTACGGTGGCTAACTTAAGCTTCATTCCTAGGGTGATTGAGCTCGATAACCAGCAGCCTGAGTTTACCACCACATTTAAAGATTATTATGACAAGCGTGTAACCGATTGGCGCATCAAAGAGGGACGTAAACTCTATGTCCAGCACGGCCAGTTATTGAGGCAGTTAACCACTAAATATGGTGTTCCGGGTCAGTATATTGTTGCGTTCTGGGGGCTTGAAACTAACTATGGAAGCTATAAAGGGAATATGTCAGTGCTTAACTCATTAGCTACTTTGGCATGCGACCCTCGACGCAGCGAATATTTTACTCAGGAATTGATGCAAGCTTTAACCTTAAAAGAGCGCTATCAATTTGCTGATAAAGATATGGTTGGATCATGGGCGGGGGCAATGGGGCATACCCAGTTTATGCCAACTAATTATCTTAAGTATGCAGTTGATGGCGATGGCGATGGCAGAGCAGATTTATGGAATAGTACCGCAGATGCATTAACCTCTGCGGCCAACTTTCTGCAACAATTAGGTTGGAAAGCCAATGAGCGTTGGGGACGGGAAGTACAGTTACCGAAAAATTATGATTTTGCCTATATGGGCAGTAAGGATACAAAATTATTGATTGATTGGGCTGGGCTAAACATAAAGCAAACAAGTGGCAAGCCGTTATCAACACCTGACATGCAAGCGGCATTATATGTGCCTGCAGGCCATACAGGACCAGCCTTTTTAGGTTATGAAAACTTTAATGTGATAATGCGCTGGAATCGTTCTGAATTTTACGCTATTGCGGTGGGTAAACTAGCCGATCAAATTAATGGTGGCGCTGGTATTTCTCATCCTTTACCAAATCATCCCCGTTTAAACCGTGAAATGGTGCAACAGTTGCAACAAAAACTGACTGATGAGGGTTTTGATGTGGGTAAACCAGATGGTATTTTAGGTCGAAACTCTGTAATAGGATTACAAGCTTATCAGCGTAAACATGGTTTAATAGCGGATGGTTATCCAGATAATGCTACATTTGAGAAGTTAGGCATAAGCTTAAACAAATTGCCGACCCCATAAGCATTTGTTAAGCTCTTCCGACTTTTTTAATAGCCGTTAACTGTATAATCGACAGTTGACGCAAATACAGATTAATTTTAAGGATACGTAATGAGCATTAAAGACAATATGGTTGTGCAGTTTAATTACACGCTGCGCGATGAAAAAGGCGAAGTGCTTGAATCAAATGAAGGCCGCGATCCGATAGCTTACCTTCATGGCAACGATAACATGATGCCTGGTATTGAAGATGCTATTACCGGTAAAGCAATTGGTGACAAGTTTACTGTCACGCCTCCGGCAGCTGACACCTATGGTGAACGTCAAGAAGGAGCTGAGCAACGCGTCTCTGTTAAGCATTTATCAGGTGCTAAAGTATGGAAGCCAGGTATGGCTGCAATAGTTAATTCTGATCAAGGTCAACGTCAAGTGACTATAGTTAAAGTTGGTAAGTTTATGGCCACAGTGGATGTTAATCATCCATTAGCGGGCCGTGAATTAACCTTTGATATTGAAGTCGTTGGTGCACGCGATGCAACTGATGAAGAAATCGCCCATGGTCATGCCCATGGCGCCGGTGGTCATCAGCATTAATTAGCCGATTTTCTCCCAAGCCTTCAATAGACTTGGGAGAAACTTTTATTAAGTACCCATATGATCCTCGAATTCTCCCAAGGTAAGCTCATCATTACCCCTAATGAAATACAATGTCGTCTTTTTGAAAATCATATTATTCTCAGCGCAGTTGTCGATGATATAAGTTGTTTTCATCATGGATTAGTCATAGCGGCTGATGCTGGTACGGTGAAATGGACAATTAAACTGGATAATCCACAACAGTTTGAACAATTGTTACAAGAAACCGGTATTCACGCTCAATAATATTCAAAGTACACCACATACAAATAGATAAGGAATCACATGACTCAATCATCTCTAGAAGCCATTGTCGTTGAACCTAGCAATAAGGCTTCATCTTGTGTTATCTGGTTACATGGTTTAGGTGATTCAGGTGCCGGTTTTGCTCCTGTTGTACCTGTTTTAGGGTTACCTGGCGATCATGCTATTCGGTTTGTTTTCCCACATGCACCAGAACAAGCGGTAACCATTAATGGGGGTTATATCATGCGTTCATGGTATGACATCAAAAGCATGGACTTACATGATCGTGCAGATATCGCAGGTGTGCAGGCATCAGAGCTACAAATAAAACGTCTCATTGAGCAACAGATTGCAGCGGGTATTCCAGCAAACAAAATAGTGTTGGCTGGTTTTAGCCAAGGTGGTGTGATGAGTTTGTTCACTGGGTTACGCTTTGAGCAATCTTTAGCCGGAATTATGGCTTTATCCTGTTATTTACCCGGTGGCGAGCATTTACCGGAACAACTTGCCCAGGCAAATAAACACACACCAATCTTGCAAAATCATGGTGAACAAGATGAAGTAGTGCCATTATTTGCTGGCAAAATGGCATACGATGCCTTGAATAATGCGGGTTATAATAGCGTTTGGAAAACCTATTCAATGGCGCACAGTGTTTTGCCTACACAGTTATCTGAAATAGGTCAATGGTTGAAAAAAGTATTGAATTAATCTTTACCACACAACTGACAGAACTGTTCTCTATGCGGGATAATGGTGCGTTGTTGGGTTGTATATAAAATAATCTTTGTTTATAAAGGCTTAACTTCATTATTGGGTTAAGCCTTTATTGTTTACTGCATAGGTATAAATCTGATAGGGTTGCCCTGTTCTTTATTTACGACAGTTTTTCATGTAACTCATTGTTAAGATTGCACTAAATGTCATTGTTTTGTCATAAAGTTGTCACGTGTATCCCTCATTGTTTGGTATCATTTTAAGGTGAATTTAAAGTTCGCTTATTTATACAAATAAATACAAGATAAATAATAAATGGGGTTACATATGTCTAAAGTGTTAATAAAAGGAATGCTGGCATCAGCTGTGTTAGTTGCATTAATGGGCTGTAATAGTGACGACGATGCAAAAGTGCCTACCACCTGCGCAGAAGCTGGAGCAGATTGTAAAATATTTACCGTTCTTCATACCAATGATAACCATGGTCGCTTCTGGGAAAATACTAGTGGTGAATACGGTATGGCAGCGCGCAAAGCCTTAATCGATCAAATTCGTGCTGAAGTGAGTGCTAATGGCGGTGAAAGTATACTGTTATCTGGCGGCGATATTAACACCGGCGTACCTGAATCAGACTTACAAGATGCCGTTCCTGATTTTATTGGCATGAACGAAATTCGTTATGACGCCATGGCAGTGGGTAATCATGAATTTGATAACCCATTAGCAGTATTAGATTCACAACGCTCTATCGCTAACTTTCCAATGCTAGCGGCCAATATCTATCATGCTGATGGCACTACACGTTATTTTGAACCCTACAAAATATTCGACGTTAATGGCGTACGCATTGCCGTTATTGGTTTAACAACTAAAGATACTGAGAAGTTAGGTAACCCAGAATACATTCAGGATATCAAGTTTACCGATCCAACCACAGAAGTGGCAAAAGTGATTGCTGAAATTAAAGCGAACGATAGTGCAGATTTAATTTTTGCCACTACCCATATGGGACATTATGCCGATGGCAAACATGGCAGCAACGCCCCAGGTGATGTTGAAATGGCAAGAACACTTGCTGCAGGTGATTTACAGGCGGTAATTGGTGGGCATTCACAAAACCCAGTGTGTATGGAACCTGGCACGAATGAATACGCTGATTTCAAACCTGGCGATGACTGTGCACCTGATATGCAAAATGGCACTTACATCATGCAAGCCCATGAGTGGGGCAAGTATGTGGGACGTGCAGATTTTGAATACTTCAATGGTAAATTGAACCTTGCTAGCTATAAGTTGATCCCAGTTAACTTGAAGAAAACAGTTGAAGATGCTGAAGGTAAAAAAACCACAGTATTTATTGGTGAAGAAATTGTACCTGATGCAGATTTAAAGCAATTACTGTCTTATTATCAAGCAAAAGGTCAAGGTCAATTAGGCGAAGTGATTGCTGAAACTGACGCTAAACTTGAAGGCGATCGCGCTATTGTACGTGGTGAGCAAACTAACCTAGGTCGTTTAATTGCAGAAGCACAGCGTACTAAAGTTAATGCCGATTTTTCTGTAATGAACTCAGGCGGTGTACGTGCATCAATTGCAGCGGGTGAAATCTCGTATCGTGACGTATTAACCGTACAGCCGTTTGGCAATATGGTTACCTTAAACACACTCACAGGTGCACAAGTTTCTGAATACTTAGCTACAGTGGCGACATTCCAACGTGGTTCAGGTGCTTATGCACAAATTACTGGCGTTAAAATGACTGTCGACTGTGCAGCAAGCACTGTTGATATCAGTGAAATCAATGGTGAAACGTATGCTGCCGATGGTAGCTACACCTTCACTGTACCAAGCTATAATGCTGCAGGTGGTGATGGTTATCCAAAACTTGAGTCAGTACAAACAGGCTATGTTGATGCTGAGGTGCTTTATACTTACTTTAAAGATAAAAGCATGATTGTTGCTGCTGATTTCGCACCAGTAGGTGATATTGTTTACACTAACTCTAATAGTGTTTTAGGTTGTCAGTTAAACTAATTCTCAACAGACATTAACATTTGCAAGATGAAATTGTTAATGCATAAAAGACAGCTAAGTTAGCTGTCTTTTTTTTAGTATTTTTTATTTTCCCCTTGAATTAACAAATCCCATCCCTATATTTTATTTGTAACAAGATGATAGTTAAAAACGCTCAACAGAGGTTTTGATATTTTGTTATCCATTGTGCCGAAAGGGCAATGAAAACTCGCCAATAATGGCTTAATTTTTTACATATTGCTTTAGACAAGGATATGATTATGCGTAATTTTTCTATTTCTCCAGATTTAACCCCACTATACCGTAGCGCTATTGGCTTTGACCGTTTAGCCCAGCTTGCGGAACATGCCGCAGCGAACAATGGCAACAATGGCTATCCTCCATACAACATCGAATTGCTCGGTGAAAACCTTTATCGCATTACCATGGCTGTTGCTGGTTTCAACATGACTGAACTTGATATCACTAGTGAAGGTGAAAAGTTATTAGTTAAAGGTAATAAAGCTAACACAAAAGATGAACGTAAATATCTTCATCAGGGCATTGCTGAACGAGGTTTTGAACGGGTATTCCAGCTTGCAGATCATGTCAGAGTCGTCGGCGCTGAGTTAGAAAATGGATTGCTGAATATTGATTTGGAACGTGAGATCCCAGAGGCAATGAAAGCCCGTAAAATTGAAATTACTCGCTCTCGTATACTCGAAGAGTAACCCTTAATTCATAACACGTTTCATTGTTCTCAATTTCCTCCCAAATTAGATGAATAGTTTCATCAGGGCTTAGTCGAAGTGACTAGGCCCTTTTTAGTTTTTATGTGGTGAGCAATATGGCTTAAATTGCTATCAGTAAGCTTTTTTTAATTGGTTATATCCAATAATACAGCCCCATTACCTTTGGTGGCCAAGGTATCGTTCGGGTTATAAATAGGGCAGCTAGTCATCGACAGGCAACCACAACCAATACATCCTTCAAGTGAATCCCTCAAATCTTCTAATGCTGCAATTTGTTTATTTAATTGCGTTTTCCACGTTTGCGACAGTTGAGTCCAATCATCTTTGTTTGGGGTTCTTTGATCAGGTAAATGACTAAACGCGGTTTGAATATCCTGCAGGCTAATCCCGAACTGTTGAGCCGCTTTAATCACAGATACCCGTCGTAACACATCACGTTGATAACGACGCTGATTACCTTGATTACGCAATGATTTAATTAGCCCTTTTTGCTCATAAAAATGCAATGTCGATACCTTAACACCACAACGTTTAGCCACTTGTCCCACAGATAGATCGTACTCGTTCAACATATTTAAGCCACACACGGAAAATTAAGATTATTAAAATAACGAAAAAAACGCTTTACCTCAAGTTAGCTTGAGGTTTTATGCTGTGTCTAGTTAATTTAATTGGGATTAAAAATAAGGACATATCATGCATTTAGAGCATATAAATATCGTTGTAAAAGATTTAGATCAAACATTAGCTTTTTATCGTGCTGCCATGCCTCATTGGCGGATAAGGGGAGGCGGCGAGTCAACGTGGTACGGCGTACCACGTAAATGGGTACATTTTGGTGATGACAAACAGTACTTATCTTTTAATGATTCTGGAACAGGCAAAGTACGAGAGCTAGCCTCTAATGAAATGGGTGTAGCCCACTTTGCTTATGTAGTTGCTGATTTAAACAGTTTAATAGCACGTTTAAACAATGCAGGGTTTGAAGTACGTATTTGGGGTGGAAATGATCCCCATGCTAAAAGTGTGTATTTTATTGACCCTAATGGTTTTGAAGTTGAGTTTGTTCAGTACCTAAGCGACTTGCCGTTGGAGCGTAATATCTATCAATAACAAGGAAGTAATATGAGCACTGCAATTATTCTTGGCAGTTGTCGAAGTAACGGAAATACGGCAAGACTTGTTAGACAATATCAGCAAGCCGCTACATCAAACGTCAGTGTGTATGACTTAAATACCTTTAGTATCGGAGAGTTTGATTATGCGTATCAAAACCAATCCGATGACTTCAACTCGCTATTTAAACAGCTACTGACATACCAGAAACTCGTTTTTGCGACGCCAGTTTATTGGTATTCACCCAGTGCAAGGATGAAAATATTTCTCGATAGAATTTCAGACCTACTCAGTCAAGACAAAGAGATGGGTAGAGCGCTACGGGGAAAGTCAGTAGCCTTGTTAGCAACGGGGGGCGATGTGGAAGTAAAGCATTGCTTTGAAGAGATATTCATTCACACTTTTCGCTACTTAGGTTGTCCTTATGAAGGAATGTTATATATTCCATTTGATGGTGATATGCCCAAAATACCCATGGACATATCAGTTAATAGGTTTGTTTTAAACTAAAAAGAATTATAGCCGCGACAAGATAAAAGGCGACTTAGTGTATATCTTATCTGCAATCAATGAGCCTGGAGCGCTGCCTAGCATATACCAGACTTACAACAAAAAATGATTAAACCAACTATTGTAGTGGCGTAGGTTTAGCGCTGTTGAAGTGGTAAAAATTTTAGCGTGCTTGTTATCATGAAAGTTATCAAACTGTTATCTATAGGAATTTGCATAGTTGTTAATAACCTATTGGTCGCTGTAAACAATTGATTAATTGATGATTAATAAGATGGCACTCTGTTGTTAGGTCTGATTTTTAATAGTGATGAACCCTTTAAAAGTAATTGATATGTAAATTGAGTGATCTTTATCCTTTAATGCTTCGTAAAATACAGCGACAACAAAACTTAACTCTCTACAAAAATCTCAAAAAAGGAAAATACAATGTTAAAGAAAGCAATTACAACACTATCGATTATCCTTGCCAGCTTTGCGTTTGTGACCACTTCTTATGCAGAACATCATGGCATGAAAAAAGACATTGTTGATGTCGCTGCTGAAAATGGATCTTTTAACACTTTAGTCGCTGCGGTAAAAGCGGCTGGGTTAGTTGAGACGCTTAAGGGAGAAGGTCCGTTTACAGTGTTTGCACCAACGGATGAAGCTTTTGCAAATCTTCCGTCCGGTACTGTTGAAATGTTACTAAAACCAGAAAACAAAGATAAGCTAGTCGCTGTATTAACATACCATGTAGTATCAGGAAAGGTATTGGCGGCAGATGTGGCTAAAATTGATAGTGCTGCAACCGTTCAAGGTGAAATGGTGATGGTAAAAGTTACTGACGGTAGAGTCATGATAAACAATGCTAAAGTTATTATGGCTGATGTTGCTGCAAGTAACGGTGTAATACATGTAATTGATACAGTATTACTGCCTAAGTAACACATTCGAAGTCAATCCGTTGTAAATATTCCTAATCTGGGCGTTGATGATAGATAACACCCAGATTATTATTTCTTTTTGCCGTTACACAGAATCTTTTACAGGCTTGTTTTACAGGCACATATCGACGCTAATCAAACAGAGTGAAAATAGTATTTAACGCCAATCGCTGTCCAACCAATTAAACATAGTCAGGCTATAGTTAATTGAAACTAATAATTGTTTCGTTTGATCTGGCAAATCATTTTTTAGCCAAATTTTAGGCTTACCAACAAAAGATAAAGCACCAACTTGTTCTTTATTATCAAAAAACTCAAGTCCTGAGCTTAATGATCGCCATGGGGCTGAATGTCTCTGCTCAATAATATCCCCCTTTTTTACTAAACTTACATTCTGTGAAATATCTTCGACTTGATAAGACCGATCATCGCTTTTAACTTGAACTATTGTTGTTTGATTTTGATAAGATTTTAATGTTAGCTGCCAAAGTTTTTGATTGTGTGTGATAGCACATACTAGGTATGTTTTTAACCGGGTATTATGACTAGAATGAGAACTTGGACCAGAAAATTCAATATCATTTGCTTCTGTCTCTTTAGTCAAAGACTGCGAAAAAATTTCACATTTTGATGTAGAAACATTTTCATCATTTTGTTGAAGGGTGAAAGAAAACCTTTGTGTATCATCAACTTCATATTCTGCGCTAATGAATGAAAGAGCATCATCAAAAAGTATATAGTTGATAAAACTTATGTCTTTCTTTCTATCAACTAAGTTTTTTTGTGAGCTTTTCCAGGATGTTTCTGCGTTTACAACGGAATAGATACCCAGATCATTGTTATAAACTGAATCAGGGATCCTAAAGCTAGGATTGTCCAGAATGATGACTGTCGAACTAGTCTGAAACTCATTAGAAAGAGGAATTGTTTGATCTATTGTAGATACACAGGATGTTAATAGTGGCAAGGAAAGCGCTATTTTAAGCAAATTTTTAGTCATATATTTATCTTTAAATGATCCTAAACTATCACTCAACAAGGAAGGGAAGTTGTTTTGAGTATTAAACTCAGATTGATAAATAGTATTAATAATTCAACACTCTGCCTTTTAAATACCCGTTTTGCAAAGCTTTAATCAGAGAAAGGATAAGTTTACTGCTAGGGTGGGAGACTTTGCATGGTTATGTTTTGGTGAGGCTGAGTGGACAATTATCGATTCTGGATTAAACCGACCTTATATTATGTAAACAGCAGGTCGGAATAGAAGATGTATCTAATTATAATCGCTCGTATTAACGCTGTTTATATTGGGTTGGGCAATAACCTCTGCTTATTTCAGGGTTTCTGAGCTTTAAATGCTTTGTGTTGCGGCCACTGACCCTTTCACGCCACAGTTTGAAACTTTTAGGTTTAAGGCGACTGCGCATAAATTTAATCACTAAAGGTTCATTCATTCCGAACTGCAGCTCTATTGCTTCAAAAGGCGTTCTGTCTTCCCAAGCCATTTCTATAATTCTTGATTCTTCGCTTAATGAAAATGACATGGCACTACCTTGGATCAGTTAATTATTTCTATAAATACTGTAACGCCAAGGAAGAAGATCAATTTATACAGTAAATTGAGCAGAATTTTCTACTTTGTATACCTAAGTTGATGTGGTTGATAATTAACTTAGGCCGCAGAGGAGGATTGTCAGCTATCAATTTAATTGATGTGAAATATAAAAACTCGCTGCTAAATTAAGATAATGACTTTAGTACACCTATTTCGCAAATATGACTACTAATCCTGTAAGCGAGTTTTTATCAGTTTATCATCAGATCTTAACAGTGATTAGTCTGCTGACAGCTCACCAATCAAGTTCATTTGCATCGATTTCTTAATTTCTTCTGGTGTCAAATTTATTGAAAGCAAATAGTGTAATTTTGCTAATGCTGCTTCAATAGTCATATCCATACCACTTATTACGCCAGCCTTAGCTAATGAGTTACCTGTGGCATAACCGCGCATATTGACTTTGCCCTGAAAACATTGAGTCAGGTTCACTAGGACTATGCCACGCTCATCGGCCTGTTTTAATGCCTGTAAAAGCAGTGGGTCCTGTGGTGCATTACCCACACCAAAGGTAAGCATGATTAATGCTTTAACCGGTTGCTGTAGAATATTGTTAAATATCTGGGTTGAAATTCCGGGATATAAAGTCACTACCCCAATAGGCTGCGGTTTGATATTAATTACATTTAAAGGCGAGTTTGTCGGCTGAGTGATTTTGCCTTCTTTGATATTAATCTTAATACCCGCCTCAAGTAGTAGCGGGAAGTTAGGTGAGGCAAATGCATCAAAGCCATCGGCATGGGCCTTAGTTGAACGATTACCTCTAAACAATTTATTGTTAAAAAATAAACAGACTTCTGCTATTGGGTAATTGGCAGCGATATACAATGAGTTTAATAAGTTTGTTTGACCGTCAGAACGAAGCTGCGCTAAAGGAATTTGAGAGCCAGTGACAATGACAGGTTTTGATAGCCCTTGTAGCATAAATGACAATGCTGAAGCGGTATAAGCCATAGTGTCGGTGCCATGTAATATGACAAAACCATCGTATTTTTCATAATTAGCTTTTATGTCATTAGCGATGAGTTGCCAATCCGTAGGCGCCATATTTGAAGAGTCAATTAATGGGCTGTATTCCTGGATCACAAAGCTTGGCATTTCTTCGTGATAAAACTCAGGCATAGACTGAACGCAATCGGTTAAAAAGCCAGAAACAGGTGCAAAACCATTAGCGGTTTTTTGCATACCTATTGTTCCGCCCGTATAGGCAACGTAAATAGCGCGTTTAGTCATGGATTAGCTCAAATTAGATTAATTTTACATAATGTGTAAATTATACGAGTTATATTGTCGAATCGATATAAAAAAGCCTGCTAAGCAGGCTTTTTTTACATATTTAATAATTCTATGCTAAAAACTAGAAGTCACATTGCTCGCAGTAAAGGTATACTCCCTGCGGGTCATCAAACTTAGCAAAATCTTCAATCACGCCACTCCACTGAGCTAACATAGTTTCGAGTATGGATGATTTATGCGCAGATACTGGTATATAAGCCGCTGAGGCGCCTATTAACTGCTGAATAAACTGTTGTTCAGTAGTCAATTCCTGTTCAATTAATTTGGTATCAAACTTATCCATTTCAGCCAGTTCTGCAGCTTTTGCGATAGCTTGTTTCATGTCGCCAATTTCATCAACAAGACCTAATTCAAGTGCACGGTTACCTGTCCAAACACGGCCCTGGGCAATATTATCAACTTGTTCAAGTGTCATATTACGCTCGGAGGCAACAAGAGAAATAAACTCATGGTAACCACGTTCTATATGACGTTGAATAACGGCTTTTACATTGGGACTTAAACTGCGAGTAGGTGAGAGACCAGCCCAATCAGATGTTGCCACGCCGTCTGAATTAACACCCAAATGGCTTAGGGTATCTTCAAAGGTGGCAAACATGCCAAAAATACCAATTGAACCGGTGAGCGTCGTCGGAGTTGCATAAATATAATCAGCACTTGCTGAAATCCAGTAACCGCCAGACGCGGCTAAACTTCCCATACTCACAACAACGGGTTTACCTGCATTTTTAAGTGCCAGCACTTCTTGGCGTATTTGCTCCGAAGCAAATGCACTGCCACCAGGGCTATCTACCCGTAACACCACAGCTTTTACTTTATCGTTTAGGCGAGCTTTACGCAGGTATTCAGACGTGGTTTCACCGCCAATTTGTCCAGCGGGCTGGGCGCCATTAAGAATGTTACCTTTTGCGACAATAATGCCTACTGAATCATTTTCAATAAACTGAGGTAGCGGTGCCGTGAGTGATAGGTAATCATTGAAACCTATTTGACGGTATGAATTACCTTCTTTATTGCTACCGACAAGTTCTATCATGGCGAGGCGAAATTGCTCCGCAGAAACAAGCTCATCAACCCAACCCATATTCATTGCCATCAATGCACTGTCACCGTTTGCTTTATCTAACTGAGCTAAATAAGCATCGGTATCAAGCACTAATTGCTCAGGGCTAATGCCGCGGTTTTTAGTAACAATAGTTGAATAGCTTTGCCAAATATCGCCCAGCAATTCATCACTCGCAGCTTTGTCAGCGTCAGACATGTCATCACGAATAAAAGGTTCTACCGCTGACTTGAAAGTACCAACACGAAAAACATGGGTGTTAATTTTAAGCTTTTCTAGTGCAGACTTATAGTAAAGGCGATAACGGCTTAATCCATCAAGGCTAACCATGCCTTTAGAATTTAAAAATAAGGTGTCTGCATAACTCGCAAGGAAGTACTGGTTTTGACTGTAACCATCCTCCATTGCAATCACTTTTTTACCGGCAGCTTTAAACTCAGTTAACGCATCGCCAATATTAGTCATTTTGCTTACACCTGCCGAGCGTAAGTTACTTAAATTAAGTACTATGGTGCTAATTCGTGTATCTAGGGTGGCGTTGTTAATCACATAAAGCACATCCGCTAACAGAATTTCAGCATCGGGATTATCATTGCCCTGTGCTAACACAGCTTCAAAGGGATCAACAAAGCGTTTTTGATCGACTATATGACCAGATAAATTGAGCACTAAGGCTGTTTGATTGTCGAGCACAATTTCATCTTCTGAAGTCATGACCGCAATAATGATGATTGCTAATATGCTGAAAAAAATAAAATTGATAATTAATTTTCTTATAGTGTTCACTGTATTCCATAATAAGGTGAACAACCTTTTTAAAAACGGGGGTTTAGTGGACATTTACCACTCCTATAACATTCTAATAATGTCATCCTAACTGAAAATGGATTTAAATGGTAAATTCAATTGTAAACGTTTTTGACAATCCGCTGTGTCAATGATTGAGCTTTATCAAAGTTAAGGTTATGCTGGTTTCAATCACTTGTTTAAAAAGGATGTTTGAATGTCGTTTCCACACATACTAGAACCTTTAGATTTAGGCTTCACGCAGTTGAAAAACCGCGTGTTAATGGGCTCTATGCACACAGGCTTAGAAGAAGAAAAAGGCGGATTTGAGAAACTGGCAGCGTTTTATAAAGAACGAGCCGCTGGCGGAGTAGGTTTAATTGTTACTGGCGGTATCGCGCCTAATATGCGCGGACGTCTTGCGCCACATGCATGTCAATTAAGCTTTCCCTGGCAAGTCAGGAAACACAAAATTGTTACCGATGCAGTGCATGACGCTGGCGGTAAAATCTGTATGCAAATTTTGCATGCGGGTCGTTACAGCTATCATCCTTTTAGCTTGGCGCCGAGTAAAGTTAAATCACCGATCACGCCTTTTACCCCTTCGGCTATGTCATCAAGACAAGTTAATAATACCATTAAAGATTATGCCAGCAGCGCTAAATTAGCCCGTAAAGCAGGTTACGATGGTGTTGAAGTGATGGGATCAGAAGGGTACTTGATTAATCAATTTATCAGTTCTCGTACCAATAAAAGAACCGATGAATGGGGCGGCAGTTATCAAAACCGGGTTAAGTTTCCTTTAGAAATAGTCAAAGCTATCCGTGACAAAGTCGGTAAAGATTTCATTATCATTTTCCGTTTATCTATGTTGGACTTAGTCGATAATGGATCAAGCTGGGATGAAGTAGTTGAACTGGCGAAATCATTAGAAGCCGTCGGCGTGAGTATTATCAATACTGGTATTGGTTGGCACGAGGCGCGAGTACCGACAATTGCTACCAGTGTCCCAAGGGGCGGCTTTGCATGGGTGACTGAAAGATTAAAATCGGAAGTTAGCATACCTTTAGTTGCTACAAACCGTATTAACACCCCCGAAATTGCCGAACATATTATTGCCTCTGGTCAAGCGGATATGGTGTCTATGGCACGGCCATTTTTAGCAGATGCTGAATTTGTTAATAAAGCAGCGGCTAATCAAAGCGAGTTAATTAATACCTGTATTGGCTGTAATCAGGCTTGCCTTGATCATACCTTCTCGATGAAGCGCGCCACTTGTTTAGTGAATCCGCGTGCGTGTTATGAAACAGAAATTAACTTTACCCCAACCCAGGCGAAGAAACGCATTGCCGTGATGGGCGCAGGTCCTGCTGGCATGGCTTTTTCCGTCTATGCAGCAACTCGCGGCCATGATGTGGTGTTGTTTGAAGCGAAAAGTGAAGTGGGCGGCCAGTTCAACTTGGCGCGTAAAATCCCTGGTAAGGAAGAGTTTAATGAAACCATTCGCTACTTTACCAATCAGATTAAACTGCTGAAAGTCGATTTACGTTTAAATACTAAGTTAGATGCCCAAGTATTGAAGCAAGAACACTTTGATGAAGTGGTTATTTCTTCAGGTGTAGTGCCGCGTAATCTTAAGCTAGAAGGCTTTGATGATCCCCGTGTGGTTGATTATCAAAAGGTGCTTAATGGCGAAGTTGAAATTGGTCAAAAAGTCGCATTAATCGGTGCAGGTGGTATTGGTTTTGATATGGCGCATTTTTTATGTGAAAAAGAGTCTTCTACATTGCAACCCGATAAATGGTTAAAGCAGTGGGGCATTGATAAAGAGTATCAGAATCGTGGTGGACTGACAGAAGAAGCGGAGCATCACCCAAGCCGTGAAATCTATTTGCTACAACGCAAAACCACTAAAATGGGCAAAGGCCTAGGCAAAACGACTGGTTGGATCCATCGCTCAGTGCTTAAACAGCATGAAGTTAATATGATGACCGGAGTCAGTTATGAAAAATTTGACTCACAAGGGCTGCATATTAAAGTCGGCGATGTATCTCAAATTCTTGCGGTTGATAATGTCGTGCTATGTGCGGGACAAGAATCAAATCGCACCTTAGTGGATGAAATGAAAGCGACAGGGCTACCGGTTCATCTTATTGGTGGTGTTGATGTTGCCGCTGAGTTAGATGCTAAACGTGCGATAAGACAAGGTGCTGAATTGGCTATGTCAATTTAGATCTTGGATGAGGCAAGTCGCTATTTTAAAAGCCTAACATTCTGTGTTAGGCTTTTTATTTATCCTTAAACACAGTTTCCGGTACTAAAGGCAGTGGCCACGGGTATAGCTTAATTCAACTAGCAATATACAGTTTGTCGTCTGGCCTTAAACCTATATAGGTTTATTCAATTACATCATAATTCTACCAAAAAAGAGACTATAAGCGGGCGTTTACGTCATACCTCCCATCATAATAGACTAAAGCTCCAGCACATTTTTACGCCATTCCTTGTTAGAGATGCCAATTCGCCGATTTCAACTTAATGAATAAGCTCTAGCATCATGGCTCAGCATCATGGCCACCCATTCCTGCTGGCTGGCAGTATCATGGCCACCCATTCTTCCTGCTGGCTGGCAGTATCATGGCCACCCATTCCTGCTGGCTGGCAGTATCATGGCCACCCATTCCTGCTGGCTGGCAGTATCATGGCCACCCATTCCAGCTGGCTAAACATTAACCACTCAACTACGCTTTATGTACCCTTCCTAAATGGTATTTGAAGATGGCCAGACCAAGACAAACTATCGTTAGCTTAGAAGATACACCTTACTATCACTGTTGTTCGCGTGTGGTGCGTAAAGCTTTTTTGTGCGGTTTTGATAACTCAACAGGTGAAAACTTTGAGCATCGACGCGAATGGGTTGATGCCCGTATTCTTGAATTAGCGACAATTTTCGCCATTGATATTTGTGCCTATGCCGTCATGAGCAATCATTTACATGTAGTGGTTAAAGTGGATGCTGACAAAGCAAAACAGTGGTCAGATAAAGAAGTGCTAATTCAATGGCACAAAGGCTTTAAAGGTACTTTACTGACACATAAGTTCGTAAAAGGTGAAGAGCTGAATGAATTTGAATTAAAGACGGTAAACGACAGTATCATTCAATATCGCCAACGTTTGATTGATATCAGCTGGTTTATGCGCTCACTTAGTGAGCCAATAGCCAGAATGGCTAACAAAGAAGATAAATGTACAGGTCGCTTCTGGGAAGGTAGGTTTAAATCACAAGCATTATTAGATGAAGCAGCAGTATTAGCCTGTATGGCCTATGTCGATTTGAATCCTATTCGCGCCCAAATGGCTGCTACCCCTGAAAGCTCAGACTATACCAGTATTCAGCGTCGAATAAATTCAGCGATAAAAGGTGAGCAACCAACAGAATTGTTGCCTTTTGTGGGTAATGAGCGTTTGAACATGCCTAATGGGTTAATGTTCAGCGTAAAAGACTACATAGTACTGGTTGAAGATACCGGCAGGATAATTCGACAGGATAAGCGCGGTGCCATTAGCGCAAGTAGTCAGGATATTCTCAATCGATTAAATATACCTGCTGAAAACTGGTTAAAAATCACTACCGAGTTTGGCGCATTATTCAAAGGTGCGGTAGGAGCTTTACCTGCATTAACTGACTATTGTGACCATTTAGACCGAAAACGACGACAAGGCGCAGCGAACTGTCAGCGCTGGTTGTGCGCTTAACCGTTAACTTTCCTCCAAATAACTTTCCAATTCATACTTGAATGATATCAAGTATTTCTGCAGTGTTAAATTCACTAGATGACTAATCAACGACTAATATAGCGCTAATTTTCAGCAATATCGATTCAAATAATTGGATTGAGTATCTAGAAAAGAACTGTCGTAAAAGGGATCAAAACGGGTTATGTTATTTTCTTAAAAATGGGTGGCTATGTTTTAGGTGGTTAGCCTCATCAAGAAATCAGCTCTCTTTGATTCCCCCAAGGTGTACTGTTAGGAGTTTTATAGTGCTTAAAATCTTTAAAATTTTAGTATTAGCGATTGTTATCTGTAAACCTGTGTTTGCAGACTTCGAATACAACCCTACAGATTATTTGGGTGAGGCGTCAGTAGAGGTGATGAAAACGGTCCCTCTACTAACAATTAATAATTTTAGTAGAAAGAATAAGACGATGGATTTGCTTCATATTAATGATATTTGCAGGATGACTACACAAGATTCTATGACTGGAAAAGAAGCCTCAGTAATTGATACAATTCTTCGACGAGAAAATATAGATAAGAAACATTTTCAAGAAGTTGGGTTTGTAAATGTAGATTGTGCTTCAAACAACTTCATCGTTGATGCAATGATCAAAAGTATACCAACACTTGATAAATTAATTGAATATGGCTTTAATTTTAATAGACCACTTCAGTATCAAGGTAAGGTTGGAACAGTTTTAGATGTCGCTGCATTAATGATGGAAAAATATAAAGCTGAAGGAAATGATGAACAGTTTCGTCAGTGGCGTATGAGGTATGGAAAATTTAAAAGAAAAAAATACCTAACCTGCAAAGAACAAGGAATTAAATGTTCAATTGATATTGGAAGATAATGTTTTTTTCACTCTAAGCTTAACTAAGTTTACTTGACCACTACACACCGTTGGGAATCAAAGACGGAAGATTTCTTGATCATGCCACATCTCCTCTTCCTTAACAAAGAACACCTCGTTGTGTAGTGGTCAAGTAAAATTGGCCACGGTTTTAGAGTCATTCCAATATAAACGTTCTGACTCATTTGGCGTTAACCCACCATTATATTGATGGGGTCTAGTTTCACTGTAATATCAAGTGATGTAATTTGTGATCGCTTTGTCTGCTTCTGTAAAATTCCCATAACCACTTACGGGTACCCATTCAGATTTCAAACTCCTAAAGAAACGCTCCATTGGTGCGTTATCCCAACAATTCCCGCGACGACTCATGCTTTGCTCAATCTGAAGACGCCATAATAATTGCCGGAATTTCAAGCTAGTATAATGCGAGCCCTGATCACTGTGATATACCACATTCTCAGGCTTCCCCCTTAACTCAAACGCCATATTTAAGGCTTTGCACGTCAGTTCGCTATCTGGCGATAATGACAAAGCCCATCCCACAGGTTTGCGGGAAAATAAATCTAGAACAACCGCTAAATATGCCCAACGATTACCGACCCAAAGTAGAGTAAGAGGCAGAGCGTAGTCGAACTATTTCTCTGCTTCTCCTCTCCGAACCGTACGTGCACCTTTCAGCGCATACGGCTCTCCGCTTAATTGTGGCTAACAGCCATGGCAACATCGCTATAGCGAGACGTGACAGTATTTCTAATTTCATCTCTGAGGTAGGGGTTTGCTTCTGGTGATCGCCATCTGAAGGGTAATTTAGGGCTACTCACTAATCTAAATAGTGACGTGCCACATAAATTTCCACGATTGCTTTTACCAAATAACACCCATGTCGTTGCCTGATTTGGTGTCGGACGTTTGATCCATTTCATCATTAACGATTTAATAGAACAACGATATTTCCCTAGCCAACCACTTAGCGAGTTTCCAGAAAATAATACGATCAATTTTGCTGTAAACTTTCGCGGTGTAATCAGTATGTCGATAAAATTGTGCCCAACCCTTAAGTTTGCGATTGAGTTGTTCCACTTTGTCTATCTTGCTACAGCTATGATCCCCTGATAAAGCCTGACTCAATGAATGAGAAAATGCTTTGGCTTTACCGTTTGGAATACCAGACACCACTCGCATATTTCCCTTAGGTCCACGCTTTCGAATGATCCTATGTCCGAGAAATATAAAACCGTCATTCACATGTGTAATATGAGTTTTATCCATATTTAACGTGAGTTGCAGCTTACCTTCTAGGAAGTGTCGACATTGGTCCCGAATTGCCTCTGCTTGTTGTTTATTGCCTTTGACAATCACTAGAAAGTCATCAGCATAACGGCAATAAGCAACGGCAGGTTTCCATTGTCTGTTTTCCTCAACCGCAGGTTTTCGCTTGATTTTGATACTGTGGTTCCAGTACCATCGGTCTTTACGGGCTTTCTTGCTCAAGTAACATTTATCCAAATATTGATCGAACTCATTAAGCATTATGTTTGACAATAACGGAGAAATTACACCGCCTTGTGGTACGCCTTCGCTTGTTGCACAAAATAGGTTACGTTCAATGTGTCCAGCTTTAATGAAGCGCCAAAGCAAATCATTAAATCGACGGCAGTTGATCCGTTTACGAACACATTTCATCAATAATCGATGGTGAACTGTATCAAAATAACTTGATAAGTCACCTTCAACTACCCAGCGGCCTCTAGGCTCCTTGGATTCAGTCATTTGTAGCTTAACTGTTCTAATGGCGTGATGGACGCTACGCTCGGGTCTGAAACCGTAGGATAATGAATGAAAATCATTTTCCCATATTGGTTCCATGGCCATGAGCATGGCACGTTGTACTATTCTGTCTCTAAGCGTTGGTATGCCTAAAGGGCGTTGCTTTCCATTGGCCTTGGGGATATAAATTCTTCTAGCAGGTTTCGGTTGATAGTTACCTGACAATAAGTCATCTCTGATCTCATCAAGGTAACCTACCAAATTCGTCTGTAAATGAATCTTCGTTAACCCATCAACACCAGGCGTTTTAGCACCTTTTGAAGAAAGCGTTACTTGTGCCGCTTGGCTAAGCCAATGCGGATGACTGATAAGGCGCAACAGTCGATTAACGCGGTGCGCTTTATCGGTTGCTGTCGATGTTGCTAATTTGCGTTGCATTTCGCTGATTATCAAAGGTCTTCACCTCATTAAGGTCAGATAATTTGCTCACGCAAATCAATTAAACTGCGCCCCTTCGCCATGTAATGGGCTTTCCCCATCTCAGACTACTACGAACGCTCCGCCAGCTTGTTTGTCATCGGGGTCATACTCCCTTAGCATTCAAAACAAACCTTCCCCGGTTTACCTACCTGAACTCGAACATATTGGGGTGGATGCCGATCGCAGTCTTTGACCTTATCGTACTGTAAGGTGATGATGCTTAAACGCAGAATTGTGATTTAACGTTTATCCATTAATAAGTACATATTTATTACTCATTAACTCGGCAATAGTGCCCATACATTTAGCACTATTGCAGCACCATATTACCTATTAATTCGTGTAGGCAATGGCGACGTTTCAGCCCATAGATGCGGGTTAATCGGTTCATGTTCTTCATCCGTCCAATGCTTAGTCTAGAGGAGCATCTTGGCTTAACGAATTCGCCTCACTCCCCGTTGTCAGCGAGTTACATCACCTTATCAGCATACGATAAGTCACTGCCGCTCAGACTCAACTATCTGCACAACCAGATAGTGCCATAAACAATGTAGCTCCTGCCTTAGTGTTCATGTATTTCAGATAGACTCGTGGTTCATTAAAGCATTCCATGCTAGTGCTGAACTCCGGGCACACCATACGTCACGTCGCCACACCACACTTGATTTGGTTGGGTAACAGCAAACTGTCGATTAAGCGTATTAGGGATAGCTACATGCTCTTGTGTTGCTTTCCTATAAGCATGCTTAGGCTGCTGACAACTGACTAACCCAAGCTTTATCATGAGATTACGAGCTCGATAACGACTGAGATTAATCCCTTTGTTAGTCACTAATTGCGCTATCGTTCGAGCACCGGCAGAGCCATTACTAATACGATGCGCGGTCTTCACTTCACTGCATAAAATTGTAAAATCAGCATCAATATGCTCTTTTCTTTTTAGCCAATATTTATAGCTACTTCTATGCACTTTGAATGCATTACAAATTGTGAGAATAGAGTGGCTCTGCTTGAGTTGGCTGATTAGCGCAAATTGTTCATCGAGTCTGACATCAAGAGAGCGGTAGCCTTTTTTAGGATAAGATTATGCTCCTCAATACGTGCTATGTGTTTCTTCAACTCACGAATTTCAATTTGTTCAGGGGTAATGGGAGAGGCTTTTGGCGTGCCACCCTGGCGTTCTAGTTTTAACTGTCTCACCCATTTATCCATGGTTGATTTACCCACGTTCATCGCCTTTGCAGCTTCGATGATGCTATGGTTTTTATCTAGGACTAATTGGGCTGCTTCAAGTTTGAATTCAGGACTAAATGTTTTTCGGGTTGTCGATCTCATGTGTTCACCTAAAGTAATTTACGAGGTAATAATATCACCTCTATTTAGGTGGCCAAAATAACTATGCCACTACAAAGCAAGTATATTTGCTGAAAGAGTTGATTGAATTCAGTTAGGTGTTTTGAAGTCTATTTACGGTAGTTGGAACAGATCAAATTCAAGTAGCTTATAAGACTGAGAGTATGTGTTTGGTACTATAAGTTATCCGTGAACTGCTAATTTACGCAAACACTCTAACAAGCTTTTGTCCAAAAACGAGTTAACTCTTGTTCTGATTTAGCTTTTACTACAATCACAAATGAAGCTAAATCGAAGAGATAAAAATGCAGGTGCAGATGAGTCAGCGAGTATCCAAAACATGGATGTTTTGGTTAAGCCCACACGGACGTGCTTGCGGCGTCTCGCTGGACCATCTGCACTTGTAGTCAATCTCAAGCCTATGAGAATTTAATTCTATCTGGTTACACTTTTAGTAAAATGAAACCTTCCAACACGCCTTTCTCCAGAAGTAAGCTTGAAGCTCATCAAGCTTTATCATTATCGCTCGGCGATGAACGTCGCATGTATGTTATCGATGCTAATTAACCTCATAGGTATTTTGTGCGGCTTGTTTTGTTACTTTCGCTACTACCTCCTTTGCAACCTCATCTATTATTTGCGCTGTTATCGAACATTTATCGCCCCACTTTTGTGCATTTAAACAACTGTTTTAATGGGTGCTAAAAAAGTAAAATATTCTTATTTATTCATAACGCACTGTAATTAAATAATATTGTCTGTCTTATTATTGTCATTAATCTGTCTTCTTACTGTTACTTAACACTGGCATGGTAGCTGCTATTAGTTGTTATGGTGCAGAGCATGGAGACAAATATGGGGCTAGAGAAGTTACTGTATTTGCAGGGCGTTGGGGCAGAGTTTATTGACTGCTTTGGCAGGCATGTAAAAATTGATCAACACGATAGGCTAGGGATAGTAAAGGCGATGTTGGCACCAAATGGCCATGAGCCATTATCAGCATCCTTAAATAAGCATCTGCCAGTTAATAGCAGTATTAATAAAAGCATTAACAATAGTATCAGTCACGATGAACCTTTAAGTGTTTCTATCGTTGAAGAGACTGTTTATACGTTAGATGCAAAGCCATGGTTATCGATATTACCTTCTTTTCAATACAGTTATGTATCAATGGCCGCTGCCCACATTCATTTACCTGAACAAGATGCTGTGGTTAGGGTTGAAATCATTTTTGATCAAATGAGTCGCCGTTCTATAGATTCACCTAGCAGCATTGTATTTACTTGTCGTACGAGTGACATGGCCATTATTGGTGAGTATTACTACCAAGGTGTTCGTTATTGCCGCTATCAATTTACCCTCAATCAATTTACTGAATTTGCTATTCCTGATGGTTATCATCATATATCGGTAGAAATTGAGTCTGCAGCGAATATAAACACGGTTTCTTCTGCCTCAGCAACTTTACTTATTGCCCCTAATCATTGTTTTGATGCTGGGCTGGTTAAGCAAAACCAACCAAAATTGTGGGGAATAAGCGTCCAACTTTATAGTTTAAAAAAGGGCGGCGAGGGTTTTGATGCAATAGGGGACTTTAACAGCTTAAAAAAAATGATTGAATATAGTGCCTCTATGGGAGCTGATTTTGTCATGCTTAATCCTCTACATGCACTTGATATTGCTAATCCAGACAATTGTAGTCCCTATAGTCCAACAGACAGAAGACGACTGAATCCGCTCTATATCGATCTTGATGAGATGCACAATCGGTTAACTAAAGACGGTAATAGTTATGTTGATATAAAACATAATGATTTTGATGTGAAAATAAATCATTTAAAAAATATTAGTTACAAAAGGGTTTTTGACTATAAATATCGCTCATTTGTAACTATGTATGAATTATTTTCTGTTAATAGTAAGGCTGTAAATTCAAGTTATTATCAACAGTTTCGCCAATTTGTTGAGCAAGAAGGTCAGTCACTGCAGCAGTTTTGTGCAGATCAGGTATCTCAATCTCCCCAATGGCTAACTATGCCAGAAGAGTTTTATGCCTATTTGCAGTTTATCGCGGTAGAGCAACTTAAGGCATGCCAAGCATATTGCACATCCCTTGATATGAAAATCGGCCTGATTGGTGATTTAGCCATAGGCGCATTACTGAATGGCAATGAAGTACAAAGCAATATTGGGCAGTTTTGTACACAAGCCAGTATTGGTGCGCCGCCAGATCCTTTTTCGGCAAGTGGCCAAAATTGGGGGTTAACACCACTAGACCCCGTTAAGCTGAAACAGGCTAACTATCAACATTTTATTGATTTGCTTCGCACCAATATGCGCTTTTATGGTGCAATTAGAATTGATCATGTTATGGGATTACTCAGACTCTGGTGGTGGCCTGTCAATAAACACTGGGGCAACGGCGCCTATGTTTATTACCCATTAGAGACTCTACTCGCCATTGTTTGTATTGAGAGCCATCGCGCTAATTGTGTTGTTATTGGTGAAGACTTAGGCACGGTTCCGCCTGAAATTATCGATGCTATGGCTCAGCGTAATATTTTATCGAATCAATTATTTTATTTTACTACACAACAACATCAGTTCTGTCCGCCTGATTCACACAAAACCAATAGTTTAATGATGTTGGCTAATCACGATGTCGCACCATTAAAAGCTTGGTGGCAAGGTGAAGATTTATTGATCCGTCAGCGCTTAGCGCAATATGAGTCAGAACAGGATTTTATCACCGAAGCTGAGCAACGTGACGTTGATAAATGGCACCTTATTGATTGGCTAGTTATCGGGCTTGGCCAAGTTAAATCTGATGGCCTGCACTTGCCTGATGACGTCAGTTTGTTACTTGCAGAATTACAAACCTTGTTAAACCAATATCATCAGATACCTGTCGACAAACGTGCATCTCACATGGGCTTAAAAAAAGCTTTATCTGAATTAGTTTTCAATCGGTTGCTTAATGCTTGGCTGATTGTGGCGTCAACAAGTAACTCGACATTATTTTGTGTCCAGCTTGCTGATTTGATGGCTGATAACCACTGCGTCAATATTCCGGGAACCTGGAAAGAGTTTCCTAATTGGCAACGCCGATTACCGATGACCTTGACGCAACTGTTTCAAGATAAGGCCATTCAGCAACGATGCCAATTAGTCTTGTCTAGCAGAAATCACCACAACCAAAATGAATAGCCAGAACAATTTAATACCGTTACGCCAGCAAACGACAAAAATTACCTTATGGAAGCCATTATGATGATAACAAGTGCCACCAATATTCATGCTTCAGTGCTTAGTCAGATAAGTGTGGGTCAATTTAACGATGTGTTCTCGCAACTTGGAATGCATTATGTTGAAGAGTTTAAATCACTTGTTGTAAATTGCTTTTTACCTGAGGCAAGTCAGGTTGAGGTGATTGATTTAAAAAGTGGTCGTAAAGTGGCAACACTGACTGCGGTTGATGCTGGTTTTTTTAGTGGCAAAATTCCCCGTCGTAAAAATAAGTTTCAATATCTATTGCGAGTCAGTTACCCGCTCAGTGTGGTTGAGATTATTGACCCTTACCAATTTGATAGCCTACTTGATGATAAAGATGTTTATTTATTCAACGAGGGCTCACAGTTACAAGCTTATTTATTTCAAGGTGCTAATTGGCAAACCCACCAAGGTATTAAAGGGGTTCACTTTTGCGTGTGGGCGCCTAATGCACAAAATGTTGCGCTTGTTGGCGATATGAACCATTGGGATCCGCGCCGTCATATATTAAGACGACATCCAGCAAGTGGATTGTGGGACATCTTTATCGCTGATGTTGATGCCGGCATGCATTATAAGTTTAGTATTGAAGATGCGCAGGGCAATAGGCATGAAAAGTCAGATCCCTACGCCAAAATGATGCAGGCTGCACCGGGTAATGCATCTATTGTGGCTGATGTTGATGCTTATCAATGGCAAGATGCTAACTGGATGACACAAAGGACAGCTAATACACAACAATCTAGTCGTCAAAGTTGCAATCAACCGATGGCAATATATGAGGTGCAATTAGCCTCATGGCGCCGCAAAGGGGACACAGGTGAATGCTTTTATGACTATCAGCAATTAATCGATGAACTTATTCCCTATGTCAAAAAAATGGGTTTTACACATCTGCAATTAATGCCGATCAGTGAATATCCATTTGATGGTTCGTGGGGTTATCAACCTGTAGGCTTGTATGCACCGACCTATCGTTTTGGCAAACCAGAAGGCTTAAAAGCCTTTATCGACAGTTGTCACCAACATGACCTAGCAGTGTTGCTTGATTGGGTACCGGCACATTTTCCTAAAGACCCACACGGCCTGGCTCGTTTTGATGGTTCATGTCTTTATGAACATGCCGATCCACGCCAGGGAGAGCATCCAGATTGGGACACTCTTATTTATAACTATGGCCGAGCGGAAGTTAACAGTTTCTTGTTAAGTAATGCTTATTACTGGTTAAGTGAGTTTCATTTTGACGGCCTTAGATTAGATGCCGTGTCGTCAATGTTGTATTTAGATTATTCAAGAGCGGAAGGCCAATGGTTACCCAATGAACACGGGGGCCGTGAGAATTTAGCTGCGATAAGTTTTCTAAAACGACTGAATATCGAAATGTATCAAGCTTTTCCGGGCATAGATATGGTCGCTGAAGAATCTACCGCTTGGGGCGGAGTGACTCAAAGTACCGAGCATCAAGGTTTAGGTTTTGGTTATAAGTGGAATATGGGCTGGATGAATGACTCGCTTAGTTATTTAAAGCGCGATCCGCTGTATCGCTCTCACCACCACAATGAACTGACATTTGGTTTAGTGTATGCCTATACAGAGCAATTCATACTGTCGGTTAGTCACGATGAAGTGGTGCACGGTAAGGGTTCGCTCATTAATAAGATCCCCGGAGATGACTGGCAAAAATTTGCTACTTTACGGGCCTACTTTGGTTTTATGTGGGCTCATCCAGGCAAGAAGCTGTTATTTATGGGGTGCGAGTTTGCACAGCGAAATGAATGGAATCATAACCTAAGTTTAGATTGGCATTTACTCGAATATCAGCCTCATCAGCAAATACAGCACTGGATAAGTGATCTAAACGCACTTTACCTGCACACCCCGGCATTATATGCACTTGATACTCATCCGGCGGGGTTTAGTTGGCTTGATTGCCATAACGAGGCCAATAGCATTCTAGTGTTTGCTCGATTTGGCAAACAGTCTAATGAGCATGTGGTGATTGTGATCAATATGACACCAACTGTGCACCATGATTTTCGCATCGGCTTACCTCAACATACAGCTTATCAGCAAGCGTTAAACAGTGATGATGCCCGCTATGGCGGATCGAACCTGATTTATGAGCATGCTATCGATGCTGAAGTTCAAGCATGGCAAGGGCAAGATTACAGTGCGCTGATAAAAGTGCCGCCATTGTCCTGTGTGATTTTTACGCCAGTCATTAAATCGTCTGTAAAAACACTCTCGCAACCTAAAACAAAAGCAAAGACTGAGCTTAAAGCTAAATCAAAGCCGAAGACATCTAAAACCTAAGGGTAATCGATAAAAACTGGCTAAGTCCGTTTATTGTTTTTGTGCGTGTGGTAAAGGAGTGGTGAGTATGGTTAATCAAACTGAAAGTAATGATAAGGTTGAGTATAAACCGTCAATTGTCGCAGGCGTTAATCACCTAATACTCGATGAAGGTATGCCTTATCCTTTAGGGGCAAATCTAACCGAGAATGGGGTGAATTTTTCACTGTTTTCAGCCAATGCCACCAAAGTCATATTGTGTATATTTGATCCCATTTCACAGCTTGAAATTGCCCAATACATATTGACCCATAAAACCCATCATATTTGGCATGGTGAGTTAACCGGTGCAAAAGACGGGTTACTTTATGGTTATCGAGTGTTTGGACCATATCAGCCTGAACTCGGTCATCGATTTAATCACCACAAGCTTCATCTTGACCCCTATGCACGAAAGCTGGTTGGTGAATTGCAGCATAGTCATGCCCTTTATGGATACGATGTTGATGACGCCAGTGCAGATCTGTCGTTTAGTCAGCAAGATAATGCCGCCTTTATGCCCAAATGTGCAGTGGTTGATATTGAGCGTATTAAGGCGATACCTATAGCGCCGATAAGGCGCGAGCTTAACCACAGTATCATTTACGAAACCCATGTTAAGGGATTTACCAAACTGCATCCAGATTTACCAAGTGAGATGTGCGGTACATTCGCAGGCCTGTCTCATCCCGCAGTTGTAGAGTATTTAACTCAACTTGGGATCACGGCTATTGAGTTACTCCCTGTACATGCATTTTTTGACGAACCTTTTTTGGTAGAGAGAAAACTCAATAATTATTGGGGTTATAACACAGCAGGATTTTTTGCACCGCACCCACAATATCTGGCATCAGATGATATTGCTGAGTTTAGGCACATGGTGTCAAAGATGCACCAGGCCGGTGTCGAGGTTATTTTAGATGTGGTTTATAACCATACTGCAGAAGGTAATCATTTAGGCCCAAGTTATCATTTTAAAGGCATAGATAACGCAAGCTATTACCGTTTAATGCCTAATGAACCTCGCTTTTATATTAATGATACTGGCTGTGGTAATACCCTTAATGTTAACCATCCTCAGGTTTTAATGTTAATCATGGACTCATTACGGTACTGGGTTGAAGTGATGGGAGTAGATGGTTTTCGCTTTGACCTTGCTAGCTGTTTAGGCCGTGAAAATTATGGCTTTGACCCAGGCAGTGGATTTTTTGATGCGTTAATGCAAGACCCAACATTGTGCCGGGTTAAATTAATTGTTGAGCCATGGGATATTGGCCCCGGTGGATATCAATTAGGTAATTATCCTGTGGTATTCAGTGAATGGAATGACAGATACCGTGACACCATGCGCCGATTTTGGCGTGGAGATAATGGCATATTGTCTGAGTTTGCCAAGCGGTTCCATGGCTCAAGTGATTTCTTTGAACACAATGGCCGTGGCCCCGCGGCAAGTATTAACTTTATTACTAGTCATGATGGTTACACTCTGCATGATTTGGTGTCTTATCAAGCTAAGCACAACTTGGCTAATAACGAAGATAATAGAGATGGTCATCAAGAAAACTTCAGTTGCCATTATGGGGTAGAAGGCGAAACAGAAAGCAGCAAGATTAATACTGTGCGCAGCCGTCAAAAACGTAATTTTTTAGCGACTTTATTGCTATCTCAAGGCGTACCTATGTTGTTAAGTGGCGATGAAGCTGGCCACACCCAACAAGGAAACAATAATGCCTACTGCCAGGATACGCCTGATAATTGGTTCAACTGGCAAGCCATTGACTGGGATTTGGTTCATTTCACCCAAGAATTGATCAAATTGCGCAAGCATTACCCTTTGCTATGTCATAAAGAGTTTATCCACCAGCCTGAAGCCTTATTTGATAATGGCATTGCCTGGTTCAATAAACTAGGTGAGCCAATGACCAAAACGCTGTGGAGTGAACATCACTGCCGCACATTAACCGTTATTGTTACTGGCAATTTGCTTGAAGCTGAAGTCGGCGCCATTCCCGAAAATACCCAAGCGTTAATGCTATTTATTAACGCTGATGAACAACAGCAAACCTTTCACCAACCTAACTTAATCCATTTTGGACATTGGTCCTGTGTGTTGCATACCCAAAGCGATACCCAGATAGATGTTGCACAAACTCAAGCTAATCTTGATGGGAAATTTTACCTTCAACCCCGTAGTTTGATGATATTTCATAGCCATTTTCAAGGAGTGGAACATGACCGCAGCTAAAACTGTTAGTGCGAATAAATCGACAAACAAAAAGCCAGCTAAGCCCAAGAGTCACACTAAATCAGAGTCTGAGTCAGAATCTAGCGCAAAGAGTACATCCTTAGCCAGTAATGCGTTAACTGATCAAGTGTTAACCAAATCTGAACCTTGCGATCCCTGTGATTCATTGGCAGCAAGTGTTGCAAGGCAAATTCGTTATGGGTTATGCCACAGTGAGCACCAAGACTCATCGCTGTTTGAGGCTTTAGCATTAGGTGTCAAAGAGCAAATGCTCGATAAGTGGCGATCTACTCGTATTAAAGATAATCAATTTGATCAAAAACAAATTGCCTATTTGTCACTTGAGTTTTTAATGGGACGTGCTTTAGGTAATGCTTTACTGAGTTTAGAGTTAACTGACGAGACCCGTAAACTGCTCACTGACTATGCCATTCAGCTAGAAGTCATTGAAGAATATGAGCATGACGCAGGCCTTGGCAATGGTGGACTGGGGCGACTCGCTGCATGTTTTTTAGATAGCTGTGCCAGCCTTGACTTAGCCGTGACGGGCTATGGCATTCGTTATCAATATGGCATGTTTGCCCAAAAAATAGTCAATGGATATCAAGTAGAAAAGCCCGATCGCTGGTTACGCCAAGGTAACCCCTGGGAAGTGAGAATGCCCCACAGGATTGTGTCAGTACCCTTTTTTGGCCACTGCACAACCTATCAAGATAAGGCCGGTAATACTCAGCATGTTTGGCAAGATTGTCGCTCAGTGCTGGCTGTGCCCTACGACATGCCAGTACCAGGTTACCGTAATGGCCGTATAAATACCCTAAGGCTTTGGAAAGCAGAAGCTAATGATGATTTCGATTTAGCAGAATTTAATGATGGCGATTATGCCGAAGCGGTGGCCGATAAAAACTTAGCAGAACAAATTACTATGGTGTTGTACCCCAATGATGCCAGCGAGAATGGTAAAGAATTACGCTTAAGACAACAGTACTTTTTAAGTTCAGCAAGTTTACAGGACTTATTGGCCCGATATGTGGCGATATACGGTGAAGACTTCAGTCAATTCAGTGCTAAAAATGCAATTCAGCTTAACGATACTCACCCAAGTATTGCCGCGCCAGAATTAATGCGCCTATTGATGGATGAACATGGCTTAGGTTGGGATAGCGCCTGGTCAATCACCTCACAAACCTTAGCTTACACTAACCACACTTTATTGCCGGAAGCGCTTGAGCGCTGGCCGGTACCATTAATGCAGCATATGTTGCCACGCATTATGCAAATTATATTTGAAATCAACGCTCGATTCCTTGAACAGGTTGCCCATCAATGGCCGGGGGATGTGACTAAGTTAGCTGCGATGTCGATTATTGAAGAAGGGCCAGTGCAACATGTTCGTATGGCTTACTTAGCCATTGTGGCCAGTTTTTCGGTCAACGGTGTAGCAGGTTTACATACGCAGTTATTAAAAGCAGGCTTATTTAATGATTTTTACCAATTATGGCCAACTAAATTTAATAACCGTACTAACGGTGTCACACCAAGACGTTGGTTAGTGAATTGTAATCCTTTATTAACCGATTTGATCAATAGCAAACTTGGAGATGCCTGGATTAACGATTTGTCGCATTTAACCGCGCTAAATGCGTTTACCTCTGATAAAAAGTTCGTCAAACAGTGGGCCGAAGTGAAACATGCCAATAAGCAAGTGTTGGCAAGGTTTGTGTTGGCAGAAAGTGGTGTGCCGTTTGATACAAGTATGATGTTTGATGTGCAGGTAAAGCGTATCCATGAGTACAAACGCCAGTTGCTTAATATCATGCACGTTATTCACCTGTACCAGAGAATACTAGCTGGCGATACTCAAGACATGGTTCCGCGCTGTGTGTTGATTGGTGGTAAAGCAGCGCCAGGTTATGCGATGGCCAAACAAATTATCAAGTTAATCAATAATGTGGCGCATATGATTAACAATGACCCAGCTGTTACGCCGTATTTACGGGTTGCCTTTTTGCCTAATTATAATGTCAGTGCAATGGAGAAAATCTGCCCAGGTACCGATTTATCAGAACAAATATCAACCGCAGGTAAAGAAGCCTCTGGCACCGGCAATATGAAGTTTATGATGAATGGCGCGCTAACAATTGGCACCTTAGATGGCGCGAATGTTGAAATGTTAGCGGAGGTCGGCCAGGAAAACTTTTTCTTGTTCGGCTTAACCGCAGAGCAAGTCCAATCACTCAAACCCCATTATCAGCCACAAAAGTATATTAACGCCTCCCCAGCGCTACAAGGAGTACTTGATATGTTAGCTGGTGGCCATTTCAATTTAGTTGAACCCGGCATATTCGACAGCATCATCAATGCCATTAAAGATCCCCACGATCAATGGATGCTAGCAGCAGACTTTGATGAGTACTGCGGTGCGCAATCAGCCGTGGCCAAACTTTATAGCGATCAAACCTTGTGGCAGCAAACCAGTATTCGTAACACTGCTGCCAGTGGCCGATTTTCAAGTGATAAAACCATCGCTGGCTATCGTGATGATATTTGGCTCAAACATGTGTGATGTCTAGGTTTTGAAAGTAATCAAAGTAATGTCAGTTAAAAAGTAACAACAGGGATGTTAACGCCCATTTAAACCTAATCGTGTTGTCTATGGAGTGAATGTATGAATAAAAGTGTACGGTATATTAGTAATTTAACGCGTGATACTTATGCGATTATTCTCGCTGGTGGTCGTGGTTCTCGCTTGCATGAGCTGACCGACTGGCGTGCAAAGCCTGCGTTGTACTTTGGGGGTAAGTATAGAATTATCGATTTTCCTTTATCAAATTGCATCAACTCTGGCATTAGACGGGTTGGGGTGGTGACACAGTATAAATCCCATTCGTTGATCCGGCATGTTACAAGGGGCTGGGGCCATTTTAAGAAGGAACTGGGTGAATCAGTTGAAATATTACCGGCATCACAGCAGACCTCAGGTAATTGGTATGAAGGCACCGCAGATGCTGTGTTTCAAAATATTGATATTATCCGCCATGAAACGACCAAGTATGTGATGATTTTATCTGGCGATCATATTTACCGTATGGATTATGCGGGTCTGTTGGCGGATCATGCTGAGTCTAATGCCGATATGACGGTTTGTTGTTTAGAAGTACCTTTAGAAGAGGCCGCTGGTGCATTCGGGGTTGTTGAAGTTGATGAAAATAATCGTATTATTGGCTTTGAAGAAAAGCCAGCACACCCAAAGCCTATTCCAGGTAAACCTGATAAATGCTTAGCATCTATGGGCAACTATGTTTTTAATACCAAGTTTTTATTTGATCAATTGAAAAAAGATTCGGTCAATGAACACTCTGAACGCGATTTTGGTAAAGACATCATTCCCAATATTATTAAAGAGCATAACGTGTATGCCTTTCCGTTTATCAGTGCCATTGAAGATGAGCCCGCTTATTGGCGCGATGTGGGGACATTAGAATCGTTTTTTCAGGCCAACATGGAGTTGTTGTCACCGACACCGGCGCTTAATCTTTACGATGCGAAATGGCCTATTTGGACTTATCAAGAGCAACTCCCTCCGGCTAAGTTTGTCTTTGACGATGATAATCGACGTGGAATGGCGGTAGATTCAATTATTTCTGGCGGTTGTATTATTTCCGGTGCAAAAGTAAAACGCAGCGTGTTGTTTGACGAAGTCAGAGTGTGTTCCTATTCATTAGTTAAAGACTCTGTGCTGTTACCCGATGTTGTGGTACTTAAAAACTGTAAAATTAAAAACTCTATTTTGGATCGCGGTTGTATTATTCCTGAGGGCATGGAAATTGGTTATAACCATGATCACGATAGAGCTCGCGGCTTTAGAGTATCAGAAAAAGGCATCACCTTAGTCACGCGTAAAATGCTCGGGCTCGCGGTTGGTTTTGAATAAGGAATGTTAATGAATAAAGTGCTATTAGTCGCCGCTGAAAACGATGCCTTGATTAAAGCCAAAGTCGGCGGCATGGGGGATGTTATTCGCGATCTCCCCAAGGCATTAAGTGAGTGTGGGATATCTGCCGATGTCGCCATGCCTGAGTATGGCTTCTTAAAGGATTATTATTGCGCCGATAAAGTCACTGACATTGAAGTGTCTTTTGGTGGGGCAATGGAAAAGATAAGCATCTATAGGATCCCACGGCCAGGAAGTAAAGCACAGGTTTGCACAGCCAATGGGTCTAGCGAGCAAAATAGTTGGGTATATTTATTTGCCCATCCTATGTTTAATCAAGCCGACGGCAGCATTTATACTCAAGGTTCCGCTGACAGGCCTTTTGCTGATGATGCAGATAAGTTTGCCTTGTTTTGTTTAGCGGTTGCCAGTGCATTAGTGCAAGGTAAACTCGGACATTATGATGTGATGCATCTACATGACTGGCATACCGCAATGATTGCGATGCTCAGGGAATGTGTGGATGATTTTGCATCATTGAAACAGCTCAAGTGTATTTATACTATTCACAACCTAGCGCTGCAGGGCATAAGACCTTTAACTGGCGATAAATCGTCATTATGTCATTGGTATCCGCAATGGTTTTTTGCCAATCAACTTGATAACTTGCCCAACGGCATTGTTGACCCAAGGTATCCTAATTGTGCAAACCCGATGCGCATGGGGATTGTGTTTAGTGACAAAGTGCATGTGGTATCACCGACTTATGCTAAAGAAATATTATTAGCATCTCATCCTGAAAAAGGCTTTTATGGTGGCGAGGGACTAGAGCAAGATTTACAGTTGAAAGCTGCAAATCAGCAGCTTGTCGGTATTATTAATGGCTGTGATTATACAATTGATGATAACCATGCCCAAAATACAGCCGATAGCGCTCGTTCTAAAACCCAGCAAGTATCAAAGTCTCAATCCGAAAATCTCACATTTCAAAGACTGGATTTGTTGAGCACTGCCCAGGATGCATTGATTCAGTGGCAAAAGTATAAATCAGTGGTTTCATCAACCGACTTTATCGCTAATATACGAGTCGATCAGCATATTCGTCGGTATACAAATATTGACAGCAGTTATCCGGGACTACTGGTGACCTCTGTAGGGCGATTAACGACACAAAAGGTGATGCTTTTTTTAACCAAAATAGCCAATGGTAAAACGGTATTAGATCAATTACTGATTAATCTAAAACAGCAGCAACCAGATGCTTTGTTTATGCTACTTGGCAGTGGTGATGAGCAATTGTCAAATCAGCTTAAAACGATATGTGCCCAGTATGCTAATAGTATCTTTTTAAATGGTTACGACGAGCAATTATCACAGCTACTGTATCAACAGGGGGAGTTATTCTTAATGCCTAGCTCATTCGAGCCCTGTGGTATTAGCCAAATGTTAGCCATGAAACACGGTCAACCTTGTTTAGTCCATGGCGTCGGCGGGTTAAAAGATACGGTTAAACATGATGAAAATGGTTGGGTGTTTAATGGTGATGGAATTGAAATGCAGGCTAATAATTTTATCTCGCAATTTAATCAATGCTTACAAAGTTACGGCACACTTCCATGGCAACAGATTAAACAGCAAGCCAGTATGGCAAGATTTGATTGGCAAACGGTGGCTCAGGCGTATAAAGAACATTTGTATAATTGATTGATGTTTGCAACTATTGATTGTCGTTGCTACTAAAGTGACAAAAACTGCATAAAAAAGCCATTAACGTAATGTTAATGGCTTTTTTTGTATTTTATTTTGAGAAACGTTGTTAAGTAAATCTAAGATTGTCATCAAGCAATATTGTTTACTTGCTCGCGCCTCTATAACCGAATAACTTATGCTTAATCACTTCTTCAGCAACAACCTCTGGCAGAGCTAGTTTCCATTCATCAGATCCACGTGCCAGCTGTTTGAGGATCTCACGGGAATAAATACTAAATAGCTCTATATTACTGGTCTCTATGCCTTTGATAAAACCATTATCAACTAAATGGCGATACAGGTAACGAAGATTAGCCGGCACAGTCACATTGGATAAATCGTTTAATGCCCCTTTATCATCCAATTCTGGATAAACGAATAAACGGGTATTGTCTGGAAATAATTTACCAAAACCTTCTAAAATACCGCCCTCAAGGCCGCGATAGAATTCAACATCAAAAATTTGTTTAATGTTAATCATGCCAACAACAATGCCAATTTGTAGGTTGGTAAATTGGCGGAAGTAGGCTCTTAATGAGAAGTAACGGGTATAATCTGATACCAGCACGTTATAACCCAATAAATTTAATAGGCGAACCCGTTCAAGAATGTCTTTCTCAGACATATTCGCATCGTTACCTTGCAAATCATTTAATGATATTTCAGCGATCAAAATGGTGTTGTCTTTGTCAACGCCCTCTAATTCAGCAAAAGCCTTTTGACCTTGTTCAATCATATCCACATTAAGCTTAGTGACCGGCTTAAATGACCCGCGAATAGTCAGCACGTTTTTCTTGTAAAGCATCTCAGCGGGTACGCCAATGGTGCCATCAGGCTTAAACATCACAGCACGGGTTTTCCAGCTGCGAATTAGATGGATATTTTTAGCTTTATTGTCAATGTCTTCAAAGTAAGGGCCTTGAAATTCAATCGAGTCTATTTCAACACGATTGGCTTTCATATTATCGGTTAACGAATCAATTAATTTCTTTGGATCTTCGAAGTAATAGTAGCTGCCATAAATTAAATTCACACCAATAATACCCAGTGCATGCTGCTGGTCTTCTGCATTGTCATCAAACATGCGCACATGGACCACAATATTTGATGGTTCTGCACCTGGGTACATTTGCACTCTAACACCACACCATGCATGGCATTCATTGTCTTTATTGAAGCTTTTAGCTGCCACAGTGGCGGCATAACTGAAGTAACGTGATGAGCGTGAACGTACATCAGCAACACGTTCAACTACTAAGTCGTATTCTTGCTCCATCATGGCAAGTACACGGCCTTTACTGACATAGCGGCCATTTTGCTGTACGCCATAAATGGCATCGGAAAACTTCATGTCATAGGCTGACATGGTTTTAGCAATAGTGCCTGCCGCGGCTCCTGCAACGAAAAAATTACGCGCCACCTCTTGGCCAGCGCCAATTTCAACTATGGTGCCGTATTTCTTATCATCCAAATTAAGTCTAAGGGCTTTTTCTTTGGTACTGCGAGAACTGACTTTCTTGTCCATATTACTTCCGAACTGAATAATAAATTTGCTGACTAATCATAGTGTAAATCACACATTTTTTAAATGCTTTGAATACGTGTTCATACAATTAAAGTGAATTCAATAATGATATGACAGCAGGCTATAGTTGAATCTAGGCTTGGCAAAAAAACAGGGGCCGAATTAATCAGCCCCAGTTGTTTGTACTTTAATATGTATTGCTAATGATTTATTGGCGATAATCTTCTAAAAAGTGACCAAACTCCTGTAATGCTTTGGTGAGATCTTCTTTATGAGGTAAAAAAACCACCCGTAAATGATCAGGTTCTGGCCAATTAAATGCGGTACCTTGCACAAGTAAAATCTTCTTTCGCTTAAGTAATTCAAGCACTAAGCGCTCATCATCGCGTAAATTAAACTTTTTCATATCTAATTTGGGAAAAGCGTACAGTGCACCTTTAGGTTTTTTACAACTGACACCCGGTATTGAATTTAATAATTCATAACAAGCATCACGCTGCACTGTTAGCCGACCCTTAGGTAAAATAAGTTCATTGATAGATTGATAACCCCCTAAAGCCGTTTGAATTGCATGTTGATTCGGCACGTTGGAGCATAACCGCATTGAAGCCAGCATTTCTAAGCCTTCAATATAGCTTTTAGCCGCTTTTAAATTACCGGTTAGCATCATCCAGCCCACTCGAAACCCAGCGGCTCGATACGCTTTTGATAGGCCATTAAAGGTCACAGTTAAAATATCATCTGATAATGAAGCCGCGTGAACATGTTGCGCTTCATCATAGAGAATTTTGTCGTAAATCTCATCGGAAAACAAAATCAAATCGTGTTGACGACAAAGCTCAATAACTTGTTGTATCAGTTCGCGCGAATACACAGCACCAGTGGGATTATTAGGATTGATTAACACAATACCGCGGGTGCGAGGACTGATCTTACTTTTCATATCCTCAATATCAGGAAACCAATCTGCTTCTTCATCACATCGATAATGTACCGCTTTACCGCCAGACAAGTGAGTTGCCGCCGTCCATAATGGATAATCCGGTGACGGGATCAACATTTCATCACCTGGGTTGAGTAAACCTTGCATCGCCATCACAATCAGTTCCGATGCGCCATTACCGATATAGATATCTTCAATATCAACGCCAAAAATACCCTGAGATTGATAATGTTGAACGATAGCTTTACGGGCAGAGAATAATCCTTTTGATTCACAGTAACCTTGAGCACTGGGCAGGTTTAAAATCACATCACGAACAATTTCTTCAGGCGCTTCAAATCCGAATGGTGCAGGGTTGCCAATATTCAGTTTTAATATCCGGTGTCCTTCATCTTCTAAACGGCGGGCTTCTTTGTGTACAGGTCCACGAATGTCGTAACACACAGTATCTAATTTATTCGATTTGATGATTGGACGCATACTACTCTCTATAAAATACTACTAAGTAAGCGAACCATAACGAATTTATAAAGAGAGTGGAAGTGTCAAAATGAGATTTCATTAAAGATTTTTAGTGAATAATTCTAATTGGCAGACTGAAATTAGCGTTTCTATCTTATTTTGTGGGGCAGGCAATAAGGATTTTAGTTTTTTATGCTACTTCAAAACAAAAAAGCCAGCAATTAAGCTGGCTTTTAGACAATTTACAAGATGTGATTAAACACGTTTCTTGAATTCGCCTGTACGGGTATCAATCTCAATTTTATCGCCAACTTTTACGAAATCAGCAACAGTAACCGTACCGCCACCAGTAATGGTAGCTGGCTTCATTACTTTACCTGAAGTATCACCGCGAGCTGATGGCTCGGTGTAAGTGACTTCACGTACAATGTGAACCGGTAATTCTACAGAAATTGCTTTGCTGTTGTAGAAAGTTACCTGACACTGATCTTCCATACCGTCAACGATGTAAGCAGCTGCATCGCCTAAATTGTCAGCTTCAACGTCGTATTGGTTGAATTCTTCATCCATAAATACATACATAGGATCAGCAAAGTAAGAGTAAGTACAATCTAGACGTTCTAAAATAATATCGTCTAACTTGTCTTCACCTTTAAAGGTTTGTTCAGTACCAGAGTCAAGCAACAAGTTTTTCAATTTTAGCTTAACAATTGCAGCATTACGGCCAGAACGAGTTGTCTCAGTTTTTTGAACAACCCATGGGCTGCCATCTAACATGATCACGTTGCCAGGACGGATTTCATGAGCAGTTTTCATTACATTATTTCCTATAATTTATCGATTTCTTATTTCGAGCAGTATCTTAGCGACTTTTCACGAATTGAACTAGTCGCGAAGCAAGATCTGCATCATTTAATGCGGTCATTGGCCATTTTTTAGCATACTGTAATAAAGGCAAATGATTAAATTCGAGTTTTTGCCAATGATTGACGATGTCAATTTGATCACCTTGGTTAAACGACAAGTTCAATTCACACCAAGGCTTGGCTAAATCAGGCGCTAGATTATCGCAGTAAACTTGCATAAAAGCTTGTAATTTTATTAGATGATAATCATCTTCTTGCGGATATATATGCCAAATAAACGGTTTTGCCGCCCATTGTGCCCTTAAAAAAGAATCTTCGCCGCGTACTATGTTGAAATCACAGCTCCATAACAGTTGATCATAACCTTGTTGATCTGTCATCGGTAAAATGTGCAGCGTCACCGAATCGAGCAGAATTTGCTGACCTGCGACTAACTCATTTACATGACAAGGTAATAAAGCACTGAGACTATTTAAGCTTCTGCCTTTTGGAATAAGTAAGTGAATTGGCGTCGCCGATACCTGCCAATGCTTAATAAGTGCGGGGAGGGCGTTTGTTTCATAACTAAATACTGAAATGACAATATGGTGCGCTTCAATGCCACTGAGGCCGAGTTTGTCGAATAATGCCAGTTTATTGCTATCATCATTTTGCCAGTTATCGCGCTGAACAAATAAATCTTGTTCGCATATTAATCCGCCGGTTTTGACACTAAAACCGGGGAAATAAAAATGCTTGATTAAACCGGATAGTTGAGTCGAGGGTAAACCATGGCAACCTTCAACCCAGTCTTCAGCGGATAAATATTCTAAATTCAGCCAAACAGGTATTTGGTCTAAATGTGTGTGTTTTAGTTGAGTAAGCGTATTTATAACAGATGAAGGTAATTCACAGGCAAAAGCTTCGATTAACACTGAACCTGCAATAAAGCTTATTTCTGTTGCTTTATTCCAGTGAATAATATTAACGTCAGAAAAATTTTGTTGGTTAAGATGAGGATTTAATGCCGGTAAAATATGCGAGAAACTGTTTAAATCATCCACCCATAAATTGACCTGAATACTGTATTCAGCAGCAAGCTGTTTGGCTAATCGCCAAGTGACGCCTATATCCCCATAGTTATCTACCACTACACAGAAAATATCCCAGTGTTTAGCATAGGTTTTGTTTGTTAAGTGAGCAGGGGTGACTTGAGTGTTCAATGTAGTTTTCATCCAAATGGCTAACGAGAGATGAATTGATCTAGTTTAACTTTAATTTTAAGCATGCGCTTGTGACAACTCGCCGCTATTCGTTCAATTACTTTATTGGGCTCAAATTTAAAGTGAGTGATTTTTTGCTTAGCTTTATGCCAGTAAATAATCGCCAAGCGTCTGTTAGTGAAGCTTTTATTCGGTTTTTTAAAGGCATCTCTAAAGTAATAACTTAAGGCTCGTCTGCCCCTGATCCCTGCATAGAAGTAATCTTGATCAATTGTGCCCAGTCTAAATTGCAGAATAACCTCCGACAGCATATTTAAATGTTGTAATGCGCGTGGAACACGGTGACCTACTGCGTATATTTTCAATACAGTTAATGCTTGTTCAAACCTTTGTACATGCAATTTATCGGCAATAGACAGTGGATCATATATTACCGTTAGCGGGGTTTTACAGCCTTTACCGTCCAGTGTTTTCATATCACTTATGCGACTATCTTGGGCATTCATTACAATAGAGTCCCAAGGGGCGATGGCTTTACAATAAGTACTTTGCGGCATCATCAATAAGGCTTTATCCAAGCCTAATCTGTCTGCATGTAAGCTAAGGGCAAACCCGCCTAAACTTGTGCCATAACCTACTTTACTTGGAAACATGGCAATGGCGTGTTTAAGCTTATCTAAGTATGAGATAAACATTTCACTGTCAAAATAATTGCCTTCACCGATATGATTAAAGGCAATAATATTCAGTTTACGATTAGCGAAGTAATCAAAGCTCCACACTGGCGCATCAGGGGCGGCATCGATATTGGGTATACTTTGACAGACAGGAGGAAACGTAACCATTATAGGTTGATTAACATCGAATATATGGTATTTCACCACCACGTTATCAATGATCTCCCGCGTCTCAATATTCAGCTTTAGCATAAAATACCGCTTTAGTTTACATAGTAAAAAAGCGGCTAAGGCCGCTTTTTAGTGAAGATTTATTCTAGACTTTTATAATAGATGCTGTTTATCAATAAGCTGCTATTTAATAGTCTTTAAGGATTTAGTCTTCTAATTCAGCTAAACACATTTCTTCATAGATTTGTTTAACCCATGCATCAACACGTTCTTCGGTTAATTCGGGCTGACGGTCTTCATCAATGCCTAAACCGACAAAGTGATCATCATCTGCTAAACCTTTAGATGCTTCAAAGTTATAACTTGCAGTTGGCCAGTTGCCAATAATAATGCCGCCACGGGCTTCTACTATGTCACGAACCATGCCCATAGCATCTAAGAAATACTCAGCATAATCTTCTTGGTCGCCACAACCAAAAATAGCGATTAACTTATCGTTAAAGTCAATTTGCTCAAGTTCAGGGAAAAAATCATCCCAGTCACATTGTGCTTCACCGTAGTACCAGGTTGGAATGCCGAATAGTAATAAATCATATTCTGCAATTTGCTCTTTGGTGCTTTTGGCGATGTCTTTAACATCGATCATTTGCTTGCCCAGTTTTTTCTGGATCATTTTGGCGACAGCTTCGGTATTACCTGTGTCGCTACCGAAAAATAGACCTACAGTTGCCATGGGGTATCCTTTCAATATCAATTTCGCTTAGTGCGATGTTCAAATAACGAATCAGTTGTCGATTTGCTGTTGCAGAATATGTTCGATTAACTGGCTACGACTAATGTTACTGGCCAAAGCTTGTTGGTTCAAGGCGTCATATAAATCTTGTGACACCTTTAACTCTATCCGCTTTAAACCGTTAGCGCGATCACGCTGAATTTGGTTACGCTTGTTGATCTTCAGTTGCTGTTCACGATTTAATGGATTACTTCTAGGTCTTCCACGCCGTCTTTCGCTGTCAAAAAGATCAATGGTTGTTCTGTCTGCTGTTTCTTTTGCCATGTCTCTTATTAACCAATACCTGAGCCTTCCCAGGTCATTTGAATAATGCCTTTTGCCACAAAACCTGCACAGCCTAAAAATAATACGCTCCAAACAACGTAACGTCCAAATTTTGGTACGTTGCCTTGCTTTAGCACATCGCTTATAGCCATGCCGATAAAAAAGAAAATTGCTGCAAAAAAGAAATTTAAGCCAAAGGTTTCAATTTGTTCCATATATTGATTGAGCATACTTTACCTTTACTAACTTCTTTAGATTGCAAAAAAGAGGCGCGAATATATCACATCAGAGTCACAACGGCTATCTGTCACTGTGTAAATGGTGTAAAAATAGCCATGATTTTAACGTAAAAAATTTGCCACTATCCGATTAAATATTTCAGGCTTTTGCGCATGCAACCAATGACCTGCGCCATTGATTGTTTTTGCACTCACCTGTGGAAATTGCGCAACGATAGCATCGCGATGTTCCGCCATGACATAGTTAGACTCATCACCACGAATAAACAAACAAGGTTTATCGTAATGCAGTGGACGATGATCATCGGTTAACTGCCAGCCAATAATACGGTCGTAACAGTTAATTAGCCCAGTTAAGTTCATCTTCCATTCAAAGCCGTCATCTGTTCTTTGTAAATTTTTCAGTAAAAACTGGGCAGTGCCTTCATCAATGCCGGAATTGATTAAATGCACCAATGCGGTTTTGCGATTGGTATCTTTATCTAACACTAATGAACTTAGGCCAGCAAACACCGTTTGATGGCGAGGTTGATATGTCACTGGGGCAATATCAGCGACGACAAGACTGTTAACGCGCTCTGGATACAATAGGGCAGTCGCCATAGCGATTTTTCCGCCCATGGAATGACCCACTATTTTAACTGAGTTAAATCCTAACTCATCTATCAATGCAATGATTTCCTTAGCTAGGCAGGGATAATCCATTGTCGACCAATGCTCACTTAGGCCATGATTAGGCAAGTCAACTCGAACGACTTGAAAATCATTTTCAAGTGACGTGCCTAAAGACTTTAAGTTATCTAAATTTCCAAACAAGCCGTGAATTAAAATGACCGGCTCACCAGCGCCTGAGATGACGTAATGCATGTTGTTACCTAAGGTGTGACTTTAATTGCGGCAAATTTTGCGCGATACCCGTGTTCAAATCAAGTATTGTTGCTCAGCAAAACGGCAAGTTGGACAACATTTTTAGTTAAAGGGGGGTTATAAGGTGAATTTATATCAATTATTTGATTTGGGGCTTTATTCTTAGCAGAGCCTTAGCTTAAACTGGGACGATAAGCGATCGAATTTGATCAAAAATAATAATTAAATAAGCTCAGTATTGCCAAACGTGGATATCGCAGTCCAGATGCTTTGGTTATACCTTCAACATGCAAAAGGATGATTGAAATGAAATACATTGAAATTGATGAAGAACTTTATCGTTTTATCGCCAGTAAAACTGAAAGAATTGGCGAAAGCGCTTCAGAAATTTTGCGTCGTTTATTGGATCTTCCTGTTGAATCTGTGGCAGATCAACGCCCAGAATCAATTAGTCAGCCAGGCTTAGATGCGCTTGATGCCAATACAAGAGATGCGTTATTTAATAAAGCTAAGACAATCGTTGAGCAATTAGTTAATCATCGTGCTCAAACTCGCACTGAACCTGCTTCAGCAGTTGCACCTACTGCTATTGAATCTCATCAGGTAAAAGCTGAAAATCCTGCTACCGCAGACATTCCTCTTTCAATTGCTGAAACCCAGACTCATTCAAGTAGAACCGCACAAAAAATTGATTTTAATACCGTGGTTAATGAGCACTTAATTGCACAACAAAAGGGCGCTGTGGGACGGTTCATGTTTTTGCTCGATGCATTAGCGGTTCAAGCGGGTAAAGACTTTGAGCAAGTATTACAAATCCAAGGAAAAGGGCGTTTATATTTTGCTCAATCTAAACAGGCGTTATTAGATGCCAGCCAATCTGCTAATCCTAAAGAAATAGGCCAAAGCGGCTATTGGGTTACAACCAATAATAATACTGCAAAGAAACAAACTATTTTATCAGAAGTGTTAGTTCATTTAGGGTGTGACGCCATTAAAGCATCGACCATAGCGCAATATATTTAACCTCAATCAAAGGAGAATGACGTGGCCATACATGAGCGTGCAGGGACGTTAGCATTGCAATCTGATTTAGTGAATATTCCTAAATTAATGAGTTATTACTATCGGATGATCCCCAATGTTGCCGATGTGCAACAAAAGGTGACTTTTGGCACGTCTGGCCATAGAGGCAGTGCGTTCAAATCCAGTTTTAATCAAAATCATATTTGGGCGATTACACAAGCTGTGATTGATTATCGTCAGTCGGCTAATATTACCGGCCCTATGATTGTGGGTTATGACACTCATGCGTTATCTTATGCGGCGTTTATGTCGGTTGTAGAAGTGCTAACCGCCAACCAGGTTAAAGTACTTATCCAAGCTAATGATGGTTTTACGCCTACACCTGTTGTTTCACAGGCAATAATTTGTGCTAATGCTTCAGCTAAAGGCTCTGCTCACTTAACTGACGGATTAATCATTACCCCTTCGCATAATCCGCCAGAGGATGGTGGGATTAAATATAATCCGCCCCATGGTGGGCCAGCCGAAGGCGCAATTACTAAAATTATTGAAGATAAAGCCAATGCTTATTTAACCCAACAACTCAGTGGCGTTAAAAAAGTAAATTTTGGGGCAGCGTTAGCATCGGGTTGGGTACAAGAGGTTGATTTTATTGCACCCTATGTTGACTCTTTAGCTGATGTAATTGATTTTGATGCTATTAGAAAAGCAAATTTGCGTTTAGGCGTAGATCCTTTAGGCGGCTCTGGCATTTATTACTGGCAACATATTGCTAAAAAGTATGATTTAGATATCACCTTGGTCAATGAAAAGGTCGATCCTACATTCAGCTTTATGACATTAGATAAAGACGGCAAAATTCGTATGGACTGCTCATCGCCTTATGCCATGGCTGGGTTACTTGCACACAGTGAAAACTATGATTTATGTCTAGGAAACGATCCAGATTATGATCGTCATGGCATTGTTTGCCCAGGCTTTGGCTTGATGAACCCAAACCACTATTTAGCCGTTGCCATTGATTATTTAATTAGCCACCGTCCGCAGTGGTCTGAAAAACTGTCTATTGGTAAAACACTAGTGTCCAGTGCCATGATTGACCGCGTCTGTGCAAGTTTGAACCGAACTTGCTTAGAAGTGCCGGTTGGGTTTAAATGGTTTGTTGATGGCTTAGCTAATAGCACGATTGCTTTTGGTGGTGAAGAAAGTGCCGGTGCGGCATTCTTAAAGCGTGACGGCAGCACTTGGTGTACTGACAAAGATGGCTTTATCTTAGCGCTACTGGCCCTTGAAATTACTGCTGTGACGGGCAAAACACCCGCACAACGTTATCAGGAATTAACGGCTCAATTTGGTGAAAGTTTTTACACTCGAATAGATAGCCCAATTAGTCTCAAGAAAAAAGCAAAGTTTGAATTGTTAAACAGTGACAGCTTTACCGATACTGTATTAGCCGGTGAGCCGATAACGGCAATACTGTCCCACGCACCAGGTAATAATGCGGCAATCGGCGGTATTAAAGTGACCACAGAAAATGGTTGGTTTGCGGCGCGTCCATCAGGCACTGAGGCGTTATTCAAAATATATGCTGAAAGTTTTATCAGTCAGCAGCATTTGGACAATATCATTATTCAAGCGCAACAAATGATTGATAACGCCCTAAAAGGCTAACCCCTTCAGCATCATAATAGTTAAATAAAATGACATCACTAAACGCACTCTGAAGAGTGCGTTTTTATTTGCATATTTTATGCAATGAATTTACTTTTTCATTTTCCATAAAATACCTGCCACGATAGCCACTAACAAAATTGCTGGCGCCATTTGTTCAAAGTGATGGAATAAGCCCGGTGCACCATGGCCTTCATGAGCAAAGGCTGACCCAGAAAACACCATCAGAGACATTGCTGCGCTCAATACTACAGAGTTAAATTTTATCATTGCCAATTCCTTATACTACTTGTGTGAGTGTTTTTTATTTTTATCAATTTTAGTCAGAAAGTCAGTGTTTAAGTGTCCATCTCTAATTGCATCAACATCATGTCTTCACCATCAATAATTTGCGTATCTGCTGAGCCACAATGTGGACATAAAACCGTTCGCTGCGATTGTTCTGACTGTTTTTCGCACTGATGGCACTGTATGATCAGTGGTTGGATCTGCATGTTCAATAGCGCATTTGCGCACAGGCTATCCAGTTTAAAGGTCATAAAAGCTTGTTCTAATAAGCAAGGTTCCACGCCACTTAATATGCCAACTTTAATGTCAACTCGCACAATTGAGTTGGCTTTATGCTGTTTTGCCAATGATTCACATTGTTCAATCAATGCCATCACAATCGAATATTCGTGCATCAGCAAATCCTTGGCAGAAGTTCCCCATGGGGCAAATCTAAATAACGATGGCTACCCCATGGTGTTGTTAATACAACTCTGGTTGGGTGCGCTTCTACCACATGGCCAATAATACAAGCCTGCTCACAGTGTCCGTAACGTTGCAGTATTTCTACCGCACCTAAAGCAACATCTTGTGGTAGGGCAATCACAAAGGTGCCTTCATTAGCTAAGTCATAGGGTTCAAAACCAAATAACTCACACAGTCCTTTCACTTCATCTGCAACAGGGATGTCCTTTTCTATTAAATCAATTCCAACATTAGAAGCCTTAGCCCATTCATTTAATACCGCGGCAATACCGCCACGGGTAGCATCCCGCATGGCATGAAGAGTGACATTTGCTGCAATTAATTGTTCAACCACTGGCCACAGAGTGGCGCAATCACTGGTTAAGTCAGACTCAAGTTCAAGCCCTTCACGGGCCATTAAAATTGCTGCGCCGTGCCTGCCAATATCTCGTGAGACAATAATGGCATCTCCTGGTTGTACATTTTTAGCCGAAATATCAGTTATTAATATTCTGCCAATGCCGGTGGTATTGATAAATAGTCCATCAGCACATCCTTTAGGCACCACTTTAGTGTCACCGCAAACAATTCTTGCACCGGACTGATGCAGTTCATCGGCCATGCTTTGGACAATTTTTTTCAAATCAGTAATTAAAAAACCTTCTTCGATGATAAAACTGCAACTGAGATATTCAGGTTGCGCCGCCATCATGGCTAAGTCATTTACCGTACCTGCTATGGCAAGTTTACCAATATTGCCACCAGCAAAAAAAAGCGGTGATACGGTAAAAGAATCTGTGGTGAACGCCACTGGCCCACAAAGGTTAAGTTTGGCGGCATCCTCTTCGGCGCACAGGATAGGGTTAGCAAATGCACTAAAAAAAATGGATTTGATCAACTGATCCATTTCTTTTCCGCCTCCACCATGGCTGAGTTGTATCGTTTGGTTAGCAATATTACCCATTCAGAATGTCTCCATAACGATAGTAAGCATTACACGCACCTTCGGAGCTCACCATACAACTGCCAAGTGGTGTTTCAGGGGTACAACCGCGACCGAATACTTTGCACTCTTTAGGACCAGCAAGTCCCCGTAATATATCTGCGCACTGACAGGCTTTATGATCGTCAATGGGTTCAGTGGACAAAATAGATTTAAAATGATGCTCTGCGTCTCGTCGTTGATACTCAGGCTTTAATTGCAACGCTGATTTAGCAATCGGCCCCAGTCCTCGCCATCTAAACTCATCTCTGGGTTCAAAATAGCGATTAACCAGTTGTTGCGCATGAAGATTGCCGTCAAAACTGACCGAGCGAGTGTATTGCACCTCAAGTTTTGGCTGTTTAGCGACTTTCTGTTTGACGATTGATAATATAGATTGCATCACATCAACCGGTTCAAACCCCGATACCACAACAGGGGTGTGATATTGATCCACCGCAGCTTGGTAGATTTTCGCACCCGAAATAACACTGACATGGGCGGGCCCAATGAAGGCATTAACCTTAGATTTTTTTTCAGCCATTACGGCATCAATAGCCGGTGGTACAAGTACATGGTTGATGTGAAATAGCAGATTGTTGACGGATTGTTTTTCAGCCTGTTCAATTAACGCTGCAGTCATTGGGGTCGAGGTTTCAAATCCAATGGCGAAAAAGACCACAGTTTTATCTGGGTTATCTTCTGCAATTTTTAGTGTATCCAGTGGATCATAGATGGCTCTAATATCGCAACCCTTAGCGCGATGATTAGCCAGACTACCTGTAGAGCCTGGCACCCTAATCATATCGCCTAAACTGACTAATATCACATTAGGCTCATTCGCTAAGGCAATGGCATGATCAATCCGCTCTTTAGGCATCACGCAAACAGGGCAGCCAGGGCCATGAATAAATTTGATGTTATCGGGCAACAGTTGCAATAAACCGTATTTCATAATGGTGTGGGTATGACCGCCACACACTTCCATGATATTAATGGGTTCATCGACGAGTTCAGCGAGTCGTTTAATCTCTGCGGCTAAAAAATGAATCGTCGCAGGGTCTCGAAAGCCTTGGTACAAGTCTTTAAGCTTCATATTATTCACCGTGCTCATTCATTGATGCGACAATTTCTTGGTATAACGCCAAGCTTTGTTGTGCATCGTGATGATCAATTTTATTCATCACAAAACCAATATGAATAAGCACATAATCACCTATTGAGAGAGGCTCAGACATTAGATGGCTGCTGACTCGCCGTTTAACCCCCATAGTATCGACCGTGACACTTGCATCATCATGAATTTCAACAACTTGTGAAGGCACAGATAGGCACATGGCTAGACCTCCTCAATATTAGTTGTGAGCTTAGGCGCTAGGGTCTGGTTTTGGTCTAAACCTTGTTTTATAACCGAGTGTAGACTTACATTTTTCATGTGCTCGGCAGCTAACCAGTTAACTAAAGGAGTAAATGAGTTAGGCTCTTTAATCGATAGCTGCATTAATTCAACATGGGGATTAAGCTTATAAAGTTCAGTTTTTGCCTGTTCAATATCAAAATCGAAGTAGGGCAGCAAATCAGTTTTGGTGATCACCACTAAATCAGCTTTTCTGAACATAACTGGATATTTTTCAATTTTATCATCACCTTCAGGCACTGATAGCAACACAATATTTTTGTGGGTACCCACATCATAGCTAGCCGGACAAACAAGGTTGCCGACATTTTCAACAAAACAAATATTCAATGATTCAAGATCAACATGATGTAAGGCCCCATGCACCATAAACGCATCTAAATGACAAGCCGATCCGGTTTGAATTTGATAAGCCGCAATACCCTGAGCGATTAATCTGTCTGCATCTCGAGAGGTTTCTAAATCACCTTCAATAACGGCATATTGTAATGGGGAGTAATGATGTAAATGCTCCAGCAATGCTGTTTTGCCACTGCCTGGGCTGCTCATGATATTAAATGCAGTTACTTGATGTTGATTGAAGTGATCTCGATTGTGCTGCGCCTCAATATCGTTTTTATCGAGAATTTTGTGGATCACTGACAAGGTTTTCTTATCATTCAATTGAGGATTAGTTTTCAATGAATGATCGTGATGAGTATGGGTAATAGAACAACCGCAATCCTGGCACATATGCTTTCCTAACGAGATGTTGATAAAATAATTCTGCGCCAGAATGGATATGAAAACTTTGATGAATATCAGTTTTGGGAAAATGTTTGACTGTTAACAAAACGTTAATTCAGTTTTGCGACACGGGTCTCATTTTATTCACCCTGTTTTGTCTCACTTTTATTTTGATAACAGTGTAATGCATACCAAAGTTGGCCTAATGCGATACCGCCATCATTTATTGGCACCAGTTTAGGAGACAACACAAGATGATTGTCAGTTTCTGCATCGGTTAAACAATGGCTCAATAAGTGTTTATTTTGAAAAACACCGCCGGTCAATACCATGGGATATTGAGGATACTCTTGCGCAATATGTTTAATTGAATCTGCGATCGCCCTGATAAATTGATTGCAGATTTTGGGGATATATACTTTCGCAGGGGCTTTGGTATGACAAATTATCTCAATGATATCTTTAAACCATTCTTGGCTTTGCCAAATAATAATATCCGCTTGTGGTAAAGATTTTATGGATAATAAACTGACTTGTTCGGCATTAACATTAGCACTGCCTATCACTGATGAATCTCGCGCTTCAATAACAGTTATAGCCGTTAATGGCATGGTTTTAGCCGCCTGCGCCTCGATTAACATACCGGCTTGACCTTCAAATTCATTTAACTCAATAAGCCCAAGTGCGACAGCAAGTGCATCAAATATCCTGCCCACTGCTCGACAGGGAATACAGTGACTGTTGTTAAGCCATAATCGATGTAGATTATTAAGTTCAATAAGTGACAAGCGTTTAATCGCCGGAATTGGCATTTGGCTAATCTGGGTCACTGTGTATGAATCAAATAACAATGCCAACAATATGCGAACTGGCTGCTTGATGGCTTGTTCACCGCCAATCAACTTAAACTCACTAAAATGGGCGAGTGTCGTAAATGTGTTCACATCAGCCAGCATCACCTCGCTGCCCCAAAGGATACCTTTGTCACCTAAGCCTGTGCCATCAAAACTAAAACCAATCACTTTATCCCGATATTGGTTAGCGGCCATTACCGCAAGAATATGAGCATAATGATGTTGGATCGATAATGGCGTCACACCACAATGTTGGGCAATAAAGCGATTTGCCCATTGGCTGGGAGCATATTCGGGGTGGTTGTCGTTAATAATGCACTTGGGACTAAAGTGATAAAGTCGTTTGAATGTAGTTAAGTTATCTTCAAAATACTGCTCTGCTTCAAGACTGAATAAATCACCAATATGTGGCGATAAAATCATATTACGATTAAACGCCAATGCAATCGTGTTTTTTTGTTGCGCTCCAACGGCGAGTGTAGGCTCAAAATTTGAGGGTTCTAATCCATGGGCAAGGGTGAGTGGAGCATAACCTCTGGCAAGTCGTATCACTTGTAATTGGTCATTAATCACCTGTACCACGCTGTCGTCACATGCATTGGCGATAGGGCGATTATGGTCAACAATGGCATCGACTACATGACCTAATTGGCTAATAATACCGTCCAGACTGCAAATAATAGGTTCGCCACTGCGATTAGCACTAGTTGCCACGATAGGCTTGTTAAATTGTTGGAGTAATAGATGATGCAAAGGTGTGTAGGGTAAAAATATCCCGATGCGATCTATCCCCGGAGCAACACTTTTTGCTAAAACGGATCTGGTATCTTTAGACGGTTGTCGATCTAACCAGTCGGGATTGACTAATGCTTCTAACGAACGAGTCATCTTTGTAAGTAAAGTTATGGGTTTTTCAGCGCTGTCTACAACTTGCCATTCAACGTCAGTACCTACCGCCAAATGTTTAGCTTGCTCAAGATTAGCAGCCATAACCGCTAAGGGTTTAGCGGGGCGATGTTTACGTTTTCTAAGGGTGATTACCGCGGCGTCATTGGTAGCATCGCAAATTAAATGAAATCCCCCCAATCCTTTTAATGCAACTATTTTACCTTGATTGAGTAAGGTTACCGTTTGGGTTATCACCTCGGTTGATTGGCAATTCACTTGGACATTATCGACATATAAACTTAGTTGTGGTCCACAATGATTACAGCTAACGGGTTGTGCATGGTAACGTCTATCAAAAGGGTCATGGTAGGCTTTAGCGCATTGTTCACACATATCAAAGTCAGCCATGGACGTGAAATGACGGTCATAGGGTAGATGTTTAATAATCGTATAGCGAGGCCCGCAATTGGTGCAGTTGGTAAACGGATAAAGATAGTGGCGATTGAGTTTATCTTGCATCTCAGTTAAGCAATCCGCGCAAGTGCTTTTATCTGCAGACACCGCCACTATGGCCTGGGAATCGCTAGTCTCACTTTGTAAAATGTTAAAATGATCAAATGTTGTGCTGATAGGTTCCTCGACAAAGACTAGCTCATCTATTCTTGCTAGTGGCGGTGGCGAGGATTGCAACCTAGCAATAAACAAGTCTATTTTAACCGACTCACCTTGTAGGACAATCTCAACCCCTTGGTTGTCATTGAGTACCGTTCCCGCAAGTTTGAGCTCATCTGCAAGGCGATACACGAATGGCCTAAAACCCACACCTTGGACAATGCCTTTGGCCATTAAGCGTTTTTGGCACATCAAAGTAGTGGTTTTTGGGGCCATTAGACAGCCCCACCACGTCGGCGTATGGGCAGTAATAAGCCACCGACAGCAATATTGGCACCGTCTAAATCCATCTGAGAATCAACCACTAATGTAAAATTATTAGCGAGCCTTAACTGTATTTGACGCACTAAAGGGGGATAGCTAAATTCGCTGCCCGCTAACACTAATTGATTGATACCTATATTTTGATCCAAATGCGCTAACCAATTACTCAAATAATCAGCGAAAGAATCAAAAAATCCATAAGCAAGTTTTGCTTTATCTTGTTCACCGGCAATTCTAAAACTCATCAAAGTACCGAGTGTTTTACACCAATTAAGACTTCTTACGGCTTCTCCTTTAACTAATTGGAAATCAATTCTCGGGGCGTTACTGCCTTGATAGCATTGTGCAAGGCTGATGATGCCATCGAGTAATTGTTGTGTAACTGAGTGCGGCGAGTTTTCATTGATAGGACATCCGATAATAATTGCCGCCATAGGCAATAAACCACTTAAGTTAGCGTTTTGCTGCGGTAGCTTAAGGTCAAGTAAACGCAAATAACTTTGAGGAAATTGTTGTTTAAATTTGTTGAGTAAAGGGGCTTGTTTACTGGAGAGAATTTGATGACATATTTCATAACCATTTTCAGGTATCGCGGCAAATTCGAAAAAACATTCAGCTTTACTTTGGCCATCTAAAGTGAAAATTTGACTTTTATGCTGCTGGCTAAAATACAATACCGCGGCATTTTTGGGTTTATCAGGCCTATTTGCCAGCCCTGCGAGTAGAGATCGATAGCCTAAATGTTGATCATTTTCTGATAAATTTGTTGTTATCTGTTCAGCATTGGCGGCTAAGTCTTCTTCGCTATAAATACTGTGGCTTAAAAAGATTGTTTTAAGGTGATCTTGGCTATTTGACTGGTCTGTTGCGGTGAATTGTTTATTACCGTCATTAAAAACAGCATGATCATGCAAGCAAGGCTGTAAAATATCAATACTGATAGCCTCTGTTGTCTGTTGTATTTCAATCCATTGATGATTAACTCGCGCTAATCGTAATGGCTTGTTTACTTCTGCATGTTTAGCTTGTAAGCGTTTTTTATCGACAGTCGGGGAGATATAAACCCAATTAATGCCTTTTTGTCTTAATCGTTCACAAATGACCTGCAGTAGTCGGTTATAAGCAAATTGAACATCATATCGAATCGCATGACTGCAGTTTTCTGACTCGGTTTGTTTATCACAACTGACCAGTGTCAAGATAGGTTTTTCAATACTGGATAAAGCCAATACCTGATAGTCATTTACTAAAAACTGAGCATTTAAGGTATTTGGGTTACACATCAAAATATGCGGTCTTAAGGTAAGGTGCTCTGACAGCGACTCACTAGTTGAATTTTTTAACGGTTCATCTATTGAGAGAATTAATTTCTCGCTTAAGAGCGGTAATTCACCTTGAATTAGCAGTGTATCGACCATAGCGCGGATATCATTTGCTGTTAGGCCTTGTTGAACTGCTGTGAGTTTAGTTTCACCATGGCAGTGAGCACATAACAGGTTAAGCTCTCCAAACTGTTGGCTTTGATTATCGCCAAAAATAGGTTGGCAATGTTGGCAAAAAAACAGTGGCGCTGATGATAGTGATTTAAGTGCATCCACGGGGGGAATTGTTTGTTGTGTATTCGTTTAATCTCAGTATCAACTAACCATACCGATAGGAGAAAATTTGCTGCAATTTCATCGGCAAGGCTTTCTAATTCTGTTTGTAGTGCACAAGCTTCAATTATGTAATGTGTTAGCTGTTTATCATCCTTTACGATACCGAAGCTAATGTCGAATTCAGTGCGTAACGTAAAATAATGGCAAAGATATGCGTAAAGCGGCACAGGTTTAAGGCAAACAAACTCAAACTGAATGAGGTGCTTCATAGCTGACTCCACGTTTATATGCATCGGGGATGACATCTTCAATTTTAATGGATTGTTGCTGAACTGCGGTAATTCCAAACTCATCTAAAAAACCAAGCAGGGTTTTTTCCATCACAGGAATAGCGGCAATCAAAGAAGGTGTTAACCCTAATGTCATCGGTTCTATTACCGTTGGAATAACGCCTAATACTTGAGTTGCAGGGCGATCGCCGACCATATCCATCATGGTTAATGTTTGTAACATTTCTACTTCATGTGCGCTGCCTTGCCAGTCAATTTCAGCAGGGGCATGGTCGAAATCAAAAAAGAATACATCGCCTGCTTTGGCTTCTGAACTATTGACAGTGTCGACCACAATGAGTTGATCATACTGACAAATCAATGGGATTAAACTTTGTGCTAGGGTACCGCCATCAATTAAATCTATTTGATGGGAAAGGTGATTAAATTGATATTTATCTTTGATGTAATTGACGAAATGTACGCCGATACCTTCATCGGCGTACAACACATTGCCAATACCCAATATGAGTATTTTTTTCATGGGTTTTAATGATCCTTGTGATAATCATAGCCCGATACAATGGAGTCTACAGAGTTATGTCTAAAGCGTATGCCTGACCACACCGCCATATAAACATGGATAACAACGAATATAATAAATGCCCACATTAAATAGTGGTGTATGACTCGAACGTACGCTAATCCGCCCATTTGCGCTGTGATCCAAGCCGACATTTCCCAAAGTGCGCCCCCCAAACCTTGGTGATAGACATTGGCGTACAGGACTAAGCCCGTAATACAGATAAGCAAAGCAACAAAAGATATGGCGACGTAAGTCATAAACTGTAGTGGACCATAAACTCCTGCTTTATTCAGTTTGCCCATCCATAAGTACGATTTTAATTGACTCATCCAACTCGATACACTTAACACGTCTTTAAATGAGCGTCTTTCAATATTATGCCGACTGAAAAAGAACAAATAAAAGCGTGCTAGGGTAATTGCCGTTAATGCAAAACCAAAAATGATATGTGCAAAACGGATCCAACCTTGAACCAATACATCAGATGTGCCAGGCGCGACTAGAAATGGCCATGCCAAATAAAACCCGCTGATCACCAATATCAGTATCGATAATGCCCTTAGCCAATGAAATATTCGAATGGCTGGAGTAAAAATGTAGTGCCTTGTATGGGTTGCTTGATGTTGCATAAGTCATCCCTCCATATTGAATTCACTCAAGATTAAAACCCATTAGGATCAATTTTAAATTGGCCTAAGGTTTGTTTTTTGTAATCCATCACATGCACTGAACACGCCATACAGGGGTCAAATGAGTGAATAATACGAATAACTTCTAATGGCTTAGTAGGATCTTCAAGTGTTAAGCCGATTAATGAGGCCTCATAAGGTCCCATTTTTCCGTTAGCATCAACTGGTCCCGCATTCCAGGTGGTTGGCACTACCGCTTGATAGTTTTCTACCTTGCCATTCTTAATTCTTATCCAATGACTGAGCATTCCCCTAGGAGCCTCATTCATGGCATGACCCACGTATTCTTTATCAACGTCAATTTGTGGCGTTATGTAGGTAGCTTCATCGCTTTTAAGATTAGTCACTAACGCGTCAAAGGTTTTTAAACTGGCTTGACCTACTAATACTGTTTGCAGCATTCGAGCTGCGGTGCGACCTAAGGTGGTAAACAGCGCATCAATTGGCAAACCTGTTGCAGTTAATAAACCATTAACGGCATCAACAACAATTTGGTTACCTTTGGCATAGTTCACTAATAAGCAAGCGAGTGGGCCTACTTCAATTGGTTCATCTTGGTAGCGTGGTGATTTAACCCAGGAATATTTACCGTCACCATCTAAAGTTGGTAACTTGCCATACACTGTGTCTCTTTCGACAAAACCTGTGTAATCTGGCACCGTTGTACCGTCATAGGGATGCTGCGCGCCATCAGCTTTATACCAAGCGTGAGTCACGTCTTCTTTGATTAAATCGGGGTTAATATCAGTCACGTTTGCCAAGTCGCCATGCGTTATTACGCCTTGCTCAAATAAAAACTGACCATCTCCCATTAAAAAGTCATTTGTACACAGAAAGCTTTTCACATTTACGCCACCTAACACACTAGGTTCAGCACCAAATGCATCAGCAGCCATCACTATGTCTGCTTGATAAGCGCGTTCAATAAAATCTTGCACAATGGCATGCTTCTGTTTCCACTCTTGCAAACGGGCCGGGCTCAACATGTCGCGTACAGAGGTTACCCCGCCAACCACCAATGATTGTGGGTGAGGGGATTTTCCACCAAAAATAGCCAACATTTCGGCAGCAACTCGTTGTACTTCTAGAGCTTTTAAATAGTGTGATAAGGCAATTAAGTTTTGTTCAGGGCTAAAACGGTAAGTGCTATTGCCCCAATAGGCATTGGCGAACGGGCCTAACTTACCAGTATCAACCAAACCTTTTACTCTTTCTTGTACAGCCTTTAATTCTCCTTCGCCTGTCGCGATGGGTTTGTCTGTATATTTTAGTGAGTCCTGCGCCGCTTTAGCGGGGTCAGCACCTAATGCAGATACTACATCAACCCAGTCTAAGCCATGTAAGTGATAAAAATGGACGATATGATCGTGCATATATAATGAAGATTGCATCAGACTTCTAAGGTATTTAGCATTGATAGGAATCGTCATTCCTAAAGCATTTTCCACCGCTTCGGTACCACAGCGATAATGTGAATATGTACACACACCACAAATACGCTGCACGATTAAGCCGACGTCCATCGGCGTGCGGCCTTTTAAGATAACTTCTATACCACGCCATAAAGTTGATGATGACCAAGCCTTTGTGATGACATTGTTTTCATCGACTTCAACTTCTACTCGCAAGTGACCTTCAATGCGGGTGATAGGGTCGATAACTACGCGTTTGTTCATGATTAATCCTCCAATGGCTTAGCAAATACACTAGCAACAGCATGGGCACCGATCCCGACAACCGTTGCACCTAGTATGACTGCGCCAATGGTGTCTGCCGTAGCATCAATACCGTGTAAAAGTTGACGCCCTAATGGTTTTTCAAAATCTGCCATATCATCCCAGAAGTTGGGTTCAGAACAGCCCATACAACCATGACCTGCGAGTACTGGCCAACTAGTATGGTGATTGAATCTTTCTGTTGGACAGTTGTTGTAAGTGTATGGACCTTTACAGCCTACTTTATATAAGCAATAGCCATCTTTAGCTGCTTGATCGCCAAATGTTTCAACAAACTCACCGGCATCAAAGCGCCCACGTCGTTCACAGTTGTCATGTACGCGAGCACCATAAGCCCACTTTGGTCGATTAAACATATCTAAAGCAGGGAGTTTGCCAAACATGATGAAGTACATTAATGTGCCGACGATATTTTTTTCACTTGGCGGACAGCCCCCAAGATTAATAACTGTTTTATCAACAACTTCATGTACGCCTTTTGCACCAGTTGGATTCGGGTATGCGGCTTGCACGCCACCAAATGCTGCACATGTACCCACAGAGATGATAGCAGCAGCACCTTCAGCAGCTTCTTTTACGATGTGTAATCCGGTGTGTCCTTTACAACCTACAGTCAAATAAGCGCCATTATTAGCGGTAGGAATAGCGCCTTCAACGGCTAAAAGGTAGCGTCCTTTGTATTCTTTAAGTGCATTTTCAAGATTCTCTTCCGCTTGCCACCCAGAAGCTGCCATCAAGGTTTCATGGTATTCCAATGAAATATGGTCAAAAATCAAGGTATCTAAATTAGGGGTGTCGGTGCGAATAAGTGATTCAGAGCAACCAGTACATTCCGCCATGTGTAACCAAATTAACGGTACTCTGTCTGCTAATTCAGCGGCTTCTGCAACTAAGGTACTGAACGGGAGTGGCAACGCCAGCATAGCCGCCATAGCCGCACTCCACTTTATAAAATCTCGGCGATAGATGCCATTATCGGCCATCTTCTGTTCTAAACTAACAGGCTGTCTAGGTGCTAGTGCACGTAAATAATCAAGACGCTGTTTGCCTTGTTCATATAGAGCTGCATGAGTATCCATAAAGTAACCTTCTTAATGTCAGGGTTTTCATATCCTCACGGTAACTATATGGCGCGCTAATGATGGCCAACTTGATTTAAATCAAGGCTTAAATAGAAAATGTAAATAAGTTAACAGATAAGTGTTAATAGTTTGATCTAGATCGATTAATTGATTTTTACTGCGACATTTTGACCCTACAACCGCAATAGTGAGGATACGATCACGCTTTGAAGTGACACTGAGAGTGATTATGGGCTAAGCAATTTTATGAATTAAAGCAATATAGAAAGTGCTCTTCAATAGGCTGGCAATCATATTGTCTCTATTAACTTTACATCATGTATAAGCTTAACAACTTGTTCATTAATGGCTTTTTAAGTAGGCTTGTTGTGTGTTTATTCAATTATATCGTGTGGAGGCATTATGCTTGATTTACTTCCTGATCTGTTTGACCAATACCCTCAAGAGTTACAACTGATTAATTTACCCTGGCTATCCTTTGGACAAAAAAGCATTTTTTCAGGCAAAATCGTAACTGTAAAGTGCTTTGAAGATAATTCAAAGGTAAAATCAATTCTAGCTAAACCAGGCCATGGGAAGGTGTTGGTCGTTGATGGTGGCGGCTCCACTAGACGGGCGTTATTGGGTGATATGATAGCACAAGACGCTGTTAATAATGGATGGCAGGGTATTGTTATTTATGGTTGCATAAGGGATGCCGCCACAATTAACACTATGGATATTGGTGTAAAAGCAATTGGCGTTAACCCCATTAAAACAGAGAAGCGCGACTTGGGGGAGATAGGCGTAAGTCTTGAGATTAATTCAATCGAAATTTTTGATGGCATGATGCTTTATGCTGATTTGAACGGAGTAGCCATTAGTCAATCAGTTTTAAGTTTATAGTGTATACACGATCAGATTAGTAATTTACTCATAACAGACTAAGGAAGAATGATGAAATTAATTAAATGGTTGGTTATATCCATCCTCGTTATCGGCATATGTGCCGCTCTGTATTTAACATTGTTTTTCAATATTAATGATTTTAAACCGCAAATTGTTGATGCGGTAAAAAAACAGACAGGTCGTACGTTAACGATAAACCAAGACTTAAGTTGGAGCTTTTTCCCCTCTATTGGGATCAACGTGGGCGCGATATCGTTTAGTAATCCGGACTCATTTCAACCTCAGCACATGCTAGAAATTAATCAAGCAGTTGCCAATGTTGCTTTAATACCGCTACTGAGTCAGGAAATCGAAATTGAACAGTTAGCTCTAGATGGTTTGACCGTTAATTTAGTTACCGATAAAAAAGGAAAAACCAGTTTCTATGGCTTAGGTGAAGACAAGCAAACGACTCAAATACCAGAAGAAGCATCCAACGGTCAAGCGATGGCCTTATCAAGTCTTAATATTGGTGGGATCTCTATAACCAATATGCAAGTTAATATCATTAATCAACAAACCAAAACTGAGCAGCATTTTACATTAAGCTCATTTACGTTAGGTCAATTTTCACTTGGGCAATTTGCTGATATAGAATATGAGTTTGACGCTGAATTGGCTGAAATGAAATTAAGCTCAGCAGGTAAAGGGCAAATTAAAGTTTCAGATAAATTGGATAGTATTCATATCAATCAGTTTTCGATTACAAATAATTTTAAAGGCGAATCGTTACCGAACAAATCGTTACAAGCAGATTTGCTTACCGATGTTGTTATCGCGCTTAATAGTAAAGACGTGACACTCACTATTAGCCAGTTAACCCTTGATAACATTGAAGCTGATGCTAAAGTCGCACTCAATTATGCCAACACTATTCCTGTTATCAAGCTCGATATTGAATTCGGTGATATTGATTTAGACAGCCTACTGCCAAAATCTGCAACAGATGCGAGCGAAGAAAAAGTCGCAACAGTCAGTACGGGAAGTGACAAAGAGCCGGACTTATCTGCACTTAAACAAGTTGATTTAACCCTGAATTTAAAAGCCAAGACGATCAAGGTAAATAATTTACTGACTCAAAACTGGCAAATGAATACTGTTATCAAGCAGGGCGTTATTGATTTGAAAAAATTATCAGCAGAACTGTATCAGGGTAATATCACAGTCTCTGCCAAAGTTGATGCTCGTAAAAGTGTGCCAACATATCAATTTTATAAGCAAGTTACTGGGGTACAAATACGGCCCCTATTAATTGATTTGGCTGAAGTGGATTTGATATCAGGTATAGCAAACTTTTCTGCTAAGGGTGAAGGGGCAAGTCTTATCCCCAGTAAGCTTAAACAACAACTGTTAGCCAATGGTCAATTTGAGGTTGCTGATGGGTCCTTATACGGTGTTAATATTCCGCAAATGATCCGCAGTGCTCAGAAAAAGATCGCTGGAGACTTATCAGCCCAAGATGCACAGGAGCTTAAAACTGATTTTACCAGTTTAACCGGAAGCTTTAATTTACTTGAAGGCGTATTAAACAATCCTGATTTATCAATGTCCTCACCTTTAATAAGATTAGAGGGTAAAGGTACGGCTAATATTATTAGCCAAAATATTGATTATAAACTGATCACCAAAGTAGTAGGGTCACTTGCTGGTCAAGGCAGTGAGCAAGATACCTTGAAAGGCATCGATATCCCGTTAAGTATAAATGGTAGTTTTCAAGACCCTAAGTTTGCTTTAGACACAGATGCCTTATTAAAAGGCAGATTAAATCAGGAAAAGGATAAATTGAAAGACAGTCTACTTAAAAAATTAGGAGGATTCTAATGCGGAAGGTATTAGGCGCAATAAGCTTATTAGCCTTAATAGGTTGTACTGGCGGCGTTAATTCGGATGTACAGGCTAACCATGCTAAACAAATTAACAAGAAAGCCATCTTAACCGCGGGAAATGAAATGCAAACGGTGAATGAATCATTGCTGCACGCCAAGTTAGAGATAAGTCCATATTATCAAGATGCCAAGTCAATGGCGGTTGAGCTAATTGTAACTAACAGAGGCAGTATGGGAGTTGATTTACAGTTCAACTCTGGGATGCAGGCTGATTTATGGCTGCTTGACCCAAAAAATCAGAAAGTTTGGGCATGGTCAGATGACATGATGTTTACCCAGGCAATAAAGCACATCCGTATTGGTGCTGGTAAATCATTGAAATCAAAATTTAATATACCTAGCGATATTTTGGAACAAGTCAACAAAGGTGGATTTACATTACAGCCTAAGTTTAAAGGTCTAGTATCAGAAAGTAGCTCACCAGTCGTAAATGTTATTTCTGTGGAGTTATTGTTAGATCGTAAATGATATAGCGTATAAATAAAAAACGGGTTAACTTAGTTAACCCGTTTTTTATAACTCAATAATTTAACCCAGCTATTAGCTATTAGCTATTAGCAGTTTTAACATTTGACCCGGCTGTAAATATTTATTTTTCTGCAAGCTATTCCATTCAATTAAATCAGCAACGGTAACTTTATAGGTTGCTGCAATACGGGCAAGTGAATCGCCGGATTTAACTCTATAATTGACGACTTTCTCAGATAAACCGTTTGTTTGCGCTATTTCATTAGGATAAAAAATTAAGTTTTGACCAATTTTAAGGGATTGATCTTTAGTAAGCTTATTCCACTTGGTTATCTGGGCCACTGTAATACTATTCTTTTTTGCTATATTCCAGAGGTTATCACCTGATTTTACCAAATATGATTGACCTTTAGTACTTGATTTGACTACAGGTTTGCGTGCAAGCTGTTGATCAGCATGTAAACTTTCTATATCTGCATCTTTAGTTGCTATCGGTATAATCAAAAATCTTCCCGCGGTAATATTATTACCTTTAATACCATTACTGCTACGTATCAGGGTGGGGGATGTCTCAAATTGATCGGCAATTTCGCTGATACTGTCACCGGGTTTAATCTTATAGCGTACCCAGTTAATACGTGAATTTGGGTCCAAAGACGCAAGTGAGCGCTTAAAGCTTTTGGCATTATCAATTGGTATCGTTAGGTAATGTGGCCCTTCTGGTGCTGTGGCCCATCGTGTTAACCCAGGATTGAGAAGCTTAAGATCTTCGACTGAAATATTAGCCATTTCGGCCGCTAAATTTAAGTCTAGTTGGCTTTCTATATTCACCATTTCAATACGCGGCTTATTTTCAATTGCCGCCAAGTGAATACCTAACTCAGATGAGTTTTTAACTATATCAGCAAGTGCTAATAATTGTGGGACATAATGTGCAGTCTCTTTTGGTAGTTTTAACATCCAAAAGTTTGTTTCAGTGCCTTGATTTTTATTTCGCTTTATCGCGTTTAGCACTCGTCCTTCGCCTGAATTATAGGCTGCAAGGGCATAAATCCAATTGTTATCCATTTTGGCATATAGATATTCTAATAAGTCTAAAGCTGCGATTGTCGATGCCCGGATATCACGTCGACCGTCATACCACCAATTGGTTTTTACTTTAAAAGCTGCTGCGGTAGGTAATGTTAATTGCCATAGTCCTGATGCATCACTGCTTGATGTTGCAGAAGGGTCAAATGCGCTTTCAATAATGGGTAACAGGGCGAGTTCTGTGGGTAAATTTCGCTTTTCAATTTCTTCTAGAATGAAGAACAGAAAAGGTTCTGCCCGTTGGGTCACCACTTCTAAATGCTGTGGATTTTCGATAAATTTTTGACGGTAATACTCAACTAACTCTTTATCAGCAATGCGCAGTTGCATGCCATCTCGAATACGCTGCCAAACATCATTTGCTTGGGCTAAATCATCTTCAATGTCTTCTATTGAAGTAGGTTGCTGGCTTGTTTTGGTAGGAACTTTTACTAAAGCGGTTTTGATAACAGGATCGGTATCTATATCATGCTTTACTGATTGACAGCCTATAACTAATATAATACTAGCTGCAAGCAATGTTAACTTTGTTTTCATTAAATAAATATCCTGAAATAAAGGCACAACACCTTGATTTGATACAATTATATTCTAGTTTTTTGAGATAGTTTTTCTCAGTCAAGAAAAGCCGAATTAAACATTGTAAAAGAAAATATATTTAATGTCTTATTAAACTCTGTTTATATAGGATTAAAAGTTATCTTTCCATAGCCTTAGGTTTTTAAACACTTGAATTTCATCATTAAGTTTTTCATTTAAATGTGATTCAACAGCTGTTTTAACGGCAAGGTCATCGCATTGAAGAAATGGATTAACTCGCTTTTCTAAACCAATACTGCTTGGAATCGTGGGTTTATTATCATTTCTCAATGCGTTAACTTCACAGACGTAATCTTGTAAAACCTGATTATCAGGCATGACAACAGTAGCAAAAGTTAGATTTGATAAGGTATATTCGTGGGCACAAAACACTTTTGTCGAATCTGGTAATTGAGACAAGATAGACAGCGAAAGTGACATCTGCTGTGCAGTTCCCTCAAACAATCGGCCGCATCCGCCGCTAAATAATGTGTCACCACAAAATAAATTATCATCCATAATATAGGCGATATGTCCTCGAGTGTGTCCGGGAACACTAATGACCTTTATATCTGTATTCCAATCTTTAATGTGTAGTATATCAGTTTGATGTTCTGTCAATTCTATCGGCTGAGTCAATCCTGTAATTGACTCATTATAGGGTCCGAAAACGGTTAATTTATCTTGATAATAGCTTTGTAATAATCCGATACCACCAGTATGATCATGGTGGTGATGAGTAATGAGTATGCCGGCCAACTGAATGTTGTTTGCTGTAAGATAATCAATCACACTTTGGCCACAACCAGGATCAACAACATATGCATGGTTTGAGTTATATTGAATTAACCAAATATAATTATCATTAAAGGCGGCAATACGGTGGATTTGATACATTATCATTCTCGAGTTTCATCATTCGTTTTGATAGAGTAAACATATCAGCGACTTTGTTCAATAATGTGCGCTTTTTAGGAGTTCAATTTGCTAGATGGATCAGATGTTAATGACGCAACAACACCCATGATTTGGCAGGATTTTGCATGCGGTGATTACATTGAATCTGAAATCAACTTAGCCCTTAAAGCCTGGTGGCCAAGGCTATTTGGCTATCATTTATTGAAGTTAGGTCCTTTAAGCTCTGCTATTAACAGCCTGCATTGCCAAATAAACTATCATTTTAGTGTGTACCAAGACCCAAAAGCTTCGATTAATGCCAGCCCAAAACACTTACCCATACAACAAAATTGTATTGATGCGGTACTCATGACGGCCTTACTTGAATATGAGTCCGACCCATATCAAATTCTCAGGGAAGTGGACAGGGTAATTGTGTCGGGAGGATATGTTATCATCGCAGGCTTTAATCCTATTAGTCCTGCTTTTTTTGGTAAATTAATGCCAAAGTATCAATCTCAATTGCCCTGGAGTGGTCATTTCTATATGCCATCAAGAGTGAAAGATTGGTTAGGCTTATTGGGTTATCAAGTATTAACCGATGATCGTTTGGTGTATCACCATTTGTTGACCCAATACCCTAGTAAATTCGGCTGGCATAACCGACTTCAAAACTGGTTGCCTAGTACTGGCGGTATGTATTTGATTGTGGCGCGAAAACTTGACTCACCTTATACACCTATACGCGATAAACAAAAGATTAAAGCCCCTAATTGGTCCACCGCGCCTTCTGCTGGGCGCTCTGGATTAAGAGTTAAATAGTGGGTTGATGTTAACTGGCTTGATAATGAATATCTTTTTGTAGATTATTACCCATAGCAGCATTGCGGGCTAAGTCATCACATCGCTCGTTTTCAATTTGGCCAGAATGTCCTTTCACCCAACGCCAGTCAATTTTGTGTTTTTGACTGGCGGCGTCAAGACGCTTCCATAAATCGACATTTTTAACTGGCTCGTTAGCTGAGGTTTTCCAATTCTTTTTCTTCCAGCCATGGATCCACTGAGTGATCCCTTTACGCATATATTGACTATCACTTATCAAAATAATGTTACAAGCATCAAAAAGTGACTCTAAGGCTACAATTGGCGCTAATAATTCCATCCGATTATTGGTGGTAAGTTCAAATCCGGCAGACAATTCTTTTTGCTTTTGCTTATAGATCATCACGACACCATAACCGCCAGGGCCTGGATTGCCAAGGCAAGAGCCATCGGTATAAATATGAAGTTGTTTTAGTTCAGTCATTGAATTGATACACTTGCTTTTAAGTAACATTTTGGCGCTAGTATACTCATAACCTTAAGATGACTAAATAAATGAATATCATTTCTTCAGCACCACGACAAATTATTCTCGATACAGAAACAACCGGCATGAATCAAGCTGGCGGCCCAATTTACATTGGTCACAGGATCATAGAAATAGGCTGTGTTGAGGTGATAAACCGTCGCTTAACGGGACGTATATATCATCAGTATATTAACCCAGGGCAAGCTATCGATCCCGAAGCCATTCAAGTTCACGGCATAACCGATGAACGTGTTGCGGGTGAGCCTAGATTTCATCAAATAGCGCAGGATTTTATTAACTTTATTGATGGAGCTGAAATTGTTGCGCATAACGCAAACTTTGATGTCAGCTTTATGGATCATGAGTTTTCTAAACTTAATCCAGTCGGTCCTAAAACCAAAGATATCTGTCAAATCCTCGACTCGTTAGCGATAGCTAAGCGTTTACACCCAGGTCAGAAAAACAATCTAGATGCGCTTTGTCGCCGTTATGGTATTGATAATACTCGTCGTACCTATCATGGCGCATTACTTGATGCTGAAATTTTAGCGGATGTTTATTTGATTATGACTGGTGGTCAGATCAAGTTTAATTTATCCAGTGAAAAAGCAGGACAAGAGGCCGGTGGTATTAAAAGAATTGATCAAAATGCGTTTAATCTTAAAGTGATCCGCGCATCGGCCGATGAGATAATATTACATGAACAAAGACTTGATTTAGTTGCTAAATCAGGAAAATGCCTCTGGAGAGGATAATTCACTTAATGAAATCAATGGGTGTTTACACGTTAACGATACTTGCTAGCCTTTGTTGGTCTATTTCAACAGGCAGCTTTGCGGCTGTCGCTAATTCAACCACAATGAGTAATTATGTGCCCGCACCCTATGCGATGGAACTGAAAAATAGGTTCAGAATCGATCATAAAGTTGATCAGGTTACGTTAATTGTTCAACGTAATTATGGATCATCCCCCGTGGTTATCGTGCAGCCAGATGGCAGTAAATGGTACTCATCTAGACACCCTGAATCCGTAAAATGGGTAGATGGCATTACTGGCGATATCATTTCAATAGCTAATCCAACGCCAGGTCCATGGCAATTGCTTGGTGATGTTTTACCTGGTTCAACTATTGAAAAAGTATCCAAAATTAACATTGATGTTGAACCGTTGCCGCAACCTTTATACCAAGGTGAGCGATTAAAAGTCCTTGCACGATTAACCGCTGATGATTTAACCATGCGGATGCCAGGTTTAGAATTTATGATTGAGTGGACATCAAAGTTTACTAGCCAACATTTACCCAGTGATGATAATTTTGCCACTGGTACTATTATAGTTGGAGCATATAAAGACAATGGTGAAGACTTAGATGAACGACCTGATGATGGAATTTTTACTGGCAGTACTAACCTAGAACAACCGTCAGGCCATTATGTATTAAGTGTTACAGCGAGAAACAACATATTTGAACGTGAATATAGTATGCCTTTTTTACTGTCTAAGCAGCCTGTAAACGTAAAAATGGTTGCTCCAGAAGATCCACTAACGGGAACCTGGTATTTAGAAGTTTTGGTCAATGAAGCCGAAGTCTTATTGTCTCAAACCCATATTCAATTTGAGCTTGTTGGTCCTGCTGGTTTGCATGTGCCCGTGGTATTAATGGGAGTGCCAACACCTGAATATATGTTACCTCTGCCTTCAGTTTCAGCGTTTGGTAGTTACCGTGTAAAAGGAACTGTGGCGAGTACTACTATTCGTGGGCGAGAAATACTGCTCAATATCCCTGAAATGTTTTTTAATCTGGTTGAGCCACCGCCACCACCGCCAAGTGCGGAAGAGTTAGCCGAGAAAGCGGCTGTTATCGCAAGGGCAGAAGAAGAAAAGGCTAAAGAAGATGCTGTTTTTTTAATAGCAGTGATAAACGGGGTATTGTTTTTTCTCGGGATCATAGGCTTTATTATCTGGCGTAAAAAGCAAGCTCTTTCAAAAGCGTTAGCTGCTGCAGAGGTTAGATTACAGCAAGAAGAGCTTGAAACTGGCAAAAAGAAAAAAGATGATAGTTTAGATTTAGATCTCGATGATATTGATTTGACAATACCAGATGATAAAAACTAATTGGTTATTTTTTAGCTAATCAAATTAAAATGTTATAAATATCTATTGACGGCATAAACAGACAACTTTATTATCTCGACGTTAGATTAAAAGAATTTGGAGCGGTAGTTCAGTTGGTTAGAATACCGGCCTGTCACGCCGGGGGTCGCGGGTTCGAGTCCCGTCCGCTCCGCCAAATTAGAGAAAGCCTCATCAAATGATGAGGCTTTTTTTATACCCACTGCAAAGTTTATTGTTATAGCAGGGGTGTTTTTTAAAAGCGGCTTTGATTCAACTATAATATTGATATGCCATATTGATTTCATATTTAGCAATAATTAACCATTATTTTGCTGCATTCACATTTAAGTGTGTTTTTTATCTCAACATTCAAAAATCTCACTACTCAGATCTGAACAGCAGTGGTATAAATATCGAAACCACCCAGTACTCGAATCAGTACTCAATCATGTAAGTCACTATTTTAGGAATGTTGTAATGATTTTCTCTCAAGTATCCCAAGCTCCTGCTGATCCCATCTTAGGTTTAACCGATGCATTTAAAGCTGACCCTCGTGCCCATAAGGTTAACTTAGGTGTCGGTATTTATAAAGATGAGGCTGGTCAAACCCCAGTACTCACATCGGTAAAAAAAGCAGAAGCTAAGCTTTTAGAAGTAGAGAAAAGTAAAAACTACCTTGGAATAGAAGGTGTAGAGGCTTACAACAAAGTAGTGCAAACATTATTGTTTGGTGAAAACAGCTCACTTGTTACTAATAACCGTGTTGTTACCGCTCAAGCACCGGGTGGAACAGGCGCATTACGTGTTGCTGCTGAATTTTTATCAACTAACACCACATCTAAAACCATTTGGGTCAGTAATCCAACCTGGGCAAATCATCAAAATATTTTCGAAACAGCCGGCTTGACGGTTAAGCAATATCAATATTATGTAGCTGAAACCCATGACATGGATTTTGATGCTATGGTTGCTGACTTATCTGAAGCAGCACAAGGTGACATCGTTTTATTACACGGTTGTTGTCACAACCCAACAGGTATTGATTTAAACATTGAACAGTGGAAAGTCATAGCACAGCTTTGTCTTGAACAAGAATTATTACCTTTATTTGATTTTGCATACCAAGGTTTTGGTACTGGTATTGAGGAAGATGCGCAAGGCTTACGTGCCGTTGCTGCTGTTGTGCCAGAGTTACTAGTGGCTAATTCATTTTCAAAGAACTTTGGATTGTATAATGAACGTATTGGTGCTGTGACATTAGTCGCGCAGGATCAAGCTACTGCAGCTCGCAGTTTTAGCCAAATTAAAAGAACTATTCGTGCAAACTATTCAAACCCTCCTGCACACGGTGGTTTGATCGTTAGCACTATTTTGACCGATGCTGACTTACGTCAAGAGTGGGAAAGTGAGTTAACTGCGATGAGAGTGCGTATTGGAGAAATGCGTCTACTATTTGTTGAGAGCTTAAAGGCTGAAGGGGTGACCCAGGACTTTAGCTTTATTTCACGTCAAAATGGTATGTTTAGCTTTTCAGGTTTAAGCAAAGAACAAGTCAATCGACTACGTGAAGAATTTGCTATTTATATTGTGGGTTCGGGTCGTATCAGTGTTGCGGGACTGACCAAAGATAACATGCCTTCAGTATGTCGAGCCATTGCACAGGTTTTATAACACCCAATAATTTCGCGATAGGGTTATGAAACGAAAGGGATTGCTAAGCAGTCCTTTTTAATGCTTTAAATCTACTAACACTACAAATAGCATCTCCTAAAGCTAGTATATCGTGTAAACCTTTGTGATGTGAACTGACTAAACTAAACTGATGAAAGTTAACCTTAGTGCCTGAACAGACTTTAGTGGTAACAGCAGGTGATTTTATATCACAATGTTGGATCACATCACTGATGATATCCTTGCCTACAATTTGATTAACCCAACCAATTTTCTCTTCAATACTAAATTGATTTGCTACCGAATATTCATCCGTTAAATTATCAATAAAAATGACTTTAGCCTGCGATGCTCTAATATATTCGGTAACTTTTGGCAGTAATAAGGGGGCAGAATACTGGTCAAAAAGCTCCCAGGCCCGAGAATAATCAAATCAGCATCTTTAATAGCTAAGCATGCTTCAATGGTAGCCTCAACTTGCGGCTCTAAACTTAATGCTACAGGTGCCTCTATCATTTCATCTACATTAAGCTCTCCAATGACCTTTTTACCACAACCCATTATTGCCGTTAAATGTGTCGACGCTTCGGACATAGGAATAATAGAGGTATTTATCTTAAGTATGGTACGCACTAAATTGACCGCATCTAATGGTCGAACACAAAGTTGGTCAAGGGCATGCAAAATAACATTACCTAAGTTATGACCACTTAATTCATTGGTGCCGGTAAAACGGTGATCAAAAAGACAGGCACTTAATGAAGGGCGAGGGGTTAAATGAGACAGACAATTTCGTAAGTCGCCCCATGCAATAGTCTGTTGGTCTTGTCTTAAACGTCCTGTAGAACCACCATTATCTGTTGTGGCAACAATGCCGGTTAATCGATTACCTAAAAAAGATAACGAGGCAAGGACGCGACCCAATCCATGACCGCCACCGATAGCAACGACTTTGTTATAGCTTGATAAACGTTGATTTAACATATAATTACTTGTCTCTTTCCATGAGAAATTAACCAATTGAGTGTGATAGAATAAGCTTTCATTGATTGTATTATACATTACGACAAGACACGCTATAAACATGCGTTTTATACCATATTTGATAGGTGTTTATTGTCCAAACAGGATTATTGATATGTTGTTGCGCAAGTTAGTTGTTTTGGGGATCACATTATGTTCATTTAGTGCCTTTAATGTGATGTCAGACACCGTTTCGTTAGAATATAATAGTTTTTATAATCCACTTAAGCGGGTTAATAAAGGCAGTTATCCGAATGTTGAATTAGCATTTAGTGTTCCAAAATCAGATAATTGTAAAATTATTTCAGGAAATATTACTACTGAGTCGCAATCATTTCCGCTAACGTATACTCAAGAGCAGCGTATATATATTCCATTCAATGAAGATTTAAAGTCAAATCGCGGCCTAATTAATATTGAAGTGCAGGGTGACTCTAGTCAGTGCGGTATAGCAATGCAGGTTAGAGCACGTGAAGCTCTTAGCGAATATCGCAATAATCAATTGCAATTAGTGTTAAATGACATGAATGGTCTGCTTGATTCTTTACAAGGTTTTCCAATGAAGTACTTTAGAAAACCACTGTCTGGTTTAACATTTGAGTTTGCAAATGATAAACCCATCATTATGACGTTGAACGGCGAAACTCAGCAGATCAATGAACACTTTACCTTAAGCAGTGAAAAGATCGCATCCTTGATACATTTAACTTTTTCAGAAAAGCCAAGCGTAGTGAGCCCCTGGGTTAATTAATATAATGATGGTTTAGCTATTTTTATAGGTGCCGAATTGAATTGCCAGGTCAATGGGATATAGCTGACTATCATTGCACGCAACATAGATCAGAAAAACAAAAAGCCCTGAACTCACAGGGCTTTTTATTAAGTGAATATTTTTTATGGTTTAAATGTCGTCACAATATCAATGCGTTGTGCAGCATCAAGATCGATATGCCCATTGTTGCTAATATCTAGAAAATCAAACGCGGGTAAGTCAGACTCAGCAACATCCCCTTTTAATGGGGCGTCAGCATCGCGTTGTAAACTTAGAAAATCAAATTGGTCGCGATCAACACCTTGGGACGGCGCAGTATTTTGCATAGCGGTAAAGATAGTTTCAATTCTACCTGGATACTGTTTATCCCAAAGGTTAAGCATATCTTTTATCGCACCGCGCTTTAAGTTTTCCTGTGAGCCACATAGATTACACGGAATAATTGGAAACTCTTTTAAAGTTGCATATTCCGCGATATCTTTTTCACGACTGTACGCCAAAGGCCTAATCACCATGTTAGCACCGTCATCAGAAAGTAACTTAGGTGGCATTGCTTTCATTCTTCCACCATAGAACATATTTAAAAATAATGTTTCTATGATGTCGTCCCTATGATGTCCCAGGGCAATTTTAGTCGCGCCAATACGCTGGGCAAAGCCATACAAAGTACCACGACGTAGTCGAGAACATAAAGAGCAGGTGGTTTTACCTTCAGGTATTTTATCTTTAACGATAGAGTAGGTGTCTTTTTCTAGAATGTGATACGCAATGCCTAGCTTGTCCAAATAGGCAGGTAAAACATGTTCTGGGTAACCGGGCTGTTTTTGGTCAAGATTGACGGCAACAATATTGAATGAAATTGGCGCTCGTTTCTGAAGCTTAATTAAGATATCAAGCATGGCATAACTGTCTTTACCGCCAGATAAGCAGCACATAACTAAATCACCATCTTCAATCATGTTGTAGTCGGCAATTGCACTACCAACTTCGCTACGTAAGCGTTTTTCCAGCTTGGTCATACGGGTGATATTTTGTTTAACTTGATCGAGTTGTTCTACTTCAGACATAAAAATGCGCCCAGTAACTGTGTGTTTCAGGGCGCGTATTATTCCAGTAATATCTTACTGGGTAAAGTAGAACTCAAAGATAGCCTGAGTTATTCAGCTAAAGGTGATTTGTAACCGTCGGGTTTGAGCGCTAATAAATCACAATTTAAGCTATCAATAACATGTTCAGCAGTATTACCTATTAATGCGGCTGAAAAACCAGTACGGCCAACTGTGCCTAAAATAACTAATTCAGCATCCAGTTTTTCAGCAAGTTCTGGAATAACATCCTCTGGTAATCCTTCTTCAACATGACAATTTTCATAATCAATATTGTATTCTTGGGCAATATAGCGAACACGTTCTTCATGCTGGACTCTAACACTGTCGTTATAGGCATTGGCATCAAAGTCTGGTAGTTCAATAGCAAGGTTAACCGGCGTACCGGGATAGCCATTGACCAGATGAACTTCGGCGGAAAACTTAACCGCTAAGTCTTGTGCATAACGGATAATCTTGCCGTTTAAATTTTGCTGATCTTCATCTTCTGATGCGACATTAACGGCACAGAGGATTTTTCCTGCAACTGGCCAAGCGTGTTCTTTTACCATTAATACCGGTTGCGGGGCTTTACGCATAAGATGCCAATCTGTCGGGGTAAAAATAACCGCCTTCAGTTTGTCATGTGCGTGTGTGCTTTTAACAATTAAGTCGTAATCCCCAGCAATAGCATGATTAATGACAGATTCGAAAGGGCGGTTATGCCAAACAACCTGACAATCAATAATATCAGGATTGTTTGTTTGTAAAATTAGCTCATTTAACCATGCGGTGCGTTGGTCAATAACACCTTGTCGCATGGCTTCTCTCTCTTGGGCTGACAGTATTGAAGTCATTTCGTAGGAGAAATCAAAAATAGATAAGAAAGCGGTAATCTTAGCTTGGCTTTTTGAGGCTAGCTCAATGGCTCTGTCTAGTGCTGCTTGATGGTCTGTTGTAGGGTTAATAATAACCAGTATTTTTTTATATTCCTTCATATAACCTCCAAAGCCTTTAAATTTAGTGAGTTAGTAATATATATTAGTATCACCTTTTACTCATTAACATAACTTGAACTAGATCAAATAATCATCATTAAGTGGCGATCCGCGCATGTCCTGCCAGCAATCCTAATGCTTGATGATCCACTATTGAAATGTATTTACCATTAACTTCAATGAGACCGGATTTTTGAAAACGGCCTAATAAACGGCTTATTGTTTCAACCGTTAAACCCAGATAATTACCAATATCACCACGAGTCATGGTGAGTCTAAATTCTTTAGGTGAAAAACCACGACTACCAAAACGATTGGCTAAATTATTAATAAAGGCCGCAAGACGTTCTTCAGCATTTTTCTTGGATAATAATAAAATCATTTCTTGATCGCTCATGATTTCACTGCTCATTAAACGCATAATTTGTTGGCGTAATTTGGGCATAACACCTGACAGTTCATCTAAGGTATCGTAAGGAATTTCACATACCATAGATGTTTCTAATGCTTGAGCAAAACTTTGATGAATTTGCGAGTGAATGCCATCAAACCCAATAACGTCACCCGCTAGATGAAAACCGGTAATTTGTTCGTCACCTTGTTCGGTAATCGTATAGCTTTTAATTGTACCGGAGCGAATAGCGTATAGCGCCCGTAAGTTGTCGCCGGATTTAAAAATTTGGTCGCCTTTTTGAACCGGTTTTTTACGTTCGATAATATTATCCAGTTTATCGAGTTCTGAATCATTCAATGTGAAAGGAATGCAAAGTGTCGACATGCTACAGTCATGACAATGAATAGCATTACCTCCAGAATTTGGACGACGAACTTTGTTTTGATCACTTGGCATAATGGTTCCTAAATCATATCAACAATATCATGGTAAACTAAATCAAATTGGCCAGCCACTAAAGTTGATAAATAGCGACGTAGATAGTCTGTAAACCAAAACCAATCAGTAATAAGCCACTTATGATTCTTACCGATTTTCTCTGTACCCAATTTGCTAACTTTTTTGCTGCAAGTCCTGCAGTTAACAATGCAGGTAGGGTGCCTAAGCCAAAAGCTAGCATAATAAGCCCACCTTGAAGTGCACTGCCTGAAGCCACTGACCAAGTCAACGTACTGTAAACTAAACCACAGGGTAACCAGCCCCAAACCATACCCGCAAGAATGGCTTGGCTAGGGTGCTGAATAGGAAGAACCTTCTTTGTTAAAGGTTGTATTACCGCCCATAAACTTTTACCTATTTTTTCAATATAAACAATACCAAACCAAATTTGAGCAATGTATAAACCGGTAATAATCATCATAATACCGGCAAAAAAGCGTAAATATAAAAGGTAGTCGTCGACCGCAAACATTGCGCCAAGTGCTGCAGTGCTACCGCCGACAATACTTCCTGCAATGGTATAGCTTGTGATGCGGCCAAGATTATAACTAAGCAAAAAACTTAATTGATTCGCCAGCTGATTACCTGCACGATTAGGAAGGTTAGCTGAAAAGGCGCCTATCAAGCCACCACACATGCCAAAGCAATGTGCCGCGCCCATTAAACCAACTAGAAATGCACCAACAAAGTTAAATTCAATCACAAAGGAGTCTCTGGCTTTTCATCACTGTCTTTATGTTTGACGTTATCGGAATGTGAGAGCTGTTTAGCTTGTTGCTGATTATCATCATCAAATAAAATCGACACGCTTTGTCTGTCCAGATCATCAAATTGTTCACTTTTAACGGCCCAGAAAAATACCCCCACTGCGATTAATACAAATACCATTGCAATCGGGATTAATACATAAATAATAGTCATAATTTAAGCCTTAGCAGTCGTAAACTGTTACTAACAACAATGATAGAACTCACCGACATACCGATAGCGGCAATATAAGGCACCACATGACCGGTGACCGCAAGCGGTAAAATAATCACATTATATCCAAAAGCCCACGCTAAGTTTTGTTTAATAATTCGATTGGTATATTTTGATACTGTAATAGCGTCATTGAAACGGGAGAGGTGGTCGCCAAGCAAGATTAGATCGGCACTGTTTTTGGCTATTGCGCTGCCACTTCCCATTGCAACCGAAATATTCGCTCCAGCTAAAACCGGAGCATCATTTATTCCATCACCAAACATGGCAACTTGTTTGGTTTGCTGTAACTGGTTAATTAAATCTAACTTTGATTGTGGGCTCAGTCCTGAGTGCACATCAGTAATACTAAGCTGCTTGGCTAAGAAGTTAGCATGACCTGAACTGTCTCCTGTCGCCATACTTATCCCAATAGATTGATCTTTTAACGTTTGAATCACTTTTTGACTGTCAGGCCTAATGTCATCGTTTAATTCAAATGACGCCACTAACACATTAGCAATACTTAAATACACATGTTGATGCTCAACACTTTTATGATTAGGCAGATGTTCAGTTTCTTGTAAACAAAAAGCTAATGACCCTAACTTAACGAGCTTACCTTTTAAATACCCTTGTACACCTTGGCCTACTTCATGACGTATGTCATCAATAACCTGATTAATATCGTGGTAAGGGATAAACACCTGCGCAATAGGGTGCAATGAACCTTGCTCTAATGTAGCCGCTAAAGATAAGGCACTGCTTTGATCAATATCAGCAAATAATTGCACAGAGCCCAGCGACAGTTTACCGCATGTCAATGTGCCTGTTTTATCAAATACAACATGATTGATGTTAGGCAGTTTTTCAAATACACCGGACTTTCGAGTAATAATACCTAATTTAGTAAAAATTGCTGTGGCACAGGTCACTGCTGTTGGCGTGGCGAGCGCAAGTGCACATGGGCAAGTAGCCACTAAAACAGATAGGGTCACCCAAAATGCATCTTCAGGCGAAATTTGTAGCCAAATAAAATAGGTGAGGGTAGCAATAGTTAAAATAGTGGCCGAAAAATAGCGGGCTAATCTATCTGCTAATAAGGCAATGTTAGGCTTATTATTAGAGGCAAACTCTTGTAATCGAATAATTTCAGCAACTAATTGATCTTGGCCTAATGCAGTCACTTCAACTTCAATTGGCTGGTCAATATTTATTGTTCCTGCATAAACCTGCTGATTAGCTTGCTTTAACACCGGCATTTGCTCACCTGTGAGCATAGATTCATTAAGACTTGATAAACCTTTAGTAATGATACCGTCTGCCGCAACAATATCGCCAGGGCGGACTAATATAATATCGCCCACTTTAAGTCTTTTTGCTGCAACCTCTATTGCTTGTCCATCTTGCATAACATGTGCAGTGACAGGTACCAGCTTATGTAAGTTACTTGAGCTAACAGATGCTTTTTGTTTTGCTTGCTGCTCGAAGTAGCGCCCCAATAACAAAAAGAAAGTAAACATAGAGACGGATTCAAAATACACTTCGCCATTACCATTAACCGTTGCAATGCAACTTGCTATATAAGCACCTGCAATGGCAATGGACACAGATAAGTCCATGTTCAATTTACCTAACAGTAGGCTGCGAATAGCGCTAAAATAAAAAGGCTGTGCAGAGTAGAATACTACCGGAGCGGCAAATATCATGCTTACCCAGCGAAAGTAATCCCTAAGTTCCACATCTAAAGCTGAAAAATAGCCTGAATATAAGGCGAGGGCAAACATCATGACCTGCATGGTTGCAAAACCCGCTAAACCTAAACGCAGCAAAAATTTTCTGCTTTCTGCTTTACTGAGTTTTTCTTGGTCATCAACTTGATAAGGTGCCGCCTGATAACCAATGTCGCTGATTTGTTTTAGTATGTGACTTAACTCAACATCGCCTGCATGCCAAGTTACTATGGCGCGTTGAGTGGTTGAGTTAACATTAATGCTGGCAACACCTGATAAGGTTTTAACTTTATGCTCAATTAGCCAGGCACACGCAGCGCATGTTATACCATCAATAGATAAAGATAGGCTTTTAAGGGTACCCTGTTGGTGTACTAAATCCTGCTGTACTTCGGGTAAATCATAAGCACTGAATTGATTTAATCCCTCGGGAATGAGCGCACTTTGCTTATTGCCTGGCTCACTTCTAAATCGATAATAGTTAGTTAATCCTGCATCGATAATAGCTTGAGAAACGGCCTGACAACCAGGGCAGCACATTAGTTGTACTTGCCCATCAATGATTGTGGTGAATTTATCTGCGGTTAAAACCGGTTCATTACAATGAAAACATGATGTCATTAGGCACAGCTCGGGTTAGTTTAACCAATACTCAACGTTATCTGTTATATCTATACGTTGCTGAATGCGCCATGTAGCATCAAAACCTTCAATACGAATTTCCCAAGGGCCCATAATAGACTCATCTAGCGGGATCCGATAAATACCTAAACCATCAGCAGTCACTTTTAAATCAATATCTTGTGTTTCAAGCGTTCTGTGATAAAAATTGATACTCAAAGCAGCTGTATAGGCGGGGCCTCCGTGCTGGGTTATCTCAATCATATTGTTATTAATTTTCGCTAAATACTGCATGCCAATTTTTTTTGCATGGTTTATTTTACGTAAATCTTGGTTAATGGCTTTGCCTTCTTTGTAGTATTCTTCTGCCACTAATGAGTCAGAGTTATCTAAGGCGATATACAATAAGTTAAAGCTGGCAATAACGGCACAAAGTGGCAATATGATTAAAAACCAGGGCCAAAACTGCTTATACCAGGGTTCAATATCTGACATGGAAATTCCTAATTTAGTATTATTTCTGTTACGTTATTTTACAGGTTAACTGCTTAATTATCACTTAAAAAAAAGGCCTCGTTTGAGACGAGGCCTTCACTATTACAGTTATGTAACTATTTGTTTGATAAACTATATACGTAAGCAGTTATTACGTGAACTTTCTCTTCACCTAATATATCTTTCCATGCTGGCATCACACCGGCACGACCGTATTGCAACGTATGAATAATATCACCACGACTACTGCCATATAACCAAATGTTGTCGGTTAAGTTAGGCGCACCGATGAACTTATTACCGCCACCGTCCATGCCATGACAAGCAAAACAGCCTTTCATAAATGAGCCTTGGCCTTGCGCAGCAAGTGTTTCATCATGTTCACCACCAGACAGCTTAACCACATATTCAGCTAAGCCTTTAAACTCGCTTTCTTCAATGGGTAAACCACCTTTAGGGGGCATCATGCCATTACGACCATTCATCAATGTAGTCTTAATGTCTGTTAATTCACCGCCATACAGCCAGTCTTTATCTGTAAGGTTAGGGAAGCCCTTTGAACCACGGGCATCTGAACCATGACATTGCGAACAGTTTTGTAAAAATAGACGACCACCAACTTTCAGTGCTTCTTCATTTTTTACTAGCTCTTCTAAAGGTGTCGCTAAATAGGCATCAAAAATTGGGCCGTATTTTTCGTCAGCATGTGCCACTTCACGGTCATACTGAGATAAACGATTTTCAGCTTTTGCAGCTTCCAACGCAGCGGCAGAATCAATTTTTATACCTTGTTCTGTACCAATGCTTTGGTTTGAACTGGTCCAGCCAAATAGGCCTTTATAGTTACCAAGTCCTGGGTACATGGCTAAATAAATCAGACCAAAAACGATAGTAATATAGAACATATAAGCCCACCACTTAGGTAGTGGGTTATTGAGCTCTTCAATACCATCGAAACTATGGCCCATTGATTCGCCTTCTTCAATGCCGGTATTATTTTGCGACATTTTACGAAGGATGAAAAAACAGCCTGCAATCACGATTAGTGTGAGTACGGTAATCCAAATACTCCAGAAGTTACTCATAATCATTACTTCTGCTCTCCTGAGTCTTGCGACTTTGTTGGTTTTTCATCATCTGCGAATACTAAGTTAGCCGCTTCGTCAAATTTCGACTTGCTGTGCTTACTGTATGCCCAGAAAAAAATACCCACAAACGTCACCATTACAATAATGGTTAAAATGCCTTGAAAAGTGCCGTAATCCATCATTACCTCCTACTTGAGTGCGTGACCCAAAGACTGTAAGTATGCGATTAGTGCATCCATTTCTGTTTTGCCTTCAACCGCTTTTTGAGCACCGGCCAGTTCTTCTTCGGTGTAAAGTTTATCTTCAGGATGAAAATTACTTAAAATTTCCATTTTCTTCTGGGTCAACTTACCGTCTAAGATATTGTCCATAAGCCAAGGAAAACCTGGCATATTTGACTGAGGTACCACATCGCGAGGATTGATTAAATGCACTTCATGCCATTTGTCGCTATAACGACCACCAACACGTGCAAGATCAGGACCTGTACGTTTAGAACCCCATTGGAAAGGGTGATCCCAAACAGATTCACCAGCAACAGAATAGTGACCGTAACGCTCAGTTTCGGCACGTAAAGGACGGATCATTTGGCTGTGACAGTTATAACAACCTTCACGAACGTATATATCGCGACCTTCAATCTGTAATGCAGTATAAGGAATTAATCCTTCTACTGGCTCAGTGGTATCTTTTTGAAAGATAAGCGGGGTAATTTGCACTAAACCACCAAAACTAATGGCGATAACAGTAAATATACCGAGCAAACCGACATTTTTTTCAATTAACTCATGACTAAATTTCATCGTATCTGCTCCTTATGCTTTTGCTTCAGCAAGTGCTGGCAATGAATCTTTAGGTGCTTTAACAGTACGTATTACGTTGTATGCCATAATGAACATACCTGTTAAGAAGAATACACCACCAATAAAGCGAACGAAGTAGAAAGGATAAGATGCTTCTAAGCTTTCAACAAAGCTATAAGTCAATGTACCGTCAGAGTTAACTGCACGCCACATCAGACCTTGCATCACACCAGAAATCCACATAGAAACGATATATAACACAGTACCAATTGTTGCTAGCCAGAAATGCACGTTGACTAAATTAGTGCTGTACATACGACCGTGGCTAAATAACACAGGTATTAAATGATATAAAGAACCGATAGAAACCATTGCTACCCAGCCCAATGCACCAGAGTGAACGTGACCTACAGTCCAGTCGGTATAATGAGATAACGCATTAACGGTTTTAATTGCCATCATTGGGCCTTCAAAGGTAGACATACCATAGAAAGATAATGACACAACAAGGAAACGAAGCACGGGATCAGTACGCAGTTTATGCCATGCACCTGATAACGTCATAATACCGTTAATCATTCCGCCCCAAGAAGGTGCGAACAAAATTAACGACATCACCATACCTAAAGACTGAGTCCAGTCAGGTAAAGCGGTGTAATGTAAGTGGTGAGGACCGGCCCAAATATACAATGCTATCAAAGCCCAAAAATGAACGATTGATAAGCGATATGAATAAACAGGACGCCCAGCTTGCTTAGGTACGAAGTAATACATCATACCAAGGAAACCCGCTGTTAATAAGAAACCAACCGCATTATGGCCATACCACCATTGCACCATTGCATCTACTGCTCCTGAGTAAATTGAGTATGACTTAGTCAGACTCACAGGAACCGCCATTGAGTTAACAATGTGTAACACCGCAACCGTTATGATGAATGCGCCAAAGAACCAGTTCGCCACATAAATGTGCGAGGTCGTTCTTTTAACAATAGTGCCAAAAAAGACTATCGCATAAGATACCCAAACAATGGTAATCGCGATATCAATAGGCCACTCTAATTCAGCATACTCTTTACCCTGGGTGAAACCCATAGGTAATGTTATCGCAGCAGATAGAATAATTAATTGCCAACCCCAGAAAGTAAATGCGGCTAATTTAGGCGCAAATAAACGGGTTTGACAGGTACGTTGTACAACATAGTAGGATGTAGCGAAAAGAGCTGAAGTACCGAACGCGAAAATTACGGCATTGGTGTGTAGTGGTCGTAAACGACTATACGTTAACCAAGGCGTGTCGAAGTTCAGTTGCGGCCAGATTAACTGAGCAGCAATCAATACACCTACTGACATACCAACAATACCCCACAAAACTGTGGTTAAGGCAAATTGGCGGACAATAGTGTAATTGTAATCAGCGCCTGTAGACTGGGAATGGTTCATCATAATGCTTCCACGGCTTATTACTTATTGGCAAAGTTAGACTTTACCGGTTGATTAGACAATATCTGCTTAAATAAGACTTACTGTCTTGTTTATCAAGTACTGTCAAGGTGTTGACACGCGAAATAGCTATCAAACGCGTGGTGGTGCAATGATACTTGAGCTAGATCAAAAAAGAAACTTAACTCGAGTGTAGAATCTTGATCTAGATCAATGTCTGAAAGATAATGTTATCAATTTGAATAATTAGGTTAAATATTGTGCTAGAGAAGTCACTTTTAGGTATTTTTTTATTTTCACTATGTTTTTTAATAGCATGCGACTCCAATAAAGTTGAAGTTGAATCATCTTTTAAAGCCGATACCAGTTTGTGCGACTTTTATACGGGGTCTTGTAATCAGAAAGTTGATAATGTTGAAGTTCAGCTAACATTTAAGCAGCCAAATGCACCAAGTGAATCACCAATAGATCTTTCAATACAATTTTCAATCCCGGTCACAGATGTCAAAATGACAGTGGAAGGACGTGATATGTTTATGGGTATTATTCCGGTCTTTTTGCAAAAGACCAACTCTCAATCATTTGATGCTCAATTGATATACAGTTCTTGCAGCAGCAATTATATGATTTGGCGCGCAAACGTGTCATTTGAACATGAAGGTGTTTCTCGTTCTGTTTGGTTCGATTTTCTTGCTGATGCGCAACAAAAATCAGCTAATTAACAATCTAACCAATGTGTTTTTATACTTTCAAATATTGTTATGTTATCAATAAACAAGGTTAATAAGCCTGGATCAAAATGGCTGGCAGAATTCTTTCTCATTTCTGCTAATACCTCATCTAAAGGCCAGGCTTCCTTGTAGCACCGTTTATGCGCTAATGCATCAAACACGTCAGCAATAGCCACAATTCTAGCAAAAATATGAATATCCGTGCCTGAAATACCTTGGGGATAACCTGAACCGTCATATTTTTCATGATGTTGTAAGGATATAATTGCCGCGGCTTTTAAAATAGGTCGTTCTGAATTAGCTAAAATTTGATAACCAATAGTAGGGTGTTGCTTCATAATATCCCATTCATCACCATCCAATTTACCGGGTTTAAGCAGCACGTAATCTGGGGTGGCAATTTTACCAACATCATGCATAGGGGAAGCGCGTTTAATTAAATCTGCGTCTCTTTGTGATAATCCAGCCAATAGTGCTAACTCGTAGCAATATTCAGCCATACGTTTAACATGATTTGCGGCCTCTTTAGAGCGGCTTTCAACCACATCACCAAGACGCAGGATTAACTCAGATTGCGTATCTTCTACCTCTTGATTCAATAGTAAGTTCTCAAATGCCACCCCCACATTGATAGCAAAAATATCGACAAGTTTCTTATCAAGGTCACTAATTTTATCTATGCCATCCATGTATAAAATATTAATCCACTGACTTGACTTGGTTGGAAAATAGCCAATAAAGCAATTGTTTTCATAAAGGCATTTTCTCTCATCTAATGCTTTATTGAGTAACGAGATAATATCTTCAGGTAATGCAGTTTCATCACAGCCTTGAAAGCGTCCCGTACCGGCAAGAATTTCAAAACTTTTACTGTCAACATGGCCACTAATTGCATCAATTGCATCAATTGCGTTACATGTTAACAAAAGAGTCTCATTACTTAAATTAAGTAGCGATGCCACTTGATTCAATAATCCATCAGCAAAACGGTGTAAGGTACGTAGCTCAAATAAACCAGATGTTGCTTGTAAAACCCTTTCTAAACCTTGGCGATGTTGTGCCTGGGATATTCTGGCTTGCTCAATTTCCATAATATCGCGATAAGAGCGCAGGGCAGAGTACACGCTGGTCATTAACTTGCGGGCATCAAGTTCAGCTTTTGCTTTATAGTCATTGATATCGTAATTAACAATCACATCTTCTTCTGGTGCCTGGCCAGGTTGTCCAGTACGTAAAATAATCCTCATGGTTCGATTTTTAAAATCTTCACGGATCCATTTAATTAACTCTAATCCTGCATGATCACTTTCCATCACAACATCGATAAATGCTATCGCAATATCATTTTCTTGTTGTAACAACTCCTTAGCTTGCAACCCACTGTAAGCATTTATAAATACCAGCGATCGCCCATCTAACTTAAACCGAGATAGTGCCAGTTTAGTCACTGAATGAATATCTGGTTCATCGTCAACAATTAGAATTTTCCAAGGTGGAAGCGATGGCGGTTGGTCTTTATTGGTTCTTTCTGAAAACAAAGGTTTTTTCTTCCCAATATCAAAAAGCATTTGCTCACCTCTCTTACTGAAAATTGTGAAGATGAATCTATTTTTTAATTCAGATTAAGTGTAGACCAGATATGAATTAATAAAACAAAATGAATTTAAAAACGAAACTATTACAAAGTTACACAAATGCATTTGATAATCATTCTCAAAAACATATAATAGATTAATGACTCAGATGGGGATGAATATGAAAAACGTTAATATTGGTTTAAGTGAGCATAAAATTGCACAGTTGATTAACGAAGGTCACCTATGTGCCGCCGATATTCAGTGCTTAGATAAAGCAAGCAAACAGATTATTTGGCAGCTGTGCCAGTGGTGTTGTCAGAACAGAATTCATTGTCAGAACATCAGTTGTCATTCATCACTAGTGGAGTCTAATAACGAGGCCAAAGTCTTGGTGTAGTCTTAGTCACATAATATCTTTTCTCTAGCGCTGTAATATGGTTGAGCGTACTTATGATTACTGATAAAGCATTGAATATTTTGTACGGGCGCCAAAAAAATCGTTTCACATTCTGGCGTAGTAGCGGTTCAACACTCGAGTAAAGGTAGTCACGGGCAAGTCCAAGATAAACCCCAGCGACAATATGATGATTGTCATAAGCCGTCATGGTTCGACCAATACGCGTCGTTGTTCATTGCATGCGAGCACTGCAACGGCCATTTGAGTTTAACCACAGAAGAAGCGCCATTTAGGCACAAATAGCCACTATCACCACACCTACATATAAC
>NZ_CP195036.1:0-192429 GCF_051164845.1 Shewanella sp. HL-SH4
ATAAATAAATATACTAATATTATCAACGCCTTAATCTAGTTATCAGAAGCTACTTGGAGCTGCCACAATGAATTTATCTATTTAAACTTAAGGGATCATTATTTTGTGGCAAATCGATACATTATTTTGTGGTAAATAGGTACATTGTTTTGTGGTAAATCAATGTCATTAATTATTAATAAATCAAACCAACAAGTAAATATATCTACAATATCAATCCATTAAGCGAGAAAGCAGAAGCCACTAGGAACTGCCATAACGAATTTATCTAATTAAATTTAAAGGATCATTATTTTGTGGTGAATCGATACATGATTTTGTGGTAATTCGATACATGATTTTGTGGCATTAACATTGACTTATAAGAATTAAATAAATTAGGCTGCTGATTTATTAATATAAAAAACAGAACCTTACAATCATAAACGCGATTGACTGTTTCGTAATGTCTGTATCACATTAATTGTTAAACCCTCAGATATTGACATGCAGAAGCGTACCTCTTGCATATATAGTTAAGGTATTGTTTTTTTTAGAAATTATATTATTTCTTGTAAAAGTAAATTAGCGCGTTGAATTATTTACCACAAAATAGTGATCTTTTCTTGAATCCAAGATGCTCATACTGATTGATTAATCTTATTACCAAAAGCACATATTGAATATAACCCATTGTTTATTATTAATATAAACCCTTCAGATTGAATGAGGTCGCATTTTTTGTCCCACGATTAATTATGTAATTACCACAGATTTATGATCTTTTCTTTTCGTTGCCATAAATTGATTACTTAAATATCAAAGTGATAATTTTAATAACAACAAAATCAATGATTATAAGTCACTGATTTAGCTGTTATTTATGATTGCTTATTAGTATAGCTTCGAGTATAAGCACAATTTTGCGTATCGATTTACCACAAAATAATGTATTTTTGGGGAGGATACCTCATCTAAAGCCCGCGCTTTTCTAATACTGACAGCCTGGCAGCTTCCTTAACTCCATGGCCAAAACCACGATATTTTTTCATCAACTCCCGGTCATCTGGATCTGTTGAGAATATCATTAGCGTTTCAGGTTCCAGTTCCAAGCGACAAATTTCAGACATACCACGAAGAAATATCATCAACTCTGAATAACTACCTTTTACTGTTTTAACAGACTTCATTTGTTCGAATTGGTGATCAGATGCAGTAAATGCCTTGGTGTTTTTTATGGTATCGACGGTTGATGGATCTTGACCCAAAAATATTTTCCAATCGGTGTTAGCTAAAATAGATTTGCCCACTGGATTTAAGGTACAGTCAAGAAGTGACTGCGTGATAACGCCACCAGACGAACGTGTCTTACGGAATTTACGAAACGCGGATTGTAGAAACTCACCTACGAACCCAACTAGAGCAGCTTTGTCACCTTCACTTGATGCAGTTAGCCATTGCCAAGCTTCTTCCAGTAAGAATAAACTTTTACGAGAAGTACCACCTTGGAAGATTTTTTGCTGGATTTGAGTGATCATCCCAAGGATAACCACCAGCTGTAAATGTAAGTCAGTTTCTAAATCTTCAGTCTCAATAACAATCAAGCGACCGTTGTAATCAACAGGCGGTTTTTTGTCGGTAAAGAAGTGTCCATAAACACCACCCTCGGCAAAGATCTTCAATTGCTTGCCCAAGTCGCGCATGTATTGTTCTTCATGTGCATTACAACGATTAACGAACTCAGTGATGGTTGACTTCTGGCCTAAGTCATTCCACATGTCTGTTAACAACGTCATCATTTCTGCGCGTTGTACCTCAGTTAATCCGTCTTTTGGTGCGGCCATAGCCTTTAGCATTGTTGCTATTTGAGGGCCCTGAGCATCTTCTCCTGACCAGTTGGTTACCGTTGAAAAAGGATTCAGTGAATATTTAAAAGTCTCATCAAAACAAATAAACTGACTGTCTTCGAACATTTCCGCTAGGTTTTGATAAGAGCGACCTGAGTCAAATAGGAATACTTGAGCACCATCATCGTATTCTTCAATCTGATAATTTTTTTCGTGGGATTTTCGTTTAAGCGAACCGCCTGTTTTCACGCCACTGTTTAAATAGCAGTTAATGATATAATTCATGAGAACGGACTTACCTGAACCGGTAGCAGCTGATAACAGGAAGTTAAAACCACCATCGGTTTTGAACAAATCCCAAAAGAACACCTGACCAGAACGGGTTACAAGAGGCACAATAGGTAGATTAGTGTTTCCTTTCCAGGTACACATGTGTGGTGTGAGAAATACCATGGCTTCAGACGAGTAAATTGAGTGACGACTGAAATTGGCGTAACCACTGTCCATCATGCAAGGAATGTTTTGTAGTAAAAGTGGTCCAGTTAAAACTGACTCTCTTGCAAATGAAATTCTCTTACTATCAAAGTAGCGCTTCATTTTGGCAACGCTTCTGTCACTAGAAAGTTCATTCGATGAAAAGACAATAATATGGGTACCTGAATTAACTATTTGGGCGCCGTTTTCATCTACTTCTTTCCACATTTGGTCATAGTCATATTTTTGCTGCGCAAGACCTTGGAAGTATTCTAAAATTTTACCTTTAGCTTGACCCAGCAACCATTTACGCCCTGCTGACAATTCACTTTTTGCCTTACTTTGCTCAGGGTAGTGCATCAAAGTAGAAATCATATATGGATCGCCGTGAGCAAATGTGCCACTTCGCCAATCTCCAATCATGTCGTACATTTGTCCATATGCAATTTCACTTGGCATCGACTCAAGTGATAGTATTTTTATGTGCGTTTGATTATCTACTTCAAATTCAACATTACCCACAGCATCAACAGATTTAGGCTTACCCGTTACCACACCATTCGGCGTAAAATTAAGAGTGTTACCTTTTTCTATAATCTGTTCGTTAAATGATAGAGATACATTTGGCTTGGCATTCATATCACGCCAGTTAGCATCTTTTGATGAATTAAAAAGACTTTGCAAACGCCAGAGCAACGCGTCAGGCTCAAGCATTCTTGGATGATGGTTAACACCGGTTAACGACTCTTGTAAGTCGAGTATTAACTCTCTAAATCGTTTAATTTCTTTGTCAGTGGGGATCAACTCTGCAGTAGGTATACGAATAGTAAACCAAAACTCAAAATCACGTAGACGTGAGCCGTTATGCATATCCTTAAATACTTTTCCTTCCAAATCATTGATGAGTTCTTCCGCCATCGATGTGGTAAGTTCATTGTCATTACCCATCATGCGATTACCGCGTGTGGTTTCGTAACACTTAGAGAAATAACTAATATCTGGAATGGCGACTAGCTGAGTTTGTATACACGTATCAGCTGGGTACTCTTTATTAAAGATAGCGTCATAGGTATTTTTTAATTCCTCATTACAACCGGGCGTAGGCTGACAGCAAAACACCACTGCCATACCACCACCTTCGATAAGATAATAGCCATCTTGGAATGCTGAAAAACCGAAAAGCTGCTCTGTTTGCTCGTAGGCCGTAAGCTTTTTAAGCTTCTGAAAATAACTGGAAAAAATACCCATTGTTTACCTACCTTTCCGTAATACCTAAACTGCTATAGCCCGATTTTGATTTACTTTGGCGCTTTTCTTCCTCTTGTGATTTTTGCTGGATTTGCAAAGGAACAATTCTTCCTGGGCGCTTATTAGCTTGTTCGCCTACTAACCATTTTTTAGGTTCAACTTCGACATACACGAACCCTGGCATGTTTAAGTCACCGCTTTCGTCAGTCCATGATGCTACAAGAATTCGCATTGTTTTAGGTTGCTGAAGTACCGCTAATGGTTCCGGAGCCAGCGCCATTGGTGCTTGCTTATGGACCATGAGTTTTCCATGCTCATTATTCATACCTTGTACTGCGCCAAAGGTTCTATTTTGTGGTTCAGGTACACTTTGAGCCTCGGGTAATGCGTCATATCGCTTAGTATCGATTGGCTGATATACACCATTGATGGCTCTACCATTGTCAACTTCATGTTTAACGATAGTGTTCGTTGCACTTTCAGATGACTCGTCCTCTACTAATGAATAATCTTCTGAGGGACGTGGGGCTGTATCTAGTATGCTTCTTGTTTCTACTTTAGAATGACTCGTTGGATTTGATGCTTCGTCTATTTCATGCACTTCACCATTACTGTCTACGTGACCTGTTACTTGCCCATTGGTAATGTTGAGACCTTCTAAATTATCTCGATTATTTGTTAGCTCATGAATTTGACGAGCAGAAGAACATGCCGCACCTCTGCCTTGGTTTGGGCATGAAAATTCAGCTTCACCAACCTGCAACATACTGCACCCAGAGATTGAAAGCGTGCTTAACGTGATTGAAATCGCAACGGCTAATTTTTTCATTTAGACTGCGCTCCCTTACTAGAATTATTGTTTGATGAAGTTTCAATTGTGTCAGTTGATGGTTGAACTTTAGGTTTATTCTCAAGCCATGACATTGGATCTTTTGGAACGCCTGATGACCTTCTTCCGTCACTTCGGACTAAGTAGGGGACTTTATCAATGTCGAGATATGACGCCATTAACATTGGTGTCATGACCTTTTTCAAATCATCTTCATTACACTCCCGCTGGTCTACGTCATCTGTTTCACCAGTTATAAGCGCTTGAATACTGTCCATCGTTGAGTAACCACACCATGTTTTCATTGATGGTGTAATAGCTCCTTTTTCATGTGGAAAAATCACTAGGTCAACATTCACTTTTGAAATATCAAGATTTTTAACGAACGTTTGTGATTCTGTTGCTGTAGGTGAGACAAATACACGAGCTTGTTTAGGAATAGATGGATTACCATATGGTATGACGGCTAATTTTGACATCAATGTGCCATCACCAAAATTATCAAGGTTCAACAACCAAGTATCATCTGCTTGTTGAGCAGTTTTAACATCGGTTAAGTTCCAAAGATCTTTTATATTACCGTCTATTAAGAAGCGACCGTTGGATGAGATGAACATAGGAGGTTTATCTTTTAGTTGTATCAACATAACTTGCTTAATTGGCATCATTCGAACAACTTCTATGTCGCCAAGCTCTGACATCATTCGCTTTACTTCAGATGAGAAACCTTGTTCGATATCTGATTCGTTTTGCTTAATTTTGGCTGCTTCTTCCAAATCAATGCCTTTGGCCGACAGCGTAGACGTGGCCAAAAGTATCGAAATGGAAACCGCTAATTGTGTTAGCGTGACTTTCATTATCCTTGGTTCTCCAATGTCATTAGTAATTGCTTAGGTGGCTGATAGCCTGGTACTAATTCGCCATTAGGCAAAAAGAGGGCAGGTGTTCCATTGATGCCCATCGCGCTACCTAAGTTGTACATTTTCTCTACTGGAGACTGACATTTCACGGTAGGTATGTATTGATCATCTTTCGCCTTGTTCATGGCATCTAACTGATCACTAGAGCACCAGATGTTGTTTAATGTGGTACTCATTTGCGAGTTAACACCACCGCGAGGGTAGGCGGCATAGGCGATGGTAATACCTAAGTCGTTGTACTCTTTCATTTCGTGATGCAGCTTGCGGCAATAACCGCAAGTTGGATCGGTAAATACAGTCACAAAATATTTTTCATTTGGGGCTTCGTACACAATCAACTCATCTTGCAGGTCATCTAGTTGTTTTGTTGTTAACTCTTGTTGTCTAAGAGCTGTAAGATTCAACAAACCTTCTTCAAATTTGTGTAAAGAACCTGAGAATATTTTTTTTCCATCATTCGATGCGTAGAAAATACCTTTCTCAGTTTCAACTTGAAAAAAACCTTCTATCGGCGCCTGTTTTATTTCTGTAACGTTGAATGGAAGCAATGACTCAAATTTAACTTTAATGGCATCTTGAGTCATGGCCGCAGCTAACGTTGAAAAACTTGAAACGGCTAGCATAGCTACACTGAGTAATTTTAACTTTGAGTTCATCGCTACGATCCTTTATTTGAATTGAACGTATGATTGCACGTTAAAAATCAAAATAAACAAATTAGCGTGTCGATTTTGAGCACCTTAATTGATTTGCATTAAATAATTATTTGGTAAAATGGGAGGGTAAAGAGGAGATGTTTTTATGTTGTGCGTAGAAGAATTGTCACCCGAAAAAAAAATAAGTGTAGCTAAACTCGAGTTAGTAAAAAAATATTTTTTAACCCTGTCACGGTTTCGTAGATTTGTAATTGCTAATAAAAACAAGCAAGTTAAATTCGCAATTAAACATCATGTTAGTCAACAGTTAAAAATAATTGGTGGATGTGCAGATAACACAATCATTCAAAGAGACTGTCTTATTTTACTGCAACTATCTAAAGCCCTATAGAAAAGCCTAACCACAATAATTACTATGGTTAAGCTTTGTAGGTTGAATTAATCCCTAAGATTTGGCATGACATTATTGAGTAATGATTCCACGACAATAAGTTGATTTACTTCTCTCTGGGCGTATTTATCAGCATTTGCGATACGCGGATTTTCTATACCTAAGTCAGCCACAGCTTGTCGCAATGTATCTATTGGGTGAACTGCTAGCGTAACAACATTTTCAGAAAACTTAATCGCAGTAGGTTCTAGTAAAATAATGTTGTTTTCTTTTAACAATATTTTGAGTAAATCAAGATATTCATACTGAGTTTGAATGTTATAGCCCTCCTTTGAAAACAACCCCAGCATTGCATCTTGATCAAGCATTTGAACATTGATTTTATTTGCACCTAAATAATCTACTTTCTCTTGGATACTTTGGATGTGGTACCGTGTAACAAGTGATGAGATAACCACCACACACAGTAACACCAACATTACTCTTAATGTGCTATATACTTTTTCTTCACTCATTTTACTTATCCTAATTTGAGTTTAACGCCTTTTTGCACAATGAAATCAACTTCACGTCCACCAAGCACTTCTACTACTGGCCACGATGCATCTACGAGCTCTAAATAGTATTTTGCAATCATGTCAAAGGATGTACTGGCACCATTCAATGCAGCAGATTCGGCCAATGCACTCATGTTTTGTTTCTGGAACATCGATTCCTCACCTGGATTTGTGCTTAACACATTTATGCTTGTTGGTGCAGCTGCTTGAGATATCCCTGACAAAAAGCCTGCCGCCATCGCATTACCCATCAGATCACCCGCTTTCGTCACTAATTGTCCACCTATGCCATTCTTACCATCGCGACCAACAGCATAGGCGTTTAAAGAGACTTCAATAGCTTCGTCTGCTTCTGTTATACAACTCAGTGTTTCAGCTCGCACAAATGCACGCTCTGTAGCTAAATCGCCAATAGCACTACCGATGATGAAACATTCCCGAATATCAAGTGAGTAATTGTTAGGCATAATAGCTTCATGCTTAATTCTCACTAATACAGGCATTGGCATCTTTTGTTGTTGACCGCCCGAAGTTGGCGCATCGATACCGTTGATGGTTGTGCCGGTGATGATGGAACCTGCAGATAACCACGTAGATAACTCTTCAACTTTCTTTTCTGCTGAGGTTGCATCCGCTGCTTTGGCTTCTGATTTATTATTAACACTTTGGGTGTTTTCACTCACCGAGACGATGTGTGTATCCGACTCTTCAATGGTGCCAGTTTCTTTTACTGAGCGTACTTTGCCTTGTGTGACTGTTCGTAACACCTTACCGCTTACTAATGGTTGACGCGTGATAACTTGCGTTTGTGGTTTCTCAACTGTTTGCATCACATTTGCGCTTGGACCTGTTCTAATAACATTACCAGTGCCATCTATTGTTGGTTGATCTGTTGGGGTTACATTTTTATTGCTTTCAAGGGCCGATTGGATTTGAGCAAACATTCGCTTTTGTTCACTTAGGTCTTGGCGCATCTTAGCCAATTCCATTTCCATTTTTTTCTCTCTATTTGCGGTTCTATCTTCTTGTGCTTTAGCTGCCAGCTCACGATTTTGTGCATCAGCAGCAAGTTGACTGAATAACTCCTTGCTCTTTTTTTCTTCCATTTGAGTGACCTCTTCAACTGAGAACAGCTCAGTGCCACCGGTTTGCTTAACCAAATTGGTGGGCTTTTCACTTTTGGTAAAAAACAAGGGTAATAGGAAGTACATCGCTGCGAGAATAACAGCCCACACAATGATTTGACGTTTTTTGGGATCTGCCCAAAACTCCTTACATGATGCAATTACTGACATCGTTATTCTCCTTGCGTTAAACCAAGTTCAGCCGCGCTAAACTGACGTCTACGATTATTTTTTTCTTGTTTCTCTTTGTAGAGTTTGTCTCTGACAATATAAACTTCAGTTGAAAAGCCTGGAGGCAAAATACTTTGGTCCACCAGCGCCACAGCAAGGGCATCACGACTTAGGCATTGTTCTTCTTTTATTTGATAGTCATAGACGGTGTGGTTATACATTACGACTACATCAATATATTCACGCGAACCAACATAACGTTGTGCTGTCTTTTGTTTGATGGCCACTGAACAAGGTTTAGTCACTGATGCAGGTATTTCTACCGTTTCAGTAAAACCTTTGGGGATGCCACTTTGAGCTATCGGTGTCAGCATCTCTTTGATGCGCTCAATGTAACTCGATGCTGAGTGTTCAGTTTCACCAAGTAGGTTTGCCTGCTCAATTTTTTCTAGGCGGTCGCGCTCTCGCTTTCTTTCTGTGGCCTGATAATATTGCGAAGGTGTTAGCGCAACATTGACGTTGACCATTGCCGGTGGAGAGTTATCTGGTTGCAAAACTAATGATATAGCTGTCTCTGGCAGGCCCTCTTCATAAATCATTAAACCTACCGGGCTCAAGCTATTAATCGTTATGTAAATATAACCGTCAGATGCTTCAATGATTGATTCCTCATCGGACGTTCTTACTGCTACCATTTGAAAATTAGTCTTAATGCGATTCATTAAACCCGCAGCCACTGCTACGGCAATATTATCGCCTGGGGCTAATTCATAGTCTTGCACAGGCTTATAGCTTGCTTGTAATGTATTACTAAACTCAGATTGATTACTTGTAGGTGTTGTTGAGGTATTTATTGGTCGCCCGAATTGATCATAATTTAATGTCGATTGTCCTTCACCTTCGGGAACAGCCGACTTGAGTTGGTCAAAGATAAATTGAACAGGATTATTTTCGTTAGGTTTTGTGTCTATCATTTCTGAAGATAATCTTTGATTAGACGTATTAACGGGCAAAACAAACTCATTAACTGGATCTGAAGGCGATGCTTCAAAATAAGGTTCGTTATTAGCATAAACATTCAAAGCCAATGTCGATAGTAATCCGATTGTTATAGCTGATAATTTAATATTAGTTTGCATCTTTATTTTCCTTAACTTCTGAGCCTGATTCAACTAAACCAAGCCGCATTTCATCTGTTAACTCTGGAATAGTGTCTGCCGCTGGAACTACACGCTGACGAGTATTGGGTTTACCTGGGTATTGTTGAAAATATGAGATTTTTGGCATACCACCACTGACACCTATGCGCCATTCGTATGTCCAAGTCTTTTTCAGCACAGGTTGGTTTGGAAGGGTGATTTCCCTGGTACCCCAGATCCAAACAATGTCCTGAAACTCATCAAAATGTAGGTCTTCAATGACAAAACGTTGCTTCAACTTACGTGCGTTGATAATGCTAACTTGACGCTCAATCTCTTCTTCAAATTGATCTCGTAAGTAGGGTGTAGCACTTGCTAAGAAGCGTTGTTTTACAAACTTAATATTGGTATTACTGATATTGCCTATTAACTCAGAAAATGCGATAGCATGCCCCTCTTTGAATGAAGAATTAGCCCAACTGCCGCGTACTTCAATAGGTTCTGTTAAGGGCGCATTCGGCAAGGCGATCGCCCCAGGCTCAAAATTGAGGAACTTCAATGCAAATATTAACAATGCAACACTGAGAAGGATATTAGATAGCAATGTTACGTTACGAACTGAAATTGCTTCCGTTAATGAAACCTTGATGTCATGGACGCTGCTAAGCAATTTACTCATCTAATGAACTCCTTTTTCATCGGATCAGGTGTTTTAAATCCAAGTTTTACTCGCATAATTCCGTAATACCATAAGGTATGTTCGACATATCCTCTTGGATGATTTTGAGCGAAATACGATGTTATTTTGAAGTACATGATTGCGAATATCATTGACTCCATAGCTGCTTTAAAGGTGTAGCCAAGCATCACCGCAATAGCGATAGGTATAAACTGCTCAAGAGTAAAAAAGAGTATCAATAATGACTCATTCACTTTCTTCGGAATTCGGTATGTCATTGCCATATTTATAGCCTCAGTTAAATCGTTGGCTCATTCTGGCACTATTAAATCGGCTTTTGTCAAAATAGCGTGTCGATTTTAGACACCTTAATTAAAAAGCAATTTTTTTGATGAAGTGAGGTTATCTTGTTTATTTGGAGATACAAAACCGCCTCGAGGGAAAGAGGCGGCAAGGCAAGCAAAGGGATAGAAAGGGTGTTAACTATTATAAATAGGCTATTTAGCAATACATTAAAAAATTGGAATTTTTAGATTGTTGCAGTGAGGAATACGTTAATGATTGTAACCGACTGGCTTAACAACATGCCGCCAATAAATGCACCAATCGCCATGTAGTAGTTTTGCTTGAGAACATTGAAGAGGGCTGCGAAGAAAGCAAGCAGGGTAATAATTTTTCCCGGAACGCCGTCAGCCCAACCACTAATTTCAGTCCAAATTGTCGTAAAAGCTGCACCACCCGAACCCGCAATCGTATCCATACTAAAAAGTAATGCAAATAAGAAAGACGCGACTAAAACTACACCGGCAACTTTCTTGTTTGAGATGATATTTGGGTTTGCCACTTGAGGCATAGTTAGAGCTGTATTCATAATTTTCTTCCTTTAATCTATTTGTAGATTTAAATAGTGGGTTAATCTCTATACCTAATTTACCCGCTTTAAAGCGTGAATAATTAAATTAAGGTTATCGATTTCGAAACGTTAATTCGGCAACTTAAAAAGGTTTTTTACCTTAATTTGCATATTCAAGAAATATACTCAGATTTCTGCGTTATCTTGCTCAATTTAAATCTAACCAACCGAATGCAGATGTAAGAAATTGCCTGATACCAAAGTGCGCTTGAGAATAAGGTTTGTATTTAACCGTAGTCAGAGCTTCCAAGCTCTTTTGAACTTGGAGTCTGTCTGAATTAATGTCAACGAGCCCAACTTCACGCGATTCTAAGCCTGACCAAACTAATCCTGAAAATAGCAAATTCAAATCCATTTTTAGTTTGTCGCCCCTTGCGCTTATAACTGTGGACTTAAATTGCTCAAACACCGGTGTTACCAACATTTGTTTTGCTATTGATAATTGTTCATCGTTTACATCGGTCCAAGGGGATAACATGTCTTTATGTATGCCGGACGTGACCACAGTATTTTTTACACCCAGCTTTGTGGCTAACTCAGACCAATTTAAAGAGTCCATTCTTACACCAACATTACCAACAAGAGACGCCTTTTGAGCCACGATGATATCTGCGTGAATGACAGCTTGTATACAGGCGCTAGCACACAACTTCGATACGACTGCGATGATAGGTTTCCTAGGCAAGTCAGCTAAAAAAGTCAAAAATTGCGCATCTTTGTTCGGCGCTTCTAAAGCTGCTTTACGTATAACATCATCCGCAAACATTAATTGAGGCGAGGTGAGTGCATTTGAGATTCGTTGTAACGCTTGATTATTCAAATCAGCCAAATGCTTATATTGTGTTATTACATTTTCGATTATCTGCGAGTCCGTTGGTGAACCTCCACCACTATCAACTTCAAGCACAATAGCTAACGAGTCTTTGTTGTTGATTGCTGTTAATATATGATCTGCCACGGAATAACCCGAACCAGTGTCGTGATTCGAGCCTATTTCGCCTTCGAGCAATATCTTCGCTATATGCTTCTTTTCGCCCCAATCTGCTCCTGTGAAATTGATAATGTTTGTCGCGGTTGCTATCACAAATATCAAGCCGATAAACGTTAATTTTCCGTAGGCTGTGCGTTTGTAAACCTTTAAATGCTCACTTGCGACTTTTACTAATGATTGTTCAGATTTAATATCCATTTTTATGCGACCTTCATGTAATTTGAGATTGTTTTCTTTATTGCATAACCTGTGGCCATTAACATTATCAATGGAAACCAAGCTGCAACTGTGACACCCATGAAGTTCGGGATAACAAGGTAGCTGAATACTAATATGATGATGTAGACTATTGAACGTGTCCAAATGCGTGAGCCCTTTATTGATATTTGCTTAGGTTCATACATTTTTATTCTGCGCTCGATATATCCATCATGTATGACGGCGATAAAATAAGGCAGAAGCAAGAACACCCAGAATCCTAATATGGTAATTCGGTATGTCATTTGATATGCGAGAATATGTAGGTTGTTGACTACTCGGCTAAGAATAAAGTCACCCTTGTACTTGGCGACAATTTCTTTAATTTTGTAGCTACTTTTTGGAAGTAATGCATCTGAAACACCATCTTGAATACCACTTTGAATATAGTGTTCAGAATAGCGCATAGTGACTTTGTTAGTGACCTCCATCCATTGTGGTAAATCAACAAGCAGTGCAAGTGATTTTACTTCACTTTCAACTTCTCTTTGGAAACTCGCGCTTGGGACAATTATAAGAATTACAGCTAATGACATTGACAATATCAGCAATAACAAACTGAACAATTTACTCAGCCCATGCTCGTGCAATAGTTCTGACATGGTTCACCTACACAATAGTATTTTGGGATTTGAGGGAGTAGATTCTTTCGCGCCCAGGCAAAGGTAGGCCGATTATATTTAGCCAGCGACGATTAAAAATGTGATGACACAATAAAAAACCTACACATCTATCTTCAATGAACGATTGACGTTCAACATACTTAATTTGAAAGCATGAACATCGAGAACTGACCTCAAAACACTTACAGCTGTTTTTTCTAAAAGTAGCTGTTTGCATTTGTTCAGCGATAAATTCGGGTAAAGTTTGAGCTACGCAGTCCCAGTGAACGACTTCGTTCGATTTCAGTTTGTAAGTAACACAATAATTAGTTAGATCACTTAAATCACTTAAAATAGATAAACAAAAACGTCTAAACTTATCTTCGCTGTGCTCATTTTCATCATCACCCCAGGCTAAATCTGCTTTTAAAATCGCGCAGTTTAAAAATGAAATGTTATTTTTGGTTATGTAGTGCTGACCACCTACTAATTCATTTAGTTTCTGTATGATTGAGGCTACACCTTCGTGGATCATTGGAAGGTTTATTGGCTGGTAGCTATACGGTTGAAGTTGCATTATTAACTCCCTTGTATTATCGGTAATTTGCATTTTAATTTTTGACCGTTTGCAAGCCGTGCAACATATTGCAACTTTGGCAAGTCAGCTAGTAGGTGAGGAGGGAACATATCCTCTCTTGATTTAGTTATATTTTCTTTATAACCACCACTAAACTCAGTCAATGCCTGACCCGTGGCCGATTGGATAGAATATTGAACTCCGACTGTTTGAATATTAGTTTGATTAAATTGAGCAGATACATACTCTTGAGTTGTTTTGTCAGTAACTTTCATCGAAAAGAAATTATTACAAAGCGCTAAATATCTCTCTGCAGTTGCCTGGTCAGTCATGTCAACCAAATCTGGGATGGATTGTGTTGCTAAAATGAACTGAGCTAACGCGGCTCGGCCTTGCGCTAAGTTATTGAGTAATGCATCGTTACCAGCTACCGCTGCGTGCACTTCATCAACCAAAATTGACACCCGACGCTCTTTGCCATCACCGTAGTTGTATCTATCACCCAGGCACGACGATATATCGGCAAGTAATAACTTAGCTAACTGCCCAGCAGTCTTTGGATCGTTTAATGAGTTAAGAGCACAATAAAGGACGCCGCCGTCCATTATGACGCGCTTTATATCGATAATTTTATTTACATCATCTGTGTCGCGGTTTGGTGAAAGCAATTTATCTAATGGATTCGTACATAACACTTTGAATAATGGGAAAACACTCGCCAACATTTTTTGAGCATGTTCATGGTTGTGTGTGACGAACTGAATAACGTCATCAACAGCAGCAATTTTTTCTGAGCTTGGTATCCTTGCAGCGTAATACGCAACCATTCCTTCAACGGGAGTTTCCCCCATATCAGTCATTTTAGGCAGCTCTTCATCGCGCCAATTTTTGCCAAATTTACGCTCATAAAAAACTGACAGCACTTTTTGTAATAACTCTGCCTTACCAGTACGCATGTAGCGGTATATTTCAGTTAACTTGGGTGCCTCATGACAATAAATCATGCCATCGGTGACTTGACTGATGGTTTGCCAACCAAAGTCAATGAAGGTATCTGAGCCTGATTTTCCAGACTTTAATAGGCTTGCTATACGAGTAGGTATTTCAGCTGGTGTAGCAAAGTTTTTTAGAATATCGATAGAACATGATTCGCTCGGTCTAGCTGGGCAAAATTCATAAAATTTATGCTCGATACCTAGTGCCTTCATTTCGGAAATTATTCCATTCTTTAACTGTTTGTCGTCCTTTGGATCTATTACTACTAAAGAATTGCCAAGGTGTAGAAACCCTGTACCCAACATTCTCAGCAAAGTTGTTTTTCCCGAACCCACAGCTCCAGTAATAAATGAATGCCCCCAAAATGTCTCTTCATTAACCATTTGACGATCTTCATTACCGATTGCATGAATCCATGTTTTACCTCCCATAGATTTAGTGTTTTTTTTGTATTTGTTGATATATGGTTTTAGTGCAAATGGGACTTCCATCTCTTTTAGATTCGATGACATATCCATAATTTGATATGCGCGCTGGGCGTGTTCTGGCTCCCACTCAAAACCGTTCCCAATATAAATTTCTCTTCTGTCTTTGAGATCGAAATTTTTCACGTCGCTGTTATCCTTCCAGCGATTCAAAAAACGAACTACCTCTATATCAATGAACTCCAACTTATTTACATACAATCCAAGTTGGCGCTTCATCATTGGGTATGAATTGATCAACTTGATTAACCCTACACCAATTAATCCTCCTGCTATTAATGCGGGTGTAGCCAAACTTGCGCCATTAATTGCATCGACACCCGCTATAACACCAGTTGATATACCTGCACCTATATAAACATATGCGCTATTTAACTCCAACAACGGCCTAAATAACGTTTCGCTATGCGTCAACGCACTTCTGTTATTCATTTTCTGTTATTCCCTGTTGAATTTTGTATTTGATTTCATCAACCTCAACTTGACTTGATGTGATATACATCACACCATCTTCATGCAAAAAAGGCTTTTTCTTTAATTGCTTCAGGTAGGGGCGGAGATTCATCATTGTTATATCTGGAAAATCTTTCTTTAGAGCGTCGATAAAAATCTCGATTGTTACAGTCGCTGCTCCACTTTCCACCGGTAATTTATGATTGATTTCATTATTACTACTGCAGATTGAATGCTCACCTATGTAATTAGGATTAACAATTTCGCCCTGTTCTCTTTCCATACTTATATTAATCGATAGGGAAGCTGATTCATCTTCTGCTTCTGCTACAGCTTGTTTTGGTTGTGGTAGCTCAACTTCCGTATCGACAAAAGGTTTTGGCATCAATTCCAAAAGATATGTAAATTCGCTGGCCACCGGCTCACTCAGCACCACAATCTTTTGCTGAATACCGTTAAATTCTGCTTTTTTTGGTAACTTTTTATTTATTGTTATTAAACCTAAGTATTCAGCCTCTTTAATAACATCCTTAGGAGTTTGTTCGCATGAGGTTGCAATGTAATCCAATAAGATCACCACATGGTCCTCAATTACCTGAACCACATCTGAATTTTTAGAAGTGCTTAATTCAAAGAGGATTTCATCAACTTTCTTGATAACACGTTTTCCAACCCAACTTGGTTTTAGCTCATCAGCAATGAATACAGGTTTTTCGACATCCACCATTGTTGTCATTGATTTATCATCAGTACTTTGTTGATGCCCATTACCAACAACTTCTTTGGTTTTCGCTTTCTTGGATTTCTTCGGTGAAGTGCTCTGCTTATCCTTTTTAACAATAGCTGCCGATTTTCCCTTCAACGGGATTGTGGTATTGGATTCAGCATCATCTTTAGGTGATACCTTCTTTCCAACTTTCATTTTTGTTGGTGCAGGCATTTCTTTGTTCGTGTCAATCGTAGGATAATTTTCGACAGGGGCTTCGACATTTATTTTTGTCGTGTCGATTGATAACTCATTACCGGGCATGGGTTCTTTCGTCTCAGCATCAATTGGATAAACAATTTTAGATGTGTTTTTACTAAAAAGAGTGTGTGTGTTTTCTGATTTATGTGTGTTATAGCGTAAAGCACCTACTGCATCATCTGGAATAGGGTTGTCACCGATGACAAAATTTTGCCAAACAATCTTTACCACAGCCTTTGGGCTTGTACTTGCAATTGGGCCACTTTTATCGCTATTAAATTGATGTATGTCCTGCTCTGTAAAATCTCCAACATACAGGTTTCCAAATGTTGATTTGTCAGATACTTTGTCAATAATTCGCTTGTCTATCAAAATCTCGATTAAAGTCTTAGGGGAACTTGGTACAGGTATTTTTAAATCTCTGCATTTGGCTATAACTGCTTTAAAAGGTTTTGTCATTTCAAGATAAATCTCACCTTTCAGTATGAAGACCTCTGAGTTAGGTTTATTCACTGACCAGTCGAAGTAGAGGGTTCGCATTACATCAACCACAGCGCTAACCATGGATTTATCTCTGTGAGAATCATGCATCCAAACCCTTGCATAATCATTATAGGTTGATGCGCCATCTGCTTTTCTTACAGCGTTATATAGATAACCTTTATTTGTGTGATAACCGATTAAGGTCTGGGTTATTTTGGAATAGAGATCATCACGACCGTCACCGTCACCAATCAAATATTCTTTTGCCGTATCGTTGATAACAAATCCTAGAAAATGAATAGAGTTAGTTTCATGTTCGTTGTGCACACGATTTTTCACATGTGAAACGGTATATTCATTCACACCAAACTTATTGGCCCAATCGAACAAGTTACTGTTTAACGGTTGCCATGGTTGTTCTGAGCGAGGATCGTGAACTGTCATATTTGATATGATTTTTCCTGCATCATGAAGCAAGCCGCACAACCAAGCTGCATATTCGTATCGAGGTTTTCTTTTTTGATCTATATCTATTTCACGCTCATCATCTAGAGTTGCCCCCATTGCTGATTGCAACGACCTAATAGATACATCAAGCGAGTGCTCTAATAACCCACCAATATACCTGTGATGATCCATCTCTGACGCTGGCAGTAAATGACAGTAAGCAATATAATTTTTAATTACATCTTCCACCAGCTCAGTTGTATTAAATTTACTCCCAAACTTAACTAATGGAATATCTCTTTCAATAGTTCGTATTTTATCTTTATGTCTAAGATATAAAGATTCAATACTCACCAATGGAATAGATGAGGGTTTTATTGGATAGTGAAGCAATGCATCTAACTTTGCCTCATCTACCCTAACTGATTCGATATGGCTCTTGTTTTTTCCGTTTCCAACAATCTCCAGGATATTATTTAAAAAAGTTTGAGACCACATCTTCAACCTAAGCATTATACAGCCTCAGCTAATTCATTTTCAGTTTGTTCAACGTCAATTTTTTTATTCAGACTTTTATTAACCGAGTTGATTTCTGTTGCAGGTTTACTTCCAGGAACTTCTTCTGTTTCTTTATCATCTGGATAAAGAGAGAAAACTCCTAATTTTAATTGTTGAACAAAATACAAAGAATTGAATGGCCCACCATCTCTCTTACCAGGTTTAGTTACTGCAAATATTTTTCTGGATATACTGTTTAGAATAAGATTCATTTGGCTGCGGCTTGAATCTTCTATATTTTCATCGTCATCTACACCGGTTAATAAAAGAGTTTCGATATCGTCCATTAAGAAATCAATTTTTCTGATAACATTGAATATTTCACCATGACTCTTATGAATAACATCAAACTCTAGCGTCATATTTGGATTTTTCACATTAATAAATTCCAAACCACTATCAACTTCTTCCTGAAGATGTTTTAGCTGGTTATTTAAATTTTCAAGTTCAGTTGTAGCGGGTAAAATGATCTCTTTTTCAAACCAATCTTTGATTTGGTTAAGTAATACTTTATTATATGATGTGGACGTTAACTTAAATAATTCGGCCATTCTATACATTGCATTATTTAAGATGCCACCTTGATTGCTACGCATATAAAGATAGGTAGCTTCCGATTTAAATGTAATTCTAACCACGCCAGTTTTACGGCGTACAATATTTTCTTTAACGTTTTTCGCTGGTGATTTAGCCATTAGTATATTCCTCATTGGTTTTTATGTTAATTGACTCATTTAACTTTGCTATATGTTTTAAGTGGATACGTTTAACTTTATTCAAAGTGTTAATGTTATCGCAGATTAGATTGGTTGATTCCCTTATGCGCTTAAATGGAGTTTCATATTTTATGAAAAATTTCTTTTCCCAGGCGTTAGCATGTTTAGATACGCATGACCACGTATAACCTTTCTTGGTAGGTTTAATTCTTACACCAAAGGATTTAATTTTTATGCGTAATGCGTGTTTTCTGAAATCCCACCACTCTATATAAACCCGGTGTGTGTTTGGAGGTGAATAAACACGAGGAGCCAACCTGCCCGTATGGACATAATCCTTATCCCCTATGTTTTGACGCATAGAATGAATTCTCTTATTTTCTTCTTTCCATTCATCCCAGTAAGAGTCAACCATTAAAGCTGCTTCTGATTGATATTTATCCTTAGTCAAAACCAGTTGCTTGATCTGCTCATCGATCATCTCAATTTTAGTTTGGCTATGACTCTGGCTACTACCGCTGTCCATTGGTCTGAACTCCCTTGAACTGAACATTTAGACGATTAAATCATGTATAACCGAGAAAAAAACAAAATAGCGTGTCGATTTTGAACACCTTAATTTTGATGATGAGAAAAAGGACAGCACAAACCAAGAGGAAATTAAAAACGGTATAAAGGGATTTTTTATTACATAACTATCTGTTGTAAACAATCCCGGCTTTACAACTACGCGAGGAAAGAAAATCTTTGTGGTTATAGAGGAAATATGGATTTACTTACATATGTTGTAAAAAAAAATCGTCTAAAAATCCGCGGTTTATCAGCGATACCGACATATGTTGTAAACCATTTATGCAAGGAATCAAAAATGAAACATCTAACTTTGCCTAGTGTTCATTGCGATGTGAAATTAGAGACGATTATCCCAATTCTGTAACTTATCGTTAAAAAACTGATGAATTTAAACTTATTTGTTGTAAACACATATCAGCGGGTGTAGCATGCTTTCGGTTTTTAGAATTACTCGTTAACCTGCTTTTTTACTGTCGCTTTGTAAAGTTTGAGGTTGTTATGATAGATAATGGTAAGAGTTACTATTCATTAATGCTAGAGAGTCAAAAGAAGTTTTTGCTAGCATCATATCGTCTCGCATATAAGTATCCATACGCATGTAAATCAGCATTTAACATGGGCGATGACACCCTATCATTCATATTATCTAGAACTGAAGGTGAGTTTGAATCCATTCTCGAAGATCTCAATTTTTGGATTTTATCTCCGATCCAAAGGGAATCAATTTCATGGTCTCAACCAGCTGAATGTTTCTTTTCTAAGTGGGTAGATACACTTGAAACTTCACGACCGTTTCTATCAAATGATGAGTCTACTAATTTAACAAAGTGTTTAAGAGAAGAAACTGAACCTTTATTAAAAAATGTATTATCAGCCCAATCAGGTTTATTGTTTTCAATAGGTGATTTAGCTGTATCTGATGTAGGTTTTGCTTCTCTAATGTTGAATATAGATAGGAATATTTTAAGTCGATTGGCAAGTAACTGGTTAAACTCTAATAAGTTCTTATCTATATCAGAGCTGCCTCCTATTTTTAATATCAACCCCAAAATTAGCATTGATGAAATTAATGCCGGCGGGGAAATAAGCATTCTTGCAATTGAGAATGCTCTTTATTCATTTAAAACTGTATAGATGAAAGGATAACTATATGTCATATAAAATGGACAATACATTAATAACAGAACCCAGTTTAGCTAACAAGGTTTTGGCATTAAAATTACATTCAATTGGTATGAGTCCAAAATGTATAGAGGATCATCTTTTTGGGACTCTTAAATTTGTTAGGAGGTTCAAGGTATCTAATTCTGAATTTTGCTTCTCTCGCGGTTCAAATGTTTCTTGGACTCACTCCAAGAAAGGGTTTAAGTATTCTAATATATTGTTCAAGATGTACACTATCGTCTCTGCAAATAATAAGTTCTGCCGCGAACCTGATGTAAACGACATAGCTTCTACGTGGACGTTAGCAATAAATCTTTATCCTGAAATGATTACTGAAAAAATTTGCGATGTTAACCGATTTGCATATTTAATTAGACGTGTAATGGATCATTCAATAGTTATTGAAAAGTGTCAAAACTCAAATTGCGATAACGGATTTATCAGAGATTTTAATGTTATAAAAAAAGAATGCTGGCACTGTGTTGCAAAGCGGGATGTTTTAATGAGCCAATCAGTTGATAACTCGACCTCTACTATGTTTAGTTCAAAAAATAAATCAAAGGATACTGCTAAGATTGTCACTGTAAATGATAAATCACCATATTTGAAATTAGTATTCAGTGCCGACTTGTCGATAGCAAAAAGTCATCTCCCTGAAAGATGCAATATTGAGAATATAGCGCTTTCTATTTAATTATATTACGTTGACTAGGTTCGTTAATCTAGTCAACAAAATAACACCGCAGTCAAGGTTTCAACCATTTATTTTCAAACATCCCGCAAATGATTAATATATGTAAATCTTTCTTTCATCTCGTCTTTCATACTTTTTTTTATACCCTTTGGGGGTTGAACATTTACTCTTTATATTTCGTAATCTTCAAAGCAATAAGATTAACATTTCAAATCCCATTATTATAACGTGCTTTATCAATTCAATCGGTATCTGCATTCGCTCTTTATCCTGGAAATCTTTGTTTGGCCCCATTATTTAACCCATCACAGAACTGTTATCGAACAAGTGAACCTTTCTGATTAAGGTGCTCAAAATCGACACGCTATTTTAAGTAATTACCATTTACACCCTTTAAACTGCCAAAGGCATTTGGGAGAGGTGTATGAAAATTTTGAGAACTAGCAGCTTAATTGTTTTAGCGACTTTATTATCAACGTCGGTTTGGTCAAGTGACGATACTTTTTACAAAACTAGAGAAAAGGGCTGGTTTTGGTACGAGACTGAACCTGAAATCGAAGAACCGGTAGAAGAATTAAAGCCGGTTGTTGATCCAGACACTGCAAAAGATCAACCTGAGTCGCAAGAACAAATGGTTGAAATTAATGCGGAATGGTTAAAAGAAAATTTGCCTATTTTGCAAATGAGAGCAATTAACAATCCAACGTCAGAAAATCTAGGCGCGTTTTATTCTGCTCAACGTGTGATGCTCGATATGTCATCTAAGTTTGCCGCTAACACGCAAGATTACTTTCGCAAAGAAGGTAACTTTTTATCCGAAGATCATAGACGTCCGACAGAAAGTTTTATGCTAAATCAGTTTAAACTTGATACCCATCAACAAGCAAAACCAGTCCTTGAAAAAGTGAGCAACAATGGTGGTTTGTGGTTTTTCTATTCAAGTACATGCCCCTATTGTATCAAACAGTTGCCTGTTATGAATTCTTTGAGTCGTAGCGGAATTGATATTCTTTATATCTCACTCGATGGCGGTGTTATTCCAGGCATCCCAGAAGATAAAATTGTTTTTGACTATAACGGCAAGGTCGCTAGCGATTTCAATATTCAGGTAACGCCCACTACTTACTTAGTCTCCAATGATGCAACGCATTTCAAATTACTCAATCAGGGTTCGGTTTCTCTGCCAAAAATGCAAGTCAGTATTTTTGAAAATGCTTATGCAATGGATTGGATTAATGCTGATGATTATCAATCTGTAAAAAGCATTAAAGGTACGAACACACTCGACAATGGAAATATTGCGATTAAAGCATCGGAAATAAACGATCCAAGCGTGTTACGTGACCTGCTAGAACAAAAAATCGACTTATCAAGCTCACCGATAGGCACACCGTTTAAAAGGACTCAACGATGATAAAAAAAACCAAACTAGCCAGTTTAATTCTTCTGTTGATGGCGTCTTCGCCTGCACACTCAAGCATGGAAAATGTCTTTAACGATATGTACAACGCAACACCGCCAAATTTTTCGCAGCAGGGTAGTGGCCGTTACGGTGCTTCATTTGGTTCTTTTAGTTACCGCCCGAGTATTGACAGTAACATAAACGTTTTGTCTGCGAGGATGCCCAATTTTCAGGTAGATAAGTGCGGCAGCATCGATATGTTTGCGGGAAGTTTTAGTTTTATTAGTGGCGATGAATTGTCTCAGGTTGCTAGGGGCGTGATGCAGGGCGCAGCAACATATGCCTTCGATTTAGCATTAAACGCTATTTCTCCAAGCGCAGGGCAAATTAAAGAAAATATCATGAAATTGATAAATGAGATGAACAAATTTACACGTGATAGTTGTGCTATGGGCCAGAATGTAGCGAAACAACTTGCTGGTAATCCGAACACTACGGGAGCATTAGAATCTGAAAGTCTAAATCAAGCTTTAAATTCCATTAGCACTAAGTTGGGTGATTACGCAGATTACACCGAAACTGCGTTCAATTCGGTCTCAGGTATTTCAGAAAAAGCAACAAAGGCAGGAATTAACGTTGACTCAAACGTGACCATGGATGCTTTGAAGAAGTCCAATGCTCAAGGTGACTTTTTCGGTTCATTTCTTTCTATGCGTCCCAACGAATTGGCACAGACTTTAATCGGTTCGCACATTACCAATACAACGACTCCTGATTGCGCGGAATCGCCGCGTGATGGCGAGAAAACATGTCTTAAACCACTAGCGCCTAAAGGTGCATTAGCTTTTGTAAATTTGTTTATCGATTTAGAGCAAGTTAACAGTCTCGATGATTACTCATTTAAATATTACAAGTGTGAAAGTGCGACTACATGTATCACTCCGAGCGAAAGTTCAATAGATGTAACCCGATTATTACCTAAGCTTAGAAAGGACATTGCTGAACTGTGGGATACAACTGTCAAAGGCAATGTAGCATTAACTCAAAACCAAAAGTTATTAAATTATTTTTTGGGTAATGACATGTTGGCAACGATGAAAAAGCTCGGGTTTACTGCTAATACGCGTGAGCAGTATGTCAACCTAAAATCTCTGACGATGACAAAAGTAATGATGGATTATCTTGAAGTGGATTTTTATACCAAAAACCGTGAATCACTAATTGCTTTAAAAGCCGCAAACCAAACTAACCAAATCCCAATCCTTGGCATACAAGAAGTGCTTAGAAACCTTGATAACTTTCACAAAGACTACCAGGACTTAACCGCTGGTCAGTTGGATAGAGAGATTGATAAAGTTTTCAAAGAGTTTTCTCAGTATTTAGTTATGCAAAGCGTTAGCAATAAGAAGTAGAGGTAGCTATGACAGGATTTGAAGTATATTCAATGGGCAACCCTGAGTTTTTAATAGAAATATTCAAAGGCTTATCCCGTATGTGGTCTCAGAATGATATCTATGTTTTATTTGGAATTGCCTTAATTTTAGGGTTAATGGCTGGCATGTTCAAATGGGCTATTGATCAAGATAAATCACCGTTTCCAGCAAAAAGTTTTATTATTTCGATTGTTGTTGTCCTTGGATTGCTAGGACCCAATTCATTAGTGGATGTTACGGTAATTTCTAAGCGCGATAATAGCTATCAAAATATCAGTAATGTACCTCTTTTACCTGCGTTAAGCGGCTGGCTCATTACAGGCACGATTACCGTCATTGCAGATCAGTTTGCACAAGCGTTTTCCGTTGTTGGTGTTGCGAATACATGGACTGCATTTTCGCCTATTCAGCATTTTGTTGGCCTTGCTACGGCAGATTTCCAACCGGCATGCGTACCGATTGCTGGCAGTGAAAAAGACTTACAATATTTGCAAAACGTTGAGCCAATACCTAAATGACTGCTACATCACGTCTGAATTAATTTCATCGAATAAAAATGACCCATTAGAAAAATTAGCTAATGCCAAACCCAAAGAACTTGTTGGTCTTATAAAGACGACTAATCTAGCGCTTGAAACAAAATATTACTTGAGTACCAACCCAACATTTACCGATGGCATTATGGCTTCTTGTATCGAGGCTCATACGCAACTAACAACTGCGGTTAATTCTGCACACTTCAATCTTGCGCTAGATAAGTCGTCGATCAGTCAAGGACTCAAACTGTCTGAAGTCGATAAATTTATCGCGCAGCAAGTTCCAAATGGTACCATTCCAGAAGCTGAATCTTCTTTGGATTTAGCAAAAGTCATGTTTTTGAAAAGTAAATTTGCGGATAATTTCAATAACTCTGATTATGGAAACCAAGTCGCCAAGGGCATGTTTGATACTGTCAATCAACGCCATTTTGTAAATGCCCAAAAGAAAGAATATTGGATGGAAAATGCTGAAATTATGCAGTCATTCTTTGAGGCATTGTGTGTTTTTATCACACCGTTCATTGGTGTGACATTAGCGTTTTCAGGTCAGGGGTTATTAGCTGTAGGTCAATATTTCATGGTGTGGGTGTTTGTTAATATGTGGGCCGTGATGTTAGTGCTAGTGAATGGATTTATGGCGATGGCCATGACGGGAAGATTTACGGAAGGTGTTGCCGCAGGTACTAGCCAGTTCAGTCTAAACTCAATTGATTCTCAGTTTACGACGGCAAACTCTTATATCTCAATGGGCGGGATGCTCTATACCTTTATTCCAGCTATCTGTATTTTCGTGATGTATAAGGGTGTTCACGCTATGCAAGGATTAGCATCTAAATCAATGCAAGATCCCAATATTAAAGCCGAAAGATTTGCACCTGATACGGGCGCAACGGTTAATAACGGAAAAACTGACTACGGTAACCAAAATAGTGTATATCAAAACAATACTGGAAGTCATAACCGAGGAGACTCATTAACACAAACCTCATCAGGGCAATTTTCAGTGGGCTCATCTTCCGCTAGCAGTGCTGGAATGGCTGCACAACAACTACAAAGCAAAGCCGATAGTGTCGCTGCGAGTAGAAGCAAAGCCGTTGAGGAGATGTTTAGCTCAGGCAATGTCGGTAGTTACGATTACAAAAATGGTGAAAGTAATCAATATACTATCGGTTCAAAAGAAGGTGCTGTTGAAGCCGCAGCTCAGGCAATTAAAGAAGCGACAGGTATGGATATATCACAAGCTAGAAAAGTGGCTGCATCTGGTACTGTGTCAGGCGAAGTCGGCGGTGCACTGTCTTTCGGCAATGGAGTTGCTGGAATGAAACTTGGTGGTAAAGCGCAAGCAGCATTGGGTATTGATGATTCAGCCTCTGAGTCTGAAAAACAATCTTTTCAGAAAAGTATGGATCTCGCACAACGTCATTCCAAAGAAATTAACGCAAGCCTGCAAAACACGAAAATGGCTTCAACGGGTTGGTCCGATTCTACTTCTAGCGCATTTCAAGAAAAAGCCTCGGAAGGCGCGTTATTGGCAAGGCAAGAACAAGCGCTCAGGCAACAAAGCGCTTCAATATCAGATATGCAATCCCGTTCTAGCCAACTGTCTGATTCTACTCAAATAGGTATGTCGCAACTTCAATCGGCTTTGGGCAACCAATCGATACAAGAATTCTTGCAATCGTCAAATCCTGCGTTGTGGGAGCAATTACAAAATCAGCAATATCAATTAGGTAATAACACAACGGGTAATGCACAAGAGTTTCTTGATAAAAAGACAGCGGATTATCTTGCTTCATCAAACAATACCTCTGTTGATGGATATGCCATGGCTAAAAGCAATGCACTAAAAGACTTAATCAAAGAGCACGATGGTATTGATTATAACAAAGGGGGTGGCGTTGATTTCGATAAGGAAAAGTCTGATAACCAGATTAATCAAGGGATTTTCCAAGCGATGAAGGAGCAAGGCATTACAGGAGCTGCAGAAGCATTTAATTTGTATCAGCAACGTGGTGATCAGTTAGATAGTATGCAGCAATCTAGTGATCGTATCGGTGGCAACTTTGATGATGCTATTAAAACGATTAATCATCCTTCCTCAACTGAATTGCAGGCTCAATCAACTAATATTCAAGACCAGTCAAATGCCGTTAGGGAAGATGCTGCAAATAACACGAAAGGTTCCATGGCTGATGTTGCTAATAATGGCTCTAATATGAGTGCAGACGTTGCTTCGGATGCCAAAGAAATGGGTATAGCCATACCAACTGGCCCAGGCTCTAATGTGGCAGCAAAAGTTGATGAGGCTAAAGATAAGGTGATAGAAGGTAATGCTAATGCTCAACATGCTTTCGGACTCGTCAGCGGAATAGCTTCTAAAGCAGCTGAGGGATTAAAGCCCGAAGCAGAAATAGCATTTAATGATATGGTGTCAAAATTAGATCCTAAAAATGAATCCGATTTTAACACCTTGAATTCATTATCACCTGAGATGTCTAAAGCATTTGGCGCACTTAATAATTATGAACTAGGAGATATTAATACCGATAGAATTCAGAAAGACATGCCGAGGGAAGGTAATGCAGAGTTAGTCGGCATGTTACAAAATGACCAAATGAAAGGACTATTTTTAGACGAAAATAATGAAGCGACTCAAATGGCGAGACAAACATTTGATAGGGATACTGTTGAAAAATTGGAAAAATTTGGACAATGGGAAAGTAGTTATGAAAATAATCCTACGGATCACAGGACAGCTATTTCCGAAGGCGTAAAAAATAGCCCAATAAATACAACTGATAACTCTCCAGCCAATGCTGTTCTTAATGCAATGGAAGGTACTTCTACCTTAAATGGTTTTGCTGGGAATAATCAATTTAACGATTCTACAGAAAATACAAAAGCATTAGATCTTGTTCGCGCTCTCGTTAATGGTGGAGAGTCATCAGAGTTATTACAAGGCGATAAAGGACAAGGACAGTTCTATAGTACCGCAGGCTCTCATATGACATATGGAGGATTAAGTACCGGCGGCAATACAGCAGATTATAATAATGAATTAGTAAATGATGTTCAGTCAATTGCATCTAGAATAATGCCACTATTGCCAGAAAGTGAACAAGAAAAACTCCAAAGCAAATTAGATACAATTTACGATGCTAAACCAAGTGAATCCTTGGGTGTGGATCACTTCGTCAATTCAGATAAAGATAATTCAATAATGGCGAGACAGGCTGGTCTGGGAGCACAGCAAAACCCTGATACTGATGTTAGTAGTGCGTTTAAGTCACTCCTAAAAGGCAACATGGATGATGCTTACTCCAATACGAACTCATGGGAAGCAAGCAATCAGCATAATGATGCACTTCGTAACATAGATACCCCTGAAAAATTGAATGCAATTAGTGAAATGTATGATGCGGCAAAACCATATATCTCCGAATCAACTCAATCTCGTATGGAGGAAGGCATTAATCAAGTTGCAAAATCCCTGAATTTACTTCCGGAAAGTGAAGGGGAGCAAAATGATAGGCCACTTTCTGCATCAAACTTTGGCAATGTAGGAGGGCGATAACTTGAAAAGCCCTTTTGAGATTTTTCAAAAGGGCTTTAGCCTACAAATATGAATTTCCAAAAACTATATTTGTGATCAAAGCAGACTCTTGTAAAGTCATCGTAGTAAATTTTTCTTAAATTAAAAGGGACATCTTTAGGTCGTTCATTGTTTTTGCACCATTCACGCCAATCCATTTGGGATTTGAGGGATAATGAACGAGTAAAAATAAGTAAATCCTCAAAACTTATGTATTCAGATTGATGAAAAAAATTAGACCAATTTGAAAAACCTTTGATTTTACTAATAGAGATTGGCGAACCGATTAAATTATCTTTAATAGCTTGATTGTAGTCCGCTTTAGTTTTTATATTTAATTGTTCTGCAATTTTCTGAAGCATCCGTATATCTATGTCTAATTCTTTGTTTTTGAATGATGTGAAGTCATCCCAACCTTTCCAATCCTCTTTATAAAAAACCATTGGTTGATATGGTAATTTGGATTTTAAATCTTCGTCCGAGTTTCTAAAATCTCGATATTCTGAGGCGCTTGTGACAAGATGTTTCTTAATTAAAATTTGCGCTTCTCGGTAACATAATTTTTTTCTCATACATTTAGTATACACCAGTTTTGTTAGGCATTAATCGTTAACCCAGTAGATCGCTCTCCAACATATAATGTATGTATACTCTCTTTTGTCTTGGAGCTTTTCCAGGTTATCTGTTCGTTAGCTAAAACAGTATAGCTTTTGTAATGAAATTTAAAACCTAAAAAAGACCGAACGATACTTAATTCATCAGCACTAATATTAACATTAACTTTTATCAATATGCCCCACAAGGGTACAGCGCTTATTAGCAAATAATTGAGAGGCAACGAGAAAGAGTAAAGTGAAAACGACGTTACACTCGTTAATGCGAAAACCAAAAAGGGCAACAGTAGCGAGATTATCGTTGCCCGGTACAAAGGATTCCTCAAGAAAAGGTAATAGGTCATTAGTCATTTCTGTCCATGAAAAATTGATCCCCAATAAGAACATATTTTTCAATTCTTATTCCATTTTTAAGAGGGGTAATCTGACTTTTTGTAACCTCTGAAAGCTGAAGGTAATTGTTAGGATTGATAAACTTGAATTGAGCTAAGTACAATGAATCAATGAATTTTTCTTGCTCAGTGACAGAAACTTTTGCGTGCCGGATTTCAGTAACTTGTCGTAGCTGATTGTATTGACGAACTGTAACACCTTTTGGAAATTCGTACCCCTGGTCTGCTGAGACGAAAACGGTTAGGCCCACGGCGCATATTAGTGAACAAATCATATGAAACTCCTTACTTTACAAACCAATTTTTACGGCTAATCAACGTTGGTAAGTCGATTGGTTTTGGCGCTTTGTAATAATAGTCTTTTAATGGATATATCTTGTTAGGTTGCCTGAACACAATAATAGGTAAACTGGCATTTACACCTAATGTTCGCCTATTCCGGGAGTCATCTTCATTCCTTGTCCAAACATCAATAAATGGCTGTACTCTTGCATAACGGACCTCTACTATCTTGGATGACCTAGGCACTCTTGAAATTAATTCCAGTTCTTTTTCCCGTCTCTCAATCAACTCATCACGAGTTAGACCAAAACAGTCGCTATTGCGAATTTTATTAACGCCATCGTTAATGATTTTCTCAGCAACATCATGCTTTACGTGAGAAACCATTTTTTTTATCAACCAATAAAAATTAACAGACGACACTTCATCAGCATCACACTCCAGATACCTTACGTTCCTAGTCGCACTTAGTAGAACAATATTAGGCAGTAATTCGTGTAGGTTTTCGTGTACTGACTGTCGATTATTGAACCCTACTTTAACTGAATCATAAAAATCTGATCTAAGTTTGTTTACTGCATCATTCAACAGGCTAAAAGATTGTTTTAAATGTTGAGGTAATACAACGACACCAGGGTAACGTTTTGCAAGATACGTATTTTCTTCAAATGCTTGGATTTCTATCTGTGTGATGGACTGTTTTAAAAATCGCTTTGATTGTTGATCTACACCATTCAAGACTTGATTTATCTCAATTACTTTAGGATGCTCATCTTCAGCACCAACAGCTAAGTTAGGTAGTTGGTACATATGAATTAGCAATGCATTCTCACAAACAAAATTAGCCAACTCTCTCAAAGCTTCAACTAAATTTAAGTGATTAACCAAGATATATGAATTAAGGGTTACTCTATTGCTCAAACTAATTACCTCATACTGTCAATATTTGAATTATGCGCTTGAATATTGCGCAGGTCAAATTTTTATCAGTAAACAGTTAACTCACTGTCGAGCTTATTCATTTGCTTGTTACTACATTAGTATTTTACCAATTAATTTCTATTTGAATTAAATTAACGTTTCGAAATTGGGTATGCTAAATTAACCTAGTTTTGATAATGGATGAAATAATATTGTGGTTATATTGTTAATACACTAAGGATAGATAAATGAGTATGTTTAAGGTTTCAACTGCAATGGCCATCTTACTTTTGGCTCAGGGTTGCTCGCAAGGTCCAGAACTAGGTAAATTGGATAATGAGTCAATACGATTTTTGAGCGCAGCTAAAATTGACATTTACACTCTAAATCAATCGGCATTGAAAGATTGGGCCGAAAATAAAGAAAGTTTCGTTGCAAAACTTGATGCAGCTTCTAACCTAACGGATCAAACTAAAAAATTAGAAGCATTAAATGACATACTTGATGAAATGGAATTAGAAAAAATCATAGATGGTTATAAACCTTTTGATCTTGAATATGCAAAATCCCAGTATGTATCTAGCTTTAAAAAGCAGGTTGATGATGCAAAAGTCAGGTTGGATAAAGCTAATGTCGAATTAACCGCTTTCATGCCTACTCACACTGAGTAGAAAGAAGCTCTAGACAAGGCTGAAGCTGATAGAGCTGCTATACAAGAGTCGATAGAAGCATTTAATAAAGAATTTCAACTCGCTAAAGCAGATGCGATAGGCACGTTATCTGATGTTGGTATTAGTACCGAAACTACGATTGATGGTATTGCTGGACGGTTGAATAGTGACAGAAAATATGAGACTTATTCTTATAAATTCCAAGAGATATTGAAGGGTAAAAGTTGCAGGGAAATTGATAATGCTACGTCGGGTAGCATGCTAAAATTAAAACACTATTCTGATCCTGTGTTAACTGCAGAAAATACCCAGATCACGTGTACTAGCATACTATTCAGTAAGTGGGCGAACCTGGGACAACCACATGAAGAAAATCTACTTAAAGAAGCACAGCTAATCGCTATTAAGCAAGTGCTTAATAAAGCACAGGAATATTCTCTCAAGAAAAGTGAGCTTTGGCCACAATACAATCAGTACTACAAAGTTCACACTGATATAGCTGAGCTTCATAATCGGTATAACAGAGTAGATAAGAGCAAGATGGCTGGGCTTGAGTATGATGTAAAAATCGCCAAGGAAATTCTTGAGCGTGCTGAAGCAGAACTTCCCTCTGAGGATAAATTGCTGGAAGGTGTTGTTAACGAACAATATTTTACTATTGATACATACTCACACTTCTACCAAAATAACCTACTACTTGAAAATCTAGATTATGTTTCTAGTGTAGGGGCTGATGGACGTTTTACTCTCGATAATAGTGAAGAATTTAACTTAATGTTTATTTATCCAGATAAGCAAATCAATCAAAAAGCAAAGTTTAAAGTTATTCGATTAGCTGAGTTCGGTGATCAGCCCCTAGCTACTGTCGATTTAAAAGACGCTTTATCATCAAGAAAATTCAATACTATTACGCTGTAGCATCCAATAAGCAGACCATTGTTGAATAGTAACAACGGTCTGCATTTCACATGAGTTTTAATTCAATTTCTATGGGCACCTAAGATCAAACACATTTTTGCAACCAACGCCAATCAAGTGTACGACAATAATACAGTTTGATAAAAAATTAAGGTTGCCATGAACGGTAATGACGTAATAGTTTGATAAATTATCAGAGGACAAATTTCATCTTTTTGATAATAAAGTTTGTTATGTATCATTGAGAGTGTAACATCTATCTTAATGATTAATATCTGCGGTTGTAAGGGTTAACTGAACTAAAGCATTATTCTTATAGAGGTAGTGCTTTCTTTGCTGATTGGAATCTAACAGAGGCGATGTTGCCAAACTCATTTCTGCCCCATTCCGTGCTAGCACCGATCGTTTATATCAAAACATTACGTGTTATTTGACTTAGTTTTCATAATGAAACTATAGTGCAGACTGTCGAATAAGAGTTGCGAGATAATCTTGAAAAATATCGATATGTTCAATCTGACGGTCTCCGAGATATTAGGTCAGTGCTATAAAAATTTTCCTAATGAAACGGACTTTGACTATAGACAGATTGCTCATCAAGTATCCCAATACTATGACAAATCGGACTATCAAGAAAATTTCGTCATTCTTGAGGGTATCTGCCGAGATACCATGAGTTGGCTGTATCAGGCTGACTATCTCTGGACTAGGTTTCCTGTTCACTCTCAACGTGCCACCATGAATGCGACTGGGATCAGGCTGTCTCCTAAAGGCCTTGAAGCATTAAGTTTGATGCCTGACTCTTTGACACAGAAGAAGCCTGTTGGAGATATCTTGCAAGGTGGAGTAAAAGAGACAGGGAAGATGGCTGCATTAGAGGCGGTTAAATTCATTCTCAGTGAAGGTGTAAAAATATACAGCCAACCTTGACTTCTACTGACTTCGGTTAGCTACTATATCCAGAAACGTACCAGTACGATCTTAGCTATGGAGCAGTTCGTGATAAACATAACGTTAAGCCAGCAAAGCCTAGAAAATGAAATAGCTAACAGTTTAGAGAAAAAAACATATGCTTCATTTACCGACTGCTTATTGTACTCGTTTAAAAAGTGCCTTTCTAATCAAGTGAGTGGTGATGGTAGGGTTCTCAATAATTTGTTGATTGATGCTGAATGCTCCATTGAAAATAAAACGTCACTTCTATATGGGCACTCTCTGGCTTCTATTGAAGACTTTGAACTTACTTTGAATCTATCTATAACTATAAAAGTAAAGAGAAATTTCGAAGATGGCGTATTAGAATATGCACCAGTTTTTAATTGCTTCGATAATCAAATTTTTGAACCAAATTTTGCAAAAAAGCTAAAAAAGCAAATTAACTACACCTATTCAGATCTACGTGTTCAATTGCCACGACTAGACGTCAAAAGTAAGCTTTCAATCAACTGCCTTTCTTTGTTAGAGGAAACATTGTCACCTGAAGGTTTGTACCTATGTGAGTATGACTTGTTTGGTTGTGCTCACAATGAAATGACGTTTGTAAACCAAAGTGACGGTAAAAGGTATTTGTGTTCATGCACGGAAGGGTTTCATGAAGAGTTACTTTCTGACTCTAAAAAAGCTTCTAACCGTGATAGTTACCACAGTGAACGATTCATGCTTTCAGAGTTAGTAAGCTTGCCTAGATTAAAAGACATTTGTCATTTGTGCGTAATTAAAGAAAAAGGTATTGAAGAAAGCATAATTCGATATGGAGAACCTTCTCCCTCGTTGCATTATTCCTATGAAGCGTTTGCTGAACGAAAGAAGCACGAATCTGGTTGGAGTTGGATTTGTGATAATCTTGAACAAGCACTTGGCAGACAAAAGTGGGTAAATGAGAACAAAGTTTTCTTATTCACCAAGGATTTAATGATCGAGCAACGGATTCTTCGAGAAGCTTCACCAACTTGGCTTGGTAAGCAAAGGTTTGATGTATACCTACCAGAACTACGATTAGCGATAGAGTATCAAGGAAAACAGCATACTGATTCAGTTGAATTTTTTGGTGGTCAAGATGCTTACGAAAAGAACTTGGAACGTGATACCCGTAAAGCTCGATTATGTAAAGAGAATGGAGTTAGTTTAATATATGTCTACCACCATGAAAAAGTCACACCAAACCTTATGAAGCGAAAGCTTCAGAAATACCTAAAGAAATAGCCTTGTTTAAAATAGGTGTAAAATTCGAGGTTCAAGATACTTTTTCTAATCTCAAATTAACGTTTTAGTATATTAACACTAAAACGTTTTTGTCCAAAAACGGTGTTAAGTGATGAATTATCCTTAAAACAAAAGTCTTTTCCACCAAGTATATAGAAAGCATTCTGATACATAGATTGTCCTAAAAAAATTTTTTGATAAAGACATTTGATTATGTAACGATATCAAGTTGCTTTTACTGAACTCACCGTAAAAGTAACTTGTTGCGGCTTGCCCTGCAACGACCTTGTAAATATAGGTTGAGAAACTACAGGTGAGTAGTGATGATCAACTTTTTCGCATTCATCTATGTGTTGAATTAATGCTTTGATCGCATTTTTATATTGCTCAGGTACTCTCATCACTATCGTTTTTTCATATCGAGTCTTACGGCCAGCACCTTTACGTACACCACCATGCGCCCCTTTATTTTCTTCACTTTTATCTGCCATACTTAGAATCTCTTGATTACGTTACGATATCAAGATAGCTTGATTTCGTTACATAATCAAATAAAACGTTACAAGTTCGTTGCTCCACAAGTAAAAGAGCAATGCATTATTAGATTGTAAAAAATAGACTTGCACCTTGATATTTTACTGCTAATATTACTGTAATTATATACAGTGGTTTTGTTTTATGCGTGTTATACCTATACCAGCCCGTGCGGGCATCACTGGCTTTGAAAGCCCTGCGGCTGAATACTCTCAGTTAGGTATTAGCCTGGATGATTTACTGATTGAGCATCCAAGCTCAACCTTTATAGGCATTGCTCAAGGTGAGTCGATGCAAGACGTCGGCATCTTTGATGGTGATATGATCATTGTTGATCGTCATGAGACGGCTCGAAACGGCGATGTCATCGTTGCCAATTTTAATGGCGAGTTTGTTTGTAAGATTCTAGACACCAAGCGGCGTGTTCTCCTTTCTTCTAATCAGCAATACCTGCCTGTCATAATTCATGAATACGATGATTTTAGTATTGAAGGCGTAGTCACTCGTTCTATTCGTTGCCACCGTCAAAGCCCTCTGTTGTGCGGTAATTAGATGTTTGCTCTAGTTGACGCTAATAGCTTCTATTGCAGTGCAGAACAAGTCTTTCGCCCTGATTGGCGTGGTAAGCCTGTTATTGTGCTAAGTAACAACGATGGGATGATTGTTGCTGCTAATCGTCAAGCTAAAGAAGCTGGCATTGGGAAGTTTCTACCTTACTTTCAAGTTAAAGCTTTATGCGCTCAACGTGGTGTTATTGTCTGCTCCTCAAACTATGAACTCTATGCTGACTTATCTAGCAAAATGATGGACATCATTGGCCGCTTTGCCCCTGAGCAACATGTGTACTCTATTGATGAAAGCTTCCTCTCTTTTAAAAACTGCTATCCCGCTATCAAATGCCTCCTTACTCAAGGCCAGTTAATCCGCCGTGCAGTGTGGAAAGAAGCGCGATTAGCAGTCTGTGTGGGTATTGGTGAAACGCTTACTCTTGCTAAAATCGCCAACCATGCAGCTAAGAAGATTGAGGGCTACAAAGGGGTTTGTTTCATTAGTAATGAGCAAGAGCGTATTGCTATTTTAAAGCAGCTTGCTGTAGGGGATGTTTGGGGCATAGGACGCCGAATAAGTAAGAAACTTGAACTAATGAATATCCGTACAGCGTTTCAACTCGCGTCTATGCCGCCGACTTTGGCAAGAAAGCAATTTAGTATTGAAATAGAACGTACCGTTCGTGAGCTTAACGGCCAAGCCTGTAAAGTATGGGATGAGGTGAGGGCAGATAAAAAGCAGATATTTTCGACTAGAAGCGTAGGTGAGCGGATCACTGATTTTGAGTCGTTACAGCAAGCATTGAGTAAGCATGTTGCTATCGCATCGAGTAAAGCACGTAAGCAAGGCTCAAACTGTAAGACTATGCTGATTTTTGCCAGCAACTCACCTCATGATGAACGGCCAGTAAGCTACAAAGCTATTGTGCATTTCCCATGTCCAACCAACTGCACTATTGAGCTAACCAAAGCGATGAGTGAAGCCGCACCAAAGCTTTTTCGTGAAGGCATACATTATTACAAAATCGGTATAGGGCTTATTGATCTAGCCAACGAAAAACAAAACCAATTCGATTTGTTTAACCCTCCTAAAGCTAATCCAGCTTTGATGCATACGCTAGATGACATTAACCAACGTTATGGAAGTGATACGATGTTTCTAGCAGCGCAAGGCATAGAGCATAAGTGGTCAATGCGCCGTGACCTGCTAACTCCGCAATACACAACCAAATGGCTCAGTGTACCCAGCATTAAGTGTTAACTAGGTTTTCGCATTGATTAATGTTTTCACTGTTAGTATCACTCATATGCTTGGTCTGACTAGATAAATCAGGCATTATCTAGTCACTGTTCCTTAGCTTAAAGTTTTCAATGAACCTCCTCAAAATTGGTCTACCACTCTTTCTACTGGCTCTCAGCTCTACAGCCATTGCAGCAGGAAATACATCTAATGACTCATTCAACAAAGCAAAGAAGATGCTCGAGCGGGAGGTCTATCAAGATCACCGCGTAACCATCTACTGTGGTGCTAAATTTGACGCTAAAAAGAACATCGAAGCACCTACAGGTTTTGTTACTTCTAAATACATTAAACGGGCAAAACGGGTTGAGTGGGAACATGTAGTTCCGGCGGAGAACTTTGGCAGAGCCTTCAGTGAGTGGCGTGATGGTCACAAGAGTTGTGTCGATAACAAAGGTAAGTCGTTAAAGGGACGTAAGTGTGCTGAGAAGATGAATACAGAGTATCGATATATGCAAGCCGATATGCACAATCTTTTCCCTGCCATCGGTGCAGTAAACGCACTACGCAGCAACTACAACTTTACTATGCTGCCCTCAGCGGTGTCTGACTTTGGTAGTTGTGATATGCGTATAGATGATCGGAAGGCACAACCACCGACAGCTGCTCGTGGCGTTATCGCTCGAACATACATGTATATGGAGCAGACTTACCCTAGATACAAAATGAGTAAACAACAGCGCCAAATAATGCAGGTTTGGGACAAACAAGACCCTGTTTCGAAGTGGGAGTGTAAGCGGTCAAAGCGTATTGGAAATCTTCAGAGTAATGTAAATACAGTGGTCGATAGCCGTTGTAAAGTAAGCGGTCAATTAACCCCACATACCAATAAAAATCAGCTTTTGGCATAGTGCTTCTTTACAAAGGAGGTGCTATGAATCAATCGCAAAAACATGACCACTGGACTCAAATACTGACTGAGTTCAAACAAAGCCATTTACCGATTAAACAATTTTGTACTGAGCGGTCAATCCACTATCAAACACTTTACTATTGGGTCAAAAAACTCAACAGTAAAGAGGCCAAGCAACATGTTCAGCCCATTGTCTTTGACCAGGAAAGCACTGATGTCGTGGTGCTATTATTACCTAACGGTATTCGCGCTGAACTCCCTTCGATGCTCAGTCAAACACAAATCAAACATTGGGTTGCAGCACTACAATGACTCCCACTGGTAACGTGTATTTAGTGTCCGGTGTCACCGACATGAGAAAGTCGATTGATGGATTATCATTAATCGTCGCAGACACACTTGAAATGGACCCCTTTAGCCAGGCCTGGTTTATCTTTTGTAATCGACACCGCGATAAGCTCAAAATATTATTTTGGGATAGCAATGGATTTTGGCTTTATTATCGCCGCCTCGAAAAAGGCCACTTTAAGTGGCCGGTGCCTAAATGTGATGGCGCAGTTCATATCAGCAAGCAGCAATTACAGTGGCTATTATCGGGATTAACCTTAGATAATCCTAAGGCGCATCGACCCATATTTGGACTTGAAGTGTGACGGCGAATGTTGATCGCAAATTTTTACTTGAACGATCATTTTTCGCTGTCAGACTAAGGATATTGATAACCTTTTAAGCCCTGAGCCACCTTGACTGACCTACCTGATGATATAGCACAACTCAAAGCTATGTTGCTGCAACTACAGCAAGAGAATGATGCTCAAAAAGTATTGCTTCAAGCTAAGCAGGAGCAAGTGAGTGAGCTTCAAACTCAAATTGAGCTGCTTATTGAACAACTCAACTTAAGTAAATCAAAACGTTTTTCATCACAAAGTGAAAAGGTAGCCAAAGGCACGTTTAACGAAGCTGAGCAGCAACATGCGTTGCCCAACGTAAATAAGAGCAAGGCTAAAACAGGCAGAAAACCGTTACCTGAAGCGCTTGAGCGTGAAGTTTATCTGCACGAACTCAGTGCCCCTTGTTGTGAATGTTGCCAAACACCCCTTCATGAATGCGGAAAAGAAGTCAGCGAAGAGCTCAAAATCATTCCACAGAAAGTCAGCGTTATCCGTCATGAGCGTACCAAATACACGTGTCGTCAATGTGAAAAAACACACGTCAGCAATAAAGTCATTACGGCCCCTAAGCCTGCGAGTATGTTGCCTAAAAGCATGGGCAGTGCTGAAACGTTTGCCGCTATTGTCACGGCTAAATACGTGGATGCATTACCACTGTATCGCCAGGTTGATATTTTAAATCGCTCCGGTATTGAAATCAGCAGAGGCACGCTAGCAAATTGGTGTGTACAGCTAGGTGATAAAGTCCAAGTCATTATCGATGCAATGAAGGATAAGCTCCTGAGCGAAAAGCTGATTTGTGCCGATGAAACAACGGTACAAGTCCTTCGAGAAGAAGACAGAAAAGCCGAAACTAAGTCGTACATGTGGGTTTACCGCAGTGGTGAATTTGCAGAAAACCCAGCGGTTATTTACGACTATCAACCGAGTCGTGCCGCTGCCTGTGTAAAGGATTTCCTAACGGGATACTCAGGCTACCTCCTGACCGATGGCTACAGTGCTTACAATACGCTTGAACAGGTCACTCAAGCCGCTTGTATGGCACATGCGAGAAGGAAATTTACCGATGCTCAAAAAGCATCGCCTTCAAAAAAAGCAGGTAAACCCGAAAAAGCGCTCAGTTACATAGCCAAACTTTACGGGATAGAAAAACAGGCAAAACACTTAACTTCCCAAGCGCGTCAACAGTTGAGAACGCAACAGGCCGAACCTATCCTCAATGAATTTTATGCTTGGCTGAACAGCCAACATGTTTTACCTAAAGGGGTATTGGGCAAAGCCATCACTTACACCATAAATCAGTGGCCCAAATTACTGACCTATCTTGAAGATGGGGATATCAGTATTGATAATAATGTTACAGAGCGAGATATAAGGCCATTTACCACAGGACGAAAAAATTGGATGTTCTCGACGTCGGTGGGTGGCGCTAAAGCCAGTGCGAACTTATATAGCCTGGTGATGACCTGCCGTGCCAATGATTTGAATCCCTACTACTATTTCCGTCATCTATTTACGGAATTACCCAAGCGTGCACCATTAGATGATATGACTGATTTGCTGCCGTGGAATGTTGATTTAGGTGAAGCAGAATAAGCTTCACCAGTTCATTGACCGCTTACAAATCACTTTTGCCCCAAAACTCGTTTGAAGCGAAAAGTGATTTAATATGAGCGGGGATATTTGCGTCCGGCGAACTACGCCTTGCCTAGATCAACGCGCTCAGCGGCACCACTTTTTGCTTAGTGGGTGACGAATGCGGGTTAAGTTTTTAGCCCACGCATAAAATGTAGATAGGGTTAAGTCACTGGTTTTACAACATTCAGCTTTGGTTAATTCACTTTCAGTTTGCTGCTGAAAAATACGCTGCCAGTATTGTATTTTATCGTTTTTTGACATGATTGTTCGCCTAGATTTAGTTTGGAAATAATCATGCTAAATTTGAAAATTATTGGTATGTGGGATTAATTGATCGCTTACTTTTCATCTTTGAAAGTATTTCTAATCGCTTTTTGAATCTCTACATATTTCGTCTACGAACTCAAATTCCAGTGTTGTATGTTCAAGATAAAAAGGGCTAAGTCGTGTTGATATTTCATGCTTTATTGCCATATATTCTTGTTGATCAAAATAATGATTCACTACTAAATGAGCTGTAAGAACATGCCTTTCGCCGTCAAGGGACCACAAATGGAAATGATGAATATCTTCAATAAACTTCAATGTTGATAATTCAATTTTTATTTTTTCTTGAATGGCTTTCTCAGGTGTTGCTTGTAAAAACAGACGTATTGCAGTACGGAGGTTTTTTAAGACATTAAAAAGAACAAATAATGTAAATCCTATTGAAAGTATGGGATCAAGTATTGGGAGTTCGATATATATTAGGACGATAGCAACAATTAATACGGCTACCCAACCTAAGACATCTTCCAATAAATGCCAATTAAGTACACGTTCGTTTAATGTTTTCCCTTCACTTAATTTGAAAGCAGCATAACCGTTAACAATCACCCCCAATATCGCTAACCACAACATGCCTTGAGCATCAGGCATTTCTGGCGATATCAATCGAGGAAATGATATGGTTAATACCCAAATCGATCCCGCGATTAAGACAACACCGTTAATTAGCGCACCAAGTAAAGAAAAACGGTGGTAGCCGTAACTAAACGTTTCATCGCGACTTTTCTTGCTGAGTTTGTTTAATCCCCATGCGAGACCAATGGATAAACTATCTCCTAAATCGTGAACCGCATCTGCCATTATCGCGGTACTGTTGGTTAACCAGCCGCCAATAAATTCGATAATAGTAAAACAAACATTTAATATAAATGCCCAGCCAATACGACTTGAAGACATATCTTTAGGAATATGACTGTGTCCATGGCTAGCTGGGTGTTGATGTGAATTGTCGGACATTACTTTCTCCTATAAATTGATATCCCGCAGCGAATACCTACGGGATATCTAGTTAAAGCAAACAGTTATATTTATTTAACCAAGCAGCACTACCTTCTCATTTCTTCAATCCGACCTTTAGAAAACCAAGCATAAAGTACGGGAAGAACAAATAAAGTAAGGAACGTCGCAGTGACCAGTCCACCCACAATGACTGTAGCTAATGGCCGTTGTATTTCAGAGCCAACACCAGTTGACATGATAATAGGTATCAAACCAAGGGCAGAAGTAATCGCTGTCATCAATACGGGACGAAGTCTTGATATAGCACCTTCGTAAACAGCTTGAGCAATACTTTCCGTACCTGTTTCAATGCGTAGATTAATCGCTTCAACCATAACCACACCATTGAGAACCGCAACACCAAATAAGGTAATAAAACCAATTGAACTTGGTACAGATAGGTATTGACCAGAAATATACAAGGCAACTATGCCACCAATCATAGCTAAAGGTAAATTAACGAGGATGAGCATGGCTTGACCCACACTGGCAAAAGCAAAATATAATAACAACGCAATAATGCCAATAGAAAGTGGCACAACAATAGCTAGTCGTTGCTGTGCTCTTTGTTGATTTTCAAATTGCCCACCGATATCAACAGAATAACCCGTAGGCAAATCAACCTTAGTTGCAATTGCTGCTCGAATATCTTTTACGACACTACCCATGTCTCGCCCTTGTACATTGGCTTGAATAACGACGCGTCGCTGAACATCATCTCGGCGAACCTGAGGAGGGCCTGATTCAATGGCAATATCTGCAACATCACCTAGTCGTACCCATGCACCTGTTGGGGCTTGTAGTCGTAAATCAGCAATAGTTTGTTGTTGATTTCTAAACGCTTTGTCTATCCGCAGATAAATATCATAACGTTCATTACCATTAATGACTTGCCCTACTTCGTGACCACCGATACCATTTCGCACTAACCTCATGACATCACCAATCGATAAACCATATCGAGATAATTGACGACGGTTTGGTCTAACGACTAACTGAGATTCTCCTGCTATTGGCTCCATCGCTACATCTCTTGCACCATCAACACCTTGAATAGCATTAACAATAGCTTGACCTTGCTGAGCCAGGACATCGAGATCAGCACCAAATAGTTTTATGGCTAACTGCGCTTTAACACCAGAAAGTAATTCATCTACTCTTGTTGCGATAGGTTGAGAAAAATTCAGTAGTAAACCGGGGAATTTCTCAAGTTTTACTTCCATTAAACCTTGTAGTTCATGGCGTGTTTTAGCGCTGGTCCACTCTACAACTGGTTTGAGACCAATATAGATTTCAATGTTACTCACTGGCTCAGGATCACCACCAATTTCTGCTCGGCCAATACGACTGGTAGCATAAGTAACTTCAGGAAATTCAAGTAATATTTTTTCCAGTTTAGGGGCAACTGAAAGCGCTGTCGCTAAACTGGTTGATGGAGCCATTGTTACACGTAAATTAATGGTGCCTTCTTCAAGCTCTGGTACAAATTCAGTACCTAAATTTGGCACTAAAAATAATGTACCAACAAGTAAGGCTCCAGCCCCTATAAGAACCACTTTCTTTGCATTCATTGCCTTTGTTAAACTACGACGGTAAAATTTTTCTAGCACACTAACGAAAGGGCTGGTTCGTGCTTTAAAACCTCGTTGAAACAAGTAACTAGCTAACGCGGGTACAACAATGAGAGACACGGCTAACGACGCAACCATAGCAATCATAATACTAATAGCCATCGGCTGAAATAGTTTGCCTTCAACCCCTTCTAAGCTAAATAATGGCGCAAAAACCACCATAATAATTGTTACTGCAAAAAATACTGGCTTAGCTACTTCTCTAGCGGCAATTTGTATACGTAAACTAACATCGACATCTTTTTCGACATCAAAAGGGTTCTCACTGTCATGCATTCCTTTATGACTATGTTCGTGACGACGGTCTGGCTGACTGAGATGTTTGAAAATATTTTCCATCATCACCACCGCACCATCGACCATCATACCAATAGCAACCGCTAAACCACCCAGAGACATTAAATTCGCAGACAAGCCATTGTAAGCCATGATCATTAATGCCATCCCAACAGAAAGTGGAATAGAAATAAGTACCAATAAAACAGCTCGAACATTCAGTAAGAAAAGTACTAACACGATAACAATAAAGATAAAAGCCATTATCAATGCTTCAGCGACCGTACTAACTGCTTTTTCAATCAAATCTGCTTGATCATAAATAGGTTCAAACGTGACACCTTTTGGCAGGGCTTGTTGAATAAGTGGTATTCTGTCTTTTATGCCATCAATGGCAACTTTGGTATTTGCGCCCATACGCTTTAAAACAATGCCGGATACAACTTCACCTAGAAATTTACTACCGTTAGTACCAACACGTTTACTCATGGTGACTGCGCCTTGTCTAATTTCGCTTCCAAACTCAACAGTTGCCACATCAGCAAGATAAACAACAGTACCTTCAATTGTTTTAACAGGGATTTGTTTTAGTTCTTCAATACCTTTTTCATCACTACTTAACCAACCAACACCTCGAATAATAAGTTGCTCTTGGCCTCTATCCATATACCAGCCTCCCGCATTGTCATTATTATCTTCTAATGCATTAGCGATATCTTGTTGAGTTAATTGGTAAGCAAGCAAACGAGAAGGATTAATATTTACTTGGTATTGTTTAACATTTCCGCCGAATGCTAAAACATCTGTAACGCCATCTACTGGCATTAAGAGTAATTTAACCACCCAATCGTTAAGGCTTCGAAGTGACATGCTGTCATACCCCGAGTCTTCATCAGCGAGCAATAAATATTGATATACTTGCCCCAAACCAGAAGTGTTTGGGCCAATTTCAGGTGTACCAACCCCTTCAGGGATCAATTCTTTTGCTGATTGCAATCGTTCAAAAACCAATTGACGAGCAAAATAAATATCGGTGCCTTCTTTGAAAACAACCGTAATACCAGACAAGCCTGTTTTAGAAATAGAGCGTACTTCTTCAACATCAGGTAATGCATACATTACGGCTTCTATTGGAAAGGTTATGAGTTGTTCTACTTCTTCCGAAGCCAAACCAGGCGCCTCAGTATTAATTGCCACTTGTACGTTGGTAACATCTGGAAATGCATCCAAATTCAAACGAGGAATAATAAAAAAGGCCGAAACCGTGAACGCAATCAAGGCAAGAATCACCAATAATCGGTTAGCGACAGACCAGTCAATCAAACGATTTAACATGTGTTAGTTCTCCAATTATCAGTTAATTAATGGTTATGAGCATCAAAACTGCCTTTGGCAATTTCCGCGGCAACATAAAAAGCGCCAGTTGTAACGACTTTAGTACCTGATGGCAAACCAAAAATTTCACGTGATTTTCCCAGTTGTCGTCCCAATTCAACTTCGACACCTTTAAATTCGCCATTTTCTTCAACAAACACCATCCAATCACCATCACTACCACGCATTAATGCTTCTTCAGGCACAGTCAGAACTTTTTTGTCCGTTTCAAAGGCAAAATAGACATCCGCAAATAAGCCTGGATGAAGCTTATGACCGACATTTTGAACCTGTAAGCGTATAATACGTGTGCGAGTTACTGGGTCTATGGTATGAGCTTTTTGAGTGATCGTAGCTATGTATGTATTGTTACCTACATTTACTTGCGCCTTTGAATTTTCAGGTAAGTCCAATTCCATTGATGGAGCTAAACGTGCTTCAACCCATAACGTATCTTCATCAGCCAACTCAAATAAAGTACCGCCCGATTCTATGCGTTGGCCTTGACGAAAATTATCAGATAATACCGCGCCAGAAGTCTCAGCGTTTAGAGTGTATTGCCCCAGTTTTTTAGTGTTGGTAGTCAAAGAGATAATAGCGTCAGTAGATAAGCCAAACGCATATAATCGTCCTAAGTCAGCCTCAAAATCGGTCTGAGCTTCTATAAAGCGTTTCTCACCTACCGCTTTTCGACCAAGTTTTTGAACCCTTTTCCATTCTGAATCAGCGAGCCTATAGCTGGCTTGAGCTTCAGCCATTGACTCACTAAATAGGGTGACTAACGGTTGATTGATTTCAACATGATCACCTAAAGCAACATGGCGTTTTAGTATCACTGAATCTACTCTTGGCGAGACTAAATAACTGGTATAATCATTAGCCTTTATCTCCCCTTGAGCATAAATACTGTAAGCCATCGTCTGAGGCTCTAGTACGGTTATGTTAATTTCAGCTAAAGTTAATTGCCCCTTTGAAAGTTTAACTCCCGCACCTTCTTCCTCCTCATTTTTAGCTTCATGTCCATGTCCATCATCTTTTTCTTCAACATGCTTTTCGTTTTTTTCAGATGATTGAACATTTGCAAATGTCGCAGTAGTTATGGTTGTTATTCCACAAAAAAGTACGGCCAGCGTTATTAATTTAATTTGCTTATTCATATGTTTTTTCCAAAATTGGTTCATTGACTATTAATTATTCAAATTACATTTAATGATCAAGGCTGAGATAATTGTTGGAGCACAGTCTTAATTTGCCCCACTTGTAATAGCCAATCTATTTGGCTTAATTGAAATTGACTTTGTAAGTCTATGCCCGCTTTAAGACCTTCAGCACGCTGTTGTAAAGCGAGTAAATACTCGGTAGTGCTCACATCACCGCTTTGCCATTGCTTTTGCAGCAAGTCGCCACTACGTTTACCTCTTCCATCCATCAATTGTTGCCAACGTTGATAGTTTTTTTGATAAGTGAGCAAGGTGTCGATACTTGATTGAATAGAAAACCGTTGTTTGCGCATAATGGAGAGAAAATTTGCTTCGGCAGCTAATGCTTGTTGATTCGCAGCTCTTGCTTGTGCTGAAAAATTGTTGCGAATGTTCAGAGGCATTGAAAGCGTTACTCCAAGCACATTGTCTCCTGCATTTTTACCTGCATTTATACCGATAGTAGGGTCCGCTTTAGCCTCCAACATTGACAGTTGAGCATTACTTTTAGCTATTTGCCACTGCGCTTTTGCCTCTAGAACTAAAGGATGTTGTTGAAGCCATTGAGGTGATAATTGATAATTGCTGATAGTCAAACCTTGCGCAGGTAAAACCTCTTTATCCGGCGTCCAATCCTGCAGTAGCTCCTTGACTTGAGCTTCAGCTTGTTTTAATTGAACTTGTGCTTTTGCGGTAACATTCAACATTTGAGATAAACTTAAAAAAGTAAGTTCAGCATCTACTTGTCCAAGATCACCTGCTTTTTGACGATCCTTAACTAAATCAAGTATGGTTTCCAACTGCTTTTCTTGTTCTTGAGCTATAAAAGCTTGCTTTTTAGCTGCTTGCCAAGTAATTAACGCTTGTAAAGCTTGCGCTGTCTTTTCTTGAACAAGAAAGTCAAAGTGTTTGCTTGCTTGAGTTAAGCTAAAGTTAGCTTGTTGCTCTTTTGTTTCTCGTTTATCCCACCAATCAATCGTTTGATTAATGCCAATGGAATAATTATTAGCGTCACCTTCTCGCTCATAACCAGTCTCTAGTTCAGGATTATAAAGCGGTTGCTTGTTCCCTTCCGCATTTGAAAAAACAGCATTCATTTCTTCTTTGGCAGCAATAATATTTGGATGTTTGTTTATTTGCATTGACAGCCAAGACGTCGATGTTGGTTGTGCATTTGCTCTTTGTATATTGATTAACATAGCTAAAAACATACCGACGCATAGCATGGCGCAAATACTTTTTTTAAAAAATATTTTCATAAATTAAACTCATATTTATTTTGGTAGTGTTAACTGACGACAGTAAAATCGTAAGTAGACAAGAATATAAAGATGCTCAGCTAAAATGAGCTATTCAAATAGAGTTAACTTATAGGAGGGATTATTGGGTTATCAGAGTATGCATTAGCATATTGATATGAATATAGGTATTGATGAGTTACTAGTATATTGTGATCAATACTAGGTTTAGTTTGAGTCAAACATTGAGAATGAAACCCATGACAATGTCCACAGTGATGACAGTCCTCAACACTATGTTCACCTTCTATTGGTAATTCGTTATCAACTATTTGGCTATCATATTCGTGAGAATGTTCGGTTTGGATATGTTGTACATCTAATGTATGCGTTTCTTGTGAATTTGCAATAGCTACAAACGATTGTATTACAATCGCAATCGCTAATATTAAATTTAGAAACTTATTTTTCAAAGAAATAACCATCAGATGCACAAAGTTAAAGTAGAACATTTCTTATTGATTTCGTCAATTAAACTAAACTGTATTTTTAAAGACTGTTGTCGCTTAAGTCGTTAAACAGCTTCTTTGTATTGATCTGGATTTCTGCCAGTTTCGCTCGAAATCACAGTAGGTTTCACTAATTTATTCATGCTCGTTTCTTTTTCTAATAACTCTTGGTCGAATGATCGGATCAAGGAACGAGCATTTAGTTCCTTTGGGGAGCTAATTTCTTATCCGAAGCTCAGGTAATTTACTAAAGTTTGTCAAAGCTACTCCCTTGTACGGTTTCTCATTTCAGTTGATTATTTCCATAATCAACCAAGCAGGAATACCCCGATAGCAAGTCGGTTTGGGTACCACTAAAAAAAACATCTGCTCATCACAGACTTAAAATGTACTTCACCCCTTCGCAACGTTTAACTGCTTTTGACCGTTAACGTTCCATAAAACGCATTGTTGATGGTCAGCTTGTTTTTGTCCTCCACACCATTACAGGCTTTCACAGGCCAAGCTTAACTCACTACTACTACTACTACTACGGGGTCATCTGCCACCACACACTAAAATTGATCTTGGCTTTCGCCTTGACTCAATGTCTCCGGTCTATATCCGGATTCAGTGCCAGGCTTCCCCAGTTACTGCACTGACTCCCTGTTAACAATGCCACCCTCAAACACAGCTTAGGTCTGGCTGAGTATAGGACTTTGCGTTATTTTGCACGCTTACCCACCTCAACTGCCGAAGCAGGTTCACTTGCGTTGTGTACTGTTAACTTCCTATGGCTTCCTTCAGACCCTGTCGTTGACCAACAACGCCTTTGCGATTATCTTCCCCTCAGTAGGGTTGATCTGGGCATCTTTCAGCCTAGCGGGTTTGCCAGCTTCGCTGGGCAAAAAAAGCGACCACTCAATGAGTCGGTCGCTTTTTATTAGTTTCTAACTTTTCAGTTAGTAGCGATCTTTATGACTAGTTTCGAACATTATTTAACTTCCATAATAAATGAACACTGGGACACCATTACCCAAGCGATTCACATGATTATGCGACCATTTCAAGTTAACTAACTCAAGCTCTCATAATGTGTAGTAGTAAACAATTAGGATGATGGTGTTATCAATTGCCATTATGACCAACAGGCTTCTAAGTAGATAGTGCCGCCTTTAGACGCCTTGTTCTTATCCTGACTTAGTAAGAACAATGGTTGCGACTACTTCAATTAGAAGTAGTCGTTTGGCGATCACTATTACATTACTTACCGCTTATTTAAAGCCATTACTCTCTGATATAGCAACAACCTCGCCATCGTCTTCAATTTTAAAAAATATTGTCTTTTTTGTTTGTGAATTAGTCGCACTCACTACATAGCTTCCCCCATGGGTGCTTACAATGTTCACATCGGCAGTGCTTATGCTTTCCCACGATGAAGGCAATTTGCCCACTTCATATCCTAAGTCTTTAAATGTCAATTTCTGTATTGTTGTTATTGTAATACCCTTGACCTTTTCATCGTTCATATGACTATGTCTTGAATGATCCATACTTTTCATTCTATCTACATGTGCAAATGAATCACTACTGACAAGAGCGCTACAGATCACTAAAATTAAAATTAAATATCTCATTTACTTGTCCTTATGATTTTAAACCAATCACTTTATATTGACCTTTAACCAGTAATTTAATGGTTACAGGGGTGGTAGACTTATTTTTCCAATACCAGCCATGAGATCCTGCAAAGGGGGCGGTAAAACTCCCTTTCATCTCATCAGACGTGGCAATAACATAACTCTCGTAATATCCAGTTGTATCTCCTTCTGGTTCGCCGTGTAGATCGAAGAACAATGCGTCTCCATCAGTTAGCCATTCATAGGTCATTTTCTCGTATTGCTGCATTTCAAACTTATATTCGACGCCTCTGCCTGCAGGCACTACAACTTCGATGCTTTGAAACTCAGTTGTACCTTCTACTTTTGCGCTTTCGTTGTAAATCACTTGGTTTGTAGGCATTTAGATGGGCGGCTAGCTCATTTATGCCCCAAAACGTGTCACAGCTCGAAGGCTAGCTCTTGCTTAATCTGATAGTTTGAGATATATAAAGTAATGAATACCCAAAAGTATTACCTGACTATGAGGGGTTTCAAAAATCGTTACGGTGAATCAGACTTGCCTAGTCTGGTTCACGGGCTGAACACCATCATTTCACGTTAGCTTTTGGCTAAAGGGCTCTCTATAGTGTACTTGTAAAAATCGAACACTCAGTAAAATCGGCGTTTATAGTTTATTTTAGAGTTGCTTCCAACATAGCTCTAACATCGTTAGTTTCCCGCAAACGTTTTACGCCAAGCACTTGGGCTAACTTGAAAACGTTGATTAAAATGTTGCCTAAATGACGTTGCAGTCTGAAAACCAACCATTTCAGACACTTTTTCTACAGGAAGTCGTGTACTTTCAAGAAGCTCAAGGCTACGTTGCAGACGAGCATTCACAAGCCATTTTCCAAATGACATACCGGTAGCGTTGTTGAAATGCCGAGTAAAGGTACGGCGACTCATAAATAATTGGTCTGCTAAATCAGCGATGGAATATTGTTTGTCGAGGTTTTCACGTAAATAATCCAGTAACCGATTGACCTCTGCATCTTGAGTTGATTTTGGGATGGGTTGTGCAATAAATTGTGCCTGGCCGCCTTCTCTGTGTGGCGGTACAACTAAGATGCGCGCAACTTTATTCGCTGTTTTTGTCCCATAAAAAGACCTCACAATATACAAGCAACAGTCTAAAGCGGCTGCAGTACCTGCGGAAGTGACTACACGGTCGCTTTCAACATAAAGTGCGTTCGTATTTAGCTTTATATTTGGAAAACGAACAGTAAAATCGTCCTCTGCCATCCAATGAGTTGCCGCTTCTTTTTCATCTAATAGCCCTGAGTAGGCTAATGCGTAAGCACCATAGCAAAGCCCCACGACCGTAGATCCTCTTTCATGAGCTCTAACCAATACTTCAGAAATATTGGAAGCAGGCGGACTTTCTAGGTCATGCCACCCTGGAATGACGACTATATCTGCCAACTCAACGAGTTCTAATCCACCATCAGGCTGAACTGTCATACAATTGTCAGAGTGTTGTGGCTTACCATCAATTGACACGATCTTTAAGTCAAAAATGGGTTTGCCATCTGGCTGCATCGAAAAAACGGCTTGAGGCACAGCGACATGAAACACGCTGAAATGAGGGTAGAGAATCAAAGCGACAGTTGGTACTTGCATGTGCAAAGCGCTCCCAAGTGAATCGTCATATCATTATTTGGCCCAATTGTTTCGATATTTGTCTCTTGGGTCAATATTCCCTCTCGTAAATACCGAAGATAATGTCTCATATTAATCAACCGCCAAAGAGATACATTATGAAAAACAAAGCTATCACCATCCTATTTACCTTAGGGCTTGCAACCATCATAAATAGCACCAATGCATTAGCTGAATCGGCTCCAACGCTGCATTCAGAACCACAGCAGGTTCAGTTTCAGCATATTCGAAATGCAACATCTAAACTCGCTTATGGTGACACAACATTTTTAATCGATCCTATGCTGGCAAAGAAAGATACCTATCCTGGTTTTGCCGGTACTTATCGTAGTGAAATACGTATACCAATGATCGATTTACCCATGTCAGCTAAAGCTGTAATTGACAATGTAGACGCTGTTATTGTCACTCACACACATCTTGATCATTGGGATGATACAGCACAAAGTGTAATTCCTAAAACGATGCCTTTATTTGTTCAAAATGAAGAGGATGCAAATACTATTCGCGCTCAAGGCTTTAAAGATGTGCGTGTGTTAGGCATTAAAACTCAGTTCAATGGTATTCGTTTAACCAAAACAGGTGGGCAGCATGGCACGGATGAAATGTATGCAATCCCAGAGTTAGCTAAATTGTTAGGAGAAGCTATGGGGGTGGTGTTACAAGCAGATAATTACAGTACTGTATATTTTGTTGGTGATACCATTTGGCGTAATGAAGTGGAAAATGTTCTAAATGAATTTAAGCCTGAAGTAGTTGTTCTTAACACGGGTGATGCTCGTTTAGACGGCCTTGAAGGTTCTATTATCATGGGTGAACAGGACACACTTCGAACGATTAAGCATGCACCTCAAGCTAAAATTGTTGCTGTACACATGGATACGGTCAATCACGCAGCATTGACTCGTAAAGAGCTCAGGGAGTTCGTGCAAGAAGAAGGCATTGAAAAACAAGTATTAATTCCTGAAGATGGTGAATCGTTGAAGTTATAAGTATAGCTTCTTGATTAATTAGTCGTGGGTAAGGAACAAAGGGGGTATAAGTGAGTACTCGAAGTAGTGAGTGAATCACTCTACACCAGTCTGATTCACGCCATCCGCTAAAACCCGCCCTATCGCCCCGTTTGCAGCTGTTCTGGGGCGATTTTTTCCCTTAAGATGAATCAGATCTCTAGAGAATTGATTCATGACCCCGTTATGCCAATTCCGACTTGTGATATCGAGTGTTGGTTAGTTTGCAACCAAACGAAACATTATTATTAGAATAGCTAATCCGAATCTGACTAATAAGAGTGAATTATCTAACAAGGTTTTATCCAAAAGTTTGTTAGATAGAACACAAGCCATTTTGTTTTTCGTAAAAAAATATCATTCTCCCATAAATATCTATTTTTTATATGTTTCGATTTGTCAGACTATGGGTTTATTTTATATGCGGTCATGTCAGTGATTAGGTTCGGCGACAGAACTGCAACTAAACCCATTGTTAGGGTAAATAAAAGGAAAGTAATTAATCTTTTCGTGCATTTTTCTGTATTGCTTGGGCGTTTTGTTCACCGACAATATGCAATGTTCGCTGAGGGAATGGGATGGTTAGCCCTGCGACTTCTATTGCTTCTTTCACTCGCTTATTTAAATCCCAGTACGCTGACCAGTAATCTTCATTTTTTGCCCATACTCTTAGCTGAATGTTCACTGCACTATCGATCATTGATGCAACCATCACTTGAGGCGCAGGTTCAGCTAACAATCTTGATTCACTCTCAGCAATTTTCTTTAATACAGCAAACCCTTCATTAATAGAGTCTGAATATGAAATACCCACAATAATATCCATACGTCGTTTACCATTACGAGTGAAGTTTTTAATATTATTACCCCATAGCATGCTATTAGGTGAGGCAATATATAATCCATCAGTGGTTTCAAGAATGGTTGTAAATAAATTTATTTCTCTAACGGTACCTTGCGTTCCACCAAACTCAATAAAATCGTCGGCGCGAAATGGGCGTACTATTAGTAACATAATACCTGCGGCGATATTGCTTAACGTGTCTTTCAGAGCCAGTCCAATCGCTAAGCCCGCAGCACCAACCAGCGCGATTAAGCTCGCTGTATTGACGCCAAAAATATCCAGAATAAATACACCACCAATGACATAAACCGCGTAACTGGCTATTGTTGAAAATAACGGGATTAATGTTTTATCAAGCCTGGTTCTCGTATTCGCGATTGCTTTACGAACCGTTTTGGCTATTAATGAGCTAGCGATCAGTATGGCAACTGCCAATAACAAATTATACCCGAGTGTTATAATTGTTTGTGAGTGATCAGACCAAAACTGCATGAGTGATTCTTTCATATCATTTATTCCTGTTTTTTGTTAAATAAAGCTAAATGTTAAGGCGTACTTAAAAAGGAGTAAAGCTAAGCAATTACTGATGACACCAACCAGACATTGTAGGCACAAAACGCGATTAATAAACCAACACCTTCATATCGGTTAATACGGCCCGCTCGACGAAAACCATAAGCAATAATCAATAAGGCTACCGTCATGCTCATCATCACTAACCAGTCGCGTGATAGTACTTGTTCAGGTAAGCTGGACATTGGCGAAATAACACCCGCAATACCAACAACAGCAAGTAAGTTAAACATGTTCGAACCAACAACGTTGCCTATCGCAATATCGTGCTCGCCTTTTCTAACGGCTATAACCGAAGCGGCAAGCTCTGGGAGTGAAGTACCCAATGCGACGATGGTGAGTCCAATAATCAAGTCACTTACACCAAATGCATGTGCAATGTTTACAGCTCCCCATACCAAAACACGCGAACTTACGATTAACAGCACAAGACCCAGCACTAACCAAAAAATGGCTTTTTTGAGCGGCATAGCATGATCAACTAATTCCTGATCCATCTCCGTTTCTAATTTGTCACCTTTACTTTTAATGGCAGAAAAAATACTCCAACCAATCAAAGTAAAGAACCCAACCAATAGCAGCACCGCTTCAACACGCGTCAATGCGCCATCCAAGAGAAAATAGCCCAACAGTAAGCCTATTAACAACAACAAGGGGATTTCTTTTCGGACAATTTTAGACTGCACCATAATCGGTGTAATAACGGCTGTTACGCCAAGAATTAAGCCAGTATTAACAATATTCGAGCCTAAGGCATTCCCCAGCGCTAAATCAGGATTACCATCTATTGCCGCCATGGCGGAAACCACCATTTCAGGTGCAGACGTACCAAAACCAACGATCACCATACCAATAAGCAGCGAGGGCATTCCAGCATGCTTAGCGGTTACCGCAGCGCCTTCAACAAAGCGATCAGCGCTCCACACTAATAAAATAAAACCACCTAATATAGCCAATATAGCAAGTGTCATAACGTTACCTTAAGTTAAAAAAATGAAATAAATTAATGCAGCCAAGACGATTCTATAAATCACATAAGGCCACATACCAAATCGATCCAGCCACTTTAAGAAAAAGTGGATAGCAGTCAAAGCCATGACGAAAGAAGTTAATCCGCCTACCAAAAAAGCAAGCAAATCGATATGTATGTCACTTGATGCCACTTCCAATATTTTTGCGCTCGCGGCCAATGCTGTAATGGGAATGGCAAGTAAAAATGAAAAGCGCGAAGCGGCTTCTCTGCTTAAACCTAGCAGCAAGCTTGCGGTGATGGTTGCACCTGAACGAGAGGTGCCAGGAATAAGAGCAAATGCTTGTGCGATACCGATGAGTAAAGCGTCTTTTAAGCGCAATGAAGATAAGTCGCATTGCTGGTTAGGCCGCCAATCAGCCCAGCCTAATAACAAACCAAACCCCAATGTGGTGAAAAAGACGACTTCAACGGATCGTAACTGCTCGTCAATGAGATCCATTAACAACAAACCAACCAAAGCCGCCGGCACTGTCGCAATGATTAACAACAGCAGGATTTTCCCTTGACCAACGAATTGACGATGTTGAAATGAACACAAACCATCGTAAATTAGGTTTGTTACATCATTTTTAAAGTAGAGTAAAACAGCAAGCAAGGTGCCTATATGGACAGCTAGGTCGAATGCCACCCCTTGGTCCTTCCAGCCAGCAACCAGAGGAGCGAGAATAAGGTGAGCAGAACTTGAAATCGGTAGGAATTCTGTAATACCTTGTATAATCCCTAGTATTACAGCATTAATTAAATCCATGTACACTCACTGAATACAAGAATGTACAAAAATAAAAATCAGACAAAATATTTATATCCTTGGGGTGGTTTGGACACAGGCAAACGTGGCTCTCCACCCCGAGAGCCGCATTTGCCTTAAGTCTTGTCAATCCAAATAGGACATAACCGCCACGAACTGCTGTTCGGGATATGTTGACTGCTATCTCAGACGGTACTGAGAGACTACTCCCCTAAGGTTATAATCATTATTTTAATTTTTTATATTCAACAGGTCAATAGAGTACTTTTGTATCCCTATTGAAGTGAAAATACTTTAACTGTGGATATACACTTAATGATAACTATGTCGTGAATTAGCTAATTTTCTCTGCAACATAGAGGTTATCCGTCAATCAAAACTTGCGTTAATGGGTAAGTTTGGCTAACTCATTTATCACTAAATTAGTGGGCGGCCTGACTCATTTCTGTCCTAATTCCACTAACTATAATCGTGATGACCAAGCAACCAAAAAGGAGGTCATCATGGTCATATTAAACCGTGGGCAACGAAGTGGTGTCAAAAAGCCTTTTCGTCTTGAAGAAATTTGGCGAATTCGTACCAGACTTGAGATTGAGAGCAACTTGATGCAGTTAGCACTGCTCAATTTGGCAATTGATAGCAAACTTAGGGCGAGCGACTTATTACCTTTGAAAGTATGCGATATTTCTTCTCAAGACCGGATATTTAATCGAGTTAAGCATATCCAACATAAGACTGACATTGAAGTTCAGTTTGAAATCACGTCAAGAACCCAACAAAGTCTGATTAAATGGATTTTGCTTGCATCGTTAAGCGCAAGCGATTTTGTTTTCCCCAGTCCTAGATTAAAGCAACAGTCGATTAGCTACTCATACTATAGATACATTGTTAGGAAATGGGCATCCGATCTGGGATTAGATCCGAACCTATATGGAACCCACTCTATGAGGCGAACCAAGGTGACTCTTGTCTATGCCAAAACAAAGAATATTCGAGCAGTTCAACTTTTACTAGGTCATACAAAGGTAGATAATACGATAAGATATCTTGGTGTTGAATTAGAAGATGCTCTCTTACTTTCAGAAAGTACAGATTGCTAATATTAAATGGCCCTACAACCTAGGGCTACTTTATCATCTAAAGGAAACGGGTTTATTACTGGCAAATTGTTGCCCCAAAACGTGTCACTGTTCGAAGGCTTGCTCTTGTTTAGTCTGATAGTTTGAGATACATAAAGTAATGAATACCAAAAAGTATGACCTGCCCATGAGGGATTTCAAAAATCGTTACAGTGAAACAGACTTGCCTAGTCTGATTCACGCGCCGAACACTGTCATTTTACGCAGGCTTTGGACTAACGCGCTTTTGCCCCAAAACGTGTTTCGCAGCTCAAGAGGCAAGTTGCCGAATATAGCTTTGGCTATAAAAATCTAATGTGAAAGGTTTTTGGATAGTTCATAAGTTATGCCTGCTGAGATGGTTACCTCGGTCTCGCCATCGCAATGTGCCATGATTTAGGTGCACAAAATCTGACTCGAGGTGACCGATATGAACTATAAACTTATCAGCATTGATTTGGCAAAAACTGTCTTCCAAGTGGCGGCCTTCAATCATGACAATACCATTGCTTTTAATCGTAAAATCAACCGTTCGGCATTGCTCAATACCCTTAGGCAATGCGAACCAACGTCAGTGGTGATGGAAGCTTGTTACAGTGCTAATTACTGGGTGCGCACTATCGAAAAGCTCGGTCATACCGTCAAGATTATCCCCGCCAGAATGGTGAAAGCCATGCTGGTTGTAATAGAAATGACGCCAATGATGCGGTTGCCATCGGAGAAACCGCTGGCCGTCCTAAAGTGAGTCTACTTCGTCCAAAAACGGTCGAGCAACAAGATTCCTTAATTTTTCATGGTATTCAAGGAGGGTTTGGATCGGAATAAATGAGCTATCATTTTGTGAGGTTGCCCCTATGGCATTACCATTTGAAACAACTCCTATAACTTTCCCATCGGTATTCATCACCACACCACCACTATTCCCATGACGAATATTCTCATCAATTTTAATTCTTGGCTGGAGCATCCTTTTTGTTTTACCGATAATTTTCGCTGTAATATATGTAGGCTCTTCTCCGCTTTGATAATTAGGGTAGCCGATAGTATGGACAATTGTTCCATTACTATAGTCAGGATTATTTTCGATTTTTAATGGGGTGAAAGTTGCTAAGTGTATTGAAGGTTCAAAGATTGCGAGATCAATGTCCTCATCCATACCAATCAGTTCGACAAATGAAAATTTGGCTGTTTCATTGTTCCATCTGTGCATCTCAAGACCATCTTTAATATTTTTACTGGTAATACCTCGAACAACATGTTCATTGGTTATGATGCCAATATCTTCTACAATAAATCCACTGCCCTGAGCCATATTTGAATCTGTATAGGTATGGATAACCAAAGTCGATTCCGCTGCTAATTCTAACCAGCTCATATTATAGTCTTCATTTGGCGCACCAATTGCCACAGTGTATAGGTACATCATCTTACGCCATACATCGCATGTATTGCCTCTTACCATTCGGATAAAATTTAGCCGCCCTCTAACTTTCTGAATAAACATCTTTCCGGGATACTTAGCCATCTTCATATGATGTCTAGCAGGTATATAACCTTTTAGATATTTCTCAAAATGTTCTTTTTCGGCAGCTGCAGGGCCGTACTTAATGAGTGCGTTAATCATGGCAGAGGTTGATCGGATAAATCTTCTATTTACATTTATTTTCTCATTAACGGTGATATTCGTAACTGACTGACGCTGGGTTCGGTGTTGCATACGGGTTTTATCGTCATTGATAGAAAAGCCATTTTCTTCTATGACCTTTTCTAAGCTACTGCCTAACTGTAGCTTTTCGTTCTTATAGAAAGCTATCATTTTTGGCAATGAGCGCTCTCTATTTGTGAATGAGAAAGTTATATCGTCAGCATATCTGGAATATGAACAGCTAGATTTTATCGCCAAAGCTCGAAGTTGATTATCCAGTTTGAATGTAACCATATTAGATACAATAGGTGAAGAAGGAGCACCTTGAGGCAAACAACCATTGTGACAACATATTTGAGCTAGTACGGTTGCAACTGAGTGGCTTAGATTAAGAGGATTGCTTTCGAATAATCTTTTCACTCGACCAAAAGTTATGTTGCCGAAGTAATCAACTAAATCGATGTTGAGGACAAATTCCTTTCTTAAATGCGCTTGCGCATTAGTCACAATATCACGATCTTTAACAAATCCATGATTACATTTCTTGGGCTTATAGTAGGGTTCTAAGGCAGCCTTGACTTTGTATTGTAAAAATTTTAATTTTTTTACTGGAGCAACAATTTTTCGTTTCTTACCATTCTTTTTATCTATTTCAAAGTTTCGATATTTAATATCCTTCGAATATAAGTAGCTAAGCATCTCATCTCGATTGATACCGAAAAACTTCGCAAGATCATTTGTATCAATACACTCATGAAGAGCTTCTGGGTTGCCAAACATATAAGGAAGGTCCACTTCAAGAAATAGAGAATGTTGCTGGAGAGGGTTTTGTCTTTTACCCGGTAAGCCAACTTTATCAAACCGTAGAGAGACTAATCGGCAAAAATGCCATTGTTCATTGCCTATGTCCGATGGCATAGGAAGTTGAAATCTACCTCTCCAGCAAAAAAAATATATAGTAATTTACTATTAATATCAACAGCTTTAGATTTTGTGGATTTGATGCACTGGTGAAAATAGTATGAAGATGCCCCCTAGAAGACCTTGTTAGCCACCAATATGCGTTAGGATAACGACGTGTATAGTGGCATACAGAGTTGAGCACTTTGATTAGAATATAGATTGAGGTATTCCTGTTTCGCTGGTATTTCCGATCTTAAACATACTTATCGTAATGCGACAATATTATCTTTAGAATATTAACTCTAGCTCGTTTTTGTCCATTTTTGGGTCAGCGACATCTTCGCTGACTCACTTATGCCCCATTATTAGCTAGACCAAATACTCTACCTTCAGTTTCTGCTGCAATTTTCAATTGCATATTCATGCACTTTTAATTTATCGCTCTTCAGCTAAAATTAATAAGGCCATTTCAGTAGTCATACAGGAGATAGCGTATGTGGACGAAGAAAGGTCATTTAACTGGGCAGAAAAAGCCCTTTAAGCTTGAGGATATCTGGCGTATCCGTACCAGGCTCGAAATCGAAGGTAATATTATGGAGTTGGCTCTGCTCAACCTCGCCATCGATTGTAAATTACGTTCATGTGATTTGCTCAGAATGAAAGTTCGAGATATTTCATCGGGTGGTGTTATTCAAAATAGAGTTCTTTATCAACAGAGTAAAACGGAACGTGAGGTTCAATTTGAAATAACTTCTCGTACAGCTCAATCATTAACACAGTATTTAATGCAAAGTGGCTTATCGTCATCAAGTTATATATTCCCTAGCCCTCGTAAGAACGGGAGACCTATGAGCTATAGCTGCTATGCAACTATAATTCGTCGCTGGGCGTCACAACTTGGTTATGACTATTACCTGTATGGTACTCACTCTATGCGAAGAACAAAGGCAACCTTGATCTATGCACGAACGAAAAACATCCGAGCCGTACAGCTATTGCTTGGTCACGCCAAGTTGGATAACACAATTCGTTATTTAGGGGTAGAGATGGAAGATGCCCTTAATATATCTGAGGATATAGAGTTGTAACATTATTGTGTTAAAGCCATGCGCATGAGCAGGTGGTAGATTGGATAATGAGCAAAATGGAGAGTTCGGGACTGCAAATTAGATAGCAAATTAAGGCAATTCGGTTTATATTAATCACAGTTTTGTCAATTTTATAAACCAAGCCATTGCTGAGAGGATACCATGTTTGCAGAGCGCCTAGAACGAGCCCGCAAGGCTGCCGGGCTATCAATGAATGCATTAGCCAGCGAAGTTGGCCTATCCGCTAACGCCATTAAAAAGTACGAACATGGCACGACTATGCCCTCTTCTTCAAATCTACTTAAGCTTGCAAAAGCGCTAGATGTGCGCAGCGAGTACTTCTTTCGGCCGACCAAGGTGAAGTTAGAGGGTGTTGAGTACCGCAAGCGTGCGAGCACACCAAAGAAAGTGTTAGACCGAATCAATGGTGACGTATTAGACCAAGCTGAACGTTGGCAAGAGCTTTTAGAGTTGTATCCCGACTCAGTGAAGCCTATCCCTGAGTTTGCTCTACCTGATGAACTTCCAGAACAAATCTTTAGCTTAGAACAAGCGGAAGACTTGGCTATTCAGATGCGCCATGCTTGGGAGCTAGGGCTAAACCCTATTCACGATATGATCGATACCCTCGAAGCTAAGGGTGTGATGATTATTACCACGGATGTGGAAACAGATAAGAAGTTTGACGGTTTAGCGGGCAAGATTGGTAGCACTCCTGTAGTGGTGATCTCTACCGCCCAAAGTGGTGACCGTCAGCGCTTCACCTTGGCCCATGAACTTGGGCACTTAGTCGTGCATGGTCGTTTAGCTGAAGGGATTGATGAGGAGAAGGCTTGTAATGCCTTTGCTGGTGCATTTCTTTTACCTACCCAATCACTTATTGAATACTTGGGTGAAAAGCGCCGTCATATTGAACCACGTGAATTACTGATGCTAAAGCACGAATACGGTATTAGCATGCTAGCGGCACTGTTTCGAGCTGGCCAATGTGGAATAATTACGCCTGCGACTCAGAAAAACCTACTTATGCTGTTTAGCAAAAATGGCTGGCGAACGGAGGAGCCAGGAAAAGCATACCCTCATGAATCGACTTATCTACATAAGCAGTTGGTATATCGTGCTTTAGGTGAAGAATACATAGGGGAGTCAAAAGCTGCAGAGTTACTTGGCATGTCTGTTTCTAGCTTTCGTAAAGAACGAAAGTTGGAGGTGTCGACTCAAGCACAGTTAGCTCAGGAGGCTAGCCGTGCAGCAGCTGCTAATTAGTGATGCCAATATCCTCATTGACATGGAAGAAGGTGGTTTACTGGAAGCAATGTTTCAGTTGCCCTATGACTTTGCAACGCCAGATATTCTTTTTGTTGAAGAACTTGAAGAAGATCATCCCCACCTTCTGGATTTAGGGTTAGCGCTAAAAGAGGTTTCTGCAGAATCAATGATGTATGCCATGCAGCTAACGGGGACCTATACCCAAGCGAGCCGAAACGATTGTTTTGCCCTTGCTTTAGCAAAGCAAGAACAGTGTCCTTTACTGACTGGTGATATGGCACTGAGAAAAGCAGCAGAAAAAGAAGCTGCCATTGTTAAAGGCACAGTTTGGCTAGTAAGCCAACTGGTGGTTCATCAGCAAATCAATACCGAACAAGCGCGAGCAGCCTATAAGCAGATGCAAGCCAATGGCAGGCGTCTACCTTGGCATATCGCAGAACAAGCTTTAGTAGAACTAGAGCAAGTAAATTAATAATTAATAGGTTGCCCTCATAAAGTGCAATTTAGAACGATCAGGAATTCTAATAATGACAAGTTTACAACAACGTGCCGAACTTCAACGCCAAATATGGGCGATTGCCAACGATGTGCGAGGCTCAGTGGATGGCTGGGATTTTAAGCAATATGTATTGGGTACGCTGTTCTATCGGTTTATCAGTGAGAACTTTGAGCTTTACATTACTGGCGGTGATGAAAGCGTTAATTATGCTGCCATGGACGACAGTGATGAAAATATCATAGCGGCAAAAGATGATGCCATTCGTACAAAAGGCTATTTTATTCTTCCTAGCCAGTTGTTTAGTAATGTTGCTGCCAATGCACACAAAAACGAAAACTTAAATACCGATTTAGCTACTATTTTTGCTGCAATTGAAAACTCAGCCAATGGCTATGATTCAGAAAAAGACATCAAAGGCTTGTTTGCGGATTTTGATACCACCAGTAATCGTCTGGGTAATACGGTAGAGGCAAAAAACAAACGCCTGACAGCCGTGTTAAAAGGCGTGGCAGGTTTAACCTTCGGTAATTTTGAAGGCGGTTTTGAAGGGCGTTTTGAAGACAACCAAATTGACTTATTCGGTGATGCCTACGAGTTCCTGATTTCAAACTATGCCGCCAATGCGGGCAAATCCGGTGGCGAATTTTTCACCCCTCAGCATGTTTCAAAATTGATCGCACAGCTGGCCATGCACGGCCAAACCAGTGTCAATAAAATTTATGACCCTGCGGCAGGCTCGGGCTCGTTGCTGTTACAAGCTAAAAAGCACTTTGATGCGCATATCATTGAGGATGGTTTTTTTGGTCAAGAGCTCAACCACACCACCTACAACTTGGCGCGTATGAATATGTTTTTGCACAACATTAACTACGACAAGTTTAATATTCAGTTGGGTGATACCTTAACCGAACCGCACTTTTTAGATGACAAACCCTTTGATGCGATTGTCTCTAACCCCCTTATTCGGTGAAATGGATTGGTAGCGACGACCCAACCCTAATCAACGATGACCGCTTTGCGCCCGCTGGTGTGCTGGCACCTAAATCAAAAGCCGACTTTGCTTTTGTGCTGCATGCGCTGAATTACTTATCAAGCAAAGGCCGTGCAGCCATTGTTTGCTTTCCGGGTATTTTTTACCGTGGTGGCGCTGAGCAAAAAATTCGCCAGTACCTTATTGATAACAACTATGTCGAAACCGTGATTTCATTGGCACCAAACCTATTCTTCGGCACCACTATTGCTGTCAATATTTTGGTGCTGTCTAAGCACAAAACCGACACCACCACGCAATTTATCGATGCCAGTAGCCTGTTTAAAAAAGAAACCAATAACAACACGCTAACTAACGAGCATATTGAGCAAATCATCAAGGTGTTTGCCAGCAAAGAAAACGTCGAGCACTTTGCCAAATGCGTTGATTTGGATGTAGTTGCCGCCAACGACTACAACCTGTCGGTGAGCAGTTATGTGGAAGCCAAAGATAACCGCGTAGTCACAAACATTACTGAGCTAAATGCCGAGCTTAAAACCACTGTCGCTAAAATCGACCAACTTCGCAGTGATATTGACCGCATAGTCAATGAAATAGAAGGCGTTTAGCATGGCAGAGAAACCCATTTCATTAAGCCAAGCGCCCGCAGGGTACAGCGATTGGTTAAGCGAGCTAAAAACAACAATCCACAGTGCCCAGCAACGCGCCACACTGGCAGTAAACCAAGAATTAGTCTTGCTATATTGGCAAATTGGCCAAGACATTTTAACCCGCCAAGCACAGCTTGGCTGGGGCGCCAAAGTGGTTGAACGGCTGGCACATGACTTGCGTACGGCATTCCCCGATATGAAAGGTTTTTCACCGCGCAACCTGAAATACATGCGCGCCTTTGCTGAGGCCTGGCCTGATTTGGAATTTGTGCAAGCGCTGCTTGCACAATTGCCTTGGTATCACCAGTTGGCGCTCTTAGATAAGCTCGATAATACCGATTCACGCACGTGGTACGCCCAAAAAGCGCTAGAAAACAACTGGTCGCGCAATGTGTTAGTGATGCAAATAGAATCGGGTTTACACCAGCGCCAAGGGGCGGCCATCACCAACTTTGCCGCAACCTTACCCAAACCGCAGTCTGACCTTGCCCGCGAATCGATTAAAGACCCCTACCGCTTTGATTTTTTAGGGCTAACCGAAGCCGCCCAAGAGCGCGAAATTGAACATGCCTTGGTGCAGCATGTCACCCAGTTTTTGTTAGAGCTAGGCGCAGGCTTTGCTTTTGTGGGTCGCCAAGTATTAATACAAGTAGGAGATGAAGAGTTTTTTATCGACCTGTTGTTTTACCACCTGAAACTGCGCTGTTATGTGGTGATAGAGCTTAAAACCGGAAAATTTAAACCCGAGCATTTAGGCCAACTGAGCTTTTACATGACAGCCATTGATAAGCAAGTAAAAACCGAACCAGACAACGCCACCATTGGGTTGCTGTTGTGCAAAAGCAAAGACAAAGTGGTCGCCGAATACGCCCTCGGCGATAAAAGCCAAGCCATGGGCATTGCCGAATACAAATTACAGCAAGCCCTGCCCGAAGTGCTGGAAAGCAACTTGCCCAGTATAGAACAAATAGAACGCGAATTGCAGGGGGAAGCAAAATGAGCCAGTTAAGTTATATGGAAAAGCTGTTGGATGGGGTTGAGGTGGAGTGGAAGGCTTTAGGCGGATTAGGTGAGCTTGTTCGCGGAAATGGATTGCCAAAAACAGATTTTACTGAATCAGGTGTGCCTGCTATTCACTATGGACAAATTTATACTTTTTATGGTCTTTCAACTGAATCAACAAAATCTTATGTTTCTCATGAAACTGCAAAAAAATTAAAAAAAGTAAATACAGGTGATGTTGTTATTACTAATACTAGCGAGAACTTTGCAGACGTTGGTAAGGCTTTAGTGTATCTAGGCAAGGTGCAAGCGGTTACCGGTGGTCATGCAACAATATTTAAACCAAATAACATCATAATCGGAAAATATTTTGCGTACTTCACGCAAACTAATGTATTTGCAAGTGAGAAGAGAAAGCTTTCAAAAGGGACAAAAGTAATAGATGTCTCTGCAACTGACATGGCAAAAATACTAATCCCCATCCCATGCCCAAATAACCCAGAAAAATCGCTGGCAATACAAGCTGAAATAGTGCGTATTCTGGACACATTTACCGCCATGACCGCCGAGCTGACCGCCGAGCTGACCGCCGAGCTTAACATGCGGAAAAAACAATACAACTACTACCGCGACCAGTTGCTAAGTTTTGAAGAGGGAGAAGTTGAGTGGAGGGTTTTGAGTGAAATGGCCGAGTATTCAAAGGCTCGTATTAGTCACACAGAACTAGATGACAGCAATTACGTTGGTGTTGAAAGCTTACTTCAGAATCGAGCAGGTAAAATAGACTCCACTCGAACCCCTGATAGTGGAAATCTTACACAATACAATCCTGATGATATCTTAATTGGGAATATACGTCCTTATTTGAAGAAGATATGGCATGCAGATCGAGTTGGCGGCACGAATGGCGATGTTCTTGTTGTTCAGACGACTGATACAGCTATAAATCCACGATATTTGTATCAAGTTTTAGCTGATGACAAGTTTTTTGAATACAACATGCAACATGCAAAAGGCGCAAAAATGCCACGAGGAAATAAGCCAAAAATCATGGAGTATTTGGTTCCTATTCCATTTGCTAGCAATAGAGAAAAATCTCTTTCGGAACAAGAACGAATCGTTACTATTCTCGACAAATTTGACACTCTAACGAGCTCCATTACCGAAGGTCTCCCTCGCGAGATCGAGTTACGTCAAAAACAATACGAGTATTATCGTGACCTGTTGTTGAGCTTCCCTGCCAGTCCGGCAGGCGGGCCGAAATCTGATGAGGCAGCCTAATGGCCTACCAACCACCTTTTACCATCACCACCGATATTTTGAACTTGGTGGCACAAATCAGCCAGCAGGTCGGCGAGTTAAATGCCAGCCAGCTCAATGCCTCGCCGCAATTGCGCAAGCAAAACCGCATTAAAACCATTACTGGCACGCTGGCCATTGAAGGCAATAGCTTAACTGAAGAACAAATCACCGCCATTGTTGAGGGTAAGCCGGTGCTGGGCAGCGTGCGCGAGCTAGCCGAGGTAAAAGGCGCGATTGCCGCTTATGATGCACTGCCTGCATTCACACCTAGCGAGATTTCCGATTTACTCACGGCTCACGGTTTAATGCTGTCAGATATTCTTGTAAATGCCGGTGAATTTCGCAGTAAAGGCGTGGGTATCCATAAAGGTGGTGTGGTGCACCATGTTGCGCCGCCTGCCCATCAGGTATCCGGTTTAATGGCGGATTTAATCCAATGGCTCAAGCAAACAAAAGATCACCCATTGATCGCCAGTTGTGTATTCCATTACGAATTTGAGTTTATTCACCCCTTTGCCGATGGTAACGGCCGAATGGGGCGGTTATGGCAAACGCTGATTTTATCCAAGTGGCATCCGTTGTTTTTATCTTTGCCGCTAGAAAGTGTGATTAAAGACCATCAGCAAGCCTATTATCACGCCCTTGAGCAGGCGGATAACCAAGCGGATAGCACGCCATTTATTCATTTTATGTTGTCGGTTATTCAGCAGACGCTGGCGCAAAACGCCTCTGTAAACGCCCTTCTAAAGGAAGGTAAAAACGCCCCTGTAAATGCCCTTATCAATGTAACGGGCCTTAAAACGCCTGAGGCCATTTTAGCATTGCTGACTAGCACGCCCGAGCTGACCCGACAACAACTCGCCGATACCTTGAATAAAGACGTTAGAACCATTGGTCGCGCCATTAGCAAACTACAAAAAGAAGGCAGGTTAACTCGGGTAGGTTCAGATAAAACCGGCCATTGGCAAGTAACAGAATAATGCGATGCAGTGGCTGGTTCCATTTTGGAAAACACCACGGCTAACAAAAAAGGATGTAAACGAATGACAACGTATAAAACGGTTGCTGAATCCAATAACTTTATTGTGTTAGATAAATACGTCAAAAATTGGCAAGTCGCAGAAAGCTTTCAAAGTGAAGGTGATTTAGAACGTGAGCTGATTCAGGACCTAAGCAACCAGGGCTATGAGTATTTACCTGCGCTAACGACACCCGATGCCATGCTGGCGAATGTGCGCAAGCAGCTACAAGCCCTTAATAAGGTCCAGTTTACTGATGGCGAGTGGGCTCGCTTTTGCGAGCAATACCTGAACACACCAAGCGACAATATTCTTGATAAAACCCGCAAAGTGCACAGTGACTATATTTTCGATTTTGTCTTTGATGATGGCCATATAGAAAACATCTACCTGTTCGACAAAAAGACTATTGCTCGTAACAAAGTGCAGGTCATTAAGCAGTTTGAGCAAACGGGAAGCCATGCCAACCGTTACGATGTGACGATTTTGGTCAATGGTTTGCCTTTGGTGCAAATCGAACTGAAAAAGCGGGGTGTGGCGATCCGTGAGGCGTTTAACCAAATACATCGCTACAGTAAAGAAAGCTTTAATGCAGAGAACTCGTTGTACAAGTTCTTGCAGCTATTTGTGATCTCTAATGGCACCGACACGCGCTATTTTGCCAATACCACCAAGCGCGACAAAAACAGCTTCGACTTTACGATGAACTGGGCAAAATCTGACAATACGCTGATCAAGGATTTAAAAGACTTTACCGCCACTTTTTTCCAGAAAGAGACCTTACTTGAAGTGATCTTGCGTTACTCGGTATTTGATGTCAGCAATACTTTGCTAGTGATGCGCCCCTACCAGATTGCGGCCACTGAGCGCATTTTATGGAAGATAAAGAGCGCGTTTAACGCCAAAGACTGGGCTAAGCCTGAAAGTGGGGGTTACATTTGGCACACCACGGGTTCAGGCAAAACACTCACCAGCTTTAAAGCGGCACGTTTGGCCACCGATTTACACTGTATCGATAAAGTCTTTTTTGTGGTGGACAGAAAAGACCTCGACTATCAGACGATGAAAGAGTATCAGCGCTTCTCACCTGATAGTGTGAACGGTTCAGACAGTACCGCAGGGCTTAAAAGCAACCTGGATAAAGACGATAACAAGATTGTTGTTACCACCATCCAAAAGCTCAACAACTTAATCAAAAGCGAAAGCGATTTAGCTATCTACAACAAGCAGGTTGTCTTTATTTTTGATGAGTGTCATCGAAGCCAGTTCGGTGAGGCGCAGAAAAACCTGAAGAAGAAATTCAAAAAGTACTACCAGTTTGGCTTTACCGGTACGCCCATTTTCCCAGAAAACGCCTTGGGTGCTGAAACCACGGGTAGCGTGTTTGGTCAGCAGTTGCACACGTATGTGATCACCGATGCCATTCGTGATGAAAAAGTACTCAAGTTCAAAGTGGACTATAACGATGTTCGTCCGCAATTTAAGAGCATTGAGACTGAGCAGGATGAAAAGAAGCTCAGTGCCGCTGAGAACAAGAAAGCCTTCTTACATCCAATGCGCATTGGTGAAATCTCGCAGTATATTCTGAGCCATTTTAACCAGAAAACGCATCGAGCCTATTCTGGTGCTAAAGGGTTTAACGCCATGTTTGCGGTCAGTAGTGTTGATGCAGCGAAAGCCTACTATGAAACCTTCAAAACATTGCAGGCCGAGGCCGAAAATGGACCCACAAGTAAACCTCTGCGCATTGCAACTATCTTCTCATTTGCTGCCAATGAAGAGCAGGACGCCATTGGTGATATTTTAGATGAGAGTTTTGAAGTAAGTGCCATGAACAGCAGCGCAAAAGAGTTTTTGAGCGCCGCGATCACTGATTACAACGCCATGTTTAAATCTAACTATGGCGTGGACAGTAATGGTTTTCAGAACTACTACCGTGACCTTGCCCAGCGAGTGAAGAATCAAGAAATAGATCTGCTCATAGTGGTCGGTATGTTTTTAACGGGCTTTGATGCGCCTACGCTTAATACCCTGTTTGTTGATAAGAATTTGCGCTACCACGGCTTGATGCAGGCATTTTCTCGCACTAATCGCATTTATGATGCAACGAAGACCTTTGGCAATATTGTTACCTTCCGGGACTTAGAGCAGGCGACCATTGATGCCATCACCTTGTTTGGTGACAAAAACACCAAAAACGTGGTGCTAGAGAAGAGCTACAAAGAATACATGGAAGGCTTTAACGATATTGCTACTGGCCAAGCGCGTCGAGGTTTTGTTGATATCGTAAAAGAGCTGCAAGCACGTTTTCCAAATCCAGAAAATATTGAAAAAGAACAAGATAAAAAAGAGTTTGCCAAGCTGTTTGGTGAATACCTAAAAGCAGAAAATATTTTACAAAACTACGATGAGTTTGCTGGACTAAAAGCACTGCAAAGCTTAGATACCAGTGATGAACAAGCTGTTGAAGAGTTCAAATCAAAGTACTATCTGGACGATGCTGACATCGAGGCAATGCAAACCATCGATATGCCAAGCGAGCGCGCTATTCAAGATTATCGCTCTACCTACAACGATACCCGCGACTGGTTGCGACGCGATAAAGAAGGTCAGGACAAAGATAAGTCAACGGTAGACTGGGACGATGTGGTTTTTGAAATTGATTTACTTAAATCGCAAGAAATCAACCTCGATTACATTCTGGAACTGATTTTTGATCACAATAAGAAGAACAAGAGCAAAGAAGGCTTGATTGAAGAAGTCCGCCGTATGATTCGTGGTAGCCTTGGTAATAGAGCGAAAGAGAGCTTAGTGGTTGATTTTATTAACCAGACAAACCTAGATGAGATCAATGACAAAGCCAGCATTATCGACGCTTTCTTCAAATTCGCCCAGGCGGAGCAGAAGCGCGAAGCCGATGCCATTATTGCCTCTGAAAAGCTCAATATCGATGCTGCCAAACGTTATATTGCATCATCACTCAAACGTGAGTACGCCTCTGAAAATGGCACTGCTCTTAATGAGGCGCTGCCCAAACTTAGCCCATTGAACCCACAGTACCGAACCCAGAAGCAAACGGTTTTTCAGAAAATTGCCGCTTTTGTTGAAAAATTCAAAGGTGTGGGTGGGCAGTTGTAGTGATATGAAGAGCTCTTTTCACGTAGTTAATGCTTGATGAAAAGAGCTCGATATTTTTAAATTAGTGCTGTTTTTTTTCGAGATAGCAGATATGAATATTCAAATTAGTTTAATTATTATGCATTTTCTGGATAGGTCATTGGCCCACAAATGGAGCTAATAAGTAAAGCTACTAAATGATTTCTGTCCATTTTCAAGTTAGGGTGGCCAACACATTTCTGCCCCAAAACCATTTAGAATTGAAGTTCCTCGACAAAATTTCATATCTAATATTGACCAACTTTATCTAATGAATAATTATGTATTAGGAAGGTATACACGAGGATAAAATAGAATGACACGTGCAAGTTCTGAACGACATACATTTTCCTTTGAGGGTGGTGATAAGCTCACCACTATCGGTGCCACTTTCTTCGTCTCGTATCTTTACCATCGACATGTTGATTCAACTCACAGGAACTGGGCTTCGATAAAAACCCAGCAATCACGCATTAGCACTATTAACAAATCAGAAAAATATCATCGTGTTTGGTTAACGCATATCGATAGCATGAGCGAAACAAATTTGAATAGAAACACTCTCAGTTTGAATGGTGCAACTATCAAAAAAATGGCATTGGCATTACAACAGTTGCTATGAAATCCCACACAGTCAGTGTTCTTTCCTAGCCCGTTTTACATTAGTTATCAGTGTAAGTTTCGTATCGGCTGACACGAATCTGTCCAGAAATGAGTCATATTATCTGTAGGTTTGGTATAAATTAAAAGTAAGGCATTATTGTCACGGTGATACGCAAATACGTCGATTAAGTACGAAAGCTGCACTTTAATTATCGTTAATGAGGCTTTGCCGTTTGTAGCTAATAGTAAGGAGTGAAGAAATATATGGATAACTTTAAATCTACAGTGATGACGGGAGATATAGCCTCTGCGATGAAGTTATGCTCATACGTGAAATGGTTTAAGACCTTACTGGCTTTAGTCGTTTCCATTGCATATCTTTTAGGAAGTCCTTGGCTTGCAGAGATCCTGATAGTCGCGGTTGTTACCTCGTTAGTTTTACCACTAGGTTTCTTTGATGTGTTCATTCAAAAACTACTGGAATACAACACTCTGCTTCTAGAAGAGCGTATACAGCTTAATGCTAATGAAACAAATGATCATTTAGAGTTATTAAACAGAAAGATTTGATGATTGAGAGCTGAGTACTCTTGTAGCAGCATGTCTTTGTTGACGTTACGAACGCTAAGTCTAAGACTGATAAATTTTGACTAGTTATGCAAACTCTTCTGCATAAATTGAGTTTGAGACAAGTTTGTCACGATAATACGCAAAACATGTCGATTAAGCGCTAAAACTCACAAAATGTGCATTTTATACATATTAAAGAGCATTTTTTGAGCTGAAACGATAAGATTACACATCATTATGATGAACTCTATCAATATCAGTTTAAGCTGATGATGGTAAATCAAAAGTGTTTATAAGTCTCAGGCCTTCCCATCTCTATATTGGAATGACTCTAAAATCGTGACCAATTTAATTTTGAACACTACACATTGACTTATTTGAAAACTTTCTCTATTGTAAAACTTAATTGCAGTCGGCTATCGAGCATGTTGCTCACTTTTTCCGCTCCCATCTTTTGCACGGGAGGTTTCAACTGCAAACCGGATATAGATCCGGATTCTTATTGTGAAACCTAATTCTCATGACATGGAGAAAACTATGTGCAGGATTGATTCGCCTTTCGGCAATATCACCCTTGATGAAAAAAAGACCCCACGGATCGCTTCTTACAGGCTATAGATGAGAGCTGTATTGATGACGATTTTCGTGAATTATTCATAAAATATTTTCAAAATAATTGGCAAAGTACATTTAGTTCACCCTCTAGAATAGAAGATGTTCTGAGTAAAGCTAATCAGGCAAACTCGATTTCAGAAAAATGCTTATTTTTACTGCTTTCTTATGAAGTAAAGCTATCTTTCGCCTTCGATAGTTACCAGATTAGCGGAAAAACACTCAGCTCTCCATTTTATGACTTTTTAGTTGAAGTTAAAAATACATACTTTGCATCTTCTCCATTAGCTCTATACCGAGGGGGAATGAAAATGGTCGCACCAAACTATTTTCAATTCTTGTGCTGGCTTTACGGTGATGACTATTGTTATTCAAAAGCGTTCTTTGATGATGAGGCGCTTGATGAGCTGAGTGGACAAGAGCGAGCTGAATTTTTTTGGGGCTTTTTCGAGTCAATCTCACTTAAATTTTTATTGCTCGATAAACATCAAAGGAAAAATGAGTTAATACGTATTAGCTCTTCAACTGACGATTATGTCGGTCCACTTACAATAGGGGCTAAGAGCTTTGCTAATGGATTGGATTTCATTAGCGCCTGGGCTAAATTTGACCCACAAAGAGCAAAAAATTCTTATCGTTTGCATGATATTTTTTATGGATATCATTCTCACTGGGAAGATATTCTAAATTTAGCTCGTGATGAAGTAACTGATAGCTCTGATATTACAAAGCGTCTTAGAAAATGGCTCGATGACTTTCATTACGATTGCATAAAGCTTTCGCTAATAAACACTGATTTAACGAAGGTATCTAAAGATGAGATTGGAGTGTGGGTTCGCGAGGTTGAAGGTTATTTAACCCATATATATGTCGGGTTTTCTTGGGACGAACTGAATAGTAACGAGTTTGAAATCTTCGAGAAAAAAAAGTTTAATGAATTATGTGCCGAGTTCAGTCATGTTCAAATGAGTAAATGGATTGAATGGTCAATACAAGATGATTTTACTAAGATTCTAGGGTCTAAAAACAACTCGTTTAAACAGTTAAGTGCATGTCATAGTAGATGGTTCACAAACGAACACTTTGAGCTTTGGAAAACAATATTTACAGAGCAGCTTGACTTACTAGCTGTTGAAAATCAGTTATCTGTTCTGTCTTGTCGTCCACCTTATAATGAAGGTTACTATTTTGACTGTTTTCAATGGTGGAGTGAACGATTTAGGCTGCTAATACATGCAGATAATTTTCCAAAGCACTTAATACCCTCTTGGACATCTATTGCCCTTCAGAATGGGAGTAGCGAGCAAGCCCTGCCTTATGTCGATAAAAGCATTGGAATCTTGCGTGGAGAACTATCGAATTCAACATTAACAAGTGTTGAAGTAAAAGCATGCCACAAGCATCTCGAAAGTTTGTTATTTGCTATTGATAAAATATCAACTCAAAAAGGGCTTCGCCATCGTTTAATGTTGCAACGCTTTTCAACAGAACCTTATTCTAATGAAAAATTATTGATGATCAGCGGTGCTCTTTCTCAAGGTCACTTCTACGATTGGTATACCCCTTTCAATCATTTAGCTCGTGAATGGTTTTGTTATATACAAAACCATGATAAAGAAATTAGGCTAACGACTGATGAAGAGTTTGAAACAGAGTTCTATACTGCATTTGCTTGTGAACTTTCTGAGTTTTTCTTGAGTCGGCTTCGCCTTCGTAAAGGCGAAAAAGAGAAAGATGGAAGATACGATTCTAGTCAAGCAATAGAGCAATCATCCACTTGGAGGCAAGGTTATTTAAAAGCCTTGGCTGAATTGGGTTTTGATCTAAATGGTAAGGTTCATAAAACGGTGAATTTTACTAAAAAGTCTGATCCTGATGAGAGTGTTCGTTCTATTGCCAGTGAATGTTATAAGGCAGTCCGTCGACATGCTAAGAAAAGCCCATCAACTCAAGATATAAAGCGAAGCATCGTGGCAGCCGAATGGTGGTTACTTATGTGTCAGCGGCATGAACTCGGTCTTGAGGTAAAACATGAAGAGGCTCTTAAAACAAGGCGTAACTTAATGCGTCATCCATAGATTACCAATAATTTAAACAATCAAAAATTGGTGTACGGGAGCCTGATGCTCCTCCTTTGACGCTAGTCGTCCGCCATGTATCAACTGTTCTACCTGCATGTGCAGGTATTCCTAGGACTATACGTATGTCTACACAAAACAGATCCATCGAAAATTCGACTTCTTCCCTCGTCAACAATGTAGATGAGTTAGTAATTAATTGGCACATCACCGAAGCATGCAATTATAACTGTAGTTATTGTTTTGCTAAGTGGGGAAAACCAAAAGAATTACATCGTTCGCTTCCTAAGATTGAAAGGTTTTTAGATAACTTATCTGAATATTTCATCCAAGGTTTCCCCCCTTAAAGAAAGAACTTGGTTACGAAAGTGTTCGCCTCAACTTTGCTGGCGGAGAACCAATGATGCTCGGAAGTACCTTCTTTATAGCCCTGATGCTTGCGAAACAAAAAGGCTTTAAAACCTCCGTCATTACTAACGGGCATTATCTAATCAATAGCCGTTTGGAATTTCCTGAAAATGTGTTGGACATGGTTGGCATTAGCTTTGACAGCCAAGATTTAAACACGCGAATGAAAATAGGAAGAAGTGACAGAAAAGGCAACTCTTTAAGTGTTGAAGAATTAAAAACAGCTATAGGCAACTTAGTTAGTACTCAAAAAGACATCAAAACTAAGATAAACACTGTTGTGAATAGCTTAAATTGTGAAGAAGATTTTTCTGAACTGATTACAGAGCTAAAGCCCTTTAAATGGAAAGTCTTGCAAGCGATGCCATATGGTGATGACGAATTACTAATTTCAAGAGAGAAATTTGATAACTTTGTCGCAGCACATAGCGGTATCGGACTACCGATTTTTGCAGAGTCAAATTCAACTATGACTGAGTCATATTTGATGATTGACCCTAAGGGGCGTTTCTATCAGAACTCTTCGAATGGTTCTGGCTATGTGTACAGCGAAAGTATCAATCTATGTGGCGTAGAAAATGCGCTAGTGCAGATCGAGTTTAACCCTATAGTCTTTTCATCTAGATATCGCAAAGTCGATGTCGATGTAGTTGAATTATAGGGGGCTGATATGAAGTGTGTAATCAGCTTTGAAACAATGCTTTCTCGTTCATTTGAATGTGGTGAGGCACAAGAATACCTGAAAGAGCGCCTTGGAGGAGGTGGTTACAATAAGCGTAATCGATTGGATACTTTAACAATGCGGGGCGGATTAACTCCAAAAAAATGTGATTGCTGTGTGGGGGAAGATGGTGTTAACAAGAATATATATGACTCTGAGCAAGAAGCACTTTTGTATGCGGAGGTTACTTTAAAAGAGGAGGGAATTCGCTTACGCGTTTATAAGTGTCCACATGGCTTTGGTTGGCATCGTACCAAAAAGTTATCTTAAATGATTAGTTTTTGGCATATTCTGAGTAGTTGCACGCTAAGCTTGGCCATCTCAATACAGATGGATTGTTGCATAGTAGATGACTAGGTGAAGCGCTAAAACAGTCTAAAAGTGCACTTTAATAACTATTAAAGTGCACTTCAGTTTCAAAAAGTGCTGTGCGCACTATTACTCACATAACGTCTATCTATCTGGACAAAATGAGTCGTCCAATACAGTGTGGACTAAAGTTAGGAATTCGTATTTAGGGCAACAGTTGCTTTGCTACACAATTCCACAGTCAGGTATCAAAGAAATCTATCTCGGTGCTAACGTATATCGCAATGCCGTTCGTATCGAAGAGGGACAAAATGAACACACGGTTACAGATAACATCGAATTTATTAAATCTTTAGGTTGTAAGGTCTTCAGATGCGAACCAGATGTATCTACATGGGATCTATTGTCTGTAGAATTGTAAGCACAAAAATGCTTCTAGAGGGATTCAAAACACGGGATGTTTTCGCCCCTTAAGCTGACGACACCGCATACCAAATAGCCATACCTTTTCTAATGACAATTATCACATCTTGAGTTTTAACTCTAACAAGCTTTTGTCCAATAATGTGTTACAAGTCAACGTATGCATAAAAATCACCCTAATCTCTTGCGAAGTATAACCTTAGCTCTTAACCTGTATGTATATACAGTTTGAGTGAGCCACTATGCTTTGCATTAAATCCACATCTGACTTTGAGATAGAAAGCGTCAAATACCCTAACTTCCCTTTGCTAACTTGGGAGACTGATAATTCAGATCTAGGGATTGAATCAGGAATGCTTTGTGTAGAGGCGTTACAGTTCTTGGTATATGAGTGCTTAAAACGAGGTCGAGTGAATAGTGAGAACACTTGGTGGACGTATGGCAATCACCTAGCTCAATTCCTGACATTCTGTGAGCAGAACAGTTTGGATTGGCGAGACATTTCAGAAAGCAGTGAAGATGAAATGTTAGTCAGTGCTTATCGTGACCTTTGTGTTGGTGAGTTGGGCATGTCGGTAAATTCAACCAATCAGCATTTAAGAACGATAGTGCGTTTCTACTCTTATGGTGTTGGCAAGTGGTTTAAATCATTACCTTACTCTTTAGAATCCGTTTCAGTGAATAAAGGCCAGCAGTTTTTGGCTCATACAGAAAGAAATGGTGGTAAGAAATACAGCTCTGATTTGATGATGAAAACCTTTGAGAAGAAAGCTCAGTTTTTATCGGTAATTGAAGTGAGAGAGCTTTTATCTGCGATTGAAAATCCAACCTTAAAGCTGATGGTTCGCTTATGTCTACAGGCAGGAATTAGACGAAAAGAACTGTTGCTGTTTCCCTTGCATATAATAAGAAAGCCTACTGGAAACAGAGCTTATTATGAGGTCAATATTTCACGAACCAAAGGTGAGAGAGAGCGCAAAATACACATCCCGACACGTCTAATAGAGGACTTGTGGCGTTATGTCAATGAGGCTCGTTTTCAGAAGCAGCAAGAGTCAGGAGTGGTATCAGATTGTTTGTTTTTAACGTCTGATGGCCAAGAGTGGACTTCTCAAGGCTCTGCTTTTGGTAAGGCTCTAAAGTCGCTAAATTTACCCTTTCACGTATCACCGCACATGTTAAGACATACTTACGCAACGCACATGCTGAAAGGAATGTTAGAACATAAAAGCAGCAAATTTGAACCCTTGATGTACCTACAAGCTCGGCTTGGACATTCCAGTATCACAACCACGATGAAGTATTTGCACTTGGTTAATGATTTAGTCGATGACCTGTCGATTGAGTATCAGCAACAAATTGATGCGATTGCGTAGGTAAGGTATGGCTAAACAACGAAAAAACCTGACGGTTAACAAAGAAAAGCTCAAGAAAACATCTGTAGTTGAGCCAACGATTGACTCTACTCAAAACCAAGAGATTATCCGACCAATCAGCCCTGTTGTGAACTACCCGAATATCGGTTCAAAAGGTGGCAATGGTTCTAACGTCAATTTTACTCGTTTTTATGGCAAAGGTTTTGATGACATCACAAGTCGAGTGTACTACACCGCAAAAGCTTTGCTGAAAAATACCGATGCTCTTAGCGAGGAGACTCAAAAAACTTATTTTACAAATGGTTTTTCCCATTTCGCTGAATACCTTACATTATTTAGGTATTCAGCGGGTGAGGACTTAACACAAGATGACATTACGCCAGAGTTGATCGAGCAGTATTTACTGCACCTTAGAGGTTGTGAGTTAGGGTATAACACCCAAAAAGGTTACTACACTCACCTCAAGTCAATGCTGATATACATGAGAAACAAGGGCTATTGGTCTGTCATTGGTGACATCAACCTAAACAATGATTTCTTTCCTAAGAACCCATTTCCAAATTCAAGCAAACGTGCCAAGGGCGAGAAATCACTTACTCCCCATGAAAAAAGACAGGTAGTGGTTGCGCTAAAACAAGCAATTAAGCCGATTTATCAAAAGACTGAACCATTGACAGGTTATGAATTAGTGGTTTGCTTACTAGCTGTGGCAATCCAGACTGGTATTAATACCTCTCCGCTTCTCGATATGACTACCGACTCATTGACTGACCACCCACTTAAAGATTGCCGCAAACTGTTAACTGTATTCAAAAAAAGAGGCAACGCAACGCAATTGCACAATTTACGAAAATCACAGGAACTTGAAGTGGTCCAAGGGATAAAGCTTGATGTGGCTTATCTTATTGAGACTATCATTGAGCGCAATAGCCAAGCGAGAAAGTCTATCGATACCGACTTGGTATTTGTCTATGAGCCTAGAGTTGCCCACATAGGTGCAGAGAGTGGTAGGGCCTCCTCTCTAGCAGAAAGGCTGCTTCGATATAACATCAAAAAATTCATCAAAGAGTACGACCTAAGAGATGAAGATGGTCGAACGATGAAACTTAATGTAAGCCGTTTTCGCAAGACGTTCATCAATGGTATTTATGAGCTGAGTGGTGAGAGTTTGTTAATTGCTGCGCAACAAGCCAAACACAGTGGGACAGGAACGCTTGACCACTACCTGCAAGCTCCTGAGCAATCAAAGCGCAACTTAGGCTTAATGGGTGATATACGAGTTAAAGAGCTAACGTGCGCAGAGCCAAGCGTCCCTGTAGGCCATTGTAAAGACCCTAAGAATGGCCATAGAGCACCTAAAGATGGCACATTCTGTAATGACTTCTTAGGTTGTTTCCGCTGTAAGAGCTTCGTTATTACAGGTGATGATTTGTATAAACTCTTTAGTTTTTATTGGGCGATTATTCGCAACCGTGATGAGTTTGGTCGCAAAGACTGGAAGCGTCATTTAAAAAATGTTCTAAGAGTCGTAGATGAAGAAGTTGTCCCTGAATTTACAAAGCTTGGACAGTTACAGCGTGTAGAGGCTGAAAAAGAACGAGCAAGAACTAATCCTCATCCGTACTGGCAAAATCTTGATATGTTGAAGGTGACGCAATGAGTTCAATTGAGTTAATACTCACGCAAGCTGAGTTTGCGATTCAGCAATGCCCAAAGCCAAGCACCAGTGCGCTTGAGCAAGCCATTGATGGTTCTCTAACGGGTGTCGTTACCTACATCAAACTGGCCAATAGTGAATACCAAACGCTATCGCGATTTGAGGAAGATGTATGGATGTTTCCTGCCAGTAAAGGAACGAAAGCAACTATAGCAAGTGCATTAAACCTTACTTTTTCCACCATTTCGGACACTCAAATGAAGCGCATGGCAAAGTGGATAATCTGGAGCAAAATGAAAAAGGGTTTAGCAATTAACACTCTGCTGAAAATATTGGGCAAGTTGAAAATTTACTTTCAGTGGGTTTTAAGCTCAGATACTACAGCGACACATGGGCTCACAGCTTTTACCTCTAATGCTTACGTTAGGCACGTAAATACCTTGACCTCAAAGCGAAAAAGCGAGACTAAACCACTGACGGCAACCGCCAAAGTGGATAGATTTCGCGCTCTAGAAGACCTTTATTACCACTGCAAAGAGTTTGATTTTGTCGAAGAGCATCCTTGGCCTAGATCAAGCGCTAATGAGCAAGCGGGCTATGTTGGTGAAGCGTATCGGGAAGCCATTGTCAAAGGCAAGACCCCCATTATTCCAGATAAAGTGCTAATTCCGTTGTGCCAGCTTACTAAACCTTACCTAGATAGAGCTGATGAAATTTTAGCATCAGCAAAAAAGAAAGAAAAATTGCTACTACGAGATAGCTGTATCTTCTGGCTACTACTCACAACGGGTATGCGTATCCATGAAATATTAGGCATTAAGCGTGATGCGTATCGCTCTGAAACGAAAGATGACACAACTTACTATTACATCGAAACTGTATCTGAGAAAACACATACAGGGTTGGCTGAGTGGATTGCGCCAAAGATAGCCACGGAAGCGATTGATATCCTTGGTCGTTTGAGTGCTCCACTTCAACGACAGCTTGAGTGTGATTTACTAAAAGCGCAAGTAAGCAATGACTATTTGGAAGTACATCGACTTGAGGAAATCTCAGACCACATTTGTCTATCGAAAAACCTTGGAAAAGGAAACGCAATTTACCTATTGTCGGGGGTGGCCATGACTAACAGTAGGTTGCCAAACTTATGTAAACAGAAAGGGAGCAATTGGAACCTATCAGCGCACCAATTCAGGCGTACCTTTGCTAATTATGCGGTTCATTCTGAATTTGGCGACTTGAGAGCATTGAAAGACCACTTTAAACATTGGTCAATTACCATGACCGCTTTGTATGCCTTTAATGATGATTTGGATGCGGAATTGTTCGAAGAAATGCTCCGAGAGAAATATCTGGTTGAAGAAGAAATTAAGCAAGATTGGTTTGAACTAGATATGCCTATCACTGGTGGTGGTATAGCTCAAAACATCAAGGTAGTACGTGAAGATAAAGAGTTAATCAGATCTTTTGGCTCGCTTAGTGCTATGGCAAAGGCATACTCCAGCTCCATACCAATTCGTTCAACAGGTATTGGGTGGTGTACCAATGATGATGAGTGTAAGTGTGGTAAGCCTGATAGCTGTGAAAGTGGCATTGTAGATAAGCGACACCTGCCTTATTGGGAGGGAATGTTAGTGCAGCAAATGAAACTGATGCAATTAGATGATATTGGTGAAGTTGGTAGAGCGGCGGTCAAAAAGGGCATGGAACGCTGTGAAAAGGTTCTGGCGGCATTGGGTATTGATGTTGAAACCATGAAGCAAGAAATTAATGAGAGAGAGCATATCGAGGTGATAAGTGTCTAACCAGAAAGAAAAGGCGACACATAAAATGGTTCGACTTGCCATTATTCGTATCGAAAAGGGTCGTCCTAAAGTTGTCTCTGATAAACGCAAAATGAGTGTCGCTTCCGTTGCCGAAGAAGCAGGCGTAAGCCGAGCGTTGATTCATCGTGATTGCCCAGACCTATTAGAGCGCATTAAAGGTGGTGTAAATAAAGGCATTCGACAACAGCGTGACGCTAAACAAACTGAACTGAATGAATACAAAGACCGCAATCGAGAGCTGCGGTCTGAGGTGGCAGAATTAAAAGCTATGCTAGCTAAAGTTCAATCACAAAATGCTACGTTCATACGAAAAAACATGGCTCTGAGTAATGCTCGTGCGGACAATAGCAATGTAACGCAACTAATATACAGCTAATCATCTGAATTTAAAGATAATAATTTCAAATCAAGGTTACTTCTGAGATGGTTAAAAGTATCCAAAAGTGCAACCTTAAACAAAGTCATATAAAACAAAAAGTTAGATATGGTTACATGTAACAAGCTATTTATAATTATTGTTCACCGACAACTATATTGCACAAAAAAATTATTATTCTACACGATTTCTTTGCATCTTCACCCTCGCCTTTCTCTAGATTTTAAAAGTGGTGGCCACACTTTAAATGATCGCTATCTCCAAACTGTTAATGCAACATAATTACAGTTATGTTGCATTAAACTAAAATTAAGTTTATAGTTGTTTTTCTTTAGTGGTGCCACCACAAAAGAATAAAATAGCAACTCGGTGGGTTATTTTGACAAATTGAGCTTGTCTGAAATTCAGTGTATTTCTGTGACCGTGAATATTATTTCAGTAGGTGCGTTATTCATTGTTCTTCTAACACATCGAATTTCAATGTATTTCTACAACGTTAAATAGGTTGGTTAGCAATGTCTGAATATAAACCCCCACGCTGGCATTACGAACTGGGTAAAACCGGTAAAGGTTACAATTTAAAACTGCTTTCTATCGATGAAGTGTTTTTGTCAGGTGACTTACTTAAGCTATGGATTAAGCCATCCTCTGCAGTAGATAATAAAATGTCATATAAGCCACTTGTGTATTCTAAAGATTATGAAAAGTTATGGTTATATTGTAATAGACTGATAGATAACATAAAAAATCTCGATCCAGATGACGTTACCGAGCATGACATGGATGCGCTGAATACCGCTATTAATCGTATTTTCAGTGATACCGGTTGGCGTGAGATGAAGAAGAAATTTCGTCAACAAGATAAACGACTACGCAAAGTGCGGATTGACTTATCGGCATCTATTGCTACATCGCTTAATGAATTTAAACAGCAACAGGGGTTGGCTACCTATGACGAGTCTATTGATGAATTACTTTCATTTTTCAAGTACCACAGTGAAAATTCTGAGGTGACAGATGATCAATAATTTGATGACATTGCCCAGTAATATGGGCTTGGCCTCAGCAGCTGATTTGGCGCCCAAGACGATAGCGGAATCACTTTTAGATGATAGATCGCGTCTTGAAAACCGCCTTAAAGTACAACTATCAAAACCCATTGAGGAAGTTGATAATCAGGAAATACGACGGCTAATAGCCTCACTGCTAGCTGATTTCGCTAACAATGACAGCCAACTTAGTGATAACACACTAAAGGCATTGTTCGTTAATTGGGCTATTTTTGAGCAGTGGTGCTATGAGCGAGGCTTCATATCTTTGCCTGCCTCTTCGCAACATTTCATCCAGTTTGTTAGCGATAAAAAGTCGCAAGTGAAAATGAATACCCTCAGCCAATATCGATGGGCTGTGAATAAAATTCACTTAGCAGCAGGATTACCCTCACCTTCACACACCCAAAAAGCCATTGATGTGGTAACGGGAATTCGAAACAACAAGGCGCTATCCAGTGAACTTGTTACCCAGGCACAGCCGTTTAGAGAAGTGCATTGCGATGCCATTTATGATGCATGGCAGCATGAAAACAACCCGCTTATTTGTCGTAATTTAGCAATTTTGGTCGTGGCTTATGAAACCATGTTGCGAGAAAGTGAGTTGGCAAGAATCGAAATATCCCACCTTACTTACCATGCCGATGGTCGTGCGACACTCTTGGTACCATTTACTAAATCACGTAAGTCCGGTGAGCCAGATGTTGTTATGTTGAGTCGGCAATGTGTTGAAATAATTACTAAATATCTTAGGCTTGAGGTTAATAATTCGGTGTATTTATTCAAGAAAATGCGTCGAAATGGTAAGCCTACGTCACAAAGTTGTGCTATTTCTCGCTACACAATTGATCGGGTTTTTAAGCAAGCTTATGATTACTTATATGTTAATCGACCTGAATTAGTGAGTGGAATCTCATCATGGTCAGGGCACAGCGCTCGAGTGGGGGCTTGTCAAGATTTGCTTAGTGCCGGTTACTCAACATTAGAAGTGCAACAGGCTGGGCGGTGGTCATCAGGGCAAATGGTTTTTCAATACGGACGTAATATTTTGGCTAAAGAAAGTGCAATGGCTAAGGCAAGATGGAATAGATGATCATGGAAGATAAGTATAAGGAAAGTGTGACTAATTTTTGTTTCAACAATCTGATTAGCCTCTACATGTTAGTATCAGAAAGCCCTGGCTTTGTAACAACGGAACAGCGTAATGCTTATCTGTTAAAAAGGTTAAAAGCCCAGTGCAAAATGGCAGAAAACAAGCCAATTAAAAAAGAAATTAAAACGATGATAGTTAAGGCTAAATCGCTTAACATCGAACAACAACTGCTTAAATTATCTGAGGTTATTTCTAATAACAATATACTCGCTGAGGCTGAAGAAGTTTGTGTATGACCATATTAAAGTTTGATAAAAAATTAAGGTTGTCATGAGCGGTAACAACGCAATAGTTTGATAATTTATCTGAGGACGAATGTCATTTCTTGATAATAAAGTTTGATCATTTTCAAGCTCACTTTTGGACAAAAACGTTTCAGAGCCGAATGACGGCTCTGTGCCAAAAGCGGAAATTCACTGAGATTCGATTAAATCGGCGCTTTTCACTGAAAGCGGAGATTTCAGGACATTAGATGTACCTCTCGAATACTTAGAGGCAACAGCGCATTACCAATAAAAGTTAACAATGCGAGGACTATTCATCGTACCTTTTAAGATATCACCGGTTTTTAGACTGAATCTAATTATATACGTTAATCAATGTTAACGTGCCGTCCTTAAAAAGGTGCGTTTCTATAGAATTATGCGTTAACTTGCTTTTTTAACTAGCATCCATTCCGCAACTGGTCTGCTGGCATCGGTCTGCCAAGTAAATACCCCTGAAATGACTGACAACCAGAGTTAATTAAGAATTCCAGTTGTTCCTCAGTTTCAACACCTTCAGCGACGACTTCTAACTTCAAAGTTGAAGCCAGTGATAATATTGTAGCGACTACCGCAGCATCTTCCTGAGAGTTAATCACATTCTCAACAAATGAGCGGTCAATTTTCAGCGTATCTATAGGCAGTTTAGTCAGATAGTTGAGTGATGAATAACCAGTACCAAAATCATCCAGTGAGAAGCGGATCCCCAGTGTACGCAGTTCTTTCATGGCTTTAATGGTTTCATCTACATTCACCTGTAACATACTTTCCGTTATTTCCAGCTTTAATCGGTATGGATTAGCCCCATGTTCTTTCAACGTCATTTTTACTGTTTCAACGAAGTTTGGCTGTTGCAATTGTCTTGCGCTTACGTTGACTGCGACAGTCCACGCTGAGCGGGATTCATCTAACGACCACCTAAAAAGCTGCTTACATGCAGTGTGCAATACCCAATTTCCAATATCTAAAATGAGATTGGATTGTTCAGCCAAAGGTATAAACTGTGCTGGAGATACCATACCTAATGTTTTACTGTTCCAGCGGATTAATGCCTCACTACCCACAGTGGTTTTATTCTTGTTATAAATAGGCTGATAGAACAGCATAAACTCGTGTTGGTGAGTTGCAAGGCTCAGTTCACGAAGCATTTCATTACGTTTGTTTAGTTCAGCTTGTAATTCAGGGTCGAAGAAACTGACCTGATTTTTGCCGTGAGCTTTTGACTGATACATAGCAATATCTGCTTGTTTTAAGAATTCAGAAGCGTCATGTTCGGAGCAATCGAATAATGCGACACCTATACTTGGGGTAATATTCAGGCTTTGACCATCAAGAAGATAAGGTTCAGATAACACCGCTCGAATTTGTTCTGCTTGTGCAGCCACTTTGATTGATGCGTTTGATTTAGTCTGTTCAACACCAGTCATTAAAAGAACAAATTCATCACCACCTAGCCTGGCTGCGGTCTGAGTTAATCCTGTTTGTTGTTGCAGTCGCGAACCAACCTGCTTTAACAACTCGTCACCAGCGGTATGGCCTAACGAATCATTTATATCTTTGAAGTTATCAAGGTCGATAAGCAATAATGCATTTATAGCTGGAGTAGCAGTGCTAGCATTACTAAATATCTTTTCCAGTTTTTCTTTTAATAAGCGCCTATTGGGTAAAGAGGTCAATTCGTCGTAAAACGCCAGTCGTTGCGCTTCCTGCTCGGCAAATTTACGTTCCGTGATATCAGCTCTAATCGCGATATAATGAGTTGGCTTCCCGTTTTTATCCACATACGGCACTATGGTCGTATTTACCCAATATAATGAGCCGTCTTTTGCTTTATTGCATATTTCACCATGCCATATTTTTCCTGTGGCTATAGTTTTCCACATCTCCTTAAAAAAGCTTGGAGTATGCACTTTTGAGTTAATTAACTGATGCGTATTACCAATCAGTTCATCTCTTGAGTATTGAGACATCTCACAAAATTTACTGTTTACTGAGGTAATTACGCCTTTAGCATCGGTAAAAGCAACTATGGCATGTGCATCCAATGCCTTACGGAGTTTTTCAGTTTCCTGCAATGCGGCCATTTTTACCTGTTCAGCGGTTTCCTTTTCTGTTGTATCAACAACTAAGCAAAGTAAGGTTTCAATTTTATCTTCAGTATTTTTTTCGGGCACCATAATCACTTGGCGGTGGACCAAAGTGCCATTTGGATAAGTATATTCGTAATGAAACTCAACTTTTTGGCCTGATAAGGCTTGCTCAAGGTGCGTCAGCATCAGCTCTAACAGTTCTTTGGGGAAAGAATCCCGAATGTTTCGTCCTGTTTGAGGGGTATGAAAGATGGATGACATCCTTTGCATATGTGGGTTGATATACAGGTAGTTGAACGAACTATCAAACCGCATAATACCCAAAGGAATATTGGATAAAATAGTGTTTAGTTCCACATCTTTTTTGTGGGCTTTCGCTTCAGCTAATCTTGCTAACTGATAGGGACGTTTTAGCTCAGTCCGATAAATTGCTACGTAAATAAATACAGCTGAAAGTATCTTAAATAAGTGACCAATAAGCAGGCTGTAGTCTGATGGGCTCGCATAGTGAGTGAGTGTTAAGGCACAAAGCGCCATTGCGTAACATGAGCCAGCGAAATATAAATACTGCCCACGATAACTATGCTTGTATTGCTTGAGAAAAATTAACGCCAACACTGAATTGCCAATAAAAAGGACATATTCAAAGTTTGTCTTAAACTGAGTAACTCCAGTTCCTTGTATAAAAGTGGCTGGAAAACTATCTAAGTGATAAAGCCCTACGTAGCCCATAACAGCGGCAAGTAGCATTGCAGCCGATAGCCATATTAATTTATGACCATGCAGCTTTAAGTGAAAGGAGATGGCTACCATGGCCATTAATTCTAGTGTCCTTGATGACAGCCAGAAAAAAATCGCTTTTTCGGTGGAGCTTTCTGTTATGAATACCGGCATACCTTGGTATGACAGCGAATGGATGTAATCAAGCAATGCAATCGTTGTGAAACTAAAGATAATCGTATTGGTAAAGCGACTTTTGGTTTCGTCCACCCGTTGAAACAAGATGGCGACAATTGAGACCGACACAAAAATGGAGGCAAGCTCCAATGTCAGATGAGTCAGCCATAAATGATCAGTATCTAAACGGCCAAAATGGTCGGGCCAAGCGGAGACTGATACAAGCGCAAGGCTTAAGGTTACTAACAAAAATAGTAGCAATGGTACACTGCTGAGCAGCCCTAATCTCATCGAATAACCTCTATCTCGAATACTGCGAATAAATGACTTTGTAATTTAGCCAAGCGACTAGCGTTTGAAACGCACCACCAGTTCGTGCAATTCATCCGCTGTAGTTTTTAGCAAAGTAATGGAGTCAGAAGTATGATTGGCACTGTCTGAGCTAGTCCCTGCTAAATCAGAGATATTGACCACTTGCCTGTTAATATCATCAGCCACGTGAGCCTGCTCCTCTACTGCTGCAGCCATTTGAGTCGACATGTGTGCTATTTGTTCTACTGCGTCCGAGATACCATTGAGCATCTTGCCACTCTCTAACACCTTTAACAGCCCTTCGTCTGCGGCTTGCGTACCCAAGTTTGCGGTATCTACTGCATTTTGTGCCTTAGACGTTAGCTGCTGCACAATCGAGTAAATTTCGCGGGTGGACTCTTGCGTACGTTTTGCCAAGTTACGTACCTCATCGGCGACTACCGCAAAACCTCGGCCTTGCTCACCAGCTCTTGCTGCCTCTATGGCTGCATTCAGCGCCAGTAAGTTGGTTTGGTCTGCAATTTGTTCGATGATTTGAGCCGCTTGTGCAATTAGGCTGGTTTGCTCTGATACCTCGGCCACTGATTTACTGATATCCGACACTGTATCTCTGAGCTTTTGAATGGATTGGCGCGTCACTTCGGCAACTTCATTGCCTTTGACTGCTAAATCATTAGCAATATCTGCGTGACTTGCTGTGTCAGTCACATGTTTCGAGACCTCCGCTATGGTCGTTGTCATTTCATTCATCGCAGTAGCCACCTGAAACGTTTCTGCCTGCTGCCTTTCTATCTCGCTGCAAGTTTTCAGAGTAAGTTGATAGCCTTGTTCTGATTCTTTTGCCACATTAAGCGCCGCATTTTCGATACGGGTGATTATTGTTCCTAGATGCGCTGCTTGGCTTAACATGGCAACTTTCAACATACCGAGAGCGCCATGTGAGTCTGTATAGGTTTGTGCTGCCAGTTCATGCGAAAAGCTAGTTGCCAGCATGTCATTCAGCGATTGGATCGTGCGTTGATTTTTGAGCGAAACCAACACGGCATAAATGAAAACCGAAGGTACAAGAAGCAGTTCAGATAAAGTTTGAAATCCCGCTAAAAATAGAGTCAAACACAGCAAGAGTGCGGCTATGAGTATCCAGTTTGTTCTCGATATAAAGGGAGCTTTAGCCAATGGTTTTCCAGCGTTAATCTTGGTGTAGAGCGCTTCTGCTCTGGCAACATCCTCCCGTTTAGGGCACGAGCGTACCGATTCATAACCAACAACCCTGCCTTTTTCAGTGACAGGTGTCACATAAGCATCTACCCAATAATAATCGCCATTTTTACAACGATTTTTGACCAAACCCATCCATGGCTTTCCTGCTTTGAGGTGAGTCCACATCACAGCAAAAGCTTCAGCGGGCATTTCAGGATGTCGCACAATATTATGCGGTTTACCAATCAGTTCATTTTTTTCATAACCACTCACCTCAACGAAGTCATCGTTGCATTCGATAATAGTGCCTTTGGTATCGGTTACTGCAATCAATTTGGTTGTAGCAGGAAAAGTTCTTTCGTTTCGAGTGATTGGCTGGTTATTTCGCATAGATACTCTTGTATAACACCGCTTTAAATAACCATAGTCTAATATTGATTAGGTAGGTTTTGCTAATTAAATTTGAGTATTTTTAAGCCAAAAATGAAGATTTACCAATACTGTTGCATATTCTCATGCATCGCGATCACCTAATACCCTCTAAGCCGATCACCTAATACTCTCCATCGCGATCACTCAATACCATTGATGCCGATCACTTTTCGGTCAAAATGGTATTGAGTGATCGGCTTGAACAGTATCGTTCAATTTTTGTACTTTTTGTCTAGCCAGTAGGTGTTTTTAACCGTTATTCTTTTCATTTTTGATGATGAGAATGACCATGCCAACGGCACCTATTTCAATGCGTAAACTTAAAGAAATTTTAAGACTAAAATACGGCTGTAAACTCAGTCATCGTCAGATAGCAAAAAGCTTATCTGTTTCACCCTCAATCGTGTCTAAATATGCCTGTAAATCAGCAGAGCTAGATATTACTTGCTGGCCGCTTGATGAGAAGTGGGATGATCACTCTCTGCAACAAGCGTTTTTCAAAACAAAGCCTCGATTAAAAGGCTTTACCATTCCTGACTGGTCGTTAGTTCAGCAAGAGCTTCGGCCTAAAACCATGACGTTGTTGCTGCTTTGGGAAGAATACAAAGAGCGGCACGCGGAAGGTTTTTACAGTTACACTCACTTCTGCCGTCAGTACAAGGCATGGCTTAAATGCCAAAAACCCTCGATGCGACAAAACCATAAAGCAGGTGAAAAACTGTTTGTGGATTACTGTGGCCCAACCATGAGTATTGTTGATGGAAGTACAGGCGAATGCCGTACTGCACAAGTGTTCGTCGCGGTCATGGGTGCATCTAATTATACCTATGCCGAAGCGACTTACAGCCAGAAACTCGAAGATTGGGTAATGAGTCACGCACGTTGTTTTGAGTTTCTTGGTGGTGTTCCTGAGCTGATCATTCCTGACAACCTTAAAAGTGCCGTCACCAAACCCTGCCGATATGAGCCTGACTTAAACCCAACCTACCAACAACTCGCGACGCATTACGATACCGTCATTGTGCCTGCAAGACCCTATAAACCAAAGGATAAAGCCAAGGCTGAAGTGGGTGTACAAATTGTTGAACGTTGGATCATGGCACGTCTTCGTAATGAAACCTTCTTTAGCTTGCGTCAATTAAATCTAAAGATTCAAGAATTACTCATCGATTTAAATCAGCGACAAATGAAAAAACATCCTGGCTCACGATTAAGTCAATTTGAAGCCATTGATAAACCAGCGTTAAAACCATTGCCCACGCTGCCTTACCGCTACACCTTAGTAAAACAAGTGAGCGTACATATTGATTATCATATTGAAATTGAAAAACACTATTACTCAGTGCCACATACCTTGATCAAGCAAAAGCTTGAAGCACATGCCTCAGGGAAATTGGTGACACTCTACCATCAAGGTATACGAGTCGCTGTTCACCCCAGATCATACCGAGAAGGTGCGCACACCACGCTTGAGCTGCATATGCCTATCGCTCATCAAAAGCAGCAACAATGGACACCACAGCGGTTCGAACGTTGGGCGAGTAAATTTGGCGCGTCAACTGAGCAGTTTGTTATGCAACTCATGCAAGCTAAAAAGCATCCAGAGCAAAGCTACCGTGCTTGTATGGGGTTATTAAGCCTAGGCAAGAAGTTTACAGACCAACGTCTTGAAGCCGCCTGTCATCGCGCATTAGCCACAGGTGTTACTCGCGTAAAACAAGTGAAAACCATCTTAGAAAAAGGCTTGGATAAGCAACCCTTGCCACAAGCTCAGGGTGATTTACTACAAGATATTGATCATAAAAATATCCGCGGCAATAACTATTACCATTAATAAAAAAGAACAAATCAAAGGAAATCTTATGAAAAATATCAATCAACAAGTCAATAACCAGTTAAGTAACCTAAAGCTAAGCGGTATCCGTGATGCGCTATTACAGCAATTTGAGCAACCCAATCTATACGTTGAACAAAGCTTCGAAGAGCGATTAAGTTTATTGCTTGAGTATGAAATAACGCAGCGTGACCAGCGTAAAATTGATCGCCTAACGCGACAAGCAAAGTTCAGAGTTGGTGGCACGCTTGCTCAACTCAACTATGGCGCAGCACGACAACTCGATAAAACTCAGATCCGTTCATTAGCCCAAGGTGAATGGCTTCGCCTTCACCAAAATATCTTGATCACCGGGGCAACGGGTTGCGGTAAAACGTATTTAGCTTGTGCGCTTGGTCAACACCACTGCCAACAAGGGAACAGCGTTTATTATTTTAGGCTCAAAGAGCTATTAGAAAAGATGTTCTTAGCACAAGCCGATGGCAGTTATCGCAAACTGATCAACAAGCTTAGTAGTGCCAGTTTACTGATCTTAGATGATTGGGGATTAGAGCCATTAACGGCGCAGCAACGTAGCGATTTACTGGAATTAATTGATGCAAGATACGATACAAAATCGACCTTAATAGCGAGTCAATTACCGATAGCCAATTGGTATGAAATGATCGGAGAATCGACGCATGCAGATGCCATTTTAGATCGGCTTGTTCACGGGGCAATAAAGTTGGAATTAAAAGGCGAATCGATGCGAAAAAAACTAAATACCTTGACTGAAGCCGATCACTCAAGCTAGATTTTACGAAGGTCTACTGGCGAACAAAAAAGTGATCGGCTTGAATGGTATTGACCGATCGGCATCATGGTATTAAGCAACTGTTTCACGTAGAGGTAATTTGTTGTTTTTTATGTACTTTAAAAGTGAAATCAGTGTGTCAGAAAAGCAGTTTACTAAGGAGTGACTCTAAGTAGACTGAATATTCCTCGTAATTAAAAGGCGAATTCGCGATGCCCATTATTGGAACGAGGCCGTTAATTATGCTCGTGATCGTCAACAAGGCATAAATAGTTTGAGATTGCTTTTCAGTTCCTTCGTTGCCTGAGAGCCGAAGATGCACCTCTACAGGCATTTTATAGAGATGTGCGAGGTGCATTGCTATATTCGTGTTTCCTAATGCATTGCTCCATATAAAAATCATGATTTTAACGAGTTTAGGGCTTCGAGCGTCCTCTAGCAGAAATCTCAGGAATTTTTTCGAGATCAGCTCTCCTTTGTTTTTTCCCGATTCAAAGTCGAAGTTTGAAGTAGATGTGTATCTAAGGATCAGTCGTTCAACGACTGACTCCACCAAGTCCTCACGTCTTGGATAGTAATAAGTGACATTACCCTGTGATATCCCCAATGCTTTGGCGACCTTAGCCACCGAGAAATGCAAAGGGTCTCCGGTCTCAATCAGATTTATCGCAGCGTCAATAATACGCTCTTTCATTTAGAAGCAGTCCATCAGCAGATAAAACATTTTCAGTTGACAAGTTTAGCATTCTAGACTTTTTAGTTCATTTTTTTACTGATCTCAGTCAATACGTCTCGTATTCATTAATGTGGTCTGAATGGCTCGGTAAAGTGAGAGGACTAAAAAGTGAAGATACCCCACCAAGACAAAAATATGGTCACAGAGGCTTCGGCTATAAAGTGTGCGCCGGATTTAAGAAAGTAATAGCATAGACATGGATTTCGAAGAAGCGCCTCTTATCTTTGTATTTCTAGGTTCCTGCTAAATCGAACGTCTGTAATTAAGGCAAAGCAGAGATTCGTTTTTCACGAGCGGCCTGATCTGAATAGCTGCTTTTCGCTCAAAGCCGACCTATAGAGTAATTACGTTAACACGTTTTGGGGCAGAAATGTGTTAGTCCTTAACCGGCTTCCTCACCAAAATCGCCAAAAAATATCAAACTATATTATAAATGATCAAACACTATTAAGAATTATCAAACTTTAATATAAACGCACAGTTTGGGTTGATTTCTTGGTCAGACTACAAGAACATGGCTTTACGTTAAAAGTAGCCTCTGAAGACGAACCCGCAATTAGTGGTACTATTTACGTCATCAAAGACGAGGTGTTTAATAACATCCAAAGAACTGGCAAAGCAGGGCCACTTGGCCTTTACATTTACCTTGATACTCCAGATGAGGTAACTAGAGCCATTGATTTAATTAATCGTGATTATGTATTTGTTATTTCAGAACAATCTATTTTTGATAATCACGCAAAACTGCTTATGAATTTCACGTGATTGTGTTTGTAGTGAGGGAACCTTGATTTTTTGCCCAAGCTCAAGAATAACGCCAGTACCAAATCTGTCTTCATTGTTACCTATGGGTATTAGAAACGCACATTGTTGTCCTAGTTTCATACTCATTCCTAACGCTTGTTAGCTTGATAATGCTTAAAAGATTCTTCAGATATGCAGTTAGTAACAAGTCCCTGAGCAATTTGTTCGTGTTCAAATTGCATCATGGCCTGATTCTTTAGCCTTCGAGCCCACCATTTTGACTCAGATAGCATCTTTTCAGCTATAGACCTCATTTTATCGGCATTGTCAGATTTAGCGGTCAGTGAGCACTGAGGGGCGTCTATTCCTTGTTTAACACAATAATCTAGAGCACCTTTTAGATCTCCATCAATAATAAACTTTTCACAGACAACACTATGAGTAATGGCTTTCTTTGTCGCTAATTTTATTCTCAATTCGATTTCTGACATACATATCCCAACTTTAGAGTCGCTATCAAAGATTTTTTTTCAATCCGGCTAATGCTCCGAATTTGGACTTATCATTTATTAAATAACTTTACTGCTAAAAAGTTAAGTAAATAAGCCATGCCCGTAGAAAATACAGCCTGTACTATCACATCGATAAAATTGAACTGGCTTACAAATAAGATATACAATATCGCCATTATGAAAGCCGTACCAAACACCCAAATTCCGTCTTTAATCTGTAATTTATACATGCTATTTGTTTCCTATAAACAGATTAAGTTACTAAGCTTCTACCAATTTAGCCTTGGCCGCTGCCATGCTAAAGTCTAAAAAGAAATAGTGAGACTTACTTTCAGTAACAATAAACTGAGAGGTAATCCCCCTAAAAAAAGCTGATTTCAAAAGTAGAATTTTCTCGTACTATATACGCAGGGAGATTCTGCATGAAAACATCAAAATTTAGCGACAGCCAAATCTTGGCTATCCTCAAGCAAGCCGAAGCTGGCACCCCAGTTCCGGGGCTGTGCCGTGAGCACGGCATGAGCTCGGCTACCTTCTACAAGTGGCGGGCCAAATTTGGCGGCATGGACGCCTCTATGATGGCGCGATTGAAAGAGTTAGAGGCTGAAAATTCACGACTCAAAAAAATGTATGCCGAAGAGCGTCTAAAAGCCGAAATACTCAAAGAGGCCATCGAAAAAAAGTGGTAAAGCCGTCGCGGCGGCGGGAGCTGGCGCAAAAGGCGGTGCATGATAAAGCCATTCCAATCGCATTTGCCTGTGCCTTGTTTGGACTCAGTGAGAGCTGTTATCGCTATCAGGCAAAACTCAGCGGTGAAAACGCTGTGATTGCTGATTGGTTACAGCGACTAACATCGACCCATAGAAGTTGGGGATTTGGGCTGTGTTATTACTTTTTACGTAACGTGAAACGCTACCGATGGAACCATAAGCGAGTGTATAGAATTTACCGTGAATTGGAGCTAAACCTACGGATTAAGCCGAAGAAACGCTTGAAGCGTGATAAACCGGACGCATTGGCGGTGCCTGAGGCAATCAATGAATGTTGGTCTATGGACTTTATGCATGACCAACTTGAAGATGGTCGCAGCATTAGGTTATTGAACGTGATTGATGATTACAACCGTGAAGGCTTGGCGATAGAGGTCGACTTCTCCTTACCAGCAGAGCGTGTGGTCAGAACCTTGGAGCAAATCATCGAATGGCGTGGAAAACCGAAACAAATACGCAGTGATAACGGTCCAGAGTACATCAGTGCGGTGCTGGCTGCATGGGCTGAAAAACACGATGTAGAACTGAAATTTATTCAGCCTGGCAATCCACAGCAGAATGCTTATGTAGAACGCTATAATCGGACTGTGCGATACGAATGGCTGAGCCAATATCTTTGGAATAGTATTGCCGAGGTACAGGAACATGCGACACAATGGCTATGGTTTTATAACAATGAAAGACCCAATACAGCAATTGGTGGTGTCCCACCAAAGCAAAAACTGGCACTAGTGGCCTAAATCTCTACTTTTGATCTCAGTTAAAAATGGGGAGATTACCGAGATAAATATCTCTCATTGCCGTTTGATATGTAGACTGATAGAAACTCACCCAACATTGGTACAGTTGTTTGATTAGCTATTTCAATTCGCAAATCTAAAGGCTCGTTTGTTTTACTTTCAACGAATGAGTGGGTAGCTGCAAAACGTGATTGACAAGCCATGCAACGTACAGCTTCCTCTAGCGTAGTTTCTTTGCCACAGTTATACGGGTTTAACTTATGAACGGAAAACCTAATTGCTTGCTCACCTTCTGCGTGTAGCTTTCTTTGTACTTCCCATAAAGGCACAGTCATTAGCTGTCTCCTATACGTGGCAATCGCCACTTTGCGCGATCATTCTAGCTCTATTTAAGCCGCATATTTCGTTGTTTAATTTTGCAGCCTTATCAAACCAATCTTGCGAAATAGAGTGATTAATCTCAGCCTCTTTTGAAGCTATTTCCTTATCTAACAAGGTTAATAAAAGTGCTAAGTTCAAAGTTTGCATTATGTGTATGTTTTCTACCCAAAGTTATAAAAAATTGCGTAGCCAGCTATAGCGAGATACGTGACAACATTAATAACGATAAACTTCTTTTTCAATGCATTACTGGACTTATCCACGGCATAACTTGAACGAGAAACAATAGCTCTAACAATGTATGAAAGCACCACAATACATAATATAGGCAGTACAAAATCCATCATGCTGTTTCCCACCATCAAAATATTACGACTCTTCGTGATTGTATAGATTAGTAACATTGTCAGGAATTGGTACAGAAGTTTGATCCTCTTTTTCTGCAAGTCCAAATAATGCATAAATGAAAATCACTGTTGATATCCCTAACGAACTCCAAAATAACATGTTGTAAATAAACTCCCCCAAAAGGTTATCGAGTCCAGATGAAACGATTAAAAACATCGCAATAGCTGGCAGAGAATAAGTTATCCTGGCGAAAAACACTTGGGTATTCATAAGTATCCTATTACGTTAATTAACGATTAATAAGTGTTCGCTTTACGCTTGATAAGACTTAGCAAACTCAAAAGCAGAACCAAAATCATCCATATCCACCCATGTTTTTTTGGACACATGATCGATCCAATTTCTTTCATTCAAGCGACTAAATGAAATCACATATTCGGCACTTGGACATTCCACCCCACAATCCGTAACAAACCACTCACCAAATACCTTAATAACATTACCTTGTGTCTTACTCATTTTCAGTATCCCATATCAAAATTGTTGAATCAGCCATTAATCTCAATCTAGCAGTCATGATTCATAGAAAAATCATTCGAACAGGTGAATCCACAATTACATAAAAAGCTAAGTAAACGATGCCGCCTATAAACATCAAGGACAAGCCATGTAAAAAAGCTTGATCCGCAGCGCTCCCATTCTTCATGCGCTCTAAAGTATGCTTTTCAACTTTTTCATCAAATATTAATCTGGATAACGTGAACAGAAATGCAATTAGCAAAAACGATATATAGCCATGCGGAAACAGGAAATCATTAAACTCATAAGCCAAACTTGTGATATCAGGCTCATGTGTATAATCTTTAACTAAATTTGTGTATATATCGCCCAAAAAAATCAATAGCAATCCAAGCGGAAAGTGACAAATTACATACAACCTTAACGTCATTAGTCCTTGCAATGAAGTAGTCATTAATAGAGCCATATTCTGTTTCCCACCTAATCAATATCAACAAATTCTACTTCACCGATGCTTTCTAGCATTGCCGATATAGCAGGATTTGTGCATTTATCATAAAAGGCACGACATGTACCTTTCACCCCTTTAATTGTTGCTTTATGGCACTGAAAGTGACTGTTGTTTTGCTCGCAATCTTCAAGTATTTCGGCCTTACGTGAATCTGAAACAATTTTGTTTTTTGAGAACAAACACTGCTTGCAACATTTACGTTGTACCGTTTCCAGAGCCATGCTGTTTCCCATTAAGATAATTTATCTATCAACTGCGGTAAAAAGTAAGAAATTAAAAAAATAATCAACCCGCCGATAGGCACAGAGGCTAGAAGCAATCTGTCCGTTTTGATTTGTGGATCTTTTTTCATACTTCTCTGTATCCCATATCAGCTTTTTAATAATTTCACAGCAGCTCTTAGGCCGTCAGGATTATTTTTACATTCCAATGCAGCATCGTGAATTTCGTTGAGCACCTGATCTAAATCTTGCTCAGTTCTCGCATTTTTTAGCTTAGTTTTTAGAATGTTTTTGAACTCAAATGAGACTTCACCTTGTGCGTAATTCATGCTTTTTTCCTACTATGAAATAACTCTTGATAAAGTGGTTTGCGTATTTCAGAAATACGTTCCAGGTAGAGCTTAGTCATGGTCTTTCCATGCTCATCACTTCCAAGTCCATCGGTTTGCAATTCTTGGGCAAAACTCTCTAAAGCAACACGAACAGTTGCCGATTGTGCCTCAGTCAATACTTGGTTATTTATAACGATTTTTGCTTCATCAGCCATGACAAATATTTCCTTTATGCCGCTTTTACGGTTTGAACGTCCATCGACAACTGACCATTACTGTATGTCGGCTTAAATCGATAACCGATGCGATACAAGCAGTTCATCAGCTTATCGATGCTAAACTTTTCAATGCGACCATTAACCAGATCACTAACTCGCGGTTGAGTTAATCCCATTTGCTCCGCAGCTTCAGTCTGTGACCATTTCTTTGCATTGATGATGTCACGCACTACAATCATTAAATCTGAACGTGTTTGTAGGTCTGAGGCTTCTGAGCCTTCCTCAACCACGGCTTCAAAGATGTTGTCAAATTCCAGAGACATAATCATTTACCTAATTGTTTAACATATAAACACAATATATCAATAGTGATATACATACAAGCACTGATATAAATTATTTATCAATCTCTGCCATCATTAACTTATAACGCGCTTTGGCAGTTTTCATAGCCTGACGGTCAACCCCATTCGTGGTCTTAGTAAATGAATGAAGTATGTATATGACCCCTTCAAATTTAGCCACGTAGATAGTCCGATATGCTGGTCGGCCATTCTCGATCAGCTCAACCGCCCCGATACCTACAGAGTCTTGTATGTGCTTATATTTTGAGAATGGGACTTTGTTTTGGGCTATCGCGTTCAAATCGTTACCAAACCGCTTTTGAACTTTATCAGGTAAGGCTTTGAACTCTTTAAGCGATTGTTTATTAATAAACTTGAACTTTTTCATATTTTAAACCGCCTCATTTTCCTTAAGGACTCTAGCCTGTGTTGCTTCCTAATTCCGCGCTCAATAAACCATTCTGTTATCGGGCTATATTGCTCTAAATCTGCTGCTAAATAGGTTTTAACCGTAGTGTCGGACATACCACCAATGATGATTAAATCGTTTACAGATAAACCAGATCTGTACCCTTCTATTACAAAGCTCTTAATAAATGAGCTTCTATCGACACCGCAATCGTTTAACCCTGCTTTTACGATAAGAGAGTCGATTAATTTATTCATCGAAATAGGGAGCAGCTTTTTACTTCCATCAACTTTTTTACCACGATGTTGTAGTCCAAATTCCCTATATAGATCGTTCACGAACAAGGGCAAATTGGGATTCAAACCAAGATACGATTGACTTGGGTGAGTATTAACACCTCTGTCGATTAACCACTTTAGGTAACACTCTATGGCATTTTTTACCTCTTCATTGCTTAGAGGTATAGGTCGTTCATTGCCGTCAAAAGATATTGACTCAGGCATTATGAATAGCTCATTAAGCAAACCCGTTGAAGATATCAGTAGTTGGTTAGTGATAAGGCATAACTCAATAGGTCTTATCCCGCAGTAATTCATTAGAACTAACGCTAGCTTATTACGTTCTCTAAACTCTGATTTTCGACCACAATTTTTACCGATCAAATCAACCCAAAGTTCACTATTAGTTATCGGTCTTCCTTTCAATGTAAACGCACCGCAAACAGGACTGGTGCGCTTATAGTGTCAGTTTAATTAATACAAGACAAGCTGAAGTGCTACATGCCCTAATTACTATGGGCTAGCGCCTTATTGGTAGGAAACGGAGAGGCTACAAATTAGCCTTTATACAATGGAATAGTAAGGCGTATTTCATCTAAAAATACGTTGGGTTCAAGCTTGTTAAAAAAGCGAATTAATTTAGAAGTGTAAGGCTGAATCTTACGGATGGAGTCTTGACTATTTCTTTAAACGTGGAATAAACAACACCGAGGTAGAGATTAATAAATATAATGCGAGTTTAGGGCGAAAAAAAACCAGTCAAAGACTGGTTTTTTTCCCTACAGGACCCCTCCCGTAGTTTGGAGGACACATTATGATTTCGCAATCAACAATGTATCAAACTCCATTATATTATTTCATTTGCTCATTTGTATATTATTTTTTAGCAAGTTTTGATAAAAAACTAATACAGCATCTTTAATTAGAGATATCGCCTTATTGCTTTCAGTGCCCCAACAGTATCTACAGATTCTAAATTTTGAAAATTCGCTTTTAATGTTTTGTTCCTCTTGATTTCATTTGCTATTTTGCGAGGAGTACTTTTATATTTAAGCGCTAAGTGAACTATTCTGTCCTCTGTAAATGACTCTGATTGCTGCATGGCATCAGATATTTCAGCTGCAAGTTCAGCGTTTAACTTTTGCAAACTCTGCTGAAGCGTCGTTTTGTGAAACAAGAAAATTGAAGGATCTCTTAATTGTGTTAGGTCATTGTGAATATCCTGGACCTCACAACCTTCCTTCTCCCCGAAGTCCTTAATCAATTGACTAATATAAGGATGGCTACCGCCTTTTCGATTTATTCGGTAAACAGCAAGTAATAATTTTGTACGCCTTTTATAAATCAGTTCTATATTTTTATTGTCCGAATGAGAACTAGGTTCTATATCCGTATCCACGCGAATAGGCTCATGTTCATTCAACTCTGTCGTTGCTGACGGATTTATTCCATCAGCTTCCTGTTCAGGTTTATAAAAATTATTGTACTTCGCTACCCCAATAGGCTTCCCTAACAATTTATCATTCATTTTGCCATCTCAACAACGAACACTGGGAGTATAGTAACTGCAAATTTTGACTACGAGCTAATTTTGGGTTATCTATTTTGCAACGCTAATAATCATGTTTGTTTTACCGCAAGAAATATTATCCTTAACGATCAATTACGCAATAAGCTATTGTTGATACTGTGATGGCTATAAAAAATATGGCCAACGATAGGAATAATGTCATCATTAGTATTGTTGAAAGAGGTACTAGAAAGCTCTCAATGAAAGTGAAATCAAGCTGCGTTGTAAACCACTGGGTAAATATTACTCCTAATATAAGTACCAACAATCCTTTAAAGCTACCCTTCAAATCGGCATAAGACGGTGACAAATATAAGCCAATGGTTCCGACTAAAAACATCCAAGTTACCGCTGTTACTGGATCAATTTTTAAAGCTATCCCTATCTGTAAATAGCATATATCAAAGCTAGTACTAAACAAGGAGAGCATATCAATAGGCGTTTCTATCCGTAAAGCAGACCCTGCATTTGCCAGATCTATTAGAAAAGAATAGCCATTATCTAACATCCCGACTGTTAATAGTGAGACAGCCAAAATCCCACCAAAGATAGGTGCAATCCCGATGAATAAGCATCCAATCACTTGAAAAGGTGATGCGGGATTATAGCTATGCTCAACGTAGCCAAGTGCTTTATGTGAAAGATTTATATCAAACAACACAACCTTATCTATTTTATGTCTAAATAGTATGCACATGACTGCGTGACTTAGCTCATGAACCGGTACCGCAATCATCCCTAGCATCCGCAATAGAATTATGGGCCGGTGTTTAACTCCCTTAACGAAGAGTCTCTGTAATAAATTAAACAATAATACTGGTATTATAATTGCTGTAGAACAAATTACTAAGTTGATGACGGTATCTAGAGTGTTAGTAAGCAGATCAATTTTTTGCATAATCTTCGAATGAAATCGTCATGGTGTATCCTATTGCGTTTAATTAACGTTGAAAGTACTTAGGATCAATCGATGTAACAAGTAATTTTGTATTACATTTGGGGCACCGTTCCATAGCATCTTGTGTAGAATAATCCTTAATGCACTCGTAGCAACGATAAACATTTACCATTAGTGGTTTCGCTTTTACTTCAGCGTATTCAGCCCTACGCCTTGAAATCGATTCTTTGATAAATCCTCTTTCGTCTGCTTGTAATTGCATAAATTTTTCTTTTGCTTCTTTTAGTAGCGGATCAGTATTAACGTGCCATACCCATCGTTTGCTTTGGGTTTTGCGAATGAGTGATCCTGACAATGCTTCGGACCAACTAACTTTAGGAGCTAGACTGCTTCTTTGCATTAGATCTAGGTCGATTTCTAGAATGCCATGAATTCCACTACAATTTGTATTATGAGTAACTTGGCGGCCAGGGTATGTAATGATGATTGCCAATCGATATTTATTTACGCGAATCACTGCGTCGAAACCATTTATGTCTATACCAATACAGTCGAACTTAAGCATCCTTTCTTTTGTTACCGTAATTGTTTCATCTGAGTATGGTTCTATTACCTCATATTCAGGTAGAAAAATTTCAGTTGATGTAGCCATAATCTGTTTGAGCATTAATTTAAGGGCAACATGAAAAGACAGTATACATTCTGAATAGTTGTATTCACTTTCATAAGCCGGATCGTGTGCAAAATGACTTTCCCTATGACCATTGCAGTGCCTTGCAATTAAAGGAGCCCTGCATGATGGACATACGCAGTTACATGCTTTCCCACTCGGAACATCCATCACATCAAGTAAGTAATTTAAATTGTCGCGACTACATCCAACTGGTATTTTAGCCATAATTAGTTACTTCCATTCAATCTGAATAACTTACTTTTGTAGCACATTCACTTCAGAACCCCAAGTTAGTCGTGTTGTGGTTTTGTATTTAATGTAAGTGACTTAATAACTTATAACAATCTGCTATTAACGTTAATCTATTTTATTCATAAATCCATTTTTATGTATCTAGCAATTACTAACAATATTGACTGTATGAGGTAGTGTTGTTGCTTCACCAAATTAACATTTAAAAATTGAACTTCTTAAATTGACACTTCTAAGTTATTTTTAACTAATATCACGTTATTGGTTATTTTTTATGGCGCATTTATACATGACCCTAAACATCCTGGCAGTAGACCAAATTAAACCCGTTTATTCAGATGATTTTCAAACCATTTTCATTTCCACTAACCGTCTAAATGAAGAAGATAAACATAGTGAAACAAAACCGGCATTAAATAAATTTCTATATAGTAAAGGTGATTTTTTCAATATCAGCGGGACAACTCCAACACTTTGCAACAAAGCACAGCATGCTTTTTTACTTGGATTGATGACAAACTATGGTGTTTTTTAGCATGAGCCATTCGGTTTTAAAACTAAAATGCTACAGTTGGCACTTTTCGAGACTCTCACATTGTTTATTTTTTAATGGTAATTTGTAGCAAGCTTTATCATTCGAGCTTAGGCAAGCCTAATTTCCTTACCCAAAGATTTCTGTGTTGCATTGATGGCAATTGGCGGACTAGGTACAATCAGTCCGCGTGTTATCACTAAATCTAACATTTTGTTCAAATGGGGCCCTATGTTGGATGTTCTTGTGTCGTCTCTTGGCAATACATTGGTTAGCTTAGCGATAAGCTTTGTCTGTATCATTATTCCCTTGTCAGTGCTTCACTTGCTGCAGAAGTGCTTTATCTTGCTGTCCATTCGCAAGCCCAATATCTTCAACCGCATCACAGGGATAATCGCTGTGCCGGTGCATGAGTTTTCCCACTGGTTTGCCTGCAGGCTGTTCGGTCACAAAGTGTTAAGAGTGTCCTGGTACAACCCGCTGGCCAATGGAACACTGGGGTTCGTTGAACACTCTTACAACCCTCTCAATCCCCGCCATGTCATAGGATGTTTCTTTATCGGTATCTCGCCAATTTTTGGTGGTGTGCTCATGACGGGCCTACTCACTGTTATGCTGTTACCCAACTGCCAAGAATTTGTGAGTGCCTTACTGTCTATTGTCAGCATTGCGCCACCAGCAGAGAATATCATTCCTTTTTACGCTGAGCTTAACTGGAATATACTGACGTTCACTTACGCTTCATTACTTCAATCTACGGTTGCGCCTTTTCAATTTCTTGTGTGGGCCACACTGGTGAGCGCTATTGGGCTTTACCTCACACCCTCAAGGGCAGATATGGTCGGTTCTGCGAAAGGCTTTGTGTTTATCGTTGCTGTATTGTTGTTGACTGACATTTTCATCAGGAACGATGCGTTCTACTCGTACTTAACTGTGATTTGCATGGCATGGTCAGCATTGCTAGTCGTATGTATGTGTTTGTCATCGATAAGCCTGGGGCTTCTTATTGTGGCGCAGAAAATTGTGAAGCATTAACAACTATTTATAATTATTGCCCACCGACATGTAGCCATTTTGCCGTTCTTTACAATTCCAATTTGAATCCCATTAGCCAGAGCGAATATGTAGAAAGCCCCAGAATGACAGCTCGGTAAGAATACAGAAAACAAACCTCAAATTAACCAACTCGCAATGTGTACGACCTTTCAAAACAGTCTCAGCGGCATCAGGCACATCACTTGTGTAAGCGGCAATCAGCTCAGTTAATAATTTGGACATGCTCTGCTGTACCCTACTACGTAATTAATCTAAAAATAGAACCAATCGAAATGACAAAAGTAAAGATATAGAGCTGAAAGTAACCCTCAAGACTACATCAGGATTAAACTTTTCAAGACCTTCATATGGCACCTTAACTGGAAGAGCAACAATATTTGGTAATAATTGTCTTAGCCCCTGCACAATTACAGTAAAAAAAAGAGATCCAAACACTGCCTTTTCAATAATCATTAGTTACGCTCTGCGACTGTTTAATGTTTCGATGGTTCATGTTGTATCCTATATTTTTCTAATTTTCTCTCGAAATAATGGGCTAAACTCATATACCCATCATTTATGCACCAATTGCGCGCCAATAAAATACTTACTGGTTTATTAAGGTGGTAACCTGGTACAAAGCCGACTAGCGTACCGAAGATCAATCCTGAAAATACAAGCCTCTCTACGTCGAAAACGTTGTATATATCATTGAGGATGAAGCCTCCAATGCTGAAGGATAGCAGCAATGGACCAACCCATTTGTTTTTTAGCCAACACGTGGCAATGGGTAGGCCACATAAAACCCCAAGTATAAATGAGCCCCAGGAAAACGATTCAATATTTTCATAAATTGAAAAGCAGCCAAGAAAAAGGATGAATATCAAATATAAAGTGTTCAGTTTTCTTAACATCATTCTTTCCTCAATGATTTGCCATAATGTTTTAGAGCGATCTTACCTAAGCTCTCTGCGAGTTGATATAATAGGCAAATCAGACTCGTAGCCAAAGCTACTAACATCAAAGTAAAAACCCCGATCATAAATACATTCGTATTAATTTGTTTTAATTCAAACCCAAGATAAGTGATCAGTGAATTTGTGATAAAACCCAATGCGAACAACGCAGCCGTAGAAAACAGGATGCCAATTATGATAATTACCAAACCTACAAGTGTCTTAAGATAAATCGAATTTGTATGTATATTAATCATTGCTAGTTACTCTGTTGGAGAAGTTGTGATAAAAGTTCATCATCGGATAGTGCAGCATATCAATTAACCACATAGCCACTAGCGGCGTATCAGGATTATCAATCGAAGTTCTGTTGTATGCAGTATTCATTCGTGCTGATACGGCCACTCGGGAAATAAATATAAGTAGTTCACCTTCGAAGCATTAGAGATCTGTCTCAGGTGTTCTAGTGCTTCACAGACGGCATTTGACCATGTGCTACCTAGAGTCATCTCTTCGGACGGTAAGGTCGCCAATCTTTGCTCCAACTTTGACAGGCCATCGAGCAAGTTATTACCCAAGACAATCGGCAACCATTCAGCAGAAAACAGATAATCTGTAGCTGGCATCATATCTAAATCACCCGCATCAGAAGCATCCTCCACATCTTCCAGATCTCGACCGTGCTGGGCGATGCAAACCCACAAGCCCTTAGAATAACGGTCGTCCCTTATCCTCATAGAGAATCCAGCGGCAAGGAGTTTGTCTAACAGTTCAGTCTTCATGTTGTTTCAGTTAGAAGAAGACCGCCGGACTGACGCCGAAACGATGTGCCAGGTTCATAATATGTTCTCGGGTCAGGTTCTTTTTCCCTGCCAACACCTGAGAAACCATGCTTTTTTTACCAATCTCGTTCTCAAAGTCAGTCGTGTTCAACCCATATTGATCCATCAACACCTTGAGCGTGGCTACAGCAGAGTCAATCTCCCCCTGCCTGTGGTTGAATACCTCAAACCTTACAGATTCATCTTCGTAGCGAGTAATGACATTCCCCAGAGCCTCGATAATGATCAGGTTATCATCGTACTGTTCGATTAACTCATCCATCAGTGCCAGCGCCTGCCTATGCCCCGAAGCAGATGAAATGCCATTGAGTATAGGGAGTTGGGATGTAATAACCCCGGCCATTTTAGTGACATCTGCGACAAATAACATTTTCGCCTCCTATTTTCGGTACTTCTTACACAGAGCGTCGTATTCAGCGTGTGTGACAATATGTTTTATATAAATTCTGTTATGCCTAAACTCGATAAAGGCCAGCATGCGTAAATTGTTGCCTCCAATGTCGATAATCCACCATTTATCCTTGTACTTAAAATTGTCCAAGGTACCGAACACCGCCTTTAATTCCTGTGGGTTCTTAAAATCCCCTCGGTTTAGTACGTTATAAGTGTTTTCTATGGCCGCTGCATCATTTGGATGCTTCTTAATTGCGTCGGCAAATGGCTTTCTTGATATTATGTGCATTTGAACCCCGTTTACTATTAGTAAACTATACCAGCGGCAGTTAAGGTTTACAATATGTAAACCTATCTTTTTTAAACCATGAATAGATGGCGTTTTTTTGAATAAAGGTTCGATGCTATCTCGCTTACTTTAGTTGCCGAGTAGTTCACATGTAACAATTGACACCCATGAAAAAGCCCTTGAAACTCCACAAATGGAGTCTCAAGGGCTGAGGTCTTAAATTTCAGCTAAAATGTCTTTGGCTTGTTCAATCGCTAATGCAATCGAATACCTGTCTAGAATCTTGATATCCATCGACAAGCAAGTGCGTCCATTTCTCGTTATGTGAATAACACAGTTTTTATCTGGTATTCCAAAAGAGGCGACATTTATTGTTGAGTTGTCAGGTCGCCATTGCGTGTGAATACGTCTAATTGACGAACCACGAGCAATGCCTGCCATTAATAAATATGGATTTTGGGTTTCTTGGGGTGTTTGCATAAGTGTGTCCTCGATTTAGGAACACTTACCCCAATGGGATAAATGTTCCCATTGGGTAGTAGAAAATATCATTGAATTAATTCAACAATGATTATCAAGTTTGAATTTAAGCTAAGGTGTATTTGCCATTTTGAGTGATTAAAAAGTGCTGACTATTTAATAAATAGTCTATTGCACCAAACAAATCAAAGTGGCTACTTTTAGACAAATGCTCTAACGTGTCGAATAGCTCTTGTTTAGACCAATCGCAACACTGAAACATTCGCTTTAACGTGACCAATAAATCGGCCATCAAATTAGCATCAATAGCTTTTAAAGCTAAATCTAAACTGCTCACTGCATTAACCATACTCGACTTCTTAAAAATTAAGAGTTTTTCGTGTTGAATACGTATCACCGGTTTAGCATATTGACGAGTATCGCTAACACAATTGTGTTGGCACTTTATGACCTCATCAACTAACGGATCTGGTGCTAACTTTTCTGTCAATGAAGACCAATTATAGTAGCTACCATTCTTTCGTTGATTACCCATAAGTACAGCGTAGTGACCACCAGCTTTTGTTGCATCAGAGATATTAATAAGTGCAAGTTTTAAAGCTTGCTCAAACTCATATTCACTCATGCGACTGAGGTCATCATTATGGGGTTCGCCCCACATATTGCCGCTATATTGGATCATGCCGCCATAAGGAGGATGAAAGAAGATAAGATCGGCATGTTGCCCCACAGCTCTGGTTAAATCATCACGAATAAGATTAAAACCACTGTGTAAATCAAAGCCCGCAAATCTATCTGCAATGCCTAAATGATTTACAACATCAATGGTCGTCCCCCCGCCTACAGCTGGATCAACAAAAAATCCATCTCCAGGTAAAAAGTTATCAATCAAATCAATGATGATTTTTCCCGTTGTGTTGCCTCTGTATTGAGAATTGCCAAAGTTACCGCGCTCTGGATAAGAGACTACGCTTGATGTAAACATGTATCGCCTCCACTAGCACTCATTGAAAAAATCAATGACGCGTCTAATTTCGGAGCCATACTGCGTTTCATCTAACGCTGTCGTCCAGATAATATCGCCTTCGCAATACGTCACTAACTCTCGACGAGCATCATTGGACCAAACACAATGCAAAGAGCCTTCACTAATCAACAGCGACCAATTTGGATCGAAGCTGATTTCGTTTTCAAACTCATACAATGGTAAATGTGTTACTTCTCGTACAAGCAAGCAGCCTGTTTGAGTTTTTTCAACTTTGTCTAATTGAGCAGGCAATGATGGAAACCAGTAAGCGTCAGATTCGGTATAAATAAATCGGTCGCCACTGATTGTAGTCCCATCATCAAAGCCAATCACACGCTTAGGCTCTCTAAAGAAAACACCATTTTCATTAGTAAACGTAACAAAATCCCCGACTTTAAAATCACAATCAATTAGTGATTTAGTCAGTAATGTTTGTTTGAATTGAATATAGGTATTTTCTAAGTGTTGTTGGTATGCAGTTAACATATTGCGTCCTCCAAAGACATTGAAGGCACAATTCCCTATGGGATATTGTGCCCATAGGGTAGTTTTAGTATCGGATGAGGAAATCTATACCTTCTATCATCAGAACCGTAGCACCGTTGACATTAGATAAAAAAGTACGCTTTCCAATATATTTGTGTCTGACTTCCGGCCAACACTCCCAGTCATCACGCTCTGTCTTCCAAATGTCATGATGAGGACATTTTTCAAACTCAGCTAGCGTAAAAACAGGCAACGGTACTTCAAATCGCCTCCCGGTAGGGATATGAACTAAAACGCCGCTAGGCGATAATTTGGATTTGTCACCTTCATTATGAAAGCTTGAATAGCCAAAACCATCACCAGTAAAGGCCCGCAATTGGGCGTCTAAACTTTTTTGTTGAAGTGGGATTAATTTAGTTAACTCTTGCATTGTGTCTCTCCAAATAAGATTTAAAGGGCACAATCATCCCTATGGGTGATTATGCCCATAGGGTAGTATTATTTTTGATTACATCGCTATTCCAGGGAATAAGAAACCTTGAAACTCGCAATCTTCAGCTGCAGGTAATAATTCATAAACCGCTTTCTCATTGAATGAGAATTTCAACGGGTATTTGATTTTATCTGGAGCTTCGAACGAAAGTTCAATTCCTATGTGACGTAATATTTCTGCATCATCGACCAAATCTAGATGGCCAACATCAGGTGAGTTGAATTTAGCGAGCCAAGCATAAGCATCAACATTACCAAAATCGCCGTACCCATTGTAAGCGGCCTCTGCAATTGGTCGTCCACCGTCAGGTTGAAGTAAATAGACGGTTCGCCCAGCATTAGGATGTCGAGTATGAATGATTGCAATCGATTCATTTGTATCGCTAGTTTTAAATGAGAAAAAGCCCATAAGTTGTTACTCCAAAAAATTAAACTAGATTTGTGGATCACAACCTCCCTGGCGGGTATGTGATCCCGGCAGGATAGGTTTAGCGTTTGTTTATGATTAAACCGTCGCTAGTTTTTCCATTTTGTATTTACTTAGTGATTCAAACAGGTATTAAGCAGCTAATCGAATATCATTCAGCAATTTGTGTTGCTTAATCGCCTTTGTCATAAAATCAGCCATCATCGTGTTTTTTGTTGAATCGAACCACCGATACCATTGACTCCATGAGCTAATAGACGAGGTTAAATGTACAACGTCAAATGCCGATGATTGCACTATTGAACCGGACAAAATTAAATCCATATCATCCATCAACTGCGACATTGATGTCACTTTAGATGGATTGAAGGGATATTCGTTTGCCAATGACAGTGCAAATTTATAGTTGATTTGATTAACACTCGAACCAGCTATATGAAAATAGCGATGATCACTATTTTCCCAGGCGGATACATGGACCGGATTAGCACCACAATAAAGTGGAATTAAACACGTACCATTTGGTCGTAAAATCCATATGTATTCCGTAGAGTTGGATTGAGTTTCAGCTTGCTTGATGATTGAAAAATCAATATTCAAATCTTCTTTATATGCTTTTGGCATCTCGAATTGATTTGATAGTTCATTCATTTTATTGATGATTTCTTTAGCGTTTAACATAGTGTGTCTCTCCAAATTTAAAGGACACAAAAACCACAAGGGTTAAGTGCCCTTATGGGGTAGGTTATTTAATTAATATTTTGAGTAATATCTAGCTGGTCGAATAGGTACATCTTTAATAACTGGTTTTAAGTCATCATTAGATGCAATCGCTCTATCAATACTTGATAAAGTATTTTTACCGGACCAGTCGAAATTTGTCTCTTGTTTAACCTGATTTCTAATAGTAAATTTTTTACTCTTCTTCTGGAAAACAAGATGCTCTTTGCAATGGTGATCCTCAACTAACAGTAAAAATTGAATATCTTTCAAAGCTGTATTCAACTTTTTCTGTAGTTTACTAACTCGCAACAGCTTTTTACCAAGCCAATAAGTTACAATCGACGGTACAGCTGCTGTGAGAATATTTCCAATTGCCTTTATCATGGCTACAACAATGAGATTATCTATAACAATATTTTGCATGAGATACTCCTAAAGTTGCTGTATGACAATGGGTGATACCGAAACACAGCAACAAGGTAATATTTCATCCTGTTCCAATATTGCTATTGGCTGTTGAATGAGTTTTACCTTGCCGCTAATGAGTTTTGATTTACATTGACCACAAAAACCGCTTTTACAATCGAATTTAATCAGATTTGTGAGCGTTTTTAGTTTAATGTGTTGATTGATGTGTAATTTATTCATAGATGTCCTCCAGACTTTTTGTAGTAGAAAGACAAATATCCCAAAGGGAAAGTTGTCTCCCTGTGGGTAGGTTAAGTTAGCTAGATAGCTCTCATATAACGTCATTCGCTTTGAAATTCGTTATACCGGTCATTGCATATTCGTAAATAGTGCAACCGCTAATGTTTCTCATGTTTAGCTGACATGCGTTTTATTAAACAAATGAACGAGTACCAAAAAAGGTACAAAGAACAAGTGAATAAAAAAAACGATTGGTGGAACTGAATAAACCTAAAGCGACTCAATGAATCGATTTAGGTTTATTGCAGAGGCTAATCTCGCCCCTGCAATCCACAGTCAAATTTCAGCTATTACACTGTTTTTTCCGATGTACGAATTATCACGCGCCCACAACGTTAGTTTTTCTAAACGCTCTTCCAGATCTAACGAGTCTATCGACTCACTGACTCGAAACGCCTTATCCATTCCAACAGTTAAAATGCGTGAATTAACATCATAAATACCTTGTACATGCATAGTGAATCTCCATTAATTTAAAAAGTTAATAAGGTTGCTCATCTCTAAACACACATAGATGCGCTTAAAGATGAACAACCCAGTTACCGACCCAATTAAGGGCCGGTAACGGAGTATTCACCGGGCAATATAGCCGCGAATGTTAGTTGGACAATTTATAAATACATCCAACCAATCTTCTTTTGCTGTGTCGAGAAAGTCAGGGTATGCAATTTTGCAAGTAACACCTTTATTTCTCAGTTTTTCTTGCAACTTTTTGGCAGATTTAAGACCAGCTTCACTAGGTTCTTTGTCAGCCCAAATAACAACGTGTGTTATATCGGAGTCTGGTTCAAACAAAGCTAATACTGTGTCTGAGTACAACGACCAGCAAGGCAACTGATTGGCATTAAAAAGCGCAAGCGCAGTCTCAATGCCTTCTGTTACCCCTAAATATTTACCGCCACCAGCTAAAGTAATCGGTTCACCTAATCGAAATGCGCCACCACCAATATAATCTGGAGGGCTCATCATTTTCTTAGGATTACTCACTTCTGCCTTACCACTGCCATCAGGCTTGAGGTAGATGCGATGAATCGTCAGGTTGTTGCCATCTTTATCTTTAAATATTCCAAGTAGTGCAGGATATTTACCTTTGAATTTTTTATCATCAGTGCAGTAATAACTTAACCCAGGGTGAAACCCAAGTGTGTCAGAAAAACGCTGAACTTCTGCTTCAGTCAGAGTTAAACCTCGACTGCGTAAATAGTTCATAGCGATTGGTGATTGATCTGCTGGCATAGCACCGGCAAATACGTTCTGCAATGCAGCTAATCGCTTGTTCTTTTCTTCATTACTACAATATGTTGATGATAAAACTTTCTCTTGGTTCATTTGTTTGGCCACTTCATGCTTCTTGATTGTACTGATGTCTCCACCAGTGATGCGTAAAACTTCATCTGCTGCTTCTTTAAGAGAGCAATTCAAATAAAATGCTATGACATTCAATCCGTCTGTTAAGCGACCCTCCTGGTTATGAAATGCCTGCCCTGTTTCTTCCCATCCTGAGACGAGACGAAAAACTGTATTACCTTGACCTGATTTTGGACAAGGGATTTGTGCAGGGTAACGGTCAATTGCGAGTTTCAAACCACCGAAGTGATCAAAAACATTTCGCCAACCGCCACGTTGACTAACCAAGGTTTTTACTTTTTTCATCTTAGATTGAGTGGATTGATACATAATTTTTTCTCCTAATAACTCACGAAAACCCCAAAATCCCCTCGCTAAAAGAAACTTTGGTGGTTTCCGCGAGTCGTGGGTAAAAGGTGCCTCAATGAAGCACCTGATTTGTTTTTACCGTGTTAGAAGAGGTCCCCATTTCCATGAAGCCCTAATAAGTACCTTGATACCGTTACGAATTTCGTAAACAGCAATCATTCCACTCGCTCTAATTTCTGTGATTGTATTTTTCATAGTGTGCCCTCCAAGGACGATTTTGGAGCACACTAATCCCCAAGGGATGTAATGCACCCCTTGGGTTATGTAATTTTGCTTATTTAAAAGCGTGTCTTAAGCCTTTGGTTAAAGCAACAATGAGGTCTTGTTCACTTTGAATTACCGAAAAATCAGCATCTTCAAAACCTTGAACATCACGTCGAATCCCTATACCAAAAACTTTTACACCAACCGCATTCGCTTCTGCTATCGATTGCTTTAGCTCTTCTATGTTATCTGGAGCGCCATCCGTAATTACAAAAAGTAATTTACGCGGCTCTGCCCGATTAACAAGATAAGCTATTGCAGAAACTACCGCTTGTGCTGTCGGTGTAGAGCCTGCACCAGTGATATTGAAATCACTTGCTTTAGGCTTTTTGTCGAAAGTTTTAACAATTTCTAAATGTGCTTCATCAATGTAATAACCACTGTCATTCAACAAATATGATGGATAATATCCAACCATATTCTTGACACCTTTAATACCGTCAAGAGCTGCACTCATGGCATAACTAACACTGTTAGCCATACGCATATCTGCATCACCCATTGAACCTGATTTATCAACTAACAAACTAATAACAGCATTAGGCGAGCGACGAATAGACTCTCTTTCAAAAATGCGTTTATTACCTGTTACTACAGTCGATATTCTTGACGAACTAATCGTTGCCCCTTTCTTGTCGAGAGACTTTTTACAATAGTTTTGATCATGAAAAATTCGCTTTAGCGGATTTTTTAAACCTGAAACTAATTTATGAGTCTCACCAACATGGCATCCACCGACCTGATCGATAGAAACTGGGTTTTGAGGTATTACATTCATAGGCTTTATAAAAGACCCTTCAAAGTCTTTGGCCATATCAGCAATTTGTTCGCGCAATTGAGCGTGAAAATCGAAACTATCATCATCAAGTGAATCTAGGATTTCTGCTTTTCTTCTCGCAGGAGTATTAGAACCGCTTCCTTTTGAGTGCTCTTCGCTATCGTCTGAACCGTCGGCATCATCTGAGTCGCTTAAATCATTTTCGCTATCGTCTGAGCCATCGGCATCGTCTGAGTCACTTAAATCATCTTCGCTATCATCAGTGCCATCGGCATCGTCTGAGTCGCTTAAATCATCTTCGCTATCATCAGTGCCATCGGCATCATCTGAGTCGCTTAAATCATTTTCGCTATCGTCTGAGCCATCGGCATCGTCTGAGCCAGCGGCATCATCTGAGTCGCTTAAATCATCTTTGCTATCATCAGTGCCATCGGCATCGTCTGAGTCACTTAAATCATCTTCGCTATCATCAGTGCCATCGGCATCATCTGAGTCGCTTAAATCATTTTCGCTATCGTCTGAGCCATCGGCATCGTCTGAGTCGCTTAAATCATCTTCGCTATCGTCTGAGCCAGCGGCATCATCTGAGTCGCTTAAATCATCTTTGCTATCATCAGTGCCATCGGCATCGTCTGAGTCACTTAAATCATCTTCGCTATCATCAGTGCCATCGGCATCGTCTGAGTCGCTTAAATCATCTTCGCTATCATCAGTGCCATCGGCATCGTCTGAGTCACTTAAATCATCTTCGCTATCGTCTGAGCCGTCGGCATCGTCTGAGTCATTGTTATTGCTTTCTTGTTCATCAACCCACGCCATAAATAAATCGTAAATCTGCTTTGCTGTGTCATAACACTTTTCAGTGCTATTGAGCTTTAGCATCACAGATGAATTAAATATTTTGTGAATTGCCCGATAAAAGTCATCACCGAACTTTTGCTTCAATAAATCATCAGCAAAACGGTAATACTCATCAAGCGGTTGATCGTTAAATGAGCGAGCACCATATAACACCCACGCTCTAAGTATGAGTGATTCATTGTGTTCGCAGCTGGGTTTAATAAATATACCTTTCTCTTTGCATAAAACGACTAACTTACGTAGTGACGTTTTACATCCTTTAAAATCCGCTATCAAACGTGCTTCTTGATGTGCGTCATCTAAAGAGTTGAGCAATCCTTTTAAAAACGGAGACTCATGAAACGCTCGCTCGTAAAAATCACCGCTAGTATAATTTTCATGACCAAGTTCATGGTCACAATACCCTATACTCATAGTGACAAATTCGTCATTACTAAAGTCACCGATAGGCAAATTAATAATGCCATCAGAGTGCCATGCGCCTTTGCCACTAAAAGTGATTTTCATGTTTGAACAACGAGTTAATACCCGCGATATATTTCTAAACTTTCTGGTTAATTGTTGTTGTGTAGCCATGTGCGTCCTCCAAGACGTTATTGAAGGCGCACACAAACCCTATAGGGAGTGTGTACGCCCTATGGGGTTTAGAATCCAAAGCCAAATTCTTCATCTTCGACTACATCTTCTTCAACATCTGAATATTCTTCAGTCTGGTCGAAATCGATAAAGTCCGTATCCAAGACCATGCTCACGCTGGTTTCTTCTACTACAGCTGCTTCTTCAACATCTTCTACAACAAAAACAACTGAATTATCTTCAGATTGTTGTTCGTTATCAGAGTCATCGTCAAAGCCTGTATCTAAGGCCATGTTTGAGCTGGTTTCTTCTGCTACAGTTACTTCTTCAACATCTTCTACAACATCAACAACTGAATTATCTTCAGACTGTTGTTCATCATCAAAGTCATTGTCAAAGCCTGTATCTGAAATTGAGTCGGATAATTCAGCAATTTGATTAGTTTGGTCAGGATTTAGATCTTCATCTAAATTATTGCTAATCTCCTCACCCAACACACCAAAGTCATCAATAATTACCTCTTCTTCATATTCAACAACATTGTCGTCAACATGAGCTTTGAGGCTATCTACGTTCGATAACACTAAAGTCCAACGAGCTAATGCAGCTAAATCATTATTCTCGATCCATCCCTCTTTTGGCATGGAATCAAGTACACGATTTGTCTCTGCAATCACTTTTTCGATATTGCTATCTAAAAACGATAAACCATTTAATTTCCCGATTAAGGTCTTAAACGCATCTTTGATACGTCTATTTGCTTTAGTGCGTGGAAATTTATGGCCATTAGCGTCTTTGATGAAAAATGAACGGTCGTAAACATCTCCGGCCATTTTCGCTACTTCTTCGTAAAGGTTATCAAGCATTGAATTAGCAAGTTCTTCTGCCGCTTCTTCATCATCTTCATCAATCAATGGTTTGAAAGCGACCGGTGGTAACATCTTCAGTTTGAATCTGCCACCAAACTCATTTTTATCCATGGTGTAGCGGCGCATAATGTCTGCCACATCCTGGTTTTTCATTACCCAATCAAATATAAGGTTGTCATAGTTAAACAGCATGTCGTCTAAATCACGTTGCCATTCAATTTGAATAGCCTCGATCTCTGCTTGGAGTTCATCCAATCGCGCCAATGGCACAATGGTCATATCACCCCAACGAACGCCATAGGCATTCAGGACTCTACTAATTTGCTGCTTACTCTTGTTGACAAAATTCAATGGCTCTTTAGGGAACCAACGAATTTTAGAACCTTTAATTGAGTCTGAATCTTGCAGTTGACCATCAAGTTCAACTTTGACTTTTGGCAAACTTTTCTCTCCGCAAGCGGCGCTAGAAACGATATTTACCACACAAACACCTTGTTCAAGTTGTTCAAGGCGTGAGCATAAATCGGCTGAATTGATAGTTGTTGAGTTAGTTAGTGCGTTCATAATTTGTCCTCCAAGAACAAAAAAAAGAGCGCACTACCCCCATAAGGAAGTTTGTACGCCCTTATGGGTTAATTAATGTTTAATATAAAGTTGTTAGATCGCCACGTAATGTTGATCCTATGGGTGCATAGCCTTTTTTGACTTTGCTATGGATCAGATTACCGCGCTTTACTTTTCCGTGTGGACTTGAAACCCCGCAGTCTTGATATTGATATGCAACCCAATTTCCATTGGTTTGCGCGTTTTTAAATAAAACGACCATATCGTTATCACTGACTTGCTCCTCAATTACAGCCCAGTATCGGTCTTGATTTTCTATTGAGTAGAGTAAAAACGATTGGTCTCCATCTACATCGCTAATCGGCATATTTGAATGGTAATGAGCACTTTCAAATACAGTATTGTTGCCAGCTAAATTAACAGCTAAATGTTCATATGAACGATGTCCAGTCATGTTGACCTGAGCATTGCTGTTTAACATTTTCGTGACTGTAAAAGTCTCGCCATCAACGACACCTTCAACAACAAACTTTTTGCATAATGAGCGTGCGTACCATTTCTGGCCACTGTCCCATTCCAAATCGTTGTTGGTAATTGCTTCAAACATGGTCCCTTTCGGAATCATGCTTAAATCAATCGTTGCTGAAGGCGTTATGACTTTTTTGATAAAATCTCTGCTAATGTTAAATTAATATCATCACCATATATCTTATCGACAATACTGTTCGCAATATCTTTATCATCAGAACTTACTGATCGTAAGAATACTGAATCAAGTGATGTTTTCAATGTGCGAAACTTACCAAACGCTTGAATGTAATATATCCAGGCAACGAGGACCCGAGTTGAGAAAATGCATTGAATAGGATCTTCAACATCACCATCTCGTTTCACGCCTAAAGCCGCATCACGAAAAGCATTAGCCAGTCTGATAGCATCATTTCTAATGCTTACAGGTAATCTGCCTCCAACTTTCTCAAGGATTTTAGCTTCAACTACAGTGCTTGGATAAGCTGTTTCTAACCACATGAAGCGTGATAGAAACGCTTGGTCTAACTGGTTCGATGAAATATAACGCTCATCGTGACCAGAACCATAAGTGTTAGCAGTGCCTACACAGAAACAATGCTTATTTCTAAGTAATGTTTCTTTAAACATCTCCAATGGCCAAGGTTTCCCTTCCACCAGCAAATGCATCGCTGATGTCAGTTCTTCCGAGGCTTTATCCATCTCATCAAGCAATAAAATGCCGCCATTGATATAAGCTTTTGCTGCAGGACCATATTCTTTACGCGTAACGGTTTGACCGCTTTCGTTATCAAGAACATAACTTCCCTCCAAATCTTGTGGATTCATGCGAGCATGAGTTTTCACAATGTAAAGCGGAAGGTTTAACCTGTCAGCTAAGTACATCACTAATTCTGTTTTACCAGTGCCAGTGTGTCCTTGTAAGCCTAAAGCAAGCATTTGGTCTTTCGCCATTAACCACACCAACGCTATCTTGGTGTTATCAACATCTGGAACATACATTGGATTACTCTCAATACAGTCTGGATGACGATGTTTACGGCGTTGAATCATGACATTCGAACCTTCAAAAATTTCAGGGAAAAGTGCATGTGCGGCTACTTTTTCCATTTCTGAATAATCGATTGAATTTGTTGTAGTTGCTGCTGTGTTGATTTGTTGTACTGACATAGTGCGTCCTCCAAAGACGTTTAGGTATTTTGAAGGCACAATCAGCCCCTATGGGTGATTGTGCCCATAGGGTTTTAAATAAAATTGATAGTTTCAGCTAATGACTCAAGTAAAACGGTACGAGAGTAACCTTCTAAATGAAGATCATCTAAAATCTCGCCAATTTGTTGCAACAACACTGTTAACTCATAAAATCCTTCACAGTGAACTGTTAGGTTTTTAAATAGGTGTTGTTGAGTGACTTTGACATTAACTTGTTCTTTGAACATTTCTGCAAAAAGACCAGACCAATGGTGAAACTCAAGCAGTGAATCGATTTCACTCGATTTACCGTAGCGTTTCATAATTTGCTTAACTTCGTGGCGAATGACGCTAACGTCATAGCCAAGGTGTCTTGCAATCTCAGCGAACTGAGGCGAGGCTTGCCAAACAACTTCTTCTTTGAAAAGTTCGTTGCCTGGTACCGCGTTACGCAAAATCTCCAAACTACGTATAAACATACCTTCTAACAGCATCTCTATATCGTCTTTTGTCCATTCTATATGGTACTTATTTGTCTTTTGTTCAAAGTGTGGATCTAACATCATCAAGGTCGAACATTTCTCGTTACCGCGAATCATTGAATCGACAATATCTTTATCCAACTGATGATGAATAGTGTCAGCGTAGAACCAAAATGGTTGGCTAACATTTTTTTTAGCATAAATTGATTTACGCATTGGTGTGTCCTCCAGGACTGCGAGATACACCAATCCCAGGCGGGGTTAGTGTCCCGCTTGGGTAAGTAAATAAAATTAGATTTTAAAAATTAAACAAGATCCATCAACTGACTCATTTCTGAGTTAGTACGGCAAAGCAATCGAGCAGTCGTACCGACTTTCGAATGAGTGCGTTTAGAATCGTGGAGTTGTTTAAGTTTCTTCATGATCTTCTGTTTGCGTCTACGTAAGTAAGCCGCTTTAGAAGAGTGTTGTTTGCGATTATTCATAACAGCCTCCAACAAATGCAAGGTCGTTTAAATACGCTTTAATAGATAGGTTTTTCATTGTGTTTCTCCAAAATTTAGAGGAACACAATCCCTAGAGGGTGTGTCCCTCTTGGGTAATTTACGAGTAGTTATTTATTTCTGTTGTGATTGACTCTTTTTGTGCGAATCAAAGGTAATTATATGGTAAATACCCATACAAATACCTCCTACAACAACGATGCCCATTGTGATATATGGCATCAAATTACTAATCGTTTCTGTCATAATAATACTCGGATTCATAGATAAATCTCCATATCCTAATTTTAACACTGTTCGGTTTCTAAGCAAACTAATCTTCACTGAGATTCCAAAGAGACCCTGATATTGCCGCAAACAAAACAAATAAGCTTACTCCTGTAGAAGCAAGCCAAAATGAATTGAAGCTAAAAGCTAAACCTAAGAAGGCCAAGCTCAATGGCAAAGTTAAAGCCTTAATGAAATCTAAGATAAACATCGCCAGCTCTTGTTCGTTGTCCTTACTCTTCTTTATTTGTGCATGTAAATTTACAAAAAAAGCGAATATGAAAAATACGTACAAAGCTATTTGCATAAGGTTTGGATTCATTTGCGCTGCAATCGTAAAGGCAAATAAACCAATGTTAAAAATATCCTCCGTATCAATTAATGAGTTGATTGATTTTTTTTTCATAAGTATTCCTTAAAGTTGAAACAAGGAATACCACCCTGCAGGGATAGAAATCCCTGTAGGGTTGAATTAATTACTAACCTTGGCGAAAACCACTTCCTTGTTGGAAGTTATTTTGTGGCGGTTGGTTATTTTGCTGCGGTGCAGGTCGATTTTGGTAACCTGACTGCTGCGGTGCATTTTGCTGCGGAGCAGGTCGGTTTTGGTAACCTGACTGCTGCGGTGCATTTTGCTGCGGAGCAGGTCGGTTTTGGTAACCTGACTGCTGCGGTGCATTTTGCTGCGGAGCAGGTCGGTTTTGGTAACCTGACTGCTGCGGTGCATTTTGCTGAGGTGCAGGTTGCTGGTAGGCTGCTTGGTTATTGTAACCTTGCTGCCGCGCCGCATTTTGCGGTTCAGAATATTCAAGAATCTGATTAATAATAATTTTTGCGCCAAAACGTTTTTTACCACCTTGCGGTTGATAATTGTCTGAGGCTAAAAATCCTTCAATCGTCATCTTATCGCCAATATTAGGAATAAAGTTTAACTTCGCTGGAACTATGCAAGACATGAATAATGTATCGCTTTGCTGCCATTCGTTGTTAACCATTTTTCCCTCGTTGTGGGCCAATGAAATTGAAGCACCGCCATTTTGTAATGGTTTGACTTGTGAAACATTGCCAGTGAAACGAATTGTATTTTGACGAGTAGATTGGTTTTGAGTGTGATTGTTCATAATAATTTGTCCTTCCAAAAAGTTATAAAACCCAAAAGAAAGACATTTATCCCAATGGGAAAAGTTGTCTCCCAGGTGGGTAGGTTAAGTTAGCTAGATAGCTCTCATATAACGTCATTCGCTTTGAAATTCGTTATACCGGTCATTGCATATTCGTAAATAGTGCAACCGCTAATGTTTCCCATGTTTAGCTGACATGCGTTTTATTAAGCAATTGAACGAGTACCAAAAAAGGTACAAAGAACAAGTGAATAAAAAAAACGATTGGTGGAACTGGATAAACATAAAGCGACTCGATTTAAATCGACTTAGGTTTATCGAGTGGCCAATGGACCACTCACGATAATAAACTCTCACCGTCAAGCTTTCGCTTGTATCGCTGTGACAGCGAAATTAGTAGCTATAACCGATGTTTAATAACGGCCTAACAATAATTTGGTTAATGATTAATGCTGGAACAATTAGCGCTGCAATAATAATAATTTCCATTTTTTTCACCCTTAGATAATTAATTAAATGTCTAAGCCTGCTGGCTCACCTAAGCGCTTTCATGCATAAAAACGATTAGGAGAGCCAACAATTAGAAGAACCCGAAGGTTCAACTAAGTGAGGCAAGTAAAAATTGATTAACGATATGCAATCCACATTAGTGGTTTAACAATCGTTTTGTTAATGATTAATGCTGGAATGATTAATAGTGCAACGATAATGATTTCCATGGTGTGTCCTCCAAGACATAAATTTCAGAGAACACAGATCCGCTAGGGGATAAATGTTCCCTAGTGGGGTTAGTTTAGTGGTTGTAGTCAAACGTAAGTTTGTTTAAAGAAATTGACATCACACTTCACGGAAGCAGATTAATCAATTGTCACTAATAGTCTCGCAAGTCTAAGAGCCGCTAGGTGTTTGACATGATTAGCTGACATGCGTTTTATAAATTTAATAATTACCTAAAAAATAGGTAGAGATTAAAGTTAGGGAAAACGATTGGTGGAATTGGCAAATTTGAGGTACGACAAAACATACCGTAGCAACCTCTTTGAAAAATGAAGTGACTTTGGTATGTGTTCGATTTATTGGTAAACACAAAACAGATTGTTTAGTGGTGTTATTCGTTTAATTCGAGATTCTATCTCTAAGGTGAACGGCGCTAGTCGTTCGGAGTGCGCATTTAATTTTATTTTTAGACAATTTATGTTGTCTATTAATGAATTTAACTTATTTTATTTCAGTAATCAAGCACAACAATCAATTTTCATCGTGCTTGATTAACAGCAATTATGTCACTGTTTCTGCTGCATCGTCAGACGTGGATTGCTCTTCCTTTTCGAGCATAGACTCTTTTTTTAATGCCTCTTTCATCACTTGGGACATTTCCTCTGGGAATGCCTCAAGCAAAAACTCTGACGGAGTTGTAATGCTATACCATGAAATATATAACGATAACTTGGCTCTAGTCATCGCAACATACAATAGGCGCCTCTCTTCTTCATAATTGATATTGTCAGGATCGGTTTTACTGTTTGTTAGCGGCAATTTATCAGCATTTGCTCCTGCTACCCATACCACTTCCCACTCCAATCCCTTTGCACCATGGAACGTTGTAAGTATCACAACATCATCATCTAGCTCTTTAATTTGGCGCATTTGAGATAACTCGATAATGTTGTCTATCCTGTTAGACAATTGGTGCTTCATACCCAATATAATCATTTTAAAAGTGTCAAAAAATTCAACTTTAGCTTTACTAAGTGTTGGATGAAAGATCTTGAATAAATCGTCTAGTATCACTTCAATTTGATGGCGACTTGTCTCACCTCCTCGGTTGCCATTGACTCGACATTGTTCGTGAAGGTTATTAGTAGCCTGGCTCCACATCATTTCTTCATTGTCAATGTGCGTAAAACCAACGCCTTGCGACTTGCTAACTATATCCAATATCACATACTGTTCTTCGTCCAGTTCTATGAGAATAGATTTCAAGTAATTATTTGCTCTGGGTTCAACTACAGTGAAAAGCAAATGCACCCAAAATAACATATGCTCATTTTGCCAAATTGAGGTTCCGTTTAGCCGCTTATAAGGTATGTTTTCGATTTTTAAAAATGCTTCAATTTCATTTAGTTGCTGATTAGTGCGAGTCAGTATCGCCCGTGACTCCAAGTGATGTTTTCGCATACTCGACAGCATGTATGACATTTCAATCATTTCGTCAGAAGTGGGTATTAGATAGATGTCTCCAGATGAATCTAGTGTGTTCATCGTTTTTGGGACTCTATTACTATTTTGTAGTACCACCTGCTCCGCTGATAACAAGATTTCAGGCGGGCAGCGATAACACATGCTCAACGTGAAGTATTTCGGATTAAAATCTTTTTTAAAGCGTTCAACCCCTTCCATGCCTAACGAGTTTCGCCAACTGTAGATAGCTTGGTCATCGTCTCCCACTACGGTAACCAATGTTCCATTGTCAGCGTGAGCCTTAATCCAATGGTACTGAGTATCATCTGTGTCCTGAAATTCATCACATACCAGCACATCGCATTGTATGGGCACAACTTCACCAGCAATTAACATTTTCGTGACTTCATTACACATTAAATCTAATGGCCACACGTTTAACTCACGCATCTTATTTTTGTAAAAATCGAAGTAATCAAATCCCATTACATTTTTAAAACGTTCAGCTTCTAAGCAAGGTTCTGAGTAGAGCCTCAACAATCTGCTTTTAACGATTCTCAACGTCATACCGAAGAGACCTTTTATTTCCGCGCTGGTAAACGGTTTTACTCCGTCGCCTGCTGGATGTTTCCTAACATTGTGTACACCGCACATCTGTTTAAATATAAAATAATTATACCTATTTTCTGACGGGCCAATTAATCTCTCCCTTGCTGCAAGTTCAGGATGCTTCATTACTTGTTGAATGATGACTGAATGGAATGTGCTGATGTATATGCGCTTGCGATTTGGGCCTGTGATTGATTTACCTACGCGCGCTTTCATTTCAATAGCTGCTGCATTGGTAAAGGTAAGCCCTAGCACTTTGATTTGCGGATTTTTGACTACGTTCCCGATATACGCAATCATGGTGTGTGTTTTGCCGCTACCGGGTAACGCAAGAACGAGATTGTGACTATCAATACTATTTGCGACAGCCAATTGCTCTTCATTTAATGCCATTTATACCACCGTTTAATAACTATTATCCTTGGTTGTAGCAGATAGATAATTTATTCAGTGCAAATTAGCACAAGCGGCGCATCAAAAATTAAAATAGCGTTACGAAATCGAATACCTTAATTTAAATAATCTACATCCAACAGAGGTACATTTGATTTATTCATTGTTGAGCTACAACATTGAGTAACCTACGCTAAAAATGATATATTTTCGACACTTACGCCTAGTTGCGTGATTAATGATGTTCAGTATGATGTAAGCAGATTAATTCATAACGAGAGATAAACAATGACCACTTTTAAAGCCCTAGCAACAACATTGTTCGTAACCAGCTTACTTGCGGGTTGCGCAGCCACTGACCCTTATACCCCTGAAAGCGACAAAGACTTTATTTATGACAATGATATGAGTTTTGCCATGAATGTCATTGATGGCAGCTTAGGCTTCCATAACGGCTTACGTGATGCGAATCGACCTGTCGATGCTGATACATCCCCTGGCGCAATGGATTACCTTGCCGATGGCGTTATTGGCTTTGGTGGCGGTGGCGGCTTTGGCGGTGCTTTCTTGAGCATGTTAGGTACGAACCAAGGTAATGCGCCATTACATACTTACTATGAAATTGTTTACTATCCTGTAGAGTCAAGAAGCAAAGAAAATATAAAAAGTGCTATTGATAAAATTGAGAATGAATTAATCGCTGTTGCGTTAGAAACTCGTGAGCTCGACTACGTTCGTACCGAAATAAACGATAAACACGCCCGTAAAGTTAAGTTCTCAGGAAAAAGCTGTGAGGTGTATATATCAAACTGGAAAGACCGTGGCTTTAAGATGAATGATGATGGAACTTGTGATTTTATGTGGTACCAAGCTCCAAAGCTACTTAAATTTTCGGACCAAGCACCTAACGGTAGTAAAGGTCTATTTGCCGTAATTGGTTTAGAAAGATTCTTTGCTGCAACATACTTAACTCTTGAACTCGACGAAAAATATTATTCATTTTCTCCAGTCATGAGAGGGCGCACTAAATTCCCATTCGTCTCTAATGGTAAAAAAGTGCATTTATTTATTAAGCCAAATAAAGAAGAAACCCAAAGTTACCTTACTATTGAAGGATTAACTAACATTGACCCTTGGATTAGCAAGCATTATCAAGGCAATAGCGCTCTATAACACTACTGCATTTCACAAATTAACGGCCTTGGGTAAATCGAGCAATCGATTTGCTCAGGATCGAAATTATCCTTAAGCTGATTTGCTGTGTCGCTCACATCACCATTAAACATATCTACCGCCCTATTTTCGGCGTTTACCCTTGTCATTTCCTCACAATCCGCATCCCCCCTTCGCAAGTGTTATTACCCATTGTGCGCCCTGTTCCCGTTAATCGTTCAATGTCATAACCAGTGGTTGAAAGAATATCGGCCTCATACATGGTGCTTAACCATTCTGACAAATCGAGTCGGTCAAAATCGATTCTGGAGAACTCATCGATGGTGAATCCGGGGCAACTTTGCATATTTTTTCCAAGCTGCTTTGAGCCTTGTTCCCCAATAATTCTTGCTAGCATAGAAGAATAGCAACACCAATCTTGACGTTTTAAATAACAAACACCGAGAACATCCTTCGCACAATAGCTACCATCAACTTTAAAACATTGCTTTTGAGCGATTTTAACACCCATATCTTGCTCATTTTCATCACATTGCGTCAGAATGTTAGCCAAAATTTTGATAACGTTGTAAATAGTGTATATCCAACCAATGAAACTAATTATACTTAAAAATTGGTTCATTCCTTCACTTAATATGGTATCCCCGACTTGAGTTGCCGCCTCTTCAGCCACATGCTCCGCTGTAGCTTCTTGAAACAACATCTTAGCCAACTCTTCAGGTAGCATATTGTTTAAGGTTGAATAAACCTGCTGCTGAATCGTATGCATCACGCCATTTATCGCTTCAGTTACCGATGCCCCCCCGTGGTCACGCTCTCGGCAACGCCACTCATAAACTCTGGATCACCCATCACAGAACTGGCAAAATCAACCACCACTTTTGAACCCGTATTCCAGCCATCAACTAACATAGCGGAAAAGTCTGAATACATGCCGCCTACTTTATCTGTGAAACCTCCTGACAGTGTTGATGAAACGGTTTTAAACGTTTCTGTTTGCATCATTTTGTAGCCCAACATGGCCATCTCAATGTAATTAATACCGCTAGGTGCATCACAGCAGTTATTCCCTAACCCCGACACTTCCCAAGAACAATACTCTTGCTCACCTGGGAAAATTTCACAGGTATTTGGATCTTTATTAACACAATTGGAATCGTCAGCCACAGTTTGAGAAATTGATGCCATCAATACGGCATTTTCAAAATCGTCACTGCTTTCTTCATCACCATAATCACAATCATCGCCCAAACACGGCAGCATGCCAGCACACACATTATTTGTTTTTGTGGTGGTTTTTTCATAAGGTTTTGAGACATCACATCTATAACTGTCCGAATACATGTAACAAACGTCATTTTGAGTATCGTGCCAGCCTTCAACACAAGTTTTACCAACTAATTCACATCGAGAATTGTCTTCGTATACATGGCATGAGCCTTTTAGCTGCTTGAACTCTTCATAATTGAAGCATTGCTCCTCAAATTCTTCGGTCTCTTTGTTCAACACTTGCACGCAGAAGTCATTTTGTTTTAAAGGATCACAACTATAACCTTTTGCATTAATCTTCCATGTGGCTACGTGATATTGTCCTTCACCATTATTATCACCCCCATATAATGCATCTGGGTTAGGATCATTTGGAAACATTTGGCTTATTCCCTCTATGACCCATTGAGGATAATTGCCGGTGTCTTGTTTAATGACTTCCCATTCGTCAAAGGTACAAAATTCGTTTTTAGGGGCACTCTCCTTAAAACATGACTCTCCAACGCAAGGGTATGGCCCAGGTTTCCAACCTAATTGCGACGCACAATTTTTAGGGTTTTGAGTATATTCACTGACGTATTGAGCTGTTTGAAACTCAAAATAGAAGTGAGCAGTTAGATCCCATGAGTCCTTGTAACTACCCAAAAAGGTATCTTCCACTTGCAAAATGGCTTTTAAGCCATTTGAACATGATGGCTCTTGGACAACTCTATAATAATCAGTCGTATCATGATCAGAGTTAAGTTTTGCTCCAGGCCATGATGTAGAGGAAAGCAGATTAAATGTGCCCGTTCCAGATGAACAAAAAAGGTCATAATCAACTTTTTCTATACTTTCTGCGTAAACAACACCTTCTTCGCCTTTTGCGGGCTGAGAATCAGATAATATTTTTCCTGTGCCCGTAACGAAATCAGCTTCTATTGTTAGCCTATGCCCCCATGAATGCCCAAATTTTGCACTTACGTTTACTCGTTCAAAATATGGATTATCTTTTAAGGTCCGGGTTACTTCGCAGAAGTTGAAGTTTTGGTGATTTGGTTTCTGGCAAACTTGCGGTTCCCAAACTGGCACTTGGACTATTTCTTTTTCGGTGATGGTTTCATCTTTACAAGTTTGTGCCCATATCCCTTTTCCATCTCTAGCATCCCCTAATGCATTGTTACCCTGCGTTAAAAAATAAGCATTACTTTTTAATCTTTGGGCAGGATTATCATTGTTCGCCTTGATGATCGAACGGTAAGCTTCCGACTCCATGGTTTTTGCATTACCGGCATTAAGATATTGCCTCTTCATATCATTAAGATAGGCATTTTCATCGCCGTAATTTTGAGGCGCGTTAAACTCCGCATCACTTCTATTTATCTGAGAACTAAAGGCTTCTTTTGCCTCTAAAGAGGTCTTTAATTCTCCTCGTTCATCAACTGGAACAACTGTTGTGACAATTTTGCCTTCTTTATCTCGCGCTAAAGTAACACTAGATTTTTCATAGTATTGGACATCAACATTGCCATTGGTCATAGATGGCACTTTGCCTTGCTGCTTGGCACCTAGACCATCATCTAAATATGCTTTGTACTCTGTAGCGAAATCCACATCAGGATATTGATCCAATTCAATTGTTTTCCCCACGCCATAATCTTTATTTAAAATTTTCTGCTCTAAATATGGGTTATTGGTTGATTGGTCATTGCGGTCCAGAATTTTGTTATATATTTCTGTACCATCGACATTTTTGGCTTCTTCTAACTCATACGTTGTTTCTAGACGTTGCTTTATTTCATCAACAGCATATACATCAAATGCGGTCATCGACCCCAGAATAGTGAAGAAAAACGCCCAATGTAACCCACCTGCCAACATACAAAACGATGTGACATAGGTGATTATAAGTTTCCAAAAATCATCTCTAACCATCAGATTAGCCACCCATCAAATTGAGGCAACATTCTTTAAATTGCCATAACATATAAACTGCATCTTCCTTGCCTGGTCGCATACGTCCACCAACAGGCAAACACCAAAGATTTGTACTTTGCCCCATAGGATGACAGCAACCTGATACATCATTCTTTGTTTCATCAGCTTCTGCTCTAGGGTAAATCATGCTGAACTTGTACTGTGAGCGTGGCGTAAACGGTGCATACGAAGCCTTACAAACAGCTTCTTCCCCCATGGTTTTCTTTGACAGACCTTTACGGTGCAATGAACTCACCATTCTTTGTGCAATAAGACTTGTTTGAGCAACAGTATCTATTTGACCAATAACACGACCTGTAAATGGGTATAAATTGCCATCACAACCAGCACAGCCGAAGGTGCTCTCAGGCGCTTTGTCTGCGGATACAAGTGCACAATCACTAGCGCACCAAGGCACAGCTAAAGGTGTTGCGAATAAAATAGCTTCAGGAGAGAGTAAAAGAGCCAAAATATCATTTGACCATGTTGGATCAACTTCTGATAAATACATTAAATCTAGATCTGCATAACCATCTTGGTGGCAATCGATGTATAAAATCTCAAGCATTTCCATCAATGGAAATGCAAAGTAATGAGATTGCCAAAAACCACTGTCATCTTGCTTAAAGCCTAAACCCGTAAAATCATCTTGTAGCGTGATACCACCTAATGTCGGAGAACACCAAGGTAATCGAACGGTCTCAATCAACCTAAGAGGGGCGAAATATGATAATTTTGTCCCGGCATACGGCACACCTATATTATCTGTGCAGGCGCAGAAAGGATTATTACTAGACGCACCTTCCGGTTTCTTCCCAATCCCCATTAGAGATAACCCTTCCGTAAAGCAGCTCCAACAAATTTGGTCTATTATCTTTGTCCAAATTTGAGCGTCCTTACAGATTGCGTTGGCGCTGGATGCGTTGGCACTACTACAAACGGATAGCATTAAGATTAATAGCAAAGCTTGTAAACACTTCACGACATTACCCCACTTACCAACTGACTAACCGAATTGCCAAGCCACTCGGCAAATAAAATGAAGTTGACTAAAATATTCGCAGCGATATCGGGATAGTTATAAGCGAGAAAAATACCAAGGACGACACCTAATGTCAGTGTGATTAATTTCATTGTTCTGTCCTCATTCCTTTTTCGTCTATCCGTAAAAACCCTTTTTCAACAGTGACCGTTGATGGCACAGCTTTTAATGCAAACTTTGTCACTAACTCTTTTTCGAGTAGAAATATCTCTCGCTTATATCGCTGCCTTAATTCGCTTAAATGTTCCCAACCTCTCGAAACATCTATTTGCGTAACGATAATCTGATCACGATAATCAAACTTATCTTGATGTGCATCGAGCCATTTAATTTGACGTGGATCTAAAGGATTAATGATGTAAAGCCCTAAGTAGGCCGAAGTTGCTAGAAGTGGATTAACGGTTGTTCCTTCTCTAGCTAAAACGACACCGGCTTTATTAACAATATCCTTCTGAACTTTAACTGTAGGATCGATGTAGAAAGTGTGATCTTCTAGCGTTGTATCGAGCAACGTGTTTGACCGTTTTTTCCAAAACCGGTCTACTGCAGATTTCTTTTTGGAATCCCAGTTGATATCAGCCATTAATTTTCGAATTTGCTCAATTAATGATCCTTCTTCTACAGGATAGGTTGCACCATAATCTCCAAAATCAGTGCTTTTCGTGGTAGTTTTCAACTTCTCCTTAAAAAAATCTAACTCTGAAAACCCATTCATTTGCACTTGTATGCGATTATCGTCAAATACCAGTGCCGGCACTCGCTGAATGTTGTACTGCTTGAACCAGGTTGGGCCAAATTTCACATTTGGTTTGATAGTCATATCTCTAGCTATTACCTCAAGACGCATCATGGTATCGAGAATTTTCTTATCACCTTCAAACATGCCGTTGATATAAACCGTTGTGTTAGTTGCTGCGGCATTTTTTAAAGCATTCTTAAATGCAGCATTTGGCATGGATAGGCTCACAAACATCATGATTGGTGAACTTGGCTTGGTTTCTTTATCTGTTAATTCAAGCGCGTCATTAGTAATTGCATTAACTTGTGTTTGAGCATTATTTAAAAAAGTTTCGACATCCTTAGATGTTGCTTTTTGCTCCCCCGACAAATCTAACCCTTCAAACCAACCGTTGAGCTTGGCTTTCGCTATCGCCTCTTCAGCCGTCACTCCTGAATCGACAGTATTTGCCAATCCAATGTGGCTAAAACACAATGGAATAAGGCACAACCACTTACAAAATCGCATACGCATTCCCTATTACATCCTTTTTGCTAATCACGCCCCAAAATCTAGAGTCATATGACAAATATGTTTCTCCAACAACGAAATACTCATCGTCACCAAGTATCAATTCACGCTCAACACTTGCCGCGTCTAGCTCCAATTTCATCAGCAGTGTTTTCATGTCGTTCTTATATTCATTGTCATTAACAAACACTGAAGAAACGGTAATCTTGATATTGTCGCCAGGCATCCCAACTAATTTTTTAATCCAGCGTGTACCTTGATGAAAGTACGGTGTTTCTGTGGGCAATTTAAAAGCGATAAGTCGCTCTCGGTTAAGGCTGTTATCCGATTTATCAACTAAAAAATAACTCGCGTTCAGACATGAATATTCTTGGGTAGGTACAGCGAAGGTGAACATTGAGTTAAATCCCAACACAAATCCTGCTATCAATGTAAAACTGATAATCACATCTCTCATTTCACACCCCATATAAAATCTAACAAAACGATTTTAAATGGGTTTTGGATGCAATAATTAAATTAGCGTTGCGAATTTGACCATCTTAATTGAATTACACCGGTTAGATTTATATGTAAAAATAAAAAAGGCAGTATTAAATTAGTTAAATTTAATACTGCCTATTTCATAAGTTATAGATAATTTTTAGAAACTGGTGTGGCCGACTCCTTTACCACCAGCATCGTCATTTGCCTCAATTGTAATCGTGGCTCCATTTGGATAATCGTGCTCAGTAAACCTAACTTGAGGCCCGTATGGACTGAACACCATTCCATTTACCACCCACTTGTAGAATGTAATACGACCATCTTCATCTTTACAGTTAGCATCAACGATATACGTACCATACTGACTACGAACCGATGGCGCGCAAGTAGGGAGCTTGTTAGCAACAACATCAACAGAGAAAGTGGTTTGACCTACTTGCCCAAAGTTAGTTTTTACATCCAAGATAATGTCATAATGACCTTCTACTAATTCATTAAACGCGCCTACTGCTCTACTTGATGGCTCACTTTTCACACCGTTCACAGTCCAAGTGTATTCCTTCACAAAATCATATGGATGCCCAACCTTTACATTAGGATAAATTGAAGCGGTAAGTGGGGCTCGCATGAATTTGTTTGAATAAACTTCATTCAACACAAAAGACAGATCATTAGGTTTCTGTGCTTCAACATAGTTTTTAATGTGAGCAAAGTTGCCTCGGTTGTCTGAGACTGTAGCCATAATTTCATGGACTCCGGCTTGGATTACATTGAAGTTCATTCCTTTACCATTTGATGATACTTTTTTAATCACCGTATCATCAAACGTCCAATCATATGTAAATACGACTCCTGGCGCATTAATGTATGGCATATTAACCGTGGCGTAGCCGCTTGATGGTACGAACTTCACGTTATTGTTAACAGTCAAACTAAGATCACTTTCACTCGGAAACGAATAGCTGAATGTGTTCATCACAGCATTGGCTTGGCCAAGAGTGACATCTTTAAATCCATCTAACCAAGATCTAGCGACTAAAGTAACTCGCTTAGAACTATCAAGATCACTTTCTTGCAACGTGTAAGTGATTTCCTTTTGGTCCTTTATTACTGTGCCATCAGGAAGTAACCACTCGGTAAATAAATCGACACCAGTTGAAGCAAACGGATTCGACACTAACATTTTAAGTGCTATCTCACTATCAACTTCTGCCATACTCGGCCTTACAACATTTAGCGTAATTGGCTTTGGTTTCGTTACAGAAATATATTTCACAGCCGTTGCCCATTGATCCATCTGAATTTCATCAGAGGTATTGGCATACTTCATGCGACCGTAAACGCGAACACTCGAATTTTCAACATTTACATTATATGTTGCAAAGCCTTTCTCCCATGTTTCACCGTCCATCGACCATTCATATACAGCATCTGATAGAACTCCACCACTCACATCCACAGCGGTTAACTCTAATGTTTGGCCTGAAATCGCTTGAGTTACACCGTCAATTCTCATTTTAGGCTTATCAAATGATATCAACCTTAGTGTTTCAGTCTCTGTTACAGCGCCAGTCTCTTTGTTAGTGATTACAGCTCTAACATCAATGGTTTCAGGCTCAACCGATTTAACAGATACATATTGACGCCCTGTTAACTCCGTCATATCAACCCAAGAGCCACTCACATCGCGCTGCCATTTTATTTCTCCCATGACCATAAAATCTTGGAATGATTCAGTATCAAATCGCAAATCAAATGCTGCCGGTATACGAGAGTGAACAACCCTAGAAACAATTTCACCATCAACAGCTGTGCCTTTTACCACTGTAATACTTCGTGGAATAGACACTCGCGTAATTTCAACTTCAGGATAAGGCGAGCGCGCTTCAGCTACAGCATAAACAGCCTCATTTCGATTAAAAATAGTATCGGCATCTATTTGAATCACGCCTTTTCCATTTGTCCCGATCTGAATTGCATCTGAAATCGGCTCATAATCTTTGCCTTTCTTGAACGCAAGATACACATCCCATCCAGTGCCCATTGTTTCAATACTGTAATCGAATGTATTAGTAAGATTATTCTTAATGCCTAAACTGATTGTTGCATTAATTTTTTCAGTTGAGGCATAACGAGTATCATCCAAATCCATTAAAACTTGCATATATGGATGTGGTGTAACCACAAGTTCAAAATTCACTGTTGTTGATAGTTCAGGCGCCAAGCGATATGCGCCTTTTAGGGTATACGGAACCTTATCCCATAGTTTAGCACCGCCCAATTTATCAGCATAAGCTGAGAAGTTTTGAATCTCTCCGAACGGTAATTGATTGTGTTTATATTGCTTCATATCGCCAGCATTCGTCGTTAAATCAATATCAACGTTAGCTCGTGAAGATGTGCCTTGATATCTACCTATTTGCCGATCAAGAACTGAAATGCTATACACATCTTGCCCTAACTTTAAGCGCTCATCTAGTTTGATTGTGATCGGTGCCGGTGGTAACGCTTCGAACGTGACTTCGCCTTGACTCACAACACTTGTCACCCCTGACTTGTTAACTACGTAAGCTATATATGCAGCGGTGTTTTGTCCTAGATTACTAACCCCACCTTTGGCTACTGATTGATAACTGCTACTTTCAGTAGTCATGCCATCGGGTATTTTCGACCATTCGACATAACATGTATGATTTCTCTCGTTGGCCGCAAGTGCTGCTGCTGCTTTAGTGCCGTATATATCACAGCGCACCCCTTTCGTCCGACTAACTATTAATCCCACATCTTCAACTAATTGAATTACAGTCTGCGGCTTGCGTTGGAAATTAAATTCCATCAAGAGGTAGTTAAGTGGAATAGTTACCTTAGTTGTTGCGCCAGTTGAGTCTTTTGCTTCTACTTCAAGTTCATATCGTTTATTTGCCGATAAATCGAAGCCGTTTCCGGTTAGCAGTCTAAAATGTCCTTCTTCATTTGATGACGTCGCATCTCGACCATCAATTTTTACACTGGTAATTTGCGAGTCACCTACTAATCCGTTATGTGCAACAATCATAAGGTCGTCTAGCATTAACACCGAAGGTGTACTGCTTCCTCCAACTAACACTTTTTTATTGAACACTTTTATTTGCGGTGCTGGAGTCGGTACTTTTACATCCTCTACCGTTGTAATCGTTGTGTTATTAAAAGCATCACTCGCCGTTATTTTTACATTGTACGAGCCTGGCGTTAGCGATGACATATTAAATGAATACGCTGCGCTATTTTCCCTTTCTTCTACCTTGTTACTACTTAGCTTTACCGTTCCTTCGATACTTTGTGGCACATCAAATAACACATCCATATCATCTACGTTTATAACGCTAACACTTTCCTTCCCATCGACTGAACTAAACTCAAACTCTACTTTGTTTGGTCTCCACCAGCGTTCGGTAGCAGGTAAATTATCTCGGAAATTTTTAATACCTACACTGCCAGAACCACCATTAACAATAACTGGAAACCCTAATTCATTATTTGTAACTGACTCACCTGCTCTATCGCCGTTGAAAGTAGAAAATTGGACTTGTGGGCCTCTAAAATCGTGATTAATTACCCAAGATTTAGAAGTTAACTCACCTTTGTCCCATCCACCAACTTTACTGTTGGCCCATACTTTATATGTAGATGAAAACTCTAAATTATTGACATCTAGAGAAAATGCAACGTCACTGTAAATATTACAAGATTTCCCCTTTGATGCGACCGTACACGAACCAACACCCTCAATCTCAATTAATTGTTCATATGATCTTTCTTCTACAAGCACTGATGTTAAGTTTATTTTGCTATTTGCATCATAGTTCGAAACCTCAAATCCCCGCACAACCTGATTCATTAAACGAGTAGTTATATCGTTTACAGTGGGCATTGTTGGCATGGCCACATTGATATTGATTTCACCTTCACTAACGATGATAGGGTTATTTGCTAATCCGCTAAAAGTCTTCAATTGATAACCAACTACCTGCTCGCCGGCTTCCGCGAAAATTCCCGTTAATTTGTTGTCTTTTCCTGTTATGCCACGTGGTAAGTTCATCCAACTAACGGAACAAAGTATATTCCCTTTTGAAATGACGCCCTTAGCTTGCATATCGGTAGCAACTAAACGACAACCTCCATCTACGTCAATAGCTAGCTCATTAATTTCTAAAACAAGCGCATCAAAATTTTTCGTTGCCAATGTGATAGCTGATGATTCAGTAACAAACTTTCCTTCAAAGGACTTTGCTTCTACTGCGCCTCCTCCTACGCCTGCTGGTAATTCTTGCGTATACTTACACTGGCCTTGACTAACAGAATATGGTGCATTACATGATTGCGTTGCCGGTATAGACACATCAAGACTACAATTTGCGCCATTGGAAATCATTCCAGATCCACAATAGTCATAAACAACTCCAACCTGGTGAGAAAACTTACATTCTCCGTTATCTAAAACGTAATTTAACGGACACGCTTTCAGTATAGGCGATGTCTCTTTGCCTTCACACATCCAACTCGATACGTTCAAAGTTGTATCTGATGGACAAGTACAGGAGTTCTCACTCAATAAACCACCTTCACAAATTGCAGCTTTAAATACATCACGCTCACATTGCGCACCATTACGCACAAAAGTTTCACTACAACTTTCCATTTGATTTGCTATTGATGTCATCGTACAAATATTTCCTGTACGAACGTAGTTTGCGGGACATGTACCTATTAAATTCGTATTACTTAAACGACTACATTGCGTTTCTGAGATCTTACTAAAGCTATTATCATCACAAACCCACTCTGGATTTTCTGTCACCGAAAATGAACAGTCGTTGCCGTTAGGTGCATATCCCGGCTTACAATAAGCTTCTAGTGAGGTACTATTACGACATGCGCCATCTGCATACGTTTCCCCATAAGGACAATAGTAAGATGGAGACCTTGTATCATTTGGGTTTACACAGGAGTTTGGAGCCATAAGCTGGCCAGGGCTAGGGCAAATATATGGTGCTGATACCTGGTGAGGCTGGACAAAAATACAAATCTGATTCACACCGTCATAATAATACCTCAGACCACCGGCATCAAGACACTGCTGCTTACCTTGATTTGATATATAAGCTTGGCTATCCGTACATTTACCAGTATTCCATTTATCTTTCGTAAATCCAGATGGACACACATAATAAGGATCTGGCACCTGATTAACCACTCTGTAACAACTCCCACCTACGTCACGATACCCTGAAGGGCATTCTGGATAACCTGTCGAACCGCTACTTAAATAACAGACGCTTCCTGATCGGTAATACCCAGTTGGGCAAGAAAATGATGCCGGTTCCGAGCTGGTTTTTTCGCATCGTTTGTTTATTGCCGAATATGAGAAACCAGACTGACATTTTGCTACTGTTGGTAAATACTCTGCTTTGGAGCAAGTTCCGTTACCATTAGACGTGAGCCCTTCCGGGCAGCTTTCTTTTGCTATCGTGCTTTGCTGAATACAGTTACTTAGATCACCCGTTGGTTGCCAACTTAAATCAGGACACGTATACGTTAAATTTGTTGTGTTGACCTTCAAACAAACATTTTTTGCCTGATCATATTTGTACTCATCTGAACAGAGTTGTGCTGTAACCTTGGGCACATCGATAATGTATCGATCACTGGAGTTTATATCTGACTTTTCGGGGTAGGCTGGGATTTTTATTGCGCCATTGGTAGTTGTTAAGTCTTGAACAATGCTTAACGTACTTCCTGGCGCTAGGGTTTTTCCTTGGATAATAAGCGAATTTTTAGCTGAAGCATCTAAGCTAAGTATGATTTCAGTCATACCTTTGGCCACTTCGCCTTTGGAAGTCATAATTGGTGATGTTTCAATGACCGTCACCGGCTGATCCGTTCTATCTAAAACCAACTTATCTAGTGCCAACGCTTTAACATCTGGCAGTAAAGTGTTGGCACTAGCTAAAACCCCACCACTCAAGACCATCAATAGTAAGCAGAAAAATGCCGATCTGATATTCATCCAAACTCTCCATAAAATACGATTTCCCACTCATTATTTTATAGAGGTGAAAAATTATGGGTTAAAATAAGGTTACCTTATTCGCAACGCTAAAATAGCTATTTTTCGAACACCCTCCCATTAAGTCCAATTTAAGAAATGTTGGCGAAAATCAATATTCCTACCACTTTTTTACAACCTAAATTGCGCAAAATTAAACCATTAACAATCAAAAAAACGTCAAGAATAAGCGCCAGTTGTGCGTTACTGAAACCATGAGACACTAATTTAAATGGCTTAACTTACCCAATTAAATCGAGGTGTATATGTACCATCATTCAAATTATCAAAACCCTGTTTATCAGGAGCAGGAGCAATATCAGCCTTCACAACCAATGACAGATTATCAAGCTCAAGAGCAGTTATATCAAAATAACGTGGCGCACTTGCCTAATCACAATCGACCACAAGAGCCGCGCTATTCTGGCCAATTTGACCAGTTTTTTAGCCTCAAGTGTCACGGTACTAAAGCTGCTATCGAGCTTAAACCATCACTAACTCAAGGTGGTTGGCATACCGTTATGCTAGAAGGAGCGAGCGCCATTGGTGAAAGAAAATTCGATTGGCAAGGTAAAACGGCTGTTCAAATAACTAAAACCGAATTACTACCGGTTATTGCGGTGTTAATCGGTATTCGTGAATCTTTTGAAGGCAAGTCCCACGGAATCCAAAAAAATAAAGGATTTGCTATTAAGTGGCAGCAAAACCAACGGGACAATACGATGAATGTTTTTGTGTCGGTGTTCGAAGCAAACAAACCGATGAAAGGCGTTCCAATTTCGGCTTATGATGCACTAATGTTAGGTCATTTGGCGATAAGTCAGTACATCAATAACATGCCTCAAATTACGCCAGATGCGTTAATTGACTCGTTAAAATCGATACACCGACACGCGATCTCTTAAGCAATATAATACGGTATATAATCGCACAGCACGTTCATTTATGGATAGACGATGCAGCGGCTAAGGCTGTGCGCGAATGCATTAGAGTTTGATCACTTTGAAACTAATTTTTTGGACAGGAATCGATCAATTATTAGACTCTAAAACCTACAAATCACATCACAGTTAATAATGTTCTGGTCAACTCCAACCGGACACTTTTCCAAAAGAGATGTTAAGATTGAAGACTCTGTTAGTTACGTATAGCGGATTAGACCAACAGCATACTGAACTACTCGCCACTAAAGTCGGCTGTTCAAGTTATTTTCTAATCATAGTAACTTTATATTTAAAATTCAGAACCAGCTTTAATGCTGCGAATATATCTGGACTTCAAACTTATATTGCTATCGATTGTATCTCGATATAGTCGTATATCGTTAATATTAATATCTTTTTTAATTCTATAACCAGCAAGGTAAAGTTCTACTTTGACATAACAAATTTTCCTGATTGAAATTCTACCAACAGATGTCTCAGAATAATGCTTCCCATCTTGATTATAGACATCAAGTAATTTTGCTGATTCGATACAGCTATTTCGCATCATTTTCTCTTTTTCTGAAACACCACATGCTACTAAAAATATTAAACATATAGTAAGAATAAATTTCCTAGTAAACGCGATTATAAAACCCATTTTGTACTCCTTAAACCTCACATTTACCTACCTTCGGTATTACTTTAATTATAAATTGTGATATAAAATTACTGAGCGTAAATGTAACAGGCTAAACCTCGAGATATATCCATTTGAAACGCGATTTTGGACAAATATTAGTTAGAGTTAAAATTTAACTGTAATTGGCATATCGATTTTATCCGAATACTTATTCAAAAACATAAAAAGTACGAGATAGCCAGTTCCGGAGCTATCTCGTTAGAGGAGAAGTGAGTTATTCTTCTAGATATGTAGCAAAAGTATTAAAATTATCAGCCTTAACAAACTTAGCAGGGTTCTCTATGGCTCTACCGTTTTTGTCTTGTGATAACGCTTTAAAGTGCTCAATTCCACAATCAATTTTAGCTTGCTCTGAGGAGCGTAATTCATCAGAAAAAATACTTGATTTGGTTTCAACGACAAAATAGAGCTGTTCACCCATACCATCATCTTTGTCTATTAAAACAGCCCAATCAGGATTGTAACTTCCCAATGGTGTATCTATTTTAAACCAAGCAGGTAATTTTGCGTAAAGCTTAACATCCGTCGACTCTTCGAGTTTCTCAGCAAATTCAAACTCTGTCCCCGAATCACAAACGATGTAATCATAAACAGACTTTTTAGCTTCAACCATATCCTTAAGGTATCCGGTTAATTCTTCCTCTTGGAAGAGCTCTTGAGCATAAAAATCATCATCTCCAATTCGATGATATAAAATGCCATCAACAATAGCTAAACGCATCTGTTTACGAATGACTTCACTAGCTAACTCAATGAATTTTTGAGGGTTATTTTTAAACGCCTCTAATTTATCACCAATGCCAAGCAGTATGTCTACAACGGTTTTACGGGTAAGGTTAGTGTATGATTCAAGATAGGTGACAATATCAGGAAGTTTAAAGTTACGATTACGGTAATATTGAATTTTTGATTGTTCATCAAATGTTTCCAATTCAGCCTCTGTTATTGCGACTTTCACCTTTTTATATTCAAACTTGGCACTACCTACTGCGACAGACGATCTAATTTCTTTGATACACTTCTGTACAAGCTCACCAACACTGAAATTAACTCGATATGCAGTTTTATACTTGATACGTTCCCAAAGCGCTTTAAAATCATCGCCAAGCACAATTTGCTTACCATTATCTTCACGTAGTCTAGCTGTTTTCTTTTCTTCGTGTTTTTTGATACTCAACCCTTTAGCAACTTTACTTAGAGTCGCAAGAATTGCTTCAGAATGTTCTATAACGCTTTCAGGTAAACTCACAGTATTATCAGCTAAATCAGCTTTTAGGGAATCTTGAATTTTACCTTTTTTATCAATATAACCTTTAGCCGCTAAGTGTTGATAAATCTCTTCGGATTTTTTCGCCCCAAGAAACTGTTTAGTATCATGTTCACCATAGATCACAATATTAGCAAATTGATGCTTTTCTACTGCACCAAACTTAATGCCCTCTTCTTCTTCAATTTCTTTTTGAAGTGCTGCTACAAATTCCTCATAAGATTCATTCGCCATAACCGTTAGCGTATTCACTTCAAACCCATAAGGTACACGCTCACCAGACTGATCGACAGCTAAACGCAAACCTCGGCCAATCTCCTGACGTTTTTTCATCACGGAATTAGTTTCGTTAAGTGTACATATCTGAAATACGTTAGGATTATCCCATCCCTCTTTAAGGGCCGAGTGACTAAAAATGAAGCGTAACTTCTCATCCATTGAAAGTAACTTTTCTTTGTCTTTCATAATCAAGTTATAAGCAGATTCATCAGCAGCAGTTTTGCCACCTTCTCCCTTTGCTGAAAGCTTAGACTCTGCAAACAAAGGATTACCAGATGAATCTTTTTTCTTATCTTGTGCAAAGTAGCCATTATGAACAGAACTCGCTAATTCTTTGAGAGATTGCTCATTAACAATGAACTTGCCCCCGTTTTTCTCCCATACACTAGGATATAGGATCCTATACTTTGGCTTTCTAAGCTGTTGAGTAAACTCTTCTTCAAACCACTGTGCAAATTTACCTTGTACAGGCACACCGTCTACAGAGTAACCTCGATAGTTGGCGACTTTGTCAATAAAGAACAAGCTCAGAACCTTGATCCCTTTTTGGCTAATAACTTTGGAGTGGTCCATCACATCAACACCTTGAGTGATTTTTTTATAAAATCTCAATTCTTTTTCAAGATGCTCTTCAACCGTTTTTGATACTTGAAGTCGCTTGTAAGTATCTTGGTCAACGTCACCAATAGCTTGACCTAGTTCAATGATGTCATCGCGACTGGTAAAATCGATATACTCATTGCCTTCTTCACAATAAATGTCGTTAATCACATAGCCTTCGTAAATACTTCGTCCATTTGAAGCTTCAAATAAATCAGTACCACTTTTTACGGTTATTGTTTTACGGGCTTGCAATTTTCCCGTTTTAGTTTGAGCATCAATTTCAACTTTAGCAGTAATTGGCGACTTCTTGTTATCAACACCAATCAGCTTAATATAAGCTTGGTTATGATTGTCCTGAACCTCAATCGACGCTACTTCAATCTGTTTAACCAACTTACGCTCATATGCATCAATCGAATCAAGCTTGTAAAGCATATTTAAATTTTCAGTTAGCGTTGCTGAATAACGGAAAGTGCATAAAGGGTTCAAGCTCGCAATTGCTTGTTTGCGATTAGCGGTAGATGCTACTGATTGAGGTTCATCAATTAGCACTACTGGGTGTGTCGCTTGGATGAACTCAATTGGCTTCATACCGTTTAGACGATCGTCTGTACGGTGAATTAAGTTAGCAGTAGACTCTTTTTCAGGATCAACAAATGACTTACTGAAAGCATCAATGTTGATAACCATAATCTGAATATAGTCATTGGTAGCAAAGTTTCTGACTTGCTCACGTTTTGAAGAGTCATAGACAAAGTAATCATACTGCACGTTTTTATATTCTTTTCTGAAATGATCTTCAGTCATTTGCAGCGATTTATAAACACCTTCCTTGATCGCTACTGATGGAACAACGATGATGAACTTTGTTAAGCCATAGCGTTGATTCAACTCAAATGCACTACGCAAGTAAACATATGTCTTACCTGTACCGGTTTCCATCTCAATGGTAAAATCAAGACTCGGCAGTGCTTGCTTCGTTGTTTCAGTTTGAGGTAAACCGTTAACTAACTGAACATTTCGAGTATTTTCATACAACTCTTCTGGTAACAAGCTCAAGGCATTAGCAACACCGATACCATCATTCTTCTCAAACATATCCGCTTGAAAAGCATTTGATACAGAGAAGTTAGATTGAAATATTTCTTGCCCTTCAAACACACCTACAACGGCGCTAATTGCATCTTTTTGGTGAGTCAGATCAGGGTCAAACTTTATCTTCATTTCAGACATCATTTACCCCTTAAATGCTCTTAACATCATCAATACCTGCTTGCTTCAAAATCTGGATTGCATTGGCTTTTACATTACTATCAGCAAATCCAGCATCTTTGAATACAACTTGAGTCGTTTCAGGATCTAGTTCTTCTTTGAGCTTGGCTATACCTTCTACCACTTCAACTGTAATTTCATCATCTAAACAGACAATTAACGCTCCAGCACCAACAACAAAAACCTGCCTTTCATTCCCAAGAGAGTCAGTCACAGTTTCGGTATCAACAGGTGTAGTTAATTCATAACCATATTTTAGAAAGATTTCATAAAGTACGTCATTTCTTGAACGACCAGTTTTGATAGATTCTGTTGCTTGTTGAAGAACTAACTCAAGGTTTTCAAAGTTGGCATCCCAGGGACGGATATTGGTTTGATCAAGCCTAAACACCTTAAAGCCAATCTGGCTTTCATATAAGTTATCTTGATATATTTTATTAACTCTTTTGAGCCTTTCTTTGGTAATTTCAGTGATTACACGATTCTTTTTAATTGAATCACAGAAGCTAATAGCTTCTATATTATCTTTACTATTTGAATCTATAGGCTCAGGAAGTTGTATACAAATATATTTCAATTTCCTTTTCTTATCAGCATTCAGTTGTATTACAGCGTGAGATGTAGTACCTGAACCAGCAAAAAAATCGAGTACAATACATTCTTCTTCAGGTAAAGTTCCAACCTGAATACATCTAGAAATAGTTCCGATAGGCTTAGGTCTTGAGAAAACCTCTTTATTAAAACCAAGATCTATAAATTGCTCACTTCCTCGCTCACTATTTACGTCTTTATGCGTCCAAGATGAAGTAGGTTTAACAGGAGGTCTTCCTTCTAGGTAATCTTTTTCCATAATGCCCCATATTTTTTTATTAGGCATAAATTTTGGAAAAACATCATTCAACCGCTTAGTTGCAGTATCAAAACCCCAACGCCATCGACCGTCACTACCATCGTCTTTTTGTGGGTATATTTCAATTAATTTAGTATCACAAACTCTTTGTTTCGATACTGTAAGATTACTTTTTTCTTGATCAAAATAAAAATAATAGAACATATCAGGTCGATCTTCTCTTTTATCAGAATCTCCTGTTTTTCTTAAATCAATTTCTCGGTATGCTTTTCCTCTATCATCAACCTTACTATACCTTTTAGTTATATGCTCTTCCGCTTCAAATCCATATGTTTCTGCTTTAGTTACATTTTTTGCTACTACTAAAATATATTCATGAGCAGTTGCTATAAATTTATCATCAGAGCGACCTTTAGGATTATTAACATTTGCAATTAAACCTAAAATATTAATCTCACCAAATATGTCACTAACAACAGCATTTAAATTATGAATTTCATTATGATCGATAGATATAAATATAACACCATTATCTGTGAGTAAGTTACGAGCTAACTTTAGTCTTGGATAAATCATATTCAACCAATTAGAATGGTATCGACCTGACATATCTGAATTTGTACTTAATTTATTGCCTTTATTATCGACTTGACCAGTCTGCTCAAGATAATTCTGTATATTGTTATGGAAATTATCTTTATAAACAAAATCTTTACCTGTGTTGTAAGGTGGATCTATATAGATCATTTTTACTTTGTTGTGGTATGACTTTTGAAGTAACTTAAGCACTTCAAGGTTATCACCTTCAATGAATAAGTTTTCGGTGGTATCCCAGTTTACGCTTTCCTCGATACATGGCCTTAATGTACCTGTCGAAGGTGTTTGAGAGATTTGGCGAGCCTTAGTCTTACCATGCCAAGTAAAATTGTAACGTTCTTCTGAATCATCTACTGCTTCACCAAGTGCAGTTTTAAGAGCTTCGAAGTCTATTTTATTTTCTGAGAAAACGTCAGGAAAAAGCTGCTTTAGTTGCTCAATATTTTGCTGTGTGATATCTAAGCTTTTTGCTTCAGGGCTGCTGCCCGTGATTTTATCTATTCCACTCATTTTCATACTCACTATCTAAGCCAAATTTGTTTGTATCGAGTTGTATAAAATATTGAATAAACAACTACGTTCTATTTTATGTCATATCACTTCTTTGGCTCACTTTATGCCAATTGAGAAGTGATTGCTGAAATTGCTTGTTTTATCTTTCTTGCTTCTACATTGAGTTTCATTTTTGTATTCATTTGCGTCTCTTTCTTAATCTTGTTCCTGATGCTGCTTAACTCAGCTTCTAATCCTGCTAACTCACGGAGCAAAGCTGTTTTATCCTCATTGCTCTTTTCACGAAACGTTAAACATAAAGTTGATTCCAATAGTGAATCATGTTGTAGCGTATAGCCTTGTGATTCAGATTGTAGATTACCCTGTTCAATTGAAAGGTTCTTAGATGAGCCATCTATATTCATATAGCGACCTGAAATCTTACTTGTTTCCAGCCCTATGAGCATTGCTATGAAATCTTGATAAAGCTCAAAGTAATTGAGGTTTGACGCGTTTTTTAAAGAGAAATCATTAAGAAAGTCATTGTGTGCTTTTGTTAGGTTCGATGAGTTTAACCAATCACTATTATAGATATGCTCTATAACCAATTTGGTTTTATCGGCTTGACTAATACGCTTATCAGCTAGACTGATAGATAATTCATCAGCTAGCTCTAGCAGCAGAATTACTGGGTATGGAATTAAAGTATGTAAAAGTTTAGAAACTTTCTTTAAGGCATTAGATTTAAGTTTGCCTTTGTCCTTATTGCTTAGTTCTTGAGGCAACTTTAACATAACTCGTATCACCGCTACCTCTATGTATTCAACTGTACCAGTGACATAAACAGGGATATTAAGCGTTTCTGGCTTAAGTGTGTTTAGCCACTCGATAGATTGAATAACATCCGTCACTAATTTTTTATCATTAGGGCTTAACTCGTTCCCATTGTGACTAGATGAATCTAAGAGCATTTTCTTGGTGATTCGTGTGCCTAGAAACGTAGAATCAGGTAGTCCCAAGTGCTGATATACCTTGTCTGCTAATCTGTTTTGTTTGGCGTCATCGACTAGACGAAAATCAATATGCTCTATCATTTTTTCCATTACACAATGACTATATAACTAACGACTTCAAAATCATTCACGTTTTGAGTGCTAGATGCTGATAAGACAGTACCACCTCGACTAAACAGGCTTGTAGCACCAATTTCTTCACTTTTACCAGCAATGTTCTCTACCGCTTTTGCTAAAAGATTTTGATAATGATTCATTTTTTTACCATTTTGAGTGCGGTTAGCAAACTGGTGATAAGCATCAGCTGATTGTTCCATGTCGGTTAGCTCTGAACCCAACTTTTTACATAAATCGAGTATTTGTTTTGACTGGGTGAACGAAAGCAAAACGTCTCCGTCGTCAGCGATATAAGCAAGGTAGTAAGGAGCAAGAGAGTAGCTTTCCTCAACCTGAACTTTGCCTTTAATATCTTTTAGGCAGAAAATTACCCCTGATTGAATTTCATCACATACTTGTGAGAATTTACTCGTAAATTGACTTGAATTAGAAATAAGGACAGGAGAAAACAACCCCACTGGAGATTGCTCTAATAATGCTGAATTATCTTGCTCTTTGTTACTGAGAAAGCTTGAAAGGTCCATTCTAAAATCATTCAGCGTCAAATCGGTTATAGAGACACCGCCTGCAATTTCTTCAAGGTCTACCACAGCATTTTGAAGCTGTTCAAGTTGCTTCCTGCGATACTCTAAATCATTCATCCCTTTGTTTTTCTTCGAATCTTGTTCACTGTCAGTTTCAATCAAGTTCTCTTCACCAGTTGCTGAAATATCAAGTAGCACCATTCTTCCGCTCACCCTAGCTTCTAGATTGATATACTCGTCCAATTCCATATTGGGCCAAAAGTTAACCAGCTGAATGACATCATTTACTGAACCTAAACGGTCTATACGTCCAAAGCGTTGAATAATACGAACGGGATTCCAGTGAATGTCATAGTTTATGAGATAGTCACAGTCTTGCAGGTTCTGACCTTCTGAAATACAGTCTGTTGCGATTAAAATATCTACTTCTTCTTTGTATTCAGGGTAAACCTTCTCTCGTTCTTTGGATTTGGGTGAGAAGTGGGTAAGCAAACTATTTAAGTCTGATGTAAACCTTTTACCTACTTTTCCATTTTGGCTAGGAGTACGCAGCGTTGTCTCAGTTCGTTGCCCTGTTATAACAGCTGAGTGAAGGCCAAGTTCTTTTTCAGCCCATGGTGCAATGTTTTTGTATAAATATTCAGCGGTATCGGCAAAAGCCGTAAAAATGATAACTTTTTTGTTATTGCCATTAATCGGTTTTCTGGATTTTTCACTATAAGCTTGCTTTAACATTGATAATTTTGCATCACGTTCAGCATCAATGCTTTTTGATTCTTTAACAATTTCTTGAAGAAATACTCTGTCAGCTTCTAGATCCTGTGAAAATCTGATTAAGTCCATATCTTGAATACGAACTTTGGTTTTATTCCCTATAAGATATGGAGCAAGTTCAGGTGAGTTAAACTCAAGATCATCTATCTCTTCTATTGGTGGGGCCACGAATTCATAAGTAAGGTCGTCTGTTAAGCTGGGTTTTATGTTTGCATTGAAATTATGGATCTTTGTTAGTAATGCATCGACCTGAGTCAATATTTTTTCTGATGTTAGAGTAAAAGAATGGATTGAACTTTCCATGCGCTTAAGCATGTTAATACGGATCAAATGAATCAAGCTTTCTTCACGGTCAACCTGTTTAAATACGCTCTTACCCCCCTTTACTTCTTGGTCATATCGTCTTGCATATTCGGCTTTTTTATCCATTCTCACGTATTTCATTGGTGAGTAGAACGCAAGTGACAGTCTACGGATAGTCTTATTTACTTCTTCCAAAGGGGGAAATTGATCTTTAAGGTCAATAGATGCCTTCAAGTTTACAGGTAGGAGGCGTGTAGGAAACTTACCTATATCGGCAGTGCCGTAATATTTTTCGATATGCTTCCGTGAACGTGCAATAGTATAAATATCGAGCAACTTGAAATAATCAAAGTTCATCGAATCAAGCAATTCTTTAGATGTCCTCACGTAAGGATCTTGTTCAGCCCATTTAGTAAAGCGAGCTTGGGCTTGCTTTAATGTACTTTCAATACTGTTAATACCATGTTCCGACAACGCTTGATCATTCGCTTCCGTAATAAACGCTACTTGATTTTTCATATCATTTAAGCGGTTATTTACAGGCGTAGCAGAAAGCATCAGGACTTTGGTTTTTACACCGGCTTGAATGATGTCTTCCAGAAGTCGTTGGTAGCGATTTCGCCCATCTTTCTTAGGGTTATTATTGCGGAAATTATGTGATTCATCGATTACAACGAGATCGTAGTTACCCCAATTAATTGTTTCAAGGTTAATATCGCCTGAATAACCAGCTGTACGGCTCATATCGGTATGGTTAAGTACATCGTAATTAAAGCGATCACTCGCGAGTAAATTACGTTTGTCGTTTTGCGTATAAATAAGCCAGTTATCACGCAGCTTTTTAGGACAAAGAACAAGCACCTTATCATTGCGAAGCTCGTAGTATTTTATTACTGCAAGAGCTTCAAATGTCTTACCTAAACCAACGCTATCAGCAATGATACAACCATTAAAGTGTTCTAGTTTATTAATTGCCCCTAACACACCATCCTTCTGAAATTTATACAATTTATTCCAAACTAATGTATCTTTAAATCCTGTTTTTACTTTTAAAATCTTGTCTTCTTGAAGATCACCGACAAAATCTTTAAAAATATTATATAAGATAATGAAATAGATAAATTGTGGTGTTTGATCACAGGTAAACTTTGCAAGTTCAGCTTGAAAAAGTTCGGTGGCATCTTTGACTTGTGCTTTACTCCCCCAAACTCGGTTAAAGAAGCCTAAAAGTTCTTGTGCTTGTTCTGCTTTTGCAAGGCTTATCATATCAAAGCCTGAAGATACCGTTAGCCCCAGACCTTGCCCATTAAATTGAGCACCATTAATTGCAATTGAGTTTGATTGAGAATTGACATGGGTGATATGTTGCTGAACAGCGCCTGCTTGTTGAACCAAGCGAACCGATGCTTTCTCTTTCAACCAATCAGCAAACTCTTGCGCTATCGCTTTTTGGTTCAATTGATTACGAAACTTGTTTTCTAGAGTCGTACCATTAAGAGCACCAAAAGGCGATTCACGGTCAAAGGAATCAAATGAGTCGAAACCTTTTGCTTGAGAAAATAGTAGTCTAATTGATTCTAATTTGTTCAACGACTCTTTCAAGTGATCGAAAGCGTAGATAGAAAAAAGCCCCGTCATAACGGAGAGCTTATCGTTGGTTTTAATCGTTTTTGAAAGTGTATCAGCTACTTTATTAGTAACGTTGTCAATTAACATACTGTTTAAACCTTCCTTGTATCTAAACCAGCAGCTTTGAGCCTTGTTGTAAGATTTCTCATCTTACTAAACTCAGTGGCGTAACTAGGCCTCAATCCGACTTCCTCACAAAATTCTCTAGCCGTAATATTTCCTAATTCATCAGCATATTTGATGGACTGAAGATGTAATTCGGCCATGTACTTATTGCGAGGGGCAGAGGCAAGTGCTTGCTTAATTTCTTCTATAATTTCTTTGTTCACAACGTATCCACACTAGGCAAAACAGCTTCTAGCTATTTTAGCTATTTTTGCAAAAATAGCTAATCGTAGTGATTAGGTTCTTAAACCAACAATGGGGCATAACCACGTTAGCACTTAATGTGTGGCACACTTAGCCATTTAGTTGTGTATTGCGGTGTCAGTAAATCCCTTCTCATTGCCCATTTATGCTCTATACCTTGTGCAGCGAGAAACACTGTATCACTGCCATAACGTTGATTGATGTGATCTAACGTAAGCATTAATGCTGGCTTAGCTGTCGGGGGATTAAACAAATCAAGTTGGCTGCTCTGTTCGCTAGCTAAATCGATTAGACCAATTCCTATCTTGTAGTAACGAACACCATCACGAAATAGCTTGGGCGCAGCTTCACTGATAGCTTTGGTTAGCTCGACGGTGCAGTTAGTAGGGCAAGGGAAATGCACTATAGCTTTGTAACTAACAGGACGTTCATCAAAGGGTGAGTTGCTAGCAAAAAGTAGCATGGTCTTGCAGCTTGAGCCTTGCTTACGCGCTTTACTAGCTGCAATACCGACATGCTTGCTCAAAGCTTGTAATAATGAGTCAAAGTCGGCGATCCGCTCCCCTACACTCCGCGTTGAGAAAATTTGCTTTTTATCAGCCCTTGCCTCATCCCACACTTTACACACTTGTCCGTTTAGTTCACGAACTGTGCGCTCGACTTCAATACTGAGTTGTTTTCGGGCTAGCCCAGGTGGCATACACGCTAGTTGATAAGCAGTATGGATATTCATTAATGCTAGCTTCTTACTAATCCTTTGCCCAATACCCCATACGTCCCCAACAACAAGTTGCTTTAGGATAGCGACACGTTCTTGGTCGGTATTAATCACACAAACGCCATGATAGCCCTTAACCTTTTTAGCAGCATGGTTCGCAATTTTAGCTAATGTCAGTGTTTCACCGATCCCAACACAAACAGCTAAACGCGTCTCTTTCCACACTGCACGGCGAATTAACTGGCCTTGAGTAAGGAGGCATTTGATAGCGGGATAGCAGTTCTTAAAGGAGAGGAAGCTTTCATCAATGGAGTAGACATGTTGCTCAGGGGCAAAGCGGCCAATGATGTCCATCATCTTGCTTGATAAATCAGCATAAAGTTCATAGTTCGATGAACAGACAATAACACCACGTTTGGCGCATAAGGCTTTAACTTGAAAGTAAGGTAGAAACTTCCCAATTCCAGCTTCTTTAGCTTGACGATTAGCAGCAACAATCATCCCATCGTTGTTACTTAACACAATAACAGGCTTACCACGCCAATCAGGACGGAAGACCTGTTCTGCACTACAATAAAAGCTATTGGCATCAACAAGGGCAAACATCTAATGCTCACACAATAATGGACTTTGACGGTGGCAACGAATAGAGCGAGTCACTACACCTTCGATACTAAACTCATCATGTTCATGAATGGTTACTGGCTGGAACTGATGATTTGAAGACAGCAATAGACGGCGTTGAGAATCAAGGATCTTGCAAACAAATTCACCATTAAAATTGGCAACTATAACATCTCCATTTCGGGCTGTTTCATGGCGATCGACAATGAGCACATCACCATCAAAGATACCAACGTCTTGCATTGAATCGCCTTGAGCGAGTCCTATGAAGGTTGCGCTAGGATGCTCGATTAGGAGATCATCTAAACTCAGACTTAACTGACTGTACTCTGCAGCTGGACTTTCAAAGCCTATTATTCCTGCATGGGCAGGTATGGGGATCACACGCATAAACAACACCACTGTATTTACATACAGTAATTTTAATGATGAACTAAAAAGAAGCAAGCATAACTTGGATATAAAATCCGAGCTGAAATGATAAAAAATCAGGTTGATGACAAATGTAGGTCTTTTATAGTCTTTCTAAGCAACTCGTTTTTGGACAAAAGCAAGTTACGAAGTTCCGACAACGCTAAATTTTCAGATAGATTTTTCTATGTGAAAAATATCTGTTTACTACACATCTATGGCCAATTTTACTAAGCCACTACAACCTGTTACTCCATTAACTTGTTGAAAGTCTTATTAGGCGGGATATGACAACATGACAATTATCGTATATTAAGTGTATAACATTGCTGTTCCAACCAACGACCAAACGCTGTTATATCAGCCCTGTTAGAATTTAACTCACTATAGACAAAGTAAAAGTTATCACCAGTTTTCAATTCATGCATAGGAATTCTGACAAAATTCTGTTTATGAGATTGATCTACCGTCATATAGTTATTAATAAGCGTAATACCTAAATTGTAACGTGCCGCTTCTGCCGCGAGTAGCACATGGCTAAATTGATTAACTTTTAGATCACTAGGTAGCTCAAACCCACCGGCTTTACACCATCGTAACCAATCATCGGCGATGTTTTGATTTGTGTCAGAATATCGCACAGACAATATCGGATGTTGCCACAATGCCTCAGGGAGTGGCTTATCTCTTATTTTTTCCCAAAGCTTTTGACCGCAAACAGGAAATAACTTTTCAGTAAATAACAATTTACTTACAAAGTGACGTTTTGGTGGATTTACGGTAATAAAACAATCTGCGAATTGGTCATTAAAATCCGGCTGATCTGTGACCATATCTAACGTTATTTCTATCTCTGGATACTGTTTACGGAAATCTTCTAATCGAGGGATTAACCAATTGACGGCTACTGAACTATAAAGTGCTAAACGAATATACCCAGGTTTACCGTGTCGAATAATCTGACTGGCATTAGACAGAATAGCTAGTGATTGACTGACTTCTGTGAAGTAACGCTCTCCAACTTCTGTTAATGAAAATGTCCGGCCTTGCCTGTAAAACATAGCTTCACCAAGATACTCCTCAAGCATTCGTACTTGATGACTCACCGCACTTTGAGTCACATTAAGACTTTCTGCTGCTTTTGAAAAACTATTAAGCCTGGCAACTGACTCAAAACATTGTACAGCGCGCAATGGTGGCAACTTCATTATTACCTCAGCTAATACTAAGCAATTTTATATCATTATACGTCATAGAATTATATGAATATACTCCCTACTTAAGCACCTGATTTGCGTAATGGTATTTAATTTTTTACATTTTTAGAATAAGTCGAGGGAAAAAATGCCGAAGATGAGTGTTGGATTTGCAATGGTTTTATTGATTTTAGGAAATATTGTCGCCGTCATTTCGGATGCTTTAATAAAAAAGCCTGCCGACTGGGGCTGCAGTGTATCAATTTGTTCTATTTAGACAATTAACAGCAGTATTGATGCTTTTGCCATTTTGCTTATTCAATACAAAAATCAAATTATTTAGTCATTTAAAATGGCACTTTGTACGTGGCCATGTTTGGTTATTTGGTGCCATATTCATGGTATTGTCTCTTCAAGCTCTACCTCTGGCAACTGTTAATGCTATTTTTTATACTGCCCCATTACTTATGTTACCGTTGGGTTTTTTATTTTATAAAGACACGTTAACCACCCCAACTATAACCGTATCGATTGTGGGTTTTGTCGGTATTCTCGTCGTTGTACAACCGACACAAATTAGTTTGGCGGCTGTATCTGCACTTATAGTCGCGGTAACAATGGCTACAAATAATCTCTTGGTTCGTAAACTTCCTCAGCACCACACTGTCGCTCAGACTTTATTCTTGACCAATCTAATGGGAATACCTTTTGCCTTTAGTTTAGCAATTTGGGAACACCAACCTTTGGATTGGTACCCGCTATTCACAGCGGCAAGCTCAAATTTATTCATTTTGATTTATGCAGGTATATGCGTCTTGGTATACCGAACAGTTGAAGCACATAAAATTTCTAGCGCTGAATATACTGGCTTATTAGGTGCCGTAATAGTGGGCATCATGTGGTTTGATGAAGTTCCTGATTTGAGTTTTGTGATAGGTTCAGCGTTAATCATCTTACCTTTAGTTTGGTTAGCGACACTTGAATCTGTTAAGTATAAGAAGGAGGTTTGAATAAAGTAATCAAATTATTTCAAATTAAACGTCAAAACAGGCCTTAAAAACACATCAGATTGATGTGTAATGTTAACAATAAGTGAAGATAATTATGACTGATACTAAATTAGTGTTTAAAGATTACTGTGATTTATGTTTTTAAGAGTGCATTGCATTATTTGATAAAAATTGTCCCGAATTTTTCGCAAATAATGAAAGACAGGATTATGTTGAGTTCCTCGAAAAGCAGGGAAAAACTTATAAAGTTGGACAAATTGAAAGTGAAATCGTGGCCGTTTTTGGCTTGAATATCGACGAAAAAAATAACAGAGCAAATATTACATGGATCATGACTTGTCCATCAGTGCATGGGAAAGGTCTTGGTTCTCAAATGGTATCTTATGCAAAAAAAATCGCAGTTGATAATAATGTTACCCACATCGACATCGCTGCCAGTCATCTTTCGGCTGCATTTTTTGAAAAATTTGGTGCAAAAAAGACGACTGAAATTAAAGATGGCTGGGGACCTAATATGCACAGAGTTGATATGGTGCTATCACTGCTCTAATGTCTAGTTATAAGATGACAGATGTATGATAGCAATATTGGTCAAACGATAAAGACTCGGTAAACAACAATGCCGAGTGTATTAAGCCCATTGATGTCTTTGCTGTATTTATCGGTGAAGCAGAGAGATAACGACTCAGGCTATTCTATGAAGGTGATATTATATTTTTGAGGGTAAATGCAATCGGTTAAACCGTGAAATATATCCATTTCAAACACACTTTGGGGCAGAAGTGTGCTAGCCCTTAACCCGCTTATTCACCAAAAGAGCTGAAAACATTAAGCTATATTACATTCAACATAAAAACTTGATAGTTAAAATTAGATTAATACTAGCTGAACATTTTGACGTCCAACTGCACTCGCCTCAACATACTGTACAAACATACAGCCAAGAATTTAATGCAAATATTCAATCAAAAAATATCATGTGGGGTCAACGGTTTCGAAAGTCCCGCTCAAGAATACCTACAAAATGCTCTAAGTTTAGATGATTTGTTAATAGACAGCCCTAGCGCTACGCTTATTGGCCAAGTTGACACTGATTACCTAAATTGTGTTGGCATATACAAAGGCGATTTGTTGATAATCAACAGGGCCCTGACACCGCGAGATAAAGATATCATCGTTGCAGAAGAGGATGGCGAATGGGTATGCGGTATTCTGGATGCTAAAATGCAATGCCTATCGACGTTGCAATGTAATCAAGGTAGCCATATGGAGGAAAAGCATTAATGATCATTGGAGTAGTATCGAGCTCTATCCGTTGCCACAGAGAAAGCCCTAACATTTCACGTTGAAAAGTGATCGAAAACCGTTAATCACACCACGTCAGACGTTTGCCTATCCACTTGCGGCCATAGCCACCAGCAACTATATCTTCAGCAATATCTCGCCCATCAACTAACACAACAGCTAGCACTCGATTATATTTATCGCGTCCAGGATTTAAAAGTTGAATTGAATTTGCTTCGGTTAGTCGCCGTTTTAGATAATCCCTTGCTCTATAAGCAGCTTTGACTTCAGCTTCACATGCACCTTTGATTTCAGGCGTATCAACACCTTTTAAGCGAATTGGCTCTTGTTTAGATTCACTGGTATAGCCTCTAAACGTGTCGCCATCGTAGACACTGTGGACTCGCTTTATATCAAGGGTTTCAGAGCAAACAGAAGCGCTCAATAGTAGAAAGATAAAACAAAGTAAATTCTTTGACATAGCGAACCTCTTTAATTAACCGTAACCAATACCAGTCTTCCACTTAACTTAGCGTGACTCTTAAACATAAATTGCATCCCTTCATAACTCACGCTGCTGCTATCCAAGGCATTTAGCGATTTGTTTGCACCATTTTCATTTAAACACGTGAACACTTTTTCCTTCAGCCAACAAACAATGCCTTGGCCATCGTTGTCGTTAAGGTATTTGTGCATGTAGCGAGTACTCAACCTATCTATTGCATGGTGAGAAATGTCGATTTCGTAGGGTAGATCAGCCCCAACAAATTCGCGCCTTGCAAGCTCGATTTCAGCCAACCGCTGCTGAATGCTGATGCCTTTATTTTTCAGTCGCAACAATGAATTAATTGGCAAACGTGTATAACGCTCGCCATCGAATTCTGGGAAAGAGCACAAAACATTGTGTGAACTTAAGTCCCCGGCACTTATTTGGTTATCGTAAAGTAATGTCATTTGAATCATCTCCTTGTGAGTAAGCCACTATCATCGCCTAACTCTGAAAACACGCTACCGCCTTAATTACTAAACTTCAGAGGGCATATTCGCACTAACGATACTGTCATAATGCTGTTTAAATTGAGGGGAAAATCTGAAATAGTATTCACCGCTTGAGCTTTTCAACAGCTCAGTTCCATCTGATGTTTTTGCATACATATATTCCACTAGATCATTGGTGTTCATAACGACTTTAAAATCAAACTGAAAATCACCGAATCCTTGGCAAGCTCCTGGCATATCAATGACGGGTACAATATCCATGTTATTAATTTTTTTGCTTTGGCCGTCTTCAACTAACAAAAAGTCTTTGGTGATATCCAGACCGCGTATAGCGCCAGCTTTACCATCACAAATGCCATCTACATGCACCCATTCACCAACTAACGTAAGTTGCCTTTCTATCTTGATTTCAGCTTGATGAGTCTCGTTAACATAAAGCCAACTACCTGCCAATAGCACGCCAGCTGCGAATGAGGCACCAATTATCCATTTCTTATTACGCGTCGCTACGGCCATTGTTTGTCACCTCGAAAAATAATTTGTTGTACGAATCGATAAACGTTTTCACAACGTAAAAGATATTTTTGCAGGTCACACCACCCGATAAATGAACATCTAAACGGTAGATAGATGATGCTGTATTTTCAGCGTTGTATAAGCGACCAATTTTAGTGTTTTGATTAAACAGTGCGATAAAATCCTTATCAAACTGGCTAGGAACTGTTGCAATAATGCCAAAATACTCAGCTGAATTTTGTGCATCCCATTTTGCATTCGAAAAAAATATGGCGTTTGCATAACCAATATCACAAGTAAAAATATTAGAATCCAAATCCACATCGATTGAACCAGCTGAAAATGAAAAATCCATTAATAGCTTTGCTAACTCTTTGGTTGTAAGGCTCGTTATTACCTCACTGCGCACCTTTGCTGGAATGGATAACTGCATATCCCTCGCCTCGATAACCTCATTGAGAAAATCATAATGCTCATTCATGAAACGTCCTTAAAAAATTAAACTGCAGATGAATAACCCATACGCTATGAGATATTCAAAAGGTCCACCTGTAGTGACAGGTATTGGACTCTTAAACCGAAATGACAACGGCCAAAAAAACGGGATACCGCTGTCTGTGAAAATATCGCCTAACAAATGTGATAAATAACCTATAGAAAGGCACAACACAAGGGCGCTTGCCGTACTGTTATCGAAATTGACCAACCAAATAGTCAATAATATCGGCCAAATTGAATGCGTTATCTTTCTGTGACCGAAGATAGCTGATAACGGAATAGAGATAAACAGAACACGTTTACCAATAGTCGAACTTGGATGATCTAAATCTGGGAGTAATGAGCCGAATAGAATGCTCATTACCACCAGCCACAAAGGTAACGGTATGTCGATATAACCAATTGTGACTACGGTTACCGCCGCAGTCACAATTAGATGGTTACGGAATAACATAAATTACTAACCCTGGTTCGTCACCGCATTAATAATCTGATTTAACGGATTTGTTGGCTCTACACTTGCTTGAGTATTCGTAACGGGTTCAGTAACTGACTCTGCGCCAATAACTCGGTTTTGTGCATCCAGCAGTTCTAGTTTACGCTCGTGGTCGCGATCTAACTCTTTATCTTTCCGTGAGCGTTTTGCTTCTAAACGACGCTCTAAATCGTCAAATGCTGCTAACTCTTTAGCATCCTGTGCTTCAGCCTTAGTACGCTGCAACACCTTATTAAACTCATCATATGGCAATTTTAGTAAGGTATATGCCTGATATGAACCATCAAAATTGATTTTAATTTGCTGGTCTAACATCTCATAGCCAACTACCGGGACCGAATCAACCAACTTATCAATTAAAAACTGACTGGTTTGAATTAACTCGCCTGAAGCTCCTTCACGTTCATAAATACGCTCTGAACCCGACAGCTCTTGTTTGTAGTTTTTCGCTAACTCAAATTCAGCCTGTAACTTTGATTTTTTCACCGCATGATGCATGTCTTTTGAAGATGCCGCGCCTACACCCACGATACCAAACGTGTCATTCTTCGGCGGTGACAAGTACCATTTTGGCACATTCGCTAATTGCTCTTTTGCCTGATCAACAGCTAATTCATTTGCCTTTACTTGCCTATCGTTAAATTCTTCAACCGGATCACTTGCGCAACCAACCAAACCAACAACACTTACTAAACCCACTACACCTAATAATTTGTTCATGATGAACTCCTACTTTGTTTAATAAAAAATAACTGCACGATTTTGATACCGTAAAACGTTGCCTTTCATGTCTAGCCATCGACTGTTTTTTACATCATATTGTTCTTCCCGAATGCTGGTTTTTATCTGAATATCTTTGTTAAACCAACTACGCGGCTGAAACACTGAAAACGTAAAGTTAGACATTATTGGGCTCGTAATATTGAGGTGAAATGTTTCCCTACCCACCTCAATTTTTAACCAGAATGCTCTATTAGATAGTTCTTTTAGCGCTGCGTTATAATCTTGGATATTCGACACTTGTCCTTGATTTCTCTTGCCACTGTCTCTTTTTGACGGTGCGATTAAAGGAAGTAAATTATCGGGTTCATCCGCATAAAATCCTGCGTAGTGAACCGTCTTTCCTGTATTCCAACGGTACGAAGCACCGCATTCAACTTTTGCATCGCCATCCGGCCCGTTTAAATACTTTCCATAATTTGAAATGGGCAAAAATTCATATATCGAACGTCCACACCACTTAGGTTCTAACACATCCTCTACATGCCAAGATGTTTTGACCAAGCCATTTTCATAGAGCTGCAGATCAGGTGAAACCACTTCCCCCTTCGTATCCAGAAATCGGCTACACCCGAGAAAAAAATGATTACAATCCTCAACGACATAGCCTTTATCAAATGAAGGCATATACCAATTACTAGAATGCGTAGCGCCACGCGAGATATACACATTAATTTCTGCTTTGACGACATCGTGAGCCAAAACCTCTGCCCTACCTACAGCTGTTTCAACTCGGGCATTGCGAATAAATGGAAAAACAAAGTGCTCGTAAAGCTTAATAATTCTGTCTTTGATGCTCTGCGTCTCATTAATCGCAACTTGCACATACCCTGAGCTAACGACGGTTAACGTGCGTGTCATCGCTGTTTGATACTGAGAGATTAACGACGAATCTTGCTCAGTGATCGCCTGACCATTTTTGATTTTTAGCAATACACCCTGGATTGATTGACGCTCTTTTGTTAGTTCATCAATCTGTGATTTCATCAAATTGACCTGTCTTTCGCCCTTTAGCTTTGCAACCATGGCTGTGACATCAACGGTGACATCACCTTTTGCATCAATAAAGACAACACTTCCTTGTGGACGTAGGGAATGCTTTACGTTGTCAACGAATATATTTGCGCCTTGTGCAACCAAACCGGTTTCAATGATTTTGTCTGTCTCACTGTCATAATTTGTATTGAAGCTGACAAATTTTGGCGTCTTAGCCGCCGCATTGATCATCATGATCTCTTTTGCTCGATTAAGCGCAGTGGTCATCGTTTCATATTCTGACATCTGCACTGTTACCGATTCATTGTTGAAGGTGAACACTGACTTATCGACATTAGCGACTGCACCAAAACTCATAGCCATTGTGATTGCTATTATTAATTTTGTTTTCATACCCCCCCCTTTCACATACTGAAACTGGTATATCAGTTATTTAGTTAACGTTGTTGAATTAGCGTGTCTAATTTAGAGATCTAAAATCGGAATCATCACATCCCCGTCATTTCGTACCAGATGACTCTATTAAACCACCCGACCAAAAACGCGCAACTGCACACTAAGTCATTGTATTTATTAAAACCAAAGCGGAGTAGCCGAATTTGGAATGTAGGAGATACTAACTACATCAATACCTCAGCCAAAGAGTGAAAAAAATGACAGTTATCAGCCTTAAACAATCAAACACACATTGGATTGATGCTATCCAAGAGGCGTACAGTCCTAACGGCACGCCCAACTTTATGGACAGTGCTGGTGCATTAATCGAAGGGATTTATCTCAATTTACCCAATGAGGTCTATCATTCTTTGCCTGCTGAAAGCTCAACAAAGATCAAGACACTCGCCAAAGGTCGTCATCATTACTTTCGCCAATACCTATCAGATGTCTGTCGTTTAAGAACGAAAGCTCAAGAATACACGTTTGATGCGGGTACATACGGGCATATGCTGGTGTTAGAGGAACATAATTTTCACGGACATTACATGCGAAATCCTCAACCTGAAGATTTTGCTATGCCAAATCTGATCCACACTATTCCTGAGCTAAAAGAGGTGCTAGCTAAACATAATCTACCTGTCTCTGGCGCAAAGGCTGTGTTAATTGAACGGCTTTGGGAGCATGACGACACCTTACCGATTTTTGAAAAGTTGCGTGAAAATGCCATAGAGCGATTTTTAACTAGCCTTTATCCAAATGCGACATTCAACAATGAGAAAAACATTCTTGATTATGCAAAAAGCTACTACATAAATATTGAGAATGACTTTGATGTGGTTTTAAAACACGTACAAACATTGAACCCTAACATGCTATTGCTTGAGGATTTGATTAAGCAGCACGTAATTGACCATGTGGTTTGGGATGATGCGCATCGCGTTCAAAAATCGACTAGAGCACACCCGAAAGCAAATTGGTTGTTTTCTGATGGCTTTGCTGAAATATCAATTATAGCAAAATGTCCGACAACTGGGCTAATGCTAAAGGTGCGTTTTGATTGGCTACGTGAAGATGCGATAGCCGTAGACCTCAAGACAACCGCCTCAAGCAATCCGACTAAATTTGGTTATCAACTTCGCGACCTACGTTATGACATTCAGCAAGTCTTTTACGTTTACGTCGCCAATTTGATAGGTATTCCAGTCCGTCACTTTGTCTTTGTGGCCACAGAATATAAGGATGCCGACAACTGCGAGACTTTCGAGCTGGCTGAGCGAAAACGAGCAGAGGCTGATGAGGAAATGCATCAACTTTTAGCCGAGCTGCAAGAGTGTTTTGATACCGAGGACTGGTACGGATTTGATCGCAGTCGCTCAACTTGGGTTCTTGATGTGTAGGGATTTCAGGCTTGGTTGCCCGTTTTCCCACTTGGCTTAAAGTAGTAAGAAACAAAGCACAAAGGTAATGACTAATGACTATTCCATTTACACAATTATTCCAACAATCGTTTCCTGAATTGAACCGTAAAAATACAGGGTTTGTTGATTTAAACGATGAGATCCAACACCTAAACCAAATCATTTGGCGTTCTAAAATGTCAGGCTTTGATTTATCGCAAGCGCAAGAATATTCAGTGCATCAAGTATTAGAAACCATTGTCACACTGGGTATCTCGATTGACCCGCAGAAAAAGTTAGCGTTCATTGCCGGTGAAGTCGATATTTATAACAATCCAGTGATAAAAATGCACGTTGGTTATCGCGGTGAAATTGCGCTTGCTACTCAGTTTAATATCATTAAATCGGCTTCCGCTAACCTTGTGTTCGAAAATGACGAGTTCAAGTCATTTGGAGTCAATAAAGAAGTTGAACATGTTATTACATCTCTCTCAACAACCCTTAGAGGCCAGTGCTCAGGCGGCTACTGTCGCAGTGTTTTAGCTAATGGCGACATCTTAAACGCGACACTTTCTATAGAAGAAATGGACGCTATTGCAGTCAGCCAAATCGAGCACACCATGGGTAACACAGCCTGGAACAGTGTTTGGTGCAATGAAATGCGCAAAGTGGCGATATACCGAAGAGCAGCTAAAGATTGGCGTCAACGTCTTTATGCTAATCCAGCATTGAAACACTCATTGAACTACACGGATGCGGCATAAATTACCTGCGATATAATTAAGCTAAGTGAAAATAGGACTATTTAAAATGAATAAATTATCATCCACAATTAATAACTTAAAAGATTTTCTTTCGTTAAGTGTTCAGCAAGCACTTGAGCTTGATAAATTAGTAACTAACACAATCAACACTCGATTTGAGTTCGGAAGTGAATTTTACTCTTTGAACGATGTTCACCCCACGACGCTTGGTGAGGCGCTAACGCCCTATCTGCAAGCAAATATTCTTGTCACAGAATCCGACATGGCACTACAAGCCCGTTATGTTGAGCGCAAAAGCGCATTTGAATTTGAAATTGATCTGACGTTTGAAGGTATGAAGCGTTTGCTTACTGAAAATACCGCTATCTCGGCCATCACGGTGAACCCAGTTTATGCAGCTGATGAGTTACGAATTGATAATGCGACTCAAACCGTTCATCACAATGTCAGTAACGAGAATTCTTCTCTGGAGGGGTTGTATTGCATCATCGACTTGGATGATGGCCAATCGTTTTTAAACCAAATGACAACTGAGGAAGCAAAACATGCGCTATTTGCTAACTGTCATCAACGTTTGAATGGTGTTAATCCTTACATCTCCCAAATTAAGAAAGTCCAATGCCACATGATGTCTTGCTTACGCCGCAGTCTGAAAAGTATTTCAGCGATGCATTCTGTCGAAAATCATTCCTACATTGCAACACTGCTTGATTTACATGACCGTCAATACATTAAAGCTCAAGAACTAAGAAAGGTCGCTTACATCAAAAATCGTTATCGCAACTGCGTGAATCAGCCAAGTGCGATTGATGCTATTTTCAAGCAAGCCCAAGGTTCGGTTGTCGTGCCATTCAGTCATGCTTCTGACAAAGTTGAGCGTAAGGAAAAGCTTGATAGAACGGTATTCGCACCAATCCATAAATCGTGTGCTTGGGAAGGCGAAGACTTTGGCGTGGGGTTTTAAGATGATGCCATTTATAGAAAGAATTGTCGTACTTAAAAACCCTAAAGGCTCGATTATCAGATTGTACATTGACCATGACGGCAAGCAGCTGTTTTCTATACAGCGCTCAAATGACATAAACGGTCGTACTAGCCACTTTTTCAACAAGAAGCTTTGGTACTCTCGTTATCATGTGAACCTCATTTTGGACCGTCAAATTGCCCAATACGAGGAAAAAGGCTATGACGTTATTGAAGAGTTCACACTCGATCCTCAACCCATTGTGCATGACCAATTTCGATTTGATAATCACGCACTACAAAATAACAAAAGCATGATGAAGATTAGTCACAATGCGATACCTCTAAGCATTGAAGCGTCTTTTCAGCACTTATCTATTATTGATATGCGCTATAAGAAACCCGTTGTGAATGCGGAAATCTGGAAATTATTCGAGCGAGTTAGTCACATGATTAACTTTATCCCTTTTAAGTGTACAGCTATTTACGAGCCAGATGATCAACGCTTTGTAATGCTCACAACTAACTATCGCTCCCAGCCAAAACCTGCTGCTGGTTATAAGCTGAAATCACTGTTAAAGAGAGCCAGCTCAGTTATGAAATTCTGTGAATTCGAGTGTCAACCTGTAACAGCCAAAACCGAAGGTGTATTAGCTCATTTTGAACAGCACATACTTACTTTTCACTATGCCGGGTGGCAAGTGGCCAATCTCATTGTTGAGCGAATTAAACCAAGTCGGTGCACATACAACCTCTATTCATTTAAAAATGAAGCTCATTGTTTAATTGACACAATGGAATTAAATATTGACCACGACCAACATGCATTGTTTTTACTAAACATAGCCAATAACAAAGTAGCACAAGCGGTATATGTTCAGCGCTCTGAACGCACTAAAGCGATTAGCGAGATACCATTTGTTAATGCTATCGTACCCAGGAACAATGCCATGACCGATGTTGCTGATTTTTCTTCTGAATTTATATGTATTTAACTACAAAGAATTGATTAATAATGTTATTCGTTTCAGTTATGTTTTTTTTGGTGCGATTCTATTATACAGAAAGCTTCAAAGTAGATGTTCAATGCCAACTAAGAATGACAAGAAGGTTTTCCTATTAGTTAGTAGTTCTATCGTTATTCTTTGGTCATTGATTCTTATAGTTAATATTGATTTTATAACGGGCAGCCTCAATGATTCTTTTTTTACAGTTATAACAGGTTATTTCACCCCGTTTTTTGCCCATATCCTTATTGCTTATCTTTGTTTTACAAGTGGATGGACATTAAAACAATTTCCCGAGAACTCTAAGTTTACGTTCAGCTTCAAAAATCACACGATAAAGCCACATTTCTCTGGGAACAAAAAGCAATTATTTAGTGCAATAACATCATTAGAAATCCTTCTAAATCTTATGATCAATGAAGAATTTCAGCATAACAATACAATTAACTTAATGAGCCCGCTGATAACAACTAAATCTGAAAGTTTACTGTCAACAATCATAAAAAAATCAACCAACAACCTCGTGCCAGCTCCCAAAAATTAATATTAAGCTCTAGCAATGCTGTAAACATCGGTATCTTGATTCGAATAATCTATTTTTTACAATTTCTATTACTGAACCGGCGTAACATCAAGCAGTTTCGACGGATAGTATTTCAAGGTTGGATGCTAGCATTCGGAAGTTGGAGAAAAGTAAGTGTATCAATTCAACGCTAAAGAAAGATATATCTCAGCATATCAATCTCTTGCTGCTTATTTTCTAACGCTACTTCAATATTATCAATGTCCTTTTGAATTTCAATCGAGTCTATTTCGCTCGATTTGAAAGGTTTAGCAGATGACCTGCTCGTTCTAGGTCCAGTTGGAAGCTTTGGCCTGACACTATCCATTAACAACTGCGTAGACGACTGATAGTGATGAGAAATATCTTTCAAATCATAAGGCAAATAACTCAAATAAAGCTGCTTATCGTGGAGAATTATTAAACCAAACTCACAATTTGGTGAATAATCTTTGCTTGAGTCTAATAAAATACTGATTTTTTTCAGTAATGAGTTAAGTAAATGAGCAGGCAATTTACATATCAATGTTACCTCGCCATCAATCCAGGTGTCACCCCACATTATCGGTTCTAAATACTCGAATCGTTGTAATTGCGCCATCGTCAACTTTCGGCCATCTACTTTCAGCGTCACAACCTCTACTGTTAATTCATCAAGTGCAACATTGGGCATATTATCTAAACCTGTTCAATAAATTATAAGTATTTGACCAGTTGCGCGCTTATTTATCAATGCTTTAATAATAAAGATAAATCAGATACAAACAGGTACTTAATATGTTCACTATTTCTTTAGACCAAAAAACTCGTATTAGCGCAATTTGCAATTTTGCCAATGGCAAAGTAAATCCCATTTATGAGCAAGTAAGAATTGAAGCTAATGCGTTAGCGGGAACGGTTTTGTTTAGTGCCTGCAATGGCAATCAGTACAGCACATTCTCGCTTGAAGCAGAAGTTAAAGAAGATGCCAGCTTTTGCGTTAGTAGTAAGCGTTTGTCGGTTGTGACAACGGCACTAGCAGGTGATAAGGCTAAATTTACCTTAAAAGATAACGATCTCTTTGTTACCAGTGGCCGTAGCCGATTAAAACTACAAACTTTCAATGCTCAAGATTATCCAAACATGGAATCGTTTGAGCCTGAATGTCGTATCGAAACCACCATCGAACAAGTCGCAAACATTGTTAGTCAAGCCTCTTATTGCGTAGCTAACTCTGATGTAAGAGCCTACCTTTGCAACATGAATTGGCAAATTATTGAGAATATGCCAGTTAGAATTTGCGCCACTGATGGACACCGCCTAAGCATGACGCATGAGCAATTCCCTGCTTCTGAGGGTGCGGGTTCGTACCTAATGCCCACCAGCATATTTCAAAGTGTATTGGCACTAAAACTACCTAGTAATGCTGACTGTGTTATTACATTTTCCGCTAAAAAAGCCTGTGTTGAAGTACCGCAATACACCATCCTATCGACTCTTGGTGATGGTTGCTATCCCAATGTAGACCGCATTATCCCGACTGATAATACGAAGTCTGTTACGTTCAAATTAGCCGAACTAGCTGATTTATCAAAACGCATCAACGCTGTCGCAATGTTAGAAAAAAACCCAACAGTCATATTGACGTTTAACACACAAAATCAATGTCAAATGCAAGTCAAATCCGTAAACGGTGATGACTTTACAGATGAACTTGATCTAGTAGAGAGTACCTTAGCCGAAGAATTTGTTATTGGCGTAAACAGCAAGTATTTACTCGATGCTATCAGCAAGCAAAACGGTGAAAATGTCACACTTATACTGAATCATCTTGGCGCAATTAAGATTATTTCTGAAAATGACAACTTGACCACCTTGGTGATGCCAACTCGCATTTAGCATTTTGTATTTGAGTGAACTCATTGCGCAGTTAACGTACTGAAATATGGTTTTATCAGACGCGCCGTAAAACCCCGTCCTTCAGGTCGGGGATGTAAGGCACTGGCAGCGTAGCTGGCACGGTTTTGACTCTAGTGCGGCGTTTGTTGCTGCTCAATGTATCGGCGAATCACGTCGATAGGTGCGCCACCGCAACTGCCCGCAAAATAGCTGGGAGACCACAGTGCGCCGCCCCACAATTTTTTCGTGATGGACGGATATTTTTTCTTGCGAATCATGCGGCTGGAAACGCCCTTTAGACTATTCACGAGTGCCGATACCGCTATTTTCGGTGGGTAATTAACGAGTAAGTGAACGTGGTCGTCTTCGCCATCGAATTCAATCAATTCAGCTCCAAAATCCGCGCATACAGCTGCAAAGATGGGTTTAAGCTCATCGAGTATTTCCTTGGTGAATACTTCACGCCGATACTGAGTCACAAAGACCAAGTGAACGTGCATATTGAATACACAATGTCTACCGTGTCGAATATCGTTGTTTGTTTGCATAGGCCAAACTATACTTTGGCTATGGAACGACGACTACAAGCCTTCAAATTCGAGCTACAGCCCAACGGCGAGCAAGTGCGCAATATGCGTCGCTTTGCAGGTACGTGTCGGTTCGTCTATAACAAGGCGTTGGCGTTGCAGAAAGATAACCACGAAACGGGAAATAAGTTCATAGGCTATGTGCCAATGGCGGCGGATCTGCCGAAGTGGAAGCGCGAAGCGGGCTTCGACTGGATTAAGAATTCCCCCTCGCAAGCGCTGCAACATGCGCTCAAGGATTTAGAAAAAGCCTTCAAGGGATTTTTTGAAAAGCGCACGGATTTTCCGCGTTTCAAAAAGAAAGGCAGTGGCGATAGTTTTCGCTATCCAGAACCCAAGCAAATCAAATTAGACCAAGCCAATAACCGTATTTTCCTGCCCAAGCTGGGGTGGCTAAAATACCGTAAAAGCAGAGATGTATTGGGCGAAGTGCGTAACGCCACGGTAAGTCAATCAGGTGGCAAGTGGTTTGTGTCGATTCAAACACGGCGCGATGTTGAGATTGTGCCAGTGGCTACAAGCGCCATAGGTATTGATGTGGGCATTGCGCGTTTTGCGGCAATGAATGACGGTAGCTATATTGAGCCGAAAAACAGCTTCAAAACGCAGATACAGCGGCTGGCTAAATATCAGCGGCGCATGAGCAAGAAAGTGAAGTTCAGTGCCAATTGGAAAAAGGCCAAGGCCAAGGTCACACAAATACACGTCGATATCGGCAATGTTCGTAAGGATTTTCTGCATAAGCACACACATACCCTCAGCAAAAACCACGCGCTGGTATGTGTAGAAGACTTGCAGATTAAGAATATGTCGAAATCATCAAAAGGTACGGCGGAAAAGCATGGCAAGAAAGTAGCGCAAAAATCGGGCTTAAACCGCGCCATTCTCGACCAAGGCTGGGGTGAGTTTAGGCGACAACTGGAATACAAAACCGCTTGGAATGGCGGCGTTTTGCTCGCCGTGCCTGCGCAATACACCAGCCAAACTTGCCCTTGCTGTGGCCATGTATCAAAGGATAATCGCAAAACCCAAGCGCAATTTTTGTGTGTAGATTGTAACTACGAAAATAACGCCGATGTTGTCGGCGCTATCAATATATTAGAGCGCGGGCAGCGCTTGTTAGCCTGTGGAGAAACGGCAGCTTTAGGCCGCTCTGTGAAGCAGGAACCCATCGAAGCGACTAAGCTGAAAACTGCTTAGCGCCGTAGGAATCCCCTTCCTTTCCGCGTAGCGGCAAAATCCTTTTGGGGATTTTGAGGTGGGGGAGGATGTCAATAATACCTGTTGCACGTTTCTGAGAGAAGTTACTATGATTTTAAATTAAAGCCAAGGTAGGAAATAGATCATGGAATTAGTAATAAAACAACATCCAACCATCGAGACAAATGAAGCGTTTGTTAATGGACTTATGGTTGGGGTATTTGAGCAAATGAACCCTGACAATGATGTCTATTCATTTATGTCTAAATGTTCACATGACAAGCTTACAGGTCATCACTACATTGCTATTTTGAATCGTCTTTTTCGGAATAAAAATTAACTCAAGCTCAATAACACTTTGTCAGTAAATAATTAACTACCAAAAAAAGCCCAATCAGTTTGGGCTTTCGTTTCTTTCATGAATCAAGATTTTGTAGCTTGCTCTCGAATACAACGTATCAGCAGATCCCAATCCGAAAACTTCATTGCTGGGAACTTTGTAGGCTGATGATTTGCTATTCCTGTGGCAAGTTGTAATATGGCGCTAACTGACATAAATTCTCTCCGTTTTTACTGTTGGTAGCGATTGGCCCATGGCACTTGGCGGTTTTATGGGCTATCGCTAATAAATTACTTAGCTTTCTGCTTACTTTGATAATACTCAGCGATTAAACGCTCAATATCCTCAATCTCTTTATCAGACCCGTTTGATACTTCAAAAACTGTCTTTGACTTTCCTGACTTTTTGATTTTTACATGTCTGTTCTTATCTATATCCACAAACTTTCTCGGTTTGTCAGTTGTTGCGGACTTTTTTAAACCAGCAGCTTCTACTATGAAGGCAAGCACTTCTTCTGTTGATGTTCCAGGCTTAACATCTAAAGTTGAGGTAAAGGCATCTAACGCCTCGTTGTCGATGAATTTACTTGCGACTGATTTTAGTTTTCTGAAGCGCATATCACCAAGTTCTTTGGGGATCTCAAATAAATCCACTAACTTTTGTGGCACTTCCCAAGCTCGCATACAGCGTTCATATTTGGCTTCACTAATCCCCTCTTCTTCAATTATTTGCTCTTTGGTCATTGGCGTGGATGGATGATTTAACAAATACTCAAAATAGGCACCATGATCACGCGCCGAATGTTCTTCTGCACTTTGCAGCTCTTTAGTTAAGCCCTTAACTTCGGCAGTTGTTAACGCTTCTTTGCAATACATGACTCGAAGTGGCCGTTGAGCCTTTATTGCTGCGTCACGTCTGCGTGAACCGTCAGAAAGCTCATAAATGCCATCGACCAATGTTGCTATACAACTATGATACTGTTGACGGGCAATGGATTTCACTAAAGAGTGAGTTTTTAGCTCGCTTTGCAAACGACGATTGTGCACATGTAAGCGCGTTAACCTATCAACATCTTCTGCCGGTATAGTGACTGTCCAAAATGTAACTTTTCTACCCGATACCAATGTCCAAATAATAGGCACATCTGCAAAATTAGCCGAATTGGATTTATTCTCATCCATTATGGCAGTCATACTCTGAGCTATTGAACCCATCTTACGTTTTTGATTACTCATGACTGACGACTCCTGATCAACTGCGTTCTGGCGAAAAATGAACGGGAAAATGCATAGATAGCATCTTGAGCAGATTTCAAGGCACCTCGGCCACCATCGTACATAGAAGGATCAACGGAAATAACCGTATCCAATGTCACACCACAACGTTGAAAACCGGACAATTCAGGGATATGTGCATCTAACATTTTTTCACCTAAACAAATGGTGGCTCCTGATAGGGATTCTTGATGTTGCAAGATATGTGGGCTGAATTTGTTCATAAAGCCGATCATCTCTTTGCCCGAAACATTAATATCTTGCTCAGTTAGGTAGCGCATCAAGATCTTAATTTGAGACAAATATTTCAACGAACTGTGAAAATCAACTGGTGATGGTGGCAAAGGGATCACTAATGCATCAGCCGCGACAATACCATTCAATAAAAAATAATCCATGTGTGGGCCTGAATCGACAGTGATTAAGTCGAAATCACCTTGCAATTTTTCAATGATATTCTGTTGCAACAATGAATGCGGCTCTTGCCCGTCTAACCGATGCTCACACTCATCCAACCATGATGTCGTTAAAAAGGCATCATCAATGGCTGCGGGAACAATATAAACACCAGGAACGTCTGTTTCAAATACATAATCGCGCAATAACTCTTCGCGTGTAAGATTTTTATTGAACATGGCTTTAGCAGCAGTAAATGGTTGTCCACCCACAGCTAAACGGCTTTTTAAAAACATAGTCGCACTAGCTTGTGGATCAAGGTCAATAACCAATCCACGAATATCATGATGGATCAACGTTGGTTCTGTTCTAATCGCATGAATAGTATTTACACAAGCTGAAGTCTTGCCGGCACCGCCCTTTAGATTATTGAAATAGGCGACAAAACCTTTACTATGCTTTTCTCTATACTTAGGTACTTTGCGTTGCTCATAGATAGCAATAACATCTTGCAGGCTAAATGAATCCAGGTTGCCATTGGCCTTTCTTGTAAATTGATATCCATCCTCTTCCATTTGCACCATCGCTTTTTCAACAGCGTTACGTGATAAGTATGGGAAAGACTCAACAGTTTTTTTTGAATAACGCATATGAAAATCAGGTTTACTAAATTCTTCCTTGAAATTTTGTACGTGGCTATTAATGCCATCTAAATATGCATCTGCTCTATTTGAAATAAGGTCGAAGTCTGATAATTCCATCTTTAAAAAAATCTCCTCAGTCGTAATGAAACGATAGTAATACACATAAATAGTGATCGCAACACGATTTTCACGAACAAACACGAAAAACGTGCACAAAAAAATAAAAACAATAAAAAAGTATAATGTTATATCTCATGATTGATAAAAAATCTGAAATTTACTCAAAATATTCCTAAACACAATTAATAACACAAGCCGTTGTTTTAAAGTGATTATATTGACTTAAAACGTCTTTTCTGCGCCCCGCAATTCCTAAAAATTCAACCAACATCAAATCTGAGTGGCCGGATATAAAATTGGTAGCAATATAGTTGTTATCACACAACAATCTATCATTAATATGCAAATCACTCACACACTAGCCAATAAAATCGACCAAATTTCTGTTTCACATTTGGCTTTTCATCACAGAAATATCGCTCAAGAATTTATCAGTAGTAAGCACCTTCATATTGATGACAGTGAAAGGCTGCTTTGCGAAGCGTTATATCACCTTTCATACCTCGCTTATCAAGCGCGAACTCAACCTAGCATTGCCCATGTGTTGGTTGTTGATTGGGCTGTGATGCCTTGTCAATCAAGACAAATGATGTGCTGGTTAAATCAGCTTCGTAGTGCAATTCGCCATAACAACAATTGTGTCACTACCACAACCAACTACCGCCCTGCCCCAGCTATTGCGCGATGACAGATGAGTGCAAAAATAATCTATTATTCTTAATGAGGCTCAATCTATGTGGACATATCTAGCAATACGAAATCAAATTAAAACCGTTGACGATATTAAACAACAAATCCATCGAGTTGACCGACAAGTCAAAACGGTTAAACGTAAGCAGATGATTGCTTGCACATTTGCTGAAACACTGGCACTAGAATCAAAAATCAAATCGTTAAAAGCTCTTTCTCATAAATTAAAGCTGAATTGCTTCGTGATAGAAGAAGAGTTGAACGCTAATGATTAACAGCTATCGGAGTCGGTATTTTTGTGTCGGTGATGTTTGCAAGGTTTACCGCAATCTGAACAATCGTAAATTTTCCATAGTGGCAACAACAGGCCAATTTAAAGGCAAAGTTGTCGCTCATGCTGATTGCTTAACACTTACCAATGTCACCTTTAAAATCAGCCAAGCTTCGAGGGATCGTGCTTTGCGTGAAAAGACTCGCAATGTCCACGCTTTTTCAATTGGCACCATTGAGTCTTTCGCTGATTACTGTCACGACAACACATTGGAAGTCATAACTTACCGCCCGTTTGAACGCGATTGCTTTTACCGAATATCAGATAACCAGCCTATAGAATGTTGCTCAAAGTTGTATTTGAACAATGGAATGGCTTTTTCCGTAAAGCAGCTTAAAAGCCTTTAGACATTGGCAGTTGCCCGTTTTAAGGAGTGCGTTAAATTTGTAGTCACTTAACAAATACAGCCACTTAAATTTAAAAAGGTAATCCTATGAACGCAATCACTACTGTCGAATTAAAACCTACTAATATGATGATCCCTTTATCATCCATCGTACCGTTGTCATTTGGTAACTGCCGCACAAATCGCAACTCGGAAAGTTACCAAGAGTTATTAAATAGTATCAAAACTCGTGGTGTTATCCAGCCAATTCTAGTCCGTCCTTTTGATGACAAATTTGAAATTATTGCGGGTTATGGGCGTTTTGAAGCATCCACTGAGCTTGGTTTAGAAACAATCCCCGCTTTTGTAAAAGTATTAACCGATGCTGAGGCGTTAGAGCATCAGTTAGAAGAAAACTTAACACGATCAGATTTAGACATAATTGATGAATGTAAAGCCGTTCAACAGCTATCCGCTTTTTACAATGGTGATCGTAAAGCTATTGCCGACCGTTTAGTTTGGCCTTTACGCAAAGTGAATGAGCGCATCGAAATCTTACGCTGCACAAGTCAAGTGCTTGAAGCGGTACGCACAGGGGCTATCACCGTTGGTCACGCTCTATTACTTGCGCCATTCTCAGAAAAACTACAACAAGGCACTTTAGCCAAAGTAATCTCTGAAAAATGGACGGTTGCCTATTTAAGAGAACGAGCCAGCAAAGGCCAGCAGTTACTTGCGCTAGCCAAGTTTGATACTAACGAATGTAATACATGCCCACATAACAGTGCCGCGCAATCTGGCCTGTTTGGACTTGAAGATCACAAAGCCGCTTGTTCAAAGTTGAGCTGTTTTAAAGAAAAAACGAATGAATGGCTTGAAGTGCGTAAAGATGAATTAGCAGATCAATACGGCACTGTATTACTTGTTCAGCAAGTTGCACAAGAAGATCGACACACCGTTGATGCTCCAACAGTTGGAGAAGAACAATTTAACTCAGGCTGCATGACTTGTGAAAAGCGAGTTGTTTTAATTGATGACCGCCTAGGACGTAGCCTTGGCACTACTTACACCAACCAATGTATTGACAACATTTGTTATTCCCAGTGTGTTAAAGCGTTATCTCAATCAGAAATAGAAGAAGTTGAAGAAGAGAGCGCAGATTCGATTGCCCTCGATATAGATGCCAGCAACACGCCAGCAGATGCAACTAGCGCCAAGCCATCTACACCTAAAAAAGCTAAACCTAAAAAGACTGTCAATTGCAGCGTATCAAGCAAAGTAGTCGAAACGAATAAACGTGTTCTACGCAATGTCAGTGCAAGTTTATTAATGCCTGAACCGCACTTTCAGTCTGCTATGACTTACGCTGCTTTACGTAGATTAGCCAGTGGTTATAAGCCGTTAATCACGGAACTTTCGCCTACGGATCATTTTTCTCAGGTGCTTAAATCAGCAATGGCATTAGATGAAACTACATTGATGGCTGAGATTGCGAATGTCACGCTTCACCTTTCTGCGAAACAAAGTGACGATAGCCTTAATTTCACCGACATGATGATTTCATTATTATCGGATTGCCAAAACCCAACAGATGCGGCTATTGCGAAATGGATGCCAACCAAAGAGATTTTATCTCAATACACAATTGACGGGATCAATGTTCTTTGTGTTGAGTCAGGATTTGTAGCGGCATTTGATAACGAGAAAGAGGGAGAATTTGCCAAGCTGACGACCAAAGGTAAACCACAATTGATTGATACCATTTTAAAGTTTGGGTTCGATTGGTCAGGCTTTGCACCAAAGGAATTTATCGCCCTTATTAAGTAACCTAATTGGCGGGTTTATTATAAAAACCCGCCAAAATTCCTAAAAAAAATACGAATGTAACGCAATGTAATTAAAGAATAAAAATAATTCCTTACCGAAATCTGCGCCCCGCAATTCCTACTCCATATTCGATGGTGTACACAGTTGCCGATTTAAAGGGTAAAGGTAAAGTTGTTTTATCTAAATAAACAAGGATAAGAAAATGTTTAATCAATTAGCTGAGTTAAAAAATATTGGTGGCGTAGAACGCTTGAATTTCTCAATTGAGTTTTTATCGGGTAACACTGCAAGAGTGGTAATCACTTCTCAAATAAACAAAGCCGCTACAGGTGAATTAGCAACTTTACTGAAACGCCCTATCGTGGTCACTGGCACACTATCAGATTTAGATATGATGTTGACCAATGAGCTTTTTAACTTCTCTACTGAAATCACTCACGCCCCTGCCCAATCGGAAACGAGTGTCGCACCGCAAACTGAAATAGCAGCACTTGATGATTTTCAAGATGATGTTGAACTTGATGATTCAGAATCGCTATAGGAGAAATTGAAATGTTATCAATGACCACGTTACCAAGAAAATTCAAAGTTGGTGTTGCAATAATATCTGATCCTGCTCCAGAGGCGAGTTTAGACGAAGTTCAACGTATTTTGTGTCAACAATACCCTATGCTTAGGCATACACGAATCTATGAAGAGGATGCGCGTTTAAATAGTGACGCAACGGCCTTAGAATACGAATTTCAATTAATTCCTGTTAAAACTAAGGGGTAATGATGGATCTACTTGAACAATGGGTATTAGGATTGACCCAAGAGATTGCAGAAAACAAATCTATCAATTCGGCCAGCATTAGTGACATAGAAAGAGTCAATAACAGCAAAGTTATTTCAATAGGGCGATTGAAAAAAGATTATTCAAGCATACTGCCTCACGAAATGCCGCCTATAGGATAACCCCTTAATGCCACTATCAACTTGATTGTGGCATTTTGTTAAGTTGCCGATTTTCACTTCAATGCGATTATTGAATAAGTTAATGACAACGGGTTAAAGCAATGAATTACTCTCCGACAGCACTGAAAATGCCTTGGTATCTCGCATTAAACAAAGCATACGTACCCGAAGTTGGTACATTAAATGAGACACCAGATCAAAAGACTCGTTTTGGCACATTTGAAAAAAGTATTGATTCAATAGGCGATATGCTCAAACTGGGTAAAGCAAAAGGCTTTATTTCTGACGAGCGTATTCAAGACGTTATTAACATTGATGTTCACTCTCATAACGGTATGGAGCTACTTGCTGACGTAATCACCAATGATTTTTGGCAGGGGTATTCAACTCACTTAAATACGATGCGTGGAGCCATTGAACAGCGGTACTTATCAGAAATGCCTGACGAACTAAAAGCAAGGTTTACAGAAATTTCAAACAATCATCTTTCGTTCCAAAAACTCTCTATCGGGATGTGTGAAGCTGATACTTATACTGAAAAATTCAAAATTACCATCACACCATCAGAGATATTTTTGACTGATTTTGATTTAGGTAAATATAAATTCGACTCGCGAATAGAAAGCGCGCTGTTTTCATTAATTAATCTCACCATGAGACACCAATTAGAATGTGCTGCGGCTGCTCATGGTGAATATGAGTGGTTGATGGAAGAAACGTTAGATGGAAATGATGAAATTGCTAATAAAATTTACCAATATTGGCAGCAACATAATGAGGATTTTGAGCTTGATATTGAGGAAATGGGCAAGGAATTAGGCATTGAGTCCTATGTAGAAGGAATAGAAGAAATTGGCATAGAGCCGATTATCTCATACGTAGCATCAATGAAACTTGAGTTAAAAATCACACGGTCAATGGAGGATGAATCGGCTAAACAATGCTTGTCGGCTTTAGCTCACGCTGGCAAAGAAGATAAAAATATCGCTTTTCTTCACAAAATGGCTTGTTATCTGCCAAATAAACCAGTGCATCACGCACTAGAAAATGTCGGTGATATAAGTATGGAGTATCAAGCACTGTATACATTTGGTTCTCAACTCGAATATTCATTAGTCGAATCTATTTTTGAACAAACCTATCAAACTGGCGAGGAAGCAGCATTGATGCTTGAAGCTACTGAGTTGGGATTATCATTTTTGCAGAATTATTTTGAATCACTTTATTTGAAAAGTTTAATTCAGGCGGTGCTTGAGTAGCGGGTATTCGGGTTTGTGGAATGATATTAAACAGAACTCAACAGCAGGAAATTAATTATGATCCCCCAATCAATTGAACAGGAAGAAGTCCAAACGCAATTACAAGACGGGGTAAAACAGGTTGATTACAATATCACTCCAAGCTTTGCCATTGTAGTTTATACCAATACAATTAAAAGTCGCATGGCCATGACTCGACACGCGATTCACAACAATCAATTGGCTATTGGGGAAGTAATCAACTCAGCAGAAGTTATCGAAATGATTAATAGTGAAGCTACAGCTATCAATCACTCTTCACTCAAAAGAGGGAATGAAGTCACGCTATCAAATGACATTATTGACCCTTGCGTATTATGTAAAAACTTTAACTCTATTATCTGGCATCGCCCCAGACAGCGAAAAAGTTTTTACTTATATAAAGAGCAGATCACCTTAAACTTGCCGCCATTACTGTTCAAATACAGTATTAATGATGGCTTAGAAGTGTATGCAATACGCCATAACAAACGCCCTACCGCCTCAGAGCCGCTATACCATGCGCCATTTATGAACCTTTACGCATCAGGTAAATTGTGTACTGGCACTATGAAATTACCCAAAAATATTGGGTTCGATACCATTGCAGACGTTGAAAATGAATTTTTCAACACTGTATTTACACATCCAAACAACTCAGGGATTTTGCGCAAACAAAATGACCTTAATGACTTTACAGCTTATACCAAGAAAAAATCCAAATCTGGTGACAAAATTCTCATTTCAGAATTAGCTAAAACTAACAAAACACTTTCTTCATTGTTGTAAAAACACACTTAAGTTGAAACCTAGCCCTGTTCGATTCTCAACAGGGTTTTTTATTATTCCCCTGCATAAATGAAAAAAATTTACGGGAAAACTCCTAAAAATTTAAATCACATTAACCCATTGTTATACAAGCACAATAAACCTTTTCAGCTTAGCTCCTGCGCCCCGCAATTCCTACTTTATTTGGGTTGCTGGATTCATAGGGAATGTAATGATAATGACAACTTAACACAGAGGATTGACACCAACATGAAAAAGCTACTTAAAACAACAATTGCTAACTTGTCAGATGTTCAGCTATCAGACTTAATGACCTATCTGAACGATCAGTATCGTAAAGGTACACCACAGATTTCCGACACTGCGTTTGATTTTATTTACCTTCCTTCATTGAGACAAAGAGTTCCACAACACCCACTAATAACCAAGGTTCAACCTGAGCCAGCAATGGGTTCAAAAGGGCGCATAAAACATCTTCACCCTATGCTATCAACCGACAAAGCGTATTTGGATAGTGAGTTATCAGCTTATACCTACCGCTGCCAACAAACCGCTGATGCGCTGCAACAATCTGAACTGAAATTTAGAATAACCGCAAAACTAGATGGTATTGCCGCTAAATATGATTCCATATTAAAAACAGTTGTAACAAGAGGTGATGGTAGTCAAGGTTACGAAGTTGGACGATTGCTTGAGTTAGGGCTAACCGTAATTGGTAAAGGTTCAGGGGTAGGTGAAATGGTTATCTCCCAAGCTTATTTTGACGAGCATCTATCAAACAAATATAAGCACAGTCGTAATTTTGTTGCTGGGATCGTAAACGCTGACAACATCAATGCAGATGGACTAAAGGCGTTAGCAGATGGCGCAATACATCTAGTACTATTTAAAGATATGTTCGGCCTGACCGTTAGTGCAAATGAAATCAATACCAATATGGTGCAATTGGCAGAGTGGGCAGGCCGTGAATGTCCTTATAACTGTGATGGCACAGTCATCGAAGTTATCAACCCTGTAGTAAAAGAGGCTATGGGCGCGAATGACCGTTTTCACAATTGGCAAATCGCTTTTAAGCAACAAGGCGAAACTGCGCAATTCAATGTTTTAGGTGTTACTTGGTCTGTTGGCCGCAACAAAATCACGCCAGTTATTGAAGTAGAACCACAACTATTGTCAGGTGCAGTGATTAGTCGCGTGACAGCCCACCATGCGGGTAACGTAAAATCCTTATCGCTCGGTAAAGGTGCTGTCATCGAGTTAGTGCGAAGTGGTTTCATCATCCCCAAGATTGAAAAATGTATTAAAACTGGATTGGTTGAGATCCCAACTCATTGCCCATGCTGCAAAGAGCCTGTTGAGTGGGCTAATGACTTTATTCTTTGCATCAACGATGCCTGTTCAGAAAGAAAGGTATCATCCATTTGTTATCACTTTGAATTAATACAATGTGATTTATTTGGTCGCAAATCCGTACAAAAATTAGTGCTAGGTGGATTAGATTCAATCGAAGCTATATATCAAGCAACACAGTCAGATATCGAGCGATGCGGTCTAGGAGCAGGGCAAGCCACCAATCTAATTAACGAACTTCAGCGCATTAGAAGCACACCCGTTGATGATTTTAAAGTGTTAGCGTCTTTAGGTATTAAATCGCTCGGTCGAGGTTCAAGCAAGCGTATATTGAAGATTAAAACCCTCAATGAAATCGCTACACTCTCAGCGAGTGACATTAGCATATTAGATAACTTTGGTGAGCTGACAGCGAATATTATTGCCACGAGCCTAAGACGCAAAGCAGACTTTATTACGTTCTTAATTAGCCAACTCAACATTAGACATACCAAGTCTGATACGCCTAAGTCGGGTTCGCTGGTTGGCTTAAAGCTAGTCTTTACTGGCAAGATGGAATCGAGTCGTGATCAAATGAAAGTCTTAGCTGAAAACAATGGTGCAGAGGTGCAATCGTCAGTCAGAAAAGACACAACCTATTTAGTCAAAGGGCAAAATGTTGGAGCAACCAAAATCAATGCGGCACAATCTAAAGGTGTAACCGTGATTGATGAAAATGCGTTTTACGCCATGATAGCCTAACACTTCAACCCAAATGCACTGGCAATACAATGGTTGTCAGTGCATAACTTTCAGTTCCAGGATTAACTTGTTGCCGGTTTTAATAGTTATCTTTTAATGGGGTGGTCTTACATAAGAGGGTAATGCAATGAAACTGTCTCAATTAACAGGCGTATCAAGTCTAATCGAAATCAACTCATATTCTAAGTCTATTAAAGAATGCCGTGTAACCGTTTCCGATGACATCATTAACGAACTCAAAGCTAGGTTCAAAAAGAATAAATGGCAATCTATAATTCAAATGCCTAATGGATTTACTTTTTTCGGTAAAAAGAAAAAAGACTTAGGTTGTGATTCATTAACCATAGCTGTAATTGGTGATACATATGTTCGGCATACATTAGCCTTTTCAAATTCAAGCAATACAGAAGTTACCTATTTTAAAATAATCCACTAGATCTGCTTTTCGGTTCGATTTGTTATTACGAAATCGGGTGGCACGATTCTGCTTCTTTGATATGCTGTAGTTGTAACTAATTGATAAGCAGAGGTCAGGATGATTATTTTTACATTTATCGGTGCGATATGGATTATCGTAATTGTGGGATTCATAGTTCAATCTTCAGGTAATAAAACTAGAACTAACACATCGAGTCACATTAATCATTGTTCAGGTGTAACAATACCGCTGATGAACAATGAAAGCTCGATTGATATGAGTACCAACACAATATTTACTGATATGGATTCAACCTCAATACTTACTGATATGGATTCAACCTCAATAAACCCAACGACAGGTCTGCCTATGCTCAATGACTGCATAGATGTATCAGGGACACCTCTTGGTATGAGTGATGATACGATTTGCGGCATGGGTGACACTTTTTGCGATTTCGATTCATTTAGCGCTATTGAAACTTCAGATGATATGTTTTCTTAATTAATCAAGCACAGTGGCGGGTTTTAGGTTTAGATTTATGATGTTCTTAGTTAACTACATAAGGGCTAAAAACATGGATTTTTATCTACCAGAGTCATTGCTAAACAAACCAATCAACATAGCACTAATAGGCGCTGGCGGTAGCGGCTCACAAATCGCTACAGAGCTATTTCAAATGGACTCTCTATTACGTAGCTTATCTAATGGCGTGGTTTACCTAAATCTGACCATTTATGACGGTGATGAAGTCAGCCTCTTTAACGTAGGTAGGCAAGGCTACTATTTTGGAGATATTGGTAACAACAAAGCAGAAGTGTTAACCAATCGCTTTAATATGTTTGGTCAAACACAATGGCAATTTAGAAAAGAATATTTTAATCCTAAAAATGCAAAGGCATTAACCCAGTTTGATTTTCTCATTACTGCGGTTGATAAAGCTAAATTCAGAGTTGAAATTGGTGAATCATTTGCAGCATTAAATAACCCATCCAATTTGTTATGGATTGACGTTGGAAATGGGAAACATGACGGTCAAATTATCATGGGAAACGCATTTGCAGCAAAAGACAAATTCAAACTGCCTAACGTGTATGACCTCTACGGCTCAATGTTGAAGAGCATTAATGAAACTGATGAAGATGCTCCATCTTGCAGTACCCAAGCCGCTTTAGAAAAGCAAGATTTTGGCGTTAACCGAGCTGTTTCTGCACAGGCCACGCAACTTGTTTGGCAACTATTACGATACGGGAAAATATCGCATCATGGTGGTTTTGTTGATGTATTAACTGGCACTACGCGACCGCTGAAAATAGATCCCGCGCAATGGGCTATATACGGTTATGAAACTCACATCGAGGTGGCATAAATGATGGTGTTATCACAACTTCAAGCACTGAAACCTGACTTGGGTACAAGTTTTAGTAAGCGCGTTAAATTCGTTCTTTTATGTTTCACTCATGAGCTAACACGCTCAGTTATTCGCTATGAACATTACGATACCTATGGTATTGGTGAGCGCGAATTCGATACTTGTTTTGAAATGTTCGATTCCATTGAGTTGAGTCAGCAAATCATAAAGCAGCTAGGTAGCTCCGCAGAATTGGTAATTGACCGAGAAATGGGGCAGGGCACTTATAAAAAATGGCTTGAAATGCAACCACAGAAATCGTTGTTCTAAGGATGATTATGAAAACTCAAATATCAATTATGAGCATCACTAGAGAGCTTGCAGTGATTGAAAGTCCAAGCTGTACTGATTCACCTGAATTCAATGAGAAACTCGCTACACTGCAAGCACTCATAGGCCAAAGCGATGGTTTGTTAGCAAGTCAATTTTTCGATGATTACACTTTGGATCAATGGTGTGCTGCAACATTCAATCAACGATGTGAAATAGTATCTAAATATATTAAATTGGAGATTGATGTTTGTTTTAAAGAATGAATCTTAAATCGTTAGTTCAGAGAGGCTTTATTGTGTCAGATATACAACACAATTTATCAGATATTGCAGATACTTAGCGTCCAGTTGCCGAAATGAGACCCTGTGATTAAATGGGTGTATTCAATTGAAGAGACACTATTGAATACAACAACCATAAATCTATATAAGGAAGCTATATGTCTGATATGAATTATGAGCAATGCCCTAAAGGTTTAAATAATTTACACCCGATTTTAAACCCAATCTTTAAAGAAAAACTTATCTATGCTGGCGGTAAAAAGGTGATAGATAGATTAGTAAACCTACTTGGGTTGAATAGTGCAGATGAATTATCGTCTATTATCGAGGTATCATCAGGCACAGTATCGACTTGGCGAATAAGAGATACCACCCCTTTTGAGCTTGTTATTAAAGTCCACTTATTTACAGGAATCCCAATTCAAAAGATTTTATTTGGTGTTGATATGCCTGTCGGTATTGGGTTAGCTAGTTGCCCAGATGTAATTACACAGCCTAAAGACTTGGTTAAAGACGAGTTAGCATTGATTTATAATTATTTGAATGGAAAATGCTCTGAAGGCGCTAATATCTTCCAATATGAAGTAAATAACTACTTGTCGCTAAACCAAGTCTACGATTTGATAGTGTTAATTAAAGAAGATAAATTGATCAGTTCTCTGAATGTGTTTCTAGCCAATATGGAAGAAGGTCAGTTAGCTACAGATGCTATCACTCTATTGCATGGAAAATTACATATCAAATTTATCCGAAAAAACCTTGTTCAATAAGGGAAATAGTGACTAATAGCGCAGTTAATTGTTAAGACAGCGCCATTCAGCTATTTAAATGAATAACCCAGTGAATATCACTGGGTTATTTTGGTTGTCCTAGCAAACAAACCTTATCCTAAACTTAACTCAGCCTCTAGCTTTTTAAGCCTTTCTGATAAAACTTCAACCAAGACTTAAGCATCATTAAGTGCATCGACAGGATCACGTTCCTTACTATGGTTAATCTGTTTTTTTAGCCAAACTGATGCACAAGGATCATCTAGAATAGTTCGCTCATTCACCATCATTACTTCCTTATTACGATTTTGTACGATTAAAGAGTAAAGCTTCAAAAGCATGCTTTGCGTGAACAATTGTCGTTTCATCTTTTAAAATATCAAATGACACAACCAATTTATTTAAAGCACTGTTTTTTATACTTTTTACCCCAGTTGCCCGTTTTTGAATATCGCTTTTAATTGAGATATTAACGCAATAGGCAAGGGTGATTTAAATGGATGCGGTACAAAATATTGAATATGTAGGCGGTCAAACAGGGTTCTTCTTCGGCACAGAAGCAGAACTTGAAACCTATATTAAACAGTCGCAGGCTTTATGTGGCAAAAAGGCTAAATTCAAAGTCCAAATTGCGGCTAAAAACTTCCATCACTTTTTCCCTTTAAGCAAACTTAGTGTCATAACACGCTATAATCACAATGTTAAAGCCATTAGAACGCTGCTAGAGCTGCAAAACCATCAAAGTGATGCGTCATATGCCGAACAAGTTATTTTAGCGGAATATCAAGGCTGGGGCGGTGTACCTCAAGCTTTCGATATGACCACCAGCAACAGCAAATGGCTAAAACGATGCAACACATTAAAAAACTTATTAACAGATCAACAATATACGGCCGCTAGAGCATCAACTCTGAGTAGCTTTTACACCCCTGATAGCATTGCAGAGGCTATTTATGCTGGTTTAGAGTCAGCAGGCGTTAATATGCTTAAAAATGGCGCATGGCTTGATACATCGGCAGGTGTCGGCGGATTACTACGCACGATGCCAGCGTCAATCTCTGACAATGTAAAATTAACATTGGTTGAACGTGATGATATTTCAGCTCAAATTCTGGAACAACTTTACCCTGATGCCAACATTCATCATAGCGCATTTGAACGCGCTAATTTGCCACATAAATTCGATGTGGTATTTCAAAATCCGCCGTTTGGCAGTGCGACAGTTTTTGATAAAGACAGCACTTTTAGCGGGTTAACCCTTCACAATTATTTCATGACAAAATCAGCGTCAATGCTCAACGATAACGGCTGGATGATTGCGTTGGTATCAAGCTCTTTCATGGATGCTAAAAACCCTAAAAACCGTCAATTACTGAGTCAATATGCCAGCTTAAAAGCGGCAGTTAGATTACCTAAAAACGTCTTTGAAACTGCCACAGGCGCAAACGCGACGGTAGATCTATTAGTCTTTGAACAAGGGAGCGATACAGTTAATGTAAATTGGATTGAAAGCCAAACTCAACAAGACGAAAACGGTAACGATTATTCAATCAACAACTACTACATTGAAAATCCAGCTCAGATAATTGGCAAAATGGAAGTAGGCGCTAATTTTCGTGGTAATAGCGTTCATTGCATTGCTGGTGATGACTTTGAACCTTTATCTATTGAAGCGATTAAGCGCACGTTAAGTAGTTTGAAATTTAGCGTAAACACCACTACTAAAGCGGTAAAATCATCCAATGTTGCAGCAACACAACAGTCAGTTGTGACAATGGTTGAAACCATAGGAACAAAAGAGGGCTCTTACTGTGTGTCTGATAATGACGAAATTTATCAGTTAGTAAGCGGCTCTTGGGTAGCGACTGAATTTAGCGGAAAAGCAAAGGATCGTTTAGTTGGCCTTTGCGGATTACGTTACACCTTAATGAGCTTACTTGATGCAGAACAAAATGATTTAGACGTTAGTAAAATGGATGCACTACGATTACAGCTAAACCAACGCTATCAAGCGTTTGTTAAAGTATTTGGTTTTATTCATGATGCGGCTAATCAACGGGTTTGCCGTCTTGATCCAACTAATTACAACCTACTATCGCTTGAGTGTGATTATAGTGCGGGTGTTACTAAGTCTGTGGCTAAAAAACTCAATGTCAGTGAAGTTAAACCGTCTTGCAAACAAGCTGAAATTTTTAATCAACGTGTCTTGTATCCATGGGAAGTACCAACTTCTGCTAGTTGTGCCGAAGATGCGCTTTTATCATCATTAAACATTCACGGTAAAGTAGACGTTCAATTTTGTGCTGATTTACTATCTATCGATATAAATAGCTTTATCTCGATGAACGAAGGGCACTTAATTTTTAACGATCATGGTACATGGTTCACTAAAAACGTTTATCAATCAGGTGATATAAAAACCAAATTAGAAGATGTAAAACACTCAAACCTTGATCCCGAGTTGAAGCAACTGTATGTAAATGCCTTGGTTGAAGTCACGCCTGTTGATGTTGCATTTGAAGATATCGCTATTAATTTGGGTGCGTCTTGGGTGCCATCGTCTATTTATGAAGCATTTGTAATGCATCTATGCGATGGTAAACAAAATCGTTATTCAAAGATTAAAATCAACTACATCAACAACGAATGGTTAGTAGAACTGTATAATTTACCGCATTCGCTTGAAACTCGCCTTGGGAATAATGATCACAGATTTTCTTATTTGATGCCGCGCCTAATGAATGGGCGATCAACTCAAGTCACTTATAAAGATGCTAATAATCGTCGTGTTGTGAACAAAGAGGCGACACTTAATAATGAGCTAAATTCTGAATTAATTTTAGCTGAATGGGATAACTTCTTGCTCAATGACCAAGCCATTCAAACCCAATTAGAACAGATATTTAACGTAAAATTCAACCGTTACACACCTATTCAATCACCTAAAGACGCAATTTTTCTGCCTAATGCTAACCAAACAATTAAGTTAAGAGATCATCAAAATCGTGCTGTCTATCGTGCGATTACCGAAGGCCGTTTACTCATTAATCACTGCGTTGGCGCTGGGAAATCATACACAATCGCCGCTATTGCTAAGTTATTAATATCGCTAAAGTTAAAACAGCGTGTCGTGATTGTTTGCCCTAACCATTTAACATCACAATTGGCAGCACAATACCTGACATTGTTTCCAGCAGATCAAATCACTGTGTTAGCACCTGATGATTTATCGCCAGCAGCAAGACAGGCTACATTGTTACGCATAAAAACAGGCTCAAGCATTGTGATCATGCCTGAGAGTTCGTTTACCTCTATCCCTGTTGATGCCGATGTTGAGCAAGAAGTTATTGAAAAAGAAATTAACAAATTGGCTGACTCACTTAACGAAGCTAACAAAAAAGGTCAACGTTTTAGCGTTAAAGCCATGGAAACCCAAAAAGAAAACTTAGAAACCCGCTTACTTGAGCTAACCCACGACAAACGTAAAAAAGGATTAAGCATAAGCGAACTGGGTATTGATGCTTTGATTTTAGACGAGGCTCATTCTATTAAGAATTTATCTTACACATCCAGCCGTTTGGCAAACGTCAAAGGGACTAATACCCCTATCGGCTCAAAACGTGCACTCGATTGGTATATGAAAATTCAATGTTTGAAAAAGAATAATAAAAATGGCTTAGGTGTGTTTTTCAGCACTGGAACCCCGATAGCTAACAGCCTTTTGGAAGTCTATACCTTTTCGCGCTATTTGAATGAAGAAGCGTTAGAAGCGCAAGGTATTGATAATATTGATTCATGGGTGAGTTCGTACGCAAAAATTGCCAATGACTTTGAAATTAGCCCTACAGGTCAGGGGTTTAAAACAGTCTCCCGCTTGCGCGCCTTTAACAACATTTCCTTATTAAAGGTCTCGTGGTCAATGTTTACTGATTCAATTTTAGCTAAAGAATTAATTAATTATATTCCTAAAATTGAAGTGATTTCACCCGACGGCAGCAAACAACTTTATGATGCCATACCGCCCGTAACAGGCGGAAAACCGCGTCAAATCGTTGTTGAACCGACTGATTTACAACTTGATTTTAGCAAGCTGCTAGTTAAAAGGGCACAGTGCTTTAGCTCAAGCCCTGTCAAAAATGACAATATGCTGGCCGTTCTCTCTGATGCGAGAAAAGCCAGTATTGATATGCGTCTGTTTAATAGCGCATTACCAGCCGACCAGTCGGGTAATAAAATACCCACCACAGCTAAAGTCGTTGCTGATAAATACCATGAAACTACGGCGGTTAAAGGTGTCCAAATAATCTTCCTTGATCTCGGTGTTCCTAACCGGAATGGCCGTCATTCCGTGTATGATGATTTAAAGTCACAGCTTATTATTGAACATGGTGTAAAAGCCGAAGAAATTGTTTTTGCACAGTCTTTTAAAACGTCTATTCAAAAGAACGAGCTTTATAGCAAATTAAACGCGGGTACGTATCGTGTGATCATTGCATCAACCGCAACGCTTGGTTGTGGTGCTAACATCAATAAAAAATTAGTGGCTGTCACCCTCGTTGACTCACCTTATCGCCCGTGTGATTTAGAGCAGAGATTAGGCCGTATCATTAGACAGGGCTCTGAGCTGTATCATGCTAAGCCTGCCACATTCACTATTGATGTAAATTTTGTCGCGACCAAAAACACACTTGATGCCTACCTGTTTCAGATCCTACAAGCCAAGCAGTCTTTTATAAGTCAGTTCCATTCGACAAATGATTTAGGAGTCAAAACCTGTGAGGATATTTCTTCAACTGAGTTGACATTTGCAGAGCTTAAAGCTGAAACATCAGGCTCGCCTTTGGTACTTGAAATGGTATCACTAACTAAGACAATTCAGATGCTAGAAGCCAAGAAAAATAGCTTTATTCGCAACAAGCGTAATGCTCAAAATGACATAACTAGCCAAACTGCAGCGATAAATAAATTCAGCAAATTGATTAAGAATTTACACGCTGATGCGGCATTAAATTTGGACGAAGTAAAAGGTGATAGTTTTAGTTATACCAATGCGCAAGGCCAATTGTTCAATAAACACAATGAAGCTGCTACTAACATGCACGAACAACTAAAAGGCACCGCTGCGGCTATCAATGCGGGTTATTTTATGGAAAAGGACATTGCACTAGGTTCATTTGCTGGATTTGAACTCAATGTCAGTGTGGTAAATACGACTATGCAACTGGTTATCACATCGGCCAACGCATCAGCGTATAAATTCACACTAAACACCTATTCAGTAAAAAATATGGGCGCATCGATCTTAGCCACTATTAACGATTTTATTAGAAAGATTAATGATCATATCATTCAAAATGAAAACCGTTTGATAGACGCGCAAGACCGCTTACAACACGCCCAAAAGGTAGAAGTATCTGAATTTAATGAAATGGATTTATTGACGGATAGTAAACGCAGCATGGTTGAACTACGCAATAAAATAGCACAACTTGAACAAGGCCAAAGTGCTAGTGAAAGTGAAGAATTAGACGATGACACGCTACTAACACTTGCCGCTTAGTGTTGCCGAGTTGAGGTTATGGGTTACTGTAATCTCAACTGATTAAACAAGGAATGGACATGCAAACATCAATGCACTTTCATTGCATACTGACGGACTACCTGTACCAGTGGGATTTAAAAATCATCAAGCACAATGAGCGTTTTTATGTAATCCAATGCAGGGAAGGTGCGACCAAAAGATTGCTTAACGGTGGAAATATCAATTCTGCGTGGGCGGTTGTTCTGTCTGTCTTAGCTGAACCATTCCAAACCATTGTAGTGGTTCAACACATAAATATTAAGTTGTCTGAAAATAACTTAACAATGCCTATAAACAAATCATCAACTGACACATTAGTTATTGTAGGAATTAACCGAAGTCACTACACATTAGCCAAAGTTAACAGCAATGATTTAGCGGATGCAACAATAGAAAAGGGGAGTTTTACAAGCGCTATAACAAATTTAAAACTGTTTGACTGTGTTTTAGCGAATAAAATTGACTTGACCATTATCAGTAAGTTAGTAAATTAACACCTGTTATTTAAGTAGTAATCTTGACCTAGCAATGGATTGATGGAGATAAATATGGAGATAAATATGGAGATGAATATGGATTATGATCCTGATTGTTTTAGCTTTGGTGCTTTATGCAAAGAGGAAGGATTGGATTATTCTGAGTTTTTAGCGGCTTTTAATAAGGCTTACTATCATACCCAATACGCAATAGACTCAGCCAAAGCTGGCTACAACTCCAAGTAAAAACGGTTCTATCTTGTTAATTTAAAAGGCTACTTATAATGAAGGTAGCCTTTTTTATATCCCGCTATAAATTGATTGTTGTAACTCAACATTAATAAAACCGATCATCTATAAACACCACAAAGCCAATCTCAACAGCGAGTTGCGCGATTAACACCTAGGCATACCATTTCTGTAATTCCAACGAATTAGAGGTAAATATGCAAAAAATAGTGACGTTACACGACATCAAAAACCGTAAAGACGCAAATTATAAACACAGTGGTCGCTTAGCAGCGTTGATGCATGATCGGATAATTGAATCCTGCGGCCATGGTGTTGATGCCGCAGACTTTGAGATTGCGACAGCAACTGACAATGCCAATGAATACGTCATTAGGCACAAGTATGTTCAAACAGTTAATTCCGCAACCATCGAGCCATTTGTTCGCTACGGAGTTGAATACGTGAGCGTTAACTATGCTCTCCCAAACAACAGGCACTATTCCCGTGAATTTAACTCAATGAAAGAAGCTGTCGCTTTTGCGCATGAATTTGATTTATCCGCGTATTTAATCGAACTGCAACCAAAACAGGTCCACGCTTCAGTTTCTAATGAGCAAATGCAACGACAAGCATTAAATGGCAAAACTATTTCAGAGCATTTTAATGTTGAATTTGATATTACCAGGGAACGAATAAAGCGCGCTCGACTTGCCAACGAACTAGGGAAGGTTGCGATACTTGAAAGTCACGCTAAAAAACTGAGAAGTGCAGTTTGGGACGCTGAAAGCAATGCAAATCTCGCTTGGGAAACACACGACTATTCTCTATTTGAGCCAAATCCATTGTTTCCCAATATTAATCGCGTGATATTAAACTACTTTTTAAGTCGAAAGCAGGCGGCATAAGCATTTAATAATAATGACTAATGTATTAACTTTCATGAGTATATACAATTAATTGCCCAGGCTTCATAATCCAAATCAATCTAAAAATGATACTTTACGAAACACTTACAAATAAGATTTAATATTGAAGTGTTTTTGGGTGTGAAGCTTGTAAACGTACTGCAACAAAGTGGGCCTATTTGATTCAGTGTTGTTACATATAAAATTGATTAAACTGTTGTTTTTAATTTTAAATGGTTTGCTTTCAATTCTGGGTTAATTTCTTATACGAGACAATACACACCAAACTTTAGGATTATTTTATGATCGTAATTAAAAATATTTATCAACGATTAGAATGTCATTCTGCTCAGCAGGTACTTGATATGCTATCTCAGTATAGAGGTAAATCTGTAACTTTGGCTTATGTCCTCCCAAGCGGCATCGAACGAGTTGTTTTTGTCGATGTAAACCAAGACGGTACAGCGGTGGATTCATATAAGGACATACAGATTGATTTGGTTTATCTAACTAACATTTTTCATTTAGAGCTTAATATAGAAGTATGACTATGTGTATGAGTGATACAGGTACATTATACCATTTTTTAAGTTAATTATCGTTGCATCAATAGTAGAGACGGCATGGGTTAATCCAGGAACAAACTACGTATACTGCAGCCAGATTATCAATCTTTGTCGATGTAAGGTTATTTTAAAGCTGCTGAACGCGCTATGGCTATCCATTCTCCTAACTCTTTTTGTTGTAGTCACACATCAATCATACCAATCAACATGCACGCATAGTTACTAATTTGACGTGGTTATCATGATAATTTTTTGAATTTGGCAGTAACAATAATATGTAAGAATCATTGTTTATTAACCACTGCAGAACGCCGAAAACAGCTTAAACTATCCACATTTTCTGTGGGTAATTCATTAAAGTTTCGTGAAATCAACCTGTTTGTTTTTTCAACTATTTATTGCTTGTTGCCGGTTTTTAAACTTGAGGCAATCTTGACGACATCACTACAAGGAGAACCACCATGTTAACAAAAGCCAAACTAGAAAGCAGGCAAAATGGAGTGGCTTATGAATCCATTTATCATGCGTAACGGCAAATTTAATTATTCTGCATTTATCTATTTTCACGCTTACAAACTTAAAATTGGGCAAAGACTGGGGCCTAAATCGACACGCCGCACTAATGAGCTGGGCAACAAAGATAATTATGAGCAGGCCAGTAAGTCACTGCGTATTGCCTGTGACTCTATATTGGGTAACCGCTTTGGTTTTAAGCGTAAACGAGCCCTGGATGGTTCGGGGTATGAATATCTTAAAATAGAATGTATAGCGCTCCCTTCTGCCTATAAGCTACTCAGCAATGAGCATTGCACCGATCCTCTCTAATATTATCTCTAGTTCATATTACAGCCAAGGTCACCACTATATTTTGTGTTGTCCTTTGTTTATCTATCCAGTTGCCGGTTTTGCTAAGTAGTTAATAATTAATTTATTAACGAAAGGCAAATAGGCAGTAAAAAATGGAACAACTAGCATTAGATTGGTTAAGCTATCCAGCCGAAGGATCAGACGTACCCTTTTTAAAAAAGTCTGTGAGCAATATCGTGCATCTTGTGTTGAACGACAAGTGGCATCAAGTTTGGCAAACACTACAAACAACTGAAGATTTAAACTTTATCGAAAATGGTCAAACTCACTCATTAGCTCAATTGATTATTGATGCAACACAAGCAATTTATGATGCCATTGTTGCGCAATATACCGTGTTTATCGGTTGGTCATCGGGTAAAGATAGTTCTACAGTATTGATGCTTTTCTTGATGGCACTTATGCGCGCAAAAAGGGAAGGGCATGACATATCTCCTCATCATTGTCTGCAGCACACTGACACACTTGTTGAATCACCTACCGTACATCAACATGCGATGGATTGTCTTGAAGATTTGGAAATGTTTATAGAAAAACATCAATTACCTTTGAGCATCTTGATTGCTAAACCTGAACTAACTCAATCGTTTACAGGGCGTATTTTAACAGGAAGGGGACAGCCAACCTTCGCAGGTTCTTCGAGACAATGCTCTATTGATCTAAAAGTGAAACCCGCACAAAAAGCCAAATCAAAATATCTCAAACGCATCGACAAAAAGTGGGCAAGCAAGACCTTATTGCTTTTAGGTTCACGTGATGATGAGGGAGCAATCAGAGCTGGCAATATACGAAAATTTGGTGGTAATGCCATTAAGCCTAACCAGGTATCTAAAAATGAATCCGAAATGTACCCAATTAAAGATTGGACAAGCTCTAATGTTTGGGAGTTTCTTTTGTCATGTGGCGACAATGATAAATACCCACTTCCAAACTATCGTCAAGACTCAAATGATACCGCTGAGATTTATAAACATGCGACTGGCGAATGTGTTTTCTTCGGCAAAAGCGCATTAAAATCCAAGGCGTGCGGTTCAAGGTTTGGTTGTTGGACATGCCAAGTCTCCGGCGGTGAAGACAAATCGGCTTCTAATCTTATTCAGTCAGATGAAAAGTATGCATTCTTAGAACCACTTTATCGCATCCAGCAATTGCTCGCCAAAACTCGATACGATTGGTCTATTAGACACCCTGTTGGCCGCACGATATATAGAAATAGCAAAGGTGAAGGTAAAATAAAGATTCAGCCTGATGTATACAGCCCGCTATTTTTGGAAAAGTTACTGCGCGCTTGTGTAACAGCTGATGTGTTGGAAGAAAGGCGAGCTGAACAGCATAGTATGAAAATGGCCAATGGCGAACTCCAGGACAATCGCTTTAACCGTCGCATGATGTTTCCACAATTCAGTATTATTAATGAACAGCAACTTGTGCATATTGACTTCATGTGGAGCTTTCACGGTTTTAACGCTAAACCATTTAGAGCTATTGAGATTTTTCATGAAGTTAGAAATGAAAATAAACTAGATCAGCTGCTAGAAGTAGATTCGATGGAGTATGTAGCTAGAACCCCAATACCTAAAGCAAAATATCTGTCTATTGATACGTGGGCCGATGGATCATTGCTAGATGGCTTGAGTGACCCATTTACTGACTTGGTTTATTTTGATGTGAATGAGATGCCTGAAATTGCAGGAAAAACCATTAAAACTAAAGATGGTGACCTACGACGGGTAATGTCATTTATTGAAGATGATAAGCTGACTGTTGATGCAGATGCAGCATACTTTATCGTAAATATTGAATTCCCTGATTATTTAAAGGATCAAATGGATAAGTTCAATAGCGTCTACGCATTTCAATACTTTATGCGTTTTGGCGCTGTATCGCTCTGTAAGGGCAAGCAAAGCGTTTACCATGCCATGGCTCAACGAGGCCAGTGTTATCGTAGGCATGGGCTCAATGGACAGCTTACGATGAATGAAATAATCAATAACGATAAATTTATCATAACTGACCATTTAGAATAATAGTTGCTGCCTATTGAAGCTGATTTAACATCTAGTTATACCAATCAAATAAAGAGAAAAATTATGGAACATGTATCTGACAGTAAGGTTAATAAAGCAATTAATCGCTTTATTCGTAATGAATGTAAAAAGTATGATTTGGCTAAAATTATCAAAATCATAATGCAACAATCATTTTCTAACTTAACTCTTAGCAAACTTGATAAGCATTCTATTGTTCATGGGCATCAATCAGCAATCATAGATGAGGTTAGTAAAGCTGCTGTCTTTGAGTTATTTGATAGGGAGGTTACCACGTTTGATAAAAAACTGATCAATGATTCATGGAAACATATTTACGACAATGGGCTTGCCAAGATACACAGTACTCATCATTAGATTTTTAAAAAACAGAAATGATCACTGTATATAGATCTATATATAACTATAACAAATATAAAGAGATATAAGAACTATGCTTAGTTGTGCATAACTCTCACTTACACTTTATAGTCATGCACTTACGTGCACTTTAGAGGCGTTTAAAAAAACTAAAATGTGTCATTACCGATCTACTTTTGCTGCAAATGATGACATTTAATTGTTGTTTAAGATCATAAATTTGTTTTCAGAGATCTATTTTACCTGCTAAAAGATCGTTTTAATGGTGTAAATTATCCACAAGTCAATTAATGGTTATAATACGCTCAAATAATGCAATTTGAGTTTATAAAAGATCTAGTTTTTGTGTTAAAAGATCCATTTTTCATGTTAAACCGATCTAATTTTTGTTATTTCACTTTTTTGTCTCAAGGTTATACACAGAATTTATCAAATGTCTAAATTGAGCCTGCTCTATCCGATCATATTATTGTTGTGAAAAGATCTATTATTTGTTGCTCAAAAAATGCATTTAGTATTTTTGGTCCGGGTTTAACTCTTTCAGTTTAGCAATTTTATCTAATAAACTTTGTGTTTCATCTTTAAATGTCTCCTCGCTTTGCTGGTTCTGCTCGGCAATGTTTTTTTCTTGTACTGTTTTCATCAATTGAACAGCGGTTTCTCTTTGGCCTATTTTTAAGTAGGCTTGTGATAGTAACTCTAATTGAGATATTGATAGGGTTATATTCTTAACAAGTCTTTGTTGTTCTAGATCAGATATCGTCTTCCTAGCCGTTACGTCGTCCATTTTTACTTTATTCTCAATCCATTGATAATGAAACTTGACCCCAACAGATTTGTTACCCTCTTTGATCGGTGTATAACCCAGGTGTCCAGCTTCACCATTGAAGAAGAATATTTCATTTTCAAATGTATTAGCTATTTCTATGATTGCCGGCTCTATACAGCGAGATATAAACACTGCTGGTTTATCTAATGATGTATTGCCTGATGTAAAGACGCCATCTTTATTTATGATAGCGAAATAGCGGCGTAGCGTATCCAACTTCATCGGTCGTAAAATTGTACCGTTTGTCTTAAAACGAGATAAGAAATCGTAAATACGCTTCGAATATTTACCGGTTAATTTTAGCGATGAAAAGGTATTAATAAGCCCGTAACCACCAGAATAATCGAGCATAAAGTTTTTAAGCTCAGGGTTTGGAATCATTGTGAGAACTTTCTTTTTATATTCCAGTTTCGAAAACAACGGTACAAATGAAAAGTCACCATCGTCTTCTTGAGATGCAAAACCAATGTGCCTGGAAGCAAGTCTTTGCGCGGGCCCTTTAAGAGTAGAACCAATATATCTAGATTCAATGTCTAGCCATGACGATAATTCAGAAGCCTGAAATTCATATTTAGGTGTTTTACCATTTTCCCAATGTTCAGCTTGCATCTTAGATGCCATTATCGTGAACAAATTAATCTCATGCGGTGACTGATCATGAATTGAGAAAATTGCCAGATGTGACTTTTTATATTGTTTTGGCAAAGTTGAATTCAAAGGGAACTCTACTAATGTAGCTTTGCTTTCGTTCAGATCACTTAATACTGTATTAGCTTTATATTGATCCAAATCGTCTAGGTAGCTATCTATTTCTTCATTAAAATTATCATCAACTGGCATATAAAACCTATTTAATAGTTGTATTCAGACTACTCCATTTTGGAGTATTAAAAATCACTTCAATTTTGCCCAGCAACATTACAGCATATTGTGGCAAAACGTTACAGCATATTGTGGCAAAACAATACATAAAATTGTGGTAAATCGATACTACAAATTGTGGTCCACAATAGTTAAAAAATTTTTTTAAATGAAATTGCACATAAAATTCAGTAATTTAACCCTTTATGCATATTAATTAGACCAGAGTGGTCAATCCTCAATTTCAACAATAAAGGTAGGTTACATAGCTTTGTGGCAGCTCGTTACATTATTTTGTGGTAAAACGTTACACCATTTTGTGGTAAATCAATTTAATTAATTATTAAAAATCTAGTTTT